>NZ_CM178734.1:0-3321479 GCF_058681255.1 Brevundimonas sp. FV1ye4L
CGGGGGCCCGCACAAGCGGTGGAGCATGTGGTTTAATTCGAAGCAACGCGCAGAACCTTACCACCTTTTGACATGCCTGGACCGCCAGAGAGATCTGGCTTTCCCTTCGGGGACTAGGACACAGGTGCTGCATGGCTGTCGTCAGCTCGTGTCGTGAGATGTTGGGTTAAGTCCCGCAACGAGCGCAACCCTCGCCATTAGTTGCCATCATTTAGTTGGGAACTCTAATGGGACTGCCGGTGCTAAGCCGGAGGAAGGTGGGGATGACGTCAAGTCCTCATGGCCCTTACAGGGTGGGCTACACACGTGCTACAATGGCGACTACAGAGGGTTAATCCTTAAAAGTCGTCTCAGTTCGGATTGTCCTCTGCAACTCGAGGGCATGAAGTTGGAATCGCTAGTAATCGCGGATCAGCATGCCGCGGTGAATACGTTCCCGGGCCTTGTACACACCGCCCGTCACACCATGGGAGTTGGTTCTACCCGAAGGCGCTGCGCTGACCGCAAGGGGGCAGGCGACCACGGTAGGGTCAGCGACTGGGGTGAAGTCGTAACAAGGTAGCCGTAGGGGAACCTGCGGCTGGATCACCTCCTTTCTAAGGATGCTTCTCCAGACCGTCTCTCACGAGGCTGTCTATTGAGGCTCCAATAAACTGCGGGACGCCGCCGTCTCCGTTTCTCTTTCCACTTTCGTCATCGACGCATCGACCATACGGGTTGATGTATTGGTGACGCGATCGCGAGCCTGGGTCTTATAGCCCGGCTGTCGCTGCCATAGGCCCGTAGCTCAGGTGGTTAGAGCGTACGCCTGATAAGCGTAAGGTCGGCAGTTCGAGTCTGCCCGGGCCTACCAGGACTTCTGGTTCGCTGGGGGTTCTCAGCCTCAAGACGGCATCGCCGACAGCTCTCCTGGGCTTCGCACTGTTCCTGATGGAACGGGGCCATAGCTCAGTTGGTAGAGCGCCTGCTTTGCAAGCAGGATGTCGTCGGTTCGACTCCGTCTGGCTCCACCAGGACCTTGTGATCGCATTCGAGTTTGCCGTTGGCCGTAAGGCTGGCGTGCATTGAAATCGTGAAGGAAGAACGTGACCGGCTCCCCTGAGCTTGAAGGTCTTGTTCGAGAAGAAGACATTGTCTGACAAAAATCAGGCTTGGTCCCCCGGCAACTTTCCAGTCGGGCGGAATAAACCAAGCATGAGTTTTGCTGAGAAACGATCAAACGTTGAAGGGCTTCTGACGGATGCCTTGGCGTAGAGAGGCGATGAAGGACGTGGCAAGCTGCGATAAGAACCGGGGAGGCGCTAGCACCCTTTGATCCGGTTATTTCCGAATGGGGAAACCCACCTTTACAGTCTTCCAACTTCGTTCTGACTTCGGTCAGGGCGGCGATTGGCGGATTGTTTAAAGGTATAATGAGCTGAATACATAGGCTTCATTAAGCGAACCCGGGGAACTGAAACATCTCAGTACCCGGAGGAAAGGACATCAACCGAGACTCCCGTAGTAGTGGCGAGCGAACCGGGACCAGGCCAGTGCTCTTGTGAAATAAAGACGAACGATCTGGAAAGGTCGGCCATAGTGGGTGAAAGCCCCGTAGTCATCAAACAGCAAGAGACTCGAGTAGGGCGGGACACGTGAAATCCTGTCTGAACATGGGGGGACCACCCTCCAAGCCTAAGTACTCCTCTACGACCGATAGTGAACAAGTACCGTGAGGGAAAGGTGAAAAGCACCCCGACAAGGGGAGTGAAACAGATCCTGAAATCGGAAGCCTACAAGCAGTCGGAGCCCCCAAGCGGGGTGACGGCGTACCTTTTGTATAATGGGTCAGCGACTTCATGTGTCGAGCAAGCTTAAGCCGTTAGGTGTAGGCGCAGCGAAAGCGAGTCTGAATAGGGCGCTAAGTTCGACGTATGACGACCCGAAACCAGGTGATCTATCCATGAGCAGGTTGAAGGTTGGGTAACACCAACTGGAGGACCGAACCCGTGAATGTTGAAAAATTCTGGGATGACTTGTGGATAGGGGTGAAAGGCCAATCAAACCTGGACATAGCTGGTTCTCCGCGAAATCTATTTAGGTAGAGCGTCCGACGAATTCCTTGGGGGGTAGAGCACTGGATGGTTGCGGGCTGCGCGAGCGGTACCAATACTAACCAAACTCCGAATACCCAAGAGAACTATCGGGCAGACACACGGCGGGTGCTAACGTCCGTCGTGAAAAGGGAAACAACCCTAACCATCATCTAAGGCCCCCAAGTCACGGCTAAGTGGGAAACGATGTGGGATTGCTTTGACAATCAGGAGGTTGGCTTAGAAGCAGCCATCCTTTAAAGAAAGCGTAACAGCTCACTGATCAAGCGATCCTGCGCGGAAAATGTAACGGGGCTCAAGCCGTGCGCCGAAGATATGGGTTTGCAGTTTACTGCAAGCGGTAGCGGAGCGTTCCGTAGGCCGGTGAAGGTCAGGCGTGAGCCTGGCTGGAGGTATCGGAAGTGAGAATGCTGACATGAGTAACGATAAGAGTGTGAGAGACACTCTCGCCGAAAGACCAAGGGTTCCTGCGTAAAGCTAATCTGCGCAGGGTTAGTCGGCCCCTAAGGCGAGGCTGAAAAGCGTAGTCGATGGGAAGCAGGTAAATATTCCTGCACCAGCTGGAAGTGACGGATGGCTTAACTCGTACCCACTTATTGGATTGTGTGTGCGGGGGCGTTGTCCCAGGAAATAACTCCAGCAGAGACCGTACCCGAAACCGACACAGGTGGTCAGGTAGAGCATACCAAGGCGTTTGAGAGAACTATGCTGAAGGAACTCGGCAAATTGCACGCGTAACTTCGGAATAAGCGTGACTCACCCTGGGCAACCAGGACTGAGTGGCACAAGCCAGGGGGTAGCGACTGTTTAGCAAAAACACAGGGCTCTGCGAAGCAGCAATGCGACGTATAGGGTCTGACGCCTGCCCGGTGCCTGAAGGTTAAAGGGAGATGTGAAAGCGTCGAACTGAAGCCCAGGTAAACGGCGGCCGTAACTATAACGGTCCTAAGGTAGCGAAATTCCTTGTCGGGTAAGTTCCGACCTGCACGAATGGCGTAACGACTTCCCCACTGTCTCCAGCATAGGCTCAGTGAAATTGAATTCCCCGTGAAGATGCGGGGTTCCCGCGGTCAGACGGAAAGACCCTATGAACCTTTACTATAGCTTCGCCTTGGCGTTAGCGACCGTATGTGTAGGATAGGTGGGAGACTATGAAACCGGGGCGCCAGCTCTGGTGGAGTCGTCCTTGAAATACCACCCTTACTGTCGTTGACGTCTAACCGAGGGCCGTTATCCGGTCCCGGGACATGGCGTGGTGGGTAGTTTGACTGGGGCGGTCGCCTCCTAAAGTGTAACGGAGGCGCGCGATGGTGAGCTCAGAGCGGTCGGAAATCGCTCGTCGAGTGCAATGGCATAAGCTCGCCTGACTGCGAGACTGACAAGTCGAGCAGAGACGAAAGTCGGCCATAGTGATCCGGTGGTCCCGAGTGGAAGGGCCATCGCTCAACGGATAAAAGGTACTCTAGGGATAACAGGCTGATTTTGCCCAAGAGTCCATATCGACGGCAAAGTTTGGCACCTCGATGTCGGCTCATCACATCCTGGGGCTGGAGCAGGTCCCAAGGGTATGGCTGTTCGCCATTTAAAGTGGTACGTGAGCTGGGTTCAGAACGTCGTGAGACAGTTTGGTCCCTATCTGCCGTGGGTGTTCGAAGCTTGAGAGGATCTGTCCCTAGTACGAGAGGACCGGGATGGACATACCTCTGGTGTACCTGTCATGGCGCCAGCTGTGCAGCAGGGTAGCTAAGTATGGAATAGATAACCGCTGAAAGCATCTAAGCGGGAAACTAACCTCAAAACAAGGCTTCGCTGAGGATCGTGGAAGACTACCACGTTGATAGGCCAGGTGTGGAAGTGGGGCGACCCATGAAGCTTACTGGTACTAATAATCCGATCGGTTTGATCGTTTCTCAGCAAAACTCATTCGATGATTGCTCCTTGACCGAAGCAATCTCAGACAATGTCTTCTCATCATCCGCTGTCCGCCTTGTTGACCTGGTGGCTATGTCGGAGGTTCCCCACCCGATCCCATTCCGAACTCGGTCGTTAAGCCCTCTAGAGCCAATGGTACTTCGTCTCAAGGCGCGGGAGAGTAGGTCGCCGCCGGGTCTACAAGGCGGACAGCCGATGATGAAAAACAAATCACCGCTCTAAGCGGTCTTCTCGAAACGTTCTTCCTCACGAAACTACCGTTTGCCGCGGGATGGAGCAGCCCGGTAGCTCGTCAGGCTCATAACCTGAAGGTCGTAGGTTCAAATCCTACTCCCGCACCCAGATCAACCTCACACCTTGTGAGGCCCCCAGAAGCCCCGCCCGAAACGGCGGGGCTTTTTGCTGTCTGGGCTTCACTCAGACCTAGCAACACGGCCAGGCTGCCATGCACCTGCAGGTCGAACTTGCCCAGGCCTTCCAACGGATAGAAATCGACGTGGTCGATCAGCTTGCGGATCTCTGTGCGGACCTCTTCGCCGTCATCGCCGTCTAAGGCTTCGTGCAAGCGTCCGGCGAGTTGGCCGTAGGCGCTCGCGGCGGAGGGATGCAGCGTGACCACGCTGGGTTCGTCGACCTCGGCCAGCAAGGCCTGAAGCTCGCTGCGGCGCGCCTTCAGTGGAAGGCTGCGCGTCTTGAGGTCTTCGATCTCCATCGCGCCTTCCATACACATCAGCTGAGCGCGTTCGATCTGACGTTCGATGGACGCGAGTTCCTTCTCCATCGGAGCCCGCGCCGACAGCGTCGCCTGCCGGCGGGCGTCGTTGGCTTGCCGCAGGCCCTCGACGGCCTCAGCCATGGCCTGTGGCGTGAGCAGCTTGGCGCGGATGCCGGCCAGAACCCGCGCTTCGACGGTCTTGGCGGCGATGATCTTGGTGTTGCTGCAGGTTCCGCGTTCACGCGCCGCGCTGCAGGCGAACTTCTGGCCGTTCAGCGTCATGCCTGATCCGCAGGTAGCGCACTTCATCAGCCCTGACAGAAGACGTTTGGGCTTGCGACTATGAGCACGGGGTTGATCCGCCACCGCCTCCTGCCTGGACTGCACGGCCGCCCAAAGGCTGTCGTCGATGATACGTAGGTCGGGCACGGCCTCGCGCAGCCATTCCGACTCCGGATTGAGCACCGACGAGCGCCGCCCTGTGTCTGGATGCTTGCGATAGCGACGGCGGTTGAACAGGCGCACGCCGATATAGAGCTCTTGGCACAGAATGCCGTCGCCGGCGCGGCGATCGCCGTAGATCGCGGACGGGGTCCAATCTCCGCCACGCGGACCTGGTTCGCCCTCAGCGTTGAGCGCGTGGGCGATGGTGCGCGGGCTCTTGCCGTTGGCGTAGTCGGAGAAGATCCGACGCACGACCCTAGCCTCTAGCGGATTGATCGCGAGGAGACCTCGCTCCTCGGTGGCGTCGCGGTAGAGTTGGTAGCCATAACAGCGGCCTCCGCCTGAGCGGCCGGCCTTCACGCGGGCCACCAAGCCGCGCCGTGTCTTCTTGCCGAGCTCCACCAGGAACAGCTGGTTCATCGTGCCATTGAGGCCGACGTGGAGTTCGCTGATGCGGCCTTCCGAGGTGGTCTCCAGGGCGACGCCGTAGAAGCATAACCGCTTGTAGAGGTGGGCGGTGCCCTCCTGGTCGCGCGACAGGCGGTCTAGGGCCTCGGTCATGACGACATCAAACCCGCCGCGCTCAGCCTCTCGTAGGAGGCTTTGCACGCCCGGTCGGTTCGCAAGGTTGGCGCCGGAGATGCCGCGGTCGGCGAAGCAGGCCACCTCGATCCAGCCACGCGCCTGGATGATGGTTCGCACCGCTGCGAACTGATCCTCCGCCGAACGCTGGTTCTGCAGGTCGGACGAGTACCGGGCGTAAAGGGCTACGCGCATCGACGCACCTCTGGGTCGCAGGATGGGGTCGCGGCGCATAGCTGCTTGTCGACCATCCGCGCAAGCGCGGAGATCAGCGGTTGCAAGATGACGAGCTCTTCAGCCGTGATTGAGGAGGGCAGGGGAGCGCCGGCGTCGGTGACGCAGGCCTCCCCAACGGGGGCGTTGTCGTTAGAACCGCGCACCATTCGCGCAGAGCCTCGCTTGGCATAGCCAGATGCGGACTTACACATGTGCGGCGTCCCGGAGCTTGCTCGTAATGGCGAAGCCGAAATCATTGGCGGCTTCGGGAAGGAGGGCGGCGAGTTTACTCCGCGCTTGTTCGGTGTTCGTGATCAAGGTGGGGGGCGAAGGTCGCCACTTCGCTTGGTTCACGTAGGAGAACATCTCGTTCTTGGTCAGGCGCTGCGCCAGGAGAAGGCGGACGTCCTCCGGAACGGGCATCAGCTCCACGCGTGGTGCGGTAGGGAGCGCATCGCCTTCGAATCCCGCGCCCAGAGCTAATTTAGAGCTCTTAGAGTCTTCCATATATGTAGGTCGAAACTCGCCGGACCGGTTGTCGAAACTGCCGGACCGCGCCCGTCCGGCTCTTCGGACGAGCGCCTGGATGGCGTCTTCATGGGGCGCGAGGAGATAGACCTTATAAGCGACGCTTGGACGGATCACGAGATCGCCTGTCTCTGCGATTAGACCCTCATCGATCAGGCGGCGCGTACTGGCTGTGATCGTGCGCACCTTGACGCCGACCAGGCCGGCAAACCGGTGGCGGCAAATGTAGACGGTGGCGTCTTCGGCGTTAGCGTGAGAGGCAAGGCGGAAGAGAAGGCTTTTAGCATTGCCGCCGACCATTCGCTCTCGGTCAGCCCAGTCTCGTAATGCGAGCTTGAGCGGGCTGAGGTTGTCATTTGCGGCGCGAGTTTGGGGACCGCTATTGTAGGGCGCCATGTGGCAAGGCCTTTTAAAGAGGCGCGGCAAGTTCCACGCCCCCAACAACTCGCGCGGTCGGCCGGTGCATTCTATGCGGCCTTGTTGTGCGGTGCGGGCCGCACAACAAGACGTGTGTTCAGGTCGGCTGATAACGGTTGGAAAGCACCGCGGCGCGGGCCTGGTCCCAACGATTCATCTCTTGATGCAGATTGAGGCCGTCCATCGAGCGACCTTGCAGGACGCTCAGGCGATCCTGAAAGGCAAGAGCCTGACTGAACCAGGCGTAGGCCGCCTCAGGGTCGCGCTCCCACCATCCGCCGAGATCATCGATCGGATGCTGGTCGAGAAATGCGGCCCAGTCCGCCGTGAAGGCAGGCGTTTTTAACGGTGCGTAGTTCGCCTCGACGACGCCCTCGAAGTCTTCACCAATGGATTCGACCGCGAAGGCGGCGACTTCGACGAGGTCGGCTTTGTGATGCTCTCTAAACGAGCGGAGCAGCATGGGTTCGAGGCCCGGAAGGATCGGCGTAAAGAGGGCGTCGAGTTGGTAGAAGGCGGCGGACCTCAGACTTCCCACGCGCGGAGGCCTACCGATCTGAACGGCGCCGCTGGCGGTCAGTCGGTTGAGACTCGCAGCATAGGCCTCGGCGGAAAGTCCCGCGACTGCTGCAATGCTCGTATCGGAAATGACGACAGCGAACGGATGTTGCGCTGCCCCTTCGCGATCTGCCCAGGCCCGCCACCATGTGGAAAGCAGAGCTTCGACGACCAGCACGTCGGTCTCTGGGCCCATATGCGACCCGGCAAACTGCCGGACAACGCGCATCGCCATCATCATGCGCAAGGCGTCCTGCTCAACCCGATCAAGGTTGCATTGGTCGTCCTGGAGGTCGTTGGATAGTGGCAGGTCGTTAGTGGTGGACTTAACGAGCATCGAAAACTCCAAAGGAAATCGTCGCCAGCGATAGCTCCAACAGCAATGACACGTCTAGGGGACAGCTTCGCGCTGTCGTTTGCGGCCATGTCCGGCCATGGATGTGGTCCAACTTCTTGGGCGGAATGTGCGCGAGAGGCGCACCCACCTCGGCCTGTCGCAGGAAGAGGTGGCGTTCCGCGCCGGTATGAAGCGCAGCTATCTCAGTGATCTCGAGCGGGGTGTTCGCAACCCGACGGTACGCGCCCTAGGGCGCCTGGCCGTCGCGCTCGAGTTGGACGCCTCAGAGCTACTCCGCTCTGAGGCTTGAACGCGTAGGTCGGTTCGAAGACGCGCGCCGCACTTTTCCCCCCGCCTCGCCCGCGGGCTTCCAATGTCGGAAAAAACTTACGGAGCGGCCCTGCGGAAACTGTGTGCAAGCCTGCTTGAACGAGACATTCGGCGCGCGTTTCTAGTACGCAGAACTACGCACACTTGCCGTTCTGAAGAATCGTCCGAATCTACGTCCTCTCGCCGGTGCGAACTCTCCGCGACACCGGTGCTCGTACCCTTCTAAAGTGCGCCGATTGCCGGTCGGATCAATATCGTCGCCGATGGCATCTGCGTGTTTGCGGCGGGTTGAACTTCCGGCTCAGAAACTTGGCGGGCGGCAATTCCCGCCCGCTCGCCCGCTGTCTTTTTGTGTCGGAAAGTCACCATCGACTCCCTCCAAACTCAGTGCCGGCGTGCTTGTCCCGCGAAGCATCGTCCCCGCCACGATCCAAGCCCATAGTTGCGCGCACCGCCGGGCATCCTCGGCAGATAGCCGTTGAAACGTCCCGCCGCGATTGCAAGACTACCTTGACGGGTCGCCTAGCTATCACAAGAGCCCCGGGGGAAGATTGTGAAGCCAGATAAATTGACCATCCACGACCTATTCCAGCGGGAACGTCGGTACGTCGTGCCGCTCTACCAGCGTGCTTATGTGTGGGGGCAGCAGGGCCAGTGGGAGCCCCTATGGGAGGACATCGAACGCCAGGCGGAAGCGTGTCTTGACCCCGAAACGCAGATTCCACGGCGATCTCATTTTCTTGGCGCGATAGTGCTGAACGTCTCGCGTATCGTCGGGGCTGGGGTTGCACGGTCGGAGGTGATCGACGGACAGCAGCGCCTCACCACCCTTCAGTTGCTGATTGCGGCGCTCCGTGACTTCGCCGTGGAGGCAGGGTCTGAGCATATATCGAAGCTCAAACGCCTGACGGTCAACGAAGACGAAAAGGAGGGGGCAGAGGGATCGTTCAAAGTCTGGCCGACCAATGCAGATCGGGCAGTGTATCGAGAGGTGCTGACGTCAGGCTCGCCGCAGGCCTTGCGAAAGGCCTTGGCAATCAGCGACCGCGCAAGCGCCCCGCGCCTTGCGGCGGCCTATCTCTTTTTCAGTGATCGGATCCTCGAGTTCGTAAACGCTGCTGGCGAGGGCAAAGAGGCCCGCGACGGTCGCCTCTTTGCGATCTACCAGGCGCTGCGGACCGCGCTGCAACTGGTGGTGATTGAACTCGAAGATGGCGACGACCCGCAGGTCATCTTCGAAACGCTGAATGCTAGGGGGCAGCCGTTGCTGCCGTCCGACCTCATTCGAAATTACATCTTTTTGAACGCGGCAAATGACCCAAGCTGCGACGCAGATGACCTCTACGAGCGCTATTGGCGGGCGTTTGACGATCACCGCATCGACGGGGTCGTCAACGGCGAGAACCGCTTTTGGCATGTCCCCGAGCGGCAGGGCAGGTTGCTACGGCCGAGGATCGATCTGTTCCTCTTTCACTACCTCACCATGAAGACCGAGCGCGACTTGAACATTGGTCAGCTCTTCGGTGAGTTCCGGGATTGGCGTGACAGCGACCCGCAGAAGATTGAGGCGCTCCTGGCCGATCTGAAGACCTATAGTGCCGTGTTCCAATCGCTGGTTCAGCCGAAGGGGGATGACCGAGCTGCGCTCCTAGCAAAACGCTTACGGGTGCTCGACAACAGCACCGTCTATCCCGTGCTGCTCTATCTGATGTCCGTGCCTGCCGAACGCTTGCCGGTTGCGTCGCGCGACCAAATCCTGGCCGACATAGAGTCCTGGCTGGTGCGTCGGTTCGTGTGTCAGCTGACCAACAAGAACTACAACCGCTTCTTCGTTCAGCTGCTCAGCAAGCTCAAAAAGGCACCGGTCAATGCGGACCTCGCGGACGTTGCTAGGGCGGAGCTCACGCGATCCCGCGACGTTACCACGCGATGGCCGTCTGACCAGGAGTTTGAAGCGGCGTGGCTGTCCAAGCCGATCTACGCCAAGTCCCGTCCTGATCGCAGCGCCATGGTTCTCCGCGCCATCGAGGCCCATATCAGGACCTCGAAAAGCGAAGCCGTAACCCTGCCCGAGGTGCTTACTGTCGAGCATCTCCTCCCGCAGAAGGGGTCTTTCGCCAACTACCCGTACGCGGACCAGCTGTTTCTGCAGACGGGAGAGACGGCGGAGCGGTGCCGGGACCGGCTGCTCCATACGCTTGGAAACTTGACCCTGCTCACAACTGAGCTGAACGCCTCCGTCAGCAATGGCCCATTCCCTGGGAAATGTGCCAGCATCGCCGCTAACAGCGACCTGCGCTTGAATGCATGGCTGCGCACCAACCCTCCTGAGGCCTGGTCCGAATCCTCGATCATCGCGCGCGGTGAAACCCTGTTCCAAGCGGCCGTCGAAATCTGGCAACGCGTCGAAGGCGGCTCCGAGGACCTCGACGACGAACTCATCCCGCAGTCGTTCAAGGGCGAGACGAAGGTCTCCGATCCAGTAATGCGGGAGGAGCGACGAGACGCGGTCATCGCAGCGTTGGAGGCTCGTGAGCACGTTAAGCTGAAGGCGGAAACGGTCTCCAAGCGCAGCAGCGTCGACGGGTCAGTGCGAGCGGTCGTCGCGGTCTCCAAGCTCTATGAGGATCGCGGCCACTGGTATGCCTATCATCCCGATTGGGTGGCCTATCTGAGCGACGCCGACCGCGGCTACCTGCTGCTGGGATGCATGGAGCGCGACGCCGGATACGCTATCCCACGGGATGTGTTTCATCCGTTGTTGGATGCGCTGAACGTCACCACCCGCCCCGACGGAAAGTTCCACTGGCATATTCATCTGGCCGAGAGAAACGGGCGATTGGAGCTCCTGCTGCCCAAGATCGAAAGCACGCTCAGCCTCGATCCCTACCGCCTTGAGGCACCCACGCCGCGCCCGGTGTCAGCGCCCGCGGAGGCCATGTAGATGGGGAGAAGCGCACTTAGGGCGGAACCGAGCGACATCACTGCTACAAATGCCGTTTCCGCCCGCAGCACTCGACAATCCGAATGACCATCGTTCGAGCAATCTATAGCTATCACGCAGTAGGCCAAGGACTATTCGCCTCTAGCCAGTTTTCGATCGGCTCTAAGCGCTTTCACTGGATTTATGACTGCGGAACCGTATCAAAGGGTAGTGCGAAGCTAATCGGCAACGCAATCGACAGAATGCTTCTGTTGCGGCGTTCCAGCACGAACACAAAGCCGTTTGTCGACTTGTTGGTCATTTCGCATTTCGACGCCGACCACATCAACGGTGTCCTTCAGCTGCTCAAGAGAGTGCGGGTGGGGACGTTGATGCTCCCCTACTTTGACCTCTGGCAGCGCCTTGTCATTGCGTTTGCTGACCCCGCACGTGCATCGTTCGTTGATTTTTGCACTGATCCAGCGGCCTTTCTGAACGCACTCCGTGGGGCATCCATCGACAGGATTATACTCGTCCCGCCCAGTGATCCTGACGAAAGAGGCTCCGTGGAGATGCCCCCGATCTCTGATGGGCCGCGGGACTTCGAACTGACGTTCAAGAGAGCCGACCTGGGGGCAGCGGAGTACCGGGACGATCCGATGCTCTCGTCACCCCCAGCCAACGTAGAAATGTTGGCTCCAAGCAGCGGATTAACGGTCGGTGGCTTTTGGGAGTTTGTGCCCTATTCGGATCCCAAGGCGAAGGCTGCCCCACGACCGAACTTCAAGAGGCACGTCGATTCGTTTTCTCGGGTTCTCATCGGCCGGCGGACGGATAAGCAGAGGGCTAGAGCCCTTTCCGCGCTGAAGGCTCTGTTTGATCGTACTTTTGCACGCGGCCCGACTGGCAGTGCCCCGGTGTCGTCCCGGGCGCGGAACCGCATATCTCTTTGCCTATACGCAGGCCCCATCGATCCTTCGTCTGTGGTCCTCCAATGCGCGCTAGTCGAAAAGCTTTCGGGGTCGTGCTCAACAAGTCTTTCATGCACCCCAAACCGGCGCGCCGGCCAGATATTCACTGGCGATGCGTTTTTAAAGTCAAAGGCTGCAACGCTTCGCTTTTCGACTCACTTCGATGCCACTCGGCTGGCCCGACTGGCGGGTTTTCAGGTGATGCACCACGGTGCCGACGCTAATCACGGACCACACATTTGCCGAATGGTGCGCCCGACCTTTAGCGTATTTAGCTCCGATCCTACCGAGTCCCCGTGGCACCCAAATGTCTCTGCTAAGAAGGCTTTTTCTAGCATTTCCCAGACGGTACAGGTCGACCTCGGACAGGAGTTCCACCTCTATACACGCGTTAAGTTCTAGTCAGTTGAGAGCGTGCAACGTGACTGGTGCCCCATGCTTTGATCAGTTTGATCTTCCCCCGCAAAAGTGGACGGGGTTAAGCCGCTCTGCGTTCGGCCTCGGCGGGGCTGATATAGCCCAGTGACGAGTGCAGGCGACGGGGGTTGTAGAAGCCTTCGATGTATCCGAACAGGTCTCGCCGGGCCTGGTCGCGGGTGGCGTAGACGCGGTGATGGACACGCTCGGTTTTGAGGGTGTGGAAGAAGCTTTCCATAGGCGCATTGTCCCAGCAGTCACCCTTGCGGCTCATGGACGGCGTGATGCCGGATCGGGCCAGGGCTGATCGATAAGCTTCGGCGGCATACTGGATTCCACGATCGGAATGGTGGATCAGGCCAGGCGCGGGGCGCTGGCGTTCGACGGCCATGTTGAGGGCGTCCAGAGCGATCTCGGTGTGCAGGGTCTGGCGCATGGACCAGCCGACGATCTTGCGGGTGTGCATGTCGAGGATGGCGGCGAGGTAGAGCCAGCCTTCACCCGTTGGGATATAGGTCAGATCGGCGAGCCAGACCTGGTTGGGCGCCGCCGCCTCGAAGTTCCGGGCCAGCCGGTTGGGCGCGATCGGATAGCCGTGGCGACTGTTCGTTGTCCGGGCGCGACGCGGCAAGGCCGCCAATCCTCTCAGGCCGGCGCGGCGCATCAGCCGTTCCACGCGGGAGCGACCGATCCGACGCCCATGCCGACGCAGGGTGGCGTGAATGCGCGGCGAGCCGTAGCAGCCGCTGCTCTCGGCATGGATCAAACGGATATCCTCGGTCAGCTCGCGATTGGCGACCGACCGCCGGCTCTCGGGGCGACCGCGCCAGGCGTAGTAACCGCTGGCCGACAGCCCCAGGACCGCGCACATCACGCGGACAGGCCAGACCTGACGATGCCCATCGACGAACCCGAACTTCATCGGGAGGTCGCTCCGAAGATGAGCGCGGCTTTTTTTAGGATGTCGCGCTCCATCCGAAGCTGACCGTTCTCCCGTCGTAACCGGGCCAACTCCGCCGCCATGTCCGACGGCGACGGGGACGACGCCTGCGTTGTGGGGCGCCGCGACGTCCCCGTCGCCTGCACCCCGAACTGCGTCATCCATCGACGCAGCACCGTCGCCTGCACCCCGAACTGCGTCATCCATCGACGCAGCACCGTCTCGTGCAGCCCGAGCTCGCGGGCAACCGCCCCGGCGCTCAGGCCGCTGTTGGCGACCCGATCAACGGCCTCACGCTTGAAAGAATCCGGGAAGTTCCGGCGTTGAACACTCATCAGACACTCCTCTCCAGCTCCGAAAAGCTAGCATGGGTGTCCACCAAAACGAGGGAGGATCAGATCGCAAACCTCCGTCGAAATCGGCGGCCCGGCGATCGGTTGATCGCGTTCAGGCGCTTCAGTGCAGAATAGGAAAATTGCACTTTCCGCGGCCACCTTAGCAGCCTGAGCTTATGAAAATGGATTGTTGAGCTCGCCGTTTGATGGCGTGTCAGACGCATAAATTGCTGTCCGCCGGCTTCTCTAGGAGATCCGCGTGAAACCCACCGCTGTAATCACCCTCGGTTGCGCACTGAGCGGCGGTCTAAGGGGGCTCAGTTGTACTGCAGCCTGACGCGCTAGGTTCGCCGTTTGCCGAGAATTCCGCTAAGCCGCACAAGTAGGCTGACCAGGTATATGCCGATAGCAATCTGAGCGACCACGGTAAGGGCGAATGCGGCTTTGATGGCGTCATATCGATACCTAGGATCAGAGGCGTATCGTCCAGTCTCGCTCACTACCGAAACCAGATCAGGCACAAAGATCGCGATAGATGCGATGACAAAGCAGGTGAGGGGGAGGACCCGCGTCCAAAGCGCAGCGCGGATCGTTTTGAGGGGCAGTTTTGCGTTGGCTTTTTGGGTGGGTATTTTCAGGGCTAGAGCCTGCTGAACTTCACCCGACCACAAAGCTACAAGAGCTGCGAGAGCCGCCAGGATGAGGCTTGAGGCAGAAAGCAGTGCTTCCATCTAGACACCGAATTCGGCGCAAAGGATTACGTACGACGCCGGAGCGATTTCGTAGATTGATACGCTGTCTTTCTGTTTGCGGACCCGGCGTTGTGAACCGTCGCGGACCGCAAGTCGCTGATTAAGAAGTTCGACGAGATTGATGCTGTTTATGGACAGCGTGAAGTCCGCGCCCTCTTCTTCCTGCTGTGCCGTCTGGAGGAGGGTGCGCACAGACCCGGATACGGCTTCCTGCAGCTGATACTGATATTTCGCCAGCAGGGCTCTAAGCATGCCGCGACTTGCTTGGGCGGATGTCTGGAAGAGCCGAGAAACACGCGCTTCGTCCGGAAGCGATCCGTCAAAAGCATGCTGTGTCAAAAGCCGAAGGCGGAACTCCAACAAGTCGCTCCCACGAGTGAATACGCCTCGCCCAAGGAACATTTCTGCATACTCACGTAGAGCTGCATCTGCATATCCACTGAGTTCATCGGCAAGCTGCGCGTGATCACATCCCAGGATCGCCGCTAAAGCCTGCTCATCTTCGTCGGACAGTTCGAGTGAGGCGGCGACTTCGACCATAGCATCTTCCTGGATATCAACCGAAGATAATCGCCATTGCTGGATTATGCTACCGACGATTTTGCTGGAGCCATCTGCGCGACCGTCGGGGTACATCCGGAAAAAATGCACTGACATCGACGGCAACGTCATTTCATCTTGAGGCGAGGAAAGCGCTGCGATCTAGACGCGCTAGCGCTGGTTCCTACCGTCCAAATGGCGTTCCGAATGGGCATCTGCGTGTGGTCTTAAGGCGTTGCCGAGCGATTAGATATCGAGCGGCGGAAGCGACCTGACGATCTTCATCGTTTCCAGGCTAACCGTGATGACGCGACGAAGGAGGTCGTAGGGATAGCGAGGGTCGCCGACGGTTTCATTGGCGTAGTCATTGGCGTCGTTAATGATGCCGCTGTCCTTGTCCTGCTTGACCACCTGACGCTCCATCACCCAATCGATCGCAGACTTCCCGTTGACGACGTAGTCGTAGGCTTCAAGCGGTACGCCCGTCAGGGTGATGTTCGGGTTGTAGTGGATAACCGAGCGGTCCTTGCCCTTGCCGTAAGCCATCTTTTCGACGCGGAAGAACTTCGCCGGATCATCGATCGAAGCCAGCGATAGGTCGCCCTGCTTCAGTGTGACTGGATGGGGTTCGACGCTTTCGTAGCCCACATGAAGGTCTCCTAGCGCGCGGCCTGCCTGGACGAATGCCCAGAAATCTCCAGCCTTTCTGACGCAAGGTATGCGGGGCAGCTCTTTGCTTAGGTTGTCGGCAAATCGACGGCGGTAGTCCTCGGAGTGCAGCAGGCCGTAAGTGTAATAGAAGATGTCATCCTTGGTGATCGCCTCACTAGGATAAGCCGTCTCAAATAGCTCTTTCCCCTCATCAGTGATGCCGTGTCGGCTGGTATAACCAGAGGCCCCTTCCTCGCGAACCGAGAAGAGATCATCCGATGAGGCGATTTCGGGGCGTTCATAAAGTGTGAGTGGGAAGCACTGATATCCACCCATTGCAGGAGCAAGATTGAGGTCTGGAATGTTGTCCAGCAAGAAGGCTGAAAAACCCTTGTCCCCGCCTTTACCTGGAACGGCGATTACGCGGTTATAGGTGTTCTTTTCTGGGAAAATCTTCGGAACTTGGTACATTCTCTCATTTAAACGACGGCTGAAATAGAGCCATTGCCGGAAGAATGGTCGATATGTCGCCGGTACAATCTGCCCATCTTCGTAGGCTAACGGTTTCAGCTTGGTGAAATCGTTGCGCAGGGCATCGGTCCACGAGATTTCTCTAAGTGCGGACCGCATGAAAATTTCAGCTTGCGCGGTTGATTTAGCGGAAATGAACTGATTTAGCTGCCTGTTGTAATAGTTGATCGTGTGACGCACTTGTTCTTCAAGCTGCTTAGGTGAAGAATTGTAGCACCACACGTCCCGCGCTGTAGCTACGCCACGTGAATAGTTCTCAAACAGTGTTGGGGTTGTTTTGTCTTTTTTATCACCGATGCTGATGTATTTTGCTGTGCTGTCATCACGCTGTTTAAGCCAGTCCCCGTGGTCATCTGGGATGATCTCTTGCCAGCCCGATTGGGCCGTGATGCCTCGGATCGAGCGGAGCTCTGCGACGATCTTCAGCTTGTCCTCACGAGACAGGTAGTCCCCGATATCGTGATAGAAGACCTGGCCCTGTGTTTCAGCGTTAGGGTTCTTAATGAAAATAGTGATGACGATAGGCGCGCGGCTACCTGCGCCGAATATCTTGCCGCCTTCTCTTTTTGAGGCCTCGCCAGAGGTGCGCTGATTGCCGCGGAGGTGGAAGACGTAGATTGAAGAGAACTCGTCCACCATCGACTTCCGCATACCGTCTGCCGTGTTGGCATCGACCCAGCCCCCGTTGGTGACATAGGCCAATACACCGCTGTCACCGAGTCGATCAGCGCCCCACCGGATGGCGCGGATGTAGCTGTCGTAAAGTGCGTTCTTGTTGGTGGCGGTCGAGCGGGCCGCGTAGGTATCGGCGATGCGACCGTCCAGGTGCGGATAGTCGATGTGTTGGGCGACCGCATAGGGTGGGTTGCCCATGATGACACGGATATCCAGCTCTTGCTGGCGACGACGGCGCTCTGAGTTGTCCGGCATGACAAGAGCCAGCTCATCCGTGCCCTCGCTCATGGCGAAGGTGTCAGTCAGCAGGATGCCGTTGAAGGGCGTGTAGGAACCGTCTTGAAGGCCGCTATAGACGCTCTCGATGTTGATCGCGGCGATATAATACGCCAGCAGCACGATCTCATTGGCGTGCAACTCGTAGCGGAATTTGTGCTCCAGCTCGGCGGGCGAGATCAGGCCCGATTGCAGCAGGCGCGTGATGAAAGTTCCGGTTCCAGTGAATGGGTCGATGATGTGGACCCCTTGAGAGCCGAGGGTCTGTCCGAACTCATCCCTTAGAACGTCGTTGACCGAGTGGATGATGAAATCGACGATCTCAATCGGCGTATAGACGATGCCCAGCTTGTCGCGGGTGTCTTTGAAGGCGACGCCAAAGAAGTTGTCGTAGAGCTGCCGAACAAGCTCCTGTTTGGCAGCGGGGTTGGTAATCCCCTGTGCCTTCATTCGGACGCTGCCGTAGAAGTCCTCTAAGTCGCGACTTTCCTTTTCCAGGTGCTCGCCATCCAGAGCGTCTAGGACGCTCTGGATGGCCTTAGAAACGGGGTTCTCTTGCGTGAAGGCATGGCCCTCAAACAGGGCGTCAAACACCGGGCGCGTGATGATGTGCTGCGCCAGCATTTCAACGGCTTCGATCTCGGTGATGCCGCCGTTCAGATCGTCACGGAGTTCTGCAAGGAAGCTATCAAAGGCCAAGCGGGCCGGGCTCCCCGCTACGGAAAGAATGCCGTTGAGGCGGGCGATATGAGCTAGTGCGATATCACGCAGGCTTGCGGACCAACGATCCCAGTATTCCCTGTCGCCACACTTTTTGACGACCTTGGCTTTGATGGCGCGGCTGAAATCGTCAAGGATTAGGCCGTATTGCTCGGGCTCAGTCTGACCACCGATGTCGATGTCTTCATCGCCAAGGTCGAAGCCGTTTTCTCCAACGCTTGAGCGTTTCTTGGGCTTGGCATTTGGCAGGTTTTCGACCGTGGCGGTGACGGAGCTAAGCTCCTTGCTGTCGAGGCCCAGGATTTCAAAACGATCCGATACATCCTGCCCCAGAGACATCTGATTGATGGTCGCATCGAAGCGTTCATCGTGGGCGCGCAGGGCGTTGAGAATTTGCCAGATGACGCGATATTTTTCGTTGTTGTTCAGGGCGTCTTCGGCGTTCATGCCAGCGGGAATGCCTACTGGAATAATGACATAGCCCATGCGCTTGTTCGGGGCGCGGCGCATAACGCGGCCCACCGATTGCACAACATCAATCTGGCTTTTGCGGGGGTGCAGGAACATGATGGCGTCGAGCGCCGGAACGTCCACGCCTTCTGACAGGCAGCGGGCGTTCGTCAGGATCCGACAGGTGTTTTCTTCGGTCTCGGCCTTTAGCCAGTCGAGAAGTTCGCCTCTGGTTTTGGCGTTATAGGTGCCGTCAACGTGCTCGATCGCGCATCTGAGCTGCTGCTCAACGATATCGGCTTCTTGCGTCTGGACCTCCGAAGAGGCCAGATAGTCATTCACCACCGCCGAGAACTCGTCGCGAACGAGCTTGGAAGATTTGATGTCCCGACAAAATGCCAAGGCGCGGCGCATGGGCTGGGTATCAGCACCCAGATCGGATGCGATATCGACCTTTGTAAGGGCCTTGTAGCAGCCGAGGATGCGTGTCGCGTCATCCAGCACCAGACCATTGTCAGGATCGGCCATGCGGGCTTGAAGAGTGCGCGCAACGCGGCCTTCGTCCATAGCTAGGACAATGACCTTGTAGTCTGTCAGCAGCTCGTTCTGCACCGCCCAACCAAAGCCCCGATAGAAGAGGGTTGGGCCAAACAGCTTCTCGTCATCCATCGTAGCGAGGGTGACGCCGAGATCGGCGGCTTTGGACTTTGCTCCATCGCCATAGATGCGAGGCGTAGCGGTCATATAGACGCGCTTGTCGCCGCCTACGACCTCATCGCGGTGGATGCGTACGAAGTTGCTTTCCTCATCACCGATCGTTGCGCCGGTGGTCCTGTGCGCTTCATCACAAATAATGAGATTGAAGCGCCCCATTCCGAAATGGATTTGGGCGTCTGAAACGGCCTGGATGGATTGATAGGTGGCGAACACCACCGTCATTTTGCCTGGAGCAGCCTCAGTAACGCCCTTAGCCAAGACGGCGGCGTTGGTTGTCGCTGGGAACGCTAGGTCCAGGGAGCTGATCTCAGCGACATCGTCCTTGGACACCCGGCGTTTGCCGACCTGTGTGTCAGAGCAAACCGCAAACGAGCGTAGAGGGGTCTTGGTATCGTTCGTCCATTCCCGAACCGTCTGAGCCATAAGAGCCAGCGAGGGTACAAGGAACAGGACGGTCCCATTGGCGCCGACCAGGTCTTCGGCGATCTTCAGGCCGGTGAAGGTTTTGCCCGTACCGCAGGCCATAATGATCTTGCCACGATCATGATCGGCAAGGCCGCTACGCACAGCGTTGAGGGCATCCTGTTGGTGGGGCCGAAGCTCTTTTTTTGTCTCAAGTACGATCTCTTCCGAGGCGGCGAACTGGCTCCACTGTATCGGAGATGCACGCATATCCCCCAAGCCGATCCGCAGAACCGGGATGCTCTGACCGACAAGCATGGTTTCAGCGTTGTCCGACCATTCTACCTCGGTGGAATCCATGACCACGCGGCGTGCGAAGGGCTCCTTTGAGGAGGCGGCAAGGAAGGAGTCGATGTCGGCTTTGGCGATCTTGTGCTTCGGGCTGAAGAACTTGCACTGAATGGCTGCAAAGCCTTCTTCATCACGGAGTTTCGCTACGAGATCGATCCCTGTATCTTTGCCGGACACACCGTGCTGGGGAGCCCATTCAGTCCAAGTCCATGCCGCAGAATATTGCTCGGCCTGTACTGGGTCATTCAGAAGGAATGCTTTGCAGAGGCGCTCGTAGTAGGTGCCTTTGTCCCTCTCTGTGATGGCGTACTCACGATATGTTTGCAGCAGATCGTCGACAGATAGAGACATTGTTTCCCCAGCAAGGCATGCGTGCACAGCCTTATGATTGTTCGATGCTATAGGCAATCAGACCTATGGCAGGCCAGACTTGGAGCGGTGTCAGGTTTATGAGAGCAAGGCCATCGACTTGCGCTAGGACAGCGTCCAGTCGATGAGCGTGGCCAATTTCGCGCATTTCATTCGCAACAGAGCACCTGTTCCCACCATTGAATGGGAAGGCCCAAGGTCCGAGGCCGACTCTCCAACCGCCGATTCTATACGACTGATCGCTCAGTGCAGATTGAGACAAATGCGCTGAAGAGGGGCGGGACCTCTGCCTTCCCCCAAGAGCAGACTCCCACCGCAGACCACCACCCCGGTTCATTGGCGGAAGTGAGGTATGCCCGGCGCGCCCGTTCGAGACATAGGAAGATAACTCCTGAGCGGGAGTTTCTTTTGGAAGGTGCCGCTAAGGCAAAGCTCTTTACTCGTGCGGCGCGAGAGCGTTACATCAAGCATGCTCTTAAGGGTTGATGCGGTTCAGGAAATCGGGCGCTTTTCGTCGCTCAAGCACAAGGCGCCTGCTTTTAGTCGCTTGAGCTTCATCTACGCGCGTAACGGCCTCGGGAAGAGCACCCTGTGTTCCATTCTTAGGTCCGCAGTCGAAGAGGACGTCAAGCTTATCGCCGCTCGCAAGCGGCTCGGGTCCGGCGCGGAATCCCGCGTCCAAACGAAATGGAAAACCCACGGGCAAATCGACTTCAGCGGCGGAAAGTGGAACGGGTGCCCTGGCGACGTCTACATCTTCGATTTAGAGTTTGTTCTTCGAAACCTTCATGTCGGGGAGAGCGTCACTCGGGAGAACAAGCGCAATCTTGTGCCGGTCGTTCTCGGCGCTCAGGGTACCTCAATCGCTGCCAAGATTTCCAATCTGGACAAAGAGCAAAGAGACATCGTCGCTGCGCAGGCGGCTCACGAGAAGGTCGTAAAGACAGCTCATCCCTCGGTGTCGGATATGCAGGCCTTTGCCGATGCACTGGTGCCGTCGGACATTGACGAAAAGATCGCGTCCGCCATTCGAGCGTTGGCTCTCGCAAATAGCGGGATGGCTGTGCGGCAGCGTCGCGAACTGACCAACATCGCGTTGCGGTCGCTCGAGGAATTTGAGGAGCTCGCAGAACGCTCGATCGATGACGTTTCCGAGGGTGCTGCTTCGATGGTGCAGACGCATCTAGATCAGCACGGTATGCATCCCAACGGATCGCGCTGGCTGAAATATGGGGTCGATCATATGAGCGGCGCCGATTGTCCGTTCTGCACTCAGGACACGTCGGGCATTCCTCTTGTCGCCGCGTTTCAGGGCTATTTCAGCGAACAGTTCACGCAGTTGACGCAGGACCTGGACGCAGCGCTGGACGAGGTCAAAACGCTCTACGGCGAGAACGGCAGCGCGTGGGATAAACTGCTTGCGGACCACGCCGCTGATTTTGATTTCTGGGGAACTGTCTGCGACCTCACCGCTATTCCCACCCTTTCAGACGAACAGCGCGCCTCTGCGACGTCGGCTTTGAAGATGGTTCAGGACTTGATGTCCGCCAAGGTGAAGAACCCTTTGGCGAGACAGTCTCTGTCGGTCGACCAACGCACTGAGGTGGCCACCGGGATCGCTGCGATCCGCACCTACATGAGGGCCGTGGCTGCTGAAGCGGTAACGATCGCAACTGCGCGCACGAATGCGTCGCAAGCTGATATTGCAGGCGCGACGTCCACGAGAAACAAGCTGCAAGCGCTCAAAGCTAAGGCCTCAAACCCTATCAAGGATGAGGTCGAAGAATGGACCAAGGGAGCCAAACGACGCCTGCAAATCGACGCCGACAAGAAGGCCGCTCAGAACGATCTGCGCACCTATGCAGCGGCGACAACGGGGGCCCGTCAGGACGACATCAATGCGCTGCTGGAGCTCTTCGGTGCCGACTTCCGCATCTGCGATACGAAAGCGAGTTTCGTGGGGCGTGAGCCAAACGCCGATTACTCGATCGAGATAGGAAATCACCGTGTGAATGCCGGCGAGCGCGCCGACGACAAACCTAGCTTCAACACCATCCTGAGCGCCGGCGACAAGTTCACGCTGGCCTTGGCATTCTTCATCACTCAGGTCCGTTCCGAGCCCAACCTGGCCAGCGCGGTGATCGTTTTCGACGATCCGTTCAGCAGTCAGGATATGCAGAGGCAATGGGAGACAACGAGCCAACTGCGCGCGCTGTCCAAGCAGGCGTGCCAGGTGATTGTGTTCTCGCACGATCCTCGTTTCCTGCACCTCATTGAGAAGAATGCGGACAAAGCGGATTGTGCATCGTTCCAGATCATGTGCGATGATCAGGGAGTTGCCAGCATCTCAGATTGGTCGTCGGAGAAAGAACTAGAGAACGCTTACGTCCGAAGCGCGCAGGTCATCCGTGAATACGCCAACAATGGTGTGTTTCTCGACGGCGAGAACGCGGACACCGTGGTCAAACGCCTGCGTCCCTTTGCCGAAGATTTCATTCGGGCACGCTTCCCAGCGCGCTTCCCGTCGTTGGTGATGCTCGACGCGATGGCTAACGACATTGACACTACAGGGGCATCAGATCCGCTTCACGACGACGTTCCCGCGTTCAAGGCGATCAACGAATACAGCCGGGACCACATGCACGCGAACTCGCCGCCGGTGAACCCTGCTGAGCTCCGTGCGCAGTGCAGGCGTATCGTTGCATTCCTCGGCCACTACTGACTGCTAGTTCCGGCAAGCCGGTGTCCAGAGGACCCCAGGTCCCTTTGGTCTATGTTCAGTGCACATTGCGAAAAGTGCTCTGATGGGTGGTATAGGCGCTGCTACGACCGTATTTGACGCGCGTCCGAGCCAAGCTTGATCGAAAGGAGACTTTTGATGAACTCACGTCCCTGGTTTGGAAAACTCACGACCGACCGCCGAGTGGCATTCTCTGAACTGACCTCGTTGGATCTCACCGTCCGCCAAGATCCGTTTCAAATGCACGCGCGACATGATTGGCAACGGATGAGCCGCTTCGACGAGACCAACTTCCCCACGCTCGTCGCCTGTCTGAACAACAGGTGTCAGCAGGGCGGGCTTGAACTCGAGAACGTCATCAGGTTCTCGCCTGAAGGCACCACGCGCCATTGCTGCCGTGGCCATGAGGGGACCCCCAAGGGCCGCCGCCGCGGCGATCCATGCGACAACTATTTCGACGTCGATCTCAAGATAGTGCGCGATTCCCGCTAGTCATCGTCGCATCGGCGACGGCGATCTCAGTAAGGCCACCAAAGGTTGTTTGTTACTGCTCGGATTTCGAGGAAGCGATCGTCGCTACCGGTGTGAGAAATGAAGGGGGAGTTCTGATCGGGGAGTGGCGTTATGTCGATAAGTTCGCCGCACGCTGTGTGAACGATCGAATGCGCTGCGATGTATGCGGTGTCGGCCGACGTGCTGATCACCACCCACCCTCTGATCGGACGTGATCCCGGGTTCTCGCAAACGTATTGATCGACGTTGTCGTGGCAGTGCGAGGCCTGCGGCCGCGATCCGTCCTGAAAAACAACCTCACGCCGCTCGATGTGCACCGCTTGGTGCAGTCGAGAAGTCACGTCGTCGAGGTAGGTCGCTATCTCAGGTGTGATTTCGATCATCCGCTGTCCTCGACCGTCAAAGAGCGCATACTGCAGATGAAGACAAACGCACTGAGACACTTGTGCAGCGATCTCATGGGGCAGGGCAGCGCAACTCACCATAGCGGATTATCGCGAATCCGCCCTCGACCTGGGCGCAGGAAAGATCGCGTTCTTCAACCGCACAGAACGCGACAACGCGCCCGTATCGATCGGTGTCGGTTTGGCGGCAGATGATCTCGCCCCCCGCAGTCAAAGTCTCCAGATTGCTCTTGCTCGCTATCGGGTCACCCGGCACGCACGTCCGCCCTCGGCGACAATGGCCAGGCATTTCCGATGAATCGATCGAGGCCAACCGAACCGAGATGTCTCCGCAGTGAATCGTATCCCCATCAATCACGCGATGGCGATCACAGATGAAAGTGTTGCCGACGCGGACCGTGGATGGCTGGGGCACCGCCGCGACGGGCGGGTCAGCAAAGTCATTCGATTCTGGCTGTGATGACGGACGTTCGAGTGGGGCAGGTTGTTGGCCTCCATGATGCCTAGCCAACGCGAAGCAAAACGCTGCAATAAAAATCACCGCCACGAGCGCCATGATTGCCGTGTCTCGAAGACGTGACCGACCAGCTCCAGTCGCGGCATGAGACCTTGGACGATCGCGCGAATACCGCCCAGCGGTGCTCTTGTCGCGCGAAGTGTATCGCCGGTGCTTTACCGGCTTCGCCAAAGGATCAATCGTTCGAAAAGTGTCGGCCGCCGGTCGCTCAGACTTGGCCCCGTCTCGGACAGCCGCTGCGTGGTGCGGGGGGCTAAGAGCGCTCGCCGAAGCCGTTCTAGATTTCTGTCCAGCTCGTCGGGTCCGGATGCCATGGTCAGTTTTCCCTTTGCGGGACGGCTTGGTCAGTAGACTTGCGAAGGCGAATTTCAATGCGACGGCGGGACTGATCGTCGCGGGCGGCGGTGCCATCGGCCATTCGGTCGATGGGTACAATCATCTGAGCGCCAGAGAGGGGGAGGATCGCCGTGCTGGCCAAGCGAGGGTCGGACCTCAGCACGCGAACCACTGCGACAGCGCGCGCCATCGCCAGCCCAGCGTTGTCGGTAGAACGGAGGTCGGAGATCGGGACTTGGCTGACCGACGCGGCAATCAGGCTTTTGTCGAGGTTGCTGGACCCCACCATTGGAACTTCATCAGTGTGCCCAATGACTTCGATCACATCCACGTCGTAGTCTTCGATCTGAGTGGCGAGCATGGGGATGATTGTTGAACGGAGGCTACGCTCGAATTCAGGTCTGAGTGTCGCTTTGCCGCTCTCAAAATAGTAACCGCCGGCCTCGCTGAGACTGAAGAACGGTGGCCATTCCCCCTCTCTGCCGCGTTGAGCGGCTGAGATCGCCCGACGAACATAGGCATCAGGATCTGTGGAGCCCGCGGCCTCTCGCATTTTCCGACCCAGCTCCGCATCTTCCACCAAGGTCGCTGCGCCGGCTTTTTCCCCTGACGCCTCCACTCGCTTGCGGATGTCGATGGCCCGAACAAGCTCCTTGAAGTAGTCGTCGCTCGTCTTGGCTTGAGGGTAAGCGCTTTGGAGCTGCTCAATCATCCGAGAGGCACCGCCGCTGTCGAGCGCGGCGATGCGTTGATCGCGGTTCTGGAGCGTCGCGCCTAGAGCCATGAGCAGCAGGAAAATGAGCAGGATCATGACTTCGGCCATAGTCAAGCCGAGGACGAGCCCTCGCCTGTAGGCCTTTTCCTGACGGATGTCGGGGTGGTCGGTCATCAGAGGCTGGCTTCCGCCCGTGAAGCGAGCGTTCCGGTCATATCGACGAGCGCGGAGTGTACCTTTGCGACGTTGTCGCGCGATCTGGCCAGCTCAGTCTCAAGCGCAGCGTTGTGACGACCAGCCGTTTCGGCACCACGTTTGATCTGGTCGTTCAATCCCTCGACCACCTTACCCTGTGCGTCGACGATCGATTGGAGGTCAGCCTGCAGACGTCCGATCGCCTCTTCCACCGCTGAGATCGCCGCCTGGGCGACAGCTTGTGGAATGGCCTGAACTTGCTCGATCTTATCTACCAGAACGCCTTCAAAACGATCGGTCGAGGCTGTCATTCCGCCAACCTGATCGCGGAGGGCTGACGCCGCCTCAGTCAAATCCCTAACGGCAGAGGCCGCGCCGGACTGAATCTGGCTGACTTGGCCAGTCTGCGTCACCAAGCCGTCGAGGATTGTTTTCGAGTTACCTGCTGCCCCCTCCAGGGCCGCTAGACTCGCAGCAATGCTCGCATGAGCACTGTCTAGCCCAGATAGGCTTTCAGTGTGCCTCTCCATGCCACCGACGATTTTGTCGGTCGCGTTCGTCAGTTTCTTGGAGCGCGCAACAGCGGCTTCGGCATGCTCTGCCACAGCTGTCGAGGCTCTTTCGGAGCTCTCCTTTACAGACAGTTCGGCGGCGTCTTTGATCTGCTGGATGCTGGCGACGACTTCATCCCGCAATTCCTCCAGCGACTGACGCGTCTGACGGCTGAAGTCGTTCATGCTGACGATCGATCTGGACAGCTCGGACTTGAGTTTTCCGGAAGCGGCGGCCAGTTCTAGGCGCGCGGAGGTCTCGGATTCGGCTATGTCGGGGCGGCTTTGGTTGAAATACACCCGAAGAACCAAGCCGATGATTGTCGTCGCCAAGGCGACACCGAACCCCTGGATGATCGTGGTCGCTGTGTCAGCAGGATCGAAGGTGAAGATCGCATAGGCCAGACTGGCCAGCGTATAAATCAGGCCCAGATAGTAGCAGTTGTCACCAGCCTGATCAGACCGAAGGCGGCCTGTTCCGGTACCCTGGACCAAAACAGCGTAGACGACGATCGCCACTGCCGCCGCTACCGCGACGATCAGCGCAGGAACGCTGAAAGCCTTCGCTAAGACGATGAGAGCAGCACCGCCGAAGGCGAAGCACAAAAAACCAAATCGATCGACCAGACCACGCTCAGCCAGCCGATCTACAAATGCCAAGGCACCGCGCCGCATGGTTATCCACTCACATTGTAGATACGGCGAACGGAGCCGCCTTGTTCGGTAAAGGTCGTTTCCCAAAGCCGGCTGAGAGCGCGCGGCTGGGTTTGTGGCGCATCCGCGCGCTCCAACATCCAGACTTCGATTTCTATCTGGCGAAGGTCCGAACGGACGCGACGGAACGATGCAGAGTTGATCAACTCGTCGGGCGTGGGGAGGCCGGCGTAGAACGATATCGTGTCGGTGTTCTGGAGAAGGTCTGAGGCGAGTATGAGCGTGCGAGGCAGCTCGATTACGTCAGGGGTTAACAGTTCGGTCAAAGCCACTGACTGAACCGACTCGAATATCGGAGAGCGGTCGGAGCCACTGGCGATGGAAAGGCTGGCAAAGACATCGGCCAAAGGTTTTTCAAACCCCTCGCGATATTGCTTTTGCACCCCCTTAGGATCACCCGTCCAATCGCTTACGTCGTCCGCCGTACCGGGATTGCAGCGCACGATGACCGGCTTAAGCAATGTCTGCGATGTTGAATCCACCTTGGCGACAATTAGCTTTCCGTATCGCGGGATCGAGTTACGAAGCTTCGTGAGCTGGTTCTGGAAATCCTGACGCTGCGCTACCGTCATTGGGTCCGTAACATCGACCAGCAGCACGGTAATGCTCGACGGAATAGTCGGACAGAGCGTTTCCGGATCAAGGGATCGATTGCTACGAGACACCATGACAAAGGTCGTCGCGATCACGGCGACGACAGCAAGGACGCCCCCGATCTGCAGCCACCCCTTGCGCGTCTCCTCAGCCGCGCGTTGAGACGCTGCGGTCTGACGCTTCTGTCGCGGCTTACGCATCGCCGAGCCTCAACTTAAGTGTTTCCAACGGCTCAAAGCGTTGGATGCCCTCGTCAAAGGCTGCGGACATTTCCGTTACGGCCACGTCCAGTGCGGCTTCTGCTGCACGAATGTCGCTATCGTTCACAGCAATGATGGGGGGAGGGGGCACGGTCGACCTAGGCAGCGACCAGCGAGCGAAGAAGGTCTCAGGAGCCTCGCTGGAGCGAGCGGTAAGATTCGCCGTGCGGTATTCTTGGAGCAGAGCATTTGCGATCACTTCAAGCTGCGCACCAAACTCGTCAAAGCGTCTAACGAAGGCTGCACGTGCCGCGAGTATCTGACCACGTTCGGATTGCTGGCGATCAAGCTCGCTGCGCACGCTGAGCGCCTCGTTGATGGCTTCGTCTCTGATTCCGGTCAGTTGGTCTGTGGCAGCCTCGACATCCTCTGCGTAGATTTGGCATCGGTCATCGTGTCGGCGCGAGACGCCGCCGTAACCGGGGTAAGGATCATCCATGCGGAAACCCGAAAGGGCAGCCATGGCCGCGAAGACGATCCCTGCAAGCAGAAGGGCCCAAGAATAGATGCTATCGAGGCTTCCAAACATGAGATGGAGAGCCTCAACTTCCGGGCTATCGACCCCGCTCACTTTTGCATCGCGATAGTGGGCTGCGCCCCAGTTCCAAGTGACGACGAGTGCGAGCCACAGTGCGACGCCAACCCATCCAAGAGTTTTTTTCGCTGCTGACCGGTGTTGGGTGAGCGGCCACACCATTCGCCCGACGACAGCAGCGACCCCCACGTTGAGGGCGCCGATAGCCGCAGCTGCTATGACGCCGCCGAGCAAACCCATCGCGTCGTTCTGACGAAGTAGAACCGAGTTCAGCCCAGTTTCCAGGGCCCAAGAAACGAGAATGTATCCATAGGCCGATGCCGACGACGTCGATCGATGAGCCGGCCGGCGCAGGCTGTGTTCCAGGCGGAAGTCGCGCAGCTCGGAATAGGAACTCGTGATTGCATCGCGACTGTTTGAAAGTCTGTTTAGAGCGTTCGTCACGGCGGCCTTGAAGTCGCTCGCAGCCAGCCTTGCTGAGACTCCGATCTGCGACACGCCCGTCAGAAGACCGAGCTCTGCCATTCGCCCGTCATAGGTTCGCACGTTGTTTGCTGCGTCATTTTGTGCGCGCGAATAGACTTCGTGAACGTGCGCGACGATCTCGGATTCGACGACATCAAGCGTTCGCAGCTGGCTTGACGGCTGCTCCAGCGCGCCTTGCTCCGCTCCTCGCGCGCGGAGTTTCAGACGCTCCGACGTTGCAGTCGTGTCGATCTGAATAAACGGATCATCCATCGGCGCGAGCAGCGACTCATGCCGAACGAACAGCTCTTTTAGCTTTTGTAGTCCCCCCATGACGTTGGTTTAGCAGGTGCAATCGAGAGTGGAAGGCCTCTATTTTCGACAACGGGAAAAATGTTGATTCGTACTCATCGGAATGGATTGCAGCCTCTCAGTGCAGATCACGACAAACACCCTGAGACGCCCTTTGCGACTGCCGATGCTAATGATTGCGCTGGCGTCGCTCGCCGTTTCCGCATGCGACCAGATCGGGATCGCAGCCCAGAAGACCACAGACCTCATCGGCATCGGTCCGCGTTCAGAGCCCGCAGTTACCTTTTGCGCGCGCGTTGTAGGCGTGACCGATGGCGATACGCTGACTGTGCTTGATGAGAGCAATCAGCAGCACACGATCAGGCTTGCCGAGATCGACGCCCCTGAACGTGGGCAGCCATGGGGTGCGCGCGCGAAGCAGACATTATCCTCGCTCGTGTTCGGCAAAACGGTTTCGCTGCAGCAGACCGATACCGATCGCTATGACCGTGTCGTGGCGCGCGTCTTTGCCGACGTTGAAGACATCAATCGCGCGATGGTCGGGCAGGGTGCCGCGTGGGCTTACAGAAGGTACCTGAACGATCAGACACTGATCGCTGTCGAAGCGAGAGCTCGCCAGGACCGGCTGGGTCTGTGGTCGCTCAGCGATTCCGAGACGGTTGAGCCATGGGAATGGCGAAAGGGAAAGCGCGAGGGTGACGGTAACATCCCAACCGACGGCACCCGTGGGGTTCGATCACTCGTCGCCCCTCCTCAGAGCGTGGTGACCGAACCGGCAAACGGCAGATTTAACTGCTCTGGGAAACGCTATTGTCGCCAGATGAGTTCGTGCGCGGAAGCCCACTTCTATCTGCGGCAATGCGGGGTGGCTTCGCTGGACGGAAACAGCGACGGCGAACCATGTGAAATGCTCTGTGGGACGGCCCATTAGAGCGCGTGATCAGGACAACCTCTCCGACCGTTTCTGACGTATCGTCGCGCTAGCCCTCGATTCGAAACGTTAACGGTCGAAGGCCGACGGGAGGAATACGACGATGAACGAACCTACGATCACGTGCCCGAAGTGCAAGTCAGACATCAAGCTGACCGAGTCTCTGGCCGGGCCGCTCGTCGAGCAAACCCGTCTCGCCTTCGCTGAGCAGCTTTCTGCGAAAGACCAGCTGGTGGCGCAGGCTCATGCCGAAGTCGCTTCTGAAAAGAAGCGCATCGAACTCGAGCGCCAAGCGATTGATGCGACGCTAAACGCTAAAATGGACGAAGCGCGAAAGCAGATTGCTGTCGATGAGACTGAGCGCGCAAAGCGCGTCGTCGCCGCCGACATGGAGGAGCGCGATCGCAAGTTCGCTGAGCTTCAAGAAACCCTGGCCAGCCGCGAAGAGAAGCTGAGGCTGTCACAGGCCAAAGAGGCGGAGATGCTGAAAAAGCAGCGCGAGCTCGATGACAAGCTGCGAGAAGTGGACCTCGCTGTGCAGCGGCAGGTCAATGAGGGGCTGGAGGCTGTTCGAGCGACGGCCAAACAGGAAGCCGAAGACGTGCTTTCGTTGAAGGTCAAAGAGCGCGACACGCAGATCGCATCGATGCAGCAGAAGATCGAAGAGCTGAAAAAGAAGGCCGAGCAGGGATCTCAGCAGCTTCAGGGGGAAGCGCAGGAACTGATGCTCGAAGACATGCTGCGCGCACGCTTCCCCTTCGATCAGATTGAACCGGTCGGAAAGGGCGAGTTCGGGGGCGATGTCCTGCAGCGCGTGGTCAATCCAGCCGGCCAGGTTTGCGGATCCATCCTTTGGGAAACCAAGCGCACGCGAGCGTGGAGCGATGGCTGGCTCAGCAAATTGAAGGGCGACTTGAGGGCAGCGAAAGCTGACCTCGCGCTGATCGTCTCTCACGCTTTGCCAAAGGACATCGAGACGTTTGGGCAGATGGAGGGGGTCTGGATCACCGGCCCGAAGTGCGCAATGCCCGTCGCGATGAGCTTGCGCGAGAGCCTCGTGCTCATGAACGGCGTGCGGGCGGCCGGGGAGGGGCAGCAGACCAAGTCAGCGCTAATGTATGATTATCTGACAGGCCCGCGTTTTCGTCACCGTATCGAAGCGGTCGTCGAGAAGTTTTCAGAGATGCAGGATGACCTCGCTAGCGAGCGCAAAGCGACGATGAAACGATGGGCTAAACGCGAGCAACAGCTGCACACGGTGCTGGACTCGACGGCGGGGCTTTACGGCGATTTGCAGGGGATCGCTGGCCGTTCGATGCTGGAGATCGAAGCTCTGGAAGCGCCTTTGCTGGAAGGTCCGGACGACGAGGACTGATTGGTTGATCATCCCCATCACGGGCGAAATCCTCGCGCGAGATCCCTCTCAGAGCAGATGTAGAAAATGCACTAGTCTGTGTGTATTTCTGCATCTAGTAGCGCGGCGGAAGCGGGCGCTTTGAGCGCCAACGCTTCAGCCGCGCCGTCGGCAAACCAAATGGCGGCCTGCCTAGCGGGCTCCGAACGGGATCGCCGTCATCCCCGCCACCGTCCTTGATCCGCCCCACACGGCGGCTTCTCCGACGGTCCCGGCGCTTACTGGGTCCCGGTCCCCAAACGCACTTTGATCAGGCCGCTTGGGCGGTCTGATCCAGCGAGGCGGCCGACACGACCGATCGAAATGTCTGCAGCATCTCGGTGTGTGCCTCAGCCAGGTAGCTCTCAATCACGGGACGCGAGAGCAACCGCTCTAAGAAACCTGCGGCGATCACGAGCACGAGCGTGTCATCGCCATATGAGGCTTCGAGCTCGTGGTAGTCCTGCGATCCCGCGTCCAACTCCCGTTGCAGCTTTTCGATCTGCTCGGGATTTAAGCCGGGAATGTTCTTTGCTTCTGGCCTCACGAGGTCCGCTGGCCTCGTTGTGATAAGTAGGGCCCTGGCGTAGCTGGCGCTATAGTTGTTGGCGGACACCATCAGTTCGGCCACTTCCAACTGTCGAATGGGCCTCATTTTCCGCAGCTTCTGGAAGGCTTGAATGCCGACAGGCTTGTCCTTCAGGAGCTCGGCGACATCCTCGTGGATGCCATTCAAGAGCTGACGTCGCTGCCTGATCGCGCCGATATCGACGTTGAGTGCGCGGGCCAGTTTCTCTTCGGAAACACCGCGCTCAATCGCCCGCACGATCATGTAGTGCTCCTGGATCGTCGCCAGCCTGTTCACCCGCTTGTTGTAGGTGAAGCTCTCGTCGTCCGATGACACGACGCATCGTGCTGTCTCGACACCCAGCTCTTTCAAGATGCTGAGTCTGACGTGGCCGTCCAGAAGGGGATGGGCGTTTCCCGATCGGACCTGAGCCACGACAAGCGGCTCCACTAGGCCAACCTCTGCCACCGAGGCGGCGATCCGCTTGTATTTTGGGGAATCGATGACAGCGGCAGACAGCATCTTCGACGGAAGGATTTGATCGAGTGGAAGAACATGCACTCGTTGCTCGAAGGCGATCTTGACCGGGTCCATCACCCGCGCTCCTAGCTGAGCCGCGCCGCCAAAGCCGACGGGAGTGTATGAATTCCCTCAGCCCTCATCAGCAGCTGAAATCGCTCCTCCCCGAGTAGGTGCTTCAGAGCGTTGATGACGAACACCAGGCGGTTGCGCGTGAGGGAGGCGCGCCGCGCGAAAGACTGGCGGCGTTCAGTCTCTCGCTGGAGCGAGCGGATCAGCGTGTCAGCTGTGACCGGCTTCTGGTTCCGGTGAGCGGTGCGACGATTGTGAATGCCTTTGCCGCTGGTGTTGCGTTGCTCAATGATCTGCCGGATCGCGAGGATCTGATCCTCCCTCGTTTTGGTGGACACCCATGCTAGCTTTTCGGAGCTGGAGAGGAGTGTCTGATGAGTGTTCAACGCCGGAACTTCCCGGATTCTTTCAAGCGCGAGGCGGTTGACCGCGTCGCCAACGGCGGCCTGAGCGTCGGGGCGGTGGCCCGTGAGCTGGGTCTCCACGAGACGGTGCTGCGTCGATGGATGACGCAGTTCGGGGTGCAGGCGACGGGGACGTCGCGGCGCCCCACAACGCAGGCGTCGTCCCCGTCGCCGTCGGACATGGCGGCGGAGTTGGCCCGGTTGCGACGGGAGAACGGTCAGCTTCGGATGGAGCGGGACATTCTAAAAAAAGCCGCGCTCATCTTCGGAGCGGCCTCCCGATGAAGTTCGGGTTCGTCGATGAGCATCGTCAGGTTTGGCCGGTCCGCGTGATGTGTGCGGTCCTGGGGCTTTCGGCCAGCGGTTACTATGCCTGGCGCGGTCGCCCCGAGAGCCCGAGGTCCGTGGCCAATCGCGAGCTGACCGAGGACATCCGGCTGATCCATGCCGAGAGCAGCGGCTGCTACGGCTCGCCACGCATCCACGCCACCTTGCGTCGGCATGGACGTCGGATTGGTCGATCCCGCGTGGAGCGGCTGATGCGCCGTGCCGGCCTGCGAGGGCTGGCCGCCCTGCCGCGTCGCGCCCGGACGACGAACAGCCGCCACGGCTATCCCATCGCGCCCAACAGGCTGGCCCGGAACTTCGAGGCGGCGGCGCCCAACCAGGTCTGGCTCGCCGATCTGACCTATATCCCAACGGGTGAAGGCTGGCTCTACCTCGCCGCCATCCTTGACATGCACACCCGCAAGATCGTGGGCTGGTCCATGCGCCAGACCCTGCACACCGAGATCGCCCTGGACGCCCTCAACATGGCCGTCGAACGTCAGCGCCCCGCGCCCGGCCTGATCCACCATTCCGATCGCGGAATCCAATATGCCGCCGAGGCCTATCGCTCCGCGCTTGCTCGATCCGGCATCACGCCGTCCATGAGCCGCAAGGGGGACTGCTGGGACAATGCGCCCATGGAAAGCTTCTTCCACACCCTCAAAACCGAGCGCGTCCATCACCGCGTCTACGCCACCCGCGACCAGGCGCGGCGAGACCTGTTCGGATACATCGAGGGCTTCTACAATCCCCGTCGCCTGCACTCAGCACTGGGCTATATCAGCCCCGCCGAGGCCGAACGCAGAGCGGCTTAACCCCGTCCACTTTTGCGGGGGAAGATCAGATCTGGTTGCCGGGGATGGCCTTTTCTTCATACGCCTGCGCGAGGGCTCGCTGAACGTCGCCGTCCTTCGCGCGAGCAATTTCCATGGCGATCGTGTGTGGGATAACCCCGCGTTCAACGGCGGCGATCAGCTTCTCTTCGCCATTCTCGAGCAGGTAGCAGATGGCGCTGACGTAATCGGCGCTGAAATCGACTTTGGCGGCGATCTCATTGATCGAGTAGCCACGCTCACGCAGGGTGCCGATGGCGCGGACTAACTCCAGGGGCGTGTGCTGGCGACGGGCGAGGTTTTCGACCAAGCTCATAACGTAGCAATCGTCCTCAGACGCCTCGATGACGACGGCGGGGATCTGCTCCTGCCCAAGAGCTATGAAAGCTTCCAGACGGCCTTGGCCGCACACCAAGTCGTAGCGCGAGCGGCCCGGTCGCTGGCTTACGGTAATCGGCTTTTTCAGCCCTAACCGTTCGATGCTGGTGACCAGTTCCTGAAACACGCGCTTGTTGCGTGCGCGTGGGTTCAGAACTGTGATGCCGTTCACAGGGATCATGCGGATTTTTTGAGCGTCGATCATGCGGCGGCTAGCTCCGTGCGCTTGGCAAGGTCGTAGAAGGCCTCAAGGGTGTCGAACCGGAAGGTGTCCAGGAGGATGCCGTTGTCCGGCGCCAGGCGAACGCTCGGATCGGAGCCGTACTCAATCCAGGGGAGCAGGTAGTAGTCGCGAACATCGACGTTTCCCGGCTCCAAACGGACCGCGATCGTGATGTCGGGCCGGAGGCCCTGATCGATCCGGATTTTCCACCGCAACCCGCCTGCCGGCGTTTCCAGGCATCGCGCGATGACGATGGATGCTGTGAACTCGTCGTTGATGGTGACCAGTCCATCGGCTGCTGAGACCGCCTGGCCACCAGCATCGACAAGGCCCGCGAGAACTGACGCCATGACGTCCGGATGCATCGCGCGTATTGCTCGGTTCGCCTCGATGTAGCGATAGTCCCGGCCGGGCGAGTAGCCGATCAGCTGGTATGCTTGGAGTAGGCTGCCGAACCGGTGGCGATAGACAGAACTCGACGGCATGTCGTCGAACTCGTCAATGACGACGCCGGATAATGCCCCCCTGCGTTCCAGCAGCTGTGTCAGCTTGGCCAACAGCTCCTCATCGGTGAAACGGGCGCATCGACCCTGGATGATCCGTTGAGCCGCGTCGAAGAAGTCGGGGTCTACAATGCCTTCGAAAGCGCCATCCTTGCGCACCCACATATCGGGTGTGTTCGTCACCCGCTTGGCCTTCAACTTGAAAGATGAGCGGTTGAAGATGTTGTTGCCAATGTACTTCTCGTTGGTGAGGACCTGGTGCACCGACGCTCGCGTCCAGGGCTGACCGCGATCCGTTACCAGACCTTCGGCGTTAAGTTGTGCCGCGATTTCTGTCTCGGAGCGCTGCTGCAGCACGAAGAGCCGATAGAGCCGGCGGACGACTTCCACTTCCTTGGCCGGGCCGGGCGTAAGAATGACGCGATCAGTCTGGAAGCTCTTGTGTTCGCCCTTCGAAAGGATGGCTTTCGGCTTGCCGTGCTCATCGACGAGCTGGCGCCGAAGGCCATACCCGGCCGGACCGCCTTGCCGGTAGCCCAGAGTGATCAGACGGCATTGACCGGCGAAGACCTTCGCCGAGAGCTCGCGGCTGTATTCCCCAGCCATGGCGCGCTTCATGCTCTTGATGACCGTCGCGCTGAGGCTGCCGTCGTTCTCGAACTGCTCGGCACAGTAGTGAACCGCGAGGCCCGCTTCGCGGCATATGAACTCGTAGTAGGCGCTCTCGTCAGAGTCCTGAAAACGGCCCCAGCGGCTGACGTCGTAGACGAGGATGGCGTTGAAATCGGAGAGGCCGTTTCGGACGTCGGCGATCAGCTTCTGGAGCCCCGCACGGCCATCTATTCTCAAGCCGCTTTTACCAGCATCCTCGTAGGTCCTGACGATCTCAAATCCGCGCCTGGCTGCATAGGCAGCGATCGCCTCAGCCTGGTTCTCGGTCGAGTACTTCTGATGCTCCGTCGACATGCGCACATACTGCGCCGCGCGCACGACGCGCTTGGGATCGCCTTCGTGCTGAACGCGGTCTCGGTCCATATCGCACGCACAAGCTTGCCGCCGTTACGAGGCGGTCAAAGAAGGGGCGTAGTCACAGGCGCGTTGAAAGTCTTTTCCGATTTTGGACTGAAAACTTCGGTCCAAAACCGGAAAAAAATTTCCGGATTGTGAGGTGTAAGATGGACGCCTTCCCGAAGCTCATCGCTGATGCCCTGCACGCGGAGTGGGGATCAACGCTCTCGTCGCGAAAGATCGTCAGCCGAATAACCAACTCTAACGAGCGAGCCGTGAAGAACTGGTTCGAAGCAAAGAATGCTCCGAGCGGCGAAAACCTGGTTGTGTTAATTAAACACTCCGGTGCGGTGCTTGAGGCTGTGCTTACAGCTTCAGGCCGAAGCGGTGGGTTTCAATCCTACAATATCGAAGCGGTTGAAAAAGCGCTGCGTGAACTCCTTAACTTGATAGAGGGGGGACGCCGGAGGCACTAGCTGCAGAATCGTGGTCTTTGGTCTGCTGCCGCAGTGGTAGTGCCCAACACATGCGCTACTGCGATTGAAGTGGGCAACCGTCAACTTTCGAAACTTATGTTGCAGCGAAGCGCTCACGATGCTCCCGACTTTGACGCATCGATCTTAGGTCGCCAGATCCACTTAAAATCGTCGCGATCCCGTTTCAACTGTATTATTTCCGTCAGGCATTGAACTTCACCGCGGGTGTGAGGTGAAGCGGCGTGCGAGCTCCCGCACCCAAACAAATAAGCCGCCAGATCAATGATCCGGCGGCTTTTTGCTGTCTGAGATTGAGCGTGCCCAGCTAGCAGAAAGAACGCAAAGGGCGCAGTCCACATGCCCCCAAGGACGTGAAGGCTGGCGCTCGATCTTGCGCCTCAGTGACGTGCCCCCCCTTTTCTCATCCAGCCACAACGAGAGTCCTGTGGTGATCTGAACTGGGGTTTGTGGGGTTGGCAAGAGGCCGGTCAGCGCAGCGCTATAACCAGCGCAGCGGACCGGCCGATCTGTCCGTTGAGCGCATCTGCGTAAGCCTGCGGCGTCAGCCACCCAAGCTTCGAGTGCGGCCGAGTTTCATCGTAGTTGCGCCGCCAGGCCTCCAGCACCGCACGGGCGTGCGGCAGGGAGCGGAACAGCGTCTCGTTCAGCAGTTCTTCACGCAGCCGGCCATTGAAGCTCTCGTTGAAGCCGTTCTGCTGCGGCTTGTCCGGCGCGATGTAATGCCAGCCCACGCCGGTTCGCGACCAGGAGGATCTCCAAGGGACGCCGCGTGCCAATGGCCCGTTTGCGCCCGCCGCGCCGGCGCACCGTCAGCTTCTCCTCGCGATAGATCCGCTGGACCCGTCCGCCACCGGAACACCCGCCTCCTGCTCGCGCAGAATCCCGATGATCTGTTTCGGGGTGGCGTATACGCCACCCCATCAATCCGTGAACCGCGATCTCTTCATTTGGTCCGTCCTTTCAAGGGCCGGAATCTAGCTATTCTTGGAGGAGTTTCAGGGGGGGGGGGGGGGGCACGTCAGCCTCTACAAATTTCCCTTCCACACTAAGTTGAAAAATAATTCGGCCAACTAGGCCACTTCGTATTCCGCTGCGATTGGTTACTCTAAATCGCGCGCCTTGGGCTTCGGCCAGCGTGTGAACGATCGCCAGGCCGAGGCCGGAGCCGGACGCCTGGGATGAGTTGGCGCGGAAGAAGCGGTCGGTGAGGTGGGGAAGCGTGGCCTCATCCACGCCTGGCCCGTGATCCCAGACGCAGACCGCACCCGTCGTTTGCACATGAACCATCACGGGCGGCGCGCCGTGGTGGAAGGCGTTGTCGATAAGATTGAGGATCTGTTCGGCGATTAGGTCTTCGGCGCCGAGAACCGCAACTGACTCGGCCGGCAGGCGGAGGCGCAGGGCGCCGTCGGGAAAGCCGCGGCGCTCTTTGGCGGCCTGACAGGCGCGGCGTGCGGCGCGGCCAAGGTCGGCGGAGGACGAGATCCGTGCGCCGTCGGCGCGGGCCGTGGAAAGCAGTTGTCCGACGAGGCGCGTCATGCCGCTGACGGCGTCGCGAGAGTCGGCGATCAGCCGCTTCTCCTGAGGCGTCCAGGCTCGTGGCGAGCCTGCCAGAAGTTCGAGATTGGCGGACACGATCGAAAGTGGCGTGCGCAGTTGATGCGAGGCGTCGGCGGCGAACCGCTGAATGCCGGAGGTCGAGGTCTCCAGCCGCGCCAGAAGATGATTGAAGGCGGTCAGAACCGGCCAGAGCTCGCGGGGCGCCAGATCGACATTGGCCGGTGCAAAGTCGGCCGAGGGGCCGGGGCGGCGCGTGAGGTCGTCAATCAGACGCTTGAGCGAGTTCAATCCCCATTGCAGGGCGGGCCAGACCAGAAGTGCGGCGAGCACCACCAGCAGGGCGGGGAGAAGCAGCATGCTGCGGTAAAGCTCGCGCAGGCTGGCTCGGCGAGAATCCAAGCTCTGGGCGACCGAGACGCGCACGGGGGCGTCACGACCGGGGATGATGAGGGTCTGTTGCGCCATGCGCACCGAAACCCCTCTGACGGACAGGTCTGAAAAGACGGGTTGGTCCGCCTGGGCCTGAGGAAGGTTCGGCAGTTCGGCGTAGCCGGTGACCAGCCGGTCGCCTTCGCGGACGCTGTAGAAGACGGCGTCGCGTTCGGGGCCGTCCAGCAGCGCTAGGGCCCAGGGCGCGACGTCCACGGTGATACGGCCGTCGGCGACCGACACCGTCTCGCGGATGGTCTGAAGTGCGCCCGCCAGAAGGCGGTCAGCATTGTTCGCCACCACCCGCTGGGCCGTCCAGGCGCCGACCGCCAGGACGACAGTGGCGAAGATCGCCAGTGGAACCACCTGTGCAATCAACAGGCGTTTGACCAGGCTGTGGGAACGAGCAGGCGGCGCGCGGCTCATGGGTCGAGACGATATCCGCGGCCACGGATGTTGGTCACGGCGGGGCCGTCAGGCTGAAGCTTGCGCCGCAACCGGCCGACATGGATTTCCAGCGCATTGAGCGAGGGCGCCTCGTCCTGCGGAAAGACCTCGGCGGCCAGCAGGTCGCGGTCCACCACCTGTCCTGGCCGGGACGCGAGAACACGCAGCGCCGCCCATTCGCGGGGACGCAGGGCGAGGTCGCGCTCGTTGACGTGGGCGCGGCCGGTGCGCCAGTCGCAGAAAAGGGTTCCGATCACCACGGCGCCGGCCGCCTGCCCCTGGCGTCGACGCACGATGGCGCGCAGACGGGCGACCAACTCGGACGGGGCGAACGGCTTGATCAGATAGTCGTCGGCCCCAAGGTCCAGGCCCGCAACCCGGTCGCCGAGGCCATCGCGCGCGGTCAGCATCAGCACCGGCGTTGATGATCCCCGAAGCCTCAGGGTCCTCAACACTTCGAAGCCGTCGATGTCGGGAAGGCCGATGTCCAGGATGGCGGCGTCGAAAACCTCAGCGCTCTCGAGCTGCAGGGCCTGTTCGCCGCTTTCGACGCACCTTGCGTCGAAACCCGCATCGTGAAGACTGGCTTCGAGCGAATGCCGCAACGCCTTGTCATCTTCGACGACGAGTATTCTCATGGCGACGAGAGGGGGCGACGGATCATGCGTGACACATAACCAGAAAGCCGGAGCGGTGAAAACGGATCGACGACATCTGCTTCTCGGCTTGGCCGGGTTAAGCGCCGCCGCCTGTTCGCCGGAACCGGAAGGCGCGGGGACGGCGCCGCGGGTGCGCTGGCTGGCGCGGCGAGAAGAGGCGCTGCACATCCTGACCAACACAAGCCTGATGGGCCCTGTGTTGGAGGCCTTTCGTCGTCGCTGGCCCGAGATCCGGGTGCGTCTTGAGGACATAAACTCCACTCGGATCGCCGAGGAGGTGCGGCGGCTTGCGGACAGCGGGTTGGATGGCCCGGATCTGGTCTGGAGCACGGCGATGGACGTGCAGGTCAAGCTGATCAACGACGGCTATGCCCAAGCCTATAGATCGCCGCACCGCGCGGCCATGCCCGACGGGTCGGTATGGCGTGATCAAGGCTATGGATTGACGGCGGAGCCGATCGTGTTCGCCTATAATCGAAACCGGCTCGCGCCCGATCTGGCGCCCCGCAGTCATGCGGATCTGCTCCGGCTGCTGAAAAGCCGGCCAGAGGTGTTTGACGGTCGTGTGACCCTCTATGACGCCGAACGGAGCGGCGTCGCTCTCATGCAGTTGTCGGCGGACGTGCAGATCTATCCTGACGCCTGGCCGTTGATGGAGGCGCTGGGCGCCCAACGTCCGCGGCTGGACACTTCGGGGCAGAGAATGATGGGCCAGATCGCCGATGGGCGGATGGCGTTCGCCTATAATATGAACCAGTCCTACGGTGCGTCCTGGGCGGCGCGCGCGCCAGAGATCGGACTGATCACGCCGGACGATTATCACCTGTCGGTTTCGCGCGTGGCCTTCATCCCGCGCAACGCCGCCCATCCGAATGCGGCGAGGCTGTTTCTGGATTTCCTTCTGTCCAGAGAAGGGCAGCGGGTGATCGGCGCCCTGGGGGTTCGACCAGTCCGCGACGATGTGTATGCGCCCATGCGTCCCGCCGCGCCGGGTGTTCGACCTGTCCGGGTGGGGCCGGCCCTGCTGGCCAATCTGGATCAAGCGCGCCGCGCGACCTTGCTTACCCGATGGGGCGAAGCGATGCGGGACGGCGTCAGGGCGCCTTCAGATCCGGCCGCGCCGTGATCGTTCCTGTGGATAACTCCAAAAGATCCGAATCCCGACTTCCTGTCACGACGCCGTCATGGCGGCCGGCGCCGCGAAGCGGGCGGCGGATCTGGCCAATGGGATCTACGCGTGCATAGCAACGATAGGCGAATATTGCGCCTATTTGGGCAATAAAATTGCACAACCAGCGTATTTGACACAAACGAGAGGGTCGATCTTACTCGGCTTCAGCAAGGCGGGAGAGATCGGCTCCAGCCGACGCCGAAGGCGCAACCGCCCCGGAAACGCTCAGGCAAACGGACCGTCTTGCTGAAGGAACGCTGGAGAGAAGGCCGGATCCGGGGGATGCGGCCTCGCCGAAGGAGAAAGGGTCGGCGACGGCCCGAAACTCTCAGGCCCAATGACAGCGGGGGCGAACGGACGCCGGAGAGCGTCAGTCGCATTGGGCATCCCTGGGGAGGGGCGTCGTCGCCATGAGGAATCTCGCTTTGTCTCGTCTTAACCGTCACCTGACCCATTATTGCAGCGCTATTGCGCTATTGGCCTGCGCCACTTCGGTTCACGCCCAGGAAGCAGAAGGCTCTGCGGACGCCGACTCTTCCGTTGGTGAAATCGTCGTCACGGCCTCGCGCATCGACCGCGCCGGCTTCGAGGCGCCGACGCCGACCATCCACCTGTCCGCCGAGGATCTGTCGGTCGGGGCCCGTCCCAATATCGCCGCCGCGCTCAACGACATGCCGCAGTTTCGCGCCACCACCTCGGCCCAGACGACCGGCACCAACACCGGCGCCGGCAACGCACCGGTCGATCTTCGCGGTCTGGGCATCAACCGGACCCTGGTCCTGATCGATGGGCGCCGCGTCTCCAGCGAGAACGACCTGAACGCCGTGCCGTCGGTCTTGGTCAAGAGCGTCGACGTGGTCACCGGCGGCGCCTCCGCAGCCTGGGGATCGGGGGCCGTGGCCGGCGTCGTCAACATCGGCATCGACCGGTATTTCACCGGCGGCAAGCTGGGGGCCGAATACGGCATCTCCTCGTATGACGACGCCGAACAGGAACGGTTCGAAGGCGCCTGGGGCACGGACTTCGCCGACGGTCGCGGTCACTTCGTCATCGGCGGCGAGTATCTCGACAACGAAGGCGTCATCCCGAAGACCTCGCGCCCGAACATCGGCCGGTGGGCCACGGTCAACGGTGCGATTACGCCCGACGTCGGCTTCGCCAACGCCGCCTATGGCGGCCTGATCATGTCAGGCGTCAACGCCGGCAAGGTGTTCAACTCCGACGGCACGCTGCGCGCCTTCGGCTACGGCACGGTCAGCGGTACGAACTCGATCGGCGGCGAAGGTCCGTCGAACGACGACCTCAGCCCCCTGGTCACGCCGCAGCGCCGCTACACCGGTTTGGCCAGCGCGGTCTATGAGATCAGCGACAAGCTGCGGGTCACGGCCGATGTCCGTCACTCGCGGATGTGGAACAACTACGTCTGGTTCGGTGACCATGACCGCGGCGACCTGACGATCAGCATCGACAACGCCTTCCTGTCCGACGTGATCAAGCAGCAGATGGCGGACGCCGGTCAGACCTCCTTCACCTTCGGACGTTTCAACTCTGACCTGTCCTATTCGACCATCGATTTCGAGCGCGTCACCACCCAGGCCACTCTCGCCGTGGACGGCGAGTTCGGCGACAGCTGGCGCTGGGGTGTCTATTACAGCCACGGCGAGTTCGAGAACAACATCGACACGCCCGGCTTCCTGCTGAAGACCGAGTTCGCCAATGCGGTCGATTCCGTAATCGATCCCGGCACGGGGCAGGCGGTCTGCCGCGTAACTCTCACAAACGCCAACTCGGGCTGCGTCCCGATCAATCTGTTCGGCCTGGGTTCGCCGACGCAGGAAGCCATCGACTATGTCACCGGCACCCCGCAACAGCGCACCACGACCAAGCTGGACGTGGCGGGGGTCAGCCTGCGCGGCGAGCCTTTCAGCCTGCCGGCCGGCGACGTATCGATCGCCGTCGGTCTGGAAGCCCGCAAGGAGCAGACCGATCAGCGCGTCGGCGAATTGGACGCCGCCAAGGCCTTCAAGACCTTCAGCTTCTCGGCCATGTCCGGCGAGTTCAGCGTCAAGGAGGCCTTCGCCGAAGTCCTGGTCCCGATCGTCAAGGATCTGCCGATCCTAAACGATCTGCAGTTCAACGCAGCGGCCCGCATCTCGGACTACGACACCACGGGCTCGATCTGGTCCTGGAAAGTCGGCGCCACCAACGAGTTCTTCCCCGGGTTCCGCGGCCGCGTGACCCAGTCGCGTGACATCCGCTCGGCCAATCTATCGGAGCTGTTCACCACCACCACGACCGGCTGGAACAACATCAACGATCCGGCCAAGAACGGGGCCTTGGTCTACACGCTGAACAACGGCGGCGGTAATCCGAACCTGCGTCCCGAGACGGCGGACACCCTGACCCTCGGCGTCACCTATGCGCCGCCGTCCATCCCCGGTCTCAACCTGTCGCTCGACTATTACGACATCAAGATCGACGACGTGATCACGACCATTGCAGCCCAGGATCTGGTCAACCGCTGCTACAACGGCAACCTCGATCTCTGCACCAAGGTCGAGCGGGATGCGGCCGGCAACCTGACCCGCACTCTGTCCACCTATGTGAACCTGGCCGAGTATCACACGGACGGAATCGACGCCGAGGCGTCCTATGCGTCGGACGCCGATCTCTGGGTTCCGGGCGCGACGGGCCGGGTGACCATGCGTCTGGTCGGCACCTGGGTGAACAGCCTGACCACCGACGACGGCGTGACCGAGATCGAATATGTCGAATCCCAGGGCTATTCCTTCGGTCTGGGCGTGCCCAAGCTGCGCGTCAACGCCAGCCTAGGCTGGAAGGGCGAGGTGTTCGGCGCGAACCTGCGGGCCCGCTATATCTCGGCGGGCGATTACAACAGCACCGTCGCCATCTCGAACAACCACATCGACGCCTACACCTATGTCGATCTGGGGCTGACGGCCGACCTGGCACACTACGGTGCGAACGGGGTCGAGCTGTACGCCAACGCGACCAATCTGTTCGACAAGGACCCGCCCGTCGGGTCGCTCTATTCGCCGTACTACGACGTCATCGGTCGGTACGTCACGGTTGGCGCGCGGTACCGCTTCTAGTTCTGGTCCGCGCTCCGGATCGCCGGCCCCGCTCCTCCAAGGGGGCCGGCGATCTCCCCCATTTGCTTCTCCCAATTACTGCACGGTCTGTTCCATGATTACCCGTCTGCCGATGGCCCTATTGTTCGCCCTGGGCGTCGCCCCTGCGGCCCTGGCTGAAGCGCCCAAGCCGGCCGCCATCGTGGCGGACGGCCTGCCGGCGGTGCCTGACGATCTGGTCGCGGCGACCCAGCCCTATCTCCAGGCGCGCCGGGCCGCCTTCCTGGGCTGGAACGTCGCTGATCGTTCGATGCTGATCAAGACCCGGTTCGGCGCGACGGACCAGCTTCATGTCGTCGCCGGTCCGGACGGCGCACGCACGCAGATCAGTTTCGAGGCGGAGCCGATCCTGGCCGGCGCCCTGTCGCCGTCCGGCCAGACCCTGCTGGTCCAGAAGGACAATGGCGGGGACGAATTCTATCAGCTCTACACCCTGTCCGGCGGCCGGTTGACCCGCATCACCGACGGCAAGAGCCGCAACTGGTTCGGCGCCTGGAGCCCGGACGGGAAACGGGTCGGCTATGCCTCGTCGCGCCGCAACGGCGCCGACATGGACCTCTATGTCGTCGATCCTGAAAATCCCTCGACAGACCGTCTGGTGGCCCAGGTTTCCGGCGGCGGCTGGAACATCGCCGACTTCTCCAAGAACGGGACGAAGGCCCTCGTCCTGAACCGGATGTCGATCAACAACGCCGTGGTCTATGAGCTGGATCTGGCGTCCGGCCGCATGACCCCTCTGACCGATCCGGCAGAGCAGGTCTCCTATGTCGATCCCAAGTATGCGGCCGACGGCACGGTCTGGGCGACGTCGAACAAGGCGTCAGACTTCCTGCGTCTGGGGCGGATCGGGCAGGGCGGCTTCGTTCCCGTCAGTCCCGAGACCCGGTGGGACGTCAGCGACTATGCCCTGGCGCCCGACGGGAGCTTCGTCGCCTATGCGGTGAACGAGGCGGGCGTCTCGCGGCTCAAGGTCATGGATGTCGCCACGGGCGCCGTGCGTGTCGTCACCGGCCTGCCCCAGGGCGTCATCCCCTACAGCATCGGTCCGGCCATCGACATCGCCCCCTGGGGCGCAATCGGCCTGAGCCTGTCGTCCGCACGTGTGTCCGGCGACGCATTCTCGATCGATCCGACGACCCTGGCCGTCACCCAATGGACCCACAGCGAGACCGGCGGCCTGGACCCCGCCGTCAACATCGAGCCCCAGCTGGTCGAGGTGAAGAGCTTCGACGGCGAGACCGTGTCCGGCTTCCTCTATCGGCCCGACGCGACCAAATTTCCCGGCAAGCGCCCCCTGATCGTCGACATCCACGGCGGGCCGGAAGGCCAGACCCGCCCCGACTTTCTGGGGTCTCAGAACTATCTGCTGAACGAGCTGGGCGTCGCCCTCTTCTTCCCGAACGTGAGGGGGTCGTCGGGTTACGGCACGCGGTTCGTCAATCTGGACAACGGCCCGTTCCAACGCGAGAATTCGGTCAAGGACATCGGCGCCTTCCTCGACGCGCTGGAGGTCGATCCGACCCTGGACGCCGCGCGCTTCGCCGTCACCGGCGTCTCGTACGGCGGCTATATGTGCTACGCTACGGCGGTGCACTACAGCGACCGGCTGAAGGGGGCGAACTGCTACGTCGCCATCTCCAACTTCGTCACCTTCCTGGAAAACACCCAGTCCTATCGTCGCGATCTGCGGCGCGTGGAATACGGCGACGAGCGTGATCCGGCCCATCGCGCTCAGCTTCAGGCGATCTCACCCCTGACCAGCGTGAACAAGATCACTATTCCGCTGCTGGTCGCCACAGGCGGCAATGACCCCCGTGTGCCGGCGTCCGAAGCGGACCAGATCGTCAGCGCGGTTCGCAGCAACGGCGGCACCGCCTGGCACCTGTTGGCGCAGAACGAGGGCCACGGTTTCCACAAGAAGGAGAACGAGGACTACTATTTCTGGACCAGCCTGTTGTTCTGGAAACAGACGTTGTTGGGCGACGCCGCGCGCTGAGCCTGACCGGCGTCTTTCAGAAATCCATCCATGACTTTCAAACGCATCGTCGTGGCGAGCGCGGTTTTGGCCACGCTCCTTGCCGCGCCCGCGATGGCGCAGACCCGCATCCCGGTTCAGACCGACCATCACGTCCACGTCCATTCGCCGGCTATTCTCGAGATTTTGCCGGCCTATTGCGGCAGTCCGGGACGGCTCGGCGCCTGCGACCCGGCCTTCGTCGAACCGCGGACGGCTGATGCTCTGCTGGCGGATATGGACGAAGCGGGGGTGCAGACGGCCTGGATGATGTCCACGGCCTATCTGGCTGAAAGCCCGATGATGGTTCCCCCCCTGGCCGACGCCGCAACGCGGGTTCACGACGCCAACGCCTTCACCGTGGCCACGGCGGCGGCGCATCCAAGGCGACTGGTCGCCTTCGTGTCGGTCAACCCGGTGGCGCCCGATGCTCTGGCTGAGATCGAAGCGTGGAGGGACGAGCCTTTCGCCGACGGATTGAAGTTGCACCTGACCAACTCGGGTGTCGATCTGCGCAATCCCGCCCACGTCCGTCGCCTAGCGGACGTCTTCGACGCCGCATCCGACGCCCGACTGACCATCATGATCCACATGCGCACCCGCACAGAGGACTACGGTGCGCGAGACGTCCATATCTTTGTCGAAGAGATACTGCCCCACGCCCGCAACATCCCCGTCGTTATCGCGCATTCCGGCGGCTGGGGCGGGCTGGACGCGAACACCTGGGACGCATTGGAGGGTTTTCGGCAAATTCTGGCGGAACGGCCTGACACGGCGCAGAATCTCTTTTTTGACCTAGCTCAGGTCTTCGATGCTGAGACAACGCCGGAAAGCCGGGCGCGACTGGTCGAGGCCATGAGGGGAATCGGCGTTGAGCGTTTTGTGCCGGGTTCGGACTGGCCGTTCTCTGGGCCTTTGGACGAATATCTGAACGACGCCATGGGGTTGTTGCCGCTCTCGTCCCAAGAAGCGGCGGCTCTGAGGCAACGACACGTTGCCGTGAGGTGACGATATCGGTCATCGGGAGGCCGTTTAAAGCTGCATCGCCGGGTGATCTGGCGATCACCCGACAAAAAGCTTTTGAGAGACTTAGGGCTCCTGCGCGGTCGGGCGGAACAATATTTCGTTGATCCCGACGCCCTCGGTGACGATCAGGGTCTGGCCTAGCGGATGGACGTGCCAGGCGGTGCGGGCTCCGGGCTCGAAGTGGACGATGGCGCCGCTGACGCGCGACGGGGCCTCGCGCTGGAACAGGCTGGTGATGGTGACGCGTCCCGAGAACCATTCAGCCGGACCCTCGACGGTGGTCTGGTCGGCCTTGCGGGTGATATCCATGAAGGGGGCGTTTCCTGGCGTCTGCGGGGCGGCTTCGCCGCCGAACAGGGCTGCCGTGGTTGAGAGAACCGAAGTCATCATGAGAGATGCTCTTGGAAGAATTGGGTCAGCCGATCGAACGGGATCAGATCGACGCGATCATAGAGATCGACGTGGCTTGCGCCCGGAATGATCAGCAGTTCCTTGGGTTCGGCCGCCGCCGCAAAGGCCGTTTCGCTGAAATAGCGCGAGTGGGCGTTCTCTCCGTGAATCAGCAGAATGGGCCTGGGGGATATCTCCGCGATGTAGGTCATGAGCGGGAAGTTCATGAACGAGAGCAGGGTGGTGGCGGTCCAGGCGTTGCCGGAGTTCACCGCACGCGCATGGTAGCCGCGCGGCGTCATGTAGAAGTCGTGGTAGTCGACCATGAACTGGGGTTCGCCGCCCCTCAGCACATTACCCTTGGGACCATAGGTCGGGACGCCGTTGCGGGCGTCGACCCAGCGCTGACGGCTCACTTGTTCAAGCGTTTGCGTCCGCTGCGCAGGGGTGACGCTGTCGTTGTAGCCTCGCGACATGACGCGGCTCATGTCGTACATGGTGCTGGTCGCGACGGCCTTGACCCGCTTGTCGACCGCGACGGCGTTCAGCGCCATGCCGCCCCATCCGCAGATCCCGATGACGCCAATCCGCTCTTGATCGACCGAGGGGTGCAGACCGAGGAAGTCGACCGCCGCCATGAAGTCTTCGGTATTGATGTCGGGCGAGGCGAGGTTGCGGGGCTGTCCGCCGCTCTCGCCGGTGAAGGACGGATCGAAGGCCAGGGCGACGAAACCGCGCGCCGCCATCGTCTGGGCATAGAGACCCGACGACTGTTCCTTGACCGCACCGAATGGACCACCGACGGCGATGGCGGCCAGGCGTTCGCCGTCCCGGCCCTTGGGTCGATAGAGGTCGCCGCTCAGGGTGACGCCGAAGCGATTGGTGAAGACGACCTTCTGATGATCGACGGTCTCGTCACGGGGAAACACCTTGTCCCAGTCATTGGTCATGGTCTGCGCCTTTGCATCGGAGGTGGGGAGGAGCGACGCGGCGGCCAGGGCGGTCATGCCGGCGCCGGTCAGTTTGATCAGGCCTCTAGGGTCCATCGCGGGGGATGTTCGGGTCTGAAGGTTGGGGGAGGTCGAGGTCATGTCGGGGCTCCGGGTGTGTGTTCAGCGGGGTTTCAGCAGGGCGCGGCCGTCGCGGACGATCAGGACAGCCATGGCGGCGAGGGCGACGCTGGCGATCAGGACGGCGCGGATCGAGAGGTGGTCCAGCAGGAGGCCGCCAATGACGGCGCCGAGCAAAATCGAGGTCTGGACGGCGGCGACCATCAGGCCTCCGGCGGCCTCAGGCGCGTCGTCGGCGTTCTGCGACATCCAGGTCATCCAAATCACGGACATGGCGGTGTTCATCGCGCCCCAGACGACCAGGAGGAGACCCGCCGCAGTGGGCCAGGCGCCGACGAGCAGTAGGCCGGCGGTGGCCGCGCCCATGACTAGGGCCGGCAGGCGCAGAAGCCTGGAGACATCACCCTTGATGAAACGGCCAGAGGCCCAGGTGCCGACGAAGCCGGCGCAGCCGAGTGCGAGCAGCAGGATCGACAGGCCGGTGACATCCACGCCCGTGACCCGTTCGAGGAAGGGCCGCAGATAGGTGAAGAGGGTGAAGGCCGATCCCCACGACAGCATCGAAGCGATCAGGCCGACCAGGAAATACCGGCGGCGCAGCAGGTCGATCATGCCGCCGATCCCCCGCTGTCCACGGGCCGGCAGCGACGGCAAGGCGACGAGGTGCCAGACCAGATTGGCGGCCACGAGCGGCGTCAGCGCCCAGAAGACCTCGCGCCAGCCGAACAGGCCGCCGAGATAGCTGCCGATCGGCGCAGCGAAGGCGGCGGCGATCGCCTGTCCGCCATACATCAGAGCCAGGGCGCGCGGCACATCCGCCGCCGGGACCAGCCGCATGATGACGGATGTCGCCAGCGCCCAGAAGCCGCCGATGCACAGGCCCAGCAAGGCGCGCCCCGCCATCAGGACCTCGAAGTTCGGCGCTGCAGCGACCAACAACAGCGACACGCCCATCAGGCTTGTCAGGCCGACTAGAACCCATTTTCGGTTAAGCTGGCCCGCGACCGTGCTTACCCCCAGGCTTGCGACGACGGCGAACAAGCCGCTGATTGAGACGGCCTGGCCGGTGTGTCCAACCGATGCGCCCAGACCTTCGGCCATGGGTGTCAGCAGGCTGACCGGCATGAACTCGGACGCGATCAGCAACGCCACGCACAGCGCCATCGACATCATCGCACCCCAAGCGGCGGTCGGTGTCGTGGCTTCCGATGTCGGTGCGGTGGCCGCGGGCATGGTCGTCTCCCTCGTTCGTCGAGGGACAAACTAGGCGCCGGCGATCAAAACGATTAGTCAGGCAGATCGGCATGAACTAATCGATATAGGCGATTAATCGAGGAAGCCGTCCATGGCCGGACCGGACCTGAACCAGTTGACCTGGTTCCAGATCGTCGCGGAGGAGCGCAGCTTCACCAAGGCTGCCGCCCGGATCGGCGTGGCGCAGTCCACCCTCAGCCATGCCATTCGGCAGCTTGAGACGCGCCTCGGCATCCGGTTGCTGACCCGCACGACCCGCAGCGTCGCGCCCACGGCGGCGGGCGAGCGGCTGCTTCAGACGATCATGCCGCGCCTGGCCGAGATCGAACAGGAGATCGAAAGCCTGACCAGCGTGCGGGACAGGCCGGCGGGCTCCATCCGTTTGACCCTGTCCGATCATGCGCTGGACAGCGTTGTGTGGCCTAAGTTGAAGCCGGTGCTGGCCGCCTATCCCGAGATCCAGGTTGAGCTGATCCTCGACAGCACCTTCCGCAATATCGTCGAGGAGCGGTTCGACGCCGGCGTTCGGCTGGGCGAAAGCGTTGAGAAGGACATGATCGCCGTGCGCATCGGTCCCGACTGGCGTCTCGTCGCCGTCGCCTCGCCCGGCTATCTGGCCGAGCGCGGCAGGCCCTCTCACCCGAAGGACCTGGTGGCCCACTCGTGCATCAACATGCGCCACGAGTCGGCGGGCAGCCTCTATGCCTGGGAGTTCGAGAAGGACGGTCAGGCCCTGCGCGTTCGGGTCGACGGCCAGGTCACTTTCAACAACTCCTACGCCATGATCGACGCGGCGGTCAGCGGGCTGGGGATCGCCTACGTGCCGGAGGACATTGTCGCGTCCAGGATCTCGTCAGGCGCGCTGAAACTCGTCCTAGACGATTGGTCTCCGATGTTCGACGGCTATTTCCTCTACTATCCCAGCCGTCGCCAGAACCTCGCCGCTTTCCAGATTGTGGTGGATGCGCTTCGCCATCGAGGGAGCTGAAGGACTGCTTTCCAGCCAGACGTCAATGTCCGCTGCTGGCGCATCTGCGGCATCAGCGAAAGACCTTGCCTGGCGCGTTTCCGGCCTACGCGGCCCGTCCGACGGTAGCTGAGTAATTCTCCGGATGATCCACGGCGGCGTACCTGCGAGAGGTCGGGCTCAGCCCTCTTTGGTGCGATTGCCTAAGACAGGCCTGATTCAGAGTCGCCGTCGGCAGAGACGCTCTGGACCTTCCCTCATGGTTTTTGACGGAAAGTCCGTCTTCACTCATCGTCCTCCTGAAGGGGGAGAGAATTGGCATCGGGTGGAGTGGAATCTGAGCAGGCGCGGGTGCGTTGGCTGGCGCAGGAGGTGCTGCCTCATGAGCGGGATGTTCGCGTCTGGCTGAAGCGTTCGCTTGTCACATCCAACGATGTCGATGACGTCGTTCAGGAAGCCTATTGCCGACTTGCCAATCTGAAGGAGGTGGAGCGGATCGAAAGCCCGCGCGCGTATTTCTTCCAGACTGCGCGTTCGATCGTGTTGGAACAGATGCGTCGGGCGCGGATCGTCAGGATCGACGCCGTGACGGAACTCGACGCCTTGCGCATCGAATGGGACGAGCCGTCGCCCGAACGTATCGCCGGGGGACGCAAGGAACTCGAACGCGTCATGAAGATCGTCGCCACCTTGCCCGAACGCAGCCGGCGCATCTTTGAGATGCGGCGGATACTGGGCCTTTCGCAGCGCGAGATCGCCGCCCGGCTGGGCGTGACCGAGAATGTGGTGGAGAACGAAGCCAGTCGTGGGCTGAAGGTTTTGCTCGCCGCCCTGGCTCAGGACGAAACCAAGGGGCGGGCAGACGCCGCCGAAGAGCGTCGGGCATGATCCGCGACACCCCGTCCGAAATTGAAGAGGTGGCTGCGCGTTGGGCCGTACGGCTGGACGCCGGGCCGATGACGGTCGGCGAGCAGGCCGCGCTCGACGACTGGCTGGGCGGCGATGTCCGGCGACAGGGGGCCTTGTGGCGCGCGAGGGCGGCCTTGAGCCTGCTCGTGGCGCCGGTCGAAACGTCACAGGCGCGAACGCCGCGCCCGAAACTGGACCGACGCATAGTGTTGGGCGGCCTGGGGCTCGCGGCGGCCGGCGTCGCGGGCGTCGTCCTGACGCCCCTGTTGTCGCGTCAGTTGTACCGCACCCAGGTCGGGGAAATTCGCCGCGTCCCGCTGGACGACGGCTCCATGGCTGCGATCAATACGGATACGACCGTCGAAGTGGCCTTCGAGACGTCCGTGCGCAGGGTGAAGCTGGATCGTGGAGAGGCCTGGTTCCAGGTCGCCAAGGATCGGACCCGCCCCTTCGTCGTCGCCGCAGGGCCCGTTCGTATTCAGGCGGTCGGAACCGCCTTCGCCGTGCGGCGCAAGGCCGTGGGCGCCGAGGTCATGGTGACTGAAGGGGTGGTCGAGGTCTGGACCGGCAAATCGGGCGCTAGCGCCCGTCGCAGGGTCTCCGCCGGCGAACAGGTCTTCGTCAGCGACGACGGGGGAGCGTCCCGCCCGGTCAAGCGGCCGTTGGAAATGGATCGCGCCCTGTCGTGGCGCGAAGGCGGCATCGTGCTCGACGGCGACACAGTCGCTGCGGCGGTCGCCGAGTTCAATCGCTACAACAGTCGCAAGATCGTGGTCGTCGATCCCGATCTGGAGCGGCGAACCGTCATCGGCTGGTTCCGCACCAATGAGCCGGAAAGCTTCGCCGCCGCTGTCGCCGTGGCCCATGGCGTTCGCGTTCAAACCTCGGACGGCGTGATCATGCTGGGAGGGCCGGACTGAATTTTTTCGGTCCGGCGACGGAAAATCGGCAGCCGGACATCGAGTCTTCGGAACCCTCGTCAGAAGGGTCCGGGAACCAGGAAACAGAAGGGAGGGCCGCCGCATGCCCATTTCGCGGTACGAAGGCGCCAAGGCGTCAATGATGATCGCCGTCAGCACGCTGGCTCTGGCCAGCGCCGGCGCGGTGCAGGCGCAAGCGCGACAGTTCAATGTTCCTGCCCAACCGGCGTCGACCGGCGTGCCCGCCTTCGCACGTCAGGCGAACCTGCAGATCCTCGCCTCGACGGACGCGGTCGCCGGCCAACGGACGGCTGCCGTGCAAGGCGCCTATTCGGTCGATCAGGGCCTGGGCCGTCTCCTTCAGGGCAGCAATCTGGTGGTGGCGTCGAACGACGGACGAACGGCGGTTCTCGCCGCCGGCGCCGTCCTGCCCCAGAGCGCGGCCCAGGGAAGCGAGGTCGAAGACCAGACGGCCGAAGTTGAAACCATTGTGGTAACCGGTTTCCGCGCCTCGCTGAGCAGTGCCCTGAGCACCAAGCGCCGGGCGAACGGCGTCGTCGATGTGATCAAGGCCGAAGACATGGCCGACTTCCCCGACGCCAACCTGGCGGAATCGATCCAGCGCGTGCCGGGCGTCTCCATTGCGCGTGACGCCGGCGAGGGACGCCAGATCACCGTGCGGGGCCTGGGGCCGCAATTTACGCGGGTGCGCATCAATGGCGTCGAGGGCCAGAGCACGGCGTCGGGCACCGACAGCTCCGGCGGAGCCAACCGTAACCGCGCCTTCGACTTCAACGTCTTTGCGTCCGAACTCTTCAACAGCATCACTGTGCGAAAGACCGCTTCGGCCGAGACCGAGGAGGGTTCGCTGGGCGCTACGGTCGATCTGCAGACCGGCCGGCCGTTCGACTATTCCGGCGCCAATCTCGTTCTGTCTGGCCAGTACGGCTACAATGATCTGTCGCGGAAGTGGGACCCGCGTTTCGCGGCCCTGGCCGGCAATACCTGGCTGGATGGTCGGCTCGGCGCACTGGTCTCGGTCGCCTACACCAAGCGCCAGCTGCTGGAAGAAGGCCACGGCTCCGGCGGCTGGCTGAACGGGACAGAGGCGGGTGGATATAATGTCGCGTCGCCGTTCGCAGAGGCGCGTGACGCCGATGTCTATTCGCCGCGCTTCCCGCGTTACGGCCGGCTGACGCATGATCAGGAACGTCTGGGTCTGACCGGATCGGTCCAGTTCCGTCCGCAGGAAAACACCCTGATCAACCTCGATCTGCTCTACTCAGATTTCAAGGCGACCCGTCAGGAGAACTGGCTGGAGGCGCTGTCCTTCGCCCGCAACGCCTCGCAAGGCGGGCGTCCTGAAATCATCGTCCGCGACGGCGTCGTCGATGCGAACGGAGACATGGTCTACGGCCTGTTCGACGACGTCGATGTGGAGACCGAGACCCGCTACGACGAGCTTGAGACCAAATATACGCAAGGCACGCTGAGCGTCGAACATGACTTCAGCGACCGGTTCCGGGTCAAGGCGCTGGTCGGCTATTCGAAGTCCGATTTCGACAATCCGATCCAGACCACGGTCATCCTGAACCGGGAAAATTCCGACAATTATTCATACGACTATCGCGGCAACCGGAATGCACCCCTGATCAGCTTCGGCTATGACGTCACCGATCCGCTGGCCTATAATTTCGGGGCGGCGCGGTCGGAAATCCGACTGCGGCCGCAGGGGGTGACCAATACGATCAAGACGGCCCAGTTCGACGCCGGCTATGATCTCACCCCGTCGCTGACGCTGAAGGGCGGTCTGAACTACAAGGAATATGAGTTCGATTCCTGGGCGCTGGCGCGCGTCAGCGAAGGCGTCGTGCCGCAGCTGCCCGCAGGCGTGACCCTGGCCAGCCTGACCGAACTGGTCAGCGGCTTCGGTCGCAACCTGGATGCGCCGGCCGGGTCCATCACGAGCTGGATCGCACCGAACCTGAGCGCCTTCGCCGACCTCTTCGACATCTACAGCGGCACAGGTCTGTTCGAACTCAGCGGCGCGTCGAACAGCAATGCGCGCGGCAATATCCGCAGCGTCACCGAAAAGGACTCAGCCGCCTATCTGCAGCTGGACTTCAATACCGAGGTCGGCGGCATGCCCATTCGGGGCGACGTCGGCGTTCGCTATGTGAAGACCGAACAGAGCTCGACCGGCTATCAGCTGGTTGCGGGCGCGGCGCAGCAGACGACCGTTGATCGTGACTATGACGACATCCTGCCGGCTCTGAACATCACGGCGGAGATCACGCCGGACGTCCTGGTGCGTTTCGGCGCGGCCAAGGTGATGACCCGGCCTAATCTGGGCAGCGTCACGCCCGGCCGCAGCCTCAGCACCGTGGGCGTGTTCAGCGTCAGTTCGGGCAATCCCTATCTCGATCCCATCCGGGCGACGACCTACGACCTGTCGGCCGAATGGTATTTCGCGCCGGAAGCCCTGCTGTCGGTCGGTCTCTTCTACAAGGATATCGACAGCTATATTCAGACGTCGCGCATCTCCCAGCCCTTCAACCAATCGGGCCTGCCGCTGGACCTGCTGGATGGACTGGGGGTTTCGCCCACCGACGTCTTCCTGTTCAGCCAGCCGGTGAACACCGAAGGCGGTCCGCTGAAGGGCGTCGAAATCAGCTACCAGCAGCCGTTCAGCTTCCTGTCCGGACCGTTCGACAATCTGGGCGCCATCTTCAACGTCACCCTGGTGGATTCGGAGATCAGCTACATCTCGTCCCGCTCGGCCACCGGCTTCGTCGACAACGACCTGATCGGACTGTCGAAGACCGCCTATAACGCCACTCTCTATTATGAGGACGACCGGTTCAGCGCCCGGGTCTCGGCCGCCTATCGCGACCGCTATCTGACGGCGGTGCCCAGCGGCACCAGCACCAATGACGTCGACGGGGTGCGTGAGATCGTGACGGTGGACGCCTCGGCCTCCTATGCCTTGAACGACCGGGTCAAGGTGACGTTCGAGGGGCTGAACCTGACCGACGCCTTCAACGAGCAATATACCGACAGCACGCGCGACAGCATCTACGTCTATTCGCACACCGGACGGCAGTACAACGTCGGCGTCCGCTACACCTTCTAGGAATCCTCTCCCTCCAGGGGATGGGCGTCGGCCAGTTTACCGGTCGGCGCCTTCTTTTCCATTCGGAGCCTCCATGACCTTGTCCTTCTCGCGTCGCCAGGCCCTGACGGCGGCGGCGGCCCTGCCGATGGCGCTCTCGACGAGGGCCTGGGCCGCGCCCAGCGGCTATGACGCCGTGGTCAGAAACAACGAGACCAACCTGGCGCCCGGCGCCCCCGCCTATCCCAGCCTGTCCGCCGCCGTCGCCGCCGCCCCCGCAGACGGGCGCAAACCCTTTCGGATCCTGATCAGTCGGGGGATATGGAACGACCAGGTCGTGGTCGACAAACCCTTCGTCCATCTGGTCGGCGAGGATCGGGCGGGGTCGGTGATCAACCATCTCGCCGCGTCAGGGCTGGCGGCGCCGGACGGCCGGATGTGGGGCACCTTCCGGACCCCGACCCTGTTCGTCCGCGCTCCGGATTTCAGGGCCGAACGGCTGACGATCAACAACGCCTTCGACGGTCTGGCCGAGATGACCAAGCCGAACGGCCTGCATTCCCACAATGGCGCAGGCCCCCAGGCCGTGGCCCTGATGATGGACCAGGGGTCCGACCGGGCGGCCGTGGTCGACTGCGACATCCTCAGCTACCAGGACACCCTGTTCCCCGATGCCGGCGCGACCCTGTTCGAACGTTGCCTGATCGCCGGCAGCTATGACTTCATTTTCGGCGGCGGGCGCGCCTGGTTCGAACGGTGCGAGATCCGGTCCAGGGTTCGGCCGACCGATCCGGTCGAAGGCTATATCACCGCCCCCAGCACGCCGATCGACCAGGAGTTCGGCTTTGTTTTTCATGATTGTCGCCTGACCAAGGATCGGGGCGTCGCCCCCCAGTCGGTCTTCCTGGGACGTCCGTGGCGGCCGTCGAGCGCCTTTCCTGACGGTCGTTACGGCGATCCGCGTTTCGTCGGCGCGGCCGCCTTCCTGGACTGCTGGATGGACGACCATATCGCCCCGGCCGGCTGGACCGAGATGTGGTACACGGGCCGCGACGGCAATCCACGCACCATGCTTCAGCCGGAAGAGGTCCGGTTCGCCACGTTCGGCTCCCGCGGCCCCGGTCGAGGAAGCTTCCCGCGCGGCGCGCGCCTGACGGCTCGTCAAGCGGACCGCCTCATGCGGGACGCCGCCCTTCCCACCAACGGCGGTTAGCCGGTCTTTGGGCAGAATGCCGACAATTTCCATCACGCCAGAGTGTCGCGCTTAAGAACCGACATCGTGTTCCGCTGCCGGCGCATCCTGGATTAATGGAGGCCGCCGCATCGTTAGTGGAAAGGCGCTGAACCTTAAAACAGGTGTGACACTTCCCCTGCAAACGCGGAAAGTCCTACTTCTCCATCGCAATCCAGGCGTCCATGCGCTGGTCCAGCAGCGCCAGCGGCAGCGGGCCCTCCGTCAGAAGCGCGTCGTGGAAGGTGCGGATGTTGAACCTGGAGCCCAGTTCGCGTTCGGCCCGCGCGCGGATCTCGCGCAGGCGGATCTCGCCGATCTTGTAGGCCGTGGCCTGGCCCGGCCAGCCGATGTAGCGCTGAAGCTCAGTCTCGATATTGTGGGGCGCCAGGGCCGAGTTGTCGCGGAAACAGGCGCGGGCCTGTTCCTCGCTCCAGCCCATCCAGTGCAGGCCGGTGTCGGCCACCAGACGACAGGCGCGCCACATCTCGTAGGACAGGCGGCCGAACCGTTCATACGGCGTGCGGTAGAAGCCCATCTCCTCGCCCAGATATTCGGCGTACAGACCCCAGCCCTCGGTGAAGGCGGTCACATTGGCCTGGCGACGGAAATAGGGTTGGCCCTCGGCCTCCTGCTGCAGAGCGATCTGGAGATGGTGGCCCGGCACCGCCTCATGCAGGGTCAGGGCCGGCAATTCGTACAGGGGCCGCTGGTTCAGTTTCGACGTATTGACCACATAATGGCCGGCGACGCCGTTCTGCATCGAGCCGCCGTTGTAACGGCCGGTGGTGTAGTTTTCCTCGATCTGGGGCGGGACCGGCTGCACCTCATAGGGCAGGCGGGGCAGGGTGGCGAACAGGGCGGGCAGGCCGCCGTCCGCGCGTTTCGCCATCTCCGACGCCTTTTCGATCAGGGCCTCGCGGGTGGGGGCGTAGAACTGCGGGTCGGTGCGCAGGAAGGCCAGGAAGCCGGCGAAGTCGCCGGTCCAGCCAGCGGCCTTCATCTCCACATCCATGCGGGCGCGGATCCGGGCGACCTCGGACAGGCCGATCTGGTGGATCTGGTCCGGCGTCAGGTCCGTGGTGGTGTGGCCCCGCACCAGATAGGCGTACATTTCCTTGCCGCCGGGGCGGTTCCCCAGACCCGGTTCGACCGGGGCCTTGGGCAGGTATTCGGCCTCAAGGAAGGTCAGCCAGGCCCGACGCGCCGGGACGATGGCCGAGGCGACGGCCGAAGCGGCCTGGGCGGTCAGCCGGTCCTTATCGGCCTGAGATACAGTCGGGGGCAGGGTGGTCAGAGGCTTCAGCAGAGGCTCGGCGTCGGGCGTGATCGCCACGTCGTTACGCGCATTGGCCAGGGCGCTTTCGGTCACGGATCGGGCCTGGACCATGCCGGTCGCCAGGCCGCGCCGGGCGTTGTCGGTGGTCTGGGCGTAGAGGCCGCCGAAGCCCTGGATGCGCCGGATATAGGCCTCGGCCTCCGCGACCGAGTTCAAGCGCGTGCCGCCCCCGACGTACAGCGCCCAGGTTCCGGGCCCGCCCTCGCTGTCGAAGGCCAGGCGCGAAATGTCGTAGTCCAGACCCTCGATACTGCGGTTGAGGGTGTAGAGCAGAAAGGCGTGGTTGATGCCCGCAGCCTGGGAAAGACCTGCCGGGTCTATGGCCTTGAGCCTATCGACGAAGGCTTGCAGCGGCGCGCGCTGGGCTAGTTCGAACGACCGCGACAGATCCGGGACGCGCGCCATGGCCTCGACGTCGCCCTCGCTGGAGGCGGCCATCGGGTCGACGGATTTCAGATAGGTCTCGTAATCGGCGATCACGGCGTCCAGCGCCCGCTCGGCCGGGTTCGCGGAGACGGCGGCGGGGGGCGTCGCGGGACGCGATTGCGCCCACGCCGCCGCCTGGGGCGTGGCGGCGATGACAGCCGCGACGGCCAGATAATGGAACTTCATGACACCCCTCCGGAACAGAATGCTCAGGCAAGCCGAGCGGGAGGGGGGCGTCAAGCCGCGCGGTTCATTTGCAGGCGACGAAGAAGCGTTCGATGTCGCCCTGCGACTGCGGATGGGCGACGTAGGTCCGCCGCGTTTCACCGTCCCAGACGGCGATCCAGCCTAAGCGGCGGAAGCGTTGGAAGACGGGATCCTTGGTCTTGGCGTCAGCCTGAGCGTAGTGGCCGTCGGTGATGCCGGCGTCTTCCGACACGGCGGCATAGCGTTCGGTGTCGCCGCCGGATTCGAGAAGCAACTGGCGGGACGGCTTTTCCAGCATCGCCGCGAGTTCCAGCGCGCCCGAGCCGGGGGCGCAGCGCAGCTGAAGCTTCACCTCGTCGCTGTTGGCCACGCCATAGGCCAGCCCCGCTTCCTGCGGCTCAAGACTGAGATGCCAGTCGTAGTTCGGCAAGGGCGCCGGCGCCCCAGAGCTCGCTAAAGGCGTCGTGTCAGGCGCGCCGCCTGGCGTGGCGCAGGCGGCGAGGGCCGACAGGGCGAACGCCGACGCCAGGATTTTCGATAAATGCATGAACGGCTTCCCCTATCCCGCACAACGATCCGCGAAGCGGCGCAGCTTGGCAAGATGGGGCCGGTCCACCTTGACGGCGAGGGTCTGGTCGCCGGCCATGACCGTCATGTCGCCCGAGCCGACGAAGGCCGCGAACAGGGGGTGGTCGGTGCGCAAGGTGATTTCCACCCGACCGCCCCGGCCGACACGGGCCTCGCCCGTGGTCGTTACGGCGCCCGAGGTCAGGCGGGCGAAGCCGGATGGGGCGGGGGACCGTCGGCCGTCGGGCGCATAGACCGCGACGTCGACGACGCTGGATCCCGGCGCGCATTGGAGGGTGGCCTTCAGATCAGGGGTGTCGGGCCGTTCGTTGGCGAGAACGATCGGACCGTCGCCCTCGTACAGCGTCCAGGTCCAGGCCGCAGGCGCCTGAGGCCCTGACGCCTGAAGACCAAGCGCCAGCACGGCCGATAGGATGAAGCTCATCGATCAGCCCCCGCTGACGGTCCGGCGCGAAACAGCGCCTCCATCCATTTCGTCAAGCGCGCGACGATCCGCAATAGGTAAGGAAACCTGCGATCATCCGACGCTCGTCGGCGCTGGCGCGCAGGGCGAAGGTTCCGGCGTCGCCCTGAACGTTCAGGACGCCTTGCGAGGCCAGGCCCGTAAGGCTGGCGTCGCGGAGAGCCAGTCGAGTCTCGGTCGCGTCTCCGCCGCTGATGGGATCGATCGGCGTCGGTCCGTGCGAAGCCGCAATCAAGCGCGGCGTGTCCGGCTGGACGTCGCCATAGACCACAGCGGTGGAGTCGCCGGGCGAGCAGGTGACCATCAGGGCCAATTGGTCTGAATTTTCAACGCCATAGGCCAGTTTCGCCATCGCGCCCTCGTGACTGAGATGCCAACCCATGGCCGGGGCTTGAACGGGGGAGGCCACCGGCATTGCCTCGGCTGCGACGGACTCGACCGACTGGGTGCTGGCGGCGAAGGCGACCAGGGCGATGGAGGCGGCGGCGGGGATCAGAACCTTGAACATGTCAGTACTCGCGTCTGACCAGCAAACGCGGTTACACGTTAAGGGTTCACGGCTGCGCTTCAACGAATCCCATCCGTGGCGCCTCAGCATCACAGGCATCAGGTCAGAACGGACTGAAACGCTCCACCAGGCTCTGGGCCGCCGGGGTCGCCTGCATCCGGCTGATGTCGCCGCGACCGCCGTAGGAGATGCGGGCTTCGGCGATCTGGGTGTGGTTGATGGCGTTGGCCGACGAAATGTCTTCCGGCCGAACGATCCCGGCGACGGTCAGTTCGCGGACCTCGCGGTTGGTGCGCACTTCTTGCCGACCCTGGATCACCATATTGCCGTTCGCCAGCACCTCGGTCACTACGGCGGCGACGGTCAGGGAGACCTTTTCCGAGCGGGAGACAGAGCCCGAACCAGAGGCGTTCGTTTCGCCCTCCATGCTGACCATGCTGGCGGGGTCGAACCCGCCGGGGAGGATACGGCCCAGGCTGCTTTCCAGGCCGAACAGGTTGGACACCCCTGCGGAGGAGTCGTTCGAGCGCGCTCGCGTGGTCGAGTTCTGTGTCTGGGCGCTGTCGTCGATGTCGATATTGACGGTCAGGATGTCGCCGACATGGCGCGCGCGCTGGTCGCCGAAGAAGGTGCGGGCGCCGACCCGCCACAGGCTGTTAGCGCTGGCGGGGGTGGCTTCACCCCGCATTCCGGGGCCGGCCATATAGGATTGCTGAACCGGCATCAGGGCGGCGGGATAGCCGATGGGCGCCAGTTGCGGGCCCCGCACGGCCTCGACGGCGGTGGAACAGGCGCCCAGCGAGGCGGCGACGGCGGCGACGATCAGGATATTGCGCATGACGAGGTTTCCCTAGCGGGCGGCGAATTGGTGGGTGTTGGCGCGGGCCATGTCAGCCGCAGGACCAGCGACGGCCTGCCCTGGGCCGGAAGCGACGGCGTCGATTATCCGGTTGGAACTGGTGTTCAGGACCGCCACGGGTTCGCCGATGGCGGCGTTGCGCATGGCCTTGCCCATGACGCTCAGGTTCACGCCGCCGACCTGGTAGGTGACGCGCACCATGTCGTTGCGGGCGATGACCGGCTGGCCCACGGGAGGAGCGGCCGTACGCAGCTGGGAGGCGGCGGGCTGGCTGGCCGTCGCGACCTGCATAGCCTGGACTGGGCCGGAGGACTGTCGAACCGCGATGCGGCGCAGTCCATTGGGATTGTCCCAGCTCAATCCGGCCTGACGCGCCTGGGCCTGGACCTGGCCGGCCTCGAGAACGACCGAGGGGCCGACGCGTTGCGCGACCACGACATCGCCGGCCGCGCCGGCGTTGTCGAAGATGTCGCCCAGGGTGACGCGGCCGTCGTCGTCCACCGGGTTCGATTTCAGCGAGACCGTGCCGGCCCAGGCGGCGCCTGCGAGAGCGCCGCTGAAGGCGACGGCGAGAAGCAGGGTGCGGCGGATCGCGATCATGGCTTAGCCCTTCACCTGAGCGGTCACCGACAGCATTTCGTCGGCGGTCGAGATCACCTTGGAGTTCATCTCGTACGCCCGCTGGGCGATGATCAGCGAGCTGATCTCCGACACGGCGTCGACGTTGGACGCCTCGGTGTAGCCGTGCAGGATGCTGCCGAAGCCGGCGTCGCCCGGCGTGCCGATATTGGCGGCGCCTGATGCGGCGGTCTCCAGCAGCAGATTGTCACCGATGGCTTCAAGCCCCGCCTCGTTGAAGAAGGTGGCCAGTTCGATCTGGCCGACCGTCGTCGGCGCGGTCTGACCGTCCTGGGTCACCTGGACCAGGCCCGACTTGGAGATGGTGACGTCCACCGCATCCTGCGGGATGGTGATGGCCGGCTCCAGCGCATAGCCGTCGTCGGTGACCATCTGGCCTTCCTGGTTGACCTGTAGATTGCCGGCGCGGGTATAGGCGATCTCGCCCGAGGGCAGGGTGATCTGGAAATAGCCCTCGCCGTCGATGGCCATGTCATAGTCGTTTCCGGTCTGGGCCGGCGTGCCCTGTTCGGTCACGCGATAGACGGCCCCGGCCTTGACGCCCGCGCCGATCTGGATGCCGGTCGGGACGACGGTGCCCTGGCTGGACGACTGGGCGCCCATCCGTTCGACGTTCTGGTAGAGCAGATCCTGGAACTCGGCGCGCTGCTTCTTGAAGCCCACCGTGTTCATGTTGGCGATGTTGTTGGAGATGACCTCCACGTTCAGCTGTTGGGCGGCCATGCCCGAGGCTGCGGTTCTGAGCGCGCGCATTGTCCGGCTCTCCCTTAAGCGGCCTTGCCGAGGCGCTCGACGGCGCGACGGCTCAGGTCATTGGTGTTCTCGATCATTCGGGTGATGCTTTCGTAGGCCCGGCTGATCTCGATGAGATTGGTGATTTCGGTCAGCGAATTGACGTTCGACGCCTCGAGCGATCCTTGGTGGATCTGGACGTCGTTGGCCTCGACCGGCTGAGTGTTGGACCCATTGCGATAGAGGCCGTCGCCGCCCTTCTCGAGCACGCCGAGCGTGTCGAAGCGGACGACGGACAGCCGGCCCGTGATCTGCCCGTCCTGGGTGATGGTTCCATCCGCGCCGACCGAAGGCTCGCCCAGCGCCGGGTCGAGCACGATTTCCGCGCCGCCGCCCAGTACGGCCTGCCCCTGTTTGGTGGTCAAACGGCCTTCGGCATCCAGGGTGAAGGCGCCGTCACGAGTGTAGGCCTCGCCGGCTGCGCCGTCGCGGACCGTGAAGAAGGCCCCTTCGCCGGCGATGGCGAAGTCGAGCGGACGGCCGGTCTCGGACATCGAGCCCTGACCGAAGTCGCGGCCCACGCCGTTGTCCAGCACGAAGCTGGCCGAGGGGCGGATGGAGTCGTTGCGGGCGCGCTGGCCCACTTCCGTGCCGACCATCAGCTGTTCGACCTTGAATCCGGTGGTGTTCGCGTTGGCGACGTTGTTGGCCACGATGTCGAGTTCGCGGCGCAGCGTCATCTGACGAGACAATCCGATATAGGCGGCGTTTTCCACGAGAGGCGTGCTCCTTCGCCCATCCGCCTCGCAACGGCCGTGCCAATAGGGTTAATCGAGGCGGAATGCGGGTTTGCGCCCTAAGGGCCTCCCCTTAGCTCGGCAAAATCTGCCGTTTGTAAACGTGGCGTTAACCAAGCCGGGTCGATCTTCCCAGTGAGATTCTCCGGGGCGAGCGCATGTTGAAGTTTGGCAAGAAGAAGGGCGATCCGAACGCTGAAGCCGAAGCGCCCGCTGCGGAAGGCGCCGAGGGCGAAGAGGGCGCGCCCAAGAAAAAGAAGCTGCCGATTCTGTTCATCATCGCCCCGGTCGCCCTGCTGGTGCTGGGGGGAGGCGGCGCTGCGGCCTTCTTCATGATGAAGCCCAAGCCAGCCGCCGAAGCGCCGGCGGAAGGTCACGGCGAGGAAGCCGCGGCGGGGCATGGCGAGGAAAAGGCCGAGGCCGGCGGACATGGCAAGGAAGAGAAGAAGGAAGAGGGCGGGGGGCACGGCGCGCCTGCGGAAGGCGGCGAGCCCGATCCGACCCTGGGCAAGATCGCCGAAGGTCCCGACGGCGTCACCTTCTACACCCTGCCGGACATGGTCATGAACATTCAGTCGCCCGACGGGAAGGCGACCTTCCTGAAACTGAAGCTTACGCTGGAGATGCATGACGCCGAGCTGGCGACCCAGCTTCAGTCCGAACTGCCGCGTCTGCAGGACATGTTCACCGGATTCGTGCGTGAGCTTCGTCCCGAGGATCTGAGCGGTTCGGCCGGCACCTATCAGCTGCGCGCCGAACTGCTGCGCCGCATCAACCTGGTCGCTGCGCCGGGCAAGGTCGACGCCGTGCTGATCGAAGAAATGCTGGTTCAGTAGGCATGACCGACACATCGCTCGAGTCCTTCGGCGGCATGGGTGATCCTGCGGACGCCGTCGCCGAACGCGTCCTGAACCAGGACGAGATCGATAGCCTGCTGGGTTTCGATCTGGGCGATGACGACGGCAGTGAAAGATCCGGCATTCGCGCCATCATCAATTCGGCGCTCGTCTCCTACGAGCGTCTGCCGATGCTCGAGATCGTGTTCGACCGCCTGGTGCGGTTGATGACGACCTCGCTGCGCAACTTCACCTCTGATAACGTCGAGGTGTCGCTGGACAATATCTCGTCGATCCGGTTCGGCGACTATCTGAACTCCATCCCGCTGCCGGCGATCCTGGCGGTGTTTCGGGCCGAGGAACTGGACAACTACGGTCTGCTGACCGTCGATTCCAACCTGATCTATTCGATCGTCGACGTGTTGCTGGGCGGGCGTCGCGGCACGGCGGCCCTGCGGATCGAAGGGCGTCCCTACACCACCATTGAACGGGTGCTGGTGCAGCGGATGGTCGAGGTGGTGCTGAACGACGCCCGCCAGGCGTTCGAGCCTCTGACACCGGTCAGCTTCAACCTGGACCGGCTGGAGACCAATCCGCGGTTCGCGGCGATCGCGCGCCCGGCCAATGCGGCCATTCTGATCAAGCTGCGCATCGACATGGAAGACCGCGGCGGCCGAATCGAGCTTCTTCTGCCCTATGCGACGCTGGAACCGATCCGGAAAATGCTGCTGCAGCAGTTCATGGGCGAGAAATTCGGCCGCGACAACATCTGGGAAGGCCACTTGGCCACCGAGCTCTGGACGACCGAGACCGAGGTGCGCGCCGTGCTGGACGAGCAGATGATGCCCCTGTCCACCGTACTGAACCTGAAGGTCGGCGACACGATGATGCTGAACGCCACGCCGGATTCGGAAGTCTCGATCCGCGCGGGCTCGATTCCGTTGACGACGGGACGCATGGGCCGAAAGGGCCAGCATATTGCGGTGCGTATCGAGGCGCCGGTGAATCCGGAAAGCGCCGCCCGCATAAGAGGAGCCCGCTGATGGCCGGCATGATCATGGATGCGGTGCTGATGCTGCTGCTGGTCGCGGCGGTGGGCTATGGGATCAAGCTGGAACGCAAGCTGGCGACCTTACGCGCGGGCCAGGTCGCCTTCGCCCAGGCGGTGAGCGAGTTGAACACGGCCGCCGGACGAGCCGAGACGGCGCTGGCGACCCTGCGCGCCTCGGGTCAGGAGACGGATCTCCTTCATGACCGCATCATTAAGGCGCGTGAGGTCAAGCAACAGCTGGAGAGCCTGATCGCCCGCGCGCCGGTCTCTGCGCCGGTTGAAGCGCCGGCCCCCGCGCGTGAACGCGACCTGGAGCTGGCGCCGGCCGTCGGCGTCTCGACCGCGCTGGTCAATGACGACGAGGAACGCGCCCGCCGCATGGCGGCGCTCGCCGATCGGATCCAGGGCATGTCCAAGCCTGCTGCGAAAGCCCAAGACGGCGGACGGAGGACGGCGGCGCCGGGCGGGCGCGACAATGTCGCCGCCATCGTCCAGGCCCTGACAGCCGCCGGCTCCGCTAACCACACTGCAAAACAAAGCCTCAACGCCGCGCGTCGTAATCTCGACGACGATCTGTTCGCCGCCTGAGTCCGGAACCCTCGTCCATGGCCCGTATCCCCCGCCTTCTGCCCCTGATCGCCGTCGCCATTGGCGGCGTCGTCGCGGTGCGCGCCATCGGCGTCGCGCCGGGCCTGTTTGAGGGCGCCAAGGCCTGGGCCGAGGAAGCCGCGCCGGCCGCTGCGGGCGCGCCGCCCAAGCCGGCCCTGCCGGGCACCTGCGCCCTGTCGCCGGAGCAGTTGGCCCAGCAGGCGGGCATCTCCCCGGCCGAACTGAAGATCATCCAGTCGCTGTCGGCGCGCCGCACCGAGCTGGACGCCCGCGATCAGGACTTCGCCACCACTCTGCCGCTGATGGTCGCCGCCGAACAGAAGCTCGATGCGAAGGTCAAGGCGCTCGAAGCGCTGAAGGCCGAGATGAAACAGATGCTGGGGCAGGTCGACGAGCGCGAGAAGGCCGAGATCGACCGCCTGGTCCAGGTCTACTCCGCCATGCGACCCAAGGAGGCCGCCCCGGTCCTGGCCACGCTGGAAGATCGTGTCCGCCTGCCGGTCGCCGCCGCTATGCGCCCGCGCACCCTGGCCGCCATTATGGCCCAGATGACGCCGGCCCAGGCTAAGGAACTGACCGAAAAACTGGCCGCCCGCTTCCAGGCTCAGCAGATGGCCGCCCGCGCCGCCGCCGCCGAGGCCGCCACGCCGCCGGCTGTACAGGACGCCCAGAACCCCGCCCCCGGCCAGACGGCCGCCCCGAGCGCTACGCCCGTCGCTGCGCCTGCTGCAGCCCCGGCGCGTCAGACGCCCCGTCCGGCGGCGCGCCGCCCCGCCCGTCCTGCGGCGGCCCCGGCCGCAACGCCCGCCGCTGCGGGGCCGCAGGCCTATCAGCCCTCCGGCGGGGACAACGCCCAGCCGCGTCAGACGGTGCAATAGGTCGCATCCGGACTCACCCCTAGTCCGGCTTAACCGACAAGCTAACCATTCTAGCGGATTATCCTCCTATGCCCCGTCAGAGGGCGAATTCATGGTGGATGGTCCGACATGATCGGCGAATTTCTTTATCTTGCTCACCGCCTGCGGCGGCCCCTGATCATGGGTCTGTTCGGCGCGCTCTACTGGTTCGCGGCCCTGGCCACCCAGATGGTCATAGGCCGCTGATCGGCGGTTTCGGTTGGCATAGGGGCCGGGCGCGGCTATCACCGCGCCTTCCCGATATTCGAGCCGCCGAACGATCATGTCCGACACGCCCCCCGACCGCCTTTCCGTCGATCCGTCCAGCCCCTTCCATGATGCGGACGTGCTGCAACGCGGCGTCGGCATTCGCTTCAAGGGCGAGGAAAAGACCAATGTCGAGGAATATTGCGTCTCTGAGGGCTGGGTGCGGCTTGCGCTGGGCAATCGGGTGGATCGCAAGGGCAAGGCTCTGACCGTCAAATTGCAGGGTCCGGTCGAACCCTATTTCCAGAACGGCTAAGTCTTTCTAGGGTCGCGGCCTTCCCCAGTCCGGAGTCTGCCGATGTCCCTTCGCCTGCTGTCCGTCAGCGCCCTCGCGCTCGGCCTTGTCGCCCTCGCACCGCAGGCTTCGGCCCAGGACGCCGCGACCGTGGAGCGGGCCATCGCGATCCGCGACGCCGCCCTGTCGTCGAACATCGCCCTGGATTACGTCACCCAGCTGACCACCCGTTTCGGCGCGCGGCCGGCCGGTTCGAAGTCCGAGCAGGACGCCGCCGCCTGGGCCGCCGACTATCTGCGCGCGCACGGCTTCCAGAACGTCCGCGTCGAGAAATTCCCGCTGGTCGGCTGGGAGCGGGGCGAAGGCTCCGCCGCGATTGTCGGCAAGAACGCCCAGGCCCTGGTCGCCGCCGCCCTTGGCCATTCGCCCGCCACGCCGAGGGGCGGGGTCGAGGCGGACGTAGTCCGTTTCTCCAGCCTTGAAGACCTTCAGGCGGCGCCCGACGCCGCTGTTCGCGGCAAGATCGTCTATGTCGATCTGGGCCAGATGCACCCCATGCAGGACGGTTCGGGCTATGGGCCCCAGACCGGCGTGCGCGGCGCCGGTCCGGGCGTGGCGGCGGCCAAGGGCGCGGCGGCCTTCGTCATGCGGTCGGTCGGCTCGGACGAGGACCGCATGCCCCACACCGGGACGACCCGCTATGTCGACGGCAAGCCCACCATTCCGTCCTTCGCCCTGTCCGCGCCGGACGCCGACCAGGTCAGCCGTCTGATCGCCCTGGGCGAGCCGATGCGGATGCGCCTGACCTCGACCGCCCACACCTATGAGACCCACAGCCAGAATGTGATCGGCGACCTGCCCGGCGCGACTCGGCCGGACGAGATCATCGTTCTGGGCTCCCATATGGACAGCTGGGATCTGGGCACCGGCGCCATCGACGACGGCGCGGGCGGCGCCATCACGGTCGCAGCGGCCAAGGTTATCGCCGACAGCGGCCGCCGTCCCGCCCGCACCATCCGGGTCATCTTCTACGGCTCCGAAGAAGTGGCCCAGCCGACGCCTGAGACCGGCAACGGCGGCGGGGTCTACGCCCGCAGCCTGGGCGCGGCGGCGGAAAAGCACATCATCGCCGGCGAAAGCGATTTCGGCGCCGACCGGGTCTACGCCCTGCGACTGCCGGCCGGCGCACAGGGGTCGGAATTCCAGAAGGCGGCTGATCGGGTTCTGTATCCGATTGGCGTTCTGGCGTCGGACCGGATCGAGACCTTTGGGGGCGTCGATGTCGGCCCCCTGGGCCCGCTCGGCGTGCCGTTCTTCGGCCTGGCCCAGGACGGAACCCGCTATTTCGACCTGCACCACACCGCCAACGACACTCTGGACAAGATCGATCCGGCCCAATTGACCCAGAATGTCGCCGCCTGGGCGGGGCTGGTCTGGCTGATTGCCGACTCCGACGTCGACTTCCGCGCCATGCGGTCCACCACTTCGACCGCCCCCGCGCGTTGAGCCGCTTGGCCCCGCGGGTCGGTTCTGGCTATAGAGCCGGACCGGCTCGCGGGCGTGGCGAAACTGGTAGACGCAGCAGACTTAAAATCTGCCGGACGAAAGTCCTTGCCGGTTCGATCCCGGCCGCCCGCACCAGGCTTGTTCTGCAACTAAAGATACGGCTCGAATCGCCGCTCTCTAGAACCGCGTTGTTTCTTCAGCGAGTCCTTCGGTTTTTCGTACGACTGTTTTCTGAACGTCACTGTTGAGCCGTAAAGCCCCATCCAGCGGGGGGCGAATGGCGGTTCAGGATCCAGGGGCAGAAGGCGTATTGGCGAAGAACGCCCCGCGGCTGCGCGCCTTCGTCAGAAGCCGCGTCCGTAACGACGCTGATGCCGACGACATCAGCCAGGAGGCCTACGCCCGCGTCCTGGCGCGCTCTCGCGGCGCGCCGCTGAAGGACCCTGTGGCCTACGCCTTTCGCGTCGCGCTCAATCTGCTCAGCGACAAGGGGCGGTCGGGCGCGCGAGGCGGCGAAGAGGAAATCGCCGACGACATGGCCTCGGCCGATCCCTCTCCGTTCGAGGTTCTGGACATGAAGCAGAGAGCCGACCTGTACGCCCGAGCCTTGCGGGCCATGCCGCGTCTCAGGCGCGAGGTCTTTGTCCTCCGCCAATCCACCGACTTGAGTTATGGGCAGATCGCCGACCGCCTCGGCATCTCCGTCGAGGCCGCACAAAAACACTTCAGCAGGGCGGTCATTGACGTGCGTCGCGCTATGGATACGGAGCGCGCCTGATGAGAGATGGATTGCGCGAAACCGAGGAACAGGCCGCGCTGTGGGCGGACCGTCTTAGACGTGGCCCGCTTGATGCGGATGAAGCTCGTCGTCTCGACGACTGGCTTGCCGCCGGGCCGGAACGCCTTGAAATGCTGGATCTGCATGGGAGGGTGCTGGCCGACCCCGCCCTGGCGGCTGCGATGCGGATGGTGGCCTTTGACGGCTTGCGACCAACCCGCAAGGTCTGGCGACCAATGGCTCGGCCGGCCTGGGCGGCGACGGGGTTAGGCGCGGTCGCTGCTGCGGCGATCGTCGCCGTGCTCGTCTGGCCTTCGGAGAAGGGCTTTGTCCACGAGACGCTTGCGGCGACGGCGGGCCAAACGGTTCAGGCGTCCCTTGAGGACGGGTCTTCGGTGCAACTGAACGGCGACAGCACTGTGCGAACGGCTTTCGGCGCCGGCCGTCGCGAAGTCTATCTGAAGGGCGAAGGCTTCTTTTCGGTCGCCAAGGATGCGAAGCGGCCCTTCTCGGTCATTACGGCGACACACCGGATCACCGCCCTCGGCACGCGCTTCAATGTCGACGAACGCAGCGGCGGGGCGGTCGAGGTCAGCGTGCTGGAGGGGAGGGTCGAGGTTGCGGCGTTGAAACACCCAGATCAGCGCAGGGTGCTGAGCGCCGGCGGGCGTCTGCTGGCGCAGCAGGATGGGCTGAGGGCCGTCGCCGTCGCTCGCCTTGATCCGGCGGCCACAAAGCCGGACTGGACCCAGGGGTGGATAGACGCCGAAGACATGACCTTGTCGGATTTGCTGGTGGAGCTCAGGCGACAGTCGCCGGGATTCCGCGCGGATTTCGCCGATCCTGACCTGAGCAAACGCCGCATCAGCGGTCGGTTCGAGACCGCCCAGCCTGAAAAAGTGCTGACGGTGGTTGCGGAGACGCAGGGGCTGACGCTGCGCAAGGACGCCTCCGGCCGTCTTCTGATCGACCGGTGAGCCGAGCGTGAAACCGGGGCGGGCATCTGTTCTGGGCGCAGCGGTGCTGGCGGGCTTGGCGGTTTGGGCCACGAGCGCGACGGCGGAGCCTTTGTCTGGCGGGGTGCGGCGATTCCAGATCTCGGCCGGTCCGCTGGCGGAGGCGCTGCGCGACCTGTCGCGGCAGTCGGGGGTGGCGGTCATCGCCGACGCCGACCTGGTGCGCGGTCGCACAGCCCGCGACGTCCGGGGGCGAACGACGGCGCGGGCCGCCCTGGCCGGTCTGCTGGCCGGCAATCCCGACCTGCGCAGTCGCATGGTGGGCGACACCCTGATCGTCGAGCGCGCCGCGCCGACGTCGGATTCGCCGCCGCCTTCGGCCGAGCTGGAGGAGGTCGTGGTACTGGGCCGCCCGGGGGCGATCCAGGAGGCGCTGGAGATCAAGCGCGACTATGACGGCGTCAGCGATGTGGTCAGCGCCGACGACCAGGGCCTGCTGCCGACCAGCAATATCGCTGAGAGCCTGGCGCGGCTGCCGGGCGTCAACGCCGTTCGCAACCACCAGACCGGGGAAGGCGACCGCCTGACGGTCCGGGGCATGTCGACCGAGTGGAACGCCTACCGGATCAACGGCGTGCGGTTGGGCGGCGCGGGGTCGCGGGCGGACAAATTCTATCGCGGCGTCCGCCTCAGCTATCTGCCGCCTGAGGGCGTACAGAGCCTGATCGTCCGCAAAACCCTGACGCCCGATCTTGACGGGGACGCCCTGGGCGGGCTGATCGATATTCAGACTCCGACGGCGTTTGACGCCGCGCAAGACTATGTGCGTCTGTCGGCGGAGACCGGTTGGCTGATGCGGTTCGATCAGCCAGGATCGGAAAAGCTGGCCGTGGCGGTGTCGCATCGCTTCTCGGATCGATTGGGCCTGTTCCTCGCCGCCAACTGGAGCGATGCGCGATCCAAGTTCGAGATGGTCGGCGGCGACAGCGACGACCTGCCGCCGGTCTGGTACGAAACTACCTATTCGACGGGGTGGGACTTCGACAGTTTCGTCATGCGCGGCATGGAGTTGGCCGTCGGCGAAACCCAGGTCCGACGCCTCGGCTTCAACGGCAGTCTGGACTGGCGTGGCGCCCAAAACGACCTGCACCTTCGTGTCCAGTACAATCGCTATGAAGGTGACGAGTACCGGAACCGTCTGAATTTCCGCAACGACGGCCTGGCGGGGACGGAGCGTCTGGTCCAGGTGGACAGCGGCTTGGCTGATCTGGCCCAACCGGACGAGATGGTGGTCGAGTCCGATCCCGAACTGGGCCGCATCTACGGCTATACGACAGCTCAGGTGAAGGACGCTGACGGGGACGGGCGGATCACTGACGCGGATCGCGCCGTCCGCTCGATCTACAGTCTGGCCGGCGCGTCGGGCGTGTGGGATCCGATGGGGTTCCGGCTCCGGCGGTTCTGGGAGGCGACGCAGGAATCCGGCCTGCTTTCGTCCGTCACCTTGGGCGGGCGAAGCTGGGGCGGTCCCTGGCGGATCGACTATGATCTCTCCCTGTCCCGATCACAGGACGATCTAGACAACGGCTCGACCTTGGAATTCAGGACCGACGCCGTCGAATGGCTGGGCAACCGCGGCGTCGAGGTGATCGAGACCGGCGACCCGCGTTTTCGGCTGTGGGGGCTAAATCCTGCGGGGCTGGCTGCAGTGCAGGATCCCGCCGCCTACGACTTCAGAAACCTGACCAACGGCTGGGAACAGACTTCGGAAAACCTGGCGCAGGCGCAGTTTGACCTCGCCTACGCCACGGGCGGCGGACTGCTGGAATCGGTCAAGCTAGGCGGGCGCTACATGTATTCGGATCGCCGCAGCGCCGCCGGCGCGCGTCCCGATCTGATCGGCCCCGAGACAATGGCCGACCTTCAGGGGCTGTTCGGCGCGACGGTGACCGACCTGTTCGACGGCCGCTACACCGGCGACCATCAGCTCGGCGTCGTGCTGGACAGTCGGCGAATGCTGGCGGAGATCGAACGCTCCTATCGCGGCGACAGCCCCTATTTCATTGTCGATCCCGAGTTCGAGGCGGACGAGGAACCCGAGAATTTCCGACTGAAGGAACAGGTGGCGGCCGGCTATGTGATGGCGACGGGCCGTTGGGCCGACACTGAACTCACGGGCGGGGTGCGGGTCGAGCACACCCGCTCGAACGTGGGATTCCCGGTTCTCGACGCGATCCGCGGCGACGGACGGGCCCATCGCCGCAACAGCTTCGTCAATGTCCTGCCGTCGTTCCATCTGCGACGCGCCCTGGGCGCCGAGGCCGTGCTTCGCGCCGCCGTCTGGACCAGTTTCGCCCGCCCGGACATCGCCCGCATGACCACGGCGCGGCAGTATGTCTATGATCAGGACCCCGACGACGACGGCGAGACCAATCCCAAGACCGACTGGGTGCTGCTAGAGGTTCGCGAGGGCAATCCCGATCTACAGCCGATGGAGGCGATCGGCTACGACCTCTCAATTGAACATTACGGACGATCGACGGCCTGGTCGGCGGCCCTGTTCCACAAGGACATCCGCAACTTCCTCTACAGGGCCTCGACCAGTTCGATCCGGGATGGCGGCCTGGAGGATCGGGGCGATGAAGACGGAGTACCGGTTCGGGCCTATGTCAACGGACGACGGGCGCGGATCAGCGGGGTCGAACTGGCGATGCGTCACGGGTTCGATTGGGCCCCGGCGCCGCTGGACGGGCTTGGTGTAACGGCCAATCTGACCTGGCAGGTCAGTCACGCCGACGCCAATATCTCCTGGCGCGCGGGCGACGTGCTTCCGTTTACGGAAACCCCGGAGACCTTGGCCGCCGTCGAGCTGTTCTGGCAGGGCGGCGGCTGGGAGGCGGCGGTTGGCTGGAGCCGCCAGGCCGGCTTCCTTGAGGGCATGGATAGTTTCGCCAACGACCCTTACGAGCGGCCCTACAGTTTCGTGGACGTCAGCTTGCGCAGGCGGCTGGGCGGCGATGGTCTGGCGTCAATCCAGATACGTAATCTCCTGAACAGCCATACCTATTGGTACACCTTTGGCTCGGGTTCTGAGAACTTGCGCGAGTATATCCGCACCGGGCCGACCGTGACGCTGGCGATCAGCCGCAGCTTCTGACGATCTCACAAATGCGAGCCTCGAGTCGCAGCAACGATGGGCTTCCGCGACGTCAATATGGCCACCAATCCAGTCAGTAAAATTGCCTATGATCTCATTATAAGGTCCGAAGGGTAGTTCGTCGTATTTAAGTGAACAAGCTAAAGATCGCAGGTGACGAATAGACGTTACAGAACGATCTGCATGCTGGTTCGAATATTCATCTAATAAATACGGGAAGAGTCGCCTTGAAATTTCTCTATCTCAGCGTTGCGCTGGCGCCCTTGTTAATCGCTACCCCCTCGTTCGCCCAAACTGAACAGGCTACGGCGCGCCAGACGGCCTGGGAGGCCAGTCGCACTAGGGCGAATGACGACCTCGTCGTCACCGGCGTCGCCAAGGCGCGGGACCGTCTGGACAGCGCCACTTCCACCAGTTCCATTGATGACGTTGATGTGCTGCGGATCGGCAATACCTCGATTAACGCCATCTTCCGCACCATTCCGGGCATCCGGGCCGAGGCCGGCTCGGGCGAGACGCTTGGCAACTACACGATTCGTGGGCTGCCGATGGTAAGCACCGGCGCCAAGTACCTGCAGTTCCAGGAAGATGGTCTGCCGGTGCTTCAGCTTGGCGATATTGTGGCCTTCACGCCCGACCATTTCATGCGCTTCGACTTCAATGTCGCCCAGATCGAGTCGATCCGCGGCGGCTCGGCCTCGACCTTCGCCTCCAACGCACCCGGCGGGGTGATCAACCTGATCTCGAACACGGGTGAAGTCGAGGGCGGGTCGGTGCAGGTCTCGACCGGTCTGGACTATGACAGCCAGCGCGTGGACTTCAGCTACGGCGGACACCTATCCGACACCCTGCGCTTCCACGTCGGGGGCTTCTACCGCGAAGGCGAGGGGGTTCGTGACATCGGCTTTGAAGGCCATCGCGGCGGGCAACTTCGCTTCAATGTGACCAAGGACTTTGACGGCGGCTTCTTCCGCCTCGAGGGCAAATTGCTCGATGACCGCGTGCCCGTCTACCAGTCCGTTCCAATCGCGGTGAGCGGCACAAATGACGATCCATCCTATGGCGATCTCCCGGGATTTTCGATCCGAGAGGGCAGTCTCACGTCGCGGAACATCGGCGTCATTCCCTACATGACCCCCGACGGGACTGTGGCTGAGACCGATATTCAAGACGGCAGCCATGCTCTGGTCCGGTCCATCGGCTTCCAGACCCGCTTCAATCTTGGCGGTTGGACGATCTCCGAACATATGCGGTACTCGGATCAGTCGGGTGACCAGTTCTTCAACTTCCCGGTCGGGCTGGCCCCTGCAGCGTCCCTCCCGCTGGCCTTCGGCGGCCGGTCTGGAACGATCGCCTATGCCTCGGGCCCGCAGCGTGGGCAGGCGATCTCCGATCCTGCGAGCCTGAATGGAAATGGCCTCATCGCCATCGCCAGTCTGGTCAACAGCCAGGTCGACAGCCTCAACAACTTTGCCAATGACCTGCGCGCGAGCCGCGTATGGGCCGTCGGCGGCGGCGACCTGACCACCACCCTCGGCGTCTATAACGCCACCCAGGACATCGGCTTCGATCGCCAGCAGATCACGGCCTTCCAGGACGTTGTCGATGGTGGGAACTCGGCGCTGGTGGACATCATCAATACCGACGGCACTCGTCGTACTCAGGATGGCGTCTATAGCTGGGCCAGCAACGCCCGGACCGATGTGGAGTACCGTATTCTGGCGCCCTACGCCTCGCTCAACTACCGCATCGGGCGACTGGCGCTGGGGGGGTCCGTGCGGCTCGAGACGGGTGAAGTGCGTGGCGAGACCTTCGGCAATACACCGACCTCGTCCCGGGCGATCGATATCAACGGCGACGGCGTGCTTTCTGAGGCCGAGCTCACCTTTGGCCAGACGTCGAGCCGTATTCCGGTCAACTATGACTACGACTACACCTCATACTCGATCAGCGCGAACTACCGGCTGTCTCAGAGCTACTCGACCTTCGCTCGCTACAGCAGCGGCGGCCGAGCGGCCGGCGAGCGCATTCTGCGCACGACTGCGATCAATCCGGTGTCGGGCGGTCTGACCAACACGGACATCTCCTACGACCCGGTCGACCAAGCCGAGGTCGGCGTAAAGTTCCGCACCCCAGGTCTCTTTGCGAACCTGACCGGTTTCTGGGCCGAAGTCGGCGAGACCAATCAACAACTGCGGCCGGACGCCAACGGTCAGACGACGTTCTTCCTTGTCACCCAGGGCTATGAGGCGATCGGCGCCGAATTTGAAGGCGGGATCCAGCGCGGCCCCTTCAGCCTGACGGGCAGCGTGACCCTAACCAGCGCCGAGATCACCGAAGCGGCGGACCCCGCCCTGATCGGAAATACGCCGCGTCGTCAGGCGGACATGATCTTCGCCATGATGCCGCAGTACGAGACGAACCTGTTCACGGTCGGCGCCAGCCTCGTCGGCACGACCGAGAGCTTCTCTCAGGACGTCAACCAACTGATCATGCCGGGCTACACCACGGTGAATGCTTTTATGGAGGTGCGGCCCATGGAGCGGGTCGTGGTGTCCCTCTATGCGACCAACTTGCTGGATGAGATCGCGCTCACGGAGGTCGCCGCGCCAACCTTGCCGGCTACCGGCGTTGCGCTAGGCCGCACCTTGCCGGGCCGGACGGTCACGGCAGCCGTGCGCTTCTACTTCTGATCGAGCCCAGGCTCACCGGAGGTTCGAGGGCGGGGTCGTAAGGCCCCGCCCTTCGACACGTTCCAGCCTGGGGCGGCGCTAGGCCTCGCTGATGTCCTGCGGCATGCGCACCCGACCCGCAAAACGACGGCGGAAAGCGCCGCCGACCCGTGAAATCGATACGTCGTACCAGCCGCCAGGCTGCACCGGCACGCGCAGATGGGGACGTTCGCCGGCGCGGACTCTCGAACGTCGCGCCGCTCGCCCGCCGGTCTCGTCGATGACGCAGAACCAAGCGGTCTCTGCACTTGTCAGGCCCAGGATCAGACCCAGGCCCCGGCGCGCCGGAACCAGCTTGGCCGAAGTCGCGCCGTCGTCAGCCGAGCGACCGGCGAAGCGCCTGTACAGGCCGTCGGGCGCGACGATGTGAAGATCATAGGGGTCGGCCGGCCAGTTCAGCGACAGCGCCTTGCCGGCCTTCAGGCGATAGCGATGCGCCGGGGGCGAAACCGCGAGGCCGTCGTATAGGTGGAAAACCGCCTCGTCCGGCCCGTCATTGCGGATATCCAGTATCAAAAGACCCTGGTCGAAATCGAGCCGGTCCTGGATCGCGAGGGGGAGGGGCGGCGTCGGCGACCGGCCGCCGCAAGACAGGAACGGGCCTTCGATGGAAAACGCCGCCTGAATGTCCCGGCCTTGGAACATCCGCGTCACTGCGCCGCCTCCAGGCCGCAGGCCGACAGCGTGCGTCGCAGGTCTTGGGGCCGGTCGGTCTGAATCACGTTGGCGTCCAAGCCGAGCAGAGCCTCCAGCCGGGCGCAGACATCGGGCGCGCCTGAGACGACGGCGGTATCGACATCGCCCAGGCTGTTGACCCAGACGCGTGCAGGCAGGGCCCGAATGTCCGCCCTCAACTGCGGCGCCAGCGACTCCGGATCGCCGTGGACCACCACCGGCGCCAGACGACGCATGGCGGCCGTCAGGCCGTCCGGACGGCTGATGCGCGGCATCGCCATGGCCTTCGGCGCCAACCGCCGCACCTGCGCCAGCACTTCGCTGTCGGAGTCGAAGAACAGGACCTGGTCCGTCATGCCCAGCCCCTCGACCACAGCGACAATGGGGGCGACGCGGTCCGTCTTGAGGTCCAGATCCACCAGCACGCGTCCGCAGGCGGTGCGCAGCGCCTCGACCAGGGTCGGCGGCGGCTCCGAACTGTCTTCCAGCCGCAGCGCCCGCACCTGGGCGTAGGTCAGGCTTTCGGCCTCGCCGACGCCGCCGGTGGTGCGGGTCACGGTCTGGTCGTGCATCAGGAAGGGGACGCCGTCGGCCGAAACCTTGACGTCGATCTCGATGATGTCCGCGCCGGCCCGCACGGCTTCGTCGATGGCGGCCAGCGAGTTCTCGGGCGCCTCGAGATGGCCGGCCCGATGCGCGGCAATCAGCAGGGCGCCGCGCGGCTTCGCCAGCTCGGCCTGAAGGCGCGACATGACGGCGGTTTCCCCGCAGACCGGATCGGCCAGGGCCGGCGTCCCCGCCAGCCCCGCCGCCCATGCCGCGAGCAGCCCGACGATCGCGGTGCGCGCGATCACTACTGGTCCTCGCGCCGCAGGATCAGCTCCGGCGTCGCCGGCTTCAGATCGGTCAGACGCGCCGGACCCGCTCCGGCCTTGTCCAACTGGAAGCCGTCGTACAAGGCGCCGTCCATGGTGAAGGCCCGCACCGTCAGTCGGGCCGAAGAGACCTCGACCTGCTGGAACACCTGCACGCCGCTGGCCTTGCGCTCCGTCCAGTTCAAGTCGCCCAGCGGATACTGCTTCGGCCCGACGTTGGAGACCATATAGACCGGGCCCTGATCGTGGGGGCGGCCGCGGCCATAGGTGTGGTCATGGCCGGCCAGAACCAGGTCGACGTGATAGCGGTCGAACAGGGGTTGCAGCACGGCGCGCAGTTCCTCGCCGCTGCGGCCCCGGGCGGTGGAATAGAGGGGGTAGTGCAGGAAGACGACCGTCCAGCGCGACGGGTTGTCGGCCAGTTGCCGCTCCAGCCAGGCCACCTGATCCTGTGCCGCCTGCGGGTCTTCGTCGATCATGTCGGCGTCGAGCGAGATGATGCGCACGCCCTGATAATCGACCCGATACACGGTTTCGGTCAGCGTGTCGGACGGGCCGTTCTCGGGCAGGGTGAACTGGAGCCGCCACTGGGGCGCCAGCAGCTGCGGGGTCGAGCCCTGGGGCTTCATGTATTCGTGGTTGCCTGGGGTCATCAGCGACGGGGTCTCCGCCAGCCGGTGGGAATCCATGTCGAACCACTCGCCCCATTCCGCGTCATTGTCGGCCCGGTTGATCAGGTCGCCGGCGAACAGCATGAAGGCCGCGTCCGGGGTCTGGCGCAGGGCGCGGCGCACGGCCAGGCCGCCCATGGAGCGGATGTCGTTCTGGACGTCGCCCATATAGAGGAAGGTGAAGGGGCGAACCTCGGCGGCGGCGGTCTTCACCTGGCGCCACGGCGACCAGGCTCCCTCCTTGCCCACGCGATAGACGTACTGGGTGTCGGGGGTCAGGCCGGTCAGCCGCGCGCTGTAATAGTCAGCGGCGACGTTCTGCTCGTCCCGCGTCGTGAAGGCGGCGGATGTGCGCTGTGCGGGGAGGCGAACGGCCTGGGCCGGATAGGCCGGCCCCGGCGTCAGGGTCGCATATTCGATGAAGCCGTCGCCCGCGCCCGCTTCGGCGCGCCAGTTGAAGGCCAGGCTGGTCGACGGCGTCTCGGTCAGATTGACGATGACGCGTTCGGGCAGGGAAGCCGTCTGGGCTTGCGTCTGGGCTTGCGTCGGGGCGGTCTGGATGGCGGCGAAGGCCAGGACGCTGCAGGACAGGGTCGCGGCGAGGCGCAGGGACAGGCGCATGGAGTATCCTCGATGTCTGGAAAAGGCGCCGCTCGCGGGAGATCTCCCGCGAGCGGCAGGCGCGATCAGAGCCGCCAGTTCAGGTTCAGGCTCAGGTAACGACCGTTCTCGATGTAGTCGCGGACGCCGCCCTTTCCTTCACCGAAGGTGTAGAAGTAGGTGTAGTTGTCCAACAGGTTCTGCACCTTGAAGGTCGCCGTCAGGTTCGGCGTGATCTGACGCCGGGCCATCAGGTCTACGAAGTGATAGTCCTGCTCGTACGGGTCGTTGCCGTAGTCCTCGATGTCTTCCAGCGACACGTCCTGATAGTTGTAGGCGACATAGGCCTCCCAGCCGTTGCGCTCCCAGAACAGTTCCAGGTTCACGATGTGGTCAGGGGTTTCCATGAAGGGCAGGGTGTAGCCTTCCGGGTGCCAGGACAGGCCGGTCTCGGCTTCCGAGCGCTGGATGGTGGCGTTCACCGCCACGCCCAGGCCGTCGAACGGCGCCGGCAACCAATGAAGCTGCTGGCGGGCGTTGATCTCGACGCCGCGGATCTCGGCCTTGCGGCCGTTCATCGGCATGGAGACGGGCACGCCCGACGGATCTTCGAACTCGCCCTCCGTGCCGTTCTGGATGACCGACGACGATGAGCGGAACAGGAACTTGTCCAGGTCCTTGTAGAACAGGGCGACCGAATAGGCGCCGGTGCGTCCGTTGTAATATTCCGCCGACAGGTCGTAGTTGACCGAGGTCATCGGCTCCAGGTCGGGATTGCCCTGAACGATGCCAGCCAGCACCCATTCGTTGGTCGGATTGGTCACGCCGTCGCCGTCGGGATCGCTCTCGTAGCTGTATTCCTTGACCGAGGTCATCCGGTTGATGTCCGGACGCGACACGCTGGTCCAGATCGCCGCCCGCAGCTTGGCGTTCCGGCTGACGTCGTAGTTGACGTGGATGGAAGGCAGCCAGTTGGTGAAGCCCGAGGTGTCGGTGGTGTAGTCCTCGCCCCGCACCGGGTCTTCGGTCCAGGCGCGGATGTCGTTGCTGGTGTCTTCGACCCGCACCCCGGCGATCACTTCGGCCGCGCCGAAACGAGCGGTGCCCATGACATAGGCCGACACCACCTGTTCGTCGTAGAACCAGGTCGAGGCGTAGTCGATCGAGTCCGCCTCGTTCAGCGTCAGCAGGGTCGAGTTCCCCGCCTTGGCGCGTTCGATCTCGGCCATCATCTTGCCGGTGTCGATGACGGCGCCGAGTTGGTGCTGGCCGGTGTACTGGCCGTCGAACATGTCGGTGACCGCCTCGCCGAACAGGGCGGAATAGTCGGCCATGGTGCCCTGCGGCTCCAGGTCGATCAGCGACCCTTCCAGGCGTTCACGCTCGGACTTGTAGTATTTGGCGCCGGCGCGGACCTCCTGCAGCCAGGAGCCGGTCGGCTCGTAGCGCAGGTTGAACTGGGCCTGGTTCAGGGTTTCCTTGGCGCCGCCGTAGCTGCCGCTCAGGCTGGAGGCGGTGTACTGGGTCAGGTCTTGGACGCCCGCCATGCCGGCGGGGTTCAGCACCCATTTCAGGTACTGCGGATCCCCCTGGCTGACGATCTCGACGCCTTCGTTGCCCTTCCAGAGGTAGGCGTTGCGACCGAAATACATCTCGTAGCTGTCGACGATATTGTCCTCGGACTCCGAGTGGGACAGATCGTAGTCGAGGATGAACTGGCCGAGGCGGCTCTCGCCCCCGAAGTTGACCATCTGCAGCACGCCCTCGGTCGTGCCGCCTTCCCAGTAGCGGCGCAGGCGGAAGCCTTTGGGATCCCAGGAGCCCGACGAGCCGTTCAGGCTGTAATAGCCGGTGGAGCCCTTGTCCGCGTCGGTGATTACCCCGTCCTTGTCGCGGTCCACGATTTGGGCGGTGGTGTAGTTGTAGATGGCGCCCTTGGGGCCATAGCCGATGACGGCGTTCGCGGGCTGGGTCAGGTCGCCGCGCGACTTGTCGACCTGCTCCAGGCGCGCCGAGGCGCTGGTGCCGGCCTCGTTGCGGAAGTTGAGACGGTTTCTGAACTGGGTCTCTTCGTACTCATTGTACTGGCCGCGCAGGTGGAAGTCGTGGTGGTCGCCGCGCCAGTCCAGCGAGCCGTTGAAGCCCCAACGGGTCACGTCGGTGTCGCCAGTGGACATTTCCAGACCGCGGGTCACGAAGGTCTGAGGATCGAAGTCCAGGCTCTGGGTCGTGCTGTACCAGGTGCGGGGCATATTGTCCCCGGAGTTGCCGACCTGCTCGAACTGCGAGGCGCGCTCCGAATAGTTTCCGGTCACGAACAGGCCCAGCCGCTCCGAGAACTGCTTGCCGAAGGCGACGTCGGCCGCCCACGAAGTCCGGTCGTCGCGCTGTTGCAGCAGGGTGCCCTCGATCGAACCGGCGACGTGGGTCGGGTCATAGTCGAAGGCTGTCGGCGTCTTGATGTCGATGGTGCCGCCGATGGCGTCGCCGTCCATATAGGGCAGCAGGCTCTTGTAGACCGTGATCGCATCGACGCCCGACGTCGGCAGGAAGCTGAGGCGCACGCCGCGGAAGAAGTTGTCGCCCGGCGATCCGGTGCCGCCCATGCGCACGCCGTTGACGGCGTAGGCGTTGTATTCGGTCGCCATGCCCCGGATCACCACCCGGTCGCCTTCGCCGGTGAAGTGGTTGCGGACCGCCGACACGCCGGGAATGCGCGATGCGGCCTCGGTCAGGTTGGACGAGGGCAGCTTGCCCATGTCGTCGGCGCTGACGCTGTCCGAGATCATGTCGTTGTTGCGCTTCTCGTCGATCGAGCGGCGCAGGCCCTGAAGATAGCCGGTGACGACGACTTCATCGAGCACCGCCTCCGGGGCGGCCTCTGCGGGCGCTGCTGACGGCTGTGTCTGGGCTAGAGCCCAGTGCGGAAATGCGGCGACGAGCGCCAGGCCGCCGGCGGCGGCCATATAGCGAGATTTGGTCTTGAGCATGTGATCCCCCGTGATCTGCTTCGGCGCAGACCGGGGAGAGACGGGCTGGTTAGCCAAGCCTGACAGGCGTCATCAAGATTTCATCCCCCTGTCGCTGATCCGCAGATTTCGGGCGCGGCAAGCGTGAAAAATCGTGCGGGCGGGTCGAAGCTGAAGTCTTTCTGTCACACCCGACTTCTATGAACCTCGCCCATCGACACCGAAGCGAACCTCGGCCGTCGCCGCCTGTCTCAGCCCGGATCCGCCATGCCCCAGATCGACCGCCGCGGCCTGTTGGCCGGCCTCGCCGCCGCCGCCGCTTTCCCCTCGTTGGCGCGGGCTCTGAGCATTGCGCCCAAGGTGCGGACGGGCACGATCCAGGACGTCGACCATGTGGTCATCCTGATGCAGGAGAACCGGTCCTTCGATCACTACTTCGGCACGATGAACGGGGTGCGGGGCTTTTCGGACCCGCATCCGGCCCCGGCGCCGGGCGTCGACGGCAAGGCCCGTGACGTCCTGCTTCAGCACGACGGCGGCGGCCAGGGGCCGGCCTGGCTGGCGCCTTTTCCGCTGAACACCCGCCAGACCTTCGCCCATATGCGGGTCGAGGGCACGCCGCACAGCTGGTCGGACGCCCAGGCGGCCTGGGACGAGGGGCGGATGGGGCGTTGGCCCGAGGCCAAGCACGCCCATTCGATGGGCTATTATGAGCGGGCGGACATCCCCTTCCAGTACGCCATGGCCGACGCCTTCACCCTGTGCGACGCCTATTTCTGCTCGCTTCAGACCGGCACCAATCCGAACCGGGTGATGCTGTGGTCGGGGACGAATGACGGGTCGGGCGAGCGGGGCGGGCCCTGTATCGGCAATTCGCACGACAGCCTGCCGGGCGAGGGCGAGGCTATGGAGCCCTATCGCTGGACCACCTATGTGGAGCGGTTGCAGGCGGCGGGGATCGACTGGCGCGTCTATCAGGACATGGCCGACAATTTCACCGACAACCCCCTGGTCGGGTTCGAGGCCTTCCAGAAAGCCGTGGCCGGCGCGCCGGGATTCGATCCCGCCCTGGTCGAACGGGGCCTGACCACGCGGGCGCTGGACGGATTGAAGGCCGACGTCCTCGCCGGACGACTGCCCCAGGTCTCCTATGTCATCGCCACAGCCAGCGGTTCGGAACACCCCGGCCCGTCCAGCCCGGCCCAGGGCGCCGACTATACGGCCCAGGTGATCGACGCCCTGACCGCTGACCCGGACGTTTGGGCGCGCACGGTCCTGCTGGTCAATTTCGACGAGAACGACGGCTTCTTCGACCATGTGCCGCCGCCGGCGCCGCCGTCGCGCGACGCCCAGGGCGGCCTGCGGGGCGGCTCCACTGTCGATCTGACGGGCGAGCATCACCTTCAGGCCGCCCGCGCAGACAAGCAGTTGGACCTGCCGCAGTATCGCGGGCGCCCCTACGGCCTGGGCCCGCGCGTGCCCATGTATGTGCTGTCGCCCTGGAGCCGGGGCGGGAAGGTCAATTCCGAGGTGTTCGACCACACTTCGGTAATCCGCTTCCTGGAGACCCGGTTCGGCGTCATGGAGCCCAATATCTCGCCCTGGCGCCGGGCCGTCTGCGGCGACCTGACCTCCTGCCTAGACTTCAGCGGCTCGGACGCCCGGCTGGTTTCATTGCCCGCGACCCAGGACGACGCCGTGCGCGCCGCCGCCCTGGGCGGACGCACCATCCCGCCGATCCCGGCGACCCCGGCGCGGCCCGAACAGGTTGCGGGCTTCAGACCCGCCTGTCCCAGCGTCTATGCGCTGGAGTGCGAGTTTGAAGTTCTGGCCGACGGCGGCGTGCGGCTGGCCTTCATCAACACCGGCGCGCGGGCGGCGGTGTTTCACGTCTATGACCGTCTCGACCTGGAGGCCGGCCCCCGGCGCTATACGGTCGAGGGCGGCAAACGGCTTCAGGACGTCTGGGCGGCGTCGGGCGGCGTCGATGTCCAGATCATGGGCCCGGAGGGCTTCCATCGCCGCTTCGTCGGATCTGGCGCGGCGCAGAGGGTGTCCGCGCGGCTGGAGTGGTCCGGCCAGGAGCCTGTCTTGGTGCTGACCGGCAAGGGCGCTGCGCGGGTCTATCTCGGCCAAGGCGAACAGAGTGTCGCCATGGATGGCGAACACAGGCTTCGCATTGACCGGATGGACGCCAACCAGACCTATGATCTGTCTGTCGAAGCCGGCGGCTGGCGAAGCGAGTTCGCCGGTCGGGCGCCGGCCGCGCATTTCAGGGCCTGATCAGCCGCCCCGCCCGCCCGCGATAAAGGCAGAGACCGTCGGGAAGGACTTGCCCTGTGGCCGCATGTCTTCGCAAGCGAAGGACTTCAGTCCGCCATAGACGCCGCCCGACGGGGTCGCTTCCCAAGGGCTCTCATCGGCGTAGCGGTCGGTTTCCGCCCCGGCCGGGCCATGGGTGATCGTCGCGACTGTGCGGGACTGACCGTCCGAACAGCGGATGGCGACCTCCTCGACCTCGTGGCTCAGGTCGGTGGCTTCGTTTCGGGCCGGGACGCGGGCGAAACGGACAGTCGCGACGCCGTCCGTGGCTGTCAGCGTGTCCTGATCGACGATGTAGATGATGCTGTCGCTAGCTGAAAACCGGGTCCAGGTCTCAGCCGCCACTGGCGAGGCTGCGGCCAGGACGCCGAGGCATAAGACTGTCAGTTTGGCGATTCCGCGCATGATGATCCTCCCGTTAGGGGAGGGATTTGATACCCGCGATCGTCCAATTTCAAGCCGGTTCCAGACAGACGTTTCGGCGTCCCGAACAGGGGCAGGGTCAGGGGCAGTAATGGAGTCAGGGACGCGCGCGGCTCGGCAGGGCGGCGACCTCTTCGGCGTTCAGCGACTTGGTCACGAAGGCCCGGCATTTGCCCGACCCGAACGACGAGCCGGGCACGAGGACGTGGACGGAATCGCCGACGCAGACATTGTCCGAACCGCCGGCCGTCGGCGTCACGGCGATCGAGATGGCGGAATCGAGATCGTGACACCCGCCGGCGGTGTTGATCAGGAAGACATCGTCACGCAGCGAGCGGATATAGAGGTCCGACTGCCGGTCGACACGGAAGTTGCGGATATTGTCGGTGCGGAAACAGCGGGCCGTCGCGCTTTCACCCTCGGCGACGGCCGCAGTGGTTGCAGCGGGCGCGCAGGCCGACAGGCTGACAGCAGCGGCTGTCGAGGCGACCAAGGTCAAAGACAGAATACGCATCGAACATCCCCTTGCTATGGCGGGATCAGCAAACCCCGCTGCAGATGAACACAGGCTGAACCGCGATCAGGCCGACGATGGGCGGTTCGGATCGATCCGCGCCGCAAGCACCGCAGGAAGGGGAGAGGGGGCGCCAGAAATCAACGCCGCGACATGCTCGCCCAGCAAGGGAGCGACGCATAGCCCGCGCGACCCCAGACCGGTCAAGACATAGACTCCGTCCGCCCGCCGTCCGGCCAGGGGCAGGCGGTCGCGCGTGGTGGCGCGAATGGCCACGCGGCGATGAAGGTCGGCCGTCTCCGCCTGATCGGCGAGCCGGGGCAGGCGGTCGCGCAGGATTTCCAGGTTTTTCGCGGTTTCGGCGTCTCGGGGTTCGAGCGAGACATCGCCCCGCCCATGGCTCGCGCCGAATAGGACGCCCCTCTGCGTCGGGGCGATGTAGCCGCCCCAGGCCGCCGCGGGTGCGGACGGCCCCTCGCACCAGTCGGCCTGGCCCCGGACGGGCGTCAGGCCGTTCGTCGGCGACAGTTCGGCCGACCCCCAGCCGGCCGTAACGACGACGGCGTCGGCAAGGGCCAGAGCCCGCCCCTCGGCGTCGTGAATGATCCAGCCGTCGGCGTCCTGTGTAATCCGTGCGGCGAAGCCCTTTACGACTTCCGCACCGGCCAGCCAGGCGTTCAGGGCGGCTGCGGGCTGGATGACGCGGGCGTCGGCCATCAGGAGCCCGCCTTCAGCCGTCGGTTCGCCCAACCGCGCCCCCGCCCCCTCGGCGTCGATGACGGTCATGGCGCCCTCGCGCCAGATCGGCTGGGCCGCAATCTTGGCGAAGCGTGCGGCGTCGCGCGGCGCCTGTGGCAATTGCAGGACGCCCCGGTCCAGCACGGCGCCGGGCGTGGCCTCATAGAGATGTCGCGCCCGCTCCAGCGCCTGGGCGTAAAGGCCCGCGATGGCCTGATCGCCGGCGTCCAGCCGCGGCGTCGCCAGACCGGCGGGAAAGCCCGATCCCCCCGCGCCAGGACGGTCGCCTTCGATGACGACGGAGGCGATCCCTGCGTCGGTCAGGGCGCGTACGACAGCGGCTCCGGCTATTCCGGCGCCGACGACGGCGACGCGAGCAGGGGCGGCGGCAGATGCGTCTCCGGCATCATCCGTTCGACGAGCCTCCAGTCGTTCGCGCTTGCGACCGTGGCCGGGCTTCTTTTCGACGACGAAGCCGCGCTCCGCCAACCCGCGCCGCACGGACCCTGCGACTGTGAAAGTCGCCAGGCGCGCGCCGGGCGCCGAACGGGCCGCGATCCCGTCCATCACCTCGGGCGACCACATGCCAGGGTTCAAGGCGGGCGAGAACCCGTCCAGGAACCAGGCGTCCGCCTGACCCGACCATTGGTCCAGAGCCCAGGCGGCATCGCCAACAGCCAGGTCCAGGACGGCGTTGAACGCCGGCAGGTCCACGCGGTGGAACCCGGGTGTCCGGTCCGGCCAGGCCTCGGTCAGGGCATGGGCGGCCTGCGCCAACTCGGGCCAGTTCGACAGGGCGCGCCCTGCCTCCTCGGCGGTCAGGGGGAAGCCTTCGATGGAGAAGATGTGCAGCCGTCCGCCTTCCGGACGCGTCCGCCGCCACAGGTCCAGCAGGGCGACGATGTTCAGACCGGTGCCGAACCCCAGCTCCGCCACTGTGAACCGGCGCCGCCCGGCCCAGGCTTCGGGCAGTCCACAGCCTTGCAGGAAGACCGCCCGGGTCTCCGCAAGCCCGTCATCGCGCGAGAAATAGACATCGCCGAACCGTCCCGAGCGGGGTTCGTCTTCATCGGTCCAGGTCAGGTGGGGGGAGGTGTCGTCGCGCGTCATGGCGCGGCTCTAGCACCTTCGGCCCCATTACGAAAAAGGCCGCCTCCCTGCGGTGGCGGCCTATTTATGAAATCGGCTTCAGTGCCCTTCGCTATGGGCTTCGCCGTGATCGGCCGTTGGGGCGGCGGCCGGCGCAGCGGCGGCGTGCGTCGTGTTCGGCGTGGCGTGCCCATCGGTTTGAGCGTCGGCGGTCTCGGCTGTGGCCGCGTCGGCTTCCGGGGCGGGCGCGTTTGCTGCGATGGCGGCTTCCGCTGCGGCCTGGTCCGCAGTCAGGACTTCCTCGGCGGCTGCGCCCGCCGCCTCGGCGGCGTCGCTCGGGGCGTCATGCGGTTCAGGTTCCGGCGCCTTCTGGCATCCGGCGATGACGAGAGCCGCGACCGAAGCGGCAATAACGGCTTTGATTCGCATGGGAAATCCTCAGATATCTGTCCGCGAGGTCTGAAACCCCGCCTTAACCTCAGTCGCTGCCGACATTGTTCAGCACTTCTTCCATTTCTGCGAACGAAGGCTGTGCGGTGGACGGGATGTCGACCCGGCCGAGCTCGACCGAGATCTGGGCGGCGTTGCCGTGAAGGTGTGCGACCAGGACCGACTGAATGATCTTGTAATAGGCGCTGTCGCCGTCGACGACCTCTTTCAGGCGCGCTGCGAGCGGCCCCACCAGCCCGTAGGCGAGAAACACGCCAAGGAAGGTGCCGACCAGGGCGCCGCCGATCATGCCGCCCAGAACTTCAGGCGGTTCGGTGATCGCCGCCATGGTCTTGATCACGCCCAGGACGGCCGCGACGATACCGAGCGCGGGCAGGGCGTCGGCCATGTTCTGCAGAGCATGCGACGGGCCCAAGGCCTCGTGGTGGTGTTTCTCCAACTGCTTTTCCATCGCATCCTCGACCTGATGCGGATCTTCCATGTTCATCGTCATCATACGCAGGGTGTCGCAGATGAAATCGACCGCGAAATGGTCCTTCAGCACCTTGGGGTACTTCTGGAAGATCGTGGATTCTTTGGGCTTTTCGATGTGGGTTTCCAGGGCGACGACGCCCTTGGACTTCATCGTCTTGGTCAGTTGGAACAGCAGGCTCAGCAGGTCCTTGTAGTCCTGCTTCTTCCACTTGTTCCCGCCGAACATGAGCCCGAAACTGCCCACCACGCCTTTGAGCGTCGCCGGAGAGTTGGACATGACGAGGGCTGCCACGGCGGCGCCGCCGATCATCATCATCTCGTAGGGCAGGGAGTGAATGATCACCCCCATCTTGCCGCCGGCGATGGTGTAGCCGCCGAACACCATGCCGAACAGAAGGACAATGCCGATGATCTGGAACATGTGACGCGGTAACCCAAGCCTAGAAGAGCTCAAGGATGGGCCTTTAATGATTAAGACGGCGTTTCGCGAACGCCGTCTTATCTCGCTTCAAAGCCGGCCTTCGCCGTTCAGGATGGCGGTGCGCGCCGCCGGCGTCAGCTTCTGATAGCCGGTCTTGCCGCCGCGAATATAAAGCGCCGTCCCAGTCTTTTCTGGATCGAAGCCGTCCGCCACCAGGTCGGCCTTGCGGTACTTGAAGGTGCCGGTGGTCTCGGCCGCCTCGATCAGACGCACGAACACCGGCTGGGCGTAGGCGGGCAGGCGTTCCTCGACATGGGCGGCGAAGGCTTTGGGGTCGAATTTGGCGTCGGTCACCAGGGCGGCCATGCCGGCCTTGCCGTCCTGACCGGGCACGGGAACGCCATAGACGATGGCCTCCGATACGCCGGGCGCTTCCATCAGGGCCTGTTCGACCTCTGAGGTCGAGACGTTCTCGCCCTTCCAGCGGAAGGTGTCGCCCAGGCGGTCGACGAAGTAGAAATAGCCCTCGGTGTCCTGTTTCATCAGGTCCCCGGTGCGGAACCAGCGGTCGCCCTTCTTGAAGACGTCGGTCAGGATCTTCTTCTGCGAGGCGGCCTTGTCGGCATAGCCCGAGAAGTCGTGGCGGATGTCGTTGCCGATCTCGCCGATGGCCTCGCCGATTTCGCCCACACGGGCCAGGCGGCACAGGCCGTCCGTGCCGCGGATCGGCTGTTCGCTGTCCACGTCGAACTGGACCAGCCGGATATTGATCTGCTTCTTCAGATAGCTGGGCACGCGACCGATGGCGCCCTGTTTGCCGTCGAAGTTGAACAGGGAGACATTGCCCTCGGTCGAGCCGTAGAATTCCAGCACGTCGGGAATGGCGAACCGGCTCTGGAACTCGGGCCAGACGTCGGCGCGCAGGCCGTTGCCGAAGGCCAGCCGCAGCTTGTGTTTCTGCTCATAGGCCTGGGGCGGGCAGTTCACCAGGTAACGGCACAGCTCGCCGATATAGACGAACATGGTCGCCCCGGACGCCACCACGTCAGGCCAGAAGCTGGAGGCGGAGAAGCGTTTGCGGATGACCAGCCGCGCGCCGTTCAACAGGGCCGCCCCGACGCCGACAAGGCCGCCGGTCGAGTGATACAGCGGCAGGACGTTGAAGATCCGGTCCTTCGGCGTCGAACGCGTGGCGCCGGCGAAGGCGCGCATATAGGTCCGGGCGCGCGAATGGGGGATGCGGGCGGCCTTGGGCAGGCCCGTGGTGCCCGAGGTGTAGATATAAAGGGCGGTGTCGCGGTTGGTCAGGCCCTCGCGGACCGAACGGGCCGGGCGCACAGACGAGGCGCCGCGCACGGGCTTGTCCAGGCCACGCCGGTCGCTGGTCTCGTCCTCGTCGCCCAGACCCAGCACCCACAGCATCAGGCTGTGGCCGACCAGGGGGCGGGTTGCCTCGATCTGGCGCCAGCAGTCCTCGTCCGCCACCACCTGGAAGGCGTTGGAAATGGTCAGGCAGTGGGCCAGGCCGGGCCCGCTGAGGTTGGTGTTGATCAGGGCGGTGGCGATGCCGACCTTGGAGAAACCGATCCAGGCCGCCAGATATTCGACCCGGTTGGTCATCATCAGGGCGATGGTGTCGCCACGGTTCAGGCCCCGACCCTTGGCCCAGTGCCCATAGCGATTCGCCATGGCGTCCAGGTCACGATAGGTCAGGCTGCGGCGCTCGTCTTCCAAGGCCACGTTGTCGGGGAACTTGTCGACGGCTTCTTCAATGTCGTCACACAGCAGGACGTCGCTATCCAGCTCGATCGGCTTGATGCGCTTGAGCAGACGGAACAGGCCGCGTGCGAACCGCACGTCCCTACCGATATTCGCTACCAAACCCATGCTCGCCGTTACTCCGGTCTATGCGTGTTCCACCCGCCCTCGTGATGAACGAAGGCGGCCCGTCCGGTCAACCGCGCGGCGAATAAACGCCTTGGAAACTGTCGCGATCATTACAGGGCCGTGTCTCATTTGTTCCGGTGACGTCGGGGAAATCCAGAGCGGGCCTGCGGATTTTCCCATTTGCTCGGTCTTTTCGGCCGGGAAAGATCCGACCTTGCCCCGAATGGACCTAGCGTGATGGCAGTTCGGGAAACTCCAGCCGGCTGACGTCATAGCCCAGCGCTCGCGCCCGATCCGTTAGGGCCCGCACCTCGGGCTCCGTCGGCACTTCCCGCGTATAGATGAACAGCCGCTCGAACGTCGGGTCCGCCGATATGAACCAGCTGTAGTCGTCGGCCCGGTCCAGCACCCAGTAGTCCCAGGTCACTAGTCCGTGCAGATAGCGGACCCGCAGCTTGGCGTTCACGCCCGGATCCAGGATGCGCCCGCCGCCCTCGATAGCCTTCTCCTTGCCTTGCGGCGAACCGACCTGGCAGGTGTCGCGCACGTCGATGCGGTCGCCGCCGACCGGCGTGTAGATCGACGCTCCCGCCACGCAGCCGTCCGTCAACCGGTCGGGCAGGCGGGCGACTTCGTGCCACCGTCCGGACCACAGCCGGTTCGGGTCGATGGCCTTGGTCGGCTGCGGCGCTCGATATTCGGACGGGGAGGGCGCGGTGACGCAGCCCGCAAGCGAGGTGAGAAGGCCGGCGGACAGCGCCAGGGCGGCGGTCAAGGTTTTCATCGCGGACATCGGGCTTTCTGTTCTCGCCATCAAGGCGCAACACGCGGTCAAGGTTCCGTCACCGAGGTGCGGCACGATGACGACCGTCTCCAAAATCTCACAGCGACCACCAGTATCAATCGCTTGCGACCCATTGCACAGTATCGTTTTACGTCGGCCCTCTATGGAGGCCTGACCTAGTGGACGCCGCTATCCTGACCGAAGTCCTGAACACATCCAGCCTGACCCAGCCCGATCCCTCGCGGCTGACCCATCTTCAGCGCCTGGAGGCCGAGAGCATCCACATCATGCGCGAGGTGGCGGCCGAGGCCGAGCGCCCGGTCATGCTGTACTCGATCGGCAAGGATTCGGCGGTGATGCTGCACTTGGCGCGCAAAGCCTTCTATCCGTCCACGCCGCCTTTCCCCCTGCTGCACGTGGATACGACGTGGAAGTTCCGCGCCATGTACGCGATGCGCGAACAGGCCGCCGCCGATCTGGGGGTGGAGCTTCTGGTTCACCAGAACCCGGAGGCGGTAGCGCGCGGGATCAATCCGTTCGACCACGGCTCGGCCCTGCACACCGACCTCTGGAAGACCGAGGGGCTGAAACAGGCTCTGTCGCACTATGGCTTCGACGCGGCCTTCGGCGGCGCTCGCCGCGACGAAGAGAAGTCGCGGGCCAAGGAGCGGATCTTCTCCTTCCGCACGGCCGAGCACCGCTGGGACCCCAAGAACCAGCGGCCCGAGCTTTGGCGACTCTACAACACCCGCAAACGGCCGGGCGAGAGCATCCGCGTCTTCCCCATCTCCAACTGGACCGAGCTGGACGTCTGGCAATACATCCACCTGGAGCAGATCCCCATCGTGCCCTTGTACCTCGCCGCTGAGCGGCCGGTGGTCGAACGCGACGGCGCCCTGATCATGGTCGATGACGACCGGTTCCGGCTGCGTCCCGGCGAGACGCCGCAGATGAAGTCGGTGCGCTTCCGCACCCTGGGCTGCTACCCCCTGACCGGGGCGGTCGAGAGCACGGCTGAGACCCTGAGCGAGGTCATCCAGGAAATGCTGCTGACCACCACCTCGGAACGCCAGGGCCGGATGATCGACCACGACCAGTCCGCTTCGATGGAGAAGAAGAAGCAGGAGGGCTATTTCTGATGGCTCACCAATCGGATCTCATCGCCCGCGACATTGACGCCTATCTGGACGCTCACCAGCACAAGAGCCTGCTGCGTTTCATCACCTGCGGCAGCGTGGACGATGGCAAGTCCACCCTGATCGGCCGACTGCTCTACGATTCCAAGATGATCTTCGAGGATCAGATGGCGGCGCTGGAGGCGGACAGCCGCCGAGTCGGCACGCAAGGCGGCGACATCGACTTCGCCCTGCTGGTCGACGGTCTGGCGGCCGAGCGGGAGCAGGGCATCACCATCGATGTGGCCTATCGCTTCTTCTCGACTGAAAAGCGCAAATTCATCGTCGCCGACACGCCGGGCCACGAACAATATACCCGCAACATGGTCACGGGCGCCTCGACCGCCGACGCCGCCGTCATCCTGATCGACGCCCGGCGCGGCGTCCTGACCCAGACGCGGCGGCACGCCTATCTGGTCAGCCTGCTGGGCATTCGCCATGTGATTCTGGCGGTCAACAAGATGGACCTGATGGGCTGGTCCCAGGACGTCTTCGACGCCATCGTCGCCGACTTCCGCGTCTTCGCCGACCAGATCGGGCTGAAGACCTTCGACGCCATCCCGATGTCCGCCCTGCGTGGCGACAACATCACTGAGCCCAGCGCCCATTCGCCCTGGTACGCCGGCCGGCCGCTGATGAGCCTGCTGGAGACGCTGGAGGTCGGGGACGATCTTCAGGCCGATCCGTTCCGCCTGCCGGTTCAGTGGGTTAATCGGCCCAATCTCGACTTCCGCGGCTTCTCCGGCCAGATCGCCGCCGGGACCGTGCGCCCCGGCGATCCCGTCCGCGTCCTGCCGTCGGGCAAGACCTCGACCGTCGCCCGCATCGTCACCGCCGACGGCGACCTGGCCCAGGCCGTCGCCGGCCAGTCGATCACCCTGACCCTGGCCGATGAGATCGACGTCTCACGCGGCGACGTCCTGGCCAGCGCCGACGCCCCGCCCGAGGCCGCCGACCAGTTCGAGGCCACCGTGGTCTGGATGGACGACGAACCCCTGCTGCCGGGCCGGCCCTATCTGCTGAAGATCGGCGCCAAACTGGTCGGCGCCACCATCACCGAGCCCAAGCACAAGGTGAACGTCAACACCCTGGAGCAGCAACCGGCCAAGCGGCTGGAGCTGAACGAGATCGGGGTCTGCAACCTGTCGCTGGACGCCCCGGTGGCTTTCGCTCCCTATGTCGAGAACAAGGACCTGGGCGGCTTCATCCTGATCGACCGGATCTCGAACCGGACGGTCGGGGCGGGCCTGCTGAACTTCGCCCTGCGCCGCGCCCACAACATCCACTGGCAGGCCCTGTCGGTGGACAAGGATGCGCGCGCCACGATCAAGAACCAAAGGGGTCGCGTGGTCTGGCTGACCGGCCTGTCGGGCGCCGGCAAGTCGACCATCGCCGACCTAGTCGAAAAGCGCCTCTACGCCGACGGCCGCCACACCTATCTGCTGGACGGCGACAATGTCCGCCACGGCCTGAACCGCGACCTGGGCTTCACCGAGGAGGATCGGGTCGAGAACATCCGCCGCGTCGCCGAGGTGTCGAAACTGATGGTGGACGCCGGGCTGATCGTCCTGGTCAGCTTCATCTCCCCCTTCCGCGCCGAACGCCGCCTGGCGCGCGACCTGCTGGGGCCCGGCGAGTTCGTCGAGGTCTATGTCGACACCCCGCTGGCCGTCGCCGAGCAGCGCGACGTCAAAGGCCTCTACAAGAAGGCGCGCGCCGGCGAACTGAAGAATTTCACCGGCATAGACAGCCCCTACGAAGCGCCTGAGGCGCCAGAGATCGTCGTGGACACGACCACCATGTCGCCCGAAGACGCCGCCGAACGCATCGTCGCCTGGCTGGACGGCCGGTTCTCGACGGAAGATTTCAGCATCTGATCCGGTGGGGAGGGCGGCGGTCAGCCGTTCTCGTATCCCCGCCACCATTTGACGAAGCGCGGCAGGCCGTCGGCCAGGGTGACCTTGGGCTTGTACCCGGTCAGGGCGTTCAGCTTAGAAACGTCGGCATAGGTGGCGGTGACGTCGCCGGGTTGCATGGGCCGCATGACCTTCTCCGCCTCGGCGCCCAGGGCGTCTTCCAGGGTGGTGATCATCTCCATCAGGCCGACGGGCGAGCTGTCGCCGATGTTGTAGACTTCGTGTCCGCCCTGCGCCGGCGGATGATCCAGCACGCCCACGATCCCGTCGACGATGTCGTCGATATAGGTGAAGTCGCGCGCCATCTTGCCTTCGCCATAGACCTCGATCACCTCGCCGCGCGCGATCTTCCGCGTAAAGCTGAAATAGGCCATGTCGGGCCGGCCCCAGGGGCCATAGACGGTGAAGAAGCGCAGGCCCGACTGGGGAAAGCCGTACAGTTTGGCGTAGCTCTGGCTCAACAGTTCGCACGAGCGTTTGGTCGCCGCATACAGCGACACCGGCTCCACCGTCGGATCGTCCTCGCGGAAGCCCGCCCCCTCCAGCGGCCGGTCGCCATAGACCGAGCTGGACGAGGCGTAGACCAGATGGGTCACGCCGTTGTGGCGCGCGGCCTCCAGCATCGACAGGTGGCCCGCCAGATTGGAGCGCTCATAGGCGAAGGGGTTCTCGATCGAATAGCGAACCCCGGCCTGGGCGGCCAGGTGGACGATCCGCTCCACGCCGTTGTCACGCACCAGGGCCAGCATCTTCTCATGGTCGGCGATGTCGGCCCGCACCATGTTGAAGCCCTCGCGCGCTTCCAGCCGCGCGGCGCGGGCTTCCTTCAGGGCGGGGTCATAGTAGTCGTTGAAATTATCGACCCCGATCACGGTCTCGCCGCGATCCAGCAGCCGTTCCGCCGTGTGCATGCCGATGAAGCCGGCCGCGCCGGTGACAAGGATCGGTGTCTTCATCCTGCCCGCCCGACTGTACCGATCATTACGACGCGCATTGAACATCCCTCTCGAAAACTGGGACGGCGTCTAGCGCCAATCCTGCCGTGAGGCGATGGACCGCTTCATCGAAATCCGAGCGTCGATCCTGTGGCTCGTCGCGGGCACGGACGAACCAGCGCGACACGTCGCCCGGTTCGTCCGTCCTGGCCTGCCTCAGGCCGAGTAGTATTTCTTGTACTCGCTGTAGTAGTAGCCGGCGTCGCCATAACCTTGCTTGGCCTGGGCGTTGACGTCGACCTGGGTCATCGCGGCGCCCAGGATATAGGCGCCGGACTGTTGCAGCATCTTGACCGCCGCATTGGTGGCGCGGGCAGGGGTCTTGCGCCAACGCACCAGCAGGATGGTCATATCGGCCTTTGCGGCCAGGATCCGGGTGTCGGCCAGGGCCAGAACCGGAGCCGTGTCCATCAGGATCAGGTCGAAGGATCCGCGCAGCTTGGCCAGCAGATCATCCATGGCCTGGGTTCCGAAGACATCCTGGGTCGCCACCACGTTGGACAGCGGCAGGATATAGGCGCCCGACGCCTCGTCACGTTTCAGCACGGTCTCAAGCGTGGCAGAGCCCTGAAGTAGTTCGACCAGGCCCACGTCGGTGTTCAGGCCCATAGCGCGGGTGACGGCGCGGCGACGCAGGTCGCAGTCCAGCAACAGAACCCGGCTGCCGGCGATGGCGGACACCTGAGCCAGGCCCACAGCCGTCGTCGTCTTGCCTTCGCCGGGAAGCGCCGAGGTGATGACCACCAGCTTGCTGCCCTGGCTGCCGGCGGCATAGTTGATCGAGGTCCGCAGCGACCGGAAGGATTCGGCGAAGACTGACAACGGCTTCTTGACGGCGAAGTCGATGGGGCTGATCCCGCGATCCGCCGATTCCGCGATCGACGAGACCAGCGGAATGGAGCCGACGGACGGCAGACCCAGTTTGCGCTCGACCTCGTCGGTTGTGCCGACGCCGGCCTCCATCATCTCCAGCAGCACGACAGCAGCGAGGCCCGCGCCGAGACCCAGGACCAGGCTGAGCGCCAGGTTGAGCATCACATTGGGCGCGCTTTGCGAGGTCGGGATGGAGGCGCGCGACACCAGGGTGGCGTCCGCCTGTTCGGTGCCGGCCTGGGCGCTGGTCTGGCGGTAGCGGTCCAGGAAGCTTTGATAGACCGCGCGCGCCGCTTCGGCATTGCCTTCAAGTTCACGCAGTTGAACGGAGGCGCCGCTGTTGCTGGCCAGGGCGCCGCGCGCCGCCGACAGGCTGGACTGGACCGAGGCGGTGCGTTCCTGGGCCACCCGGACCTGGGCTTCCAGGTTCGAGATGATGCGGCGGATTTCGGCCTGGATCTGGGCGTCGATATCGGCCAGTTCGCGTTGCGAGCGCACCATGTCTGGGTGCAGCGGGCCGTAACGGCTGCTCATGTCGGCGACGCGTGCGCTGATGGCGGCGCGTTGCGCCCTCAGATTCTGGACGACCTGGGACGTCAGGGCTTCGCCGACGTCGTCGCCGCTGGAGCCTGAGGCCAGTTGGGCGCGCGCGGTGCGAAGGCGGGCGACCTGCTCGGCCTCTTGAGCCCGGACCGAAGCCAGCTGCTGATTATAGGCCGAGATTTCCTGCTCCGTCAGGGTGAAGCCTTCGGAGCTGAGCAGGTTGTTGGCGATCCGATAGTTGGAGACCGCAGCATCCGCAGCCTGCATCTGTTGACGCAGTTCGTTCAGGCGCGAACCCAGGAAGCTGTTGGCGTCGCCGGTGGCGTCCAGCTTCCGGTTCAGCTGCGATTCAAGATATTTGTCGGCGAGCAGGTTGGCGATACGGGCCGCTTTGACCGGGCTTTCCGACGTGAACGCCAGATTCATCGAATAGGTCAGACCCACGCGGCGGGCGCTGAGCCGTTCGCTGACGGCGTTGATGACTTCCTGACGTTCCGCTTCGCGACCGGCTTCGGTGGTTGGTGCGCTGCGATCGGGTGCGAGGCCGAACCACCCTTGAATGGTTCCGATAATGCCTGGCGTCTGTAGCCGCGCATTGAACTCGGGATCTTGCACGAGCCGGAGCTCATCGACCACGGCAGCGGCCAGTTCTGGCGATTTGAGCGCCTCGACTTCAGTATCGACCACACTGGTCTCGGGCGTCAAACCCGACAGAACAGCCTTTGAATCCACCACCTGCTCGGTACGGGTATTGATTTGAAGGTTTGCGGTCGCCGTGTACTTCGGGGTCTCGCTGAGCGTGACAAGGGCCACGATCAGGAAAATACCGGCAGCAACGGCCGCGAATAGCTTCAACCGGCGGCGGAAAACCGCGAGCAGGCGATGTAGGTCGATCGTCTCTCCGGCGGCGTCGCCGGAAGAAGGCGAATAATCGTTCGTATCAGTCATCGCACCATCGTCAGGGCTCGGCCGAAGCCGGATTTCAAGGATCGTTCCGGTCGGGAAGCGAACGTCGCCTATTATACCGCACTGCACAAAAACAGCCTAGCGATGGTGAATAGGTGATCGAAATCGATCCAACAACCGGAATAGTGCCGTTCGCCCTGCACTTAGCATGCCGCGTCGCGACGCATGAAAGGAATCGAGCGCCAGCCAGATATCGTGGTGCGGCCTTTGATCTAATTCGCGTATTCGATCTCCATCTCACCCGAGACGAAACCGTTGTCGAGCACCTTGGATTTGCGATCTCACCCTAGGGAAGGAAGCCAGATGGAACTGATCATAGGCCCTCGGACCTATTCGACCTGGTCGTTGCGGGGCTGGCTGGTGATGAGGCGCACAGGCGCGGATTTCACCGTGATCGACGCCCGCTATGAGACCGAGGCGCAGAAGGCGGCGCTACGGGAGATGTCGCCGTCTGGCTTCGTGCCGGTCCTGAAGGTGGATGGTGAACAGATCTGGGACACGCTGGCCATCGCCGAATGGGCGGCCGAACACTATCCCGAGGCGCGCATGTGGCCCGCCGATCCGATTGCGCGCGCCCTGGCGCGTTCTGCGGCGGCTGAGATGCATGCCGGCTACTCGGCTCTGAGAAACATCTGTGGGACCAGTTCCGAGCGGCCCATGGTCGGCGATGCGCGGTCCGAGACGCCCTCCGACCCGGCGCTGGATCGCGATCTGTCGCGGCTGGTGACCCTGTTCGGGCAGATGCGCCGTCGGTTCGGCGCGGCCGGCCCCTGGCTGTTCGGCGAGTGGTCGATCGCAGACGCCTTCTACACCCCGGTCGCCGCGCGGCTGCGGCATTTCCAGATCGACCTCGCCGACTACGGCGACGACGGAACCGCCGGGGCCTACGCCGCAACCCTGCTGGCCCAGCCCGACTTTCGTCTGTGGGAGGCCGAAGCCCAAGCCTAGAGTCCGAGGTTTAACGGCCCGGAAACCAGTCCCGCGCACCCTGTATTAAGCTGACGTCGTTATCCGTGGATCACACACGGAACCGACTGTTCCGCCGGGAGGAAGACCAATGCGGGCTCCGGCCATAGAAACGACCCAGACCGACAAGGCGCGGGTTCAGGTTGTCGCGTCGCGACTGGTCAACCCGATCACGGGTTACGCCCTCGCCGCCGTCGTCAGCGCCGCCTTCTGGGCGATGCTGCTCACGGCCATCTTCTAAGCCTAGCGGCTACCGGCCACGCTGGGCTCCTGGGCGACCAGGATCGGTTCGGCCGTCGGCGCGGGCGGCACATAGTCCAGCGACACCGGCACCAATTTCGCGCCCGAAGCCACGGCGTCCAGGGTGTTCAGCGGCCCGCCGAACATCCGCTGGTAGATCCAGTAGCCGGCCACGACCTTTTCCACATAGTCACGCGCCTGGGGCACATCGATCGTCTCGATCAGCAGCAGCGGATCGGCGTCCGGCCCCAGTTTGCGCACCGCCGTCAGCATCGGCCCCGGCCCGGCGTTGTAGGAGGCGACTGCCCGCAGCAGGTCGCCTTGGAAGGCCGGCAGCTGAAGCATCCGATTGATATAGGCCTGGCCCAGCCGCATGTTGGTGGCGGGAACCAGCAGCTTGGACGGATCGGTGACGAAGGTCCGGTCGCCGGTCATTTCCGCCGCCGTCGTCGGCATCACCTGCATCATCCCATAGGCGCCGGCGCTGGAACGGGCGTCGGGGTTGAAGTCGGTCTCTTTGCGGGCAAGAGCGTAGACCAGAGCCTTCTCGATGACGAAGCCGCCCTCCGGCTCAAGCACCGGCATGGGAAAGCGGGTCGCGTCGATCCGTGTCGCATCGCCGCCGTTCCCCGACATCATCACGCGCGCCAGGGCGGTCCACATCCGCGCGGCGTCGCCCACGGCGGTGCGCAGGCCCGAGCGCAGTTCGTTTTCGCCTTCGCTGCGGCGACCGACTTCATAATAGGCGACGGTGCGTTTGGCCCGCGCGTCGTTGCGGACGAAGGCCTCCAACTCGGTGGCCTCGACGCCCGCGCCCTGGGGCACATAGACGGCGCGTCGCAGCCGGGGCGCCGCCTGATAGGGGCGGGGACCCAGGTTCTCGATCACCGGCTCTTCGCCCAGCTGACGCAAGGCGATTTGACCGTAGAAGGTCGCCGGCCATTGGGCCGACAGGCGCAGATAGTCTTCCACCCGGTCCTGCCGGCCCGACTGGGCGGCGGCGCGCGCGGTCCAGAAGGCGGCGCCGGCGCGCACCCACGGGTCCTCTGTCGGATCATTGGCGACCCGTTCGAAGGCCGTAAAGGATTCATGGAACTGACCCAGCCGCCATTCCGCCAGCCCAACCGTCCACCAGTCGCCGATCTCGCGCCCCAGGGCAGAGGCGCCGGTCAGATCGTCGTTGTTATAGGCAATGCGCGCCGCCTTCATCGGATCGACCGTCGGCCCGCCCGAGACGGCGGAGACGACGCTGTTCCAGGTCCGGCCCAGCAGGCCGCCGGGCTTCACGGGCTCGGGCGCGCCGTCGGGCCGGCGGCGCATGGCCAGGGTGTAGACCCGGTCGGCGCAGGGCAGGTCGGAATAGGTCTCCAGCCAGGCCGCCAGCTCATCGTAGGTGGCGACATGGTCGGGATGGAACAGGCTTTCGAACTCGACCTGACCCAGCAGGACCCGATCCTGAGCCTGTCGGGCCGAAGCGCGGGCCGCCTCGATATCGCCGCGCCTCAGGGCGTCGAAGGCGGTGGTGTAGGACAGTCGGTCGGCTGAACTCAGGGCCGTGGGACGGGTGGAACCGGAAGAGGCTGCGGACATTCCGTCATAAGGCGTCTCCGCCAGGACCGGACCTGCTGCGGCCCAACCTGTGACGGCGGCTGCAAAAATCAGCGTCGAGGCGAGACTTGCCCGGCGGAATATATTCATACGCGGCGGCCCCGTTGGCGTCGCCCTGCCCATTCTCGTCAGGCGGGGATCGTGTGGCGTTGGTCGTCAAACGACCAGCATGCCTTAAACCGGCGGTAACCTCAACCTGCGCCGTCCAGCCGCGCTGAAAGCGACAGCAGATCGGCCCAGACCTGCCGTTTGGCCTGGGGCTGCCGCAGCAGGAAGGCGGGGTGCAGGGTCGGCAGGGCAGGGGCGGACAGCCCCCCTTCCGCCAGCCGCCATTCGCGCCACTGGCCGCGCATCTTCATGATCCCGTCTTCGGTTTGCAGGATCGACTTGGCCGAGGCCGCCCCCAGCAGCAGCACCGCCTTGGGCTGCAGCAGGGCGAAGGTCCGCTCGACGAAGGGGGCGCAGACGGCCTGTTCCTGCGGGGTCGGGGTGCGGTTGCCGGGCGGGCGCCAGAAGACCGTGTTGGTGATGAAGACCTTGCCGGTCAGGCCCGCCGCCGCCAGCATCCTGTCCAGCAGTTTGCCGGCCGTGCCGACGAAGGGTTGGCCGATCCGGTCCTCGTCCGCGCCGGGGCCTTCGCCGATCACCAGCACCTGGGCGTTGGGATCGCCGCGCCCGAACACCGACTGGGTCGCCCCCATGCCGCGCAGGGAGCAACCCTCGAACGCCGCCACCGCCGCCGCCAAATCCTGCAGCGTCGCCGCGCCTGCGGCCAGACGACGCGCCTCGGCCACGGCATCTTCGGGGGTGTATCCGCCGATGGGGGCGACCACCGATGCGGTGGCCTTTTGCACCGCCTTCAGGGCCGGGGGCGGGGCGAGATGGGTGTGATCGACCGGCGCATCGCCATAGCAGGCGTCCACCCCCGCATCCCGCCAGAAGGCGAGCAGGCTTTCGACTGCAGCGATGTCATGGGGTTGTGCGTTCATGTCTAAGGTACCGATAGGCCTTGACCGCCCTCGCGTCACCTTCCGATAAGCGGCATAACCACACGAACAAGCTGGATTTCAGGGGAAGATATGGCCGAAGAAGCCATCGAGGGCGGCGCAGAGAACGCCCGCCAGGAAGCGATCATCGACAATCTGCCGCCGCTAGAGGCGCTGGCCGGGGTCGAGCGCGAGGTGATGGAATACGACGTCGTCATCGTCGGCGGCGGCCCCGCCGGCCTGTCGGCGGCCATCCGCCTGAAGCAGCGGGCGGAAAAGGACGGCAAGGAAATCACCGTCGCCGTGCTGGAAAAGGGCGCCGAGGTCGGCGGCCATATCCTGTCAGGCGCCGTGATCGATCCCAAGGCGCTGAACGAACTCTTCCCTGACTGGAAGGACCGCGGCGCGCCGCTGGAGACGCCGGTCACCAAGGACAAATTCCTGCTGCTGGGCCCGCAGGGCGAGGCGTCTTTGCCTATGCCCCTGCTGCCGCCCTTCATGCACAATCACGGCTGCTACATCGCCTCGCTGGGCAATGTCTCGCGCTGGCTGGGTGAACAGGCCGAGGCCCTGGGCGTCGAGGTCTATCCCGGCATGGCCGCCAGCCACGTCGTCTGGGAAGATCAAACTGGTCTAGTGAAGGGCGTCGTCGCCGGCGTCTTCGGCATCGACCGCGAGGGCAAGCCGACCGGCGACTTCCAGCCGGGCATCGAACTGCACGGCAAATATGTCTTCATCGCCGAGGGCGTGCGCGGCTCCCTGGCCAAGACCATCATCGCCAAACACAAGCTCCAGGACGGCAAGTCGCCCCAGAAGTACGGCATCGGCCTGAAGGAGTTGTGGCAGGTGCCCGCCGAACAGCATCAGCCGGGCCTGGCCCAGCACACCACCGGCTGGCCGCTGGACGAGCACACCGGCGGCGGCAGCTTCATGTATCATTTCGGCGACCGCTACGTGGCCATCGGCTATGTGGTGCACCTGAACTACAAGAACCCGTTCCTGTCGCCGTTCGACGAGTTCCAGCGCTTCAAACACCACCCGTCCATCGCCCCGCATCTGGAAGGCGGCACGCGCATCTCTTACGGCGCACGGGCGATCACCGAGGGTGGCTTGCAGTCGATTCCGAAGCTCAGCTTCCCCGGCGGCGTCCTGATCGGCTGCTCGGCCGGCTTCGTAAACGTGCCCCGCATCAAGGGCACCCATAACGCCATGAAGACCGGCATGCTCGCCGCCGACGCCGCCTACGAGGCCGTCCAGGCCGGACGCGGCGGCGACGAACTGGTCGAATACCAGACCGCCTTTGAAAAGAGCTGGGTCTACAAGGAACTGTCCGTCGTCCGGAACGCCAAGCCCCTGTTGTCGAAGTTCGGCACCACCCTGGGCGGGGCGCTGGGCATGGTCGACATGTGGTGCCGCACCCTGCTGGGCGGCTGGTCGCCGATCCCGACGCTGCAACACGACAAGACCGACGCCGCCTCGACCGAACTGGCGGTCAAGCACAAGCCGATCGTCTATCCCAAGCCGGACGGCAAACTGTCGTTCGACAAGCTGTCGTCGGTCTTCATCTCCAACACCAACCACGCCGAGGATCAGCCAGCCCACCTGAAACTGCTGGACCCGTCCAAGCCGATCCAGGTCAACCTGCCGAAATATGGCGAGCCGGCGCGGCTCTATTGCCCGGCGGGGGTGTACGAGGTCGTCTATGCCGACGAGGTCGCCAAGACCGATCCGCGCTTCGTCATCAACGCCCAGAACTGCGTCCACTGCAAAACCTGCGACATCAAGGATCCGTCGCAGAACATCGTCTGGACCACGCCCGAAGGCGGCGGCGGCCCGAACTATCCGAACATGTGAGGCAACGTCTCTAACCCGCTAATCCCGGCGAAAGCCGGGACCCAGATCTTTGGGCGCAAGGCGGTCGAGGTTGAAGGTCCGTGGTCATCCGACGCACCGGGGATGCGAAAGCACTGGGTCCCGGCTTTCGCCGGGATGAGCGGAGTTGGAGAAGCAACCGTTCGCCCTCTTGCGGGGGCGGATGAAAGCGTGAAGGGTCGGCGTATGATCGCCTCCCGTTCGCGCCTGTTCGCCGCCTCCCTGACCGTCCTCGCTCTGGCCCTGGCCCAAGGGGCTGTGGCGCAGCAAACAGGACCGGCCTCTGCGCCCGTCAATCCGTCCGACGCCCATCCTCCCGCCATCATTCTGGAGCCGGGCCAAACGCCCGACGTGGCGCCCGCCGAGGACGAACCGGAAGACGGCGCGCCGCAAACCGAAACGCCCGACGGCGATGTGGCCATCGACGTCGTGATCAACGACGAGCCGGCCGACCCGCCCATCCCTGAGATCTGGTCACCGATCCCGACCGACGCCCAGGGCCGCAGCGCCTACGGCCTCTATCTCGCCGGCAAACTGGCCCTGATGACGGGCGAGGGGGAGAAGGGCGCCGACCGGCTGGCGCAAGCCAACGCCCTGACGCCGGAACAGCCGCGCGTGCGCGAGCAGGCTTTCACTTCGGCCCTGCTGAGCGGCGATCTGGATGTCGCGGCGCGCCTGGCCCCGACTGCCGACGCTTCGCCCGCCTTCACCGAGGGCGGCCGGCTGATCTCGGCTGTTCAGGCCTTCGTCCATGGCGATCCCCGCGCCGCCAACGCCGCCCTGGCCGCCCGGCCCATCGCCGCCCCCCACAGCCGCGCCGGCCTGATGGTTGCGCCCTGGATCGCGGCCGCCGCCGGCGACTGGACCCGCGCCCTCGCCGCGCCCCCGACCCAGGGCGACGCCCTGACCCTGGCCTTCGCCCGCCAGAACCGCGCCCTGCTGCTGGAGAAGCGCCGCAACTACGCCGAGGCCGAAACCGAGCTGAAGGCCCTGTCCGACATGCCGACCATCGGCGTCCTGTTCCACCGCGCCTATGGCGAGTTCCTGGAACGACGTGGCAAGCGGGACGAGGCCTTGGCCGTCTATATCGCCGCTGTTCAGGGTCAGGCGGTCGATCTGGCCACCACCCGCGCCCTGGTGCGGGCGCGCTCCGGCGGGCGTCCCCCCGCTGCGCCGGACTTCCGCCAGGGCGCAGCCCAGGCCCTGACCACCGCCGCCGCCCAGGCCGTGGCCGAGCGCGGCAACGAGTTCGCGGTGGTCTATCTGCGCCTCGCCCTGAACCTGCATGAGGACGCCCCCACCCAGATCCAACTGGCCCAGGTGCTGGACCGGGTCGGGCTGAAGGCTGCGGCTCGCACCACCCTGTCGCGCGTCGGGCCCGAGGACCCGGTCCTCTACGCCAACGCCCGCGCCCAGCTGGCCCTCAATCTGGCCGAGGATGAACAGCTCGACGCCGCCTTGACGGAGTTGCGCGCCGCCGCTGCGGCCCAGCCTAACGACCCCCGTATCGCCTTGGTGATGGCCAGCCAGCTTCTGCAGCTGGAACAGTATCAGGAGGCGCTGGACCTGCTGAACGGCCCGCTGCTGAACACGGCCAACCAGGGCGCCCAGATCCACTTCCTGCGCGGCGTGGCGCTGGAATCCCTGAACCGCATCCCCGAGGCCGAGGCCGAGCTATGGGCGGCGCATCAGGCGGATCCGAACAACGCCGACACCCTGAACTATCTGGGCTATCTGTGGGTGGACCGGGGGCTGCGGGTCGATCAGGGCGCGGGCCTGCTGGCCCAGGCCCACGCCGCCGATCCTGAGAACGGCAATATTCAGGACTCCCTGGGCTGGGCCCAGTTCAAACAGGGCTATTTCGACACCGCCGTCGTCACCCTGGAGGAGGCGGCCGACAAGGAGCCCGCCAACGCCGAAATCAACGACCACCTGGGCGACGCCTATTGGCGGGTCGGCCGCCGCCGCGAGGCGGTCTGGCTGTGGAACCGCGTCCTGAGCCTGGACCCAGAGCCTGAGCGCAAGGTCGAGGTCGAACGCAAGATCGCCAACGGCCTCGACGACGCCTCGCCCGCGACCGGCGTTTCGCAGTAGGTCCTCGTACGTCCCATGTCCGCGCTTTCGGCCCTTGCTCCGGCCAAGATCAATCTGTTCCTGCACGTCGGCCCGGTGGACGCCGACGGCTATCATCCGCTGTCCAGCCTCGTCGCCTTCGCCGATGTCGGCGACCGGGTGACGGTCGAACCGGCGGAGCGGCTGTCGCTGACCGTGACCGGTCCGTTCGGCGCAGGCCTGGCGGCCGAGCCCGACAATCTGATCCTGCGCGCCCTTCGCGCTCTGGGCGAGGCGACGGGAACCGGTGAACCGCCGCTGAAGGTCACGCTGGACAAGCGTCTGCCCATCGCCGCCGGCCTGGGCGGGGGCTCGTCCGACGCCGGGGCGGCGTTGAAGCTGGCGCGTCGGGCCCTGGGGCTGGACCTCGACGATGCGGCGCTGGAGGCCGTGGCCGGCGTTATCGGCGCCGACGGTCCCATGTGCTTGCGGATGCGCACCGCCTGGGCCGAGGGCCGGGGCGATGTTCTGACCGACGAACCGCGCCTATCGCCGCTGTGGGCCGTCTTGTTCAATCCCGGCGTCCCGTCACCCACGGGGGCCGTCTACCGCGCCTATGACGCCGGCCCGCTCCGCGCCGCCGACCGGCCCGCGCCGCCTGGGGACTGGAGCCCGGCCGCCGTCATCGACTGGCTTGCGGGTCTCCGCAACGATCTTCAGCCGCCCGCCCAGGCCCTGACGCCCGCCATAGCCGACGCGGTTCGTGCGGTGGCGGCGACGCCCGGCGTGGCCCTGGCGCGCATGTCGGGCTCGGGCGCTACCGTCTTCGGCCTGTGCCGGTCCAGCGCGGACGCGGCCGCCGCCGCAACCTCTCTATCCGCCGCCCATCCGACCGCCTGGGTCGCCGCGACCCGCCTCGCCGCCGACTGAGCCATAAATCCCCAGCGCGTGTTGAAGCGGGCGGCGCCGGGCCCTATGGTCCGCCGTCCTTTTTCCAGCCCCTCCCGAGCCCGATTTGACCACCTCGACCGAGCCGCTCGCCTTCCAGGATCTGATCCTGACCCTGCACCGCTATTGGGGCGAGCAGGGCTGCGCCATTCTCCAGCCCTATGACATCGAGGTCGGGGCCGGCACCCTCCACCCCGCCACTGTCCTGCGCGCGCTCGGCTCAAAGCCGTGGAAGGCCGCCTATGTCCAGCCCAGCCGCCGCCCCGGCGACGGCCGCTATGGCGAAAACCCGAACCGCCTCCAACACTATTACCAATACCAGGTGATACTAAAACCGAACCCGGACAATCTTCAGGAGCTGTACCTGGGGTCGCTGGCGGCGATCGGGATCGATCCGAAGCTGCACGATATCCGCTTCGTCGAGGACGACTGGGAGAACCCGACCGTGGGGGCCTGGGGCCTGGGCTGGGAGGTCTGGTGCGATGGGATGGAGGTGACGCAGTTCACCTATTTCCAGGGCGTCGGCGGCATCGAGGTGGATGTGGTCTCGGGCGAACTGACCTACGGGCTGGAGCGTCTGGCCATGTATGTCCAGGGCGTGGACAACGTCTATGATCTCAAGTTCACCAAGGAGGGGCTGACCTATGGCGAGGTCTTCCTCGAGAACGAGCGTCAGCAGTCGGAAGCCAACTTCCACGGCTATGATGTGGACGGGCTGAAGCGCCGGTTCGAGGACATGGTGGCCGAGGTCTCGCGCCTTCTGGCCATGACCGGCCCGCAAGGCCAGCCCCTGGTCTTGCCGGCCTATGATCAGGTGCTGAAGGCCAGTCACCTGTTCAACCTGATGGACGCCCGCGGCGCCATCGCCGTCGCCGAACGCCAGAGCTACATCGGTCGCATCCGTGAACTCTGCAAAGCCTGCGCCCTGGCCTATGTCGAGCATGAGAAGGCCGCGTCGTGAGCACTGTTTCTGGAATCCTCTCCTTCGATCTGGCCGACATCAATCTGGAGCAGCACCCCGGCGAGCCGATCTCGCTGTTTTCGAGCGGCCGCGTGGAAATCGAAGGCCAGGAGTCGTGGGCCGAGGTTCGCATCCTCCGTCAGGCCGCTGACCTGAGCAGCCACCTGGCCTCGCAGCCCGGCGGCTGGCGCGGCGTGGTGGGGGTCAGCGAAGAGTGGTTCGGCATCCTGCAGAACGCCTTCCTGGCCCCGCGGCCCTTCCTGCTGAACATCGCCTTCAGTGCAGAGCCGGGTGCGGCTGACGCGCCGCTGGCCCTGCGGGACGTCGCCCTTACCCTGATGCGGTCTGCCGCTACGACCGAAGAGTCCGCCGCCTGATGCCCCAACTCCTTCTCGAAATCTTCTCCGAAGAAATCCCCGCCCGCATGCAGCAGGGCGCCGCGCGCGACCTGGAGCGCATGGTCTCCGACCGGCTGAAGGCCGCCGGCCTGACCTGGGATGCGCTGACGACCTACGCCGGGCCGCGCCGCCTGACCCTGGTCATCGACGGCCTGCCCGCCGCCACGCCCGACCGCGAGGAAGAGGTCAAGGGGCCGCGCGCCTCGGCCCCGGAACAGGCGCTGGAAGGCTTCCTGCGCAAGACCGGCCTGACCCGCGATCAACTGACCGAGCGTGACGGCGTCCTCTACGCCGTCCTGTCGTCCAAGGGGCAGCGCACTAAGGACATGCTCTTTGATGTCCTGCACGACGTTATCGGTAACTTCCCTTGGCCGAAGTCGATGCGTTGGGGCACGGGCCTTGTTAAATGGGTGCGACCGATCAAGCGCATTCTGTTTGTGTTCGATGGAGAGGTGGTCAAATTCAATCAAGGTAATGGTGCGCAAGTGATCGAAAGCGACGCCATCACCGAGGGCCACCGCTTCCTCGGCTCGGGCCAGTTGCTGAAGGTCAGCGACTTCGTCGACTACCGCACCCAGCTGGAAAAGAACTTCGTCCTGATCGACGTGGCCGACCGCAAGCTGCGTATCCTGGAACAGGCCAAGGCCGCCTGCGCCGCGCGCGGCCTGGTGCTGGTCGACGACGACGGCCTGCTGGACGAGGTGGCGGGGCTCGCCGAATGGCCGACCCCGATCCTGGGCGACATGGACCCGCAGTTCCTGGCCCTGCCGCCCGAGGTCGTGCGCCTGTCGATGAAGGTGCACCAGAAGTATTTCGCCGTCCGTGATCCGTCGAAGGACGGCCTGGCCCCCAACTTCCTCGTCGTCGCCAATGTCGAGGCCACTGACGGCGGCAAGGCCCTGGCCGCCGGCAACTCCAGAGTCCTGTCCGCCCGCCTGAACGACGCCCGCTTCTTCTGGGACGAGGATCAGAAGGTCGGCTTCGACGCCTGGAACGCCAAACTGTCCGGCGTCACCTTCCACGCCAAACTGGGCACATTGGCCGAGCGGGTCGAGCGCATCGCGGCGCTCGCCCGCGAAATCGCTCCCCTGGTGGGCGCCGACGCGGATGAAGCCGAGATGGCCGCCCGCCTGTCCAAGGCCGACCTGCTGTCGGGCATGGTCAGCGAATTCCCGGAACTGCAGGGGATCATGGGCGGCTATTACGCCCGTCTGGCCGGCCATTCCGACGCCGTCGCCGACGCCGTCCGCGACCACTACAAGCCGCAAGGCCCAGCCGACACCATCCCGACCGCGCCCGTCACGGTCGCCGTCGCCCTGGCCGACAAGCTGGACACCCTGGTCGGCTTCTTCGCCATCGACGAAAAGCCCACAGGCTCGAAGGACCCGTTCGCGCTGCGGAGAGCGGCGTTGGGGGTGATCCGGTTGGTGCTGGAGAATGGGGTTCGTCTTTCGATGGTCGACGTGGGCGAGAGAGCGGATTTCATTCGCGCTGAACAGCCGGCAGGGGCATTGGGCACCTTCAAGGCGCAAGACCTGACCTCCTTCTTCGCCGACCGCCTGACCGTCCTCCTCCGCGACCAGGGCCAACGCCACGACCTCGTCGCCGCCGTCTTCGCCCTGGGCGACGACGACCTCGTGCGCATCGTGCGCCGCGTAGAAGCGCTGGCCGCCTTCCTCGCCACCGACGACGGGGCCAATCTGCTGGCCGGCTACAAGCGCGCCTCCAACATCCTGCGCGCCGAGGAGAAGAAGGGACCCGTCCCGACCGGCATGGTCCAGACCGGTCTGCCGAACCAGCCCGAGCCCGAGACCGTCCTGGCTTTCGCCGTCGGCGCCGCCCGCACCGCCGTCGAGACCGCGCTGGAGACCGAGGATTTCGCCGCCGCCATGACCGCCCTGGCCGGTCTGCGCGCCCCGGTGGACCGGTTCTTCGAGGATGTGCTGGTCAACTCCGACGTGGCTGAGGAACGCGACAACCGGCTGAAGCTGCTGGGTCAGGTGCGGGAGGTGATGGGACAGGTGGCGGACTTCGGCCAGATCGCGGGCTGAGCCGGGCCCCCTCCGTCTCGCCGCTACGCGGCGATCCACCTCCCCCAAGGGGGGAGGATCTCTGTCATCACGGCGCGCATTCCTCCCCCGTTGGGGGAGGGGGACCGCCGCGCCTCTTGCGCGGTGGTGGAGGGGGCCTGACGCAGACGAGGTCTAGCCCGACGCCCCCAACCGCCCTAAACCTCGCGCTCACTCCGTCGGACCCGCCTTGACCCCAGTTTCGGACATTGCCGCCAAAACCCCCGCCTGGGTCTGCGCGCCCGGCGTGCTGAAGGTCCCCTTCCTCGACGTCTTCCTGAACGACTACGACCTGCGACGCCTGCCGGGGGCGGAGGTCCAGGCCGTGCTGGGCTGGGGCATGAAGCCCACCGCCGCCGCCGGCCGTCGCTGGGCGGAAGCGAACAATCGGCCCTATGTCGCGCTGGAAGACGGTTTCCTGCGCTCGGTCGGGATAGGAGAGGCGGGGGCCGCCAGCCTCAGCCTGATCGTCGATGACCTCGGCGTCTATTACGACGCCACCCGGCCCAGCCGCCTCGAACATCTTATCCAGACCGCCGACGCCTGGTGCGACGCCGCCATGACCGCCCGCGCCCGCGCCCTGATCGATCGGATCGTCGCCTCGGGCGTGTCCAAGACCAATATGGGCGGGCCGCTGGATCCCGGCCTGCTGCGGCCCGGCCGACGCGTCCTGATCGTGGACCAGACCTTCGGCGACGCCTCCATCGGCTACGGCCTGGCGAGGCAAGACAGTTTCGACGCCATGGTCGCCGCCGCCCGGCGCGACGAACCCGACGCCCAGCTGATCGTCAAACGCCACCCGGCGGTCGCAGCGGGCAGGAAGCGTGGCTGCGTCACGGACCTTGCGGGCGTCACCCTGGTGGACGCCGATGTGCGGCCCGCCGACCTGCTGGCGGCGGTGGACGCCGTCTATTGCGTGACCTCTGCCTTGGGGTTCGAGGCCCTGTTGCGCGGCCTGCCGGTGCGCTGTTTCGGGGCGCCCTTCTATTCCGGCTGGGGTCTGACGACCGACGCCGTGGCCACCGGCCGACGCGGCGTCGCCCGCACGGTGGAACAGGTCGCCGCCGCCGCCCTGATCGCCTACAGCCGCTATGTCGATCCCGTCACCGGCGAGCGGTGCGAGGCTGAACAGGCGCTGGAGCGGTTGATCGCCCTGCGTGACCGCGCCGACCGTCTGGCGGGACCCTGGTCCGCCGTCGGCTTCGCCCCGGCCAAACGCCCGCCGGTGCGTCGCCTGCTGAACTCGCCCAAGGCGCGGATGCGATACTTCATGTCGCCGTCGCGCGCCGCCGCCCACGCCTCCGCCACAAATGGCCGGCTGATCTGGTGGGCGGGCAAGGAGAGCGAGGCCGTGCGGCGGGCCGCCGACGCCTTTAGCGGCCCGACCGTCCGCATGGAGGACGGCTTCATCCGTTCGCGCGGCCTGGGGTCGGACTTCGTCGGCGCCCTGTCGGTCGCCCTGGACGACCAGGGCGTCTATTACGACCCGTCGCGCCCGTCGCGGCTGGAGACCCTGATCGAGACGACGGACGCGACGCCGGAGCAACTGGCCCGCGCCGCCGCCCTGCGGACCCGCATCGTCGAGGCGGGCCTGTCGAAATACAATCTGAAGGGCCAGGCTCCGGCCGATTGGCCTCTGGACCGCGACATCCTTCTGGTCGTCGGCCAGGTCGAGAACGACAAGTCGATCCTGCTGGGCTGCGAACCCGATCTGGCCACCAACTCCGCCCTGGTCGAGGCGGCGCGGGCCGATCATCCCGACGCCTTCCTGGTCTATCGCAACCACCCCGACGTCCTGGCGGGCAACCGGCCGGGCCGGCTGGAGGCCTCGGCCCTGGCCTCGGTGGACGCCAGCGCGGACGGGCTGGACATCATCGACTGCCTGAACGCCTGCGCGCGGGTGGCGACCCTGACCTCCCTGACCGGGTTCGAGGCCCTGATGCGGGGCAAGGCGGTGTCGGTCTATGGCCGGCCCTTCTATGCGGGCTGGGGCCTGACCGACGACCGGCTGGGGTTTGCGCGCCGTACCCGGCGCGCCACGGTCGATCACCTGATCCTGGCCGCCCTGATCCACTATCCCCTCTATGTCACGCCGACGGGCTGGCCCTGCGAGGCCGAGGATCTGGTCCAGGCCCTGATCGCCGCCCGCGACCAGCCGCCGCCCAAGGCGCCGCGCGGCCAGATCCAGCGCTGGGCCGCGGGGATCATCGCCTCTCTCGACCGCAGGCCGCCGCCGTCCTATTGAAGGCGTTCGTAAAGGAAACCCTCTTCCGGTCGCGCAACGACAGGACGAGCGTTTCCTCAAGCAGCGAGGCGCCGCGCGCCGAGCGTTAGGAAAAGCAAGAACGTGCAACACGCCGTCATCGCCGCAACCGGCCTCTTCACCCCCGAACAATCGGTCTCCAACGCCGAACTGGTCGACAGCTACAACGCCTGGGCCGACGGCTGGAACGCCCGCCACGCGGCCCAGATCGAGGCCGGGGAACTGGAGGCGAAGTCGCACTCCTCGCCCGAGTTCATCGAAAAGGCCTCGGGCATCAAACAGCGGTTCGTGCTGGATAAGGCCGGGGTGATCGACCCTGAACGGATGGCCCCCAACCTGCCGGAACGCAGCAACGAGGAACTGTCGATCCTGGCCGAGATGGCGGTCAAGGCCGCGCGTCAGGCCATCGAGGCCTGGGGCAAGCCGGTCAGCGAGATCGGCGCCGTCCTGTGCGCCGCCTCCAATATGCAACGCCCCTATCCGGCCATGGCCATCGAGGTGCAGCAGGCGCTGGGGATCGAGGGTTTCGCCTTTGACATGAATGTGGCCTGTTCTTCCGCCACCTTCGGCATCAAGACGGCGGCGGACTTCATCGCCGGCGGCTCGGTCAAGGCCGTGCTGATGGTCAACCCCGAGGTCTGTTCGGCCCACCTGAACTTCACCGACCGCGACAGCCATTTCATCTTCGGCGACGTGGCCACGGCCGTGGTCGTGGAATCTTCCGAGACGGCGGGGCCGGGCGGCTGGGACGTGCTGGGCACACGGCTGAAGACGGTGTTCTCGAACAATATCCGCAACAATTTCGGCTTCCTGAACCGCAACGCGCGCGACACCGACCAGATGGATTCGCCGGTCGCCGACGACAGCGTCCAGAACGACAAGCTGTTCATCCAGCAGGGCCGCAAGGTCTTCCGCGACGTCGTGCCGATGGTCTCGGACATGATCGTCGACCACGCCGGTGAACTGGGCCTGAATCCGCACGAATTGAAGCGGTTGTGGCTGCACCAGGCCAACATCAACATGAACACCATGATCGGCAAGAAGGTGCTGGGCCGCGAGCCGTCGTCGGATGAGAACGTCATCATCCTGGACGACTACGCCAACACCTCCTCGGCCGGCTCGATCATCGCCTTCCACCTGCACAACGACGGCTTCGCGCCGGGCGAGACCGGCCTGATCTGCAGCTTCGGCGCCGGCTATTCCGCCGGGACGGTGTTCGTGCGCAAACGCGGCTAGGCAAGCGGGTCGCGGTCAGGCGGCTTTCAGGCAGGTGTCGATCTGCTGGATTGCTGCGGTGTTCATGGCGTCCAGGCGCTCTGCGGCGTTGTTCGCCGCGGCGTCGGCCAGCGCCTTATCCACGGCCAGGACCCCGACGGCTCCCGGCGGCGGGGGCGGCGGGGGCGGCGGCGGCGGGGGGGCTGCGCCTTGTCTTAGCCGGGACGCCTCGCCCCTCGCATTGTTCATGAAGGCCTCGATCCCCTCTTTCGAGATCGCCCGACCGGTCCGGCGGGTCAGGAACTCGGAATAGACCGTGTCATAGCCGTTCCCCACGCTCATATAGGCGCCGCGATAGACGGCGAGTGCAGTGCGCTCCTTGTCCGTGGCGATCCCGCCCGCCACGCGCTGCTCGATCAGGGCGATGGCTTGAAGGGTCTTGGCGTCCATCCCCGTCATAGCCGCCCGGCTGAGGCAGGCCGTCTTGCCCAGGGCGTTGACCCAGGCCTCGGGACCGCCCTCGTTCACCAAGGGTTCTAATGCCCCTAGCGAAGTGCCGGTCAGGGCGCCGAGGAAGATGTTGTCGGCGTGGGCGCCCAGCCCTGCCGCTCCAGTCGTATAGGTCGTGGCGGCCCATATGCCGATATTGAACATCCGGCGCTGGCCGTTCGCCCTCTCGAACCCTTGCGCATAATAGCCGATCAGCTGCTGTCCGAAATGGTGGGCTTCCGTCATCGAGGTTACCGCCGGAAGACTGTCATAAGGCGAGGCTGCCCGGCCTTGCATCCCCATGGTTCCGCATCCGCCGAGGCTTATCAGGCCTGCGACGAGCGCCAGTAGTCCGAAACGACGCATAGTGATGTCCTCCCTGTAATTGTTGTTGAGAACAACGATATCTGAAATTTTAATCCATGCAACCTATGATTGGTTTTTGCTCGATGCCGGGTCGCCGCAGGCCGCTATTCATCATCGGCGTTCGATCTGACGGTGTTGGGGCCGAAACGGGTCCAGGGCCGGAGAACCAAAAAGTTTGACCGCCGTTACGTCAGGTTAATCCTGATCTGGGAGGATAATTGCTCAGGCCACGCTTGAATCCTGTACGGGTTTTTGCGAGGCCTTTGATTGTCGAGAACAGGGGAGTTCCCAGATGGCTCAGACGACACCGAAGACGGTGCTGGAAAGCCTGGCCCAGGATATCGCCGCCGTGCTGAAGAGCATGGGCGGTTCGGCCCATCAGAATCTGGTCGTGGACTGTGTCGCGGCCCTCAGACGTCAGCGCGGCGAGGCGGTGAACACGCCCGACCTGCGTCAGAAGATCATCGAGACCTTCGAACAGTACCGCGACTGGTTCGTGCGTCCGTTCGGCGAAGGCTCGCAGCGCTGGGCCTTAGCGGGCGACCTCGCTTAAACACAAAACAAAAGGCGCGCTCCTTGTGGAGCGCGCCTTCGTTATTTCGCCTGACCGTCGGGATCAGAAGCGACGGATGTAGCTGACCGAATAGGCGTCGGCCTCGCCCGCGTCGTCGCGGTAGTCGCGACGGGTCCAGTCGGCTCGCACGCCGTTCACGCCGTCGAGGTAGTAGTTGGCGCCGGCGCCGTAGTTCCAGCTGTCGCCGCCCACGTCGGTATTGGCGCCCGGGAAATCCTGCTTCAGTTCGGTATGGCCGTAGCCGCCGCGCGCAAACAGCTCCAGCTTGTCCGACACCGGGTATTTGCCGACCACGTAACCGGCGGCGTCCCACTCGTGCTTGATCGAGCCGTCGACGCCGGCGACGGTGAAGTCGTCGTCCTTCACGCCGACCGAGGCTTCGGTCTCGACGGCCAGGTAACGGTTCAGGTTTACGCCCAGGCGACCGGTGACGGCGCCCGTGGTTGCATTGTCGCCTTCAAGATGAGTGTAGCCCAAAGAACCGTATCCGCGCGGCTCGGGATTAGTTTGAGCAAATGCGGGCGCGGCGATTGCAGAGACAGCGACAGCGGCGAGAATAATGTTACGCATTGTTTCTTATTAACTCCTAGATGTGATGACCGGTTGGATCATCAGCCCCATCCAGCGAGTGCTTAAATAGGTGACGCTGTCGTCTGTTCCATAGGTAGTTTTGGCATTGCATCGTCTGTGCGCGCCGAGACACACACTGTGTTCCGTCAAGTGCGACAGAAATGCGACGCGCAACGAAAAGGGGCGGCGTCTCGCGACGCCGCCCCTGGCTCAGACCCTGGCTGACGGATCAGCGGTCCTTTTCACGCTCCACATTCAGCGCCGCCTGGGCCGCCGCCAGTCGCGCGATCGGCACGCGGTAAGGCGAGCAGGAGACGTAGTCCAGGCCGGCCTTCTCGCAGAAGGTGATCGACGACGGATCGCCGCCGTGCTCGCCGCAGATGCCCAGTTTCACCTCGGGCCGCACCGCGCGACCCCGCTCGGCCGCGATCTCGATCAGGCCGCCGACGCCGTCCTGGTCCAGACGCACGAACGGGTCGGTCTCGAAGATGCCCTTGTCCAGATAGGCCTGCAGGAACCGCCCCGAATCGTCGCGGCTGATGCCGAAGGTCGTCTGGGTCAGGTCATTGGTGCCGAAGCTGAAGAACTGGGCGTATTCCGCCAGGTCCCCGGCGCGGATGGCGGCGCGGGGCAGTTCGATCATGGTGCCGACCAGATAGTCGACGCTGTCGCCGGCGTCGGCGAACACGGCCTTGGCCGTGCGGTCGGTCAGTTCGCGCAGGTACTTCATCTCCAGGCCGAGGGCGACCAGCGGGTGCATGATCTCCGGGATCGGCGCCTGGCCCGAGGTCTTCTTCACCTCCAGCGCGGCCTCCAGCACGGCCCGGACCTGCATCTCGTAGATCTCGGGATAGGCCACGCCCAGGCGGCAGCCGCGGTGGCCCAGCATGGGGTTGGTCTCGTGCAGCTCCTTGGCCCGGCGCTTCAGCTTGTCGGCGTCGATGCCCGACGAGGCGGCCAGGGCGTCGATGTCCTCGTCCGTGTGCGGGATGAACTCGTGCAGCGGCGGGTCGAGCAGGCGCACCGTCACCGGCAGGCCGGCCATGATCTCGAACAGCTCTACGAAGTCCGATTTTTGGAACGGCGCAATCTTGGCCAGGGCCGTGCGGCGCCCGGCCTCGTCGTCGGCCAGGATCATCTCGCGCACGGCGGCGATCCGGGTGTCGTCGAAGAACATGTGCTCGGTCCGGCACAGGCCGATGCCCTCGGCGCCGAAGCCGCGCGCGGTCTTGGCGTCCAGCGGCGTCTCGGCGTTGGCGCGCACCTTCAGGCGGCGCACCTTGTCGGCCCAGGCCATCAGGGTCTGGAAGTCGCCGGTCAGCTCGGGCTCGATCATCGGCACGGCGCCGTCCAGCACCTCGCCCTTCGAGCCGTCGATGGTGATGATCTCGCCGGCCTTGAAGCTGCGGCCGCGTGCGGTGAAGACGCCCCTGGCCTCGTCGATATGGATCTCCCCGGCGCCAGAGACGCAGGCCCGGCCCATGCCGCGCGCCACCACGGCGGCGTGGCTGGTCATGCCGCCCCGCGCCGTGACGATGCCGCGGGCGGCGTGCATGCCGTGGATGTCCTCAGGCGAGGTCTCCTCGCGCACCAGGATGACCGCCTCGCCCAGGCCGGACATCCGCTCGGCCTCGTCGGCGTCGAACACGATCTTGCCGGTGGCCGCGCCGGGCGAGGCGGGCAGGCCGGCGGCGACGACGGTGCGGGCCGCATCCGGGTCCAGGGTCGGGTGCAGCAACTGATCGAGCGCCGAGGGCTCGACCCGGCTGATCGCCTCTTCCTGGGTGATTACGCCTTCGGCCGCCAGATCGACGGCGACCTTCAGGGCCGACTTGGCGGTGCGCTTGCCGTTGCGGGTTTGCAGCATCCAGAGCCGGCCCTGTTCGACCGTGAACTCGATGTCCTGCATGTCGCGGTAATGGCTCTCCAGCGTGTTCACCACCGTGACGAACTGGCCGAACACCTCGGGCATGGCCTCTTCCATCGAGGGGGCGGTCTCGCCCATCTCCTCGCGGCCGATCTTGGTCAGGGACTGGGGCGTGCGGATGCCCGCGACCACGTCTTCGCCCTGGGCGTTGATCAGGAACTCGCCATAGAGCCGCGCCTCGCCGGTCGAGGGGTTGCGAGTAAAGGCCACGCCGGTGGCCGAGGTCTCGCCCATATTGCCGAACACCATCGACTGGACGCTGACGGCCGTGCCCCAGCTTTCGGGGATGTCGTGCATGCGGCGATAGAATTTCGCTCGGTCGTTCATCCAACTGGCGAAGACGGCGCCGACCGCGCCCCACATCTGGTCGCGCGGATCCTGCGGGAAGGGGTGGCCCAGTTCGCGTTCGACCACGGCCTTGTAGTCGACGACGATCCGTTCCCAGTCCTCGGCCTTCAGGTCGGTGTCGACGCTGACGCCCAGCCGATCCTTGTGCGCGTCCAGAACCTCTTCGAAGTCGTCGTGGCTGAGGCCCAGCACCACGTTCGAGTACATGGTGATGAAGCGCCGGTAGGAATCAAAGGCGAAGCGCCGGTCGCCCGACAGCTTGGCCAGCCCCTCGACCGTCTGGTCGTTCAGGCCCAGGTTCAGCACCGTGTCCATCATGCCGGGCATCGACGCCCGCGCGCCAGAGCGAACCGAGACCAGCAGCGGGTTCTCGACGTCGCCGAAGGTCTTGCCGACAATGGCTTCGACCTTGGCCAGGGCGGCCTTCACCTGGTCTTCCAGATCGGCGGGATAGGTCTCGCCGTTGGTGTAGAAATAGGTGCAGACCTCGGTCGTGATGGTGAAGCCTGGCGGGACGGGCAGCCCCAGCGAGGACATTTCGGCGAGGTTCGCGCCCTTGCCGCCGAGAAGGTTCTTCATCGACGCGTCGCCGTCGGCGGACCCGCCGCCGAAGCCGTAAACCCACTGAGTCATCTATAGCCCCTGAGCTAGGAGAAGGTTCGGCGGGTTGGCCCGCTCGCAGATGCAACATGATCTAGCGCGGCGAAACCGGCTTGGCCATGGCGGATGTAACAATGCGTGAGCGGGAAACCGGTTTCCCATGCTCAGGCGTCACATCCCCGTTCGCCTTCGCGAACGGGATGCGAGGTCATCGGCTTTCGCCGACCCGGAACAGCAAAGACCCGTCGCCGTAGGAATAGAAGCGGTAGCCGTCGGCGACGGCGTGGGCGTAGGCGCTCTTCATCGCAGCCTGGCCGGCGAAGGCGCTGACCAGCATGAAGAGGGTGGATTTCGGCAGGTGGAAATTGGTCATCAGCACGTCAACGGCGCGGAAACGGTAGCCCGGGGTGATGAAGATGGCGGTGTCGCCGTGGAAGGGGCGGATTTCGCCGGCCTCGGTCGCAGCGGATTCCAGCAGGCGCAGCGAGGTGGTGCCGACGCAGACGATGCGGCCGCCGGCGGCGTGGACGGCGTTCAGGGCGGCGGCGGTGTCCGGCGAGACCTCGCCCCATTCGCTGTGCATCTTGTGGTCGGCCAGGTCGTCGGCCTTGACCGGCAGGAAGGTGCCGGCGCCGACGTGCAGGGTGACGGCGTGGGTGGAGACGCCCCTGGCCCGGATCGCCTCGAGCAGGGCGGGCGTGAAATGCAGGCCCGCCGTGGGGGCGGCGACTGAGCCGTCGTGTTCGGCGAAGACGGTCTGATAGTCCGACCGGTCGCGATCGTCCTCAGGCCGTTTGGCGGCGATATAGGGGGGCAGGGGCATGACCCCGACAGCGCGGATCGAGTCGTCCAGGGCCGGGCCCGAGACGTCGAACTTCAGGGTGATCAGGCCGTCGTCGCCCTTGGCCGTGACCGTGGCGTCGAGACGGCCCAGGTCGCAGGCGGCGTCGGTTTCCTGTCCGAAGCGGATTCTATCGCCGGGCTTGATGCGTTTGCCGGGCTTCATGAAGGCGGACCAGACATCTGGGGCGTCGCGGTGGTGCAGGGTGGCCTCAACCGCGACGGTCAGGATTTCGCCCTCAAGACCGGTGCGCTGGCGGACGCCCGACAGGCGGGCGGGGATGACGCGGGTGTCGTTGAAGACCAGGGCGTCGCCCGGCCGCAGGAAGTCGGGCAGGTCGCGGATGATGCGGTCGTCCAGGGCGCCGTCCTTGACCACCAGCAGGCGGGCGGAATCGCGCGGATCGGCGGGACGCAGGGCGATGCGGTCCTCGGGCAGGTCGAAGTCGAAATCGGCGGTCTTCATCAGGCGGGGCACAGGCCACGCCGCGCGCGAGGGGTCAAGAGGCGGGCGAGCGGGCGGGCAGATCCGGGGCGTCGGGCGGCGGCGGATTCCGCGACAGGTCGGCGATGAGCGTGTTCATTTCGCCGATCTCACGCACCTGGGCCTCGATGATATCGTCGGCGAGCGCGCGCACGCGCGGATCGCGGATATGAGCACGCTCGCTGGTCATGATGGCGATGGAGTGGTGCGGGATCATGGCCTTCATATAGGCGAGGTCGCCGACGGTGGCCTGGCTGCGGACCAGCCACAGGGAGCCGGCGAAGACGACCACGGCGCCCGCGACGATCATCTGTTTGACGCGCGGCTTCTCGTACATCGACCACATGAAGCCGATCATAATAGCGGCCATGACGGCGCCCATCAGCAGGGCCATGTAGAGCCGCGTCTCACTGAAACGGACGTGTTCGATCTGATAGGTGTTCAGATACATCAGGCCGTACATGACGACGGTGGAGACCGCGATCATGGCGGCGAAACGGCGATAGCTCATGGGAACCTCGATGAGAGCCTGTGCGGGATCTGTCAGAAGGACAATGCGAGTGCGCCGGGAATGATCCGGCTGAACCTTCCGACCCAGCGCGTGTTTAGCGGACATGAAAACCCTCGCACTCCTCCCGTCCGTCCTCATCGGCGCCGTCGCCAGCGCCCGGTCCATGACGCCCATGGCGGCCATTGCGGGGGCGCGGCTGGCGCACCGGGAGACGCCGGGGCGGCTGGTGCTGCTGGATCATCCGCTGTTCAAGTTCGGCGGTCTGGCCATGGGGGTGGGCGAGCTGTTCGGCGACAAGATGAAGTCGGCGCCGGATCGGACGGTCTTCCTGGGACTGTTGGCGCGGGTGATGAGCGCGGGGATCGCCGGGTCTGCGCTGGCGCCGCGCGGGCGTGAGAAACTGGGCGCGGCCCTGGCGGTTGGGACGGCCGTGCCGTTGGCTTATCTGGGGCTGGCGGGGCGGAAAAAGGCGATGAAGCGGATCGGGCAGACGAAGAGCGGGCTGATCGAGGATGTGGTTATCGTGGCGGCCGGGGCGGCGGTGGTGAGCTGGGCGGTGGGAGCGTTCGACCAAGGGCGGTGAGCGGGTATGATAGGGACCAACTAATCAGGAGCCCTCCCCATGATCACCCGTATCCAGCCCGGCGCCCGTATGAGCGAAGCCGTGGTTCACGGCGACACCGTCTATCTGGCCGGACAGGTCGGGGAGCCCGGCGACGATGTGATCGCCCAGACGAAGACGGCGCTGGCCGAGGTGGACGCCCTGCTGGCCCAGGCGGGCAGCGACAAGTCGAAGATCCTGATGGCCCAGATCTGGCTGGCCGACATCGCCGATTTCGACGCGATGAACAGCGTCTGGGACGCCTGGGTCGATACGGCCAATCCGCCGGCCCGCGCCACGGGCGAGAGCCGGCTGGCCTCGCCGGACTACAAGGTCGAGGTGATCGTCATCGCCGCCAGGGGCTGACGGGGCGGGGGATAAGGCGGTTGACCCGGCGGGTTGCAGACTGCAAACCGCCGCCATGCTTCAGAACCTCGAAATCCTCGCCCGTGAGGCCAAGTCCTGGCCGTTCGAACAAGCCCGCAATCTGCTGGCCCATGTTTTGAAAAAGCGGCTGGGCGAGAGCGAGCGGGCCGAGGCGCGGGCGCTGATCGATGCGGGCAAGGCCGACGAGGCCTTGGCGAAGTTCGAGGCTCTGCGGCGGCCGGTGGTGCTGGAGACCGGATACGGGCCGTCGGGCCTGCCGCACATGGGCACCTTCGGCGAGGTGGCGCGGACCACCATGGTGCGCAACGCCTTCCGGGCGCTGACCGGCGACCACTGGCGCACGCGACTGATCGCCTTCAGCGACGATATGGACGGGCTGAGGAAGGTTCCGGAAGGCGTGCCGAACCCGGAGATGCTGCGCGAGGACCTGAACCTGTCGCTGACCCGGGTGCGCGATCCGTTCGGCACGCACGACAGTTTCGGGGCGCACAATAATGCGCGGCTGCGGGCCTTCCTGGACTCGTTCGGCTTCGACTACGAGTTCATGAGTTCGACCGAGACCTACAAGTCCGGCGTGTTCGACGCGACCCTGCTGACCCTGCTGGAGCGGTTCGACGCGGTCATGGCCATCATGCTGCCGACCCTGGGCGAAGAGCGGCGGGCGACCTATTCGCCCTTCCTGCCGGTCAGCCCGATCACGGGCCATGTGCTGCAGGTGCCGACTCTGGAGCGGAATGTCGAGAAGGGGACCATCGTCTTCGACGATCCGGCCGGCGGGCGCACCGAGCTGCCGGTCACGGGCGGCCATGTGAAGCTGCAATGGAAGCCGGACTGGGCCATGCGCTGGGTCGCGCTGGACGTCGACTACGAGATGTCGGGCAAGGACCTGATCGAGAGCGTGCGCGAGAGCGGCAAGATCTGTCGCGCGCTGGGCGGCACGCCGCCGGAAGGGTTCAACTATGAACTGTTCCTGGATATCGAAGGCAAGAAGATCTCCAAGTCCAAGGGCAACGGCCTGACGATGGACGAATGGCTGCGCTACGGCACGCCGGAGAGCCTGAGCTGGTACATGTTCCAGTCGCCGAAGTCGGCCAAGAGCCTGCACTTCAACGTCATTCCGCGCGCCATCGACGACTATCTGGCCTTCATCGAGAGCTACAAGACCCAGGAGCCGGCCAAGCGGATCGACAACGCGGTCTGGTCGATCCATGCGGGTGAACCGCCGACCCATACCTCGCCGGTGTCGTTTGCGCTGCTGCTGAACCTGGTGGGGGTGGCCAACGCCTCGACCAAGGACCAGCTGTGGGCCTATTTCGCCAAATATCTGCCGGAGGCGACGCCGCAGAACGAGCCCCTGCTGGACCAGCTGATGGACCGGGCGTTGAACTATTACGAGGACTTCGTGAAGCCCTCGAAGGCGTATCGCCTGCCCGATGACAAGGAGAAGGCGGCGCTGCTGGATCTGGCGGAACGGCTGAAGGCGTTGCCGGCGGACACCACGGACGGCGAGCTGATCCAGAACGAGGTCTATGCGGTGGGCAAGGCGCATGAGTTCGAGCCGCTGCGGGCCTGGTTCGGGGCGCTGTACGAAGTGCTGCTGGGCGCCAGCCAGGGGCCGCGCTTCGGGTCTTTCGCGGCCATCTACGGCCTTTCGCAGACCATCGCCCTGATCGAGGCGGGCGCGCGCGGCGAATTGGCGCAAGCTTGACGTAAGGTAATATTTCTTAACTGTAACGCGATGGTATGTGGGCGTGGCCGGGGAGGCGACGTGCGTTACGAGATCGACGAACAGGCTCGGATCCTGTGGATGGACCTGGTCTCGGCCGGGTCAGCCGACAAGGTACTGACGGCGACGGTGGCGCTGATTACGGCGCGGCCCGAGCTGTGCGGCTGGGATTGGATCGTCGAATGCGAGCCCGTGCCCGACGACGCCGGGACCCAGCATCTGGCCCAGTTGTCCGAGGCTTGGGGGCCGCCGCCGGAGTTGGAGGCGGTCACGGTCTTCGTCACCCAGGATCGGCTGTTGCACCTGTGGGCCCGGGTGATGGACTTCCAGTTCGTCCGCCGAAAGCACTTGGTCGAGCGCGACATTGAGGCCGCGCGCCGATTGATCGAACGCCGACGCGCCCTGCGGCCGCTAAGATGAACCGAAAATAACGGCGAAGCTCCGGGAGCCTTCAGGTTCGGCCGGGCATTGTCTCCACATCGGCAAACCCGATGACAGGAGATACAGTGATGTCGAGCAAGTTTCTGAAGACGGGTCTGGCCACGGCTGCGGCCCTGGCCGCCCTGGTGACCGCCGCCCCGATGGCCGCCCAGGCCCAGGCCAATGGCGTGACCAACTGCGACGCCCCCGGCGGTCGCCAGCGCGCGGGCGCCCTGATCGGCGCCGTGGTCGGCGGCGTGGTCGGCTCGAACCTGGCGCGCAATGAGCGCACGGCCGGGACCGTGGTCGGCGCCGGCGCCGGCGCGGCGGCAGGTTCCTATATCGGCTGCAACCAGCAACGCACCCGCGCCGCGGCCCAGGCCAACGCCAACACCTATCGCGCCGGCACGAACCTGCGCATCCGCAGCGGCCCCGGCACCGGCTTCCGCCAGGCGGGCAGCCTGTCGGCCGGCCAACAGTTCACGGCCGTCGCCTCGCAAGGCGACTGGATCCAGATCGCCGGCGGCGGTTGGGTCAACGCCAACTATGTGACCCGCTAAGGGTCGCTTTCGGAAAGGCCGTTTCGGCGGCGGGGCCGTTCATGCCCCGTCCTGTTCCCGCCGCCGGGACAGTCGCAAGGCTCGCGGTTCGCCGTTGGAGCCTGGCCCCGTCCGGGTCGCCGGGCGGGGCATTTTACTGACTGACCCACAGGATGCGGGCCATCCATTCGATCTCGCGCCGGGGCACGACGCGGGGCGGATAGTCGGGATTGATCGAAGACAGGGTGGCGGCGCGGGCCGTCAGTCCAGTCACCTCCTTAGCCACCACCTCGCCCGAGGTCAGGCGGACCACGACCCGGTCGCCACGCCGCACGGCGGGGTCGCCGCGGTCGACGATGACCCGGTCGCCCTCGCGGTACAGGGGCGCCATAGAATCCCCTGTAATGCGCAGGCTGAAAGTGGTGGGGGTGACCTGCGGCAGGTCGGTCTGGTCCCAGCCGTCGCCGGTCGGCAGGCCCGCATCGTCGAAGAAGCCGTCCAGACCGGCCCGGGCCAGACCCAGCAGAGGCACGGTCGCCCGGCTCGGCGGCGCGTCCTCGGCCAGGGCCGCGAACTCGGCCAGGGAAACCCCGGTCGCCTGGAGGATCAGGGTCATGCTTTCGGTCGAGGGCCAGCGGGGACGCGGCGGATCCCCGGCGCCGAACCGTTTCGACGGATTGAAACTGGTCGCATCCAGCCCCGCCCGCCGCGCCAGCCCCGACGGCGACAATCCCTCGCGCCGCGCCAGGGCGTCCACGGCCTTCCACAGTTTGGCGTGCGACAGGGGCATGGGGGTCCCGAGGATGAGTCGGGAGGGAGTTTAGGGGATGGGGGTAGGAATATCTACCTAGCTATACGTTGCGCATACTCGTCGGCCGCTTTGCGGTCCTGCCAGACGAAGAAGGTGCCGACAGCGATGCAGATTATGATCAGATAGCCGATCAGGTTCATCGCCGTATAGATCGACGTCAGCGGCGCCTGGTTCGTGGTCACGATCATGATGTGGCCCATGACGGCGATCAACTGAAGGCCGGCCGCCCAGGTCGGCCAAGAGTGCGGGGATCGCCAAGCGATAGCGACGAGCGCCAGAAGCGTAGCAGTATCGATTGCGAATAAACCGTAGGGCCAGTCGCGAAAACCGGCGTTCTCTTGAGCGACAAGAGAAGCGAACCAAGCAAACAGGTAAACGCCTGCTCCCATCTTCTCACGGGGGCCGCCTTTCAGAAAGGCGAACAGTCCCATAACAACCATGAATATGGCGCCTACAACTGCGTAACCCATATTAATCATGCAAATCGCCCCCGCGCTGTGTGCACGGGGGCGATAATGACCGAATTCTGGTTAAGCTGAAATGTCAGTCTGCTAAGCTTACCAAGAATTCACCCGACAGAGCGGAGGCGGTTGAGCGGGCGTGCGTCCTCCGGATCGAGCCAATCGTCGGGCTTGCCGATCGGGCCGGCGGCGTAGGTTCCGAAGCCCATGCGGCGGTGGTCTTTTTGGAGTTCGGCGTGGCAGGCGACGATGGAGTCGCGAGCGGCGGCGAGGGCGGCGATGGTTTCCATGGCCTTGGCTTGCGACGCCGTGGCGGCGACGGGCGAAAGCGAGAGGGCGGCGCGGGCGCCGATGAAGGATTGCACCAGAACGGTCGCCTGGGTGATGGCGGCGTCGATGGCGTGTTCAGTCGCATGCAGATCGCCAGCGACGCTGGCGATGACTTCAGTCCGTTCCATTAGAAAAGCCCCTCAAACTAAGGTTTACAATGGATGAATCTTAACACGGCTTAACCATATCCGATAGAGTCTTGTTAACCATTTAAGCAATCGCGCACACAAGGCGCGACGTTCGTCGATCCTTGTCTTGTAAAGCTTTGGGGGAGGGGCGGGGGCGCTGGAAATCCCTAGGGATTGTCCAGCAGGAAATGGGCGGTGAGGGAGGCGATGGGTTGGTTGCGGGCCTCCTGCCAGGCCTCGGCCTGGACATGGGCGACGCGGCGGCCGGCGCGGCTGATGCTCGCGCGGGCGAAGACGTCGACCGGGCGGCCGGTGCGCAGATAGGCGACGGTGACATTGATCGGGCGGGGCAGGCGCGGGCTGGGGAAGGCCAGGGCGACCTGGGCCATGGCCGTCATCTCGAGCAGGGCCGCCGTCGAGCCGCCGTGAAGGGCGGGCAGCATGGGATTGCCGATCAGCCGGTCGGCGAAGGGCAGAATGACGGTGACCTCGTCCCCGCTGACCAGGGTCTGGAGGTTCAGGAAGCGGGCGTAGGGGATGCGGTCGAGAAGGTCGCTCATGCTGCAATCTCGTCTCGTGCGGCGCGCGTGCGGTTCAGGACATAGGCGGACTGGGCGGCGGCGACGGGGTCCGACGGATCGACCTCGAAGGCCCAGGCGCGGACGAAGGCGATGGTGGGCGTCAGGCGGAAGCATTTCGCCTGGGCCAGCAGGTCCATGCGCGGATGGGCGGCGCGCATATAGTCCACCCGCAGGTCCAGGGTGGCGATGGGCTGGAACTCGTCCATGGCGGTCCACACGGCCAGGCCGCCGATATGATCCAGCAGGGTGGTGACGAGGCCGCCGGCCAGGACCCCCGTGTCGGGATCCCCGACAAGGTCTTCGCGCCAGGGGACGCGAATGCGGGGATCGCCGTCGTGCAGGCCGTCGAAGACGAAGCCCAGGGCGCCGGTGTGGGCGGAGCCCGCCGCGAGCTGGGGCAGGATGGTGTCGACGAAACTGTCGTGCATGCGAACGGATGTCCGTGAAGCCGATGATCGTCTCCTGTATGGAGGGGGGACCCGACGGCGTCGAGAGCGTTACGGTCCCATGATCCGCCCCGAAGACCTGCTGCACCCCACGCCCGCCGGCCTGTATTGCCCGCCGGGCGACTTCTACGTCGATCCGGTGCGGCCTGTGGACCGGGCGGTGATAACCCATGGCCATTCAGACCATGCCCGGGCCGGGCATGGCGTGGTCCTGGCCACGCGACAGACCCTGGCCATCATGGCGGAACGATACGGCGCCGAGTTCGCCGGGCGACAGCAGTCGGTCGAATACGGCGAGGATTCTGCGATCAACGGCGTGGACCTGAGGCTGGTCCCGGCCGGTCATGTACTGGGTTCGGCCCAGGTCGAGGTGAAGTGGAAGGGGCTGACCATGGTGGTGTCGGGCGACTACAAGCGCCGGCGCGACCCGACCTGTCCGGCCTTCGAGCCGACGCCCTGCCATGTCTTCATTTCGGAGGCGACCTTCGGCCTGCCGGTGTTCCGCCACCCGCCGGCCGAGGAGGAGATCGGGCGGTTGGTGCGCTCGCTGGGACAGTTTCCCGAGCGGGCCCATCTGGTCGGGGCCTATGCCCTGGGCAAGGCGCAGCGGATCATCATGAGCCTGCGCGAGGCGGGGTGGGAGCGGCCGATCTATATCCACGGGGCGATGGAGCGCCTGAACGCCCTGTATGAACGCGAGGGGATCGACCTGGGGCCGATCCTGCCGGCGCGCGGTCTGGGAAAAGGGGTGTTGGGCGGCGATGTGGTGATCGCCCCGCCGTCGGCGATACAGGACCGATGGGCGCGCAGCTTCGCCGATCCGGTGACGGCCTTCGCTTCCGGCTGGATGGGGGTGAGGGCGCGGGCGCGCCAAAAGGGGGTGGAACTGCCGCTGGTGATCTCCGACCACGCCGACTGGGGTGAGTTGATCGCCACCTTCGAGGAGCTGAAGCCGGACGAGGTGTGGATCACCCACGGCCGCGAAGAAGGGCTGCTGCGCTGGGCGGAGCTGAACGGCCAGAAGGCGCGGGCGCTGCGCCTGGTCGGCTATGACGAGGAGGACGAAGAGACGCTGGAGGTCCGGCCGGACTGACGGCGGATCAGCCCGCCTTGCGCCTGGACGTGGATTGGCGGTGCTCGACCCGTTCAGCGCTGGCCAGGGCGGCGTTCATGGCCATGCGCAGACGTTCCGGCTTGATCGGCTTTTCGACCACGGCGGCCATGCCGACGGACAGATAGTGTTTGGCGTCTTCCGGATCGGCATTGGCGGTCAGGGCCACGATGGGGACGCAGCTGACGGGGCCGTCCAGGGCGCGAATGGCCTGGGTGGCCTGGACGCCGTCCATGCGCGGCATCTTGATATCCATCAGGATCAGGTCGTAGCGGTTTTCCTGAACGGCCTGGAGCGCCTCGAGCCCGTCCTCGGCCAGTTCCGAGCTGCAGCCGAACATCTCGCACAGAGCTTGGGCCACGACGCGGTTAGTGGCGTTGTCGTCGACGATCAGAATGTGGGGCGTGGACTGCAGGTTCAGCTCGGACAGGTCCGACACGTTCGACGGCGTCTCGACTGCGGCGACGGCGCGTCGCGCGGCCAGGTCGAAGGCGAAGGTGGCGCCTTGCCCCTTGTTGTTCTCGGCCCAGATGCGGCCGCCCATCCGGTCGATCACCTGGCGGCAGATGGACAGGCCCAGGCCGGCGCCGTCGGGGCCGGATCCATGGACGAAGGGTTCGAAGATGGAATCGACGCGGTCGCCGTCCACGCCCGGGCCGTCGTCGCGGACGCGGGCCTCCATATGGACCTGATCGCCCTCGACCCAGGCCTTGAGCCGCGCCTCGACCAGACCGTTGCGAGCGAATTTGAGGGCGTTGCCGATCAGGTTGCTGAACACCTGTTTCAGCCGCACGCCGTCGATGACTGCCGCCAGCTCGGTGTCGCCTTCGTAACCGACCATTAGGGTCACGCCGTCCTGGGATGCGCGCGGCTCCCACAGGGCCTGGATGTCGTCCATGACGGCGCGCAGTGGCGTGGGGGCGGGGCTCAGCTCCAGCTCGCCGGCCTCGGCTTTGGACAGGTCCACGGCGTCCTGAAGAATGCGCAGCAGGCTTTCGGAAGAGTCGACGATGGTCTGGACGTGGGCCTGGGCCGCCGCGTTCAGGGGTTGGCGGCGCAGCAGTTCGGCGACGGCGAGCACGCCGTTCATCGGAGTGCGCAACTCGTGGCTCATGATGGCCAGAAACTGGCTCTTGGCGCGGGCGGCGGCGAGGGCCTGGGCGCGGGTGTCGTCGAGGATGGCGGCCTGGTCGGCCATCTGGGCGTCATGCGCGCGCTGGCGATCCGTCGCGACCTTGAGCAGTGTGGCGGCCGTTCCGACGCCATGATAGCGGCCGGCCTTGGTGACGATGAAGCCGCGCAATAGGGCGGCGGGACCGCCCTTCAGAATAATGTCGCAGAAGGCGTCCATTTGGACGTCGCCTTCGACCACCGCAGGTTCGGGGTCCATAGCGAAGCTGATGGGGCGGCCGTCGTAGAGGGCGTGGCCGAAACGGCCGGCGATCTTTTGCAGGAAGGCGGTGCGTTCGACGAGGCCGACGGGGCGGTCATTCTCGACAACCGGAATGACCAGCGTGTCCGGTTCGCGCTCGAACCGGGCGAGGACCTGGCAGCCGAGGGTCGACGGCGCGACCGGCTGCGTCTGCTCTGAAAGGGTCTCGATAATCGGCATACTGCCTAGAACTCCTTACTCCAGCTGGTTATGCACAGGCAGCGCTTGCGGATTAGTTAAGCCGGATCAAAAAGTTTCGTCCGTTACAAGCGGTGTCATAGGCGGATTTTGCGCCGGGCCCCGGTCTGGTGTAGAAGGCCGCCCCGACCCATGTAGGGTCCTCATCCCTTTGAGCATGCGCGCGGCCGACCGGCCGACCGCAGATTCGTCATGAGCGTCATCCTGGAAAAGACCCCCACATCGGCTCTGGTTCTGTTCTCCGGCGGGCAGGACAGCGCGACCTGTCTCGCCTGGGCGCTGGAGCGGTTCGAACGGGTGGAGACGGTCGGCTTCGACTATGGCCAGCGGCACGTCGTGGAGATGGAGGCGCGCCAGGCTGTGCGTGCGGGGATCAAGACGGCCCTGCCGCAATGGGCCGGCCGGCTGGGCGACGACCATGTGGTGGACCTGACCGGCTATGGCCGGATCGCGGAGAGCGCCCTGACCGCCGACCGCAAGATCGAGATGGATGCGCGCGGCCTGCCGACCACCTTCGTGCCGGGGCGCAACCTGATTTTCCTGGTGGCGGCCGCCGCCCTGGCGGATCGGCGCGGGTTGGAGGTGCTGGTCGGCGGCATGTGCGAGACCGACTATTCCGGCTATCCCGACTGTCGCCACGAGACGATGGAGGCCATGGCGCGGGCCCTGTCGCTGGGGCTGGACAAGCCGGTGGTGATCGACACCCCGCTGATGTGGCTGACCAAGGGGCAGACCTGGGACTTGGCCGATCGGATCGGGGGCGAGGCTCTAGTCGAACTGATCATCGAGGACAGCCACACCTGCTATCAGGGCGACCGGACGCATCGGCACGCCTGGGGCTATGGCTGCGGCGAATGCCCGGCCTGCGAGCTGCGTGCGGCGGGGTATGAAGACTGGGTCGCGTCGAAGTGACCTATTCGGCCAAGGAAGTCTTTCTGACGGTGCAGGGCGAGGGCGGACAGGCGGGACGGCCGGCGGTCTTTCTGCGCTTCGCCGGCTGCAATCTGTGGAGCGGGCGCGAGCAGGATCGAGCGAGCGCCGTCTGCAGTTTCTGCGACACGGACTTCGTCGGCGTGGACGGGGACGGAGGGGGCAAGTTCGCCACGGCGGACCTGTTGGCCGATCATGTCGCGGCGATGTGGCGGGGCCGGGAAGGCGATCCGAAATTGGTGGTCTGCACCGGCGGCGAGCCCCTGTTGCAACTGGACCCGCCGCTGATCGCGGCCCTGCACGCGCGCGATTTCGAGATCGCCATCGAGTCCAACGGCACCCTGGCGGCGCCGGACGGGATCGACTGGATCTGCGTCAGTCCCAAGGCGGACGCGGCGGTGATCCAGATCAAGGGGCAGGAGCTGAAGCTGGTATACCCGCAGGCCAAGGCCTTGCCTGAGCGGTTCGAACACCTGGCGTTCGAGCGGTTCTGGCTCCAGCCCATGGACGGCCCCGACCAGGCGGCCAACACCGCCGCCGCTATCGAATACTGCCTGACCCATCCCCAGTGGCGCCTGAGCGTCCAGACCCATAAGTACATCGGCGTCCGCTAATGCCCGTCTTCGAGATCACCAAACAGGCCACCTTCGACGCGGCCCACCACTTCCCCAACGAACCCGAGGGCAGCATCTATCGCCGCGTCCACGGCCACTCCTTTACGGTCGAGGCGACAATCCGCTCCGAGACCCTGGACGTCGAGCACAACTGGGTCGCCGACCTGGGGGCGCTGGACCGGGCGCTGAGGGCGGCTGCGGAGCAGCTGGACCACGGCATGCTGAACGAGCACGAGGGGCTGGAACTGCCCAGCCTGGAGAACCTGTGCCTGTGGTTCGTGAAGACGCTGAAGCCGGACTGGCCGGGGCTTTGCCGGGTGCAGGTGGCGCGACCGACGATCAACGAGCGGTGCGTGCTGAGCCTATAGGCCCAGATTGCGGCGGATCACGCGAAGCGTCGGGTCTTCCGCCTTGCAGGCCGATTGGACCTTACGCCAGTCCTCGGCGGACAGGGCGGGGGCGCCGGGGCGTTCGGCGGCGCGGGCCTCGCGAGCGCGACGGCCGGAGGCCGGGTGGGTGGCGGCGAACTCGGCCGCCTCGGCCAGCTTCTGATCCTCCATCTTCGACAGGCGGTCGAAGAAGGCGGCCATGCCCTTCGAGCTTAAACCCGCTTCGTGCAGCAGGGCGCGGCCCCGTTCGTCGGCTTCGTGTTCGGCCGCGCGGCCGTAGCTGAGGTCAGTCGCCTGGCCGGCCAGGATCACCGCCTGCTGGCCCGCGCCGGAGCCGCCGCCGACCACGGCGTCGAGGATCAGGCCGAAGCCCAGGCTGCGCCACACCGCCTGCATGACGTGGCGCTTCTCGACATGGGCGATCTCGTGGGCGACCACGGCCGCGACCTCGTCGGGGGTGTCGGCCGCGCGGATCAAGTCGTCGGTGACGATGATGGAGCCGCCGGGCAGGGCGAAGGCGTTGATCATCGGCGCCTGGACGGCGCGGATGCGGATGTCGAACACGGTGTCGGCGTTGGAGGCCAGCCGGTCGGTCATGGCCTGGAGCGCGGCCTGACCCTCCTCGCCCTCGCAGCGCGGGAAGAGGGCGTTCATCTGCAGGTCGAAGTTTCGACCCATGTTGCGCTCGTATTCGACCGGCGTCGCCCGGGCGAGCGGACCCGACAGGGCCGGTATGCCGATGAAGACGAAGCCGGTCACGGCCGCCGCCACGACGGCGAGGGCCACGGCCAAGCGTCGCTCGCGCGAGCGGTCGCGGCGGGCGGTCTGTTTGGCCAGCAGACCGCCCGCTAGGGTCCAGTCGGACCGGGACACCACCAGCCGGGCGTCCGGTTCGGCGCTGTGCGACAGGCGGGCCTCGTTCGCCTCGAAGGTCACCGACAGGCCCTTCGACGGCCAGCGACGCTCCTGGCCGTCGACCGACAGGATAACGGCCTCCGCGTCCACGGAGACGACGACCGGATGAGACCGGGCGCTCTTGCCGTCGTAGAAGCGGCCGTCCACTTCAGATCGCCGAGAAGCCGAAGGCGTCGGCCAGGCCCTCGCCCGATCCGGGGCCGCGGCCGGTCTGATGCGCCAGCCCGACCTTGGCCTTGCCCGCGGACTTCAACCGCTGGATCAGGAACCGCGCCGTCCGGGCCTGGGCCCAGGGCATGAGGAAGCCCAGGGTGACGATGATCAGGAACAGGTTGCTGACCGTCAGCCACCACAGGGGCATAGCCTTGACGTCCAGTACGAAGCCGGCGCTGTCCATCGTCACCCCATGAGCGATCGACCGCATCATGGCCGCCTGATAGGGTGCCCAGACCAGCAGGAAGATCGGCGCCAGAACCGCCATGGCGGCATAGACGCCGAGCAAGACCACAACATCGGGCGGTACGGGCGTATCGGGCGTCGGAGCGGGGGCAGCCTGGAGATGGGCGAACGCCACTCCGCTGACGACGACGACCAACAGGATATAGCTCACTGCCGTGCCGAACCAGCCGATGGCGTAGGCGCCATAGACGCCCTTCTTTTCGGCGCGACCCATGCGGAAGGCCAGGCGGCGGTCGCCGAAGCGCAGTCCGTCCCAAAGGGATTCAGACAGCTTGCGCTCGGCGGTCGGCCAGAACCAGCCCACAGTGATGCTGGAAAGTAGCAGATAGCCAAGGAAGTTGACGCCGTAGATGGCGGCGGATCCGGTCAGTCTGAACCGTATCCCGCGCCAGGTCGTGCGGCTGGCCATGTAGCGGAAGGCGCTGAAGACGCCGAAGCCCCAAAGCCAATAGAGGAAGAGATACAGGGGCATGAGCAGCAACCCGAACAGGGCTGGGTGAAGGAACTGTCCGGCGAAGACCACCAGCAACAAGGGCGCGCCCAGGACGACCAGGGCCAGCAGGAAGCCGACGAACAGTTCGACGCCGCGCCCGGTGTATTCGAAGGCCTCGTCGTTCAGCCGGACGCCGCGCCAGACGCGGCGACGCACCTCGGTCTTGCCCCAGAACCGCCAGAGGGTCAGGGTCACGATGTTCAGCAGGCCGTTCTTCAGGCTGAGGCCCAGGAATTTCGACGGCTGCAGCGTGGTGGAGAAGACCAGGGTCTCGGCGCCTTCGTCGGGATCGGAGATCGGACCCAGGGCGTCATGAAGCGGACGCGCCGGCGTCGGCGCGTCTTCGGTGATGTCGGTCAAACTGTCCCCCTACCAATGTCCCCTGCTCTGGATATCCGCAGACAACGCGAGGGTGCAATCGATTAAATCGAAAGCGGGCGTCATCGCCGAGGGAGGCGGCTGACGGGGCGCCTCAGGCGGAGAGCCACTCCACCAGGGCGGCGCTGACCGCCTCGGGCTGTTCCAGGGTGGAGGCGTGGCCGCAATCGGGGATGACGACGAGGCGGGCGCCGGGGACGGCCTCGGCGATTTCCTGTGCGCGGTCCGGCGGCGTCAGCGGGTCGCGGTCGCCGACCAGGACGAGGGTCGGAACCCCGATGTGGGCGAGGTGCGGACGCGAGTCGATCCGCTTGGTGATCGCCGCTTCCTGGCGGATGAAACCGTCTGATCCGACATCGCGGCCCATGCGGATCTGGATGTCGATCAGGTCCTGACGGCCCCGATGGTTTGGATGAAGCAGGTTGGGCGTGACCTGGGCGAGGACCGCTTCCAGTTCGCCGTTCCGAACGCGTTCCATAAGCAGGCGTCGCGCCTCGATCTGTTCAGGGGTGTCTGCTCGGGCCGAGGTGTTGAGCAGGGCCAGTCTCACGACCCGTTCAGGCGCCTGGCGCAGGATCTCCATGGCGATATAGCCCCCCATCGAGATGCCGCCGAGCGCGAAACGGGCTGGGGCGTCGCGCAGGATGGCGGCCGCCATGGCGGCGATGCTGTCGCCCTCGAGCGTCGAGGCGACGGTGACGGGGCCGTGTGGCCACAGGGCGACGGTCTGGCGCGCGAACATTTCGGCCGTGCAGGCGAGGCCGGGGATCAGGACGGTCGGGGTCATTTGAGGACCGTAGCACGAAACCGCTTTCGGGCCGGAAGACGAGAGACTGTGGGATCAGCCGATCAGCAGCTCTTGCCCTGACGCTGGCGCTGTTCGCAGCGGCGTTGTTCGCGCTCGTGGTCGCGCTGCTCGCGTTCGCGACGGGCGCGGGTTTCCTCGTCGGAGGTGGTGACGGCGTCGAAGCCGGCGCCGACGACCGCGCCGCCGGCCTTGGCCGTGCCGCCCACGACGGCGGCGGTTCCGCCGACCACGGCGCCGACGACACAGCCCTGGAGCAACAGCGCAGCGCCCAGAAGGACGGGGAGGGCGGCGGCGCGCAGGGAGCGGCGGTCGGTCATCGGAGATTCTCTCGTGAGATGTCGAGGATACAGCCGAATGGTGAACGGGGCCTGACCGTCGTCGCCCCCAATCAGGCGCTGCGTTGCGGGAGCAGTTTGCGGCGTTGGCGCGCGATGGCCAGCGGGGTTCCGTCCGCACCCCAGGCTGTCGCCTCGTCCACTGTCCAGCCCAGGCCGAGGTCCAGCATTCGGAACTCGAAGAAGGCCCAGCCGTCCGGCGCGGTCTGCGGCGTCGGGTCGGTCAGGATGTCGATGCGCAGATCGACGGTGGTCATGGGCGTGAACGTGGAGGAGGCGGTCCAGGCCGGGGGATAGAGGGCGTCCAGCAGATAGCAGAGCCCGACCTCGTCCAGCGGCCGACGGTCGGCCATCCGCATCCAGGTGCGCTCGATCACCGGCTTGCCCGCATTGCCGCCCAGGATGTTGGGGCCGCCGTCAAAACGGTATTCGACGTGCTGGGCGAAGTGGGGCGACATCGGCCCGTGAATGGTGGCGGCGGGGTTCAGGCTGTCCAGCGGGGGCGGCGGCATATGAAGCGGGGTGAGCGGCGGGTTGTCGCCGTCCAGGCCATAGGTGCCGGTGGCGTGATGGGTCATGCGGCCGTCCTGTTCCGCCTCGACCGCCGCATAGATCACATTGCGGCCGCCCTTCAGCAGGCGCGGGCGAAAGGCGACCTGGTCGCCGAACCGGGCGGCCGACAGATACTGGACCGACAGGGTGCGTAGCGGCGCGGTCAGTGACAGGCCCCGGCGCATCGACTGGGCGCACAGGGCCGCCAGCAGGCCGCCGAAGGGGAAGCCCTTCTCCGGCGCCAGGCCCGAGGGGCCGTTGGAGAAATGACCGGGCACGGGGGCTGATAGACCGCCGTCGTCCAGGGTGTGGAAGGCCAGGGCGGCGTCGAGGGAAATGGGAGTCGTCATGTGAGCCATGGGCGCGATCCTGCGTCAGGCGAAGAAGAGGCGGAAGGCTAAAAGAGAGCCTTCCGCCAGTCGGGAACAAGGGCGACGAACCGGGAGGTCCGTCAGTCCGTTGCGAAACAAAACTGACCTAGCGGGTTCGGTTTGGCAACCCTCTTGCCAAGCGGCTGACGCGGGGTCACTTTTGTCGCATGGGACGCACCGCAGACTACAGCCGCCAAAGCTGCTCCATCGCCGCCACGCTGGAGGTGATCGGCGATCCGTGGACCCTGCTGGTCATCCGCGACGCCTTCAACGGGGTGCGCCGATTCGAGCAGTGGCAGGACAATCTGGGCGTGGCGCGCAACGTATTGGCGGCGCGTCTGAAAAGCCTGGTCCAGCACGGGGTGCTGGAGCCGCGTCCCTATTCCGAACGGCCGCCGCGCAACGAATATGTGCTGACCGCCAAGGGCAAGGATCTGTACGGGGTGCTGGTGACCCTGCACGGCTGGGGCGCCAAACACGTCTATGGCGAGACCGACTGCGGCATCGACATGGTCCACTCGACCTGCGGCCAGACCCTGACGCCGCGCATCGCCTGCGGCTGCTGCGGCGAGATCGTCAAGCCGAGGGAGATCCTGCTGACGCGCGCGGAGAACCGGCCGACGGTGGGGGATGTGATGCCGAAGGACGAGGCGGCTTAGGGGGCGGCCCCCCTTTCAGTTCGGTTGTCCAGCCGCCATCCAATCGTGCATGGCGCGGATCATCTCATCGGTCGGATAGGACCGGATGTCGTCCTCGGAGGAGCCGGCGGCCAATTGGCTTTCCCAGTACCATTCCTGAAATGCGATATATTTGCCTTGTATGAGGGCGGCGCCGATCTTGGGCGCACCAGCCTGTGCGATTAGCCAAGTGCGGACGTGGCGAATAGCCACTTCGAAACTGCCGCCATGAGCGCGGATATCCCAGCCGGAGATATCCGACAGTCCTTTCTGATAGTCGTAGCGGGCATCCTCGAGGACCAGGATGGTCTTGGTGTCGAGCGGCGCTGCGCCTGATTGTCGGCTGCCATAGTCGATGCCCAGTTCGAACGGCATATTCATGCGTGCGAAGTCGCCAGCCTGATCTGCTCGACATCGTGACAGGTCATGGATGCCGAACTTTGAGCCCTTAACTAACTCGACGATACGGTCCAGCCGGGCGGCTCCGTTGTCGGCGTTCTCGGGCGCCAATCGAGGATAGAGGCCCATGAAGACGACGCAGAAAGCGATTGCCTGGAGAATGGACGAATAATCCTCGTCGAACGGACAATTTATGAAGACGGAACGTTCGAAGGGAGGATGCACGCTCATCCCTTAGGCGGATGAGGGTCTTTTCCAAATGAACTGCGTTCGCGAATTCGGCCATCGACCCCGTGGACGTAGAGTTCCGTTTTCTGGTTTCGCGCAATCTCGGCTCCGGCCTTGATCGCGTCTGCTTGAGTGGCGTGTGTACTTGTTGCCCGTACGGCGCCAGCGCGTCGAACGCTCCATCCGCCTGCATGGGGGACAACGTGTTGCCCGTTCTTTGACATAAGAAGCCGCCTCTTTTCGGAGCAATCTCTAGGTGTGCTTGTTGATCATCTTAGATTGATTGAATGTTACCTCGAGATTGCGTGTGACGCCATCTGTTTTCAACGACGAAAGCCGGCCCCACCCTGCGGCGGAACCGGCTCCCGTCATCCCTTGACGCACACCACCTGACGCAGGGTGTGCACGACCTCGATCAGGTCGGTCTGGGCCGCGATGACCGCGTCGATGTCCTTATAGGCCATCGGGGTTTCGTCGATCACCTCGGCGTCCTTGCGGCATTCCACGCCCTCGGTGGCGCGGACGTGGTCCTCGATCGTGAAGCGGCGCTTGGCTTCGGTCCGGCTCATGGCCCGACCGGCGCCGTGCGAGCAGGTGCAGAACGAGTCCGCATTGCCCTTGCCGCGCACGATGAAGGACTTCGCCCCCATAGAGCCGGGGATGATGCCCAGTTCGCCGTCCTTGGCCGACACGGCCCCCTTGCGGGTCAGGAAGACGTCCTTGCCGAAATGCTTCTCCTTCGAGACGTAGTTGTGGTGGCAGTTCACCGCCTCCTGCGTCGTCTCCAGATCCGGCCAGAAGGCCTTCAGCACCCCGAGCACGCTGTCCATCATCACCTCGCGGTTGGCGCGCGCGTACTTCTGCGCCCACGACACCGCCCGCACATAGTCGACGAAGCCGTCCGTCCCTTCCGGGAAGTAAGCCAGGTCCTGGTCGGGCAGGTTGATGTGCCAGCGACGCATCTCGTGCTTGGCCCGTTCGATGAAATAGGTCCCAAACCGGTTGCCCACGCCGCGCGAGCCGGAGTGCAGCATCACCCACACATCGCCCGCCTCGTCGAGGCACAGCTCGATGAAGTGGTTGCCCGTGCCCAGGGTGCCCAGGTGGCCGAAGCCGCGCGGGTGCGCTGCCTTGGGGTGTTTTTCCACCACGGCGTCATAGCCCGCCTTCAGATCGGCCCAGCGCGTCACGGCCGAGGCCGGCGGTTCGGCGGCCCAGGCGCCCTTGTCGTTGCGCCCGCCATTGTCGGTGCGGCCGTGCGGAACGGCGGCCTCGATGGCGGAGCGGATGGCCGACAGGTCGTCGGGCAGGTGTTCGGCGCGGATCGAGGTCCGCACCGCCATCATGCCGCAGCCTATGTCCACGCCCACGGCGGCCGGGATGATGGCCCCCACGGTCGGGATCACCGACCCGACCGTCGCGCCCATGCCCCAGTGCACGTCGGGCATGACCGCGACGTGTTTGTGGATGAACGGCAGCGAGGCCACGTTCTTCAGCTGTTTCAGCGCCGCATCCTCGATGGGCACCCCTCGGGTCCACGCCTTGATCGGCGCGCCCGAGCCTTCGATCACGTCGTAGCCTGACATGGCCGACGTCTCCTTCTCTGTCTGTGATCCTCCCGGACCGGACGGAGAGACGTCGCTTGCGGATACAAGAAACCCCTCCGGCCGGTGGCGGGAGGGGTTGCTGGAAAACCGAAGTCGATGACCGGTCGTTCCCTACCTACCCCTCACGCATGTGCATTCGCCCTGGACCGGCAGTCGGTCCAAGCCCTTGGGCGCATTCATGGGGACGTAGTGGGTGAACATGGGTCTCTCGTCTTCGGAGGTGGGCGTTTACACTTCGAAGTCCGCCTGCACAACCCCGCCGGGCGCGAGGGGGCACAAGAGACCCGCGACCATTACCCCTGCGGCGTAATGAACACCGGGTTGGCGTAGAACCACAGGTCTTTCCAGGGGTCTTCGCCGGCGGGGTCGGGCGTGGGCTCAAGCTCGGCGCCGTTGGCGCCGCGCACGCGGATGTAGCGGGGCGTGGTTGAGGCGGGGAGGGTGTGGCGGATGGTGATGACCTCGCCGTCGCGGGTCCAGTCGGCGGCGGTGAAGCGGCGCTCGACCCGGGTGGAGGGGTTGTGGTCTGCGTCGCGGTCGGGGCGGGGGCCGGTGACGTCGCCGACGATCAGGTCCAGGCGGGCGACGGCGCTGTCCTTGCCCGAGGCGTTGGGGCCGGCGGGGTCGCGAAGACGGATGGTGACGACGACGGGCTGGTTCGCCGGGGCCTTCAGTTCGCCGCCGATGTCCGCCGAACGGCCGCCCGATTGGGCCGTCACGTTCAATTCGGAGATCAGGTCGCCGGTGGTGACGAAGATGCGGCCTTCGCGCAGCCCGTCCAGCACGTCGGCATGGTCGCGGCGGGCCAGGACATAGGTCTTGGAATATTCGCCGGGCCAGAAGTCGACGCCGCCCTCGGTATAGTGGCGGTGCGAATCCGAGGTCGAGGTGACCCACCAGCGGCGGCCCTCGCCCAGCATGGAGTCCCAGAAGCCGCCCAGGCGCGCTGTCATCTGGTCGAAGCCGCCCATGGTCGGGGCGCGGCCATAGATGCCGCGTACGCCGTTGGGCTTGATCGAGCCGTCGGGGTTCAGGGTGGCGGCCTGGTGGCCCGGCGCGCCCTCCATGCCCACAGCCACCTTGGGCGCGGTGTCGTTCCAGTCGCGCAACTCGGCCGGGTCGTACTGGCCGTATTCGCCCAGGCCCGTCGCCGAGCGCGACGGGTGGTTGGCGATCACCACGGGTCGGTCGTTCAGCGCGTCCATGACGCGCAGGGCCTCGATCATGCGCGGCTCCTGATCGCGGGCGGGGTCGGCGGGCCAGGGCTCACGCTTGGCGAAGCGGCTTTCGAGGTCGCGCAGGGTGTCGCGCTCGGCCTCGGTGCGCGGCAGGATCAGGCTGGAGTGATCGCCGCCGGGGGTGTCGAACTCCATGCCGTAGAAGAGCAGCAGGTCGGGGATCTCCTGGCGCGCCATCAGCAGTTCGGGATAGGCTTGTTCGGCGTTCAGCTTGGAATGGTTGGGGCCGCCGTGGTCGGTGGAGACCATCCAGGCCAGGCCGAAACGATGGGCCATGCGGGCGTTCTGGGGGATCGGATGGATGGCGTCGCCGGCGATAATCGCGGTGGGCGGGGCGTCCGGGTTGGCCGGATCGGGCGTGTAGCCGACGCTGTAGCGGCTGTGGACGTGGTGGTCGCCGGCCAGCCAGGTGCGCGCTTCGTCCGTGGCTGCGGCTGCGGCGGGCGCGACCGGCTGGAGTCGGGCCGGATGGTGGTGGTCGTGCCCCTCGTGCGCAAAGGCCGGCGCGGCGATGACGGTCAGGGCGATCAGGATCGCGGCGTGAGGGCGAAGGGTCATGCGACGGGTTCCGGCAGGGTTCGACCCCGCCTAACGGCTCCATATGACAGACTGACGAAAAGCCGGAGCGACAGATGGCGTCCAGGACGAGGTTGAGGGGAATGGATGCTGCCGCTTTCTGGCAGCAGGTCTGCTAAGGATCGCGTCGTGTCCCGGTCCGAACGCCTTCTCGATCTGCTGAACGCCCTGCGGCGGCGTCGCCGGCCGGTCAGCGGTCGTGCGCTGGCCGAGGAGATGGGCGTCAGTCTGCGCACCCTGTATCGCGACATCGCCAGCCTGCAGGCCCAGGGGGCGACGATCGAGGGGGAACCCGGGGTCGGCTATGTGCTGAAGCCGGGGTTCCTGCTGCCGCCTCTGATGTTCACGCCGGAGGAGGTGGAGGCCCTGGTGCTGGGGTCCCGCTGGGTGGCCGACCGGGCTGATGCGCGGATGCGCGAGGCTGCTCTGGGCGCGCTGGCGCGGATCGCGGCAGTGGTGCCGCCCGATCTGCGCGACGAGATGGAGACCTCGGCCCTGTTGGTCGTGCCCGGCGCGCCGTTTCCGACCGATCTGGTCGATCCCGCCCTGCTGAGGAAGGCGATCCGCACCGAGCGGCGGCTGAGGCTCTGTTATCGCGACGAGGCGGGGGCGGCATCGGAGCGGGTGGTCTGGCCCTTCGCCCTGGTCTTCTTCGACCGGGTGCGGCTGCTGCTGGCCTGGTGCGAGCTGCGGCAGGATTTCCGCAGTTTCCGCACCGACCGGATCGTCGAGGCCGAGGTGACGGAGGCCCGCTATCCCGCCCGCCGTCAGGCCCTGCTGAAGACCTGGCGCGAGGCGCAGGAAAGCGCCGAGCGCTCCGCATCATGCTGACAGGAACTGGCAGTAGTCCGGTCTAGGTTTGTTCTCGTAGAAGGCGGAGGGCGAACATGACTGACATCGACGACATTCTTCTGGCGGTGGCCGATCCCGAGGCCAGCGCCCGCTTCTATTCCGGCCTTCTGGGGCGCCGTCCCTTGATGGCCGGGCCGGACCGCGCGCTGTTCATGATGCGCTCGGGCCGGGCGCTGGGCCTGATGCGGCGGGCCGGCGCTGAGGCGGGCGAGGGGCGCGAACTGGAGTTCCCGCTCGACGACCCGGCCGCCGTCGAACAGGCTCATATCGACTGTTGGGACCGGGGCGCGCGCATCCTGATCCCGCCCACGGAGATGGAGGCCGGGCGCGGCTTCGTGGCGCGCGACCCGGACGGACATCGGCTGAGGGTTTACGCCGCCGTTTGAGGCTAAAGCGCTTCCAAGAAGGCGACGAGATCGGCCCGTTCCTGGTGCGTCAGGTCGCGCTTGACCAGCAGGGCGTCGGTGGTGGGGAAGAGCGGATCGTCCGTCTGGTCCGGGCCGGGGCGGGGACGGGCGCCGCCCGCGTCGTAAAAAGCGACCACTCCCTCAAGCGTCGGGAATAGGCCGTTGTGCATCCAGGGGCCCGTGCGGTTGGTGTTCAGCAGGGAGGGCGTTCGGAAGGCGCCGACGTCGGCGGGGTCGCGGGTGCCTTCATAGCGGCCCAGATCCTGACGCGCGCGGCCGTAGAAGCTGAGGCCCAGATTGTGGAATTTCTGGTCGCTGAGCAGGGGGCCGGAGTGGCAGTTGGCGCAGCCGGCCTTGGTGCGGAACAGGTGCAGGCCGCGCAGCTGTTGGTCATTCAGGGCGTCGGCCCGGCCGGCGAGGAAACGGGCGTAGGGGCTGGAGCGGGGCTTCAGGGTGCGCTGGAAGGCGGCCAGGGCCTTGGCGATCCGGTCGGTGGTGACCTCGGACGAGCCGAAGGCCTGGGCGAAGGGGGCGGCGTAGGATGGGTCGGCCGCGATGCGCGCGGTGACCACAGGCAGGTCGGCGGCCATCTCCTTGGCGTCGACGATGGGATGCAAGCTCTGCTCCTCCAGGGTCCTGACCCGGCCGTCCCAGAACAGGCTGGTCGCCCAGGCGGCGGTCGCCACAGATGGCGCGTTGCGCCGTCCCCTTTGGCGGTCATGGCCGAAGGAGGTGCGGACGCCGTCGGCGAAGCCCAGTTCCCGCGCATGGCAGGAGGCGCAGGCGATCTGGCCCGAGGCGGACAGTTTCGGATCCTCGAACAGGCGCCGGCCCAGGGCGGCCTTTTCCGGCGTGGTGGGGTTGTCGGCCGGTTCGGGCGCCGGGGGCAGGGGGGCGAACTCGGCGAAGCTCGCGCCCTCTTGCAGGAGCGGGCGGGGCCAGGTGTCCGGGCCGCCGGCGTAGGCGAGGCGAAGCTCGGCGTCGCTGGACGGCGTCTGAACCCGTGACACCGCCGCCCCCACGCCCAGATGGAGCGCGAGGACGGCGACGACGAGAGTGGTGATGTCGCGGGCGGGCTTCAAGGTGTTCAGTACTTGTATTTCAGCGTGACCCAGATGTTCCGGCCCAGCTGATAGGGCTGGGTCGTCGCGGTCGAGTTGTTGTTCCGGATCGTGTCGAAGAGGTTGTTGACCCGCAGGTCCAGGGTCGTCGTGCCGAACTGGGTGCGGGCGATTTCAGCCTGGAGCGACAGATTGGCATCGACGGAGGCGTCGTAAGTGATCGGGCCATAGACGGCGTAGCGGGCGCCATCGACGGTCATGGTTTCGCCGGTGGCTTCAACTCGGGAAAACTCGTCGCGGAACCGGGCATTAAGATTGGTCAGGACACGTCCGCCCAGCCAGGACGAGCCCCAGTCTGCATTGATGACGATCGGCGAGGCGAAATCTTCGCGCTGGTTGTCGGACAAGGCTTCGAACAAGGAGACGATCCGGCCGTTGTAATAAACCAGCTCAGCGCCATCGACATCGTCGCTTTCTTCGAAGAAAGTCAGGTTGGTCGATTGGGCGCGCGAGAAGTTGGTGTTCAACGCAAGGCTATGACGTCCGAAGTCTCGGTTCCATTCTAGCGAAACGCCGCGATAGTCGGAGTGCCCGTCATTGTTCGGCGTGGTCACCAAGCGTGAGCGGGTTTGGCCCAGTTCGTTGACATAGTTCTCACGGACGGCCGTCGTGGAGAACTGATCCTTGCCGTCGCGGAGTATGCCCTTGATCCGATAGCGACCTCCCAGAAGATCGCCCTGAATGGCCGCAGTCAGTTCGTCGGAATACGGGGTGGCGAGATTATATTGGGAAAAGCGGGTCGCTGTGGTGTCGCCAGTCTGAAACCATGTGTCGCCCCAGACGCCATCGACGGCTTCACGTTCATACTGCAGGGTCTGCAGGCCGTTCTCGCGCACCGCATAGCCCAGGAAGGACTGGCGATAGTAGCGGTTCGCCCCGATGGTCGCTGTCATGCCCCACCAGGGCAGGTGGCGGGCGACGGACAAGCGCGGCGCTATGTTGTGGTTCTCGAGATAGGTTTCATAATCGTACCTCAGGCCGGCCCTGACCTGGAAGCCCGACCAATCGAAGGCATACTCGCTCCACAGTCCGTAGGTCTGCACGGCGGTTTCGCTGCGATAGGCCTGATAGACTTGATGACGGGTCAGGACATACGAACCGGTCACACAGGTCAGCGAATCCTCGTTAGGATCAGCGCAGACGATGTCAGAGGATACGACGCCAGTTTGCCAATTATGATTGGTCTGCGGGCGATTCTTCCTCACCTCGGTTCGGGCGAAATCCAGGCCCAGCTTCAGCTCGCCGCCGCCCAACGGCTGACGCCAGTCAGCCTTTAGCCCGTAATCCTTCTGATTTTGGTCGATGTCGCCCAAGCCGCCGGTCGTGCAGTTGGGGTTTGTGCACCAATCGATCTCCTTAGCCTTGCTCGGCAGGCTGTACTGGACATCAGGGGCTTCGCGGCCGCTGTCTAGATCGGCATAGCTGAGCTGGACGCTCCAGTCGGCGTCGCCGCGCCGACCGCGCAACCGCCCCTTGGTGGTCAATCCGCCGCCCTGTTGATACATCAGGGCGTTGATCGCGACGAGAGAGGCATTGGTGCTTTCATAAGGGCTCCAGTTGATCTGGCCGTCGAAGGTCAGATCGTCGGCGATGTCGTACTCCGCCTTCAGCAGGAAATTCTCCGCCTTGCTGGACTGGCCAAAGTTTCGGTCCACGTATTTAGCGTTTCGATAGTAGGTGACCTCGGAGTCGGAATAGCTGTAGGCGGCGAGCAGACGCAGCCGTTCGTTGACGGGTAGATCGACGGTAAAGCCGTAACGGCTCTTCTCGTAATCAGGCGCTTCGGGCGCGTCGTCGCCAAGTTCGCGACGGACCGAATCCGGCATTCGGAAGCTGGCCATGTCGGTCCGGGTCATGCCGTAATAGGCGGTGACGCCGAAGACTGCGGCCGGCGCGCGGGTCTCTACATCGACCACTCCGCCGAGGAAGCCGCCATACTCGGCTGAGATGTTAGAATCGAGTAGGGTGATCTTTCCGATCAGGCTGGAATCGACCCAGGTTCCCTGAGGCGAGCCCCCGGCGACTTCGTCGATGGCCAGAAGATTACCGGCCTTATAGAGACGCGAGTTCACGCTCACCCCGTCCAGAATGAACTGGTTGTCCAACGGACTGGCCCCGGCGATGGATATCTGGGCCGGACGGATGTCTTGGACGCCTTCGCGGGTCGCCATGCCCTCGTCGTTGCTGAACTGCACTGTCGGGGCCAGTTTCAGCAATTGGTTACCGTCGCCGGAGCCGGGGGCGCGGTCGCGGATCGAGTCGGCGCTGAAGGTCGTTTCGCCGGAGTTGATCGGGGCGCCGTAGCTGTAGGCGGTGGAGGCGCGGGATTCGTCGGTGACGACGACGGTGGGAATGGCGGCGTCGGCTTGATCCGCCTGGTTCTGCGTCTGGCCCTGAGCCTGAGCTGCGCCGGCGAGCAGAAGAGCCGCCGCGCTGGCGGATGAGACGAGTGCGATACGCATGGTGATGAACCCCAGCCCTATTGAAGGGGACGCGGGGTACGCGCGACATGACTTAATTGCAACTCATTATCAGTTGCGTTCTCAACAATCCGGCTCTATCCGGTCGCGCATGCCGTCCGAGTTTGTTTCCCCGTTCGCCAAGGTGGCGACCGGACTGGTCGTCGCGGTCGTTCAGCTGGGTCTGCTGGCGGCGCTTGCGGTCGACGCCGTCCATCCGCCCGCGCCCGACCAGGGCGGGGCTCCGGTGATCGAGCTTACCCTGACGCCGCGTGCGGCCTTCGACAGCGAAAACGGATCGGCGGATTTTATGGCGGCCAAGTCCGCGCCACTCGCCGAGACGGCCCCGAAGCCGACGCCCAGCACGGCGCCTGTCCTGCCGACGCCGACGATCCGGCCGACCCCGGTTCTTGGCCTGGAGACGACACCTGTCGCCGCCCTGACCTCCGTCGCCTCGGCGCCGCTCGCGACGATCCAGACCGAAGGGACGGGCCGGGGTGAGGCGAGCGCAGACGGGGCGCGGGATTCACGGCGGGGTATGACGGGCGGCGGGGCGGCGGCGACGACCGGCGCCAATGCCGGCGCCCAGGTGGACGACTATTACGCCCAGGTCCTGCGCTGGGTGGAGATGCACAAGCGGCACCCCGGCGGGGTCACGGGCATGGTGACGGTGGCCTTCACCCTGGATCGGCGGGGGCGGGTCAGCAACGAGCGTATACTGACCGGCAGCGGCCGGGCCGCGCTGGACGCCGCGACTCTGAGCCAGATCAGGGCCGCAGAGCCCTTTCCCCGGCCGCCGGCCGATACGACCTGGCGGACGCGCGAGTTCCGGGTGCGGCTGGACTATAGGCCGCGCGAGGGCGGGCGATCTGCGCGCTGAGACCTAGACCGCGACGGCCGTCGTGTCGCGGATGAAGCCACCGCCCAGGACGCGGTCGGGGTCGGTCGGGTCGTACAGGGCGCAGGCCTGGCCGGGGGCGACGCCTTCTTCGCCCTCGTCGAAGACGATGCGGACATCACCGTCGATCAGGGCCAGACGGGCGGGCGAGGGCTGGCGGGTGGAGCGGACGCGGGCCAGGACGGGGAGGCCGGACGTGGCGGCCTCCTGGATCGTGGCTTCGTCGCCCAGCCAGTTGGTTTCTTCCAGCGTCAGGGACGCGGTCAGCAGGGCTTCGCGCGGGCCGACGATGACGCGGCGGGTTTCGGGTTCCAGCTTGACGACGAACAGGGGCTCGCCCACCGCGACGTTCAGGCCCCGGCGCTGGCCGATGGTGTAGTCGGTGATGCCGGGATGGGTTCCCAGCACCCGGCCATCCATGTGCACGATCTCGCCGGCCTCGCGCCCCTGCGGACGCAGACGGTCGATCAGGGTGCGATAGTCGCCGGAAGGGACGAAACAGATGTCCTGGCTGTCCGGCTTGGCCGCGATCTTCAGCCCCAGTTCGGCGGCGACGCCGCGCACCTGGGGCTTTTCCAGATCGGCTAAGGGGAAGCGCAGATAGTCGAGCTGGTCCTGGGTGGTGGCGAACAGGAAGTAGGACTGGTCGCGCGAATGGTCGATGGCCTTGCGCATCTGCGAGCGATTGCCGAGGGCGGCGCGGCGGACATAGTGGCCCGTCGCCATGGCCTCGGCGCCCAGGTCGCGGGCGACGTCCAGCAGGTCGCGGAACTTGACCGTCTGATTGCAGCGGATGCAGGGTACCGGGGTCTGGCCCTTCAGATAGGAGTCGGCGAATTGGTCGATGACGGCGTCCTTGAACCGGCTTTCGTAGTCCAGGACATAGTGGGGGATGCCGATGATCTCGGCCGCCAGGCGGGCGTCATGGATGTCCTGGCCCGCGCAGCAGGCGCCCTTCTTCTTCAGGGCCGCGCCGTGGTCGTAGAGTTGAAGCGTTACCCCCACCACGTCATAGCCGGCCTTGTGCAGCAGGGCGGCGACGACGGTGGAGTCCACCCCCCCCGACATGGCCGCGACGATGCGCGCCCCGACCGGCAGGCCCACCGCCGCCCGCGCGCTCTCGACCGCCGCATCCATGTCGGTGCGGCGAATGTCGGGAACGGGGCAGAGGTCTTCGGCCAGGGTCATTGCGGCCATTTAGTGCGTAACCGGCGCGATTTCGAGGCCCGACAAAGAAAAGGGCCGCATCCGTTTCCGGATGCGGCCCTCCTGGGTCGTCTTCGGGGAGAAGCCTTAGGACCGGTAGCTCTGGATCCGCGTCGTGCGCAGACCCTGCATGCCCCATTTGTCGATGGCCTTCTGCCAGGCGAGGAATTCTTCCGCCGTCAGGCGGTACTTCGCCAGGGCGTCGTCAAGACTCAGCAGGCCGCCGCGAACGGCGGCGACGACCTCGGCCTTGCGGCGGATCACCCACCGGTCCGTATTGGACGGCGGCAGATCGTTCAGGGTCAGGGGCGTGCCAGTCGGTCCGACCACGTATTGTTCGCCTTTGCTATTCAGGCGTCGCTCTTGCAACATGGGCTTATGCCTCTTTCACCAACACCGTAGTGTCATGAATGTAGGCCGGGCCCGCTAAGGTCGGTTTAAGCGTCGTGGTGAAGGAACGAATAAAATCCCTCCCTGCCCGAACGACTCTGTAAACCTTCCTTGAGCGACGATTCATTGAAACTAACGCTTACTTACTCGCCGATCAGCGTTTGATGTTGATCAGCTCGGCCAGCATTTCGTCGGCCGTGGTGATGATCTTGGATGAAGCGGAATAGGCCCGCTGGGTCGTGATCAGTCCGGTGAACTCGGCCGACAGGTCAACGGTCGAGCTTTCTAGTTGCTGGGCCGCCACCGTGCCGGCGCCGCCGGTGCCGGCCGCCTTCAGGTTGAAGGTGCCGCTTTCCAGGCTGACGGCGTAGGCGTTGCCGGAAACTTCCTTCAGGCTGTCGGGGCTGGGGAAGGTGGCGATGGCGACCTGGGCGATGCGGCGCATGACGCCGTTGTCGAAGATGGCGGTGACGAAGCCGCTCTCGTCGATGGTGATTTCGCTCAGATTGCCAAAGGCTGTGCCGTTGGTAACGGTCGATTGCACCACCGAGGCAGTGTTCAACTGGCTGAGCCCACCGGCCGAGGTGTTCAGGTCCAGGGTGACGGTCTGAGCCGCGATACCCAGGCCGTCGGCCCATTTGACCTTGCCGTTATCGAGCGGGTCGGCGGGGTCGATGGTGTTGTCGGGATCGGATTCCAGGAAGGACAGGGTCGCCTGTTCCGGATCGTCGAACAGGCCCATTCCGGATGGCCAAGTCTGCATCGTTTCGATGTCGAGACGACCCGACGGGGTGAAGGCGATCAGGCCCGTCTTGATCTGGCCGTTGTTATAAGGGGCGCCGGTGACGACGTCTTCGGCCGGCACCGCCACGATTTCGGCATACCACTGGTTCGGTTCCGCGCTCTTCAGGAAGCGGATTTCCAGATTGCGCTGGCCGCCTTTGGAGTCCGACACCGGGATGTTCATCTTGAAGTCCGGCTTAACGCCTACCGGGTTGTCGTCGTCGGCGTTGTACATCGCCATCGAGTTGACCGAAGGATCGTATTTGGTCTGGGCGATGCCGTCCGTGGCCATGCCGATGTCGGCGAAGTCGATCGCGAACGGCGTGCCCGCAACCGGCGGCGTGCCGCTGGTGGGGGTAATGGTGATTGCTGTGGCCGTCGCCGTGGCTGAACCATTGGTTCCAGCCGAGGGGACAAAGCCGGTCAGGGCGCCCGCCGCGTATGTCGCCGTACCGGTGATTCTGGTGATGCCGGTCTTGATCGTCACTTCATAGGTGTTGGCGCCGGTACGGACATAGGAAACGTCGATATCATGCTCGACCGGAGGCAGGGCGGCGTCTTCGACTCCGTTGTAGCGGTTCGGCGCGGCGGCGCTCGAGACGACCTGGGTAGAACGCAGGTTGGCGTTGACCTGGACGCGGGTCGTGGGTTCAGCCGTACCGCCGACCTGGCCGATATTGATCGAGCGCAGGCGCGAAAGGTCCGACGGATCGGTCGAGATGTCGCCGTTGGAATCGACGGGCCAGCCCTGCAGGTAAAGACCAGCGCTGTTTTTCAGATAGCCGAGGTTATCGACGCGGAAGGCGCCGGCGCGCGTGAACAGGCGCGTATCGGTAGCGCCGACATTCTCAGCCTGGGTGGTGGTGACGAAGAAGCCCTGTCCGCTGACGGCGAGATCGGTGTTCTCGGTCGTGCGCTGGAGCTGACCTTCCTGGCTGATGTACGACCGGGTGGCGGACATGACGCCGCCGGCGGAGAAGGAGCCGCCCGCGCGGGTCTGGCTGTTGACCAGGGTCTGGAACTCGCCCTGCGAGCGCTTGTAGCCGACGGTGTTGACGTTGGCGATGTTCTGGGAAATTGCCGCCAGGGCGGCGGAGTTGGCGGCCAGGCCGGACACGCCGGCCAGCATTGCGCTGTTCAAGCTCATGAATACGCTCCTTGAATGGAAGTCATCGGGAAGGCGGCGGAGCGCATCATGCGGCCGCCTCCTCGGTCGGGACGTCCGGATTCTCCGTATCGTCATTGTCTGCGTCGGCGGCCTTCTCGTTCAGCGAGATGACCGTCGAAAGCGGGAGTATGGAATCGCCGATCACCAGATAGGGGGCGCCGTCGTACATCTCGACGCCGGTGACGCGGCCGCGGATCAGGGCCTGGCTGTCGATCTTGGCGTTCTTGGCGTCGGTGGCCGCGACCTTCAGCGTATAGACGCCGCCGTCCTCGGCCGTGTCGCCGCCGGTCATCTTGCCGTCCCAGGTGAAGTCGTGCAGGCCGATGGTCTTTTCGGGGGCGTCGCCTTCCCAGACCACCTTGCCGGTGCTGTCGACCACCTGAAGCTTCACGTTTTCGGCCGTGGCGCCCAGTTCGTAGCTCCAGGTCGCCTTGCCGTCTTCCAGCGAGGTGGCGGTCCAGGCGGCGGTCACCTGCTTGCCGATATAGTTGGAGGCGTTGTCCAGGCCGCCGGCCGACTGGGCGGCGACCAGGCTGGTTAGCAGATCGTTGGTCAGCAGTTGCTGCTCAACCCCGGCCATCTGGGTCAGCTGGGCGGTGAACTCGTTGGAATCGAGCGGCGACAACGGGTCCTGGTTCTTCATTTGCGTGGTCAGCAGGGTCAGGAAGGTCTCGAAGTTCGAGGCCAGCATCGTCGTGCCGCTGTTCAGGCGGCCGGCGGCGTCGACGGATGAAACGGCGGTGGCCATGGGGTCAGACCCTCACATCGACGCGGTCGCGCGTCTGGGAATGGTTGGTCCAGGCGCCCGGAGGCGGCGTGACGGAAAGATCTGCCTGGTTTGTAAGGCGCGCGGCGCCGGCGAACAGGGATTGACGTTGTTGCTGCTGGCGGTCGAAGCCGCCGCCGGATGACGTGTCGCGCTGGGTGAAGTCGAGCGAGTCGCTGGCGACCTGGAAGCCGGCGTCCTGAAGCTGGCGGCGCAGTTCGTCGGCCCGTCCGCGCAGCTCTGCAGCCGCCGCAGGATTGTCGAAGGCGAGGCGTGCGGCCAGTTGGCCGTCAGCGCCGATTTCCAGGCTGACATCGACGCGGCCCAGATCCTCGGGCGTCAGGACCATGTCGAATCGGGTCGAGCGGCCTTCCAGCTTGCGGGCGATCTGTGCGGCGAGATGGGCCGTCGTCTCGATGGTGGCGCGGGACAGGGACGAGGCGGCGGTCTGGGTCGTGGTGGTCGCGCCGTCGAGCGCGCGGACTTCAGCCGGCGTGTCGACGGGCGTGGTCGGGTCGAGAGGCGCCACTGCGGCGTCGATGAGCGGAGCGGCGGCGGGTGTGACGCCGTCAGTCGCCGGTGCGACCTGACCCAGGCTGGCCTGTCGGGTCTGGCTCATGCTCGAGGCGGCGTCGGCCATGGCGACGTGATCGGTAGCGAGGGTGTCTGATCCGCCCAGCGGCGGCCGAGCGCCACTGGTGGGCGCGGTGTTGTCGAAGGCGGAGTGCAAGGGCGTCGAGGGTGCAGGTGTGGTCGCTGCGCCCTTGGTCGGCGCGGCCTGCGACGACTGAGTGGCCTCGATCAAGGGAGGATCGGTGTCGGAAACATTTTGCTGAGGCGCGTCGGCCTGGGTTTCGATCGCTTTGACCGCTTCGGCGACGGCAAGGTTGGAAACGACGGCGGCCGTCTGGATCGGCATGACGATCTGAGCGGCGGTGGTTGCGGGCTGGGCGGTGATCTTCACCTCAGCCTTGGGCGACGACAGCTCGGTCAGGCGAACCGCCGCGGCGACCTCGGCCTTGGCGGTGTTTGAGGCAGGCGTGGCCGTCGGCTTTTCAGGCGTGACTAACTGGGGAGCTGCGGCGGTTTCAGCCGTCGTTTGGTGGGATGGGTTGGAAATGGTGGGCGCTGCAGCGACGAGAGGTTCTGCCTTGGTTAGAGCAGACTCTGGAGACTGGGGCTGGGCCGCCGCCGCCATTTCAGTCGCGGCAGGCTGCGACGCGGGAGCGGTGTTTGGCGTCAGCGCGGGCTCAACTATGGGCGTGGAGATCGGCGTGGCGTCCACGACCTGCGCCTGGTCTTCGGAGACCGCTTGCAGCGCCGGGGCGGGTTCCCGCGTCGTTTCACTAGGCTTGGCCGTCGTGACGGCGCCGTCGGCCGCAAAATCTAAGGCCAGATCGGCGACGGGGGCTTCTTGGCCGACCTGAGTAGCCGGCGCCGGGGTCGGCCCGGTCGTTTCGGTCACGCCGTCTGTGGCGGCGCCCTCGGATGGCGGGGCCTGAATGGCCACAGGGACGACGATCTGTGGAGCCACTGGTTGAGGGGGGGGCGCGACGTCAGCGGCCTCCAAGGCGGCTTCTGCCGGTTCCGCATCTTGGTCCGACGGCGGGAGGTCGTGCGCCGCCTCCCGCAGGGCTTCGGCCGCAGATTCGGCGGCGAGGTCGGCGGTCAGGTTCGCGGAGTCTTCTGCTTCCACTGCCGCCAAGTCGGTGGTCGAGATTGCCTGCAGAGCGAGACGGCCAGGCGCGCGTTGCGGCGGCTCGGCCTTTGTGGCGCCGGCCTGATCCAGGTCCTGGAAGGCCTCGGCGAGCTTGGAAGAGAACAGATTCGCGGTCTGGCCGTCCTGACCGCTGGGCGCAGCAGCGGGTGTTCCGGCGGAGGCCGGAGGCGCTGAGGCGAACAGGGCGAATGCGGACGACATGGGGCGCAGGCGACTTTCAGGTCTGGGCGGCGCCTGCTGCGCCTGATTATTCGAACCGCCTGTCGCAAGGGGCGGGCCAGTTTCGTGGACGTTGATATTGCGGGAGAAAATCGACCATGGCGGAAGGGCTGGGCGGTCGGAGAGGCGTTTCTTGCCGTCCTTCGCTACTTTTTGCCCGGCAGCGAATGCAACGGGCCTGTGTCGAGTTCGTCAGGAAGCGGAGTCTTGGATTTCGCTATCGACACATTTGGCCCGAGGTTTGCGCACCTCACGGGTCATGAAGACTGCGCGATCCGCAATGTCACGTGAAAACAACGCTCTGTTTGAGCGGGGGCGACGCGTGGCCGGGCAAGATTTGCGCGCTGCAGGGCAGGGCCTGCCGGGTAAGGCGAGGAAGATGGTTCCATGTCGCTGACGTCCATCATGAACATCGCCACCACGGGTCTGCAGGCCGCGCAGACCCAGTTGCGCGTAACTTCGGACAATATCGCCAACGTCAACACGGCCGGCTATGTCCGCAAGGTCGCCGATCAGACTGCAGCGGTCACCGAGGGTTATGGCGCGGGCGTGGATGTCTCGCGCGTTCGTCTGGCCACCAATCGCTTCCTCCAAGCCGCAGGCATGGGCGCGAACGCGGACGCCGCCCGCCAGAATGTGCGGTACGAACTTTACGACCAGATCCAGACCCAGTTCGGCGATCCCAGCGGCGACGGCGGCTTCTTCGCCAAGATTGACAAGCTGTTCGCCAGCTATGCGACCCTGGGGGAAAGCCCGACATCGTCGGCGGCGCGGCAGGACACGGTCTACAAGACCCAGGCGATGTTCAACGAAGCGGCGAACATTGCGGCGCAGATCCAGACGGCGCGGCAGGAGGCGGACAGTCGTCTGCTGAGCGCCGTCGATGCGGTCAATCCGCTGCTGGAGCAGATCGACAAGCTGAACAAGACGATCGCCGCCGGCTCGATCATCAACCAGGATGTGACCGGGGCCCAGAACGCCCAGCAGACGCTGATCAACGAACTGTCCCAGTATATGGACGTCAAGATCGAGCCGCGGGCGAACGGCGGGGTGACGCTGCGGACCGGGACGGGGATGACCTTGGTCGGCGACGGGCATGCGGTGCTGTCGTACAAGGCTGCGGGGACCGTCGATTCCATGACGGCCTTCTCGGACATCATGGTCACAGAGCCCAACGGGACGCGCTGGCCGCTGCTGGACGGCGTGTCGTCGGGGGAGATCCGCGGCCTTATCGAACTGCGCGACACCGACGCCCCGGCGGCGGCAGCCCGCCTGGGCGAGCTGACGGCCAAGTTGGCGGACGAGCTGAACCGGGCGCACAACGCGAACAGCAGCGTGCCCGCTCCGACCCTGCTGAGTGGTCGAAACACCGGTCAGTCTCTGACGACCGCCCTGACCGGCTTCACCGGTACGACCACGATCACGGCGGTGGACAGCGCGGGGGTGGTCCAGGCCTCGGCCCAGATCGTTTTTTCCGGCGCCACCATGACCGTCAACGGCGTGGCTGCAGATCCGACGACCTTCCTGGCCACGGTCAACGCTCAACTGGGCGGCCAGGCCACGGTTGGGTTCTTTGACGGGCAACTGCGGATCGAGGGTCAAGGCGGCAACGGCGTCGCCGTGGCGGATGACGCGACCACGCCCAGCAGCAAGGGCGGACGCGGCTTCTCCCACTGGTTCGGGCTGAATGACCTGGTCAGCACGACGACTCCCACCTTTTACGACACTGGCCTGACGCTGACGTCGCAGCATGGCTTCGACGCCGGTGAAAGCCTGACCTTCCGTATCGGCAGCACCTCGGGCGCCCGGCTGCGAGACATCAGCATTCCCGTGCCGACGGGAACGGGCACGATGGGCGAACTGCTGACCGCGCTGAACGATCCGGTCGCGGGCGTGGGGCGGTACGGCGCCTTCAGCCTGGACTCGTCGGGGACGCTGAGCTTTAGAGCCTATGACTCCTCTTCCACGACCCTGAGCGTGGTGAAGGACAATACGACGCAGAACCCCTCGGGCGTGACCATGTCGCAACTGTTCGGCCTGGGCGAGACGGGTGCGACACGCGCGGGCGCCTATTCGGTCCGTAGCGACATCCAGAAGGACCCGAATAAGCTGGCCCTGGCCCAGTTGAACCTGTCGGCGGCTGCTGGAACCTCGGCCTTGAGCAAGAACGATGGTCGTGGCGGTCTTTTGCTGGCTGATGCGGGACGCAAGAACGTCAACTTCGCCGCAGCGGGCGGCAACAGCGGCGGCACCAAGAGCCTGTCCGCCTATGCGGCGGACTTCGCTGGCGACATCGGCGGCAAGGCCTCGGCGGCCAAGACCGCCAGCGAAACCGCCACGGCCATCGCGCAGGAAGCCGACAATCGTCGCAACTCCGCCGAAGGGGTCAATATGGACGAGGAGTTGGTCAACATGACCACCTTCCAACAAGCCTACAACGCCTCCGCTCGCCTGATCCAGGCGAGCAAGGACATGTACGACGTGCTGATCGGGATCCTATAATGACGCGGGTCGCCACCTTCGGAAATTATCAGTCCGCCCTGCTCAATCTGATGAGCGCCCAGACCCGCGCTGAGCAGGCCCAGGAACGGATCGACAGCGGGACCATCGCCACCGACATGTCCGGTTATGGTCGAGGCGCTGAGCAGCTGACCAGTCTGACCTCGACCCAGGCGCGACTGGACGGGTTTATCGGCGCGGGAGAGAGCGCGGCCGCGCGGCTGAGCGCGCAGGACCTCGCGATGAACCGCATCTATGACGCCGGCGCGGCGGCGCGGGAGGCGGTCGCCAATGGCATAGCGGCGGGCAACATCACCAATATGATGACCGAGCTGGGGCTTCAGTATCAGACCGTCCAGAGCGGGCTGAACGCCGAGCACCAGGGCGCCTATCTCTTCGGCGGCGGTCGCGGCGACGCGGCGCCGGCGACGGCCAAGACGATGGCGGATCTCGCCGCCGCGCCCTCGACGGCGTCGACCTTCGCCAACGACGACCTGAAGCAAAAGTCGCGTATCGACGAGAACACCATGGTCGAGACGGGATTTCTGGCCGATGAGATCGGCGGGCCCCTGACTGAGGTGTTCCGCAATATGCAGGCCTATCAGAACGGGAACCCGGTCATCATCGGCGGCGTCACCTATACGCCGACCGGCGCGGGCACCCTGACCGGCAAGCCGGGCGCGAACGTCGTCGCCTTCCTGACCGCCCAGATGGGCGAGTTCAGCAACGCGAACCAGGGCCTGACGAACCAGACCGCCAAGAACGGACTGGTCCAGAACCAGGTCGAAGCGGCGCTGGATGCGCACGAATCCCAAAAACTGGCCCTCGACAAGCTGATGACCGACAAGGCGGGATATGATCCCGCTCAGGCGATCACCGACCTGCAAGCGGCCCAAGTGGCGATCGAGGCCTCGGCCCAGGTGATCAACTCGCTCCGCAATACGTCGCTGCTCGATCTTCTTCGTTAAGCTGCTCTAGAAAGAAAAATACGGCTCAGCTGGACGATGATGTGTGTGGAACGTATCGTGAACATATGGCACGTCTCGATCTGCGGAAAAAGCTCTCAATCCTGGCGGATGCGGCCAAATACGACGCCTCCTGCTCATCGTCGGGGACGTCGAAGCGGGACTCGGTCGGGGGCAAGGGGATCGGCTCGACCGAGGGGATGGGCATCTGCCACGCCTATACGCCGGACGGGCGGTGCGTCAGCCTGCTGAAGATCCTGCTGACCAATTTCTGCATTTACGACTGCGCCTATTGCATCAACCGGGCGTCGTCGAACGTGGCGCGGGCGCGGTTTGATGTGGACGAGGTGGTGGACCTGACGCTGAACTTCTACCGCCGGAACTATATCGAGGGGCTGTTCCTGTCGTCGGGCGTGATCCGCACCAGCGACTATACGATGGAGCAACTGGTCCTGGTGGCCAAGACGCTGAGGGAGGTCCACGACTTCCGCGGTTATATCCATTTGAAGCTGATCCCAGAGGCCGATCCGAAACTGGTCGAGATGGCGGGCCTCTACGCGGATCGACTGTCGGCCAATATCGAACTGCCGCGCGACGAGGCCCTTGCGCGGCTGGCGCCGCAGAAGGACGTCGGGGTCATCAAGAGGGCGATGAGCCAGGTGCGGCTGGGTGTCGAGGCGGCCAAGCCCGGCAAGCGCGACAAGATCAAGCCGCCCAAATTCGCGCCGGGCGGACAGAGCACGCAGTTGATCGTTGGAGCGGACGGGGCGCCGGACACCGAGATCCTGGACCGAAGCGCCTCCCTGTACGGCGGCTATGGGTTGAGGCGGGTCTATTATTCGGCCTTCAGTCCTATCCCGGACTCCAGTTCAGCCCTGCCGCTGTCCAAGCCGCCGCTGATGCGCGAGCACCGGCTGTATCAGGCGGACTGGCTGATGCGGTTCTATGGCTTTTCCGCGCCCGAGATTGGGGAGGGGACGGCCGAGGGCATGCTGGACCTGGCGGTCGATCCGAAGCTGGCTTGGGCGCTGAACAAGCGTGCCCTGTTTCCCGTCGATGTGAATCGGGCGCCGCGCGAGATGCTGTTGCGGGTGCCGGGGCTGGGGGTGAAGGCGGTGGACCGGATCATATCGGTGCGCCGGTACCGAACGCTGAGGCTGGAAGACGTCGGACGGCTGACGCGGTCTGTGGAGAAGCTGAGGCCGTGGATCACGGCGCTGGACTGGACGCCGGGCGGGCTGACCGACGCGGCCGATCTGAAGGCCCGGGTGACGACGCGGGCTCCGGAACAGTTGAGCCTGTTCTGATGCGGACGGCTGTGCTGGCGTCGGAGATGGATTTCGACGGGTGGAGGGTCGCGGCGCGCGAGATGCGGCTGGCGGGGGTGGAGCCTGCGACGGCGCGGTTCGTGGTCGAGGGAGCGCCATCTTCTGTGCAGGGCGGGTTGTTTGAAGCGCCGGCTATGTTTGCCCACCCGCCCGCCACACCTCGTCATCCTCGCCCCTGTTGCAAGGATTTATACGCCGTGACGAAGACGGGGGGCACACTGGAAGCACCGGGAGTATGTGTCCTCGGGACAAGCCCGAGGATGACGGATCAGGGGAAGGGCGAGCGGAAGGAGAAGGGATTCTCCGCGCCCGCCGCCTTTGTGGATCTGGCGCGCGAGGTGATCCTGCATCGGTCCGCCGACCGGTTCGACCTTCTGTATCGGCTGCTGTGGCGGCTTAGGGATGAGCCGGACCTGATGAAGGTGATCTCGGACCGGGACGTGGCCGAGGCGATGGAGCGGGCCAAGAACGTCAGTCGGGCCTCGCACAAGATGAAGGCCTTCGTCCGGTTTCGGCAGGTCGAGGATGCGCAGGGCGAAGCCTGGGTCGCCTGGTTCGAACCGCCGCACCGCGTGCTGGAGAAGACCGCGCCCTTCTTCCAGCGACGGTTCACGACGATGCGGTGGTCGATCCTGACGCCGGACGGGTCGGCCCATTGGGATGGAGAGGCGTTGAGCTTCGGCCCGCCGGCGACTCGCGACATGGCGCCGGCCGAGGACGAGATCGAGGAGTTCTGGAAGACCTACTACGCTTCGACCTTCAATCCTGCTCGGTTGAAGGTGAAGACGATGCAGGGCGAGATGGCCAAACGCTATTGGAAGAACCTGCCCGAGGCGGCGCTGATCCCGGAACTGGTGGCCGCTTCGTCGGTTCGGACGGATGTCATGGTCGCCACGCCCGCCCCGCAACCCAACGCCCGTTTCGTCCGCGCCCTGGCGCGCGACCTGCACGCGGCCCGACCGGACCCCGAGGCGGTTCCCGACAGCCTGGCCGATGTCGAGCGCGGGGTTCAGGCCTGTCGGCGCTGCCCCCTGTACCGCGACGCGACGCAAGGGGTTTGCGGGGAAGGACCGAAGAATGCGCGATTGATGATCGTGGGCGAACAGCCGGGCGACCAGGAAGACTTGGCGGGGCGACCGTTCGTCGGACCGGCGGGCCAGGTGCTGGACGCCGCGCTGGAAGAGGCTGGGATCGATCGATCGGATGTCTATGTCACCAACGCCGTGAAGCATTTCAAGCACGAGCCGCGCGGCAAGCGGCGGCTGCACAAGACGCCGAATGCGGGGGAGGTCCAGGCCTGCCGCTGGTGGCTGGACGCCGAGCGGCGGCTGATCCAGCCCAAGGTGGTGCTGGCCCTGGGGGTGACGGCGGGTCTTGCGATCCTGGGGCGCAAGCCGGCGGTGACGAAGGAAAGAGGTCAGGCCCTGGCGCTGGACGACGGTACGGCCGGGATGGTCACGGTTCACCCGTCCTATCTGCTGCGGCTGCCGGATGCGGCGGCGAAGGCCCAGGCGCGTCGTGGATTTATTGATGATCTGGTCGCTGCGCGGCGTCTTGTAAGCTGAAGGCTCGAACGAAAGACGGTCGGCGGCGTTTGCATAGGTCGCCAGCGTGGCGGTTAGGGGAGATCAGATGAGGCGCGCAGGTTCGACACAGTGCGAAAGGAAAGCGCCGAACAAATGTCATCGCACGTTGACTTCAACTGGAGCCTTGACCATTAGGCGGATCAGGATTTCGGCTGTTCCTTGCGTGGGTTGGGATCGTCCGAGGCCCGTTCTGACTTCCGGGGCGTGATGAGCCAGACCGACTACGAAATCACGGACGCAGGCGACGGCGCGGCGAAGCTGCGTCTTGTCGGCGACTGGACGACGACCGCCCTGGGGAGGCTGCCTCAGCGGCTGGACAAGGATTTGGACGGCCGCAAGATCGCGAGCGTAGACACCAGCGACCTGGGCCGGTTCGACACGGCCGGCGCCCTGGCCCTGGTGCAAGCGTCGCATTGCGGCCTGCCCAAGTCGGCGTGGACGGATCGGCCCGAGGCCGGCCGCATCTACACGATGATCGAGACGCTGGAGCGCAAGAGTTCGCCTCCGCCTAAGCAGGCGGACGCCTTTACCCGAAGCTTCGCAAAGATTGGGCGCGGGGTTTATGATTTCGGGGCAGAGGCGATGCTGTCCCTGGCTTTCCTGGGACGCCTGATGGAGGCCGTGGTCGAGGCGGCCAAACATCCCGGCGGCATTCGTTGGCCGGCCTGGGTTAGCCAGGGCGAGCGGGCCGGGCTGGACGCCATTCCGATCGTGATGGTGACGAACTTTTTCATCGGTGCAGTGGTGGCCTTCATTGGGGTGGACCTGCTGACCGACTTCGGCGCCCAGGTGTTCGCGGTGCAGCTGATCGGCGTGGCCATGTTCCGCGAGTTCGCGGTGGTGATCGCCTCGGTCCTGCTGGCTGGGCGGTCGGCCTCTGCCTTCGCGGCCGAGATCGGCTCGATGCGGATGAACCAGGAGGTGGACGCCATGCAGGTGATGGGCGTCAATCCGTTCCAGGCCCTGGTGATCCCGCGCGTGGCCGCCCTGGTGCTGATGCTGCCGTTGCTGACATTCATGGGGATGATCGGCGGGCTGATGGGCGGGCTCATCGTCTGCTGGACTTCGCTGAACCTGGGGCCGGCCTTCTTCTTCCAGCGGTTGGTCGAGGATGGAACCATGGCGCAGCACATGATGGTGGGGCTGGTGAAGGCGCCGGTGTTCGCCCTGGTGATCGCGGCCATCGGCTGCCGTCAGGGAATGTCGGTGGCGGGCGATGTGGAAAGCCTGGGGCGACGGGTGACCGCGGCGGTGGTGCAAGCGATCTTCGCCATCATCCTGCTGGACGCCGTCTTCGCCCTGGTCTTCCTGGAGCTGGACATATGACCGACGCGACGATGTCGGCCGCCGCGCCGGAAGACAAGGTCGAGAACCTGATCGAGGTGCGCGGCCTGTTGAGCCAGTTCGGCGAACGGACCATCCACGAGAACCTGGATATCGACCTCAAGAGGGGCGAAGTCATGGGCGTGGTCGGCGGGTCCGGCGCCGGCAAGACGGTGCTGTTGAACACTATCATCGGCCTGAAGGAGCCCGAGGGCGGGTCGGTCAAGGTGCTGGGCTATGACCGGGCCACCCTGACCGGCGACGAGGCGGCGGATATCGAACAGAGGACGGGCATCCTGTTTCAGCAGGGGGCGCTGTTCTCATCGCTGACCGTGCTCGAGAATGTGGCCTCGCCGCTGGTGGAACACACCAAGCTGCCGAAGTCGGTCATGTACGAACTGGCGGAGCTGAAGATCGCTATGGTGGGCTTAAAGCCCGAGCACCATCACTTGAAGCCCGCCGAACTGTCGGGCGGGATGAAGAAGCGGGCTGGCCTGGCGCGGGCCTTGGCGCTGGACCCCGAACTGGTGTTTCTGGACGAACCGACGGCAGGGCTGGACCCGATTGGCGCGGCAGCCTTCGACGAGTTGATCCGCCAGTTGTCGGACGATCTGGGTCTGTCCGTCTTCATGATCACACACGACCTCGATAGCCTGTACGCCATCTGTGACAAGGTGGCGGTGCTGGCGGACAAGCGGGTCGTCGAAAAAGCCACGGTGCAGGAGCTGGAACGCTCCGATCATCCGTGGATCAAGGAATACTTCCTGGGGCCGCGCGGTCGCGCGGCCACCAAGGCGGCTTGAGGAGAGCCAGGTATGGAAAGAGACGCACATTACGCCGCCGTCGGCATCGCCACCGTCGCCTTGCTGGCGGCCCTGGCGGTGTTCACGATCTGGCTGGCCCGGTTACAGTTCAACAGCGACTATGACCTGTACGACATCGTCTTCTACGGGCCGGTCAACGGACTGTCGGAAGGCGGCGAGGTGCATTTCAACGGCATCCGCGTCGGCGAGGTGACCGACCTGAACATCGACACCCAGCGCGGCGACCAGGTCATCGCCCGGGTGCGGGTGGACGGCACGACGCCCGTCCGCGTGACCTCGCGCGCCCAGCTGGAGCCGCAGGGCATCACGGGCCTGAACTACATCCAGATCACGGCGGGCTCGCCCAACAGCGCCCTGCTGAAGGACCAGTATCCGGACAATGTGGTGCCGGTGCTACAGAGCCAGCCGTCGCCGATCGCCGAACTGCTGAGCGGGTCGGGCACGGTGCTGGCCCAGACGGTGGATGCGCTGAACCGGATCAACCGGGTCATGTCCGACGACAACATCCGCAGCTTCTCGACCAGCGTGAAGAACGTCGAGGCCCTGACGACCGAGCTAGAGGCCCGCAAGGCCATCTTCGCCGAGCTGGAAGAGGCGGTGAAGAACGCCAACGCCACCATTCTGGAATACCAGGGACTGGCGGCCGACATGCGCGCGGTGGTCAACACCGACGGCCGTGAAGCCATCGCCAATATCAATCAGGCCACGGCGGAGGCCCGCACGGCCATCGCTTCGGCCAACCGGTCCATTACGGGCCTGGAACGACCGTTGGGTGACTTCGCGACGTCCAGCCTGCCGCAACTTAGCGGAACCATAGAGGAACTTCAGGAGGCGACCCGTTCGCTGCAGCTCCTGATCGATGACGTCCGCACCAGTCCGCGGGATTTCATCGCGAAACCGCAATCGAAAGAGCTGGAGGTGCAGCCGTGATCCGTTCCCTGGTTCAACTGGGCGCCGTCGCCGGCGTCGTCGTGTCGCTGAGCGGCTGTTCGCTGCTGTCCACGCCGGATCCGGTGCAGAACTATCGGTTCGGCCTGCCGCTGGACGCGCCGTCGGTCGAAGGCGACACGCCGGCGCCCCTGTCGGTGTCGATCCGCCGGATCGAGTTTCCGGAGGCGAGCGGCGACGACCGGATCCTGGGCGTCACCGGGACCGAGACCGCCTATATCGGCGGCGCGCGCTGGGTGTCGCCCGCCTCGACCCTGTTCGACGACAGCCTGAAGGCGGCCTTCGCCAATCGGGCCGACCAGATCCGCGTCCTGGGCCGACGCGAGCCCGGCACGCCGCCGCTGGTGCTTCAGGTGTCGGTGACGATGTTCGAGGCGCGCTATGCTGCGCCGGGGGCGGCGCCGGACGTGGTGATCACCGCCCGCGCCCAACTGCGCTCGACTCCTGAGCGTCGCGCGGGCGGGGACGCGGCGATCCGCCCTGAAGAGGGGCGGTCTGTAGAGCGGGTGTTTACGGTGACCCAGCCGGCGAGCGAGAACCGGGTGTCGGCCATCGTCGCCGCCTTCGACACGGCGACGCGCGACATCAACACCCAGATCGCCGACTGGACGATTCAGTCGGCGAAGTGACGGCTCAGGTGACCCACTGAAGGGACTCGGCTTCGACCGGGTTCCTGTAGGGGGCGTCGTCGCGCTGGGCGCGGAGCAGGGCGGCCTTCGAGGCGAAGTAAAAGGCGGACGGGCGATCCGGGTCGCCGGCGAAGACCAGCGGCAGATGCGGGCTGCGGCCTTCCAGCCGCTCCAGTATGGCCACGTCCTGACGCAGGAAGGTCCGGCCCCAAGCGGACAGCAGCGGGCTGCCGAACCGCAGGGCGGCGACCGAGCAGAGGATCAGGTTGCGGATCACGACGTCGCCCTCCGCCTGAGGCGTGACGGTGGTCAGGTTGATCAGTTCGAACCCGCGCGCCGTGACGCGCTCCAGCCGGATCGAGGGCAGGCGGAACTCGATACTGACCTTGCGGTCTTCGGACACCAGATCATAGGCGGGGGTGGAGGCGAAGGCGTCGGCCGCGACGGCGGTGAAGCCGAAGGGCGAGGGGCTGTAGCTCTTGGTCTTGGTGCGTCGCGCCTGGCTGCGCCACCACCAGGCGTTATGGATCATCGGCACATGGGCCGGATCAAGCAGACCCAGGACCGCCTGGTCGTAGTCGGCGCGCGCGGGAGCCTTGGAGTAGGCGATCAGGGCCAGTGGCGCCTCGGGCGTCGGAGGCATGTCCGGCGGGACGATCGAACCGGCGGGGCAGGCCCAAATCAGTCCAAGCCGATTGATCAGTCGCCATCCGCCGCAAGCGGTCGTCTGGACGGCGTCTGACGCGACGGCGGCGGGTAGGTCGATCCATTCGCCGTGAAACTGAGCCCGCGTGGCGGTTCGGGTCCGAGCGGCTCGCACGGGGTACCAGGCGTGGATCGGGGCGCCGAAGCGGCGGTCGCCCGGCTGGCGCGCCATCAGAAGGGCGCCGAGATCGAGCGGGGCTTCCGGCGAGGCGTCGCCGTTGGTCTCTGCGGGCCGAGCCTGGAGCGAAGTCGCCATGGGACGGAGGTCGCCTGTTCTCGCCCCGGGAGGCGTCGAGTGCCGGGAGCGGGCGCCCGGGGTCGCACCCGGAGGTCACGAATGACTTCCGGGTCATCGACACTAGCGGGCGCGTCATCGCCCAACAAGGTTCGATTGGGCGACCCCGGAACGGCCGAAGATCAGGCCGACTTCAGTCCCTGCGACACCGTGTAGGCGGCCTCGGTCTTGGCGGCGACCTCGTCCAGGGTGACGCCGTCGGCGAGTTCGATCAGTTCAAGGCCCGACCCGTCCGGTTTGACGTCGAAGGTGGCCAGGTCGGTGATTATGCGGCTGACCACGCCCGTGCCTGTCAGGGGAAGGGTGCAGGACTTCAACACCTTGGACTGGCCGTGCTTGTTGGCGTGTTCCATGACGACGACCACGCGCTTGACGCCCGCGACCAGGTCCATGGCCCCGCCCATGCCCTTCACCAGCTTGCCGGGGATCATCCAGTTGGCGATGTCGCCGTTCTGGGCCACTTCCATGGCGCCCAGGATCGACAGGTTGATGTGGCCGCCGCGGATCATGGCGAAGCTGTCGGCGCTCGAGAAGTAGGACGACTCCGGGATCTCGGTGATCGTCTGTTTGCCGGCGTTGATCAGGTCAGGGTCCTCATCGCCCTCATAGGGGAAGGGCCCCATGCCCAGCATGCCGTTCTCGGACTGGAGGGTCACGGTCATGCCGGCGGGGATGTAGTTGGCGACCAGTGTCGGGATGCCTATGCCCAGGTTCACATAGAAGCCGTCCTGCAGCTCTTGAGCAGCGCGTTCGGCGAGTTGTTCGCGACTACGGGGCATCAGTTCTTCCTCGCGATGAGACGAGCGGAATAGGTCAGAAGCAGCCCAAAAAGGCCGACCCCAACAGCCACCCTGTCCAAGCTCATGCTCGACAGGACGGCTAAGGCCAGACCCGCAATGCCGCACAGGCAGACGGCCACGATGGCGATGATGTTCAGCTTGGTCATCAGCCGGCGACTCCGACAGTTTCTGAACGCTGACGCACAGTCCGCTGTTCGATGCGCTTCTCGGACACGGTTTGGACCAGGCGGTCGACATAGACGCCGGGCGTGTGGATGTGGTCGGGATCGAGCGAGCCGACCGGGACGATCTCTTCGACCTCGACGACGGTGACCTTGCCGGCGGTGGCCATCATCGGGTTGAAGTTGCGGGCGGTCTTGCGGAAGACGAGGTTGCCGCGCTCGTCGGCCTTCCAGGCCTTGACGATGGACAGGTCGGCGATCAGGCCGGTCTCCATGACGTAGTCGCGGCCGTTGAAGTTGCGGACCTCCTTGCCTTCGGCGACCAGGGTGCCGACGCCGGTGGCGGTGAAGAAGGCGGGGATGCCGGCGCCGCCGGCGCGGATGCGCTCGGCCAGGGTGCCCTGGGGGTTGAACTCCAGCTCCAGCTCGCCGGCCAGGTACTGGCGCTCGAACTCCTTGTTCTCGCCGACGTAGGACGAGATCATCTTGGCGATCTGGCGGGTGCCGAGCAGCTGGCCCAGGCCGAAGCCGTCGACGCCGGCGTTGTTGGAGATGACCGTCAGTCCCTTGACGCCGCTGTCGCGCAGGGCGGCGATCAGGTTTTCGGGGATGCCGCACAGGCCGAAGCCGCCGGACATGACCGTCATGCCGTCGAAGGTCAGACCCTCCAGCGCGGATGTGACGTCAGCGTAGATCTTACCCATCGCTCTCCCTTTTCACTGCCTGATGAATATCGGCGCGTTTGACCACGCGTAACGCGGAGGGGGGCGGGGGGCAAGTCGGGAGGCGGGGGAGACGCTGCATTTTACACGGAATCCACTCGATAATTTTTGAGTCTCTTTTCGTGTATCTTCCGACGTGCGGATCCGGGGACGGAAGTGCGTGCATCCGTAAATGATGGTCGGGCGTATTGAGAGAACAAGCCTGACCACGGACTCCCCATGAACCTGACCAATGTCGCCATTCGCCAGTTGCAGGACGCGCCCTTTCCCGATTTCGTCACCCGGCCGGCGATCGACAGCCTGGTAACGGACGCGCGCAAGCGGCTGGATCGCGACGGTCCGCATGACGAGGCGGCCTTTGCGCGCGAGATGGCCGAGCGGGGCATCGCCGAACATACAGAGGCGGCGAACCGTCAGCACTACGAACTGCCGCCCGAGTTTTTCCGCCTGTGCCTGGGCGAGCGGCTGAAATACTCGTGCTGCCTGTATCCGACCGGAACAGAGACGCTGGACCAGGCTGAGGTCGCGGCCCTGCTGGAGACCTGCGCCCACGCTGATCTGCAGGACGGTCAGACCATTCTGGAAATGGGCTGCGGCTGGGGTTCGCTGTCGCTGTGGATGGCCGAGACCTATCCGCGCGCGCGGATCACGGCGGTGTCGAACAGCCACGGCCAGCGCAAGCATATCGAAGGTGAGGCGAGGGCGCGGGGCCTGGCCAATCTGACGGTCGTGACCCAGGACATGAACCTGTTCGACACCGACCAGAGGTTCGACCGGATCGTCTCGGTCGAGATGTTCGAGCATATGGCCAACTGGCGCGCCCTGCTGACCAAGGCGAAATCCTGGCTGAAGCCGCAGGGGCGGATGTTCATCCATGTCTTCACCCACCGCGACGCCCCGTATCGGTTCGACCACACCGACAGCGGTGATTTCATCGCCCAGCATTTCTTCACCGGCGGGATCATGCCCAGCCACGGGCTGATCCAGCAGTTCCCCGACCTGTTCGCGGTCGAGCAGGAATGGACCTGGAACGGCGGACATTACGCCCGCACCGCTAATCACTGGCTGGCCAATATGGACCGCAACGCCGCGCGGATCGCCGTGCTGATGCGCGAGACCTATGGCGACGACGCCAAGCTGTGGACCCGGCGCTGGCGGCGTTTCTACCTGGCGACCGCCGGCCTGTTCGGCAACGACTGGGGCTGCACCTGGATGGTCAGCCATTATCGCTTGAAACCCGCCTGAGGAGTTTGTCGTGATCAAATATGTCTTCGCCTATCTGGGAGCCGGGATCACCTTCGCGGTGATCGACGCCGTCTGGCTGACCACCATGACCGACCGGCTGTACAAGCCGGTGCTGGGGCCGATCCTGGCGGATAAGCCGGACATGAGGGCGGCGGTTCTCTTCTATCTGATCTCCATCGCCGGGACGGTCTTCCTGGCCATCGCACCGGCCTTGAAGGATGGAGGCTGGACACGGGCGGCGCTTAATGGGGCCGTGCTGGGCTTCGTCGCCTACGCCACCTATGACCTGACCAATCAGGCGACCCTGGCGATCTGGCAGACCAAGCTGACGGTGATCGACCTGATCTGGGGGACGGTCCTGACCATGGTTTCGGCGACCGGCGGCTATTTCGCCGCGCGCTGGGCCGAGGGGCGTTTCGGCTGAGGTCGCTGTCGTCGGGCTGTCTTTCGCCTGACACGGGACCGGCATGGCGCAGGCCGGGGTCGTTAAGCTATAGCTAACCCTGTTTTCGACGGGGGCGGATTTGCGCGCAGGCATCAACGGATTGACGGCGGCCCTGGTCGTCGGGGTCGTGATCGGCCTGGCCCTGACGCCGGACGGGCGCGACTGGCTGCGCCATCCGACCCTGATGCTGGGCGGAACCGCCAACGCATCGGCCAGTTCGCCCGCAGTCGTCGCGCCGGTCGAGAGCCTGACGCCCGCGCCGGTCGCCAAGGCGACGGTGACGCCGCTGAAGACGCGGCTCGCGCGGGGCGAACTGAGGATCGGGGTGTTCGGTGATTCGATGGCGGACGGTCTGTGGGCCGCCCTGTATCGCGATCTGCACGGCGAGACGGGGGTGACGGTGACCCAGTTCAGCGCAGTTTCCACCGGCCTGTCGCGCTATGACTATGTGGACATCCAGGCCAAGACGGCGCGGCAGTTGAGCGAGACGCCGGTCGATGCGGCGGTGGTGATGTTCGGGACCAATGACGCCCAGGGCATTAGCCTGGACGGGGTGATCCATGATTTCGGCACGCCTGGCTGGAAGGCCGCCTACGCCAAGAGGATCGACGATCTTGTGGGCCTGCTGCGGGCCAATGACGTGGCCGTCTATTGGGTTGGGCTGCCCAAGATGAAGCGGGCCGGGTTCGACGCCAAGATGACGGTGATCAACGCCGTGATGCGCGAGCGGATGACGGTCCTGGGCGTGCCTCTGATCGAGACGACCGGCGTCACGGCCGATGGCGCCGGCGAATACGCGGCCTATCTGCCCGGCGCGAACGGTCGGCCGCAACTGATGCGGGCCAATGACGGGATCCACATGACCATGGCCGGCTATCGCCGCATGGGCGCGCCGGTGGTGGAGCGGCTGAAGCGCGACGCGGGTCTGGATGCGGCGGCGGCTCAGCCGCAGACGACCGGCTGACTATGAGTCTGGGGGCCGTGGGGGCGGCGGTGCTGATGCTGGGGATGCACAGCGGGACCGAGGTCCCCTATGCGCCCATGCCCGCGCCGGCGCCGGGGGCGTCGGTCTGTCCTGAAGGCATCTGCGGGGTCGAGGCGCTGGAGAGGGTGTTCGCGGCCTTGCGGACGGCGGAGATCGGCCGGGGCGAGCGGCCGGTTCACATCCTGCAGATCGGCGACAGTCATACGGCCGGGGACCGGATCACCGGCGCCCTGCGCGCCCGGTTGCAGGCGCGGTTCGGCGCCGGCGGTAGAGGAGGCTTACCGCCGGGAATTCCCTATGCCGGCTACGGGCCGATGCAGGTCGAGGTGACGGCTAGTGATTGGCCCATATCGGTCGCGCCCCTGATCGGGCCGGACGGGGCGGCGACCCTGAGGGCGGGGTTGAGCGGGGCGTGGTCGGAGACGGGCGAGGGGGCGGTGCTGAGCCTGACCGCCGAGCCGGGCGCGGCCTTCGACATTGTGGGGCTGTGCGGCGACAGCGGGCCGCAGGCGGGACGGATCACGGTGACGACGCCGGAAGAGACGGTCGAGGCGGAGTTCCGCGCGACCGAGGCGGCCCCCCTGTGTCGGAGCCTGCGGCTGGGCGCTGCGACGACTTCCGTCAGGCTGGGCCCGACGGGGGCCGTGACCCTGCACGATGTCTGGATCGAGCGGCGCGGGCCGGGTGTGGTCGTGTCCAGCCTGGGCGTGGTCGGGGCGAAGTTGCGGGATCTGGCGGCGCGGGATCAGGCGGTGGTCGCGGCGGAGCTGGAGGCGTGGCGGCCGTCGCTGATCATTCTGGCCTTTGGCGTCAATGATGGATTTGAAGGGGTGGAGTCCGAGGCCTACGCTGGCCTGCTGCGGGGCCAGATCGAGCGGCTGCGGCGGCTGGCGCCGGGGGCGTCGCTGCTGATCCTGGGGGCGCCGGAGGGGCTGAAGTCAGGCATGGCGGGCGGTTGTGGGGCGGACGGATCGCGGGCGGCCCCGGCGGCTCTGGCGGTGGTCCGGGATGTGCAGCGTCGGGTCGCGGGCGAGACGGGCGTCGCCTTCTGGGACTGGTACGGACGGATGGGGGGCGACTGTTCGGCGGAGCGGCTGGCGACTAGCCCTGAGCCCTATATGCGGCCCGACCGGGTGCATTTCACCTCCCAGGGGGCGGAGTGGATCGGCGGGGTGCTGAGCGACGATCTGACGGGCGCCTATGACCGTTGGGCGGCGGCGAAGGGGGAGGCGGACTGATGCTGTTTCCGACCCTGGCCTTCGCGGTCTTCTTCCTGTTCGTCTATCTGGTCAGCTGGAGCCTGGATCGCGAGAACGGGCGGCGCAAACTGTTCCTGCTGCTGGCCAGCTGGTTCTTCTACGCCCAGTGGGACTGGCGGTTCGTGGGCCTGCTGATCGCTTCGGCCGTGCTGAACTGGGGCGTGGCGGCCTTGATCGTGCGCAGCGACCGGGCGGGACGGCGCAAATTGTGGGTCAGCCTGGGTGTGGCGGCCAATCTGATCATCCTGGGCTTCTTCAAGTATTACGGCTTCTTCGTCGAGCAGGCCGTTGATCTGCTAGCCCAATTCGGTTGGGAGCGTGATCTGCCGTTGTTGCAGGTGGTGCTGCCGGTGGGGATCAGCTTCTTCACCTTCCAGGGCATCAGCTATGTGGTCGACGTCTATCGCGGCAAGACCGCGCCGGCCGAGAGCCTGCTGGACGTCATGCTGCTGATGAGCTTCTTCCCGCATCTGGTGGCGGGGCCCATCGTGCGGGCGTCGGACCTGTTGCCCCAGTTCGCGCGCGTGCCCAGGCTGACGCGCGAAATGGCGACCCATGGGCTGCTGCTGATCGTCTGGGGCCTGTTCAAGAAGACGGTGATCGCGTCCGAGCTGGCGACGCGGCTGGTGGACCCGGTCTTCTTCGACCCGTCGGCCTACGGGGCGATCGACATCGCGGCGGCGGTCTATGCATATGCGGTCCAGATCTACTGCGACTTCTCGGCCTATTCAGACATGGCCATCGGGATCGCGGCCCTGCTGGGCTATTCCTTCCCGCGCAACTTCGACCAGCCGTACCGGGCCGCCTCGATGCAGGCCTTCTGGCGGCGGTGGCATATCAGCCTGTCCAGCTGGCTGCGCGACTATCTGTATGTGCCGCTGGGCGGGGGGCGGAAGGGGCTTTGGTCGTCGTGCCTCAATGTGATGATCACCATGCTGCTGGGCGGGCTGTGGCACGGGGCGGCCTGGACCTTCGTGGCCTGGGGCGCGCTGCACGGCGGGGCGCAGGTGGTCGAGCGTTTAGGGCGCGCGTTGGTCAAGGACCGCAAGGTCATCCCCACCTGGCTGGGCGTCCTCATCACCTTCCACGTCGTCTGTTTGGGATGGATCCTGTTCCGGGCCGAGACCTTTGACCTGGCGATGCAGATGCTGGCCGGGCTGGGGCGGTTCGAGGCGTTCAGCCTGGTGACGCCGTTCGTGCTGGTGCTGATCGTCGGCGGGCTGGCCATGCATGGGCTGCCGCCGCGCGCTGTCGAGGGGCTGGCGGAACGGCTGAAGACGGCGCCGTCGCCGACCCTGGGGGTGCTGATCGGGGCGGCGATATTGCTGATCGAGGCGATGCGGCCCGAGGGCGTGGCGCCCTTCATCTATTTCCAGTTCTGAGGCCTTGATCCGACGATGAGCGATCCCAAGGACCCGGTCGATCCCTTCCCGACCCAGGCGCACCCGCCGGTGTCGCCGTTTCCGCCGCTGGATCCACCCAGCGACTGGATCGATACGGCGGACGCCCACGACCTGCCGACGCGGGAAAACGCCCTGGTCGCCCTGGGCCGGTTCGCCTTTCCGCCTGCGCCGGCTCTGGATGAGGAGGGCGAGGCGTCGCGGGCGCGGCGGTGGACCAGCCAGACCCTGTTCATCGTCTGCGTCTTACTGATGATCTTCAACGCGGGGTCGGTGCAGAACTGGGCGCGTCAGCAGCCGCCGGGCTGGGGGCAGTCAACCGTTGATCGACTGGCGACCGTCTGGGTGGAGCAGTTGAGCCTGCTGGGCACCGATCTGCCGGTGGAAGGTATGCGCCAGACCTGGCGCGAGCTTCAGGCGGTGCGGTTCGACGGGCGCAAGGACGAGCCGGCCTGAACGACCACGCCTTGTCGTTCTGATTTTGACGTGTATTATCTGCTCGCGCAGGTTGCTTTCGCGAGGGCGATAATGGACGGGAGCGGGCGGCCATTGTTGTCGGCCAGGGGCGTGATCGACGCCGGGCTGGTCTATGGCGCGCACGGCCTGCGGTTCCTGGCGCCCCTGCTGCTCTATCCGGTGCTGACAAGACGGTTCGGGGTCGAGGGGTTCGGCCTCTATGTGGCGGCGGTCTCGCTGGCGACGATGGTGGCGGTGGTCGTCGATTACGGCGTGTCGCTGTCGGGGCCGCGCGACATCGCAACAGGCATGGGGGCGGCGGGCAGACAGGCGGCGGGAGCGATCATCGGACGGGCGCTGGCGCTGCGGGCCGTGTTGGTCCTGCCTGCGGTCCTGCTGGGTTTTGGGCTGAGTTGGATCAATCCGGTGCTGGACGGCGCCTGGGCGGTCGTTGGGGCGGGGATCGCCCTGGGCGTCGGGCAAGGGGCGAGCCTGGTCTGGGTGTTTCAGGGTCTGCGCGAGCCTGGGCCGGCGGCCCTGGCCGAGGTCGGGGGCACGTTGGCGGCGGCGGTCGTGGTGATGTTGTCGCCGGGGCTGGGCGTGGCCGGAGCCCTGGCCGTGCAGGCGGCGGGGCTGTGGCTGGGCGTGGGGGTCGGGGCGGGGCTGATGTTGCGGTGGGTCCGGCTGGAATGGCCGGGGCGGGGCTTTGTCCGGCAGGGACTGATCGAGGGCGGCGCGCTGTTCGCCAGTCGGGCGGCGGTGGTCGCCTATACGGGTGCAGGGGGATTTGTGGTCGCGGCCCTGGCGGGGCCGGGGCAGGCGGCGATCTACGCTGTGGCGGACAAGGTCGTGGCGGCGGCGAGTTCGCTGATGCGGCCGCTGGCGGGGCTGGTGGGGCCGAGGATCGCCGGTCTGTTGGCTGAGGATGCGCCGACCGCCTTTCGCACCGCGCGGTGGAGTCTGATCGTGACGCCGGGGCTGTTTCTGGGCGTGGCGGCGGGGCTGTGGCTGGCGGCGCCGGTGCTGGTGCGGTTGCTGGTCGGGGATGGGTTCGAGGACGCGGTCGGGGTGTTGAGGACCCTCCTCTTCGTCCTGCCGCTGGTGGCGGCCAGCCAGGTGCTGGGGCTGCAACTGATGACGGCGCTGCGGATGGATGGACGGTTCGCCCTGATGGTGGGCGTCGGCAGCGTCGCCACCCTGGGGCCGGCGGCGCTGCTGGCGCCGGCATGGGGCGCGCAGGGCATGGCCTGGGCGCGGCTGATCGGGGAGGCGGTGGTGGTGCTGACCTGTCTGGTCTGCCTGCGGCCGCACTGGCGTTTCCTGTTCGCAAGGGGGCGTCATGTCCCGGCAGTATGACTGGCTGATCGTCGGGGCGGGCTTCACCGGGGCGACGGTGGCCGAGCGGCTGGCGCGCGGGCTGGATCAGACGGTGCTGGTCATCGACCGGCGCGACCATGTCGGCGGCAACGCCCATGACCGGCGCGACGAGAGCGGGCGGACGGTCCATCCCTATGGCCCCCACATCTTCCACACCAACAGCCGGCGCATCTTCGACCATCTGGGCCGGTTCACCGAATGGCGGCCCTATTTCCATCGGGTGCGGGGGCATGTGGACGGCCAATTCGTGCCGATCCCGTTCAACCTGGATTCGATGCGGATGCTGTTTCCGTCGGGGATGGCGGAACGGCTGTCGGAGCGGCTGATCGCCGCCTTCGGCTTCGGGGCGCGGCCGACCATCGCGGATCTGCGGCAGGCCAGAGAGGATCCGGACCTGCGGTTCCTGGGCGACTATGTCTTCGACAAGGTCTTCGCCGCGTACAGCCGCAAACAGTGGGGCATGGAGCCGGAAGATCTGGACCCGTCGGTCACCGCCCGGGTGCCGGTGGCGGTCAGCCGCGACGACCGGTATTTCACCGACCGCTATCAGGCCATGCCGCGCGACGGATATGCCGCCCTGTTCCAGCGGATGCTGGATCACCCGAACATCCATGTCTCGCTGAACACCGACCTGTCGCAGGTCGAGCCGGGGCGGTTCGAGCGGATGGTCTATTGTGGGGCGCTGGACGACTATTTCGGCCGGGTGGCCGGGGCGCTGCCGTATCGGAGCCTGAGGTTCGAACACCAGGTCGTGGGGGCGGAGGACGGGCTGCCGGTCGGGACGGTCAACTATCCCAATGAGTTCGACTTCACCCGCGTCACAGACTTCCGCCACCTGACTGGCGAGCGGAGCGAGACGACCTGTCTGCTGACCGAATACTCGATCCCGCATGAGCCGGGGCGGACCGAGCCCTTCTATCCGATCCCGACCGAGGCCTCGCAGGCGCTGGCGGACCTGTACCGGGCCATGGCGCGGACGCTGGAGGGGCGGGTCTGGTTCGCCGGGCGGCTGGCCGACTATCGCTACTACAATATGGATCAGGCGGTGGGGCGGGGGCTGAGCCTGGTTGAGAAGGCGCTGGCGCCGGCGATCCTGAAGGCGGCGGCGTGAGCGGGGCCTCGAGAGTCTGGGCCGTGGTCGTGACCTGGAACCGGCGGGATCTGCTGGAGCGGTGCCTGGACCATTTGGCCGCCCAGACGCGGCCCTGCGACCGGATTCTGGTGGTGGACAACGCCAGCGACGACGGCACGGCGGAATGGCTGGATCAGGTCTGGGCCGGGCGGATCGACCGGCTGAGACTGTCGGTCAATACGGGTGGGGCGGGCGGCTTCAACGCCGGAATACGGGCGGCCATGGAGGTCGGGGCGGGGCGGCTGTGGCTGATGGACGACGACGTCCTGCCGGCGCCCGACGCCTTGGAGCGGCTGTTACAGGCCGAGACCGAACTGGCGGCGGAGGGGGTGGAGCCGGCCTTCCTGTGTTCGACGGTTCGGACGCCCGAGGGCCTGCTGACCAATACGGCCGAGATCGATCTGCGGACTAACGCCCTGGGCTATGCGGCCTGGGGCGAGCGGCTCGAGCGTGGGCTGGCGCCGGTGCGGCAGGCGACCTTCGTGTCCCTGCTGGTCGCACGGTCGACGGTGCAGAGATGCGGGCTGCCGCTGGCGCCCATGTTCATCTGGGGCGACGACACCGAATATACGCTGCGGCTATCGGCGGAGCGGCCGGGATTTCTGGTCGGGGCCAGCCGAGTCGAACATGTCCGGGCCGCGCCGGGCGGGCTGAGCCTGGAGACCGAGACCGACCCCCGGCGCGAGCGGCTGCACCGCCTGCTGACGCGCAACGTCATCCTGGCCAAGCGCCGCCATGAGGGGACGGGGTCGGCCCTGCGCTATGCGGCGTCACGGGGGCGGATCGCGCTGAGGCTGGCGGCGAAGGGGCAGTGGCGCAAGGCGGGGGTTCTTATCGCGGGAGTTCTGGATGGCGCGCGGTTCGACCCGGAGGTCGAATATTGCGCGTCATGATCCCGCGCACGACGCCGTGGCGAGGTGTTCGCCTGTCGGATGTCCGGGCGGCCTATGAGGCGTGGGTGCTGGTGCTGCTGGGCGTGGGGGTGACCCTGCCGGTGTTTCTCGTGCCGGGATGGGTCAGTGCGCCGCGTCTGGGTGATCTGGCCCTGGCGGCGGCGCTGCCGCTGACGGTCCTTCAATGGCGGCGGATGGGGCCGGTGGCGCGGGCGGTGGGACCGGCGGCGGGCTTGGTGCTGGTGGCGACGATGCTGATCCAGGTGTCCAGTATCGGGCAGACGTTGAACGTCTCGGACGTCGCCTTCTGGTTCCGCTGGTTGGCGGCGGCGATGATCGCACCGGCGGTCGCCGTCCTGATCGTCGAGGATGCGGGGCGGCGTCGGCTGTTCTTCGCCGCCGTCCTGGCGGGGGCGGTCTGTCATCTGGCGACCTATGGGCTGTTGTCGCTGTTAGGGCGGGACGGGCTTCAGGCCGTGGGGCTGGCGTCGCCGCGCGCGGCCTATACCTCGGTCGTGGCGCGGGTGCGGATTACGACCGTGGCCGAGCATCCGAACGCCGCCATGGGGATGATCGGCCTGGCTGTGCCCGCCGCCTTCGAAGTGCTGAGCCGGCGGTGGTCGCGGCGGACGGTGGCCTTGTCTGCAGCGGGCGTGGCGGCGGTGGGTTTCCTCTGCACCCTGTCGCGGGGCGGGCTGATTGCGGCGACGGCGGCCTGGCTGGCGCGGGCGGTGGTGGGGCGGCGGTGGCGAGAGCCGGGCAGTCCGCTGGGTCTGCTGCTGGCGGTGTGCCTGCTGGCGGGCGGTCTGGTCGCGATTCAGGTGGCGCGGGTCGAGGTGGATGTCAGCCGGTTCGCGGCGCGTCTGGATATGGACCAGATGGACGAGAATCTGCGCGGGCGGATTGAGACCTGGACCCGCACCCTCGACTTCGTGGCGGAGCGGCCGCTGGGTGTCGGCTGGTCGACGGCGGACGAACTGGGGACGTTTCGGGCGCTGACGGTGAGCCACAACGGCTATCTGTTCATGGCGCGGACGGTGGGGGTTTTGGTCGCGGTCGTGGCCCTGGGGCTGCACCTGTGGTCGGCGGCGCGGCTGGACGCCTTTACGCCCCTGTCGGTCTATCTGCTGACGATGATGTTCAGCGAGGATCTGGCCCAGGGGGCGGGGTTCATCTTCCTGATCTGCCTGGTCGCCGCGCTGGCCTGGCGCAGGCCGGTCGCGCCGTGAGGGTGCTGTTGGTCAACAGCCTGTACCCCCCGGCCGATGTGGGCGGGGCGGAGCGCAGCGTCGAGCAACTGACGCGTGGGCTGTCGGTGGCGGGCGTGACGGTGTCGGTGGCGACCTTGGTCGAGAAGGACGGGGACGTCGAGGTTCGCGACGGGGTGCGGGTCCATCGTCTGCCGTTGCGGCATGTCTATTGGCCCTATGGCGGGCGGCGACGGGCGGGTGTGCTGCGCGCCCTGTGGCATGGGCTGGAGGCGGTCAGTCCGCTGATGGACCGGGCGGTGACGCGGGTGGTGCGGGTGGAGCGGCCGGACCTGATCCATGCCCATGTGACGACCGGGTTCGCGGGGGCGGTGCATCGCGCGGCGCGGCAGGCGGGACTGCCGCTGGTGCAGAGCCTGAGGGACTATTCGACCCTGTGCAGTCGGGCCGCCCTGTTTCGGCGGGGAAGGCTTTGCGAACGGCGATGTGGGGACTGCGTGCTGCTGGGCGAGCCGCGGCGGCGGGCGACGGCGGGCGTGGATCATGTGGTTGGGATCAGCCGGGCGGTGCTGGAGCGGCATCAGGCGGCGGGCTGTTTTGGCGACACGCCTGCGACGGTCATCGGCAATGCGGCCGGATCAGTCAGGCGCGGCCTCGAGGTGGTTCGCGACGGCGGCGCCGGCTTCGGCTTTATCGGGCGGATCGAGCCGGAGAAGGGGATCGAGGTCCTGCTGAGGGCGACGACAGACCTGCGCGGGGACTGGCGGCTGAGGATCGCGGGGCGGGGGGAGGCGGCCTATGTCGCGCGGCTGCGTCAGGCCTTTCCCGATCCTCGCATCGACTGGTTGGGACAGGTGGAGGCCGAGCTCTTCTATCGGAGCGTCGATGTGGTCGTGGCGCCGGCGATCTGGGCCGAGCCGTTTGGGCGGGTGGTGGTCGAAGCCTTAACGCGGGGGCGGGGCGTGATCGCCTCACGCATCGGCGGCCTGCCGGAAGCGGCGGCGGGCGGGGAACGGGTGACGCTGGTCGAGGCCGACGACGCAGGGGCCTTGGCGGCGGCGATGGGGGCGGTGGTTCAAGATCCCTCCTTCTGGCGAAATCCTGGACTCCCGTTCAAGCCGGTATGGACCGAGGCGTCGGTGGCCCAGGCTCATCTCGCCGTCTATCGGGAGGTGTTGGCGGGGCGGTCCTCGGCCAGCAGGGCTTCGAGCCGCCGCGCCGATCCGTCCCAAGTGTAGAGGGCCAGACGGGCGCGGCCTTGTGCGAGACGCTGCGGAGTAGGGCCTGCGCGCAGCAGGGCGGCCATGCGGTCGGCCAGGGCCGCATCGTCGTGCGGATCGAAATAGTCGGGGGCGTCGCCGCAGACCTCGCGCACGGCCGGAATGTCGGAGGCGATGACGGGGCAGTCCTGGGCGAAGGCCTCCAGCGGGGGGATGCCGAAACCTTCATAGAGGCTTGCGAAGACCAGGGCGCGGGCGCCGCGCAGCAGAACTGCGACTTCGGCGTCGGTGCGGCGGCCGGCGAAGAGGATGCGGGGATCGGAGGCGGGAGCGGACCGGTCAAAGACGGCGGGAGCGTCGGCGCCGATCAGGACCAGCCGCAGGGCTGGATCGGGCAGGCGGCGCAGGGCGCGGATCATGACGGCGATGTTCTTGTTCGGCGCCAGATTGCCCAGGGCGACGAAATAGGGGCGGCCGGACAGGCCGAGCGTTGAGCGGACGCGGTCGTCGGGCGCGGAGCGCGCCAGATGGTCCGCGCCGTTCGGGACGACCGTGATCGCGGATGCGGGCCTGTTCAGCACCGACGCCAGTTCGTCGCGGGAAAACTGCGAGACGGTCGTCAGCCGGGCGCGGAGGGCGAGGAGGCGCCCCATCCCCCGATGAAAAGCGGCGTAGCCCCGGCGGAAATGGCCCGGGTGGCGGAAGACGGCGGCGTCGTGGATGACGACCTGCTGGCGCGGATGAAGGATCGGGCCCGCGCCGCCTAGAGACAGCAACTGTCCATGGCGCGCCGCCCAGGCCAGGGCGGTCTGCTCCCACAGGTGACCGCGCCCGCCCCTGACGGGACGAACGGGGATGGATTGCAGGTCCAGGTCCGATGCGTCGGCGCCTTGGGGCGTCAGCAGCACATAGCGGGCGCCGGCGCCGGGCCTTCGATCCAGGGCGCGGACCATCTCGCGCGCATAGCGCTGGACGCCGCTGAGCGACTGGGTCAGGAATCGGCCGTTGATGAAGACGGTAGGCTCAGCCACGGGCGGCCCAGCGGCGCGCATGGGCCATCCGGTAGACGGCGATTGTGTCGGCGGTCATGCGCTCGGCCGAGAAGCGTTCGAGCAGGGCGGGCGTGACCGAGGGCGGGGTCGGGTGCTGGAACGCCGCGACAATGGCGTCGCCCCATTGCCCGGCCGTGGCGGACAGGGGCAGGGACGAGATGCGCGCCCCGGCCTGCGCCACGGTCGAGACCCCGCCTACGGCCGTCGTCAGAATGGGCAGGCCCGCCGCCGCCGCCTCCACCATGGCGTAGGAGAAGCCTTCGTAACGGCTGGTCATGGCGAAGAGGTCGAACCCGGCCATCAGGCGGCGGGCGTCGAGGGCGCCCAACAGCCGGACCGCGTCGCCTCCGGCGGCGCGAGCGTCATTGGACAGCGGGCCTTCGCCGATCATGGCGCCGATGATGCGGGGATCGCGCGTGTGGGCCAGGCAGAGCGCTTGGGCGAAACGGACAGGATCCTTCTGGGGACAGAGCCGGCCGACGAAACCCACGACCCAGGCGTCGTCGTCCAGTCCCATGATCCGGCGGGCGGCGAGACGGTCCGCGGTTTGGCAAGCCGCCACACCATTGGGGATCGTGTGCAGACGTTCGATTGGAAAGCCCCGGCGGGTGGCGTGAAGCGCCTCCTCGTCCGACACGGCGATGACGGCCTCGCTGGCCAGCCGCGCCAGCAGGGTCTCGACCAGGCCATAGGGCGTCGCGCCGACCTTGAGCGGGCTCTGCGTGGCCAGGGCATGGGGGGTGTATATCCGGGCGGCGGACAGGGGCGCCGCAAGTCGAGCCAGGGCCCCGGCCTTGGCGCTGTGGCCGTGGATGATGTCGAATGGCCCCAGGCGCGCGATCAAACGGCGCAGGCCGATCAGGGCGCCGATGTCCCAAGGGCCGACGGCGCGGCGCAGCGGGAGGCGTTCGAGATGTTGCAAGGGGAGGGCGGCTGCCTCGGCTTCGAAGCGCGGCTCGGCCCGGGTCGGCGAATAGATTAGGGAGACCATATGGCCGTCGTCGATCAGACCCTGGGCCAGATCGACGACATGACGCCCGGAGCCGCCGCCTGACGGCTCGATCACCAGCAGTATGCGCACCCCACGTCCCCCGCGGATCGTATCGGTATGCAACCGACACGATCTACGAGAAACGTCAAGGTTGTTTGGTTAGTTGACGGTCGCCTTGACGATCTTGCCCGGCGCGCGCGGCGGCTCGCCCTTCGGCAGGGCGTCGACGTGTTCCATGCCGGATTCGACTTCGCCCCAGACCGTGTACTGGCGGTCCAGGAAGGTGGCGTCGTCCAGGCAGATGAAGAACTGCGAGTTGGCGCTGTTGGGATCGGACGTGCGGGCCATCGAGCAGACGCCGCGCTTGTGCGGCTCGGCCGAGAACTCGGCCTTCAGGTTCGGCTTCTTGGAGCCCGAGGTGCCGGTGCCGGTCGGGTCGCCGCCCTGGGCCATGAAGCCGGCGATCACGCGGTGGAAGACGACGCCGTCGTAGAAGCCTTCCGAGGCCAGTTCGGTGATGCGTTCGACGTGGCCGGGAGCCAGGTCAGAGCGCAGTTTGATGACCACGTCGCGGGCTTCGCCGTCGCCGGTGTCCAGGGTGAAGGTCAGGGTTTCGGCCATTTCGGTCGTCCTCTTGGGGGTTGATTTGAGGCGGGACATAGCCCGCAACGCCGGTCGGGGCTATGTGGGAACGATGAGTGAAGATGAAAAGCCGCAGGAACGTCGCCGAATGGTGAGGCCGCCCACGGGCGGAACCGCCGCCGGGCGCGGCATGGGCACCAAAATGAAGACGGCCGACACCAAGTCGATGTCGAGCCAACAGTGGATCAAGCGCCAGCTGTCCGACAAATGGTCCGAGAAGGCGCGGGCCGAGGGCTGGCGTTCGCGCGCGGCCTTCAAGCTGATCGAGATCGACGACCGGTTCCACCTGATCAAGCGTGGCTCGAAGGTCATCGACCTAGGCGCGGCGCCGGGCGGCTGGATCCAGGTGGCGGTCAATCGCGGGGCCGGGGCGGTGGCGGGCGTGGACCTGCTGATGATCGAGCCGATCCCGGGTTCGACCCTGTTGCAGGCCGACTTCACCCATCCGGGCGTGGATCAGCAACTGATCGACGCCATCGGCGGGGCGCCCGATCTGGTGCTGTCGGACATGGCGCACAATACGGTCGGCCACCGCCAGACCGACCACCTGAAGATCATCGCCCTGATCGAGATCGCCGCCGACTTCGCCATCCGCACCCTGCGGCCGGGCGGGAATTTCGTCTCCAAGAACTTCCAGGGCGGCGACGCCGGAGGGGTTCTGGCGCGGCTGCGCGAAGAGTTCGAGACGGTCAAATACGTCAAGCCGGAATCGAGCCGGAAGGACAGCGCCGAGGTGTTTCTGGTGGCGCTGAACAAGCGATGAGCCCGGTCGGATCCGCCTAGCTGCAGAAGTCGTCCGCATGCGGCCCAAGCGTAGCCTTATGACAACATCCGTCGTCCATCGGCATTTCGGATACCTCTGTCATCAAACTCCAGCGAAGAGTTTGCTGAGCCGTCATCGGTCGGCGCTAGCTCGGGCTTAAGCGCGATCTGCGCTGACAGCGGGGGCTGACATGACTTCCAATCGTTTCCTTTCGGGCGCGTCGCTTCTGACGTTGGCCCTGTTGATGGCTCCTGGCGTCGTCGCCGCTCAGGACGCCACCGTCGCCATGGCGACGGCCGACACCCAGGTCGCCGAAATCGACGAAGTGGTGGTGTTCGGCCGCGGCCAAACGCGCCAGCAGGCCTCGGTCAACGCCGAGGCCATCGCCATCGAGGCGCCGGGCAGCAGCCCGCTGAAGGCCATCGAGCGTCTGCCGGGCGTCAGCTTCCAGTCGGCCGACGCCTTTGGGTCGTATGAATGGTCGGCGCGCATCACCCTGCGCAGCTTCAACCAGAACCAGCTGGGCTTTACGCTGGACGGCGTGCCGCTGGGCGACATGAGCTACGGCAACCACAACGGTCTGCACATCTCGCGCGCCATCATCTCCGAGAACGTCGCCCGGGTGGATGTGGCCCAGGGATCGGGCGCGCTGGGCACGGCGTCGTCCAGCAATCTGGGCGGCACGGTCGAGTTCATCAGCCGCACGCCGACCCAGGACTTCGGCGTGGATGTGTCGGGCGCCTTCGGCAGCGACGACACCCTGCGCGGCTTTGTGCGTCTGGACACCGGCGCACTGGGATCGGCCGGCACGCGCCTGTCGGTGTCGTACGCAGACCAGAACGCCGACAAGTGGAAGGGCGAAGGCGAGCAGAAGCAGCAGCAGATCAACGCCAGCTTCGTCCAGCCCATCGGCGCCGGCGAGTTGCGCGGCTTCGTCAACCATTCCGAGCGCCGCGAGAACGACTACCAGGACATGTCCCTGGGCATGATCGACCGCCTGGGCCGCGACTGGGACAATATCTCGGGCGACTACGCCCTGGCGGTCCAGGTCGCCGACATCTACCAGGCCAATCCGGCCGGCGACTGCACGACCAATGCCTATCCCAGCCCGATCAAATGCGTCGATGACGCCTATTACGACGCGGCGGGTCTGCGCGACGACACCATCGGCGCCGTGACGCTGGATTACCCCGTCACTGACAACTTCAGCATCTCGCTGACCGGCTATGGCCACAAGAACGAGGGCCAGGGTCTGTGGTGGACCCCCTATGTGGCGACGCCGACAGGGGCGAAGGGACAGGACGGTTCGGTCATCGCCAGCCCGGCCCCGCTGGCCGTCCGCACTACGGAATACGACATCGACCGCAAGGGCGCGATCGGGTCGGCGACGCTGGATCTAGGCGCCCACAGCATCGAGGCCGGCTTCTGGGTCGAGGACAATGACTTCAACCAGGCCCGCCGCTACTACGGCCTGAGCCGCAGCGGCGACGGCGGCCGCGACTCGCTGGATTTCCTGGAAAACCCGTTCGCGACCGAGTGGGAATACAGCTTCAACACCAAGACGACCAACCTGTACCTGCAGGACGCCTGGTCGATCACCGACGCCCTGACGGTGAACGCCGGCTTCAAATCGCTGAAGGTCGAGAATGAGGCCAGTACCGTCGTCGGCGCCAACAAGACCGGATCGATCAAGGCGGAAGACAACTTCCTGCCGCAGATCGGGGTCAGCTATGATCTGAACGCCGACCATCAGCTGTTTGCGTCCTATGCCGAGAATATGCGGGCTTTCGAATCCTCGAACACTGGCGGACCCTTCTCGGCCTCGGCGGCCGGTTTCAGCGCGCTGAAGAACACGCTGGAGCCGGAAAGCTCGCGCACGATCGAGGCAGGCTGGCGCTTCCGCTTCGACGGCGGGCTGCAAGGCTCGGTCGCGGCCTATGACGTCGAGTTCGAGAACCGTCTGCTGACCGTCGCCCTGGGCGCCCCGATCCTGGGCCTTGGCAACGGCATCCAGAACGTCGGCTCGGTCAAGAGCCGGGGCTTTGAGGCGGCCGCCCTGTGGAACTTTGCACAGGATTGGTCGGCCTTCGGCTCCTACAGCTACAACGACTCGACCTACGAGGATGACGTTCGTGACGGGGCCGGCGTCCTGGTCGCCGCGACGGCCGGAAAGCGGGTCGTGGCGACGCCTGAAAACCTGTTCCGGGCCGAGCTGTCGTATGACAATGGCGCGGTGTTCGGGACCTTGGCCGCCGCCTATACCGGCGAGCGTTTCTCCAGCTACCTGAACGACGAAAGCGTCGACGCCTACACCACGGTCGAACTGACCGCTGGGTATCGGTTCGACGGTACGGGAAGCTGGCTGGACGGGACGCAGGTGCAGGTCAATGTCGTCAACCTGACGGACGAGGACTATATCTCGACGGTCGGGTCCGGCGGCTTCCAGAACAACGCGGGTCGTCAGACCTTCCTGCCGGGCGCGCCCCGTCAGGTGTTCGCCAGTATCCGTCGCCGCTTCTAAGAGACCCTTGGAAAGGGGATGCGCCTTCGGGCGCGTCCCCGATCCTGCTTTTACGCCGTCGCCGGCTGCCGGCTGGCGCGGCGTTCCTCGATCCGCGACCAGATGCGGTCGTGGACGGTGAAGAAGACAGTCTGAACCAGGGGTTCGATCATGCCAATGGCCAGGGCGGTGCGGATGTCCTGGGTCAGGGCGAAGGCGACGGCCACCGCGACGGTGAAGTGCATGACGCCGTAGGTGACGGTCTTGACCGCCACCTGTTTGAACGAGCGGGGCAGGGCGTGGCTATGGCCGTGCCCATGGTGATCGTGGACGCGGGTCTGCTCGTCCGGCGACATGATGTCGAGCCGCGCGGTGAAGGCCTCGGCCGCCTCTTCGATGTTCGACGCCATGCGGCGGCGTTCGATACGGTGCCAGACGCGGTCGTGGATCGAATAGGCGATGGTCTGGAAGAAGGGCTCGACCATGCCGACCGCCAGGGCGATGCGCCAGTCGCGGGTGATGGCGAAGGCCACCAGGATGGCCACGACAAGGTGCATGACGCCGTAGCTGGCGATCTTCAGAGCCAGTTTGCGCGCGGTGCTGAGGATGACGCCGACCATGTTGCAAGAATGGTCATTGGCCGCCTCGGTTGCAAACCAATAAAATCTATCGGGGCCATAAGCCGCAAGACCCTTGCCGTAGCCCCCCGCACCCCGTTATACGCGGCCCGCAAAACGGAGACTCCCTATGGAGATACGCGAAGGACTGACCTTCGATGATGTTTTGCTCGAACCCGGCCCGTCCGAGTTCATGCCGGCGATGGTCGATGTCTCGACCCAGCTGACACGCGACATCAGACTGAACATCCCGCTGCTGTCGTCCGCGATGGACACGGTGACGGAAAGCCGCCTGGCCATAGCCATGGCCCAGTCCGGCGGCCTGGGCGTGCTGCACCGGAACATGACCATCGAGGAGCAGGCCGATCAGGTCCGCGCCGTGAAGCGTTATGAGAGCGGCATGGTGGTCAACCCGGTGACCGTCGGTCCGCAGACGACCCTGGGCGAGGTCCGCGAGATCGTCGCCGCCAAGAAGATCACCGGTTTCCCCGTCGTCGATCCGGCGACCGGCAAGCTGGTCGGCATGCTGACCCACCGCGACATGCGGTTCGAGAGCGACCTGAACCTGACGGCCGCCGCGCTGATGACCACGGGCGACCTGATCACGGTGCGCGAGGGCGCCGGCAAGGAAGAGGCGCGCCAACTGCTGAAGACCCGCAAGATCGAACGGGTCATCGTGGTGGACGAGGATTATCGGGCCGTGGGCCTGATCACCATGAAGGACATCGAGAAGGCCCAGGCCTTCCCCCATGCGGCCAAGGACGACCAGGGTCGTCTGCTGGTCGGCGCCGCCTCGACCGTGGGCGATGCGGGCTACGAGCGGGCCATGGTCCTGGCTGACGCCGGCGTGGACGTGGTGGTGATCGACACCGCCCATGGGCACTCGGCCTCGGTCGCCCAGGTGGTCGAGCGCATCAAGCGCGAGAACAACCGGCTGCAGATCATCGCCGGCAATGTCGCCACCTATGACGCGACGCGGGCCCTGATCGACGCGGGCGCGGATGCGGTCAAGGTCGGCATTGGTCCCGGCTCCATCTGCACCACCCGGATCGTCGCGGGCGTGGGCGTGCCGCAGTTGACGGCCGTGATGGACTCCGCGCGGGCCGCCAAGGGCACGGGCGCTTCGGTCATCGCTGACGGGGGGATCAAATACTCGGGCGACCTGGCCAAGGCCATCGCGGCCGGCGCCAATGTGGCCATGATGGGCTCGATGTTCGCGGGCACCGACGAAAGCCCCGGCGAGGTCTTCCTGTACCAGGGCCGGTCCTACAAGTCGTACCGCGGCATGGGTTCGGTCGGCGCCATGGCGCGCGGCTCGGCGGATCGCTATTTCCAGAAGGAAGTCTCGTCCGAGAAGCTGGTGCCCGAGGGCATCGAGGGCCAGACGCCGTACAAGGGGCCGATAACCCCGGTTCTGCACCAACTGGTCGGGGGGCTGCGCGCCTCCATGGGCTATGTGGGGGCCGGCGCCATCGCCGACTTCCAGGAGCGCGCCCGCTTCGTGCGCATTACCGGCGCGGGTCTGCGGGAGAGCCACGTCCACGACGTGATGATCACGCGCGAAGCGCCGAACTACAGACAGGGATAAGGCCATGACGACCGAACTGACCTATCTGGCCCTGACCTTGATCCTGGCCCTGGTGCAGATCTTCCTGCCGGCGGGGGCGCGGACGGTCGAGTTCGGTTCGAAGTGGAATGCGGGTCCGCGCGACGAGACGCCGGCGGCGAAGAAGCCGCTGACCGGCCGTCTCGAGCGCGCCCAGTCCAACCTGTATGAAACCCTGCCGCTGTTCATCGGCGCGGTGCTGATCGCCCATGTGATCGGGGCGTCCAGCGCCCTGACCGTGTGGGGCGCGGCCCTCTATTTCTGGGCGCGCGTCGTCTATGTGCCGTTCTACGCCCTTGGCGTTCCCTATATCCGGTCGCTGGTCTGGCTGGTCTCGCTCGCGGGACTGGTCATGGTCCTGGCCTCCCTGTTCCTTTGATCTCTGAAAGTTCGCATTGACCCCAGCCGCCCGTCTCGCCGCCGCAGCCTCTGTCCTGGACTCCATCGCCCAGGGCAACCAACCGGCGGAAACCGTCCTGAAGGCCTGGGGGACCGCCAACCGCTATGCCGGGTCCAAGGATCGCCGGGCCATCGCCGATCATGTGTACAAGGTGCTGCGCGCGCGCGGCCGCCTGTCGTGGATCATGGGCGGGCGCGAAGACGGTCGCGCCCTGGTGATCGGATCGCTGCACGCCATTGACGGCCTGTCGGTGGAAGAGATCGAGGCTCTGCACTCGGGCGACGGCTATGGCCCCCGGCCTCTTTCAAAACAGGAACGCAGCCGTATCACCGCCGCGCCGGGCGAACTGCCCGGCTGGGTCGCGGCGGGCCTGCCCGAGTTCGTGGTCGAGGATTTCAAGGCCACTTTCGGCGACCGCTGGGCCGAAGAGGCCCACGCCCTGATGGCGCCGCGCGCGCCCATCGATCTGCGGGTCAATGGCGCGGCGGCCACGGTCGACGAGGTCGAGGCCGAGCTGCGCGAGGCCGGTCTGGAGGTGACGCGCACCCCCTGGTCGATCTGGGGCCTGCGCGTGCCGTCGGAGCCGCCGCCCAATATCCAGGCCCTGGACGGGTTCAAGGCCGGCAAGTTCGAGATCCAGGACGAAGGCAGCCAGGTCGTCTGCTGGCTGGCGGGCGCCGAACCGGGCACGACGGTGGTGGATTACTGCGCCGGCGGCGGCGGCAAGACCCTGGGTCTGGCCCAGGCCATGACGGGGCAGGGCAAGCTGGTCGCCTCGGATGTCGTCAACAAGCGGCTCGAGAACATCCGCCCCCGCCTGCAACGCGCAGGTGTCGAGGCCGAGCTGGTGCTGATCGGTCAGAACGGCGGCGGACTGGAAGCCGTCAACGGCCAGGCCGATCTGGTCTTTGTCGACGCCCCCTGCTCGGGTTCGGGCACGTGGCGGCGTCGGCCCGAGGACGCCTGGCGTCTGACGGCCGAAGAGGTCGAGAAGCTGCACGCGCTCCAGGTGCGTATCCTGAGCCAGGCGACCAAGCTGGTGAAGCCGGGCGGCCGTCTGGTCTATGTCACCTGTTCGATGCTGGCGCGCGAGAACGAGGCCAGCGCCGACGCCTTCGAGGCCGCCAATCCCGACTTCCGCCCGGTGGCCGTCGCCGATGTCCTGTCGGCTCCGCAACTGACCGAGGCGGCCCGCGCCAAGTTCGCCGAACTGGCGTCCGGCGCGCGTCTGCGCCTGTCGCCGGCGACCGCAGACACCGACGGCTTCTTCGCCGCCGTTTATCAGCGCGCCGCCTGATGGGGGCTGGGCTGGCGCAGTATGGCGAGGTTTCGGTCCTCCACGTCATGGCTGCGCCCGCCGAATACGGCGACCATCTGCGCGCCCGCATCCAGCCCTTGATGACCGGCGTCGGCCCGGTCGAGGCCGCCGTCGTCCTGACCGCCGCCCTGGCGCGGCTGGAGGCGGCGGGCGACCTGCCGGACCTGATTGTGTCGCTGGGCTCGTGCGGCTCGCGGGTGCTGGACCACGCCGCCGTCTATCAGGCCGCGTCGGTCGCCTATCGCGATATGGACGCCAGCGCCCTGGGCTTTCCCAAGGGGGTGACGCCTCTGCTGGATCAGCCCGCGGTCCTGTTCCTGCCGTGCCCCATCCCCGGCGTGCCGACCGCGACCCTCTCGACCGGGGCCAATGTCGTCTCCGGCGCCGCCTATGACGCCATAGACGCCGAGATGGTGGACATGGAGACCTGGGCTTTGGTCCGGTCGGCCCAGACGTTTGGCCTGCCCCTGATCGCCCTGCGCGGCGTGTCGGACGGCCGGGCCGAACTGAAGGCGCTGGAGGACTGGACCTCGACCCTGCACCATGTGGACGAGAACCTGGCCGCCGCCCTGGACCGTCTGATCTCCGTGCTGGAGGCCGACGGCCTCGCCGCGCTTGAAATTCCGGCCTCACAAGGCCAAGACCCCGCGCAACTCTCCCCGGATTCGATCACGCCATGACCACGCCGCACGACCACCAAAAGGTCCTCATCGTCGATTTCGGCAGCCAGGTGACGCAGCTGATCGCGCGCCGCCTGCGCGAGGCCAGCGTCTATTGCGAGATCCATCCGTTCCAGAAGGCCGAGGCGGCGCTGGCGGGGATGAACCCGGCGGCCATCATCCTGTCGGGCGGTCCCGAGAGTGTCCACGAAGAGGGCAGCCCCCGCGCGCCCCAGGCCGTGTTCGAGGCCGGCGTGCCGGTGCTGGGCATCTGCTACGGCGAGATGACCATGTGCGAACAGCTGGGCGGCAAGGTCGAGGGCGGCCACACCCGCGAGTTCGGCCGCGCCGAGATCACCGTCGAGAAGACCTCGCCCCTGCTGGCCGACCTGGCCCCGGTCGGTGAGGAGGAGACGGTCTGGATGAGCCACGGCGACAAGATCGTCGCCATTCCCGAGGGCTTCGACGTCGTCGCCTCTTCGGCCGGTTCGCCCTATGCGGTGATCGCCGACGAGACCCGCCGCTTCTACGGTGTGCAGTTCCACCCCGAGGTCATGCACACCCCGCGCGGCCACCAGATGCTGAAGAACTTCACCCACGGCATCGCCGGGCTGAAGGGCGACTGGACCATGGCCGCCTATCGCGACGAGAAGATCGCCCAGATCCGCGAACAGGTCGGCGACGCCAAGGTGATCTGCGGCCTGTCCGGCGGCGTCGATAGTTCGGTCGCGGCCGTGCTGATCCACGAGGCCATCGGCGACCAGCTGACCTGCGTCTTCGTGGACACCGGCCTGCTGCGCAAGGACGAGGCGAAACAGGTGACCACCCTGTTCCGCGAGCACTACAACATCCCTCTGGTGCATGTGGATGCGTCGAAGGAATTTCTCGGCGAGCTGGCGGGTCAGTCGGACCCGGAGACCAAGCGCAAGATCATCGGCCGCGTCTTCATCGAGGTGTTCGACCGCGAAGCCAACAAGATCGAGGGCGCCGAGTTCCTGGCCCAGGGCACCCTCTATCCCGACGTGATCGAGAGCGTCTCCTCGTCCAGCGGCAAGGCCCACGTCATCAAGAGCCACCACAATGTCGGCGGCCTGCCCGACTATATGAAGCTGAAACTGGTCGAGCCCCTGCGCGAACTGTTCAAGGATGAGGTTCGCGCCCTGGGCCGCGAGCTGGGCTTGACCGACGCCTTCGTCGGTCGCCACCCCTTCCCCGGACCGGGCCTGGCCATCCGCATCCCCGGCGAGATCACGCCCGAGGCCGTCGAGACCCTGCAACAGGCCGACGCCATCTATCTGGACGAAATCCGCAAGGCCGGGCTGTACGACGACATCTGGCAGGCCTTCGCCGTCCTGCTGCCGGTCAAGACCGTCGGCGTCATGGGCGACGCCCGCACCTACGAAAAAGTCCTGGCCCTCCGCGCCGTCTCCTCCACCGACGGTATGACGGCCGACTTCTACCAGTTCCCCTGGGACGTCCTGGCCAAGACCGCCACGCGCATCATCAATGAAGTCCGCGGCGTCAACCGGGTGGTCTACGACGTGACGTCGAAGCCGCCTGGGACCATCGAGTGGGAATAATTCGGGGTGATCCTCCCTCGTTTTGGTGGACACCCATGCTAGCTTTTCGGAGCTGGAGAGGAGTGTCTGATGAGTGTTCAACGCCGGAACTTCCCGGATTCTTTCAAGCGCGAGGCGGTTGACCGCGTCGCCAACGGCGGCCTGAGCGTCGGGGCGGTGGCCCGTGAGCTGGGTCTCCACGAGACGGTGCTGCGTCGATGGATGACGCAGTTCGGGGTGCAGGCGACGGGGACGTCGCGGCGCCCCACAACGCAGGCGTCGTCCCCGTCGCCGTCGGACATGGCGGCGGAGTTGGCCCGGTTGCGACGGGAGAACGGTCAGCTTCGGATGGAGCGGGACATTCTAAAAAAAGCCGCGCTCATCTTCGGAGCGGCCTCCCGATGAAGTTCGGGTTCGTCGATGAGCATCGTCAGGTTTGGCCGGTCCGCGTGATGTGTGCGGTCCTGGGGCTTTCGGCCAGCGGTTACTATGCCTGGCGCGGTCGCCCCGAGAGCCCGAGGTCCGTGGCCAATCGCGAGCTGACCGAGGACATCCGGCTGATCCATGCCGAGAGCAGCGGCTGCTACGGCTCGCCACGCATCCACGCCACCTTGCGTCGGCATGGACGTCGGATTGGTCGATCCCGCGTGGAGCGGCTGATGCGCCGTGCCGGCCTGCGAGGGCTGGCCGCCCTGCCGCGTCGCGCCCGGACGACGAACAGCCGCCACGGCTATCCCATCGCGCCCAACAGGCTGGCCCGGAACTTCGAGGCGGCGGCGCCCAACCAGGTCTGGCTCGCCGATCTGACCTATATCCCAACGGGTGAAGGCTGGCTCTACCTCGCCGCCATCCTTGACATGCACACCCGCAAGATCGTGGGCTGGTCCATGCGCCAGACCCTGCACACCGAGATCGCCCTGGACGCCCTCAACATGGCCGTCGAACGTCAGCGCCCCGCGCCCGGCCTGATCCACCATTCCGATCGCGGAATCCAATATGCCGCCGAGGCCTATCGCTCCGCGCTTGCTCGATCCGGCATCACGCCGTCCATGAGCCGCAAGGGGGACTGCTGGGACAATGCGCCCATGGAAAGCTTCTTCCACACCCTCAAAACCGAGCGCGTCCATCACCGCGTCTACGCCACCCGCGACCAGGCGCGGCGAGACCTGTTCGGATACATCGAGGGCTTCTACAATCCCCGTCGCCTGCACTCAGCACTGGGCTATATCAGCCCCGCCGAGGCCGAACGCAGAGCGGCTTAACCCCGTCCACTTTTGCGGGGGAAGATCACTTCTGGTGTCTGGATCTGCGGGTCGATTTTGCTCTGTTTAGCAACGGCCGGCGCCAGTTCTCCGAACTGGGTCTGCCCGGCGACTTCATGGACCTGCACAGCCTGGTGATGAAGCGGCTTGATCACAGCGTCATGGCGATCTCGGAGTGTGACCTGGCCGCCGGCTGCGCAAGTTGGTGGCGGACATGTCGCTGGACCGGGAGATGTTACAGGACGTCATCCGGCGAACCGAAGATCGGCGTAGCCAAAGCTCTGCGGCCTGGTCGCAAGCGCGAGCTGGTGAACGGGTGTCGAAGTGATTGGGGCGTGTCGATCCGGCGGGCTTGCCGGGTGCTTGAGATGGACACGTCGAGCTATCACTACCGATCCCGTCGCCCCGACCAGGCCGGTCTCGAATCCCGGATCAAGGCGATGTGTCAGACGCGTGTGCGCTATGGCTATCGCCGGATCCATGTTTTGCTGCAGCGCGAAGGCTGGCGGCTTAAGCCTACGCCCACGGCGTCACCCTGGACTTCTCCCGCCCCGGCAAGCCGACGGACAACGCCTTCATCGAAGCCTTCAACGGCCGCTACCGCGCCGAGTGCCTGAAAGCCCACTGGTTCCTCACGCTTGCAGACGCGGCCGAATAGTTCGAGGCTTGGCGCAGAGACTACAACGAGGTTCGGCCCCATGGGGCCATAGGCAACAAGCCGCCGATCGCGTTGATGAAACCGAGTGACGCAGCCAGCCCGTCACCCTGACTCGGGCCGGAAAACTCCAGCTCCGGGTGCTCCAGAGAATGGGAGCAGATCACGCGTATGACCCGGTTCTGGATTTCACTGCGTCGGGGCGTTGACCACTATGTGATCGCGCCCACGACCCGCTTCCACAGCTCAAATGCGGATTTCGGCCGCAACGCCTTGGGGGAAATCGGCGAGCGGGTCACGCCCGGCTTCCAGTATGATTCCGCGACCAGTCCCCACTTCCTGACGGTCGAGGAAACGCGGGCCTTCAACGCCCAGGCCGCCTACTAACCTGACCTGACCAACTGCATCTTCAGCTCGGCCAGTCGCCAGTCCGTCAGGGTGTCGATGTCCTGTGCCTCCATCGCATCGATGACGAAGCTGCCGGCCCGGCCGGCGAATGTCGGCTGTTTTGTCACGCAGATTTCGCGGGTCATCCAGTAGAACTGAGCCGCGTCATGATACGCGGGCTCCAAGTCCTGCGATCGACTGGCGTAGTGTTCCGGCTGGCGCATTTCCGTCCGGCCGTGCAAGTCACGGCGCAGGGCGCGCTGGATCGGATAGTCGAAGGCGACAACGGGAAAGACCGTATCGAAATCCCCAGTGTCCATCAGATCGGCGGCGCGCTTCAACGTCGAGGAGCGCAAGAGCGGCGCCGTCGCCGAAATGCAGCACAGGCGATCGAACCGCTGGCCGTCCGCCTCGTAGCGCTCTACCACCTCGGCCATCACGTCGAGGATGATAGCATGATCGTCGGCGGTCCTGGCGCTGCGCAGGAACGGGACGCTGGCTCCGGCGGCGCAGGCCGCCTCGGCGATCTCCTCGCTGTCGGTCGACACCATCACCGTGTCGAACAGGCCGCTTTCCAGCGCCGCCTCGACCGACCAGGCCAGCATCGGTTTGCCGGCGAAGTCGCGGATGTTCTTGCCCGGCAGCCGATTGGAGCCTGCACGCGCGGGAATGACGGCCAGCGACTTCACGCCATACACCCCGACGCCAGGCCCTTCACCGCAGAAATCACGCGCTCCACCTCCTCGTCGGTCATGGCGGGGAAAAGCGGCAGGCTGAGCGCTCTCTCGTAGTAGCGATCGGCGGCGGGGAAGGGGCCGGCCTCGCCATAGGTCTGGCGATACCAAGGCTGTCTCGGGACGGGGATGTAATGCACCTGCGAGCCGACGCCCAAGGCGGCGAGGGCGGCCATCACCTCGGCGCGGGACCGGCCGATACGCTCGAAGTCGATCTGGACGACGAACAGGTGATATGCGGTGCGAGTGAGCTCCCGGCGCGGCGGAAGAAGCCAGTCCAACTCTGCGAATGCGGCCTGATACTGGTCGACGATGGCGAGTCGCCGATCAATGAAGCGATCCAGCTTGCTCAGTTGGCTCGAGCCCAGGGCCGCCTGGATCTCGGTCATGCGATAGTTGAAGCCCAGCAACTGCTGTTCGTACCACCAGGTTCCGGGCTGCTCTGAGAGGCGGGCAGGGTCGCGGGTTATGCCGTGGGAGCGGAGGAGGAGAAGGCGTTCGTAAAGCTCCGGATCATTGGTCGTCACTGCGCCGCCTTCTCCCGTCGTCATCGTCTTGACGGGATGAAACGAGAAGACGGTCGCGTTCGAGTGGCGGCAGTCGCCGACCTTGCCGTCGCCATGTTCTGAGCCGATCGCATGGGCGGCGTCCTCGACGATACGGACGCCGGTCTCGTCGGCGATTTTGCGGAAGGCGGCCATGTCGGCCGGGCGGCCGGCGAAATGGACTGGCGCAATGACGCGAGTTCGATCTGTCATTGCGGCGCGCGTGGCCGCAGGCGACAGGTTCAGGGTCTCCGCGTCAATATCGGCGAACACCGGGGTTAATCCCACATAGGCCATGGCGTTGGCTGTCGCCACGAAGGTGATCGGGCTGGTGATCCCCTCGCCGGGACCGAGATCCAGCGCCGCCATCGTCAGATGAAGGCCTGCAGTGGCGTTGCTCACCGCGACTGCGAACCGGGCGCCGACGTAGGCGGCAAGCTCGGCCTCGAACTGGGGCGTCGCCGGGCCCTGGGTCAGAAAGTCGGATCGGAGCGCGGCCAGCACGGCGCGCTCATCGTCCGCGTCGATCCACTGGCGACCGTAGGGGATGAAGCCTTGGGGCTCCATGTTCAGCGGCCCTGCGCTGCCGGCGCCCGAAGGATTTCAGGCCGCATCAGGCCGCGATCCGCTCGTGCGATCCGACAGAAGCTCCTCGCTCAGGGCCTCGGCCATCTGCTGCATCACCTGCTCCCACTGATCGAACTGTGTGGCGTGGAAGACGCGGGCGGAAGGATAGCAGGGCGCTTGATCCGAACCGAACCCCGTCCACGAACCCGGACCGGCGCTGACAAACACCCGCGCGCCCACCGCCGCTGCGATATTGGTCGTCGCCGTGGATGGCCCCATGACGGCGTCCAGCGCGCAGCAGAGCGCCGCCAGGTCGTCGAGATCCATCTTCAAATCGATGCCGGGCGGCGTCCAGATGTCGAACCCGCGCGCCCTGGCCGCCGCCAGGTCTTCCTCGGCATTGGCGTACTGGAGGTTGACGAACCGAACGCCTGGCGTTTCGAGAACGGGGCTCCACAGTGTGAACGGCGAATAGTGGCGCTGGCGCGACCCGCCCATCTTCATGCTCTTCCACAGCACGCCGACATAGGGGCCGGGTCCGCTGTCTTCGAGCACCTGACGCCAGTGCGCCACGCGTTGCGGATCGGGGGCCAGGAACCCCGGATCGCGGGGGAAGGCGGCGAGGCTGGTCCGGAAACGCCGGAAGAGACTGGCCATGGGAGTCCAGAAGTCGATCGGCGCGGGCTGATCGCCCAGATCGACCATCCGAAACAGGGTGTTGAACTGACGGACGGTCTTGTGCGGCCGCACGTCTGCCTGCGGAAAGCTGCGCTGGAACAGGGTCACCAGTCTTCGTTCGACAGCGATGATCAGCCGGCCATCTGGGCCGAGGGCGTCCAGGGTGTCGCTTATGATATTGGCGAAAAGGACTTCATCACCCAGGCCCTGTTCGCCGTAAATCAGCAGGCTCTTGCCGCGCAGGTCGTCGTCAAGCGCCCACCGCCTGCCGAATTCGGTGAAGACAAAGGCGCCTTCCGAGGCCGCATCGAACCGAGCCTCATAGCTGTCGAACCCGCCGACCAGGTCGCCGGTCAGCAACTGGGTGAAGGCCTTCGCCAAGCGGATGGAGGCAATTTCGCGGGGGTGGGTCAGGCCTTGCGAGGCAAGGTCCATGTCCTGAAGCGCCCTTTCGGATTCGCCGAGAACGGTGAGGCAGTAGGCCCGGTTATGGCGGGCCTTGTGGAAGCCTGGATCCAGTCGAAGCGCCTCGTCATAATAGACCATCGCTCCGGCAATATCGCCGCTCTCGCTCAACACCGTGCCGAGGGTGTTCCATAGAACCGGGCGTTCGGGATTGCCGTTGATGCTGTCGCGCAGCAGCGCGAACGCCTCATCATATCGGTTCTGGTCGCGAAAGACGCAGGCCAGGCCGTCGGCGACCTCTTCATTGCCTGGCTCGCCCGCCAGAAAGCGTCGGAACAGCCTCTCGGCGATCTCCAGCTTGCCGAGGCGATAGGCCAGCTGACCCACTTCGCGCACCACGGAGAGGTCATCGGGGGCCAGCCGCGCGGCGGCTTCATAGGCGGTGAACGCCTTGGCGAACTCGCCCTGTTTGTCGAAAGCCACGGCCAGCATCCGCCAGGCCAAGGCATTGCTGTCGTCCAACTCGAGCGCCCGCTGAAGACGCGTCGAGGCGGTGACATAGTCCTGGCGAGCCAGGGCCTCCAGGCCGGTCTTCAACCGGATCAGGGTCTTTCGCCGACTCGCCTGCGCCTTGGCCGAAAGCTTGGCGCCGCCGCGGCTGTCTTTTTCCTGCGCCTTTATGAGGCGGGCGAGGGAGTCCGATAGGGCCGAATCCCCTTTAAGCCCTTCGAGGATGGGGCGCGGTCGTGATGCGGAATCTTTGAGCCGGTTCACCAACTATCTCCTCGATCGGAACATAGTTGCAAAACGGGGTTAACGTGATCTTTCCCCGCCTCGGCCAAGTCCTCCAGGACCCGGCGGCGCGACTTTGCGAGCGACCCTGTGCGGCGACGGCGCAACGGGCTCTCTTTCTGGAGAGCGCCAGGCGATTAGGCTGTCTGGTCAGGAGGACTCTGAAGATGCGCAGCGCTCGAGCGACGTGCAGCGTCTCGTTAACGCCTCGTTTAACGAAGCACACCAACTTGAACATAAAAGGATAGACGGTCGCTCATCATGCTGGTTTCCCATGCCCTCGAGGACGTCACTTTCCCGCCGACCCTGGAGGACGGCTGCGGCGCCCTTGCCCGTGGAGATGCGGACCAAGCGGTCGAACTGTTCTACGCCATAACGCAGAACAAGCCTGCTGACTGGGAAAGCCGATACTGGCTTTACAGCGCGCTTGTTGCAGCCGGACATGAGACTCTTGCGCGTCAAATTCTGACCGATGCCTGCAATCTGCATGCTGTGGCGGTCATGCGGGCGGGCGGCACGGACATGGAGCGGTTCCGCTCCGATCCCGGCTACTGCGGGTCCGTGGGTCGACAGCTGTATATCGCCAATCAGATGGGAGCCGCGACGCTGGCTCTGAGCAATGCGCTGGATTTCGACAATCTCGTCCCGGATGTCCTGATCAGTTACGGCCTCTCGATGCAGCATCAGGGTCGGATGGCCGAGGCGATCGATGTCTTTACCCTTGCCGTCGAGCGCTTTCCCGGGCCTGCAATCCACGGCTTTCTGATCTACGCGCTGTTTCACGGGCCTGACCGTCTGAAGCAGGTCTCCGATGAGGCGCGCAAATGGGCCGCGCTCTACGCCGCGCCACACACATCTGGGACGAAGACGATCGCCAATTCGTCGGCCGCAAATCGACGCCTGCGGATCGGCTATGTCGGCCCGAGCTTCTCGCGCAATCAGGTGGCCCAGTTTCTTGTTCCCGTTCTTGAGTCTCACGACCCGGCGTCCGTGGAAGTCTTCCTCTACTGCGCGGATCCATCCGTTGAGATCGGCCTGCCAGAAGCCTGTACAGTCAGGGCGATCGGGGCGATGCCGGACACCGAGGTCGTCGAGCAAATCCGCGCGGATGGGATCGATGTCCTCGTCGACGTCTGGGGTCACACGGCTGGCAGCCGGCTATCGGTCTTCGGGCATCGTCCGGCGCCCGTGCAGGTGGCCTGGATCAATTTCGTGCAGACCACCGGACTGAGCAGCATGGACTATGTGCTGCACGCCGACAGCATGGACGCCCCCGGAACGGCGGATTATTTCGTCGAGAAGATTTGGCGAATGGGCGACATCATGGCGCCCTATCGACCGGCGCCGGATCGCCCCGAGCCTGCGCCGACGCCGGCGTTGCGCAACGGTTACGTCACCTTCGGATCCTTCAACAATCCGGCGAAGATCAGCGAACAGACCGTGATCGCCTGGGCGGAAATCCTTCGGACCCGTCCGACGAACCGGCTGCTATTCAAGTACCGATACTACGTCGATCCCGTCCTGCAACGGACCACGCAGGCTCGATTTTCCGCCTATGGGGTCAGCCCCGAACAACTGCAGTTCCAAGGCCACAGCACGGGGCCGGACTACCTGAACGCCTTCTCCGAGGTCGATCTGGCGCTCGATCCTTCGCCCTGCACGGGCGGCACCACCACATGCGACGCCTTGGCGAACGGCGTGCCGGTCCTGACGCTCGAGGGCGAAGACTTCTTCTCGCGGATTGGCCTGCCCGCGCTTGTGCCGTGCGGACTGACCGAGTTGATCGCGAAGGACTGGGGCGACTACGTCAGGCGCGCCTTGGACCTGACCGGCGATGCTTCACGCCTTGACGGTCTCCGTCAGCGGGTTCGCCCCGCGTTTGACGCCTCGCCCTACCGTGACGAGGTCGGCTTCACGCGCAATCTCGAAAGTATTTTTCGCGAGATGCACGCGCGCGCGATCGCGGAGGCGCACTGAAGTCATGACCGAAACAGTCCTCGTCTTTCCGGCCGGGACGCCGGACGCTCTGAAATACCGGAGCGAGGCGGCTGAGCGGGGACATCGTGTCGTCGGGGCGTCGTCTCTTGCGTGGAATCCCGAGGCGGGTCGCTACGACAGCTGGGAGTACCTGCCTTATGTCCATGATCCTGACTTCGCCGAGGCCTTGCGACGCCTGATCGCGCGTCTGGGCGTCACGGCCATCTATTCCCCTCATGAAGTCGTCAGCGCCCATCTTGCCGAAGTTCTTCCGCGGCTCTCTGCGAAGGTCAGCTTGATCAGTGTCTCGCCGCTTCTGGCCAAGGAGCGGGCTTACCGCGCTCTCTGGGACCGCGCAGCCGAGATCAGCACTGCGCCCGACTGGTTCGGCGGCGGCGCTCCGCGTCTCGCCGGTCCCCGGCTGGCCGGTCTCTTGCGTTTCGTGGACGATGTGCCCGGCATGTCCGACAACGACAAGATCGCGGCGATGATCGAGGTCGCGCGTCACGTTCCAGCCGGAGATATCGTCGAGATCGGTTCGTGGTGGGGCCGGTCAGCAGCCTTGTTGGCCCTGTTGTCACGCCATCACGATCTTGGGCCGGTGCTGTGTATCGATCCATGGCGAGCCGACGCCTTGGCGCAGGGCGTGGCGATGTTGGACAAGGCCAGCGCAGCCATGAACCTGGACGACGCTCTCACCATCTTCGAGACCAATCTCGCGCCCCTCGCGGACGGGCGAATCAACTATATTCGCGCGACATCGACTGTGGCCGCCGAATCCTATTGTTCCGGCTTGACGGTAGAGACCGAGGTCCTGGGCCGCACCGTCTATGAGGGCCGGATCGCTCTTTTGCATATCGACGGCAACCATTCTCTGGAGCGGGTGACCGAAGACGTTGAGAACTGGACGCCGCACGTGGCGCCTGGGGGCTGGGTGGTTTTTGACGACTATGTCTGGGCCTTCGGCGATGGACCTCGAACCGTAGGCGACGCCTGGTGCGCGCGTCACGCGGACCGGATCGCCCGCAGCTTCGTCATGGGCACCGCCCTGTTCGTCCAACTGGAACCCTAATGACCTTGGATCAGAGCCAGATCGACGAACAGATGCGGACCTTGGGATGGGTGCGTTTCGAGGGCGTGCTGGACGCAGACCATGTCGCCGCCTTGGGACGAGACGCAGAGGCCCTCTATGCCGAGCGCCGCATGGTCCAGGTGCGGAACGGCGTCGCCGCCAATATGGAGGGCGCGGGTCATCACGCGCTCGGCCTGAACAATAGTCTGGATCGTCTTGTCGGGGATATGCCGTTGATGGGCCAGATCGAGCACTATTTCGACGGCAAGACCATTCTGCTGAATTTCGGGGTGACGCTGCACCCCCCGGGGGTCACGACCTATACGCACAAGCCCCACAGGGACATCCGGACCTGGTCCAACGGTTTTCGACTGTCGCTGAACATGCTGGTGATGCTGGACGACTTCACCATCGAAAACGGCGCGACCCGACTACTGGAAGGATCGCACCGCGTAGAGGACATGCCCTCGGCGGACCATTTCGCCCAACAGGCTATTTCTCTTACCGGCCAGGCAGGGGACATCATTCTGTTCGACAGCCTGGCGGTTCATAGCGCGGCGCCCAATCGTAGCGGCGCGCTGCGCCGCGGCCTGACGCTTTGTTTTGGCCGCCCGTTCATGAAACCGCATATGGACTGGCCTCGCTTCCTGCCCGTCGAAACCCATTCCGGCCTGACGCCGACAGCGCGCCAACTTCTGGGATTTCATGCCCGGGTGCCGACCAGCGTCGAGGACTATTATCAACCCCCCGAAAACTGGGCGTTCAAGGCGGATCAGATATGAGCGCGACAGATCCAACTCTCCCCCCCAGCACCCTCGCCTCGGCCGAACATCACCGGTTGGCGGCGGCCGTGGCCTCCTACGGCGAGGGCGCAGCTCCGTTCGACGCCCTGATGCGGGGGTACATGATGCGCGCCTTTTCACCATGGTTCGCGGACGGCGCCTGTCTTCAGGTCGGCTGCGCGCACGGCGACCAGACCAGCCTGCTGCTTGAGCGGTTCGACGACCTGACGGTTCTGGAGCCTGATCCCACTTTCGTCGCCCACACGCGCAAACGGCTGGGTGATCGTGTGGTCCTCATCGAGGCCCTGCTCGAGGACTACGAGACCGATCGGCGGTTCGACACCATCGTATTTTCGCACGTGCTGGAGCACGTCGCGGACCCGGTGGCCGCCCTGCGTCGACTGGGTGCGCTTCTGGCGCCCGGCGGGCGTCTCTATGTGGTTGTGCCCAACGCCGAGGCTCCATCGCGACGCATCGCGGTGAAGATGGGCTTGTTCAGCCATCTGGAAGGCCTGTCCGCCGCAGATGAGGCGGCGGGTCATCGCCGTGTCTACAGGCTGGACACCCTGCAACGCGATGTCGCGGCCGCGGGACTGAACGCTGAGCACAGCGGAGGAATTTTCTACAAGCCCTTGGCCAATTTTCAGTTCAACGCGCTGATTGGAGGTCCGCTGATCAGCGACGATTTCCTCGAAGCCTGTTATGCTCTCGGCCAGGAACGGCCGAGCGAATGCGCCAGCATCTTCGTCGTCGCAAAGGCTGCAGAATGAGCATTTCAGGTCGCCGAATACGTCTGCGGGCGCTGGAGCGGGGCGATATCCCGATGCTTCATCGCTGGGCCAATGACCCTGACATCTGGAGGCAGTTGGGCGGCTGGCAATTTCCCTCCAGCGAGGCGAGCACCGTGGCCTGGCTGGACGGTCTGGCGACCGACCGGTTGAGTCAGCGTTTCGCGATCGAACGCTTGGACGACGGCCTGCTGCTCGGTACGGCCAACCTCGTCGCCATAGACTGGAAGAATGGGACCGCCTTCCACGGCATGATGCTGGGCGCCGCCGAGATACAGGGCAAGGGCTATGGTCTCGACACGGTCATGACGGTCATGCGCTATGCCTTCGATGAGCTGCGGCTGGAAAGGCTGGACGGCGACATAATCGAATACAACGCCGCATCGCACCGGCTCTATGTCGGCAAATGCGGGTGGCGCGAGGAGGGTCGGCAAAGAGGCTGGCATTTCCGCGAAGGACGTCGCTGGGACAGGATCCTCGTCGGCGTCACACGCCAGGACTATGCCGATCTGGTCGCCGAAAACCGTTACTGGGACAGCTGAGCTCGTGCATCCCTATGCGAGCCTGGCCTACGCCCACGCGCTAGGCCACGCGGGACGGCCGGTGGCCGTACCGGAGTGGGGCGTCCCGATCCTGGCGCGCTCCATTCCTCGGGATCTCAATCCCGCCTTTGGCTACGGCGAGGATGCCATGGGCCTCTACCCCTTGGCGGCGCTTGCGACGACCGCAGACTTGAGCGGCGGACTGGAGCGGTTGCGCGGCCTCGGTCTGATCTCGGTCGTTCTCGTGCCTGATCCGCTTGCAGGCCCCCCGCGGGTGCGTCTCTCGGAGGCGTTCGGCTTCGTCCAGCCGTTCAAGGCCCATCTGACCATCGACCCCGCCCGCGGCCGCTACAGCCCCAGCCGGCATCACGCCGAACGCATCCGCCGGGGACATCGCCGGTGCCGAATCGATGTCGGCTCCTTGCCGCTCTGGCTGGAAGACTGGAAACGCCTCTACCGGGGTCTGGTGACCCGCCGGAGCGTCTCCGGGGTGGCCGCCTTTCCCGACGCCAGCTTCGAGGTCATGGGGAAGGAACCGGCGCTGGTGGCCTTCGCAGCCTCGGTCGGAGATCGTGTCGTCGGCATGACGCTATGGTTCGCCTGCGACGGCGTCATCTACAACCACCTGACTGCGGTCGATGAGGATGGATACGCCAACGGCGCCAGTTTCGCCCTTTACGACACGGCCATCCAACATTTCGAGGGGCGGGGCGTGGTCAACCTGGGCGGAGGCGCCGGGATCGGCTCCGGAGAGGGGGGGCTCTTTGCCTTCAAAAGCGGTTTCGCCAACGGAGAGGTCATGACTTCGCTGTGCGGTGCGGTTCTCGATCCTGCGCGATATGCCGCCCTGAGCGCCGGCGTGGAGACCGAATTTTTTCCGGCTTACCGCGCTTAAGCGGTGGGCAGAGGTGTAGAGCCTGCGAATTCCAGGACGGCGTCGACGATGCGCATCATCTCTGGCCGCCCGTAACGGCCGTCCAGGGGCAAGGAAACACAACGATCGCTGAGCCGGTGGGCGGCGCCAAATTGGCTGGGAGAGGGAAGGTTCTCCCAATGGCGAGCAGCCCAGATTCGCCGGTCCGCAAGATGGGCGACGAGATCGGCTGCATTCGGGACGACGACAGGAAAAGCCAGGGGCGCGAATTGCGGAGCCGGATCGGGCCACAACGCAAACGGAGCCAGATGTGCAGCGAGGCTTTCCCAGTTGCGGCGGCGGGCGTCCGCTTCGGGTTGGATGGCTACGAGATCAAGAGCGGCGAGGGTTCGATCGCTGCAACAGCGGGGCTCGGCGTCATAGGCTGTCTCGCGGGCTCGGTAGTCTGGGAACCATGTGTCAGGATCCCGCCCCTCGGGGTCCGCACGCCGGCGGTCATTGGCCGTCCACAGGTCGGGCGACCCGGGCCGGGTCGGGGGAGCAGGCAGGTCTGACCCAACGAGAAGGCCGCCGTCAGCCACGCCCAGCAGCTTGCGCGGACTGTAAAGCCGGATTGCCCCTGGGATGCCCGCTCCCGGGTCCAACGCCTGGGCGCGGTCCTCGATGATCAGGAGGGAGGGAAAGTCGGAAGCCAGCATCTGGAACTTGGCCTCGGGCGGGCGACCAAACCAGCAGATCGTCAGGACCGCATCATCGGGCGCCAGGCCGGCGCGCACCGCCTCGACGTCGCAGTTGAGTTGATCGTCCACTCCGTACCAGATCGGTTCGACCCCCGCCCTTGTCACGCCCTCGACCAAGGCGCGGCAAATATAGGCCGGCAGCCAGAGCCGTTTCACTTGGCGGGCCACAAGCAGAGCGGCGAGGGCCGCGCGGGCGGTCGAAAAAGCGCGGTTGTCGCTCTGTCCAGCCGTCCAAGCCGACCACACTGTCGCCGCGAATGACGATGGGCTGGCCCGGTCAGCCGCAGGGAAAAGGCTGCCTATGCCTTTGGGCGGCGTTCCCATCATCGACTTTCCTTCCTGCTCCGTGACACGGAAGGAGCCGGCGCTGCCGCCATTGACGAATTGGGTGCGCGGCACACGCGGTCAACGGCCTGCAAGCGCCAATTTCAAGGCGGCGGCGACACGCGAAATATCATCCCCGTCCATGTCGATCGCGAAGGGCAGGCCGAGCACGGAACGGCTCAGCGTCTCGGTCACGGACAGATCCCCACGCGGGCATTCAGCGAAAGCCGGATTCAAGTGACAACCCCGATCCCACCAGCGCCGGGTGTGAATGTCCTGGTCCTGGAGCCTGTGTTCAACGGCGTCAACCGATCCGTTCGGAAGGCCCACGGAGCACACGCTGGTGACCCAGCCGTCGCCCCAGCCCGGCTGGAACTGAACCTCAGGAAGAAAGGTCATGGCGACCTTCATCATCTGCGCGGCGCGTAGAAACTGCAGCCGGTCGCTCTCCCAGCTGTCCAGGGCGGCCAGCCCCACTGCGCTCGCATACTCGCTGAGTTTCGCATTCGTCGCCGCGATGTCCGAGAGGCGTGAGCCGCGAAAACCGAACGTCGTTGACTGCCTGACGCGCGCCGCCAGTTCGGCGTCCGTTGTCGCCAGAAATCCACCTTCGCCGATACCGAGGACCTTGGTCGCGTGCAGGCTTACGACGGTGGGGATTTCCGCTACGCGCGCCTGATCGAAGGCGGCGGCGGCGTCCAGCACGACCGGCAAGCCGGTGTCTTCGCGCAGCGCTTTCCAGGCTTCGAGATCCGGCATGGCGCCGAAGGCGGCGACAACGACCACGGCCGATACCTGAGCGGGCGCCCATACAAGGGCGTCGCGCACGGTCTCAGGTCGAAGCATCCAGTCGTTCGGCTCCACGTCGAGAAACAGGGGGGTCAGGCCGGCGGCGATAACGGCATGGGCTGTGGCGACGAAGGTGTAGGACGGAATGGCGACCAGACTGCCCTTCGCGAGGTCCAGCGCATTTAGGGTCAGGGTCAGGGCCTGGGTTCCATTCACGCAGGTGACCACCTTGGAACCCGGCTCGAAGCGCCTCGCAAGTCGGGATTCGAACTCCGTGAGAAGAGGGCCAAAGTTCGAATAGCTCCGAGCCGCGTCTATGCGACGCAGATACGGGAGAATTGCGTCGGCGTCGGGTAGGCGCGGACGAGCCGCTGGAATAAGTCGCCGAGCGAATTCGATGGGCTGATGTTGGGCGGCGATGGGGTCAGACATGTTCAGGGCTGCGCAATTTTCTCGATGAGAAGATGTTGGGCACGATTCATGCGGCGTTGGCACGTAAGGGGGTCAACCCTCGGCTGTGCGCACCAAGTTGTTTTTGATCTGCGCTGATCCGTCCGCTGCCAGATCCATCCGCGTCGTCTCCAGGAGAAGCGGGCCTCGAATGGCTGCGTTCACGGCGGTAAGTCCCCCTGCGGAAGGGGATCGCCGGCTGATTAGATAGCGCAACGAGATACGTTCGTGGTCCGCAGTATCCGGCTGAGTTCCATGCAGGGTGAAAGGGTGCCAGAGGGCGGCAAATCCCGTCTGGCCTGTCAGAACGGTCTGTCGCACCTCTACAGACTGCCCATCCAGGCTGTTGTAGAGCCAGGCTTGTCCGTCCTTGCGCGAGAGCATGTGCGGGAAGGTCGTCGCACCGAGCACATGGCTGCCCTCGAGCAGGAAAAGCGGCGCGTCAGATCGGGCGACCGGATGAAGGTAAACATATACCGTGACAAAATCGGCTTCCCGGTCTTTGAAGTCGATGATGTCCTGGTGGAAGTCGATCCCGTAAAAATAGGTCACATCCCGGTACTCGGGTTTCACATACGGACCCAGATTGTTGACGGGGGCGCCTTCGATGCGCGCCTTCAACCAGTTTGGAATCGATCGGGATGGGACGCCGCAGACAATCTTGCGGTCTGTGATGACATAGTCAGGTCCAAGCACCTCTGTGAGGGCGCTCATCATACCGCGATCCTGCTCAACAAAAGCCAGCTCGGCATCGAACCGTTCAAGAAGATTTCGCCCAGGACGAGGGTTTACGCCGCGATACTGCGGATTGAGGTCGAAGGCTTTTTCTTCCAGGAACAGGCTCTCGTCGAACCGACGCACAGCCCTGATCTTGTTCAGCAGCGCTGTCGCGCCTGCGGGGTCCAGCGGCCATTCGAACCGATATGCGCCATCAGAGATCAGCGCCTCTGTCACAGATGGCCCTATGCTGGTGTTCTCGGCCGCCGTGCTCATTGCCTTCCCCCGCTTGTAGTCGTTTTCATCTTATCCTTCGGCGTCGAACCGCTCGTGAGCGGTAGGCAAAAAGAGGTTCTCAACCGTGCGAGCCCTCGAAACTTGAGGGACATTCGGATCAAACTACCCTGATTCCGGACCGGAGCGAGCGGTTAGGGTTTCGGTGGCAAAGCCAACGGAGGGTCGACTATAGGGTCAAAGTCTTCGTGCAGCGACTTTGGTCGTCGCGACAGCTTGTTGAGCCTTATTGTCAGTTCAATAGTCGTGCATCGCCGCGGCAAATCGCGTAGCTAGCTAGGCGAGACGACAACCCGGCCTAACCCTTTCGCGGGGACATTATACGCAATGACCCACGTCGAAATCGAGGTTCAAGACATGGACGCCAAAGTGGATTGGCGGCTGACCGAACGCCAACAAAGTCTGCCTCATTCCGGCGCATCGCGATGACTACGCCGGGATTGCTTATAGTGTTCACCGAAGGCGATCGGGTCCGGGGCCTCGGCCACGTCAGTCGGTGCAGCGCATATGCGGAAGGCTGGTTGCTGCGAGGCGGACAGGTTCGCTGGATTCTGGACGGTGACGCGGTCGCTGTCGCCGCGATCGGCTCCGGGCAGGACGTGATCCAGCGTCGCTGGCAGGAGGACGGGGAGACCCCGGGCGGTATTCGGGCGGGCATCGCTCTGATCGACAGCTATGCCGCCTCGGCCGAGGCCATGGAGACGATCGCATCCAATTCTGACGTCACAGTCTTCATCGATGACCTGGGCTGGTCCTATCCGTCAGGCGTGGTCGTTCATCCGGCCCCGGATCGGCCGGTCTCCGAGACGTCCGAAAGCGAAAGGGTGCTGAACGGCCCGTCGTGGCAGCCTTTGCGTCCGCCGTTCTGGGATCTGCCGGAGCGCCTGCCCGCGCGGCCTGACGTCGAGCGGATTCTGGTGATCTTCGGCGGAGGCGACCTGCACGGGCTCGGCGTGCCCATGGCCCGTTTGGCCCGGGAGGCCTTTCCTGCGGGGAGGATTGATCTGGTGCTGGGCGCCGGCCAGCCGGCGCCGCCCGTGATGCCCGGCGTGTCCGTGCATCAGGCGATCGACGCCGCCGCCATGGCGTCCCTGATGCTGGAGGCGGACATCGCAATCAGCGGTGCGGGGCAGACGGTGTTCGAACTCGCCCGGTGCGGCACGCCGGCCATCCTCGTCGGAATCGCCGCAAACCAGAAGGCCAATCTCGATCACTGGCCGGCCTTGTGCGGCTACATTGTCGCGGGCGTTTGGGACGCTGCGGACCTCGAGGTGCGAGTGAAGGCGGCGATGGCTCATCTGCAGGATCCCGTCGTGCGACAGAGCATCGGCGCCAGAGCCGCAGGCGTGGTCGACGGGCAGGGGGTTCGACGTCTGTTCGATCATCTCGAGCGGTCCATGGTTCAGGAGCGCGTCTGATGCGATACGCCGACTGCCGATTGCGGCCGATGGCTGAGGAGGATCGCGCCCTCGTCCTGTCGTGGCGCAATCAGGATCGCATACGCGCCAACATGTACAGTGACCACATCATCACGGTCGACGAGCATGACCGTTGGTTTGATAGCAGCCTGGTGGACCGATCCGCCGCCTATCGCATATTTGAATACAGCGACCGGCCGGTCGGCTTCGTATCCTTCACCGAAATTGACCGGGCCCATGGCCGCGCCAACTGGGCCTTCTATCTCGGAGAGTCGGACATGCCGCGCGGATCGGGCGCCGCCATGGAACTGCTCGCGCTGGACGAGGCGTTCGGGCCGCTTGGGATCCGTAAACTGTGCTGCGAGGTGTTCGCCTTCAACGGCGGCGTCGTCCGGCTGCACGAGCGGTTTGGTTTCACCCGTGAAGGCTTGCTTGCGAAAGCGCGTCTGAAGGATGGCGAGATGCAGGATATCATCTGTATGGCGCGGTTGGCCGACGACTGGCCTTCTGATCGGGCGGCCTTGATGGCGAGCGTATTCAAGGAAGATGCGGCATGAGCTTCACCTATCCGGACCATGTGTTCATGGTGGCGGAGCTTTCGGCCAACCATGGCGGTTCGCTTGAGGTTTGCCTCGAGACCGTGCGCGCTGCGGCGGCGGCTGGGGCCGATGCGATCAAGGTCCAGACCTACACGGCCGACGGGATCACCCTTGACTGCCGGACGACGCCTTTCCAGATCAACGACGGAACCCTGTGGGACGGCGCGACCCTGCACGACCTCTACCTCGAGGCTCAAACGCCGTGGGAATGGCATGCACCGATCCAGGCGGAGGCCCATCGTCTCGGCCTGACCTTCTTCTCGTCGCCGTTCGATCTCGAGGCTGTCGACTTCCTGGATGAGATGGACGTGCCGATCTTCAAGATCGCCTCGTTCGAGATCGCGGACATCCCGCTGATCGAACATGCGGCGTCCAAGGGGCGCGCGATGATCATCTCCACCGGCATCGCCAACATGGGGGACATCGAGGAGGCGATCACGGCCTGTCATCGGCAAGGCAACCATGACATCACCTTGCTGAAATGCACCTCGGCTTATCCGGCGCTGCCGTCGGACGCCAATCTGGCGACGATACCGGTCTGGGCCAAGACCTTCGGCCTCAGGATGGGCTTGTCGGATCACACGACCGAGAATGCGGTCGCCATCGCCGCAGTGGCGCTGGGCGCCCGGGTGATCGAGAAGCACTTCATTCTCGACCGCGCCATCGGCGGACCTGACGCCAGCTTCTCGCTGACGCCGGACGACTTCGCCAGCCTGGTCAAGGGAGTCAGGATCGCCGAGCAAGCCATAGGCGGCGTCCAGTCTGGCCCCACGGGCCAGGCTCTGATCAACCGCCGCTTCGGCCGATCACTGTTTATCGCGATGGACATGAAGAAGGGGGAGGCTTTGACCCCCGAGAACCTTCGTTCCGTTCGCCCCGGCGACGGCCTCCACCCCCGCCATTATCGCGAACTCCTCGGGCGCAGACTGCGGCAGGACGCCGTGAAGGGCACCCCGCTGGTCTGGTCATTGCTGGACTGACAGACCATGGGGCGATCGCGGGAGGCTCTCGGCGCCTTGGAGAGTGTTGCTGATGCTGCTCAGGACATGCGAAAACTTGCATTAGAGCCTTCCGGGCGCTCTTCAGACGCGTCGGCGCTGCGGATGCCCTGCGCGCAGCATTAGTTTAGGGCACCAGAAATCGCCATGTTCGACGACAAATCGGTACTGATCACGGGAGGCTCGGGCTCCTTCGGGCGGATGTATGTCCGCACCATCCTGGAGCGCTACGATCCTAAGCGGGTAATTGTCTATTCGCGCGACGAGCTGAAGCAGTTCGAGATGCAGCACGAGTTTTCCGATCCGCGCATGCGTTTCTTTCTCGGCGACGTGCGTGACAGGGAGCGGCTGATACAGGCCACGCGCGGCGTTGATTTCATCATCCATGCGGCGGCGATGAAACAGGTGCCGGCGTCGGAATACAATCCGACGGAGTGTATCCGCACCAACATCAGCGGCGCCGAGAACGTCATTGCTGCGGCCCTGGCCAATGACGTCGAGAGCGTGATCGCCCTGTCGACCGACAAGGCCGCCAGTCCGATCAACCTCTATGGAGCGACCAAACTCGTCTCGGACAAGCTGTTCGTGGCCGCCAACAATATGGCGGGCAGCCACCGCACGCGCTTCTCGGTGGTCCGCTATGGCAATGTGGTCGGCTCGCGGGGCTCGGTTCTGCCTCTGTTTGAAAAGCTTATCGCAGAAGGGGTGGAGTCCCTGCCCATCACCGACCCGCGCATGACCCGGTTCTGGATTTCACTGCGTCAGGGCGTTGATTTCGTCCTCACCAACTTCGAGCGGATGCAAGGCGGCGAAATCTTCATTCCGAAGATTCCCTCGGTGAGGATCCTCGACCTGGCAGAGGCGCTGGCCCCGGGAATGCCTACGCATGTCATCGGCGTGCGGCCAGGCGAAAAGCTGCATGAAGTCATGTGCCCGACCGATGACTCCCACCTGACCTACGGCTTCCCTGACCACTATGTGATCGCGCCCACGATCCGCTTCCACAGCTCAAATGCGGATTTCGGCCGCAACGCCTTGGGGGAAATCGGCGAGCGGGTCACGCCCGGCTTCCAGTACGATTCTGCGACCAATCCCCACTTCCTGACGGTCGAGGAGACGCGCGCCTTCAACGCCCAGGCCGCCTACTGACCCGACCTGGCCAACTGCATCTTCAACTCGGCCAGTCGCCAGTCGATCAGGGTGTTGATGTCCTGTGTCTCCATCGCATCGATGACGGCGCGGGCCTCGGCCAGGCAACGCCAGTGCGGTTGGTCCATTCAAGGATCGCCCGGCTGGTCATCTGGCTGCGCCGTCCTTCGGTTCGGTCCCGCTGTCGCTGACGATCATGGCCGGGCGCCCGCGTCGGGCGATCAGCCGATCCAGCTCACGGACCAAGAAGCGCGGCAGCGTCAGAAGCCTCTCGCGCAACATCTATAAATCTTCATAGTTTATATAGGTGCGTATTTTAGGGTGGCGGGTACATTTTGAACCGCCTAATCATGCGTGATGAATTTTATTGAGAACACGCTTGCCGTCGAAGGCGCACTCGGCGCTGCGGGGCTGCGCCCCCTTCGCATTAATGATCCGGCGCCGGACTTCATCGCGCGCACGACCCAGGGCGAGAAGCGGCTCAGCGACTATCGCGGGCGTTGGCTGGTGCTGTTTTCGCATCCGGCCGATTTCACGCCGGTCTGCACCAGCGAGTTCATTGCCTTGGCCAAGCGGGCGGATGCGTTTGAGGCCTTGGGCTGTGACCTGATGGCCCTGTCGGTCGACAGTCTGTATTCCCACCTGGCCTGGCTGAAGGACATCTATCGCCGCTTCGACGTCAAGGTGACCTTCCCGATCATCGAGGATCCGTCCATGGCCATCGGCCACGCCTTCGGCATGGTGGACGCCGGCGCCAGCGACAGCGCCACGGTGCGGGCGAGCTTCGTCATCGATCCGGCCGGAATCGTGCGCGCGATCAGCTGGTATCCGATGAACATCGGCCGTTCGGTCGAGGAACTGCTGCGGCTGGTGACGGCGCTGCAGACCGCCGACCGCGAGCAGGCGTCGACTCCGGCGGGATGGTCTCCGGGCGAGCCCTTGCTGGAGCCCGCCGCCACCACCCTGGACGCAGCCCTGATCGACGGCGAGGGCGACGCGCCCTGGTATTACCGCGAGCGCGGCGTATGAGCGAAGATCACGCCGCCGCTATGGAGCGGCTGAGGAGCAAGGCGCCCCAGGCGGCGGAACTGCTGCGTCAGCTGGCCAATCCCAATCGCTTGCTGATCCTCTGCCATATCGCCGCAGAAGAGCGGTCGGTCGGCCAACTTGAAGCCGATCTGGGCATCAAGCAGCCGGCGCTGTCGCAGCAGCTGGCGGAGTTGCGCCAGTCCGGCCTGGTGAAGACCCGGCGCCAGTCCCGCTCGATCTACTACTCCATCGCCGACGCCAAGGCTCAGGCTGTGATGGGTATGTTGTACGAAATCTTCTGCGGCGACGGCGGCAGGCTCTCCCAGCGCGCCGAGCCGAGGGTGTCAGATGCGCCGCCCCGTCCGCGCGGCGACGCGGCTCATTTCGCCCGCGTGGCTCCTGTGCATCGGGGGTAGCGGCGAACGGCTGTCGTGGGGCGGAAACGCCCCCGGCCGGTCAATGGCTCAACCGCGGTTTTTCTGGACGACCGAAGCGGTCGCATAAGGTTTCTACGAGCTGGCGTACCTCAGGGTCGGCGAGGCTGTAGTAGATTGTCGAGCGGACGCGGCGCGTCTTGACCAGACCGCCCTCGCGCAGACGTCTGAGGTTTTGCGAGACGCCGGATTGGGACGAGCCGCACAGGGCCACGAGCCGCCCGACCGACATCTCCTCCTGGGCCAGCCGGCAGAGCAGCAGCAGGCGGTGTTCGTTGGCCAGCAGCTTCAGTACGGCGGCGGCCTGGTGGGCGTGGTCGGCCAGATCCGCCAGGGGGGCGTCCTGCGTCGTCATCGGGTCGCCGGCTTTCCGTCATCCCGCAGCACGACATAGATGGCCGGAATGACCAGGACGGTCAGCAGGGTCGAGGAGGCCAGGCCGAACAGCAGCGAGATCGCCAGACCCTGGAAGATCGGATCCGTCAGGATCACCGCCGCCCCGATCATGGCCGCCAGGGCGGTCAGCAGGATCGGCTTGAACCGGATGGCGCCCGCCTCGATCAGGACGTCGCGCAAGGGTTTGTCGGGCGAGGCCGTATGCCGGATGAAGTCCACCAGCAGGATCGAGTTGCGCACGATAATGCCCGCCAGGGCGATGAAGCCGATCATTGAGGTCGCGGTGAAGGGCGCGCCGAACAGCATGTGGCCGATGACGATACCGATCAGGGTCAGGGGGATGGGGGTCAGGATGACCAGGGGCAGTCTGAAACTGCGGAACTGGGCCACAACCAGCACATAGATGCCTAGCAGGGCGACCATGAAGGCGGCGCCCATGTCGCGGAACGTGACCCAGGTGATCTCCCACTCGCCGTCCCACAGCAGCGAGGGGACGGATTCGTCCTCTGGCTGGCCGTTGAGGCGGATCGCCGGCTTTTGCAGGCCCAGCGCGTCCCAGTCGTGGGCCTCGATGGCGCGATTGACCGCCAGCATGCCGTAGATGGGGGCCTCGTATTCGCCGGCCAGTTCGGCGGTCACCATGTCGAGCGGTCGGCCGTCGCGACGGAAAACGGCGTGACTGCCCGCTTCACGGCGACCGTCAACGACCTCGCCCAGTTCGATCAGGCGCGGCCCCGCAGGGCCGGTCGTCACCGCCACCGGCGTCGTGGCCAGGGTGCGGCTCCAGCTGCGCGCCGACTGGGGCAGGGCGACGGTGATCGGCAGGGGGACGCGACCGTCCCCTCGCGGGGCGTAACCGACCGTGGAGCCGGCCAGGATCGCGCCTATGGAATCCTGTAACTCGCGTTCGGACAGGCCATAGTAATCCAGGCGATCCCGTACCGGGACCAGCCGTAGCCGTGGCCGTTCCTGGCCGAAACTGTTGTCGACATCGACGATATAGGGGACGGAGCGGAACAGTTTTTCGACTTCCAGCGCGGTCTTGCGCCGGGTTTCAGCGTCGGGGCCATAAATCTCCGCCAGCAGGGTGGCCAGGACGGGCGGTCCGGGCGGCGTCTCCACCACCTTGATAGAGGCTCCGGCAGGCAGAGGCAGGGCCTTCAGCTTGGCGCGCAGATCCAGCGCAATGGCGTGGCTGGAGCGGCTCCGCTCGTCCTTGGGCAGGAGGGAGATCATCAGATCGCCCATCTCGGGCCGGTCGCGCAGGAAATAGTGCCGCACCAGGCCGTTGAAGTTGAACGGCGCCGAGGCGCCGGCATAGACCTCCATGGCCGCCGCCTCCGGCAGGGCGCGGATCTGGGCGGCCGCCTCGTCAAGGGTGCGGGAGGTGGCTTCCAGGCTGGTCCCTTCGGGCATATCGACCACCACCTGGATCTCCGACTTGTTGTCGAAGGGCAGCAGTTTCACCGTGACCGCCTTGAAGTAGAACATCGAACAGGCGAGCAGGGTCGCGACGCCGACGCCGATCAGGAAGTTGCGGGCTGACGACCGCTTGTCGATCACGCGATGGGCCACGCGGGCGTACAGCCGCCCCAGCTTGCCGCCGCCCTCTTCATGGGCCTGATCGGGCCCGCCGTGGGCCAGGGTCTTTCGCGCGAACCGGATCATCAGCCAGGGTGCGATCACCACAGCCACGAAGAAGGAGAAGATCATCGCCGCCGAGGCGTTGACCGGGATGGGGGCCATATAGGGCCCCATCAGTCCCGACACGAACAGCATGGGCAGCAGGGCCGCCACGACGGTCAGGGTCGCCACGACGGTGGGGTTGCCTACCTCGGCCACCGCCTCGACGGCCGCTTCCGTTCGGCTGCGGCCGTCGCGCATCGCCCAGTGACGGGCGATGTTCTCGATCATGACGATGGCGTCGTCGACCAGGATGCCGATGGAGAAGATGAGCGCGAACAGGCTGACGCGGTTGATCGTGTAGCCCATCACATAGGAGGCGAAGAGGGTCAGCAGGATGGTGGTGGGAATGACCACGGCGGTGACGGCGGCCTCGCGCCAGCCGATGGCGAAGCCGATCAGCACGACGATCGACACGGTCGCCAACGCCAGGTGGAACAGCAGCTCGTTGGCCTTTTCATTCGCCGTCTCGCCATAGTCGCGGCTGACGGCGACTTCGACTCCCTCAGGGATCAGCTTGCCTTCCAGGTTTTCGACGCGCTGACGCACGGCCTCGGACACCACCACCGCATTGGCGCCGGCGCGTTTGGCGATGGCGATGCTGACGGCGGGCGTGCTGGCCCACTGACCGTCATGCCGGGCCCAGCGCCAGACGCGGGCCTGGTCTTCGCGCGGCCCCTGGGCCACGTCTGCGACGTCGCGCAGATAGACCGGCGCGCCGGTGACGGAGCGGACGGTCAGCAGGCCGACGTCCTGGGATGAGGCCAGGGTCTGGCCTGAGGTGACGGCGACGGCCTGACCGTTCTCGCGGATATTGCCGACCGGGAAACTGCGGTTGGCCTGGGACGCCGTCTCGATCACGCGGCCCAGCGGAACGCCATACTGATTGAGCTTGGCCGGATCGGGGGCGATGCGGATCTCGTCGGGTCGGCCGCCGGTGATGAAGGTCAGGCCCACGTCATCGACCTTGGCGATTTCGGTGCGCAGCTTGTGCGCCAGGTCATAGAGGGCCTGATCGGTCCATTGACCCGCTGCGCCCGGCTTTGGGGTCAGGGTCAGGACGATGGCCGGAACGTCGTCGATCCCGCGCACCGTCACCTTGGGATCGGGGACGCCCACCGGAATCCGGTCCTGGTTGGCGCGCAGCTTTTCCTCGATCCGTATGGCGGCGTCCTCGGGATTCGACCCCACCAGGAAGCGCGCTGTCACCAGCACCCCGTTGTCTTCGGCCTGGGTGTAGACGTGCTCGACCCCGTTCACGCTCTTGACGATGGTCTCGAGCGGAATGCCGATCAGTTCGACGGCGTCGGCGGCCGCCAGGCCGGGCGCCGCCACCTGGACGTCGACCATGGGCACGCTGATCTGCGGCTCTTCCTCGCGCGGGATCGAGAACAGGGCCAAGAGGCCGACCGCGATGGCCGCCAGCAGGAACAGCGGCGTCAGCGGCGAGGCGATGGTGAAGCGCGTCAGGCGCCCGGAAAGGCCCAGTTTCATCCTTGCGTCCTCGTCGCGACCAGCCGGTCGCCGGCCTTGACGCCGCTCAGGATTTCGAGCGTTTCAGGGTCGTTCGTGGGGGCCGTCTGGACCGGGACGGCGCTGCGCTTCCGGTCAGGGGACATCACCTCCACATAGTCCAGGCCGTAGCGGGTCGTCACGAAACGCCGGGGTACGGTCAGGGCCTGACGTTGGCCGATCTCGATCGAGGCCGCGACCCTGCGGCCGACCAGTTCGGTGGTCAGGCCCGGTACGGTCGCATCAATCTGAATCCGCCCGCCGACGATGGCGGGATAGACCTGGGTCACCTGTCCCTGGCGCGCTTCGGCCGGAAGATCGTCGGCCGTCAGCAGGACGCGCGCGCCGGGTTTGACCTGGCCGGCGAGCGATTCCGGCAGCTCAAGACGCAGGACGGGCGGACCGGCGGTGATGGTCGCGATCGACATGCCGGGGCTGACCGCCGACCCCGCCGTGACCTCGACCTTCAACACACGTCCGGCGGCCGGCGCCAGGATCGCGCCCTGGCCGGCCATGCTGGCGCTGGCGCCCCGTTGCGCGCGAGCGGCGGCGGCCTGGGCGTCGGCGGCGCGCGACGCTGCGACGGCCTGATCCAAGCGCGCCTTGGCGTAGATATTGTGGTCGTACAGATCCTGAATCCGTCCCAGATCGGCGCGGGCGCGAGTCGCCTCGGCCTCCGCGGCGGCGATCTGGGCGTCATAGGCGCGGGTCTCGAAACCGATCCGGTCGTCGACGACCCGTCCGATCTGCTGGCCTTTGCCGACCATATCCCCCTCGCGCACCGACAGGACGACGAGGACGCCCGAAATGCGCGCGCGGGCCTGTGACTGGTCGCGGGTAGTGATCTCGCCGCCGACCGTCTTGGTGTCGGCAAGGCTGTTGGAGGTCAGGACGAGCTGCTCTCCCACGGCCGCAGCCTTGGCGGACGGCGTCGTGTTTTCTTCCGAGCCGCCGCAGGCGGACAGGGTCAGGGCGACCGCCGCCATGAGGGTCCACATCTTCATCGCCGTCGTCCTTCCGTCTTTCCCGCGGGTCAACCGCGCTCGACCGGGAGGCCTGCCGACTTCCAGGCGCCCAGGCCTCCGGCCAGATGGGTGTCGATCGCGGCCTGCGCCTTGGCGCAGCGTTCCAGCGCCATGCCGGAGCGCTTTCCGCCGGCGCACTGGAGGATGACGGTCTTTCCGTCCGCCGCGGGCAAGCGGGCCGGATCGAACGACGACAGAGGCAGGTTGACCGCGCCCGCTATGCGTTCGGCGGAAAACTCGTCCGGTTCTCGTACATCGACCAGCACCGCCTGGCCCTGTGCGAGCATGGACTGCAACTCGGCCGGACCGATCTCGCGATGGGTCGTCGTCTTTCCAAATCCGAACATTTCAACATCCCTTGATCCGCCGATCGCGGCGTCACACTTTTATGATTGTATATATCATGTAATCATTATATTCAGTCAAGCCACATAAGGGCGATTGAAACGCCTCTGGAGGAAACCGTGAGCAAGCCCAGAATTGTGATTATCGGCGCCGGATTGGGCGGGACAATCGCCGCCTACGAGATTCGAGCGGCGGTCAAAGGTCGCGCCGACGTTCTGATGATCGCTGAATCGGAGACATATTCATTCGTGCCGTCAAACCCTTGGGTCGCAGTTCGCTGGCGCGAGCCTGAGGAGATCCAGGTCCACCTGCCGCCCATCTTCGCGCGCAAGAAGATTGGCTTCACCGCCGTCGGCGCAAAACGCCTCCACGCCTCTGAGAAGAGGGTCGAGCTGAACAACGGCGAGAGTGTTGATTACGATTATCTTGTAATTGCGACGGGGCCCGATCTGGCCTTCGATGAGATCGAAGGGCTGGGGCCGGATGGCTACACGGTGTCGGTCTGCCAGACGTCGCACGCCTCGCACGCCGCCGCTATGTTCGACGCCTATGTGGAGAACCCCGGTCCGATCGTCGTCGGCGCCGTCCAGGGCGCGTCCTGCTACGGTCCGGCCTATGAGTTCGCTCTGATCCTGGACACCGAGCTGCGACGTCGGAAGATCCGCGACCGGGCGCCGATGACCTTCGTCACCGCCGAACCCTATATCGGCCACCTTGGCCTAGACGGCGTCGGCGACACCAAGTCCCTGATGGAAAGCAAGCTGCGTGAGCGGCACATCAAATGGATCACCAACGCCCGTGTCGCCAAGGTCGAGCCGGGCCTGATGCACGTCGAGGAGATCGCCGAGGACGGCGCCGTCGCCAAGAGCCATCAGCTTCCGTTCGGCTATTCGATGATGTTGCCGGCGTTCCGAGGCGTGCCTGCGGTCCGCGACATCGCGGGCCTGACCAATCCGCGCGGCTTCATCCTGATCGACAAGCACCAGCGCAATCCCACCTTCCCGGAGATCTTCGCCCTGGGCGTCTGTGTCGCCATCGCCCCGACCGGCCCGACCCCCGTGCCGGTGGGCGTGCCCAAGACCGGTTTCATGATCGAAAGCATGGTCGCCGCCGTCGCCGCCAATATAGCCGCCCTGATCGCCTGCGAGACGCCCCAGGCCGAGGCGACCTGGAACGCCGTCTGTCTGGCGGACTTCGGCGACGGCGGCGTCGCCTTCGTGGCCCAGCCGCAGATTCCGCCTCGGAATGTGAACTGGGCCGCGAGCGGCAAATGGGTCCACCTGGCCAAGGTCGGCTTCGAGAAATACTTCCTGCGCAAGGTCCGCAAGGGCGAGAGCGAACCCTCCTACGAGCGGCTGGCGATGCACATCATGGGCATCCGCAAGCTTCGCATGTGACCCATTTTTCTTGAAACGGAGCCTACCGATGAACCTTGATCGCGCTGTTATGATCTTCGCCGGATGCGTCGTGCTGGCGGGGGTGGCGCTGTCCCTCGCCGTCCATCCCTGGTGGATCGCCCTGACCGTCTTCGCGGGCCTCAACATGATCCAGGCGGGCTTCACCGGCTTCTGCCCCGCGGCGATGGCGTTCAAGGCGCTGGGCCTGCGTACGGGAAACGCCTTCCGATGAGCCTGCGCCGCGCCATTCCGTGGGCCTTGGCCCTGATCCTGGCCGCGCCGGGTCTGGCGCAGGCGACGACGCTGGAGGAGGCGATCGCCGCCGCCATCGTCAACGCGCCCGAAATCACCGCCGCCGACGCCGAAGTCGACGCCGCGAAAGGTCGGCTCAGCCAGGCGCAATCCGCCCGCGCCCCGTCTCTGAGCCTGAGCGGGACCATCGGCCAGGGCCGACTGGATCCGAGGGATTTCTTCGGTCTGGGCGCGGCGGACGTCACGCCGCGCGCCGCCCAGCTGACGTTCGAACAACCCCTGTTCACCGGCGGTCGAGCAGGGGCGGGGATTGCACAGGCGCGCGCCGGAATGGCGGCCGCCGACGCCGGCGGGGACGCTGTTCATGGCCAAGTCGTCCTGGCTGTGGTCCAGGCCTATGGCGACATGCTGACGGCTGAAGAAGTGCTGAGACTCTATCGTGAGCTTGCCGTCCAGACCGTAGAGATCGAGCGACAGGCGCGGGAACGTTTTCGGGTTGGCGAAACCCCGATCACCGATGTCGCCCAGGCTGCGTCGCGCGCCGCCGAAGCGCGGGCCGACCTGGCCCGCGCGGAGGGCATGGTGGTGTCCGCCAGGGCCCGCTACCGCAATCTGACCGGCCTGGAGCCGATCGACCTAAAGCCGTTGCCGTTCAATCCCCCATTGCCGGGTTCACTGGACGAGGCCCTGGCCTTGGCCGTCGGCGGCAGTCCCGCCCTGCGGCGGGCGAGGGCCGACCTCGACGCGAAGGAGGCCGCCGCCCGCGCCGCCAGAGGCGAACGCCTGCCGACCGTCAGCGCCTTCGCCGAGGCGGGTTCGGTTCGGGATCAGTTCTTCCCCGACTATCGCGCCGACAGCGCGACAGTGGGAATTCGTGGCCGCTGGACCCTGTTCAGCGGCGGTCTGACCTCCGGCAAGATTGCAGAGGCGAGCGCCGAGGTGCGCGCCGCCTCTGCTCGCCTGCGCGCGGCCCGCATGAACCTTGAGGAACAGGTTCTCGCCGCCTGGCAGGACATCCACACCGCCGAACTGGTGGCCAAGGCGTCCGACGAACAGAGGGCCGCTGCGGTCCAGGCCCTGACCAGCGTCCGTCATGAAGTCCGCGTCGGCCTGAAGCCCCAAATCGACCTGTTGAACGCCGAGCGCGAGGCCACAGGCGCCGCCGCCAGCGCCACCCGGGCCAATACCGCCCGGATCGTCGCCGCCTATCGCTTGAAGGCCTTGATAGGATCGGTGTGAGGTTAGGGCGTGAGGTCAGGAAGCGGCGACTGAGGCCGTGTCGTGACTATCCCTAAGGCCTGCCGCAAGCCTGGGGCGCGGCCCTATCGGCCTGCCGTTGGTTCGGGCGCGCAATTCATCCGTCATTTGCCGGCTCGGTCCAAGCGATCGCTGACGGGAAAGGATGAAGCGCCGCTGGACGAAGCGGGCGAGTGTTTCTATGATCCGGCTCAGCCGTCGGGTCTTTTCTGCGGTGATTTCGCGTGGGTTTGACGACGTGCTGAACAAGATTTTCGCCTGGTGGAACGGGGCCACGATCGGCACCCTCTTCACGATCGCCAAGCGTGGCCGCTACGTCGGGACCGACGAAATCGGCAATAAGTATTACGAGGCTAAGGACAACTCGAGCTACGACGGCCGCAAGCGCCGTTGGGTCGTGTACGAAGGCTATGCCGACGCGTCCAAGGTTTCGGCCGATTGGCACGGCTGGCTGCGCTACACCTTCGACCTGCCCCCGACCGAGGCGCCCTTGCCGCGCCGCGCCTGGGAAAAGGACCACCTGCCCAATTTCACCGGCACGCCCATGGCGTGGCGCCCGCAGGGTTCGCTGGCCGCCGAGGCCAAGCGTCCCGCCGCGACCGGCGACTATCAGGCCTGGACGCCCGAGTGAGACCGAATCGGCTCCTGCTGGGCGGAGCGGCCGTTGCTGCGGTGCTGAGCGCCGGGGCTGTGACCGCCAGCGTCCTTCAGGATTCGCCGCGTGACGCCCGTCCGGTGCAGGAGCCGGCCGCGCCTGCGTCCACTGCTCCGGCCGAGACGCCGCCTGCCGGCGCGCCTGCGCCTTCTACGCCTGTGGTCGTGACCCCGCCGCCGTCCGTCATCATCGCCGAAGACGCCGCCGTCGCCGAAAAGGCCGAAGAAGAGGCCGAAGCTGAGAAGCCGGTCGTCGAAAAGGCCATCGAACAGCCGGCCACGCCCGCCCGCCGCCAGCGGCGCAAGTTCGCGGTCATCCAGGCCATCGACAAGACCACCGCCGAGACCATGAAGTTCGAGGTCGAGGTCGGCGGGCGGCCCGTGCGCTTCAACCGCAACCTGATCTTCAGCGTCCGCGCCTGCGAGGTCAGCACGCCTGACGAACTGACCGAAGACGCCATCGCCTATGTCGACGTCTCGCTTCAGTCGCGCGGCGTGAACCAGCCCGCCGATCCGCGGCAGCTGTTCCGGGGCTGGATGTTCGCTTCGTCCCCGGCTGTCAGCGGCCTGCAGAGCCCCAACTACGACGCCTGGGTGGTGGGCTGTAAGAACTGAGCGCGAGGAGGCCGGAATGAACCGCCAAAGACCCCTCAAGAAGAGCGAGACGGTGGAGGTGCGCCTGCCGCACGCGACCAAGACCGCCTTTATGGACAAATGCCGCACCGAGGGCCGCACGGCCAGCGACGCCATCCGCCGCTTTATCGACAGCGAACTGGATCGGTCGAGCACAAGCCGGTCGTCGGTCCGCATGGGCTGGCGTCAGTTGCTGGCGGCGGCCATCGCCGGACTGGCGCTAGGCGCCGTCGCTGCCCCGTCTCTGGCCCAATCCGTGACCCCGGATCGGACGGTGTTCGAGCGGCTGGATCGGAACCATGACGGCGCGGTCAGCTTCGAGGAATTCCGCGCCCGCTAGCGGATGGGCTTCAGGAACCGGTCCCATTGCAGGTTCAGCCAGGTCCAGGGCTTGAACAGGCCGGCGCCGGGCTTCCACGAGGCGGCGATGATCTCCGCGCGTCCGACGATGTTCGCGGCCGGCAGCAGGCCGACGCCCAGATCGGCAGGCCAGCGGCTGTCCAGCGAGTTGTCGCGATTGTCGCCCATCATGAAGTACTGACCCGCCGGCACGCGGTAGATCGGCGTGTCGTCGCCCGGCTGATCGGGCCCTCCCTCATAGGTGACATAGGTCTTGCCGCTCGACAGGGTTTCGCGGACTTCGAGCACGCGGCGATGGGGGGCGTCATGGTCGCTGACCATCTGGAGAGGGGTCTGAGCGACGCCCTGTCCATTGACGAAAACCTGCCCGTGCCGGACCTGAACGGCGTCGCCCGGCAGACCGATGACGCGCTTGATCCAGACCTCGTCCGGGTCGTGGGGACGCTGGAACACCACGACGTCGCCCCGTTTCGGCTGACGTCCCAGCAGCCGGCCGTCGGGCAGGGGCGGATTGAAGGGCAGGGACGCTCGGCTCCAGCCATAGGCGTATTTGGACACGACGATATAGTCGCCGGTCACGAGCCCCGGCTCCATCGACGAGGAGGGAATGGTGAAGGGCTGGAACAGCAGGATGCGGAAGAGGGTCGCCAGGACCAGGGCGACAAGGACGGTGACGCCGATCTCCCGGAGTTCGCGCAGGCTGGAGACGACGGACGGGGCGTCGGCGGATGAGGCGGCGGTTTGGGTCATGCCGTCATAGGCCGCACAGCAGAGGGGCTGCGCCAGCTCAAGCTTGTCCGGACAGGGCTGAAACCGTGTCCGGACAGGGATCAGGCGGGGCGAAGCGCCCAGTCCACGGCTTCGGCCCCGGTCATCGGCGCCATCAGAGCCGTCTCGTCCACGGCCTGCTTCAACGCGGGCTTCAGCCGCCTCAGATAGGCCGCCTGGGGCGTCTCCACCGCGCCGAACTGGCTGAGGTGGTCGGTCAGGAACTGAGCGTCCAGCAGGGTCCAGCCGCCCTTTCGCAGACGCGCGACCAGATGCACCAGCGCCACCTTGGAAGCGTCGCGTTCGCGGCTGAACATGCTCTCGCCGAAGAAGGCGCCGCCCAGGGTCACGCCGTACAGGCCGCCGACCAGCCGCTCGTCCTTCCAGCATTCGACGGAATGGACGAAGCCCTGGGAGAACAGGGCGGCGTAGAGGCGGCGGATCGGGGCGTTGATCCAGGTGTCCTCGCGCTCGGGCCCCTGGACCGCCGCACAGCCGTCCAGCACGGCCTCGAAGGCGGTGTCCACCCGCACCTCGAACGGTTCGCCGCGCACGGTGCGGCGCAGACGGGTGGGGATGTGGAAGCCGTCCAGCGGAATGACGCCCCGCTGCTCCGGCTCGATGATGAAGACGCGCGGATCGTCGCGCGTCTCAGCCATCGGGAACACGCCCCTGGCGTAGCAACCCAGCAGGTCCTCGGGACCGAAGCCGCCGAAAGGCCCCTGGGCGCTGTAGTCGGGCTCGTTCATGGGGCGGGGCGGATCTGGTCGGCGGTGACCCGATTGGCGGGGACGCGGCCGGCCTCGATCTCGGCCAGACCCGACAGGGTGGTCACGGCGATGGCCGTCAGCGCCTCTTCGGTCAGGAAGGCCTGGTGGCCGGTGACCAGGACGTTCGGGAAGGTCAGCAGGCGCTGGAACACGTCGTCCTGAACGATCTCGTTCGACAGATCCTCGAAGAACAGGTCGCCTTCCTGCTCATAGACGTCCAGGGCGACGCCGCCGACACGATGGCTCTTCAACGCGTCGATCAGGGCCTGGGTGTCGATCAGGGCGCCCCGGCTGGTGTTGACGATCATCACCCGCGGCCGCGCCGCCGCCAGGGTCGGGCCGTCGATCAGGTGGCGCGTATCCGGCGTCAGCGGACAGTGCAGGCTGATGATGTCGGACTGACGCAGCAGGGTTTCGCGATCGACGTAGCGGACGCCGATCTGGGTCAGGGCCGGATCCTCGACCACATCATGGGCCAACACCTCGCAGCCGAAACCCAGTTTCAACGCCCGCGCGACTAGGGCGCCGATGCGGCCCGTGCCGACGACGCCGGCGGTTCGTCCCGACAGGTTGCGGCCGATCAGGCCGTCCAGGGCGAAGTTGTTCTCGCGCACCCGGGCCGAGGCGCGGGGGATGTTGCGGTTCATCGCCAGCAGCAGGCCCAGGGTGAACTCGGCGACCGCCTCGGGCGAATAGGCCGGCACGCGGATGACGGTCAGGCCCAGGCTTTGGGCGGCGCGCAGATCGACATTGTTGTAGCCGGCGCAGCGCAGGGCCACGGCGCGCACCCCGCCTTGCGCCAGGCGGGTCAGGGCGGCGGCGTCCAGCCGGTCGTTGACGAAGACGCAGACGGCGTCGAAACCGTCGGCCAGTGGCGCGGTGGTCTCGTCCAGCCGCGCCTCGAACCAGCTCAGGTCGTGGCCGAAGTCGGCGTTGGCCAGATCGAGGAACCGGCGGTCATAGGCCTTGGTCGCAAAGACCGCGATACGCATGGGCCGGTTCCTCTGATCAAGCGGGCGTCAGGCGTCGCCCTTCTGACGGGCGGCCCACTTCTCCAGCCAGTGGATGTCATAGTCGCCGGACAGGATGTCGGGTTCCTGCAACAGCTTCTGGAACAGGGGGATGGTGGTGTCGACGCCGCCGATGACGATCTCGTTCAGCGACCGCTTCAGGCGGGCGATGGCCTCTTCGCGGTCGCGGCCGTGGACGATCAGCTTGCCGATCAGGCTGTCGTAATAGGGCGGGATCGAATAGCCGGCGTAGATGGCGCTATCCAGACGCACGCCCAGGCCGCCGGGGGCGTGGAAGTCGGTGATCTTGCCCGGCGACGGAGTGAAGGTCTCCGGGTTCTCCGCGTTGATCCGCACCTCGATGGCGTGGCCCTGGAACTTGATGTCGTCCTGGGTGAAGGACAGGGGCAGGCCGGCGGCGATGCGGACCTGTTCGCGGACCAGATCGACGCCGGTGATCATTTCCGTAACCGGATGCTCGACTTGCAGGCGAGTGTTCATCTCGATGAAGAAGAACTCGCCGTCCTCCCACAGGAACTCGATGGTGCCGACGCCCAGATAGCCGATGGCGGCGATGGCCTTGTTGACCGTCTCGCCGATCTGCTTGCGACCCTCGGCCGACAGGGCGGGCGAGGGGGCCTCTTCCAGCACCTTCTGGTGACGGCGTTGCAGCGAGCAGTCGCGTTCGCCCAGGTGGACGACATTGCCGTGGCTGTCGGCGATGACCTGGATCTCGATATGGCGCGGCTTCTGGAGATAGCGCTCCATATAGACGGCGCCATTGCCGAAGGCGGCCTTGGCCTCGGACTGGGCGGTCTGCACCGCCTCGACCAGGTCGTCAGCCGTCAGGGCGACCTTCATGCCGCGTCCGCCGCCGCCCGCCGCCGCCTTGACGATCAGGGGGAAGCCGATGGTCTTGGAGGCCTCGATCGCCGCCTCGACGGTCTCGACCTCGCCCTTGGAGCCGGGGACCACCGGGATGCCGGCGTCCATGACGGTCTGTTTGGCGCTGATCTTGTCGCCCATGACCCGGATATGTTCGGGCTTGGGGCCGATGAAGGTCATGCCATGGGCCTCGACGATCTCGGCGAAGCGGGCGTTTTCGGACAGGAAGCCGTAGCCGGGGTGGATCGCCTGGGCGCCGGTGATCTCGGCCGCCGCGATGATCGAGGGGATGTTCAGATACGACTTGGCCGCCGAGGCGGGGCCGATGCAGACGCTCTCGTCCGCCAGCCGCACCCACATGGCGCCGCGGTCGGCTTCGGAGTGCACGGCGACGGTGGAGATGCCCATCTCCTTGCACGCGCGGTGGATGCGCAGCGCGATCTCGCCGCGATTGGCGATCAGGACCTTGGTGAACATGGCTTAGCCCTCGAGCAGGACGAGGGGCTCGCCGAACTCGACCGGCTGGGCGTCGCCGACCAGGATCTCGACCACCACGCCGTCGCGCGGGGCCTGGATCGGGTTCATGGTCTTCATGGCCTCGACGATAAGAAGGGTCTGGCCCTTCTTGACCTTGTCGCCCGGCTGGACGAAGGGCGGCGCCTCGGGCGAGGCCTGCAGATAGGCGGTGCCGACCATCGGCGACTTCACCTCTTCGCCGGCGCGGGCGACGATGGTGGCCGGGTCCGACGGCATGGAGACCGGAGCAGCGGCGGCGGCCGCGGGCGCAGCGGCCGGAGCGGGGGCGGCGGCGTACTGGACCGGGGCGGCGTGCATGGTGATTTCGCGCGCCACGCGGATGCGCAGCTCGCCGCGCTCGACCTCGACCTCGGTCAGGTCGGTTTCGTTCAGGATTTCGGCCAGCTGGCGAACCAGGGCGGCGTCGATCTCGGCGTGTTTCTTGTCATCGGCCATTGGGGTGCGCCTTTGTCTTTCGTCTTGGAATGCGAACGGGTCGGCCCTCAGGCGCGTTCCCGAACCTTGGTGAGGGCCGCCTGGACGGCCAGTTCATAGCCGGCCGAGCCGAAGCCGGCGATGACGCCGGTCGCCGCGGACGACACATAGGAGTGATGGCGAAACGCCTCGCGCGCCGCCGGATTGGACAGATGAAGCTCGATCACCGGAATGGTCAGGGTCTTCAGCGCGTCGTGCAGGGCGACCGAAGTGTGGCCATAGGCCGCCGGGTTGATGATCAAGGCCTGCGCGCTCTCACGCGCCTCCTGGATCCAGTCGACCAGCACGCCTTCGTGGTTGGTCTGGCGGAACACGATCTGCGCCTGGCCCCCCGCCGTCACGCAGCGCTGTTCGATGTCCGCCAGGGTGTCGCGGCCATAGATCTCCGGCTCCCTTGCCCCGAGAAGGTTCAGGTTGGGGCCGTTCAGCACATAGATGACGGACGTGTCGGACATCGGTTCTCGAATCGAGGCTCCGGAATCGGGCGACCTCTGACGGTTCAGGGCCGGCCTTGTAGCTTAGGCGCGGCGCGGGTCAAAGCGCAGCGTCGAAACGGCTTGACCTAGCGTCATGCGCGCGGGCGTCAACGGATTTCCCGTCGCGGGGGCGATAAGGGCTGGGAAAAGGGGGAGGGCGGACGGTTTGGAGGGCAGCAGCCGGGGCGGCGGCGGTCTTGGTCCTTCGGCAGACTAGGCGCTCGAGAACCGTTAAGTGGCCTTGCGTAGAACGAGGATGCTGGCAAAGCCAAGGATCACACCTAAGATCAAAATCCAGGTGATTGTGGGGACCAGAATGCCCTGGCGGAATCCATAAAATAACAAGCCAGCACACAAAGCTCCGAACCAGGCCACCGCCTGTAGAATGGCGAAACCTCTAGAATGCTTCTTCATTTCGCCACCCATGGAACCGCGACTTGGAGGTTTGTCAAATCGTCGGGTCTTGGCAAGAGGGCGAGTAGCGATGGAGCTTGAGATGCGGTTTCCAATCACCCGCCACCGTCATCCTCGGGCTTGACCCGAGGATCGGGCGCGGATCGGGCGTTGCGTCTGGGCGGTCGCACAAGCGGCGGGCCACGCGATCCTCGGGTCAAGCCCGAGGATGACGAATAGGGGGAGGCCACGTGATGCGGCGGCGCCTCATGCCCTCCGCGCCGAAACGCGCTATGACACGCCTACATAGGATATCGAGGCAGACGGTTTGCGTATTCAAGTCAACGGCGATCCACGCGAGGTCTATGCGACGACCGTGACGGAGCTGGTCCAGGAACTGGCGCTGGACCCCCGCAAGGTGGCGGTCGAGCGTAATCTGGAGATCGTGCCCCGGTCGCTGCACGCCGTCACCGCCCTGGCCGAGGGGGACCGGATCGAGCTGGTCCAGTTCGTCGGCGGCGGGTGATCAGACTGCCAGTATGGCCTCCTGATAAAGGGTGATGTCGCGGTCGGCGGTCATGAGGACCAGGTTTTCGCAGCGGGCCTGTGCGATCAGGGCGCGGTCGAACGGGTCGCGGTGCAGTAGCGGCAGGGCCTGGACGGCGAGGCCGTGCAGGCTGGTGAAGTCGATCTCGTTGTAGCCGTTGGCCAGAAACTGATTTCGCAGCCGCTCCGGGTCCAGCTGGAAGTCGAGCCGTTCCAGCCGGCGCTTTATCCCAATCTCCCAGATGCTGACCGCGCTGAAGAACAGGAGGTTATGCGGATCTTCCAGATAGCCGCGCGCCCTGGCCGACAGACGCTCGGGCCGTGTCGCCGTCCAGACCAGCAGATGGGTGTCCAGCAGGATGTTCACGGCTTGCCGTAGAACATCTCTTCGATCTCGTCCTTGAACGGCGTCTTGATGTCGTCCGGGATGACGCCTTCGCCCTCCATGAAGCCGATGCGTTGCACGACCTTTTTCGGGGCCTCGTCCAGCGGGACCAGTTTGGCGACGGGCTTGCCCGCCTTGGCGATGGTGATGGTTTCGCCCTTGGCCGCCCGGTCCAGCAGGCGCGACAGGTGGGTCTTGGCCTCGTGGACGTTGACCGTTTCCATGCGTCGCTCCGGGTGAACTTAGTCCACTTAGTTTAGTCCATCGGGGGGCATCTCGCAACGCGGCGTGATCGATCCGCCCTTTCGCATCGGGCGCGACAGGACTAGGTCACCACCCATGACCGATACAGCCCCCGAAACCTGGTCCGTCGCCGGCCGCACCTTCAACTCCCGCCTGATCGTGGGCACCGGCAAATACGCCGACTACGCCCAGAACGCCGCCGCCGCCGAGGCGGCGGGGGCCGAGATCGTGACCGTGGCCGTGCGCCGGGTGAACCTGACCGATCCGAACCAGCCGATGCTGGTCGACTATGTGAAGCCCGACCGGTTCACCTTCCTGCCCAACACCGCGGGCTGTTTCACCGGCGAGGACGCGGTGCGGACCCTGCGCCTGGCGCGCGAAGCGGGGGGATGGAGCCTGGTGAAACTGGAGGTGCTGTCCAACACGGCCCACCTGTATCCCGACATGATCGAGACACTGCGGGCGCTGGACCTGCTGATCAAGGACGGGTTCGACGTCATGGTCTATTGCACCGACGACGTGGTCATGGCCAAGCGGCTGGAAGACGCCGGGGCCGCCGCCATCATGCCGGCCGCTGCGCCGATCGGCTCGGGCCTGGGCATCCAGAACGAGGTCAATGTCCGGCTGATCGTCGAACAGGCCAAGGTGCCGGTTCTGGTGGACGCCGGCGTGGGCACGGCCTCGGACGCGACCCGGGCGATGGAGCTGGGCTGCGACGCCGTGCTGATGAACACCGCCATCGCCGGAGCCAAGGATCCGATCCGCATGGCGCGGGCGATGAAGCATGCCGTGATCGCCGGCCGCGACGCCTATCTGGCGGGACGGATGGCCAAGCGGATGTATGCGGACCCCTCGTCGCCGCTGGCGGGATTGATTTAATAGCCTTCCCTCTCCCGCCGGGAGAGGGCTTGAGCGCCCGAGAGCGTCAGCGATCGGTCTTGCGCGAAAGGGTGAGGGGCACAGGGGTGCGAACTGGCCCACCGGCGGACCCCTCATCCGGCCCTTCGGGCCACCTTCTCCCGCAAGGGGAGAAGGAAAGTCGGTGGGCGCCATCGCGCACAATGACGCTGGTCTCACTCTTGCGTTTTCAACCGCTTGCCCGTTTCTCGCGCCGTCTTTCCCACCGGGGTTCGCCGCGCCTGTAAAATGCGTCCCATGACCCACGGCGGCGCCATCTCAATGCATAGTCTGTCGCCTTGGCGGTTTGGCGGTTTGTCACCCTGTTTTTACGACAGGGCGCCAAACCCTCACCAACCCAGCGCCGCCTCGCCCCTCAGAATCGCCTCGGCCTCGGGCGTGTGTTTGGCCCCCGAGCGGTCGTGCAGGACCAGGGGCGGCAGCAGGCGCAGGGGCGCCTTGCCGGTCTTGATCGCCTGGACCAGCACCCGCTTGGCAGGCTGGTCGACAAACGGTTGCACCGGGCGGATGGCGAAAGAGCCCGCCTTTTCCCCCAGCAGGGCCAGCAGGTCCGCCAGACGGTCGGCCCGGTGGATGATCACGATCCGGCCCCCCTCGCGCACCGCTTTCAGCAGCAGGCCGGTCCAGGCCGCCAGGCCGTCGTCGGCCATCCAGGCGCCCTGTTTGCCCGGCGCCGGCGCGCGCAGGGCGCCGGGGTCGTCGAAGAAGGGCGGGTTCGACACGGCCCAGTCGAAGGGCGTCAGGTCCAGGGCGCGAAACCCCGCCGCCACATCGCCGTCGATGATGGTGGTGCGATCCCCAAACCCGTTCAGCGCCGCATTCTCGCGCGCCAGATCTGCGGCGAGCGAATCGCGCTCCAGGCCCGTCAGCGACGTCCCGTCATGACGGGCGGCGATCTGCATCAGCACGGCGCCGGCGCCGCAGCCCGCCTCGAACAGCCGCTCGCCCGACCTGGGCGCGACAGCGGCGGCCAGCAGGGCCGCATCCATGCCGGCGCGATAGCCGCGCGCGGGTTGCCGCAGGTGCACGCGGCCGTTCAGCAGGGCGTTCTCCACGACATCCGGCGCGGCGGGGACGGTGTCCAAACCTCAATCTCCTTGACCCTCCGGGGGTCGATCACCATTGTGCGCGCCATCGCGATCCGGCAAGCGGACGCGGTCGGAATTAGCTGCGCGGCGGACGTCGCGCGACCTGTGAAAGAGTATCTCTTGGACGTTGTCCCCGCCGCCTTTCCCCGTCCGAAGGGGGATGTGAACGCCCTCGTCCGGCTGGCCGGAACCGACATGGCCGAGGTGGATTCCCTGATCATCGACCGGATGCAATCCGACGTGCCGATCATCCCCAAACTGGCCGAACACCTGGTCTCGGCCGGGGGCAAGCGGTTGCGGCCCCTGCTGACGGTCGCCGCTGCAAGGGCGTCGGGCGCTGAGGGGGACATCCTGTCGCCGAAGAAGCTGGCCGCCGCGGTCGAGTTCATCCACACCGCCACCCTGCTGCACGACGATATCGTCGACGCCTCCGAACTGCGGCGCGGCAAGGTCGCGGCCCACCTGATCTGGGGCGCCCCCACCAGTGTTCTGGTGGGCGACTTCCTGTTCGCCCGTGCTTTCGAGCTAATGGTCGAGACCGATTCGATGCGGGCCCTGGGCATTCTGGCCCAGGCGTCGCGGGTGATCTCGGAAGGCGAGGTGCTGCAGCTGACGCGCGCCCACGACCTGAACCTGGATCAGGCCACCTATCTGCAGATCATCTCGGCCAAGACCGCCGAACTGTTCGCCGCCGCCGCCGAGGCGGGAGCCGTGGGCGCCGGCGCCGATGCGGCTGCGACCGCCGCCCTGCGCGACTACGGCATGGCCCTGGGCATCGCCTTCCAGCTGGCCGACGACGCCCTGGATTACGGCGCGACGGCCGAGGCCCTGGGTAAGAACGCCGGCGACGATTTCAACGAGGGCAAGGCCACCCTGCCGCTGCTGTTGGCGGTCGCCCGCACCCGGGGTCGCGAGGACGATTTCTGGGAGCGGACCGTGACCAAGGGCGAACGCACGCCTGAGGATTTCGCCCGCGCCCGCGAACTGGTCGTCGGTTCCGGCGCCATAGGCGCGACCCTGGATCTGGCCGGCGACTATGCCGATCAGGCCAAGGCCGCCCTGTCGGTCCTGCCCGCCACGGACTGGCGCGCGGCCCTGGAAGACCTGGCCGATTTCGCCGTTTCGCGTGCCGCCTGAACCTGTGCATGAACCCGATCCGGCGGCGGTGGCGGGAACCCTGGACGCCCAGGTCCGCGCCGCCGACCTGGACCGCTGGCTCTCTAGCCGCCTGGTCGCCGACGAGCGCGCCCGCGCCGACCTGATCACGCTGTACGCCTTCGAGGCCGAGCTGATGGCCATACCCACGCGGGTGACCCAGCCCCTGCTGGCCGAGATGCGCTACACCTGGTGGGCGGAACAGCTGGACGGGGTCTTCGCCGGGATCGCGCGCAAGGGCCATCCGGTGCTTGAGGCCCTGACCGACCTGGTCGCCCGCTACGCCCTGGACCGCGCCCCCCTCGACGCCCTGATCGAGGCTCACATCGGCCGCGTCCACGGCGAGCCCCACGACCTGGACGCCTTCTACCTGGGGCCGATGCAGACGGCGGTCGATGTGCTGGCCGGACCGGGCCACGCCGACAAGGTGGTCGAGGCGGGGCGGGTGCGGGGGCTTGGACAGGTGGGGCGCGCGGACGAGGCGAGGGCGGGGCGCAAGGCGGCGAACGCGGCGTTGAAGGGCTTGCCCCCAGCGGCGTTTCCGGCTGTGGCCTCGGCGACCTTGATACGTGCGGATGAGCCCGAACCGGTCAAACGCCTCCGCCTCATCTGGGCGACCCTCCGCGGGCGGATTTAGGTCGCCGCCTACGCGCAACACCCCGGATCCATACCCTCGGCCTGGAAGCGGGATACCGCCGCCGGCTTCGGGATTATGGACCTTAGGATGATGGGACTTGTATTCGCCAGCCTTAAGCGGCCTGGTTCGACCCTTCCGGCGCGGACCAGCGCAGGACCGGCGAGCGGGCGGCGCGGGTCTCGTCCAGGCGCTTCAGCGGGGCGTGGAAGGGCGCGCCCTTGAAGCGATCCACGTCGCCGGCTTTCGCGGCCTCGGCCAGCAGGCGCATCGCGTGGATGAAGCGATCCAGCTCGGCCTTGGACTCGGTCTCGGTCGGCTCAATCAGCATGGCCCCGTGGACGACCAGGGGGAAATACATGGTCATCGGGTGGAAGCCCTCGTCGATCATCGCCTTGGCGAAGTCCAGCGTGGTGATGTCCGTGCCCTTCAGCCATTCGTCGTCGAACAAGGCCTCGTGCATGCAGGGGCCGTCGGGGAAGGCCGCCGACATCAGGTCCGACAGTCGGGCCTTGATGTAGTTGGCGTTCAGCACGGCATCCTCGGCCACCTGACGCAGGCCGTCGGCGCCGTGGCTCATCATGTAGGACAGGGCGCGCACATACATGCCCATCTGGCCCTGGAAGGCGCACAGGCGACCAAAGGCCTGAACCGCCTCGTCCTCCTCGCGCTCGATCAGGCGATAACCGTCCTCGTCGTGCACGACCCAGGGCGCCGGGGCGAAGGGCGCCAGGGCCTCCGACAGCACCACCGGACCCGCGCCCGGCCCGCCGCCGCCGTGCGGCGTCGAGAAGGTCTTGTGGAGGTTGATGTGCATCGCATCCACGCCCAGGTCGCCCGGACGAACCCGGCCGACGATGGCGTTGAAGTTGGCCCCGTCGCAGTAGAAGTAGGCGCCCGCTTCGTGCGTCAGCCGGCTGATCTCCAGGATGTCGCGCTCGAACAGGCCGCAGGTATTGGGGTTGGTCACCATGATGGCGGCCACGTCGTCGCCCAGCTTCGACGCCAGGTCGGCCACGTCCACGCGGCCGTCCTCGGTCTGGGCGACCTCGACGACGGTGTAGCCGACGAAGGCGGCGGTGGCCGGGTTGGTGCCGTGGGCGCTGGTGGGCACCAGAACCTTGCGGCGCTTCTCATGCTGGCCCGAGGCCTCGTGCGCTGCGCGGATGGCCATCAGGCCGCACAGCTCGCCGTGCGCGCCCGCCTTGGGCGAAAGGGCGACGGCGGGCATGCCGGTTAGGGTCTTCAGCCAGTGGGCCAGCGTATCCATCAACTCCAGCGCGCCCTGCACCGTCGAGATCGGCTGCAGCGGGTGGATGTCCGAGAAGCCGGGCAGGCGCGCCATCTTCTCGTTCAGACGCGGGTTGTGCTTCATCGTGCACGAGCCCAGCGGATAGATGGCCAGGTCGATGGCGTGGTTCTTCTGGGACAGGCGCACATAGTGGCGCATGGCCTCGGGCTCGGACAGGCCGGGCAGGCCGATCGGATCCTTGCGGACCAGGTCGCCCAGGTCCGAGCCATCGGTCTTGGGCTCAGCCAGATCGACGCCGGTCTTGCCCCAGCCGTCGCCCTCGAAGATCAGGGCTTCGTTCTGCAACAGGCCGCGGCCGCCGGTCAGGGTGGCGGGCTTTGAAGCGACTTCGTTCGGGGCGGTCGGGCGGCCGACAGTGTTCATGGTGCTCATGGTCGTTATCCCTTACGCGCCGAGGACTTTGGAGAGCGACTTGGCGAGGATCTGGATGTCGACATCCAGGGTGGTCTCGGTCGCGGCGACCAGCAGGACGTCGTCCATGCCGGCGTCGGGGGCCAGGCGGCTGTAGGGCACGCCGGCCAGCACATGATGATCGGCTAGGGTAGAGACGACCTCGGCCGCGTTCCTGGGCAGGCGCACCGCGAACTCGTTGAAGAAGCGGTCCGTCAGAATCTCGACGCCGGGAATCGCCGCCAAGGCGTCGCGCGTGGCGACGGCCTTCTCATGGTTCAGCAGGGCCAGTTTACGCAGGCCCGTCTCGCCCAGCAGGCTCATGTGGATGGTGAAGGCCAGGGTGCAGAGGCCGGAATTGGTGCAGATGTTCGACGTCGCCTTGTCGCGGCGGATATGCTGTTCCCGCGTCGACAGGGTCAGGACGAAGCCGCGCTCGCCGTCGGCGTCCACCGTCTCGCCGGTCAGGCGGCCGGGCATCTGGCGGATCAGCTTCTCGCGGGTGGCGAACAGGCCGACATAAGGACCGCCGAAGTTCAGGGCGTTGCCGATCGACTGGCCCTCGGCCGCGACGATGTCGGCGCCCATCTCGCCGGGCGACTTCAGCAGGCCCATGGACACCGCCTCCGTGACCACGACGATCAGCAGGGCGCCGGCGGCGTGGGCGGCCTCGGCGATCTTCGTGACATCAGTTGCGGTGCCGAAGACGTTCGGGGTCTGGACGACGACGCAGGCGGTGTCGGGACCGATCTGGTCGATCACGGCGGCCTCGGCGTCCAAGGCGGGAGCCAGAACTTCCGTCTCAACGCCGACGGCGTGGACCACGGTCTCGGTCGCCTTGACGTAGTGGGGGTGCACCCCGCCCGAGATCACCGCCTTGTTGCGACGGGTCACGCGGGTCGCCATCAGCACGCCCTCGGCCATGGCGGTCGAGCCGTCATAGAGGGAGGCGTTGGCCACCGGCATGCCGGTCAGGTTCGCGACCTGGGTCTGGAATTCGTACAGATACTGCAGGGTCCCCTGGGCGATTTCCGGCTGATAGGGGGTGTAGCTGGTCAGGAACTCGGACCGCTGGATCACGTGATCCACCGTCGCCGGGACATGGTGCTTGTAGGCCCCTGCGCCGCAGAAGAAGGGCACGGCGCCGGCCGTGGCGTTCTTGGCCGCCATGGCGGACAGGGCGCGTTCGACCTCCATCTCGCCGGCCACGCGGGGCAGGTCCACCGGCCCGTCCAGCCGCGCCGCCTCGGGCACGTCCACGAACAGGTCGTCGATCGATTTCGCGCCGATGGCGGCGAGCATCGCCGTGCGGTCGTAGGGCGTCAGGGGGAGATAACGCATGGTCTTGTCCTGGGCCATGAAAGGCCGAAGACCCGCTGACTCTTAATCAGCGGGTCCGATGGGGGCTTAGAGGGTGGCGAGGAAGGCGTCGTAGGCGGCCTGGTCCATCAGGGCGTCCAGCTCCGAGGCGTCCGACACCTTGATCTTGGCGAACCAGCCGTCGGCCTGCGGGGCGGAGTTGACCGTTTCCGGCGCGGTCGACAGGGCGTCGTTGGCCTCGACCACTTCGCCCGAGACGGGGGCGTAGACGTCCGAGGCGGCCTTGACGCTCTCGACCACGGCGAAGCTGGCGCCCTTGGCGACGGTCTTGCCGACCTCAGGCACTTCCACGAACACCACGTCGCCCAGAGCGTCGGCGGCGTGCTTCGAGATGCCCACGGTGGCGATGTCGCCGTCCAGGCTGACCCACTCGTGATCCTTGGTGAACTTCATGATCTGATCCTCAGACGGTCTTCGGTTTGCGGTAATAGCGCTGCGCCACGAAGGGCATGGCGACGACTTCGGCGGCGGCGGACTTGCCGCGCACGATGACCTTCAGGTCCGTGCCCAGGGCCGCAAAGGCCGGCGGCACGAAGCCCATGGCGATGTTCTTGCCCAGGGTGGGGGAGGGGCCGCCCGAGGTGACCTTGCCGACGACATTGCCCTCTGCGTCGGCGATCTCGGCGCCTTCGCGGGCCGGGGCGCCTTCCTTGACGATCAGGCCCACGCGGACGCGTGCGGCCCCATCGGCCAGTTCCTTCAGGATGCGGTCGGCGCCGTTGAAGTCCGCGCGCTCCTTGCGCGACTTGGACAGGGCGAAGGTCAGCGCCCCTTCGACCGGCGAGGTCGTCGGGTCGATGTCATGGCCGTGCAGCGGCAGGCCGGCTTCGAGCCGCAGGCTGTCGCGGGCGCCCAGGCCGATCGGCTTGACGCGGGCGTCTTCCAGGATGGTGTTCCAGACGCGCTCGGCCTGGTCCGCCGGGACCGAGATCTCATAGCCGTCCTCGCCGGTATAGCCCGAACGCGAGACATAGCAGTCGACGCCGAACAGCATCAGCCGGGCGCATTCCATGAAGCCCATTTCCGCCAGGATCGGTTCGTGGGCGGCCATGACCTCGGCGGCCTCCGGCCCCTGGATGGCGATCAAGGCGCGGTCCAGCACCGTTAGCTTGGCGTCGCCTTCGAGGTTCGCCTCCCAGAAGGCGAAATCCTCGTCCTTGTTGCCGGCGTTGACGACGACGAACAGGCCGTCGTGGTCGGGGCGGCCGGCCATCAGGTCGTCGATGATCCCGCCGTCCTTGTTCAGCAGCAGCGAATACTTCTGCTTGCCGGCCTTCAGGATTTCATAGTCGCCGGGCACGAACCGCTCGAACTGGGCGGTGGCGTCGGCGCCGGTGATCTTGCACTGGCCCATGTGAGACACGTCGAACAGGCCGGCGTGTTCGCGGGTCCAGCGGTGCTCGGCCAGGACGCCCTCATACTGAACCGGCATGTCATAGCCGCCGAAGCCCACCATACGGGCCCCCAGGGCGCGGTGCGCGGCGTTCAGGGGCGTGGTCTTCAGGGTTTGGTCGGTCATGGTTCAGACTTTCACGGTCGCGTGTTTTGGCGGAGCTCCGCCGTCGTCGCGCCCCCGCTGTCCTGAAGCCTGAGAGATTCCGGCGGTCAGACCGCCTTGCTCCGTCGGCGCGCCCCTAAGAGCGGCTTTCCAGCGTCCGTATGCTGTCGCGGTCCGTTTGCCTGAGCGTTTCCGGGGCGGTTGCGCCTTCGGCGTCGGCACGCTGAAAGCGCGCCGAACTCTCCCGCGAGAGCGCCCGACCTAAGGCATCGACTCAGGCTCAAAGTCAAGCGCCGTCGGCCCGATCTGGCGCGCATCTACGAGCCGCATGGCCATTCCGAGGACAAGCTGTACCCGGTCGTAGTCTATTTTCACCGTTCAACGCACGAGTTCTTCGGCATGGCCATGGTCATGCCCGACGCTATGGCGGCCCAAACCTTCGCCGCCCACGAACTGAAGCGCGCATTCGATACGGCGATCCTGCCGATTTGACCTTGCTCAAAGCCTAGAAAGACAGGGGTGAGATGTCCCGTACCCGGTACGATTTTAGGGCATGCTTCCCTAGCGGCATCTTGCGCTCGCCGCAGAGTGGCGCATCCTCCCGTGTAACGGTCGCGATACACGACGATCGTGGGAGGAAATAAATGTCACGCTATCTCACCGGCGGCGCCGTCGCCGCCTTGGTCGTCGCCGCCTGCGCCTTTGCGGGCTCGGCCTCGGCCCAGACCTACAACCGACTGGTCGTGTTCGGCGACAGCCTGAGCGACAACGGCAATCTGTATCTCGCGTCCGGCGGCACGCAGCCGCCCAGCCCGCCCTATTTCCAGGGGCGTTTCTCGACGGGTCCGGTGTTTACGGAACTGCTGGGCTTCAACGCGGTCAATTTCACCGGATCCGTCAGCGGCAGCATCAACTACGCCTTCGGGGGCGCCCGCACCGACGCCTCGGTTGGCCCGCCGCCGGGCATGCTGACCCAGTTGGCCGCCTACACCAGCAGGGGCGGGACCTTCGGATCCAATGATCTGGTCAGCGTCCTGGGCGGCGCCAATGACATCTTCCAGGGCCTGCCTGCCGCCGGCGCCTCCGCCAGTCCGGTGGCGGCCATCACTCCTGTGGCGACGACGGCTGCCGCCAACATCAACAGCCTGGTCAACAGCGTCGCCGGGGCGGGAGCGGGGACCGTACTGGTGACCAACCTGCCCAAACTCAGCCTGACTCCGCAGTTCCGCGGCACGGCGGCGGCGCCCCTGGCCGATTATGCGGTGACGACTTTCAACTCGAGCCTGCTGACGGGTTTGAACACGACGGCGGCCGCGCGGCCCGGCAGCAACATCATCCTGATGGACCTGTTCAAGATCGGCGACACCGTGGCCGCCAATCCCGGTCAGTTCGGCATCACCAATGTCACCCAGGCCTGTTTCAACGGGGTGACGGTCTGTTCGAACCCTAACAGCTACTTCTACCTCGACGGGGTGCATCCGACCGCAGCTGGGCACCAGATCATCGCTCGTCTGGCGACCGACTACCTCTATTACGGCGATATTGGTTCTCAGGCGGCCTTGCAGGGCGAAACCGCCTTCCGGCACCGCGAGGACGCCCTGGATGCGGCGAGCGAAGCCCTGTCCGGGCGTGAAGCCTGGGAGGCCGGCGTGGCGGTCACCGCCTCGGCCATGGTCGACAGCGTGGATACGGACGCCCGGGGCGCGGTCACTGAATCGTCCAGCGACGGCTGGGGCGGTCGTATCGCGCTGGAGGCTGGACCGTCGGCGAATTGGCGCTTCGGCATGGCCGGCACGGCGCGCAAGACCGATGTCGAGAGCCAGGCTCTGACGTTCAACGTCGAGAGCTTCGGCCTGGATCTGTATGGCGGCTGGCGCTCAGGCGACCTGTTCGTCAATGCGGCGGTCGGGGTGGCGCGCGACAATATCGACGACATCGAGCGCACCACCAGCCTGGCGCCCATCGTCCACACGGCCGAGACCCGCGCCTTCAGCACGGGCGCTCGACTGCAGGGCGGGATGTGGTTCGACATGGGGGGCGTGGCCCTGTCGCCGCGCGCCGCCGTGACCTGGGCGACCAGCGACGTCGACGGCTATTGGGAGCAGGGCGTCGCCGCCCAGTACCAATATGAGGACCGCGAGATGAAGGCGATCAGCGGCGAGATCGCGCTGCGGGCCGAGGCGGAAATGGGCGGGTTCGGCCTGTTCGCCGAGGGCGGCTATCGCGACGCCCTGGACGACAGTTCGGACCCGGTGCGCGTCGGGATCTACAACAACCCGGCGCAGGTGCTGGAGCGGGAGGTCGAGGATCCCTTCGGCGGCCAGTTCCTGGCCTCGGCCGGGGTCGAAGGCTCGGTGGGACCGGTCAAGGTGACGGTCGCCTATCGTGGCCGGTACGGCGAACACGCCGACAGCCATATGGGCGGCATTCAGTTGCGGCTGCCGTTGTAAGACAAAGGGCGGGGAAGGGGCCTCAGCGCCCCTTCTTGCGCACCCACATGGCGGCGTCGGCCTCGGTCAGCCAGACCTCGGGGTCCGAATGGCCGTCCCAGGCGCGGACGCCGAACGAGCCGCCCAGCGGGGTCTGCTCGCCGTTCCAGACGAAGCCTTCCGTCTTCAAAGCTTCGGCCAGCTGGCGCGCCTTGGCCCGGCCTTCCTCGACGCCGGCGTTCAGCATCAGCAAGGCGAACTCGTCGCCGCCCAGTCGCCCCACGGCGTCTGATTCGCGCAGGTGGCCCAGCATCATCCGCGCTACGGCCACCAGGGCGGCGTCGCCAGCGGCATGGCCCAGCCGGTCGTTGACGCCCTTGAACCCGTCCATGTCGAGGTACAGTAGCACCGCAGGCACATCGTGCCGCTGGCAGTAGGCCATGGTGCGCTGGAGGGCGGCGATGAAGCCGCGGCGATTGAGGGCCGGGGTCAGGACGTCGTGATCCGCCGCCGCCTCGGCCGCAGCGGCGCGCTGCTTCCAGGCGTCCAGCTCGGCGCGCAGGCGCTCGATCTCGGCGGTCAGGTCGTGTTCGGCCACGTCGGTCACGGCGCAGGCAGGCTCCGGCGGCGCGACTCAGTCGGACGCGCGATAGGCAGATGGTAGAGGCTGAACGGCCGAGATTGAAGGCGGGGCCGTACCGAAACCCATCTCAACCTCAGCCTGTTTCGGTTGCGGGCGTCCGCCGCGTGCTGTAACGGGCGGCCTTTCCGCGAGGGGCCTTGAAGATATGGCGACTTCCGCAACGCCGGTGGCGATCATCATGGGCAGTCGTTCGGACTGGCCGACGATGAAGCTGGCCGCCGACAAACTGGATCAATTGGGCGTCGCCTGGACGGCCAAGGTCGTCAGCGCGCACCGCACCCCCCAGCGGCTGGTCGAGTTCTCGACCGGCGCCAAGGCGGCGGGTTTCAAGGTCATCATCGCTGGGGCCGGGGGCGCCGCCCACCTGCCGGGCATGGCCGCCTCGATGACCGAACTGCCGGTGCTGGGCGTGCCGGTTCAGTCCAAGGCCCTGAAGGGCATGGATAGCCTGTTGTCCATCGTGCAGATGCCGGCCGGGGTTCCGGTCGCCACCCTGGCGATCGGCGAGGCGGGCGCCGCCAACGCCGGCATTCTGGCCGCCCAGATCCTGGCCCTGTCGGACGAGGCCCTGGCCGCACGTCTGGCCGCCTTCCGCGCCGCCCAGACGGATTCCGTCGCCGAAACCGTCGAGGACTGAGTGCCCACGCTTCCGCTTCCCCCCGGTTCGACCCTCGGCATTCTCGGCGGAGGCCAACTGGGCCGGATGCTGAGCCAGGCCGCGTCGCGCCTGGGCTTCGACGTGGTGATTCTGGATCCGGAGCCGGACAGCCCGGCGGGCCGGGTCTCGACCGCCCAGATCGTCGCCGCCTATGACGATCCCGAGGCCCTGACGGCTCTGGGTCGGGCGGCCGATGTCGTGACCTTCGAGTTCGAGAACGTGCCCGCCGCCTCCATCGAACGGCTGGCCGAGGCCGGGGCCCTGGTCGCGCCGGGCCCCACGGCCCTGCGCGTGTCGCAGGACCGGGTGGACGAGAAAACCTTCCTGAACGCCGTCGGCGCCCCGACGGTCGCCTTCGCTGTGGTCGATACGCTGGACGATCTGGTCGTCGGCCTGACGGAACTGGGCCTGCCGGCCCTGCTGAAGACGCGTCGCGAAGGCTATGACGGCAAGGGCCAAGTCTGGATCCACACCATCGAGGACGCGCCTGCGGCGCTGGAAAGCCTGGGCGGTCGCCCGGCGATCCTGGAGGCCAAGGCGACCTTCGTGCGCGAGCTGTCGGTCATCGCCGCCCGCGACTGGGACGGGCATATGGCGGTCTATCCCCTGGGGGAGAACCGCCATGAGGGCGGCGTCCTTCGCACCACACTTGCGCCCGCCGCCGTGGACGAAAAGACCCAGGTCCGCGCCCGCGCCATCGCTGAGGCGATCCTGGACGGTCTGGATTATGTGGGCGTCGTGGGCGTCGAGCTGTTCGACCTCGGGGACGACATCCTGCTGGTCAACGAGATCGCGCCCCGCGTCCACAACACCGGCCACTGGACCCAGGACGGCTGCGTCTGCGACCAGTTCGAACAGCATATCCGCGCCGTCGCCGGCTGGCCTCTGGGCCCGACGACGGCCCATGCCCGCGTCGAGATGAAGAACCTGCTGGGCGACGAGGTCGATGAGTGGCGGGCTTTGTCGGCCAAGGCGGATGAGCGTCTGCACCTGTACGGCAAGACCGAGGCCCGGCCAGGCCGCAAGATGGCGCATGTGAACCGGGTGCTGGGGGCGGTCTGAGTTCACCCATTGCCCCGTCATCCTCGGGCTTGACCCGAGGATCAGATGTGGACCTGGCGTTGCGTATCACGTTCGCATAAGCGGCGGATGGCCCGGTCCTCGGTTAAAGCCCGAGGATGGCGGAAAAGGGGGAGTTGGCTTTACTCCCGCGCCCCGTACCGCACGCGACTCAGTACATCCGTCACCTTGCGGAACGGCGCTTCGAAGTCCTTGCCGGCCTTCCACTTCTCGAAGGCCATGACGTTTTCGATGCGGCGGGCGACGAAGGCTTCCGCCGCCTCGCGGCCGTCGAACCAGCGCATCGTCAGGGCGGGGATCAGTATGCCCGACAGGATGGTGCGCTTCGAATAGTGGTTCCAGTCGGTCGATTCGTCGCCGGCCCAGCGCCACAGATGGTCGGCGCTTTCCCAGGCCAGTTTCAGGCCCAGATCGGCATTGACCGGCAGGGCGAGGAAGGCGGCGCAACGGCGCGTGGCCTCCAGGTCAGCGGCGCCGGCCTCCATCCGTTCGGACACGGCGCGGGCGATTCGTTCGCGAATCTTCAAAGACTTGGCGTCGATCGCCGCCAGGGCTTCCAGCGCACGGGCGTCGTGACGGCGCGACAGCAGGGCGGCCAGATCGCGCGCGCCGTTGGGCAGCAGCAGTTCCTCGTCGCCGCGCGACAGGCCGCAGGCCTCGCAGGCTTCGCGGACCAGACGGGCGTTCCAGCCCAGGGCGGGCGCTCGGGCGACGGCCGCGTCCAGCACGGTCTGTTCAGTCCGGTCGGCCCAGTCGTCATTCTGTGTCATGGGTCGATCATACGCCGGTCCGATCGGGGTTTCGAGCCTCGAAGAATGGTTGCGACGAACTGGCCAGGCGATCTGGACAGAAACGGGCGGCTCGTGTACTAGCGCGCCTTCATCCGAGGGCTTGGCTTTCGGACGCTGATTTTATTTGTTCGCCCGTCTCCCTCAACAGGACGCGGCGGGCGGCCAAAGGAGAGTTCAACCTGGTACAGATTTTCGTTCGCGATAATAACGTCGATCAAGCGCTGAAAGCCCTCAAGAAGAAGATGCAACGCGAAGGCAGCTTCCGTGAAATGAAGCGCCACGTGCATTACGAAAAGCCGTCGGAAAAGCGCGCCCGTCAAAAGGCCGAGGCTGTCCGTCGCGCTCGCAAGCTGGCTCGCAAGCGCGCCCAGCGCGAGGGTCTGCTGCCCGCGCCGAAGCCGCGCGTTCCGGGCGCCGGCGCCGGCAGCCGGTAAGTTCTCGCGAACTGAAGAATTCGAGGCCGTCTCCGCAAGGAGGCGGCCTTTTTCTTGGTCTGGCTCTGATCCGTCGTTGCGCCGCACGCCTTGATCCCGCCCGAAAAGCCGGGCGGTATGGGGAGATTGAAGGCTGTGCTTCCCGGATGACAATGACGACTCGCTCGATCGTGCTCGCCGCCGCCCTGGCCCTGTCGGCCTGCGGCAATCCCACCAACTCCAAGGCGCAGGAGGGCGAGTTCGCCCAGCCGACCCGCACGGCCCCCAGTGACGCGGCGGGGATGAAGTCCAGCTTCGCCCCTGTGGTGCGATCGGCCGCTCCGGCGGTGGTCAATATCTCGGCCCGCAGCGTCCAGCGGGTCCAGGCGGATCCCTTCTTCCAGTTCTTCGGCGGCGGCATGCCTCAGGCGCGGGTGGCCGAATCCGTGGGCTCGGGCGTCATCGTGCGATCCGACGGAATCGTGGTGACCAACAACCACGTCATCCAGGGCGCCCAGCAGATCAAGGTCGTGCTGAACGACCGGCGCGAGTTTCCGGCCACCGTCATCCTGGCCGACGAGCGCAGTGACATCGCCGTGCTGAGGCTGGAGAACGTCAGCGACCGCCTGCCGGTCCTGGCCATCGACGATCAGGAGGAGCAGCAGGTCGGCGACCTGGTTCTGGCCATCGGCAATCCCTTCGGGGTGGGCCAGACCGTGACCAACGGCATCATCTCGGCCCTGAACCGGACTGAGACCGGCATTTCCGACAGCGGCTCCTTCATCCAGACCGACGCGGCCATCAACCCCGGCAATTCCGGCGGGGCGCTGGTGGACATGGACGGCGACCTGATCGGCATCAACACCGCCATCTTCTCGCGCTCGGGCTCGTCCGCCGGGGTCGGGTTCGCCGTGCCCGCCGCCATGGTCAAGCGGGTGGTCGATTCGGCTCTGGGCGGGGCCAAGGCGGTGGTCCGACCGTGGCTGGGCGTAAAGGGCGACACCGTCACCGGCGACATCGCCGGCAGCCTGGGCCTGAGCCGGCCGCAGGGGCTGGTGGTCACCGACGTCTATGCGAACGGTCCCGCCGCCCGCGCGGGCATCCGCCAAGGCGACGTCATCACCGCCGTGGACGGCCAGGAGATCAACGACCAGAACGGGCTGAACTACCGCATCGGCTCTCGCAATCCGAACGACCAGGTTCAGGTCGCCATCCTGCGTGACGGTCGGGCCCAGACCCTGACCGCGCGCGTTCAGACCCTGCCGGGCGACGCTGATCCGGATCAAGGCGTGACCATCCAGTCCGGCCCCTTCGCCGGCGCCGAGGTGGTGGCCCTGAATCCCGCCCTGGCCGACCGGCTGGGCGGAGATCCGTTCGCGACGGGCGTGATCGTCACCGGCGTCTCGGGCCGAGGCTACGCCGCCCGCGCCGGCTTCCGCCAGAATGACCTGATCGTCAGCATCAACGGCCGCGCGATCGTCTCGGCGCGCGACGTCGAAGCCGCCGGCGCAGGTCGCGGCCCGTGGGAGATCGTCGTCAACCGTGGCGGGCGTCAGATCAGGGGCGTGCTGAGATAGGGACTGGACACAGTTATCGGTTGTGGAAGATGGTTGGGAAATGGGTGAACCATCTATTTTCGAGCTTTTCATCGCAGCCGTTGGCTTTGCGGTCTTCGTGGTCGCCGCCTGGAGGCTTGCTTCGTGGTTCACAAAGCGGGGGAAGGTGATCCGACCCCTCACGCTGATGGATTCACTCATGACGAAGGCCGAGAAGGCGGCGGCTAAACAGAGGCGCGTCGAAGGGACGCCGGGCAAGCACGATTGATCCCGTATCAGCCCTTCGTCGGTCCGCCGATCGACCAGGTGTGGCCGAAGGGGTCGCGAAGGACGCCGTAGCGGTCGCCCCAGAACTGGTCCGCCATGTCCATCAGCGGCTCAGCGCCGCCGACAGTCATGGCCCTGGTCCACCAGGCGTCCGGGTCGGCGACCCGGAGATGAAGGGTCACCCCGACCGGGCGAATGTCCGCCTGACCCGTGTATTCCGGGAACTCGTCGTTCAGCATCAGGCTGGCGCCGTTCACCTTCAGATGGGCGTGGATCAACCGTTCGCCGTCTTCGGCCAGGCGGCGATCCAGCACCTCGGCGCCGAAGGCGATGATGTAGAAGTCGACGGCGGCCGAGGCCCCGCGCGACGGAATCGTCAGGTGCGGGGTGAGGCCTGAGCTGGGGCCTTGGTTCGGATGGGCGTCGGTCATGATCGATCTCTACAGCGCTGACCGATACTAACGGGTGAAAACCGCTTTAGGCACGACTACATAGGTCGCAATGAGCGATCTTTTCGAAGCCTCCGGCATCTTGCCGCCCGACGCGCCCTTGGCCGACCGTCTGCGCCCGCGCACGCTGGACGAGGTGGTGGGCCAGGACCATCTGCTGGGGCCGGGCGGGCCGATCCGTCGGATGATTGAGGCGGGGCGGCTGGGCTCGATGATCCTGTGGGGGCCGCCCGGCACCGGCAAGACCACCATCGCCCGGCTGCTGGCCCAGGCGGCGGGCTATGAATACCAGTCGATCAGCGCCGTCTTTTCCGGCGTCGCCGATCTGAAGAAGGCGTTCGAGGCGGCGCGGATGCGGCGGGCGGCGGGCCAGAGCACTCTGTTGTTCGTCGACGAGATCCACCGGTTCAACCGCGCCCAGCAGGATGGCTTCCTGCCCTTCGTCGAGGCCGGGGTCGTCACCCTGGTCGGGGCCACGACCGAGAACCCCAGTTTCGAACTGAACGGGGCGTTGCTGTCGCGGTCGCAGGTCTATGTGCTGAAGCGGCTGGACGATGCGGCTCTGGATCAACTGTTGAGCCGCGCCGAGGCCCATATGGAGCGGCCGCTGCCGCTGTCGCCGGAAGCGCGCCAGGCCATGCTGGCCCTGGCCGATGGCGACGGTCGCTATCTGCTGACCATGTCGGAGGTGCTGTTCGACCTGCCCGCCGGCGAAACCCTGGACGTTCAGGGTCTGGCCGGCGTGCTGCAACGCCGCGCGCCCGCCTACGACAAGTCGAGAGAAGAACACTACAACCTCATATCCGCCCTGCATAAATCGGTGCGGGGGTCGGACCCGGACGCGGCCCTGTACTGGCTGGCGCGGATGCTGAACGGGGGCGAGGACCCGCTGTATCTGGCGCGGCGGATCGTGCGGATGGCGGTCGAGGACATCGGCGAGGCGGACCCCCTGTCGATCCTGGTCGCCAATGCGGCCAAGGACACCTACGACTTCCTGGGCAGTCCCGAGGGCGAACTGGCCCTGGCCCAGGCCGTGGTCCACCTGGCCACAGCGCCCAAGTCGGTCGGTGTGTACGAAGCCTTCAAGGCGGCGAAGAAGGCGGCCTATGAGACCGGCTCGCTGATGCCGCCCGCCCATATCCGCAACGCCCCGACCAAGCTGATGAAACAGCTCGGCTACGGCAAGGGCTACCAGTACGATCCGGACACGCCCGAGGGCTTCTCGGGCGCCAACTTCTTCCCCGACGAGATGGAACGCCGCACCTTCTACAAGCCCAAGGGCGAGGGGCATGAGGAGAAGGTCAAGGCGCGGCTGGAGCGCTGGGCCGAGATGCGGGCGCGGATGGCGGGTGAAGCAGAGGAGCAAACATGAATCTGAATCAGGTCACCGTTCAGGTCACGGACATCCCGTCGTCGCGCGCATTTTACGAGACCTTGGGTCTGACCCTCATCGTTTCCAGCCCCCACTACGCACGCTTCTTGTGTCCAGGCGGTGCGACCTTCTCGATCCATCTCGCGTCCGATGTGCGAGCGAACGGGACAGCGGTCTATTTTGAGTGTCAGGATCTGGATGAGCGCGTCGCGGCTCTTAAGACGGCAGGTCTGGCGTTTGACGTCGACCCCGTCGAGCAGACTTGGCTGTGGCGGGAGGCCTGGCTGCGAGACCCGGATGGCAATCGGATTTGCCTGTATTTTGCAGGCGATAACCGGATCAACCCGCCATGGCGTATGAAAGATGAGGCCTGATGCCTTATCCGGAAAAGACATGAAGCCGGACTCGGATTTTTGGCGATGAAACGTCTAGAAGCCCCCGATGAGCACTCGCCAACCCGTCGCCCTGTCCGAGGATGAGATCGCCGCCGTCCGGTCGTGGGTGATCCATGAGGACGCCCATGTGATCGCCTTCTCCAAGCCGTCGGGCCTGTCCAGCCAGGGCGGGCGGATACAGGCCCATACGCTCGACGATCTGTTGTGGGCCTTTGCGCGGTCGAACGGCAAGCGGCCGGAGCTGGTGCATCGTCTGGACCGCGACACCTCGGGCGTCATCCTGGCGGCCAAGACCAAGCCGGCGGCGGGTTTCCTGGGCAAGGCGTTGCAGATGCGGCGGTTCCGGAAACAGTATCTGGCCCTGCTGTCCGCCGCGCCTGAGCCGGCGTCTGGGACGATCGACGCCCCGCTGCGGCGGGAGGAGATCGGGCGCGAGTCCTATATGCGGGTCGTCGCCTTCGACGCGCCCGGCGCTCAGGGCTCGCAGAGCCGTTATCGGACCCTGGCCGCCAATGATCAGGGGGCGGTGGTCGAGCTGGAGCCGCTGACCGGGCGGATGCACCAGTTGCGGGTCCATATGGCCCATCTGGGCCGGCCGCTGATCGGGGACGTCCGCTATGGCGGCGCCCTGACGACGCCGGTCGGAGCGGCGCCGCGCCTGATGTTGCACGCGGCCAAGCTGAGTTTTCCTCATCCCGAAGGCAGGACCACCACGGTGGAGGCGCCGGCGCCGGCCGATTTCGCGGGTTTGCGAACCGCGCTGGGCCTCTAGACGGAACGCTCCGGCTCAAGCAACGCTATCTCCGTCAAAGGGAGACAACGCCATGAAGCGCCTCGCCATTCTCAGCCTCGCCGCCTCGACCTTCGCGCTGGCCGCCTGCGCCAGCCTGGCCCCCTACGGCGCTCAGCGCGCGCCGGGCGGGCAGGGGTATTCGGAGCAGCGAATCGAGTCGAACCGCTATCGCGTCACCTACAACGGCGTCGGCGCGCCGGGCGCTGTGGCTGATTTCGCCCTGGTGCGGGCCGCCGACCTGACCACCGATCAAGGCTATGACTGGTTCGAAGTGACCCAGAGCTGGACCGACGGCCGCCCCGGCGGCGCGGGCGGGGTTCGTCCCAGCGTCTCCATCGGCGGCGGCTCCAGCCGGTATGGCGGCTATTCCGCCTCGGGCGTCGGCGTCGGCCTGGGCCTGAACTTCAGCGGGCCCAGCCCGACCTCGACCTCGCTGGAGATCGTCATGGGACGGGGTCAGAAGCCCGACCGTCCGAACGCCTATGACGCCCGGTCGGTGCAGGCCTCCATCCCGCGCTGATCAGCGGCCTCGGGTCAGGGCGCGATATTCGACCAGCCGCTCCTTGTCGCGCCGCACCTGGTCGCCGACGGTATTGTCCACGTCCAGCGAAGCGTAGCGGACCCAGCCCTCGGCCCCCAACTTGTCCTGGATCGCCTGGGCGGGCGTCTGCCAGCGGAAATAGGACAGCCAGGACACGCCGCCCGCCAGCAGGACGGCGATGATCTGAAGGATACGGAAGCCGATCTCATTAGCCTGTGGCGCGGGGAAGAAGGCGAAGAAGATCAGCCAGATCAGCAGCACCGCTGGCGCGGTGATCCGTCCGAACCAGCGCATCCAGTAGCGTTCGCGACGCACGCGCCACAGCTCCATCTGGATGAACTTCTCCAGATACTCCATCCGCGCCCCGATCCACATGACCAGACGCGTCAGATAGAGGGCGCGCTGGCCCCAGGCCTTGCCGTCCATCTGATAGGTGGTCTCGGCCTGGTCCGACAGGGCGCGGGCGTTGGTGAACAGGTTCTGCAGCTCACGCGTCCTCTGCACGATCTCGCGCGACAGTTCGTAGGAGTCGTTCTCCAGCCGGAAACGGTACTGGATGAACAGGATGGTCGAGACGCCGAAGAAGATCCCGCCCGTGATGAGCATGGCCAGGACGCTCAGGCCCAGACCGGCCGGTTGCCCGCCGGCCCAGTCCGCGAACAGGGTCGGGCCCATTTCGGCCAGGACGGCGAAGGCGATCAGGGCCAGGGCCTGGGTCAGCCGCTTGATGCCGACATGGACGCACAGGGCGCGGAAGATGCGCCGGCCGTAGGCGTGAACCCGGCCGCGGATGTCGCGGTCCGCCGGAAACCGCTCTTCGATCTGGCGCGCGAACAGGACGTGGAAACGGTCGGGCTTCTTCTCGTTCTCCCAGAAGGGAAAGATCTCAAGCGGCTGGTTGAAATAGAGGTCGATATTGCCCGAGATCTTGGCGATCGAGGCGTCGTCCAGGGTGAAATAGTCGCTTTCCTGGATGGGCCGCAGCACGCCTTCATCGGACACGGCCGGGGTGTCGCTGGGCGTCGGTGTCGGCGGCGCGGTGCGCGGAGCCTCCGCCGGAGCCTCGGCCAGATCGTGCGGCTGCTCGGCTGCGGGCGTTTCCGGCTCGGCGGCGGGCGGCGGCGGCGTCATCGTCGGCGCGATCACCGGGCTCTGGCTGTCTTCCTGCGACATGACTTGGCTTCCCCCAAACCGCTGACGGCTCATCTTGGATATCGCCGTTAACCGTGTCCGAGGGCAAGTGAAGTTTCGGTCAGACGGGCGTGACGGCGCGGGAGGCTTCGCTTTCGGCGGCGGCGGCGTATATAGCGCGGGATCATGACACGGTTTCTTCTCGTCGCCGCCGGCGGAGCCCTGGGCTCCATGGCCCGGTTCGGCCTCGGCCTTCTGGCCGCCCGGCTGGCCCCGAACGCCACATGGCCGATGGGCACCTTTGCGGCCAATGTTCTGGGCGGTCTGGCCATGGGGCTGCTGGTCGGCTGGCTGGCCTTCAAGGGCGGCGCGCACCAGGAGACCATGCGCCTGTTCGCCGCCGTCGGCGTGCTGGGCGGGTTCACCACCTTCTCCTCCTATTCGCTGGAGGCGGTGATGATGATCGAGCGGCGGGATTACGCCCTGGCCGCCGCCTATGTGGTCGGATCGGTGGTCTTGGCCGTTGTCGCCCTCTTTATCGGCCTGATGGTCGCCCGCCGCGCCTTTGGAGCCGCCCTTTGACCGACCAGCCCCCCATTGAGGACGCGCCCAAGCGCGAGGTCCTGACCATCTACGTCGCCGAGGACGAGGACGGCATCCGTCTGGACCGCTGGTTCCGCCGCCGCTGGCCGCACCTGTCCAACATCCAGGTGCAGAAGATGGCCCGCAGCGGCCAGATCCGCGTGGACGGCGCGCGGATCAAGCCGGAAGGCCGCCTGACCGCCGGCGCCGCCGTGCGCGTGCCGCCGATCCCCGACGACACCTCGCGTCAGGCTGGGGATCTGCACACCCTGTCGGAACGCGACATCGCCTTCGCCAAGTCCCTGGTCCTCTATGAGGACGACATGGTCATCGCCATCAACAAGCCGCACGGCCTGGCGGTGCAGGGCGGCACCAAGACCAGCCGCCACGTCGATCGTCTGCTGTCGGCCTGGGGCGAGGGGATGGACCGGCCGCGCCTGGTTCACCGTCTGGACCGCGACACCTCGGGCGTTCTGCTGCTGGGCAAGGGGCCTGAGGCGGCCAAGCGGCTGGCAGGGGCCTTCGCTCGGCGTCAGGCCAAGAAGACCTATTGGGCCATCGTCATCGGCAATCCGAAACCCTATTCGGGCCAGATCGACATGCCGCTGAAGAAGACCGGCATCAACGACTTCGAGATGATGCGGCCGGCCGAGCGCAAGGATCCTAAGGCTGAACCGGCCGAGACGGCGTTCAGCACGGTGTCGCGCGCCTCGCACCGCGCCTCTTGGATGGCTCTGCGCCCCTTCACCGGCCGGACCCATCAGCTGCGCGCCCATATGGCCGGGATCGGCCATCCGATCCTGGGCGATCCCAAATACGGGGATGAGAAATCCAGGGAACTGTCCGGTCCGCTGAAGCTGCAGCTCCATGCTCGAAGCATCGAACTGGATCACCCACGCGGTGGAGTGCTGAAAGTCACCGCGCCCCTGAGCCCCGAAATGAAGGCCGGATTCGCCCACTTCGGCTTCTCGGAGGACGAGGCGGAGGATGATCCGTTCCTGGGCGTGAAGAGAATTCGATGAGCCATATTCCCCCGCTCGATCCCATGGTCGCCGCCCGCAAGGGGTTTCGCGAGACCGAGGAGGCAGTGCGTCGCTTCTGGACCGATGTGACCGTCGGCCCCCATTCCGGCGGCGGCTGGGCCGTGCTGCTGGACGGGCGGACGCCCAAGACGCCGGCCAAGGCGCCGTTGGTGCTGCCGACGCAGGCCGCCGCTCAGCTGGCGGCCGAGGAGTGGGCGGCGCAGAGGGAAATCGTCGAACCTTCGACCATGCCCGCGACGCGGCTGGCCTCGACCGCCATCGACCGGATCGGCCAGGCGCGGGAGCCGGTTGCTGACGAGATCGCCGCCTACGCTGGGTCTGACGTGGTCTGTTATCTCGCCGAACATCCGACGCCGCTGGTCGAGCGCCAGCAGCGCCAGTGGGGACCGTGGCGCGACTGGGCGGCGCGCGAGATAGGGGTGGTGCTGGAGCCTGTCGCCGGGATTGTGCATCGGCCTCAGTCAACGGAGGCGATAGCACGGGTGAAGGCGCACGCCCTGTCTATGGACGATTTTCGCCTGACGGGGCTGGCGACGGCCGTGCCATTGCTGGGATCGGCGGTGCTGGCCTTGGCTGTGGAGCAGGGCGCGCTGGCAGGCGGCGTCGCGTTCGACCTGTCCCGGATCGATGAGCTGTTTCAGGAGGAACAGTGGGGCGTGGACGCGGAGGCCGCAGAACGCACCCAGGCGCGTCGCGCCGAGGCGGAACTATTGGACCGGTGGTTCAGGACGTTGGACTAGCGGTCGAGGCGGCGATGAGCGCGGCGCGTTCCTGATCGGTCAGGTGACGCCACCGCCCCTCGGGCAGCTCGCCCAGCTCCAGCGGACCGATGCGGATGCGGTACAGGTCGATGACCTCAAGCCCGACCAGTTCACACATGCGGCGGATCTGGCGGTACTTGCCCTCGGTCAGGACGAAGCGCAGGCGTTGGGGTTCGATCTGCGTGACGCGGGCCGGCTTGAGCGGCTTGTCGTTCAGCACCAGTCCGTGGCGCAGGCGGCTGAGCTTGCCCTCGGTGATCACGCCGTCGACGACGACCAGATATTCCTTGTCGAGTTCGGACGCCGGGCCGATCACCGCCTTGGCCACGACGCCGTCCGACGACAGCAGCAGCAGGCCACGCGAATCCTCGTCCAGTCGGCCGATGGGGGGCAGGGAGGCGTCACGGGCCGGCGTCTCGCCCTCGCCGATGCGATTGGGCGTTTTCAGCAGGCGGACGGCGGGGATCTTGCCGGGGTCTGGCTGGCCCGAGACGTAGCCGACCGGCTTGTGCAGAACCAGGGTCATGCCCGAGGCCAGGGCCTGCTGGGCCGTGTCGTTCAAGGTCAGGGTCTGGCCGGGCTCGATCTTGCGGCCGGCGTCGCTGATGGTCTCGCCGTCTATGGAGACCAAGCCTTCGGCGATCAGACTCTCGGCTTCGCGCCGCGAACAGACGCCGGTCTGGCCCAGCCACTTGTTCACGCGAACCGGTTCGTCGCCGTCGTAGGTGCGGGTGAAGGCCATCGGATTCCGTCGCTCAGTCAATGCCGCTCTCTAGAGCCGGGTGGTGATGCGAGCAAGCCGATCCGGCGCGTCAGGATCACGACACGTTCAGGCCTTGGTCGGAAAGGTTGATCTCGGCGCCGTTTTCACTATATCAGGCGGCATTCCACAAACGATCCAGAGTGCGGGACGGCCAGCGCCGGACCCGTCGATTTTCGTTATTCTGGTCATTTGTATCGCTGGTTCGACGGTCCTGATCGTTGGATCTGGATTTTTATTGAAACCCTTGAAGGAGACGTCTTGTACGCTCAAAGCAAATCTTCCGCCGGACCCCGTCGCACTGGTTACAATCGTCCTGTTCCGACCCGACTCCGCATGGGGCTGGTGATGCGACGTGACATGGAATTCGGCGAGCTGGGCGACGTCGAAGGCGCGCTGCGGGCCGAAGGCGTGGGCCTGGCGCCCATCTCGACCGGCGACGCCAGCTTGGTCACCGGCGGCGTCACTGTACTGGCCACTGCGACGGCCAACGACATCGTCGAAGGGCGGTTGCGGGGCCTGGTCGTGCCGGGCGGTTCGCAAGATGAAGCTTCGTTGGCCGCTGTGCGGTCGCTGATCGATCTGGCCCGCGCCAACGACCTGTTGGTGATCGCCTTCGCTGACGGCGTGGCTGTAGCGGCCGAAAGCTTCGGCGTCGCGGCAGAGGCGCACGGCTCCCTGTTCAAGGCCGGCAAGGCCACTCTGCTCAACGAGCGCGCCGACCTCTCGGCCGCCGTCTCCGTCCTGTAATCAGGCGCTTCTGAACAGAAGCATCAGATTATTGGCCGGCATCTGCACCCGACGCGTGGCGGCTAGGCCATGCGATCGGGCCAGAGCCTCGACCGCCTCGCGGTCGCGCAGGCCCCAGGCGGGGTCTCGCGCCTTCAAGCTGTCGTCGAAGGCCGCGTTCGATTCCGCCAGCGGGACCTCCGCCTCGCGATAGGGGCCGTAGAGGGCCAGAAGACCGCCGGGGCGTCTCAGGACGCGACCGGCCAGATCCATCAGCCCCTCGGTCGCCGACCAGGGGCTGATGTGCGTCATGTTCGCACAATAGAGGGCGTCGAAGTCGTCCAGAGGCCAAGTCTCCGGATCGCCGGCGTCCAGCGCCAGCGCCGTACGCAGGTTCGATGGGCCGCCGTGCGCCCAGGCCGAGATGCTGGCGCGCGCCTCTGCGCTAGGATCGCTCGGCGTCCAGTCCAGGTTCGGCAGGGCCGAGGCGAAGGCCAGGGCGTGTTCGCCCGAGCCTGCGGCGATTTCCAGCACCCGTCCGCGGGCAGGCAGATGCGTTCTTAGCACGCCTAGAATCGCGTCGGCGTTTCGTTGGGCGGCCGGGGAGGAGAGGGCCCCGTCAGGAAGGGCGGCGAGCGAGTCCAGAGTCTGCATGCCTGTTCTTAGACGTCCTGGATGGGGAAGGGGAGGCGACGCCCGTCTTCTGTTTCGTCTGGCAGGCGCATTCATTTGCCTGGGGTTTAATCAATCGTTTATGTCTGTCATCGACGTTAAGCGATTGGTAACCACGATGCGGCGCGCGCTTCATATCGGATTGTTCATCGGCACCGTGCTGGGCATGTCCGCCTGCGCGTCGCAATATGACGCCGACGGCCGGCCGGTTTCAGGGGCCTATGGCTCGGTCGAGGCCGGGCGGGCGGGTTGAGGTCGAAGGAAAACATGGCGTAAAGCCGCGTCGTCCTCTAGTATCCTTGCGCGGACGCCGTCTGTCGCGCCGCGTTGGTCTCCAAAAACCCCTAGATGTTACTCATCGCTATTGTCGTCGTTCTGCTCCTCGTGGTGCTCAACGGCCTGTTCGCCATGACCGAATTGGCGGTCGTCTCGTCACGGAGATCCAGGCTCCAGAGCAGGGCGGAAAGAGGGGACCGTGGCGCGCGCAAAGCGCTGAAACTGTCAGAAGAGCCGACGCAGTTTCTGTCCGCCGTCCAGGTCGGCATCACCCTGATCGGTATTTTGGCCGGCGCATACGGCCAAGCGACCATTGCGGCCGAACTGGATCGGATTCTGGAAGTCAGCTTCCCGGCTTTGGCGGCCTATACCGAAGTCTTCTCGACCGCCCTGGTGGTCGTCTGCATCACCTATATCTCGCTGATCGTCGGCGAACTGGTGCCCAAGCGTCTGGCTCTGATCTTCCCCGAGACGATCGCCTCGAAGATGGCGCCGCCGATCTCGACGCTGGCGATTGCGCTGAAACCCTTCGTGCTGCTGCTGACGGCCTCGACTTCGGGCATTTTGAAGCTAATGGGCGTCAAGGATCGCGACGGTTCGGATGTCACCCAGGAAGAGGTGGCGACCATCCTGGCCGAGGGCACCTCCGCTGGCCTGATCGAGCCGGAAGAACAGGTGATGATCGAGGAAATCCTGCGTCTGGGCGACCGCCCGGTGCGGGTGGCCATGACGCCGCGCCATGACGTCTTCTGGATCGCCCTGGACGATCCCGAATCGGTGCTGCGCGAGGAGATCCGCACCTGTCCCTATTCGCGTATCGTGGTGGCGCGCGAGAGCGACGTCGATAATCCCCTGGGCGTGGTCCACAAGAAGGACCTGCTGGACGCCCTGCTGACCGATGGACGGTTCGACATCGAACCCCTGGTCGCTGAGCCGGCCTTCATCCCCCAGTCGACGTCTGTCCTGAAGGCGCTGGAGATCCTGAAGGGCTCCAAGGTCCACATGGCCTTTATTGTCGACGAATACGGCGCCTTCGAAGGTGTGGTGACGGCGACCGACATCCTGGAAATGATCGCCGGCGACTTCAACGAAGGTCACGACGAGGAACAGGCTTGGATCCATCAGCGCGCCGACGGCAGCTGGTTGGTCGACGGCCAGACAGATCTGGACGAACTGGCCGACACTCTGGGCGAGGACTTCGGCGAGCACGAAGGCTTCCACACGGTCGCCGGTCTGATTCTGCACCAGCTGTCGCGCGTGCCGGACGAGGGCGAGGTGGTGCAGGTTGGCCGATTCGAGGTCGAGGTCGTCGATATGGACGACCGCCGGATCGACAAGCTGATCTTCAAGGAACTGATCCAGGCCCAGGACGAGCGGGCCGCCATTGCGGCGCATCTGGAAGACTAGGCACAAGTGTCACATCGCCCTTGAAATGCAGGGCGGTGTCGGGCATACGCCCCCCTCTGGCGAACGCAAGGACCCGAGGGTTCGTGCGATTGTCTAGGAGTTTAGCTCAGCTGGTAGAGCACCGGTCTCCAAAACCGGGGGTCGTGGGTTCGAGTCCCCCAACTCCTGCCAATCCCCCCTGTCGCTTCCGGATGGGACTTCCCATCTGGGGCGACAGGAACAATTGTGTGAAGAGCAACTGATGGCCAAGGCCAAATCTCCCGGCAAGCGGCCCCAGGCGGGCGCCAAGCCCCAGACGGCTGCGGCCGCGGCCGCCATCACCGTCGATGCGCCCGCGCCCAAGAGGCCGCGCACGAGCCCCGGCGACTTCTACAAGCAGGTCATGGCCGAGGGTCGCAAGATCGTGTGGCCAAGCCGCAAGGAGACCTGGATCACCTCGGTGATGGTCTTCATCATGGTGGTCATCGCCGCGATCTTCTTCTGGGTGGTCGATTCCCTTCTGGGTATCGCCTTCCGCTACATCATCGCTCTCGGATCCTGAGAAAGACGCGCCCATGACCGATGCAGCGCCCGCAAAGCCCGCCAATCCGCGCCACAAGTGGTATATCGTCAACGCCTACTCGAACTTCGAGAAGAAGGTGGCGGAGCAACTGCGCGACCAGGCCAAGCAGCAAGGCCTGGAAGACGCCTTCTCCGAAATCCTGGTTCCGACCGAGGACGTCGTCGAGATCCGTCGCGGCCGCAAGGTGAACTCGGAACGTAAGTTCTTCCCCGGCTATGTGCTGGTGAAGATGGAAATGACCGACCAAGCCTATCACCTGGTCAAGAACACGCCGAAGGTTACGGGCTTCCTGGGCGCCGCCGGCGGCACCAAGCCCCTGCCGGTTTCGGAACGTGAAGTTCAGAACATCATCGGCCAGGTGGAAGAGGGCGTCGAACGTCCGAAGCCCACGATCCGCTTCGACATCGGCGAGAAGGTCAAGGTCATCGACGGCCCGTTCGCCAGCTTCGACGGTTCGGTCGAGAGCGTGGACGAGGAACAGGCCCGCCTGCGCGTCGCCGTTTCGATCTTCGGCCGCGCCACGCCGGTCGAGCTGGAATACGCCCAGGTGGAGAAGGTCGCGGGCTGAAGCTCACGCACCTGTCGAGATTTGAAGCCGCGTCCGAAAGGGCGCGGCTTTTTTCTTGTCGTCTCCGAATGGGGGCAGGGGGCACGTGTTGCCTTCCACTCGCGCCTGCTGGATGTTTCATCCCGTCAGGGGAGGATGTGATGTCGGCCGTTAGGATCCACGAAGGCGGCTGCGCCTGCGGTGCGGTGCGTTATCAGGTCGAGGGCGAACCCATCTTCGTCAACAACTGCCACTGCCGCCTTTGCCAGAGGCAGACTGGGTCCACCTCCGTGGTCAACGCCTTCTATGAGACGGAACGGCTGACCCTGATTGAAGGCGAGCTCTCCGATCACACCGTCCCGGCCGGCAGCGGCGGACCGCACGTCATACGGCGCTGCAAATCGTGCGGGGTGGCCGTTTGGAGCCACTATCCCCGTCTGGGCCGGCTGGGCGCCGGCGTGCGGGTCGGCACGTTGGATCAACCCGGCGACTTTAGGCCTGACGCGATCATCTTCACCGAGAACGCCATGCCGTGGGCGGTCTTTCCGGACGACATTCCCGTGTTCGAGACGGTCTATGACCAGACGCAGCTTTTGCCGCCCGAGCGGGTCCAACGGCTGATGGGATTGATCGAGCGACGCAAGGCGGGAGAGGGCTGAGGCGGAGCGCCGCGTTCGACCTCCGTTTGCCTTTCCGCCCCCCCTCTGTTACACGCGCGCCTTCGCTCGGCAGGCCTCGGCTTGCGGAGCGTTAAATCCGTGGGAGGCAGCCATGCCGCACCACGGCTCACCGGCCCTGCGTTCATTCGTCGGGTCATTCATAGGAGAGACCAATGGCCAAGAAGATTCTCGGCTATATCAAGCTGCAAGTGCCGGCCGGTTCGGCCACGCCTTCGCCCCCGATCGGCCCGGCTCTGGGTCAACGCGGCGTGAACATCATGGGCTTCTGCAAGGAGTTCAACGCGCGCACCGAGAAGGAAGCCAAGGGCACCCCGCTTCCGACCGTGATCACCGTCTATCAGGACAAGTCGTTCACCTTCCTGACCAAGACGCCGCCGGCGACCTGGTACCTGAAGCAGGCCACGGGCCTGAAGTCGGGTTCCAAGCTGGTCGGCCGTGAAACGGCTGGTACGGTCAAGGTTTCGCAACTGCGCGAGATCGCTGAAAAGAAGATGAAAGATCTGAACGCGAACGACCTCGACGCCGCGACCAAGATCATCGAAGGCTCCGCCCGCGCGATGGGCCTCGAAGTGGTGGAGGGCTAAACCATGGCCAAGCAAACCAAGGCTCAAAAGGCCCGCACCGGCGTCACCCAAGACCTGCTGCCGTTCACCGACGCCATCAAGCTGGCCAAGGAAAACGCCAAGGCCAAGTTCGACGAATCCCTGGAGATCTCGGTCAACCTGGGCGTCGATCCGCGTCACGCCGACCAACAGGTCCGCGGCGTCGTCAACCTGCCGTCGGGTACGGGCCGTGACGTTCGCGTCGCCGTCTTCGCCAAGGACGCCAAGGCGGCCGAAGCCACCGCAGCCGGCGCCGAACACGTCGGCGCCGAAGATCTGTATGAAAAGATCGCCGGCGGCTTCATGGAGTTCGACCGCGTGATCGCATCGCCGGACATGATGGCCCTGGTCGGCCGTCTGGGTAAGGTGCTGGGCCCGCGCGGCCTGATGCCGAACCCGAAGGTCGGCACCGTGACCCCGAACGTCGCCCAGGCCGTCAAGGACGCCAAGGGCGGCGCTGTCGAGTTCCGCGTCGAGAAGGCGGGCATCGTCCACGCCGGCATCGGCAAGGTCTCCTTCACCCAGGACGCCCTGGAAGCCAACGTGAAGGCCATCGTGGACGCCCTGGTGCGCTCCAAGCCGGCCGGTGCCAAGGGCACCTATGTGAAGCGCATCAGCCTGTCGACCACGATGGGCCCGGGCTTCAAGGTCGACCCGTCCTCGCTGGGCGCCTAAGCCGCCTGCGTCGAAAGACAATCGGTACTGAAGAGCGGCGGGGAGCAATCCCCGCCGCTTTTTTGTCTTACCGCCTCAGCCCTGCATGAAGGCGCGTTGGGCCTTCATCATGGCCGTGATCAGCAGCTTTTCCTGCTCGGTTAGATAGGGGTTCCAGACGTCGAAGATCAGGATGACCCGCATGTCGTCGGCGTCGTTCCAGGCCTCGTGCTCGATGGTGTCGTCGAAGACCCAGGCCTGGCCCATCTTCCAGTTCCGCACGGTATTGCCCACGCGGAAGCGCGCGCTGCCCGGCAGCCGCAGTGGAAGGTGGGCTAGCAGCCGAACGTTGGAAGATCCGGTGTGCGGCGGAATATGGGTGTGCGGCTGAAGCGCCGAGAAGACGGCCGTGGGCGAGAAGCCGTCCTGATGGGCCATCGGAAGGCCTTCCAGTATCCGCGTCGTCTGCGGGCAGCGGTCGCACATCGCCTGCTGTTTCTCGCCGTTCTTCCAAAGGAAAAGCGACGTCCATTTGCGAGAGTGATTCAGCTCGCCCCACTGGTTGACCGGGGCGCCTTTTGGGAAGGCTATGTAGGGAGTGAAGGCGTCGAAACTCTCTTCCAGCAGCGGCTCCAGCTCAGCCTGGATGGTCTCGGTCGCCGCCTCCAGTTCTGCCAGCCAAGGAAAGAGCGTTCGGTCGTAGAACGGAATGACGGGCAGCCGGGGGTAGTTCAGCAACAGCGGCTGCTGCTTCACCGGCTGTTTGAGCCCCGCATAGATTTCAAGGCTCTCGTCGAAACGGTCGCGAACGGTGTCGTCGAGGCCGTCCTTCAGAGCGGCGACCTCGGCCTGCATGAAGTCGCGCAGGGCGTTTGCGTGTGTGTCCACGAGATGGGCGGCGTAGTCCATCTGGGCCGTCACCGTCGGCGGAATATGGGTGCGCGGCGGGGCGATCTTCAGGGCGTCGCGATAGATGGGAACGGCGGCCCTCGCGCCCGCGATCTTCTCGACCATGGCGCCCTTGGCCAGAAGCGCCATGAAGTCGTAGGGCTGCAGTTCAAGCGCCTGGTCGAGAATGCCGATCGCCGCCGTGAAGTCGCCGAGAAGACGATAGGCGATGGACCGGTTGAGCAGGCCGTTGTGCGTGCGTCCGAAGGCGTCGGCGCGATCCAGCAACGTCAGAGCCGTACGGGCGTCATGTCGCGCCAACGCCTGGCCCGCCTGGAGCAGAAGCGTCTCCTGCTCGCTGTCGATCTTGGCCATGCGACGCTCCCCCAAGCGCAGATGAATATTCTGTAACCTTGCACGCCCCAGCCCGGGGTCAATGCGGAATCGTCCGTATCGGGAGGGGTGTCGCTATTTGGCGGCGAGTGTTGCAGAGGCCTGTGGCGGCGGGACCGAAGTCCCGCCGTCGGCTGTGTCTCAGTAGGCGGCCGTGAAGCGGGCGCGGCTGTGGTTGTGCTGTTCCAGTTCGTCCACCATGGCGATGGCGTAGTCGGCGAAGCTGATGCGGCTTTCGCCCTTGTCGTCGGTGATCAACTGGTCCCCGCCGGTGCGGAAGACGCCCAGGCGGGGGCCCTCTTCGATGAAGGCGGCCGGGGAGAAGAAGGTCCAGTCGATCTCGGTCTCGCTCCGAAGGACGTCCAGGAAGATGATCCCCCCTTGCGCGAAGGTCTTCCATTCTTCCGGGAACTCGGGCGTGTCGATCAGGCGGACGCCAGGCGCGACCTCCAGGCTGGCGGCGCCGCCCGTGACCAGCAGGCGGGGAACCTCGGCGGTCTTCAGCGCCCCGAGTAAGGTCGCAGCGGGCACGTCGAAATGTAGGGCGCTGATCACAGCGTCGGACCCCTTGATGATCGCGGCCAGGGCGGTTGCGTCCGAGGCGTCTCCGGCGACTGGCGTGACGCCGGGTGCGGCAGGGACGGCGTCGGGTTTGCGCGCGATGGCGACGACGACGTGACCGCGAGCGGCCAGTTCCTTGGTGATTTCCGAGCCGGCGCGACCGCTGGCGCCGAGAACTGCGACCTTCATGGATTGATCTCCTATGGTATCCAATGGGTACCAAGTGTTATGAGATGGGCCATGTCACAAGAAGGCACTTTGCTCTCATCTGGTCACCTGACGGAAACCCGTCCGCCTGACGTCTATTCCTCCGCCTGCCCGACGCGGCAGCTGCTGGACCGGGTCGCGGACAAGTGGACGACGCTGGTCCTGACGCTGCTGCGGGACGAACCCATGCGGTTCAACGCCTTGCGTCGGCGTATCGAGGGCGTCTCGCAGAAAATGTTGAGCCAGACCTTGCGCCAGCTGGAGCGGGACGGATTGGTCACCCGCACGGTGACGCCGACCGTGCCGGTCTCGGTATCCTACGCCCTGACGCCGCTGGGCGGCACGCTGGTCGATGCGCTTCAGGCCATGATCGACTGGGCCGAGGACAATATGGCCGAGGTCGGCAAGGCGCAGGCGGCCTATGACGAACGGCGCCTCGACTGAACTTTCCGGGCGCGGAGCGGTTGACGGAATGACGGAAACGGCGTTCTGGAGGCCGCGCCTGACGGGGATAGAGTATGGCCAAAGCCGCGAAACGCACAGGCCGGTCCGAAACGCGCCAGGTCGCCGCCCTGCCTTGGCGACGCGGCGAGGCGGGTCTGGAAATCCTGATGATCACCTCACGTGAGACGCGTCGTTGGGTCATTCCCAAGGGCGGTCGCATGGCCGGCAAGACCGACGCCGAGGCGGCGGCGCAGGAGGCCTTGGAGGAGGCGGGGATCCACGGTCCAATCGGGGCGACGACCATTGGTCATTTCCGCTACGCCAAGATCGTTCGCAGCGGCGAGCTGAGGCGCCACGTCGTCGCCGTCTATCCGATGGAGGTCGTGCTGCAGCTGGGCGACTGGCCCGAGGCGCACCAACGCGACCGGCGTTGGATGACGCCCGAGGCGGCGGCGGACAGCGTTCACGAAGCTGACCTCGCCCTGCTGATCCGCGACTTCGCCGCCACGCCTCCGAGCGATTGAGCAACCGAGGGGCGATTCTCTCTGGTCACCTGCACGCCGTGCTCGGATAAGAAGGGCGAGGGGGATGATATGCGTATCATTGGGCTTTTGACGGTCGCGGCTCTGTTTGGCCTGTTCGCGGTCGGACCTGTCGCAGCGCAGGATCGCGGCCTGGCTCAGCGGACGGCGTTGGCGGAGCGGGTAATTCGACTCTCAGCCGGGCCGAACTTTAGCAAGGTCATGGAGGCGATGATCGCCGATCAATTGGCCAAGGCGGACGCAGAGGGGCAGGGCACCGAGGAGGCGGCTTGGATGCGGAGCAATGCGCCGCGCATGCTGACCGCCATGGTCGATGACATGATGGCGGACATGGTCCCTCACTATGCCGCCACCTTCACAGTCGAAGAGCTGGAGGCCCAGATCGCCTTCTATGACAGTCCCGTAGGCCGCCAGGTCGCGACGAAGACGCTTCAGCTAAGCGCGGTGATGAACGAGATCACTATGGAACATCTGACGATCTTCACCGAAGAGTTGATGACCAAATATTGCGCCCAATTCGACTGCGAGGCGGGTGGCCAAACAGGGCGCAAGTCCGGGCGCCAGTAAGCCTCAGCCGTCCAGTTCGGGATAGCGACGGAATATGCCGTCGTCGTTGAACGGGATGCGGCGGTCGCTCTTTAGATAGGCGCTGACGCGGGGCAGAGCGGCGACCCTGTCGCGGACGGCGACAATATGCGGCGTGGTCTTGAGCACGGCCTCGGTCGCTTTGGGGAAGGCATAGCCTAGGCCCTCCACCACTTGGAACAGAGACAGGTCGGCATAGGTCAGGCTTTCGCCGACCAGCCAGTCCTGGCCGGAGGGATTGGCTATGAGGACCTGTTCGGCCCAGCGGAAAAATTTCCCGATCCGCTGCTCCCGGAAGACTTTCGATCGGCGTGCGGCCTCGGATTTCTGCGCGTCGTAGTAGGCCATCAGATCGACCGGGTGGTGGGTGTCGTGGGTCTCGGCGATCAGGTCGGCGAAGGTCAGCTGGATCTGGTTAAGCCAGGCGCGGTCGCTGTCGCCGTTCGGGCTGAGCCCCAGTTGCGGACCCAGCCAGGCCAGGATGGCGGCCACCTGGCCGATGGTGCGGTCCCCCAGGCGCAGAAAGGGCGGAGCAAAGGAGGGCGTCGCTGCGGTGTCCATCAGCGTCATCATCGCCTTGCCCTCGTCCTGCCGCGAGACGTCGACATAGTCGGCGCCGGCGGCCTCGAGCGCCAGGCGGACGAACTCGCCCCGCCCCTGGATGGTCGGCCAGTAGTAGAGTTCATAGGCCATGCGCTCGGCTCCTTGATTTCCTGTCGGGCTCCCTGTATGAGCGCCGCTTCCCGTCAGAGGTTCATGCCTTTGACGGTCCTGTCCGAGAACTTCGGGGCGTGGGGGTCACCTAGGCCATAACTGTCAGAGAGCCCTCTGACGCCGTGGGGAGATGGGGACGCGACCCTGCGCTGTCAGCCCGCATTCCGGGACGGACGCCGTCAGACGCATCCTTCGGACAATACGACCGGCCTGAACGCTTCGCAGCGATGCGCGGCGCTTTGGCCAATCCGTCGTCGGGAATAAGCCCGGCGGCGAATACCAAGACTGGAGACCGCAATGGACCGCGCTCAAAAAGCCGAGTCGATCGAAACGCTCAAGGGCGTATTCGCCGACGCCGGCTCCGTGGTCGTGACCCACAACCTGGGTCTGACCGTTGCGGAAATGGAAGATCTGCGCGGCCGTCTTCGTAAAGAAGGCGGCGCGTTCAAGGTGGTCAAGAACCGCCTGGCGCTGAAGGCGCTCGAAGCCGAAGAAGGCAGCGACTACCACGGCCTGTTCAAGGGTCCCGTGGGCATCGCATACGCCGAGAACCCCGGTACGGCCGCCAAGGTCGCCACCGAGTTCGCCAAGGCCAATGATCGTTTCAAGATCATCGGCGGCTTCATGGGCGAAACCGTCGTCGACGTGAAGGGCGTGGAAGTTCTTTCCAAGCTCCCGACCCTCGACGAGGTCCGCAGCCAACTCATCGGCCTGCTCAATGCGCCCGCGACCAAGATCGCCGGCGTGCTGCAAGCACCCGCCGGTCAGCTGGCTCGCGTGTTCAACGCCTACGCCACCAAGGAAGCCGCGTAAGCGGCCCAGCCTTTCATCTCTGCATCACTCCCTAATCCCAATCCTCCGAAGGAAAACTGACAATGGCTGACCTCGCCAAGATCGTCGAAGACCTGTCCGCTCTGACCGTTCTCGAAGCTGCTGAACTGTCGAAGCTGCTTGAAGAAAAGTGGGGCGTCAGCGCCGCTGCTCCCGTCGCCATGGCCATGCCGGCCGGTGGTGGCGCCGCTCCGGCTGAAGCCGCCGAAGAGCAAACCGAGTTCACCGTCGTCCTGATCGACGGCGGCGACAAGAAGATCAACGTGATCAAGGAAGTCCGTGGCGTGCGTTCGGACCTGGGTCTGAAGGAAGCCAAGGACCTGGTCGAAGGCGCTCCGCAGAACGTCGTCGAGAACGTCTCCAAGCAAGCCGCCGACGAAGTCGCCAAGAAGCTGACGGAAGCCGGCGCCAAGGTCCAGATCAAGTAAGATCTGACTTTCGGCATTTGCTGAATATCGGAAAGGCCCGGCGGGAAACCGCCGGGCCTTTCTTTTTGGGGGCCTATCGCGCTTCGCGCTACTTGAGGCCGTTGGTCGGGGCGTCAGTTCTGCGGGCGTGATCGGGCGGCGAAGAAGGCCCACATGGCTTCGTTGTCGGCGACCCAGCTGTGGCCGCCGTCGCGGGTGATGCGGCCGACGACGTCGGCGCCCTCGCGGCAGTCGGCGTAGCCCTCCTCATAGACCGAGGCCGAGACCCAGAGCGTCGGGCGGGTCGTGGCGCAGCCGTTCAACTGAGCCCAGCGCTGCTCGGCCGCGTGCATCGTATAGCTCCAGTAGGGCGCGCCGCCGCCCTGGATCGGATTGGTGGTGTCGGCGTCGCCGGCGAAGGCGATGACCGGCATGGGGCGGGACGGCCGGCAGGTGGTCGCATCGGGCCGCTCAGGCGAGCCTTTGCGAGGGTTGCCCGCTCGCAGGCCGACCACCGGCGCAATGGCGGCGAACCGGTCGGCGGCCACGCAGCCCAGCCAGGACGTCATCCGACCGCCGCCTGACAGGCCTGTGGCGTAGACCCGGCTGTCGTCGACGCAGCCTTGGGACGCCAGTTCCTCGACCGTCTCCACCAGGAAGGCGACGTCGTCGGCGTCCTGTGGACCCGGCACGTCGCCGGTGATGGTCGGCACGCCGGGGACGTTCCAGACGAAGCCCCGTTCGACCGGGATGCCGGCGTCGGGCGCGGCGACGATGAAGCCGTGGCGGTCGGCGGTCTCGGCCAGTTTGGAATCTCTCAGGATCGCCGCGCCTGTGCCGCCGCTGCCGTGCAGGACGAAGACAAGGGGCGCGGGCCGAGCGGGGGCGAAGCTGCGCGGAATGTGGATCTGCACCGTGCGCCGGTCGGGACCGAAGGCGACGCTGCGGGTGGCGCCGGGCTCCCCGATCGCGCAGTCCGCCTTGGCGACCGAGGTCAAACCAAATGCGGCCAGTCCGAACGCCATGGCTCCGAGCCAATGTCTCATGCTTCGTGTCTCCTCTGAACTGCTCGCAGGGTGCAGCGATTCCCGAACTGCGACACACGGCCGACCGTCGCATTGGCGGGATCGGTCTGGCTTCCCATTTGTTAGGCCTGAAAAGGAGATCCCCCACATGAAGATCCTGATGGTTCTGACCTCGCACGACCAACTCGGCGACACCGGCAAGAAGACCGGCTTCTGGCTGGAGGAACTGGCCTCCCCCTATTATGCGATGAAGGACGCGGGCGCGGAGATCGTGCTGGCTTCGCCGAAGGGCGGACAGCCGCCGCTGGATCCCAAGAGCGATGACGCGGACGCCCAGACCGAGGACACCCGCCGGTTCAAGGCCGACGCCGAGGCTCAGGCCGCCCTGGCGGCGACGGTCGAACTGGCGTCGGTCAAGGCCGAGGATTTCGACGCCGTCTTCTACCCCGGCGGGCACGGGCCGCTGTGGGACCTGGCGAACGACGCCGATTCCATCGCCCTGATCGAGGCCTTCGCCAAGGCGGACAAGCCGACTGGCTTCGTCTGCCATGCGCCCGGCGTATTGAAGTCGGTCAATGGCCCGAATGGCAATCCGCTGGTCGAGGGCCGCAAGGTGACTGGGTTCACCAACTCGGAAGAGGAGGCCGTGGGCCTGACCGAGGTGGTGCCCTTCTTGGTCGAGAATGTGCTCAGCGCCAACGGCGGCGACTATTCCAAGGGGCCGGACTGGGGGTCGTATGTCGTGGTCGACGGCAAGCTGGTGACGGGGCAGAACCCGGGCTCATCGCGTGAAGCGGCTGAGGCCCTGCTGGGGTTGTTGAAGGGGTGATGCTCACCTCTCCGCGCGCGAAGGCGCGTGGGGAGGACCGGTCGCGCTTGCGACCAGGCGGGGGCGACTCCGACGGCGGTGACGACCACGCCAGCGTCAGACACCGCCTCGCCCCCTCCTGGCGCGCGCTGACGCTCCCGCCTGTCCTCCCCGTCGGCCTTCGCCGACGGGGAGGTGACCGTTCTAACGCCGACGTGGCGCGAGGATGTCCGACAGGCGATCCGCCGTTCCCTCGATCCGTTCCAGGCGCGGATAGCGCAGGCCGTCGTGGTAGTCGAAGGCGACGGTGCGGAAGCGGTCGCCGGACTTGATCAGCAGTTCGAGGGGGGCGTCCGTCCCCTTGGCGGCGGTGACGGCGTTGCGCAGCGCCTCGGCCGAGCCGGCCTTGCCGTTGACGGCGACCAGGCTCCAGCCCGCGCCAATCCCCTGTTCGAAGGCGGGACCGCCCCAGCGGACGTTGGCGATCTTGTCGCCGGCCAGGGTGAAGCCCAGCGAATACTGGAAGTCGTTGGCCCAGCCGGTGTTGACGGCCTTCTCGTCGGCGGTGGGGGTGTCGGTATAGGTCAGGCGCCAGCCGCCGCGCTCGATCCCCGCGAGAGGGGCGCGGGCGTCGGGGCCGACGGCGTCGAGCCGGTCGCGCAGGAAGCTGGCCCAGTCATGCGGGTGGACGGCGTTCAGGGCGGCGACCACCTGATCGAAGGTATAGCCTTGGGGATCCCATTCGCCGTCGCCGTGGCCGAAGAAGCCCTTGGCGAAGTCGTCGAGCGACTTGCGGCCGTTGGTCTCGGCCCGGATCAGGGTGTCGGCGTCCAACCAGACCAGCAGGCTTTCGCGGTAGTAGTCGCCTGTGCCCCGCATCCATGACGGGAACTGGCCCGGCACGCGGTAGCCGAGCAGGTTGTGGTTGTTCGTGTCCTGAAGGGCCCGCCACTGCCGGCCCGGCTGGTTGTCGTAGAAGGCGGCGACATTGGCCAGGGTGGCCAGGGCGACGGGCTTGGAGTGCAGGCCGGCGCGGGCGGCCAGAACGTCGCCCCAGTATTCGGTCTGGCCCTCATAGACCCACAGCAGGGTGTTCTGGGTCGGGACATTGTGGTTCGCGGTCAGTTCGTCCGCCGGACGCATGAATTTGCCGTTCCAGGAGTGGGTGTATTCGTGCGGCAGCAGGCCCCGGTCGCCGGCGCTCTTGGCCCAGTCGGTGAAGAAGCCGGGGGCGCCGGTGTTCTCGGAACTGCGGTGATGCTCCAGGCCGATGCCGCCCATCTGGTCGGTCAGGGCGAACAGGAACTCGTACCGGTCGAAATGGCGGGCGCCGAACAGCCGGTCGGCCTGGGCGACCATATTCTCGTAGAGCTTCAGCTGCTCGTCGGTGGCGGCGAGGCCCTTCTCCTCGTCGGCGAGGAGGTTCAGGTGCACCCGGTCACCGGTCGGGTCGATGTCCACGCGGCGGTAGTGGGCGCCGGCGAACATCGGGCTGTCGATCAGGGTGTAGAGGTCGGTCGTCTCGAAGGCGGCGACGTCGCCTTCGCGGGACGCCGTAGTCAGGGCCGTGCCGTACTTCCAGTTTGCAGGTAGGACGACGGAGGCGGCGACCGGGATCTGGCGGCTGTAGTAGCCGGCCGGATAGAGGATGGCCTTCTCCCACTGGAGATTGACCATGGCCTGGGTCATCAGGACGCGCCAGTTGGAGCTGTCCGGCTGGGTCAGTTGCTGGAAGGCGACCTCGATGCTGGTCACGCCCGCCGGGATGTCGAGGTGGAAGGCGTAGGGTTCGAGGGTGTCGCGCAGCCACTCGATCCGCTGTCCGTTCGCCGTGACCGTGAGGCCGGCCAGCAGCTGGATCGGGCCGGTGTCGGCGTGGTTGCCCGGAAGGTATTTCGGATAGAGCAGGGTCAGGGGACCGGGACCGGCGACGGGGATGGTCTGGCGGACGCGGATGATGCGGCGGTCGAGGTCGGTGATGTCGGCCCGGTACTGGATGACGCCGGGATAGGGGGTGTCGGCAGGGGCGGGGATGGCGGGCTGAGGCCGGGGCAGGGCCAGGGCGGCCCGGCTGGCGTCGGTGACGACCGGGGTGGACTGGAAGTCCTGGGCCAGGGCCGGGGCTGCGGCGGTCATCAGGGCGGCGAGGCAGGCGGCGGCGGTCAGGCGGGTACGCGACATCAGGTCATCCGAACGGGAGGGCAGGCACGCACCGTCGGGGAGCGGAGGAGAGGCGTCAAGGGACACAACGTCACCTCCCCGTGCGCGAAGGCGCGCGGGGAGGACCGGTCGCGCTTGCGACCAGGCGGGGGCGACTCCGACAGCGGTGATGACCCTTGCCAGCGTCTGACACCGAGTCGCCCCCTCCTGGCGTTCGCTGACGCTCCCGCCTGTCCTCCCCGTCGGCCTTCGCCGACGGGAGGTGAGTGGGGTTCAGCGTTTGCGGGGCGTCAGGATGTCGCTCAGGCGGTCGGGGGTTCCCTCGATCCGTTCCAGGCGCGGGTAGCGCAGGCCGTCGTGGTAGGCGAGGGCGATGGTCCGGTACTGGTCGCCGTCCTTGACGATCAGGGTGACGGAGACGGCCGGGTCCTTGGCGGCGGTGATGGCCGAGGCGATGCGGTCGGGGTTGGAGGCCCGGCCGTTGACGGCGACGATCTCCATGCCCGGCGCCAGGCCGGCGTCGAAGGCGGGGCTGCCCCACTGGACGCTGCGGATGGCGTTGTTCTCGCCGGTCTGGAAGCCCAGCGAATAGGTGAAGTCGTTGCGCTTGAACTCCCCGAACAGGGTCTTCTGATACGCGGTCGGGGTCTCGCCATAGGCCAGGCGCCAGCCGCCGCGCGTCAGGCCGTCGAGGGGGGCGTTGGCGTCGGGTCCGGTCGCGTCCAGGCGGGCGCGCAGGAAGGTCGCCCAGTCGTTGGCGACGACGCCGTTCAGGGCCGCCACCACATCCTCGAAGGTGTAGGGCGCGGGTTCGAAACTGCCGTCCTGGACGCCGTAGAAGGCATTGGCGAAGTCATCCAGCGACTTGCGGCCGCCGGTCATCTCCCGGATCGTCGTATCGACGTCGAGCCAGATCAGCTGACCTTCCGAATAATAGTCCTCGTCCCGCTGCCAGGCGAGCCAGCCCTTGGGCCGGCGCTGGCTGATGATCGGGTCGTTGGTCGTGTCCTGAAGCGCGCGCCATTGGCGGCCGACGCGGGCGTCATAGGTCGCGGCGGTCATGGCCAGGGACTCCATCGCCTGGTCCTTGGTCAGCAGGCCGGAGCGGGCGGCGATCACCTGGCCGTAATACTGGGTCTGGCCTTCATAGACCCAGAGCAGACTGTTCTGCATCGGGCTGTTGAAGTTGGGGACGAGCTGGTCGGCGGGGCGACGCCATTTGCCGTCCCAGGAGTGGTTCATCTCGTGGCTGAGCAGGTCGCGGTCGCCGAGATGGGTGGCCCAGCCGGTGAAGAACTCTGGATCGACCGAGTTCTCGGAACTGCGGTGATGCTCCAGTCCGATGCCGCCCAGCTTGTCGGTCATGGCGATCAGGAAGTCGTAGTGGTCGAAGTGGCGGGCGCCGTACAGGCGGTCCATCTGATCGACCAGATTGCGCAGGATCTGGATCTGCTCGTCGGTGGCCTCAAGGCTCTTGGCCTCGTCGGCGACGAAGTTGGCGCGGACGGGCGAGCGGCCGCCGGGGTTCAGGTCGATCTGGCGATAGTGGAGGCCGGCGAAGACCGGGCTGTCGACCAGGACCTCCAGATTGACCGGCTTGAAGGTTTGAACGTCGCCGGTCTTGGTCTGGGGCTCCAGCGCCGTGCCAAACCGCCAGCCGGTCGGGAACTTGACCGTAGGCTGGACCATGATGTTCCGCGACCAGTGGCCGGCGGGATAGAGCAGCATCTTCTCCCACTGGATGTTCAGCATCTCGGGCGTCATCGTCACCCGGCCCTGATTGCCGCTGGTCGGCGACAAGTGCTCCATGGTCACAGTCAGGCTGGTCGCGCCGGCCGGGACGGTCAGGTGGTAGGCGAAGGGCGAGAGGGTGTCGCGCACCCATTCGACGCGCTGGCCGTTCGCGGTGATCTCGATGCCCGCCAGTTGGGTGATCGGGCCGACGGGGCCGTGGTTGCCGGGCAGCCATTCAGGGAAGAACAGGGTCATCGGACCCGACTGCGCCACCGGAATGGTCTCGGTGATCGCGAAGATGTGCTGGGCCAGGTTGGTGGCGTCGATATCGAGCGTGATCACGCCCGGATAGGCGACGTCGCGGGCGGCCGGGATGGCGGGCAGGGGCGCGGCCAGGGCGGGCGGCGCGGCCGACGCCTGCTGGGCCAGGGCCGCCGGCGCGGCAGAGACGAGCAGGAGGGCGACGCCAAGACCGAGGGAGGCGGCGCTCAGGCGGGAAGGGGACATTGACACGAACTCTAAAGCCACGGGAGGGCGCGACAGTCCGTCGCAGGGCGCAGGGCGTCAAGGGTTCCCGGCGGCGCATTCGCAGCTATGGGCGCCGGGCAGACGAAACCGGGCCCGAGTGGCCGGCGGCTGCTGCCCTTAGTTCGCAGAACCCGCAGGCTTGACCTCAAGCAGTTCGACCGAGAAGCGCAGGGTCGAATTGGGCGGCAGCTCGCCGCCGCCGACCCAGCGCGAGCCGTAGCCGAGCGAGGCGGGGATGACGAACTCGTAGATCTCGCCCACGCGCATCAGGGCGACGCCCTCGGTCCAGCCCTTGATGACGCGGTTGAGCGGGAATTCGGCCGGCTCGTTGCGGGCGTAGGAGCTGTCGAACTCGCGTCCGTCGATGAAGGTGCCGCGATAGTGGACCTTGACCGTGTCGGTCGCCGACGGCTGGGCGCCTTCGGGATGGGCCTTGCCGACACGACGATATTGCAGGCCGCTGGCGGTGGTGGTCCAGCCGCGCCGGGCGCCGTTCCAGGCCAGATAGTCGGTGTTGCCCGCGTCCCAGACCTGCTGCGGCGTCTGAGACGCCTGACCCTCCACCTCGGCGGCCGCGCGGGCGGCGGCCGAGGCAGTCTCGGCATAGGTGACGGGCTCGCCGCGCGTGGCGCAGGCGGATAGGGCGAGGGCGGCGAGCAGGGGCAGGGCGATGCGAGTCATAAGGCGACGCTAGGACGCCCTGCAGGGCGCGTCCAGTTCAGAGCCCGGCCAAGGCCGCCGAAACGCGGGGCTGGAAGTCGGGCTGTTTACCGACGTCGTTATGACCGGCCTGAGGGAACGCCAGGTGCTCGACGGCGACGCCTTCGGCTTCAAGGTCATGGGCCAGGCGGAGACTGAGCGACGCGGGCAAAGTGTCGTCGCGACCCGCCTCCAGCACCACCACCTTTCCGGGATAGCCCTGAAGCGCGGCCGGGATGTCGATACTGTCCAGATTGGGGGCGATATGGATGCGCACGAAGGGGCGGGCCCAGCCGACCATGGTGTCGACGGCGGCGCGGGTGCTGGGGGTCGTCGTCTCCAGCACCAGGGCGTCGGCGCGCATATATTGCGCGGCCTGGGCGCAGACGGGGCCGCCCAGGGAATGACCCCAGGCGATCAGCTTGCGGCCCTCGGCGTCGGCCTGGGCGCGGGCGGCGTCGGCGACGGCTGCGCCGGCGGCCATGAAGCTCGCGTAGTCAGCCTGGCCCGCCGTGTCGCCATAGCCGGGATAGTCGAACATCAGGGCGTCGCCGAACGGGGCCAGCTTGACGGCGGTCTTGCCCGCGCCGGCGCTGCGCCGGAACATGTTGCCGCCGCAGAACAGGATCAGGGGCGCATCGGCGCGACCGGTCCGAACGCGGGTGACGCCCACGGTTCCGCCCGAGTAGGGAAGGCTGAGGACGTCGGCCTCAAAACCCATGGGGATATCGGCGGGCAGGGTGATCTTCTCGGCGGCCAGCCGGGTGTCGGGATAGAAGAAGGCGTCCTCAGGGACGTTCATCGACAGGCAGCCGGACACCAGAACGGCGGCGGCCAGGATCGTAAGGCGTCTGTGCATGTATCGCGCTCCCTTGAAACGATCATGCGGCGGTCGTCGAGGTTGTCAATCGGGTGTGGAGGCGGTGGTTTGCAGGCAGCGTCGTCTGGTTCCCGAAAATCTGCGATCCAGGTCTTTATTTCGCCGTGGAAGCGAGTATATGTTCGCGTTCCGCAACACTCCTAAAGAGTCTGCGCGCAAGCGCCGAGGCCCGGTCCGTCGCCCTCCGACCGGAGCGAAGGCGCGGCTCCTTCCCCAGGGAGCCGGTACAATTCAGGCGTCCTGGCCCGGCAGCGGGCCGAGGGTGGACGCCGAAAACCTGGCTACGGACGCGGAAACGCGCACCGTGGCTGCTGCATTTCACGCGCGACTTCCCCGGGTCGTGCGTCATGGGAAACACTGAATGACTGACGTCGCCCACGATCTCGCCATCAACGGTCAGATCGCTTCCGCCACTTCGTTCACCGGCAAGAAGCGCATCCGCAAATCCTTCGGGCGCATCCCCGAAGCGGTCGCGATGCCGAACCTGATCGAGGTCCAGCGCGCTTCCTATGAACAGTTCCTGCAACGCGAGGTCCGTCCGGGCCAGCGCAAGGAGCAGGGCATCGAGGCGGTCTTCAAGTCGGTGTTCCCGATCAAGGACTTCAACGAACGCGCCATCCTGGAATACGTCTCGTACGAGTTCGAGGATCCGAAGTACGACGTTGAAGAGTGCATCCAGCGCGACATGACCTATGCCGCGCCGCTGAAGGTCAAGCTGCGCCTGATCGTGTTTGAGACCGACGAGGAAACGGGAGCCCGTTCGGTCAAGGACATCAAGGAGCAGGACGTCTACATGGGCGACATCCCGCTCATGACGGACAAGGGCACCTTCATCGTCAACGGCACCGAGCGCGTGATCGTGTCGCAGATGCACCGTTCGCCGGGCGTCTTCTTCGACCACGACAAGGGCAAGACGCACAGCTCGGGCAAGCTGCTGTTCGCCGCCCGCGTGATCCCTTACCGCGGTTCGTGGCTCGACTTCGAGTTCGACGCCAAGGACGTGGTCTACGTCCGCATCGACCGCCGTCGCAAGCTGCCGGCCACGACCTTCCTGATGGGTCTGGGCATGGACGGCGAAGAAATCCTGAAGACCTTCTACGAGACCGTGCCTTACGAGAAGCGCGGCGAGGGCTGGGTCACGCCGTACAAGGCCGAACGCTGGCGCGGTGTGAAGCCGGAGTTCGACCTGGTCGACGCCGACACCGGCGAAGTGATCGCCCAGGCCGGCCAGAAGATCAGCGCCCGCGCCGCCAAGAAGCTGGGCGACACGACGACGTCGCTGTCGCTGGCCGCCGACGCCCTGGTCACCAAGTACCTGGCCAATGACGCCGTCAACTTCGAGACCGGCGAGATCTTCGCCGAGGCCGGCGACGAGCTGGACGCCCCGACCATCGAAGTGCTGGAGCAAAACGGCTTCACCACCATCGAAGTGCTGGACATCGACCACGTCACGGTCGGCGCCTACATGCGCAACACCCTGCGCATCGACAAGAACGACACCCGTGAGGACGCCCTGTTCGACGTCTATCGCGTGATGCGTCCGGGCGAGCCGCCCACCCCGGAAGCCGCCGACAACATGTTCAACTCGCTGTTCTTCGACAGCGAGCGCTACGACTTGTCGGCCGTCGGCCGGGTCAAGATGAACATGCGCCTGGAGACCCCCGAGGTTTCCGACGAGATCCGCGTTCTGCGCAAGGACGACGTGCTGAAGGTGCTGCAGATCCTGGTCGGGCTGAAGGACGGCCGCGGCGAGATCGACGACATCGACAACCTGGGCAACCGCCGCGTCCGTTCGGTCGGCGAACTGCTGGAAAACCAGTACCGCGTCGGCCTGCTGCGGATGGAGCGCGCCATCAAGGAGCGCATGTCCTCGGTCGATATCGACACGGTCATGCCGCACGACCTGATCAACGCCAAGCCGGCCGCCGCTGCGGTTCGCGAGTTCTTCGGTTCGTCGCAGCTGTCGCAGTTCATGGACCAGACGAACCCGCTGTCGGAAATCACCCACAAGCGTCGCCTTTCGGCGCTTGGCCCGGGCGGTCTGACGCGTGAGCGCGCGGGCTTCGAAGTCCGCGACGTTCACCCGACCCACTACGGCCGCATCTGCCCGATCGAAACGCCGGAAGGCCCGAACATCGGCCTGATCAACTCGCTGGCCACCCACGCGCGCGTCAACAAGTACGGCTTCATCGAGAGCCCGTACCGTCGCGTGAAGGACGGCGTGGCCCAGAACGAGGTGGTCTACATCTCGGCCATGGAAGAGTCGAAATACACGATCGCCCAGGCCAACATCGAACTGAAGAACGGCAGCATCGTAGAGGACCTGGTCCCCGGCCGGATCAACGGCGAATCCCAGCTGCTGAACCGCGACGCCGTGGACATGATGGACGTGTCGCCGAAGCAGGTCGTTTCGGTCGCCGCCGCCCTGATCCCCTTCCTGGAAAACGATGACGCCAACCGCGCCCTGATGGGCGCGAACATGCAACGTCAGGCCGTGCCTCTGGTGCAGTCGGACGCGCCGCTGGTCGGCACCGGCATGGAAGCGGTCGTGGCCGTGGACTCCGGCGCCGTCGTGGTCGCCCGTCGTGAAGGCGTCGTCGAACAGATCGACGGCACCCGGATCGTCGTGCGCGCCACCGGCGACGTGGACGCCGCCCGCTCGGGCGTCGACATCTATCGCCTGTCGAAGTTCCAGCGTTCCAACCAGTCGACCTGCATCAACCAGCGCCCGATCGTGCGCGTGGGCGACCAGGTGAAGGCCGGCGACGTCATCGCCGATGGCCCGTCGACGGACCTGGGCGAACTGGCCCTGGGCCGCAACGCCCTCGTCGCCTTCATGCCCTGGAACGGCTACAACTTCGAAGACTCCATCCTGATCTCGGAGCGCATCGTGCGCGACGACGTCTTCACCTCCATCCACCTCGAGGAATTCGAAGTGATGGCGCGTGATACGAAGTTGGGTCCGGAAGAAATCACCCGCGACATCCCCAATGTCGGCGAGGAAGCCCTGCGCAACCTCGACGAAGCGGGCATCGTGGCCATCGGCGCCGAGGTCCAGCCGGGCGACATCCTGGTCGGCAAGGTGACGCCGAAGGGCGAAAGCCCGATGACCCCCGAAGAGAAGCTGCTGCGCGCCATCTTCGGCGAGAAGGCTTCGGACGTGCGCGACACCAGCCTGCGCCTGCCGCCCGGCGTCGCCGGCACGATCGTTGACGTTCGCGTCTTCAACCGTCACGGCGTCGACAAGGACGAGCGCGCCATGGCGATCGAACGCGCCGAGATCGAACGCCTGGGCAAGGACCGCGACGATGAGCTCAAGATCCTTGAGCGCAACGTCTATGGCCGCCTGAAGCCGCTGATCCTGGGCAAGAACGCCGTCTCCGGTCCCAAGGGCATCGGTCGCGGTGAACTGACCGAAGAGAAGCTGGCCGAGGTCAGCCGTGGTCTGTGGTGGCAGATCGCCCTGGACGACGAGAAGGCCATGGGCGAGCTGGAGGCGATGAAGCGCCAGTTCGAGGACGCGCGTAAGCAACTGGACCGTCGTTTCGAAGACAAGGTCGAGAAGCTGCAACGCGGCGACGAACTGCCCCCCGGCGTGATGAAGATGGTCAAGGTCTTCGTGGCCGTGAAGCGCAAGCTTCAGCCCGGCGACAAGATGGCCGGCCGTCACGGCAACAAGGGCGTCATCTCCAAGATCCTGCCGATCGAGGACATGCCGCACCTGGAAGACGGCACGCACGTTGACGTCGTTCTGAACCCGCTGGGCGTGCCTTCGCGCATGAACATCGGCCAGATCTTCGAAACCCACCTGGGTTGGGCCGCCGCCGGCCTGGGCAAGCAGATCTCCGGTCTGCTGGAAGCCTGGCAGCAGGGTGGTCAGAAGCAGGCGCTGATCGATCGTCTGACCCATATCTACGGCCCGGAAACCCCGTTGCCGCAGGATGAGGAAGAGCTGATCGAACTGGCGAAGAACCTGTCCAAGGGCGTGCCCTTCGCGACCCCGGTCTTCGACGGTGCGCACATCGGCGACATCGAACGCCTGCTGGAAGAGGCGGGGCTGAACAAGTCGGCCCAGTCGATCCTGTACGACGGTCAGACCGGCGAGCAGTTCAAGCGTCCGGTCACGGTCGGCTACATCTATATGCTGAAGCTGCACCACCTGGTCGACGACAAGATCCACGCCCGCTCGATCGGCCCATACTCGCTCGTCACCCAGCAGCCGCTGGGCGGCAAGGCGCAGTTCGGCGGTCAGCGCTTCGGGGAAATGGAGGTCTGGGCTCTGGAAGCTTACGGCGCCGCCTACACCCTGCAGGAGATGCTGACGGTGAAGTCCGACGACGTGGCCGGCCGGACCAAGGTCTACGAGGCCATCGTCCGCGGCGACGACAGCTTCGAGGCCGGCATTCCCGAGAGCTTCAACGTGCTCATCAAGGAAATGCGTTCGCTGGGTCTGAACGTGGAGCTGGAGAACAGCTGAGGGTGAGCAAGGTGTGAAGAGTGAGCGAAGGAGTGAGCGCGCAGGTTGCTCTTTCTTCGCTCACGTCTTGCTCACTTTTCACTTTTCACCAGCGGCTCCCACGCTCTCAAAGATTTACCGCGGCCCCCGCCGCAGAAGGAAAACAAGATGAACCAGGAAGTCCTGAACATCTTCAACCCGGTCCCGGTCACCCCGACCTTCGACCAGATCAAGATCGCCCTGGCCTCGCCGGAGAAGATCCGGTCGTGGTCGTTCGGCGAGATCAAGAAGCCGGAAACCATCAACTACCGCACGTTCAAGCCCGAGCGTGACGGCCTGTTCTGCGCCCGCATCTTTGGCCCGACCAAGGACTACGAATGCCTGTGCGGCAAGTACAAGCGCATGAAGTACAAGGGCATCATCTGTGAGAAGTGCGGCGTTGAAGTCACGCTGGCTCGCGTTCGCCGCGAGCGTATGGGTCACATCGACCTGGCCGCCCCGGTCGCCCACATCTGGTTCCTGAAGTCGCTGCCGTCGCGCATCTCGCTGATGCTGGACATGGCGCTGAAGGACGTCGAGCGCGTCCTGTATTTCGAGAACTACATCGTCACCGAGCCGGGCCTGACCCCGCTGAAGCAGAACCAACTGCTGACGGAAGACGAGTTCTACCGCTACCAGGAAGAATACGGCGATGACGGCTTCACCGCCGAGATCGGCGCCGAGGCCGTCCGCAACCTGCTGATGGGCATCGACCTGCACGCCGAGGCTGAAAAGCACCGTGGCGAGCTGGCCGACAGTCCGTCGGAAATGAAGGCCAAGAAGGCGTCCAAGCGCCTGAAGCTGATCGAGGCCTTCCTGGAATCGGGCAACAAGCCCGAGTGGATGATCCTGACCATCGTGCCGGTCATCCCGCCGGAACTGCGCCCGCTGGTGCCGCTGGACGGCGGTCGTTTCGCGACCTCCGACCTGAACGACCTGTATCGCCGCGTCATCAACCGGAACAACCGCCTGAAGCGCCTGATGGAGCTGCGGGCGCCGGACATCATCATCCGTAACGAAAAGCGGATGCTGCAAGAGTCCGTCGACGCCCTGTTCGACAACGGCCGTCGCGGTCGCGTCATCACGGGCGCCAACAAGCGTCCGCTGAAGTCGCTGGCCGACATGCTGAAGGGCAAGCAAGGCCGCTTCCGGCAGAACCTGCTGGGCAAGCGCGTCGACTACTCGGGCCGTTCGGTCATCACCGTGGGTCCGGAACTGAAGCTGCACGAGTGCGGCCTGCCCAAGAAGATGGCGCTGGAGCTGTTCAAGCCGTTCATCTATGCGCGCCTGGACGCCAAGGGCCTGTCGGGCACCGTCAAGCAATCCAAGCGCATGGTCGAGCGCGAGCAGCCCGCCGTCTGGGACATTCTGGACGAGGTCATCCGCGAGCACCCGGTTCTGCTGAACCGCGCGCCGACGCTGCACCGTCTGGGCATCCAGGCGTTCGAACCGAAGCTGATCGAGGGCAAGGCCATCCGCCTGCACCCGCTGGTCTGTACGGCGTTCAATGCCGACTTCGACGGCGACCAGATGGCCGTTCACGTTCCGCTGAGCCTCGAGGCCCAGCTGGAAGCGCGCGTCCTGATGATGTCGACCAACAACATCCTGTCGCCCGCCAACGGCAAGCCGATCATCGTGCCGTCGCAGGACATCGTTCTGGGTCTGTACTATCTGTCGCTGGTCAAGGACGGCGAGCCGGGTGAAGGCAAGCTGTTCGCCAACATCGGCGAGATCGACGCAGCGCTGGACGCCAAGGTCGTTACCCTGCACAGCCGCATCAAGGCGCGCTGGACGGAACAGGACGCCGAAGGCAAGGAGGTGACCAAGGTCATCGACACCACGCCGGGCCGGATGAAGCTGGCGGCCCTGCTGCCGCGCAACCCGAACGTCGGCTATCGCCTGCTCGAGAAGAACCTGACCAAGAAGGAAATCGGCAATCTGATCGACGTGGTCTATCGCCACTGCGGTCAGAAGGCGACGGTCATCTTCGCCGACCAGATGATGGGCCTGGGCTTCCGCGAGGCCGCCAAGGCGGGCATCTCGTTCGGTAAGGACGACATCGTCATTCCGGCGAAGAAGGCCGAACTGGTCGCCGAGACCCGCACCCAGGTCGAGGAGTACGAGCAACAGTACGCCGACGGCCTGATCACGCGCGGCGAGAAGTACAACAAGGTGGTTGACGCCTGGGCCAAGGCCACGGACCGGATCGCCGACGCCATGATGGGCGAGATCGCGCAACCGCGCGTGCTGATCGAGGGTGAAAACCCCGACATCAACTCGGTCTTCATGATGGCCAACTCCGGCGCCCGGGGTTCGCAGGCGCAGATGAAGCAACTGGGCGGCATGCGCGGCCTGATGGCCAAGCCGTCCGGCGAGATCATCGAGACGCCGATCACCTCGAACTTCAAGGAAGGCCTGACCGTCCTTGAATACTTCAACTCCACCCACGGCGCCCGTAAGGGTCTGGCCGACACCGCGCTGAAGACCGCCAACTCGGGTTATCTGACCCGCCGTCTGGTGGACGTGGCGCAGGACTCCATCGTCACCGAACAGGACTGCGGCTCGACGCGCGGCATCACCCTGCGTGCGGTGATGGAAGGCGGCGACGTCCTGGTCTCGCTGGGCGCCCGGATCCTGGGTCGCTATGCGGCCGAGGACATCAAGGAGCCGGGCACGGACACCGTCCTGTTCCCCGCCGACACCTATCTGGTGGAAGAAGTGGTCGAGGCGGTCGACGCCGCCGGCGTTCAGTCGGTCAAGGTCCGTTCGGCCCTGACCTGCGAGGCGGAAGCCGGCATCTGCGCCCACTGCTACGGGCGTGACCTGGCGCGCGGCACCAACGTCAACATTGGCGAAGCGGTCGGCGTCATCGCCGCCCAATCGATCGGCGAGCCGGGCACCCAGCTGACCATGCGGACCTTCCACATCGGCGGTACGGCCCAGGTGGCGGAAACCTCCTTCATGGAGGCGACCAACGCCGGTACGGCCAAGATCACCGGCCCGACCGTCACCGCCGCCCACGGCGACCTCGTGGCGATGAGCCGCAACGTCATCGTGACCGTGGTCGTGGACGGCAAGGACCGCGAGACCCACAAGGCCCCCTACGGCGCCCGGATCCGGGTCAAGGAGGGCGGCGAGGTCAAGAAGGGCCAACGTCTGGCGGAGTGGGACCCCTACACCACCCCGATCCTGACGGAAGTCGGCGGTCTGATCCGCTTCGAGGATCTGGTCGAAGGCCTGTCGGTCAAGGAAGAAACCGACGAAGCGACGGGCATCGCCCAGCGCGTCGTCAGCGACTGGCGCGCCAGCCCTCGTGGTTCGGACCTGCGTCCGGCCATGGGCGTCACCCTGGGCGACGCCTACGCCAAGCTGGCCTCGGGCTCTGACGCCCGTTACCTGCTGCCCGTGGGCGCGGTTCTGTCCGTGTCGAACGGCGACGAGGTCAAGCCGGGCGAGATCATCGCCCGCGTCCCGACCGAAGGCGCCAAGACCCGCGACATCACCGGCGGTCTGCCGCGCGTCGCCGAACTGTTCGAAGCCCGTCGTCCCAAGGACTGCGCGGTCATCGCCGAGATGGATGGTCGTGTCGAATTCGGTCGCGACTACAAGAACAAGCGCCGCATCAAGATCACGCCGGAAGTCAACGCCGACGGCGTGCAGGGCGAACCGGTCGAGTTCCTGATCCCGAAGGGTAAGCATATCTCCGTCCACGACGGCGATCTGATCCAGAAGGGCGACTACATCATCGACGGCAACCCGGATCCGCACGATCTGCTGCGCATCCAGGGCGTCGAGGCGCTGGCCGAGTATCTGGTGAACGAAGTGCAGGAGGTTTACCGACTGCAAGGCGTGCCGATCAACGACAAGCACATCGAAGTCATCGTGCGTCAGATGCTTCAGAAGGTCGAAGTCCTGGATTCGGGTGAAACCACCCTGATCCGCGGCGATACCGTCGAAGTGGCTGAAGCCGTGCTCGAGAACGAGAAGGTCGAGAAGCGCGGTGGCCGGATCGCCACCACCCAGCCCGTCCTGCTGGGCATCACCAAGGCGTCGCTGCAGACCCGCAGCTTCATCTCGGCGGCGTCCTTCCAGGAGACCACCCGCGTCCTCACCGACGCCTCGGTCCACGGCAAGAAGGACATGCTGGAAGGCCTGAAGGAGAACGTCATCGTCGGCCGCCTGATCCCGGCCGGTACGGGCGCCTATCTGCGGGCCCTGCAGAAGATCGCCAACGATCGCGACGCCGAGCTGACGCAAGCCCGCGAAGACGCGATCGAGCCGTTGCCGGCCGATCTGCAACTGGAGCTGGAGAGCAGCGAAGGCTGATCTCCGGGTTCGGATGTGATGAAGTGAAGAGGGGCGGCGCCGGCGACGGCGCCGCCCTTTTTCGTTCAGTCCTTCCAGCGCTCCAGCGGCGCGGAAGCGCCTGGCGTGATCGGCACGCCGCCGGCCCGGTGGCCGTCGCGCCGGGTTTGGACGTTGCGGCTGGAGTCCGGGGCGAGCGATGGGTTCAACTGAGCGCCTGCGCAGCCCGTGCCGAAGTTCGAGCCGACGCAATCGGCGGGACCGACCACGCCTACGCCGCCGGACAGGGGCCGACGCGTGGCCTCCCATTCCGCCAGACGGCGCGCGCCCTCGCGGGCGAAGGCGGCGTCGCGCTGGGGATTGCCCGAGCCGGTGATCGGCGCGGCGTTTTCCCCCCGGCGGGCGAACTCATCGCGGCAGTGGCGGCGTTCCATCTCGTTCAACAGGTCGGGCGAGGCGCAGCCGGGCAGACCTTGGCGCAGCGACCGCGCCATGGCCCCGCCGCGATTGGCGGGATCCACGCGCCAGACATCGGCGGGCGGGGGCGCGCCTGGAGGGGCCGGCGCCGCCAGACGTGGACGCAACGGGGCAGGGCGGGGCACAGCCTCCGCTTCGGGCGCGGGCGCTCGAACCGAAGGCGCCGCCGAGGACGTCTGGGCGGTTGCGGCGGGCGCGATATCCGGCGCGGCCAAGGTCGGCACGCGGGGCCGTTCGTTGGGCAGCAGGGGGCGAGGGTCGATGTCCAGATAGATCGGCGGCGGCGCGGCGACGATGTCGCGCCTCTCTATCCCCAGGGCCGTGAAGGATAGGGCGGCGATCAGGGCGGTGTTGATGGCGATGGAGGCCGTCGCCAAGCCCGCCTTGCGCCAGTCCGGGCGCCGAGGGTTTGGACGGGGCAGGGCGGACACGCTCATTCACGACGCTTTCGCAGATTGGGCAGGAGGCTGTCCCGCGAAAAGAAGAGATCGACTTTATGTTCACGCCTGCGTGCTTGGACGTCGGCTTGGGATCGTCCGCAGGGCGGTTCGCCCCTTCGCCGAATCGCCCCGTTGGTCACCCCCCGCTGCCAGCCGACTGTGGCCACAGGCGTATCCCTAGCTGGGGCGCAAGCATGGCGACTTTCGGGTCGATACGTCATCCTGATCAGTTCTTGCCGAACAGGGATCGAAGGCCGGGATATTCGCCTTCCCCCGCCCGGTAGTCACGCCACCGCTTCTTGGCGGCCGCCTCGCGGGCGAAACTTGAGGTTCGGTCTTCGTCGCCGGATCGTTGCGGCGGCGTGTTGCTCGGATCGACCTGGGCGACGGCGAAATCCTGGCAACGGCGCTGTTCGGTCACCGTCAGGGTTTCCGGCCAGGCGCAGTTCGGCGGGCCATGGCGTGGCGCACGCTCCCCCGAAGGCGCTCTGTGTGCGAGTAGGCTGTTGCGCCGTTCGAGCCACTCACGGGAAAGGCCCGCCGGGCCAGGCGCCGGGCCAGGCGCCGGGGCGACCGGCGGAGCCTTATACGCCTCCGGCGCCTGAGGAATTTGGATCCTAGGCGAGGCTGAAGGGAGAGAGGGTACGGCGATGCTGTCGCCTCTCCGATTCTGGGTGCTCGCTGCGGGAAGCTTGGCGCGGATATGAGAGGGCGCGGGTTCCATTTCGAGATATAGAACCGGTGCAGCAGCTGGGGAGCGCGGCGTCCGCGCCCGTCGGTCCTCGATAGACAGCAGGGCTAGAACCACGGCGTTGACGCCCAGAGCAACGGCCGTCGCACCCGCCCAGCCGATCTTGCCCGTCCTCGCCATGCCGTCCCCCGACCGTTCGCTGCGAAGCTCGACTGCAAGGGTGGCTGGATTCAGGCGCTGGTTTGACTTGTTCGCGTCACGGCTGTGTAGTGTCGTACTGTTAGGGGATGCGGCCGATGTCGATATTGGTGGTCTTGGTCTTGTATCTTCAAGCGACTCCGGCGGTCGCCAGGCCGGCGCTTATCGACGACCTGCAGCATTGTCCCGCCGTGCCGGTCGAGACCAATTCGGGTCGCGAGTGGGAGGATTTCGAGTTCTCCACGGACAAACCCGGCAGTCCGATGTGGTACGCCGATCAGGGTTGCTACCGGCGAGCGGCCGAGGCCAGTCGGGAGTATCTGGCGCGCGGGCCGCTGCTCGGGGTGCGGGAGTCAGCGATTTCGCATCTGCATATGGCGCGTTACCTGGCCTTTGCCGGAGACGAAGCCGGCGCCGCCCAAGCGCTGGCCGGAGCGAGGCGGTCGGATCAGCGGACGGGCGCCGAGATTCCGCTGGACTGGAACGCCTATGTCGAGGGGCTGTATGAATTCCTGGTCAAGGATCGGGGACTGCTGGAATCGCGGTTGGAGACGTTGCGAGCTTCACCCAACGAGGGCGACCGGTATAACGGCCGGAATCTCTACTGGCTGTCTCGGTGTTTCGAGCGGACCTATATGGAGGCTCAGACCGCAACGGAATGCGCCGTCGAGCCCCCGCCGCCTTGACCTTTCCCCCCATCGCGCGTAGAAGCCGCCCACTTTCGAGGCGTGGCCGGTTCGCTGGTCGCTGAGATCGTGACAATTGAACGGACGGGCTGTGCCCGCCGGAACGCCCAAAGCGCGCGTTCCGGCCCTTTGTGTTTTCCGGCTCGCCGGAACAAACCTGGGCTGTTTGTTGTCACGCGATCAGTCTCGATGACACCCGGGCGAGGGGATGGTCCCCCGTTCACAAGAAGGCGAGAGGCGCTTCGGTCGAAAGACACACGCCTCCATCAGAAGTCGAGATAAGTTTCGAATGCCTACGATCAACCAGCTGATCCGCAAGCCGCGCAAGCCCAAGCCTACCCGTAACAAGGTGCCGGCTCTGGAGGGTTCGCCCCAGCGTCGCGGCGTCTGCACCCGCGTTTACACCACGACCCCGAAGAAGCCGAACTCGGCTCTGCGTAAGGTCGCCAAGGTTCGTCTGGCCAAGAACGGCTACGAAGCCGTTTGCTACATCCCCGGTGAAGGCCACAACCTTCAGGAACACTCGGTTGTTCTGATCCGCGGCGGCCGCGTGAAGGACTTGCCCGGCGTTCGCTACCACATCCTGCGCGGCGTGCTCGACACGCAAGGCGTCAAGGACCGCAAGCAGCGTCGTTCGCACTACGGCGCCAAGCGTCCGAAGTAAGCCATTCGCGTCCGGGCCATCGCGCCCGGAGGCCTTTTCGAGATCTTCCCGGCGAGCGCCGGGCACTGCAAGGAATACTCCATGTCGCGTCGTCACCGCGCCCAGAAGCGTGAAGTTCTGCCGGATCCCAAGTTCGGCGATCTGATCGTCACCAAGTTCATGAACTACGTCATGTACGAAGGTAAGAAGGCCGTCGCCGAGAACATCGTTTACGGCGCCTTCGACATCCTGGCGGACAAGAAGAAGGAGCAGACTGCGGTCGAGACCTTCCACACCGCTCTGGACAATGTCGCGCCTTCGGTCGAAGTCCGCTCGCGTCGCGTCGGCGGCGCCACCTATCAGGTGCCGGTCGAGGTCCGTCCCGACCGTCGCCGCGCCCTGGCCATCCGCTGGCTGGTGAACGCTGCGCGCAAGCGCGGTGAAAACACCATGACCGAAAAGCTGGCCGCCGAGCTGCTGGACGCCTCGAACAACCGCGGCACCGCGGTCAAAAAGCGCGAAGACACCCACAAGATGGCCGAGGCGAACCGCGCCTTCAGCCACTATCGCTGGTAAGCGTCTTAAAACCGTCTCCCTTTCGAAGCTAAGGGACGGTTCCTATCTAAGACTATCCGGCGCGGGCGGTTTAAGCTAAATCGCCCGCGCTCGCTTATCCGCCGCATCGACGATCATTCCCGGGGGCGCCGTCGCGTCCTTGACCTACTTCTAAGGCACGTTTTCATGGCTCGTACGCACAAGCTCGAGGACTACCGCAACTTCGGCATCATGGCCCACATCGACGCGGGCAAGACGACGACGACCGAGCGGATCCTCTATTACACCGGCAAGAACCACAAGATCGGCGAAGTCCACGACGGCGCCGCGACCATGGACTGGATGGACCAGGAGCAGGAGCGCGGCATCACCATCACGTCCGCCGCGACGACCGCCTTCTGGCAGGGCAAGCGCCTGAACATCATCGACACCCCCGGCCACGTGGACTTCACCATTGAAGTCGAACGTTCGCTGCGCGTCCTCGACGGCGCCGTGACGGTGCTGGACGGCAACGCCGGCGTTGAGCCGCAGACCGAAACCGTCTGGCGCCAGGCCGACAAATATTCGGTGCCGCGCATCGTCTTCGTCAACAAGATGGACAAGATCGGCGCCGACTTCGACGCCTCGGTCCAGTCGATCCGCGACCGCCTGGGCGCCAAGGCCGTGCCGATCCAGTTCCCGATCGGCGCCGAGTCCTCGCTGACCGGTCTGGTCGACATCGTCGAAATGCGTTCGGTTGTCTGGGACAACGACGCCCTGGGCGCCAACTTCACCGTCGGCGAGATCCCGGCTGACCTGCTCGACAAGGCCAACGAAGCCCGCCAGTACCTGATCGACAACGCCGTCGAACTCGACGACGAGGCGATGGAAGCCTACCTCGAAGGCACCGAGCCTTCGGTCGAAGTGCTGAAGAAGTGCATCCGTAAGGCTGTGCTGACCGGCGCCTTCTACCCGATCCTGTGCGGCTCGGCCTTCAAGAACAAGGGCGTGCAGACGCTGCTGGACGCCGTCGTCGACTATCTGCCGTCGCCGCTGGACATCCCGCCGACCCCGGGCATCGACTTCAAGACGGAAGAGCCGATCACCCGCAAGGCCTCGGACGAAGAGCCCCTGTCGGTCCTGGCCTTCAAGATCATGGACGACCCCTTCGTCGGTTCGCTGACCTTCTGCCGCCTGTACTCGGGCAAGATGGAAACGGGCATGAGCCTGCTGAACTCCAGCCGTGACAAGCGCGAGCGCGTCGGCCGGATGCTGCAGATGCACTCGAACAACCGTGAAGACGTCAAGGAAGCCTTCGCCGGCGACATCGTCGCCCTGGCCGGCCTGAAGGAAACCCGCACCGGGGACACCCTGTGCGATCCGCTGAAGTCGCCCGTCATCCTCGAGAAGATGGAATTCCCGGCCCCGGTCATCGAGATCTCGGTCGAGCCCAAGACCAAGGCCGACCAGGAGAAGCTGGGCGTCGCCCTGGCCAAGCTGGCTTCGGAAGATCCGTCCTTCACCGTCTCGACCGACCACGAGTCGGGCCAGACCATCCTGAAGGGCATGGGCGAGCTTCACCTGGACATCAAGATCGACATCCTGAAGCGCACCTACAAGGTCGAGGCCACCATCGGCGCGCCGCAGGTCGCCTATCGTGAATCCCTGGGCCGCAAGGTCGACATCGACTACACCCACAAGAAGCAGACCGGCGGTACGGGCCAGTTCGCCCGCGTCATGATCACCTTCGAACCGGGCGAGCCCGGCTCGGGCTTCGTGTTCGAAAGCGCGATCGTCGGCGGCGCGGTGCCGAAGGAATACATCCCCGGCGTCGAAAAGGGCCTGAACTCCATCAAGGACTCGGGTCTGCTGGCCGGTTTCCCGCTGATCGACTTCAAGGCGACCCTGACGGACGGCAAGTACCACGACGTCGACTCCAGCGTGCTGGCGTTCGAAATCGCGGCCCGCGCCGCCTTCCGCGAACTGAAGGAAAAGGGCGCGCCGAAGCTGCTCGAGCCGATCATGGCGGTCGAAGTCGTGACCCCCGAGGAATACCTCGGCTCGGTCATCGGCGACCTGAACGGCCGTCGCGGCATGATCCAGGGTCAAGACATGCGCGGCAACGCCACCGTCGTGAACGCCTTCGTGCCGCTGGCCAACATGTTCGGCTATGTGAACACGCTGCGCGGCATGTCGCAGGGCCGCGCCCAGTTCACCATGCAGTACGACCACTACGAGCCGGTGCCGCAACACGTCGCCGACGAAGTGATCAAGAAGTACGCCTAAGCTTTTCCTTTCGGAAAAGCGGACCTAAAAGCGCCCGGCCCGAAAGCCGGGCGCCCTTAACCCCCAGACTGCAGGAACCCCGGTTCGGGGACCTAGGAGCTAGAAAATGGCCAAGGAAAAGTTCGAACGCACGAAGCCGCACTGCAACATCGGCACGATCGGTCACGTTGACCACGGCAAGACGACGCTGACGGCGGCGATCACGATGACGCTGGCGAAGGCCGGCGGCGCGAAGGCGATGGCCTATGCGGACATCGATGCTGCGCCGGAAGAAAAGGCGCGCGGCATCACGATCAACACGGCGCACGTGGAATATGAGACGGCCAACCGTCACTACGCCCACGTCGACTGCCCCGGCCACGCCGACTATGTGAAGAACATGATCACCGGCGCGGCGCAGATGGACGGCGCGATCCTGGTGGTTTCGGCCGCTGACGGCCCGATGCCGCAAACGCGCGAGCACATCCTGCTGGCCCGTCAGGTCGGCGTGCCGGCCCTGGTGGTCTTCATGAACAAGGTCGACCTGGTCGACGATGAAGAACTGCTCGAGCTGGTCGAGATGGAAGTGCGCGAGCTGCTCTCGTCGTACCAGTTCCCGGGCGACGATATTCCGATCACCAAGGGTTCGGCCAAGGCCGCGACCGACGGCGTGAATCCGGAAATCGGCGAACAGCGCGTTCTGGCCCTGATGGAAACCGTCGACGCCTACATCCCGCAGCCGGAACGTCCGGTCGACCTGCCCTTCCTGATGCCGGTCGAAGACGTCTTCTCGATCTCGGGCCGCGGCACCGTGGTCACGGGCCGCGTCGAAAAGGGTATCGTCAAGGTCGGTGAAGAAGTCGAAATCGTCGGCATCCGTCCGGTCCAGAAGACGACCTGCACCGGCGTCGAAATGTTCCGCAAGCTGCTGGACCAAGGTCAAGCGGGCGACAACGTCGGCGTTCTGCTGCGCGGCACCAAGCGTGAAGACGTCGAGCGCGGTCAGGTTCTGTGCAAGCCGGGTTCGATCACCCCGCACACCAAGTTCCTGGCTGAAGCCTATATCCTGACCAAGGAAGAGGGCGGCCGTCACACCCCGTTCTTCACCAACTATCGCCCGCAGTTCTACTTCCGCACGACCGACGTGACCGGCATCGTGCAGCTGAAGGAAGGCGTCGAAATGATCATGCCCGGCGACAACGCCGAGCTGAACGTCGAACTGATCACCCCGATCGCCATGGACCAAGGCCTGCGCTTCGCCATCCGTGAAGGCGGCCGCACCGTCGGCGCCGGCGTCGTCGCCAAGATCATCGAGTAATCATTCTTTTGGCCTAACGCGCTCACGCGCTACTTGAGGCCAGACGGATGTAGTCTGCGTAACAGAACGGCCCCCGGAGAAATCCGGGGGCCGTTTTGCTTTGGGGCATAGGACGAAAGGTCCGGGTCCTGCGGCTTGCATTCGGCGCGGCGCGGGTCGATCTGGAGGCGGTGATGTCTTCCCCTACCATCGTGATCGTGGGCGCCGGCGTGCTGGGCCTGAGTACGGCGTTCGAGCTGAAGCGGCGCGGCCATGCGGTGACCGTGATCGATCCCGGCGGACCCAACGCCTCGCGCGTGGCGGCGGGCATGGTGGCCCCGGCCATGGAGGCGGCGATCGACGACGTGTCGCCCGACAGGGCGGCCTTGTACCGCGCCGGCCGGGACCTGTGGCTCGGCTTCGCCGTCGCCTCAGGCGTGGCCCTGACGCAGGGCCCTGCGGAGTGGCGCGGCGGGGACGCGGACGCCATAGAGGCGCGTCTGCAGGCCCTGGGGTTCGCAGCCTGGCGCGACGGGGATCGCGTGATTACGGACGAGGATCTTCAGATCGAGCCGGAACAGGCGATGGGCGCCCTTTCCGCCGCTCTGGGCGACGCAGTTGTCGAAGGGCGCGTCACCGGGCTGCAACAGGAGGCGGGCGGTTGGCGGGTCGAGGTGGACGGTCTGCCGCTGACGGCGTCGGCGGTCGTTCTGGCGACCGGCGCGGAGGCGTTCATTCCTGGGACGCCCGAGGCGACACGCGCCCTGGTCGAAAGCGTTCAGCCGATCCGAGGGCAGATCGGGACGGCGCCCCAAGCCCTGACGCCGCGCGTCGCTCGCGGGCCAGGGGCCTATGTGGCGCCGATGACCGGCGGGACCGTGATCGGGGCGACGATGGAGCCGGGACGGCGTGATACCGCGCCCGATGCAGCCGTGGGCGAGCGACTGACCGAGGCCGCCTGGCGGGTTCTGGGCCAGGCGCCGGAACCCCTGAACATCGAATGGCGCGCCGGGGTGCGCGGCGCCTCGGCGGACGGTCTGCCGATGGCCGGGGCGGCGCCGGACGGGGAGGGGCTGTTCCTGGCCCTGGCGCCCCGTCGCAACGGCTGGCTGCTGGGGCCGCTGGTCGCCAGCGTGGTCGCCGATGCGATCGAGGGGCGGACGCCGTCGCCGGAAGCCCGCGCCCTCGATCCTCGACGTTTTTAATCCGCCATGGCGAAGCGGACGGTGAAGTTGACCGTCGCCCCGTCCACCGCGCGGCCGTCGACCGTGCGGGGGTTCATGCGGAAGTCGCGCGTCAGGCTCATGGCCGCCCGCCCGAAGCCTTGCCCCTTGGGGGTTTCGTCGGCGACACGGCAGGCGGTCAGGCCGCCGTCGATACGCACGATGCAGGACAGGTTGGCTGCACCGGAAAGACCATTGTCGGCCGCGCGGGTCGGATAGGCGCGCGCCATCTGCGCGGCCGAGGGGCGGCTGGCCCAGGTCGGATTATTGATGACCGAGACAGCGCGGATGGGCGGCGTCTCAATCGTCGCTGTCCCACCTTCGACGCCCTTGGGGGCCGTACTGACGATTAGGCCCGGCGTCGTCCCGACGACAGGGACGTCAGGCGGTGTGAACGGCGATAGCTCCGTTGTCGGGAAGACCACCGGCGGTTTGTGGGTCGGGGTCTGCGGTGCGGGCGGCGCCGCTGTCTCGACCTTGGGCAGGGGCTTCGGCTTGGGCAGATCCAGGGTCACGATGGTCGGCGGCGTCGGCAGCGGAGCGGCCTCGGGCATCTCCAACTGGAACCGCTGATTATAGAGGGCCACGCCCACCCCGACATGCGCCAGGACAGACAGGCCGATGGCGGCCCACATCCAGCGCGGCAAAGGTTTTCTACGTTCCCCGAAGTCGATGGGGCTGATTGCGCCGGGTCCTCCGGCGGCACGGATCATCATCTCGACATTCCCTCGTTCACCGCCCCCGCAGCGCCCGTAACCGAAAGTGAGCGCGCAGGTTGTGGCGACTTTGCGGCGCGGCGCCAGGGCTCGACCAACGTCGATCCCCAGCACTGGTTAACGCTGCCGTTAACGATTAAGGGTTGATTAACCACGTTCGACGAGGCTTCGCCTGTCATGGGCATCCGAGCGATTCCATCTTCCGGCGGCGTAGAAGCGGCCATCCGGCGCGCCTCCACCGCCGTGGGCGTGGATTATGACTTTCTGATCAAGACGGCGCGCCGCGAGAGCGCGATGAATCCGTCGGCCAAGGCACCGACCTCGTCGGCGGCGGGCCTGTTTCAATTCATCGAACAGACCTGGCTGGGCACGGTCAAACAGCATGGCGCCCAGCACGGCTATGGCCAGTATGCCGACCTGATCCACAAGGGATCGGACGGGCGCTGGCGGGTCGAGGGATCGGCGCGCAATGTGGTGCTGGATCTGAGGTTTGACCCCCATGCGGCCTCGACTATGGCGGCGGAGCTGACGGCGTCGAACGCCGCCTATTTGCGCGGCCGCACCGGCAAGGAGCCGGGAGCGGGGGATCTGTACGCCGCGCACTTCCTGGGGGCGGCGGGCGCGGCCAGCCTGATGACGGCGATGGATCGCAATCCGGGCGGAAGCGCCGTCGCGCTGTTTCCCGAGGCGGCGCGGGCCAATCGCAGCATCTTTTACAAGGACGGCCGGGCGGCCACGGTCGCCGAGGTCCACGCCAATCTGCAACGCACCGCCGGCCATGGCGCGCCGGCGGCTGGGATTGGCGAGACGCGCTCGCCGTCGCCGGAGCTGAGTGACCGCGATCAGGCCCTGGCCGCGCGCATGGACCGGCTGAAACAGGAGCAGGGCCTCCTGGCCCTTTTGCTGGGGCAGGATGGATCGTCGTCGTCAGGGTTCGGCGGAGCCTTTTCGCCCAATGACAAGGATTCGACCTGAGATCGGCAAGCCTCGATGGTAAACCGACCGTTAAGCATGGCAGGGTCATGATGTCGGCAAGCCCGATTCCCTGACGAGCCGTCCATGACCGCCTTCCGCGCCCGCCTCACCGAAATGGACATCCAACGCCTGGTCAAGGCGGTGGATGAGGACGAGCGCGCCGAGGCCGCCCACAAGCTCTGCCGCAACATGGATCGGGCCGAACTGGATGACCGCGAGCGGGAGGCGGCGCAGAAGATCGTGCGTCTGCTGGCCAATGATGCGGCCGAACTGGTGCGCCGGGCCATGGCCGTGACGCTCAAATCCTCGGACCTGATACCCAATGATGTGGCGCGGCGTCTGGCGGCGGATCTGGACAGTATCGCCCTGCCGATCATCGGCGCCTCGCCGGCGCTAAGTGACGACGATCTGATAGAGATCGTGCGCGCCGGTTCAGCCCTGCGCCAGATCGCCATCGCTGGACGGCCGAGCGTGTCCCGCGACGTGGCCCAGGCCCTGGCCGACGAGGGGAACGAGCAGGCGGTCCGGGTTCTGGCGGCCAATGACAACGCCGATCTGTCGGAACGCGCCCTGGGCGTGATCGTGGATCGTTTCCCGGAGTCGGGCGAGGTGGTCGCCGCCGTCGCCTATCGTCAGGTGCTGCCGCTCCATATCACTGAACGGCTGATCGAACTGGCCAGCGAGACGGTGCGCGAACACCTGGTCTCGCGCCACGCCGTGGCGCCTGAGACGGCCATTCGACTGGCGCAATATTCCCGCGAGCGGGCCACGATCGATCTGGTCGAACAGGCCGCGTCCAGCGCCGACCTGCCGGCCTTCATGGCGCAGCTGAACCTGCGTAAAGTCTTGAACGCTTCGCTGTTGCTGCGTGGGTTGGCGCGCGGCCAGATGACGATGCTGGAACATGGCTTGGCTGAGTTGGCGGCGACGCCGCATCACCGGGCCTGGCTGATGATCCATGACGCGGGGCCGCTGGGGCTGAAAGCCATCTATGATCGGGCGGGCCTGCCGCCGCGCCTGTTCCAGGCCTTCCGCGCCGGGGTGGACACTTGGCGGGCGCTGTCGGCCGAGGGGGTGGATACGTCGAGCGACGTCTTCCGTCAGCGGATGTTGGAGCGGTTCCTGACCCAACGGCCCAACGTGCCGCGCGATGACCTGGCCTATCTGATGGAGCGGCTGGACCAGGCGCCGATGCGTCCGGCGCAGATGGCGGCCTCCGCCGCCTGAATCCTCGCGTCGCGGAGAAAAAAAGGGGCCGTCCGCAGACGAGCCCCTTTGCTGTAGTCGACCTGGAATGGCTCAGCGGGACTTGTGCTGAGAGACCTCGGCTTCGAGGGACTCAGCCAGGACGCGGCCGGTGGGGTTTTCGTCGGTCTTGATCTGATCGCGGACCACGGAGCGGATCGCATCGACGTGGGCGTTGACGATGGTCAGGGGCGCATCCGCGCGGGCCGCAGCGTCGTCCAGCAGCCGGCACAGCGAACCGGCGATGCGGGTCACCAGGGGATATTCGTAGGTGGTTCCCAGGCCCTTCAGATCATGGGCGCGGAAATAGAGAGCTTCCGCCGTTTCGGCCGTCAGGCCCTTTTCGCGGATGTCGGCCTGGGCCTGATCCAGTTTGACGATCTCGTCGTTGAGCCACTGGCCGAACTGGGCCGACATGGCCTTCAGCGCTTCCTCGGCTCGGGCGATAGCGTCGGCATTGATGCCGAAGCCGCCGCCTACCCGGGGGCGAAAGGACGGCGTAGGGGACTTGACGTTCGCCGGATCGCTCATGGCGGACCTCCATAGAATTTGGGCGGAGCTTAGCCCTGCCGCCTTAAGAAGCCGTATAAGCGGGGCGTCAGTTGGTGAACTGCTCGGTCATGACCCGTTCGTCGAAGGATCGGCCGGCGTCGAACAACATGGTCAGGGCGACGTCGCGCCGTTCGCGCACCTCGACCCGCGACACGCGCCGGACCTCGAAATTATCGGCGGTGGCGGAGACCGGGCGCTTGTCCGCCTCCAGAACGTCGAACCGCACCCTGGCGCCATGGGACAGGAGGGCCCCGCGCCAGCGTCGGGGGCGGAAGGCGCTGATCGGGGTCAGGGCCAGTATGCGGGCGTCCAGGGGGATGATCGGGCCGTGGGCCGACAGATTATAGGCCGTGGAGCCCGCCGGGGTGGCGACCAGACAGCCGTCGCAGGACAGTTCTTCCAGTCGCACCCGTTCGTCGACGGTGATCTTCAGCTTGGCGCTCTGGCGCGTCTGGCGCAGCAGGGAGACCTCGTTGATGGCCAGACCGGTATGGACCTCGCCGCTTTCGGTCCAGGCGTCCATCTGAAGCGGATGAATGACGGTGCGTTCGGCGGCGACGACGCGGGTGATCAGGTCGTCTTCGTCATAGTCGTTCATCAGGAAGCCAACCGACCCTCGGTTCATGCCGTAGACGGGGGTGCGGCGGCGAAGATTGCCGTGCAGGGTTTCCAGCATCTGTCCGTCGCCGCCGAGGGCGACGATGATGTCGGCCTCTTCCTCGGGCACAGCGCCATAGCGGGCGATCAGGGCCTGGCGCGCCGCCTGAGCTTCGGGTCGGTCGCTGGCGACGAAGGCGAGTGCGGGGATCTGGGTCACGCCGAACGTGAGCCCCAGCTTGACCGCGAAGTCAAACGGTCGCGGTCTTTTCCATCATCTGACGAAAAGCGCGGGCGGCCGAATGGCTGTTCATCGGCGTGGTGGTCCAGCCGCCGTCGCCGGGCAGACCGTCCGCCAGTTTGCGCACCTCGGCCAGCAGGGAGGGGAAGACGGCCTTGTCCATGCCGACGGCGAGGCAGGCGAGATACAGGGGCTCTGCGGTCGGCGCATAGACGGCGGCGCGGATTTGGGCGGGCGTGAAGTTTCCGAGTTGACCCAGAGCCTGTTCGAACAGGCCGAGGCGCTGCTCACGCAGGGCGCGGATCAGGATGCCGGGGCGGAGTTGACCCGCAGCCATCAGCTTTTCGATCAGGCGACGCTCCATCTCCTGGCGCTCGCGATCCTCGATTCGGCGTTCGTTCGGAATTGGGCGCCATGTCGGATTACGCGCGGCGTTGGCGGAGGCGGCGCGCACCGCCGCGTTCAGCAGACGGTCGTCGATCTCGAACCGTTCGCCGATGGACTGACGCAGGGCCTGCCCGACCCATTGGTAGAGCTCGTGGGCCAGGGATTCGCTCAGCCGCGGATGGCGGGTCAGGGGCGCGCGCAGACCGGCGATGCGACGCGAATGCTCGACCAGCCGGTGCATCGCCGCTTCGCCGATATCGGCGCTGCGGTTCGACGCCAGGGCGGTCATGGTGATCGGATCGGCCTGGTCCAGTATGGCGTCCACGACCCCACCCGAGAGGTGGGGGCGGCGGGCGACCGCGATCTGATGCTCGAGCGTGGTTTCGACCAGGACGCGGATCAGGGCGGCGTCCTTCAGCACGGGACTGGATGCGATGACCGGGGCGGCGATGTCGATCTCGTCCAGCGCCAGCATTTCGACTAGCGTCAGCGGGGCCCAGTCGGCGGAGGCGATACGTTCGGCCAGCTGCTGGCGGATGTCCCGCTCGGCCTGGACGGCCAGGGTCAGGAAGATTTCGCCGAGCACGGGCGGCATGGGCGTGGACGGGACGGCGGCTTCGCAAAGGCTGATGACGCCGGAGAGAAGGCGTAGGCGGTCGTCGGGGGCCTTGCTGCGCGCCAGATCAAGGAGGTCCGTTGCGGAGAGGCCGGGCGCGAGCGCCTCAGACGTCGGCATTCGAAGGGCAGCGGACACGGCGACTCCCGGACGCAGTAAGCTCACACGCAGCACATTATGGTCCCTGTCGTGAAGGTGCGGTTAACGGAAGCTGAAAGGCGAAGGTTAACGTCGCCGTCTTAAGTCCGCCGCTTGACGGATGGCGGGTGCGGGAGGACGGTCAGGCAAAGCCCGTGAGAGGCATGTTGAACCCAGGAGGAACCCCATGGCCGATGGCGCCAGCCCCGCGTTGAAAACCCGTGTGTCCGAAGCCGAGTGGCAGGTCCGTGTCGAACTGGCCGCCCTTTACCGCCTCGTGGCGTTGCACGGCTGGGACGACATGATCTTCACCCATATCTCGGCCCGCGTGCCGGGGCCGGAACATCATTTCCTGATCAATCCCTACGGCTACTATTTCGAGGAGATCACCGCCTCGTCGCTGGTGAAGGTCGATCTGGACGGGAACATCGTTCAGGAGACGACGAACTTCATCAATCCGGCGGGCTTCACCATCCATTCGGCGGTCCATGCGGCGCGCGAGGATGCGAAGTTCGTGATCCATCTGCACACCGTCAGCGGCGTGGGCGTGGCGGCGCAGCAGCATGGCCTGCTGCCAATCAGCCAGAACGCGTGTTTACTACAGCATCAAGTTGCGTATCATGGGTATGAGGGATTGGCGCTGAACCATGACGAGCGCGAACGTCTGGTGGCCGATCTTGGAGACAAGCCGCTGATGCTGTTGAGAAATCACGGTACGCTCGCGGTCGGGGAGACGGCGGCGCAGGCATGGATCGGGATATTCTTCCTGGAAAGGGCCTGCGCGCAGCAGGTGGCCGCCCTGGCCGGTGGGCGCGAACATGTGCTGATCGCCCCGGATCACGCCCAGGCGGAGACGAAGGAGCAGGGGCGGGGGATCGGCTTCATCTCGGCGCTCGCCTGGCCGGGGGCCTTGCGACAACTGGATCGGAAGTCGCCAGGCTACGACGCCTAGGTCAAACCGGGGCGGTCGCCGGGGTGGCGGTCGCCCTCGCGGGCCTGGCGAGTACGGCCTCCGCCGGAGCCTGGACTCAGCCTAAAGGCCAGGCACAGGCGATCGTCAAGTATGACGACATGCTGGCCAAAGAGGGGTTTGATCCCGCAGGCGAGAGGCGGCCGCTGGAATTGGATCGAACGGACCGGACGGCGGGCCTGTTCGCCGAATACGGACTGACCGACCGGCTGACGCTTCAGCTGAAGGCTGATTGGCAACAAGGGGAAGACGCCTTCATCGATTACGAAGGTCGGGGACCGATCGAGGTCGGGGCGACCTGGCAGGTCTGGCGAACCGATCACAATGCCGTCAGCCTGTATGGCGGTTACGCTCGCGCGGGGCAGGGGCGCAACGCCGGTTACGCCGCGCCCGGCGTCGGCGAGCACGACTGGGAAGCGCGGGTTTCAGCCGGTCGGTCGCTGGGCGCCGTCGGGGGCCGCTGGGGGATGGATCGATCGTTCGTCGAGTTGCAGGCGGCGCGTCGGTTGCGTGACGGTCTACCCGACGAAACCCGCGTGGACGCTACGGTTGGCGGCAGGATCGGGCGGGATTGGCTGGTGATGGGCCAGGCGTTCGGCGGCGCGGCGGACGGCGGGGCCCGTTGGCTGTCGGTGGAAACCTCGGTGACGCGCGACTTCGGCGACTGGAGCGTGCAGGCGGGCTGGCGACAGACGGTGGCGGGTCGGGAGACGGCTATCGCGCAGGGACCGGTTGTGGCGATCTGGCGCAGATTTTGATCGTCATCTGTGCGACGGAATTCGTCGTACACGACGTTACCAATAGGTAATCTTGCGCCCGGTCGAGAAGCCGCTAAGCGTGCGCGTCCTCTGAATTTGAAAGTCTGTTGCGTGATAAGACGCCACTTCTTCCTGATCGCCGCAGCTGTGCTGTTGGGGCTGATGGTCCTCGCCGCCGTGCTGAAGGTGGCGTTCGCCGACGATGAGGCTGCGGGCGGGCCGGGCGGTGGGCGCCGGGGCGGGCAGCAGGTGTCCGAGGCGACCGTGTCCGAACGCCAGTTCTCGGATCAGATTCGCGTCCTGGGCGTCGCAAGGGGGCAGAGGTCGGTCAATATCACCTCTTCGACCACAGAACTGATCACCCGTGTTCTGTTCACGGACGGGCAGACGGTCTCGGCGGGCGCGCCTCTGGTTGAATTGCAGGCGCGTGAAGAGGACGCGGCCATCATCGAGGCGCGCGCCAATGTCGCTCAGGCGCAGCGGGAATATGAACGCTACAAGGCGCTGACGGATCGCGGCATCGCCCCGCAGGTGCTGCTGGAACAGGCCGAGACGGCGCTGGAGACCGCACGCGCATCGCTGGACGCAGCGCAGGCGCGGCGCGGCGATCGTGTTATCCGCGCGCCTTTCGCAGGGACTTTGGGCCTGACGACCGTCACGCCCGGAACCCTTATCAATCCTGGCGCAGTGATTGCGACCCTGGACGACACATCGACCATTCGCGTCGATTTTCCCTTGCCCGAGCGTTACCTGAATGTCCTGCGCGCCGGCGTCTCGATCACCGCCACGGCCGACGCCTATGGCGACACGCCGTTCCAGGGGCGGATCGCCCTGATCGACACGCGTGTCAACGAAACCACCCGCGCCGCCACCGCCCGCGCCGAATTCCCCAATCCCGGTGGTCGCATCCGCCCCGGCATGCTGCTGCGCGTCGCGGTTCAGCAGGGCCAGCGCCAGGCGCCTGCCGCGCCGGAGTCCGCCATTCAGTATGAGGGCGAGGGCGCCTTCGTCTATCGCATCGCTCCCGGCGCCCAGGGCACGACGGCCCAGCGTGTGGAGATCGAGACCGGCGTCGTCGAGAACGGCTTCGTCGAGATTCTGTCCGGCTTGGAGGTGGGCGACCGGATCGTCGGTTCGGGCCTGAACCGAATCCAGCCCGGCGCGCCGATCAGCGTCGCCGGCGCCGGACGCGGGCCAAATCTTAAGGCCGCTGAGAGCGCCGCACGATGATGCTGTCCGACGTTTCGGTCCGGCGACCGGTCTTTGCGGCCGTCGCCGCCATCGTCCTGTGCGTGATCGGGGCGGCCGCCTTCTTCTTCCTGCCCGTGCGCGAACTGCCGGACGTGGATCCGCCGATCGTCTCGGTCAACACCAGCTACGCCGGCGCCTCGGCCGAGGTGATCGAGAGCCGGATTACCGAGCCGATCGAACAGCAGATCGCCGGCATCCAGGGCGTCGAACGCATCAACTCGACCAGCCGCGACGGCCGCTCGAACGTCAATATCGAGTTCTCGCTGGACCGGAACATCGACGACGCCGCCAATGACGTGCGCGACCGCGTCAGTCGGGTGGTCGGACGTCTGCCGGACCAGGCCGATCCGCCGGAAGTGGCCAAGGCGGATTCCGACAGCCAGCCGATCATCATTGTCTTCCTGCGCTCGACGACGATGAACCGGCTGCAGCTGACCGACTATGCCGACCGCTATCTGGTGGATCGGATGGCGACGGTGCCGGGCGTGGCCCAGGTCAATATCTACGGCGAGCAGCGCTATTCGATGCGGATATGGCTGGACCCCGCGGCGCTGGCGGCGCGGGGTCTGACGGTCAATGATGTCGAGACTGCTCTGATCAGCCAGAACGTCGAACTGCCGGCCGGATCTCTGGAATCGACCGACAAGGATTATACGGTCCGGGTGGCCCGCACCTACGCCCGGCCTGAGGACTTCCGACAGCTGCCCATCGGCACGCGGGGCTCTGCGTCGGCGTCGGCTTCGGTCGCGACCGGTACAGGCAGCGGCTCTTCGGCCATCATTCAGGGGCAGCCGACCTATGTGACCCGCCTAGGCGACGTCGCCCGCGTCGAAGAGGCGCCGGAGGAGGATCGCCGCCTGTTCCGTGGCAACAGCATGGACCAGATCGGTCTGGCCGTGACCCGCCAGGCCCAGTCGAACGATCTGGCCATCTCGGACGGCGTCCGCAAGATGATCGACGACATTCGCCCCAGCCTGCCGCCTGGCGTGACGCTGGAGATCGGGTCGGACAACTCGGTCTTCACCTCGCACGCCATCGACGAGGTGTGGATCACCATCGGCATCTCCATGGCCCTGGTGGCCCTGGTCAACTTCGTCTTCCTGGGCAGTCTTCGGGCTGCTCTGATCCCGTCCATTGTCGCGCCCATCTGTCTGTTAGCGACCTTCATCGTCCTGGCGCCCCTAGGCTTTTCGCTGAACCTGCTGACCCTGCTGGCCCTTGTGCTGGCCATCGGTCTGGTCGTCGACGACGCCATCGTGGTGGTCGAGAACATCCAGCGTCGTCTGGATCACGGCGAGCCGCCGTTGGTGGCCGCCGAACGGGGGGCGCGGCAGGTGTTCTTCGCCGTTGTGGCGACGACCATCGTCCTGCTGTCGGTGTTCGCGCCGCTGCTGTTCCTGCCCGGCTATGTCGGGCGGTTGTTCGTCGAACTGGCGGCGGCGATTGCTGCGGCGGTGGCCTTCTCGGCCTTCCTGGCGCTCAGCCTGTCGCCCATGCTGGCGTCCAAGATCCTGAAGCCGGCGCAAAGCGGCGGCTGGCTGGCGCGGCGGGTCGACTGGGCCATGGACGGGCTGAAGACCTCTTATGGCCGTTCCCTGGACATGCTGCTGGGGCGTCGCATCGCGGTGATCGGCGTCGGCGCTCTGATCGCCCTGGTCGCGGCCGGCGCGGGCGGCATCTTCCTAATCCTGCCGAACGAGCTGGTGCCGGACGAGGACCGGGGCCGTGTGTCGGTTCGCGTCGCGGGACCTGAGGGTGCGGGCTTCGACTATACCCGCAAGATCATGATGGGCTTGGAGCCGCTGTTGGCTGACTACAAGGCCAGCGGGGAGGCGGACTCCTATCTGGTGTCGGCCCCTGGTTTCGGCGGCGGCAGTTTCAACACCGGCAACGGGGTTCTGGTTCTGTCCGACTGGTCCAAGCGCGACCGGTCGGCCGCCGAGATCGCGCAAGAGCTGAACGGCAAGCTGCGCGGACAGACGGACGCCCAGGTCAACGCCTCGACCCCCGGCGCCTTCCAGCGCGGCGGCGGCAACTCCAACTCGGTCGAGCTGGTCGCCACCGGGACGGACTACGACCAAATCTATAGGTGGCTTCAGCCCATGCTGGCGGCGGCGCAGGCCAATCCGGGCTTTTCGCGTCCCCGCCTGAACTATGAGCCGAACTCGCCGCGCCTGCTGGTCGATGTCGATCCGCAGAAGGCGGCCGCCTTGGGCGTGTCGTCCCAGTCCATAGGCCGAACGCTGGAGACCATGTTCGGGTCGCGCACCGCCACCACCTATATCAAGGGCGGGCAGGAGTATGACGTGATCCTGCAGACGGATCGCGACAACCGTCGCGAAGTCGCGGATCTGGAGGCCCTGTATGTCGCGACCGGCGCCGGGCAACTGGTGCCCCTGTCGGCGGTGGTGACAACCCAGACCTCGGGCGACACGCCGGACCGGCGTCGTCTGGATCGCCAGCGGTCAATCTCGCTCCAGGCCGATCTGAACCCCGGAACGACCATCGACGATGCGGTGCAGTTCCTCAGCGCCGAGGCGGCGAAACAGCCCCAAGGCGGCGTCGTCACCCAATGGGGCGGTGCGGCGCGGGATCAGCAGGAGGCGGGCGGCGCTGTCGTCGCGGCCTTTGGTCTGGCCTTGCTGCTGGTCTTCCTGGTGCTGGCGGCCCAGTTCGAAAGCTGGATCACGCCGGCGGTCATCATGCTGACGGTGCCGCTGGCGGCGGCGGGGGGACTGTTTGGCCTGCTGATGGCCGGGTCCAGCCTGAATCTCTACAGCCAGATCGGCCTGATCATCCTGATCGGGGTGGCGGCCAAGAACGGCATCCTGATCGTCGAGTTCGCCAACCAACTGCGCGATCAGGGACGGTCGATCCGCGAGGCGATCATCGAGTCGGCCTCGCTGCGTCTGCGGCCGATCATCATGACCTCCATCGCCACCGCCTTCGGCGCCCTGCCGCTGGTGCTGTGGCAGGGGGCGGGGGCGGGCAGTCGCCAGACCATCGGCGTGGTCATCTTCACCGGCGCCATCTTTGCGACCGTGCTGACCCTGTTCGTGGTGCCGGTGATCTACGGCGTCCTGGCGCGCTTCACCAAGTCGCCGGAATGGACCGCCCGCAAGATCGAGGAGTGGGAGGCCCACGAGCAGCGTGAAGGCGGCCCCAAGCCGATCACCGAAGGCTGAGGCTCAGGCTGAGGCTTCAGGGCGCGGGCGCCGTAGGCGCAGGCGGGCGATAGCCCGTTTCGGTCTTCAGGAAGGCGATCACGTCGCGACGATCGTCGGCGTCGGGCAGGCCGGCGAAGCTCATCTTGTTGCCGGGCAGGAAGCCGCGCGGGCTCTGAAGCCAGCGATCCAGGGTCGGGGCGTCCCAGACGAAGGTCGCCGTTCGCATGGTGTTGGAATAGTTGTAGCGCGGCCGGTCGCCGGCCTTGCGCCCAAATACGCCGTAGAGGTTGGGGCCCGCCAGATCCGGCCCATCCTGACCGATGGTGTGGCAGGCGCGACAGCGCGCGAAGACACGCCGGCCATTCGCCAGATCGCCGGCGTTGTAGGGCGCCGGCAGCGAGGCTAGCAGACTGGCCTTCTCCGTCTCGGTGAGGCCAGGCGCGGGCTTGGCCTTGGCGACGGTGGGGGTGTCGTCACCACTCGCGTCAGGACTACAGGCTGCGAGCGCCAGAACAAGAGGGACGGCGAGGGACAGGCGGCGCATCGGAGACTCCAGTTTGCGGCAGGTTAGGGCGGCGGATAGGGCAAATGTCCAGCGCGGCAATTGGTCAAGCTGTCCCGCTGGACGGGGAGGGGGCGCGCCTGATAATCAGTGTCAATGAAACGCGGAGCCGTTGGGGCGGCACCCGCTCGTGCGAGCCTAGATTTGACCGATACAATAAAGCTGAGCCAGGCCCGACGCGGTGATCGTGGCGTCATCGTCCAGGTGGGCGGCCACTGTCACCACAAGGATAACGAGGTCGAGCTGGAACGCCGGCTGCTGGAGCTGGGCTTTGTCGAGGGGGCCAGGATCGAACTGCTGCACGAAGGCCTGTTCGGTCGCGACCCGATCGCCATGAAGGTGGACGACATGCGCGTGGCCCTGCGCCGCCATGAGGCCGCCAGCCTGACGATTAAGCTGGACGCCGCTTGATGGACATGGCCCTGAAGATCGCCCGCGTCGCCCTGGTCGGCAATCCGAACAGCGGCAAGACCGCCCTGTTCAACGCCCTGACCGGCGCCCACCAGAAGGTCGCCAACTACGCCGGCGTCACGGTGGAGCGCAAAGAGGGGCTGATCCGCGCCTCTTCCGGCCGGACCATGTCGGTGCTGGACCTGCCCGGCACCTATTCTCTGCGCGCCCGCAGCCCCGACGAGGAAGTCACGCGTGACGCCGTCCTGGGCCGTCTGGCCGGTGAGACGCCGCCGGACTTGGTGGTCTGCGTCGCCGACGCCACCAACCTGCGGCTGGTGCTGCGGCTGATCCTGGAACTGAAGGCGGTTGGCCGGCCGATGGTGCTGGCGCTGAACATGTACGACATCGCCCAGCGCCAGGGGTTGCGGATCGATCTGGAGCAACTGCGCGCCGAACTGGGCGTGCCGATCATCACCACGGTGGCGACGCGCAAGCGCGGGATCGACGACCTGGTCGCCGCCGTCGAAGCGCAGGCCGAAGCGGCCGCCCTGGGCGAGAACATCTGGCATAGCCCCGACGCCGCCGAGCTGCGCACCGCCGCCCGCGAGGCCGAGCGGATCATGAAGACCTGCGTGCGCCCGCCTGAGCGGCCCGACACCCTGACCGGACGGATCGATTCCGTCCTGTTGCACCCTGTCGGCGGTCTGATCGTACTGTCGGTCATAATGTTCGTCATGTTTCAGGCGGTGTTTAGCTGGGCGACGCCCGTGGCTGACGGCATCGACGCGATTTGCGTCGCTTTTGGAACTTTTGTGGCCGGTTTGATCCCCGACAGCGGCGCGGGGGTCTTGCTGCAGAGCCTGCTCGTGGACGGCATAATTTCAGGCGTGGGCAGCGTGCTGGTCTTCCTGCCGCTAATTTTGGTCCTGTTCCTGTTCATCATCGCGCTTGAGGATTTCGGCTACATGGCGCGGGCTGCCTTTTTGCTGGACCGCATCATGGGTTTCGCGGGCCTGCATGGCCGCGCCTTCATTCCGCTGCTGTCCAGCGTGGCCTGCGCTATTCCGGGCGTCATGGCGGCGCGGGTGATCGATTCCAAACGTGACCGCCTGACCACCATTCTGGTCGCGCCGCTGATGACATGCTCGGCGCGGATCCCGGTCTATACGCTGATCATTGCCGCCTTCATCCCGAACGAGACGGTCTGGGGTTTCGCCAATTTGCAGGGGCTGGTCATGTTCGGCCTCTACGCCGCCGGCATCGTCAGCGCGCTTCTCGTGTCGTTGGTAATTCGCAAGGTCTTCTGGCGCGGCGCGGTCGAGCCCTTCATGATGGAACTGCCCACCTACAAGGTTCCCGATCTGAAGAGTGTCGGCTTCAACCTGTGGCTCCGGGCGAAGATATTTCTGAACCGGGCGGGCCGCATCATCCTGCCGCTCGTGATCATTGTTTGGGTGCTGGGGACCTTCCCCTATCCGCCCGAGAACGCGACCCTTCCGGCCATCGACTATTCGTTCGCCGGCATGATCGGTCGGGCCCTGGAGCCGATCTTCGCCCCCATCGGCTTCAACTGGCAGATGGTCATCGCCCTGATTCCCGGCATGGCGGCGCGCGAGGTTGCGGTGGCGGCCCTGGGCACCACCTACGCCATCGCCGACGCCGAGAATGCGACGGGTCTGCTGGCCTCGACCCTGTCGGCCCAATGGTCGCTGGCGACGGCCCTGTCCTTCCTGGCCTGGTACATCTTCGCGCCCCAGTGCGTGGCGACCCTGGGCGTGGTGAAGCGCGAGACAAACTCGTGGAAATGGACCTGGGTCATGATCGTCTACATGTTCGGTCTCGCCTATCTGGCCTCGTTCGCGACCTATCATGTGGCGGTGGCGCTCGGGGGCGGCTAAGCGGGGGCGGTTCTTCACCGTCCGGACCTAGAAATGAGCCCTGTCTTCGCCGCCGTCGTCATGGGCCTTCTGGGCCTGATCATCGGCAGCTTCCTGGCGGCGGTCAGCGTCCGCCTGCCGCGTGAAGAAGACATCGTCGTCGCCCGGTCGCGGTGCATGGGCTGCGACCAGCCCCTGCGGCCGTGGGAACTCGTCCCGTTGGTCAGTTGGCTGGTGCTGCGCGCGCGCTGCGCCCGGTGCGGCGTCGCCATCTCGCCGCGCTATCCGCTGATCGAACTGGGAGCAGGGCTGGTCGGCGCCTGGGCGGGCTTCAGCGGATCGTCATGGCTGATGGTCGCAACGACCGCCGTGCTGGGCTGGCAACTGCTGCTGATCGCCATCATCGACGGCGAGAATTTCTGGCTTCCCGATGTCCTGACCTGGCCGCTGGCGGCGACGGGCCTGATCGCGGCCGCTTTGATTGGATGGGACGTGGCCCTGTCGCACCTGATCGGGGCAGCGGTCGGTTTCGGCGGGCTGTGGCTGGTCGGCTGGATGTACAAGGCGGTCCGCAAGCGCGACGGCCTGGGCGGGGGCGACCCCTTCCTGTTCGCCGGAGCGGGGGGCTGGGTCGGATGGATCGGCCTGCCCAGCGTGCTGCTGTGGGCCTCGGCCGCGGGGCTTAGTCTGGTGTTCGGTCTGCTGGTGGTGCGCCGCTCGGTCAGCGCGACGGACAAGCTGCCCTTCGGGGTGTTTCTGGCCGTGGGGATCTGGCTAACCTGGCTGTATGGGCCGCTGGGCCTCTAGCGCCCCGTCGTCAGCTTGACGATGATGATGGCGGCCGTGTCCAGAATGGCCTCGGGCGTGTCGGCGCGACGCAGCAGGTCGAAACTGGCGGCCGTGGATTCAGCGATCGAGGCGATCTGGTAGGAGGCCAGGCGCGGATTGTAATCCTTGGGGTGCAGACCTGCGGCGTGGGCCTGAGCAACGCGGCGCTCGATCGCCAGGTGCAGCCGACGCAGGCGGCGAACCCGACTTTCGACAAAGGCCGCGTCGCCATTGTCGGCCAGCATGTGCTCGACCCGCAGAACCTGGCCGTGATCGCGCCAGATGGCCATGACGTCCAGAATGAAGGCCCGGCCTATGCCAAAGGCTTTGTCGCCGGGCCAGTCGGCCTGGAAGTGGGCGGCTAGACCCTGAAAATCGGTCGCCGCGGTCTCGCATAGGGCCAGGACCGGTTCTTCGACCGTCTTGAAATAGGTGTAGAAGTTGGAGGGCGACACGCCCGCGGCCGAGGCCAGGTCGGCGACGCGGATTTCGCCATAGTGACGCGAGTTGAGCAGTGTCCGGGTCGCGTCGAGGATCGCCTGGCGGGTTCGGCCCCCGCGCGCGCCGATCTTGTGGCCCAGCTTGTTGGTCTTGTCGGCCATATCCCCGATGGTCGGTAAAGGCGGAGCGCGAGAACTTCGAGCCGGCCGCATTCGGTACGCGGAAGCGAAACTGTATCGTAGGCGGATCAGGTTATTGCACAGGTGGCCAAAAATCCAGCGGCTGTCGGGATTTAGTCGCTTTCGTTTCGCTTCTGGATGCACGGGTGGCGATCTCGAGCTCACAGGCTTTCGACCTAGAGTGTCGGCCTTCATCCCGGCGTCCGATCATGCCAAAACCTTGCTTCGACGGTTTCGGCCAGAAGCGCGCAGCGATGGATGGACGGTCTAGATGGCCGCCCCTCACGGCCTCGCCGCCGCCTGGGGCGGGCTGTGCGGACCCGCCAGACCGCCCGCCAGCGGCTCCTGCGCGGCAACAGCGGGGGCGGGCGGCTCGTAGTGGACGCCCACGCCCGGCCCCACGGGCAGGTCGAACGCCACCCAGGCCGCCACCATGGCCAGGCCGGCGACTAGGAAGGCCCCCGCATAGGGCAGCATGGTCGCCATTAACGACCCTAGGCCGAAGCGCGGGTCCCAGCGCTGGGCGAAGGTCAGGATCAGCGGAAAATAGCTCATCAGCGGCGTGGCGATATTGGTCACCGAGTCGCCCATCCGATAGGCGGCGGTCGTCATCTCGGGCGAGATTCCCAGCAGCATGAACATGGGCACCACGATGGGCGCCAGGGCGGACCATTTGGCCGATGCCGAGCCGATGAACAGATCGAAGACGCAGGAGACCAGAACGACGCAGATCAGCAGCAGTGGGGCGGGCAGGGCCAGGGTCTTCAGCTCGGCTGCGGCGTTGACCGCGAGGATCGGCCCCAGGCCCGACCAGTTGAACATGGCGACGAAGTGGGCGGCGAAGAAGGCCAGGACGATATAGGGCGCTAGCTGGGCGATCCCGTCGCGCATCATCTTCACCAGGTCGCGATGAGACTGGATCGAACCGGATCCGGCTCCATAGGCGCCGCCCAGGACAAAGAAGGTCACGGCGAAGAAGGCGACCAGCGAACGATACAGCGGATTGAACCTCTGTTCCGCCACCGCCTCCGGATCTACGAATGGCGAACCGGGTAGAAGAGTGATCAGGGTCCAAAGGCCGATCATGCCCAAAAGCGCCAGGCCGGCCCAGGACAGACCGCGCTTTTCCGTGGCGGTCAGGGGCTGCTTTTCCGACGCTGCGGGCGCGGCCACGCCTTCGGACGGGGTCCAGCGGCCCAGTCGGGGTTCGATCACCCGGTCGGTCAGGAACCAGACGATGGGCGTGAAGACGACCACCACCCCGACGATGAAGAACCAGTTGCCGGCGATGTTCACCGAATAGGAGGGGTCGATCAGATGGGCCGCCGGCTCGGTGATGCCCAGGATCAGGGCGTCGCTGGCGCCGGGGAACAGATTGCCGGCGTAACCGCCTGATACGGCGGCGAACCCCGCCGCTAGCCCCGCCAGAGGGTGGCGACCCGCCGCCGCGAAGATCACAGCCGCCAGCGGGATCACCACCACATAGGAGGCGTCGGACGCATGGTGGGACACCATGCCGGTGATCACCACGACGGGCGTCAGTATGGCGCGCGGCGCATTCAGCAGGGCGCCGCGAATCGCTGTGGCGAACAGGCCGGTCCTTTCCGCGACTGACGCGCCATAGATGATGGTGATGACGATCCCCAACGGTGGGAAGTCCGCAAGGGTGCGCGGCATGCCGATGATCAGCCGCTCGAGGTTCTCTGCCGAAAGCAGGCTTTGCGCCACCAGCCGATCTCCGGTGACCGGATTGACGGCGGACCATCCCAGACCGGCGCCGACCAGACTGAGCAGGATCAGTGCGCCGATCAGCCACAGAAAGAGGAAGACGGGATCGGGCAGCCGATTCCCCACTCTCTCGACGGCGTTCAGAAGACGGCTGCCAGCGCTCATCCAGATGACTTTCGGTTACGATTTCAAGGCGCCAGTAGGGCCGGGAAGGGGGCAAAACAGCAAGCGGAGCCGCTGCGACATATGGCCTCGCGACTTGCGATCCGTTCTCAATAAAAAACCAATCACAGCAGGGGTTTGAACCGCGCGAACGTTGGGTCTAAGAAGCGCCGAATCCCGCCTCTCCCCGGCGGCCGAGGTTCTTTGAATGAACGCTTTTCTGCTCGAATATCTGCCGGTCCTGATCTTCGCCGGCATCGCCGCCTTCATCGGCGTGCTTTTCATCGCCCTGCCGATGCTGCTGGCCCCCAAAAACCCCGACGCGGAAAAGCTGTCCGCCTATGAGTGCGGGTTCAACGCCTTCGACGACGCACGGATGAAGTTCGACGTTCGCTTCTATCTGGTGTCGATCCTCTTCATCATCTTCGACTTGGAAGTGGCCTTCCTCTTCCCGTGGGCGGTGTCGATGTTCGACCTGTCGCACGCGGGGATGATCTTCGCCTTCTGGTCGATGATGGTCTTCCTCGGCGTCCTGACCATCGGCTTCATCTACGAATGGAAGAAGGGAGCCCTGGAATGGGAATAGTCGCACCTTCCTCGCCGCTTCCCGGCGCGCTGGTTCCGGCCAATTCGGCCGCTCGTTCGACGGTCGAGGGCTATGATCCCAAGATCCACGACAAGTTCTTCGAGTCGGTGAACATGGAGCTGGGTGAGCGCGGCTTCCTGACCGCCTCGCTTGACGACGTGATCACCTGGGCGCGCACCGGGTCGCTGATGTGGATGACTTTCGGCCTGGCCTGCTGCGCCGTCGAGATGATCCAGATGTCGATGCCGCGCTTCGACGTCGAACGCTTCGGCATGGCTCCGCGCGGCAGCCCGCGTCACTCGGACCTGATGATCGTCGCCGGCACCCTGACCAACAAGATGGCCCCCGCCATCCGCAAGGTCTACGACCAGATGCCCGACCCGCGCTATGTCGTGTCCATGGGCAGCTGCGCCAATGGCGGCGGCTATTATCATTACAGCTACAGCGTCGTTCGCGGTTGCGACCGCGTTGTTCCGGTGGACGTCTATGTGCCCGGCTGTCCGCCGACGGCGGAGGCGTTGCTGTACGGGCTGCTGCAGCTGCAGAAGAAGATTCGTCGTACGGGGACCATCGACCGATGAGCTCGCTGGCTGTTCAGGCCCAGTTCGAGGCCGCGCTGACGCCGATGGGCGCCGAGCTGGTGGGCGCGCTTGGCGTCGAGGCCCAGGTGGCGTTCGGTGAGCTGACCCTGGTGGCGCCGCGCGAACGGATCGTCGAGGTCATGACCGGGCTGCGTGACCGCTTCGGCTTCCAGCAACTGTTGGACGTGTGCGGCGCGGACTATCCGGATCGCGAAGAGCGGTTCGAAGTCGTCTATCATCTGCTGTCGATGACCCGGAACGCGCGGGTTCGCGTCAAGGTCGTGACCGACGAGGTCCAGCCCGTTCCCACGGTCTGCCACGTCTATCCGTCGGCCGGCTGGTTCGAGCGCGAAGCCTACGACATGTACGGCGTGATCTTCTCGGGTCACCCCGACATGCGCCGCCTGCTGACCGACTACGGGTTCGAAGGCCATCCGCTGCGCAAGGACTTCCCGATGACGGGCTATGTCGAGGTCCGTTACGACGAGGAGCAGAAGCGGGTCGTCTATGAACCCGTCAAGCTGACCCAGGAATTCCGGACGTTCGACTTCCTGTCGCCGTGGGAGGGCGCCGACTATCCGGCGCCTGTGCTGCCCGGCGACGAAAAGGCAGGAGTGAAGGGCTGATGGCTGACGACGTCCGCATCCCCGCGTCCGCAAACAGCGGCGGCGCCGTCGATCCGTTCGAGGACATGCCGGTCGATCACCGCACCGACCATGCCAAGGCGATGGACGACCGCAAGTTCACCATCAACTTCGGTCCGCAACACCCGGCCGCGCACGGCGTGCTGCGCCTGGTGCTGGAGCTGGACGGCGAGATCGTCGAACGCGTCGATCCTCACATCGGCCTGCTGCACCGCGGCACCGAAAAGCTGATGGAGGCCCGCACCTATCTGCAGAACGTGCCGTATCTGGACCGGCTCGACTATGTCGCGCCGATGAACCAGGAACACGCCTTCTGCCTGGCCATCGAGAAGCTGCTCGGCATCGAGGTTCCGTACCGGGCCCAGCTGATCCGCGTCCTCTATTCGGAGATCGGCCGGATCGGGAACCACCTGCTGAACGCGACCATGCAGGCCATGGACGTCGGCGCCCTGACGCCCCCGCTGTGGGGACACGAAGAGCGCGAGAAGCTGATGGTCTTCTACGAGCGCGCCAGCGGCGCCCGTCTGCACGCCAACTATTTCCGGCCCGGCGGCGTCCACCAGGACCTGCCGATGGACCTAATCGACGACATCGGTCGCTGGTGCCTGGAGTTCCCCAAGGCCCTGGCCGATATCGAGAGCCTGGTCACCGAGAACCGCATCTTCAAGCAGCGCAACGTCGACATCGGCGTGGTGTCCAAGGAAGAGGCCCTGGCCTGGGGCTTCACCGGCGTCATGCTGCGTGGCTCGGACATCGCCTGGGATCTGCGCAAGTCGCAGCCGTATGAGTGCTATGCCGAGCTGGAGTTCGATATTCCGGTCGGCAAGAACGGCGACTGCTGGGATCGTTACCTCTGCCGCATCGAGGAGATGAAGCAGTCTGTGCGGATCATGGAGCAGTGCATCCACAAGCTGCGCAACTGCCCCGGCGAACCGGTGATGCTCGAGGACAACAAGATCGTTCCGCCGCGTCGCGGCGAGATGAAGCGGTCGATGGAATCCCTGATCCATCACTTCAAGCTGTACACCGAGGGCTTCAAGACGCCCGAGGGCGAGGTCTATGCCTCGGTCGAAGCGCCCAAGGGCGAGTTCGGCATCTATCTGGTGTCGGACGGCACCAACAAACCTTATCGCGTCAAGATCTCGGCGCCGGGCTTCCGTCACCTGCAGGCGATGGACTGGATGAACCGCGGCCACCAGCTGGCCGACGTCTCCGCCATCCTGGGCTCGCTCGACATCGTTTTCGGAGAAGTGGACCGATGAGCGTTCGTCGTCTCGCCAAGGAACAACCGGCCTCGTTCGCCTTTTCGAAGGACACCAAGGCCAAGGCCGAATGGTGGATCAAGAAATATCCGGAAAACCGCCGCCAGTCGGCGGTGATCCCGATCCTGTGGCTGGTGCAGAAGCAGGAAGGCTGGGTCTCCGAGCCCGCCATCCGCGCCATCGGCGAACTGCTGGGCATGCCCTTCATCCGGGTGCTGGAGGTCGCGACCTTCTACACCATGTTCATGCTGGAGCCGGTCGGCAAGACCGCCCTGATCCAGGTGTGCGGCACCACGCCGTGCATGCTGCGCGGCGCCAATGAGCTGATGAAGGTCTGCAAGGAGAAGATCGGTCCCAAGGACCATCTGTCCGCCGACGGCCGTTTCACCTGGCAGGAAGTCGAATGCCTGGGCGCCTGTTCGAACGCGCCCATGGCACAGATCAACGACTATTATTTCGAAGACCTGACGCCCGAAACCATCGGCCAGATCATCGACGACTTCGCCGCCGGCAAGACGCCCAAGCCGGGCTCCTATCAGGGCCGTGCGACGTCCGAGCCGGCCGGCGGGGCCAAGACCCTGCTGGATCCGAAACTGTATGACGGTTCGGCCGCCAAGCCGATCAAGAAACTGCCCAACAGCGATCCGGCGCCGGTCGAGAAGGCCCCGGCCTGATGCCTGCACCCGACCTCGACAGCGACGAAGGCCGCGCCGCATACCGCAAGGAGCTGCGCCAGGTCGCGCGCCCCCTGCGCGCGGGCGGGCTCGCGCTCGTGGTCGGCGCGGCCATGCTGATCCTGCTGACCCGTCAGGGGACGCCGGGCCTCGGCGAATGGGCCTTCACCCTGTCCTACGTCATGCTCGGCTTCGGCTGGGCCTGCGTCATCGGCGCCATCTACACCCGCAATCGGCATCACAAACGCCGGATGCGCGAGTTGGAAGGCGCAACGTCATGACGCCGTCGATCTATTATGTTTCCATGAATTCGATGCAGCGTGCCGGGGGGCGCCATGTCGATGGATCAGAAACGGGCAGGGCGCCGCGCGCCCAAGCGCGGCCGAGGCGGGTGGAGCCCCGCCGGGACGGGCCGATTGCTGGTCAATCTGGCCGGCGCGGCCAGTCTGTCGCTGAGCGCCGGGCCCGTATCGGCGCAAACCCCGCCAACATCCCCTTCGGTCGCCCCCGCGACCGCTCCTTCTACGCCTTCACCCGGTCCTGCTGATGCTTCCGAACCGCGTAACAACCCCAGCCCTGAACCGCGTCAGCCGCCTCCCGGCCAGCGCGATCTCGGCCTCGAACGCCAGTCCGCTCTCGGTCCCCCCCGTCGGCGTAGACGGAGGAGCAGCCTGATGGTCGGCATTCTCGAAGACAAGGACCGGATCTTCACCAACCTGTACGGTTTCCAGGACTGGACGCTGGACGGGGCGAAGAAGCGCGGCGCCTGGAACGCCACCAAGGACATGCTGGACCTTGGCCGCGACTGGATCATCAACAACGTCAAGGCGTCCGGCCTGCGCGGCCGTGGCGGCGCCGGTTTCTCGACCGGGCTGAAGTGGTCCTTCATGCCCAAGGAAGTGAAGGACCGTCCTCACTACCTGGTCGTCAACGCCGACGAATCCGAGCCGGGCACCTGCAAGGACCGGGAGATCATGCGTCATGATCCCCAGCTGCTGATCGAAGGCTGCCTGATCGCGTCCTTCGCCATGCAGGCCCACGCCTGCTACATCTATCTGCGCGGCGAATATGTGCTCGAGCGCGAGCGGATGGAGGCGGCGGTCAAGCAGGCCTATGAGGCCCGTCTGATCGGCAAGGACAACGTCCACGGTTGGGACTTCGACGTCTATATCCACCACGGCGCCGGCGCCTATATTTGCGGCGAAGAGACCGCCCTGCTGGAATCGCTGGAGGGCAAGAAGGGTCAGCCTCGTCTGAAGCCGCCGTTCCCGGCCGGCGCGGGCCTGTACGGCTGCCCCACCACGGTGAACAACGTCGAGTCGATCGCCGTCGTCGGCACCATCCTGCGTCGCGGCGCCGGCTGGTTCGCCGGCTTTGGTCGTCCGAACAACACCGGCACCAAGCTGATGGCCATCTCGGGCCATGTGAACGCGCCCTGCGTGGTCGAAGAGGCCATGTCGATCCCGCTGCGGCAGCTGCTGGAAGAACACTGCGGCGGCGTGCGCGGCGGCTGGGACAATCTGAAGGCCATCATTCCGGGCGGTTCGTCCGTGCCGCTGATCACGCGCGAAATGTCCGAGACGGCGCTGATGGACTTCGACAGCCTGCGCGAAATGCGTTCGGGCCTGGGCACCGCCGCCGTCATCGTGATGGACAACTCCACCGACCTGGTGAAGGCCATCGCGCGCATCAGCTATTTCTACAAGCACGAGAGCTGCGGCCAGTGCACGCCGTGCCGCGAAGGCACCGGCTGGATGTGGCGCGTGCTGGAGCGGATGTCGGTGGGCGAGGCCGATCCGTCGGAAATTGACCTGCTGCTGGACGTCGCCGGTCAGGTCGAGGGCCACACGATCTGCGCCTTGGGCGACGCGGCCGCCTGGCCCGTTCAGGGCCTGATCCGTCACTTCCGCCACGAGATCGAAGAGCGTATCGCCAACTACCGCAGCCGCCGCGCGAACTTCGCCGGCCACGCGATCGCTGCGGAGTAGGAATGCGCCGTTTGTCCGCCATCGTGATCGGAGCCTTGGCTCTCGCCGCTTGCGGCGAGCGCGAAGCTGCGCCCACGCCTGCGGAAAAGGTTGCGGCTGCGGCCAAACCGTCCGACGCCGTGCAGACGGCGCCTGAGGTTCTGAACGCGGCCGATCTGCGCCGCGTCTGCCGCGCCGGTCTGGCCGCGATCCACGGCCAGCCGCCGATGGCGATCGACGTCGACGGTGTCGACGGCGGGGTGGTCCACGCCTCGTGGCGCGCCCCGGTCGACGGCGGCCGGATGCGCGCCGACTGCCGGGTCGAGAAAGACCTGATCGTGTGGAAACCGCTCGATCTGCCTGACGCCACGCTCGTTCGCTGGATGAACCAGGCGGATGACCCGGTGATCCGCTACGTCATGGACGGTCAGGCAATCACCGTCACTCAGACGCTCCCGGACGGGACGACGGAACAGGCCGAACTGGCCGTTCCCGCAGAAGAGGAGGCGCGGTGATGGCGGATGAACCCGACAACCTCGTTCTTCAGATCCTGCGTCGCGTCGAAGGACGTCTGACGTCGATGGAAACCAAGATGGATCGGCTCGGCGAGGACATGCACGACCTGAAGGTCCGCACCACCCACGTCGAAGAAGGGCTTGCAGGCGTCAATCGTCGCCTGGATCGCCTGGATCAACGTATCGAACGGGTCGAGACACGTCTGACCCTGGTAGACAGCCCTTACGGCGGAGTTCGAGAATAATGCCCATCGCCAAGGTCAACGGCGTCGAAGTCGAGTTCGAGCCCGGGATGACCGTGCTCCAGGTCGCCGAGCGCGCCGGGCAGGAAATCCCGCGCTTCTGCTATCACGAACGCCTGTCCATCGCCGGCAACTGCCGCATGTGCCTGGTCGAGGTGAAGCCCGGGCCGCCGAAGCCGCAGGCCTCGTGCGCCCTGCCGGCCGCCGAAGGCCAGGAAATCTTCACCGACACCCCGATGGTCAAGAAGGCCCGGGAAGGCGTGATGGAGTTCCTGCTGATCAACCACCCGCTGGATTGCCCGATCTGCGACCAGGGCGGCGAGTGCGATCTTCAGGACCAGTCCATGGCCTATGGCCGCGATGGATCTCGCTATGCCGAGAACAAGCGCGCGGTCGAAGAAAAGAACATGGGTCCGACGATCAAGACCTTCATGACGCGGTGCATCCAGTGCACCCGTTGTGTCCGCTTCATCACCGAGGTCGCCGGCGTGCCGGACATCGGCATGATCTCGCGCGGCGAAGACGCCGAGATCACCACCTATCTGGAGAAGTCGGTCGGGTCGGAACTGTCGGGCAACGTCAATGACCTGTGCCCGGTCGGCGCCCTGACGCACCGGCCCTGGCAGTACCACTATCGTCCGTGGGAACTGAAGAAGACCGAGACCATCGACGTCATGGACGCCCTGGGCTCGAACATCCGCGCCGACTTCCGCGGCTCCGAGGTCATGCGGGTTCTGCCGCGCGTGAACGAGGGCATCAACGAGGAGTGGCTGTCGGACAAGAGCCGCTATGTCGTCGACGGCCTGACCGCGCGCCGCCTGGACCGCCCGTGGATCCGCGAGAACGGCAAGCTGCGCGCCGCCTCGTGGAACGAAGCCCTGGACGCCGTCGCCGCTCGGCTGAAGGCGGCTTCGGCCGACCGGATCGGCGTGATCGCCGGCGACCTGCAGGACGCCGAGTCGATGAAGGCGACCCTGGACCTGTTCCGCGCCCTGGGGTCCAAGAACACCGACTGCCGCCAGGACGGCGCCGCGCTCGGCTATGGCCCGCGCGAGAGCTGGTTGTTCAACTCCGGCCTCGAAGGCATTGAAAAGGCGGACGCCATCCTGATCGTGGGCGTCAACCCGCGCATCGAGGCGCCGCTGCTGAACGCCCGCCTGCGCAAGAGCTGGATCAAGGGCGGGGTCGAGATCGGCGTCATCGGCGAACAGGCCGACCTGACCTTCGACTACGCCTATCTGGGCGCCGGGTCGAAGACCCTGGCCAAGCTGCCGAAGTCGGCGATGGACTTCCTGACCAAGGCGGAGCGTCCGGCGATCATCGTCGGCTCGGGCGCGCTGAACGGGGAGGGCGGCGCGGCCGTCCTGAACGCCCTAGGCGCCCTGGCCAAGAAGGTCGGCGTCATCGGCGAAGGCTGGAACGGCTTCAACGTCCTGCACCACGCCGCCGCGCGCGTCGGCGGTCTGGACATGGGCTTTGTGCCGACCGAAGGCGGTCTGACGGCAGCGGACATGCTGAAGCCGGGCGCGCTGGACGTGCTGTTCCTGCTGGGCGCCGATGAGGTCGATCCCACTGGTTCGAACGCCTTCCGCGTCTATCTGGGCAGCCACGGCGACCGCGGCGCGCACGGCGCCGACGTCATCCTGCCGGGCGCGGCCTATACCGAGAAGTCGGGCCTTTACGTCAACACCGAGGGCCGGGTGCAGATGGCCGAACGCGTCGTCTTCCCCAAGGGCGAGGCCAAGGAAGACTGGGCCATCATCCGCGCCCTGTCCGCCCGTGTCGACCAGACCCTGCCGTACGACACCCTGGACCAGCTGCGCGCCAAGCTGATGGCCGATCATCCGACCTTCGGCCGGATCGACTATCTGCCGACGCCGGCCGCCTTCGATCCGTCCAAGCTGGGCGTCAAGGGCGACCTGGGCGACCGGGTCTTCGCCTCGGCGATTTCGGACCCCTATCTTTCCAACCCGATCGCGCGCGCCAGCGCGACCATGGCCGAGCTGTCCGCCCTGCGGATTGCCCCGGTCGCGATGGCGGCAGAATAACCGATGACCGACGTTCTTCCTGTCCAAAAGAAAAATCCGCTGCTGGCGATCGTGATCGGCGCATTGGTGCTGGTTGCTCTGGCCGCCATCGGCTTTGGTCTCGTCAAGGCTTGGGGGCTCATTCCGCCTGCGTTCTGGACTTCTGCCGGCGGCTGGACGCTGATCACCGTCGGTCAGATCCTGCTGATTACGGTCGGCGTGCTGATCGCCGTGGCCTTCCTGCTTCTGGCCGACCGCAAGGTCTGGGCCTCGGTGCAGATGCGCAAGGGACCGAACGTGGTCGGCCCCTTCGGCCTGCTGCAATCCTTCGCCGACATGCTGAAGTTCGTGCTGAAGGAGGTGGTCATCCCCTCCGGCGCCGACAAGGCGGTCTTCATTCTGGCGCCGATCATCACCGTCATCCTGGCCTTCATGGCCTGGGCTGTGATCCCGTTCGCGCCGGGCTGGGTGGTGTCCGACCTGAACGTCGGCATCCTGTACATCTTCGCGGTCTCGTCGCTGGGCGTGTACGGCATCATCATGGGCGGCTGGGCTTCGAACTCGAAGTATCCGTTCCTGGGATCGCTGCGTTCGGCGGCGCAGATGGTGTCCTATGAAGTCTCGCTGGGCCTGATCATCATCAATGTGATCCTGCTGGCCGGCACGATGAATCTGTCGGAGATCGTCGAGGGCCAGAGCGGCTATTTCTGGAACTGGTACGCCTTCGGCGGCGGGCAGGGCACCTGGCCCCTGATCTTGATCCTGTTCCCGATGTCGATCGTCTTCTTCGTCTCGGCCTTGGCGGAAACCAACCGCCCGCCGTTCGACCTGCCGGAAGCGGAATCCGAGCTCGTGGCCGGCTATCAGGTCGAATACAGCTCGACCACCTATCTGCTGTTCATGATGGGCGAGTACGTCAACATCGTCTTCATGTCGGCGATGATGAGCATCCTGTTCTTCGGCGGCTGGAACCCCGGCTTCCTGTCTCAGGAGACGCTGGACGATCTGCCGGCCTGGATCGCCTACACCATCTATCTGCTGACCTTCGTCACCAAGACCGTCTTCTGGTTCCTGGCCATCGCCCTGGTGAAGGCTTTCGTGCCGCGCTACCGCTACGACCAGCTGATGCGCCTGGGCTGGAAGGTCTTCCTGCCCGCGTCGCTGGTGGCCGTGGTCATCACCGCCGCCTGGCGCGTCTTCGCGGTGGGTGCGTAGATGAACCCACGCGCCGTCATCCTGGCCCTGGTCGCGTCGTGGGGCCTCGTCGCCTGCACCTTCGCGCCCATCGCCGCTCCGGCGCCGACCGATCCGGTCGCGTCGATGGAGCGGCGCGAGGATGACGTGCGTCGCGGCGGCGAACGGGTCAACCTGTGCCGGATGATGAGCCGGGACGACCCGCGCTATAAGACGATGGACTGCAAGGACGTGCTGCGGGGAGGCGGGGCATGAGCCGTATGAGCCTGCTGCTGCTGGTCCTCGCACCCGTGATCACAGCCTGTGCGCCCGATACGCGCATGCCCGAGTCCGGCTATCAGTGGGAACGCCGTCAGGAACGCATCGAGCGTGAATGGCGCGACGCCCAGACCAAGGCCGCTTCCCAGGCCGCACCGACCAAGACTTCAACCAACGGCGCCCCGGCGCCAGAGGATCGCTTCTGATGTTCACTCGTATCGCCCAGGCCGCAAAGGGCGCGATGATGCTCGATGCCATCGGCGCCATCGGCCTGACCCTGAAGTACATGGCTCGCCCCAAGGCGACCGTGAACTATCCGTTCGAGCGAAACCCGCAGTCGCCGCGGTTCCGCGGCGAGCACGCCCTGCGCCGCTATGCGAACGGCGAAGAGCGGTGCATCGCCTGCAAGCTGTGCGAGGCCATCTGCCCCGCCCAGGCTATCACCATCGAGGCCGAACCGCGCGCCGACGGCAGCCGCCGCACGACCCGCTACGACATCGACATGGTCAAGTGCATCTATTGCGGCCTGTGCCAGGAGGCCTGCCCGGTGGACGCCATCGTCGAGGGGCCGAACTCCGAATTCGCCGTCGAAACGCGCGAGGAGCTGCTGTTCGACAAGGCCCGACTGCTCGACAACGGGGATCGCTGGGAACGGCAGATCGCCAAGAATCTGGAACTCGACGCGCCTTACCGCTAAGGCGCTCACGCTAACGGGTCAGCGATTCCCAAACTGGGGTCGCGGCCGAGACGAAAGGGGCTTCGTCCCGACATGCTGCAAGGCATTGCCTTCTATCTGCTGGCGGCGACCGCCGTGGTGTCCGGCCTCCTGGTCGTGACCGCGCGCAATCCGGTGCACAGCGTGCTGTGGTTGATCCTCGCCTTCTTCTCGGCGGCGGGTCTGTTCGTCCTGCTGGGGGCCGAGTTCCTGGCCATGCTGCTGGTCGTCGTCTACGTCGGCGCCGTGGCGGTGCTGTTCCTGTTCGTCGTCATGATGTTGGACGTCGACTTCCTGAAGCTGCGTGAGGGCTACGCCAAATATCTGCCGATCGGCGGCGTCGTCGCGGCCGTGCTGCTGGCCGAGATGATCGTGGTGTCCAGCGCGGTGATCCAGGGCGGGGCGACCGCCGGCCTGACCGGACCCGGCGCGCCCGATCCCGACATGAGCAATGTCGAGGCCATCGGCCGGGTGCTCTACACCGACTATATCTACTTCTTCCAAGCCGCCGGCATCGTGCTGCTGATCGCCATGATCGGGGCCATCACCCTGACCCTGCGCCACAAGCCGCACATCAAGCGCCAGAACATTTCGGACCAAGTCAACCGCTCCGCCGCCAAGGCGATGGAGATCAAGTCGGTTCCGACCGGGCAGGGCGTGACGCCCGAGGAGCTTCTCTGATGGACATCGGTCTCATCCATTATCTCAGCGTGGCGGCGATCCTGTTCACCATCGGGGTCTTCGGCATCTTCGTGAACCGCAAGAACGTCATCATCATCCTGATGTCGATCGAGCTGATCCTGCTGGCCGTGAACATCAACTTCGTCGCCTTCTCGACCTATCTGAACGACATCAGCGGGCAGATCATGGCCATGTTCGTCCTGACCGTCGCCGCGGCCGAGGCCGCCGTCGGCCTGGCCATCCTGGTGACCTTCTTCCGTAACCGCGGCGACATCGCCGTCGACGACGCCTCCGTGATGAAGGGCTGAGCGTGAACCTCCACACCCTGATCATTCTCGGGATCTTCGCCCCGCTGCTGGGCGCGACCGTCGCCGGCCTGTTCGGCCGCCGGATCGGCAATATCCCGTCGCAGACCATCACGACCGGCCTGCTGTTCTTCTCGTGCGCCGTGGCCTGGACGGTGTTCGGCCAGTGGACCTGGGGCCATCTCGAGCCCTTCACCATCCGCCTGGCGCCCTTCATCAATGTGGGCGACTTCCAGTCGGCCTGGTCGATCCGAATCGACGCCCTTTCGGCGACCATGCTGATCGTGGTCACCAGCGTCTCGTCACTGGTTCACCTGTATTCCTGGGGCTATATGGCCGAGGACGACAGCCGGCCGCGCTTCTTCGCCTATCTGTCCCTGTTCACCTTCATGATGCTGGCGCTGGTGACGGCCGCCGACTTCATGCAGATCTTCTTCGGCTGGGAAGGCGTGGGTCTGGCCTCCTATCTGCTGATCGGCTTCTGGTTCAAGAAGCCGACCGCCAGCGCCGCCGCCATCAAGGCCTTCGTCGTCAACCGGGTAGGCGACTTCGGCTTCGTCCTGGGCATCATCACCATCTTCTGGATGTACGGCACGATCGAGTTCGCCGAACTGTTCCCGCTGGTGGCGACCAAGGCCGGCACGACCTGGGAGTTCCTGGGCGTCCAGTGGTCCGCGCTCGACCTGGCCGGCTTCCTGCTGTTCATCGGCGCCATGGGCAAGTCGGCCCAGTTCTTCCTGCACACCTGGCTGCCGGACGCGATGGAAGGCCCGACCCCGGTCTCGGCCCTGATCCACGCCGCCACCATGGTGACCGCCGGCGTCTATATGGTCTGCCTGCTGTCGCCCATCTATGAGTACGCCCCCGGCGCGTCGCAGATCATCGCCATCATCGGCGCGATCACGGCCCTGTTCGCCGCCACGGTCGGCCTGACCCAGAACGACATCAAGCGGGTCATCGCCTATTCGACCTGTTCGCAGCTGGGCTACATGTTCTTCGCGGCGGGCGTCGGCGCCTATCAATCGGCCATGTTCCACCTGTTCACCCACGCCTTCTTCAAGGCTCTGCTGTTCCTGGGCGCCGGTTCGGTGATCCACGGCATGCACCACGAGCAGGACATGCGGAAGATGGGCGGGCTCTGGAAGCTGCTGCCGATCACCTATGCCGTCATGACCATCGGCACCATCGCCATCACCGGCCTGGGCATCCCCGGCGTCGGCGGCTTCGCGGGCTTCTATTCGAAGGACTCGATCATCGAGAGCGCCTTCGCCTCGGCCGCTTCGGGTCATTCGGCGGTCGGCATGTTCGCCTTCTGCATCGGCCTGATCGCGGCCGGTCTGACGGCCTACTATTCCTGGCGTCTGATCTTCATGACCTTCCACAACAAGCCGGTGTGGAAGGAAGAGGGCGACGCCCATCATGAGGACGACCACGCTTCGCACGCCCAGCTGGAAACCCATTCCGAGCCGGTCGCGGATTCGCACGCCCATGACGACCATGCTCATGACGATCACGGCCACCACGGCCCGCTGCACCCGCACGAGAGCCCCTGGGTCATGCTGGTGCCGCTGATCCTGCTGTCGGTCGGCGCCGTCGCCGCAGGCTTCGTGTTCGCGCCGCACTTAATCGGCCACCACGAACACGAGTTCTGGCGTGGAGCCATCTTCACCGGTGAGCACAACCATGTGCTCCACGAGAGCCACGACGTCCCGACCTGGGTGAAGTGGTCGCCGCTGATCCTGACCCTGACCGGCACGGCCTTCGCCTACTGGATCTATGTCGCTCGCGAGGGCATGGGCCGTCGCATGGCCGAGCGAGACGGCGCGATCTACCGCTTCCTCTACAACAAGTGGTATTTCGACGAGCTGTACGACTTCGTCTTCGTGCGCGGCTTCAAGGCCATCGGCGACTTCTTCTGGAAGATCTTCGACGTGAAGATCATCGACGGCCTCGGCCCCAACGGCGCCGCCTGGGCGTCGCTGAAATCGGCCGGCTGGCTGTCCAAGTTCCAGTCCGGTTTCCTCTATTACTATGCCTTCGTGATGCTGCTCGGGGTGGCCGGTCTGCTCACCTTCGCCATCTTCGCGTGGGGAGTCTGAGCCCGTGCCCTACATCCTGAGCCTCGTTACATTCCTGCCGCTGGTCGGCGCCCTGGCGATCTTCCTCGCCCGGCTGGCGTCCAAGACCCAGGACGCCGCCGCCCCGGCCGCGCGCTGGATCGCTCTGCTGACGACCCTGGTGGTGCTGGGCGTGTCGGTCGTGCTGGTCGCCGGTTTCGATCCGTCGAACCCTGGATACCAGTTCGTTGAAATGGTCCCCTGGTTCGCCGGGGCCAGCTATCATCTCGGCGTAGACGGGATTTCGATCCTGTTCGTCCTGCTGACGGCCTTCCTGATGCCGATCTGCATCCTGGCCAGCTGGAAATCGATCGAGACGCGCGTCGTCGAATATATGATCGCCTTCCTGGTGCTCGAGACCCTGGTCATCGGCGTCTTCACGGCGCTGGACCTGTATCTCTTCTACATCTTCTTCGAAGGCACCCTGGTGCCGATGTTCCTGATCATCGGCATCTGGGGCGGCGCCAACCGGATCTACGCCGCCTACAAGTTCTTCCTCTACACCCTGCTCGGATCGGTGCTGATGCTGCTGGCCATGCTGTGGATGTCGCACACCGCCGGCACCACCAGCATCCCGGAACTGAAGCAATACGCCTTCGACCCGGCGGTTCAGCCCCTGCTGTGGCTGGCCTTCTTTGCCTCCTTCGCGGTGAAGATGCCGATGTGGCCGGTTCACACCTGGCTGCCCGACGCCCACGTTCAGGCGCCGACGGCGGGTTCGGTCATCCTGGCCGGCATCCTGCTGAAGCTGGGCGGTTACGGCTTCATCCTGTTCAACGTGCCCATGTTCCCGGTCGCGTCCGAGATGTTCCGCCCGCTGGTCTTCACCCTGTCGGTGATCGCCATCGTCTACACCTCGCTGGTCGCCTGGCGTCAGACGGACATCAAGAAGCTGATCGCCTATTCCTCGGTCGCTCACATGGGCTTCGTCACCCTGGGCATCTTCGCGGGCAACGACCAGGGCATGCAGGGCGCCGTCTTCCAGATGATCAGCCACGGTCTGATCTCGGGCGCGCTGTTCCTCTGTGTCGGCGTGGTCTACGACCGGATGCATACGCGTGAGATCGCCTTCTACGGCGGCCTGACCTCGCGCATGCCCTGGTTCGCCGCCATCTTCCTGATGTTCACCATGGCCAACGTCGGCCTGCCGGGCACCTCGGGCTTCATCGGCGAAGTCCTGACCATGACGGGCGCCTATCAGGCCTCGACCTGGGCGGCCCTTGTCGCGGCCTCGGGCGTCATCTTCTCGGCGGTCTACGCCCTGACCCTGTATCGTTCGGTCATGTTCGGCGAGATCACCAATCCGAAGCTGATGACCATCGCCGACATCGACAAGCGTGAGCTTGCGCTGTTCGTGCCGTTGATCCTCGGCACCCTGTGGCTGGGCGTCCATCCGGCCGCCGTCCTCGATTACACCGGGCCCGCCGTCGAGGCCCTGACCAATGCCTATCGCGTCGCGATCGGCGGGTGAGACCAAGCATGCCTGATCTGTCCTCCGCCCTGCACCTCGCCGCCTCGGAGCTGACCCTTGCGGTCGGCGCCCTGGTCCTGCTGATGGTCGGCGCCTTCATCGGCGACAAGAGCGCCCGGCTGGTGTCCATCCTCTCGGTCCTGCTGCTGATCGCCGCCGCCGTCATCGCCTTCATGGGACCGTGGGGCGTCGCCTTCAACGGCGCCTATGTGGCCGATCCGCTGGCCATCTACGGCAAGAGCGTCATCTATCTGTCCGCCGCCGTGGCCATCATCCTCGGCGACGGCTGGATGAAGCGCACGCACATCGCCAAGTTCGAATATCCGGTCCTGATCGTGCTGGCCTCGGTCGGCATGGGGATGATGGCGTCCTCGGGCGACCTGATCTCCATGTATGTCGGCATCGAGTTGCACTCGCTGGCCCTGTACGTCCTGGCCGCCTTCCACCGCGACGACGTCAAGGCGTCGGAAGCGGGCCTGAAGTATTTCGTCCTAGGCGCCCTGTCGTCGGGCCTGCTGCTGTACGGCTCCAGCCTGATCTACGGTTTCGCCGGTTCGATGCGGTTCGAGGACATCGCCGCCTTCGCCCAGAACAATCCGGGCCCCGGCCTGGTGTTCGGTCTGGTCTTCCTGATCTGCGGTCTGGCGTTCAAGGTCTCGGCCGCGCCCTTCCACATGTGGACGCCCGACGTCTACGAGGGTGCGCCGACGCCGGTCGTGGCCCTGTTCGCCACGGCCCCCAAGGTCGCCGCCATGGTCCTGATCGCCCGCGCCCTGGAGGGCGGCTTCAGCGAGGCCCACGCCCAGTGGTCGCAGGTCCTGGTCGCCATTTCCCTGCTCAGCTTCGTCGTCGGCGCCTTCGGCGGTCTGGCCCAGAAGGACATCCAGCGCCTGCTGGCCTATTCGTCGATCGCCAACATCGGCTACGCCCTGTTGGGCATCGCGGCCGGCACCAGCGAAGGCCTGCAGGCGATGCTGATGTTCATGACCCTGTATGTCATCGATCAGCTCGGCTTCTTCGCCATCCTGCTCAGCCTGTCCAAGTCGGGCCGTCCGATCCGCCGCATCGCCGATCTGGCTGGTCTGAAGAAGGACCGTCCGGTCACGGCCGTCGCCCTGACCATCCTGTCGCTGTCGGTCCTGGGCATGCCGCCGTTCTCGGGCTTCTGGGGCAAGTATTATGTCTTCGGCGCCGCCGCCGACGCCGGTCTGTGGCCAGTGGCCGCCGCCGGTCTGGTCGCCTCGGTCGTCGCCGCCTTCTACTACCTGCGGATCATCAAGCTTATGTGGTTCGACGCACCCGTAGACGACATCCAGATGGACAAGTCCTCGCCCGAAACCAGCATCATTGGCTGGGCCTGCGCCGCCTTCGCCTTCCCGCTGGTGATCGTCGGTCTGACCTGGCTGGAGCCGCTGACCAAGGTTGCGAGCGCCGGCTTCGGGAACGGTTAGGGCGTTGACGCCCGCCCCCCTGGTCATTCTCGACGAGGTCGACTCGACGCTGTCGGAAGCCCGGCGGCTGGCGGAGGCAGGCGAGGTCGGCCCGAAGTGGATCATCGCGCGCCGCCAGACGGCGGGGCGTGGCCGCCGTGGTCGGAGCTGGGTGGACAAGCCCGGCAATCTGGCCGCGACCTTGCTGATCAGGGTTCATGCGACGCCGCGTGAGGCGGCTCAGGCGACCTTCATCGCCGCCCTGGCCGTCGCCGACCTGTTGGACGTCTTCGTCTCGCCTGCCCTGGTCTCGATCAAATGGCCGAACGACGTCCTGCTGGACGGTCGCAAGGCGTGCGGCATCCTGGTGGAAAGCGGCGCACACGCGTCCGGGGGGCTTTGGCTGGCCGTCGGGATCGGCGTCAACCTGACCCATGCGCCCGAGGGAACCGAGAAGGCCTCGGCGGCGATCGCGGAAAAGCTGCGCGAGGACCTCGCCTTCGCGCCGCCGGTTGAGGCCGCCGCCGAGATATTGGCCGAGACCTTCGCCGTCTGGTGGGGGCGCTGGCAGACGATGGGCTTCGAGCCGGTTCTGGACGCCTGGACCAGTCGTCTGACCGGGCTGAACGGCCCGTGCACCGCGCGTCTGGACAACGAAACGATCGAGGGCCTGGCCGAGGGGGTGGAGCCTGACGGGGCCTTACGCCTGCGTCTGGCCGACGGTTCGGTTCGCCTGATTTCGGCCGGCGACGTCTTCTTCGGCAAGGCCGCGTGATGCTGCTCGCCATCGAACAGGGCAACACCAATACGCTGTTCGCCGTTCACGACGGGACGGACTGGATCGCCCAGTGGCGCGCCGCCACCGAGGCCAGCCGCACCGCCGACGAATACGCCGTCTGGCTGAACCAGCTGATGGTCATGAAGGGTCTGGCCTTCGGCGCCCTGACCGGCTGTATCATCTCCAGCGTCGTGCCCCAGTCGATCTTCAACCTGCGCAATCTGGCGCGCCGTTATCTGAACATCGAACCCCTGGTCATCGGCGAGAACGCCGAGCTGGGCATCGACGTCCGCATCGCCAAGCCCAGCGAGGCCGGCGCCGACCGCCTGGTCAACGCCATCGGGGCTAAGCTGGTCTATCCCGGCGATCTGATCGTTATCGACAGCGGCACGGCCACCACCTTCGACATCGTCGCCGACGATGGCGCGTTCGAGGGCGGCCTGATCGCCCCCGGCATCAATCTGTCGCTCCAGGCCCTGCACGAGGCGGCGGCCAAACTGCCCCGCATCGCCATTCAGAAGCCCGAACACGTGATCGGCAAGGGCACGGTCGAGGCCATGCAGTCCGGCGTCTTCTGGGGCTATATTTCGTTGATCGAAGGCTTGGTCGCGCGCATCAAGGCGGAATGGGCGCGGCCCATGACCGTCATCGGAACCGGCGGCGTCGCCAGCCTGTTCGAAGGCGCGACCGACAGCATCGATCACTTCGATCCCGACCTGACTATTCGCGGCCTCCTGGAAATCTGGCGTCGTAACGCCCAAATGACTGACTGAATGAAAAAGCAAACCCAAGACGAACTCGTTTTCCTGCCGCTGGGCGGCTCGGACGAGGTCGGTATGAACCTCAACGCCTATGGCTTCGGGCCAGAGGCCAATCGTGAATGGCTGATCGTCGATGTCGGCGTTACCTTCGGCGACCTGTCCACGCCCGGCGTGGACGTGATCGTGCCCGATCCTTCCTATCTGGAAGGCGAGACGATCAAGGGTATCGTCCTCACCCACGCGCACGAAGACCATATCGGCGCCCTGGGCTGGCTGTGGCCGCGCATCAAGGCGCCGATCTACGCCACCCCCTTCACCGCCTATCTGATCCGGGACAAGCTGCGCGAACGCGGCATCCTGGACGAGGTGCAGTTGATCGAGGTGCCGCTGGGCGGGACCGTCGACATCGGCTCGTTCGGCGTGACCTTCGTCAATATGAGCCATTCGATCGCCGAGCCGAGCGGCCTGGCCATCGACACCCCGTTGGGCGTGGTGTTCCACACCGGCGACTGGAAGATCGACGACCAGCCGATCATCGGCGAGAAGACCGACGCCCCCGCTATTCGCGCCATGGGCGACGAGGGCGTGCTGGCCATGGTCTGCGACTCGACCAATGTCTTCGTGCCGGGCGTCGCCGGGTCCGAAGGCGATGTGGCCGTCGCCATCACCAAACTGATCTCCAGCCTCAAGGGCCGGGTCGCCGTGGGCTGTTTCGCCTCCAACGTCGCCCGGATGGACAGCGTCATCCGCGCCGCCGAAGCCTGCGGTCGTCGCGTGTCCCTGGCCGGCCGTTCGATGCACCGGATCACGGCGGCGGCCAAACACGTCGGCATGCTCCAGGACGTCAAACCCTTCCTGTCGGACGAAGAGGCCCGCGTCTGGCCCGCCGACCAGATCCTGTATCTGTGCACCGGCAGCCAGGGCGAGGCGAGGGCGGCCCTGTCGCGCGTCGCCGACGGCACTCATCCGGTCGTCAAACTGGGCCTGGGCGACCACTGCATCTTCTCGTCGCGCCAAATTCCCGGCAACGAACTGGCCATCGGTAATCTGCAGGATCGTCTCGCGGACCGGGGCGTGCGCCTCTACACCGAGAAGGACCACCCCGGCATCCACGTCTCGGGCCACCCGTGCCGCGACGAGTTGAAGCAGATGTACGAATGGGTGCGGCCGCAGATCGCGGTGCCGACCCATGGCGTGCGTCGTTTCCTGCTGGAACACGCCAATCTGGCCAAGGACATTGGCGTCAAGGAAACCGTGACGCCGCGCAACGGCGACATGGTGCGCCTGGCCCCCGGGCCGGCCAAGATCATCGACGAGGTGCCGAACGGCCGCCTGTACGTCGACGGCGGCATGCTGGTGACCGAACAGGGCGAGGCCCTAAAGGAACGCCGCCACGCCTCGACCAACGGCGTGCTGATCGTCAGCTTCGCCCTGGACAAGCGCGGCCGCATCGCCAGCGACATCGATATCCGCAGCGTCGGCCTGCCCGGCGACACCGCCACGCCGCTGGGGGATGCTTTGGACAAGCTGGCCGAGCGCGTCGAACAGGTGGTCAAGGGCCTGAAGGGCGACGCCCTGGACGACGAAATGGTCATCGAACAGGCCGTTGCTCGCGTGTTGAAGAAGGCCAGCCAGCAGATCTGGGATCGCCGTCCCATCGTCGAGACGGTCGTCCTGCGGGTCTGATGCAACCTTGACCGTTCAGGCGCATTTCTTGCGCCTGAACGGTTGGGGAAACTCATGTCGGACAAGCCCGCGCGCGCGCGCCGTCTGCTGGAAAGGGTGCGCCACGCCCGTCACCCCTTGCGCGGGTGGCGCCGCTGGGCGGTGATCGCGGGGCAGGGGATCGGCGGCTTCGTCGCCCTGTTCGCCGCGGTGAACCTGGCGCTCAGCCTTTCGACCTTTCGCGGCGACGAGCCGCTGTCGCGCACCGTCCACGAACTGCGCGTCCTGTGGTTCAGCCCGCCCGACGGCCAGCCCATGTCGCCTACGGCCTTTCCGACCGTCTATGGCCGCGACCTCGGCCCCGCGCCCGACACCGCCGCCATCCAAGCCTATCTGGAGCGGGAGGCCGAGGACGGGGTCTTCCTGCTGGACGATGTGATGGTGGACCGGATCCTGAAGCTGAACGGACGGATCGACGCGCGCAGCCTGCCGTCCGGCGTCTACGTCGGCGCCCATGCCCTGGGGCCGGATCGCCTGCCTTTGGTGCCCGTGACCAAATACATGGCCCACTATCTGCTGTTTCCGCGCCACGCCTACATTCTGGTCGTGCCGCAGACGGGCCCGGCCATCGCTTTTTCCGCCAGCCAGAACGCCAAGTTCGGCGTCACGGATCACCCCGACCGTCTCTCGGCCGAGATCGCCCCCTATACGCCTGAGGCCTATGACTTCCCCAGTTCGGGCGAGGCCCTGCACGAGATGACGCGGATCACCAGAGACCCGGCCCGCGTCGCCGAGGCGGTCGAGGCCCTGAAAGCCGCCCAGGCCCGACTGGAGGCCGAAGGTCTGACCTACGGCCTGCTGGCCCCGAACTCGAACACCGCGGTCGGCTGCGTCCTGGAACGGTCAGGCTCCATCACCCAGGCGGAGCGGTCGTCCATCCTGTTGGCGTTACGCGCGCCGGGCTTCGGCGCGCCCTGCGAATAGACGTCGCGGAATCCGGTGGAGGTCCGCTATATCCCGCCCATGACCGAACGACTTTTCCTGCTGAACCCCGACTGGCACGACGCGCAGGGCGGCCCGTGGTTCTGCCCGGCCGGCGCCTATATCGAGGGCGTTCTGGCCTTCTATCCCCAGCTGAGGAACGCGCTTGAGGTGGTCTATCTGGACCATGCCCGGCCGCGCCCGCCGGTAATCGCCGAGGTCGGCGAGGCGCATCAAAGCTGTCCGATCCTGATCCTGGACGGCGAATTGGACTGGCCCGAGGTCCAGGTCAGCGAAACGACCGGGCGCCGCTTCCTTCAGGACCACGCCATCGCCCCCTATCTGGCGGCGCGGTATGGCGTCGGGCGGCCGCATCCCTGAAGGCGCAGCCAACCAGCATGTCGCGTCAGCCGAGCGTGGCCTTGCGATAGGTCTCGTTCAGTTCGAACACCTCGGCCGACACCTCGACCTTGCCGGTCGGCTGGGGCAGGGCGGCGGTCAGTATCTCCAGCACCCGTTCGCTTAGCGCGCTCTTCTGCTCCGGCGTGCGGCCCAGCATCAGGCCGATGCGGCAGGCCAGCATGCCGGTCTCCGGCGCATCATCGGCGATGACGACATGGTCCAGGGCGATCAATCGGGTCTTGCAGGCCGACAGGGCGGCGCCGGCGATCTCGACGGCGGCCTGGTGGATCTCCAACGCGACGGGGGGCCAGTCGGTCTCGGCCAGGTGGCGGGTGTATTCCAGGGTGATCTGCGGCATGTCGGGGACTCGTCGAGGGGAGGCTGATCCTCTAGACCGGTTTTAACCGGACGCCAAAGTTCGGACAGGAGGTCTCATGCCCATCGGCCCCGCCACCATGTTCGGCATCTACATCATCGTCTGGTGGACGGTGTTGTTCGCGGTCCTGCCGCTGGGAACCTCGCGCGAAACCCACACGCCACCGACGGACGGGGCGCAATGGGGCGCGCCGGCCACGCCGAACCTGAAGCGCAAATTCATCACCACCACCTGGGTCGCGGCCATCGTCTGGGCCTTCGTCATGGTGCTGATCTTCACCGGCTGGCTGCCCCTGCCGGACTTCTCGCGCGCGCCAGCGGTCTGACCGTTTACGTGAGACCGTCACCGCTCTCCAATCGTCGTTTTAGGCGCAAGGCCTAAGATGACGGGTGTCGGGGTGTGCTGGCCGCCAGTCGCCACGCCGCCGCGACCGGTTGGATGTCCAGATCGGCGGCTTTTGCCAGCCGGATCAGGCGGTCGATATCCTCGGGCTTGCAGCCGTAGGGGGTGGGGGCGTCGCTGACGTCGTGGCCATAGGCGATCAGCCAGCCCTTCGAAGCCGCGGTGTCGTCGATAAGTTTGTCGAGATCGTAGCCGGGGAGGCGGCGGCTCTCCAGGCCAATCGCCTGCAACAGGTTGCGGTCGACTCGGCCCTCGTTGATCCCGTCGCGCACACCTCGACCGCACAGAAAGCGACCGTCGATCAAAGACTTGGCCCCCGCGGCGCAATCGCCGAACGGATAGGCGAAGCTGAGCATCTGATAATCGTCCAGCCGTTCCGACACCCAGGCGGCGTTGCGGGCCAGGCTGGCGTCCAGTTCGGCCGGCGACAGGCGCAGGGTCGAGACGTGTTCATAGGTGTGGCAACCGACTTCGTGACCGGCCTCGTGCAGAGCCTGAAGGTGCTCGGTCTCGAATTGCGGCAGGTCCAGATTGCGCCCGCCGGCTAGGCCGCCACAGACATAATAGGTGGCCTTCACCCCGTGCTGGGCCAGCACCGGTCCGGCTTCCAGCCAGGCGGAGGCGGGGATGTCGTCGAACGACAGGCTCAGTACGCCTCGCGCGGGCTGGATCGTCGCGGGGCGGACATCCAGATAGCGGCCGGCGCGGCGGCGCATCTTGTCGATGAAGGCGTTCATGCCGCCCTTATGACCTAACGGACTTAAGGGCGGGTTTCAGACCTCGACCGGTCGTGCGGTCAGGCCGCGGACGCCGAAGACGCGGCGATAGCGTTCGATTTCGGCCGGATCGCCGACCGCTTTCTCCGGATTGTCCGACAGTTTGACGGCCGGGCGCCCGCCGGCCTCGACGACCTTGCAGACCAGAGAGATGGGCTCGAGCTCAGGGGCGGGCGCAGGCGAACAGTCACGGAAGTCGTTGGTCAGATTGGTGCCCCAGCCGAAGCTGAGACGCGCTCGGCCATGGAAATGGGCGTGGGCGGCTTCGATGCCGTCGATGTCCATGCCGTCGGAGAAGATCAGCAGTTTCTCCTTCGGATCGCGCCCGCGCTCGCGCCACCAGTCGATCAACCGTTCGCCTGCAGCGATGGGCGGGGCCGAGTCGGGGCGGAAGCCGGTCCAGTCGGCGACCCAGTCGGGAGCCTTGTCCAGGAAGGCCTCGGTGCCGAAGGCGTCGGGCAGGACGACCAGCAGGTTGCCGCCATAGTGTCTGCGCCACTCGTCCAGCACCGCATAGGGCGTCTGGGCCAGGGCCGCGTCGTCGGGCGCCAGGGCGGCCAGGACCATCGGCAGCTCGTGGCCGTTGGTGCCGATGGCCTCCAGATCGTTCTCCATGGCGTGGAGCACGTTGGAGGTGCCGATGAAGGACCGGCCCAGACCTTCCTTGAGCGCCTGGATGCACCAGCGCTGCCACAGGAAGCCGTGGCGACGACGGGTGCCGAAGTCGGAGATGGCCAGGTCAGGCAGGTCGCGCAGCCGCTCCACCTTGGACCACAACCGGGTTTTGGCCCGGGCATAGAGGATATCGATCTCGAACCGTCCGAGGCGACGCAGTCCGACCCGGCAGCGCAGCTCGTTGAGGATGGCCAGGGCCGGGATCTCCCACAGGGTGACCTCGGCCCAGGCGCCGGAGAAGGTCAGGACATACTGGCCGTCCTGGACCGACAGGTCGTAGGCGGGCAGGCGGTAGTCGGTCAGCCAGGCGATGAAGTCAGGCGAGAAGATCTGTTTGACGCCATAGAAGCTGTTGCCCGCCAGCCAGACCAGCTCCTTGTTGGTGAACCGCAGGGTGCGGGCGTGATCCAGCTGGTCGCGCAGGGCGGCGATGTCGATCTCGTCGGCCAGGCGGACGGACTTGGTGCGGTTGATGACCTGGAACACCACCGGCGTGTCGCGATGCTCGCGCCAGATCATCTGCAGCATCAGCAGCTTGTAGAAGTCGGTGTCCAGCAGGCTGCGGACGATCGGGTCCAGGCGGAAGCCATGGTCGTAGGCGCGTTTGGCGAGGTCCATGCGGCTTCCTAAGACTTCAGCGCCCGTCCCGCCACCACGGCGTCCTTGCCAAATTTTTCTCGCAGTTTGTCGATGGCGCGTTCGGTCTTCAGGGTTCGGGTTTCGGTGGTCTGGAACAGGCCGGCGGGGGCGTCATCGGCGTCCTGGATGTCCGCCATGCCGATGCCGATCAGCCGATAGGGCTGACCCAGTTCCGGCTTCAGCAGGTCACGGCCGGCGGCGAACAGGGCGCGGGCGGTCTGGACGGGTTCGGCTAGGCTGATGCGGCGGGTGATGATCTTGAAGTCGGTGCGGCGCAGCTTCAGCACCAGGACGCGGCTGGCGACGCCGTCGCGGCGGGCCTTGGACGCCAGTTTCTCGCACAGGGGCCAGAGTTCGGCCTCGAGCGCCTCGGCCGTGATCAGGTCTTCGTTGAAGGTGGTCTCGGCGCTCATGCCCTTGCGGTCGCGGTCCGGGTTTACAGCGCGGGCGTCGCGGGCGTGGGACAGGTCGTAGAGGCGCAGGCCGGACTCGCCATAGCGTTTGACCAGGTCGCGCACGTCGGCGCGGGCCAGGTCGCCGATGGTGGCGTAGCCGTCGCTGCGCAGGGCCTTGCCGAACACCGGGCCGACTCCGGGCAGCGTGGTGACCGCGCGGGGCGCCAGCAGGGCCTGGGCGTTGGCGGCGCCCACGACCGAAAAGCCGCGCGGCTTGTCCATCTCTGACGCCATCTTGGCCAGAAAGCGGTTGGGGGCCAGTCCGATGGAGACGGTCAGGCCGGTCTCTTCCTCGATCTGCTTCTGGAAACGGATCAACTGGTAAGCCGGCGGGCCTCCGTTCAACCGTTCCGTGCCCGACAGATCGACCCAGGCCTCGTCCAGTGACAGGGGTTGGATCAGCGGCGTGAGCCGGCCGAGGGCGCCGAGGATGCGTTCTGATTCGAAAACATATTTGGCGAAGTCGGGCTTGATCACCACGGCTTCGGGACAGGCCTTCAGCGCCTTGAACATCGGCATGGCGCTGCCGACGCCGTATTGGCGTGCGACATAGCAGGCGGTGGAGACCACGCCCCGCTTGCCGCCGCCGACGATGACGGGTTTGTCACGTAGCTCAGGCCGGTCACGCTTTTCCACCGAGGCGTAGAAGGCGTCGCAGTCCATGTGGGCGATCGAAAGTTGATCCAGTTCCGCGTCCGCAACGATGCGGCGCGACCCGCACGACGGACAGCGGCGTCCAGGCGGGCCGGCGGGATCGTCGCCGGTCCACAGGCAGTCGCGGCAAACGGCCTTTATGGCCACGCTTAAGGTCTCCGTAACCTTGGCTTCATCCCAACTTAAGACTGGGACGGGCAGTATCGCACACAACGAAGCGTCGCCAATTCGCAGGCGCCGCAGGTCAGGTGACGATGTCCAAAAAAGTCCTCATCGTCGAGGATAACGAGCTGAACATGAAGCTTTTTCATGATCTGCTCGATTCCCAGGGCTATGAAACCTTGCAAACCCGTGAGGGCCTGCAGGCGTTGGCTCTGGCGCGCGCGCATCATCCGGACCTGATCCTGATGGATATCCAGCTGCCCGAAATCTCGGGTCTCGAAGTCACCAAATGGCTGAAGGACGACGAGGAGCTGAACCATATCCCTGTCATCGCCGTGACCGCCTTCGCCATGAAGGGCGATGAGGAGCGTATCCGCCAGGGCGGGTGCGAGGCCTATATCTCCAAGCCGATATCCGTCATGCACTTCCTCGACACCATAAGGCAGCATCTGGGATGAGTGCGCGGATCCTGGTGGTCGACGATGTGGACGTGAATGTTCGTCTGCTGGAAGCCAAGCTTACGATTGAATATTATGACGTTCTGACCTGCAACAGCGGGGCGGCCGCGCTGGAACTGGCGGCTGAGCATCAGCCGGACCTGATCCTGCTCGATGTCATGATGCCCGGCATGGACGGGTTCGAGACTTGTCGACTGCTGAAGGCGCGGGCTGAGACGCGGCATATTCCGGTGGTGCTGGTGACGGCGCTGGACGGGCGAGAGGACCGGATTCGCGGCCTGGAGGCTGGGGCCGACGACTTTCTGACCAAACCCATCGACGATGTCGTCCTGTTCGCGCGCGTCAAGTCGCTGACGCGGCTGAAACAGGTGATGGACGAACTGCGCGAGCGCGAGGAAAGCAGCCGGCGCATGGGCGTGGAAGGCGAGGGGGCCGCGCGGCTGCGCAGCGAAGGCGGGCGGGTTCTGATCGTCGACGACAACGCCGCCCAGGCTGAGAAGATTGCTGCGGAGCTGGGGCGCGAGCATCGCGTCGCCATCGAGACCGATCCCGATGCGGCCATGGCGGCCGCTAAGGGGCCGCTGGATCTGATCATCGTCAACGTGGCGGCCGAGAGTTTTGATGGTCTCCGGGTTGTGGCCCTGGCCAAATCGGGCGACGCGCGTCGGGCGCCGATCCTGGCCATCGTCGAGCCGAGCGAGCGACCGCGCATGGTCAAGGCGCTGGAGCTGGGCGCCACAGACATACTGCCGCGTCCCGTCGATCCCGAGGAATTGTCGGCGCGTGTCCGCACCCAGATTCGTCGCAAGCGCTACACTGATTTCCTGCGCCAGAAGCTGGACAGCAGTCTGGAGATGGCCGTCACGGACGCCCTGACCGGCCTGCACAATCGACGCTACATGACCGGGCAGTTGCAGGCTCTGGTGGGCCGTGCCGCGCACGGTGGCGCTTCTGTGGCTGTGTTGGTGCTCGACATCGACCACTTCAAGTCGGTCAACGACGGCTTCGGTCACGATGCCGGGGACGAGGTGCTGGCCGAGTTCGCCGTGCGTCTGGCCACCAACGTGCGCGCCGTCGATCTGCCGTGCCGGATGGGCGGCGAAGAGTTTGTGGTGGTCATGCCCGGCGCAGGGCTGGACGACGCCCAGATGGTGGCCGAGCGAATCCGTCGCGATATCGCCTCCGCCCCCTTCCGGGTCATGGGCGGCAAGGAGCATCTGACCATCACCATTTCGATCGGCGTCGCTGCGACGACGGGGGACGGGGATACGCCGGAAGGCTTGCTGAAGCGAGCCGACGAGGGCGTTTACGAGGCCAAGGCGAGCGGACGGAACAAGGTCATCACCAAGGCCGCCTGAACGCCGAACCAGGCGCCAGACAAACGAAAACGCCCGGCTGTCACCAGCCGGGCGTTTTGCATTATCTCAGCCGATCAAGGGATTACTTGATCTTGCCTTCCTTGAAATCGACGTGCTTGCGCACGACCGGGTCGTACTTCTTGACGACCATTTTCTCGGTCATGGTGCGGGCGTTCTTCTTGGTGACATAGAAGAAGCCGGTGTCGGCCGTGGAGTTCAGGCGGATCTTGATGGAAGCCGGTTTGGCCATCGGAATTACCTCTGCGACGGCGAAAGCCGCTTAAAATAAGAGGCGCGGAACATACTCAGGATCGCCCCAAAGTCAACGGGCGCGATGCCGCCTTGATGCGGTGCGGCGCATATATAATCTGGGCGTATGAAAATCGCATCCTTGCTGGCCGCAGCGGCCCTGATTTCCCTGTCGTCTGTGGGCGTCGCAGATGCGGGCCCCGCTCCGGTCCAGAACGATTTCCTGGCGCGGCTGAACGCCCTGTGTGGCCAGCGATTCGAAGGCCGGGTCGTCACGACCGACGCCGCCGACGCCAGGTTCGCGAGCGAGCGGCTGATCATGCACGTCCGCGACTGTTCGCCGGACGAGGTGCGGATACCGTTCGCGGTGGGCGAGGACCGGTCGCGCACCTGGGTTGTGACCAGGACGGACGCCGGTCTGCGTCTGAAGCATGATCACCGGCATGAGAACGGCACGACCGACGTGCTGCACTGGTACGGCGGCGATACGACGAGCGTCGGCACGGCCGAGCGGCAGGAATTCCCGGTCGACGCCGAATCGATCGCCCTGTTCAAGGCCAACGACGCGGCGGTCTCGACCACCAATGTCTGGGCGATGGAGGTCCATCCCGACCGGATGTTCGCCTATGAGCTGCGCCGGCCGAACCGGCACTTCCGCGTCGAGTTCGACCTGACGAAGCCGGTCGCCGAATAGGTCAGACGGCGCGCCAGGGCTGGAGTGGGCGCACGGTGGCGCAAGCCGGGCCGCCGTCGCGGGCGCGGCCGGGCAGGATGACTTCCAGCACGCGCCCCTCGCGCGCCAGGGCCAGAAGGTCGGCGGGAATGTCATGGACGTCGATCTTGGCGCGACGGCTCCATTCGCTGTGCTGTCCGGCCGATGTGCCGATGGCGATATAGACGAAACGTCGCGACGGTCCCTCGCGCCTCACGAAGGGGCCCGTCAGCCGGCCGTCGTCGGACAGGGTGACGGGGACGTCGAAACTGATCGGACCATCGTCGGCGATACGGGGATCGACCGGCGCGTTGGCCTTATCCTGCAGGCTGTATGCGACGCCTGGGACCGGGTCGGCGGTGGTCAGGCGCAGGGTGATGGCGCTGGGCATGGTCAGTCCCTGTGATCGACGACGTGGCGGCCGCGCACCATGCGGACGAAGGGCAGGGGGCGGTCAGGATTGGCGCGGTCCTGGGCCAGGCGCTCGGCCAGTTCGCCCAGCACGAAGCGGGTAATGGCGGGCAGATCAAGGGCGCGAGCGTCTTCCAACGGCAACCAGGCGATTTCGTCCAGTTCGCCTGATCCTGCGGTCGGCTCGGGCGTCAGCAGGGCCTCGGCCGGGGCCATGAAGAAGCGGGCGTCGAACCGGCGCGTGCGGCCGGGCGGGGTGATGGCGCGGGCGATGTAGGAGAGGACCGACAGGTCGGGCAGGGCGCCCGCTTGCCGATATTCGCGCCACGGTCCGGCTGTGTTGGCGGGCGGCGCGGGGCGGCCCAGGATCAAGCCGGTCTCCTCGAAGGTCTCGCGCACCGCCGTCAGGGCCAGGGCGCGCGCGCGGCGGGCGGGAACCTCGGCCTCCAGCCTGCGGGCGACGTCGGACGTCAGATCGCCCGTTGCGGCGGCGGTGAAATCCGCCCGGTCGATCCGCCCGCCTGGAAACACCCACTTCGACGCCATGAAGACATGGCCCGGCGCGCGTCGCCCCATCAGTACTTCCGGGCGCGCCCCGCCCCGCGTCAAGATCAGGGTCGCCGCGTCCTTGGGCCGCTGGCCGCCGCCGACGCGAGGGGCGTCGGTCAGGTCCTGGGCGGCGTCGAAGGGGGCTGGCGACATGACAGGTTCAATGAACCGAGACGGCAGGGCGGGCAAGCCGCCCCGCCGCCCCGATGCGTGTCAGGTCTTTCGACGCCAGTAGGAGGCGAATACGGCGGAAGACGATGGTCCGTTGGTGGAGCTGAAGTGGTGGACGACGGCGTCCAGCGGCAGGCGCGGCTCTGATCTGTCCAGCCCCTGAACGCCCTCCATGAACGCATTCATGTCGTCGCTGGAGATGTCGGCGCGCGCCTTGCCAGCGACTTCGCACAGGGTCGCTGCGCAGGTCACGCTGAGGACCTCGACACTGTTCTCGAAGCCGGGAAGGGCATGATAGCGCTGAGACAAGGTCTGTTCCGTGGAGGAGGACCAAGCTTGGTCAGTTGAGGGCGTCGCGGCTTCGGCATGAAGGGTGGCGATATCGGGCGAAGCCGGCATATCCGCGAGGATTTCTGCAATGGGGTTGTCGCCGGTCGATGTCTGTGGCGACGCGACCGGCGGCGTGGCGGTCTGATAGGCCAGAAGGCCGGCGGCCACCAGGGCGGTGATGATCACGATCAGTCTCCATCGTCTGGTGAGGAACGCGCGGCCGGAGGGCGGCGCGTCGGGACGAGGAAGGCTTGCTGCTTGGCTCGGGATGGCGGCTAGATCGATTAAATCGTCACGATTTTCTTGGGCGACCAGCAGCCGGGCGATCTCCCGACTGCTGCCCAGACCCGTTTTGCGACGGGCCGAGCGGAACCGCTCGTTCACGGCCGCGACCGAAAGGTCTTTCATAGTCGCAATGGACTTGGCGGTATGGCCCCGCCCTAGCAGAAGCAGCAGTTCCCGCTCTGTCGCGTTCAGGCGGTCGAGCGCTGGCAAGATGTCCGCTGGGGCCATGGCGACCTACTTCCGCTTGCCCTTGCGTACGCCCTTCAGTCCGCCCGCCGGCTTGGAGCCGTTGCGAGGCTTGGGGCCGCCCGGCCGGCCCTTGCCACGCATCGGCGGGCCGTCGCCGCCGCGTCCGCGAATGCCATAGCGCGGGGCAGGGGCGTTGGGATCGCGCGGCTCCGGTTCGCTGAGCATTTCGAACACCAGGCCGCCGGTGACGGGGGTGGCCTCCATCAGCTTGACCTCGACCTTGCGGCCCAGGGTGAACCGCTTGCCGGTGCGTTCGCCGACCAGGGCGTGGGCGCGGTCGTCGTGGGCGAAATATTCGCTGCCCAGGGTCGAGACGGGGACTAGGCCGTCAGCGCCCGTCTCGTCCAGCCGGATGAACAGGCCGAAGCGGGTGACGCCGGTGATCCGTCCGGTGAAGGTGGCGCCGACCCGGTTCTCCAGGAAGGCGGCGATATAGCGGTCCATGGCGTCCCGCTCGGCGGCCATGGACCGGCGCTCGGTCATGGTCACGCCCTCGGCGATGGCGGGCAGTTCGGCGATTTCGCGATCCGTCAGCCCGTCCTTGCCGAAGCCCAGCGCCCGGATCAGTCCGCGGTGGACAATCAGGTCGGAATAGCGCCGGATCGGCGAGGTGAAGTGGGCGTAGCGATCCAGGTTCAGGCCGAAGTGGCCGACGTTGTCCGGCGAATAGATGGCCTGCATCTGGGTGCGTAGAACCACTTCGTTGACCACATCGGCGTATTCGCCGTCGCGCGTCTCGTCCAACAGCTTGTTGAACCGCTTGGTCGTGCCCGGCTCGCCCTTGTTCCACGGCTTGCCAATGGTCGAGAGGAAGTCGGCCAGGTTGAAGATCTTCTCCTGACTGGGCGCGTCATGGACGCGGTAGATCAGCGGTGTCTTCTTCTGCTCCAGGGTCTCGGCGGCGCAGACGTTGGCCTGGATCATCATCTCCTCGATCAGCCGGTGCGCCTCCAGCGAGGCGCGTTTTTCGATCGAGGCGATGCCGCCATCAGGCGCCATGCGGATGCGGCGTTCAGCGGATTCGATCTGCAAAGGACTGCGCTTCAGACGGCCCTTCAGCATGGCGTGGTAGGCGTTCCACAGCGGATAGAGGATGGCCTCCATGATCGGGCCGGTGGCGTCGTCGATCTGGCCGTCGATGGCGGACTGGGCCTGTTCGTAGCTGAGCTTGGCGTGGGACCGCATCAGGCCGCGAACGAAGCGATGGCCGGTCTTGCGGCCGTCCTTGTCGAACACCATCCGCACGGCTAGGCAGGCGCGGTTCTCGCCTTCCTTCAGGCTGCACAGGCCGTTCGACAGCACCTCCGGCAGCATCGGTTCGACGCGGTCGGGGAAATAGGTCGAGTTGCCCTTGTCGCGGGCCTCGCGGTCCAGATGGGTGCCGGGCCGGACATACGCGGCGACGTCGGCGATGGCGACCCAGACGATCCAGCCGTTGGGGTTCTTCGGATCCTCGTCACGCGCCGCATAGACGGCGTCGTCGTGGTCGCGCGCATCGGCGGGGTCGATGGTGATGAAGGGGACCTCGCGCAGGTCCTCGCGGCCCTTCAACGTCGGCAGGGCCTGATCCTCGGCCTCGCGCTCGACCGCTTCGGAGAAGCCGGTCGGGACGCCGTGGGCGTGGATGGCGATCAGGGAGGCGGCGCGGGGATCGTCCTCCTTGCCGATATGTTCCAGGATCTTGCCGCGCTTGGGCCCATAGCGCTGCTCGCCCTTTTCGATGGCGGCCAGGACCAGGTCGCCGTCACGCAAATCACCCGACTGGGCCTGGGGCACCAGCAGCACGTCCTTGGAGCGGCGGTCGACCGGCTCGACGCGGGTCTCGCGCGCCGATTTGCGGATGACGCCCAGAACGCGGTTGGTCCCCACGTCCAGCTTCTTGATCAGCCGGGCCTCCCAGCCGTCGCCGCCGCGCTGGAACTTGACCAGCAGACGGTCGCCCAAGCCGGGCGCGGGGCCGGGCTTGCCCTTGTCGGGCATCAGCAGGGCGCGCGGGGCGTCTGCGCTGGCCTCGACCAGGCGGACATACAGTTCGCCGTCGCCGTCGCGTTCGATCACATCGGCGACGCCGACAGGGGGCAGGGCGCCGGCTTCGGAAAAGCCCTTGCGACCGCGCTTGCCCAGTTTTCCTTCTTCTTCCAGTTCGCGGATCATTTCGCGCAAGGCCCGGCGGTCGCCGCCCTTCAGGCCGAAGTGGCGCGCGATATCGGTCTTCTCGGCCGATCCGGCCTCGCGCAGGAAGGCGAGGAGGGTGTCTTTGTCGGGGAGACCGGCGGGCGGCCTCTTGGATGAATTGGTCATTGCGTCTTTCGTAGCGCGGAACCGCGCCCTTGGGTCAAATCTTGCGTGAGTTGACCATGTGAATGTGAGGCCTCAGCCTCTCTGCGTCCTGAACCGGAGTCTTCGATGTCCCTGAACGCCCCCGCCCTGAGCGCGACCGTCAAGTCGCCGCTGGATCTGATCGGCAAGACGCCGATGGTGGAGGTGACGAAGATCGACACCGGCAACTGCCGGCTGCTGTTGAAACTGGAGTCCCAGAACCCCGGCGGTTCGATCAAGGATCGGATTGCGGTTGAGATGCTGGATGCGGCCGAGAAGGAAGGCTGGCTGAAGGAAGGCGGCACCATCGTCGAGGCGACGGCCGGCAATACGGGGCTGGCGCTGACCCTGGTCGGTCGGGCGCGGGGTTATAAGGTGCTGCTGGTCATTCCGGACAAGATGTCGAAGGAAAAGATCCAGCATTTGCGGGCCATGGGCGCCGATGTTCGCCTGACCCGTTCGGACGTGCCGCACGGGCATCCGGAATATTACACCGACATGGCCGAGCGCCTGTCGCAGGCCATTCCCGGCGCCTATTACGTCAACCAGTTCGCCAACCATTCGAACGCTGACGCCCATGTGAAGACGACGGGGCCGGAGATCTGGGAGCAGACGGGGGGCGACATCGACGCTTTCGTCGCCGGTATCGGCTCGGGCGGGACGATCACCGGCGTGGCGCGCTACCTCAAGAGCGTCGGCTCCAAGGCCCAGATCGTCCTGGCCGATCCGGTCGGATCGACCCTGGCCGGCATCGTCAACGACGGCGTGCCCGGCCCGGACGGCAGCTATACCGTCGAAGGCATCGGCCAGAACTTCGTGCCCGATACGGCGGACATGAGCCTGATCGACAAGGCCTATTCGATCCCCGACGCGGAGGCGATCGCCACGGCGCGCGAACTGCTGCTGAAGGAAGGCATCCTGGCGGGATCGTCCTCGGGCACCCTGATTGCCTCGGCCCTGCGCTGGTGCCGCGAACAGACCGAGGCCAAGACCTGCGTCACCTTCGTCTGCGACACCGGGGCCAAGTATCTGTCCAAGGTCTATAACGACGCCTGGCTGGCGGATCAGGGCCTGGGCGAGCGCGAGCTGCACGGCGATCTGTCGGACCTGATCAACCGCAAATACGAGAAGGGCGACGTGGTCGTTGCCGGCCCGGGCGACACCCTGGACACCGCCTTCAAGCGGATGAAGGGCGCCGACGTGTCCCAGCTGCCGATCATCGAGGACGGCCGTCTGGTCGGCATCCTGGACGAGAGCGATCTGATCCAGGTGATGAACACCGACGAGATCACCCGCAAGGAGCGGTTCGCCAAGCCGGTGGCCTCGGCCATGACGCGCGATCTGGATACGCTTCAGGTCAAGGAGTCGTTGGACGCCCTGATCCCCGTGTTTGACCGCGACCGGGTGGCCATCGTGCTGGACGGCGAGCGGTTCGTGGGCCTGATCACCCGCACCGACCTGATCAACCACCTCAGCCTGAACCGTTAATGCTGAAGCTGATGGGCCATGAGTTCGCGGACGATCAGGCGGCCATCGTGTGCAGGCATGTGACCGATGGTCAGCCGGTGGTCGAGGTGGCTCATGACGTTGATAGGGTCGTGCAGGTGTTGTGCGCCCGGTTCGATCATGGCGCCGAAGATGCCCAGGTCGTGCACCTGCACCACTTAATGCCCGTACTTGCGCCGCTCGGTTTACCCGCCATAGAGCCTGGCCATCTGGCCCAGCTTTCGGAAGGGGGATGGATCGTCAAGGCGATGCCTCCCGAAGAGGAAGACGAATGAATTCCGACAAGAAGAACAGCCAGGGTTTCTCGACCCGCGCCATCCATGCCGGTCAGCACCCCGACCCGACGACCGGGGCGGTGATGACGCCGATCTACGCCACCTCGACCTACGCCCAGGAAAGCCCGGGGGTGAACAAGGGCTATGAGTATGCGCGGGGCAAGAACCCGACGCGCGAGGCGTTCGAGGCCTGTATCGCCGACCTGGAGGGCGGGACGCACGGCTTCGGCTTTGGCTCGGGCATGGCGGCGACCTCGACGGCGCTGGAGCTGCTGGACGCGGGCGACCACGTGGTCACGGGCGACGACCTGTACGGCGGTTCGTGGCGGCTGTTCGAGCGAGTGCGTCGGCGCACCATGGGGCTGGATTTCGCCTATGTGGATCTGAGCGACATCGCCGCGGTCGAGGCGGCCATCACGCCCAAGACGAAGATGCTGTGGGTCGAGACCCCGACCAATCCCTTGATGAAGCTGGCCGACGTCACCGCCCTGTCGAAGGTGGCCAAGGCGCATGGCCTGCTGCTGATCGTGGACAACACCTTCGCCACACCCTTCTGCCAGCAGCCGCTGAGCCTGGGGGCGGATGTGGTGATGCACTCGGCGACCAAATATCTGAACGGCCACTCGGACATCATCGGCGGGGTGCTGGTGACGGCCGATGCCGACTTGGCGACGCGGATCAAGTTCCTGCAGAACTCGGTCGGCGGCATCATGGGGCCGTTCGACGCCTTCTTGGCCAACCGGGGCCTGAAGACCCTGGCGCTGCGGATGAAGGCCCACTGCGAGAACGCCCTGGCGGTGGCCCGCTGGCTGGAGACCCGCAAGGGGGTGGCCAAGGTCATCTACCCCGGCCTGATCGCCCATCCGCAGCACGCGCTGGCGGCGCGGCAGATGCACGGGGGCTACGGCGGCATGGTGACGGTGATCCTGGACGGCGACCTGGAGCGGACCCGGCGGGTGCTGGAGCAGGTGCAGGTCTTCACCCTGGCGGAGTCGCTCGGCGGGGTCGAGAGCCTGGTGAACCACCCGGCCATCATGACCCACGCCAGCGTGCCCAAGGAGGTGCGCGAGGCCGGCGGCATCACCGACAGCCTGATCCGGCTGTCGGTCGGGGTCGAGAACGTCGAGGACCTGATCGCCGATCTGGATCAGGCCCTGGGCTGATCCTGGGCGTCGCTCATGCTCAGGGCGACGAAGCTGCCTTCGAACCGTCCTGCGGCCTTACCATCCTCGGTCAAGGTCGCAACGACTGTGACTCGCGCCTTGCCGCGCCGATTGAACAGGGCGACGAAGCGCGGCCAGCCGGCGGGATCGGCCAATGTGGCGGTGGACTGGAATGTCCCCGCCATCGCTCGGTCATAGTGGACGGTGTTGGACTGGATCACCAGTCGCGCCTTCAGCCCTTCGGCTGTCAGCCGGGTGTGCACGAGCGACCAGGCGGAGAGAATGGCCAAGGCTGAGGCGCTTCCACCAAACACTGTGTCGCGGTGATTGATATTGGGCGCGAGAGGCGCCTGAAGCGTCAGGGTGTCCGGTGTGATGGCCTCGACACTGGCCTGCATCGCGCGGGAGAGCGGGATGTGGTCTTGGAGATAGGACTGGAGGGCGTCAGGCGTCATGGACGCCTTTTAGCAACCTTGCAGCACGCCCAGCCAGCCTGGTGTCGTCGTCAGCCTCAGCTGGACGGCAGAGCCGTCTGGTGGCCGGTGACGGGCGGCAGCTTCTTCTTGGGGGCGGCGCGCTTGACCGGGGCCTTGGCGGCCTTGGGCAGGGCGGCGCGGCGGGCGAGTTCGTCGTCGATGACCGGCAGGATGTCGCTGGCGGCCATGACCTGGGTCGAGGCGCCGTGTTCGACCAGGCGGGCCGCGTTGGCGCGCAGGGTGTTCAGGTCGGCGTCGGTCATCGTCGGGATCATGTCGGCGAGCGGGGTCATGTCGTCATCCGTGCAGAAAGGCTTCAGGGCCGGCGCGCGAGGCGCCAGCCCTTCAGCTGATTGAAGGCGATCTCGACCACGACCTGGTCGCCCAGCCCGGAGACGCCGTTAGGCGAACCGAGCGTGGGCAGAACCGTCACGACGTGGCCGTTGTCCAGGCGAACCTTGCGGCGGCCCAGCGGCAGTAACTTCGTCACCTCGCCGGCGAAGGCGATGGTGTTGAGGCGCGTGTCCTACTCCGCCGCCGTGAGGCGACCGGCGGATTCCTTGCCGGAGCGCTGGTCGCGCTCGATTTCGTAGCCGATTTTTTGGCCTTCGTTCAGCGAGCCGAGGCTCGAGGTTTCGACGGCCGAGGCGTGGACGAAGACGTCCTTGCCGCCATCATCGGGAGCGATGAAGCCGTAGCCTTTGGTGGGGTTGTACCATTTAACAGTGCCGGTAGCCATTTGGAGACCTCCGTCTGGCGTTGACCGCAGGGAGGGATCCCTGGTCGGCCTGTCGGGTCTGAATGGGATCGGCTTTTGGACCTCGGTGCGTGATGCAAAGGGAGCAGCGGCGTTACGCAGAGAGATCGACCCTCCCCATATGGGCCTCCCGCCCCCCAGGCGCAAGGGCGGGGGGTCAGAAGGCGTAGGCGACCTCTGCGACCAGAGCATCCTCGTACTGTTCGCCGAAGGTGTGGGCGTTGGTGTCGTAGTAGCGGATGTCGAGGTCCAGCGCGTCGGTCAGCGCATAGGTCACGCCGGCGTTCCAGCCTGTGTAGTCGGGTGCGCCGTTCTGTTCGCGACGACCGACGGCGGCCGTGCCGTTCAGGCGATTGGTGAAGTCCCAGCCGACCCGGCCCTCGACCCAGGTGAAAGAGTCGGTCGAACCGGCGGCGTCCGGCGAATACTGGACCTGGAGCCGTGCGCTGGCGGGGCCGATGGAGCGGCTGATGTTGCCCGTCAGCTCCCAGCCATCCTCGTCGTAGCCGGCCTCGGCGTCGAGGCGGTTCTTGTAGGCGGCGTTGAAGTCGAAGCGGTAGCCGAAGGCCTCGGGCTGATAGCCGACCACGAACTCGGCCTCGACATTGGAGCCGCCCGCCTGGATCGTCTCGACGCCGGGGGAGACGTAGAACAGGCCGTCCGCGCTTTCCCAGACTGCCGAGCCGAAAACGTAGCCGTCGTTGCCGGACTTGGACGCCGCCTTGGAGCGGTTGTCCGTCCCGGCGCCCACCACGAACGACCAGGCGTCCCACGACGTCGAAGGGTTTGAGCCCGATTGGGCCGCCGCAGGGGTGGTGAGGATGGCTGCGGCGAGGACGGCGAGGGCGGTGCGGATCATGAGGGCTCCAACGCGCGAGAGGCGAGTTGGAGCCGCCCTTAACCTGCTCTGGTTTTGATGGCGAATTCTTCCGTGGCCTGAGCGAACTCTTGTCGCAGGCGGGCGACCAGTTCGGCGGTGGGCAGGACGTCGTGGATGGCGCCCGCGCCTTGGCCGGCGGACCAGACGGTCTTCCAGGCCTTGGCCTCGTCGCCCATGTCCAGCTTGTGCTCGGGCAGGTGTTTGGGATCGATCCCGTTTTCGATCAACGATTTGCTCATGAAGTTGGCCGGGATGCCGGACACCGCCGGGGTGTGGATGATGTCGGTCGAACCGCTGTCGATGATCATCTGCTTATAGGCGTCGACCGCCAGGGCTTCGGTCGTATTGATGAACCTGGTGCCCATATAGGCGAAGTCGGCGCCCAGCATCAGGGCCGCCGCGACATCCTGTCCGGTCGAGAGGGCGCCGGACAGGATGATGGTCCCCTTGAAGAAGCTGCGCACCTCGTTGACCAGGGCGAAGGGGTTGATGATCCCGGCGTGGCCGCCCGCGCCGTTGGCGACCAGGATCAGGCCGTCGACGCCGGCCTCGGCCGCCTTCCGGGCGTGGCGGATGTTGGCGATGTCGTGGAAGACCTGACCGCCATAGCCGTGGACGGCGTCCACCACGTCGCGCACCGCGCCCAGCGAGGTGATGATCAGCGGCACCTTCTCCTCGACCGACACCATCATGTCGGCCATCAGCCGGGGATTGGTCGGGTGGACGATGTGATTGACGCCGAATGCGGCCGCCTCGGGCTTCAGCCGGCCCTTGATCTCGTGGATCCAGTCGCGATAGCCCTCGGTCGTGCGCTGGTTCAGCGACGGGAAGGTGCCGATGATCCCGGCGTTGCAGGCCTCGACCACCAGATCCGGGCCGGAGACCAGGAACATGGGCGCCGAGATGATCGGCAGGGTCAGGCCTTTTGCGAGCGAAGCGGGAATGGCCACGGGCGTCTCCAGGGTTTTGTTTCGCTACGCTTAGCGGGGTGTCGCGGGGGAAGGCAATCGGGAGGGTGCAGTCTGCAAAGCAGTGAAATTGGGGCGGCGGGCCGACTTCGTCCCCTCTCTCATGGGATGGAAGCTGTGTGCGGGGAGGATTTTCTTACGCGCCGCAAACGCCTAAATGCGCCCCATGACCCACTACACCGACAATCTCAGCCAGCTCGGCGCCCAGACCGCCGCCCCGACCAGCCCCGAGACGGCCGTGCTGGAGCGGGTGCCTAACCCGCATGCGGATACGCTGTATCTGGCCCGATTCACGGCGCCCGAGTTCACCAGCCTGTGCCCGGTGACAGGCCAGCCGGACTTCGCCCATATCGTCATCGACTATGCGCCGGGCGAGTGGCTGGTCGAGTCCAAGAGCCTGAAACTGTACCTGACCAGTTTCCGCAACCACGGCGCCTTCCACGAGGACTGCACCGTGGCCATCGGCCGGCGGCTGGCGGACCTGCTGGCGCCGAAATGGCTGAGGATCGGGGGGTACTGGTATCCGCGCGGGGGGATACCGATCGACGTCTTCTGGCAGACGGGCGTCGCGCCGGAGGGGCTGTGGCTGCCGGATCAGGGCGTGCCGACGTATCGCGGGCGGGGGTGAGGGCTTGCGTCCTTCTCCCTCTCCGAGCGAAGGTGGCTCATTGAGGGGTGCAGAGGGGCGCAATGCTGCTGTTCATTTTCGCCATTCTGACAGGCCAGGACGCCGGTCAGAATACGGCCCCGGATGTCGCGGATCGGACGCCGCCTGTTCTTGAGGCATCGCCCTTCATCCAGCCGCCAGCGGATTTCATGGATCTGGAAGGCGAAGGGGTTGTTAGACTGACCTGTTTGGTCACGACGGAAGGCCGTGCGCGCGACTGCAGCGTCGTCTCGGAAACGCCCGAGGATCTCGGGCTGGGCCAGGCCACTCTGGCGGCGAGTACGGATTTCCGTTTTCAGCCTGCGACCGCAGCCGGTTTGCCCGTTGAAGATGAGATCAGCTTCAATGTTCGCTTCAGAGTCTCAGGCGAGATGGGACCAAGGCGAGAAGGAGCCGTCCGGGCGCCCCCAGAGATGGATAGGGCGATAAGGCCGGTCGATCATTTGGGTTATATCCAGGGTCTGTGTGCGAGGTTCCTGAGTGCAGGCGAAAGGGGACGGCTCGAGGCGGGGTACGCGCGGTTTAAAGCCGATCAAAAGAAGTTGCCCCTGTTCGATCAGGTTCTGTTCGGCGCCTTTGGCCGCGCCAAATATGGGGACAGCGCACCACCGATGTCCGAGGATTACTGCGCCGCCTCGCTAGAGTCGGCGTGGGAGGGATACGAGGAGGCGTCCGAACTGATAGCGACTGTTGAGGCTTCGCTTCCGCCGATGGCCAGACGGCGATAGGCGGTTGTTCCTCGATCTGCGAACTTGCGTCCTCCTCACCCTGTGGGAGAAGGTGGCCGAGCGGAGCGAGGTCGGATGAGGGGTTGTTCGGTCTTGCCGCCTGTCTTGTTATTCGCGTCGAGGTTTGTGTGCCCCCTCATCCGTCGGCCTGCGGCCGCCCCCTTCTCCCGCAAGGGGAGAAGGAATGAGTCATCGCCTTCCGCTGGAAGTCTGGGGGCGCCGTCTCCTCACACGCGCCGAGACCTGGGCCGACCGGTCCCGCCTGCGGCGCTACGCCTACGAATTCCTCTGGTTCGGGCTGAAACAGGGGTGGGCCTGCCTGTTCGGGGGGCTGATGCTGGCGCTGATCATCGGCACCTTCCTGTGGTGGCCGGATCAGGCGCCCATCTCGCGCTATGATTTTCTGGCCGTCGGGGCGGTGGTGATCCAGGCGGCCATGCTGGCCTTCCGGCTGGAGAGCTGGGAGGAGGCGCGGGTGATCTTCCTGTTCCATGTGGCCGGGACGATCATGGAGCTGTTCAAGACGGCGCACGGGTCGTGGGTCTATCCGGAGGACAGTCTGCTGCGGATCGGCGCCGTGCCGCTGTTCTCGGGCTTCATGTATGCGGCGGTGGGCAGCTATATCGCGCGGGTGCAGCGGATCTTCCATATCCGGGTGCGGGCCTATCCGCCGCTGTGGACGACCTGGGCGCTGGCGGCGGCCATCTACGTCAACTTCTTCGCCCATCACTGGCTGCCGGACGTGCGGATCGTGCTGTTTGCGGCGACCTTGGTGCTGTTTGGGCGGGGGTGGTTCTATTTCACGGCGGACCGGCGCAGGCGGTCGATGCCGCTGCTGCTGGGGTACGGGCTGGTGGCCCTGTTCATCTGGTTCGCCGAGAACCTGGGCACGTTCGCGCGGGCCTGGTCCTATCCGGGGCAGGAGGCGGGGTGGGAGATGGTGTCCCTGGGCAAGCTGGGGGCCTGGTTCCTGCTGATGATCATATCCGTGGTGCTGGTGTCGATCGTGCACCGGCCGGAGGAAGAACCGTCAGGCGGTGCGGGCCAGTGAGGTCGTCGCGCGTGGCCATGCGACCGGCGCCAGGGCCTCAAGCGCCGGCTTGCCCAGCAGATAGCCTTGCATCAGATCGACGCCCAGGTCGCGCAGGATGTCGTGTTCGGCCAGGGTCTCGACCCCTTCGCACACCGGCTCGACGCCCAGGTCGCGCAGCATGTTCAGGGTGTTGCGCACGATGGTGCGCTTGACCGGGTCGGTGTCGATGTCGCGGATCAGGGCCATGTCCAGCTTGACGATGTCCGGCTGGAACAGGGCCAGCAGGCCCAGGCCGGCATAGCCGGCGCCGAAGTCGTCGATGGCGGTCTTGAATCCCATGGCGCGATAGGACCGCAGGATGTTCAGGATATGATCCGCGTCCATCGCCTCGCTCTCGGTGAACTCGAAGATGATCTGGTTCACCGGGAAGCCGGTGCGCATCGCCGCCGCAAGCGTGGTGCGGATACAGGCGCGCGGCTCATAGACCGCATTGGGCAGGAAGTTGATCGACAGGTTGGCGCCCTCGGCCGCCATGTCGAGGCTGGCCGCCAGTTCGATGGCGGTGGTTCGGCACAACTGGTCGAAGGCGTAGCGGTTGTCGGCTGAGATCTGCGCCAGGACCTGCCCGGCGCCGGCGCCGTCCTTGCCGCGCACCAGGGCCTCGTAGGCGAAGACGGCCTGGTTCGCCACATCGACGATCGGCTGAAACGCCATGGTGATGGGCAGATCGAAACCCGTTCCGTCTTTGCAACCCACACAGGACATCGGCCGTAACGTCTCCAGTTAAGGCGCTGATGTTAAGAGGGGAAGATTAACAGAGGCCACTGCTCCGCTTAGGGCAGGCGCGTGACCTTGGCGGTCAAGTCCGGGCGGGGACGTTCCAGGGCGGGTTCGGTCAGGGATCCGATGTGGATGAAGCCGGCGACGGTTTCGCCCTCGGTCAGGCCGAACAGGGCTGTGGCCTGGGGGTCATAGCTGTACCAGTCGGTGATCCAGCTGGACGAATAGCCGAAAGCGCCGGCCGCGTGTTCCAGGTTCATGCAGACGGCGCCGGCCGACAGTTGCTGCTCCCAGATCGGCTTGGCGTCGGGGACCGGGGTCGAAACGACCAGAATGGTGATGGGCGCGGCGGTCAGCTTGGCCAGGACAGCCTGATCCTTGGCCGGCTTGTCGCGGAGCTCGGCCAGGACGGCGAGCTTTTCGGCGATTTCGGCCCGGCTGCGCGGGCCCAGGACGACGAACCGCCAGGGGAAGAGCTTGCCGTGGTCGGGGGTGCGGGCGCCGAGGGTGAGGATCTGGTCCAGCTCGGTCTCGGTCGGGCCGGGGCCGGTCAGGGCCTGGGCCGGGGCGGAGCGGCGCGTGGCCAGTCGGTCGCGCAGTTCCTGTGAGAGAACGGGGGCAGGCAGGGGCGCGTTCAAGGGGATCATGGGCAGCTCGGTCATGCGGTCTAGCTAGGCTTTCGGGTGGTCATCCGCCATAGCTGGGGCATGAGCAATTCCGACGAACCGAAATGGGCCGAGGGGCTGGTCAATCCCCCGGTCTGGCGCAGCGAGACCGAGGAGACGGTGTTCGAAAATCCGTGGATGCGGTTGACGCGCCACCGGGTGATCGCGCCGACGGGCAACCGCGGCGAGTATACGGTGATGCGGCCCAAGAACTTCGCCGCAGGGGTGCTGCCCGTTCACGACGACGGGACGGTGGTTCTGGTCGGTCAGCAGAGGTTCGCCTTCGGCAACTATTCCTGGGAGATGCCCGAAGGGGGCGCGCCTCCAGGCGAGGATCCGTTTGACGGTGCGCAGCGGGAACTGGCCGAAGAGGCCGGGCTGGAGGCGGCGTCCTGGGTTCCGGCCCTGACGATGGAGATGTCGAATTCGATCACGACGGAGCTGGCCCAGACTTGGATCGCCTGGGATCTGAGCCCCGTGCCCGTGGCCCCGGACCCGACTGAGGTGATCGCCCTCGTGCGCGTGCCCTTCATGGACCTGCTGGACGAGATCGGGCGCGGGACGGTGAAGGATGCGATGACGGTGGCGACGGCCTACAAGGCCTATCATATGGCGTTGAACGGGGAACTGCCTCCGGCGCTGGCGCAGGCCATGCTGGGGCGGGTATGATGTCGCCGAAGGAGCCGGTCATGGCCAAGCTTGAAATCGTTGCGGAAACCGACAGCGTGTGGCGCCAGCTGCGCGCCTCGGCCGAGGCTGCGTCGCGGGAAGAGCCCCAGCTGGGGTCGCAGATGAACGCCGTCATTCTGTCGCACGACGATTTGGCCGGCGCCCTCAGCTTCCAGATCGCGCGCAAACTGGCCGACGGGGAAATGAGCGCCATGTCCGTGCGCGAGGTCTGCCTATCGGCCTTTATCGCCGATCCGGCCATGGTGGCGGCGGCCGAGGCCGATCTTCAGGCCGTGGCCGAACGCGACCCAGCCATCCGCAACCTGTTGCAGCCCTTCCTGTATTTCAAAGGTTTCCAGGCGCTGCAGGCCTGGCGCGTGGCGCACTGGCTGTGGCGGCAGGGGCGCGAGACCCTGGCCTTCCATTTCCAGAGCCGGATCTCCGAACTGTTCCAGCTGGACATCCATCCGGCGGCGCGGCTGGGCCAGGGGCTGTTCCTGGACCATGGCACCGGCATCGTCATCGGCGAGACGGCGGTGGTCGGCGACGACGTCTCGATGCTGCACGGGGTGACCCTGGGCGGCACGGGCGCCGAGCGCGGCGACCGCCATCCCAAGATCGGCAAGGGCGTCCTGCTGGGCGCCGGGGCCAAGGTGCTGGGCAATATCCACGTCGGCGACTACGCCAAGGTGGCCTCGGGCTCGGTGGTGCTGAAGGCCGTGCCGTCGGGCTGCACCGTCGCCGGGGTGCCGGCGCGCCTGGTCAACTGCCCCACCGGGGCCGAGCCGGCGCGGACCATGGACCATACGCTGGCCGACGTGGTGTACGACTTCGTGATCTGACGGGTTCCCCTTACGGCCCGACTTCTCTAGGGTCCGCCGCCAACCCAAGACCATGAGGCCCCCCGTGAAAGACACCGACCTGAAGCGCATCGAGGCCCACCTCAAGCGCACCTTCAACACCGGCGGCATCATCGTGAAGGCCCGTCCCAAGCAGAACGACTCGGCCGAGGTCTATGTCGGCGACGAGTTCATCGGCATCGTCTTCGAGGACGAGGACGAGGAAGGCTCGTTCATGTTCGAGATGGCGATCCTGGCCGAAGACCTGCCGGAATAGGCTGTCGTCCCATTCGTGATCGTCCGGCGCAGACCGGGCGATCACGCACGACGGCGGGCGGGGGCCCCTAGAGCCAGCCTGCCGCTTTCAGCACGGGGCCGTGGGTCCGGCTGACCGGCGCCGTCAGGCCGCCGACGAGGCGGATTTCGCCCGTCCCACGCCGCCAACGCACCTCTTCTACAGCATCCGCCGCCACCCACCACGAGCGATGGACCCGCCATCCGTGCGCCCGCGCCAGTTCGTCCAGGGCGTCGGCGAACCGCAGGGTGATCAACTCCGCGCCCGCATCGGTATGGACCCGCAGGTAATGGTCGTGCGCCTCAATGGCGATCAGCCGCGCGCTGCGGCGTCTGGCTGACAGTCTGCGGCGGAAGACCGCCTCGGCCTCGGGCAGGGGCGGGACGACGAGGGTGCGGGTCTCGACGCGCGTGGGAAGCCGACGCCAGACGAGGGCCCGAACCGCCATGGCCGCCAGCATGATGGGCCAGACCTGCCAGAGCAGCGGCAGATAGATCGACCAGCGCTGCTCTGCGAACATCAGATGCTGGGTCAGGACGACGAACAGGGTCACCAGCGGGGTGGCGAGCGCCGAGGTGAGGAACACGCGTCTCCACAGGACGGGCAGGCGACGGCCCAGGCTCTCGTCCACCGCGACGGCGATCAGCCCGCCGCCCAGCATACAGATCATCCAGTAGGCGTAGCGGGGCGCGAGGGGCGTATCGTTCGAGTCGAAGGGGCCGAGGAAACCTAGCAGCAGCCCCATGGCGGCGAGCATGAGGGCGTCGACGGCCCAGCGTCGTGCGGTTTTCGCCCCGATGATGGTCTTCGCCCTGTGGCCCATGCCGTCCCATTCGCGCACCCACGGCGCCGTTCGCGAAGTCGGGCCTAGCGAGCCGGCGGCCGCGCGGCAATGGCGTTGGGCGAGAACCCACCCGCTGATCGGAACACCCATGTCGCAATCCTGGCTCATCGCCGCCCTGATTCTCGTCGTCTCCACCGTCTCCACCGTCGCCGCCCCAGCCTTGGCCCAGGCGCCGGGGGCCGACGTCGATGCGCGGCCCGATCCGGCCGTGGTCTGTCATGTCGGCGTCTATCGGCTGGACGACGGCAGTTGGGTGGATGTCGCGCCGCTGGCGAACAAGGGGCTGCGGTGGCGTCGACTGGACGGGTCCACGGCCAGGATGATGCCGGACGCCCAGGGTCGTTGGGGCAGCACTCTGGGATTTACCACCCGCGTCGAAGGCCCGCAGCCGCAGCTCGGACCCTGCGAAGAGGGGCGGATCGTGTTCGAGGGGCGCACCGGCAGGCGCCTGGTCCAGGACGTGCGCGAGACGAGCTTCGTCGGCCAGGGCGGCACGCGTTTGAAGGGGCGGCTGATCCTTCCGCCGGGCGACGGGTCGGTCCCCATCATGGTCGAGGTGCATGGGTCGGAGGGCGCCAATGCGCTGGACTTCAACGCCTTCCAGCGGTTCGCCCCGGCCGAGGGCGTGGGCGTTTTCGTCTACGCCAAGCGGGGTTCGGGCGGCTCGGAGGGGCGGTACACCCAGGACTTCCATGTCCTGGCCGAGGACGCCGCCGCCGCCGTGGTCGAGGCCCGTCGGCTGGCCGGAGGTCGGGCGGGCCGGGTCGGCCTGCACGGCGCCAGCCAGGGCGGCTGGATCGCGCCGCTGGCCGCCAGCCTGACGCCGGTGGACTTCGTCACCGTGGGCTTCGGCCTGGCCTATGGGGCGTTGGCGGAGGACAGCGACCAGGTCATGCTGGACCTGAAGGCCAAGGGCTGGGGCGTCGATGTGCTGGAACAGGCGCGCGAGATCACCGATGTGACGGGGGGCTTCATCGCCTCGCACGGGGCGGTCGGTTTCGACGGCCTGGAAGCCGTGCGGGCCAGATATCGCGCCCAGCCCTGGTTCGGCGACATCCGGGGCGAGTTCACCGGCTTTTTGCTGAACACGCCGAACGCGCAGATCGTGGCCATGGCCCCGGTGCTTGATGTCGGAACCTCGTGGGACTACGACCCGCTGCCGGTGCTGAGCCGTCTGGACGCGCCCATGCTGTGGATCCAGGCGGAGGACGACACCGGCGCGCCGCCCGAAGCCACACGACAACGGCTGATCGACCTGGCGGCTCAGGGACGACCGGTCACCCTGCTGGAATACCCCGACACCGACCACGGCATCGTCCGGTTCGAGACGGCGGCGGACGGCAAGCGCACCGCGATCGGCTATGCGTCCGGCTATTATCAGGCCGTGCTGGATTGGGCGCGGACGGGGCGGCTGGGCGGCGTGTATGGCGACGGGCGTCTGCTGGCGACGCCCAGGCCGTGAAACGTGGCTCACGGTCGCCCTGCGACATCGTGCGCAGGGCGATCCTGAGAACGTTCTCAAAAATGGCTTGACGGTTCGTCGCGTCCCGTCCCTAATCCGCGCCGAAGGGCGGCGGATCGATCGCTCGGGAGCAGACGCACAGGGTGAGGGGCCGGAATATCGCCATTCCGCCGCGCCTGTCCGCCTGTCTTCCGATCCGTCAGACGCACGCCTCCTGGTTCATCCTGCGAGGAAAATCCGATGCGCGCGACTGTGTCCCTGATGGTGCTGGCCCTGGCCGTAGGCGGCGGCGCCCCAGCCTTTGCCCAGACGGTGGCGGTTCCCGAGGCCTCGAGGGCCCATCCGGCGCTGTGGCCCAAGGCGGCGACCCCCGCGGCGATCAGCGACGCGCGGACCGAGGCCTTCGTCACCGAACTGATGGCCAAGATGACGCTGGAGGAGAAGGTCGGTCAGCTGATCCAGGCCGACATCGGCTCGATCACGCCGGACGATCTGAAGACCTATCCGCTGGGCTCGATCCTGGCGGGCGGCAGCTCGGGTCCGTGGGGCGACGACAAGGCGACGGCGCAGAAGTGGCTGGACTTGGCCCGCGCCTTCCGCGCCGCCAACGAAGCGCGCGGGGGCACGACTATCCCGCTGATCTACGGCATCGACGCGGTTCACGGGCACAACAACGTGCCGGGCGCGACCATCTTCCCGCACAACATCGGCCTGGGCGCCGCGCGCGATCCGGACCTGATCCGGCGGATTGGGGCGGCGACGGCGCTGGAAGTGGCCGTGACAGGGGCGGAATGGACCTTCGGCCCGACCCTAGCCGTGCCGCGCGACGACCGGTGGGGCCGGGCCTATGAGGGCTATGCCGAGGATCCGGAGGTCCAGCGGTCCTACGCCGGGCCGATGACCCTGGGGCTTCAGGGCGAGCTGCAGCCGGGGCGGCCCTTGGCGCCCGGCCATATCGCCGGATCGGCCAAGCATTTCCTGGCCGACGGCGGCACCTTCGAGGGCGAGGACCAGGGCGATTTCCGGGGCACGGAGCAGGAGCTGATCGACGTCCATCTGGGCGGCTATGTCCAGGCCATCGACGCGGGCGTGCTATCGATCATGGCCAGTTTCTCGGGCTGGAACGGGTTCAAGCATTCCGGCAATCCGACCCTTCTGACCGACGTGTTGCGCGGGCCGCTGGGGTTCAAGGGCTTCGTGGTGTCCGACTGGAACGCCCATGGGCAACTGCCGGGCTGCACCAACGAGAGCTGCGCCCTGGCGGTCAACTCCGGCATCGACATGCTGATGGCGCCCGACAGCTGGAAGCCGCTTTACGCCTCGACCCTGGCCCAGGCCAAGTCGGGCGAGATCCCGATGGCGCGGGTGGACGAGGCGGTGCGCCGCATCCTGGTCGCCAAGGTCAAGACCGGCCTGTTTGAGCCCGCGCGGCCGATGGAGGGCCGGTTCGAGGAGCTGGCCTCGCCCGCGCACCGCGCCCTGGCGCGCGAGGCGGTGCGCAAGTCTCTGGTGCTGCTGAAGAACGACAGCGTCCTGCCGGTGCGGGCCAATGCGCGTGTTCTGGTCGCGGGGACGGCGGCCGACGACATCGGCCAGGCCTCGGGCGGCTGGACCCTGAGCTGGCAGGGGACGGGCAATTCCAACGCCGACTTCCCCCAGGGCCAGTCCATCTGGGGCGGCATCGAGGAGGCCGTCAAGGCCGGGGGCGGGAGCGCGACCCTGAGCGCGGACGGCAGCTTCACCCAAAAGCCCGACGTGGCCATCGTCGTCTTCGGCGAGACCCCCTATGCCGAGTTCCAGGGCGACGTGGACAATCTGGATTACGTGCCCAGCGCGCCGCTGGAGACGCTGAAGCGGCTTAAGGCGGCAGGGATTCCGACCGTGTCGGTCTTCCTGTCCGGGCGGCCGATGTGGACCAATCCGGAGATCAACGCCTCGGACGCCTTCGTGGCCGCCTGGCTGCCGGGGACCGAGGGCGGCGGGGTCGCCGACATTCTGGTGGGCGGCGCCGACGGCAAGCCGCGCAACGACTTCCACGGCAAGCTGTCGTTCAGCTGGCCCAAGGATGCGACGGGGACGCCGCTGAACCACGGCCAGCCCGGCTATGATCCCCAGTTCGCCTATGGCTATGGCCTCAGCTACGCCGCGCCGGCGACGGTCGGGATGCTGTCGGAGGAGAGCGGAGTCTCGGCCCAGGCGACCAATCTGGACCGGTATTTCGTCGATGGGCGGTTCGTCTCGCCGTGGAGCCTGCTGCTGAACGACGCGGGCGGCCAGACCCGGCCCGGCACGGCCAAGACTGCGTCCAGCCCGCGCGCCGGCGTCGCCTCGCGCCCGGTTGACGACCTGGCCCAGGAAAGCGGCCAGCAGTTCGCCTTTGCGGGAACGGGAGCGGCCAGCGTCGAGATCTGGGGCACGCCCGTCGATCTGACGCGTCAGGCCAATGGGGCCGTGGCCCTGGGCTTCCGCTACCGGGTGGACGCTGCGCCGAGCGCGCCGGTGGCCTTCAAGCTGGGCGGCGGAGCCATCGACCTGACCGGCCTGCTGCGCTCGGCCCCGGTGGGCCAGTGGCGCGAGGCCCGCATCCCCCTGACCTGTTTCCGCACCGACGGCGGGGATCTGTCGAAGGTCGAGGTTCCGTTCCACATGGCGACCAGCGGGACGCTGACGGTGTCGGTGTCGGAGATCAAGCTGGACTCCAGCCAGACCGAGACGCGCTGCCCGGCATAAGGGGCTGTGAACACCCTAAGCGGAAGCGCTGAGCTTCCGCTCAGGGTGGAAAGCGCACATTCAGATGCTTGGCTCTTCGTCAAAGCCTCGACGAAACGTTCAGTTGATCCGGTCCGTCACTGGCGACCTCGTCCGGCGCATATTCGAGGATGTCGGCGGGCGTGCAGTCCAGATAGCGGCAGATGGCGTCCAGGGTCGCGAACCGGACGCCCCGCACTTTCCCGGACTTGAGTAGGGACAGGTTGGTCTCCGAAATCCCGATCGCGCGGGCGAGCACCTTTGAACGCACCTTGCGACGGGCCATGATGACGTCAAGGCGGACGACGATAGGCATCAGACGAACCGCGATGCGTCGTCGTGGACCTCGGCCGCCAAGGCCATGACACGGGCCACGACGAACAGGATCAGCCCCAGACCCAAGGCCTTGACGCTGTCCATCCGCAACCAGCCCTCGTCGTCGAACCCGGCCAGGGTCACCACGACATGGCCCAACGACGGAGCGACCGCATAGGCCATCAGCCACAACGCGATCGCCGTCATGCAACGGGCGTTCTCGGGCTCCAGCACGACGCCCGCTCCATAGAGCCGGAACAGCCGCCGGAGGTGCCACAGCACTGCAAGAGCCGGGGCCATCATTAGGGTGGCGGAGGTCGCTAAGGCCAGCTTCTGGATCACAGGCAGACTGCCCACCGTCCACCAGCCCGGGTGCAGGGCCGGCGCTTGGGCCTCGATGAAGATCTGCATTCCGCCCGGTCGGACCTGAAGCCGCGTCCCCGCATAGGCGAGGACCGCCACGACCGCGACGGCGAGCAGAAGCGCGCCGAGAACGAAGAGACCGGCGAACAGCCATTCCAGCGGCCGGCTCAGCCGGCGAATGCGGCGGAACGCCTCCGGCTCGGACGGAACGGGGGGTGGAAACTCAAAAAGCAGGGCCATGGAGCACGTCTGACTGGCTGATTGACAGCTATATTTTTATGTATTTCGATATGCGCCTGAACGCAATCGAGGATATTCCATGGCACGCCCGCTCCTGTCTCTGCTCGCCGGATTGGGGAGCGCCCTCGCGCTGTCGGCCTGCGCGACCCCGACCACGCGCCACCCCGTCATCACCGCCGATCTCGGCGCATCGGCCGCGACCTCGGACATGGCCGCCAGCTTGGCGCGGCCGGGGATCGTGACATTCGAGCGTGTCGCCTTCGCCCGCTGGACCAGCGGCCGCGGTACCTTCATCGACCGCAACGATCCCCGCACGGCCTCCGTGCCCAAGGGAGATGAGGAGGCAACCATCTATGCCTACGTGATCGACCATCCTCGGTTCGGGCGGATCCTGATCGATTCAGGCGTTTCGGCCGGGCTGGACGACCGGCTGAGCTGGGTCATGCGGCGTGGGGTGCGAGACCTGAACATCCGGATCGAGCGGACGACGGGCCAGTGGCTGGCGGGTCAGGCCGCGCCGGGCGCCGTCTTCCTGACCCATCTGCATTTCGACCATGTCGGCGGCCTGATCGACCTGCCCGTGACGACACCAGTCTACGTCGGACGGGGCGAGGCCGAGGAGCGCAGCCGGATCAATCTCCTGCTCGGCAGCCCGGCCGACGCCATTCTGGAAGGGTACGGCCCCTTGCACGAATGGGCCTTCCCGTCCGACCCGGACGGCGCGTTCGACGGCGTCCTCGACGTCTTTGGTGACGGCTCGGTCTGGGCCCTCAGCGTCCCCGGCCACTCGGCGGGCTCCACCGCCTATCTGGTAAACGCGGTCGACGGGCCGAAACTGGTCGTCGGCGACGCGGTCAGCACCCGTCTCGGCTGGGAGTCCGCCATGCCACAGCTCGTCCCTGCGGCCGCCCGTGCCGCCACCGAGCGGTCGGCAGATCGCCTGAGACGCTTTGCGGAAGCCCATCCCGAGGTGGAGGTGTTCCTCGGGCACCAATCGCGAACAGGGCAAGCAGAAGCGCTGAACGAGGTTCGGCTACCGATCAGCCTGCGATGATCTGAACGACCGCAACGGGTCGATTTGCGAAATGGGGTGCGGTCCGGAAAGCGGGCAGGGGTTCGCCGGGCCTGTTTTCGTCGAGGGGGGCTCCGGGCGCCTCCGCTCTCGACCGGAAGGCGCGCGTTCAGGCCGGCGTTTGCAGCGGGTCGAGTGGGAAGACGACTTCGACGATCAGCCCGTCGGTCGCCCACTGGCGGGTCAGCGCGCCGCCTAGCTGACGGACCACGCTGGCCTTCAGGGAGGATCCGAAGCCTTCTCGGGTCGGCGGAACAACCGTGGGGCCGCCGGTTTCGCGCCACTGGAGCGTCACCTGACCTTCCTTCAGCGTCCAGGTCACCGAGACACGGCCGCCGCCATTGCTGCAGGCTCCGTATTTGTTGGCGTTGGTCGCCAGTTCGTGGAGCAGCATGCTGAGGGGCTGGACCTGTTCGGGCGAAAGCCCGATCTCGGGCCCCTGCGTATCCACGGTGTCCCTGGGGCAAAGGGCTTCCAGCTCTTCCCTGACCACATCCTCCAGCCGGCCGCCTTCCCAACGCCGACTGGCCAGGGAGGTCTGAGCGCGCGCGAGGGCGCCGATCCGCCCGGCGAGGACGTCCCTGTAGGTTTCGACATCGTCGGCGCGGGTCAGTCGCGTGAGCGACTGGACGATGGACAGAACATTGCGCGCCCTGTGATCGACCTCGTTCATCAGCAACTGGCGAGCTTCCTCGCTGCGCCTTTGTTCGCTGATGTCACGCGCTTCGATGACGGTGCCGACCACCTTCGCCTCGCCGTCGTAAATCGGGCTGGCGGTGAAGGCGACGGGATAGAAGGAGCCGTCCTTGTGAACAAAAATCTCCTCGCCCTGTATCCCGGCCTTCTTCGGAAAGGCGCGGTCAATGGCGCACTCCGAAATGGGGAAGGGCGAGCCGTCCGGATAGGTGTGATGGATCACATCGTGGAGGGGACGTCCGGTCGTTTCTTTGAAGGCGTAGCCTGTGAGTTTCTCCGCCGCCCTGTTCATGAATACACAGTGCTGTCGCTCATCCATGAGGAAGACAGCCATGGTCGTATTGCTCAATATTACATCAAGCCGGGTGGCTGTTTCTCGTAGCGCAGCTTCAACGCGCTGATAATCTGTCGTGTCTTTTATAGCGGCATAGAAGACTGCGTCATCGCCGTCGTCGAATAGCTGAAGCTTGACGGACACATTGTATGTGCTGCCGTCCTTGCGCATGTGGACGGTGTCGAAGTCAAGTCTGTCGATCTTGCCGGATTGGAGTGGTTTGATCAGGGTCAGGAAATCAGAACGACTGATGTTTGGCTTGATATCCCAAGGAGTCAGCCGAGAGATTTCTTCAGCGCTATAGCCGAGATTGTCACGTGCGCCCTTGTTTACAAGCCGAAATAAGAAGTCATTTGCACCAAATATATAAACTTCGCTTGCAGCTTCTTCGACGATCCGCCCTAAGCGCTCGCTGGTCATACCGGTAGTTTTGTTCATGACCATCTGCTTCCAACGGGCGTACGACCGTAGATAGTCGCTCGATCCGTGGCAATGGGCTGATGCGATCAGCAATGGTCAAGCTTTCATCTAAAGCCGGTGATCAAGAGAAGGGAAAATAAGCTCCTCGGCGAAATGGAAGGCCCCCGCGCGGACGCGTCTGTTCACCCACCGAGAGGAGACGGCGATGGCGAAGCGTGCGTGGGTGTTCTGGGCCGGGAGCGTCGGCGGTTCGGGCGCGTCCGCCGGCTATTTTGACTGGAGCCGCGCCTAGCTAAAAGCCAGGCGCGGCCCGCCGCCTCACCCCGCGTCGGCGATGAAGGTCAGGGTGTGGGTGTAGCTGCGGTAGGGGGTGGGGGCGCCGGCCGGGGCGGCGGTGCGATGGCGGACCTGGGTCATATAGGCGCCGGGCGCTGAGACGCGCAGGGTCAGGACCCCCGAGGCGTCGGTGGCGGTTTCGGCCTCGACCTTCTTGCCGTCGTATTGGCCGGCTTCGCGGAAGACGGTGACGGGGGTGTTGGCCAGGGGCTGGCCGTCGAACAGCAGGCGGAAGCTTGCGTCCTCGCCGGCGACGATCTCGTTCGGCTGGATCAGGGGTTGGAGTTCGAGACCCTGGCCGGTGGGCTTGAGCGCCGCCTCGTCGGGGGCGCCGCGCACCACATAGACCTCGGCGACGGTGATGCTTTGCACATCGACCAGTCCCGCGCCGGGCGGAGGCGGCGTGTCTTCCTCGCCGACCATCTTCCAGCCGGAGGGGGTGTTGTACATCTTGGCCGCGCGGCCGGCGCGGGGGCCGGACGACAGGCGGTAGAGGCCGTCCACCGGCGTCGGCGCCTCGAACACCGCCAGGTCGCGCAGATAGGTGACGGCGCTGATCGGCGTGGCGCCATTGGGGCCGACCACGTGGAAGCTGTCGGAGCGCATGACCACCTCGGCGTTGAAGACGTCTTCGGTGAAGCTGGCTTCGACGGTCACATGGTCGCGCCGACCGGCGTCGAACAGGTTCGGCCGCAGATAGGGGGAGTGGGCCTGGGCCGCCCCGGCGCTCCAGACCGCTAGGATGGAGGCCAGCAGGCCGGCGTGGATGGTGGGTCGAGTCATGGGGGCGTCCTCCGCTTTCGGGCGGGGAGATTATAAGATTGAGAGTCGTTTGCAATTCATTTCAACTTGCACGACCGGGGCGTGCGCGGGCAGGCTTGGGGTTCAGACATCCCCGCTTTTGAGGTTCCCATGCCCGTCAAGACCGTCGCCGAGTTCGTCGCCGCCTATAGGGAGAAGGACGTCAGCCCCGAAGCCTTCGAACTGGAGAACCCCTATCTGCTGGAGGTGCGGCTGAACGGGTCGGTCTGGGCCAAGTCCGGGGCCATGGTGGCGCGGACCGGTCAGGTGAAGTTCACGCGTCAGGGCCTGATGGAGCAGGGCCTCGGCAATCTGCTGAAAAAGGCGGTCAGCGGCGAAGGCATGGTGCTGATGAAGATGGAGGGCCAGGGGCGGGTCTATCTGGCCGACAAGGGCAAGAAGATCACCCTGCTGCGGCTGGAGAATGATACCATCTTCGCCAACGGCAATGACGTACTGGCGCTGGAGACCGGCGTCAGCAACCAGATCACCATGATGAAGCGGGTCGCGGGCATGATGTCCGGCGGCCTGTTCAATGTGAAGCTGAGCGGCAGCGGCATCGTGGCCATCACCTCCCACTATGATCCGCTGATCCTCAAAGTCAGCGCGGTCACCGGGCCGGTATTCACTGATCCGAACGCCACCGTGGCCTGGTCGGGAAGCCTGTCGCCGGAGATCGCCACCGACATCTCGTTCAAGACCCTGATGGGCCGGGGTTCGGGCGAGAGCATTCAGCTCAAGTTCGCCGGCGAGGGCTGGATCGTGGTCCAGCCCTATGAGGAAACCTATATGCAGGCCAGCAGCGGGGGCTGACGGGCGTCAGGGTGTGAGGGGCGAAACCTCCAGGCTGAGCCTGTAGTCCGTGCCGCCGATCACCATTTTGGCCTGTCCGTTGCGCCGCAAGGTCAATGTTGGGGCTGACTTCATATGGTCGCCATGGTCGATGTTGAGAAACAGGCCGAGGTCTGCGTCCGTCTCATTCTCCGCCTGCACGACCAACTCAGCGTTCAGGAGGAAGAAGGCGTCGTTCCCGTCGGACACCGAAATTTCCGCCTGTCCCTCTTCGCTGATCAGGGTGCGGGCGGCGACCGTCTCGACGCCTTCGCTGATGACCGAGACCTCGATCGCGTAACGAGCGGTCGAAGGAGCGGCGTCGGCGGGCGCGTCGGCGGGCGCGGCGGCGGTGCCGAGAATGGCGAGAAGTGCGGCGAGCATGAGCGATTCCCCCTGGATGTCGAAGGGGATTTGGGCATGGCCTCACGTTGAGGTCAATAACTACGCCACCTCGGCGAGCGCCTCTTCCGCAGCGACCCAGGCGACTTCGGCGGCGTCCAGGTCGGCTTGCGTTTTGGCGCGGGCGCGGGTCAGACCTTCCAGGGCCTTGGGGTTGTTGATTGAGGCGGTGGCCATGTCGTCGTCGATGCGGGCGATCTCGGCGGTCAGGCGCACCATGGTCTCCTCCGCCTTCTTCACCGCGTGACGCAGGGTCGAGGGCGAAGGCCCTGATTTGCGGTCGTTCTTCTTGCCCTTGTTGTTCTGGGCGGCGGGAGCGGCGGCGGCCTCTTCCTTCTTGATCTGGCTGGGCTTGGCGATGGCCTGTTTGGCGCGGTCCAGGACGAATTTGGCGTAGTCGTCCATGTCGCCGTCGAACGGCTTGACCGTGCCGTCGGCGGCCAGCCACAGCCGGTCCGCGACCATCTCCATCAGCGAGCGGTCGTGGGTTATCAGGATGACGGCGCCGGAATAGTCGTTCAGCGCGTCGAGCAGAGCCCGGCGGCTGTCGATGTCCAGGTGGTTGGTCGGTTCGTCGAGGATCAGGACGTGGGGCGCGTCCATCGCCACCATGTTCAGCAGTAGGCGGGCGCGTTCGCCGCCCGACAGGCTGTCGACCGTGGTTTCCTGCTTCTCATAGCCCAGGCCGAACTGGGCCAGTTTGGAGCGGCGGGCGCTTTCGGGGGCGTCCGGCATGGCGCGGCGGATGATCTCCAGCGGCGTGTCGGTGGGGTCCATAGCTTCGATCTGGTGCTGGTGGAACCAGCCCACGCGCATCTTGCGGTCGCGGTGCAGTTCGCCCTCGGACACGTCCAGGGCGCCGGCGATCATCTTGGCGAAGGTGGACTTGCCGGCGCCGTTGACGCCCAGCAGACCAATCCGGTCATCCAGGTCCATCCGCAGGTTCAGATTACGCAGGATCGGCTTGCCGACGTCATAGCCGACATTGGCCCGTTCCAGCCGGATCAGCGGCGGGGCCAGGGGGCGCGGCGGCGAGGGCAGGGTGAAGGGAGCGACCCGTTCCTCGATCGTGGTGGCGACAGGCTGCATCTTCTCCAGCCGCTTCATCCGCGACTGGGCCTGGGCGGCCTTGGAGGCCTTGGCCTTGAATCGGTCCACGAAGGCCTGGAGGTGGGCGCGTTCGGCGTCCTGCTTGGCCTTGGCCGACAGCTGCAGCCGGGCCTTCTCGGCGCGGGCCTTTTCGAAGGCGTCGTAGTTGCCGGTGTAGAGGGTCAGGGTGTGGTTCGCGAGGTGCAGGATATGGGTGCAGACCTCGTTCAGCATCTCGCGGTCGTGGGAGATGATCAGGGCAGTGTGCGGATATTTCTTCAGCCGCGCCTCAAGCCACAGGGCGCCTTCCAGGTCGAGGTAGTTGGTCGGTTCGTCGAGCAGCAGCATGTCCGGCTCGGCGAACAGGGCGGCGGCCAGGGCGACGCGCATGCGCCAGCCGCCCGAGAACTCGGACATGGGCCGGGCCTGATTCTCCTGGTCGAAGCCCAGGCCGACCAGGATTTCGGCGGCGCGCGCCGGGGCGGCGTCGGCGTCGATTTCTATCAGGCGCGACCAGATCTCGCCCATCTCTTCCGGCTCGGCGGTCTCCAGCCGGCCGAGCAGGGTGTGGCGTTCGACGTCGGCCTCAAGGATGGTGTCGATGACGCTGACGGGGGTGGCCGGGTGTTCCTGGTCGACCGAGCCGATGCGGGCGGTCTTGGGCAGGCTGATCTCGTCGCCGGCGGCGTGAAGCTCGCCCAGGATCAGTTTGAACAGGGTCGACTTGCCGATGCCGTTGCGGCCGACCAGGCCGACCTTGGAGCCCGGCGGCAGGCTGACGGAGGCGTCCACTAGGAATTTGCGGCCCCAGGCGTTGAAGGTCAGGTCGGTGATCTGGAGCATGGGAGGCGCAATGGACTTTCTGACCGGTCATCTCTATATGACCAGTCATGACGTATGATCTTGTAAGCGGCGAGGTCGTCATAACGGCCACGGAGTTCAAGGCCAAGTGCCTGGACCTGCTGGATCGCGTGAACTCGGGCGAGATCCGCAGGGTTCGCATCACCAAACGCGGCAAGGAGGTGGCGGTTGTCAGGTCTCCTGACCACCCGACAGAGAAGCCGTGGGACCCCAACAGCATCTTCGGCGGTATGAAGGGCACAGTGATTATACCCGAGGGGTTGGACATCGATGGTCCGATCTACGACCCCGCCATCCACGGGGTGTGCGACCCGGAGCGTGGTCTGTGGGATGAAGGATGAGCGGCGTCCTTCTGGACACGAACGCCTTCATCCGCATGGTTCTTGGAGCTTCGATCCGTCAAGAGGCGCGCGACGTCATCGCCAAGGCGGCGCAAGCCGACGACCTCTGGATTTCTTCGGTCTCGGCCTGGGAAATCGGCATGCTGGCGACCGCGACCCGAACGGGGCGCGTGCTGCAGATTACCGGAGATCCTGTCGTCTGGTTCGAAGCGGCGAGGTCCAGCGCAAGTGCGCAGGCTTTGCCTCTTTCGACGGCGGCGGCGATCACCGCCGCAAGTCTGCCTGCACCGTTTCACAAGGATCCTGCTGACAGATTGCTGGTGTCGCAGGCTCGGGTAGACGATCTCGTCGTCGTGACCCGCGACCGCGCTATTCTGGACTACGGCGCCGCCGGTCACGTGCGGGCCATCGCCTGCTGAAAGACGGCTTGGCGCGGGGGCGGGGCGTCGCTATAAGCCCGCGACCTTAATCTCCCTAACAAGAAGTCAATTCCCATGACCGAACGCACCTTCTCGATCATCAAGCCCGACGCGACCCGCCGCAATCTGACCGGCGCGATCAACGCCGTGATCGAAGGCGCCGGCCTGCGCATCGTGGCCCAGCGCCGCGTCAAGCTGTCGACCGACCAGGCCAAGAAATTCTACGAAGTCCACGCCGAACGCCCGTTCTACGGCGAGCTGGTCGAGCAAATGACCGCCGAGCCGGTCGTCGTCCAGGTGCTGGAAGGCGACAACGCCGTCGCCGCCTATCGTGAAGTCATGGGCGCCACCAACCCGGAACAAGCCGCTGAAGGCACGATCCGGAAGCAATTCGCCCTGTCGATCGGCGAAAACTCGGTCCACGGCTCGGACAGCCAGGACAACGCCAAGCTCGAGATCGCCCAGTTCTTCACCGATGACCAAATCGTCGGCTAAGGCGCTCAAGCCGCGAGGGACCGCGTCCCAAGCGTAGCGCAAAGTCAGCGCTCAAGTCGCGTTCCGCAGTTCGCAACAGCGACTGAGACATTAAGGCCCGCGTCCGGAACCGGACGCGGGCCTTTTCGTTGGGTCAGTCTCGTCTCAGTCCCCCGGAGTAGCCTTATGAAAATCCTGCTGAAACTGACCCCCGTCATCGGCGCCGTGGCCCTGCTGGCCGCCTGTGGCCAGACCATGGAACAGCGCGCCGCCACCGGCGCCCTGGGCGGCGCTGTCGCCGGCCAGGTCGTGGGCGGCAACACCGGCTCGACCGTCGCCGGCGCCGCCATCGGCGCTGTCGCCGGTGCAGCCACCACGCCCAAGTAAGACCTTCGGCTTCACGGCTGAAAAGCCCAACGGCTGAAAAGAAAGGCCCGGAGCGATGCTCCGGGCCTTTTTCGTTAGGGCTGTGTGATCGCTTACCAGATGCGGGCGCGGGCCTCGGGGGCGATGTACGCCTTCTGGTCCGGCGAGACGCCGAAGGCCGCGTACCAGGCGTCGATGTTGCGCGGCGAGGTGGCGGCGCGGACCGAACCCGGCGAATGCGGGTCGGTGGTCAGCTGTTCCTTCAGCGCCGCCTCACGCGACTTCTCGCGCCAGACCTGGGCCCAACCCAGGAAGACGCGTTGGTCGCCCGACAGGCCGTCGATCACCGGCGCCGGCTGGCCGTTCAGCGACTTGTGGTAGGCGTCCAGCGCCAGCAGCAGGCCGCCCAGGTCGGCGATGTTCTCGCCCATGGTCAGGTCGCCGTTGACGTGAACGCCGGGCAGGGGCTCCAGGCTGTTGTAGATGTCGCCCAGCACCTTGGCGCGCGCCTCGAACCGGGCGGCGTCTTCCGGCGTCCACCAGTCGCGCAGCACGCCGTCGCCGTCGGACTTGCGGCCCTGGTCGTCGAAGCCGTGGGTGATCTCGTGGCCGATGACCGCGCCGATGCCGCCGTAGTTGACGGCCGGGTCCGCGTTCGGATCGAAGAAGGGCGCCTGCAGGATGGCGGCCGGGAAGACGATCTCGTTGCGCGGCGGGTTGTAATAGGCGTTCACCGTCTGGGGCGTCATGCCCCATTCCAGCGGATCGACCGGCTTGCCGATCTTGCCGCGCTGATACGCCCACTCGAACGCCGAGGAGCGTTCGACATTGCCGTACAGGTCGCCGGCGGTCAGTTCGAGCCCGTCATAGGACCGCCACTTGTCGGGATAGCCGATCTTCACTCCGAACTTGGACATCTTGTAGAGCGCCTGTTCGCGCGTGGGCTCGCTCATCCAGTCCAGGGTCTTCAGCCGCTCCGTCATGGCGGCGCGGATGTTGTCGACCAGGGTCTCCATCTGGGCCTTGGACGAGGCGGGGAAGTGCAGGCGGACATATTCCTGGGCCAGGACCTCGCCCAGCTGGCCGTCGACCAGGGCCACGCCCCGGTTCCAGCGCGGACGGTTTTCGGGTTGGCCGCGCAGGGTCTTGCCGCGGAACGCGAAGCGGGCGTCGACGAAGGCCTTGGACAGATAGGGGCTGGCCTGATCGACGATCTGGGTGGCTGCCCACGCCTTCAGGGTCTCGATCGGGGTTTCGGCGAAGACCTGGGCGATGCCCGGGAAGGCCGTGTTCTCCATCAGCACCAGGGTGTCGAGGTTCCCCACCTGGGCGCCGTCGAGGAAGGCGGCCCAGTCGAAGCCGGGGGCCAGCGTCGCCAGATCGGCGACCTTGGACGGGTTGTAGAGCTTGTCGATCTGGCGACGCTCGACCGTGGTCCAGTGCTTCTCGGCCACCTTGGTTTCGAAGGCCAGGATGTCGGCGGCGCTCTGGGCCGGGTTGGTCCAGCCGATGGCGGTCAGGGTCTGGGTCAGATAGGCCAGATAGGCGTCGCGCTGGGCGGCGAAGTCCGGCTTCAGATAATAGTCGCGGTCGGGCAGGCCCAGGCCGCCCTGGGCCAGATAGGCGGAGTTGATGTTCGGGTTCTGCAGGTCCTCGAAGACTGCGACGCCGAACAGGGTACCGCCGAAGCCCGAATGGCTGGCGCCCATCAGGCGGGCCATGGCGGCGTGGTCGGTCACGGCCTTCACGGCGGCGAGGTCGGCGGCCATCGGCGCGGCGCCCAGCTGTTCGACGCGGGCCTCGTCCATGAAGCTGGCGTAGAGGGCGCCGACCTTCTGGGCGTTGGCGTTGACCGGATTGGCGGCGCTGGTCTCGATGATCGCCTTCAGCTGGGACTGGGCGTTCTCATAGAGGACGTCGAAGGGGCCGAACCGGGCCTTGTCGGCGGGGATCTCTGTGGTGCTGAGGTAGGTTCCGTTGGCGTATTCGTTGAAGTCGTCGCCCGGCTTGACCGCCGTGTTGCGACCGGCCAGGTCGAAGCCCCACGCGCCGAAGCCAGGCGCGGCATGGGCCCCGTGCGAATGGTCCTGGGCCGAGGCCCCGCCGGTCAGGGCGACGACGATACAGGCCGAGCAGGCGGCCATCAGGCGAATACGTTGCATGAAGAATAAGGTCCCGATTTTGGTCGGCGGCACCTTTGCGCCGGTGCGACGCCCTGTCGCATGAAGTTTTCGTAATCTGGGGACGGAGGGTATGCGCAAAGAGAGAGGGCGTCAGGCGGGATGAGGGCGTGCGACGGTAAGACGGTCGTGGGAGGCGAGGCGCGAATATCCCCAACCCGGCCTAGCTTTCGCCCCGGTCCAGCGGCTAAAGCCTTGGTCTGTCTCTACGCCTAGGATTCCCCATCATGCGCCTGTCGCGCTTTTTCCTGCCCACGCTGAAGGAAGCCCCTTCGGACGCCCAGATTGTCTCGCACCAGCTGATGCTGCGCGCCGGCATGATCAAGCAGGAGGCCGCCGGCATCTACGCCTGGCTGCCGCTAGGCCTGCGGGTGCTGCGCAAGATCGAGCAGATCGTCCGTGAAGAGCAGCAGCGGGCCGGGGCGGTCGAACTGCTGATGCCGACCCTGCAACTGGCCGACCTGTGGCGCGAGAGCGGCCGCTATGACGCCTATGGCCCCGAGATGCTGCGCATCACCGACCGTCACGAGCGCGAGCTGCTTTACGGCCCGACCAATGAGGAGATGATCACCGACATCTTCCGCGCCTATGTGAAGTCCTACAAGTCGCTGCCGCTGAACCTGTTTCACATCCAGTGGAAGTTCCGCGACGAGCGCCGCCCCCGCTTCGGCGTGATGCGCGGCCGCGAGTTCCTGATGAAGGACGCCTATTCCTTCGACGTGGACGAGGCCTCGGCCCGCAAGGCCTATAACCGCATGTTCGTGGCCTATCTGAACACCTTCGCCCGCATGGGCCTGAAAGCCGTGCCGATGCGCGCCGACACCGGCCCGATCGGCGGCGACCTGAGCCATGAGTTCATCGTCCTGGCCGAGACGGGCGAGAGCGCGGTCTTCTGCGACAAGGCCCTGGTCGAAATGCCGGCGCCGGGCGCGGACGTGGACTGGGACGATCTTCAGTCAATCGTTGATCAACGAACCGCGCTCTACGCCGCGACCGAGGAAATGCACGACGAAGCCCGGTTCGAGGCCGAGACCGCCGAGGGCGACCGCCTGTCGGCGCGCGGCATTGAAGTCGGCCACATCTTCTATTTCGGCGAGAAATATTCGGCGCCGATGAAGGCCAAGGTGGCCGGTCCGGACGGCCAGGACGCCAATGTCCATATGGGCAGCTACGGCGTCGGCGTATCGCGCCTGCTGGGCGCCATCATCGAGGCCAGCCACGACGAGGGCGGCATCATCTGGCCCGACGCCGTGGCCCCGTTCGACGTGGTCGTGATCAATCTGCGCGCCAATGACGCCGCCGTCTCCGCCGCCTGCGAGGACGCGGTCGCCCAGCTGGAAAAACTGGGCAAGGACGTGTTGTACGACGACACCGACGAACGGCCGGGCGGCAAGTTCGCCACCGCCGATCTGATCGGCGTGCCCTGGCAGCTGACCATCGGTCCCAAGGGTCTGGCCGACGGCGTGGTCGAGCTGAAGCGCCGCGCCACCGGCGAGAAGGTGTCCGTGCCCCTGGCTGAAGCCATCGAAAGGTTGACTGCTTGAACCTGCCGTCCCGTCCTTCCGGCGCCTTCTCCTCGTGGGAGATCGGCCTGGCCCTCCGCTACCTGCGCGCCAAGCGCAAGGAGGGCGGGGTGGCCACCATCGCGGTGATCAGCTTCATCGGCATCATGCTGGCCGTCGCGGTCCTGATCAGCGTCATGAGCATCATGGCCGGCTTCCGCTCGGAACTGCTGGGCCGGATGCTGTCGTTCAACGGCCATATGTACGTCCAGGGGCCGGTGCTGACGTCGGAAGACCGGGACGCCGCCTTGAAGCGCATCGCCGACGTGCCCGGCGTGGTCAGCGTCACGCCTCTGAACGAGAGCCAGAGCCTGGTCCGGGTCGGCAACTTCACCACGGGCGCCATGGTGCGCGGCGTGCGGCCCCAGGACCTGGCCACCACCAAATACGTCTTTGACAGCCTGACGCCCCAGGAACGGGCCGACTTCGGCAAGGGCGCCTATGGCGGCGACCGCATCCTGATGGGCGCGGCCCTGGCCAACTCCCTGGGCCTGCGGGTCGGCGACCCCGTCACCCTCTATTCCCCGACCGGCGCCGACAGCGCCTTTGGCAATCTGGGCGGTCTGGAAAAGACCTATTTCGTCGGCGGCCTGTTCCGCTCGGGCACGGCCGACTTCGACCGCGCCTTCCTGTTCATGCCGCTGGAGCAGCAGCAGCTGTTCTTCGGCAAGGAGGGGGTCTGGGACGCCATCGAGATCAAGGTTGACGACCCCGACCGGGTCGGTGACCTGACCCCCGCCATCCGCGACGCCGCCGGCCCGGGTTCGGTCATCAGCGACTGGCGCGAGCGCCTGGCCGCCTTCTACGGCGCCCTGCGGGTCGAGCGGGTGGCCATGAGCATCATCCTGGGCCTGGTCGTCGCCATCGCCGCCATGAACATCATCTCCGGCATCGTCATGCTGGTGAAGAACAAGACGCGCGACATCGCCATCCTGCGCACCGTCGGCGCCAGCCCGTCGTCGATCCTGCGCATCTTCTTCATGTCCGGCGCCATGATCGGCGTGGCGGGCACCCTGGCCGGTCTGGCCCTGGGCCTGCTGTTCTGCTGGAACATCGGCGCCATCCAGCACGCCATCGAGGGCCTGCTGGGGGTCCAGTTGTTCAACGCCGACGTCTATCAGCTGGACGCCATCCCGGCCCTGGTCGATCCAATGGACGTGACCTGGGTCGCCCTGCTGTCCTTCAGCATGAGCTGCCTGGCCAGCCTGCCGCCGTCCTGGACGGCCTCTCGCATCGATCCCGTGGAGGCGCTCCGCTATGAGTAGTCCCATTCTGTCGGTGCGCGGCCTGACCCGCACCTATGACACCGCCAACGGCGGCCTGACCGTGCTGAAGGGCGTGGATCTGGACGTCATGCCCGGCGAGATGGTCGGCCTGATCGGCCCCTCGGGCTCCGGCAAGTCCAGCCTGCTGCACGCCGCCGGCCTGCTGGAGAAACCGACCGAGGGCACGGTCGCCATCGACGGCGAGATGGTGGGCGATCTGGACGAGCGCGCCCGCACCCGCCTGCGCTTGTCGCGGATTGGCTTCGTCTATCAGTTCCACCATCTGCTGGCCGAGTTCGACGCCCGCGACAATGTCGCCCTGCCGATGCGGATCGCGGGCATGAGCCTCGCCAAGGCCCGCGCCCAGGCGGAGGAGACGCTGACGACTCTGGGCCTGGGCGAACGCCTGACCCACCAGCCGGCCCAGCTGTCGGGCGGCGAGAAACAACGCGTCGCCATCGCCCGGTCCCTGGCCAACAAGCCCCGCCTGCTGCTGGCCGACGAACCGACCGGCAACCTCGACCCGACCACCAGCCAGTCTGTGTTCGAATCCCTGCGCGACCTGGCCAAGACCACGGGCGTCGCCGCCCTGATCGCCACCCACAATATGGAACTTGCCGGCCACATGGACCGCGTCTTCGCCCTGAAGGACGGCCATCTGGAAGAGCGGGCGGCCCAAAGCCAGGCCTACTGAGCCAGGCCTACGGAAGGCCCGCCTGCGTCACCCCACGGCCGCATCGCCCCAGATGGCGCGCAGCTGTTGGGGGCGGCGGCAGCCCTGGCGGTAGGCTTCGTAGTGGGCGTGGTGGCGCCGGGCGTAGTCCTGGTGCTCCGCCCCGGCGGGCCAGAACCTCTGAGCGCCGACGACAGGAGTGGTGAAGCTCTTGCCCAGCACGCGCATCGCCGCATCGCGTGACGCGACCGCTGCCGCCCGCTGATCCGCTGTGGCGAACACGGCCGTCCTGTACGACGGCCCCTGATCGCAGAACTGTCCGTCCGGATCGGTCGGATCGATGGTGCGCCAATAGCGGTCGACCAGGGCGCGATAGCTGACGACGCGCGGATCGAAGGTCACCTGGACCGCCTCCATATGGCCGGTCCCGCCGCGCACCACCTGCTCATAGGTCGGGTTAACCGTCTGGCCGCCGACGAAGCCCGACACAGCCGAACGGACGCCGGGCAGGCCGTCGAACGCCTTTTCCTCGGACCAGAAACAGCCGCCGGCGAAGACGGCGGTTTGGGTGGCGGGCGGGTTCTGCGCGTCGGCGGCGCCCAGCGGCGACAGGCCGGCGATCAGCGACAGGGCCAGGGCGGCGGCGAAGGTGCGGGTCTTGGGCATGGGACATCTCCCTTTCTGCAAAGCCCATACGACGCGCCGGGGCGATTGGTTTCAACCCCGCCCGCCTGGGGCTAAGAGCGGGGGTTGACGAGAACAATGAGAGAACATAGAACAAGTCAGGAACATTGATCGACCTGGGGATAAGACCATGCCGCGTTTGATGAGAGATCTGCTGTCGCTTGCATCGTGCGGCGGCTTCGTCTGGATGGCCTGGCAGGCGGCCCTGATGGTCACCTCGGTCTGACAGGCAGGCATTTGGCACGTTTGGCGCCTTGTCACCCTGTTTTAGCGCCAAGGCGCTGGGCGCCATTGGTGCGTTGACCGAGTCGGGGTCTTATCTGCATTCAAGCTGAAGGAGTGGACGGGTGAGCGCGGCAGAAGGTCAGGGTTTCGTCCATCTGCGGGTCCGCTCGGCCTATTCGCTGCTGGAAGGCGCGATCAAGGCGGGCAAGCTGGGCAAGCTGGCGGCGGACGCCGGCATTCCGGCCGTAGCCATCGCCGACCGGTCCAATCTGTTCGGCGCGCTTGAGTTCAGCCAGTACACCAAGGACGCAGGCGTCCAGCCGATCGTCGCCTGCGCGCTTCCGGTATTGGGCATCGGCGGCCAGCAGGCCGTCCGCTGGGCCAAGACCCCGACCGTAGTTCTGCTGGCCCAGAACGAGGCGGGCTGGCGAAACCTGTGCGCCCTGTCGTCCTCGGCCTATCTGGACGCGGGGGAGATGGCAGAGCCCGGCGTGGCCTGGAGCCTGATCGAGGCGCGGTCCGAAGGCCTGATCCTGTTGTCGGGTGGACCGGACGGCCCGGTCGATCCCCTGTTCGCTCAAGGCAAGACGACGGAGGCGGCGGCCGCCCTGGCGACGATGAAATCCGTCTTCGGCGACCGCTTCTATGTCGAGCTTCAGCGCCACGGCCTGGACGACGAGCGGCGGGCCGAGCCGGGTCTGGTCGAATGGGCCTATGCCAACGACGTCCCCCTGGTCGCCACCAACGACGTCTATTACGCCAAGGCGGCCCAGGCGAAGTCCCACGACGCCCTGCTGTGCATCGCCGACGGCGCCTTCACCGGCCAGGAAGACCGCCGCCGCATCACCGGGGAACACTGGTTCAAGTCGGCCGAGGCCATGCGGACCCTGTTCGCCGACCTGCCCGAGGCCTGCGACAACACCATCGACATCGCCCGGCGCTGCGCTTTCCTGGTCAAGACTCACGCGCCCATCCTCCCGCGCTTCGACACCGGGGCGGGGCGGTCCGAGGCCGACGAACTGGCCCACCAGGCGCGCGAGGGATTGAAGGTCCGCCTGAGCCAGATCACGCCCGCCGTGTCGGTCGAGGAATACTGGAGCCGGCTGGAGTGGGAGGTCGGCATCATCCAGCAGATGGGCTTCCCCGGCTATTTCCTGATCGTGTCGGACTTCATCAAATGGGCCAAGGAGCACGGCATTCCGGTGGGGCCGGGGCGGGGCTCCGGGGCCGGGTCGCTGGTCGCCTGGTCCCTGACCATCACCGATCTGGATCCGCTGCGGTTCGGCCTGCTGTTTGAGCGGTTCCTGAACCCCGAACGGGTCTCCATGCCCGACTTCGACATCGACTTCTGCCAGGAGCGGCGCGAAGAGGTGATCGACTATGTCCAGGCCCACTACGGTAAGGACCGGGTCGCCCAGATCATCACCTTCGGCACCCTGCAGGCGCGCGCCGTGCTGCGCGACGTCGGCCGGGTGTTGCAGATGCCGCTGGGCCAGGTGGACCGGCTCTGCAAGATGGTGCCGAACAACCCGGCCGCCCCGGTCACCCTGGCCCAGGCCATCGACCTTGAGCCGCGCCTGAAGGAGGCGAGGGACGCCGAGCCGGCGGTCCGCACCCTGCTGGAAACTGCGCTGGAACTTGAGGGGCTGTACCGCAACGCCTCGACCCACGCGGCCGGCATCGTCATCGGCGATCGGCCCCTGGTCGAACTGGTGCCCCTGTACCAGGATCCGCGCTCCACCATTCCGGCCTCCCAGTTCAACATGAAATGGGTCGAGCCGGCGGGTCTGGTGAAGTTCGACTTCCTGGGCCTGAAGACCCTGACCGTGCTGGACCGGGCGCGCGGCTATCTGGAGCGGCGCGGCGCGGCGCCGGACTGGAGCGGCCTGCCGCTGGACGACGCCCGCACCTATGAACTGATGGCCTCTGGCCAGACGGTCGGGGTGTTCCAGCTGGAATCCCAGGGCATGCGCGACACCCTGCGCAAGATGCGCTGCGGCTCCATTGAGGAGATCACCGCTCTGATCTCGCTGTATCGGCCGGGGCCGATGGAGATGATCGACACCTATATCGACCGGAAGTTCGGCCGGGCCGAGGTCGATTATCTGCACCCCAGCCTGAAAGAGGTGCTGACCGAGACCTACGGCGTCATCATCTACCAGGAACAGGTGATGAAGATCGCCCAGATCCTGGCGGGCTACAGCCTGGGCGAGGCCGACCTGCTGCGTCGCGCCATGGGCAAGAAGAAGAAGGAGGAGATGGACTTCCAGCGGGCGCGCTTCGTCAAGGGCGCCCTGGAGAAGACCGTCCCCGAGACCCAGTCCGGCTCGATCTTCGACCTGGTGGCCAAGTTCGCCGGCTATGGTTTCAACAAGTCGCACGCCGCCGCCTATGCGCTGATCTCGTTCCAGACCGGCTGGCTGAAGGCCAATCATCCGGTCGAATTCTTCGCGGCGTCCATGAGCCTGGACCTGTCGAACACCGACAAGCTGGCGGTCTTCTATCAGGACGCCAAACGCTTCGACGTGCCGGTGCTTCCGCCCGATCTGAACCGGTCCTCGGCTGACTTCGACGTGGCCTGGGACGACAGCCGGGGTTCGGTCCTCTACGCCCTGGGCGCGATCCGCAACGTGGGTCTCGAGGCGATGCGTCACGTGATCGAGGTGCGCCAGACCGGCGGCCGGTTCGCCGACATCTTCGACTTCCTCGAGCGGGTCGATCCCCGCAGCGTCAACAAGCGTGCGCTGGAAGGCCTGGCCAAGGCCGGGGCCTTCGACAGCATCCACCCCAACCGTCGCCAGCTGGTCGAACAGGCCGACGTCCTGATGGCCTATTGCCAGAGCGTGGCGGCCGAGCGCGCCTCGTCCCAGGTCTCCCTGTTCGGCGGCGATCAGGCCCATGTGGGGCGGCCCCGCCTGAAGAGCGTCGAACCCTGGGTCGGGCCGGAACGTCTGGACCATGAACTCTCCGCGGTCGGCTTCTATCTGTCGGGCCACCCGCTGGACGAGATGACCTCGGCCCTGAAACGCAAGCGCGTCACCTTCGTCGCCGAGGCCATCCCCTTGGCGGAGTCGGGCCACGAGGCCTTCCAGATGGCCGGGGTGGTGCGCCGCAAACAGGAACGCGCCAGCGCCCGCACCGGCGAGAAGTTCGCCTTCGTCACCTTCTCGGACCCGACCGGCGAGTTCGAATGCCTGTTCCCGCCCGAACAGCTGCGCAAATGCCGCGAGGTGCTGGAGCCCGGCGCCTCGGTCATGGTGCGGGTCCGCGCCAAGGCGTCCGAGGGCGAGGTGCGGTTCTTCGGCGACGACGCCAGCCAGATGGACAATCTGCTGGACGACGCCAACATCGGCCTGCGTATCCACGTCTCGGCCCGCACCGCCGACGCCGACGCCCTGAAGGCCCGTCTGGAGCGGGCGCGTTCGGGCGCCATCGGCAAGGGCGGCGAGGTGTCGCTGATCGCCTCGCTGGAGGGGCTTCAGGAGGTCGAGGTCAAATTGCCCGGCCGTTACCGGCTCGACGGCGCCCTGCGTGGCGCGCTGAAGTCGGCCCCGGGCGTGCTGATGTTGGAGGAGGCCTGATGATCGCCCTCATCCTGACCGCCGCCCTCTTGTCCGCTGCCTCCGATCCCGCCCCCATCGCGACCGCGGCCGCGCCCGCCGTCAGGAGCCCCGCCATGTCCCACGCCGTCGGAACCTTCGACGTCCAGATCACGCCCGTCGAGCCAGACCCGGACGCGCCCGCCGGCGCCCCGGGCCGCATGCTGCTGGCCAAGACCTTCCACGGCGCGTTTGAAGGCAGCGGCGCCGGCGAGATGCTGGGCCTCTTGGCCGGCGGATCGGGCGCCTATGTCGCCATGGAGCGGGTGACGGGCGTGCTGGACGGCCGCCGTGGGGCCTTCGCCATGGTCCATCGCGGCGTGATGGACGCCGGCGCGCAGGACCTCCTGATCACCATCGTCCCCGGCTCGGGCGAGGGTGAACTGGCCGGGATCAGCGGCGTCTTCCATCTGACCATTGCCGAGGGCGAACACCGCTACGACCTGGAATACAGCCTGCCCGACGCCCCTTGACGGGGATCAGGCCTCGCCGGGGGTGTTCAACAGCCGTCCATAACTGTCCACCAGGCTGGTATAGACCGGCACGAAGATCACCGCCGTCGACCCGCCCGAGGTCACCGGCGCCTTGATCTCGAAGTGCAGATGGATCGTCGTCGCGTTCCCGCCGAAGTCGGCCGAGACCGTGCCGATCTTCTGCCCCCGGGTCACGGCCTGCCCCTCATGGATCAGGGCCCGGACCCCAGGCATGTCCATGTGCAGATAGCGATAGATCCGGCCGCTGGCCCCCTGGATGAAGACAGTATAGCTGCCGATGGAGGTCACCGTACCGGACTCGGCCGCGACCACGGCGTGCACCTTCTTCACACAGGTCGAGGGCCGAATATCCTGCCCCTGGTGCCCCTTGCCGCTGGGACACATTCCGTTGGTCCAGGACCGGCTTTCGCAGAAGTTGTCCCGCCAGGGATAGGCGTAGTTCCGACTATCGCACTGCCCGCCCTCGCCCGGCGCATGATAGCCGCCGTAGCCGTAGACCTGGGAGTTGGCGAAGGCCGGCGCCGCCTCGATGGGAAACCGCATGCCCGGCGCCCAAACAGTCACGTCCGTCGCCCCGGCCCCAGACCCTGGGTAAAGGCTCCCGGCGGGTTCGTGCGGCCAGGTGACGGGCTCCGGCGCCGGCGGAGTGGGCTGCGGTTCAGCCGGCGGGACGGGAGGTGTGGATGGCGTCGCCGGGGCGTCCGCCGGGGGCGTCGTCTGGCCGCAGCCCGATGGTGAACAGGCGGCGAGCAGAAGAAGAGCGGGGAGGGCCAGACGTCTCACTGTCCGCCTCCGCCCAGCAGTTGCAGAGACGCGGCGAAGGCCAAGGCGGCCGGCTCCGTACAATCCGGCGGCCCCATGGAGTCACAGACGAAGGTCAGATTATAGGCGGCGCCGAACCGGACAAAGGCGACGTCGACGCCATATTCCGTCTGTTCGGTATGGACCTGCGTGAGGCCACGCTCCGCCGCCAAGGCGCGCGCGGCCGGCGCAGCCGCGGGCGGCCGCACCAAGGCTCGAGTTTGCGGGGCGACGGGGGCGGGGGGCGCGGCGCCCGTCGGTGACTGAAGCGCTCGGATCGAGCCGAAAATCTCGACGATCAAGCCCTCTTTGCGGACCACCAGCGTGTACTGGCGGTCGCCCGGGTAAAAGCGGGCGCTACGCAGCAGGCTGGGATCGGCGGGGCCAAGCACGGGGACCGGCGAGGCTTCGATCTGCGATAAGAGCGGCGCCGTTGCTCTGTCCTGGCCAAGAATGCTTCGAAGCCGCCCCGCCAAGGGATCTTGTCGCGCGAGACCGACCGCGGCCTGGTCCGCGCGACTGCGGGTAAGGGGAACCTCCGCCGGCGCCGGGCCAGCAGGTGGCGGTCGGTTCGCCTGCTGAGGCTGCGCCTGCGTCCAGGCAACGCCGGCCCCGAGAGCCGCCGCCGCAAAAATCGCCCCTAGGCTGGCTCGCCAAGCCATAGCCGCATCCCCCATTCTTCAGGTGAAAATATCACTGTTTGCTGAAGTGAGCGAGAGTCGGAATGCACGGATCGGAATATGGCTAAGCTTATGAAATCGTGGAACCTCGTTGTGGCGGAGGGGTTTTGAGGGTCTCAAGGGAGACAACCAATGAAGAATATTCTCATCGCCGGCGCCGCGTCGCTGGCTCTTCTTGCAGCCTGTAACCAGGGCGACGACACTGCGGCTCAGAATACCAGTGAGGCTGTGAACGCGACGCAGGACGCAGCCGCAGGCATGGTTGGGCAGACCTCTGCCGCCACTCTGGGCGCCAACACCGTCGATGGCTTCGTCACGAACTTGGCGGAAGGCAATATGTACGAGATCGAGGCCGCCCGTATCGCCGAGACCAATTCCAATAACGCCGACGTCAAGGCTTTGGCCTCGATGATCGAGGAGGACCATACGGCCGCCGGCGAAAAGCTGCGGTCGACGGCTTCCACCGCTGCTCCCGACGTCACCATGCCGACGATGCTGGACCAGCGCCGCCAGGGCATGATCGACAATCTGAACGCCGCCGCGCCTGACGACTTCAATAGGGTGTATCTGGATCAGCAGGTGGCCGCTCACAACGAGACTTTGACGCTGCTGAACGGCTTTTCGGACAATTCCGACGCCCCGGCCCTGGCGACCCTGGCGCGGGAGATGATCCCCACCATCACGAAGCATCGCGACCGGGCCCAGGCCTTGGTCAACGCCATGTAGTTTGATCCTCCGGGTTACAAGACGAGGGCGGTCCCGCAAGGGGCCGCCTTTCGCCTTTGTGGGCGCAGCGCTTGCTATTTGGGCGCATCCCGCCTACATGGCCCCCGCACTTCGCAACGCGGGCGAGGCGCGTTTCGGGGAGACATCCCGACACGCTCCATTCCGAGGGTCCTCAGGCCTTTAATCCCCGCGCCACGTTTGATCGGAAAAAGGAACTAACGATCATGGCTCTGCCTGAATTCTCGATGCGCACCCTGCTGGAAGCGGGCGCCCACTTCGGCCACCAGACTCACCGCTGGAACCCGAAGATGGACCGCTACATCTTCGGCTCGCGCTCGAACATCCACATCATCGACCTGTCGCAGACGATGCCGCTGTTCCACCAGGCTCTGGTGGCTGTGCGCGACGTCGCCGCCAAGGGCGGTCGCGTCCTGTTCGTCGGCACCAAGCGCCAGGCCGCCGATCCGGTCGCCGAGGCCGCCAAGCGCTGCGCCCAGTACTACATGAACAACCGTTGGCTCGGCGGCACGCTGACCAACTGGCGCACCGTCTCCGGCTCGATCGCCCGTCTGCGCGAGCTGGAAGGCATCCTCGAGAACGGCGGCGAAGGCCGCGTCAAGAAGGAGCTGCTGAACCTGCAGCGCGAGAAGGACAAGCTGGAACTGTCGCTGGGCGGCATCAAGGACATGGGTTCGATTCCGGACATCATGTTCGTGATCGACACCAACAAGGAAGCGATCGCGATCCAGGAAGCCCGCAAGCTGAACATCCCGATCATCGCCATCCTGGACACCAACTCGGATCCGGACGGCATCACCTATCCGGTCCCCGGCAACGACGACGCTGCCCGCGCCATCCAGACCTACTGCGACCTGATCGCCGACGCCGTCCTGGACGGCTTGGCCGCCGGCGCCTCCGCCTCGGGCGTGGACCTGGGCGCTGCGATCAATCCGGAAGAGCCCATGCTGCGTGAAGCCTCGACCCCGGTCGAAGCCGAAGCCGCGCCGGCCGGCACGGAAGAAGTCGCCGCTGAGATGCTGGCCTCGGACGACGCTTCGGCCAACACCGAAGCTCTGGACGCGGTCGAAACCGAACAGGCTGCAGGCTAAACGTCTGACGGCCTTCGCGCTAAAGCAGCGAGCCGCCGTGCGGCAAGCGATAGCGCAATATGAAGGCCGTGGTTTGAACTGACACACGGCCGGGCTAAGTCAGCCCGGCCGTTCCCACATACGAAATCCCCCAAGGAGAAGAACATGGCCGAGATCACTGCCGCCCTCGTGAAGGAACTTCGCGAGCGTTCGGGCGTCGGCATGATGGACTGCAAGAAGGCGCTGGTCGAAAACGACGGCAACATCGAAGCAGCAATCGACTGGCTGCGCGCCAAGGGCCTGTCCAAGGCCGCTAAGAAGGCCGACCGTGTCGCCGCCGAGGGTCTGGTCGCCGTGGCGTCCAAGGAAGACGGCAAGGGCGAAGTCGCCGCCGCCATCGAGTTCAATGCGGAAACCGACTTCGTCGCCCGCAACGAGCTGTTCCAGAACGCCGCCAAGTCGTTCGCCCAGCTGGGCCTGGAGCATCACTCGGTCGAAGCCCTGCACGGCGCCGAACTGGAAGCCGGCAAGACGGTCCAGGACGAAGTGACCAACATGATCGCCACCATCGGCGAGAACATGCAACTGCGCCGCGCCGCCCGCCTGTCGGTGTCGGAAGGCGTCGTTTCGACCTATGTCCACAACGCGGTTTCGCCGGGCGTGGGCCGTATCGGCGTGCTGGTCGCTCTGGAAGGCGAGGGCGACAAGACCGCCCTGCGCGAACTGGGCCGCAAGATCGCCATGCACGTGGCCGCGACCGCCCCGCTGTCGCTGAACACCGACGACCTGGACCCGGCCGCCATCGAGAAGGAACGCACCGTTCTGACCGAAAAGGCCAAGGAAGAAGGTCGCCCGGAAGCCATGATCGCCAAGATCGTGGAAGGCCAGATCAACAAGTTCCAGAAGGACGTGGTGCTGTCCAAGCAGCCGTTCGTGATGGACCCGGACGTGACCATCGAACAACTGGTCGCCAACTCGGCCAAGGAACTGGGCTCCTCCAACCTGCACCTGGCCGGCTTCGTCCGTCTGGCGCTGGGTGAAGGCGTCGAGAAGGTCGAAGGCCCCGATTTCGCGGCCGAAGTCGCCTCGATGATGGGCGGCAACTAAGCCTCACTCCCTCATTCGTGAGGGATTTCTATCAGAAGGGCGCGTTCGGCTTTGATGGTCGGCGCGCCCTTCGTCTATAAGAAGTCGCCTGATTCAACGGCGCCGCAGACAACGGACCCACCCGCATGCCCGACGCCCCCTCGAACTTCCGCTACAAACGCGTCCTGCTGAAGGTTTCCGGCGAGGTGCTGATGGGCGATCAGTCCTTCGGCGTCGACATGAAGACCGTGGACACGGTCGCCAAGGCCGTGGCGCAGGTCGCCGCCGAGGGCGTCGAGATCTGCCTGGTGATCGGCGGCGGCAACATCTTCCGCGGCCTGTCCAAGGCGGCTGCGGGCATGGAGCGCGCCCAGGCCGACTATATGGGCATGCTGGCGACGATCATGAACGCCCTGGCGATGCAGTCGGCGTTGGAGAAGATCGGCGTCTCGACGCGCGTGCAGAGCGCCATTCCTATGGCCGCCATCGCTGAACCCTACATCCGCCGTCGCGCCCTGCGTCATCTTGAAAAGGGCCGGGTGGTGATCTTCGCCGCCGGCGTCGGCGCGCCCTTCTTCACCACGGACTCCGGCGCCGCCCTGCGCGCCGCCGAAATGGGTTGCGACGCCCTGTTGAAGGGCACCAGCGTGGACGGCGTCTATACCGCCGACCCCAAGAAGGACCCGACCGCGACCCGGTACGAGACCCTGACCTATCAGGACGTCCTGGCCAAGGACTTGCGGGTCATGGACGCCTCCGCCATCGCCATGATGCGCGACACGGGCATTCCGATCGTCGTCTTCTCGATCCGCGAAGACGACTCCCTTCGCCGGGCCCTGACCGGCGAAGGCACCTGCACGATCATTCAGGACCTCGCCTGATCGTTCGGACGACCGTTCAAGACAAGAGAGACCAAGACCATGGCCAAGCCCGAAGTGAAAACCTATCGCGACCGCATGGAAAAGGCGGTCGTGGCGCTGAAGGAAGAGTTCAGCGGCCTGCGCACCGGACGCGCCAACGCCGGCCTGCTGGAGCCCGTGCGGGTCGAGGCCTATGGATCGGCCTCGCCCCTGTCGGCGGTGGCCGCTATCAGCGTGCCCGAGCCGCGGATGATCTCCGTGAACGTCTGGGACAAGGGGATGGTGGTCGCGGTCGAAAAGGCCATTCGCAACGCCAACCTGGGCCTGAACCCCATCGTCGACGGCCAGACGCTGCGCATCCCGGTGCCGCCGCTGACCGAGGAGCGCCGCAAGGATCTGGTCAAGCTGGCCGGCAAATACACTGAGCAGCAGAAGATCGCCGTGCGTAACGTGCGCCGCGACGCCAATGACGATCTGAAGAAGGCCGAGAAGGCCGGCGAGATCAGCCAGGACGAACAGAAGAAGCTGGAGGCGGACATCCAGAAGGAGACGGACGCCGCCATCAAGCGCATCGACGAGGCCTTGAAGACCAAGGAACAAGAGATCATGCAGGTCTGAGGCGGATCAACTTGGGCCTGAAGGGATCGAACGACAGATGACGGCAGACAGCGCCGCGCCTTCAGGCCCGGGTCCGGATGGACCGCGCCATGTCGCCATCATCATGGACGGCAATGGGCGCTGGGCGAAGGCGAGGGGGTTGCCGCGCGCGCTGGGCCACCGCGAGGGCGTCCAGGCGTTGAAACGGACGATCCAGGCTGCGCCGGACTTCGGCATCCGCTGCCTGACCGTCTTTGGCTTCTCGACCGAGAATTGGAGCCGCCCCGCCGAAGAGGTCTCGGACCTTATGGGACTGGTGCGGACCTATGTCGCCAGCGACCTGGCGCGGCTGGAAAAGGCGGGGGTGCGTCTGCGCATCCTGGGGCGTCGCGAGGGCCTGCCCGCCGACATCGCCGCCATTATCGACAAGGCCGAGGCGCAGACGGCCCACAATGAGAAGTTCATGCTTCAGGTCGCTTTCAACTATGGCGGCCGGGCTGATCTGATCGACGCAGCGCGGCGGCATGCGGAGCGCATCCTGGCCGGCGAGACGACCGAGCCGCTGAACGAAGAGAATTTCGCGGCTGGGCTGGCGACGGCGGGGTCGCCGCCGCTGGATCTGATTATCCGCACCTCGGGCGAGCAGAGGTTGTCGAACTTCCTGCTTTGGGAGGCGGCCTATGCCGAACTGGTGTTCCAGGACATCCTGTGGCCCGACTACGGCCCCAAGGCCTTGGGCGAGGCGGTCGCAGCCTTCGCCCAACGTGAGCGCCGCTATGGCGGACGAGAACCCGCGCCTGCCCGTGTGCCGGCCTGATGGCGGTCAAGGGACGTGATATCGCGCTGAGGGCGGCGTCAGCCGCCGTGCTTGCGCCGGCTGCCGTCGCGGCCACCTGGTTCGGGGGCGTCTGGTTCCTGGCGCTGGTTCTGGCCGCCAGCGTGGTGCTGTCCTTCGAATGGGGGGCGATGAGCGCGCCGGGAGCCCGACGCCCGGTCGGCGTCGCTGTCGCGCTCGCGGTCATGGCCTCGGTCGTCAGCGCCTATTTCGGCGTCATGTCCGTGGCCTTCGTCGTTCTGGTGTTCGGCGCGGCTGCGGCAGGCCTCTATGCCCGCAAGCAGGGACAGCAGGCGATCGATGCGGCCTATGGCGTCCTCTATCTGGGCTGGCCCTCCGTTCTGCTGATCTGGCTGCGTGACGGCGAAAGTCCGGTCGGGCTGCACTGGACGGCGCTGGTCTTCGCCGTCACCTGGTCGGCGGACATCCTGGCCTATCTGGCCGGTTCCACCTTCGGCGGCCCCAAGCTGTGGCCGCGCTATTCGCCCAACAAGACCTGGTCTGGTTTTGTCGGCGGCATTCTGGCGGGCGCAGTCGCCGGCGCCGTGCTGACGGCCTGGTTCGACATGGGGCGGCTGACGATTTTCTGGGGCGCGATCCTGGGGCTGGCGGCGGCGCTGGCGACCATGGCGGGCGATCTCTGGGAATCCGCGCTCAAGCGGCGGTTCGGGGTCAAGGACGCGGGCAACACTATCCCCGGGCATGGAGGCTTGCTGGACCGCGTGGACGGATTGATGTTCGCCGTGGTCGTGGTGGCGGCCGGCCGTCTGCTGGTGGTTCTTCTGGAACGAGGCGCGTCTTGATCCGTCGTCGCGTCACGGTTTTGGGCTCGACCGGCTCGGTCGGCTCATCGACGCTTGATCTGATGGATCAGGCCGAGGCGACGGGCACGGGCGGATTCGAAGTCGAGGCCCTGACTGGCGGCGCCAATATCGTGAAGCTGGCCGAGCAGGCGCGGCGGTGGAAGCCCAAACTGGCTGTGACCGCCGATCCGGCAAGGTTGGACGATCTGCGAGACGCTCTGGCGGGAACCGGCGTGGGTGTGGCGGCGGGCGAGGCGGCGATTGTCGAGGCGGCGACGCGGCCGGCGGACTGGATCATGGCCTCCATCGTCGGAGCGGCGGGGCTTAAGTCGGCCTGGGCGGCGGCGGACACAGGCGCAATTCTGGCTCTGGCGAACAAAGAGAGCCTGGTCTGTTGCGGACCCGCGCTGATCGAGCGCGTCAAGCGGGCAGGGGGGCGGCTGATCCCGGTCGATTCCGAGCATTCGGCCATCTTCCAGGTCTTTCCCGCCGAGGCGCCCGAACAGGTGGCGAAACTGGTGCTGACGGCGTCCGGCGGTCCTTTCCGGCAGACGTCGCTCGCCCAGATGGCGGGGGTCACGCCCGAACAGGCCGTCGCCCACCCGAACTGGAGCATGGGCGCCAAGATTTCGGTCGACAGCGCCACCATGGCCAACAAGGGCCTGGAGATGATCGAGGCTGCCTATCTGTTCGGCATGCCGCAGGAGCGGATCGAGGTGGTGGTCCACCCGGAGTCGATTATCCACAGCCTTGTGGAATATGTGGATGGCTCCACCTTGGCCCAGATGGGGCCCCCGGACATGCGCACGCCGATCGCCTGCGCCCTGGCCTGGCCGGATCGGATCGCCTGGCCTGCACCCAGGCTGGACTTGGCCGCCTTGGGGCGGCTGACGTTTGAAGCGCCCGATCTGGCGCGGTTTCCGGCCTTGGACCTGGCGCGCCAGGCACTGGCCGCAGGGGGCGCCGCCCCGGCTGTGTTCAACGCCGCCAACGAGGCGGCGGCCTTCGCATTTCTTGACCGCAAGCTGGGCTTTCTCAATATTGCCGCAGTCGTCGCCGAAACCCTTGAGCGTGCGACGAAAGCGGGGATGGTTTTCGGCTCTGGAGACGCCTGTGGCGCGGCCCTTTCGGTCGATGCCGAGGCCCGTCTGATGGCTGGGACCATAATCGCCGGACTGGCGAACGCGGCCTGATAGGCCTGGGGAGACGAATTTAATGCTGGGCGCCCTGGGTCAGATCCTGATCTACATCGTGCCGTTCCTGCTGGTGCTGACCTTCATCGTCACCATCCATGAGCTGGGTCACTTCCTGGTCGCCCGCGCCTTCGGCGTGAAGGTGGATCGTTTCGCTATCGGCTTTGGCAAGGCGATCTTCAGCCGCACGGATCGCCACGGCATTGAATGGCGGTTCGGCTGGATGCCGCTGGGCGGCTATGTGAAGTTCTCGGGCGATCTGGACGCCTCCAGCGTGCCCGACCAGGCGGGGTTGGCTGAACTGCGCCAGCGGGTGATCGCCGAGGGCGGTCCGGGCGCCGAGCGTGACTATTTCCACTTCAAGCCGGTATGGCAGCGCGCGCTGATCGTCGCGGCGGGCCCGATGGCCAACTTCATTCTGGCCATCACCATCTTCGCGATCGTTTTCATGAGCGTGGGGACGCAATTGCGTCCCGCCCGCGTGGCGCAGGTCCAAGCCGGTTCGCCCGCCGCTGCGGCTGGCTTTCAGGTCGGCGATCTGATCACCGGCGTGAACGGCAAGGCGATTAAGGACGGCGGCGAGGTGACTCGCACCGTCATGTTGTCGAGCGGCGATCCGGTTCGCTTCACTGTCGAACGTCAGGGACAGGCTGTTGAACTCACGGCCACGCCCGAACGTCGCGAGGAAAACGACCCTATCGCGGGGCGGGTCAAGGTCGGCCGTATCGGCCTGGGTCTCGCGCCGGCGCCCGGTGATCTGCGCCATATCCGCTATGGCCCGGTCGAGGCTGTGGCCGAGGGCGTGCGCCAGACCGGCGACGTCATCGGCTCGACCCTGACTTATCTTGGACGTCTGGCGACAGGGCGTGAGTCCGGCGATCAGTTCAGCGGTCCGCTGGGCATAGCCAAGGCGACGGGGTCTCTGACGACGGCTGCGGTCGAGGCCAATCCCGATCCCGGCGCCATCGCGATCAATCTTCTGCTGACGTTGACAACCTTCGCCGCCATACTTTCGATCGGAATCGGCTTTCTAAATCTGTTGCCCATTCCTGTGCTGGACGGCGGCCATCTGCTTTTCTACGGCTATGAAGCCGTAGCCCGGCGGCCCGTGGCGGCGCGGTATCAGGAGATGGGCTATCGCGCAGGTCTTGCGCTTCTGGCGGGATTTATGTTGTTCGCGACGTGGAACGACCTACAGAAGCTCAACATCTTCCAATTCCTCGGCGGGCTCGTCTCGTGAGCCGACGCCAGCCCCCGATGGTTTTCAGAATGAACGACATGAAATCTCGCGCCGCCGTCCGACTGGGCGCCCGTTCCAGCCTCCTCGCGCTGGCCGTCGCCGCCGGGCTCGGCGCCCCCGCTCTGGCGCAGTCGGCTCCGGCGCCTGCCCCCCAGGCCGCGCCCGCTGAAGGCCAACCGCCGCGAGTCGAGATCGCCGCGCCCCAGACGCTGACGGTCAACCGTATTCTGGTCCAGGGCGCGCAACGGATCGACCAGACGACGGTCCTGTCCTATCTGCCGATCCGTCCCGGGGACAATGTCGACGCCCAGGTGCTGGACGTCGCAGTGCGGACCCTGTCGCGCACCGGTCTGTTCGCCGACGTGCAGCTCGGCGTCCAGAACGGCGACCTGATCGTTCAGATCGTTGAGAACCCGATCATCAACCAGGTGGTGTTCGAGGGGAACAGCGCCTTGTCCGAGGACAAGCTGACCAAGGAGGTCACGCTCCAGCCTCGTGGCATCTATACCCGCGCCAAGGTGCAGGAAGACGTCGGCGCCATCGTCGAACTGTATCGCCTGCAAGGCCGTATTTCCGCGACCGTGACGCCCAAGCTGGTCCAGCTTGAGCAGAACCGCGTTGACGTCATCTTCGAGATCAACGAAGGCCCCCAGACCGGCATCAGCGCCATCAATGTGCTGGGCAACCAGGCCTTCTCCGACAATGACGTGCGTGACGTCATGGTGACGGAGCGCTCGCAGTGGTGGAAGTTCTTCTCCAGCAACGACAACTACGATCCGAACCGCCTGGATTATGACCAGGAGCAGCTGCGCAAATTCTATACGAACCGCGGCTATTACGACTTCCGCATCATTTCGTCGGTCGCCGAGTTGCAGCCGGATGACCAGGCCTTCCAGATCACGCTGACCCTGAACGAAGGCGACAAGTACAATTTCGGCAAGGTCGACGTCATCACCGAGAATGACCGCCTGAACGCCGAGTTCCTGAAGGCCCTGGTGCCGATACGCGAAGGCCAGCTCTATGAGAGCGACAAGATCGAGCAGGCGGTCGACGCCCTGACCTTCGCCGCCGGGTCGGCCGGCTACGCCTTCGTCGAAATCAATCCGACCTACAAGGCCAATCCCGAGACCGACACGGTGGACGTCACCTTCAACGTCTCTGAAGGCCAGCGCGTCTACATCGACCGCATCAATGTGGTCGGCAACACCCGCACTGTCGATCCGGTCATCCGGCGCGAACTGATGCTGACCGAAGGCGACGCCTTCAATCGCGCCCTGATGGAGCGTTCGCGCAACAATCTGCGCGCACTCGGCTTCTTCAAGGATGTGACGATCGAGGAGACGCGCGGCAGCGCGCCGGACCGTTCGGTCATCAACGTCAATGTCGAGGAACAGCCCACGGGCGAGCTCTCGGTCGGCGCCGGGTTCAGCTCGGTCGACTCCTTCACGGTCAACCTGGGCATCTCGGAGCGGAACTTCCGCGGCCGCGGCCAGAACGTCGTCGCCCGGATGGAATGGGGCTCGCTGCGCCAGCAGGTCGATTTCCGCTTCACCGAGCCCAAGTTCCTGGGCCGCGACCTGCGCGCCGGCTGGGATCTGTTCCACTCGCGCTACGACCTCAGCGAATATTCGTCGTACGACTACCGCTCGACCGGCGGCGGCCTGCGCCTGTCCTATCCGCTGAACGGCAATATGCTGCTCAGCACCCGCTACTTCCTGAAGTCGGACGAGATCATCGTGCCGACCGGCTATTGCACCACGACCGGCAGCGGTTCGTCGGCCCTGTGCGACCAGGTCGGCTCCTATCTGAACTCGTCGATCGGCTATACCCTGCAGATGAACTACACCAATGACCCGGTCCGGCCGACGCGCGGCTGGTCCAGTTCGTTGCGCCAGGACTTCGCCGGCATCGGCGGCGACGTGAACTATGTGAAGACTGAGGCCGACGCTGCCTGGTACTATGGCTTCACGCCGCAGTGGGTCGTCAGCGTTCAGGGCCAGACCGGCTATATCAGCGGCTGGAACGGCGATCCTATCCGGATCAACGACCGCTTCTTCAAGGGCGGCAACAGCTTCCGCGGCTTCGAAACCGCCGGCATGGGGCCACGCGATCTGGATACGACCGACGCCCTGGGCGGCAACTTCTATGCCATCGGCACCGTGCAACTAACCCTGCCGAACTATCTGCCCGAACAGTATGGCATCAAGACCGAGCTATTCGTCGATGTCGGTACGCTGGGCGTGCTCGATGACCGCTACAAGCTGACCTCGACCGGCACCGTCGATTCGACCATCGCCGACGAACTGTCGCTGCGGGCCTCGGCCGGCGTCAGCATCCACTGGAAGTCGCCGATGGGTCCCATTCGGTTCGACATCTCTAAGGTTCTGTCCAAGGAAGACTACGACAAGACGGAATCCTTCCGCTTCTCGACCTCCACCCAGTTCTAAGGAAGCGACGCAAAAGCGCTCGCACGAGGATTACCCCATGAAAGCTCTGATCATCGCCGCCACGGCCGCCGCTTCTCTGGTCGCCACCGCCGCCTCTGCCCAGACGGCCGCGCCTGCCAACCCGGGTCCGGTCGTTCCGGGCGTCTGCGTCTTTTATAACGCCCGCCTGCTGGCCCAGTCGGCCGCCGGTCAGGCCGTCGAGGCCCGTATGCAACAGCTGGCCCAGGAAGTTCAGGGCGAGCTCCAGCCCTACGCCACGGCCATCCAGTCTGAAGCCCAGCAGCTGCAGTCTCAGGGCGCCAGCATCCCTGCCGACCAGCTGCAACAGCGCCGCCAGCAACTGCAACAGCGCGCTCAAGAGGCCCAGCAACTGGAAGGCACGCGCGAGAACGAACTGCGCTACACTCTGGCCATGCAACGCCAGGCCATCACCGAGGCCGTGTCGCCCATCCTGACCGCCCTGTACCAGGAGCGCGGCTGCGGCCTGCTGCTGGACCGCGAGAGCGTCTTCATGATGAACCCGGCCATGGACCTGACCGATGCGGCCATCCAGCGCCTGAACACGGCCCTGCCGACCCTGTCGTTCAACCGCATGGCGGTTCCGGCCCAGCAGTCGCAACAGCCGGCCGCCGCCAACTAAGGTCCACATGCCCGATACCCGCTTCTTCGAAACCCTCGCCCCCCTGTCCGTCGCCGATCTGGCGGCGCAAATCGGAGGCGAGGTCGAGAGGGGCGGGGATCGGATCATAGGTTCCGTCGCGCCCCTGTCCTCTGCGGACGGGGGCGCGATCGCGTTTCTGGGCGACCGAAAGTTCGCTGCGGCCCTGGCGACGACCAAGGCGGGCTGTGTGATCGTGCCGGCCGAGGCTGTCGCATCCGCGCCGCCCGAAGCCGCTGTCATCGTTTCCCGCACGCCCCAGGCCTCTTGGGCCATGGCCTCGGCCCTGCTGCACCGCCCGGTCGCCCTCGATCGCGCCATCACGGCTTCCTCGGCGGCCGAAGACGACAGTGTGGTCGTGGAGCCGGGCGTGGTTCTGGGCGAGGGCGTCCGTATCGGACGCGGAACGCGCATCTGCGCCAACACCGTCATCGGTCCGGGCGTGCAGATCGGCCGGAATTGCGTGATCGGGTCGAACGTCACCGTCGGCTTCGCCCTGATCGGTGATCGGGTGAAGCTGTACGCCGGTGCGCGCATCGGCGAGGCGGGCTTCGGCGCCACCGGCACGGCCGCCGGCGCCATGGATATTCCCCAGCTGGGCCGCGTCATCCTGCAAGATGGTGTGACGGTCGGCGCCAACTCGTGCATCGATCGTGGCGCCTATGACGACACGGTCATCGGCGAGAACACCAAGATCGATAATCTGGTCATGGTGGGCCACAACTGCGTCATCGGCCGCAACAATCTGATGGCCGCCAATACGGGCATTTCGGGCTCGGTGACCAGCGGCGACAATGTCATCTTTGGCGGCAAGGCGGGGATCGGCGACCACATCACCATCGGCGAGGGCGCGCGGGTCGCGGCCGGGGCCGGGGTGCTGGCGAACATTCCGGCGGGCGAGACCTGGTCCGGTTATCCGGCCCGTCCGATCCGACAGTTCTTGCGCGAAACCATCTGGCTCGCCAAACAGGCCTCTTCAAAGAAGGCCCCGAAGGAATCATAGGGATGAGCGAAGACGGCAAGATCGATTACGCCGAGGTGATGCGGCGGCTGCCGCACCGTTATCCCTTCCTGCTGGTGGACAAGGCCGAGGCCTTCGTGCCCCGGACCTCCATCGTGGGCATCAAGAACGTCACCCATAACGAGCCCTTCTTCCCGGGCCATTTCCCCATCGATCCGGTCATGCCGGGCGTGCTGATCGTCGAGGCCATGGCCCAGACGGGCGCACTGCTGATGTCCAAGACCCTGGACGTGGCCGTGGCCGACAAGGTCATCATGTTCATGTCCATCGACGGCGTGCGCTTCCGCAAACCGGCGCGGCCGGGCGACCAACTGCGCATGGAGGTCAAGGTGATCAAGGCGCGCGGCGACGCCTACAAGTTCCGCGGCGAGACCTTCATTGACGGAAAGCTGGCCGCCGAAGCCGAATTCATGGCCATGGTCGTGACCGTACCCACTCCAGCGACAGAGCCCGCCGCCTGATGACCATCCACACCACCGCCCTGATCGACGCCACGGCGACCCTGGCCGAAGGGGTCGAGGTCGGGCCCTGGTGCACCGTCGGGCCGAATGTGGTCCTGGCCGAGAACGTGCGTCTGGTCAGCCATGTGGTGGTTCAGCAGGACACGACGGTGGGGGCCGGGACGGTGATCCATCCGTTCGCCGTCATCGGCGGCGACCCGCAGCACAACGGCTACAAGGGCGAGCCGGTGCGGCTGGAGATCGGCGAGAACAACCAGATCCGCGAGCACTGCACCTTCAACCGGGGCACGCCGCAGGGGACGGGCGTGACCGTGGTCGGGTCCAACAATCTGTTTATGACGGGCGCACACATCGGTCACGACTGCGTGGTCGGCAGCAATCTGGTCATGGCCAACAACGCGACCCTGGGCGGCCATGCTCATATCGGCGACAAGGTCTTCCTGGGCGGCCTGTGCGCCGTCCACCAGAACGGGCGTGTGGGGCAGGGGGCGATTATCGGCGGTCTGGCCGCCGTGACCCGCGACGTCATCCCCTATGGCTCGGCATGGGGCAATCACGCGCGACTGCGCGGGCTGAACCTGATCGGGCTGAAGCGCAAGGGCTACGGCAAGGATCAGGTGCGGCGTCTGCTGGCGGCCTATCGCGACCTGTTCGAGGGGCAGGGCGAGTTCGCCGGCCGGATCGACGGCGTGGCCCAGGCCTATGCCGACCTGCCCGAGATCATGGAGATCATCGCCTTCATCCGCGACGGCGGGCGGCGTCCGCTGTGTCTGCCGAACGCGGAATGAGCGCGCCCGGCAAGCTGGGCCTGATCGCCGGCGGCGGCGACCTGCCGGCGGCGGTGGCGGCGCGGTGCGACGCCGAGGGCCGGCCGCTCTTCATCATCCGTCTGGCCGGGTTCGCCGACCCCCATCTGACCCGCTGGCCGGGCGCCGAGTTCGGCATGGCCCAGATCGGGGGCATACTGAAGGCGCTGAAGGCTGAAGCCTGTACGACCGTCTGTCTGGCGGGGATCGTCAACCGACCCGATTTCAAGAGTTTGAAGCCGGATTTCAAGGGCGCGACCCTGCTGCCGGGGATCGTCGCAGCGGCGACCCAGGGCGACGACGCCTTGCTGCGTAAGATACTGTCGGTGTTCGAGGCGGAAGGGTTCGCGGTGGAAGGCGCCGACGACATCCTTGGCGGCGAGACCCTGGCGCAGGGCGCGCTCGGCGCTGTGACCCCGACGCCCGAGCAGTTGGCCGATCTGAGAAAGGCGCTGTATGTCGCCGAAAAGTCGGGCGAATTGGACATCGGCCAAGGCGCGGTCGTCTGTGACGGCCTGGTGCTGGCGGTCGAGGCCCAGGAGGGCACTGACGCCATGCTGAACCGGGTGGCGGGCCTGCCGGCCGATCTTCGCGGTTCGGAGGCTGCCCGCAAGGGCGCGCTGGGCAAGGCGCCCAAGCCGATCCAGGACCTGCGCGTCGATATGCCGGTGATCGGGCCGCGCACGGTTGAGCTGGCGGCGGCCGCGGGCCTGGCGGGCATAGGCGGCGTGACCGGGCGGCTGATCCTGATCGACCGGTCGGCTATAGTGGCGGCGGCGGACCGTCTGGGTCTGTTCGTCTGGGGTGAAGACCGATGAGCCGTCCGTTGAAGATCATGCTGGTCGCGGCGGAGGCCTCGGGCGATGCGCTCGGCGCCGGCTTGGCGCAGGCGCTGCGGAAGCGGCTAGGCGAGGCGGTGAGCTTCGTCGGCGTCGGCGGGCCTCGCATGGCGGCGGAGGGCGTCGTCAGTCCGTTCGATATCGCCGAGCTGTCGATCCTGGGCTGGATCGAGGGGCTGCGCGCCTATGGCATGGTCCGGCGCCGGGTCCAGGAGACGGCGGCCCTGGCCGCAGCCGAACAGCCCGACGCCGTGGTCCTGATCGACAGTTGGGGCTTCACAATCCGGGTGGCCGAGGCGATCCGCGCCGCACGACCGGACGTGCCCCTGATCAAATATGTCGGACCACAGGTCTGGGCGTCTCGCCCCGTCCGGGCCAAGACTCTGGCGCGGACCGTCGATCACCTGCTGGCCCTCTACAGCTTCGATGCGCCCTGGTTCGAGCGGGCGGGCCTGCCCACGACCGTGGTGGGGTCTTCGGCGCTTCATGTGGATATGGACCACGCCGACGGCGCGGCCTTCCGGGCTCGGCGGGGCATAGCCGCTGATGCGAAACTGCTGCTGATCCTGCCGGGCAGTCGCCCCGCTGAGATCGTGCGGATGACGCCCGTCTATGAGGCGACGGTGGCTCGCCTGAAGGCGCAGGATCCGAAGTTGGAGGTCGCTGTGGCGGCCGCGGGCACGGTGTCCAAGGATGTGATCGGTCGGGTCTCCGCCTGGCCCTTCCGCGTCCATCTGGTCGACGAGGCCGAGAAATACGACGCCATGCGCGCCGCGACGGCGGCCCTGGCCACCAGCGGCACGGTCTCGACCGAATTGGCCCTGGCCGGGGCGCCCATGGTCATCGCCTACAAGATCGGCGGGCTCAGCTATGAGCTGATGAAACGGGTCGTGACGGCGAAACACATCACCCTGTTCAACATCGCCGCCGATCAGCGGATCGCCCCGGAGTTCATCCAGGGCGAGGCGTCTGCGGAAAATCTAGCGGCCGCCGTCGGGCGTTTGCTGAACGATGCCGAGGCTGCGGCCGAGCAGGCAGGGCGTCAGACGGCGGCGCTGGATCTTATGGGGCGGGGCGGGCCGGATCCTTCGGCCCTGGCCGCCGAGGCGGTGCTGCGGGTCATAGAGGCCAAGGCCGCCAGATAGGCGCGTCGGTTCTGTCTCAGACAAAGAAAAACGCCGGGGCCAGCGCCCCGGCGTTCTGCATTTCAGGCCCTTGGCCGTCGATCAGCCGCGCTGTTCGATCGGCACATAGTCGCGCTCGGTCGGGCCCGTGTAGAGCTGACGCGGGCGGCCGATCTTCTGCGACGGATCCGCCATCATTTCCTGCCACTGGGCGATCCAGCCCACGGTGCGGGCCAGGGCGAACAGGACGGTGAACATGCTGGTCGGGAAGCCCATCGCCGACAGGGTGATGCCCGAATAGAAGTCGACGTTCGGGAACAGCTTGCGCGAGGTGAAGTATTCGTCGTTCAGGGCGACCTTCTCCAGCTCCTTGGCGACCAGGAACAGCGGGTCGTTCTCGCGGCCCGTGGCGGCCAGGACTTCATAGGCCGACTGCTGCATGACCTTGGCGCGCGGATCGTAGTTCTTGTACACGCGGTGGCCGAAGCCCATCAGCTTGTACTTGCGGTCCTTCACGCCCTGGATGAACTCCGGGATGTTGTCCGGGGTGCCGATCTGCTTCAGCATGGTCAGCGCCTCTTCGTTGGCGCCCCCGTGCGAGGGGCCCCACAGGCAGGCGATGCCGGCGGCGATACAGGCGAACGGATTGGCGCCCGACGAACCGGCCAGGCGGACGGTCGAGGTCGATGCGTTCTGCTCGTGGTCGGCGTGCAGGGTGAAGATGCGGTCCATGGCGCGAACCAGGGCCGGATCGACGTGATAGTCCTCGGCCGGCACGGCGAAGCACATGCGCAGAAAGTTCTCGGCATAGGACAGGTCGTTGCGCGGCGACACGAACGGCTGGCCGACGTGATACTTGTAGGCGCGGGCCGCGATGGTCGGCATCTTGGCGATCAGGCGGATGGCCGAGATGTCGCGCTGGACCGGATCATGGATGTCTAGGCTGTCGTGATAGAAGGCCGACAGGGCGCCGACCGTGCCGACCATGATCGCCATCGGGTGGGCGTCGCGGCGGAATCCTTCGAAGAAGCGGTCGAACTGGCTGTGAAGCATCGTGTGCATGGTGATGCTGTTTTCGAACTTCTCGTACTGCGCCGCAGTCGGCAGTTCGCCGTGCAGCAACAGGTGGCAGACCTCCACGAAGTTCGACTTTGACGCCAGTTGGTCGATCGGATAGCCACGGTGCAGCAGCACCCCGGCGTCGCCGTCGATATAGGTCAGGGCCGACTCGCACGCAGCGGTGGAGGTAAAGCCCGGGTCGAAGGTGAAGGCGCCCGTACCCGCATACATCTTGCGGATGTCGATGACGTCCGGGCCGGTGGAGCCCGAAAGGACCGGCAACTCGATGGTCTTGCCCTCGAAGGACAGGGTCGCCGAGCCGGCGGTATTGGCTTGTTCAGTCATGAAATGCCCCTTTGCATCACACGTCCAGGCGCGGGGAGGCGTCGGCCGCTTTTTTGGTTGTGGGTGATCACTTAGTCTGTTGCAGCGCATCATCCAAGCGCCCGAGACTTTCGTCGCGCCCAAGAGCGGACAAAGTTCGTGCGATATCGGGTGAAGTTGACCCAGCGGTAAGGGCCGTCCGCATCGGCGGACCGATCTTGCCGAACCCGACCTGTTCGGATTCGGCGAAGCTTTTGAGTTCGGCTTCCAGGGCGAAGACGTCCCAGGACTGGAACAGGGCCAGCCGGTCGCGCAGGCGCGCCAGGCGATCCAAGGTGTCGCCCGACAGCAGGGCGCGACCCTTTTCGTCCAGGGCCAGGGGGCGGGCCTTGAGCACAAACTCGGTCTGGTCGGCCAGGTCCAGCACGGTCTTGGCGCGGTCCTTCACGAAGGGCATGGCGCGCTGAAGCCTGGCCTCGTCGGCTTCGGCAAGGCTGCGGCCTCGGGCCAGATGAACGTCCAGCGTCAGCTTGGCCAGCCGCTCGTCGTCGGCCAGGCGCAGCCAGTGCGAATTGACGTGGGCCAGCTTGTCGAAGTCCAGCCGGGCCGGGGCCTTGCCGATTCCGGCCAGGTCGAACCATTCGATCGCCTGGGCGTCGCTGAAGAGTTCGTCGTCGCCGTGCGCCCAGCCCAGCCGGGCGAGGTAGTTGCGCATGGCCTCGGGCAGATAGCCCATCTCGGCATATTCGTGGACCGCTTGGGCGCCGTGCCGTTTCGACAGCTTGGCGCCGTCGGGGCCGTGGATGAGGGGGATGTGGGCGAAGGTCGGGCGGGTCCAGCCCAGGGCGTCGTAGATCAGGCTCTGGCGGGCGGCGTTGTTCAGGTGGTCGTCGCCACGGATGACATGGGTGACTCCCATATCGTGGTCGTCGACCACCACGGCGAGATTATAGGTCGGGGCCCCGTCCGAGCGCAGCAGGACCAGGTCGTCGAGGTCGTCGGTCGACCAGCTGACCGAGCCCTGGACCTCGTCCGCGACGGTGATGGTGACGGACTGAGGCCGGCGGAAGCGGACGACGTGCGGCAGGGCCAGGTCGTCGACGGTCGGGGTGCGGTCGCGCCAGGGCGATTCGAAGGCTCGGCGCTCGGCCTTGGCGGCGTCGCGCAGGCGGCCGGTTTCCTCGGCGGTCGTGAAGTCGCGATAGGCGTGACCGGTCTCCAGCAACTGATCGACCACTTCGCGGTGACGGTCGGCGCGGCTGAACTGGAAGACGGGTTCTTCGTCGGCGAACAGCTCCAGCCAGCTCAGGCCGTCGAAGATGGCCTTCACCGCTTCGTCGGTCGAACGTTCGCGGTCGGTGTCCTCGACCCGGATCAGGAAGCGCCCCGCGTGTCTCTTGGCGTACAGCCAGTTGAACAAGGCGGTTCTCGCACCGCCGATATGCAGATAGCCTGTCGGCGAGGGGGCGAAGCGGGTGACGACAGTCGAAGAGGGCAGGGTCATGGGGGAAGGGTCCGTAAGCGAGGCCCTTATACGCCCCGACGCGTCAAAGCCTACCCCCGCCGCGAGATTGAGCGCCTGGCTGGCTGAAGAGGTCGCAGCCCAGACGCTGCGATGGCGGCTATGGGCGCCCGTGGCCTTCGGGGCGGGAAGCGCGATCTATTTCGCCCTGCGGTTCGAGCCCTTGTTGTGGCCGCTGCTGGCGGCGGCCGGACTGGCGCTTGCAGCTTGGCTGATGGTCAAGCGGCGCGGTTGGAGGCGGAGCCGGACTTGGCCGTTGATGATCCTCGCCTGTCTGCTCGGGGGCATGGCGGCCGCGAAGGTGCGAACCGAGGCCGTCACCGCGCCGATCGCGCCCACCTTGAGCGAGGCGACGATTATCGAAGCCTGGGTGGTCGATGTCGATAGCCCGGGCCAGAACGGCGCGCGTGTTGTAGCGGCGCCGGTTTTGATTCGAGGGGTCGAGGCGGAGCGGACGCCGGTGCGGTTGCGGGCCACGGTGCGGGGCGAGCCGCCGAGACCGGGCGAGGCGATCCGACTGTTCGCCATCCTCAATCCGCCGCCTGCGCCCGCCAGCCCCGGCGCTTATGATTTTGGCCGCAACGCCTTCTTCCAAGGCATGGGGGGCGTGGCCTTCGCCTTGGGCGAGACGCGGCGGATCGATTTACCGCCGGCGCCGTGGCGACTGCGGCTGGCTATGGCGGTGAACGGAGCGCGCTACGCCCTGGCGGAACGGATCGTGGCGCGGCTGGGGGAGCGGACCGGCGGGATCGCGGCGGCGATGACCACCAGCCACGAGGCCTGGATCAGCCAGGAGGATATGGATGTGATGCGGGATTCGGGCCTAGCCCACATTCTGTCGGTCTCGGGCCTGCACATGGCGATTGTCGGGGGCTTCGTATTTTTCGCTGCGCGTCTGGTAGTGGCGGCCTGGCCTTGGCTGGCGCTGCGGGTTTCGGGCAAGAAGGTCGCGGCTGTCGCGGGCCTGGCGGCGGTGGGCGCCTATCTGGTGGTGTCGGGCGCGCCGCCGCCAGCCGAGCGGGCGGCGATCACGGCCTCCATCGCCTTCCTGGCCATTCTCCTGGATCGGCAGGCGGTGACGATGCACGGGTTGGCGGTGGCGGCGTTCGCCGTGCTGGCGATACAGCCTGAAGCCATCGTCACGCCGGGCTTCCAGATGTCGTTTGCGGCGACGGCGGCGCTGGTGGCCCTGGTCGAGGCCTGGCCCAAGCGGGTGCGCGAGATTTCCGCGCCCTGGCCCATAGTGGCGGCGCAGAGGTTCGGCGGCTGGCTGGCGGCGGCGGTGGCGGCCAGCGTCGTGGCGGGACTGGCGACGGGACCGTTCGCCATGCAGCACTTCAACCGGACGGCCATGTATGGGCTGCTGGCCAATCTGGGGACGGCGCCGGTGGCGGACTTTGTCTTGATGCCAGCCTTGGCGCTGGGGGCGGCGCTGGAGCCGTTGGGGATGGGGGCCCCGTTTCTGGCGGTGGCGGGGTGGGGCGTCGACCTGATGTTGGCGATAGGGGGCTGGACGGCGGGGCTGCCGGGCGCTGTGCGAACGGTGGCGAGTGCGCCTGACTATGTGCTGCCCCTGGCCTTTCTGGGCGTGCTGTTCGTCTGTCTGTGGCAGGGGCGGCTGCGTTGGCTGGGGTTGCCGCTGGCGGCAGCGGTGCTGGTCTGGCCGCGCGCGCCGACGCCGGACGTCTGGATCGGCGACGGCGGGACCAATGCGGCGTTTCATCATCAGGGCGAGGCGGTCGTGATCCGGCCGGGTGTGCGTGAGTTCGCGGCGGACCTTTGGTCCCGGCGGCGCGGGCTGAGCCTGGCGGATCGGGCGGAGGCGGGCTGGGCCTGCGACCGATACTCATGCCGGCCCGAGACCGCCGAGGCGGGGGCGGTCGCCCTGTGGTGGGGCAGGCGGGCGCCGGATGTGCAGCAGATGGGAGCCCTGTGCCGTGCGGCGCCGGTCGTCAGCGTGCGGGCGGTCGTTCATGCCCTGCCCAGCTCATGCGAGGGGCGGCTGGTGCTGGACGGAGCCGACTTCGCGCGCGGCGGGGCGGTGGAGTTGTGGCGCGACGGAGCGGACCGCTGGACAGCGGTGTGGACGGCCGACGTGCGCGGGGATCGACCCTGGGCGCGCCGGCCGGATCCGGATGTCAGTGATAGCGGCGCATGAGGCCGACCAGCTTGCCCTGGACCTCGACCTGGTCGGGGCCGAAGATGCGGGTCTCATAGGCGCGGTTTGCGGGCTCCAGGGCGATGGAGCCGCCCTTGCGGCGCAGGCGTTTCAAGGTGGCTTCTTCGCCCTCGACCAGGGCCACGACGATCTCGCCGTTGTTGGCCGTGTCGCCGCGACGGATGACCACAAGGTCGCCGTTCAGGATGCCGGCCTCGATCATCGAGTCGCCCTCGATCTCGAGGACATAGTGATCGCCCTTGCCCAGCATGGATTCGGGCACGGACAGGCGCTCCTGCTCGTGCTGAATGGCGGCGATGGGGGTGCCAGCGGCGATCTTGCCCAGCAAGGGCAGTTCGCGCGTGTCGTTGGCGGCGGATGCCGCAGCGGGGCGGGGCGCGCCGCCGCCGCCTTCGATGACGTCAGGCTTGAAGCCGGCCCGGCCGCGCGGGGCGCCGGCGGTCGCCTGTTCAGGCAGTTTGGTCACTTCCAGAGCGCGGGCGCGGTGGGCGAGGCGGCGGATGAAGCCGCGTTCCTCCAGCGCCGTGATCAGCCGGTGTATGCCCGACTTGGACGCCAGATCCAGCGCCTCCTTCATCTCGTCGAACGAGGGTGAGACGCCGGTCTCTTGAATCCGTTCGTGGATGAACATCAGCAATTCGTGCTGCTTGCGCGTGAGCATCGCCTGGCCCTCATGAGCCCCTTCCTCGAATCGGAACGGGCCGTGAACATTGACGATGTTCTGTAAGTGTTCCTTCCTAATGTCAACTTAACGGCGTCGCTTCACCACGCGCCTCGGGCTGAATCAGGCGGCCAGCAGCTTGCGGGTGGCGGCCTCGACGTCGGCCTGACGCATCAGGCTTTCGCCGACCAGAATGGCCTGGGCGTGGGCGGCGGAGACGCGCTCGACGTCCTCGGGCGTGAAGATGCCGCTCTCGGCGACCAGCAGGGCGCGGACGGGGCTGAGCATGGACAGGCGCTCGGTCACTTCCAGATCGACCTCGAAGGTGCGGAGCGACCGGTTGTTGATCCCGACCAGGTCGCCGTTCAGGGCGCAGGCGCGGGCCATTTCGGCTTCGTCGTGGGTTTCGATCAGGGCGTCCATGCCGAAGCGCTCGGCCTCGGCCAGCAGTTCGGCGGCCAGGGCGTCGTCGATCATCGCCAGGATGATCAGAATACAGTCGGCGCCCAGGGCCCGGCTTTCGGCCACCTGCCAGGGGTCGACCAGGAAGTCCTTGCGCAGGCAGGGCAGGGCCGTGGCGGCGCGGGCCTGGCCCAGATAGGCGTCGTCGCCCTGGAAACTGGGGCCATCGGTCAGAACCGACAGGCAGGACGCGCCGCCGGCCTGGTAGGCGATGGCCAGGGCGGTCGGGTCGAAGTCAGGGCGGATCAGGCCCTTTGACGGGCTGGCCTTCTTGATCTCGGCGATCAGGGCGGGGCGGCCGGTTTCTTCGACGGTTCGGTCGAGGGCGGCGCGGAAGCCGCGCGGAGCCGAGGCGGCCTGGGCCAGGGCCTCGATGGCGTCCTGGGAGGTCGCGGCCTTGCGGGCGGCGACATCCTCGCGCTTGTAGGCGGCGATGCGGTCCAGGACGTCGGTCATGCTTTGTCTTCGGTATCCAGCGGCGTGGAGGTGATGCGGGCCAGACGCTCCAGCGCCTGTGCGGCGCGGCCGTCGTCGATGGCGGCGGCGGCGAGGACGGCCCCTTCGGCGAGGTCCGTCGCCTGATCCGACACCACCAGGGCGGCGGCGGCGTTCAGCAGGACTATGTCGCGATAGGCGCCGGTCTGACCCGCCAGCAGGGCGCGCAGGGCCGCGGCGTTCTCCTCGCCGTCGCCGCCGCGGATGGCGTCGATGGAGGCGCGAGGAAGACCGGCGTCCTCGGGCGTGACCTGGAAACGGCGGACGGCGCCGTCCTTCCATTCTGCGACTTCCGTCGGGCCGGATGTGGCCAGTTCATCCAGGCCCTGGCCATGGACGGTCCAGGCGCGGGTGGCGCCAAGCCGGCCCAAAACTTCGACCAGGGGCTCGAGCAGGCGGGGGTCATAGACGCCCATGACCTGGCGTTTCGCCTGGGCCGGGTTGGACAGCGGGCCGAGCAGGTTGAAGACGGTGCGGAAACCGATCTCGGCCCGCACCGGCCCGACGTGGCGCATGGCGCCGTGATAGGCGGGGGCGAACAGGAAACAGATTCCGGCCTCGTCCAGCGCCTTGCGCTGCTGATCCGGGGTGGCGGCCAGGTTGACGCCCAGGATCGACAGGACGTCGGAGGAGCCGGATTTCGAGGATATGGCCCGGTTGCCGTGCTTGGCGACCTTCAGGCCCGCGCCGGCCAGGACCAGGGCGGCGGCGGTGGAGATGTTGTAGGTGTGCTGGCCGTCGCCGCCGGTGCCGCAGGTGTCGATCACCTCGTAGGGATGGTCCAGCGTCAGGGCGGCGTCGCGCATGGCCTGGGCGAAGGCGGCGATCTCGTCCACCGTCTCGCCCCGGATGCGCAGGGCGGTGACGGCGGCCGCGACCTGCGACGGGGTCGGTTCGCCACGCAGGCAGGCGGCGAAGAAGTCGTGCGCCTGCTCGGACGTCAGGGGGTGGCCCTCGACCAGTCGGGCGAGGATCGGCTTGAATCCGTCAGCCATGATCAGGCCGCCACGATCAGGCGGCCGCGAGGCGCTTCACGCCGGCGATCTCGAGGAAGTTGGCCAGCATGTCGTGGCCGTGTTCGGTGGCGATGGATTCCGGGTGGAACTGGACGCCATGAATCGGGCGGCTGCGGTGCTGGAGCCCCATGATCTCGCCGTCGGCGGTCCAACTGGTGACTTCCAGACAGTCGGGCAGGGTTTCGCGCTTCACCGCCAGTGAATGATAGCGGGTGGCGGTGAAGGGCGAGGGCAGGCCGGCGAAGACGCTCTTGCCGTCGTGCAGAATCGGCGAGGTCTTGCCGTGCATCAGGGTCTTGGCGCGGATCACGTCGCCGCCGAAGGCCTGGCCGATGGCCTGGTGCCCCAGGCAGACGCCCAGGATCGGCATGGAGGCCGGGGCGCTCTCGATCAGCGGCAGGCATATGCCGGCCTGGTCCGGCGCACAGGGGCCGGGGGACAGCAGGACGGCGGCGGGGTTCAGCGCCCAGGCCTCGTCCGCCGTCAGGTCGTCGTTGCGCACCACATGGGTCGGCGCGCCCAACTCCGCGAGGTAGTGGACGAGGTTGTAGGTAAAGCTGTCGTAGTTATCGACGACGAGGATCATGATCTGGCTTCTAGGCGTGACAAGCCGCCGCGCCAAGCGTGCGCGGCGTTAAAGCGCATCTTAACATTGGTGCGGGCAGATGGGGGTTGTGAAACTGAGCGCCGAAAAAGACATCGCCGACAAGATCGCCGCCGCCAAGGCGAAGCTTGTCGTGGTCGAACCCAAGCCAGCCAGCCCCTATGCGGCCCTGGCCGCCGCCGCCCTGGCCGCGACGGCGGCCGTGGTCATGGCTGGGGTCGTCGTGTTGGGGCCGGGCGTCCGCTTTGACGAACCCCCGGCGACCTACGGGCCCTAGCGATTGCCGGTGCGGAAGCGCCAGGCGTCGTCGGCGGCCCGCATGGGTGCGCGGGCCTTGTGCCGGGTCTCGGCGTATTCGGCCGCAGGATCGCTGTCGGCGACCACGCCGGCGCCGGCCTGGACGAAGATCTGATCATCGGCGAACAGGGCGGTGCGCAGGGTGATGCAGATATCCGCCTCGCCCCCGGCCGAGATGTAACCGACCCCGCCGCCGTAGCCGACGCCGCGCTTTTCGGTCTCCAGCTCGTCGATCACTTCCATGGCCCGCACCTTGGGCGCGCCTGACAAGGTGCCGGCGGGAAGCGCCGCCAGCAGGGTGTCGACGGCGTCCAGTTTCGGATCGGCCTTGCCGCGCACATTGGAGACGATGTGCATGACCTGGCTGTAGCGTTCGACGACGAAGCTCTCGGTCACTTCGACCGTGCCCGGCGCCGCGACGCGGCCGACGTCGTTGCGGCCCAGGTCCAGCAGCATCAGATGTTCGGCGCGTTCCTTGGGATCGGCGAGCAGTTCGACCTCCAGCGCCTTGTCGGCCTCGGGCGTCGCGCCGCGCATGCGGGTGCCGGCTAGCGGGCGGATGGTGACCTGGCCGTCCTTCAGCCGAACCAGGATCTCCGGGCTGGAGCCGGCCAGCTGGAAGCCTTCGAAGTTCAGATAGAAGAGATAGGGCGACGGGTTCTGGCGACGCAGGGAGCGGTAGAAGGCGAAGGGATCTTCGGTCCAGGGGGCCGAGAAGCGGTGGCTGAGCACGACCTGGAAGATGTCTCCGGCGGCGATATAGTCCTTGGCCTTGGCCACCATCTCGCCGAACCCGGCCTCATCTACGGGTGAGGCGAAGGTCGGAGCGGGCGTCGGCTGCGGGGCCGCGCGCACCGGGAGCGGCTCGCGCAGGGCGGTCTCGAAGGCGTCCAGCCGGGCGACGGCGGCGTCGAAGGCGTCACGTGCCGCGCCCCCCGTGTCGGGATAGGCGGCGGAGACCAGGATGATCTCCTGGCCCACCGAATCGAAGATCGCCACCAGGGAGGGGCGGGTCAGGACCGCGTCGGGCAGGTCCAGCGGATCGGGATTGGGTTCGCCCAGCGGCTCGAGCAGGCGCACCATGTCATAGCCGAAGACGCCGAACAGGCCGGCGGCCATGGGCGGCAGGCCCTCCGGCAGGTCGAATTTGGAAGCGGCGATCAGGGCGCGGAGCGACTGGAGCGTCGGCAGGGCCTCGGAAATGAACCGGCCCTCGGCGATGGCGGGACCGCGCGCCAGTTCGGCCGCGTTCGACCGGCAGCGCCAGACCACGTCGGGATCCAGGGTCAGGATCGAATAGCGGCCCTTGACCGCGCCGCCTTCGACCGATTCCAGCAGGCAGGCGTAGGGCCGGCTGTGACCCAGTTTCAGGTAGGCGGAGACCGGCGTCTCCAGGTCATCGATGACGCGCCGCACCAGCACCTGCGGCCGACCGGCCGAGAGGCCGGCGGCGAAGGCGTCGAAATCGGGTTTGCCGGAAGTCGCGTCGGTCATTGGGCCGGAGCGGCGGGGGCGGTCGGCTGGGCGGGCAGACCCAGGGCTTGACGCGCCAGGGCGACGTCGTTCTTGGCCTTGGAGCGTTTGGCGCCGGCGGTCATCGAGGTCTGGACCATGGCCTGGACCATTTCCTGGGTGATGCGCGGACGGGCCTGTTCAGCCAGTGGGCCGGCGACGGCCGGGTTGGCGGCGTGGATGTTATCGACGCGGCCGACCAGATAGCCGCCTTCGCCGGGTTGCGAGAAGACCTGGCCCTTGGCCGGGCCGAACAGGCCCTGCAGCACGCCCTGACCGAGCGACTCCTGCGTGGCCTGGTCGCGCACCACGCCGGTGCGGACCGTCAGGGGCGCGTTGACCGAGCGGGCCACGGCGGCGATGTCCTGGCCCTGGCGGACGCGGCCAGCCAGTTCCTCGGCCTTGGCGGAGATGCGGCGCGAAATCTCGCGTTGGGTCCATTGGGCGGCCAGAGGCTCACGAACCTCGGCCAGGGTCGGCAGGGCCGACGGGCGGATGTCGTTCACGCGAACGGCGAAATACTGGCCCTGGCCGGCGTCGATCAGGTCGCTTTCGCCGCCCTTGGTCAGGCTCCAGGCCGTTTCGAAGATCTGCGGCGGAGCATTCAGGGCCTGGCCGTTCGTCAGTTTGCCGTCCTGGGTGAAGGGGGGCAGATTGACGATCCGGCCGCCGGCTTCACGCGCGGCGTCGGCCAGGTTCTTGCCGGCGGTGCGGGCGGCCTCGTATTTCTCGACCTTGGCGTAGGTCTGGCCCTTCACGTCCTCGGCGCGCAGTTCCTGGACGATCTGCTCTCGGGCGCTTTCCAGCGTGGCGGGCTGGCCCGGCTGGACCGCAGTCAGTTTGGCGACGGCGAAGCCGACGCCGGCCTGGACAGGATCAGAAACCTGACCGGCTTGCAGGCCGAAGACGGCGGCGGCGGTGGCGGCGTCGCCGATGGCGGCGCGCGGGGTGGCGTTGAAGTTGGCGGGCTGGATGCTGTTGGCGCGACCGACGTTTTCGGGCGACTGACCGGCGCGCAGAGCGGCGGCGATCTTCTGAGCCACGTCGCGGCTGGGCGCCGTCAGGGTGACGAAGGTGCGGGTTTCGGGCTGGCTCAGGCTGTCCTTCTTGAACTCGAAACGTTCGCGGATCCGGTCATCGGAGATGGCGGGGGCCGCGCCGGGGTCGGGCGTGAACAGCACGACCGAGACCATCCGGAACTCGGGCGCGCGCAGACGGGCGGCGTTTTCCTGGATGAAGGCGTTCAGCTGGGCGTCGGTGGGGGCGGGAACTTCGCCGGTCATGGCGGGCGTGACCTCGAACCAGCGGCCGTCGCGGGTTTCGAAGGCGGCGCCGGCGAGCAGGGCGCCATAGATGCGCGGCGCGCGGGCGCCGGCGAAGATGGCGGAGCCGAAATGCTCGGTCGCATACTGGTCGCGCAGGTCCTGCTCCAGCATGGCCGGGGTCAGGTTTTGCTGAGCCAGAGCGCTCTCATAGGCCTGCTGGTCGAACTGGCCGGTGACCGAGTTGAAGAAGGCCGGGATCTGGCGGATCTGTTTGACGATCAGTTCCTTGCCGGGGCGGATGCCCGCCTTCCAGGCCCAGTTCAGGAAGCCGAGCTGTTCGGTCTGGCTGTCCAGGAAACGGGTATGGATGTTCTCGGCGATCAGGTCCTCGTTGGTCACGGGACGGCCGGCCTGCTGCTGGATGTTCTCGCGCACCCGCCCGAAGGCGGCGGTGAACTCGGCCTCGTTCATCGAACGATCGCCGGCGTCGATCACATGTCTCGGGCCCAGGTTGGCGAAGACATCCATCCGCGCGCCCACGATCACGAAGCTGATGGCGATCAGCACGAGCAGGGCGGCGGCCCACTTGGAGCGCGAGAAGGCGCGGAAGGCGGTGATCATTCGAAGACCCGGAGATTTGCCGACAGTGGCGTCGCTCCGGCGTATAGTCGGGGCGGGCGCGCCCCCGCAAGGACAGCGTGGTGTCCAGATTGCGGCGCCCCCCTTGGCTTGGCCCTTTTCGCCCCCTAGACAGGCGCGATGAAACAATCCGTGAAGCTGATCATCGGCAATTGGAAGATGCACGGCGTGGCGGCCGACTTAGCCGAGGTTCGGGCGCTGGTTGAAGGGGGGCAAGACTTTCGGTCTGACTGCCGCATCGCCCTGTGTCCTCCTGCCACTCTGACGGATCGCATGCGGCATGTCCTGGCCGGCAGCCGGGTCGAACTGGGCGGGCAGGACTGCCATCAATCGCCTTCCGGCGCCTGTACCGGATCGGTCTCTGCCGAGATGCTGGTCGATGCTGGCGCCACTCTGGTGATTCTGGGGCACTCGGAACGTCGCGGGGCCTTTGGTGAGACGGACGCCGAAGTGGCGGCCAAGGTCGAGGCGGCGATTGCAGTGGGACTGGAACCCATCGTCTGCGTCGGCGAGACCCTGGAGCAGCGCGAGGCGGGGCAGGCGGCTGCGATCGTCAGCGCCCAGGTCGAGGGGGCGCTGGCGGACGGTCTATCCGAGAGGCCGTTTGCGGTCGCCTATGAACCGGTCTGGGCCATAGGTACGGGCCTGACGCCTAGCCTGGAGCAGATTGCAGAGGTTCACGCCGCAGTGCGATCCGCCATGATCCGGCGTCTGGGTCAGGCGGCGCGGCGGGCGCCGATCCTTTACGGCGGGTCGGTAAAGCCGGACAATGCGGCCGAAATTCTTGGCGTGTCCGAGGTTGGCGGCGCCCTCGTCGGCGGGTCTTCGCTGAAGGCTGAGGATTTCCTGAAGATCATCCGCGCGGCCTGACGACGGCTTGAGGTTTGCCCCCCGGCGGCTTCGGTGATAGAGGCCGCCGCTTGATCGGCGCAGCTCCGCGCCTACATGAATGACGCCATGCTCCAGACCATCCTGCTCGTCGCCATCATCCTGATCGCCGTCTCCTTGACGGGCGTCGTGCTGCTGCAGCGCTCCGAGGGCGGCGCGCTGGGCATGGGCGGCGGCCCTTCGGGCTTCATGACGGCGCGCGGCGCCGGCAATCTGCTGACCAAGATCACCTGGGTGCTGGCCTTCCTCCTGTTCGGCCTGACCATCGTGCTGACGGTCGTGGGCAATATGGACCGCGCCTCGGTCTCGGTGATCGACGCCGACGCCGTGGGCTCGCTGGCCACTACGCCGCAGACCCAACAGCAACAGCCCGCTCAGCCGCAACCGGCCGCGCCGGCCCAGCCGGCGGCGCCTTCGCTGGACGATCTGGAAGCTAGTCTGCCGTCGGCGACGACGGCGCCGGCGACCGCTCCGGCCCAGCAGCCCGCCCAGTAACGGGCCGGCGACCGACCCGAAATCCCCGAAAGCGCGCCGCAGGGCGCGCTTTCTTCTTTTGATCAACAGTTCGATTCGCGGCGGCCCATGCGTCGTTCGCGAATCATGGAGTAAGGTGTCCGCCCATGGCTCGCTATGTGTTCATCACCGGCGGCGTGGTTTCCTCGCTAGGAAAAGGCCTCGCCTCCGCCGCTCTCGGCGCTCTTCTGCAGGCGCGCGGCTACAAGGTCCGTCTGCGCAAGCTCGACCCCTATCTGAACGTCGATCCGGGCACGATGAGCCCGTACCAGCACGGCGAGGTCTTCGTGACCGACGACGGCGCCGAGACCGACCTGGATCTGGGCCACTATGAGCGGTTCACCGGGGTGTCGGCGGCCAAGTCCGATAATATCACCACGGGCCGGATCTATTCGACCATCCTGGAGAAGGAGCGTCGCGGCGACTATCTGGGCGCCACCGTCCAGGTCATTCCGCACGTCACCGACCAGATCAAATCCTTCTGCCTGACGCCGGCCCTGACCGATGAGGGTGAGGCCGTCGACTTCGTCCTGGTCGAGATCGGCGGCACGGTCGGCGACATTGAGGGCCTGCCCTTCTTCGAGGCCATCCGCCAGCTGGGGCAGGACCTGCCGCGCGGCCGGTCGTGCTTCGTCCATCTGACCCTGCTGCCCTTCATCAAGACGGCCGGCGAGATGAAGACCAAGCCGACCCAGCATTCGGTCAAAGAGCTGCGCTCGATCGGCATTCAGCCGGACATCCTGCTGTGCCGCTGCGAACAGCCGATCCCGGCCGAAGAGAAGCGCAAGATCGGCCAGTTCTGCAACGTCCGCGAAAGCGGCGTCATCCAGGCGATGGACTCGGCTGACATCTATGCCGTGCCGCTCGATTATCACCGCGAGGGGCTGGACAAGGAGGTCCTGGCTCATTTCGGCATCGAGGACGCTCCGGAGCCCGATCTGTCGCGCTGGCAGGAGATCGCGCGCCGCCGGCTGCACCCGGACGGCGAGGTCACCATCGCCGTGGTCGGCAAGTACACGGTGCTGAAGGACGCCTATAAGTCCCTGATCGAGGCCCTGCACCACGGCGGGGTGGCCAATAACGTCAAGGTCAATATCGACTGGGTCGAGGCCGACACCTTCGAGGGCGACCCTGAGGCCTGCGAGGAGCGTCTGCAGGGCGCCCATGCTGTTCTGGTGCCCGGCGGCTTCGGCGAGCGCGGTTCGGAGGGCAAGATCGAGGCGGCGCGGTTCGCTCGCGAGCGCAAGATTCCCTATTTCGGCATCTGTTTCGGCATGCAGATGGCGGTGATCGAAGCGGCGCGGAACCTGGCCGGCTATCCCAAGGCCTCGTCCACCGAGTTTGGTCCGACGGCCGAGCCGGTCGTGGGCCTGATGACCGAATGGACCCAGGGCAATCAGCGGGTCCTGCGTCAGCAGGGCGGCGACCTTGGCGGCACCATGCGGCTGGGCGCCTATGATTCGACGCTGACCGAGGGCTCGAAGATTGCAGAGATCTATGGCTCTACCGCCATCAGCGAGCGGCACCGCCACCGCTATGAGGTCAATATCAACTATCGGGAAGCGATTGAGGCCAAGGCCGGCCTGGTGTTCGCCGGCCTGTCGCCCGACGGCGTCCTGCCGGAGACGGTGGAGCGGCCGGACCATCCGTGGTTCATCGGCGTCCAGTATCACCCTGAGCTGAAAAGCCGGCCGTTTGCGCCGCACCCGCTGTTCGCCAGCTTCATCGAGGCGGCCGTGGTGCAGAGCCGGCTGGTCTGATCAATCCGTGTTCACGGACCTGCGATTCCGTCCGGTGCCGGTTTTGCAGTAAAATGCCTGGAACGGATCGAATTGGGACGATCCGACAGGATGGATCGTCGATGATCGGCGCCTTGCTTTATCACCTGCACCGGCATGTCCGCCTGGTGCTGATCGCCGGAGGGCTGGGGCTGGTTTTCGGCATGGCGGTGGTCGGCTATGAGCTGGCCCGCAGCCTGGAGGCGCCGTCGGCCCACTCGGCGGAGGCCGAGCGGGCCTGAGCGGTCAGTCGATCTTCAGGCGCATGAAGATCATTCCGCCGTCCGGATCGCCGCCGTAGATAGGCTCCAGCGCGTCCGGCACGCGGTTCATCGCGTAGAGAGCGCCCAGGCCGAAGCGGACGCGGGGGGCGATCCGCCAGTCACGAACCGCGCCAAGCGAGGCTTTCCCGACCGTGTAGAGGTCGCCGTGGCCGCCGTGGTCGCCGGGGACCAGTTCGTCCGTCTCGATCCGTTCGGCCCGGGCGAAGACGGTCCAGCGGTCGTTCGGATGGACGGCGGCTTCCAGCAGCCAGCCGTCCTTGGACTCTTCGTGACTGTTGGTCTTGCGGCCCCAAGCCAGGGTCGAGGACCACCAGCCGGTCTTGCCCAGGCGGCGGGTATGGATCGCGCTGGCCGACCATTTGGTCTCGTCCTCGTCTGGCTCCAGCTGTTCCGGGGCCGAGACGTCGGCGTAGGAAGCCTGGAAAGACCAGTCGGCCGTCGGATTCCACGAGCCCCGCACCGACCAGCTGTCCAGTTTGGGCGTATCTATGCCCCAGCGTTCCTCGTCGGGTTCGCGGCCCTTGAAGGCCGAGGTCTCGATCTTGAAGCGGTCGTGGGCCCAGCCCAGGGTGGTGACGCCGAAGACGATATGGGTCGAGTCCAGCCAGTGGTGGGTGATGGGCGCCTCGGGACTGTCCATGGCGCTCATCCGGTGCATGAAGGCGGGCGGGCCGAAGGCGGGCTCGCCGGGCAGGCCGATGTAGCCGTACACGCTGTCCTTGTCGGACAGGCGTTTCGAATAGCTGGCCGACAGCTCCATGAAGAAATCGTGCGGATGCTGGCGGTCGACCAGGGGATCGACGCCGTTCGCCGTTTCGCCGGCGGCCAGCAGCAGAGGATAGCCGGACTTGCCCATCAGGGGGTCGGGGCTGAGCATGGCGCGCAGGTTCAGGGTCGAACCGTCGTCGAAGGCGCGGCGGGCCGTGGTCATCAGCATGCCCGAGACGAAGGTCTTGTCGCCGCCGCGCGGCCCGGACTGGGTGTCGTAGGTCAGGTTCAGCAGGGCGTGGGTCATCACCGTCCAGTCGCCCCGGACGGTGTGGATGCCGGCGTGTTCGCCGGAGTCGGGCTGCCAGCTGGTGCCGGAGGCGTCGCGGCTCATGGGCCAGGGGCCGTAGGGGCTGGTCATGATGTGGGGCATGTCGGCCATGTCGTGGCCGGCATGGGGATCGGCGGCCGGAGGCGTCTGGTGGTGAGAATGGTCCTGCGCCGTCGCCACCTGAGCGAGGGCGAGCAGGGAGACGCCGGCGAGGGCGCCGACGAGGGTATGGGGAGCCATGAAGGCCTCCTTGAATGATCGTGACTGAGGGCGCCGCGAGGGGCGGGGGAGTTCAGGCGATCGGGAGGCGGGGCGGGCCGGGCTCGGGCGAGAGCCGACGGCCTGCGGGCAGGTCGAACAGGGGGGCGTTCAGGCGAGCCGGGGCGACGGTTGGCCCGGGACGGGAAACGGGCTCCAGCGCCGGCGCCGTGACGCAGGCGGCGCAACAGGCCATGGCCTTCATCGCCTTGTTCTGGTGAGCGGGCGTCTGGTCCGGCGCGGCGCGACGGGCCTCCGCGCTCGTCTCGTGGCAGGGCGCCTCGGCCATGGCCGGCCCGGCCGAGACGCCGAGGGCGCCCAGGGTCAGCACCGCCAGGGCGCCGATCAGCAGCAGAAGGGACGAGACGATCTTCACGACGCCGAGGATAGGCGTTGCAACCCGGCGCCGCAATGTATCGCCCGTGTCATTCACCGTGCGGGCTTCTTGTCGACCAGAGGCAGGCCCGGGGCGTCCGGCGGGGTCTGTCCGCCCGGACCCAGCTCGCGCTGCATGAAGACGACGTCGCGCCAGTCGTCGTGTTTCCAGCCGGCCGCCTTGAACACGCCGGCGTCGGCGAAGCCGCGCGCGCGGTGCAGGGCGATGGAGCCGGCGTTGTCGGAATCGCCGATCACGGCGACCATCTGGCGCAGGCCCAGGGCTTCGCAGGCGAGGATCAGTTCGTCGAGCAGGGCGCCGGCGACGCCGCGGCCCCGGGCTTCGGGGGCGACATAGATCGAGTCCTCGACCATGTAACGGTAGGCCTGGCGGGTGCGGAACGGGCCGGCGTAGGCGTAGCCGACCACCGCGCCGTCGATCACGGCGACCAGACGGGGCAGGCCCAGGGCCTGGACCGCCGCGAACCGGGCGGCCAACTCGATCTCGTCCGGCGGCTCCAGCTCGAAGGTGCCGCGCCCGTTGGCGACGCTTTCGGCATAGATAGCGGTGATCGCCGCCATGTCGGTGGAGGTCGCCGCGCGAATCTGGACGTCAGGCCGCATCAGCCCAGCAACCGCGCGGCCTGGGGCGCGAAATAGGTCAGGACGCCCGCGCAGCCGGCGCGCTTGAACCCGTGCAGGGTCTCCAGCACGGCGCGGTCGTGATCCAGCCAGCCGTTGGCGACGGCGGCCTGGATCATCGCGTACTCGCCCGACACCTGATAGGCGAAGGTCGGGACGCGGAAGGTTTCGGACACGCGGCGAACGATGTCGAGATAGGGCATGCCCGGCTTGACCATGACCGCATCGGCGCCTTCCGACAGGTCCATGGCGACCTCCTTCAGGGCCTCGTCGGAGTTGGCGTAGTCCATCTGATAGGTCTTCTTGTCGCCTTTCAGCGCTTTCGAAGAGCCGACAGCGTCGCGATAGGGGCCGTAGAAGGCCGAGGCGTATTTGGCCGCATAGGACAGGATCAGGGTGTCGTGGAAGCCGTTGGCCTCCAGCGCCTCGCGCACCGCCTGGATGCGGCCGTCCATCATGTCTGACGGGGCGACCACGTCGGCGCCGGCGTGGGCGTGGATGAAGGCCTGTTCGGCGAGGCGGTCCAGGGTGGCGTCATTGACGATCCGCTCGCCCTCCAGCACCCCGTCGTGGCCGTGGTCGGTGTAGCAGTCGAGCGCGACGTCGGTCATGACGCCGATCTCCGGCGCGGCGTCCTTGATGGCCTTGATACAGTCGGGGATCAGGCCGTCGGGATCGGTGGCGCCCGTGCCGACCGCGTCCTTGATGGCGCCGTCCACATTGGGGAAGAGGGCCAGCATCGGAATGCCCAGGTCGCGCGCCTCGACCGCCGCTGCGGCGGCCGCCTTAGGCGACAGGCGGAAGACGCCGGGCATGGAGGCGACGGGGACGCGGTCCTCGGCGCCGTCGTGGACGATCAGGGGCCAGATCAGGTCGGCAGGGGTCAGGACGGTCTCGGCGACCAGACGGCGGACCCAGGGACTGGCGCGCAGGCGCCGGGGACGGGCGAGCGGGAAGGGGGCGGGCTGGTAGGGAAGCATGGCGGGACTTTCGAAATCTGTCGCCGGACTAGCGCCGCCGGGGCCGGGGCGCAAATCGCGTGAAGCTTCGGATCGTTTCGAACGTGATACCGGCTTGCGCGCGTCGACGAAATGCGAGCCTATCCCATCAAAATCTGGCGCATCAAATCCAGGGAGACGGCGATGATGAGACGTTTGGCGGCGAGCGCGGCGGTTCTGGCCCTGGCGGCGGGGCTGTCCGGATGTCTGATCATCGCCTCCGACGGCGGCGAGCGGACGGTGGTCGTGGACGGCGCAGCCCCGTCCGCGCCCGCCTATGTCTCGCTCTATACGGATGCGGTCGCCGATCCGAAGCGTCCGGCGGAGGAGGTGGCGCGCGATCCGCTGCGTCATCCGGCCGAGATCCTGGCCTTCGCTCAATTGGCGCCCGGCGACAAGGTGGCCGATGTGCGCCCCGGCGCCGGCTATTTCACCCGCCTGTTCTCGGACGTGGTCGGGCCGAACGGTCGAGTCTACGCCTTCGTCCCCGAGCGGACCATGACGCGGGAGAACCCGCTGGCCGACGCCCTGGTCGCCGCCTATCCGAACGTGACGCGGGTCAACGGCCTGCTGGACGCCATGACCTATGACCAGCCGTTGGACATGGTCTTCATGAGCCAGGAATATCACGACTTCCACATTCCCGGTTTCAACACCGACGTGGCCCGGATGAACGCCGCCGTGTTCGCGGCGCTGAAGCCCGGCGGCCGCTATATCCTGATCGACCACCAGGCGGCGGCGGGGACCGGGATCTCGGCTGTCCAGACCCTGCACCGGATCGAGGGTGACTATCTGAAGCGCGAGGTCGAGGCGGCGGGTTTTGTCTTCGAGGGCGAAAGCGCGGCCGTGGCCAATCCGGCCGACGACCACAGCCTGAACGTCTTCGACGCAGCCATTCGCGGCAAGACCGACCAATTCGTCTATCGCTTCAGAAAGCCGGGCTGAGGTCTTCAGGTTCGGGATCGTCGGTCGAGCGGGCGCTCGCCTCCCGCGCCTCCCGCGCCCGTCTGAGGGCGCCGGTCTCGGCCCGGAGAAGCGGACCGGGGACGATATAGTCGGCATAGGCCGGACGGCGACGGGCCTTGACCTGCCGCAGGAACAGGCGTTCGCGCTCCGTCAGGGGTTCGGCCTCGCCCGAGGCGATCAGCTCCAGCCGATGTCGCTGAAGCGTATAGACGAAGGCGTCGTCATGGCGGGCGCTGGACGGACGGCGAGGGCGCATCGGAGGCTCCTTCCGGGGCTCGGGTGAATTGGCTCTGTCTTCGCGGCGGACCAGCGAAGTTCGGGGAGGGGTCGGGACGCCGGGACTGCGCCCGGGGTGGAATTGTTTTTACCGTTTCGGCGCAGGCGTCGTCCCGAGCGGCCGTTTTCCACACGCGCTCCGGCTGGCGGCCCTATTCTTCGAGCCTTGCCGGATCGGCGGGCCGCCTTGCGACGGCTTCGCCGGGGCGGACATGCCGATTGAAAATCGACAGCGGTCCGCTTTCCTAGGCGTGCGGCGAGCAGGAGACGGCATCCATCGCCGCCCCTAAGGACCCCGGCGGTCTCCTTCCCGCCGGCTTCATCGCTCGACCACAGCCCCGCCGCCGTCAGGGCGCTGGATCCGACGCCCTCCCCATCGGCGGGGATGGGAGGAGGTTACGCGCGATTGCTGGTATGGCGCGGAAGTCGGGGTGAGATTCTTTTAGGCCATTGAAATCGTTCGATTCAGACCAGCGTCATTGTGGGCGTTGGCCTAGGTTGTCGATCATCACTTTCGTCATTCCGGGCGGAGGGCCGCTTGGCCCGCAGACCCGGAACCCAGCGGCGCCGAAGGCGAAATCTATCCGCCGCACCGCTTCTGGAGGCTGAGTCCGCGACAACTTCGCGCTCTCGCGCGCCACTGGGTTCCGGGTCTCCGCTGCGCTTCGGCCGGAATGACGAAAGAGGGAGGGCAGCGTCACCTCTCCGCGCGCGAAGGCGCGTGGGGAGGTGAGAAGTCAGCCGCCGAAGCCGCCTTCGTCGAGGAAGGCCTGTTCCTCGGGCGTGGTCGTGCGGCCCAGGGCGGAGTTGCGGTGGGGGAAGCGGCCGAAGCGGAGGATGATGTCGCGGTGGAGGCGGCCCCATTTCTCGAGCTCGGCGTCGCCGGCGATCAGGGCCATGTAGCGGTCCTGATCCTCGAGCCGTTCGGAATGTTCGAAGGGGAGGAGGAGGAAGTTCTTCAGCTCGGGGGCGACCTGAAGATGGAGGTCGCGCGCCACGGCCTGGTTCGCGAACATCAGCGCCAGGGGGTCGGTAGCGAACTGATGCGCCGTGCCGCGGAAGCTGTTGCGCGGGTACTGGTCCAGCAGGATCAGCAGGGCGAGGGCGGTCTCGGGGGTCTCGATCCAGTCGTCGCATTCGCGGCGGGCGGCGGACAGGTGCAGATCATGGCCCCGCGCGCGAAATTCGGCGTCGAACGCCTCGTCCTTGGCGAACCACTTGTCGGGACCAGCCTCTTTCCAGAAGGCGACGACGTCGGATGGGGCTATGAAGGCGGTCATGAGCCAGATCCTAGCCAATCCGTTGCCCGTCTTCCATGACCGCGACTGCGACCTTTCGATCCTTCGCGGCAAGCGCGTGGCCATGATCGGCTACGGCAGCCAGGGGCGAACCCATGCGCTGAACCTGCGCGATTCGGGCGTGACCGACATCGTCGTGGGCCTGAAGGCCGGGTCGAAGACGCGGGAACGCGCCCAGGCCGACGGATTCGCCGTGATGACCGCGGGCGAAGCGGCGGCGGGGGCGGATGTCGTCGCCGTCATGACCTCGGACGAGGCGCACCGTGACCTGTGGCGCGACGAACTGGCGCCGAACGTGCGGCCTGGGGCGGCCCTGGTCTTCGCCCACGGCCTGTCGGTGCGGTTCGGGCTGGTGGAGCCGCGCGCCGACCTGGACGTCATCCTGGCCTCGCCCAAGGGGATCGGGCCGCGTATCCGCGACCTGTACGAGGCCGGGGAGGGGGTCTTCTGTCTGTTCGGGGTGCATCAGGACGCCACGGGCGGCGCCCACGCCCTGGGCCTGTCCTATGCGGCCGCCCTGGGCTGCGGACGCAAGGGCATCCTCGAGACGACGATGAGGGACGAGTGCGAGAGCGATCTGTTCGGGGAACAGGTGGTGCTGTGCGGCGGGATCGCCGAACTGATCGATTCGGCCTTCATGAAACTGGTCGAGGCCGGCTATCCGCCCGAGGTGGCCTGGTTCGAGTGTTTCTACGAGGCCAAGCTGGTCACCGACCTGATGTACGAGCGCGGCATAGCCGGCGCCTTCGCCAAGATCTCCAATACGGCGGAATACGGCGCCTATCTGACCGGGCCGCGCATCATCAACGCCGCCTCGCGCGCGGCGATGGACCAGGTGCTGGCCGAGGTGCAGGGCGGGGGGTTCGTGCGGGCCCTGATGGCGGATTACGACGCCGGCTCGCCCGACCTGCTGGCGCGGCGCGGGGCCCTGGGGCGGCGGCCGATCGAGGCGGTGGGGGCGCATCTGAACGAGGTGGCGCGTCTGGCGCGCGAGACGGCGGCGAACGACGACTGAGGCGCGTGGGCTTCGTTATCATCGGGCTGAGCGACCTCATTGAGGCAATGCGGCGGACGGCCCGGCCCTCGGGGCGAGCCCGAGGGTGACGATTATTGGATTTTGCAAAAAGAGAAGATGGTCGGAGTGAGAGGATTCGAACCTCCGACCCCTGCGTCCCGAACGCAGTGCTCTACCAGGCTGAGCCACACTCCGACCGTGGGGGCTGGCCTGGCGGCGTCGCCCCGAAGTGAGGACGCGGCTTATAGCCATGGGTTTCAGACCCCGCAAGCACCCATTTCGACCTTCTTTGCACGGGGCTTTGCACGGGGCGAAAATAGTCCTGAAAGAGGGTGTTGCATCCGAAAACGGTTTGGCCTATCTGACCGCCTCCGCCGCGCGAGAGCGCAGCGGTCGCCGGACCTGCTGGGGAATGGTGTAATGGTAACACTCCGGTTTTTGGTACCGTCATTCTAGGTTCGAGTCCTAGTTCCCCAGCCACCGCCCTCACTGGATTTGAGCGCTTTTGAGCCCCAGTCTGGTCCAGAGCCCCAAGACCACCTTGGATCACATGGCGTCCGTGGACGACTACATCGACCTCGATGGCGGGCCCCCTCGGCGGAATAGCGCGCTTCGATCTCCCGCGCGCTGATCCCGATCTGCCCGCCTGAAGTAAAAACGACATCAACTCGTCGAGTTTCCGTTACGGGCCGCTTCTATATCCGCCCCTTCGGTAAGGGGCTGCCAGTTGAGTCACGAGCACGAGGTGGGGCAGGCGCTTGTGACGCACAATCGTGTGCTTCTCGCCTATGTCCGACGGAGACTGGCGTCGAGCGCTGATGCGGAAGATGTCGCGCAGGAGGCCATTCTGCGTGTTCTTTCCCGGGCGCGCGTGGCGCTGATCACCGATCCGCTGTCCTATGCGATGCGGGCCGCCCGCAATATTCTGATCGATCGCGCGCGCCGGTCGGACTCCACGCCCTTTGACGATTTTGGCGACGCGGACCATCAAGCCGACGACGCCGCGTCCCCCTTGGAAGCGCTGGACATGAGCGAAAGGCTGCGCCTGTGTCAGAAAGCCCTGGACGCTATGCCCGCCGTGCGCCGCGAAGTGTTCGTGAGACGCCGCGCCGGCGAGGAATCCTATGAACATATCGCCGGCGAATTGAACATGTCGGTCGAGGCGGTGCAGAAACACTATAGTCGCGCCGCTCAGACGCTTCGCAAGACGGCGGAGGGGCGTCATGTCGATTGATTCCTTTGACGCTCGCGACGACCGGGCGGCGGCCCTTTGGGCGGATGAAAAACAGGGGGGCGGCTGGACCCCAGCAAGGCAGTCCGCTCTGGACGCCTGGCTGGCGGGACGGCCGGATCGACAGCGGCTGCTGCAGCAGCACGAGGCCCTGATCGCCGATCCGGCCGTCCTGTGGGCGGCGCGGCGAGCGGCTCACAGCACGGTGAAGCCGGGCCTGTTCGCCTCTACGCCGGTCTGGGTGAAGGTCTGGGGGCCGGCGGGGCTGGCCGCCTGTGTCGCCTGCGCGGCTCTGTTCGGCGCAACCTCCTCCCTTCGGGGAGATCTGATCGTGGGTCGCCGCGGTGCTCCGCAAGCTGTGGCCCTGGCGGATGGGTCGGCGGTTCGGCTGAATGGCGCAAGCCAGGTGCGTGTTCTGCTGGGCGACACGGAACGGCGACTACGACTGGACGGCGAAGGCTTCTTCGAAGTCGCCCATGACGCCGCACGCCCGTTCACGGTGGAAGCCGAAGGGGTGCGGATCACCGCAGTCGGCACGCGGTTCAACGTGGACACGCTCGAGACCCCCGACGGCCCGATGGTCGAGGTCGTGGTGTTCGAAGGCGCCGTCGATGTGGCGCCGAACAAGGGGGACGTCGTGAGAATCCGAGCCGGAGAGCGTGTTCGGGTGCTGAAGGCCGGTGTGCAACGCGCTCGTCTGCGACAAGCCGAGGCCGAGACGGACCTTCCATCCTGGACCAAGGGCTGGCTGGAACTGGACGAGACGACCCTGATCAGCGTGATCGACGATCTGAAACGGACCACGGGGGTGGAGGTCTCGCTCTCTGATCCGCAACTTGGCCGCGCGCTCGTCAGCGGCCGCTTCTCTTACGAAAATCCCGAGAACGCCTTGGCCGCGATCGCCCGGCTTCATGGGCTCAGACTGATCCGAAAAGACACCGGTCACTATCTGCTGTCTGAAGCTTAGGTGACGGATAGAGCAAGTTTTCACGACGGGTGTCAGGACTGCGAAGTCGGTCGTCTTCCCCAATAGCGGCCAGGTTCGGCCGCGGGGGATCTACCATATGCGTATTTACAAGACTGGCCTCCTTGCGGCGGCCGCCGTCGCCGTCCTGACATCCGCCGCCGCCCCGGCCCAGGCCTGGCAGGCCGCCAGCAGCGCCGAGGCGCGCGCCACTTTCAATATCCCGGCGCAGGACCTGGGGCGCGCGATCCAGACCTTGTCACGTCAGACCGGCCTGCAGATTGTCTTCGACCCTGAACTGACGCGCGGGCTGCGGGCTCAGGCCGTTTCCGGCTCGATGACGCCCCGAGAGGCGCTCCGTCGGATGATTGCGGGGTCCGGGGTTGAGGCGCGCGAGGTGCGCGGCGTTCTGACCCTGGTGCGTCAGTCGGCCGAGGCCTTGACGCCCAGCCCGGATGCGACGGTGTTGGAGGAGGTCCTGGTGGTCGGCTACGCCGCCGGCATGCGGCGCTCGCTGGACGCCAAGCGCGACGCCGACTTCATCTCTGACGTCATCAGCGCCGACGACATGGGCGACCTGCCGGCTAACAATGTGGCCGAGTCCCTGTCGCGCCTGCCTGGCGTCAACGCCGTGCGCAACCACACCACGGGCGAGGGCGACCGGATCACCATCCGGGGTCTGTCGACCGAGCTGAACAACTACACCATGAACGGCGTCCGCATCGGCGGCACAGGCTCGCCCGACGACAGCTTTTATCGCGGCGTGCGGCTCAGCTTTCTGCCGCCCGAAGGCATCGACTCCATCACCGTGGTCAAGAGCCTGACGCCGGACCGCGACGGCGACGCCCTGGGCGGCTCCATCGACATCCGCACCCCCACGGCCTTCGACCATAAGCCGACCTACGGCGTCCTGTCCGCCTCGGCCGGGTTTCTAGACAAGTTCGACGACAAGACCTCGGGCGAAGTCTCAGGCTCCTTCGGCCGCCAGTTCAACGACCACTGGGGCGTGTTCGTCACCGCCAGCTGGTCGCGACGCAAGTCCCAGTTCGAACAGAACGGCGTCGATGGCGATAACCAGCCTCCGGTCTGGTACGAAGACAGCGAGAGCCTGGGCTGGGATACCAGTACTTTCGTTCTGCGCGGCATGAACCTGGCGTTCGGCGAGACCGAGGTCGAGCGCAAGGGGCTGAACGCCAGTCTCGACTATCGCGGCGATAACCACGACTTCCACTTTCGCGGCCAGTTCAATGAATACACCCAGGACGAGTTCGACAACCGTCTGAACTTCCGCAACGACACGTCAAAAAACTCGACGCGACTGACCCAGGTGGACAAGACCGCCACGGGCTTGGTCAACCCGGACGACGCCATCATAGGTTCAGGCGCCAAGGGCAATATCTATTCCTATACCACCGCCCAGATCGTCGACCGGGACGGCGACGGCGTCATCACCGATGCGGACCGATCGACCAAGTCCTACTACACGCTGAACGGCGCCTCGGGGACCTGGGATCCGCAGGGCTTCCGCCTGCGTCGCTTCTGGGAAGGCTCGCGCGAGACCGGCTCGCTGATGTCGCTGAACCTGGGCGGCGTCAGCCGCTACGGCGATGTGAAGGTGGATTACGATCTGTCCTACGCCAAGTCCGAAGACAATATCGACGACAGCTACGAGATGGAGTTCCGCAGCGACAAATACGGCTGGCTGGGCAACGAGGGCGTCGATATCGTCAACTTCGGCGACAGCCGCTTCCCCAAATGGGTGCTGAACGACGCCGGCATGGCGGCGGTGCAGGACCCGAACCAATACAACTACGCCGGCCTGTCCGGCGAGGTCGGCGGGGCGGAAGAGGATCTGTGGCAGGGCCAGTTCAACGCCGAATGGCGGCCCGTTTCGCCCTGGCTGGAGTCGGTTAAGGGCGGGGCGAAATTCTATTCCTCCAAACGCGCGACCTATAGCGGCGAGTTCCTTGATCTGGACGCGGAGGGGACCCTGGCGGACTTCTCGGCCTTCTACGGCAAGGAGGTCACGAACCTGTTCGACGGCGAATACACGGGCCTCTATCGCCTGGGCGTGGTGCTGGACAATCAGGCCGTGTTGGCGGAGCTGAGCCGGGCGATGAACGGCGACAGCAGCTTCTTCGAAGGCTTCGCCACCGACCCCTCCAGCGCCGAACTCAGCAACGAGGACAGTTTCGAGTTCAAGGAAGACATTCTCGCCGGCTATCTGATGGCGACGGCCCGCTTCGGCGACGCCCAGATCATCGGCGGCCTGCGGGTTGAGAGCACGCGCAACGACATCTCGGCCTATGTGCTGGACGAGGTTCAGGGCGAGCGGTTCACTACGGACAAGAGCGACTTCGTCAACGTCCTGCCGTCGATCCATCTGAACTATGCGCTGAACCGCAGCACTAAGGTGCGGGCGGCGATCTGGACCAGTTTCGCCCGTCCCGACATCGCCCGAATGACCTCGGCGCGGGAGTACAGCTACGACATCGATCCGGATGGCGATGGCGAGGAAAATCCCACCTCGGACTGGGTGCTGATCGGCATCGAACAGGGCAACCCGGATCTGAAGCCGATGAAGGCGATCAACTACGATCTGTCGATCGAGCGCTACAACGGCGACACCGGCGCCTATTCGCTGGGCCTGTTCTACAAGGATATCGAGAACTTCCTGTTCCGTTCGGCCTCCAGCAACATCCGCGACGGTACGGCGGGGGCGAACATCGGGCCGGATGGCGTCACCATCTCCATGCCCAACAACGGCAAATGGGCCGAGGTTTACGGCGTCGAGATGAGCGCGCAGCAGATCTTCTACTGGTTGCCGGGCGCCCTGTCGGGCCTGGGCGCCAGCGTGAACGTGACGCTGCAGCGCTCGGAAGCCGAGACTGGAATCTCCTGGCACCCGGCGGGCTACACCCTGCCGCTGATGGAGACGCCCGAGGCCATCGCCAATGTGCAACTGTTCTGGCAGTACAGCGGATGGGAAGCTTATGCCGCCTACAGCTATCAGTCGGAATTCCTGGAGGGAATTCAGGACTTCGGCAATAATCCCTACGAACAGGACTATGAGTTCGTGGACCTGAACGTGCGGCGCAAACTGTGGGGCGGCGCCACCGCCTCGCTGCAGGTGCAGAACCTCTTCGACAACCACACCTACTGGTACACGGCCGGTTCGAGCACGGCCTCCAGCCGGGCCTATATCAAGAACGGGCGGTCGATCTCGCTCGGCCTGACCTACGTCTTCTGAGGGTGACCAAAATGAAGTTTGCTCGATCCCTCATGCTCGGGGCCGCCGTTGCGGCCCTGAGCGCTTCTCTCGCCATGGCCCAGACGCAGCGTCCGGATCGCCCCGAACCGGCGCCGGTCCAGGCGTCCGAACGCCCGATAGCGCCGGCGACGGTCCAGCCGGAGCGGATCATTCTGAACCTGACCGCCGATCCGGCGCATGAGATGGCCGTCACCTGGCGCACCGCGCCGGGCCTGGACGGGCAGGTGGAGTTCGCCGAGGCCCAGGACGGGCCGGACTTCATCGCCTCGGCCGTTCGTGTGGCCGCAACCACCGACGACGCCGTCCTGGCCGTGCGTGAGGCGACGGACTTCCGGGCCGCCTATCATTCGGCCGTGATGACGGGGCTGAAACCGGCGACCGTCTATGTCTATCGGGTCGGTTCGGGCGGGGCCTGGTCGGAATGGCTGCAGTTCAAGACGGCGGCTGCGACGCCCGAGCCCTTCACCTTCCTGTATTTCGGGGACATGCAGAACAATATCCTCAGCGAGGCGTCGCGCACGCTCAGGATGGGGTTCCGCAAGGCGGGCGACGCCGCCTTCGTCATCCACGCCGGCGATCTGATCAACCGGCACGACAGCGACAATGAATGGGGCGAATGGTTCGCCTCGGGCGGCTTCCTGTACGCCCAGACGCCGCAGATGCCGACGCCGGGCAATCACGAATACGGTCGTGGCCCGATCCTGAACCCCCAATGGCGCCGGCAGTTCACCCTGCCGGAGACCGGACCGGCGGGCGTCGAGCGGCTGAAGGAAACCGCCTGGACCGTCGATTATCAGGGTCTGCGCCTGATCTCGATCGACGCCCCGCTGTTCCACGGCGACGAGGCCATGCGGGCCGAAATGGTGCGATGGCTGGACCAGATTCTGGCCGATAATCCGAACCGCTGGACGGTGCTGTTCCTGCACTTCCCGCTGTTCTCGATCGATCCCGACCGCGACAACAGCCGGGTTCGCGACGCGCTGAAGCCGCTGATCGACAAATATGGCGTCGACCTGGTGCTTCAGGCCCATGACCACGGCTACGCCCGCGGCGCCATAGGCGAGGGCGCCATGAGCAACGTCGGGCCGGGGCGCCGGTCGGACCACGGCTCGACCTATGTTGTCTCGGTCGCCGGTCCGAAGATGTACCCTGTGGCGAACCTGACCTGGGCCGATCGGATGGCGGAGCGGACGCAGACGTTCCAGACCCTGGACGTGTCGCAGGAGGCGGTGGTCTATCGGGCCTTCACCGCGACTGGCCGAGAACTGGACGCTTTCCGACTGACGAAAGGGGAGGACGGCGTGGGCAGGGTGGAAACGCTCACCCGCGACAGCCAGGCGCACTAGGGGCGCTTCCTCCTTCAGCATAAGGCGGCGCTCGCGGCGACCGTCCTGGATAAGGCGTGGGCGTAGCGTTCGAACCTCGGGCGACGGCAGGAAGCAGTCCTGCCGTCGTTGCCCATATGAACCCGCCGACACGTGTTGGTTTCGTCGTCGGAAATTCCGGGTCAGGCTCGGGATGCGATGGTTTGGTCGAAACCAAAGGCGTGGTTCGACGCAAGGGTTTTGCGAAGACGCAGCGAAAAATAGGTCTGCGGACAGCCGAGGCCGCCCGCGCGTCGCCGCCCTATCGGCCTATAGCGTAAGACGCGTCCAGACCCTCGCCGCCGACCTTGGCCTCGATCAGATCGCCGGACTGGATCAGGCCCTTGGTGAAGGGACGCTGGTCATAGACCTGGAAGCGGACGGTCGACTCGGGCCGGATCGTCGTCGTGTAGCGGTACAGGGTCGGATCCGTCGCGTCGGGCGACAGTCTGACGATCATGTCATTGGCCCCCAGGAAGTCGCCCCAGAGCCACAGAGGCCCCGTCGCGCCTTGCGGGCGCCGGATGGTGATCTCGACCGGCGCGGGCTCCTGATAGGTCTCCTTGGCGAAATAGGCCGCCGGGGTCGGCTCGTTGCCGCGCCGCCAGTCGAAATAGGTCGCGTTCTCCCAGTTCGAGCCCTGGCCCCAGCGGGTGGAGCAGGGGGTCGAGACCCAGGCCGGCTCCCAATAGACCACGCCGACGCCGCCCGCGAACTTCACCCTCTGGGTCAGGTCGTGCATGTACTGGCGCTGGCCCTCATAGGTGGCCGGATAGCCGGGGAGGAGCGAGTCCTCGCCCAATAGATTCGGAGAGTTATCGGCCGAATCTGTCGTGAAGGGATAGGCGGTCTCGACCACCACCACCTCAGCCGGATAGCGGTGACGCAGGCGAGTGATCGTCTGCTCCAGTCCATCCAGACCCTGGGTCGACCATTTGCGATAATAGCTGACGCCGATCAGGTCGAAGTCGGTGACGCCGTGCTTCCAGGCGTCGGCGAACCAGGGTTCCACGTTCTCGGGCTGGGCGATGTGCAGCATGACCAGGGGCTGGATGCTGGATTGAGCGCCGGCGTCACGCACGGCCTTGATGCCGGCGTTGAACAGGGCGGCGTTGCGTTCCCAGTTGATGCCAGGGCGGGCGGTCTTCCAGTCGAGCTCGCCCATCATTTCGGGATTGGTCTCGTTGCCGACCTGAACCTGGTCCGGCATCAGGCCTTCGGCGTCGAGGGCCCGAAGGGTCTGGAAAGTGTAGTCATAAAGGGTCTGGGCCAGAGCCGGCGTGTCATCCCGCATCGACCGCCAGGCCTTGGGCACGATCTGCTTGTCCCCGTCGGCCCAGTCGTCCGAATAGTGGAAGTCGAGCAGCACCTCCATGCCCGCGGCACGGGCACGGCGGATGGTTTCGCGCACGTCGTCCAGGTCGCTGTAGTTGGTCCATTCGGCGTCGTTCCAGATCCGGACCCGCACCAGATTGGTCCCCATTTCGGCGAACAGGCCATAGGGATCGCGGGCCTGACCGTCCTTGCGATAGATCGCGCCGCAGTCCTCCATCTCGTTCACATAGGACAGGTCGGCGCCGAAATAGAAGGGCGCCGGCTGTCCCGCCTGCTGGGCTTGCGCGGGCAAGGCCATCAGGGCGGCGAAGGCGGGAAGGAGGATGCGGCGGATCTTCATGGGCGATTCCGTAGGCTTGAGGTGCGACGCGGGGTCAGTAGCGGAAGGTGGCGTCGAGGCTGAACCGGCGACCGAAGCGGGTGTTGCTGGCCAGACGGTTCTCGTCGTTGTCGTAGTAGGTGTTGACCTCTTCATCGGTCAGGTTGCTGGCCTGGAAGCGCACGCCCAGGTTCGACGTCACCTGATAGGAGGCGCTGAAGTCCAGGGTGGATTCGCTGTCCAGCGTGCGCAGGGCGGAGCCGTCCCAGCCGCTGATGACGGTGAAGGGGCTGTGGTACTTGTAGCCCAGGCGGCTCTCGAACTTGCCGTCGGAGTACCAGAGGTCGACCGTCGCCGTCTCGCGGGCCAGGCCGGTCGACTCCAGCGGGTTGTTGGCCGGCGAGAACTCCTTCACGTCGGAATCGACGTAGGCGAAGTTGGCGTAGACGCCGAAGTTCTCGAGCGCCGGGATAAAGCGGAACGGCGTCTGGAAGGTCAGCTCGATGCCGCTGATGCCGCCGCCGTCGCCGTTGAACGGACCGGTGACATTGTAGGTCACGCCGTCGATCGTAACCGGCTGGGTGAAGTAGCCGATGTGGGTCTCGACATCCTTGTAGTAGGCCGCGGCCGCGAACAGGGCTTCCGGCGCGAAATACCACTCGTAGGACAGGTCGACCTGGTTGGCGATGTAGGGGTTCAGGTTCGGGTTGCCGGCCGTGCCCGACGGGGGCGGGCTGGTGTTGTACAGGGTGCGGCCGGCGCGCAGTTCATCCAGAGGCGGACGCGCCATGGTGCGGGCCAGGCCGAACCGCAGTTGCTGCTCCTCGGCCAGGGCGAAGGTCAGGTTCAGGCTGGGCAGCAGTTGGAAATAGTCATTGTCGATCGAGATCGGCGTCAGGGCGCCGCTGTTGACGGATTCATAGCCGTTGCTGGTGGTCTCGGTCTGAACCGCACGCATGCCGACGTTGCCAGTGACGGGCAGGCCCGCGAAGTCGCCGGCGAAGTCGACCTTCACATAGGCCTCGAACACCGTTTCATCGACGGACCATCCCGAGGCCTCGTCCACGGCGTCTGCGGGCTGGACGAAGCCGCCGTAGGCCGCCTGGGCCACAGCGTCGAAATCGCCGTTCAGGAAGCCCGGGGTGTCGAAGTCGGAGACGGTGAAGCTGCTGAGCAGCGACGAGGGAAGGGTGGCGACGATCGGCGCCTGGGTCCACAGCAGTCTTTCGTAGGCCTTGGACCGGTCAGAGGCGCGGACGCCGAAGGAGGTCTTGGTGACGCCCGTCTCGCCGCCGTAGTGGGCGACGTCGAACTGGGCCGACGTCAGCTCGTCCGTCAGCTTGCCGCCGTCCGCCTGGCCGGGAACATAGTCAAACAGCGGCTGGAAGCTGGGGTCTGACGTATCATAGCTGGCGAAGGCCGACGGCGTCTGGCCCGGCGTCATGTCGACGCCGGCGAGCGCCGGATAGTGTTCGGTGAAGATCGCGCGCCACAGGTTCTCGCGCTCGGCCTTCGAATAGGCGACGTCGCCGGTCAGGGTCCAGGCGCCCGACATCCACTTGCCGTTCAGGCCGGTGGCCAGCAGCGTCTTGTCCTCGACGTATTTGGCGATGACGTTGGTGACCGACGCGAAGGGCAGGGTGGCGGCAACCACTGTGCCGTCGATGATGGTGTAGGCGGCGGCGGGATCGCCGTAGGCCCAGCCGGAGGCGCCGTCAAAGTTCGCGTAGGCGTTGTTCCTGCCAAACCAGATCTGGTTCTGGTCCTCGTCGATCTCGACCTTCGAATAGAGGGCGTCCATGTTCAGTTCGAACTGGTCGGACGGCTTCCACTGCAGAGCGCCGTTGACGCCGTTGCGGGTCTCGGTCAGGCGCTTGACCTGAGCCTGGGCGCCCCAGAAGGTCGCGTCCAGATCGCCGTCGCCGTCGATGTCGCCGGGCGAACCGCCCGTATCTTCGTCGTTCCAGCCCCATCCCTCGAAGGTCGAATAGCCGTTCTTCTGCTCCTGGTGGGTCACGCCGAGGTTGACGCCCAGGGTGTCGGTCAGCCGATGGGTCAGGCTGGCGCTGAAGCGGGAGCCCAGCGGATCATAGTCGGGCAGGTCCTCGCCGCCCTCGTAATAGACCGCGCCGGCCGTGCCGACGAAGCTGGGGCCGCGATAGTCCAGTGGGCGGATGGTGCGGATGTTGATGGTGCCGGCGATGCCGCCCGAGATCAGATCGGCGGACTGGGACTTGTAGACCTCGACGCCCGAGACGACCTCCGAGGGGTAGATTTCCCAGCGGACGTTGCGGTCCGGCTCCGACGAGGCGACTTCGCGGCCGTTGACGAGGCCCAGCACCAGACGCGGGCCGAGGCCTCGGATCGAGGCCTGGCTCTGGTTGCCGCGGTCACGCGTGCCGTTGACGCCGGGCAGACGGACCAGTTCTTCGGCGATGGTCACGTTCGGCAGTTGGCCGATGTCCTCGGAGGAGATGGCCTCGACCACCAAGTCCGAGCGGCGCTTGACGCCGATCGCATCGCGCAGCGAGGCGCGGATGCCGGTGACGACGACCTCATCGACCTGTGCGGCCTCCGTAGGCTCGGCGGCCGGCGCCTCCTGGGCCCAGACGGGCGCGGCAGTGAGAAGGGCGGCCAGCGATACGCTGGCGGCGGCGATGGTCTTGCGATTGGCGGTCATTAGAACTCCCCCTGTGCTCGCCTGATTTTCAGGTCGATTGTTTGGTGGTGCGGGCGTCGAGACGAAGCACGGCGGGGCGCAGCCCCTCCGCCCGCGCCGTGACGGTGATGGGGCCGCCTTTGCGGCCCGTCTGGACGATGGCCTGGGCCAGTCCGTTGAACAGATGTCTGCGGTCGCTTCGGTCCGCCTCGTGGCTCACCGGATCGCCGTTGCCGACGCCGATGACCCGGGCGTCGCCCGCGACTTCGAAGACGACAAGGTCGCTGGCGCGCGGACAGGGTCGGCCGCGGGCGTCCACGACGCTGGCGGCGATCATGGCCACGTCCTCGCCGTCGGCAGTCAATCGTTGACGATCAACGGACAGACGCAGAGTCGCCGGGGCGCCGGCGGTCTCGCGACGCTGGGTCGAGACCAGCCGGCCGTTCTTGTACCCGCGCGCCTCCAGCACGCCCGGCGCATAGGGCACGGACCAGGCCAGGTGACGATTGCGCTCGACGGTCTTCGCTCCGACCGAACGGCCGTTCACGAACAGTTCGACGCGATCCAGGTTGGAATGGACCCAGACCTCGATCTCCTCGCCTTCGCGCCCTTCCCAATTCCAGTGCGGGAACAGGTGCAGCAGCGGCTCAGGCCGCCACCAGGCGCGGTAGTACCAATAATTGTCCTTCGGGAAGCCGCAGGAGTCCATGGCGCCGAAGTAGGAGCCGACGCTGGGCCAACGGCTGTAGGGCGTCGGTTCGCCGCGATAGTCGAAGCCGGTCCAGATGAAGCCGCCGGCGATATAGGGCCGCTCCGCCGCAATGGTCCACCATTCCTCGGCGGTCGAGGCCCACCAGGGGTGTTCGCGGTCATAGGCCGGGACGATGTGGCGGGCCGCGTCCAGCACATATTCGCCCCGGGTCGAGACGGTGCTGCCCGTCTCGCTGCCGAGGATGGGCTGATCCGGGAAGCGGGCGTGATAGCCCTCCATCTGGGGGGTGCGATAGTTGAAGCCCAGCACGTCGACGACGCGCGACACGCCGGTGTCGAAGTCCTGGTCCTTGGCGGCGGTGACAGGACGGGACGGATCCAGCCGGTTGACCAGCCGCTTCATGGTGCGGGCGATGGCGGCGCCGGTCTGATTGCCCTGGATCGCCTGTTCTTCATTGCCGATCGACCAGGCGATGACCGAGGGGCGGTTGCGGTCGCGCCGAACCAGGGTGGCCAGTTCCGTCATCGACTCTTCGTCGGAGGACATGCGCCGCGTCTCGGCGATGACCAGCATGCCCAGGCGGTCGCAGGCGTCCATCAGTTCCGGCGTGGCCGGATTGTGCGAGGCGCGATAGGCGTTGCAGCCCATGGCCTTCAACTGCTCGATGCGCCAATCCTGGAGCCGATCCGGGATGGCCGCGCCGACGCCGGCGTGGTCCTGGTGGCAGCAGGCGCCGAGAAGCTTCAACGGCTGGCCGTTGAGCAGGAAGCCGCGCTTGGCGTCGAACACCACCGAGCGGACGCCGAACGCGGTCTCGGTGCGATCTGTGATCCGACCTCCGACCTCGACCTCGACCACGAGGCGGTGCAGTTGCGGATCGGACGGCGACCACAGGGGAGCGGTGTTCCAGGCCAGATCATGCTCGACCTTGCCGTCGCCCCAGGAGGTGATGGTTAGCCCGGTCTCATGGCGGGCCATCTCAAGACCGTTCGGGGCCAGGACGAAGGTGCGAATTCGGGCTTCGGGGGCGGCGTCGGACTGGTTACGAACGTTGATGCTGATCTTGGCGGTCGCGCCCGCGCCGCGCGGGGCGGCCTGGATGAAGACGCCGTGCGGCGGAAGGTGGATGGGGGCCGTGGCCGTCAGATGAACATGGCGGTACAGGCCCGCGCCTTCATAGAACCAGCCTTCGCCGAGGCTGGCGTCTACGCGAACGACCAGCCAATTGGTTTCGCCCGGCCGAGCGACGTCGGTGATATCGACAGTGAAGGGGACGTAGCCGCCGGCGTGTTCGTCGACGATGATGCCGTTCAGGAAGACCACGACCTGACGGAAGGCGCCGTCGAACTCCAGGCTCAGCCGCCGTCCAGCCCAATCCGCAGGAATGTCGAGAGGCCGTCGATACCAGCCGACGCTGTTCTCAGGATGATCGCGTCCCAAGGCGCGATAGCCGTGGGCCGCCCGAGGGTCGTCCTGGTCGGGACCGAAGCCGCCGGGGCCCGGATCGAAAGGCAGATCGATGGCCCAGTCGTGGGGGATTTGGACCGGGGTCCAGCCGGAATCATCGAAGCCGGCCATCGCCGCCGTCGCGATCGGCGAGGTCTCCGAGCCGCCGGTCTTGGCATAGGTGCGCTGATCGCGGCCAAAGCCGAAATCCTTTGCCATATCTGAGGCGTGACCGAGCGCGAACTTCCAGTCGAACGCCAGTCTTACGTTCTGACGGGGCGACAAGTTTGAAGCAGGCGTCGCCGAGTCCGCGACTGCTGGCCCAGCCAAAGCGGTCGAGGCGAGCGTCAAGCCGCCTGCGCCCTGCAACACGACACGGCGATCAACCGTCAGATCTGAACCCTTGCGCTGCAATGCGCGTCTCCCTGAGCACTCGGGCCTGTTGGCGGCCTCTTGAGGTCAAGAAAGCGGTCGTCGCCCCGTTCTGTCAATGAAATAATTTTCATATGCGATATGAAGTCGCTGCGGCAGCGGTGTGGAGCAGGCCTGTTCCTGCATAGGGGCATGGGCCCTAAACCCTTGCGGGCTTAGCGGCGCGTCGGAATGTGCCCACAGAGGCACGCCAACATATTGTCGGAGGTCGCTTGGCTCGGCTTGGCGGCCGGCGCCTTGTGCGGAGAGCGCCGGTCCTTGGACGTAATCGGTCGCTGCGTCGCCAAGCTGGGCGGGGACGTGGTGCCGGTTGCAGGAATCGAACCCGCGACATCCAGTTTACAAAACTGGCGCTCTACCAACTGAGCTAAACCGGCGCCGTCCTTGAGACAGCAGGCCTTATGCGGATGGATCGTAGCGGGTGCAAGATGCCGCCGGCGGGAATTCAGTCCAGCGCCGCCGCGATCTTTTGGGCCAGGGGCTGCAAGACGGCCGCCTCGGCCATCGGCGCGTGCCCATGTCCCTTCATCGGACGATCGGCCCAGCGGGGAATGATGTGGAAGTGCAGGTGGAAGACGGTCTGACCGCCCGCGTCGCCGTTGAACTGCATGACCGAGATCCCGTCGGGTTTCAGAGCCTTCTCGACGGCCTTGGCCGTGCGTTGCAGGGCGGCGGTCACACGGGCAAGAACCTCAGGCTCGATCTCCAGCAGGGTCCGAGCTTGCGACTGTTTGGCGATGACCAGGACATGGCCCTCCGACTGGGGGAAGACGTCCATGAAGGCCAGGACGTGATCGTCTTCCCATACCTTCACCGAGGGAATCTCGCCGCGCAGGATCTTGGCAAAGATATTGTCGGGGTCGTAGGCGCCGTGAAGGCTCATGGCTGGTCTCCGTCTGATCTTGATCGGCGCACTGGTTAGCAGCGTGGGACGGCGAGGGGGAGCCTTCCTGGATATCCGGCGTTATGGTGACGCTTCACAAGCTGTCGAGGACCTCATGATCCGTTTCATCATTCAAGCCGCCGTCACCATGATCGGTCTTTGGCTTTCAGCCCAGGTCGTGCCGGGCGTCGATTTCACCAATACGGGTTCGTTGGTCGCGGCGGCCATTATTCTGGGACTGATCAACGCCGTGGTCCGGCCCATCATGGTCGTGCTGACCTTCCCGATCACGGTCATCACCCTGGGCCTGTTCCTGCTGGTGGTGAACGCCGCGATGATCGGCCTGACCGCCGTCTTCCTGGGCGGCTTCGCCGTCGACGGACTGTGGGCCGGGATCGGCGCGGCCATCGTCACCGGCGTCGTCAGCTGGATCGCCGGGGCCTTCATCGGCGGGGACGAGAAGCGCGGCTAAAGCCTTGTGAAGGCGCGGCCGTTCGCATCGAACAGATGGGCCTGGGCGGCGGAGACGTGAAGGCGCATGTTCTCGCCCGGCCGGGTCGGAACCTCGCCCGCCAACTGCACCGTCAGTGTGTCGTCCGAGGCCGCGTGCCTGAGGTGGACCATGGTCGCGGCGCCCAGGGTTTCGACGAAGAGAACCTCGGCGGTCAGGGTGTCGGCGTCAGGGGCGGTTTCGCCGGTCGGCCGGGTCAGATGCTCCGGGCGGACGCCGAGGGTGACGGCGTCTCCGGCCTTGGCGGAGGTCGCGTCGACCGCCACCTGCAGGGTCTCGCCGGCCGTCGTCCGGATCGTGGCGCCTGTGGACGAGCCCTCGACCAACTCGGCGGCAAGCATGTTCATGCGGGGGCTGCCGATGAAGCCGGCGACGAACAGGTTGGCGGGACGTTGATATAGATCCATCGGCGCGCCGACCTGTTCGATCCGGCCGCCGTTCAGCACCACGATCCGGTCGGCCAGGGTCATGGCCTCGACCTGATCGTGGGTGACGTAGATCATCGTCGTCTTCAACTCGGCGTGGAGCCGTGCGAACTCGTAGCGCATTCGGACTCGAAGGGCGGCGTCCAGGTTCGACAGCGGCTCGTCGAACAGAAAGACCTCGGGTTCCCGCACGATGGCGCGGCCGATGGCGACCCGCTGGCGCTGCCCGCCCGACATGGCCTTGGGCTTTCGGTCCAGATAGTCGGTGATGCTGAGGGCCTCGGCGGCGGCGCGGACGCGGCGGTCGATCTCGACCTTGTCCGTCTTGGCCAGCTTGAGCCCGAAGGCCATGTTCTCGTAGGCCGTCATATGCGGGTAGAGGGCGTAGGACTGGAACACCATGGCGATGCCCCGGTCCGAGGGCGACAGGTCGTTGACCACGCGGCCGCCGATGGACACCTGGCCCGTCGTCGCCTCTTCCAGGCCGGCGATGGTGCGCAGCAGGGTGGACTTGCCGCAGCCCGAAGGGCCGACGAAGACCACGAACTCGCCGTCGGCGATCTCAAGATCGACGCCCTTCAGCACCTCAACGGCGCCGAACGCCTTCTTCACGTCGACCAGACGGACGTCCGCCATGCTTCCTGTTCCCTGAGCCGTTTGATTTTGCGCGCACCGTAACCGGTTACATGGCGGGATCAACGGCTCGTTTGCCGCGCCCCGTATCGTCAGCTGTTGGGCGCGCAAATTTGCAAAACTGCAAAATTGATCTTTCGCAAATAGCGAGCGATGGCTAGAAGCCCGCGGGCAAATCGCGGGGAGATATGGTGATGCGGCGTTCAATCCTGATGGCGACGGCTTCGGCCGCATGGCTGGCCGGCGTCTGCGCAGTGCAGGCGCAAGAGGCCGCGTCGTCTGTGGACGATATCGTCGTCACCGGCTCGCGGATCGCGCGCGGGGACCGGATTGCGCCGGTCGAAACCGTGGACCGCGACGTCATCGCGGCGGCGGGCGTCGCCGACGCCTCGCAGTTGGTCCGACTGGTGACCGCCAATTCGGGCTCGGAAGCCCAGGTCGATCAGTTGAACCAGCCGCAGAGCTCTGGGACGGCCCAGTTTAATCTGCGCAATCTCGGCCTGGGCTCGACCCTGGTGCTGGTCGACGGTCAGCGCTGGACGTCCAGCGCCGTGGTCGCGACCGACGGCTCGGCCTTCGTCGACATCAACTCGCTTGTGCCGATGATCGCCCTGCAACGGGTCGAGGTGGTCAAGGACGGCGCCTCGGCCGTCTATGGCTCCGACGCCGTAGCCGGCGTGGTCAATTTCATCACGCGTCATGATGTCGCCCGGCCCGAGGTCAGCGCCAAATATGCGGTCGCCGACGGGTCCGAGGAGAGCGTTGTCCAGGCCATCGGCGGGTTCGGGCTGCTGGGCGGCGACCTGACCCTGGCGGCCTCGCATTTCCACAGGTCGGCCCTGAGCACCGACGAGCGCGACTTCACCCAGGCCGAAGGCTACGACCGCGCGTCCTGGACCGCCGTGACCAGCTATGGGCAGCCCGGATCCTATTATCGGCCGAGCGCCAACGCCTATGCGCCGGACCCCGACTGCGACAACCCCGCCTTCGACGCCGCCTATCGCAACAGTGCGAGCGATGCGTTCTGCCGTCTCGACTATTCCGACTTTTTCGATCTGACGCCGGAAGAGACGCGGACGCAGCTGTTCGCCGACTATCGTCGGCCGGTCGGGGACATGACCCTGTCGCTGCAGGGGGCCTGGTCATCGACCGGGACCGTGGCGCGACAGACGCCGTCCCTGCCGATCCTGGCGCAATCATTGACCGTGCCGGCGTCCCATCCAGACAATCCGTTCGGCGAGGACGTGTTGTTCCGGGGGCGGCTGTTGGGCGCAGAGGCCGGGGCGTCGAAGGCGGAGTTCGACTATGAGACCTGGCGTCTCGCCGCGGGACTGGAGGGTGGTTTCGCCAATGGCTGGAGCTGGAGCCTTGCCGCCACCGCCAGCCGTCAGCATGTCGCCTATGACAAGCCCGATGTGATCGGAAGCGCATTGCAGAACGCGCTGAACGGCTTGGGCGGCGCGGGCTGCGACGCCGCCACCGGCACGTCCGGGGTCGGCGCCTGCCAGTATTTCAACCCGTTCGGCAGCGCCTATCTGGGGACGGGTACGGCCAATAGCGACGCGCTGATCGACAGTCTGATCGGCTCCACGGGTCTGCGCGGTTCCGCCAGCCTGACGACCGCAGACGCCTCCACCAGCGGTCAGGCGTTCGCCTGGTCCGGCGGCTCTGTCGATGTCGCCCTGGGCGTCCAGTACCGGCGCAGCGCCTTCCGTCATGACTGGAGCGACCTGGTGAACGCCGGCGATTTGCTGACGGCGGGCTATTCGCCCGACTTCGACGGCGATCAGCAAACCCTGGCCGCCTATGCCGAAGGGCGCCTCCATCTGGGGGAGCGGGTCGAGGCGCAACTGGCTGGGCGGTACGAATCTTATGACGGGGAAAGTCGGTTCAGCCCGAAGGCCGCCGTCCGTTGGGATGTCGCCGAAACCGTCGCGCTCCGGGCGTCGTGGGGGCAGGGTTTCCGCGCGCCGTCGGTCTATGCGCTGTCCGGGGCCCAGGCGTCCCAGCCTTCGGTGTTGGATCGCGGCGCCTTTGTCTTCGTCAACACCCTGACTTCGGGCGATGCGGACCTGAAGCCCGAGAAGTCCGAGAGCCTGACTTTCGGGGTGCAATGGCGTCCCGTTCAGGGCCTCGAGTTGGGCCTGGACGCCTGGCGGTTCGACTATACCGACCAGGTCGTCAAGGAATCGGCCCAGGCGATCATCAACCAGGCGGCGGCCGACACGGCGGCGGGTCTGACGGGCACGGACGCCCAGTCGCGCCTGACCCGCTCGGCCAGCGGCGCCCTGACCTTCGTCCAGCTCTATTTCGTCAATGCGTCGTCGGTGGAGACCCAAGGCGTGGATGTCTCGGCCCGCTATGGTCATGGGCTCTGGGGCGGTCAGGCGACGGCCTCGGCGACCTGGACCCATGTGGATCGTTACGACATCCGCCTGAACGACAGCGCGGCGGAAGCGTCCGGCGTCGGTTCGACCAATCTGAACAACATCGGCCGTTCCCTGCCGCGCAATCGCGGGGAGTTCGTCCTGGGGTGGAGCGGCGGCGTCCATTCGGTGACCGGGCTGGTTCATTATACTGCCGGCTATGACAATGACCGCAGCGGCGTCACGGACACGACCATCGCCAGCCAGACGACGATCGACCTTCTGTATAGCCGCGCCCTCGGCCCCGATCTCGACCTGGCTGTGGGCGTGGTCAATCTGGCCGACAAGGCGCCGCCCCTGGCGCAGTTCGCCTTCGGCTATGATCCCGTCGTCGCCGATCCGCGCGGACGTGTGTTCAGCCTGGGGCTGACAAAGCGCTTCTGATCAGGCCGCCAGGGGCGTGCAGGGGGCAGGGCGGCGCTCATGGCCTCGATCAACATGTGAACGTCCAGCGGCTTGGCGACGAAGCCGTCCAGGCCGGCTTCTCGGCCCTGTTCGCGGACCGAGGCGGAAACGTCGCCGGAGAGCAGGATCAACGGGGTGCGGCGTCCGTCAGCCTCTTCCGTGCGGATCCTGCGGGCAGCCTCGAAGCCGTCGCAGACCGGCATGCGAAGGTCCAGAAGGACCATGTCGTGGGCGCCGTCGCGCCATGCGGCGACCGCCTGGTCGCCGTCCTCCACAACCGTGACCTCCATTCCGAGGTTTGGCAGGATGGCGGCCAGCACCTTGCGGTTGACCGCATTGTCGTCGGCCGCCAGCACGCGCAGTCCGGCCAGGCAGGGCGCGCTCTCCGCCTCGGCAGCGACTGCGACGGCGCGACCGCGCTTGAGCGGCAACTTAACCGTGAAGCAGGACCCCTGGCCGGGCGTACTCTCGACGGTAATATCGCCGCCCATCATCCGGGCCAGAGACCGGGAAATGGACAGGCCGAGGCCCGTGCCTCCATGGGTGTGCGAGGTTTCGGCGCTGGCCTGCACATAGGGGGCGAACAGTCTTCCGAGGGCGGCCTCGTCCATGCCGATGCCGCTGTCGCGCACATCCACGCGAAGCCCACCCGCCGTCGAGACTGAGACGGCCACGAGGACCTCGCCACGAGCGGTGAACTTGACGGCGTTGGAGATCAGATTGGCCAGGATCTGCCCTATCCGAACCTTGTCGCCGATCCAGTCTCCGGCGGCGTCCGGCGTGACTTCGATCCTCAAAGCGACGCCATTTTTGTGGGCGACTTCGCCGAACGCGGCCTTCATGCGATCCAGCAACCGCGCCAGGTCGAAGTCCGCCTCCACGAGTTCCAGTCTGCCGGCTTCGATCTTCGAGGCGTCCAGGAGATCGTTGAGAAGGGACGTCAGGGTTTCGCCCGACTCCAGAGCAACCTCCAACCTCTGCTTCTGGGCGGGATCCATCGGCTCGCCGGCCATGACCTGCAACATGCCCAGCATGCCGTTCAGCGGCGTACGAATTTCGTGGCTGACCACGGCCAGCATTCGCGTCTTGGACTTGGCGAAGGCCAGGACCTCGCGTTCACGTCGGTCGGCGATGCGAACAGCCCAAAGGCCCATGCCGGCGCCGAAGCCGAGGGCGGCCAGACCGACGGCGACGATAGTGACACGCGCGGTCGCATAGGCGAGATTGCGCGCGCCCTCGCGTTCGAGCGTCATGGCGGCCTCTTGCGCACGAAGGGCTTCCAGCCGGCGGCGAAGCTCGTCCATCGCGGCTTGTCCCTCGATCGCCAGGATGGGGTCGGCGCCCTTGTCGCTCAAGCTCGACAGGCGAGGTTCGGCGTAGACCGTTCGCCAGGTTTCCATCGCCGTCCGCACGCCGTCGAGCTGAGCCTTCTGGGAGGGATTGCCGAACGTCAGCCGGGACAAGATCTGGAGCTCGTCAGAAAATTTCTGCTGGCCCTGGATGTAGGGAGCCAGGAAATTTCCATCGCCGCCGCTCTCGACATAGCCTCTGACGCCCGTTTCCTGATCAAGAGCCGCCGTCAACAGATTGGCCGCTGCGCGTTCCACCATCGCCGTGTGCCTGACGGACTGATCGGCTGAGTTGAGCGTGGATAGATTGGCCCAGACCACCAGCAACATGACCGCGACCATCGCCGTCATCGTCGCCAGCATGGTCAGGGCGGAGCGCGCCGCCCGTGTCTGGATCAAGGCCCGAAGGCGAGCCGTCGGGACGGAGATCGTCATTTGGGAACCGTATGTCAGCGTCTGACGCGACTTACGGCGCTCCCGATGAAAAATGTCTTTCAGGACCGATCAGGATGATTATCTAGGCGGCTGAAATCTTCTCCTCAGCATGGATCTCCGATGGCTGTCGTTCTGTATGGCATTCCCAATTGCGACACCGTCAAAAAGGCGCGCGTCTGGCTGGAGCAGCAGGGCGTCGACTACGTCTTTCATGACTACAAGAAGGCGGGCGCCGATGCCGGCGCTCTGGGGCGTTGGGTCGATGAGCATGGCTGGGAGACGGTGCTGAACCGCGCCGGGACGACGTTCAAGAAGCTGCCTGAAGCCGATAAGACAGATCTGGACGTCGACAAGGCCATCGCCCTGATGCTGGCCCAGCCGTCGATGATCAAGCGGCCGGTGCTGGACCTCGGCGATCGCCGCCTGGTGGGGTTCAAGCCTGAGGCCTATGCGCAGGCCTTCAGTTGAGCGCGACCGTCGCGGTGACGCCGAAATGATCTGACGGGTATTCGCCGTTCGTGGGCTGGTCGCCAAAGACATGGGCGGCGGTTGGGGTGAAGAACTCCGGCTCCACGAAGATATGGTCGATCACGCGGCTGGCGTGGCCCTTGGCGGGATTCAGGGTGGTCGTCGCCGAACCGGGGGGGAGGGCGCTGGCGAAACGAGGGCCGGTCATGGTCGCCAGACCGGGATCCTCTTGCGGCGCATTGAAGTCGCCCATGACAACGAGGGGGACGCCGTCCTGGGGCAGCCAGGACAAGAGGTGTGAAATCTGGCGGGCCCGCACGGCTCCCGCCTCGGGCTGGTGCGCCAGGTGGGTGACGACGACATCGACCGGCCGGCCCGCAACGGACACTCGCACCCGCAGCGCCGTGCGGTAGTCATCGAGCGGCTCCAGCCGAACGGAATCCTGGGCCAGTGTGGGCAACCGTGTGAGCAAGGCGCTTCCGTATCGGCGAGGCGCACCCTCGGGGTCGGTCGAGACGAAGGCGACCTCATAGCCGCCCAGTTCTCGCGCCAGCATCTCAGCCTGGTTCTCCAGCCCAGTGTTGGCGTCTTCCAGGACTTCCTGCAAGGCGATGACGTCCGCGTTCTGGGCGCGCAAGGCATCGATCAGCAGCGGCCGCCGCGCGGGCCAGTCGCCCATGTTGTGCCAGATGTTGAACGTCGTCAGCGTCAGGTGCGATGAGCCGGCCGTGACCGGCTCGGAACCCAAGCCGGCGTTCAACGCCGGCGCGCAGGCCGCCAGCGGCAGAAGCGAAGCTGCGGCGATCAAAAAGCGGCGGGAAACCACCGGCGACGCCCTTAACCTTCGACCTCGGTGGTGGGCCGGTCGTGGCCGTCGGCGGCTTCGGTGATCCAACGACCGTCTGCGGTTTCGTATTCGATGGCCGCGTTCTGGTCTGGAACCTTCTGTTCGCGGGCGGCGCGGACAGCGGCGGCCTTAGCGGCGTCGTGGCTGGAGAAGGTCTCGGAATAGGTGCCGTCCGACTGATAGGCCCAGCCGCCGTCGTGCTCGACGATGCGATAGGTGACGGTGGTCATGGGAACTCTCCTCTTGGGGTCGGGCGATCATCGTAGCCCGAACCGGCCGCCGCAGGAACAGCAGTTGCACCGTCGCCCTCCTTCGATCAGCCGGGACGTTTTGTCGGCCCCAAGTCATGCTGTTCGACAAATATTGATCGACGGCGCATCCAATGGCTCGGTCGGTGACGACTATTCCCGGTGAACGCAGGACGATGGTCGTGCTGCTGAGGAGATGAGACATGGCTGATCTGGCGCGCGAGTTCTGGTGGATACTTTTTCCCATGTCCGCCTTCGCTTTTGTCGGCTGGTCGCAATGGTTGAACTACCGACGTCAGAAAGCGCTGCTCGATGTCGTGAAGACCTATGCGGAAAAGGGGCGGGACGCGCCTCAGGCGATCATGGATGCCCTTGCCCGAGCCTCTGCAAACGATGTCCCCGCCCGGCAGAGCGTACGGCAAGGGACGGCGGCCCACTACTGGTCGTTGGTTGGATTGTTCACGGCGCTCTGCGTCGGTTTCACGGCGGCAAGCTGGGGCGGACTGGACGGCGGCACCGGGGCCTTGTTCATCGTAGCCTTTGTCATGGGGACGGTCGCGCTATGGTCCTTGGTCTGCGCCTTGGTGTTGCAAATGCGCAGGCCGCGCGACTGAGCGGACGCGAGGACAGGCGTCGTGACCGACGTTGAACTTGTACACGCCGCTCGTGACGGGTCCGACGCCGCATTTGCGCGGCTTGTCGAGCGCCATCAGGCGGCGGTCCGCAACTTCCTCCGCCGGATGCTCGCCGGCGGGTGGGCTGAGGCCGACGATCTGGCGCAGGAGGTATTCCTTGCCGCATGGCGGGACCTGGGGCGGTTGAGAGATCCCGCGGGGCTTCGCGCCTGGCTGCTCGGGATCGCCTGGCGCAAGGCGCAAGACCGCAACCGGAGCGCGCTGCGAAGTGCGGCCCGTGATGGGATCTGGGCGCAGGATCATCCGCCGTCATCTGGTGTGTCGCCTGAAGAGAGGATCGCACTAAGCCGTGCGATGGCCGAATTGCCACCGGCCGTCCGAGCTTGCGTGGCGCTTTGTGTTGCGGACGGATGGTCCCATGTTGAGGCGTCCGTTGCGCTAGGCTTGCCGGTTGGCACCGTGAAGTCGCATATCAGCCGCGGGCGTAGCCGCCTTCTGGCGGTGCTGGGAGGTCGTGATGACACCTGAAGACAAGCTGCAGTCGCTATTCGCAGCTGAAGCCGCGCCCGTGCGTGATCCCGTTTTTGAGGCGGTGGTGGTCGAACGGATCGCCCGTCGTCGCGCCGTCGCTGTTGTCGCGGCCTTTGCGCCGCTGGCGGTGGCGATGGCGACGATCTTGTGGGGGCTCGGGCCGGTATGGCGCGGCCTGGCGGATATTCCACGCGAAGGCGCGCCCGTTCTGATGGCTGCGATCATGGCGACGGCGACGGCCTTGGCGGTCATCCGACAAGTGCTGCGGACCTGATGGAGCGACCTTACGAAGATTTCACGTCCGCTTGCGCATCCATGGGCGCATCCCGCAGCCTCTTGTGATCAGAAGGCCGCCGCATCAGGCTGTCGCACTGGATCAAGAGGGCCCACGCCATGGAAGACTTCATCCCGCTGTTCGCCATATTCGCCGTCTTCGGCACCATCACGGCCATCGTCTTCGGTCCGACATTCCTGAAGTATCGCGAGAAGCGTGACATTCAGGAGACCGTTCGTCATGCGGTGGACAAGGGGCAGGAGTTGCCACCTGAGTTGATCGACGCCCTTACCAAGGACGTCCAGAAGAGCCTTCCCTCGCGAACCAAGGACATCCGCCGCGGCATCATCTGGCTGGCGACAGGCATCGGCATCGCAGCTTTTGGCGTTGTCAGCGACCTCGGCGGCAATGAATGGAATGGCGGCATGCAGAATCCCCTATTGGGCGTGTCCTGCATCCCGATCACCGTGGGCATTGCCTTTATCGTCTTGAGCTTCTTCAACAAGCATATGGACTGACGGCCGCCGATTGGGGGGACCTGTCATGAACAAGTCACTGCGCGATCTCCACGACGTCGAACTGGCTGCCCAGGCGGCGGCCGGCGGCCGGCGGGAGTATGGCGAACTGGTCCGCCGGCATGGTTCGGCGGTCCGGGGGCTTCTGCGCCGCATGGGCGCGGCGCCGTCCCTGGCCGATGACGTGGCCCAGGACGCCTTCCTGCAGGGGTTCCAACGCTGCTCGGAATTCCGAGGGCAGGGGACGTTTGCGGGCTGGATCAAGAAGATCGCCGCGCGCCTCTATCTGAAGCGCGTCGCCCGCGAGGCCCGCTATGTCGCCGAGGTCGAGGCTGATGAGGCCGACGTCGTCGTCGATCGGGCGGGAGTCATGGACCTGGACGAGGCCCTGAAGACGCTCAGCGAGACCGAGCGTGTGTGCGTGTCCCTGTGCCACGGCGCAGGAATGTCCCATCCCGAAATCGCGGCGGCCATGGATTTGCCGCTCGGCACGGTGAAGTCCCATGTCAAACGTGGTCTGGATAAACTCCGCGCCCGGCTTCAGCCGGCGCAGGCATCAGGCGGGAGGTCGACCCATGTCGGCTGATGAATTCGATCCGATGATCGAGCGGCTGTTCGCGCAGACGCCTCGAATGGCCGATGAGGCCCTGTTCCTGGCCACGGTTCAGGCCAGTATGGAGAAGCGGTCGCGCTGGCGGACCCTGGCTCTGACGAGCGCCGGCTTGGTCGGCGGCGTGTTGGCGGTGAGGGAAGGGGTCAATGTCAACTTCTCCGCCAGCGACGAAACGACCCTGACGCAAGGGGTGCGGACGGCGGCGGCGACGGCCCAGGGGGCGGCTCAATCCGGGCTGGAAGGCTTGGGTGTCGGGTCGTTCGATCTGATGGACGGGTCGGGCATGATGGCCTTCTGGATCGTGGCGGGGGCGCTTGTCGCCCTGCTGGCGGCGGGGCTGGTGAAGCTGTCGCAGGACGTCTGAGGGTGACTTGGCGGAGCGCGGGGCCTATCTGACCCGACTTGAAGTCAGGAGGCCCTTCGATGTCCGTTCACACCCAGGAGACGATCAAGCGCATTTCCGTGCCTGATGTCGCCGGCCGCAAGGGCGGCGAGCCCATCGTCTGTCTGACGGCCTATGACGCCCCCATGGCGGGATTGCTGGATCCGCACTGCGACGTGCTGCTGGTCGGGGACAGCCTGGGCATGGCGGTTCACGGCCTGCCGAACACCGTCGGGGTGACGTTGGAGATGATGATCCTGCACGGCCAGGCGGTGGTGCGGGGATCGCGTCGGGCCCTGGTCGTGGTGGATATGCCTTTCGGTTCGTACGAGGGCGGCAAGGAGGTCGCCTACGACAACTGCGTGCGGGTGATGAAGGAGACCGGCGCCCAGGCGGTGAAGCTTGAGACCAGCGTCGAGCTGGCCGAGATCGTCGCCTTCCTGGTCAAGCGCGGCATCCCGGTCATGGGTCATGTGGGGCTGCGGCCTCAGGCGATTTTGGCCGAGGGTGGGTTCAAGGCCAAGGGACGCACTGATTTTGAACGCGACCGTGTCATGGCGGAAGCAAAGGCCACGGCCGAGGCCGGCGCCTTCTGCATCGTCATCGAGGGTGTCGCCGAATCGCTGGCGCGGGAAATCACCGAGAGTCTTGACGTCCCGACCATCGGCATCGGCGCCTCTGCCACCTGTGACGGCCAGGTGCTGGTGGTCAACGACATGCTGGGGATGTTCGATTGGACCCCGAAATTCGTGCGGAAGTACGCGGATCTGCGCACCGAGATCGACCGCGCGGCCGCCGCTTTCGCCAATGATGTGAAAACCCGCCGTTTTCCTGCCGAAGTCGAGACCTACTTCTCGAAAAAGCCGGCTTCGCAGTAACGGACGACGTTGCGGGCGGGGAGCCGACCTTCTAGGGTCCGCGCCGGTTTGCTTTTTGCGATTTTGGGGCGACGTTTCAGTGGTTGATGTCTTCGAGCAGGTCGAGGAGGAGCTTCGCTCCGACCGGTACAAGCGCCTGGCCCGCACATGGCTGCCTGTCGTGGGCGTCGTTCTGGTGGTCGCCCTGGTCGCGGCCCTTGGCTGGTGGGGCTGGGACAGCCTGAACTCGAGCAAGGGCGCCAAGGCCGCCGAGGCCTATGATCGCGGCATGGAGGCCCTGCGGGCCGAAAAGCCCGCCGAAGCCCGTCTTGCCTTTGAGGAAGCGGTCAAGGAAGGCAATGGCGCCTACAAGGTTCTGGCCTTGCAGCAGCAAGCCGGCCTGGCCGTGACCGCCGACAAGATCCCTGACGCGGTTCGGCTGTTCGATGAGGCCGCAAAGGCGTCGAGCGACCCGATCCTGTCCGATCCGCCCGCCTTGAAGGCCGCCTTCCTGGTGATGGACACCGCGCCGCTTGCCGATATCGAGGCGCGTCTGACCCCGCTGGCCGAGGATGACCGCCCCCTGCACGCCTTCGCTCAGGAAGCTTTGGCCCTGGCGCGTCTCCAGCATGGCAAGACCAAGGAGGCTCGTGAGGCCTTCGTCCTGCTGCAACTGGGGCAGGACGTTCCTGACGACGTTCGCCAGCGCGCCAATATCGCCGTGGCCACCATCGACGCCGGCACGGCGGGTGCGCTCAAGGACATTGCGAATGCGGCCAAGACCGCCGCTCCGTCGGCCGCCGGCGCCGCCAATGCGCCCACTTCCGCGGCCCCGGCCCAACAGTGACGACCCCTTACAGGACGCCCAAGATGAACCGAGTTCTGAAAGTCGCGCTGATTTGCGGCGTCGCCACGACCATGGCTTCCTGCGGCGCAGTCAGCCGCAACCTGCCCTTTGGCCTGGGCAAGAAGGATGATCCGCAGGCGACCGCATCCGCCGGCGACCGAATCTCGGTGCTGGAGTTCGAACAGCAGCTGACCCCGTCGGCGGCCCTGTCCGGCCGCGACTTCTTCCTGCCGGGGCCCCAGGCTGCGACGGCCTGGACCCAGCCGGGCGGTTCGTCCGAGAACCTGGTCGAGCATGTCATCGCGGCTCCGAACTTCCAGATCGCCTGGAAGCGCAGCATCGGCGAAGGTTCGGCGCGGGTCGGCAATGTCATGGCGCCGATCGTCGCCGCCGACGGCAAGATCTTCGTCATGGACGGCGAATCGACCGTCTCGGCTGTTTCGGCCGACAGCGGCGAGATCCTGTGGAAGGCCAACGTCAAGGACGCCGACCGTGACCGCAACGGCGGCTTCGGCGGCGGCGTCGCCTACGCCGGCGGCAAGCTGTTCGTCTCGTCCGGCTATCGCTCCATGACTGCGCTCGACGCCGGCACCGGCGCCGTCGTCTGGACCCAGCAGGTCGATTCCCCGATTCACGGCGCCCCCACGGTCGTCGGCGCCCACGTCTTCGTCGTCGATGTGGACAGCCAGCTGTTCGCTTTTGACGTGAACACCGGCGCCCAGGACTGGACCTATCGCGGCATCGCCGAGCCGGCGCGTGTGCTGCGCGCCTCAAGCCCCGCCGTGACGGGCAATACGGTCATTGCGCCCTTCGCCTCGGGCCAACTTGTCGCGCTCAGCGCCCTGAACGGTCAGCCCCTGTGGGAACAGACCCTGTCGCGCACCAGCCGCACCAGCGCACTTTCCGAAGTGCGCGATGTCGCCGGTCGTCCGGTCATCAGCCGGGGCATGGTGTATGGCGTCAGCCATTCGGGCGTGCTGTCGGCGCTGGACCTGCGCTCGGGCCAGCCCAAGTGGCAGCTGCCGGTCACCGGCGTGAACGCGCCCCTGCCGGTCGGCGACGTCGTCTTCGCTGTGTCGAAGTCGGGCGAACTGATCACCGCCAACCGCGACACGGGCCAGATTTACTGGACCCGCGAGTTGAACGAGGGACGTCAACGCAAGGTCGGCGGCTTCCTGAACTTCGGGCGTCGCACCATCTATCCGCAATGGTCGGGACCTCTGTTGGCCTCCAACCGCCTGGTGATGGTCAATTCCTACGGCGAGGCCGTCGCTTTCGACCCGAAAACCGGCGTGGCCCAGACGACGCTGAAGCTCGGCGCGCCGGCCTATATCGCGCCCGCCGCCTACAACGGCGCCCTGTACGTGCTGACCGACAATGGCCAGCTGATCTGCATCCGCTGACTCTTCAGCCCGAAATAAGCTAGAAAGCCGAAATGGCTCTGAAGGTCGCGATTGTCGGCCGCCCCAATGTGGGCAAATCGACACTGTTCAACCGCCTCGTCGGCAAGCGCCTCGCGCTTGTCGATGATCGCCCCGGCGTGACCCGGGACCGGCGCTACGCCGACGGCAATATCGGCGACATGGATCTGACGCTGATCGATACGGCCGGCTACGAGGATGTCACCGACGACAGCCTGGAAGCCCGGATGCGCGAGCAGACGGAGGCCGCGCTGGACGACGCCGAACTGGTCATGTTCATGATGGACGCCCGCGAAGGCGTCACCTCGCTGGACCGGATCTTCGCCGAGCGCCTGCGCAAGGTGCACAAGCCGATCATCTTGCTGGCCAACAAGTCCGAGAGCCGCGAGAGCGGCGGCGGCGTCGGCGAAGCGCATGCTCTGGGCTTCGGCGAGCCGGTCGCCATCTCGGCCGAGCACGGCGAGGGCATGGCCGACCTGTACAAGGCCATCCGCGCAGCGTCCGAAGACATCTTCATCGAAGAGATCGACGAGCCGGACAAGCCGATCCGCATCGCCGTGATCGGTCGTCCCAACGCGGGCAAGTCCACCCTGATCAACCGTCTGATCGGCGACGACCGCCTCCTGACCGGACCTGAAGCGGGCATCACCCGCGACTCCATCTCGGTCGACTGGCAGTTCGAGGGCAAGAACATCCGGCTGGTCGATACGGCCGGGATGCGTCGCAAGGCGCGGGTGCAGGAGAAGCTGGAGAAGCTGTCGGTCGCCGACACCATCCGGGCCATCACCTTCGCCGAAGTCGTCATCCTGATGATGGACAAGGACGACGCCTTCGACACCCAGGACCTGCAGCTGGCCGACCTGGTCGAGCGCGAGGGCCGGGCCCTGGTCTATGTCGCCTCCAAATGGGACCTGGAAGACGAGCCCCAGGCCCGCATGGCCAAGTTGAAGGGCATGGCCGAGGACAAGCTGCCCCAGCTGAAGGGTTCGCCCTTCGTGGCCCTGTCTTCGCACAGCGGGCGCGGCGTCGAACGCCTGATGCCGGCCGTGCTCCAGGCCTATGACACCTGGTCGGTCAAGGTGAAGACCAAGGACTTGAACACCTGGCTGTCCATGGCCACCCAGCGGCACCCGCCCCCCGCCGTGGACGGCAAGCGGATCAAGCCGAAATACATCGCCCAGACCAAGGCCCGTCCGCCGACCTTCGTGCTGATGGCCAACCGCGCCGAGTCGATGCCGGAGCATTACAAACGCTATCTGGTCAACTCGATCCGCGAGAGCTTTGACCTGCCGGGCACGCCGATCCGCCTGAACGTCAAGTCCAGCGGCGTGAACCCCTATGCCGAGGGCGGCGCCAAGTCCGGCCCGGAACGCTATAAGGGCGACGCCAAGACCGCGCCGCGCCGCATCAAGAAGGCCGAGAAGGAAGAGGCCCTGTCCAAGCTGCCCGGCAAGGCGCTGGAGCAGAAGAAGACCCGCAAGGCCCAGCCCAAGGTCCTGGGCGGCCTGAAGTCCAGCGCGTCCAAGAAGGCGGGATCGTCGGTGGCCGTTCAGAAGGGCGCCCGTGGCGGCGCCCGTCAGGTCTCGCGTTCGGGCCGTATCCGTACCGGGCAAAAGGGCGGCGCCAAGAAGTGACGGCGTGACCGAGGTCGCGCCTGTCCTTCCCGACCGGCCGACCGCGCGCTGGCTGATCTTGGACAGGCAGGGGCGGGTGCTGCTGTTCCGGTTCGCCTTCGCCGACGGCCCCCTCGCGGGGTCTGAGTTCTGGGCCACGCCCGGAGGCGGCTGCGAACCGGGCGAAACCTACGAGGACGCCGCTCGACGCGAACTGTTCGAGGAGACCGGCTTGGTCGTTGCCGATCCAGGCCCCCAGGTCGCACGCGTTCGTGTCAGCTTCCGTCTGCCCGACGGCCGCATGGCGGATGTAGATCAACGGTTTTTCCTGCTCCGCACTGAAACCTTCGACCTGTCCTCTGCCGGTTGGACCGAGGAGGAGCAGCGAGTCCTGGCTGAACACCGCTGGTGGAGCCTCGATGAGATCCGCGCTTCGAACGAGACGATCTGGCCGGAGGAATTGGCGGACGTCATGTCGACACTCTGAATCCGTCCGTTTCCGGCCTTTTCGAGACCGATTTTCGCTTGCAAACATACCGCTTGCGCCGATGCGCAAAGCGGCGCTTGGCTTTGTGAGCAATCGGAGTGCGTCATGACCACGACCCAGATTTTTGATCTTCAGGCGGTTCAAAAGGTCCGCAAGGGCGCTGTGCTGGTCGCTCTGTTGGCCCTGGTGGGGCTCACAATGGTGTCCCAGTCCGCCACAGGGCTGGAGAGCCCGCTTCATGAAGGCGTCGAGGCCGTGGGCCTAGCGGCCATCATCTTCGCCATCGTCGGCCGCGCCTGGTGTTCCCTCTACATCGGCGGGCGAAAGAAGGCCGAGATCGTCTCGCGCGGGCCCTATTCAATCAGCCGCAACCCGCTCTACATCTTCAGCTTCTTCGGCGCCTTCGGCATCGGCGCCCAAAGCGGAAGCCTCACTTTGGCGGTGTTGTTCACCCTTGCGTCGCTCGCGGTGTTCTACCTGACGGTCCGCCGTGAAGAGGCCTGGCTCGGCGCGACGTTCGGCGCCGACTATGCGGCGTACAAGGCCCGCACGCCGCGTTTCCTGCCCAACTTCGCCCTGTGGCGCGACGAGCCCGAACTGTCGGTGCGACCTTCCTTCTTTCTGACGACCATCCGCGACGGCCTGGTCTTCCTGCTGGCCATCCCCTTGTTTGAAGCCATCGACCTAGCGCAAGCAGAAGGCTGGCTAATGGTCTTGGCCCACCTGCCTTAAGCCTCTCGACTCCTGTTCGGCTCATCGACCGCGTAGGTCTTGCGCATCCGCGCCGCATCCCGCCCCGGCGGCAGGCCGAACTGGCGGGCGTATTCGCGGCTGAACTGGGACGGGCTGTCATAGCCGACGGCGAAGCCGGTTTCGGCCGCGCCGTCGCCGCCGCTCAACAGTCGGGCGCGCGCCTCTCGCAGCCGCACCTGTTTGTGGAACTGCAGCGGGCTCATGGTCGTCACCGTGCGGAAATGCCGGTGGAAGGTCGACAGGCTCATGCCCGCCAGGTCCGACAGGGCCTCCAGCCGCATTGGTTCGGCGTAGTGGGCGCGGATCCAATCGATGGCGCGGCTGACGCCCGACAGGCGGCTTTCGGTCGAGCCGATCTGACGCACGGTCGCGGCGTACCGGCTGTGCAGTAGCCGCCAGACCAGCTCGCGCTCGATCATCGGCGTCATTACGGCGATCTCTGCGGGGCGGTCCAGAAGGCGCAACAGGCGGGCCATGGGCTCCAGCAGTTCGTCCTCCAACCGCGTCACATGGATGCCGGATGGCGGCGGCTGATCCGAGGCGGCAGGGGCGTCGATCTCCAGCATCAGGCCGGCGATGGTCGCGGTGTTCAGGTCGAAGCTGAGGGCGCGATAGGGCGCCTCTACGATGCTGCCGCACACCGGCAGTTCGGCCGACACCACCAGGCAGTCCCCGGCCCGATAGGAATAGACCGTCTCGCCCAGGATCGTCTGTTTGGCGCCGCACACCACCAGGCACAGCATGGGATCATAGGCGACGGCGATCATTCGCGTCTGCGTGTCGCTGCCATACAGGCGCAGGCCAGGCACGGCGGAGCGCGACAGGTCCGGCGGCGCGTGGCGCGCGACGATGTCGGTCATTTCGGGCAAGAGGCTCATGAACGCATCCAACGCTCGTCGTCACGTTCGCGCAAGCCGACGCGTGGAGCTTGACAGGATTGTGCAAGAGAACGCTCGGATCGCCCTAACGCGGTGCGGCCGAAACGGCGTCTTCTCCACCTTGTCAGACAGAGGAGACTTCCAATGACAACGACCACTCAAAAGACCTGGTTCGTCACCGGCGCGGCCCGTGGGCTGGGCGCTGGCATCGCTCGGGCGGCCTTGGACGCCGGCGATCGCGTCGTCGCCGCCGGTCGAAACCGAGACGCCTTGGTCAAGACTTTCGGGCCGGATAGCGACATCGTCCTGTCCGTGGCGCTGGACGTCACCGACACGGCCGCCGTCGCCGCCGCTGTCGAGGCCGCCATGGCCCGCTTTGGCCGCATCGACGTGCTGGTCAATAACGCCGGCTATGGCCACCTGGGCATCTTCGAGGAGACGACCAGCCACGACGCGCGCATCCAGTTCGACACCAATGTCTTCGGCCTGTTCGACATGACCCGCGCCGTCCTGCCGGTCATGCGTGCCCAGGGTTCAGGGCATGTGTTCAACGTCTCGTCCGTGGGGGGCATGGTCGGCGGGGCGTCCGGCGCGATCTATTGCGCCTCCAAGTTCGCCATCGAGGGCTTCAGCGAGTCGATCGCCCAGGAAGTCAGTCCCTTTGGAGTCCATGTGACCATTGTCGAGCCGGGCTTCTTCCGCACCGACTTCCTGGACGCCTCATCGGTCGTCTACGCCGCCCATCCCATCGCCGACTATGCTCAGGCCTCGGCCGCACTTCGCGGATTCTATGAGGCCCGCAGCCATAACCAGGCGGGTGATCCGGCAAGGCTGGGTCAGGCTCTGGTGGCCTTGGCCAATGCCGAAAATCCGCCCCTGCGATGGGCGGCCGGGACGGACGCCTTGGGCATGATCGAGGGCAAGATCGCCGGGCTGACGACGGAGTTGGAGGCCTGGCGCGACCTGTCCGCCTTCACCGACGGCGACTTCGCTTTCCGTGAGGAGCCGGGCGCCGGCGCCTGGGGCTGACCTCGGCCTAGACCAGGGCTTCCGCCGTCGGTCCGGCCTTCCAGTCGCGGAAGCGGATCGTTGGCGGGGGCGTGGCGTCGCCGCGCGCCAGGTCGACGACCAGTTGGCCGATCTCGGACGGGTGGGGCAGGGTCTGCGGATCCTCGCCTGGGAAGGCCTGAGCCCGCATGGCCGTGCGCATCCGGCCGGGATCGACGATGCTGACGCGGATCGGGGTGCTCTCCACCTCGTCGGCCCAGGCCTTGATCAGGGCCTCGGCGCCGGCCTTGGTCGCGGCGTACATGCCCCAGAAGGCGCGGGGCGTCGTCGCGACGCTTGAGGTGAAATGGATCGCTCGCCCGGCGTCGGAGGCGCGTAGCAGCGGCTCCAGCGAGCGGATCAGTCGATAGACGGCGGTGAAATTGACCTTCTCGACCTTGGCGAACTCGCGCGGATCGGCATGGGCGACCGGCGTCAGGCCTGACGGCCCCATGGTCGCCGCCGCCTGGACCCAGATGTCCAGCTTCTTGAAACGATCGAAAATGGCTCCGCCGAGCCGGTCGATCCCGCCGCCGTCCACCAGGTCGAAGGGGACCAGGGTGGCGTGTTTGCCGGTCGCGGCGAAGATGGCGTCGTCCAGTTCCTCAAGCCCGCCTTGCGTCCGTGCCGTGGCGACCACGTGGGCCCCGGCCTTGGCCAGCGCCAAGGCGCCCTCGTAGCCGATACCTCGAGAGGCCCCGACGACGAGGGCGATACGGTCTTTCAGGGGCAGGACGTCAGTCATCCTAGGGTGGTAGGAGTGGCGATGCGACGGGTCAATGTGTTATGATGTGTTCAGATGTGCACAGGAGCATTTCGCCATGGCCGCCAGCACGACCGTCACTGTCCGCATGAGTGGAACGCTCAAAGAGCGGTTGGGGCTGCTTGCCGAGAAGACCCAGCGTACGCAGTCTTTTCTCGCTGAACGCGCCATCGCCGGCTACGTCGATCGCGAGTTGGAAATGATGGCGGCCGTCGAGCAGGGGCTGGAAGATTTTCGCAACGGCGAAGTCGTTTCGCACGATGAGGCCAAGCGTCGGATTCGCGAGACCATCGCCAAATACGAACCCTGATGCGCGCAGTCGTCTGGTCGCGGCGGGCCTTGCTCGAACTGACCCATGCCATCGACTATCTCGCACAGCGAAACCTGGCCGCCGCCCAACGGATCGAGTTGAGAATCCTCGAGACGACGGAAAAGCTAGCCGCACGGCCCATCGGGCGACCAGGCAAGCGGCCCGGGACGTATGAGAAGTTCGTCACCGGCGCGCCATATCTGATCGTCTACGCCCTGACCGACGGCGCTGGCGGCGGCCAGGTTCAGATCATTCGCCTGTTCCATACGGCCCAGGATCAGGGTTGATATCCCTCAGGCGCTGACGAGCAACGACAACTGCTTGGCCCCAAATTCCCGGCCACCTTCCTCGATCTCGCGATCCAGCAGACGGGTGGGGTAGTCGCCGGTGAAATAGTGGTCGGTGAACTGGGGGGCGGCGTTGTTGCGGCCGGTCTCGCCCATGGCGCGGTACAGGCCGTCGATGGACAGGAAGCCGAGGGAATCGACCTCGAGCAGTTCGCGCATTTCTTCCAGCGTCTTGTTGGCGGCCAGCAGTTGGGCCCGTTCCGGCATGTCGATGCCGTAGAAGTCGGGGAACAGGATCTGTGGGCTGGCCGAGCGCAGGTGGACCTCCGTCGCGCCGGCGGCGCGGACGGCGCGGACCAGTTTGACCGAGGTGGTGCCGCGCACGATGGAATCGTCGATCAGCACGACCCGCTTGCCGGCCAAAGCCGACTTGTTGGGGCTGTGCTTCATGCGCACGCCCTTCTGACGGGCGCCCTGGCTGGGCTGGATGAAGGTGCGGCCCAGATAGTGGCTGCGGATGATGCCCATCTCGTAGGGGATGCCGCTTTCCTGAGCATAGCCCAGGGCCGCCGGCACGCCCGAGTCCGGCACCGGCACGACGATGTCGGCCTCGACGCCCAGTTCGCGGGCCAGGCCGCGACCCATCTCCTTGCGGACCTCATAGACCGAACGGCCGTTCACGACCGAGTCGGGGCGTGAGAAATAGACATATTCGAACAGGCAGGGGCGGGCGGCGCGGGCGGGGAAGGGTTTGATCGATTCCACGCCGTTCTCGTCGATGACCACGACCTCGCCATGTTCGACGTCGCGTACGAAGGTGGCGCCCATCATGTCCAGGGCGCAGGTCTCGGACGCCAGCACCCAGGCCTCGCCGACCTGGCCCAGCACCAGCGGACGGATGCCCAGCGGGTCGCGGGCGCCGATCATCTTGTGACGGGTCTGGGCGACCAGGGCGTAGCCGCCCTCAATCCGCGCCAGGGCGTCGATGAACCGGTCGACGATCTTGGCCTTACGGCTGCGAGCGATCAGGTGGAGGATGACCTCCGAGTCCGACGTGGACTGGAAGATGGCGCCTTCGCTGACCAGCTGGCTGTGCAGGAACTTGAAGTTGGTCAGATTGCCGTTGTGGGCGATGGCGATGCCGCCCTGGTCCAGGTCGGCGAACATCGGCTGGATGTTGCGGAGGAAGGACCCGCCGGCGGTGGAATAGCGGGTGTGGCCCACGGCCGCACGGCCGGGCATGCGGGTCATCAGGTCGGCGCCGCCGAAGGCTTCACCCACCAGGCCTTGGTGCCGTTCGGTGTGGAACCGCTCGTCCTTGACGCTGGCGATGCCGCAGGCTTCCTGGCCGCGATGCTGCAGGGCGTGGAGGCCCAGGGCGACGACGGCCGAGCCTTCATCCTCGTCCGCGCCCCAGACGCCGCAGACGCCGCACTCCAGGCGGAGTTGATCATCCTCCGGCTCGCGCCAGTGCTCGCGGTGAACGACGGGATCGGCGATATGGTGGCGCATCGTGGGGCTCCGATGACCGGGGAAACTTACGGGGCGGCTTCGCGCGGCGAGTTAGTCTCGGATTGCGTCCGAGGCAAGGCTTCGTCGTTCGAAAACCCTTTGCGCACGGATGAATCCACCACAGGCGTGATCGCATCGGCGCCCCGCCCGATCCCGGGCAGGATGATCTGAATGGCTCGAGCGCCTACGGCGCTGACTTTGTAGAGGGCGGCTTCGCTGAGCCAACGCGGCGTCCGTTCGCCCGGCATGGCGGCCACGATGACCAGATGCACGGCCCCCAGCAGCACCAGGGCCCGGCCGGCCCCGACGAAAACCCCGATGAATCGATCGATCCCGCCCAGTTGCGGATGGGCCTGGGCCTGCTTCGACAGATAGGAGCCGAAGATGCGGATGCCGAAATAGACGATCAGGAAGGCGACGATCGCCGCCAATATGGTTCCCGCCCAATCCGGATTGACCAGGGCCCGCCCCAGCATCGCCGTCCACGGCAGGGTGACCAAGGCGACCAAGGCCGCCAGCAGGGCGCTGAGCAGGGTGATGATCTCGCGCACGCCGCCGCGCACCCAGCCGGCCGCTGCGGAGAACAGGATCACCACGATGGCGAAGACGTCGTAACCGGTCACTCAGAGGTCCAGCGGCTGTTGCGTCTGTCTAATAGCGGTTTTGCGAGATTCGTTCGACCACATCCGTCAATCGTGTCGCAGACGTCACCTTGACCCCCTTGGTTTTGCCGCCGTTCTGGGCCAGGGGCGGGCAGAGCACATGTTCAAAGCCCAGTTTCTGGGCCTCCCGAACCCGCGCCTCGGCCCGGCCGACGCTGCGGACCTCGCCCGACAGGCCGATCTCGCCGAACACGACGCAGCCCTGGGGCAGGGGCATGTCCAGGGCCGAGCTGATCAGGGCCGCCGCCGCCGCGAGGTCTGCGGCGGGCTCGTTGATCCGCAGGCCGCCGGCGACGTTCAGATAGACGTCCTTGTCCCCGAACCCCAGGCCGCACCGCGCCTCAAGCACCGCCAGCAACATGGCCAGGCGCCCGGAATCCCAGCCAACCACCGCTCGGCGCGGCGTACCATAGGCGGACGGCGCCACGAGGGCCTGGATCTCGACCAGCACGGGCCGCGAGCCCTCGATCCCGGCGAAGACCGCCGCGCCGGGCGCCCGGTCCTTGCTGTCGCCCAGGAACAGGGCCGACGGATTGGCGACTTCGCGCAGGCCGCTGTCGCCCATTTCGAACACCCCGATCTCGTCGGTGGCGCCGAACCGGTTCTTGCCGGCGCGCAGGATGCGGAACGGATAGCCGCGCTCGCCCTCGAAGGTCATGACGGCGTCAACCAGGTGTTCGACGACGCGGGGGCCGGCCACCTGGCCGTCCTTGGTGACGTGTCCGACCAGGACGACCGCCACCCCTTGGGTCTTGGCCAGACGCACCATCTCGCCGGCGCAGGCGCGGACCTGGGTGATCGAGCCAGGGCCGCTCTCATGGACGTCGGACCACAGGGTCTGGATCGAATCGACGATGACGATGTCGAACTGCTCGCGCTTCAACGTACCGAGGATGTCGCGCAGGGCCGTCGCCGCAGCCAGATTGACCGGCGCCTGCTCCAGCCCCATCCGCTTGGCTCGCGCCCGGATCTGTTCGACGGCCTCCTCGCCGGAGATATAGGCGATGCGGGCGCCGCGCAGGGCGGCCTTGGCCGCCACCTCCAGCAGCAGTGTGGACTTTCCCACCCCTGGATCGCCGCTCAGCAGTATGGCCGATCCCGGCACCACCCCGCCGCCGCAGACGCGGTCGAACTCGGCGACGCCCGTCGTAATGCGCGGCGGCTCGGGCGTGTCGGATTGAAGCGTCTCGAACTGCAGACCGCGTCCGCGCGCCGAAGCGGCCGCCGAGGGCTTGATCGCCCCCGGTGGGGCCGAGCGGCTCTCTTCAGTGAGGGTGTTCCATTGTCCGCATGACGAACACTGGCCCGACCACTTGCCGTGGACCGAGCCGCAGGACTGACAGACATAGAGGGCGGAATCACGAGCCATGGGCTTCCTTAGCAGAAGGGCGAAGCGGGGGTGGGCGTCCGCGCTTCGCCTTCATCGCCGCCCGCGACGTCAGCTTCGGTCGTAGCGGCCGACATGGGCGCGAGGAATCCGGTCGCTGACGGCGGTCAGCAGTTCATAGCTGATGGTCCCGGCCGCTGCGGCGGCATCATCCAGGGAGCGGTGGGCGCCGAATAGTTCGACCCGGTCGCCGACTGCGACCTCAAGGCCGGTCACGTCGATTGTGCAGACGTCCATAGAAATCCGGCCCAACAGCGGCCGGGTCTCGCCCGCGACCCAGACTGCGCCGTGCGTCCCAAAGGCACGCATCACCCCGTCCGCATAGCCCGCCGCTACGACGGCCGCTCGCACAGGAGCATCGGCGACGAAACCTCTGGAATAGCCGATGCTTTCGTCCGACCTCACGTCGCGGACCTGCAAGATCTCGGCCGTCAGGGTCGCCACGGCGGCGATCCGGTCGTCCGGCCGCCCCTCCGGCCCGCCGCCGTAAAGACAGACGCCGGGGCGCACGGCGTCGAAGCTGTAGTCGCGGCCCAGGAAACAGCCGCCCGAGTTGGCCAGCGACCGCGTCACGCCCGGATATCGCGCGGCCGCCGCCGCGAAGGCGTCGCGCTGGCGTCGGTTGATCGGCTGGTCGGGTTCGTCGGCGCAGGCCAGGTGGCTCATGACAAGGCTGAGGCCCGCGAACGGCGCCGGCGCGTCTTCGGGGCGGAACCCCAGCCGGTTCAGGCCGGTGTCGATCTGAAGCCCGCAGGCTCCGCCGCCCGCTTCGGCCCAGGCCTGCATCTGCCTCGGCTGGTTCAGCACCGGACGCAGGTCGGCCGCCTTCAGCACGCCTGCCGCGCCGTCGTGGCAGCCGTCCAGCACATAGATGGTCGGCGCATCCCCCAGCGCCGCCCGCAAGGCCACACCCTCGTCGGCGCGGGCGACAAAGAAGGTCCGCGCCCCCTCGGCCATCAGCCGGGTCGCGCAGGCTTTGGCGCCAAGCCCGTAGGCGTCGGCCTTGACCACCGGATGCACCGGCACGCCGGTCACGGCTTCAAGCGTGTGGAAATTGCGGGCCAAGGCGTTCAGATCGACGGACAGCAGGGCGGGGGAGGGCATGGCGGCCCTTATTGGCGCAACTTCCCGACGATGGAAGAGCCGGGAGGGATCAATCCTCGTCGCTGAACGGCGGGGGCAGTCGTCCGGACTTGAAGATGATGGTCGGTTCTTCGTCGTAGTCGCCCATCTCGGTGTCCGCCGAGACCGAAAAGGCCACCACGCCCAGCCGCAGGGGCGCCAGTCGTTCCGCTTTGCGGCGCGCCTCCTCGGCGTCCTTGCAGCCCACCTGCGGCTCGGCCTTCAGCCCCTTGCCGCGTCCCTGCACATAGGTCTGGAGGATGTAGACGGTTTCACTGGCCATCCGCACCCAAGGGGCCTGTTCGCGGTCGAGGTCAACCGCTGCCTGCTATTCGTAGCTGACTTCCTCATAGCCGTGCGCCAGGTTGCCGAACCGGACCGTGTCGGCGTCGAAGGCCAGTTTGACGATGCCGATGGGGCCGTGGCGTTGCTTGCCGATGACGACCTCGGCCTGGCCTTGCAGCCGGTCCATGTCCTGCTGCCATTGCAGGTGTTCCTCGGTGCCTTCGCGCGGCTCGGCCCGGCCCAGGTAGTAGCTTTCGCGATAAACGAACATCACGCAGTCGGCGTCCTGCTCGATCGAGCCGGATTCGCGCAGGTCGGACAGTTGCGGCCGCTTGTCCTCGCGCTGTTCCACCTGACGCGACAGCTGCGACAGGGCGATGATCGGCACCGACAGTTCCTTGGCCAGGGCCTTCAAGCCGCCGGTGATCTCGGACACCTCCTGCACCCGGTTCTTCTGCCCGCCACTGTCGCCGGTCGTCACCAGTTGAAGATAGTCGACGATGATCAGATCCAGCCCGTGCTCCATCCGCTTCAGCCGTCGCGCCCGCGCGGCCAGCTTGGACATGGACAAACCGCCGGTGGCGTCGATGTAGAGGGGGCTCTCGCCGATCTCGACCGCTGCGTCGCGGAGCTTGCCGAAGTCGGTGGCGTCGATCTCGCCCTTGCGCAGCTTGTCGGACGACACGCCGGACGCATCGGCCAGGATCCGCATGGCCAGTTGTTCGGCGCTCATTTCCAGCGAGTAGAAGGCCACCACCCCGCCGTTGACCGTCTTGCGGCCCTCGGGCGTCGGCTCCCACTGATAGGCGCGGGCCACATTGAAGGCCATGTTGGTGGCCAGCGCCGTCTTGCCCATCGAAGGACGGCCGGCGAGGATCAGAAGGTCGGAGGGGTGCAGCCCGCCCAGTTTGCGGTCCAGGTCGTTCAGGCCCGTCGCCAGACCCGCCAGCTTGCCTTCGCGCTGATAGGCTTCGGCCGCCATCTGAACGGCGCCGGACAGGGCGTGGGAAAAGCTGACGAAACCGGACGACGGCTTGCCAGTCTCGGCGAGCGAATACAGGGTCTGTTCGGCCTGTTCGATCTGTTCGTCGGCGGGCGTCTCGGGATTGGGCGCCTCCTTGATGATCTCGCCGCCGATGCGGATCAGATCGCGGCGCAGGGCCGTGTCATAGACCACCCGCGCATAGTCGGGGGCATTGGCCGCCGGCGGCGCCCGGTCTACCAGATCGGCGAAATAGCGCAGGCCGCCGAACTCCTGGAAGGCGGGGTCCTGTTTGAACCGTTCCATCAGGATCGTCGGTTCGGCCAGCATGCCCTGGCGGATATGATCCTCGATCGCCTCGAACAGCCGCTGGTGGAAGGGCTCGTAGAAATGCTGGCCGCGCAGGCGGTCGCTGAGCCGTTCGAACACGCCGTTGTCGAACATCAGCGCGCCCAGCAGCGCCTGTTCCGCCTCCAGATTATGGGGCATCGAGGCGACGCCGCTGGAATCCATCGGCGAGGACGAGAAGGGCATGGGGGCGAAGGCGTTCATTGTCTTAACGCTTTATCCCTGACACGCGCCTGCGTCAGTCGGGGACGTCGCCGCGACCGTGGACAGATCGTCCGGCCTGTGGGTGAACCGGAATTCCTCAACCGCCGCGATCAGGCTCCGGCGGTCAGTCCCGCCATGGCGAAGATCCAGAAGATCCATTTCAGCCCGATGGCCTGACATGCCGCCCGGCCCCAGGAGACCTGCCGCTCCAGAAGATAGGCGCCGGTCACGATGCTCCAGACCCAGGTTGAGACCACCAGTCCCAGCCAGCCGTTGTCCCAGTGGATCGCGATGACATAGCCGGCGAACCCCCCCGCGACGCCGGGCCAAGCCCGTTTCAGGAACCGCCGCGACAGTTCGATCGGCAGGAGGGTGAACAGCGCAGCTTCGGCCGTCATGACGGCTAGGCCCAGTGCGAACAGGGCGGCGGGATGAGGTCCCTTCGGGGTGTGTGAGGTGTCGATTTCGCCCGACCCCAACAGCAAATCGAGTCCGGTCAGACCGCCCACAGTCAGCAGGGCGCCAGCGATAAATATGGCCGCTGAACGAAGCGCTGACGTGCGCGTAGCGGCGCCTCGGATCATGCCGGGCAGGGGTATTTCTGCGCCATCCATTCACGCACGGCCTGGGTCGTGCTGATGCTGCGCCGTTCGGCGGGAATGGTGTTGAACCGAGCCAGAATGTCGTCGGCCGAGAGGCTGACTTTATCCGGCATACAGGTGGCGGGGCGTCGTCCCGCAGCCGTCGCCGCAGTCTGTTCCGTGCGCACGGTCTGCACCGCGCCGCGGAACTCCCCCATCAGCCGACGGGTGTCGGACCGCAGCAGGGCGGTGGGGTTGCGGGGAATGCCGTTGGCGGTGGTCAGAAATTCCTGGACCGTCATGGCCTGTGCAGCGCCTGCGACCAGCGTCAGGGCTAGGACGCCCGCAGTGATTTTGGCCTTCATAGTATCCCCCTCCAAACGTGAACCACCAGATTGAGCGGCGATATGTGGCGCAACGGGGGCGCGAAGCGGGGGTGGTTCTGAAGCTTTGGTAATCTTCGCTCGCCAGGCGGACCAAGCAAAAAGGGGCGCGTCCCTTTCGGAACGCGCCCCTGATGTCTCGGCGATCCGTCGGATCAGGCTTCGTCGCCGAAGCCTTCTTGTTGACCGGCGCCGCCTTCGATCAGTTCCTGGGCCGATTGCTCGGCGGCCTGGCGCTCATCGTCGAACTGGCTGCGGATCACGTCCTCGCCCTTGGCTTGACGCTCGGCTTCATCCATCGAACGGGCGATGTTGATCTTGACCGATGCGCGGACCTCGGCGTGCAGGCGGACCGGCACTTCGTGGACGCCCAGGGTCTTGATCGCCGTGTTCAGGACGACCTGCGAACGCTCGACCTTGCCGCCTTCGGCCTGGATGGCCTCGGCGACGTCGCGGCCGGCGACCGAACCGTATAGGTGACCGGTTTCACCGGCCTGACGGATCATGATGTAGGTCTGGCCGTCGATCTTGTCGGCGACCTTCTGTGCATCGGCCTTGTTCTTCTCGTTGCGCTGCTCGATGGCGGCGCGGTCGAGTTCGAACGCCTTCAGGTTGGCGGCGGTGGCCCGGCGGGCCTTGTCGCGCGGCAGAAGGAAGTTACGGGCGAAGCCGTCCTTGACGGACACGACGTCGCCGATGGCGCCGAGATTCTCGACGCGTTCCAGCAGAACGACCTTCATCTTACTTCACCACATACGGCAGGAGGGCCAGATAGCGGGCGCGCTTGATGGCCTTGGCCAGTTCGCGTTGCTTCTTCTGGGAGACGGCGGTGATGCGCGAAGGCACGATCTTGCCGCGTTCGGAGACGTAACGCTGCAGCAGCTTCACGTCCTTGTAGTCGATCTTCGGCGCATTGGCGCCCGAGAACGGGCAGACCTTGCGGCGACGATAGAAGGGGCGGCGGCCGGCGGCGCCGGAGCCAGCCGGGGCGCCCGGGGTCGGGGCGGTGGTATCGGTCATGTTCCGGGTTCCTTATTCGGCGTCGGCGGCGGCGTCGTCGCGCGGGGTGCGCTCGCGCTCACGCTCGCGTTCACGCTCGCGGCGGGCCAGCAGCGGCGACAGTTCCAGGTCGAGTTCCTCGACGCGGACGGTCAGCCAACGCAGCACGTCTTCGTTGATGCCCAGCTGACGTTCGACTTCGGCCATGGCGGCCGGAGGGGCGTCGACGGCCAGCAGCGAATAGTGAGCCTTGCGGTTCTTCTTCACGCGGTACGTCAGGTTGCGCAGACCCCAGTACTCGATCTTGGCGACGGAACCGCCACCTTGCACGATCAGGTCCTTGATGGTGTCGTTCAGCGCTTCGGCCTGTTGCGCCGAGATATCCTGGCGCGTCATGACCGTGTGCTCGTAAAGAGCCATGCGGTAGTCTCCCTTGTGGGCGTCGGCGCGGAAACGACCGGGTAAGTCGATCCCCACGATGGCTCCTGGCGCGGCGGCCGGACCGAACGTCCAACCCTTTGGTGTTCCACGACAGGACCGAAGCCCTGGAAAGGCGGGGCCTATAGGGGAAAAGGGGCGGCGAGGCAAGGATGGTCGCAGGCGCTTGTGACGCTCCGCTAGCCCGCCTAAACCAACCCCATGCCGAAGCTGACGTCAGCGGTCGATCCGCAGAGCCCCAGATACAAGTCCCTGCACGCGCACAACAGCGCCCTGGTCGCCGAGCTTCGCGACCACGTGGCAAAGGCCGCGCGCGGCGGGTCCGACAAGTCGCGCGAACGCCATGTGGCCCGTGGCAAGCTGTTGCCTCGCGATCGGGTCGAGCGTCTGCTGGACCCCGGCTCGCCCTTTTTGGAGGTCGGTCAGCTGGCGGCCTATGGCATGTATGACGGCGAAGCCCCGGCCGCCGGCGTGATCGCGGGGATCGGCCGCGTCTCGGGTCGCGAGGTGATGATCGTCGCCAACGACCCGACGGTTAAAGGCGGCGCCTACTTCCCCATGACGGTGAAGAAGCACCTGCGGGCTCAGGAGATCGCCGAGCAGAACCGCCTGCCGTGCGTCTATTTGGTGGACTCTGGCGGGGCCAACCTGCCGCACCAGGCCGAGGTCTTCCCCGACCGCGACCACTTCGGCCGCATCTTCTTCAACCAGGCCCGGATGAGCGCCAAGGGCATCGCCCAGATCGCCTGTGTCATGGGTCTGTCCACCGCCGGCGGCGCCTATGTGCCCGCCATGTCGGACGAGACGATCATCGTGCGGAACCAGGGGGCCATCTTCCTGGCCGGCCCGCCCCTGGTGAAGGCCGCCACGGGCGAGGTCATTTCGGCCGAGGAACTGGGCGGGGCTGAGACCCACGGCCGTCGCTCGGGCGTGGTGGATCATGTGGCCGAGAACGACGAACATGCGCTTGAGATCGTCCGCTCTATCGTCGCCAATCTAAACACGACCAAGTCGGTGGACATGGACGTGCGCGAGCCCCGCGCGCCGGCCTTCGCGGCCGAAGAGTTGTATGGCCTGATCCCTGACGACGTCCGCGCCCCCTATGATGTGCGCGAGGTCATCGCCCGGCTGGTGGACGGATCCGAGTTCGATGAGTTCAAGGCCTTGTACGGCTCGACCCTGGTCTGCGGTTTCGCTCGCATCTGGGGCTATCCGGTCGCCATCCTGGCCAACAACGGCGTCATTTTCTCCGAGAGCGCCCAGAAGGGCGCGCACTTCATCGAACTGGCCTGCAAGCGGAAGATCCCGCTGCTGTTCCTGCAGAACATCTCGGGCTTCATGGTCGGCGGCAAGTACGAGGCCGGGGGCATCGCCAAGGACGGCGCCAAGCTGGTCACCGCCGTCGCCAGCGCCGAAGTGCCCAAGTTCACCGTCCTGATCGGCGGCAGCTTCGGAGCCGGAAATTACGGCATGTGCGGCCGCGCCTATTCCCCGCGCTTCCTCTTCACCTGGCCCAACAGCCGGATCGGCGTCATGGGCGGGGAACAGGCGGCTTCGGTCCTGGCCACTGTCCACCGCGACGCGGAGACCTGGTCGCCCGAGGAGGCCGAGGCCTTCAAGGCGCCGATCCGTCAGAAGTATGAGGACGAAGGCAATCCCTATTACGCGACGGCGCGTCTTTGGGACGACGGCATCATTGATCCTGCGCAAACACGGGATGTGCTCGGTCTGGCTATATCGGCGAGCCTGAACGCGCCGATCCCGGAGACCACGTTCGGCCTCTTCCGGATGTAACCTATTCTTCCGCCCTTCGTTGGAAGCGGAACCTCAGATGGAGACGACCATGGCCGAGCAACCGACCGAAGCTGAACTGAACGCCCTGGACGTCACCGACGCCGAGGCGGCGGAGATCAACAGCATCGCCCATCCGCTGCTGGCCGACGCTGCGCCGGACGCCAATGACGACCTGGTCCAGATCCGGTCCACCGCCGATGGCGTCGTCTTCGTCACCATCAACCGGCCGGCCAAGAAGAACGCCTTCGACGCCGCCACCATCGCCGCCCTGCACGAAGCGTTCGAAACCCTGCACGGCGCCGACCATGTGCGCGCCGTGTTTGTTCGCGGGGCGGGCGGAACCTTCAGCGCCGGGGCTGACCTAAACTGGATGCGTGACGCCGCCGACTGGTCCGAGGCGGACAACCGCGACGACGCCCTGGGCCTGGCGAAGATGTTGAAGGCGCTGCACGATGTGCCTGCCCTGACGTGCGCCATCGTCGAGGGCGCCGCCATGGGCGGTGGAGCGGGCATTGTCGCGGCTTGCGACATGGCCGTGGCGGTCGAGGGCGCGCGTTTCGCCTTCTCCGAGGTCAAGCTGGGCTTGATCCCGGCGACGATCGCCCCCTATGTGATCGAGGCCGTCGGCGCCCGCCGCGCCCGCCAGCTGTTCCTGACCGGCAACAGTTTCGACGCCGACTACGCCGCCCACGCGGGTCTGATCGACCTGGTTCTGCCCGAAGGGTCGGTGGACGAATTTATCGCCATGCTGACGGACAGCCTGACCGGAAACGCGCCCGGGGCCATGGGCGAGGCCAAACGACTGGTCAACGACATCGCCGGCCACAAGATCGATAGCGGCCTGCTGGACGACACGGCCAAACGGATCGCCCGCGCTCGTGTCTCGCGCGAAGGCCAAGAGGGGGTCAGGGCGTTCCTGGACAAGCGCAAACCCGATTGGGCGGGGTGACCGCTTCTCAGGCGCCGATTGTCGAATATTGACCCTTGCGGGGGTTCCAATCGGCGCCTCAGGCGTTAGACCCGCCCCATGTTGAGCGCTTCCCCTATCGCAGAAGCCGTCGCCGCTGGGCGTCAGGCCGTCGCCGTCGACACCGTCATGATCGCCAAGATCACCGACATGGCCGGCGACTTCGCCATCAATCTGACCGTCGCCGCCCTGATTTTCGCAGCGACGCTGTTCGCGGCGAAATGGGCGGCGCGGCTGGCCCGCAACGCCCTGTCGCGGATCGGGGCCTTCCGGCACGATCAGACGGTGCTGAGCTTCGGCGTTCAGGTGGTCAGGGTGGTGGTGATCATCATCGGCATGATCGCCGTCCTGCAGCGGCTGGGGGTGCAGACGACCTCCATCATCGCCGTGCTCGGCGCCGCCTCGCTGGCGGTCGGCCTGGCGCTGCAAGGGACGCTGTCGAACGTGGCGTCGGGGATTATGCTGCTGGTGTTGAGGCCTTACCGGGTCGGCGACGTGGTCGATGTGGGCGGCATGGCCGGCACGGTGCAGCGGCTGGATCTGTTCACGACCCAGCTGTCGAACGCCAATAACCACAAGATCGTCATTCCCAATTCCAAGGTGCTGAGCGATCCCCTGACCAATCTGACGGGTCAGCAGACCCGTCGGATCGAGATCAATTTCGGCGTCGGCTATGGCGACGACCTGAACAAGGCGCGCTGCGTCCTGGCCGACATGGCGGCGGCGCACGAGAAGGTGCTGGACGATCCGCATCCATGGACGGGCGTGACCGGGCTGCTGGACAGCGCGGTTCAGGTGACTCTCCACGCCTGGGTCAAGGTCGAGGACTGGTGGCAGACCCAGGCGGATCTGATGCAGGCCGGCAAGGAAGCGCTGGACGCCGCCGGGATCGAGATTCCCTTCCCGCATCAGGTCGCCGTGCCCTATGGCGACGAGGATGTCATGCCGGTCGTTCGTGTGCGGACGATTGAAGACGGCAAGAGCGATTTGACGGCGAAGAAGAGCTGATGCGTTACGATTTCGGATCCGACAACACCGCCGGCATGGCGCCCAGCGCCGTCGATGGCCTGATCCAGGCCAACGCCGGATTCGCTCCTTCCTATGGCGCTGACGAGATGACGGCGCGGGCCGCCGACGAGATCCGCCAGAGGCTGGACGCCGACGCCGACATACGGTTCGTCTTCAGCGGCACGGCGGCGAACGCCATCGCCCTGTCGATGCTGGCCTTCCCCTTCGAGGCGGTGATGGCCCACCATACGGCCCACGTCTGCACGGATGAGACGGGCGCGCCTGGGTTCTTCGGCCAGGGCGTCGGCCTGATCGGCCTGCCCGGCCTGTCGGGCCGGATCGATCCGCTGGCGCTGAAGGCGCAGCTGGCCGAGCCTGAGGTCGGCCATCGACAGCCGCCGGCGGCCCTGTCCCTGACCCAGGCCACCGAGTATGGCGCGGTCTATACCGAGGAGGAGCTGCGCCATCTGATTGAGCCGGTGAAGGCGAGGGGCTATGGCGTCCATATGGACGGGGCGCGGCTGGCCAATGCGGCGGCGGCGGGTTTCGACCTGAAGGATATTCCGCGCCTGGGCGTCGACATCCTGGTGTTCGGCGGGGCCAAGGCTGGCGCCAACTGCGTCGAGGCGATCGTGCTGTTCGACAAGAGCCTGGGGCGGCGGCTGGACAACCGGTTGAAACAGGCCGGGCAGGTGGCGTCCAAGGCGCGGCTGCTGGCCGGACCGATGCTGGGCCTGCTGGAGAGCGGCGACTGGGAATCGGGCGGCGCCCACGCCAATCTGATGGCGCAACGGCTGGCTGGGGGTGTGGCGACCCGTTCGCCGTATGTGCTGGCGCACCCCGTTGAGGCCAATACGGTGTTTGTGCGGATGCCGGCCGAGGCGCACCAGAGGCTGAACGCCCTGGGCTGGGCCTGTTATCGGTTCGACGACGGATCGGTGCGGTTCGTCTGTTCCTGGGCGACCCGGGAAGAGGTCGTCGACGAACTGCTCGAAGCGATCGCGGGCCTGAACTGAGCCGTCGGGCGTCTGCGGCCTTTTCCCGGTCGCATAGACTGTCCATATGCGGAGCATGGCAATGCGCGGAGAGCGCTCCGGCGGCCGGCGCGACCCTATGGTCAAGGCGCAACAGGCGGGGAGCATGCAGGAAAAGACGGAAGGGCCCCCGACGCTGAAGGCGTTGGCGGATCTGGTGCGGCTGGTTGGCCGGTCGGGGGCTCCGCATTTGCGGTTGCGTCTGGCTTCGGCCATCGGGCTGACGCTGGCGGGCAAGGGGCTGGGGGTGCTGGCCCCGCTGGTGCTGGGCGCGGCGGTGAACCGGCTGGCGGCCGGGCAGGGGGCGGCCGTGGCGGTCGGCTGGGGCTTTGCGGCCTTCGCCGTGGGTTGGGCCCTGGTGCGGTTTCTGTCGTCGGCGGCGCCGCAGTTGTCGGATGTCGTGTTCGCCCCCGTCCGCGCAGCCGCGCAACGGACGACGGCGGCCGAGGCCTTCGCCCATGCGCTGAGCCTGTCCTTGGATTTCCACCAGACCAAACGGTCTGGCGCCCTGTCGCGGACGATGGATCGCGGGTCGCGGGCGGTGGATTTCCTCCTCCGCATCCTGGCCTTCAACCTGGTTCCGACAGGGTTGGAGCTGATTCTGGCGGCGGCCGTGCTGGGCGGCAAGTACGATTGGCGCTTCGCCGCCGTCGCGGTGGCGGTGGTGGTGGTCTACACGGTCACGACCTTCGCCCTGTCCAACTGGCGGCTGGAGCATCGGCGGGTGATGAACGCCGCCGATTCCGAGGCGGCGGGCGTCTCGGTCGACGCCCTGCTGAACTATGAGACGGTCAAGTCGTTCGGAGCCGAAAGTCGAGCGGCCCAGACCTATGATCGGGCGCTGGGGGACTACGCCCAGGCGTCGCTGAAGGCCAATAGTTCTCTGGCCCTGCTGAACGGGGTGCAGGCCCTGATCATGAACATCGGCCTGGGCGTCATGGCGGTGATGGCCGGGTTCGAGGCCGCGGCCGGGCGGATGGGGCCGGGGGACGTGACGGCGGCGGTGTTGATCATGATCTCGCTGTACGCCCCGCTGAACATCCTGGGCTTCGCCTATCGCGAGATCCGCCAGTCCTTTATCGACATGGAGGAGATGCTGAAGGTGACGCGCCAGACGCCGCAGGTCGCCGACGGGGCCGACGCGACGCCTCTACCGCGCCCGGCGGACGCGCGCGGCGCGTCGGTCGAGTTCCAGCATGTCGGGTTCCGCCATGACGCCCGGGCCAATGGTCTGGAAGACGTCAGCTTCGTCGCCGCGCCGGGAACGACCACGGCCTTGGTCGGACCTTCGGGCGCCGGCAAATCAACCATCGTCAAGCTGGCGCTAAGGCTGATCGATCCCCAGGAGGGTCGGGTGCTGATCGATGGTCACGACGCACGCGACGTGACCCAGGCTTCGCTACGGGCGGCGGTCGCTCTGGTGCCGCAGGATGTGGCCCTGTTCAACGACACCCTGTACGCCAACATCGGCTTCGCCCGCCCGGATGCTGAAGACGCCCAGGTGTGGGAGGCGGCCGAGGCGGCCGAGCTGTCAGACTTCATTCGCGGCCTGCCCGACGGCATGGCGACGCGGGTCGGCGAACGCGGGCTGAAGCTTTCAGGGGGAGAACGCCAGCGAGTGGGGATCGCCCGCGCCCTCCTGGCCGACCCCTGTATCCTGATCCTGGACGAGGCCACCAGCGCCTTGGACAGCCGCACCGAGGCCGCGATCCAGAAAACCTTGAGACGAGTCAGCGCCGGTCGCACCACCCTGGTGGTGGCGCACCGGCTATCGACGGTGGCGGACGCCGATCAGATCCTGGTTCTGAAGGCCGGGCGGATCGTCGAACGTGGAGCCCACCATGAACTGGTGGCGCGGCTGGGCGGGGAATACGCCGCCCTGTGGCGCAAGCAGACGCGGACGGGTCGGGCGGTTCAGGCCTGAGCTTGAGGAAGCTTGCGTTTGAGGACCTCGCCGAGGTTGGCCATGATGGCCGTGCGCGCCTCGGGCGTTTCGGGGGCGTCGGCCGGAAGGGCCAGCAACAGCTTCATGGCCTGGGCGTGGACCGTGGCGATACGCCAATCGAAGCCGCCCTCGCGCGGGGCGGCGTCCAGAAGGTCGCACAGGCCCTTGGCCGCCGTGCAAAGGTCGTCCAGAGCGAAGGGGCTGGCGGCGTCGATGATCTGGCTTGAAGCGGCGTAGGCGGCATCCAACCGGCTGGATTCGGAGATGTCGGATGCGGACTCGGCCAGCAGGGCGGCAATGTTCTCGACGATGATGGCGTGGCCTTGGTCTTTCAGCGCATCCAGATTGGCTTTGGCCTGGGCCAGGGCGACGCCGACGCTGACGCCGCCGGGACGATCAATCATCTCGGCAAGGCGGGAGGGCCGTCTGGGGTGGGTGATGACCGTCATGCGAATTCCACCGTCTTGGTGCTGATCATGCGGCCGCGCCGCTCCTCGCCCTCATAGCCGTCGTTTCGAAACCGGCGGTCCGGCCCCAGGTAGTCGCCGACCTCAAGGAAAGGGCGGTCGTCGCGAGCGACCCACAGGATCCGTTCCAGCAGGAGGGCGGCGCTGAAGGGCTTGGTCACGACGAAGTTGGCGCCGCAGTCGCGCGCCTCGGCCACCCGTCCTCGGCGGATGTGACTGGCGGTCATGATGACGGGCGTGAAGGCGTTTGGGTTAGGCCCAGAACGTCGCAGCCAACGCACCAGTTCGAATCCGTCAATCTCGGGCATGTCGGTGTCGACCAAAAGCAGATCGACCGGTTTTTCCTGAAGGATACGCCGCGCCTCGACGCTTCGCCCGATGGTGAAGGCGGGGCGGACGCCGAAGCCCGCGAGCACACCTGTCGTAAGGGCCAGGGAGAACGGGGAATCATCGACGACCATGGTGATGGCGCCGCTCAAGTTGAAAACCGCGCTGTCCCTCAGAGAGTCGCCCGCCGCCATGCCCGCCAATGCTCTGTCCGATAAGACCGGCAGGGTCGCGCCATATGATGGACGGGCGATTAACGCCGTTCGGTCAGAGGGTGCCGATCGCGTAGAATCGGTCGGCGCGCCGGGTCTTGATCTGCTGCGGCGACAGGCCTTCGAAGCCCTTCAACTCTTCGGCCAGGACGTCGCCGACATTGGCCATGGCGGCGTCGCGATCGGCGTGCGCCCCGCCGACGGGTTCGTCGATCAGACGATCGACAATCTTCAGACCCATCAGATCCGGGCCGGTGATCTTCATCGCCATGGCCGCGTCGCGCGCCCGGGCGCCGTCGCGCCACAGGATGCCGGCCGCGCCCTCGGGCGAGATGACCGAATAGATCGAATGCTCCAGCATCAGCACGCGGCTGGCCGCCGCGATAGCGATGGCGCCGCCCGATCCGCCTTCGCCCGTGATGGTGGCGATGGAGGGCACGCCCAGGGTCAGGCAGCGTTCGGTCGAGCGGGCGATTGCCTCGGCCTGTCCGCGCTCCTCGGCGCCCAGGCCCGGATAGGCGCCTGCGGTGTCGATGAAGCTGAGAACCGGCAGGCCGAACTGTTCGGCCATGTCCATCAGGCGCACGGCCTTGCGATAGCCCTCGGGCCGGGCCATGCCGAAGTTGTGGGTGATGCGGGTTGCGGTGTCATGGCCCTTTTCGTGGCCCATGATCACGACCGGACGGCCCCGGAAGCGGGCGAGGCCGCCCAGGATGGCCTGGTCGTCGCCGAACTGGCGGTCGCCGTGCAACTCGTTCCAGTCGGTGAACAGGCTTTCGACGTAATCGATGAAATGCGGCCGCTGGGGGTGGCGCGCCACCTGGGTTTTCATCCAGGGGTCGAGACCGGCGTAGGTCTTCTTGCGCAGTTGCTCGGCCTTCTTGCGCAGCCCGGCGATCTCGGCGTCGAAGCCGCCGGAGGTCTCGGACAGGGCCGACAGTTCCTCGATCTTGGCTTCCAGATCGGCGATCGGCTTTTCGAAGTCGAGATAGTGCGTGGCCATAAAGGCGTCCGGGACTGCAGGCGGGAAAACCGCCCCTAGGGAAGGCGGGGGAAACTAGAGAGGTCGGCGCGATGGGGCAAGCGGCGGTTCAATCATCCCGCGCCAAGGGGTGGTTCTGCTGGACGACCTGGGCCAGGCGGTCGGTGGCGATATGGGTGTAGATCTGGGTCGTGGCGATGTCGGCGTGGCCCAGCAGGGTCTGGACGACGCGCAGGTCGGCGCCGCCCTCCAGCAGGTGGGTGGCGAAGGCGTGACGCAGGACGTGGGGACTGACGCGGGCGGGGTTGATCCCCGCCGTGATCGCCGCCCCGTCCAGCAGTTGGGCGAAACGGCGCGGGGTCAGATGGCCGGTGCGGCCCGTCGAGGGGAAGAGCCAGGGACTGTCGGGCGCCTCGGGCTTTCGCCCGGCGTCGCGGGCGGTCAGCCAGGCCTTGATCGCCTCGCGGGCGGCGGTGTTCAAGGGCGCGAGCCGTTCCTTGCCGCCCTTGCCGCGCACGATCAGATAGGTTGGGTCGCGGCGCACGGCCTCGACCTTAAGTCCCAGAAGCTCCGACACTCGAAGACCTGAGGCGTAAGCCATTTCGACCAGTGCGACCAGGCGCAGGCCCGCTGCCGCGTCACGAGCGGCGGAAGCGGCCAGCAGGCGGTCGATCTCGTCGCGGCTGAGCAGTTTGGGCAGGGGGCGGCCCTGCCGGGGCGCGTCCAGACGGCGGGACGGATCGTCGGTCCGCCATCCCTCGGCCAGGGCGAAGCGATAGAACTGGCGCGCGGACGAACGACGGCGCGCGGCGGTGGCGGCGGACAGGCCGCGGCGCGACAGGTCGGCGAACCAAGCCTCGACGGCCGCCGCGTCCGCCTTCAACAGACCACCAGCCGGCGAGAGGGCCGCCTCGGCGTCGCTCAGATCCCGCCCATAGGCCGACAGGGTATGGGGCGATGCGTCGCGTTCGACCGCCATCATTTCCAAAAAGGCTTCGATCTGGGGCGTCATGCCGCAATCCGTCCTGCGAACGGATGGCGTGTGGTCAGGCTTGGTGTAGAGGTTTTCAGGATCATGCCTGCCTTCGTCGCCGCCTTCGCCGTTTCCTCGACCGTCCGTTCCGCCGGAGCCGCCGGATGAGGCGGCGCGCGAATCCGGGACCGAGCCGCACCATAGCCCTGGTCGGACTGATGGGGGTGGGCAAATCGTCGGTCGGACGCCGACTGGCTAACCGACTGAGGCTGCCGTTCGCCGATGGGGATGTGGAGATCGAATCGGCGGCGGGAATGACCGTGTCCGAAATCTTCGCTGCTCTGGGGGAAGACGAGTTCCGGGCCGGCGAAGCGCGGGTGATCCGCCGCCTGCTGGAGGGGCCGCCCATTGTGCTGGCCACCGGCGGCGGGGCGATGATGAATGCGGAGACACGGGCTCTGCTGAAGGAACGGGCCGACACGGTCTGGCTGAGGGCTGATCTGAAGGTCATTGCCGAACGGGTGGCGCGTCGCGACACCCGGCCGCTGCTACGCGGCAAGGACCCGCTGACGGTGCTGACCGACCTGGCCGAGGCCCGCTATCCAATCTATGGCGAGGCTGACGTGGCCGTGGATGTGGGGCAGGGCTCTCACGGTCAGGCGGTGGACGCCATTCACAAGAACCTGCGCCGGCACTGGCGCCAGAGACGGCGCGCGGAGACGAAGACGTGACGATCATTCCAGTCAGCGGCGGGGCCTTCGCGGCCTATGACGTCGTGGTGGGACGCGGGCTGTTGGCCCAGGCGGGCGAACGGATCGCGCCGCTGGCCAAGGGCCGGATCGTCATCGTCACCGACGAGACCGTGGCCCGCATTCACGCGCCGGCCCTGACGGCGTCGCTGACGGCGGCGGGCGTGAAGAGCGAGATCGTGGCGGTGCCGGCGGGCGAGGGGTCGAAGTCCTTCACCCAGTTGGAGCAGGTGCTGAACCGACTGTTGGAGATCGGGCTGGACCGCAAGGACGTCGTCATCGCCCTGGGCGGCGGCGTGGTCGGCGACCTCGCTGGACTGGCGGCCGCGCTGTACATGCGTGGGATCGACTTCGTGCAGATCCCGACGACCCTGCTGGCCCAGGTCGATTCGTCCGTCGGCGGCAAGACCGCCATCGACACGCCGCGCGGCAAGAACCTGGTCGGCGCCTTCCATCAGCCGCGTCTGGTGCTGGCGGATATCGACGTGCTGGCGACCCTGCCGGCGCGGCAGGTGAAGTCGGGCTGGGCCGAGGTGCTGAAGCACGGGCTGATCTGCGACGCGGGCTTCTTCGACTGGCTGGCGGGCGAAGGGTCGGCTGGCGCGACGGGGGATCCGGCGGCGCTGGAACGGGCCGTGATCCGCTCGGTCGAGATCAAGAGCGCCGTGGTCGGCGAAGACGAGAAGGAGGCGGGGCGGCGCGCCCTGCTGAACCTGGGCCACACCTTCGGCCATGCGGTGGAGACGGAGGTGGGGTTCGACGAAGACGCGCTGGCGCACGGCGAAGCCGTGGCCTTGGGGTGCTGTATGGCCTTCCGCTATTCGGCGCGCGAGGGACTGTGTTCGGCTGAGGACGTGGCGCGGGTCGAGGCGGTGGTCGCGGCGGCGGGCCTGCCGAATCGGCTGGGTCAGGCCGGGTCGTTCGCGGCCGAACGGCTGCTGGCCCTGATGGCGGGGGACAAGAAGGCCGAGGGCGGGGCGCTGACCCTGATCCTGGCGCGCGGCGTCGGCCAAGCTTTCGTGTCCAAGGGCGTGGATGCGGACAAGGTACGCGCCTTCCTGATTGAGGAAGGCGCGACGGCGTGATGCGGATCGCTACGGTCCCGCTGGAGGATCGGTTCGTGCGGCTGGAGCCGTTCGAGGACAGGCTGAAAGACGAGGTCCGCGCGGCGCTGGACTGCGATCCCGAGGCATGGTCGGCTCGGCCCAGGGGGAGTATTTCGACGGCTGGTGGGAGAGCGCGCTGAAGGCCATGCGGGCCGGGACGCGGATCGCCTATGCGGTGCGGCGGCGCTCAGACGGGGCGGTGGTCGGCACGACCAGCCTGTACGAGATCAACCCGGCCTATCGCCGCTGCGAGATAGGCTCGACCTTTTATCGGCCCGAAGTGCGCGGCGGACCGATCAATCCGGCCTGCAAGCGGCTGTTGCTTGGCCACGCCTTCAACGCAGGCGCGGTGCGGGTGGAGATCATCACCGACGCCCTCAACGCCCGGAGCCAGGCGGCGATCCTCAAACTGGGCGCCAAGGCCGAAGGCGTTCTGAGGAAGCACAAGATCACCTGGACGGGGCGTGCGCGGGATACGGCCATGTTTGCGGTGATCGATGAAGACTGGCCGGTGGTTCGCGACGGCTTGGATCAGCGGCTGTCGGGTTTCGCCTAATCCACCGCCCGGCATTGCGTCGGCTGGCGGCCTTCGACGGACCAGGTGGCCAGGACGCCCTTGCCGCGCAGTTCGACGTTGGAGGCGCGGTACCAGATGCCGTCGGCGGCCCGTTCCTGGTACAAATCGATGGCCTCGCCGGACGAGTTGCGGATGGTGGCCATCTGGCGGGGATTGTCGAAATCGACCGACAGGCGTTCGCCGTTGTCGCACAGATAGACGGTGTGGACGACGCGGTTCAGGGTGCGGTCCTGGACCTCGGCGCCGGTGCGCTTGCGGGCGGTCTGGGCCTCGATGGCGCGTTCCTTGACCTCGTCGCCGGTGCTGGGCGCCTTGTCGGGGTCGGGACCGCAGGCCGTCAGGAGAAGGGCGGCGGCGAGGCCGCTGAACATGATCGACGGCGGCAGGCCCGGCTTGGACAAGGCGATACTCCTCACAACGGCGCCGCTTGGCGCCGCGGTCTAACGTGCGCCGCTCGCCGCTGTTCCCCTCCGTTGACGGAAGAAGGACTTCAGCAGGGCGGACGCCTCCTCGCCCAGAAGACCCGAGTCCGTCGTCGGGCGCCAGTGGCAGGTCGGTTGTTCGAACAGGCGGGGGCCGTGGATGACGGCGCCGCCCTTGGGATCGTCGGCGGCCCAGACGACGCGGCCGATTCGGGCGTGGCTGATGGCGCCGGCGCACATGGCGCAGGGTTCCAGCGTCACATAGAGGGTGAGGCCGGTCAGTCGGTAGTTCTGCAGCGCCGTCGCCGCGCCTCGCATGGCGACGATCTCGGCGTGTGCCGTGGGGTCGTGCGCGGCAATCGGACCGTTGGCGCCGGTCGAAATTACCTCACCTGAGGCAGGATCGACAAGAATTGCGCCCACAGGCACCTCTCCTGCGTCCGCCGCCGCTTGCGCTTGGTCCAGCGCCATGCGCATGAACCGCTCATCATGGTCCGCCATACAGACGACAACGACAAGAAGCCCCGCGCCCGTCAAGACGAACGGTCGCCTCGGCCCTTTAAATCCTCCGGTCCTCGCAAGAGCGGCGACGGGACGAAATCATTCGGCGACAAGCCGCGCAGCCCTCGCGAAGACGGTCCCAAGCGGTTCGGCGACAAGCCGGACCGAGGCGACCGGCCGCGCGCCGGCAAGGACGGCAAGCCGTCGTCCGGTTCGGGCAAGAGCGACACGCCCCTGCGCGCCGAGCGAATCGCCAAGACCATGGCCCGCGCCGGCATCGCCTCGCGGCGCGAGGTCGAACGGCTGATCGGTCTGGGCAAGGTGGCGGTCAACGGCCGCATCCTGGACACGCCCGCCACCCTGGTGACGCGTGACGACGTGATCACGGTGGACGGCAAGCCCATCGGTTCGACCCAGGCGACGCGGGTCTGGCGCTATCACAAGCCGGCCGGCCTGCTGACCAGCCACAGCGATCCGACCGGACGGCCGACCGTGTTCGACGCCCTGCCGGCGGGTCTGCCGCGCGTGATCTCGGTCGGGCGGCTCGACCTGGCGACCGAGGGCCTGCTGCTGCTGACCAATGACGGCGAACTGAGCCGGGCGCTGGAACTGCCGGCGACCTCGCTGGTGCGTCAGTACCGGGCGCGGGCGCGGGGCAAGATCACCCAGGCGCAACTGGACGCGCTGAAGGACGGCGTGGTCGTGGACGGCGTCTCCTATGGCCCCATCGAGGCGACCCTGGACAAGGCCAAGGAGTCCAAGTCCGAGGACGGCAAGGCCCCGGCCAACCTGTGGATCTCGGTCTCGATCACCGAGGGCAAGAATCGCGAAGTCCGCAAGGTGCTGGAATCGGTCGGGCTGACGGTCAACCGTCTGATCCGCCTGGCCTATGGTCCGTTCCGTCTGGACGTCCTGCCCATCGGCTCGGTCGAAGAGGTCGGGCCGCGCGTAATCCGCGAACTGCTGGCCGACTACATCCGGCCCGAGAACCTGCCGACCGGCAATACGGTCGAGACTCCCGCGCCCATCCCCGGTCGCCGGGTGTCGACGCCGATCGTCAAGGGACGCTCGGGCTCGGCCATGTCGGACCCGTCGCGCAAGCCCAGCCGTGTCCGCGCCGCCGAAACGGCCCAGGCCGACGCGGTCGAGCGCCGCGAGCGTCCGCCGAAGAAGGAAGGCTGGGCCAAGGCTGCGCCCAAGACCGGCCATCCGAAGAAGAGCTTCAAGCCCCGCGAGGGCGCCCCGACTGACGGCGAACGCCCGGCCCGCACCTACAAGCCGCGCGAGGAGGGCGATCGTCCCGCACGGGCCTTCAAGCCCCGCGAGGGGGCTCCGGCCCGCAGCAGCGACGGACCCAAGCGCGAGTACAAGCCGCGCACGGCGGGCGCCGACGCGGGCAAGCGGGAGTTCAAGCCCCGCGGGTTCGGCGCGGCCTCGCCCAGCGGACGCGAAACCCGGCCGCCTCGCACCGGCGGCGGCAAGCCGGCGGGGCCTTCGGGCACCAGCGGCCGCGCGCCGGGGGGCAAGCCCCGCACGCCGCGCTAAGAGGCGAACGGAGACCTGACGATGGATGCACGCCTGTCCGGCCGGTGCCTGTGCGGCGCGGTGACGTTCACAGCCACGTCTAACGGCGGCATGCACGCCTGCCATTGCCCCACCTGCCGGCGGCAGTCAGGCGGCATCCTGTTCAGCGTCGATTGCGGCGACAGCGTTGAGGTCCAGGGGGATGTGGCGACCTACGTCTCGTCCGACTGGGCCACGCGGCAGTTCTGCCCGTCCTGCGGGACCGGCCTGTTCTGGCGCGCCAACGACGGCGGGATCACCATGGTCTCGGCCCAGGCGTTCGACGATCCGACGGCTTTTGCGCTGGAGGATGAGTTCTGCATCGAGAGCAAGCCGGCGACCTATGCGCTGGCGGGCGACCGGCCGCGCCTGACCACCGAAGAACTGTGGGCCCAGTTCTCGCCGCCCCAGGACTGACGCCATGCGGATCGTTGCGGGAAGCCTGAAGGGCCGGACCATCGTCGCGCCGGAGGGGCAGGGCACGCGCCCGACCTCGGACCGGGCGCGGCAGGCCGTGTTCAATGTGCTGGAGCATGCCGCGTGGGCCGAGAGCCTGAACGGCGCGCGGGTCATCGACCTGTACGCCGGATCGGGCGCCCTGGGGTTCGAGGCGATCAGTCGGGGGGCGGGCTTCTGCCTGTTCGTCGAGACCGATGACGGGGCGCGGGGCGCGATCCGCGAGAACGCCGACGCCTATGGGGTGATGGGGCGCACGCGGGTGCATCGGCGCAGCGCGACGGACCTGGGCGTGCGGCCCGGATCGGACGGCGAGGCCTTCGACATCGCCTTTCTGGACCCGCCCTATGGCAAGGGTCTGGGAGAGCAGACGCTGGCGCGGCTGCTGGAGGGGAACTGGCTGAAGCCCGGCGCCCTGGTGGTGTTCGAGCGCGGCTCGGACGAGCCCGACATCGACACGCCGGGCTATGACCGGCTGGACGCGCGGGATTATGGCGCAGCGCGAGTGCTGTTCCTCCGGGTCGCCTAATCCGGACCTACGGGGCGTCTATTTCCAACGCCTCCAGCGCCGCCCGATGCGCCGCCATCCGACGGCGGCAGCGGCGGGCGTGACGCAGGTAATAGCCGATGCAGATCACCAGGAAGACGAACATCCCGGCGATGACGGCCCCGGCGGGGCCCCGCGCGGGATCGACCGTCGTCAGGACGACGAGCAGGAAGATCATGGCCGCCACGCTGATGGCGACGCCGGACAGGGCCCAGCGATAGCCGGTGCGAGCCTGACCCAGGGCGAAGCGCAGCCCGGCCTGGGGCGTCTCGGTCAATAGGCCGGGATGGTCGCGTCGCGCCCAGACGGTCAGGCCCAGAGCCACGAGGACGAAGGCCAGGCCGGCCGCGAGCGGGGCCAGGGGAATGCCGCGATACGCGCCCCAGCCCACGACCCCCAGCACGACGACCCCGCCGCCCATCTCCAGCCAGAAATTGAGCCGCGCCAGTCGGTCGCGGCGGCGCAGCGACCGGATGAAGCCGGCGTCCAGGCGGGGTTCGGGGTCGGGGGTCTCGGTCCAGGCCTGGGTCAGGTCGGTCCAGTCGTCATCAGGGCGGGTCATGGGCGGACCTCTTGGGACGGTGTGGGGTTCAGCGCCTCGCGCAGCGCGGCCTTGGCGCGGGTCAGGCGGATGGACACGGCGTTGGGCTTCAGGCCCAGCATGTCGGCGATCTCGGCCGGGGCGAAGCCTTCCAGGGTCAGAAGCGCCGGCTGGCGCAGCGACAGAGGCAGGGCGCGCACCGCCTGGCCCAGTCGGTCGTGCAGATCCCGCGTCTCGGCCGCCTCGTGCGGGGTGGGGGCGTCCGAGGGGGCGGCCTCGTCCAGGGGCTGGCGGCGCGGCTCGGCCGCCTCGCGCGCCACATGGGTGACGGCGCGGTTGTGGGCCACGCGGGCGATGAAATGGCGCAAGGGCGCCTCGCCCCGGTGCTTGGGCAGGGCGCGCCAGACGGCCAGCAAGATGTCCTGCTCCAGTTCGCGCCGCCGCTCGCGATCCGCCTCATAGGCCGAGGCGATGCGGCGCAGCATGCCGCCGTGCTCGGCCAGCAGGGCCTCAAAGGTCTGGTCGCGTCCCAAGCGCGGCGGTCTCCGTGAAAAATCGTCGGTCGGGATGAAAGACTCAGGAACCGGCCGAGACTTTCAGGTCAGGCGTCGAAAAACAAAGGAGTTCGCCATGACCATTGAGACAGGGACCGTAGAGACGCCGAAAAAGGGCGTGCTGACGCGCGGTAAGGGATTTTTGAGGGCCCTGGCGGCGGCCCTGCTGGTGGCGGCGGTGTGCGCCTGGGCCGGGTTCGGGTTGGGCCTCTATCTGGATCTGGATCGCGGGGCGCGCATCACCCTGGCCATCGTCGCGGCGGTGACGACCGAGGCCCTGTTCTGGACCACGGCGGCCCTGCTGGGCGTGTCGGTGGTCGAGGCGCGCAAGCGCATCTGGCGCAAGATCACGGGACGGGGGACGCCCGAAGCCGCGCCGCCAGCTGTTCCGCCGCAGCCGTAACCTCGGCCCAGGTGATCTCGAACCCGGCGTCGTCGCCGAAATAGGGATCGGTCACGGCCTGGCCCTCGCGGCCGGGCACGTGGTCGAGCAGCAGGCTGAGTTCCGCGACGCCGTCGGCGGGGGCGATCCGGCGCAGATTGGCCAGGTTGTCGTGGTCCAGGGCGATGACGTGGGTGAAGCGGCGGAAGTCGGCCGGCGTCACCTGCCGGCCCTGATAGCCGGAAATATCGATCCCATGTTTGCGCGCCACGGCCTGGGCGCGCGGATCGGGCGGATGGCCGACATGCCAGTTCCCCGTGCCGGCGGACTCGACGATCAGGTCGAGGCGCAGGCGTTCAGCCTCGGCGCGGAGGGCGGCCTCGGCGAGGGGGGAGACAGATGTTGCCGAGGCAGACGAATAGGATGGAGGGCATGGGCTACTTTGAAGGAGCGGCAAAGTTTATGTCTGAAAGCTCTGTTGGCACCGCCCTGATTGGGCGTGGAGACCGCTATGACCCGTGTAGGATGCGCAGGGCCTCTCGCAGGTCGATGCGGAATCTATAACCATGTTGGTCTAGCAAGCCGAGGAGCTGAGAACCGTCGATAAGCGTGAGGGGCTTGCCTTTCGCGAACTGGTGGGCGTCAGGGCCGAATGAACTTGTGGTAACCAAAAACCCCTTGCTTGCACCCTCATTCTGCACCGTTCCGAACAGATCGCGTACGGCTGAAACTTCGACAGTATTCACGTAGCGTTTGGCCTGTATCACGTACTTTCCGCCCATAATCGGGTCGGGGTCGTAGACTAAAGCGTCCACCCCGTAATCGCGACTGGCACGAGTTACATGGACCTCGGCACCAGAGCTACGAGCGCTGAACATCTTTGCGAATAGTTCACGTACCACGTGCTCAAAATCCTCCCAATCCATCGCCGCGAGATTTGTAGAGACGTCCAGAGAGTCTACAACGTTGCGGCCCTCCACAATGCGGCGGTCGTCCTTATCGAAATGCAGTAGCGGTTTGACGGAAGCGATTTCGTCGTAGCTTGGCGTCTCGACGCCTCGCAGGCTGCGGAAACACTTCTTGGGATCTACCTCCGAAATGTTCAATTGCTCGAACTCTTCACGCGTCGCGGTCATCGACGCGACGATCTCGTGCCGAGGTTGGCCGTTGCGCCTGTCTATGTAGGCTAAGCGGACGTTTACCCCAACCAACCGAACGGACTCCATCTCAGGGGATGCGTAAACCTCATGTACGATGCGCAGAGGTAGAACGTGATTGATGCTCTGCTGAGCGGCCCGTCGTGCTCGTTCGCTGACCGGCTTTCGGGCGGACGACTTCAGTAGTGTCGTCAAGGGGACTCGTTCAAAGTCAGGCGCGTCTATTATGAGCAGCAGGACGCCGGACTCAGGATCGAACTGCGCTTCAAAAATCCTAGGAAAGTCGGCCGGTAATGGGATGGCCCGCCACAGCGCGAGAGCCAGCGCTTCTACGCCGCCAGTATGGTTCTGGGATGCCTCGTCCAACAGGCGTTCGAGTGCCCCCCGATCTTTAGCGATAGCTTCGGCGTTCGCGGCTCGCTCTCGCGCATCCTCCGTCTTCGCTTCTGCAAGAGCAGTATTCAGCGCAATTCTGCGGTCGTCGTAGGCTTTTTGCGCCGCAACCGCCCTTTCGTGATTTTCCTCGTAGTCTTTGACTAGCCGATCATGGTTCTGCTCGTACGTCTTATGACTGCGTTCATAGCGTCGCCACTCTTGACTGAAGGCTGCCATCGCGGCGGCGTATCTGCGTTGCTCTTCATAGCTCGGTCCCGGTTCGCCAAACACTGCACGGCTGAGCCGACGCAATGCTGTGTCTTCGCCTGCGGGGGCGCGGAATTCCTCAGGTCGTGGCTCCAAAGGCGGGTTTGGTGGGACCGGTAGGTCAAGAACTGGAAGCTCTGGCCGAAGAGGAAAACCACCGCTCAGCGAAGGCTCAGGTTCGTCCACCGCCGTGGTCCTATCGAGCGCACGAATTCCTTGCCTGATTGCAGGTGAAGAGGTGACGCGGAGGATGCCGCTGATATCTGTTGGCGAACATTGCCCGGTGCTAACCGACACCTGAGGGTCGAGGATCGATTCATAAGGCGGGATCCAACTGCGCCTAACCGATGGCCAAACGGTATATGCCGACCCTTCAGCCGAATTTAGGCTAGTCGAAAAACGCGGCGATTTCCGCCTGTATGTCCGCCTCGCCATTGTGCCCCCAAGTGAATGCTCCTGTGCAATGATGCGACAAGGACTAACCATCTTCTAGAGCAAGGGTCGGGCTTCGCCATCCCAGTGGGGCAGAGCGTTCTCAACCGTCATCCTCGCCCTTGTGGCGAGGATCCATACGCCCGGTATGTCCGCAGGGTGCGACGGCGTTGAGACCGGGCGTATGGATCCTCGGGACAAGCCCGAGGATGACGCGGTGGGGTGGATAGGTGCGAACGCCCGAGGACGGGGTGTGGCGTGGGGGCGCGCGCTCACGACTCACCACTCACCACTCACCGTCACCTCCGCCCGAACAACTTCTCCAGATCGTGCAGCTTCAGCTCCACATACGTAGGCCGTCCGTGGTTGCACTGGCCCGAATGGGGGGTGGCCTCCATCTGGCGGAGCAGGGCGTTCATTTCGGGGGCGGTGAGGATGCGGCCGGAGCGGACGCTGCCGTGGCAGGCCATGGTGCCGCAGACCTCGGCCATCCGCTCCTTCAGCGACAGGGCGGCGCCGTGTTCGGCCAGGTCGTCGGCGATGTCGCGGATCAGGCCCTGGACGTCGGTATCGCCCAGCATGGCCGGGGTTTCGCGCACCAGGACGGCGCCGGCGCCGAAGGCCTCGACGATCAGGCCCATCTCGGCCAGTTCCTCGGCGCGCGAGGCGACGCGTTCGGCCTCGGCCGGGTCCAGATCGACCACCTCGGGCGTCAGCAGGGCCTGGCGGGTCACGGACCCCTCGGCCATCTGGGCCTTCATCCGCTCATAGACCAGCCGCTCGTGGGCGGCGTGCTGATCGACGATGACCAGGCCGTCGCGGGTCTGGGCCACGATATAGTTGGCGTGGAGTTGGCCCCGCGCGGCGCCGAGGGGGTAGTCGAGGGGGTCTTGGGGCGTGGGGTGACTAGTGAGTCGTGAGTCGTGAGCGGACGGGTCGTGTGCAGCTGACGGCTGAGGCCATGACGGGGCGTCCCAGCTGGGTTCGACGCGGGCGCTGCGTTCGTTGAGGCCGGGCAGGACTTGGGCGGCGGCGGCGGGCTGGGACCAGCCGGTCCAGCCGCTGAAACCCTGGGCCGACGGGGAACTGGGGCTGTAGGCCGGTCCGGTGGAGACGCCGGTGTGGGGCTGGAACCCCGCCATCGCGTCGGCGGCGACGGTGGTGGAGGCGCGGTGGCCGGCGGCGTGGAGCGCATGCCTCAGGGCGCCGACGATCAGGCCCCGCACCAGGGCCGGGTCGCGGAACCGGACCTCGGCCTTGGCGGGGTGGACGTTGACGTCCACGTACAGCGGGTCGATGTCCAGGAACAGGACGGCGGCCGGGTGCCGGTCCCTGGCCAGAAAGTCGGCATAGGCGCCGCGCAAGGCCCCTTGCAGCAGCCGATCCTTCACCGGGCGCCCGTTGACGAACAGATACTGATGCGCCGCATTGCCGCGCGAATAGGTGGGCAGGCCGGCGTAGCCCGACAGGCGCACTCCGTCGCGCTCCTGATCGATCAGCAGGGCGTTGGCCTCGAAATCGCGGCCCAGCAGGGCCGACAGCCGCTTCAACCGGCCCTCGTCGCCGGGGTGTTCGGCGGGCAGGCGCAGGGCGACCTTGCCGTCCAGCGACAGGGTGAAGGCGACGGCCTCGTGCGCCATGGCCTGGCGTTTGATCTCTTCCGAAATGGCCATGGCCTCGGCCCGTTCGGACTTCATGAACTTGAGCCGGGCGGGGGTGGCGTAGAAGAGGTCGCGCACCTCGACCCGCGCGCCGTGCGGGCCGGGGAAGGGGGCGGGGGCCAAGGGACGGGTCGCGCCGCCCTCGACCTGGATGACCCAGGCCTCGGTCTCGTCACGGGACCGGGTGGTGATCGACAGGCGGGCGACCGAGCCGATCGAGGGCAGGGCCTCGCCCCGGAAGCCCAGGGTGTGGATACGTAACAGGTCCACGTCGCCGGCGTCGTCGGGTTCCAGCTTGGACGTGGCGTGGCGCTCGATGGCCAGGGGCAGCTCGTCTTTCGGGATGCCCTTGCCGTCGTCGGCGATCAGGATGCGCGACAGGCCGCCGCCGTCGGCCTGGATCTCGATATTGCGGCCGCCCGCGTCCAGGGCGTTCTCGACCAGTTCCTTGATGGCGCTGGCCGGCCGCTCGACCACCTCGCCGGCGGCGATGCGGTTGACGGTTTCGGGGGAGAGGCGGCGGATGGGCATGGGAGGGGGAAGATAGGGGGGCGAAGGGATTCGCGCCATTGATGGTTGGGGGGCTGGGCGGACGGGCCCCCCTCCGGCTCGCCGCTGCGCGTCGATCCACCTCCCCCAAGGGGGGAGGAGAGGCGTTGCCCGACTCCGCGCGGGCGGGTAGAGCGTTCGGCTTCTCCCGCCCAGCCGAAGTTCCAGACCATGCACGATATCCGAGCCATTCGCGAGAACCCCCAGGTTTACGTCGCGGGCTGGTCGTCGCGCGGGGTGGACGAGCCGGACGGGCTGGTGGCGGACATCCTGCGGCTGGACGCCGAACTGCGCCACGCCCAGACCACGGGCCAGGACGCCCTGGCCAAGCGCAACGCCGCCTCCAAACTGATCGGCGCCGCCATGGGCAAGAAGGACATGGCCGAGGCCGACCGGCTGAAGGCCGAGGTCGAGGCGCTGAAGGGCGACATCGCGGCGGCGGCCGAGGTCGAGGCGCGCGTCGGCAAGGAACTGCGCGACCTGCTGGCGGGGTTGAAGAACCTGGCGGCCGAGAACGTGCCGGACGGCGAGGATGAGGCGGGCAATGTCGAGGTCTCGCGCTGGGGAACGCCGCGCGAAGGCGGCCCGGCCAAAGATCACGCCGACCTGGGCGAGGCCCTGGGGATGCTGGACTTCGAGGCGGCGGCGAAGATGTCGGGCGCCCGGTTCGCGGTGCTGAAAGGCCAACTGGCCCGGCTGGAACGGGCCGTGGGCCAGTTCATGCTGGACCTGCAGACGGATCAGCACGGCTATCTGGAAGTGAACCCGCCGCTGCTGGTGCGGGACGAGGCGATGTTCGGGACCGGGCAATTGCCGAAGTTTGCGGAGGATCTCTTTGCAGCGGGAGAGTTTCGCTCCATCGCGCTTTCCAGCGATCCTGTCGTTGACCTGCTTACGGAGATCTACGGCAACCGACCGATGGCCGAAGCCATGATTGGTGCTCGTAGTTTGGCGTCCTTGGGCGTCTCTGACCCAGACACGCTGGGAGAACTTCCGACGCGAATGGTCAAGCTTGAAGGCGTCGTCCGAGATTTGATCAAGGAAGGGAGCTTGGACAACAAGCGTTGGCTCATCCCCACCGCCGAAGTCTCCCTGACCAACCTCGCGCGCGAGACCATTCTGTCCGAGGACGACCTCGCCACGCCGATGCGGATGACGGCCTTGACGCCGTGCTTCCGGGCCGAGGCCGGGTCGGCGGGGCGGGATACGCGTGGGCTGATCCGTCAGCACCAGTTCTCCAAGGTCGAGATGGTGTCGATCGCGCGGCCGGAAGACTCCGACGCCGAGCATGAGCGGATGACGGCCTGCGCCGAGGCGGTGCTGAAGGCGCTGGAGCTGCCGTTCCGGCGGATGCTGCTGTGCAAGGGCGACATGGGCTTCTCGGCCCAGAAGACCTTCGACCTGGAGGTCTGGCTGCCCAGCCAGGGGACCTATCGCGAGATCAGCAGCTGCTCGAACTGCGGGGACTTCCAGGCGCGGCGCATGGATGCGCGGTTCAAGCGGGCTGGCGAGAAGAAGACCGAGTTCGTCCATACGCTGAACGGATCGGGGCTGGCGGTCGGTCGGACGCTGGTGGCGATCATGGAGAACTATCAGCAGGAGGACGGACGGATCGCGGTGCCGACGGTGTTGCAGCCGTATATGGGCGGTCGCGAGTTCGTAGGCTGATGCGTATCCTCCTGACAAACGACGACGGGATCGAGGCTGAAGGTCTTGAATCCCTTGAGCGGATCGCCCGGACGCTGAGCGACGACATCTGGGTGTGCGCGCCCGCCGTCGAGCAGTCGGCCAAGGGGCGGGGCATCACCCTGAGCGAGCCGTTGCGGGTGCATAAGCTGGGCGAGAAACGGTTCGCGGTGACGGGGACGCCGACCGACTGCGTCGTGCTGGCGGTCAATGACCTGATGCCGGAGCGGCCCGATCTGGTGCTGTCCGGCGTGAACCGGGGGCACAATATCGGCGAGGACGTCAGCTATTCCGGCACGGTGGCGGGCGCCCTGCAGGGCATGGCCTTCGGCATCCGCTCCATCGCCCTGAGCCAGAGCCTGGAACGGTTCCACGACGAGGTGGTCGCCCATTGGGAGACGGCCGAGGCCTTTGCGCCGGCGATCATCAGCAAGCTGCTGGACCAGAAATGGGCCAATGGGGTGGTGATGAACCTGAACTTCCCCAATCTGCCGCCGGAACGGGTCGAGCAGATCGAGGTGACGACCCAGGGCTTCCGCGACGTGGGCGAGATGCATGCGGTGCGACGCACCGACCTGCGCGGGCGCGACTATTACTGGATGAGCTTCCGCGGCGAGAAGCAGGAGCATGCCGAGGGCACGGACCTGAGGGCCATTGAGGCGGGGCGGATCTCGGTCACGCCGCTGCACATCGACCTGACCCATATGGCTAGCGTCCATGACCTGAAGAAGGTGCTGGGCGGGGCGCCGCCGAAGGTGGTGAAGGCCGCATGAACCTGCACGACGACCGCGCCGGACGGCTGATCCTGTCGCTGCGCCAGCAGGGGGTGACGGATCCCCGGGTGCTGGGCGCGATGGAGAGCATCGACCGCGCGGTCTTCGTGCACGAGAAATTCCTGGACCAGGCCTGGGAAGACCAGGCCCTGCCCATCGACTGCGCCCAGACCATCAGCCAGCCCTATATCGTCGGCCTGATGACCCAGGCCCTGGACGTCCAGCCCCGCCACCGGGTGCTGGAGATCGGCACCGGCAGCGGATACCAGTGCGCGGTGCTGAGCCGGCTGGCGCGCTATGTCTATTCGGTGGAACGCTATCGCAGCCTGCTGGTCGAGGCCGAGGCCAAGCTGCGGACGCTCCAGATCGACAACGTCATCACCAAGCACGGCGACGGCGGCCTGGGCTGGATCGAACAGGCGCCTTTCGACCGGATCATGGTGACCGCGGCCTCGCCGGGCGAGCCGACCGAACTGTTGAAACAGCTGAAGCCGAACGGGGTGCTGGTCGCGCCCGTGGGCCGGACCTCGGTGCAGATGCTGCACCGTTATGTCGGCCAGGGCGACGGGTCGTTCCACCGCGAGAGCCTGACGGAAGTCCGGTTCGTGCCCTTGGTCGAGGGGACGGCGAAGGAGGGGTAGGTAGGCGTGAGTGGTGACACGTGAGTCGTGACTGAATGTCGCCGCTCGATTCACGTCACGATTCTCCTCTTACGAGTCACGCCGTCTCGCCGTTAACCTTCTCGCCCAATTTTGGCGATGATTGCGGGCTTGGCTTGGGCGGCGCGAGCGGGCACACCGGGCGGGCGGATTTAACCATGTGAGGGGAGCGGCCGGTGGCGGTGATTTCGGGCTGGATGAGAGCGACTGTGATCGCGGGGGCGTCGCTGAGTGCGGCGGCCTGTATGACCTATCCGTCCGAGCCGCAGTATTCGACGCGACCCACGCCGGTCGGGCAGACGGCCGGGCAGGGGGGCCAGCCGCCGGCTCAGCAGGGCCCGTATGGACAGCCTGCCCAGCCCTATCAGCCGCCGGTTACGGCCCCGGTCGGGGCGGTGGAGGGCGGGGCCCTGCCGCCGCCGGTTTCGGTTGCGCCGACCTATCCGGCAACGCCTGCTCCGGCTTCGCCGTCCACCGTGGTCATGCCGGGCGCGGCCTATGTGATCCAGCCGGGCGACACCATCTCGGGCGTCGGGCGGCGATTCCAGACGCCGGTGCAGACCCTGATCGACCTGAACGGCCTGGGGCCGCGTGGAGCGATCACCAGCGGTCAGAGAATCATCCTGCCAGACTCCGCCGTGGACACAGGGCGCGATCCCTACGCCACCGGGCCGTCGCCGGCCGGGGTGCTGGTGCCGAACACCGGCGTGGTTCCGCCGCCGCCCCCGCCGCCCTCGGGCAATGCGGCCCTGCCGGCCCAGACACGGCCGGTTGAGACCCCCGCTCGTCCGCCGGTCAGCGCCGCGCCGTCGACAACGCCGATCGCGGGCGGTCCCATCGCCTTGCAATGGCCGGTGCGGGGCGATGTCCTGCGGCGGTTCGGCCCGGTGGGGATGGGCGAGCGCAATAATGGGATCAATATCGGCGCCTCGGCCGGCGCCTCGGTCGTGGCGGCCGCCGGCGGGCGGGTGGCCTATGTGGGCGACGATCTAGTGGGGCAGGGTCTGACCGTTCTGGTCGTCCACAACGGCGGCTGGCGCACGGTTTACGGCCATCTGGGTTCGGCGACGGTCAAGGACGGCGACGACGTGCGCGCGGGCCAGCAGATCGGCACCGTGGGCCTGACGGCCGGCGATGGTCGCCCGTCGATCCATTTCGAGACCCGCCAGATGCGCGGCGACGACCCTGTCGCGGTCGATCCGCTCACCGTATTGCCGCGCTGACGGCCGTTCAGGAGCCTGATTCACGCCGTGGTCTTAGCCGTACTTGGGAGCTGCGCGCTTTCGCCCACGACGATCAGGCTCTAGCCGCGTTGCAATCCGCGAAGCGCGGCCCTAGGTTCCGCGCCTCGTTTTAATGGGGTGCCGACGAGGGCCGCCCCTCTTATGTTCGGAGACTACCCATGGGCGCCCCAGCTGACGGCGGCATGATGGCCGTGATCATGCAGTTCCTGCCGATCGTCGCCATCTTTATCCTGTTCTACTTCCTGCTGATCCGTCCGCAGCAGAAGCGCGCCAAGGAACATGCGGCCGCCATCGCCGCCGTAAAGCGCGGCGACACCGTCGTGCTGTCCAGCGGCACCATCGGCAAGGTCACCCGCGTGGAAGAGGGCGAGGTCAATGTCGAAATCGCCCCCAGCGTCAATGTGCGCGTCGTCAAGACGATGATCGCCGAGGTGCGCAACCGCACCGCCATCGCCGCCAACGATTCCAAGGCCTGAGACCCAAGCGTATCGCTGAACCTGGACGGTCCTCATGATTCAGCTGTCGCGCTGGAAAGTCATTCTCGTCGTCGTTTCGGCGATCCTGGGCTGCCTGCTGGCCTTCCCCAACCTGCTGAGTCCGGCTCAGCGGGAAGCCATGCCCGGCTGGCTGCCGAAGAACGCCCTGAACCTGGGGCTGGATCTACAGGGCGGATCGTACCTGCTGCTGGAGGTCGATGTGGCGGCGATGCGCGAAAAGCGCATCACCAACCTGATCGAGGATGTGCGCGTCACGCTGAACGGCGAGGGCGTCGCCACCAACGGCTTCCAGCGTGAAGCCGGCGGGGTGATCGTGACCCTGGCCAATCCGGGCCAGCAGACGGCGGCCTTCGAAGCCCTGCGCCAGCTGGCCGGGGCGGCGGGACCGTCGGGTCAGGTCGAACGGACCGCGACCCGCGTGGGCGGCGACCGCATCCGTTTCGCCTATACGGACACGGCCCTTGCCGGCATGGGATCGACCGCCGTGGACCAGTCGATTGAGGTGGTGCGCCGCCGGATCGACAGCCTGGGCACGCGCGAACCCTCGATCACCCGCCAGGGCGCCGACCGGATCGTGGTCCAGGCGCCGGGCGAGAGTGATCCGCGCAAGCTGGAAGAAGTGATCGGCCAGACGGCCCAGCTGACCTTCCAGATGGTGGACAGCGAGAATTCGGTGACCGAGGCCATGGCCGGCCGCGTGCCGCCGGACGCCGAACTGCTGATGGACGAACAGGGCACGCCCTATCTGGTCAAGAAGCGGGTGCTGGTCTCGGGCGAGAACCTGACCCGTGCCGGCGTTGGCGCTGACCAGAGCGGCCGTCCGGCCATCGACTTCCGCTTCGACGGCGCCGGCGCACGCCGGTTCGGTGAGGCGACTGCCGCCAATATAGGCAAGCCCTTCGCCATCATCCTGGACGGTAAGGTGATTTCGGCGCCGACCATCCAGGTGCCGATCACGACCGGGTCGGGCCAGATCACCGGCAGCTTCTCGATCCAGGAAGCCGCCACCCTGGTCAACCTGCTGAACGGGGGCGCCCTGCCGGCGCCGCTGAACGTCGAGGAACGCCGGACCGTGACCGCCGAACTGGGCGCGGACGCCGTGGCGGCGGGCGCCCTGTCGACCGCGGTTGGCTTCGGCATCATCGTGGTCTTCATGATCCTGGCCTATGGTTTCCTGTTCGGGGGCGTGTCGGTGCTGGGCCTGATCCTGAACGGGGTGCTGATCGTGGCGGCCATGTCGCTGACCCAGGCGACCCTGACCCTGCCCGGCATCGCCGGTCTGATCCTGACCTTCGCCGTGGCCGTGGACGCCAATGTGCTGATCTATGAACGGATGCGCGACGAGGCCCGGTCGGGCCGCAGCGTGATCGCCAGCATGGACGCCGGCTTCTCTAAGGCCTGGGGCACGATCCTGGACGCAAACGTCACCACCCTGGTGGCGGCGGCGATCATGTTCGTCTTCGGCGCCGGTCCGGTGCGCGGCTTCGCCTGGACGCTGAGCATCGGCGTCTTCACCTCGGTGTTCTCGTCGGTTCTGGTGGCCCAGGTGCTGCTGGCCTACTGGCTCAAGACCGCCAAGCCCAAAAAACTGCCGATCGCGGAGTAATGGCGATGCGTGGATGGCCCCTCATCAAACTGCTGCCGCAGAAGACGAATTTCCATTTCGTCAAATACGCCCGGTTCGCCGCGGTGCTGTCGGTGGTTCTGTGCGTCGCCTCGATCGTGGCGTGCTTCATTCCCGGCCTGAACATGGGCATCGACTTCCGGGGCGGCGCCTCGATGGAGGTGTCCAAGCCGGCCGGTCAGGTGATCCCACTGGACAATGTGCGTGAGGCGGTGAACGGCCTGAACCTGGGCGACGTCCAGGTGCAGGGCATCGCCCGGCGCGACACCAATATCGATGACGGTTCGACCGCCATCCTGCGCTTCCAGGTGCCGGAAGGCCGCGACCAGACCCAGGTGGTCAACCAGGTCGAGACCGCCATCAGCCAGACCGTGGGCGAGGTCCAGTACTCGGGCGTCAGCGTCGTCGGCTCCAAGGTTTCGGGCGAGCTGTTCACCTCGGGCCTGCTGGCCCTGGGCGTCGCCATCGGCCTGATGTTCCTCTACATCTGGTTCCGGTTCGAGCCGCAGTTCGGCTTCGGCGCCGTGATCGGCCTGCTGCACGACGTGGTCCTGACCTTCGGTCTGATCGTGCTGTTCCGGCTGGAGTTCAGCCTGAACATGGTCGCCGCCATCCTGACCGTCATCGGCTATTCGATGAACGACACCGTGGTGGTGTTCGACCGTCTTCGCGAGAACCTGCGCAAGTACAAGACCATGCCCCTGGGCGAGGTGATCGACCTGTCGCTGAACGAGACCCTGTCGCGGACCATCATCACCGGCGTGACCGCCGTCATGGTGCTGGCGGCCCTGGCCGTGTTCGGGGGCGAGGCCCTGTTCGGCTTCTCCATCGCCCTGATGTTCGGCATCATCATCGGCACCTATTCGTCCATCTATGTCGGCGCGCCGATCATCCTGCTTTGGGGCGTCAAGCGCGGCGCCCTGGCCGAGGACGCCAAGCCGATCAAGCTGGGCATGGCCAGCCGGCCCTGACTGCGGCATCCTCTCCCGGAAACGGGGGAGGGTGTGATGGGGCGAAGGCTTTTGCTTGCGGCGATTCTGGCGCTCGGGCCTAGCATCGCCGCCGAGGCCCAGACCCATGTGGGCAAGGACGCCTATCAGGGCCTGCCCTGGTCGGTCGCCGCGCCGCAGGGGGCGTCCTGGACCTTGGTCTGTCGATTTCGACCAGTGACGGTCTGGATCAGTCCCTATGAGCGGGACCGCTGGATGAACATCATGACGCAGCAGGGGCGGGGCGGCCGCCATGGACGCCTGCCCGGCGACAACGGCCGCTGCACCCTGACCAAGACCGGCGGCGAAGGATCGGTCGGCATCGCCCTGGTCAAGAACGGCGTGGCGACGGCGGCAGGCACGCGCGACCCGGCGACACCGGCGAAGGTGACGGTGTTCTGAGCTGCGCCAAACCGGGCGTCAGCGGCAAGCAGCCTCGGCCTCGGCGGCGATCTGGTCGGCGATGGCCTCGTCTATCGGTCCGAGCAGAACCTCGGGACCCAGCGTATGGCCCCGACCCGGATGCGTGACGAACCGCGTCCGCTCGGGGGCAAGGACGCCGGACGCGGCCTGGCGCTGGCGATCCTCGCGAACCTGCGAGTCCAGGCTGCCGTAATGCAGGCTCATCGGGGCGTTCCAAGCGGCGAAACGGGTCGCGATAGGGCGCTCGTCCGTGAACCAGGACTTCCACCAGCCGTAGCTAAAGGCGGGCGTCTGGGCATTGGGGTAGGGGACGTCGTCGGCCTGGGCCAGGGCGGCTGTCTTGCCCTGCTCGTACAAGGTCGTCTGCACCGTCCGAACCGAGGCGATCTCTTCGGCGCTCCAGGCGCCGTCGGGCTGAAGGAAGGGCTCCAGTCGACCGAAGACGCCGGAGGGCGTGGTCTGCCAAGTCTTGCGGACTTCGTCGTTGGTGACGACGCCGTCGCCATCCTCGTCCATCATCAGAAGCGAATCCGCATCCCGACCGGTGGATTGCCATTTGACGGCTGAGACCTTGCTTTCCAGCGGGGCGCCCATGCCGATGATCAGGTCGGGTGCGGACTGCCGGCCGCCGTCCGCGACGCCGGCGACGTGAACTGCACCCTCGGAATGGGCGAAGATCACAATGCACTTGGCGTTCAGACCGGCGGGAGAGCGGGCCCAGGCCAAGACGGCTTCGGCGTCCAGGCTCAGGTTCTCGGCCGTAACGCCGGGAATGGCCAGGGTGTCCACGGCCGAGGCGGGCGGCGCGCCGAAGGTCACGCCGCGCCGGTCGTATCGAACTGCGGTCAGGCCACGCGCCGCGAACCTCTGACCGAGATCCTTGAAGACGGCGTCGCGCGGCGTGCCGGATCGGCCAAACCTCATGTCGCGGTCGAAAGCGCCTGTGCCCGCCACCAGGATGACGGCGCCGATAGGGACTGCGTCCGGCCGGTCGGTCACCCCTTGAAGAACATAACCGTCGGCGGATGCGACCGAGAAGGGCTCGGTGGCGGGTTCCACCAAAGTCGCTAAGGCCAGCGCAGTAAAGAGTGCGAGCATGACGTCTCCCCCTGTTCAGACGGTCATCTGAACGGCAGGGCTGTCATCATGCAAGCGTAGAGTGTGCCGCATGTCGGGCGGAGGCGAGGCCCCCGCCCGAAATCCTCAGCGCAGCGAGGCGGCGAAACGCTGGATGCGGGTGCAGGCTTCTTCCAGCACGGCGTCGGAGGTGGCGTAGCTGATGCGGAAATAGGGCGACAGGCCGAAGGCCTCGCCCTGGACCACGGCCACGCCCTCGGCGTTCAGCAGTTCGGCGGCGAAGGTGGAGTCGCCGTCGATAACTACGCCCGATTCCGTCGTCTTGCCGATCAGACCGGCGATGGACGGATAGACGTAGAAGGCGCCTTCCGGCGTGGCGCAGGTGAGGCCGGTCGCCTGGTTCAGCATGGACACGACCAGGTCGCGGCGCTTCTCGAAGGCGGCCTTGCGCTCGGGGATGAAGTCCTGGGTTCCGTTCAGGGCCTCGACCGCCGCCCACTGGCTGATGCTGGTGGGGTTGGAGGTGGTCTGGCTGGCCACCTTGCGCATCAGGTCGATCAGCGGCTTGGGGCCGCCGGCGTAGCCGATTCGCCAGCCGGTCATGGCATAGGCCTTGGACACGCCGTTGACGGTCAGGGTGTGGTCGATCAGGTCGGGCGCGACCTGGGCGATGGTGGTGTATTCGAAGTCGCCATAGACGAGGTGTTCGTACATGTCGTCGGTCAGCACCCAGACGTGCGGGTGGCGACGCAGCACGTCGGCCAGGGCCAGCAGTTCCGCCTGGGTGTAGGCGGCGCCGGTCGGGTTGGAGGGGCTGTTGAGGATCAGCCACTTGGTGCGGGGCGTGATGGCGGCCTCCAGCACCTCGGGGCGCAGCTTGAAGCCGTCCTTCTCCTCGCCGACCACGGTGACGGGCTCGCCGCCGGCCAGCAGCACCATGTCGGGATAGGACACCCAGTAGGGGGCGGGCACGATGACCTCGTCGCCGGGGTTCAGGGTGGCGACCAGGGCGTTGAAGATGACCGGCTTGCCGCCTGGGGCGACGTGGATCTGCGACACGTCGTAGGTCAGACCGTTCTCGCGCGCGAACTTGGCCACGATGGCCTTCTTCAGCTCGGGCATGCCGTCGGCGTCGGTGTATTTGGTTTCGCCGCGGTTGATCGCGTCGATGGCGGCCTGTTTGATATTCTCGGGCGTGTCGAAGTCCGGCTCTCCGGCGCCGAGGCCGATCACGTCGCGGCCCTCGGCTTTAAGCTTCCGGGCCTGGGCGGTCACGGCGATGGTGGCCGAAGGCTTGACGCGGGCGAGGGCGGAAGATTGCAGGCTGGACATGGGTATCCCGTCGATCTTGGAAGGTTCGTGCCGGGGAAGGCGGGGTTCCTTACGCGCGGAGGCCGTCCGGGACAATCCGCCGACGCTCGCTAATCGCCGGTCACGGTGATAAGCGGCCCGTCTGATGCGCTGGATCCTCGATTTCTTGTCCAATATGGAGGCGCGGCGCTGGCGCGCCGTGCTGGCGACGGTCGTGTTGCTGGGCGCGATGGTCGCCCTGTTCGCCGTGGGCAAGAGCCAGTTGGGGCTGGACGCCGAGGTGAGGCTGGAGGCCTGGCTCGGCGGGTTCCGGCATGGGCCCTGGGGTCTGCCGGCCGCAGTGATCGTGTTTACGGTCGCGGCCTTCTTCGGGGCGCCGCAGTTCATCCTGATCGCCGCCTGCGTCGTGGCCTTCGGGCCGTGGTTCGGATTTCTGTACAGCTGGATCGCGACAATCGCCTCGGCCGCGGTCACCTACTGGATGGGGCGAGGGCCGACGGCGCGGCTGCTGGAGCGGCACGGCGGCAAGACGGTCGGGCGGCTGACCCGGTTCGTGGGCAAGAACGCCTTCTACGCCAGCTTCATGATCCGCAACGTGCCCTCGGCGCCCTTCATCGTCGTCAATATGGCGTTCGGCGCGGCGCGGGCGTCCTTCCCCGGCTTCCTGGCCGGGTGCGCCCTAGGGGTGCTGCCCAAGACGGCCCTGGTGGCCTTCTTCGGCGGATCCTTCATGACGGCGGTCAGCGGTGACGGGATCTGGACCTCGGCCATATTGGCGGGGGTCGCCCTGGCCTGGTTGGGGCTGATGCTGGGCGTGCGCGAATGGGTCAGACGCCGCGAGGTCGCACGCGGCGACTGAATTGCGGGCGCGAAGGCAGCATGTTTCACAGGCCGTTTGTCCCCCTCATGACGCTATCGTGAACGGCCTCAAGGGCCAAGCTTATACAGGGCTGGGGGTGAACTGGGGTCCGTCACGCGAAGGGGGTTGTATTCCCTGTTTCATACGGGCACACGAGCCAGCGGTAGGCGTGGCGAAGACGATCAGGAAGCTGTCCGGCAAGGGGATGCCAGGGCAGCGGGGCGTCGCCAGGTCAACTGCGAAACTGACGCCCTCGGTCAAAGAACAACGGTATCGATTCCCATGAGCTTTTCCCTTTTCGGCGCGATCTCCAACGACATCGCGATGGACCTGGGCACCGCCAACACCCTGATCTACATGAAGGGTAAGGGCATCGTCCTGAACGAGCCTTCGGTCGTCGCCCTGCGCAATGTCGGCGGGCGCAAGATCGTCCATGCCGTGGGCATCGAGGCCAAGCAGATGCTGGGCCGCACCCCGGGCCACATGGAGGCCATCCGCCCCATGCGCGACGGCGTCATCGCCGACTTCGAAGTCGCCGAAGAGATGATCAAGCACTTCATCCGCAAGGTGCATAACCGCAAGGGCTTCGTGAACCCGAAGATCATCGTCTGCGTGCCGTCCGGCGCCACGGCTGTCGAGCGTCGCGCCATCAACGACTCCTGCCTTAACGCTTCGGCCCGCCGCGTGGGCCTGATCGACGAGCCGATGGCCGCCGCGATCGGCGCCGGCCTGCCGATCCACGAACCGACCGGCTCGATGGTCGTAGACATCGGCGGCGGCACGACCGAGGTCGCCGTCCTGTCGCTGTCGGGGATCGTCTATTCGCGTTCGGTCCGCGTCGGCGGCGACAAGATGGACGACAGCATCATCAGCTACATGCGCCGCAACCATAATCTGCTGATCGGCGAGACGACCGCCGAGCGCATCAAGAAGGACATCGGCACCGCCCGTATCCCGGCCGACGGCGAAGGCCTGTCGATCGAGGTCAAGGGCCGCGACCTGATGCAGGGCGTGCCGCGCGAGGTGCGTATTTCGGAACGCCAGGCCGCCGAAGCGCTGGCCGAGCCGGTGACCCAGATCATCGAGGCCGTGAAGGTCGCGCTGGAAGCCACCCCGCCGGAACTGGCCGCCGACATCGCCGACAAGGGCATCATGCTGACGGGCGGCGGCGCCCTGCTGCGCGGCCTCGACATCGAGATCCGCGATCATACCGGCCTGCCGGTCTCGGTCGCCGACGATCCGCTGTCGTGCGTCGCCATCGGTTGCGGCCGCGTGCTGGAGCATCCGCGCTGGATGAAGGGCGTGCTCGACTCGGCGCTCTGATTTTCGATCCGCGGCCAGGTGAAAGCCTGGCCGCAAATCCTTTTCAGCCCTGCGTGATCGACGGTTCCATTCCGGCCCCGATTTTGCGATAGGCAGGCAGACGGCAGGGGTCCCCTTGCCGATTCCAACCCCTTGTGTGGAAGGTCGCCCGTGGCGTTTCGCGACGGCCCCTTTGAGAACCTGAAGGTGCCGCTGGCCTGGACCGCCGCGGTGGTCGCTGTCGTGGGCATGGTCGGGGCGGGTCTGCTGCTGGTCAGCGACCGCACGGCGCCTGACGGCGCCGCTGGCTACAATGCTGTGCGGGGCGCGACGGAAACGGTGACGGGCCCGGTCAGTGGAGTTCTGGCCGCGCCGGTGCGCTGGGTCGGGGCGGTGACGGACTATGTCGGCGGCTATTTCTTCGCCGTGTCCGAGAACCGGCGCCTTAAGGCCGAACTGGCCGAGCTGCAGCCGTGGCGCGACCAGGCCATCGCTCTGAAGAATATCAACGGCCGTTACGAGGCCATGCTGGATCTGCGGACCGAGCCGGCCGTCCCCATGTTGACGGCGCGGGCGATCTCCGAGAGCCGGGGTCCGTTCAAGAACGCCAAACTGATCGACGTCGGTGCGGGCAAGGGCGTGCGGATCGGCAATCCGGTCATCAACGAACATGGCCTGGTCGGCCGCGTGACCGGCGTGACCGGCGGAGTCAGCCGCATGGTCCTGCTGACCGACGTGGCGTCGCGTACGCCGGTGCTGGTGGACCGCACCGACGCTCGGGCCCTGCTGACCGGCGACGGCAGCGGCAATCCCCGGCTGGAGTTCGTGCGCGGCGCCGGATCAGTGCAGGCGGGCGATCGTATCCTGAGTTCCGGCGACGGCGGCGGCCTGCCGCGCGGCATTCCGATCGGCATCGCCGCCAAGGGCATCGACGGCAGCTGGCGCGTCAAGCTGTTTAGTGATCGCGGCGCCATCGACTATGTCCGGGTGCTGCTGTTCCAGGACTTCGGTCAGCTGATCGATCCGAACGCGCTGAACGCTCCGCCTCTGGCCGGCTTGACCACCGCCCCGCCGCCCAGCGAGGCGCAGGTCGGCGCCATCGGCGATGCGGCTGCGCGTCGGCAGGCGGCGGCAGAGACCCAGGCGGCCCGTGTGCGCGCCGCTACAGCGGCGCCGACTGCGGCGCGTCCAGCACCGGTTCGCTCCGCCGAGACAGCGCCCCAGACGCCGCCGGGGCCCGCGCCGACCCCGGGGGGCGCGACGTGAGACGGCCGGTCGCGGTCCGCGTCGTCGGGCCCCTGCAGTGGATTGTCTATCCGGCCCTGGCGGCGGTCGCCGCCACCATCGTCTTCGCCACCCCCGTCGAACTGTTCGGCCTGACCCTGCCCGAGCCGGTGTTCCCCATGGTGCTGGCCTTCGCCTGGCCGCTGATCCGCCCGTCGATGACGGCGCCGGCGGTGCTGTTCCTGCTGGGCCTGTTCCTGGACCTGTTCTGGGGCGGGCCTCTGGGGCTGTGGTCGCTGTGTCTGATGGGGGTCTATGCGGTGATCCTGCTGTCGCGCAATCTGTTGGCGGGGCATGAGGGATTGATCCGTTTCGCCTGGTATGCGGCCTGCACCCTGGGCGCCTTCCTGACGGCCTATGTGATCGTGGCGATCCGGGCGACCAATCCGCCGTCGATCCTGTCGCTGATCGGCCAGGTCACGCCCACCCTGATCCTGTATCCAATCGCGGACTGGATGCTGGAACGGTTCGACGACGGGGACACGCGCTTCCGATGAGCGGCGAACCCTCCATCTTCTTCGCCGACGTCAACGAGCGCCAGGGCTCCTTCCTGCGCCGCACCTTCGTATTTGGCGGCCTGACGGGACTGGGGGTGGCGGCCCTGATCGGGCGGCTGGCCCAGCTTCAGGTCGTTCAGGCCCAGGAATATGCGACCCTGTCGTCGCAGAACCAGTTCAACTTCCGCATGGTCCCGCCGCCGCGCGGCCTGATCAAGGACCGCAACGGCGTGGTCATCGCCGGCAACCGGCCCAGTTTCCGGGTGCTGGTGGTCCGCGACGAAACCAAGGATCTGGACCAGACGCTGGACCTGCTGGGCCGTCTGCTGCCCGACACGCTTGAGCGGCGCCGCGCCATCATCCGCGACGTCAACGCCTCGTCCAAGTTCAACCCGGTCCCGGTCAAGAGCGACCTGACCTGGGAAGAGTTCGCCAAGGTCAATCTGTACGCCAACGAGCTGCCAGGCGTCATGGCCGACATGAACGACGCCCGCTACTATCCCTTCGGCGGTTCGTTCGCCCATGTCATCGGCTATGTCGCCAAGGTCAATGACCGCGACATCAAGGCGATCCGTGACAAGGGCGAGACGCCGCCGCCGCTGCTGTTCAACCCCAGTTTCCGCATCGGCCGCCAGGGGGTGGAGCGGTCGCTGGACGAGGCGCTGCGCGGAGAGCCGGGCGGCAATCGCGTCGAGGTGGACGCCCGTGGCCGGGTGGTGGCCGAGGATGTGGGCGGGTCTCGGCCTGCCGTGCCCGGCCAGGAGGTGGTCCTGACTTTGGACGCCGATGTCCAGAACAGGGCGCTGGAAGTGTTCGGCGAAGAGGCCGGCGCCTGCGTCGTGATGGACGTGCGCAATGGCGATATCCTGGCGATGACGTCCGCGCCCTCGTTTGATCCAAACCTGTTTGTCGGCGGCGTGCCGTCCAAGACCTATGCGGCGTTGCGCGACTATGAGCGTCGCCCGCTGACGGACAAGGCGCTGGCGGGAACCTTCGCTCCGGGCTCGACCTTCAAGCCCGTCGTCGGCCTCACGGCTCTGAAGCGGGGAGGCGATCCGAACCGACGTATCGTCTGCAACGGCGCCTATTATTTGGGACGCCGGTTCGCCTGTCTGGGACGTCACGGCTCGCAGGACATGCGGGAAGCGATCAAGAACTCCTGCAACGTCTACTTCATGACGCTGGCCGTGGAGATGGGGCCGGACGCCATCGCCGAGACGGCGCGGGAAATGGGCTTCGGCCAGACCTTTGACATCGGCGTACCGGGCCAGAAGCCCGGCCTGGTTCCCGACCGCAAGTGGCGACGCGAAAATCCCGTCCGGGGCGACGGCAAATGGTATCCGGGGGAAACGCCCAGCTACGGGATCGGGCAAGGGGCCCTGACGGTCAACGCCTTGCAACTGGCCGTTTATGCCTCACGGCTGGCCAATGGTCGCAAGGCCGTCATGCCGCGACTGATCAAGTCGATCGGAGGCGTCGAGCAGGGCGCTGACCGAACCTTCGCAGACCTTCCCTATGACCCCGCCTTCGGGCAGGTGATGCGCGAGGGCATGGAGGCCGTGACGGACATCGGCGGCACCGGCTTCAGAAACAGCCAGCTGGGGCTGGGCGATATTCGTATGGCCGGCAAGACCGGCACGGCTCAGGTGCAGAACTATGGCGCGGGCTCGCGCAAGGGCGCGGGCCGACCTTGGGGCCAGAAGGACCACAACCTGTTCATCGCCTTCGCGCCTGCCGACAATCCGCGCTATGCGGTGTCCGTGATCGTGCAGCACGGAGGCCTGGGCGGCGGGACCGCCGGGGCGCCGCGGGCGCGCGAGGTGATGAAGGTGGCGCTGCTGAAGGATCCGGAAATGCGTGCGCGCATGGAGCGGCCGCCGGCGCCGGAGCCGGAGCCGGTTGAGCCGACTCCCCTGGACGAGCCGCCGGTCGTGGCTGAGGCCACGCCGCAGCCCCTCGCCGTCGAGCCGCCTGTTTCTCCGAACGAGCCGCTCTGATGACCGCTTCCGCCCTGTCCCGTCCCGGCGAGCGCGAGCGCGTTTCGACCAAGATCAGCCAGATCGACTGGCGTCTGCTGCTGCTTATCTGCGCCGTCGCTGGGGCGGGCGGGCTGATGCTCTATTCCGTGGCGGGAGGATCCTGGTCGCCCTGGGCGGCGAAGCATCTGATCCGGTTCGGCGTCTGTCTGGTGCTGATGCTGGGCCTGTCCATGATCAACATCCGGTACTGGTTCGCTCTGGCCTATCCCATCTACGGCGTGGCCCTGTTCCTGCTGGCCCTGGTCGAGACCCCGCTGGGCTATACCGCCCTGGGCGCCACCCGCTGGCTGGACCTGGGCGTCACCCGCATCCAGCCGTCCGAAATCATGAAGATCGGCGTCGTTCTGGCCCTGGCGCGTTGGTACCACGGAGCGTCGGCCAAGGAGGCCAGCTTCCACTGGAAGCTGATCATCCCCGTCGGCATCATCGGCTTGCCGTTTATTCTGGTGGCGCACCAACCCGACTTGGGGTCGGCCATGCTGATCGGTCTGACCGGCGCGGCGATCATGTTCATGGCGGGCCTGAACTGGAAGATCATCGCCGCCGTCGCCGCGATCGGCATCGTCGCCGTGCCGCCCTATGTGATGTTCGGCATGCACGACTATCAGCGGCACCGGGTGCTGACCTTCCTGAACCCCGAGGCCGATATGGCCGACAAGGGGTATCAGATCGTCCAGTCGAAGATCGCCATGGGATCCGGCGGCCTGCTGGGCAAGGGCTACGGCCTGGGCAGCCAGAGCCAGCTGGAGTTCCTGCCCGAGCGGCACACCGACTTCATCTTCGCCGCCTTTGCCGAGGAGTTCGGCTTCGTCGGGACCTTCTTCCTGCTGACCGCCTATGCGGCGATCATATTGATTTCACTTCGAATAGCCTCTCTGTCTCATAGTCATTTTGGACGATTGGCGGCGTCGGGCGTCATCGCCACCTTCGCCATGTATGTGCTGATCAACGGGGCCATGGTCATGGGTCTGGCGCCGGTCGTCGGGGTGCCCATGCCGCTGCTGTCCAACGGCGGCACCGTGATGCTGACGGTGATGATCGGCTTCGGTCTGGTGATGGCGACGCGAGTCCACCGATACGCCGAACTGCCGAAGGGGCATGGTCTGATCTGATGGCGTACGCGCCGACCTTCGTCCGGGTGCTGGACATGTGCGCCCAAGCTGTGGTCGTGTCGCGCCGATGACTTCCAAGACCGGCCAGGGCCGCAATCGCACCATGGGCGACATCGCCCGCCTGGCCGGCGTATCGCCGATGACCGTCTCGCGCGTGGTCAATGGCGACGCCCGCGTGCGCGAGGCGACGCGGACCAAGGTCGAGGAGATCATCCGCGAGACCGGCTATGTGCCCGATCCTGCCGCGCGCATTCTGGCGCGGGCGGGGGCAGGGCGGATCGGGCTTTTGTACGCCAACCCGTCCAACGCCTATCTGGCCGAGGTCCTGTCCGGCGCCCTGGAAGGGGCGCGGTCGGTCGGCCTGCTGCTGCTGATCGAGCCGTCGCAGGCCGGGGCGCCGGAGGAGGAGCGCGAGGCGGTGCAGAGGTTGAGCGCGGGCGGCGCGCAGGGGGTGATCGTGCCGCCGCCGCTGGGCGAATCACAGGCCACCCTGGACGCCATCGCCAAGAGCCGGATGAAGGCCGTGGTCCTCGCCGCGCCCGCCGCCAGCGAGGATCTGGTCTCGCTGAAGGTGGACGACGTCGGCGCCGCGCACCAGATGACGAAACACCTGCTGGACATGGGCCATCGCGTGATTGGCTTCATCCTGGGGCGGGAAGACCAGAGCGCCAGCGAGGACCGTCGTCGCGGGGCGCTGGCCGCCATCAATGACGTCGAAGGCGCGGTGCTACAGGTCGAACCGGGCGACTTCACCTATCGGTCCGGGTTCGAGGCCGGACGCCGGCTGCTGGCCCAGGCGCGTCGCCCGACCGCCATTTTCGCTAGCAATGACGACATGGCCGCCGGGGCTCTGGCGGCCGTCCATGCGGCGGGCCTGTCGACGCCACGCGACGTCTCGGTGGTGGGTTTCGACGACACCTATCTGGCCGCCAGCGTCTGGCCCGGCCTGACCACGATCCGCCAGCCGGTCGCCGCCATGGCCCGCCGCGCCGCCATCATCCTGGGTCGCGGCGGCGAGAATTCCGGCCCCGTCGCCCACGAAATGATCCTTCGCGAGAGCACGTCGCCGCCTTCCGATTGACAGCGCGTTTGCGATGCAAGATGGTAGCGCTACCACATCGTAGAGTGTGGAAGGGGAGACGATTTTGAACCTAGCCTCACACCTGCCGGCGGACTGGCGCGATGCGCGCCTGCTGGGACGGATCATGACCCCGGCGGGCCCTTCGCCGGTTCTGGCCAGGGGCGGGCGCCTCTATGACATCTCCGGCCAGGTCGCCACGACCGCTGAGGCCGTGTCTCGGGACGATTTGGACCGAATCGAAGGCGTCGATTTGGGGGCGCTGGATGATCTGTTGTTCGCCACGGCCTGGGACGCGGCGGGCGAGGCGGACATTATCTTGCTGTCGCCGCTGGACCTGCAGTGCATCAAGGCGTCGGGCGTCACCTTTGCGGTCTCGGCCCTGGAGCGGGTGATCGAGGAGCGGGCGCGCGGCGACGCCGACGCCGCCAATGCGGTGCGTCAGTCCATTCTGGATCGGATCGGCGGCGACCTGAAGGATCTGCGGCCGGGCTCCGAACAGGCTGAAGCCGTCAAGGCGCAGCTGATCGCCGAGGGTCTGTGGTCCCAGTATCTGGAGGTCGCCATCGGCCCCTATGCCGAGATCTTCACCAAGGCCCCGGTGCTGGCCTCGGTCGGCTGGGGCGCTGAAGTGGGCGTTCGCGCGGATTCGGCCTGGAACAACCCCGAGCCCGAGGTTGTGGTCATCTGCGATCCGGCGGGCCGGCCCGTCGGGGCCAGCCTGGGCAATGACGTCAATCTGCGCGACATCGAAGGGCGTTCGGCCCTGCTGCTGGGCAAGGCCAAGGACAATAACGCCTCCGCCGCCATCGGCCCCTTCATCCGCCTGTTCGACGACGGCTTCGGTATGGACGATGTTCGCGCCGCGACCGTGCGGCTGGAGGTTGAGGGGCAGGACGGCTTCGTCATGACCGGCGAAAGCTCGATGCGGCTGATCAGTCGCGATCCCGAGGAGCTGGTGCGCCAGACCCTGAGCGCCCACCAGTATCCGGACGGCTTCGCCCTGTATCTGGGCACCATGTTCGCGCCGATCGACGACCGTGACGCGCCGGGCAAGGGCTTCACCCACAAGATCGGCGATCGGGTCCGCGTCTCGTCCGAGAAACTGGGCGTGCTCGAGAATATCGTGGCCACCTGCGACCAGGCCCCGGCCTGGCGGTTCGGCGTGGTCGAGTTGATGCGTAATCTGGCCGGTCGCGGCCTGCTGGGAGTCTCTGTATGAGTCGCGCCGTCTATCCGTCGCTGAAGGACCGTCTGGTTGTCGTCACCGGCGGCGGTTCCGGCATCGGCGCCGGTTTTACCGAGGCCTTCGCGCGCCAGGGCGCCCGCGTCGTGTTTCTCGACATCGCCGAAACCGAGTCCCGCGCGCTGGAAGCCTCGCTGGCCGAGCTGTCGCCGGCCCCCGTGTTTCATCCCTGTGACCTGATCGACGTCGCAGCGCTGCAGACCTGTCTGGCCGATGTGATCGCGGCCCATGGTCCGATCGACATCCTGATCAACAACGCCGCCAACGACGACCGCCATACGCTGACCGAGGTCACGCCCGCCTATTGGGACAATCGGATCGCGGTGAACCTGCGGCACCTCTATTTCGCGGCCCAGTCGGTCGCGGCCGGGATGCGCGAGAAGGGGCGGGGGGTGATCATAAACCTCGGCTCGATCAGCTGGCACCTGGGTCTGCCCGACCTGTCGCTGTACGAGACGGCCAAGGCCGGCATCGAGGGCATGACCCGCGCCTTGGCCCGCGAACTGGGCAAGGACGGGGTACGGGTGGTCTGTATCGTGCCGGGCAATGTCCAGACCCCGCGCCAGATGAAATGGTACACGCCCGAGGGCGAGGCCGAGATCGTCGCGGCCCAGTGTCTGCCCGGTCGGCTTCAGCCCGAGGACGTCGCCGCGCTGGGCCTGTTCCTGGCCTCGGACGACGCACGTTTGATTACAGGCCACGAGTATTTCGTGGACGCAGGCTGGCGATAGGCTTTCCTGCGACGTTCAACGCCCGCGTCAGACGGGCTCTTTGGGAGTAGATCGAAATGGCAGGACCAACGGGGGGCTCTGGCCCGGACATCGCGGGGGATGACCGCGTCAACATGGCCTTCATCGCCCTGATTGTGGCGGTCGCCACCATCGGCGGCTTCATGTTCGGCTATGACTCGGGCGTCATCAACGGCACCCAGGACGGGCTGGAGGCGGCCTTCAACCTGTCGGCGCTCGGCACCGGGTTCAATGTCGGCGCCATCCTGCTGGGTTGCGCCGTCGGCGCCTTCATCGCCGGACGCCTGGCCGACGCCATCGGCCGTCGCACGGTGATGCAGATCTCGGCGGTCCTGTTCATCATCTCGGCCTTCTGGGCCGGCGCAGCCGACACCTCGGCCCACTTCATCATCGCCCGCTTCATCGGCGGGCTGGGCGTCGGCGCGGCCTCGGTGCTGTCGCCGGCCTATATCTCCGAAGTCACCCCGGCCTCGATCCGCGGCCGGCTGTCGTCGGTGCAGCAGATCATGATCATCACCGGTCTGACCGGGGCCTTCGTGGCCAACTATGTGCTGGCCCGTACCGCCGGCGGATCGACCGCTGACTTCTGGCTGGGCTTCCCCGCCTGGCGTTGGATGTTCTGGCTGCAGGTCATCCCGGCCGCCGTCTATCTGCTGGCCCTGCTGGTGATTCCGGAAAGCCCGCGTTATCTGGTGGTCAAGAAGAAGGACGCCCAGGCCGAGGCCGTGCTGTCCAAGCTGTTCGGCGCCGGCGCCGGCGCGCGCAAGGTTCAGGAAATCCGCGCCTCCCTGGCCGCCGACCACAAGCCCAAGTTCTCGGACCTGCTGGACCCGACCACGCGAACCGTGCGCCCCATCGTCTGGGCTGGACTGATACTGGCCGTCTTCCAGCAACTGGTCGGCATCAACATCGTCTTCTACTACGGCGCAGTGCTGTGGCAGTCGGTCGGCTTTTCCGAGAACGACGCGCTGCAGATCAACATCCTGTCCGGCGTCCTGTCGATCGCGGCCTGTCTGGCGGCCATTTCGGTCATCGACAAGATCGGTCGCAAGCCGCTGCTGCTGATCGGATCGGCCGGCATGTTCGTGACCCTGGCGGTCGTGGCCTGGTGCTTCTCGCGCGCCGCCCTGATCGACGGTTCGCTGCACCTGGACGACAACACCGGCCTGACCGCCCTGATCGCGGCCAACGCCTATGTGGTCTTCTTCAACTTCAGCTGGGGCCCGGTCATGTGGGTCATGCTGGGCGAAATGTTCCCGAACCAGATGCGCGGTTCGGCCCTCGCCGTCGCCGGCTTCGCCCAATGGATCGCCAACTTCGCCATCTCGGTCAGTTTCCCCTGGATGGCCGCGACGCTGGGTCTGGTCGTCACCTACGGCTTCTATTCGGTCAGCGCCCTGATCTCCTTCTTCCTGGTCCAGGCCTGGGTGAAAGAGACGCGTGGTCGCGAACTGGAAGACATGACGGGCTGACTTCCGGCCTCTCCATACCTATCTCCCCGAGACGGGCGGCGCTCCCCCGCCGCCCGTCAGCCTTATGAAAAGGACATCCCATGACCGACACGCTTGAACTCTCGCACTGGATCGGCGGCGAAAAGGTCTCCGGCGCGTTCGCCGGCGAGAGCCTGAACCCGTCCGACACGCGCGACGTCGTGGCCCGCACGCCCAAGGGTGGAGCGGCCGAGGTCGATCAGGCCGTCGCCGCCGCCCGCGCCGCCTTCCCCGGCTGGTCCGACGCCTCCCCGGAAGTCCGTTTCGACGTGCTGGACAAGGCGGGATCGCTGATCATGGCGCGCGCCGCCGAGATCGGCCGCCTGCTGGCACGCGAAGAGGGCAAGACCCTGCCCGAGGGCATCGGCGAGACCATGCGCGCCGCCCGCATCCTGAAATATTTCGCCGGCGAGGCGCTGCGCGTCCACGGCCAGAACCTGGCCTCGACCCGTCCGGGCGTCGAGATTCAGACCTATCGCCAGGCCGTCGGCGTGTTCGGGCTGATCACCCCGTGGAACTTCCCCATCGCCATCCCGGCCTGGAAGATCGCCCCAGCCATCGCCTTCGGCAACACCGTCGTCATCAAGCCCGCCGGCCCGACCCCGGCGACGGCCGAGGCCCTGATCGCCGTCCTGCATGAGGCCGGCCTGCCCAAGGGCGTGGTCAATATGGTCATCGGCGACGGCGACGTCGGCCGCGCCATCGTGGCACATCCCGGCATCGACGGCATTAGCTTCACCGGCTCGCAGGCCGTGGGCGCCGGCGTCGCCGAGGGCGCGATGAAGCGTCAGGCCCGGGTCCAGCTGGAGATGGGCGGCAAGAATCCGCTGATCGTGCTGGATGACGCCGACCTGGACCGCGCCGTCGCCATCGCCCTGGACGGCAGCTTCTTCGCCACCGGCCAGCGTTGCACCGCCTCCAGCCGCCTGATCGTTCAGGACGGCATCCACGACCGCTTCGTGAAGGCGCTGGGCGAGAAGGTTGCGGCCCTGCGCGTCGGCGACGCCCTGGACTCCAACACCCAGATGGGCCCGGCGGTCAGCGAAGCCCAGCGCGAAACCTCGTACAAGTACATCGACATCGCCAAGGAGGCCGGCGGCCGCATCGTCACCGGCGGCGAGCGTCTGAACCTCGACAAGCCGGGCTGGTACGTCCAGCCGACCCTGATCGCCGACACGGTCGCCGACGCCAGGATCAATAACGAGGAGGTCTTCGGCCCCGTCGCCTCGACCATCCGCGTCGCCAGCTATGAAGAGGCCCTGGCCGTCGCCAACGGCGTCGAGTTCGGCCTGTCGGCCGGCATCGTCACTCAGTCGCTGAAATACGCCCGCGACTTCCAGAAGAACGCCCGCGCCGGCATGACCATGGTCAATCTGGCCACCGCCGGGGTCGATTATCACGTGCCGTTCGGCGGATCGAAGAAGTCCAGCTATGGCTCCCGGGAACAGGGCTTTGCTGCGGTGGAATTCTACACCCAGATCAAGACCTCCTACTCGGCGAGCTGATCTATGAGCGATGTGGAACTGGTCTGGGATATTCAGGCGGAGCTGGGCGAAGGCCCCGTCTGGGACGCCGAGCGCAAGGCGGTATGGTTCGTCGACATCAAGGGTCGCAAACTGCACCGCTACACGCCCGCGAGCGGCGAGACCGCTTCGTGGGATACGCCCGACCAGACCGGTTTCGCCCTGCCGTCGGAAGACGGGTCGCTGATCTGCGGGGTTCGGGGCGGTCTGCACCGCTTCGACCCCGAGAGCGGCGTCTTCACCCTGATCCAGCCGGTCGAAGAGGACCGGCCGCAGAACCGCCTGAACGACGGCTTCGTCGCGCCGGACGGCTCGCTGTGGTTCGGGTCGATGGACGACAGCGAAGAGGTCCAGACCGGCGCCCTCTATCGCTGGTTCCAGGGCGAGCTGACCCGGCATGACGACGGCTATGGCGTGACCAATGGGCCGTGCCTGAGCCCGGACGGCCGGATTCTGTATCACCACGACACCCTGGCCAAGACGGTCCTCGCCTTCGACCATGCGGACGGAGTGCTGTCGAACCGGCGGGTCTTCGCCGTCACCGAGGACGGTTACGCCGATGGACCCAGCATGGATTCCGAAGGCGTCCTGCACGTCGGCCTGTTTAACGGCTGGGGCGTGGCGAAGTTCGCTCCCGACGGCCAGCGGATCGGCAAGATCGAGGTTCCGGTCCAGACCGTGACCAAGGCGGCCTTCGGCGGCGAGGATCTGCGCGACGTTTATATGACCACGGCCTGGCTGGGGAATGCCGACAAGCGCGGCGAACAGCCGACCCTGGGCGGCCTGTATCGTGTTCGGGTCGAGACGCCGGGCCTGCGCCAGAACAAGATCCGCCTGTGAGCCTGCTGATGCTGACGGCCGGCGACTGGCGCGCGACCGTGGCGCCGGAGCAGGGGGGGGCGGTCCTGAGCCTGGACTGGCGAGGACAGCCTGTGTTCCGACCGACGCCCGAAGGGGCGACCGACATGCTGGAGACGGCCTGTTTCCCCCTGGTTCCCTATGCGAACCGGATCGCCGACGCGCGGTTCGGTTTCGAGGGCCGGGACGTGCGTCTGACGGCGCTTGATCGGTTTGCGCCCCACGCTCTGCACGGCGACGGCTGGCTGAACCCCTGGACGGTCGAGACCGCCTCGGAAGACAGCGTCGAGATGAGCCTGAACTGGCCGGGTGACGTCGATCCTGACGGCGCGGGTTGGCCCTGGCCCTGGCTGGCGCGGCAGACGGTTCGACTGTCCGAAGGCGGTCTCGAGATCATCCTGTCGGTGACCAACACCGGCGATGCGGTCATGCCGGCGGGCCTGGGGCTGCACCCCTATTTCCACAAGTCCGCCGACAGTCGCCTCAGCCTTTCGGCGACGGGGGTCTGGCTGACCGACGCGCGCGAAATTCCTGAGCGGCTGGCGGCGCCCGCTGTGGTGACGGACTGGAGCGGCGGACTGGCCCTGGCCGAAGCGCCCTTCGTCGATCACGCCTATGCCGGCTGGAACGGCGATGCGGTCATGGAAGGCGGGGGCCGGCGCGTGATCATGCGCGGCGGGCCTGGCGCAGACTGGGCGCAGATCTATGCGCCCGTTGGCGCTGACTTCTTCTGTGTGGAGCCTGTGACCCATCGGCCGGACGTGTTGAATGCGCCGGCGGGCGAGCGGGGCGGTCTGGCGCGGCTGCTGCCAGGCGAAAGCCTGAGCTTGATCATGACCGTTACGGCCGAAGCCCTCTAAGGCGTGGGCAGGCCCAGCCGGGTCCGCCACGCTGGATAATCAACATTGATCAAGGCGGCGGGCCAGGTCCCGACATAGTGGTAGCCGGCGCGGCGCTCCTGCTCGATCTCGGCCAGGCTGGCGCGAGCGATGGACTCCCGGCCCATGAAGATCGGCGCGTCCGTCCTCAGGTCATAGAAGCGCGCCCACAGCGGACCTTCGCCCGGCGCCGCCACGATGCGGCGATCCGGCTTGCCATCGGTCTGGGTGGCCTCGACCCGAAGGTCTGGCATGGCCACAGCCTGGAACCAGTCCACGGCGCCCTCGACTGCAGCGATCACTTCGGGCGAGGGGCGGTCGATGCTCATCAGAAAGCGAACGACGCCGACGCTCTCATTGCCGGACAGCGACGGGGGTTCGAACCGGCGGGCCCAGACGGGCTCCAGGGTCACGGCGTCATGCTGGGCGCACCAGGCGGTCAGGCGACCGTTGCGACGCACCTGGGTCTTCAGGATCAGGGCCGTTCCCGCCTCAACCGCTTCGGCCGCGCGGGCGCGGCGCGCGGCGTCGACGAAGGCGTAGGGCGGTTGACCGGCGGCGACGCCCTGCAACAGGCGCAGGACGCGGACCATGGCGTCGTCATTATAGGTGATCTGGTCGTAATAGCCGCCCCGCAGCGGATAGAACTGGGGCCATCCGCCGTTCGGCCGTTGCGCCTCCAGCAGATAGTCCAGACCCCGGTCGAAGGCCGGGCGCGTCGTCTCGTCGCCCGCGCTTATGACACGCGCAAGAAAGTCGAGCGGCAGGGTGGTGCCGTCGTTGTCGATGGTGTTGGTCAGGCCCGGATCGGCGTCTGGGCTGGGCGGGGCGAACAGGTCGGTGTTCTTGGGCCATCCGCCTTCGGACGACTGATGCAGGACCACCCTCGCGGCCATGTCCCGTGCAGCGTCGGACCCGTACCAATCCGCCGGCCGCCGCACCACCTGCGACCCCCAGGCGGGTGCGTCCGTCTGAGGTGCGGCAAAAACGGGGGCCGGTGCGGTCGAGCACAGGATCAGGGCGAGGGTCGATGTCAGGATCAGACGACGCGGGCTCATGAGACTCTTTCCGACTTCACTCAAAAATTAAGGGGCGCCGATGCTCCAGCGCCCCTTCAGGTTCGTTCCTTGGGAGAAGGTGACGAGCTTAGAAGACGAAGCGGGCGCCGACGAAATACTGGCGGCCGGTGCTGCCGTAGCTGTTGACCAGCGGGTCGTCCTGATAGGCCCAGCGCTCGTCCTTCTGGTTCGTCAGGTTCAGGGCTTCGGCCGTGATCGTGACATTATCCGTCAGCTTGTAGGTGAAGGCCGCGTCGACGTTCAGGGTCTCGTTCGAGCCGATGAAGTCGTTGATCAGCGGCGAATCACACTGACCCGGATCGCAGCCGCCCGCCGCCAGCGGATAGGTGGTCTGATAGGCGGCGCGATAGGCGGCCGAGACACGAGCGCTCCAGCGCGGGACTTCGTAGAAGACGGTCGCGTTGAAGGATTCCGGCGAAGCTCCCAGGAAGGGCGCGGTGCCCGTCAGATTTCGCGCCGGGTCCAGGATATATTCGAGCTCGGACTCGATGTTGGTGTAGTTGGCCTGCACCCCGAAGCCGTCGAAGGGCGCCGGCAGGAAGGTGAAGTTCTGCTGATAGGCGATCTCGAACCCGGACAGGGTTCCGCCGGGCGCGTCATCATACTGGCGCAGCACGAAGGGCTGATCCGCGTCGATATAGGCGCGGCGGCTGTCCGATGCGAGATCGACCAGGCCGTCATAGGCCGCGCGCAGATTGGCGATCTGTTCCGCGTCGAAGATGTCGCTCAGCTTGCCTTCGCGCAGCACGACCTGCGGGAAGCTCTCGATCTCCTTGTGGAAATAGGCGACCGACAGCAGGGCGTCCTTGGCGAAATACCATTCGACGTTGAAGTCGAGATTGGTCGCGCGGAACGGCTTCAGCTTGGTGTTGCCCAGAGTGATCTGGGCGTTGGAGCCGTCAAACTCGGCTGCGGCGCCGGCTACGCCGACAGGCACGGTGAAGGCGGTGACACCGGGTTGAAGCGCCGTCATCTGCGGCCGGGCCATGACCTTGGAGGCCGCGAAGCGGAAGATCAGCTTGTCGTTGGGCTCCCACGCCAAGTTCAGCGACGGCAGGGTGTCGTTGTATTCGTTATCGTTGGTGATGGGGCGGCCGCTGGGCGAACGGCCGCGCGACTCCACGCTGGTCTCGGCGCGGCGCAGGCCGGCGTTGCCGCGCAGCGTGCCGATCGGCAGCGGCAGGTCGAAGTCCATCTGGCCGTAGTAGGACAGGCTTTCCTCATCGACCCAGAAGGTGTTGACCCCGCCGTTGCGCAGATCCGACAGACGCCAGTCGCCCCACTCATTGATGCAATCGCAGTCGAAGCCGAAGCGGTTCTGGAAGGCCTGCAGGTTCGGCGCGAAGAAGGAGGTCGGCATGCCGTCCGGCACATCCAGACCGTCGCCCCAACTCACCGCCTGACCCATGTCCCCGACCGTGGTCGCCTGGGCCAGGCCCGTATTCACCCCTTCCAGCAGGCTGGGGTTCATGGTGTCGGAGACCAGCCGTTCGAAACGCGTATAGTAGAAGTCGAACTTCCGCTTGCCGATGCCGAACCGCAGGGTGACGTAGTCGTTATAGTCCCATCGGAAGTCGGCCTTGGCCGTCTGATAGCCGTTCTCGGTGACGGTGCGGAAGGCCCGCAGGGCGGAGTAGCCCTTGACGAAGTCCCAGTTGTTCGGGTCGGCCACGTCGAAGCCGAAGTCGATGAACGGCATGTCGCCGCCCGCGCGGTCGTCATAGACGAAATAGTCGTTGCCGGCGACGCCCTGGCCGGAGTCCAGACGGATGAAGTCCGCCAGCACGCCGGTGTTCTCGTTGGTCGATTCCGAGTCGCCGATCAGCAGCGACATGCTGAAACGATCGCTGAAGTCATGCTCGATATTGATCGAGTTCTGACGGAACTTCGTGGTGTAGGATCCCTGGTCCACCGCCGAACGCATGTCGACATTGCCCAACACCAGATAGTTGGCGTTAGCCCCGGTCGCGCTAAGCCCCGCATCCATCAACCGCACCGACGGCCGCCCAATAAACGCGCCCCGCCGCGCCAGATAGTCCGGATGGGCGATATAACCGACCGAACCCGGCTGGTTGTAGTAGTCGTAGACCTCAAGGTTGTTCGGATTGAAGCTGCCGGTTCCGGCGTTCAAGGTCTGGCTCGTCGCGCCTGGCGCAGTGGTAAACAGCGGCGTGCTGCCATAGAGAGACTGGCCGCAGTCGATGGCGTCGCGGAACTCCGTCGCGGCCTGAGCCGTGCAGTTGGCATAGACGCTTCGCCGGTTGCGATAGCTGTTGTTGCCAGAACTGGCCGTGGGTTCAGTGAAATAGCTGAACGACGTCAGTGTGCGGTTGCCGTTGGTGTTGTTGCGGTTCAGCCCGACCGGTCCGATCTGGTAGTTGGTCGAGGTCTGGGTCATCTCCGAATAGAGATTGTCGAAGTTGATCGTCGTACGATCCGTCGGTCGCCATTGGCCCGACAGGGTCACGCCCAGACGGTCCTGTTCGACCTCGCGGTGGTTGAGCGTCGCCAGGGCGGGAATGCGGACCAGGGATCCGCGCGTGCCGCCGCCGTTGATCAGGGCGTAGGCCTCGGGGTCCGACCCGATCAGATAACCGAGGGCCTCTGGATTGGTCACGCGGGGCAGGGCTGAAAGCGGAGTTCCGATGGGCAGGGCGAAACCCTGATGATCACCGGCTGAGTTGGACCCGACGTTGTTGAACGTCGCGCCGCGATAGGCGTAGTCCATGGACCCGACTTGACGCTGATAGCTGTCGATCACCTGCTTGCGTTCATTGTAGGCGAGAGAGCCCAGCAGGCCGAACTCGCCGATCTTGCTGGTCCAGCGGTCCGACGCCAGCAGGGCGACGCGGGGGCTGTGGTTGCCCCCGTTCTCGTAATAGGCGTCCTGAAGGGTCAGGGCGAGACGACGCTCGGAAAAGTTGAACGGACGGCCCGAGATCAGATCGACCGTCGCTCCCAGAGAGCCTTCGTCGGTCTGGGCGTCGGCGGACTTCTGCACCTTCAGCGAGTTGAACAGTTCCGACGCGAAGGTGTTGAACTGGAAGCCCCGATCCCGGCGCAGGGCGCCGTCGGCGCTGCTGGCGCCCGAAGTCGACAGGGTTTCGAGGCCGTTCAGCCGAACCCGTGTGAAGTCGCCGCCCAGACCGCGCACCGAGATCGAATTGCCTTCGCCGTTCTCACGGTCGATCGAGACGCCGGGGATCCGCTGCAGGGATTCCGCCAGGTTGGCGTCCGGGAAGTCCGCGATGTCCTCGGCATTGATCACATCGACGATGGTGTTGGAGCGGCGCTTCTCGCTGAGCGCGCTGGCCAGCGAGGCGCGGATGCCGGTAACGACGACTTCATCGACCGTCGCGGCCTGCTCAGTCTCCTGAGCAAAAGCAGGGGCGGCGAACAGCATCGCCCCCATCAAGATCGCCGCCGGCGAGGCCGCCGCGCGCAAATGTCCTATGGTTTGGTTTTGCATCCGTTCCCTCCGTTTCATCCGCTCCAGCCTCTGACGGGCCGGATGCCGATATCCCCGTCCCTCGCTCACCGGGGGACAGCCTGCTTCATTTCACTACGATCCAACGACCGTCTTGCAATGTCACCGGTGTCATATGGCTAAAATAAGGCGAGCGCCAGCCCCAAATTTTGCTTTCGGATCCTGCAGTGTTGGACGCGCCAACGGCGGTAGGGCCGGGCGGCCCTCCGCCGTGGGTTGCTGTTACAAGGCTTTGAACTTGAAATTGCGGAAGCGCGCCTCACCGTCTCCTGCCGCGTAGAGACCGGGGCGCAGCATCATGAAGCCGCCGCGAACATTTTGATTATAACCGGAAACTTCCATGCCTCGGTCGAACCGGGACCAAGTCTGGCCATCGGGCGAGGTGTCGAAATAGAGGTTCTGGTAGGCGTTGGTCAGGCGGATGAACATGCGTCGGCCGTGCGGATTCGCCGGGCGTCCGCGTTCGATTCCGTACTGGTGGGTGACGAACCTCTGGGCGTCGAATCCGAGGCCGGCATATAAGGCGCGGTCATAGAACAGGATCAGACCCGCCACGGCCCCCGGGTCGATCTCGATCTCGCATTCGATCTGATACGCCTGCTCGCCCTGGACGAAGGTCAGGGGTGAGCAATCGACGGGCGCCTTGCCCTTGGCCCGCATGTGCAGCACGCCGTTCTGGCGACGCAAGCGGTCCTTTTCGTTGGGCTGCGGGTCGTAGAAGCTCCACTGAAGGCCGAACTTGTCGGTGGAGAAATCATCCGACAAGGCCATGCCGTGAGGTACGGCCTGGCCACCCTTGGGCTGGGGAATTGGCTGCGACAGATCGCCGCCCTTGGCGTGGAACCAGCCGTCTTCGGTCCATTCAATGGGATCCAAAAGCGTCTGACGGCCCAGGCTCCAATAGGCGTTCTCATAGCCGTGATAGACCATCCACCAGTCGCCGGCCGTCGGCCCTTCCACTAAGGTGGCGTGGCCGCGCGACCACCATTTTTCCGCACCAGACCGGGTGCGTACGATCGGGTTATGGGGGCAGTCTTCCCAGGGGCCATTGATCGATTTCGACCGGGCGGCGATGACCATATGGCCGGTGGGCGGTCCGGCGGTGCCGCCGATGGCGGTGATCATGTAGAAATACTCGCCGCGTTTCAGCAGCTTGGGTCCTTCCTGGGCGAAGCCTTCAACGATCCAATCGTCGGGATAGCGCCACGCCTTGTAGACGCCCTTGTCCACCGGCCCATCAAGGGCCAGGCCATCATCGGTCAGCTTCACTCGGTCGCCGCCGCTCAGGAACAGATAGCGTTTGCCGTCTTCGCCGACGATGTGGCCCGGATCGATGTGGGCGGGGAGCTTCAGGTCGATCGGCTCGCTCCACGGCCCTTCGATCCGGTCAGCCCAGATGACATAGTTGGAGCGGTATTCGGGGAAGCGAGCCGGAATATAGCAGTAGAATCGCCCCTCGTGCTTGATCAGCTCCGGCGCCCAGACCGAGCCGATATTGGTGGTCAGGGCCGCGGTCACCGGCCGCCAGTTCACCAGGTCGCGCGAATGCCAGATGTGGATGCCCGGCACCGACTCGAACGACGAGAAGGTCATATAGTAGTCTTCGCCGTCCTTCAGGATCGACGGATCCGGGTGGTCGCCGGCGACGATGGGATTGAGGAATGTGCCGTCGCCGAGGTCGGCCATCCGCTGGCCCTCGACGCCGCGACGCCATTTCATGTGCGCCCATTCCCGCCCCAGGGGCGCGGCTTCCTCATGGGTCTGGGCGAAGGCGGCGCGAACGGGCAGGGCCGAGGCCGCGACGCCGCCCAGCAGGCCGGCCAAGGCGGCCCGGCGGTCGATGAATCTCATGGTCGTTTCCTCGTCTGCTCTTATTGGCCGAAGCGAGCGACATAGGAGCCGGGCTGTGTCACCGGTGTCAATTTGAAAAAGCGCGACATCCTGCCCAAGGTGATCGGACGGAGTGGACGTTTTGGATAGTGCGGGCCAGGCCTTGCTCAGCGCGCCGGGGCGGCGGCGGTCCAGGCCGAGACGAAGGCGGCGGCGTTGCGGCCGACCTCTTCAGCAGACTGGCCGGGCTTGAACACGGCGGAGCCGATGCCGAAGCCGGAAGCGCCGGCGGCCAACCACTGAGCCATGCTGTCGGGATCGACGCCGCCCACGGGATAGACGCGGGTGGCGGCGGGCAGGACGGCGCGGACGGCCTTCAGACCCGGCGTTCCCGCGACCTCGGCCGGAAACAGTTTCAGGGCGTCGGCGCCGGCTTCTAGGGCTGCAAAGGCTTCGGACGGAGTGAAGAAGCCGGGCAGGGACAGCAGGTCCAGCGCCTTGGTCTCGCGGATCACGTCGGTATTGGTGTTGGGCGAGATGATCAGCTGACCGCCGGCCTGCGCGACCTCGCGCGCGGCGGCGACGGTCAGGACCGTGCCGGCGCCGACCAGGGCGCGGCCGTCCAGGGCTGCGCGCAGACGGCGGATGCTCTCCAGCGGATCGGGTGAGTTCAGCGGCACTTCCAGGCAGCGGAAGCCGGCAGCGACGACGGCTTCCCCGACCGCGACCGCCTCGTCAGGCGTCAGCCCGCGCAGGATGGCGATCAGCGGCAGGGCGTCCAGGCTTTCGACGGTGGGGGTAATCATCGGGATACAGCCTCGTGAATGCGCCACAGGCCGAGGGCCGTGGCGGCGGCGCCGTCCGCGATGCGGACGTCTTGGAAATCGCCCAGGGCCAGAGCGGCGGCGTAGCGGCGACACAGGGGCTCGGCGCCGATCAGGATGATCGGACGGTCGCGAGCGTCGACCTGGGCGGTGATCTCGGCCCCGATCAGCAGGCCGGACAGATAGTCGGCGGCGGCCGCGGCCGAGAGCCGCCCCGCGAGACCTTCGACCCGCACCGAGAATAGGTTGGCGGTCACGGCCGGGTCGTGCAGCGCCCGCGCCACGCCGGCGGCGAAGGCGTCGTCATCCACGCCCGGATCGCCCATGTCGGCGCCCAAGATCGTGCCTTTGCGGATGGCGGCGAACAACTCGCCGGTCATGAAGGTGCGGAAACCGGTGATCCGGGCCTGGGCGGTGCGGACCCATTTGCTGTGGGTGCCGGGACCGACCACTACGGCGTCGTCCTGAAGGTCCAGACCCAGGACCTGGGTCTCTTCGCCGCGCATCACGTCTTGCAGGCGGCCGTCTTCAAACGCCGCGACGCCGGGTACTAGGCGGACCAGAGGCGCGTCATCCGGCGAAGCGACGGCGCCGGCCAGATCCGTGACGCCGGCGGGGCAGGGCAGATAGGCCATTTCTCGCCAACGGCCGCGTGCGCCGGCCATGCCGCTGACCAGGACAGGCAGGCCTTCATCCAACCAGTCGCCGGCGACGTCCTGAAGGACGTCGTGGAACTGGTCAGGCGTCAGGCCGCCCGCGCCGCGCGGGTCCGAACGACTGTCCAGAACCCGCCCGCCTTCGGCGATCCGCATGGCGCGCAGATTGCTGGTGCCCCAGTCAATGCCGATAAGGCCTGGTCCGATCAGACCTGTCGTCACGCTCACCTTACCACCAGATCGAATAGACCAGGATCAGGAAGCAGACCACGCCGACGGCGGCCAGGTTGAAGCCCAGCGACGTCTTGTAGCTGATCTGGTCCAGTTTGATCTTCATGGCGTCCGGCTTGGCCGGGACCAGCAGGGAGACGATGACGGCTGCGATCAGGGAGACGACGAAGACGACGCCGACCCGGTTCATGAAGGGGAAGATGAACTGACCGGTTTCCTGCAGCCACCAGAAGATGGCCGACAGCACCACCGAGCCGATGGCGGCGGTCAGGGCGCCGGCTTCAGACGCGCGCTTCCAGAACAGGCCCAGCATGAAGATGACGACGATGCCCGGCGTGAAGAAGCCCGTGAACTCCTGGATGAACTGGAAGGCCTGGTCGAAGCCGCCCAGAAGCGGACGGGCGGTCAGGATGCCGATGATCACGGCGACGACGGCGGCGATGCGGCCGACGGTGACCAACTGATGCTCGGGCACGTCCTTCCTGATCTTGGCGTAGAGGTCCAGGGTGAAGATGGTCGAGATCGAGTTCACCTTGGACGCCAGCGAGGCGATGATGGCGGCGATCAGGGCGGCGAAGACCAGGCCCTTCAGACCCACCGGCAGCAGGTTCATCATCGAGGGATAGGCCTGGTCCGGCGCCGACAGGTTCGGCGCCAGGATCAGGGCGGCCATGCCCGGCAGGACCACGATCACCGGCATCAGCAGCTTCAGATACGCGGCGAAGGCGATGCCCTTCTGGGCTTCGTGCAGCGACTTGGCGGCCAGGGCGCGCTGGATGATGTACTGGTTGAAGCCCCAGTAGCTGATGTTCATGACCCACAGGCCGCCCAGCAGAACGGCGATGCCCGGCAGTTCCTGATAGTGGGGGCTGTCCTTGGACAGGATCATGTCGAACTTGTCCGGGAACTCGGTCAGCAGGGTGTTGAAGCCGGCGAGGGCGCCGCCCGCGCCGCCGATGGTGGACAGGGCGATGAAGCCGATGATCAGGCCGCCGCAGACCAGCAGGGCCACCTGGACGATGTCGGTCAGGGCCACGGCCTTCAGACCGCCCCACAGCTGATAGGCCAGGGCGAAGACGCCGATGGCGACGATGGCGTAGTCCTGGTTGAACCCGGTCACGGTGTGGACGGCGATGGCGCCCAGCCACAGGATCGAGGTCACGTTGACGAAGACGTAGAGCAGCAGCCAGAAGACGGCCATCACGTTGCGGATCGTCGGTCCGTACCGCTGCTGCAGGAACTGCGGCATGGTGACGATGTCGTTGCGCAGGAAGATGGGCAGGAAGAACTTGCCGACGATCAGCAGGGTCAGGGCCGCCATCCATTCGTAGGAGGCGATGCCCAAGCCAATCACATAGCCCGAGCCGCTCATGCCGATGATCTGTTCGGCCGAGATGTTGGCGGCGATCAGCGAGGCGCCGATGGCCCACCAGGGCAGGCTCTTGGACGCCATGAAATAGTCGGTGGAGGTCTTCTGCTCGCCGGCCTTGCTGCGAGAGACCCACTGGGCCAGGCCGAAGATGAAGACGGCGTAGATCGCCAGAATGGCCAGATCGATGCCCGCAAGCGTCATGTGCATTTCCCCTACAGCCCTTGGTGCGGGCGGCCCTTGGTCCGGGCTTCCCGCAAAGCCTAGGGGAGGCGTCCATCCGCCGCAACGATATTTTTATATATGCGGGGAGATTTTACCCGCAACAATGCTAAGGTCGGCGCGCTCGCGGCTTCACTCAAAGGTGACGCCCCGTTAGCCTCTGGATCTTGCCGTAGGATTCTCATGACCGATCAAGACCCGACTGACGACCGCAAATATAGAGCGCCCGCGCTGGAGAAGGGGCTGGACGTTCTGGAACTGCTGTCGGCTCAGGGCGAACCGATGACGCCGTCGCAGATGTCGGCGACGCTGGGACGTTCGGTCAGCGAACTGTTCCGCATGATCCAGGTGCTGGAGTTTCGCGGCTACATCGAACAGTCGCCGGACGGCTATCGCCTGACGAATCGCCTTTTTACCCTGGGCATGACCCAGGCGCCGATCAAGTCGCTGGTCGATGTGGCCATGCCGGCCATGCGGGATCTGGCGTCGAACACTCTGCAGTCTTGCCATCTCGTCGTCCCGTCCGGCGACCAGATCGTCGTGATCGCCCGGATCGAGAGCCCCGGCGACCTCGGCTATTCGGTGCGGATCGGCTATCGCCGCAGCATCCTGCACGCGACGTCTGGCTTGATGTTCTATTCCCGGTCCAATCCGCGGGCGCGCAAACATCTGCACGACAGTCTGGTCTCCCTATTTGGAGAGGCGGATGTGACCGAGTTCGCAGAGCGGGCCATGGCCATGACCCGAGGCGCTCATGTCGAGCGCGCCAGTGATTTCGTGGTCGGTGTCACCGACCTGGTCGCGCCTATCATGGGGTCGGACGGCGTCATCGCCACCCTGATCACGCCCTTTATCGAGCAGGCGTCGATGGTCTGTACCAAGGATCAGGCGGCGACCCTGCTGGTCCAGGCGGCCGGGGCGATTTCCGATCAGATGAGCGCCGTCTCACAAGCTTGATCTCCGGCGAGTTTCGGCCGTTGACAGGAGCAAAGCCAGTCGTCATTTTCGTTGACGGTAACGACTTTCATTTGTGAAAGATCAGCAGCCGTCGATAAAACGGCGGGCGTCGAGGAGGCGCGCTTCGAATCATGGCCGCCATCTACACTGACCTCAAAGGCAGGACCGTCATCGTCACCGGCGGCGCCGGCGGCATCGGCGAAGGCATTGTCCGCGCCTTTCACGCCCAGGGCGCCCGCGTGGGCTTTCTCGATATTGATGCGCAACGGGGACCCAAGCTTCAGGCCGAGCTGGGGGCGGACACGCTGTTCGTCGCCTGTGACCTGACCAATATTCCGGCGCTGAAGGCGGCGGTGGCCGAGGTGCGCGCCGCGTTCGGCCCAATCGACATCCTGGTCAACAACGCCGCCCATGACGAACGCCATGCGACCCTGGACGTGACCGAGGAATATTGGGACGGCCGGATGGCCGTGAACCTGAAGCATCAGTTCTTCGCCGCCCAGGCGGTGCTGCCCGACATGAAGGCGAGCGGCAAAGGCGCCATCGTCAACCTGGGCTCCACCTCCTGGATCATCGGGCAGGGCGGAATGCCGGCCTATACGGCGTGCAAGTCCGCCGTCATCGGCCTGACCCGTTCGCTGGCCCGCGACTTTGGCCCCTTCGGCGTTCGGGTGAACGCTGTGGCGCCCGGCTGGATCATGACCGAACGCCAGCTCGAGCTGTGGGTCACGCCGGAGACCGAGAAAGAAATCTACGCCAACCAGTGCCTCAAGCGCCGGCTCGTGCCGGACGACATCGCCAAGATGGTCGTCTTCATGTGTTCGGACGAGGCCGGGGCGATCACCAATCAACACTATGTCGTCGATGGCGGCTGGACCTGAAATGACCGATACCTCGAAGCCCCATAAGACGCTCCGCAGCCGCGCCTGGTTCGACAATCCGGAAAACCCGGACATGACGGCCCTCTACCTGGAGCGTTATCTGAACTATGGCCTGACGCGAAAAGAGCTTCAGTCCAATAAGCCCATCATCGGTATCGCCCAGACCGGGTCGGACCTTTCGCCGTGCAACCGCCACCATCTGGTGCTGGCTGAGCGCGTGCGCGAGGGCATCCGCGAGGCGGGCGGCATCGCCATGGAATTTCCGGTCCATCCGATCCAGGAAACGGGCAAGCGCCCGACCGCCGGTCTGGACCGCAACCTGGCCTATCTGGGTCTGGTTGAGAGCCTGTACGGCTATCCGCTGGATGGGGTCGTTCTGACCATCGGCTGCGACAAGACCACGCCCGCCTGCCTGATGGCCGCCGCGACCGTGGATATTCCCGCCATCGCACTGTCGGTCGGACCGATGCTGAACGGCTGGCACAAGGGCGAGCGCACCGGCTCGGGCACGATCATCTGGAAGGCGCGCCAGATGATGGCGGCCGGCGAAATCGACTATGACGGCTTCATCGAACTGGTGGCGTCCTCGGCCCCTTCGGTCGGCTACTGCAACACCATGGGCACGGCGACGACGATGAACTCGCTGGCCGAGGCCCTGGGCATGTCGCTGCCCGGCTCGGCCGCCATTCCGGCGCCCTACCGCGAGCGCGCCCAGGTCGCCTATGAGACCGGTCGGCGCATCGTCGAAATGGTGCGCGAAGATCTGAAGCCGTCGGACATCCTGACAAAGGAAGCCTTCCACAACGCCATCGTCGTCAACTCCGCCATCGGCGGCTCGACCAACGCCCCGATCCACCTGACCGCCCTGGCCCGCCATTCTCATGTCGATGTGCCGTTGCAGGACTGGCAGACCGAGGGACTGCACGTGCCGTTGCTGGTGAACCTTCAGCCGGCGGGCGACTATCTGGGCGAGGACTATTTCCATGCCGGCGGCGTGCCGGCGGTCGTGTCCGAGCTGATGAAGCAGGGACTGATCAATGAGAACGCCCTGACCGTCACCGGCAAGTCGATCGGCGACAACTGCCGCGACGCGGAGATCGTTCTGCCGGACGTGATCAAGAGCTTCGACGCTCCGATGAAGACCGACGCGGGCTTCGTCGTCTTCACCGGCAATCTGTTCAACTCGGCCATCATGAAGCTGAGCGTGATCTCGCCCGAGTTCCGCGAGCGCTATCTGTCAAACCCCGACGACCTGAACGCCTTCGAAGGCCCGGCCGTCGTGTTCGACGGGCCCGAGGACTATCACCACCGGATCGACGACGAGAGCCTGGGCATTACAGAACAGACCCTGCTGTTCATGCGCGGCGCCGGCCCCATCGGCTATCCCGGCGCGGCCGAAGTCGTCAACATGCGGCCGCCGTCCTATCTGATCAAGAAGGGCGTCAGCGCTCTGGCCTGTATCGGCGATGGACGCCAGTCGGGCACCTCGGGCTCGCCCTCCATCCTGAACGCCTCGCCCGAGGCGGCGGCCGGCGGCAATATCGCCCTGCTGAAGACCGGCGACCGGGTGCGGATCGACCTGAACACCGGTCGCGCCGACATCCTGATCTCCGACGAGGAACTGGCCGAGCGCCGTAAGGCGTTTGAAGCGACGGGCGGCTACAAGTACCCGGCCTCCCAAACGCCTTGGCAGGAGATTCAACGCGCCACGGTCGGTCAGCTGGAGACGGGCGCCGTGCTTGAGCCCGCGATCAAATACCACCGCATCGTCGACAAGTTCGGCCTGCCGCGCGACAACCATTGAGGTTGAGCTGCATCAGTTCAGGCGGGTTGAGGTGAAACTCAGCCCGCCGGACCCGCCCGGCATCGGGCCGCGATATAATCGTCGTGGGTCGGCATCTGTTCGACTGCGCGCCGGATCGCCGATCTGATCTCGTTCAGTCGGAGCCGAACCTGCTCTTGAGGCACGGTTTCGGTCAGGGGGTCGCAGCGACCAGGGATTACGCCCTGGCCCATTAGGACGGCGATCCAACTGGCCTCCTGGAACAACTCATCATCGTAGCGGAAGACCCGCCCGCGACTCCGGAACAGCTCAATCTTTTGTGTCAGGCTGTCCGGCACGGCCATGTTGCGCACCTGGCGCCACAGCGCGGCGTCGTCCCGCTCGGTCGCATGGTAGTGCAGGATGATGAAGTCGCGGACCCGTTCGAATTCGGTCTGCATCAGCCGGTTATAGTTATCAATGTCCGCCTGCGCGAAGCCGGTGTCGGGAAAGCTGAGCAAGAGCTTGGACAGACCCGACTGGATCAGGTGGATGCTGGTCGATTCCAACGGCTCTATGAAGCCCGAGGCCAGACCCAGGGACAGACAGTTCTTGTTCCAGGTCTTGCGCCGGCGGCCGGTTGTGAACCGAAGGAAGTTGGGCTCGCCCGCCGCAAGTCCGTCCAGCGACGCCCGAAGCGTCGTCTCGGCTTCATCGTCGGACAGGAAGGCGCTCGAATAGACATAGCCGTTGCCGGTCCGGTGCTGAAGCGGGATCCGCCAGCGCCAGCCTGCCGACAGGGCCGTGGACTGGGTGTAAGGCGTTGGCGGCGCCACGCGGGCGCAAGGCATGGCTACGGCGCGGTCCGCAGGCAGCCAGTGTGTCCAGTCCTCGTAGCCGGTCTTAAGCGCGCCCTCGATCAGCAGGCCTCGGAAACCGGAGCAATCGATGAAGAAGTCGGCCGCCAGTTCGCGCCCGTCCTCAAGTTTGACGGACTGGATGAAGCCGTCGCTGTCCCGTAATTTTACGTCGGCGATACGGCCTTCGTAGCGGGTCACCCCGCGCGCTTCCGATTGACCCCGCAAAAAACGCGCATAGAGACCGGCGTCGAAATGGAAGGCGTAGGTCATCCGCGCCAACGGCGCGTTTGGCGTGTCCTCCGGACGGGCGAACCGCCCCAGTCGCGCCGCCATTTCGGTGGGCGAATATTCACCCAAGCCGCCGACATCGCCGCTCGCGCTAGCCCTCAACCAGTACTGGTGAAAGGCCGCCACGCCGAGCGGCGCGCCATAGGCGCCGAAGGGATGGAAATAGCTGTGCCCTTGGCGAAACCAATCCTGGAAGGCGATGCCCAGTTTGAACGTAGCTTGGGTCTCGCGGATGAAGGTGTTCTCGTCGATGCCTAGCAACTGGTTGAAAAGCTTGATCGGCGGGATCGTGGCCTCGCCGACGCCGACCGTGCCGACGGCCTCTGACTCGACAAGATCGATCCGAACCGCCCTGCCCAGTATGTGCGACAGGGCGGCCGCCGCCATCCATCCGGCGGCGCCGCCGCCGACGATCAGGATGCGTTGAACCGGCGCCGGGACCATCAGGCGTAACCGGTGAAATGGTCTGAGTGGGGGGGCAGGCTGGCGACGGCCTGACCGATCAGGTCCGCGAAGCGTGCGGCCTGTCGTTGGACGTCGTCAAGCTTGTCCAGCCCGACCAGAGGCGTCGTACGCCGAGGCCAGACGCCCAGGCCGGTGAAGACGGCGGTCCAGCTGTCCTCGCGGAAGGACTCGTCTTCCAGTAAGGGGATGTCGCCGCGCGCGCGGAACAGTTCGATCTTGTGCATCAGACTGTCGGGCGGCGCGGTCTCGCGGCAGTGACGCCAAAGATCGCCGTCCGTCCGTTGCGCCAGGTGATAGTGCAGGACGATGAAGTCGCGGATCCGCTCGAGCTCTAGCGCCGAACGACGATTGTACTCGCGGACCAGCAAGGGATCGAAACTGCGATCTGGGAACATCTCGAGCAGCCGGCCGATGCCGTTCTGGATCAGATTGATACTGGTCGACTCCAGCGGCTCCAGAAATCCCGAGGCCAGTCCGAGGGAGACGACATTGCCCTTCCAGACTTCCCGCCGACGTCCGGTGACGAACCTCAGTCGGTTGGGCTCAGCCAGGGGCGACGATTCCATCTGACCGATCAGGTCGTCCAACGCCGCCTGATCGTCGATGTGAGCGCTGGAATAGACATAGCCGTTGCCGACCCGGTGCTGCAGCGGAATACGCCATTGCCAACCGGCCGAACGGGCGCGAGCCGTCGTGAACGGCTCTGCCGGGCGGGTTGCCGCGCAGGGCAGGGCGATGGCCCGGTCACAAGGAAGCCAGTGGCTCCAGTCCTCGTATCCCGCCTTCATCGTCTGTTCGATCAACAGACCCCGGAAACCCGAACAGTCGATGAACAGGTCGGCCTCGACCTGCCGGCCATCTTCCAACTGTACGGCCGCGACATGTCCTGTTTCCGGGCTTTGAACGACATCGACGATCCGACCTTCGCAGCGCATCACGCCAAGACCTTCCGCCAGGGTCCGCAGACGACGCGCGTACAGGCCGGCGTCGAACTGGAAGGCGTAGGAATAGTGGGAGAGAACGGAGCGGGGGTCGTCCGCCGGCGGGGCGAACCGGTTGGCGCGCGACATGGCGGTCGGCACCGACCAGGGGTCCAGGCCCTGTATCCGGCCTGCCGCCTTCAGACGGAACAGGTATTGCCGCCAAGCCTGTCCGGCGACGGTCGGGCCATAGTCGCCGAAGCCATGGAAATAGTCGGATCCGAGGCTGCTCCAGTCCTTGAACGCGATGCCCAGCTTGGCGGTGGCGGCCGTGGACCGGATGAAATCATCTTCAGCCAGTCCCAGCATGCGGATGAACTGACGGATCGGCGGGATGGTCGCTTCGCCGACGCCCACGGTTCCTATGGCTTCCGATTCGACCAGGGTGATTTCGAGCGCGGGGCCCGACGGGCGGGTGAAGGCGCGGGCCAAGGCGGCGGCGGCCATCCAGCCGGCGGTGCCGCCGCCGACGATGGCGATGTGGCGCACCTCTCCTGACGTGTCGCTCATTACCTCTCCCTCCATGCCGACTTTGCGCCGGTCCTGATTGCCGCACACCGTAAAGCAAAGCTCGTCGGTCGGCATTAATGGTAGCGCTATCAGAAAATGCTTTTCAACGCATGAAAACCTGTGCATCCTTGAAAGGTGGTCACGTCGTCTTAGAGCGGCGGACCTCAACTTCGGGAGGGATGTCGTCCCACGACGCTGATAAGCGACGGGCGCGACCAGCAGGAAGGTTTGAGGCAAATGTCTCGTCAAAATCACGTTCGCCGTGTCGCGCTTCTGTGCGGCGCTTCGCTTGTCGCCGTCGCAGCCATGGCGCCGACGACGTCCATGGCGCAGGAATCTGCCCAATCTGACGACGCCGCCACGGTCGATGAAATCGTCGTCACTGGCATCCGCGCTCAGTTGCGGTCGGCTCAGGCGATCAAAAAGAACTCTGAAGTCATCGTCGATTCGGTGACGGCCGTAGACATCGGCGCCCTGCCGGACCGTTCGGTCTCCGAGGCGCTGCAACGCATCCCCGGCATCACCCTGCAACGCACCAACTCCGCCCGCGACCCCGCCCGTCTGGCGGCCGAAGGCGGCGGCGTCTTCGTGCGCGGCCTGTCGGGCGTTCGCTCCGAAACCAACGGCCGCGACATCTTCTCGGCCTCCAGCGGCCGCGGTCTCAGCTTCGAAGATGTGTCCGCTGACCTGTTGTCCGGCGTGGACGTGTACAAGAACGTCGCAGCCAACATGATCGAAGGCGGCATCGCCGGCACGATCAATCTGCGCACACGCGTTCCGTTTGATAACAGCGAGCCCCTGCTGGCGATCAACGCGGACTACAACTACGGCGACCTCTCGGAAAAGGGCTTCTGGTCAGGCAGCATCATCGGCTCCGACCGCTGGGACACGCGGATCGGCGAGTTTGGCCTGCTGGCCAACGTCAGTATCTCGAACGTGGGCAACCGCACCGACAGCATCTCGGCCGACCGTTATGACCCGGTGGTACTGACGGCTGACAGCGCCGACGGCACGGGCCAAGCCAATGAAACGGTCTATATTCCCAAGAATATGGGCTGGCGCACCATCGACTGGGAACAGAAGCGCACGGCGGTCGCGCTGGCGGCGCAATGGCGCCCGAACGACCAGTGGCTGTTCACCCTGCAGGCGCTGGGTTCGCAGGCCGAGACCTATAACGTCGAATATGCGATGGGCAGCGAGAGCATCCTTACGCCGAACTCGACCTATTCGTATAACGAAGACAACGTCTTTGTTTCTGGCATCGTGCCCAACGCCAACTACAACACCGACACCCGGATCGGCGACGACACGAAAAAGACCGGCGATGTCGCGCTGAACTTCAAATATACGCCCGGCGGCGCCTGGTCGTTCAGCGGTGATCTCCAATACGTCAAGTCGACGGCCGAGATCTATTCGATGACGGCCTTCACCCAGCTGGAAAATCGTCCCAATCTGCAGTTCACCATCGACGGCGACCTGCCGACCATCACCTCCACGGGCGGGTCGATGGAAGACAAGTCGAGCTACTGGTGGGCCGCTGCTATGGACCACATCGAGGACAACGAGGCCGACGAAATGGCCGGCCGTCTCGATGCGCGCTACGACTTTGAGAACAACGACTTCTTCCGCTCGGTCGAGTTCGGCGTTCGTATGACGGACAAGAACTACACCAACCGCCAGACGGGCTATAACTGGGGGCTGCTGTCGAACCAGTATTGGCTGTTCAACGCCAATACGGTCTATCTAGACGATGCTGGAGCTGTGGGAGGGGCGCAGGATCCGCGTCTGCTGGATTCCTCCTTCTTGTACACGTTCGACAACTTCTTCCGTGGGGATACTTCGGTTCCTGGCGTCGCTTGGTTCCCGACTGCCGGCCTGCTGAATCAGGGCACCGCCCACGCCTATGACATCTTGAAGACCACCCAGAGCGCCGGTTGGGGCTGGGCGCCGCTCAGCGACGACTACGACAGCTATCGTCTGGGCAGCGGCAACGGCGGGGTTACTGATCTTCAGGAGAAGACCGAAGCTGCCTATATCTATAGCCGTTTCGGCAATGACACGGGCTTCTTCGGTCGCGCCTTCGACGGCAACTTCGGTGTCCGCGTCGTCAAGACCAAGACCGAAACCAACCAAGTGGTCACCGTACCGTCGATCACGGGCGTCTGCCCGACGGGCGCTGACTGCACAGACTTTAATGAAGCGGTTCAGTTCGTGTCCGGTGGCGCCTTGGACGCGGGGGCGAACATCAGCAAGGAGTACACGAATGTACTCCCCAGCCTGAACCTGCGGGCCTTCCTGACCGAAACCCTTCAGGCGCGCGTCGCCGTGTCGCGCGCTATCCTGCGACCGGAAATGTACCAGTTGCAGCCCTTCACCAACCTGTCGATCAACTTTGAGGCTGACGGCTATACGCTGAACCCGACGACGCCCTTCACGGGCACCGGCGGCAATCCGAACCTGGAGCCTCTGAAGGCGACCAACTACGATTTCAGCCTGGAGTGGTACTTCGCGCCGACCGGCAGCCTGACCTTCGCCGCCTTCCACAAGGATCTGGAAGACTTCATCTTCTCCGGCAGCTCCACCGAGACCTACACCAACGGGGGGGTCTCCTATGACTTCCTTATGACCCGCTACACCAATGGTGACGAGGGCAAGATCGACGGCTTTGAACTGGCCTATTCCCAGTTCTACGACTTCCTGCCCGGTCCGCTCAGTGGCTTGGGGGTTCAGGCCAACTTCACCTATGTGGACAGCAGCGGCGGTCGCAACACCAGTCAAAATATCCTGGATCCGATCCAGAACGGCGCCGCCGGCGAAGAACTGCCGCTCGAAGGTCTTTCCAAGACCAGCTATAATCTTGCGGTCCTTTACGAGAAGTACGGTATCTCGGCGCGCCTCGCCTACAACTGGCGCGAGGAGTACCTGATGACGACCTCGGCGGCCAACATCAACGCGCCCGTTTGGTCCAGCGACTTCGGTCAACTGGACGGCTCCATCTTCTACAGCCTGACCCCGGATGTGAAGATCGGCGTCCAGTCGACCAATATCCTTAACGAGCGGACCGTGCTGAAGGTGGGCGGCGAGAGCCGCAAGGCGCCTTACAACTGGGTGGACACCGATCGCCGGATCGCTGTGGTGCTGCGCGCCGCCTTCTGATCCGGACCTGAGTAACGGGGCGTCGGCAGCCGCCGGCGCCCCGACTGTTTTCTTATCGACGTTGGGAGGCGGCGATGGGTTTTTTCGCACGCGGTTTGAGCACGGCCCTATCGTTCGCGGCCGTCGCAGTCGTGGCGGCGGCGCCGGTCCAGGCGCAGTCGCCAATCCCTCGGCTCGTCCAACAGGACGGACGACATGCGCTGATGGTCGACGGGGCGCCGTTCACTATCCTGGGCGCTCAGGTCAATAACTCGACCAACTATCCGGCGCCCCTGGCCGAGGCCTGGCCCGCGATCCGCTATGTCGGCGCCAATACGGTTCAGGTTCCCATCGCCTGGGAACAGCTGGAGCCGGAGGAGGGGCGTTTCGACTTTTCCTTCGTCGATCATCTGGTGCAGGAGGCGCGTCGCAACGACGTGCGTCTGGTTATCCTGTGGTTCGCCACCTGGAAGAACACCTCGCCCAAATATGCGCCGGCCTGGGTCAAGCTGAACCCCGCGCGCTTCCCGCATCTGATCCAGAAGGACGGCGCCGAATCCTACGCCATGTCGCCCTATGGCGAGGAGACCATGGCCGCCGACGCCCGCGCCTTCGCCGTCCTGATGCGTCACATCCGCCAGATCGACGAGCGCCAGCGCACCGTCATCATGGTCCAGCCGGAAAACGAGACCGGCACCTACGGATCGGTGCGTGACTATTCCCCCGCCGCCCAGGCCGCCTTCGACGGCCCCGTGCCCCAGGCCCTGCTGGACCGGACGGGCAAGGCGCCCGGAACCTGGTCCGCCGTCTTCGGCGACGAGGCGGAGGAATTCTTCCACGCCTGGTCCATCGCCGCCTACGTCAATACGGTGGCTGAGGCGGGCAAGCGCGAATATCCGCTGCCCATGTACGTCAATGCGGCCCTGCCTGACCCGCATGAGCGCACCGCCCCGACCAACTATGCCTCGGGCGGTCCCGTCTGGCCGGTCATTGACGTCTGGAAGGCCGCAGCGCCGTCGATCGAGATGCTGAGTCCGGACATCTACAATCGCGATTCATACACCTACGAGGGGCATCTGGACCGCTATGAGCGGCCCGACAACGCCCTGTTCGTCGCCGAGACGGGCAATGACATCCCCTATGCCCGCTATCTGTTCTCGGTTCTGGGCCGGGGCGGCATAGGGTTTTCGCCGTTCGGCATCGACTATACCGGCTACGCCAACTATCCGCTCGGCGCCCCGGCCATCGACGAGAAGGCCCTGACGCCGTTCCGCGACGCCTACCGGCTGATCGCGCCGTGGCAGCGGGTCTGGGCGCGCGCCGCCTTCGCCGGCAAGGTTTGGGGCGTGGCCGAACCCGACGACCGATCTTCACAGACCCTGGATCTGGGCGACTGGACCGCGACGGTCGGCTATCGCCGCTGGCAGTTTGGTCAACCGGACTGGACCTGGCTGGGGCCGCTGGCCGATGTGCCGGGGACTGAAAAGCCCAATGGCGGCGCTCTGATCGCCGAGATCGCGCCGGGCGAGTTTATTGTCACCGGCTATCGCGCCCGCATCGATTTCGCCCCCAAGCCCGCGACCGACGGCAAGCGCCGCATGGTCGTGCGCTATGAGGAAGGCCGTTTCGACGACGCCGGGAAATGGGTCTTCGAACGCATCTGGAACGGCGACCAAACCGACTACGGCCTGAACTTCACCGACCGACCGCAGCTGTTGCGCGTCGTCACCGCCACCTACTGAACGCACCCCTGATAGAAGCGAGAGCCCCCATGACCTCGACCCTCGCCCGCCGGCTGATGCTGGCCACCCTGATGATCGCTCCTCTGGGAGCCTGTTCGACCCTGATGGACAGCGCCTCGGCCGGCGCGATCCAGCAAGCCGCCTTTGAACGCATCCCCGCCGGCGTCGTCATAGCCCCGACCGAAGGCGCCGCGCGCCGCGTTCGACTGGAGGTCTATGGTCCCGAGACGATCCGCGTCACCGCGACCGAAGACGCAAACCTGGATCTACCGGCCAGCCTGATGGTCACGGCCCAGCCCTCGACCACCACCCCGTTCGAGGTCGAGACTCAGGGCGACGTGGTTGTGCTGAAGACAGCCGAGGCCACGGCGGAAGTGTCGCGCACCACCGGTGCCGTCCGCTTCCTCGACGAGAACGGCCAGGAGGTCCTGAAGGAGCGCCCGGGCAGCCGCGAACTGACCCCCGTCACGGTCGAGGACCAAAAGGGCGATCATCGTTTCCTGGCCACGCGCCAGGTGTGGGAAAGCCCCGCCGACGAGGCCTTCTACGGCCTGGGTCAGCATCAGCAGGGCGTGATGAACCACAAGGGCCAGGACGTGCTGCTGGCCCAACACAACATGGACGTGGGCGTGCCCTTCGTCGTCTCCAGCCGCAACTACGGCCTGCTGTGGGACACCAACGCCATCACCCGCTTCGGCGACCCGCGCCCCTATGGGATGTTGTCGGATCGGCTGATCGTTCGTGACGAGGGGGGCGCCTTCGGCGGCCTGACCGCGCGCTATTATCAGGACGGCGTGCTGAAGGTCAGCCGGCCGGAAGGCGAGATCAATTATGAGTTCATTCGCGACCAGCAGCGCTGGCCGGAAGGCCTGAAGGCCCAGCCCGGCGCTCCGGTTCAGACCGGCGATATGGGCAAGCCCGGCCAGGCCGGCGTCAGCGTCGTCTGGGAAGGCTCGATCGAGACCGCGACCGCCGGCCTGCACAAGTTCCGCCTCTATTCGTCCGGCTATGTGAAGGTGACGATCGACGGCAAGGTGGTCGAGCAGAACTGGCGCCAGAACTGGAACCCCTTCGACCATGATTTCCAGGTCCAGATGGCGGCCAACACGCGCGTGCCGATCAAGATCGAGTGGACCCCGGAAGACGGCTATATCTCCCTGCGCCATATGGACCCGCTGCCGGCGGCCGACCAGGGCGCCCTGAGCCTGGCCTCGGAAGTCGGCACGGCCATCGACTATTTCTATGTCGGCGGCGACGACATCGACGGCGTCATCTCCAACTATCGCGGCCTGACCGGCAAGTCGGTGATGCTGCCCCGCTCGGCCTATGGCTTCTGGCAGAGCCGCCAGCGCTACAACACGCAGGAAGAGGTGGTCGGCGCCGTGCGGCGTTACCGCGAGCTGGGTCTGCCGATCGACATGGTGGTTCAGGACTGGTTCTATTGGCCCGAAAACGCCTGGGGCTCGCACCAGTTCGACCCGGCGCGTTATCCGAACCCGACCCAGATGGTGAAGGACGTTCACGACATGAACGCCGACATCATCATCTCGGTCTGGCCGAAATTCTATCCGACGACCGAACACTACAAGCAGCTGGACGCCATCGGCGGCATGTACACGCGCAACGTCGATGTCGGCGCGCGCGACTGGGTCGGCCCCGGCTACGCCAACAGCTTCTACGACCCCTATCTCCCGGCCGCCCGCGACCTGTACTGGAAGCAGATGTCCGACAGCTTCAAGGGCATGGGCTTCGACGGCTGGTGGCTGGATTCGGTCGAGCCGGACATGCACTCCAACCTCGACATCCCCGAGCGGACCCTGCGGATGGGACCGACGGCGGCCGGTCCGGGCGCCTATGTGTTCAACTCCTATCCGCTCGTGAACGCCGAGAACGTCTATCGTCGTTTCCGGGCCGAACATGAGGGCCAGCGCACCACCATCCTGACCCGTTCGGCCTGGGGCGGCCTGCAACGCACCGGTTCGATCCTGTGGTCCGGCGATGTCGTGGCGCGTTGGGACAATCTGCGCGACCAGATTTCGGCGGGCGTCAACGCCGGCCTGTCGGGGATCGCCAACTGGACCCACGACATCGGCGGCTTCTCGGTCGAGGCCCGCTATTCGAACCCGGCCGGCATGAAGCCCGAGGACAAGGCCGAGTGGGACGAGCTTCAACTGCGCTGGTTCCAGTTCGGCGCCTGGTCGCCGATCTTCCGCTCGCACGGCGAATACCCACTGCGTGAAGTGTACAATCTGGCCAACCCGGGCACGGACTATTACACCGCCTATGCCGAGCAGATGCGCACCCGCTACCGGCTGATGCCCTATATCTACAGCCTGGCCGGCGACACCTATCTGCGGGACGGCACCATCATGCGCGGCCTGGTCATGGACTTCCCGTCCGACCGCAAGGCGCGGGACATCGCCGACCAGTACATGTTCGGTCGTGACCTGATGGTGGCGCCCGTCACCGAGTACAAGGCGCGCAGCCGTTCGGTCTATTTCCCCGTCGGCGCCGACTGGTACGACCTGAAGACGGGTCAGACCTTTGCGGGCGGTCAAACCGCCTCCGTTGCGGCCGCTCTGGGCAAGATCCCGGTATTCGTCCGTGCGGGCTCGATCCTGCCCACGGGTCCGGCCATCACCTATACGTCCGAAAAGCTGGACGGCCCGCTGACCCTGATCGTTTATACCGGGGCGAACGGGACCTTCTCCCTCTATGAGGACGATGGCCAGGACTACGGCTACGAGCGGGGCGAGTTCTCGACCATTCCGATGACCTGGGACGACGCGCGCGGCGTCCTGACCATCGGCGCTCGCTCGGGCGCCTATCCGGGCATGCCGATGAACCGGACGATCAACGTCCGCTTCGTCAGCGGGCCCGGCGCCGATGTCGGTAACTTCGACGCAGCCCCGGCCAGGACGATCCAGTATTCCGGCCGGGCGGTCGAGGTGCGTCGCTAGAAGACGGAGGGCATCGACATCGTGCGCAATGTCGATGCCCTATCCGTTGTTTTTCACCGGGCCGGCCAGGGATCGAGCCTGATTGCACTTGATTGCACGTTGCATCGATTTTCGCCGTGCAATGCAATTTCGAAACGCCCGCCCCGGCGGGGTGAAGGGGAGGCGCCGATGCGCTCGTTGTTGCTGTCCGCCGTCGCTGCGACCGTTCTGGTCGTCGGCGCCGCTCAGGCCCAGGGCCAGACGCCTGCGGCCCCCTTGCTGGACCCGATGTTTCAGGATCACGCCGTCCTGCAACGGGGCCGTCCGATCGCGGTCTGGGGCCAGGCCGCGCCCGGCGCGGTCGTCTCCGTCGGCCTCAGCCAAACTCAGGTCCAGGTGACCGCCGGCGCTGACGGCGTCTGGCGCGCCACCCTGCCGACCTTGAGCGCCGGCGGACCCTATGTCCTGACCGCCCAGACCTCGGACGCGACCCAGACGGTCTCGGACGTCATGGTCGGCGATGTCTGGCTTTGCTCGGGCCAGTCAAACATGGAGTTCGCCGTCCGTCAGGCGACCAATGCCGACACTGAAATCGGCGCCGCTAACGACCCCAATCTGCGTCTCTTCCTTGTGGGCCGCTCCAGCCTGCCCGCGCCGTCGTCTGCGCCGCACCCGGTCGGTCAATGGCGCACGACCGATCCCGCCAGCGTCCGTGATTTCTCTGCCGCCTGCTATTTCATGGGACGCGATTTGCGCCGGTCCGAGAATGTACCGGTCGGCCTGATCGCCGCCTCGTGGGGCGGGTCGATCATCGAGGACTGGCTGAGCCGGGACGCCGTGACGACCCTGGGCGGTCATGAACAGGCGCTGGAAGCGCTGGACTCCTACGCCCGCGACCCATCCCAGGGCGACGCCCTCTGGCGGCAAATCACTCAAGCCTGGTGGGCGGCCAATGATCCCGGCACCAAGCAGGGTTGGAACCTGGTGCGCACGACCGACTCCGACTGGGCGTCGATCCCCGCCGAAGGGTTCTGGGAGTCTACCGTTCCCGGTCTCGCCACCTTTGACGGCGTCGTCTGGCTGCGCAAAACGGTAGAACTGACCGCCGCCCAGGCCCGTCAAGCCGCGACGATCGAACTGGGTCCGGTTGACGATGCGGACGTGACCTGGATCAACGGCAAATATGTCGGCGGCCAGCAGGGCTGGGATACGCCACGCACCTACGCTGTTCCGGCAGGGACGCTTAAGGCGGGCCGCAACCTGATCGCGGTCGGGGTGCTGGACACCAATGGCGGCGGCGGCGCCTGGGGACCGGCCGCGAACAAGCGTCTAGTCCTTGCCGATGGAACCAGCGTCGCCCTGTCTTCAGGCTGGCGCCATCGTGTCGCGGCGCCCCTGGGCGATCTGCCCAATCCGCCGCGCACGCCGTGGATCGGCGGCAGCGGCACCACCACCCTCTACAACGGCATGATCGCTCCTCTGGGCGCCTATGGTGTGAAGGGCATGGCTTGGTACCAGGGCGAGTCCAACGTGGGCGATTACGTCGGCTACCGCCGTCTGCTGCCAGCTCTGTTCGCTGACTGGCGCAGGCAGTTCCAGAACCCCGAGATGCGGATGCTGGTGGTTCAACTGGCCAATTTCGGCCCCGCCGCAGGCCAGCCGACCAACTCCTATTGGGCCGCCTTGCGTGAAAGCCAGCGCACGGTCGTCAACGCCGATCCTCTGGCGGGTCTGGCCGTCGCCATCGATATCGGCGACCGCTACGATATACATCCGACCAATAAGCTCGAGGTCGGGCGTCGGCTGGCGCTGGAGGCGCGGCGTCTGGACGGGACGGTTCAGCCTGTGTCGCCTCAGCCGAGCTCGGTCGACCGCGCTGCCGACGGCGTTCACGTCCGCTACGCGCCGGGCACAGCGCTGACCGCTTCCGGCTTCAATCGCCCGATCGGTTTCGAACTGTGCGGCCCTGGCGACGTCTGCCGCTTTGTCGATGCGAGCCTGGCTGGCGATCAAGTGGTGCTGACTATGGCCCAGCCGACGGACGTCAAGGTGCGCCTCTGCTGGGCCGACAGCCCGGTGTGCAACCTCTATGGACCGGCAGGGCTGCCGGCGGTCCCGTTCGAGGCGAAGATCCGCTGATTTGGGGGGGCGAGTTCAGACGAGACCCGCTCCCCGCAAACGCACCGCCGGCGCAACGGCCACCGGTCGCGCCTCCGGCAGGTCGATGACCAGGCCCTTATCTGTTTGCCGGAAGGGCAGGGCGGGGCCGCCCAGCATATCGACCGCCTCGACTCGTCCCCCTTGGGGCGTCAGGGCGTGGATCTGCATCTGGCCGTCTTGCGGCCAGTCGAGGGCGAAGGCGTACAGGGTCTGGTCCTTGGTGGTGAAGCGGATGTCCTGGCCGGTCCACGGCCGCGCCGCGCCCTCGCCGTGCATACCCGCGACCACCGTCGTCGGTCCTTCGCCGTAGATCCGCCAGGGGCGGGTGTCGAAGATGGCCTCGCCGTTGACCCTCATCCAGGCGGCGATGTCAGTCAGGATCTGGCGTTCGTCGCTGTCGATCGACCCGTCGCCGCGCTGGGGGATGTTCAGCATCAGGTTGCCGTTTTTGGACACCACATCCACCAGTCGCTGGATCACGCTGTGGGCAGGCACATAGTAGTGGCTGGTGTAGCGGGCGCGGTTGTAGTGCCAGTCGCCGATACAGGTGTCGGTCTGCCACGGTTCGGGCTTCAGACTGTCCGAGAAGCCGCGCTCCACCGTCTCGACAATGCCCTTGCGCTTGCGTTCATCCAGGCGCTTTCCGTTCACGACCGGCAGTTCGCCGCGCCATTGAAGGGAGGCGTTGTAGAACTCGGCCGTCGCCTCCAGCCCGTACCGCCCCAGCGGCAGTTCATAGTTGTCGAAATAGACCATGTCCGGGCGGTATTTGGTGATCAGATCGCGCTGGCGCAGCACCCACGACCGGACGAAGGCGGGGTTGTTCTCCGGAGGCGTTTCGATCCACTGGCCGTCGCGGGCGTCGTGCCAGGCATTCATCTCGGCGATGGAGCCGATCCCGTCGGGTGGGGCGAAGGTCGGGCCGGTGTAGAGCTCTTGCGGGTCCAGCCCGTCCCACCATTTGCCGGCGCCGTCGGCTTTTGTCAGGCGGGCGGCGTCGTAGCGGACGCCCTTCATCGGCCCCTCGGCGTCATAGCCATAGGCCGTCTGCCACCAGTGCCAGGCGTGGGCCGCGTGGTTTGACACGGCGAACCGAAGTCCTCGCGCCCGAACCGCCTTCTCCCACGTCCCGACGATGTCGCGTTTGGGGCCGACCCGCATGACGTTCCAGTCGTGGTGGGCGCTATCGAACATGTCCAGATTGTCGTGGTGGTTGGCCATCGACATGATGTAGCGGGCGCCCGCTGCCTGATAGAGATCCAGCAGACCCTCGGGATCCCACTGGTCGGCTTTCCACTGGTTGATGAACTCCATGAAGCCGAACCGGCTGGGGTGGTCGTAGGTGGCGACGTGGTGCTCGTAGAAGGGGTTGCCCTGGATATACATCTGGCGGCCGTACCAGTCGCCGAACTCGGGCACGCACTGCGGCCCCCAGTGCGACCAGATCCCGAACTTGGCGTCGCGGAACCAGTCAGGGGTCTTATAGCCCTGGATCAGACTATCCCACGTCGGCTTGAACGGGCCGGCCGCGAGCTGGTCCGGAGCCGTTGCGCATGCGCCCAGCATGGACGCCGAGGCGCCCGCCCCCAAAAGTCCGCGTCGTGACAAGTTCATTCCGGTTCTCCATAGACGACGCCGCGTCCATCCGTGGCCACATAGACGCGGCCAAACACTCTGGGATCGCCGGCGATGGCGCGATAGCGGCGTCCGTATTCGTGACGGTCGTCATTGACCCTGACCCATGACCGGCCTCGGTCGTCAGAGCGGAAGACGCCCCGGACTGGACCGTGCGTCCCAATGGCGAACAGGGCGGGGTAGGTCGATCCGGTCGGCGGTTTGCCGAAGTCCAGCATCTCCACCGCCAGCCCTCCGTCGATCCTTGCGAAATTCTGGCCGCCGTCCCGGCTGTTGTAAAGCCCGGAGCGGGAGACGAACCACAGGTCGCCGTCATGGCCGGGTGTAGCCTTCAGCGGGAAGGCCTGCTCGCGCCAGTTCGGCCGGTCAGCCGATACGTCGGGCAGGCCGCGCGACGGCACCGGCGCAAAACTGCGCGCCTGGTCCACGCTGACCAGCCATTCGCCGGTTCGGAAATCCAGGGCGTAGAACAGGCCAGGGTCCTTGCGGTCCGCGACCGGACGCAGAAGCGGCGGCAGACCGAGGCAAGGTCGCCAGGTCGCGCCCCGGTCGTCCGACCAGGCGGCTTGCGGCGTCGCCAGCACGAAGGCCGATCCGTCCGCCGAGACGGTGATGGGCGCGTCGCGGTACAGGTCCATGCGCGGATTGTCCGGTGACGCCGCAGCTGCGCCGGAGGCCGGACGGGGGCGACCCAGGGGTTTCCAGCTGCGCCCCGCATCGGCTGACCAGGCTAGGGTGGAGCCGTCGTGGCCTTCGGAGCCGACGCCTTCGTGCGGCGTGCCGCTGCGCACCACCACATTGGGCGCCATGCCGGCGTAGTCGATCTGGTTGGTGTTGGCGAAGACGGGGGTGGTGAACTGCAAATCCGGCGACCGGGCCAGGTCCTCGTGGGCGAAGCCGGAGATGTCGCCGAATCCTGTCAGAAGCTGCGGCCCGACCGGCGGGCTGATCAGGGTGATCACCGCCGTCTGCTCAATGCCCTCGACCCAGGGGGCCCAGTCAGTCGGCCGCTCGGCGTCGGCCGCCGACAAATTGCGCGTTTCATAGACGGTGGCCCCGGTCGCATAGACCAGCCGGTCGCTGTCGAACGGATCCAGAGCCAGGGCGGCGATCCACCAGCCGAAGTCGGGCTTGTCGTTGCCCCAGTTCAGATAAGGGGTGGCGCTGACGTCGTGACGGGCCGCCTCCCGAAGGCTGATCCAGGTCTTGCCGTCGTCGATGCTGCGCCAGATCGTATCTCCGGGCCGCCATCGGTTCAGGGTCGAGACCATTAGGACGCCCGGCCGCTGGCGGTCCACCGCCACCCCCATGAAACCGCCGAGAGGGCGAGGCGGGGTGATGTCGGTCCATTCGCGGGTGTTCGTGTCCAGCCGCCATACCGCGCCGTCGGTGACGCCGTTGGGGCCTATCCCAAGGGTGCACGTGACGTACAGCACGCCTCGGTCATCGAGCTCAGCCTTGGCCGCCGACAGTTCGGCGCGGGGCCCGCCCTCGACCGGCCGCCAGGTTTGGCCCGCATCGTCGGAGCGATAAAGCGCGTGCTCGTGCGGATCGGCGACGCCGACGAACAGGGTCTGGGACCGCTGTCCCTCGGACCCCGTGCGGGGATCGAAGATCACGAAGCTGAGGCCGCCGTGCGTCTCACGTCCGGTCGGTAGACCCAGGCCTTTCAGTGGGAAGCTGTCGACCTTGCTCCAGGTCCGCCCGCCGTCGCTCGACGTCTGCAAACCGTCGTGGCGCGAGCCGAAATAGAGGATCCGGTTATCGTTCGGATCGATCGCCAGCCGCTCGCCGAGTCCTCTCCCGTCCTCATTGCCGCCCATTCGGAAGGGAACCTCCACACGCGACCAAGTTTCGCCGCGGTCGTCGGAGCGCAGCATGGCCCCCGGATCGCCCCGGTGAACGCCTACCGCCATGTGAACCACGTCCGCATCGACGGGATCGGCGGCTACACTTTCCACACCGAAGTCGGCCGATCGGGGGCTGGAGTCCTGCAACGGCCGCCATCGTCCGGCGGCGGCGTCGAAGCGATACGCGCCGCCCATATCTGACCGGGCGTAGGCTAGGCCTTGCTCGACACGGCTGAAGATGATGCCCGGTATGAAGCCCCCGGCGCCAACCTTCACATTGCGCCACCTGTAGGTCTCGGCCTTCGGTTCGGATTGCGCAATTGCCCTCATGGAGGGGAAAGCGGTTGCAAGTCCTAGAGTCAGGACGCCGGCCGCGCGCCTCGTGATTCCGTTCTTCATGCCGTTTCTCCCTTGAACTCGGACATCTGTCGGCCCGTTTGTGGTAGCGCTAACTTATTCCAGTTGACAGCATTGTCATGGGTGCATCAAGTTGCGCTGGTGAAAATCAACGTCGGTCAACGACGTGCGGGAGTGAGGCTAGAGTTCCAATGGATTTCGCCCCGCCTCGCGCGTCTGAGACGCCTGATCTTTTGCACCCTGAGCGAACTTCCGGTGCGGTCTAAGGACCGCACCGGGCTTTTCGCGCCCAGTTTCTCGCCCGCCGAATGGACGGACTCGATATGACCCCGCGCTTCCTGAATTCTCACCGCAACGCCGTGTCGATCATGGCGTTGAGCCTTGCTCTGGCGGCGGGCGCTTGCGCGACGACGACCTCGCAATCGACGCCGATCAACTATGTGAAGCCGTCGGATACGATCGTCACCGACGCCAGCCGGGCTCATCCTGACCTGTGGCCACATGCCGCATCCCCCGCCGCCATGACGGACGCCGCCACCGAGGCCTTCGTCACCGAACTGATGGCGAAGATGACGCTGGAGGAGAAGGTCGGTCAGACCATTCAGGCAGACATCGCCTCCATCAAACCGGAAGACCTGCTGACCTATCCGCTGGGGTCGATCTTGGCTGGCGGCAACTCCTCTCCGGGCGGAGACGAGCGCGCCTCGGCCCAGAAGTGGGTCGAGCTGGCCCAGGCCTTCCGCGAGGCGGTGGCCCAGCGTCCGGGCGCCAAGATCCCGATGATCTATGGCATCGACGCCGTTCACGGGCACAATAACATCGTCGGCGCGACCATCTTTCCGCACAACAGCGGCCTGGGCGCCATGCGGGACCCCGATCTGATCCGGCGCATCGGCGCGGCGACGGCGCTGGAAGTCGCCGTGACCGGCGCGGACTGGACCTTCGGTCCGACCCTGGCTGTGCCGCAGGACGACCGTTGGGGTCGTGCTTATGAAGGGTATGGTGAAAACCCCGAGATCGCCCAGAGCTATGCAGGGCCGATGACCCTGGGCCTGCAAGGCTCGCTTTCCGCCGATCATCCGCTGACGCCGGGTCATATCGCCGGATCGGCCAAGCATTTCCTGGCCGATGGCGGGACGACCGGTGGTCATGACCAGGGCGATTTCGCCGGCTCGGAACAGGAGATGATCCGTACGCATCTGTCTGGCTATCCCCAGGCCATCGATGCAGGCGTCCTTTCCATCATGGCCAGCTTCTCCAGCTGGAACGGCGTCAAACACTCCGGCAATGAGACCATCCTGACCGACGTGCTCCGTGGGCCCCTGGGCTTTGACGGTTTTGTCGTGTCCGACTGGAACGCCCATGGCCAATTGCCGGGCTGTTCGAACGAAAGCTGCGCCCTGGCCTTTAATGCCGGGATCGATATGTTTATGGCGCCCGACAGTTGGAAGCCGCTCTATCAGAACACCCTGGCCCAGGTGCGGTCGGGCGAGATTCCAATGGCGCGACTGGATGAGGCGGTGCGCCGGATTCTGCGGGTCAAGGTCAAGACCGGCCTGTTCGTCGATAGCCGGCCGGTTGAGGGCCGACTGAACGAGCTGGGCTCCCCGGCACACCGCGCCATTGCGCGCGAGGCTGTGCGCAAGTCGCTGGTCCTGCTGAAGAACGAGGGGGCGGTCCTGCCGATCCGTTCGGGCGCGCGGGTCCTGGTCGCCGGCCACGCCGACGACATCGGCCAGGCTTCGGGCGGCTGGACCCTGACCTGGCAGGGGACGGGCAACACCAACGCCGACTTCCCCAACGGCCAGTCGATCTGGGGCGGCATTCAAGAGGCCGTCGCCGCGGGCGGTGGTCAGGCGACGCTCAGCCCTGACGGCGCCTTCACGCAAAAGCCTGATGTCGCCATCGTCGTCTTCGGCGAGACCCCCTATGCCGAGTTCCAGGGCGACGTCGATACGCTGGACTTCCTGCCCACCGAGCCGCTGGAGACGCTGAAGCGCCTCAAGGCTGCTGGGATTCCGACGGTGTCGGTCTTCCTGTCCGGCCGTCCGATGTGGACCAATCCTGAGATCAACGCCTCTGACGCCTTTGTCGCCGCCTGGCTGCCGGGTACGGAAGGCGGCGGCGTGGCTGACGTCCTGATCGGCGATGCTGCGGGCAAGCCTCGCACCGACTTCAATGGCAAGCTGTCGTTCAGCTGGCCCAAGAACGCCAAGGGCGAACCGCTGAACGTCGGGCAGCCGGGCTATGATCCCCAGTTCGCCTACGGTTACGGCCTCACTTATGCTCAGGGCGGGCGGGTCGGCGTCCTGTCCGAAGATAGCGGGGTTGCGGGCGAGATCGGCAGCATCGATCGCTATTTCGTCGATGGCCGTTTCGTTGCGCCCTGGTCGCTGATGCTGCGCGACGCAGGCGGTGAATTCCGCCTTGGAAACGAGAGCAGCGGCTCCAGCCCGCGCGGGGGCGTCAGTGTTCGGTCCGCCGACGGCGCAGCTCAGGAGTCGGCTCGCGCCCTGACGTTCGGCTCGGTCGGCGGCCATGCTTTGATTGCCGCAAAGCCGGTGGACCTGACCCGTCAGGCCAATGGAGAAATGGCTCTTGTCTTCCGTTATCGCGTTGATGCGCGTCCGTCGGGCCCTGTCATGCTGACCCTGGGCGAGGGCAGGGTGGATGTGACCGCCTTGTTCAATGCGGCGCCGCTCGGGCAATGGAATGTCTTGAAGGTCCGGCTTTCGTGCCTGCGCGACGCCGGGGCGAACCTGGCGGCTGTCGATCAACCCTGGGGGCTGAGTGCCTCTGGCGGCTTCGGCGTTACGGTCGAGGATGTTCGGCTGGGCTCCAACGAGGGCGACGCCATCTGCCCCGCAGGATGACCGTTATGGCGTAGGAGCCGCTAAAATTCTGAGGCCGAGACGGGTCGTGCGCCATGCACGGCCCGTTTTTTATTGTGATCGGGACAAAGAAAAACCCCGGCCTCGCTGGCGGCGAGACCGGGGCGGATCGTCAGGTGGAAGCCCGTATCAGCTCTTGGCGACGCGGGTCTTGTCCGAGGAGCTGCGCGCCAGCTCCCGGTTCAGCCACAGGGCGACAAGGGTCAGGACGGCGCCGGACAACAGATAGGCGCCGGCCGCGATCAAGCCGAACTGGCTGGAGATCCACAGGGCGACGAGGGGCGCGAAGCCCGCGCCGAACAGCCAGGCCAGGTCGGACGTCAGGGCCGAGGCAGTGTAGCGGTTGGCCAGGGAGAAGCTGGACGCCACCGGACCGGACGCCTGGCCGAACGACAGGCCCAGCAGGATGAAGCCGGAGATCATGAAGATCAGCTCGCCCATTGCGCCGCCGTTCAGCAGTTGAGGCGCGAAGCCCGAGAAGGCGGCGATACCCGCCGCCGTGGCGGCCAGAAGCGAACGACGACCGTAGCGGTCGGCCAGGACGCCAGAGGCGAGGATGGCCAGCAGGCCGAACACGGCGCCCACCATCTCGATCAGCAGGAAGCGCACCGGCGTTTCCTGGGTGAACAGAAAGACCCACGACAGCGGGAAGACGGTGACCATGTGGAACATGGCGAAGCTGGCCAACGGGGCGAAGGCGCCGATGGCGATGCGGGGACCTTCCGCCTTGATGGCGGTGTGAACCGGGGTCGGCTGCAGTTCGCGGGTCTCGAACATCTTCTGGAAGCTGGGCGTCACGACGATGCGCAGTCGCGCAAACAAGGCCACCACGTTGATGGCGAAGGCCACGAAGAAGGGATAGCGCCAGCCCCAGTCGAGGAAGTCGGCCGCCGACAGGGTGTTCAGGAAGAAGGCGAACAGGGCCGAGGCGACGATCAGGCCGATGGGCGCGCCCAACTGCGGGATCATCGCGTACCAGCCACGACGATTCTCCGGCGCGTTCAGGGCCAGCAGAGACGCCAGACCGTCCCAGGCGCCGCCTAGCGCCACGCCCTGGCCGATACGGAAGACGGCCAACAATACGGCGGCGGCGATGCCGATGGTTTCATAACCGGGCAGGAAGGCCACCGCGACGGTCGAGGTGCCTAGCAGGAACAAGGCGATGGTCAGTTTGGCACCACGCCCGAACTTCTGGTCGATCGCGATGAAGAGGGCCGTTCCCAGCGGACGCGCTAGGAAGGCGAGGGCGAAGACTGCGAACGACAGCAGGGTGCCCCCGATCGGGCCCGCGAACGGGAAGATCAGCTGCGGGAACACGACCACGGAGGCGATGGCGTACACGAAGAAGTCGAAGAACTCCGAGGTGCGGCCAATGATCACGCCGATGGCGATTTCACCGGGGTCCACCTTGCCGTGATCGTCGTGGAGGGCGGCAGCGTCGCGTTCCAGCGACTCTGACGAAGGGGTCGTCGAGGCGGACATGGGCTGGGATCGCTCCGTTTAAACTTAAGGAATTTGGGTATACGGCGGTAATGCGCATTATGACCGCGCGCCCTTTGCGATGAAAGTCGCCACATGAGGATAGGACAGATTGTCCAATGTCGCTCCTGACCGAAGCTGACTATCCGGCGCAGTTCGAACGCCAACCGTCGCGAGTCCTCCCCATGGCCCGACGTTTTCCGATTGGAGCTGCCTTGCGCCGTCTGCGCCTACTTATGCTCGTGCCCGTGGTGGCGCTGCTGTCGGCCTGCAACCTGGTCGTCTTGAAGCCCGCCGGCGACGTTGCCCAGCAGCAGGGCGACCTGCTCATGGTCTCGACCCTGCTCATGCTCCTGATCATCGTGCCGGTCATGGCGCTGATCGTCTATTTCGCCTGGAAGTACCGGGCGTCCAACACGGATGCGAAATACACCCCGGACTGGGACCACTCGACCCATCTGGAAGTGGTGATCTGGGCCGCGCCGCTGCTGATCATCATCTGTCTGGGCGCCCTGACCTGGGCCGGAACCCACCTGCTGGATCCCTATCGACCGATCGACCGGATCAAGCCGGGTCAGCCCGTCGCGGAGGGTGTCGAACCGCTGCAGGTCAATGTGGTCGCGCTCGACTGGAAATGGATGTTTATCTATCCGCAGTACGGCGTCGCCACGGTGAACGAGCTAGCCGCGCCGGTGGATCGTCCGATCCGCTTCCACATCACTTCGTCCTCGGTGATGAACAGCTTCTACATTCCCGCCCTGGCCGGCCAGATCTACGCCATGCCGGGCATGGAAACGAAGCTGCACGCCGTGATCAATCGTCCGGGCGAATACCAAGGACTGTCGGCCAACTATTCCGGCGACGGCTTCTCCAACATGCGGTTCAAGTTCCATGGCCTGGACCAGGCGGGCTTCGACGGTTGGATCGCCGGGGTTCGTCGCAGCGGCCAGCCGCTGGATCGCGAGCGCTACCTCGAGCTGGAAAAGCCCAGTGAGAAGGTTCCGGTGATGCGCTTCTCCACCGTCGACGGCGGTCTTTGGGACGCCATCCTCAACATGTGCGTTGAGCCGGGCAAGATGTGCATGGGCGAGATGATGGAGATCGACCGCAAGGGCGGTCTGACCATGGCCTCGATCCGCAACACCATGCCGCTGGTCTATGACAAGTACGCCGGTCGCGGGAAGAACGCCGCCATCTTCGGCTCGAACGAGAGCTATGTCATGACCATCTGCACGCCGCTTCAGGCTGAGGCTGCGGCCGCCGAGCGCATCCGCCGCGCCGAACTGGATGCGACCAGCGCCCCGGTCAGCATGGCGCCCCTGTCGGGCCTGGGCCTGGCCCAAGGTCTGCCGATGGCGTCTCTTTCCATAAACAAGCAATCGACGGGGCCGGTTTCGACCGACGTCCGTTCCTCCCCCAACGCTTGAGCGAACACAGTCGATGAACGCTGACACCCTCATTCCACTCATCTTCGGGCGGCTGACGCTCGAAGCCCTGCCGCTTCACGAGCCTATTCTGGTCGTGACCATGAGCGTCGTTCTTCTCGGCGGCTTGGCCCTGTTCGGCGCCCTGACCTATTTCAAGCTGTGGGGCTATCTCTGGAAAGAGTGGTTCACCACCGTGGACCACAAGAAGATCGGGATCATGTACATGATCCTGGGTCTGATCATGTTTGTGCGCGGGTTCGCCGATGCGATCATGATGCGCCTGCAGCAGGCCATGGCCTTCGGCGGGTCCGAGGGATACCTGAACGCCCACCACTATGATCAGGTCTTCACCGCCCACGGCGTGATCATGATCTTCTTCGTGGCCATGCCCATGGTCACGGGCATCATGAACTATGCCGTGCCGCTGCAGATCGGCGCGCGCGACGTGTCCTTCCCGTTCCTGAACAATTTCAGCTTCTGGATGACCACGGCCGGCGCCATCATCATCATGGCCTCGCTGTTCGTCGGTGAGTTCGCGCGCACCGGCTGGCTGGCCTATCCGCCGCTGTCGGGCATCGGCTACAGCCCGGGCGTCGGGGTCGACTATTATATCTGGGGACTGCAGATCGCGGGGGTCGGCACGACCCTGTCCGGGATCAACCTGATCGCGACCATCGTGAAGATGCGCGCGCCGGGCATGGGTATGATGAAGATGCCGATCTTCACCTGGACCTCGCTGTGCACCAACGTGCTGATCGTCGCGTCCTTCCCGGTACTGACCGCTGTCCTGGCCCTGCTGACGCTGGACCGGTACGTCGGCACCAACTTCTTCACGAACGACTTCGGCGGCAACCCGATGATGTACGTGAACCTGATCTGGATATGGGGTCACCCGGAAGTCTACATCCTGATCCTGCCGCTGTTCGGCGTCTTCTCCGAGATCGCCTCGACCTTCTCGGGCAAGAAGCTGTTCGGCTACACCTCCATGGTCTACGCCACGGTCGTCATTACGATCCTGTCGTACCTGGTGTGGCTGCACCACTTCTTCACCATGGGGTCGGGCGCTTCGGTGAACTCCTTCTTCGGCATCACGACGATGATCATCTCGATCCCGACGGGCGCCAAGATCTTCAACTGGCTGTTCACGATGTACCGTGGCCGTATCCGGTTCGAACTGCCGATGATGTGGCTGGTCGCCTTCATGCTGACCTTCGTCATCGGCGGCATGACCGGCGTGCTGCTGGCTGTTCCGCCTGCAGACTTCGTGCTGCACAACTCGCTGTTCCTGATCGCTCACTTCCACAATGTGATCATCGGCGGCGTGCTGTTCGGCCTGTTTGCAGCCATCAACTTTTGGTGGCCCAAGGCCTTCGGCTTCAAGCTGGACAAGTTCTGGGGGCTGGTCAGCTTCTGGTGCTGGGTTCCGGGCTTCTGGCTGGCGTTCACGCCGCTGTACGTCCTGGGTCTGATGGGCGTGACGCGTCGCATGCGGGTGTTCGATGATCCGTCGCTGCAGATCTGGTTCGTCATCGCCGCCATCGGCGCCGGCGTCATCGCCCTGGGCATCGCTGCCATGTTCATCCAGTTCGCGGTCTCGATCATCAACCGGGACAAGCTGCGCGACGTGACGGGCGACCCCTGGGGCGGCCGCACTCTGGAGTGGGCGACCTCTTCGCCCCCGCCGGCCTACAATTTCGCCTCCACGCCGGTCATCCACGACTCCGACGCCTGGTGGGATATGAAGAAGAAGGGCTATCAGCGTCCGCTGTCCGGCTACCGCGCGATCCACATGCCTTCGAACACAGGCACGGGCGTCATCCTGTCCGGTCTGTGCCTGGTGATGGGCCTGGCTTTGGTCTGGTACATCTGGTGGCTGGCGGTGCTTAGCTTCATCGGCGTGCTAGCGGTCTCGATCGCCCACACCTTCAACTACAAGCGCGACTACTACATCCCTGCGGATGAGGTTCGCGAGACCGAAGAGGCGCGTACCCGCGCCCTGGCCGGAACGGAGGCCTGATCCATGAGCGCGACCGCGACTGCGACTGAGATCGACCCGAACGTCTTCCATCTGGAAGAGGAGCCGCACCACGAGGAAGGCTCCAGCACGATGCTGGGCTTCTGGCTCTATCTGATGAGCGACTGTCTCATCTTTGCGATGCTGTTCGCCGTGTTCGGCGTCCTGGGCGGCAACTACGCCGCCGGGCCGGGTCCGAAAGAGCTGTTCGACCTAGAGCTGGTGGCGATCAACACCGCCATGCTGCTGTTCTCGTCGATCACCTATGGCTTCGCCATGCTGGCGATGGACCAGAACAAGAAGACCCAGACCCTGATCTGGCTGGCTGTCACCGGCCTGTTCGGTCTGGCCTTCCTGGGGATCGAACTCTACGAGTTCGCGCACCTGATCCATGAAGGCGCCACGCCGCAACGCAGCGCCTTCCTGTCGGCCTTCTTCACCCTGGTGGGCACCCACGGCCTGCACGTGACCTTCGGCATCATCTGGCTGGTGACGCTGATGGTTCAGGTCAGCTGGAAGGGTCTGATCCCCGCCAACAAGCGCCGCCTGATGTGCCTGTCGATGTTCTGGCACTTCCTTGACGTCATCTGGATCGGCGTCTTCACCTTCGTCTATCTGCTGGGCATGGTTCGATGAGCGCCGACAAGAACGACCACTCCCCGGAGTCGCATGACACCGACCATCTGGGCCACGAGACGCATAATCACGGCTCGTTCAGGAGCTATATGATCGGCTTCGTGCTGTCGGTGATCCTGACGGCCATCCCGTTCTGGCTGGTCATGACCGGCGTGCTGCCGACCCAGGCCACCGCCCTGATCGTCATGGCCTTCGCCGTGGTGCAGATCGTGGTTCACATGATCTATTTCCTGCACATGAACACGAAGTCCGAAGGCGGATGGACCATGTTGGCCCTGATCTTCACGATCATCGTCGTGGTCATCGCCCTGTCGGGTTCGCTGTGGGTCATGTACCACCTGAACACCAACATGATGCCCACACACGAAATGAGCGGGATGGGCTCCTAAGGGGCCGACCAGGGAGGTCGTGATCACAGGCGACAGCCATAACGCGCCGCGTCGACATCTGACCCTTGTCTGGGCCGGAGTCGGCGCGGCCTTGTTGTTTCTGAGCTTCGTCGCTCTGGGCGGCTGGCAGGTCCAGCGGTTGGCCTGGAAGACCGAACTGATCGCGCAGGTCGAGGCCCGCGTTCACGCCCCGCCCGTCGCGGCGCCCGGACCCGCGTTTTGGGCCGGCCTGTCTCGCGAAGACGACCAGTACCGGCGCGTTATGATGCGGGGTGTCTTCCAGCACGACCAAGAGGTCCTGGTTCAGGCTGTCACCGACTATGGCTCGGGCTTCTGGGTCATGACGCCGTTGTCTACCGATGAAGGCTTCACGGTTCTGGTGAACCGCGGATTCGTCTCGCCTGACCGTCGTTTGCCGGCCGAGCGCTCGTCTGGACAGTTGGGCGGCCTACAGACGGTGACCGGTCTGTTGAGAATCACCGAACCGGGAGGCGGCTTCCTGCGCACCAATGATTCGGCCGGGGACCGTTGGTATTCTCGTGACGTGGCGGCCATCGCCACGGCGCGAGGCTTGTCGAACGTGGCCCCCTATTTCATTGACGCTGACTCGACGCCCAATCCGGACGGCTGGCCGAAAGGCGGGCTGACGGTGGTGCGATTCCCGAACAGCCATCTGGTCTACGCCCTGACCTGGTTTGGCATGGCGCTGCTGACCCTGGTTGGATACGGCATCGTGGTGCGTGAAGTCCGTCGCCGGCGACGGCCCGAATGACCTCCACGCTTCAACGCCTGCTGGGTTTTGGCGCCTGGCGCGAGACGGCGGTGTCGCAGGAGGCGGCGAACCGGCGCAATCTTCGCCTTTTGGTCCAGTTGCGATGGCTGGCTGTCTTCGGCCAAGTCGCGACGATTCTGATCGTCCACTTTGGCCTGGGCATCCGGCTTCCGGTGCTGTGGCTTCTGATCGCGCCGGTCAGCCTGGCGCTGGTCAATCTGGTCAGCCTGCCCCTGACGCAGCGTCGGGATTCCATTTCAGACCATGAGCTGATGTTGGCCTTGCTGGCCGACGTAGCGGCCCTGACGGGGCAGCTGTTTCTGACCGGAGGCGCGACCAATCCCTTTGTCGGCCTCTATCTGCTTCAGGTCGTGCTGGGGGCGGTTCTGCTGCGGCCTTCGTACGCCTGGTCCCTGATCGCGATCACCAGCGTCTGCTTCGTCTGTCTTGGCGTGTTTCACCTGCCGCTCGATCTGCCGCCCTATCAGGAAGGCGGCGTGCTTAGCCTCTATATGGCGGGAGGCTTGATCTGCTTTTTGCTGATGGCTGTGCTGCTGGTGCTGTTCATGACCCGGATTAATGAAAATTTGCGCGCGCGCGATGCCTATGTGGCCGACGTGCGCCAGCAGGCGGCTGAGCAGGATCATATCGTCCGCATGGGGTTGCTGGCGTCAGGCGCCGCCCATGAACTGGGCACGCCATTGGCCTCACTGTCGGTGATCCTCAGCGACTGGCGGCGGATGCCGGTCCTGAAGGGCGACGTCGATCTGAGCCAGGACATGGATGTGATGCAGGCCGAGGTCGAGCGCTGCAAGGCGATCGTCACCGGCATTCTGATGTCAGCGGGCGAGGCGAGGGGGCAGGCGCCGTCTCACACCACCCTGGTCCGCTTCCTCGACGAAGTGGTCGAAGGCTGGACCACGCGCGATATCCGGGTCCGGGTGGATGTGACGCCGTGGACCGGACCTGACCCCCGGATCATCGCCGACCCGGCGTTGCGTCAGGTCTTCGGCGTCCTGTTCGACAATGCCGTTGAGGCCGGCGCGCGGCGGATCGTCGTTTCGCCCACTGTGAGCGAGGGAAGGCTGCAGGTGGCGGTGAGAGACAATGGCCCAGGTTTCCCTGCAACCGTTCTGGACCGGCTGGGCAAACCCTATAATTCGACCAAGGCCCGTCCCGGCGCCGGCTTGGGGCTGTTTCTGCTGGCCAATGTGATGCGATCACTGGGTGGGTCAGTCGAGGCTTGCAATCCGGCCGGAGGAGGCGGCGAGGTCAGGCTGACCCTGCCGATCGACGTGCTGGCGCCCGAGGAGATTGCAGATGACCGATGAAGCCCCTGTTCTTCTGATCGTCGAAGATGACGACTCCTTCTCCCGCACCCTGCGGAAGTCGTTCGAGCGACGAGGATATGTCGTGGTCAGCGCCGATGGGCCGGATCAGATGGCTGAGGTTCTCAAGATCCATCGGCCGGGATTCGCTGTCGTGGACCTCAAGCTGGGCGGGGCGTCAGGCCTGGGTTGCGTTTCCACGCTGCACACTTTCGATCCGGACATGAATATCGTCGTCCTGACCGGTTTCGCCAGCATTGCTACGGCGGTGGAGGCGATCAAGCTGGGCGCCCGTCACTACCTGGCCAAACCCTCCAGCACCGATGATATCGAAGCCGCCTTCGGCAAGGCTTCCGGCGATGCCGCCACGCCGCTGACTACGCGTCCCACCTCTATCAAAACGCTCGAGTGGGAGCGGATTCACGAGACCCTGGTTGAGACCGACTTCAATATCTCGGAAGCGGCGCGTCGGCTGGGAATGCACCGCCGGACCCTGGCGAGAAAGCTGGAGAAGCGACGGGTCACCTGACGCTGTGGCGGATTGGGCGTTAGCGGGGCGGCCGCTCGGCCCATTTCAGCAGGGGGATAAGGGGCAGCCCCCAGGCCGTACCGCCGATGCCGAAGAAGAGAAAATCGATCCAGGGCGAAGCCGGCAGCAGGCCGCGCAGGGCGATCAGTCCCCAGACCCAGAAAACCAGAAAGGCCAGGACGCCGATCGCGGCGACGAACCGACGCGCGCGGGGCGGCATCAGCGCTTGTTCCTGAACAGGAAGAAGGCGACCAGGCACACGGCGGACCCGACGAGCGCCCATGGCGTCCAAACCCAGCTGTCCATGGTGCTGACGGCGAAGACCCGCACCGCCAGGAACCAGCCGCAGGCCAAGCCGACGCCGGACACAAGAATGGTGCCGCCCAGCCCGCGCCGCCCAGTCAGCAGGTCGGCGATCCAGGCCAGCAGGATTCCGCCCAGAACGGCGGCGGCGATGTCGGCGTATTGCAACCCTGATCTCCCTCTCGGCCTGTACGCCGTCTCTCAATCCGACTCGATCTTGTGATCGTACCAAGGCATACCGCCACGGTCGCGTTTTGGTCACGGTCGGAGGCGACATCATATCCGGGTCAGTGTCGGGCGTCGAATGAACCGTTTCGGAAATCCAGATCGCAATCGCGCCGTCGCCGTGTGGCTGTTCGCCACTGCGGCCTTCGTCTTCCTCATGGTGGTGGTCGGCGGCATCACCCGCCTGACCGGTTCGGGCCTTTCCATCACTGAGTGGCAGCCGATCATGGGGGCGATTCCGCCGCTGAACGACGCCCAATGGGCTGAGGCCTTCGAGAAGTACAAGCAGATCCCGCAGTACGCCCAGGTCAACGCCGGTATGAGCCTGGGCGAGTTCCAGGGCATCTTCTGGTGGGAATGGCTGCACCGCCTGATCGGGCGGCTGATCGGACTGGTTTTCGCCCTGCCGCTGGCCTTCTTCCTGCTGTGCCGGATCGCGCCGCTGCGGTCCATTTTCCCTCAGTTCGCCCTGCCGGATCGCCTGATCTGGCGGTGTCTTCTGTTGTTGGCCTTGGGCGGCCTGCAGGGGCTGATCGGTTGGTGGATGGTTTCCAGCGGCCTGTCCGAGCGCGTCAGCGTCGCGCCCGAACGTCTGGCGACCCATCTGGGTCTGGCCTTCGTCCTGTTCGCCGCCCTTATTTGGACGGGGCTCGAAGCCTGGCACGGAGAGGACAGAGGGCGTCCGCCGTCGGGTTGGGCGCGAGGCGCCGGCTTCCTGCTGGGCTTGGTCTTCCTCCAATGCCTGCTCGGCGCGCTGGTCGCCGGAGGGCATGCTGGGTTGGTCTACACGGATTGGCCGCTGATGAATGGGGCCGTGCTGCCTCCGGCTGATTGGAGTCTGGGCGCTTCAGCTTTTTTGCACGACCAGGCGCTGACCCAGTTCAACCACCGGCTCGTCGCCTATGGGCTGCTGATCGCCGTCAGCATCTATGCCTTCCAGGCTTGGCGGTGGCGCGTGGCTGAGGGCATGGGGCTGGGCGCCTTTATCCTTGCGGCCGTGATCTGGCTTCAAGCCGTTTTGGGCATCATCACCCTTGTTCACGCCGTGCCGGTATGGCTGGGCGTGCTGCACCAGGCTGGGGCCGCCGTCGTCCTGGCTGTGGCGACGGCGAACCTGTGGCTGGTGCTACGGGCTCAGCCCCGGATCTTCATGTCCGGACCGAGGTCCATGGGCCTCTGATCGCCAGGGTCATGCCCGGGTACATGATGTTGACGAACAGCACCTCGCCGTCAGGCGAGAAGCATGCGCCCGCGAACTCGGAGTTGCCGGTGAAGACATTGCGGCCGATCGTATAGACCTTGCCCTCCGGCGTGACGCCCTTCAGGTGGTTGCGAACCTCGGTGGAATAGTTGTCCTCGCACAGGATCAGGTGACCCCACGGCGCGACGGTGATGTTGTCGGCCATGTTCATCGTCTTGACGTCCGTGCTTTCAACGAACAGCTGCAGCCGGTCGGTCGCGCCGTTCAGGCCAGGAACAAGTCGCATCACCTGACCGCGCCGGATCGGCCCGCCGGACGTTGCGGTGAAGTACATCTCATTGTCGCCCCACCAGACGCCTTCGCCGCGGGCGACCCAGGCTGCGCCGGCTGCGTGGCCGCGCTTGGCTAGGTCGCCGTTGGGGGATTCGACGTCCTCCATGTCTATCCACTCGATCTCGCGCCAGTCGCCGACAGCCCAGGTGCGGCTTTCCTGGTTGCGGGTGTCGGCCGCGGGCACGCCCTTCCAGGCCATGGCCTGGAGCTTGCCGCCTTCGACCAGCTTGCCCGGCGTCTTGGGAAGGAAGCGGTAGAACAGGCCGGAATTGTCGTCCTCGGTCAGATAGACGATGCCTGTGCGCGGATCGATGCAGACCGCCTCGTGATCGAACCGTCCCATGGCCTTTAGCGGCACGGGGTCGACGAGGCCGGTCGCCGTCGAGGGCACTTCGAACACCCAGCCGTGGCTCTTGGTCACGTCGGCGTCGGCAGGGGTCTCGAGCGTCTCCTCGCATGTCAGCCAGCTGCCCCAGGGCGTCGGGCCGCCGCAGCAGTTGGTCGAGGTGCCGGCCAGGGTCATATGCTGGCTGACCTTCTGCCGCGTCTTGAGGTCGTAGATGATTGTGGAGCAGCCGCCGGGCAGGGGGCGGCCGTCCTTGTAGGTGTCATAGGCCTTGGCCGCATCCAGCAGGCCGAGACGTTCTTCATGCAGGCCGCCGGGACCCAGATTGCGGTGCAGGCCGGATGAACCCTTCAGCTCGTGATTGACGACCAGGGCGACCCGCGAACCTTCCAACGGGAAACAGGCCATTCCGTCGGGTTGGCCCGGCACGAACAAGCCGTCATCCATGGTGTCGCCGCCTTGGACTATCACCTGGTAGGAAAAGCCTTCGGGCAGATCGAGCAGTCGGCTGGGATCACGGATCAGCGGGCCATAGCCGTGAACCTCATTGATGTAGGTCTCTTCACCTTCCGTCTGGGCGGCGGCGTGACGGGCCAGTCCTGCGAAGGCGAGGGCGGCGCTCGAGGCGATCAGGCCGCGACGGTGAAGGTTCATGGGAGGCTCCGGAAGTTTGTCTCCCGATGACTCCGATTGGCTATGGTTTGATGACAAAGGCCGTTATTTTGTAACGAGCAAGCGTACAAAGTTTCGGGTATTTTAATACCGTATACAAAATAACTTTATTAAACATGAGGTTGTCGGTGTCCTTGTGTCGTGCGGTGCGTTGACGCGCCTCATCCTCTCCTGTATCAGCGCGCCTTCATTCGGTTCCCTCGGGGGCCGGACCCGATTTTCGTCTCCAGGAACCCCCTCAATGCTGAAGAGCACCACGGCTTCGTTGAAGCCGGCCGAGGTCGAGAAGAAGTGGATCCACATCGACGCCGAAGGCGTCGTGGTGGGCCGCCTCGCGACCTTCATCGCCAACCGTCTGCGCGGCAAGCACCGCGGCGACTACACCCCGCACGTTGACTGCGGCGACTATGTCGTCGTCACCAACGTCGACAAGGTGGTGTTCACCGGCAAGAAGTCGACCGACAAGGTCTATTATCGCCACACCGGTCACCCGGGCGGCGTCAAGTCGACGACCCCGCAGAAGGTCCTGGGCGGCCGCTTCCCCGAGCGCGTGCTCGAGAAGGCCGTCGAGCGCATGCTGCCGAAGGAAAGCCCGCTGGCCCGCAAGCAGATGACGCACTTGCGCCTGTTCGCCGGCGGCGCGCACGATCACGAAGCCCAGCAACCGGAAACGATCGACTTCAAGTCGGCGTCGCCCAAGAACACCCGGAGCGTCTGAGCATGACCGACGTGACCAACACCGAAGCCGCCACCGGTTTCGACGCCCTGAAGGGCCTGAGCTCTTCGGTCGAGAACGACGCCCCCGTCTACGTCCAGAAGCTGGACGCCCAGGGCCGCGCCTATTCGACCGGCAAGCGCAAGAACGCGATCGCCCGCGTCTGGGTGAAGCCCGGCACCGGCAAGATCACCATCAACGGCAAGGACCAGGAGCAATACTTCGCTCGTCCCGTGCTGCGCATGATGATTGCCCAGCCGCTGACCGTCTCGGATCGCGCCACCCAGTATGACGTCGTCTGCACCGTCGAAGGTTCGGGCCTGTCCGGCCAGGCCGGCGCCATCCGCCACGGCCTGTCGCACGCCCTGACGCACTTCGAACCGGAACTGCGCAAGGTTCTGAAGCCGCACGGCTTCCTGACTCGCGACAGCCGCGTCGTCGAGCGTAAGAAGTACGGCCGCGCCAAGGCTCGCCGCAGCTTCCAGTTCTCGAAGCGCTAATCGCAGTTTCGCGATTTGGATTTGGGGCGCTTCGGGGAGACCCGGAGCGCCCTTTTTCTTGCCTCTCTCCTCTCGCATGTGAGGAGGGTCAGGAGCAGCCTATGACCCACACCATCTTCATCGACGGCGAAGCCGGCACCACGGGCCTCGAGATCCGCGAGCGGCTGGAGGCGCGTTCCGATCTGGAGCTGATCCTGCTGGGCGACCGTCGGCGCGATGTCGAGGCGCGGCGAGAGGCCTTGAACAGCGCCGACGCCGTGATTTTGTGCCTGCCCGATGATGCGGCGCGCGAGGCGGTGGCCATGGTGGAGAACCCGTCGGTCAAGGTGATCGACGCCTCGACTGCCTTTCGGGTCGCGCCGGGCTGGGCCTATGGCTTTCCCGAAATGGATGCAGGCCAGCGCGATCTGATCGCGCGGTCACAGTTCGTATCCAACCCCGGCTGCTATCCTACCGGCTTCATCGGCCTGATGCGGCCGCTGGTGAAGGCGGGCCTGGTTCCTGCCGGCCATCCGGTCACGGTCAATGCGGTCTCGGGCTATTCCGGCGGCGGCAAGGCCATGATCGCCGAGTTCGAGGCTGAAGGCGCATCGACCGCATATCGCGCCTATGGTCTGGCGTTGAGGCACAAGCACGTGCCGGAAATGACGAAACACACGGGGCTGAGCCGCGAGGTGCTGTTCGCCCCGGCGGTCGGGAATTACCGCCAGGGTATGCTGGTCGAGATTCCGCTGCACCTTGCCGCCCTGCCGGAGACCCCTTCGGTCGAGCGGATTCACGGCGCCCTGGTCGAGGCCTATGACGGTCAGAGGTTCGTCGAGGTGGTTGATCTGGACGAGACCGAGGCGATGACGGGACTGGAGCCCGAAGGGCTGAACGGGACAAACCGCCTGCGTCTGCACGTCTTCGGCGACCGATCCGGCGAGCTGGTGCGGCTGGTCGCCCTGTTGGATAACCTGGGCAAGGGCGCGTCCGGCGCTGCGGTGCAGAACCTCAACATCATGCTGGGACTGGATGAGGGCGTGGGTCTGAACTGATGGCGTGAAGGGCGAGAAACCTTTTCGCGCGCGCCGTCGTACTGGGAGTCATGACCCAGTCCCTGATCTTTAACCGCCGGGGCCTTCTAAGGGGCGCCGGCGCGTTCGCCCTGTCCGCCTGTTCTCCCGAGCCTGTCGAAGCCGGGGAGAGTCAGTATGCTGCGTCTCCCTATCGCCGTATATCAGAAGCGGAGTGGCGGCGGCGGTTGGGCGACGCGGCCTGGACCGTCATGCGTCGTGAGGGGACGGAGCGTCCGTACACCAGTCCGCTGAACAACGAACACCGACGGGGAACCTTCGTCTGCAAGGGGTGTGACCTGCCGCTGTTCCGTTCTAGCTGGAAGTTCGATTCCCACACCGGCTGGCCCAGCTTCTATCAAGTCATTGCCGATAACATTGGCCGCAAGCGCGATTTCGCCATCGGCATTCCCCGCACGGAATACCATTGCGCCCGCTGCTTGGGGCACCAGGGGCATGTGTTTAACGACGGGCCGAGGCCCACGGGCCTGCGCTACTGCAACAATGGCGTCGCCTTGAAGTTCGTGCCGGCTTAGCGCCGGTTGGCGCGGATGGCGGAGTCGACCGTCACGCCGAACCAGACCGCCGCGATGATGATCAGCAGGCCGTAGTCATGGCCGGGCAGAAAGACCGGGGCGACCGCCGCCGCAATGAGTAGCAGGGGAAACAGACCGGCCCAGACGGCGGTCGATGGCGTTGCTGTGTTTATCATCGTCCGCGGCTCAGGCCGGTTCATCACTCGGGCCATCCAGCCGTTCAGGGCGACGAACAGAACCGTACAGACCACGGCGCTGATCACATATTTCGCCGTATTGCCCGGCTCGCCGAAGAGGGCCGCCGTCATGACCAAAAGCACCAGCGCGACGCCCGTGCTGACAGCCAGCAGAAGATTGGGTTCAATACGGTTCAAGACTTCACTTTCACATAGACACCCGGCGCCGGCGCCAGGGGAGGGAGCGGTCCCTTAGCAGGGTCTCGCGCGGGAATCCTGTCGCCCGACCGTGCGTGCAGCCAGTCGGCCCAGTGCTCCCACCAACTGCCGGGATGTTCGGCCGCGCCGGCCTGCCATTCGGTCAGGGTTCCTGGCAAAGCGGCGTTGGTCCAGTGCTGGTATTTCTTCGCCGCCGGGGCGTTGACGACGCCGGCGATATGACCCGACCCCGCCAGGGTGAAGGTGACGTCCTTGCTGCCGAACAGCCGCGCCGAGCGATAGACGGAGTTCATCGGCGCGATGTGATCCTCGCGGCTGGCTTGGAAATAGAGCGGGATCTTTACCTTGGACAGGTCCGCCGTCAGGCCGCCGATCTTGAATACGCCGCGCGCCAGCGCGTTGGCGCCGTACATCTGGCGCAAATAGGCCAGGTGCAGGGTCTTGGGCATTCGGGTCTGGTCGGCGTTCCAGAACAGCAGGTCGAAGGCGGGCGGATCCTTGCCCAGCAGATAGTTGCTGATGAAGAAGGACCAGATCAGGTCGTTCGAGCGCAGGGCGTTGAAGGTCTCGGCCATGGCGGCGCCGGGCAGAACCCCGCCGGCCGCGTCCATCTGGCGTTCGATCTCGGCGATCCAGTGCTCGTCGGTGAAGAGCAGCAGGTCGCCGGCTTCGGCGAAGTCGTGCTGGGCGGCGAAGAAGGCGGCTGCTGAGACACGCGTATCGCGCGTGGCCGCCATATGGGCGAGGCCGGCGCCGAGCAGGGTGCCGCCGATGCAATAGCCGACGGCGTTCAACTGGGCCGCGCCTGTCTGTTCCAGCGTCTTTTCGACGGCGCGATAGACGCCCTTTTCCAGATAGTCGTCGAAGCCGAAACCGGCCTTGTCCAGATCCGGATTGACCCAGGAACAGACGAAGACGGTGAAGCCCTGAGCCGACAGCCAGCGGATCAGCGAATTGGTCGGTTGAAGGTCCAGGATGTAGAATTTGTTGATCCAGGGCGGGAAGATCAGCAGCGGAATCTCGTGCTGGGTCTCGGTCGTCGGGGCGTACTGGATCAGCTCGAACAGTTCGTCGCGCCAGACGACCTGGCCCGGAGCCGTGGCGATGTTTTCGCCGACGACGAACTTGCCATAGTCGGCCTGGCTGATGCGCAGCGAACCTTGCCCGCGTTCCAGGTCGGCGGCGAAGTTCTGCATTCCCTTCACAAGGGATTCGCCGCTGGTTTCCGCCAGGGCCTTCAGCGCAACCGGGTTGGAAGCCAGGAAGTTGGACGGCGAGAAGGCGTCGGTCAGCAGACGAGTGAAGAACTGAGCACGGCGCTTGACCGCCGGATCGACGTCCTCGACCCCCGCGATCAGCCCGTTCATCCAGTCCGAGGTCAGCAGATAGGACCGTCGCATCATGTCGAACATTGGATTGTCCGACCATGCGGGGTCTTTGAACCGTTTATCGGCGGGGGCGTCGGGCAGGGGTTCGCCGGCCGCCTGGCGGACCGTGCCGGTCCAAAGGTCCATGTATCGGCTGAACAGGTCCGCCTGGGCCTGGAACAGCTTCTCGGGCCGGGAGGCCAGACTGCTCATGACCGAGGTCATCGCGGGGGCCACGTTGAATGGATCGGGCGATAGAGCCGCGGGACGGTCAGCTTGCGCCAAGGCGGCCTCGGCGAGCGCGCCCTGAGCCATCATGGCGGCCTTGGCCAGGTTCATGGACAAGGTTTCGAGCAACTGGGCTTGTTCGGCTCCTGGGAAGGCGGCGGCGGGCTCGGCGGCTTTTTCCGCAACCGCCTCTTCGGTGTGCGCGGGGGGCGATTCGGTTGAAGACGCTTGCGGGTGGGGCGACGTCTTCGCACGAGGTGGGCGTGGCTTTGCGGATGTGGGGCGGCCGGGCTTACGCGGAGTTTTGACTGCGGGAGCATCGAACGACGTTGTCGGCTCGGGCTTGCCGGCTGGGACGGGGTTGGCCTTTGGGGATTTGGCTATCGCGGGCGACTCACCGGAGGCCTCGGCCTTCGGACCCTTCTTCTTCGGAGCTTGGGCCATGGATTTCCTTCGCGTTCCTGAATGCGGAGGCCCGGTTCGACGCCTCGCCCTTCCGCACGGGGCGATGATGGCATAAGACCGACCCCGACATGAACGCGCACTTTCGAAAAAGGACGAAGCTGAAGGCTTTGTCGCTGTGTTTGGCGGCGCTGCCGGCGTTGCTGGGGGCCTGCGCGCCTGCGTTCGCGCCAAAAACTGATCCGTCATCCCCCATTGCGCCGCGCGTCCAGGCTCTGGTCGACGCCAATCGTCATTATCCTAGCTGGGAGAATTTCCCTGCCGCCCCGGCGGACTTGCCTGGAGCCACCCAAGTCGCTTCCAATGTGAGGAGGCTGGAGGGGCAGGGAGGAGCTTTGGAAGCCGAGGTCTCACGGATCGACTGGACGCTGAAGGACGCGGAAACATTGGCCGCAGAGACCCGTGCCCAGGTTGACGCCGTTCCCGTCTCGCCTGATTCCGCTCGCACCCAGGCCGAGATCGACGCCTTCGCCCAGAGCCTGCGCGACCGCGCCAAGGCCCCGCCTCCGGTCGATCGGCGCCCGGTTGAATGAGACTGTCGCCGGGGATCGAGAATCCCCGGATGATGCGCCGATGGCGGACGACGGCGGCTTCAAGATCGACAGCGCATTTTTGGGGGTCACTCAGTCCCTGTCCGGCCGCGTCTGGCGTCAGAGACCGGCCGAAGCCGCGACCATACGCGCTCATATGCAAGGTCTGGGGCTGGACGAGCCGCTGGCGCGCGCCTTGGCTTCGCGGGGGGTGCGCGCCGACCAGGGCGCCGATTTCCTGACGCCCACCCTGCGCGCTCTGTTCCCGGATCCGTCCAGCTTCATGGATATGGATGCGGCGGCGGACGCAATCCTCGACGCCTTCCAGGCCAGCGCCAGGGTCCATGTGTTCGCTGACTATGATGTAGACGGCGCCGCCAGCGCCGCCCTGCTGGTGCGTTGGTTCCGCGCCATGGGGGCGGATCTGCCCATCTATGTCCCCGACCGGCTGACCGAGGGCTATGGCCCCAGCGCCAAGGCCTTCGACAGTTTGAAAGCGGCAGGCGCCGATCTGGTGGTTACGGTCGATTGCGGCGCAGCGGCGAACGAGGCTCTGGCCCATGCGGCGGCCATCGACCTGAAGGTCGTCGTCATCGACCACCATCTGATGCGCAGCGAACCGCCCAAGGCGTTGGCGGTGGTCAACCCGAATCGGCCCGGCTGCAACTCGGGGCAGGGCAATCTGGCGGCCGCGGGCGTGGTCTTCGTGTTGCTGGCGGCGCTGAATCGCGAGGCCCGACGGCGCGGCCTGTTCGTCGAGCGGCCAGAACCCGACCTTCGCCAATGGTTGGATCTGGCGGCCCTGGGCGCCATCTGCGACGTGACGGCCTTGACCGGGTTCAATCGCGCCCTGACAGGGCTGGGCCTGAAGGTCATGAGCGACTGGAAGAACCCCGGCCTGCGCGCTCTGCTCGCTGCAGCCGGCGCCGAGGAAGGCCCGGCCAAGAGCAACCATGCGGGCTTCATCCTGGGGCCGCGCATCAATGCCGGCGGACGCATTGGTCGGTCCGATCTGGGCGCGCGCCTGCTGTCGACCGATGACCCAACAGAGGCGCAGGTCCTCGCACTCGAATTGGACGCCCTGAACCTTTCGCGCCGCGAGGTCGAGCGCGCCGTCACAGAGACTGCTGTCCGTCGGGTCGAGGCGACCGGCGCCCACGCTGACGATACGGCCCTGGTCGTGGTGGCGGGCGAAGATTGGCACCCCGGCGTGGTCGGCATCGTCGCCGGTCGTCTGCGCGAACGTTGGCGCAAGCCTGTGATCGTCGTCGGTATCGATCCGGTGACTGGACTAGGCAAGGGCTCCGGCCGGTCGCAGCCCGGCATGAACCTGGGGCGTGCAATTCAGGCGGCGTGGGAAGAGGGAATCCTGCTGGCCGGCGGAGGTCATGCCATGGCGGCCGGCCTGACGATGGACAGCGCGCGACTTGCTGAGCTGACCAAGTTCCTGAATGCAAGGCTGGCCGACGAAAGAGTCGAGTCCGTGGCGATGGATGCGCTGGACATCGACGCTCTTATCGATCCAGGCGCGGCGACGCGCGCCCTGTTCGAGTCGTTCGAACAACTGGCCCCTTTCGGTCCCGCCAATCCCGAGCCCGTCTTCGCCTTGAGCGGGGTGCAGGCGCGCGAACCGGTGCAGATGAATGGCGGTCACGTCCGCTGCCGGTTGGTCGGACCGGACGGCGCCTCCGTGCGCGCCATCGCCTGGCGCTGCGCCGATCTGCCGACTGGAGAGGCCCTGTTGAGCGGGCAGGGCGGCTTGAACGTCGTGGGTCGTCTGAAGGCGGACGACTGGAACGGTCGTCGCGGCGTGCAGTTCGAGATCGAGGACGTCGCCGATCCCCGCAGGGTTTGAACGGCGCCGCAGCGGATTAGGCGGTCGCAAAAAACTCGAAATCCACGCTTGCACCCGTCCGAGGGCGCGGCTATATCGCCGGCTCTCCCGCGCAGCGGTCCCTTCGTCTATCGGTTAGGACGTCAGGTTTTCAACCTGAAAAGAGGGGTTCGACTCCCCTAGGGACTGCCACGCGGGATGATGAGCGGCCGAGCCGAAAGGCCGCCTGCACTGCCCCTGATATCCATTCTTATGTTGCCGTGCACCGATCAGCGTCAGTAGTGGCGTTGACGCGACACAACTGCAACGTTTCTGCTGAGGGGCGCAACTTTCTACACCCTTTTCCGGATTTTGGCCTTTCCAAAGATTCACGGAACAGTGTTAAACGTAACCTGTTGTCCGTTAGAGGAGCGGACGGGGGTGTAAACTTGTCTGATTTCGATGGGATGGAAACGGCGGAGACCGTTCGTGTCGTCGGTCGCGTGAAATGGTTTGATCCGGCGAAGGGCTATGGCTTCATCGTTCCGGACGATCCGACGCTGACTGAACTGCGTGACGTTCTCCTGCACATTAGCAGTCTGCGTGATACCGGCCGTGATACGGCTGATGAAGGCGCGCCGATAACCTGTGCTTGCGTGAAACGCGCCAAGGGTTGGCAGGCGGTCGAGATACATGAGCTTGGCGCGGGCGAGGCGAGCGTCATCACCCGTCGACCGGCGCCGGTGTCCGAACCTCATATCGTTTCTCCTGAAGCCGATGGCGCGCTCGAGCCCGCTATGGTGAAGTGGTTCAATCGAACCAAGGGCTACGGATTCGTCGTGCGCGACCGCGAGCCCGGCGATATCTTCGTCCATATCGAAACCCTGCGTCGCTGTGGCCTTGACGATCTCGTGCCGGGCGATGTTGTTCAGGTGCGGTTCGCTAGCGGTCCCAAGGGCCTGGTGGTCGCCGAAATCAGACCGGGCGGTTGATCATTCGCCCAGAGGACGGGCGCATGTTCAACACGACAAGACGTTTCCTGGTGGCCGGATTTACGGCCTTGGCCGTGGCCGGTTGCGCCGCCAAGGCTCCAGAAGGCCCGAATGGCGAGCCCCTTCAGAGGCTCGCCGTCGTCACGGCGTCCGGTGAACACACCTTCTGGGTCGAGATTGCGGACGATGAGCCCGAGCGCCAGCGCGGCCTGATGTTCCGCCCGCCACTGGAGGCAGACCGCGGCATGCTGTTCCAATGGCCGGGCGCCGCGCCGCGTGAGCAGAGCTTCTGGATGCGCAACACGCCCAGTTCGCTCGACATACTTTATATCGACCCGCAGGGACGCATCGTCTCGATCACTTCCCACGCCACCCCCTTTTCTGAGGCGCCCATCCCCTCGAACGGACCCGCCAACGGCGTGCTCGAACTCCGCGCGGGCCGAGCGGCGGAGATAGGGGCCCAGGCCGGCGACAAGGTTTTACATCCTTATTTCAAGCCTTGATTGCGGATTGCGTCGCGAAGTGCCAATAGAGCGCTCCGTTCGGTCCGGGGTGTAGCGCAGCCTGGTAGCGCATCTGGTTTGGGACCAGAGGGTCGGAGGTTCGAATCCTCTCGCCCCGACCAAGGAACGGCCGCTGGATTCCGTGTCCCGCGCGCGTTATGGCAGGTCCACAGGACCTGCCGATCACTAGGGATTTCGCCATGCTCGCCCGCATCTACCGCCCGGCCAAGACCGCTATGCAGTCCGGCAAGGCCAAGAGCCGCGACTGGCGCCTTGAGTTCGAGCCGGCGTCGGCCCGTACGATCGATCCGTTGATGGGCTGGACCAGTTCTTCGGACATGAACGGCCAGGTGCGCCTGGCCTTTGATTCGAAGGAAGAGGCCGTCGCCTATGCCGAACGCCACGGCATTCCGTTCCGCCTGCACGAGCCGAACGAAGCCCCGACGATCCTGAAGGCATACGCCGACAATTTCGCACCTAATCGCAAACAGCCCTGGACGCACTGACGCCCGGCTCGCTGCCGAGCGCCCTTAGCTCAACCGGATAGAGCACCCGCCTTCTAAGCGGACGGTTGCAGGTTCGAGTCCTGCAGGGCGCGCCACCCTCGCGACGGCGCAGCTGAAAGCCACGCCATGACCGAATCAGCATCCTCGAACATCGGCCAGATCCGCGTCGCGGCCCTTTATCGATTCTCACCCATCGACGAGGTCGAAGCCGTGCGGGCGCGTTTGCAGACCGTCTGTGACGCGGGCGGGGTCAAGGGCACGCTGCTGGTCGCCAACGAGGGTCTGAACGGCACCATCGCCGGGCCTGAAGTGGGGGTAGAGGCGGTGCTGACCACCATCCGCGCCTTTGCCGGCTTTGCTGATCTGGACGTCAAATACGCCTGGACCGCCGAGATGCCGTTTCTGAGGATGAAGGTCCGGATCAAGCGCGAGATCGTCACCATGGGCCAGCCGGATCTGGATCCGGCGCGGCAGGCGGGGGTCTATGTCGCGCCTCAGGACTGGAACGCTCTGATCGCTGATCCGACCACCTTGGTGATCGACACTCGTAATGACTACGAGGGCGAGATCGGCGCCTTCGAAGGTGCGGTGCAGCCGAACACGCGCAGTTTCCGCGACTTCCCCGACTGGTTCCGCACCGAGGGTCGGGCGCTCCTGGAAGAGCGGAAACCTCGGCGTGTGGCCATGTATTGCACCGGCGGCATCCGCTGCGAAAAATCGACCGCCTTCCTGAAGGCCGAGGGAGTGAAGAATGTCCACCACCTGGAAGGCGGCGTCCTGCGCTATCTCGAGGAGGTCGAGCCGGCCGACAGCCTGTGGCGGGGCGACTGTTTCGTCTTTGATGAGCGAGTCTCTGTGGGGCATGGTCTGGCGCAGGGCGACCACACCCTTTGCCGGGGGTGTCGCATGCCGGTGGATGCGGCGGGACGAGCCTCGCCTCACTTTATAGAAGGTGTCTGCTGCGAACGCTGCCGCGACACGCGCGACGACGCCCAACGGCTGCGCTACGCCGAGCGGCAGAAGCAGATCGAACTGGCGCGTCGACGCGGCGAGACCCACATGGGCCGCCATGGTCCTGCCTGACGCGCTCAATTTGGGTGGCTGTCAGTAGACCACACGCGCCATCGCGGGTGGGGCGCCGCAGTCAATGTTGCGAGACCGGAACGCTAGTCGACGGCGCTCGTTGGAAATCGGTCAAAGGCTTGTGAACCTCCAACCGAAAGGCAGCGGATGGGCGAGGTGATCCCATTTCCGGGCGGCGTGAGTCGTCCTCGAACCAAGCGTAGGGTCTGGGTGGTTCTCGCCGTCCTGAGCCTGTCCGTGGTCCTGGGCGGCGCGGTGCTGGCTGGGCGCGACCTCTTGAGAGGCGCGCAGGCCGACCGGGCGCCAGACCGAAGCCAAAGTGATATCCGCGTTTTGAAGGCTGATGGCCCCTCTCCGGACCGGTCCTTTCCTGTCTGAAAAGGCGCCGTGATTCGCAGCGGTTGTGGCCCGTCAGGGGTCCAGGCTCTTCAACGGATGTCTGCGGATGCCGGGCTGGCGGAAGCGGTGGGATTCGAACCCACGGACGGCTTTCACCGTCGCTGGTTTTCAAGACCAGTGCCTTAAACCACTCGGCCACACTTCCTTGCCGGTCTCGCCGGTCGGGCGGACGCCATAGCAGGGGAAGGGGGCGTTAACCAAAGCGGAAATGTCTTCGGTCATCTTGTTTTTGAACGAGTGTGGCGAGGCGTGCGGATGCGGATTGGGCAATGGGTGCGGAGCGGCCTGATTTTGGGGCTGTTCTCGCTGCTGGCGGCCTGTTCGACGTTTGGCGGCGAGGGGGCCGGCGGAGCCGTGCCGGTGGTCAAGGATCCGGCGCCGATCGTGTCGGGCACGATGCGGCCCTATCAGGTGCGCGGGCGGTGGTACACGCCGAAGGAACAGCCGGACTATGAAGAGGTCGGTCTGGCCTCCTGGTATGGCGACGCCTTCAACGGGCGGCCGACCTCGACCGGCGAGCGGTTCGACATGAGCCAGCTGACGGCGGCGCATAAGACCTTGCCGCTGCCGGGGCTGGTGGAGGTCACCAATCTGGAGAACGGGCGGCGGATCGTCGTGCGGGTCAATGATCGCGGGCCGTTCGTCGATGGGCGGATCATCGATCTGTCGCGGGGGGCGGCGCAGGAGCTGGATATGCTGCGGCAAGGCGTGGGCCGGGTGCGGGTTCGCTACCTGGGACGGGCGCCGAGGTTGGGCGGAGGGACGGTGCTGCGGGCTGAGGCGCCGCCGCCCGCGCAATCCACCACGGCGAGGCCGTATCAGCCCGTGCCCCAGACCGCGCCTGTCGAAGCGACGGCGGTCGTGAGTGGAAACGGCTCCTACTGGGTTCAGGCCGGGTCGTTTTCGGATCAGGCGGCGGCGCGGCGAATCGCCGAGCGGCTGGGCGCACGGGCGACCGTGGACGCCAGCGGGGGCGCCTATCGCGTGATGGTCGGGCCGTGGATCGACGCCAATGCGGCCGAGACGGCCCGTCAGGCGGTCGTGGCGCGCGGATATGCGGACGCTCTGTTGATATCCGGCGGCTAAGGCTTGCCTCCCGCGCCGCGGTCGCCATTGTGCGCCCGTGACCCGTGGAAAATTCATCAGCTTCGAAGGCGGCGAGGGGGCCGGCAAGTCGACTCAGGTCGGGCGGCTGGTCGAGCGGCTGCAAAACGTCCTGGGCGATCGCCAGGTGGTGCGGACGCGCGAACCGGGCGGTTCGAAGGGCGCGGAGGTGATCCGCAACCTGGTCGTGGCCACCGACGCAGAGCCCTGGTCGGCCATGACCGAGACCCTGCTGATGTACGCCTCGCGCTCCGACCATCTGGAGCGGACCATTCGGCCGGCGCTGGAGGCGGGCGACTGGGTCGTGTGCGACCGGTTCGCCGACAGCAGTCGGGCGTATCAGGGCGCGGGCGGCGGCGTGGCCCAGAGCTTTATCGAACAGATCGATGCGGGCGTGGTCGGGGACGACCAGCCGGACCTGACCCTGGTGTTTGACCTGCCGGTCGAGGTCGGGCTGGAGCGGGCGTTCGGGCGCGGCCTGTTCGAGACGCGGTTCGAATCCAAGGGGCTGGAGTTCCATCAGCGACTGCGCGAGGGCTTCCTGCGCATCGTCGAGGCCAATCCGCAGCGGTGCGTGCTGATCGACGCGGTGGGATCGCTGGACGAGGTCGAGGCGCGGGTTTGGCAGGCGGTTCAGGACCGGTTGCTGTGAGCGACGATCATCCCCGAGACCGGTTCGACCTGGTTCCCGATGCGGCGGCGGAAGCGGCCTTTCTGGACGCCTGGGAGCGGGGCCGTCTGCACCACGCCTGGCTGTTGTGCGGGGTCGAGGGGACGGGCAAGGCGACCTTCGCCTATCGCGCGGCGCGGCGGCTGCTGGGGGCGGCGGCCGATCCGGCGCGGGGGCCGCTGGGCGCGCGGCGCGAGGATCCGGTCAGCCGGCTGATCTCGGCCCAGTCCCACCCGGACCTGCTGGTGCTGGAACGGCTGGTCGAGGGCGGCAAGACCAAGAAGTCGATCTCGGTCGATCAGTCGCGCGACCTGCCCGAGTTCTTTTCCAAGAGCCCGTCCCAGGCCCAGCACCGGGTGGCGATCATCGATGCGGCCGACGACCTTAACATCAACGCGGCCAACGCCTTGCTGAAGGTTCTGGAGGAGCCGCCCGAGCGGGGGGTGCTGTTCCTGGTGACCCATGCGCCGGGGCGGCTGCTGGCCACGATCCGGTCGCGCTGCCGGCGGCTGAGCTTCCCCATCTGGACGCCGGAGCGGCTGGAGACCCTGGTGCGGAACCGCACGGGGGCGGAGCCTGAGGAGGCCGAGCACGCGGCGGCCATGGCGGGCGGATCGCCGGGCGCGGCCCTGGCCCTGGCGTCGGGGGCGACCTTCGAGATGGACCAGCTGGCGCGGCGCTGGGTCGAGGGGGATGTGGACCGGGCCGAGGCCCTGGCCATCGCCGACAAGTTCCGGGGGGCCGAGGGGCAAGAGCGGTTCGAGACCCTGATGGAGCGGCTGATCGCGGCGGTGCGGATGCAGGCCCTGAGCAGTCCGGCCGGCGCAGGCAATCGCTGGGCCGAGCTGTGGGAGCGGCTGCAGCCACTGCCGGAGCGGGCGGCGGGGCTGAACCTGGACAAGGCCGATGTGCTGGCCGGGGCGCTGGCGGACTTGAAGCGGGTCCAGGCCCAGCAGGCGCGGATGGGCTGATGCTGATCGACAGTCATGTGAACCTGCACGCGCCCCAGTTCGACGAGGACCGGGACGCGGTGATCGCCCGGGCGCGCGAGGCCGGGGTCGGTCTGATGGTCGAGATCTCCGACAAGTTGACCACCTTTGAGGCGACCCATGGGATCGCCATGGCCAACCCGGACATCTGGTGCACGGTCGGGGTCCATCCGCACGAGGCCAAGGATGCGGCGGAGCTGACGGCGGCGACCCTGGTGGAGCTGGCGCAGCGGCCCAAGGTGGTGGGGATCGGCGAGTGCGGGCTGGACTTCCACTATGACTTCAGTCCGCGCGAGATCCAGGCGGCGGTGTTCCGCCAGCATGTGGCGGCGGCGCGGGAGACGGGGCTGCCGCTGGTGATCCATACCCGCGAGGCGGATGAGGTCATGGGGGCGATCCTGAAGGAGGAGCACGCCGCCGGGCCGTTCAAGATGCTGATGCACTGCTACACCAGCGGGGCGGAACTGGCGGGAATCGCAGCGGAACTTGGGGCCTGGTTCTCGGTCTCGGGGATCGCCACCTTCAAGGCGGCCGAGGATGTGCGGGCGGTGATCCGGGACATGCCGGCCGAGCGTATAATCGTCGAGACCGACTGCCCCTATCTGGCGCCCATCCCGCATCGCGGGCGGCGCAACGAACCGGCCTATATCAGCCATGTGCTGGACAAGCTGGCCGAGATCAGGGGCTGGAGCGCCGAGGAGGCGGACCAGAGAACCACCGAGGCCTTCTTCGGCCTCTTTGACCGGATACCGAGATCGGCATGAGTTTCGAAGTCGTCATCCTGGGCAGCGGATCCTCGGGCGGGGTGCCGCGGGGCGACGGCGACTGGGGCGTCTGCGACCCGGCCGAGCCGAGGAACCGGCGGACGCGCTGCGCGATGCTGGCGAGGAAGACCGGGCCGGAGGGGATGACCAACATCCTGATCGACACCTCGCCGGACCTGCGCGAACAGATGCTGGCCAGCGAGACCCGGCATGTGGACGCCGTCCTCTATACCCACGACCATGCGGACCAGACCCATGGGATTGACGACCTGCGGACTTTCGCGACGCGGGCGCGCAAGCGGATCCCGGCCTGGATGGACGAGGCGACCCTGACGTCCCTGTCGCACCGGTTCGACTATATCTTCGAGAGCAAGTTCGGCTATCCGCCGCTGCTGGACGCCCAGGTCATTCCGCCCCACGGGACGGCCTGGTCGGTGGAGGGGCCGGGGGGCGCGATCCCGGTCGTGACCTTCGATCAGGGGCACGGGCCGATCCGGTCGGTCGGCTATCGGCTGGGCGACATGGCCTATTCCAGCGACGTCTCGGACCTGGACGAGGCAGCGATCCGTGCGGTGGCGGGGAGCCAGGTCTGGATCGTCGACGCCCTGCGCTACACCCCCCATCCGACCCATGCCCATCTGGATCGGACGCTGGAGTGGATTGCGGCGGCGGATGTCGAGCGGGCCGTGCTGACGAACCTGCATATCGACATGGATTACAAGGAATTGTCGGCGATTGTTCCGGCCAATGTCGAGGTCGGGTTCGACGGCTGGCGCTGCATGATCGGCTGAGGCCGCTCAGTTTGTCGTAAAAACAGGGTGACAAACCGCCAAACCGCCAAATGCGCCATGGGGCGACCGCTGCGGCGTTAGGATCGGCTGAGGCCGGTCAGTTTGGCGCGAAAACAGGGTGACAACCGTGCCAAAGGCGCCAAACGCGCCAGGGGCGACGATTGTGGCGTTGATGGGGAGCGGACGTCGCAGGCGGACTGCGGCGCGCGCCCGATGTCAAAGACCGGACGACGAGGCTAACACAGTCTGGAGGCGTGTTAGGTTGATGGCGGTTGGGGCGCGTTAGGGTGTTGAAAGGATTAGCTTCAGTTCGACAAATTGGGGAAGGTGAGCTTCGTTTGCCTTCCTCGGTTCATCTATGCGAACCGCTCTCCTCACATTTTCATTCAGCAGAGCCGCGCTGGAAAGCGCACGTCCCGAACATCTGTTCGGGGCGGATATCCGACTTTAACAACTATGCCTTTCAGCGACGTCCATACGGTATTGATATTCCCAGAACCACTGAGGTAGCTGTGCGCTGATTTTTAGGTCTATTTCGGCGGATGATACCGGATCAAGATGACCGCTGGCGAAGCACAGGCGACTGGGCTTTCAGAACACCAGTCGGTCCGGCTGCTGATCGGGCGCTGCGGGCCGGGTCGTCATGCAGTCCTGAGGGGTAACGAAGCCTCGTCCGGGGATCCATGAGGGATGCTCATCGCCATCGATTACAAGCATTTGATTGCGCAGCGACTCGGGCAGGCGTTCGATCAGGGCTTGGCGATCCTCCATCCACCAGACATTGGTGCTGTTGATGCGAAACCGGCTCATCCATCGCGGGCCGATGATGATCAGGGTCGGGCCTGCGGGTGCGCATCCGTAGTTCGGGCGCATCTCCAGGGTCCGCATCACCTCCACGAACCGCGTCGCATAGGCCTCGTCCTTCTGAACGTCCGCGTAATACTGCACCTCGGGCAGGACGACTTCCGTCACATGCTGAGGAAAATCTCGCTGAAATTCGAAGAACGTCGTGGGGTCGGCCATGAGCGCTTCAACAGTCTGGCCGGACTCTACACGCCGCGCCTCGATATAACCGAACAGGCCCCGCGGCGGCGTGCCGTGCATGGCGATAAACGACCCCTCGGTGACGTGGAGTTTCCGGTGCCCTACCGGAGCAAGATAGTTGGCGCATGAAGACGAGCATTCTCCGTCCACGATAATCTCCGCCTTGTCCTTGAACAGACGTCGCCCAACTCGCAGGGACGCGGCCATATCCCCGCCTGGCGTATTCAGCACGACGGCCTTAAACGGTTCCGGGTGAGCCTCGACCGCGACGGCCATCTCCATTGTAATGATCCCAGCCAGGCAAACCGTATCTCCGATGATTTCGAACGATGAGTCACCGCATACCGCCAGGGCCCGGCTAACATTTCTCGCTTGGTCCCCAGCCCCGGCTCTCCCTTGTTCCTGGGCTTCGGCTTGGTCGCAAAGCGCCAAAGCAACAACGATGGCCGCAAGTCTGATACCTGATGTCATGTCTTTGGGCTCTCAGCTGTGGCGATTTGGAAGGGCGGGCGGGTGCCCGCCCTCCCGTGAAGACTAGCTAGTCGTCGCTGAACTACCTTCAAAGATGACGCGAATGCGTCACCACCACCACCCCACTGTCCGTAAAACAGCCTATTGCGCGCGAACATGGCGACCGCGCCAATCAAACCCGCGAATCCGCACAACCGCACTGTAGATGCATTCATCTCGTCCTCCGCTGATAGTTTAGCTGGCCGCTTCAACGGGACAACCGGAACCGCCAAGCTGAATTTCCGCAACGGGTCGGGACCCGTCTCAGGCCAGCGGCCGGAAAGCCGATCAGCGCCCTCCGACGAGGTCCGGATTGTCGCACGATCGCGGCGGCTACGCTCCAGTAGCAGCCGAACGAGGGCATCCAAGAACCGACGGTGGGCGCTGTCTGTGTTCGACCGATCTACGCCGTCCCCTCCGCCACCATCGACCGGGCGACGGCTTCGGCCACCTTGATGCCGTCAACGGCGGCCGACAGGATGCCGCCGGCATAGCCGGCGCCTTCGCCGGCAGGGAACAGGCCGCGCACGTTCAGGCTCTGAAAGTCGGCGCCGCGGGTCATTCGGATCGGGGATGAACTGCGGGTTTCGACGCCCGTCAGAACCGCCTGGGCGTCGTCGTAGCGGGCGATCTTGCGGCCGAAGACGGGTAGGGCCTCGCGCATGGCGGCGATCACATAGTCGGGCATCAGGGGCGCCAGGTCGGTCGGGCGCACGCCCGGCTTATAGCTGGGGACGACCTCGCCCAGCGCGGTCGAGGGGCGGCCCGCCAGGAAGTCGCCGACCAGCTGGCCCGGCGCGAAATAGTCGCCGCCGCCGGCCGCATAGGCGCGGGTCTCCAGCTCCCGTTGCAGTTCGATGCCCGCCAGCGGGTGGTCGCTGGGATAATCCTCGGGCGAGATGCCGACCACGAAACCGGAGTTGGCGTTGCGCTCGTTGCGCGAATATTGGCTCATGCCGTTGGTCACGACGCGGCCGGGCTCGCTGGTCGCCGCCACCACGGTGCCGCCCGGGCACATGCAGAAGCTGTAGACGGTGCGGCCGTTCGAGCAGTGGTGCGAGAGCGTATAGGCCGCCGCGCCCAGATCGGGGTGGCCGGCGCAGGGGCCGAACATGGCCTTGTCGATCCACGACTGCGGATGCTCGATGCGGAAGCCGATCGAGAACGGCTTGGCCTCGATATGGACGCCGCGCTCGTAGAGAGTCTGGAAGGTGTCGCGCGACGAATGGCCGATGGCGAAGACCACGTGATCGGCCTCCAGCGTCTCGCCGGTGTGCAGGCGCACGCCCCGGAGGGCGCCCTTGTCGAGATCGATGTCCGTGACCCGGTGCTCGAAGCGGTACTCGCCGCCCAGCTGTTCGATCTTCTCGCGCATGGCCTCGACCATGGTCACCAGGCGGAAGGTGCCGATGTGCGGGTGGGCCTCGGTGAGGATTTCCTCCGGCGCCCCGGCCGCGACGAATTCGGTCAACACCTTGCGGGCCAGGAAACGCGGATCCTTGATCTGGCTGTAGAGCTTGCCGTCGGAGAAGGTGCCCGCGCCGCCCTCGCCGAACTGCACGTTGGATTCCGGGTCCAACTTGCTGCTTCGCCACAGGCCCCAGGTGTCCTTCGTCCGCTGCCGCACCACTTTTCCGCGGTCGAGGATGATCGGCTTGAACCCCATCTCGGCCAGGATCAGCCCGGCGAACAGGCCGCACGGCCCGGCCCCGATCACGAGCGGGCGAAGGCGCTCGGTCTTGGTTGCGAGAGCGACCGGGCGATAGGCGACGTCTGGCGTCGGCGCCACATGCACGTCGTCCGCAAGGCGGGCCAGCACCGCTGATTCATCCCTCACCTCGACGTCGAGGATATAGACTTTCAGAATCGCGGATTTCCGGCGGGCGTCGTGCGCCCGCTTCCATATCGACCAAGAGACAAGATCGTGCGGCGGCACGCCCAGGCGGGCGGCGATCGCGGCGGGCAAGGCCTCCGGCGGGTGGTCGAGGGGCAGTTTGAGTTCTGACAGGCGCAACATCGGGGGCGTTCTAGCCGCTTGAGTCTTTGGATCCTAGGCGCAAGGCCCAGGATGACGGGCGCGGGCGTGGGCGTCCCCTTCAATCCGCCCCCGCCTTGTGCCCCTTCCAGTCAAACAACTCCTCCAGCACCTGCACGGCCTGGCCGCGCTCGGACGTAAGGTCGGGGTCGCGGTTCAGGATCAGGCGGGCGTCGTCGGCGGCGGCCAGCATCAGGGACCGGTGGCGGATCGGGTCTGCGAAGCGGTAGGCGGGGAAGCCGCTCTGTTTCAGGCCCAGGGGGTCGCCGCCGCCGCGTAGGCGGAAGTCTTCTTCGGCGATGACGAAGCCGTCCTCGGTGCGGCGCAGGGTTTCGAGCCGTTCCTTGGCCGTTTCTCCGAGGGCGCCGTCCTGGCCGCCGTACAGCAGGATGCAGGAGCTGGCCTTTGAGCCCCGTCCGACGCGGCCGCGCAGTTGGTGCAGCTGGGCCAGGCCGAAGCGGTCGGCGTGTTCGATGACCATGATTGAGGCGTTGGGCACGTCCACCCCGACCTCGACAACGGTGGTGGCGACCAGCAGGGGGAGGCGGCCGTCGGCGAAGTCGGCCATGACGGCTTCGCGCTCGGCGCCGGGCATCTGGCCGTGGGCGAGGCCGACCTCGACCCCCAGCAGGCGGCGCAGGTCGTCGGCGCGATCGACGGCGGCGGCGAGGTCGATGGCCTCGGATTCGGCGACCAGGGGGCAGATCCAATAGGCCTGGGCGCCGGCGTCCAGCGCCGTCTTCAACCGGGCGGCGACCTCGCCGATCCGAGCCAGGGGAACGACGGCGGTGGTGACGGGGGTGCGGCCCGGCGGCTTCTCCATCAGGCGGCTGACTTCCAGCTCGCCATACTGGGTCAGTTCCAGGGTGCGAGGGATGGGGGTGGCCGACATGGTCAGCAGGTGGACGGCGCCGATTCGCGGATCACCCTTGGCCTGGAGCCGCTGGCGCTCGCTGACGCCGAACCGGTGCTGTTCGTCGATGACGGCCAGGGCCAGGCGGTCGAAGCGGACGGCGTCCTGGAACAGGGCGTGGGTGCCGATGGCGACCTGGGCTTGGCCGGAGGCCAGGGCGGCCAGTTTCTCGCGCCTCTGGCCGTTGGTGTCGCGACCGGTGAGCAGGACGGAGGCGACGCCGGCCGCCTCCAGCAGGGGGCCGAGTTTCTCGTAGTGCTGGCGGGCCAGGATTTCGGTCGGGGCCATCAGGGCGGACTGGAAGCCGCTGGAGGCCGCGTCGGCCAGGGCCAGGGCGGCGACGGCGGTCTTGCCCGAGCCGACGTCGCCCTGAAGCAGGCGGCCCATCTGTTTGCCGGAGGCCAGGTCGCGGCGGATTTCGGCGACGGCCTGGGCCTGGGCGTTGGTCAGGGTGAAGGGTAGGGCCTGGAGCAGGCAGTCGGAGGCGGCGCCGGGCGCGATGTCGGGCGAGGGCTTGATCTCGCGGGCGCGGCGACGGCGGGCCAGGGCCAGCTGGTGGGCCAGGAACTCGTCATAGGCCAGACGCTGGCGGGCGGGGGCGTCGGGCGTCAGGTCCAGCTCGCTCGCCGGGGCGTGCAGGGCGTCCAGCGCGGCGCGCCAGCCCAGCCAGTCCTGCTTCTTCAGCCAGGCGGGATCCTGCCATTCCGGCAGGTCGGGGGCGGCGGGCAGGGCGGCCTGGACCAGTTTGCGCAGCTGGCGCGAGGTCAGGCCCTGGGTCGCCGGATAGACGGGTTCGGAGGCCGGGATGTCGGCGGCCTTGTCCAGGGTGACGATGTCCGGGTGGACGATCTGGACCTCGCCGTTGAACCGCTCGACCTTGCCCGAGACCAGCCGGGTCTCGCCGCGCGGCAGCAGCCGGTCGATATGCTGGGGCGAGCCGCCGAACCAGACCAGGTGGACGAAACCGGTCGGGTCGCTGGCGCGGACCTTCAGCGGGGCGCCGGGGCGGCTGGGGACGAACAGGCGGTCGATGACGATTTCGAAGATCCCGACCTCGCCGTCCACGGCGGTCGCCGCCTCCATGGGCCGGCGCACGATGACGCCCGAGGGGCCGAGGAAGGCCAGATCGCGCACCAGCGGACCCGCGACCTTCTGCACCAGGGGCAGGGCGCGGGGGCCCACGCCCTTCAGGCTGGAGACCTCGGCGAACAGGGGAAAGAGAATCTGCGGACGCATCGCCGGGAACATAGCGTGACCATGACGGGTGGCGAAGTGGGCGAAGGAGCGCTATCTGCGCTTCTTCCATTTTAGGACGCTGAGGTTCGCCACGCGGTGGATCGCGGCTTGAACGTCCTTCAACCTTGCCGGGCCAGGATTGCTTGTGACCGAAATCCCTCAAGACGACAGTGGCGACCAGGCGGCGCTGGCCCGCAAGCAGCGGCTGGGCCGGATCCAGTTCCGGTCCTGGCGGCGGGGCTTCCGCGAGGCCGACATGGTGCTGGGTCCGTTCTCGGACCAGGTGGCGCCGACCCTGACCGACGCGGAACTCGACCAGCTCGAACTGCTGATCGACGAGGAAGACCAGTGGCTTTACGGCTGGATCATCGAGCGTGACCCGACGCCGCCCGAGTTCGAGACGCCGGTGATGGCCAAGGTGCGGGCCTTCATGCGCGAGCATGTGGCGGCTGAGGTCGGCAAGGGCATCGGCTGATGGATCAACAGGTCACTGTGCAGCACCGCACCGACGCCGATCTGGGCGGGGCGCCCGAGGGGCTGGACGCCCTGGTCGTCGCAGAGCGGATCAAGGCGAGCGGCGGGGTCGGCGTCTTTGTAGCGCGCGACTATCAGCGGTCGGGCGGGTTTGTTCAGGCGTTCCGATTCTTCTCGCAAGATATCGAAATTCTTGAATATCCGGCCTGGGACTGCCTGCCCTATGACCGGCTGAGCCCGACGGCGGGCATCGCCGCCCAGCGGATGGCGACCCTGACGCGGCTGGCCCAGCGCAAGCCGGGGGACGCGCCGGTTCTGGTGGTCACGACCGTCGGCGCGGCCATGCAGAGGACGCCGCCCAAGTCGGTGACGACCCAGGCCGGGTTCGAGACCAAGGTGGGCCGCGATCTGGATATCCAGGCGCTGGAGCGATATTTCGCCGCCAACGGCTATGTCCGGGCCTCGACTGTATCTGAGCGGGGCGAGTTCGCCGTGCGGGGCGGGGTGGTCGATGTGTACCCGCCGGGCTTCGAGGAGCCGGTGCGGCTGGACATGTTCGGGTCCGAGCTGGAATCGATCCGCACCTTCGATCCCGAGACCCAGAGATCGACCGGCCAGATGACGGCGGTGTCGCTGGCGCCAGTGTCGGAGGCTCTGCTGGATGCGGACGCGATTTCGCGCTTCCGTACCGGTTATCTGAACCTGTTCGGCGCGCCGGGCGACGACCCGCTGTATGCGACTATCAGCGAGGGCGCGCGGCGTCAGGGCATGGAGCAGTGGCTGCCGCTGTTCTACGAGACGCTGGATTCGCTGTTCGACTATCTGCCGGATCAGGCGCAGATCTTCCTCGACAATCAGGCCGAGAGCGCGCGGGCTGAACGGTGGGACCTGATCGCCGACGCCTATGAGGGGCGGACCGAAGCGGCCAAGACCAAGGGGCATGCGGCAGCCAATCGGGCGCTTCCGCCCCGGTCGCTGTATTTGGACGCCGGCGACTGGAACCAGGCGCTGGCGGGTCGCGCCTTACGGCGGTTTACGCCGTTCTCGGGCGGCGGCGAGGACGCCGGCGGCCGACTGGGCCGGACCTTTGCGGCCGAGCGGGCGCAGGACAGCGTCAACCTGTTCGAGGCGGTGGCGGCCCATGCGGCGGCGCTGAAGGCCGACGGCAAACGGGTGCTGTTCGCCTCGTGGACCGAGGGCTCGTCGGAACGTCTGGCGACCATGCTGGCCGATCACGGCCTGGATCATATCGTCGCCGTGCGCGACTGGGCCGATGTTCAGGCGGCGCCCAAGGACCTGTATCTGCGCGGCGTCCTGCCGGTCGAACATGGCTTTGCGACGGACGAGGTCGCGGTCATCTCCGAGACCGACATCCTGGGCGACCGGTTGGCGCGTCCGCGCAAGAAGCGGCGGGCGTCGAACTTCCTGGCCGAGGCCTCTGCCCTGACGACCGGGGATCTGGTGGTGCACCTGGATCACGGAATCGGGCGGTACGAGGGGCTGAAGACGCTGGAGATCCAGCAGGCCCCACACGACTGCCTGGAACTGTTGTACGCCGGTGAGAGCAAGCTCTATCTGCCGGTTGAAAATATTGACCTTCTGACCCGGTACGGCACGGACGCCGCCGGGGTTCAACTGGACAAGCTGGGCGGCGCCGGCTGGCAGGCGCGCAAGTCCAAGGCCAAGGAACGCCTGCGCGCCATGGCCGAGGGGCTGATCGCGCTCGCCGCCAAGCGGGCGCTGCGCGAGACCGACGCGGTGGTGCCGCCGCCGGGCCTGTTCGCCGAATTCTGCGCCCGCTTCCCCTATGAGGAGACGGACGACCAGCTGAACGCCATCGGCGACGTGCTGGAGGATTTGGGCAAGGGCACGCCGATGGATCGGCTGATCTGCGGCGACGTCGGCTTCGGCAAGACCGAGGTGGCGCTGCGGGCCGCCTTCGTCGTGGCAATGACGGGACAGCAGGTGGCCATTGTGGCGCCGACGACTCTGTTGGCGCGGCAACACTACAAGACCTTCACCGAACGGTTCGCCGGCTGGCCTGTGAAGGTGCGCCAACTGTCGCGGATGGTGGGGGGCAAGGACGCGTCAGAGACGCGGGCGGGGCTGAAGGACGGCTCGGTCGAGATCGTCGTCGGCACCCATGCGGTGCTGTCCGAACAGGTCGGCTTCCGCGACCTGGGCCTGGTGATTGTGGACGAGGAGCAGCATTTCGGCGTCAAGCACAAGGAGAAGCTGAAGTCGCTGCGCGCCGATGTCCACCTGCTGACCCTGACCGCCACGCCGATCCCGCGCACCCTGCAGATGGCGCTGTCGGGTATTCGCGAGATGTCGATCATCGCCACCCCGCCGGTCGATCGCCTGGCGGTGCGGACCTATGTGACGCCGTGGGATCCGGTGCTGGTGCGCGAGGCCCTGCTGCGCGAGAAATATCGCGGGGGCCAGGCCTATTATGTCGCGCCGCGCCTGAAGGACCTGCCGGCCATCGAGAAATTCCTGCGTGAGCAGGTGCCCGAGGTGAAGTTCGTCGTCGGCCACGGCCAGATGTCGGCGACCCAGCTGGAGGAGGTGATGAGCGCCTTCTACGAGGGGGAGTACGACGTGCTGGTCTCGACCACCATCGTCGAGAGCGGGCTGGATATTCCGACGGCCAATACGCTGGTCGTGCACCGCGCCGACATGTTCGGCCTGGCGCAGCTGTACCAGATCCGGGGCCGGGTCGGCCGGTCCAAGGCGCGGGCCTTCGCCTATCTGACCACGGACGCGGTCAAGCCGATGACCCTGTCGGCCGAGCGGCGGTTGCAGGTCTTGCAGTCGCTGGACAATCTAGGCGCCGGCTTCCAGCTGGCCAGCCACGACCTGGACCAGCGCGGCGGCGGCAATCTTCTGGGCGACGAACAGTCGGGCCATATCCGCGAGGTCGGCGTCGAACTGTACCAGCAGATGCTGGAAGACGCGGTCGCCGAGCTGCGCGAGAAGGGCGAGGGGGCCAATGTGGATCGTGGCTGGTCGCCGTCGATCAACGTCGGGGCTTCCGTCCTGATTCCAGAGGAATACGTCCCGGATCTGAACGTTCGTCTGAGCCTGTACCGCCGCCTGTCCGACGCGGAACAGGCCGAGGATCGCGAAGCCCTGGCCGCCGAACTGATCGACCGGTTCGGGCCCCTGCCGGACGAGGCGCAGCAACTGCTGAAGATCGTCGGCATCAAGTCGAACTGCCGCCGCGCCTGTATCGAGAAGATCGACATCGGTCCGCGCGGCGCGGTGCTGACCCTGCGCGACAACAGCTTCCCCAATCCTATTGGATTGGTCGGGCTGATCCAGAAGAACCAGGCCTTCTGGAAGATCCGGCCGGATCAGAAGATCGTGGTGACCGGCGACTGGCCGACGGCGGAGGAGCGGCTGAAGGTGGCGGAGCGGATCACGGCCGATCTGGCGCGGGTGGCGGGGGCGTAGGGCGGATGCGGTGATCGTTTGTTCGATAAGCGGACGTCATGGTGGCGCCTAAAGATCTGCTGACGTCATCTTAGTCGGGCTCCTGTTCTCACCGTGTCGTTCAACGTCTGTGCCCTCGTCCACCTTGGCCCCGCACATGTCGAACTCCACAAATGCATTCACCCGACCTTCGATAGTTGGGATTTCCATGTAAACGGCCCACAGCTCAGGCTTGTCCAAGGTCATGGGCTTATGAACCACATCGCAACACGTCGTTTCATCGATAGCTCGATCAGACATCGCCCTGCCGCTTGCGATCAAATATTTGCCGCTTTCGCGCCTTTGAATCCAGCGTATCGCCGCGTCGAGCGCCTTGTCTTCTGTCATGTGTGGCCCCTTACACAAGGGCACGTAACTGCCGCACGACGATAGCGACCAGCACGACAGGACAGCTCCGCAGACAAGAGGTTTTGGCAGGCGCATGTCGCGATGCTTCACCTATCTTCTCGGCTTCTGCAATGGGTCGAGCGTGGACGGTCGGCCGGGATGAGAAGCAGCGCTAGAGGAAGCGGATCGTCGGCCTCTCGAAGCAAACCACCTCAACACATTCTTGCGCGGTCGCTATCAGGCAAGAGAACGTGGGTTCGGTCTCCGACGGACGCACATGAGTTCGATAGTCGATGACGTAAGGAGCGTTCTCGCTCATGAACACACCGCTGCCCCCGTCCTGCGTGGTGATTAGTGGTTCGCCTTCGAAGGTTTGCAGATAATCAAAGAAGTCGCTCTCAGCGAATGAGCGAAATGCCCTAGGCGGATCGAACTGAACCTCGAAATACGGTTCGCCCCCAACTGCCAGCGTGACGATGAGTGAGCCGACGTCATACCGGATGTGGTGGAGGAAAAAGTCAGGAACTCGATGAGGTGTTTCGGCCATCCCGAACCATCACCTGCCTGCGGCAAGACCGCAACGGGGTCGACCTCGCGCTTCCGGCCGGGCGCCGACTTTGGCTATTGAACTATCCAAGACGCGCAATTTCCGCTTTTGCGGCAGATGCGCCTTGGGGCGCTATGACCAACCCCTACCGCGTCTTGTCGAACAAATCGGCGGAGGCGCGTTCGAGGAGGGCGCCGGCGGATTCGTTCGGGCGCATTTCGGCGGCGCCGACGTCGAATTCGGCGACGAAGGGCGAGCGGTCGGGGCCGGCGTCGAAGGCGGTGCAGCCGATGACCGCGGCGATCCGTTCGGCGGCCAGGCGGGCGGCCTCGCCGCGTGTGGCCGGCAGGGCCAGGGCGAAGACTTCCTTGGCCAGGCGGGCCGGCGTGTCCTCGACCCGCACCAGGCGCGAGACCATGGCGCCGATCTGGGGCAGGGCGCGATCCAGCCAGCCGCCCTGGCGCGCCCAGGTCACGGCCTCGTTCTCGCGCACCCGCAGCACGCACACCGACAGGGGGCGTCGTCGGGCGCGCGAGGCGTCGGCGACCCGCGCAAGGTGGGCGGCGAACAGTTCCGGGGTGAACAGGCCGGTCGTGGCGTCCATGACGTCCAGGCCCCGAACTGAATCCAGCGCCTTGCGGATGGTCAGGTAGCGGCGGTGCGACTTGGCCAGGGCCAGCAGGCGTTCGGCGGTTTCGTCTTCGCGGGTGTCGGCGGTGGCGACGTCGGAGAAGCCCCGGTTGAACAGCTCGTCCAGGCTCATCTCACTGCCGCCGCGGAGATAGAGCATCAGGGGGATGTGATAGAGGCGGGTGTTGCGCTTCATGCCCGAGGCGATGGACAGGGCCGGGGCATGGTCCTTGGCGCCCCACAGGACGGCGGCGTCGAACGGGCTTTCGTGCAGATAGTCGAAGGCGGTGTAGGGAGTGGGGGCGGCGACGACCTCGACCCCGGCTGCCGTCAGGGCGTTGGACAGGGCCAGGAAGCGGCGCTCCGCCACGCCAGCGGCCAGAATGCGCAGGGGCGAATGATCCGGGCCGCCGGGCTGCAGATCCAGGCCGCGGGCGGCGAAGGTGGCGCAGCGGAGATCGAACTCCTCCTCGGCCACGGCCGCGCGGGTCATCTGTTCCAGACGCAGGGCCGCCTGGGCCGGATGGGGCGGGGTGGTGACGGCGAGATCGGCGTCGGCCGCAGAACCGCGCGGCGCGCCGACCACCATGACGGGCAGGCTGCGCGGCTGGGCGGCGGCGCGCAGTCGCGCGACGGCGTCGTCCTGATACGAATCGAAATCGATCACGGCGGCGTCCAGCGGGAAGTCTTGCAGCGTCGCCTCGGCCGCAGCCAGGTCGCGCGCAGTGACGGTCGTCCAGCCGAGGGCGTCCAGCCCGGCCGCGAGCGGCCCGATCCGGCCGTCCTGTGCCGCCAGGATCAATACACGCGCGTCGAAAGCCAAGTTGGTCGTCTCCCCCTGGACGTTGGAACGTCCATAGCCCGTAAAGGCGGGCGGACCATAGCGAAGCGCCCCTTAACGAAGCAATGTCTTGGCGCGTCTGGAGCGGGGATAGACGGGTGTTTCGGAGTGGGATTTTCCTCAGCGAAGGAATGCTCTAGGTTAAGCCGCCTGTTCAACGGCTGTGAGAACCGGCTTGAGTGACCACCTGACCCGCACGGTTCTGAAGGCGCCCGGATTCTGGGGCGGGTTGGCGGTGCGCGCCTTTACCCGCAGTTGGGGGCGCGACGTGATGCTGTACACCGGCGGGGTGTCGTTCTTCGCCCTGCTGGCCGTGTTTCCCGCCATCGCCATCCTGATCGGCTTCTACAAGCTGGGTTTGTCGATCAGCGAGGTCAGTGCTCAGGCGGCGGCTCTGTCGGACCTGTTGCCCAAGGCGGCGCAGACCATTTTCCAGGATGAGATCACGCGGCTGACCAATGCGTCGGCCCGCACGGTGTCGGCCCAAAGCGCCTTCGCCCTGGTCGTCGGCGCCTATGCGGCGCACAGGGGATTCAAGGCCTTGTTGGCGGGTCTGAACCTGATCCACGATGAGACCGAGCCGCACGGCTTCTTCAAGTTCAACCTGCTGGCCTTCTTCGTCGCTGTCTTCGCCTTCGCCCTGTTCACGATCGTGTCCGGCGCCGTGGTGACGGCGCGGATCCTGGCCCATACGGCCTCATCGGCGGCGGAACCGTTTGGGGGCGGACTGATGCCGTTGGACGCCTTCCTGCCGGCGTTGGGCCTCGTGGTGGGGCTGACGCTGCTCTACCGCTACGCCATGAGCCACAGTTCTCGCGTCGCCTGGCTGCCGGCGATCACGGGCGGCCTGGTGGCGACGCTGATGTCGGTGATTTCGTCCTGGCTGTGCGCCATCTATGTGGAGCAGATTGCGCCGCTGGGGGCCACCTATGGGTCGGTCGGCGCGGTGGTGGTGCTGCTGATCTGGCTGTCGTGGAACATCAACGCCATCTTCTACGGCGGCGCCTTCGCCACCGAGATGGAGATCGCGGCCGAGGCCGAGGCGAAGGACAAGATCACGCCGCCGAGCGCCCCGGCCGATGTGGTCGACCTGTCCGAGCGTCGCGCCAGCCGCCGGTCTCGGCCTTAGGATCGGCGTTCAGCCGGTCTGCACCGTGAGGCGAATCACGCCTTCGGTTTCCTGAATGTCGAGCAGGCTGCCGTTCTTCTGGGTCATCAGATAGGGCACGTCGATCCGCGCCATCGGGTCTGTGGCCAGAAGGACGAAGACCGTACCGGCCGGGGTGCCCTCCATGGCCTTCATCAATCTGAGGCTGGGCGTCGGGCAGAGATGTCCGCGCGCATCGACGAGGTGTGGGTCGGTCACGAGGCGAGCCGGTCCGCCAGCATCTCCAGGGCCATGCGGACGGCGGCCATGCGGATGGCGTCGCGGCCGATGTCGCCGAAGTTTTCCTGGCGATGGATCAGGCCGTCCGGACCCTGGGCGGCGAAATGGACCAGACCGACCGGCTTTTCGGCCGATCCTCCGCCGGGGCCGGCGATGCCGGTGACGGCGACGCTGACGGCGGCGCGCGAATGGGCGACGGCGCCCTGGGCCATGGCGCGGGCCGTAGGTTCGGAGACGGCGCCATGGGCGATCAGCGTCGCCTCGGGCACGTCCAGCATCTGTTGCTTGGCCTCATTGCTGTAGGTGACGAAGCCACGGTCCAGCGCGGCGGACGAGCCGGGAACGGCGGTCAGGGCGGCGGCGACCAGGCCGCCGGTGCAGCTTTCGGCCGTCGCCAGCATCAGGCCGCGCGCGGTCGAGGTTGCGACGATCTGTTGCGCCAGGCGCTGAATGTCTTGCGGGAACATGGCCTTTTCATAGGCCGCGAGTCCCGCTCTAACCAGAGCCATGAGCGATGTGGTCCAGGCCCAAGTCCCGATCCGTGACGGCGCCCCGCAGGCGACCGCGCTCCTGTTCGCCGTCGCCGTCTTCACCTCGGCCTGTCTGGTCTTCGTGGTCCAGCCGATGGCGACCAAACTGATTCTGCCGACCCTGGGCGGATCGCCGTCGGTGTGGAATGCGGCCATGGTCTTCTTCCAGACCGCGCTGCTGGCCGGATACCTCTATGCGCACCTGTTGCAGAGGATCGGATCGATGCGTCTTCAGGCGGCGGTGCATCTGGGCCTGCTGCTGATCGCGGCCCTGTTCCTGCCGTTGCGGATCAGCGGGCTGCTGGGGGATCCCGATCCGTCGGCGCCGACGGTCTGGTTGCTGGCGACCTTGGCGGTGTCGATCGGCGTTCCCTTCGCAGTTCTGTCGGCGACGGCGCCGCTGTTGCAGGCCTGGTATGCCCGGGTCACGGCCATGGCTGGAGGTGGCGCCGGGACGGCGGGGGCCAGTAATCCCTATGTGCTTTACGCCGCCTCGAACCTGGGAAGTTTCCTGGCCCTGCTGGCCTATCCGGTCCTGATCGAGCCCCTGGTCAGCTTGTCGGGGCAGAGGTGGGGGTGGAGCCTGGGTTATGGGCTGTTCGTGGTCATGATCGCGGGTCTAGGCGTCTTCGCCTGGCTGCGGCGCGAGGCGGTGGCGACGGAACCGGCGCGGCTGGAGGCCGGCCCCCGCATCGCCTGGCGCGAGAAGGGGCTGCTGGTTCTGCTTGCGGCGGCGCCGTCCAGCCTGATGCTGGGGGTGACGGCGCATCTGTCGACGGACGTGGCCTCGGCGCCCTTTCTCTGGGTCATCCCTCTGGCGCTGTATCTGCTGACCTTCGTCATCGCCTTCCAGGCGCGGCCGGTCATTCCGATCTACCTGACCCTGGCGATCCAGGCGGGGGTGTTGGCGGCCTGTGCGGCCCTGGCGGCGTTCCGGACGACCGAGTGGCTGTTCGTCTTCGGGGTCAATCTGACGGCCTTCTTCTTCAGCGCCCTGATGTGCCACCAGCTGATGGCCGAGCGGCGGCCGGCGCCGGGGCGGCTGACGGAGTTTTATCTGCTGTTGTCGCTGGGCGGGGTTCTGGGCGGGGTGTTCAACGCCCTGATCGCGCCGGTCGTGTTCAACATGGTGTGGGAATATCCGCTGGTGCTGGTCGCGGTGGGCCTGCTGCGGCCGTGGTCAGGACGCGAGGTGCGGACCTGGGAGATCATAGCCTGCGTCGTCGGCGTGCTGATCGCCCTGTCCGGGCCGTTGGGCCTGGCGCTGGTGCGGTATGCGCCGGACATCCGCGCCAATGTGCCGGATGCAGAGCTGGTGCGGATCGCCCAGGCGGTGCTGGGGATCGCGGCCCTGTTCGCCTTCCTGCTGCGCGATCGGGCGGTCATGTTCACCGTGGTGATCGGGGCCATGATCTGGTCCGGCTATCATGTGGCGCGGGGCTATGACTGGACGCTGACGGAGCGCAGCTTCTTCGGCGTCATGCGGGTGGCCAGCACCCATATCGAGGGTCTGGACGGGCCGGTTCATGTGCTGATGCACGGCACCACCCTGCACGGCGCCCAGGCGCAGTCGGAGCGGTATCGCTGTCTGCCGACCCTCTATTACGCCACGACTACGCCCATCGGACAGGCGGGCATGATCGCTCATGAACGCCACCCCGACGGCGCGGTGATCGGGGTGGTGGGGCAGGGCGCGGGGGCCATGGCCGCCTATAAGCGATCCCAGGATCGGATGAGCTTCTTCGAGATCGATCCGATGGTGGACCGGCTGTCGCGCGATCCGCACTGGTTCAGCTTCATCAACGGCTGCGCCCAGGGACCGGTGCGGACGGTGCTGGGCGACGCCCGTCTGACGATGGAACAGGAGGCGCCGGGCAGCTATGATCTGCTGATCATCGACGCCTTCTCCTCGGACGCCGTGCCGACCCATCTGCTGACGGTGGAGGCGATCGCCGGCTATCTGCGCCTGCTGAAGCCGGACGGAGTGGTGGTGTTGCACCTGTCGAACCGGAACCTAGAGATCACCCTGCCGGCAGAGGCGGCCGCCGCCACCCTGAATGCGCCGGCCCTGCACCAGATCTATAGGGAACGGCCCGAGGCGGTGCAGATGTCCGAATCCTCGACCGAGGCCCTGGTCATCGGCAAGTCGGAGGCGGCCATGGCGCCCTATCGGGCAGACCCGCGCTGGCGCAGGCTGGAGACGACCGAGGTGCGGCCTTGGACTGACGACTATGTCAATCTGTTCGGGTCGCTGGTTCGCCAGATCCAGTACTCGGCGCGCTAGGGGTCAGGCCGGGACAGGGATCTCGACCGTGGCCACGGCCTGGGCCGCCAGGCCTTCGCCCCGGCCCGTGAAGCCCAGGCCCTCGGTCGTGGTGGCCTTGACGCTGACGGCGTCGAGCGGAAGCGACAGCAGGCCGGCGATCCGTTCGCGCATGGCCTGACGGTGCGGCTTCACCTTGGGGCGTTCGCAGATCAGGGTCACGTCAACATTGACGATGCGGCCGTTGCGGGCGGCGACAAGCTCTGCGGCGTGAAGCAGGAAGAGGTCGGAGGAAGCGCCCTTCCATTTCGGATCGGTGGGGGGGAAGTGGTCGCCGATGTCGCCCTGGGCGATCGCGCCCAGAAGGGCGTCGGTCAGGGCGTGAAGGCCGGCGTCAGCGTCGGAATGGCCGATCAAGGTCTGGTCGTGCGGCACCTCGATCCCGCACAGCCAGACCGACCCGCCGGGGCCCCAGCGGTGAACGTCATAGCCCGAGCCGATGCGGGTCTGATAGCGGGTCGCTTGCGACAACAGGGCCTCGGCCATGGCGAAATCCTCGGGATAGGTCAGTTTCATCAGGCGCGGATCGCCCGCGACGAGGGCGACGCGTCCGCCGTGGCGTTCGACCACGACGGCTTCGTCCGTCGGGGTGTCGGAACCGGTCCAGGCGGCGTAGGCGGCCTCGATGGTCTTGCGACGGAAAGCTTGGGGCGTCTGGGCCCGCCAAAGGCCGTCGCGCTCGACCACCCCCGCCATCAAGCCCTCGGCGCCGCGACGGAGGCTGTCGGCGACCGGCAGGACGGGCAGGACGCCGTCGGCGTCCGACAGGGCCGCGATCAGGCGGTCGATAACGGCGTGCTCCAGCAAGGGGCGGGCGGCGTCGTGGATCAGGACGGGCTGGTCGTAGGGGCAGTTCAGTGCGGCCAGGCCGGCGCGGACCGACTGGGCGCGGACGTCGCCGCCCACGACCGCGCGCCAGTTGGACAGGCCGGCCAGGGCCTCGGCCACGCGCGGTTCGGCGCCGGGGGCGATCACGACGATCAGTTCATCAGCGCCCGCGTTCAGCAGGGCCTCGGCCGACCAGCGCAGGACGGGTTTGCCTCCCAGGGTGCGCCATTGCTTGTCGCCGCCGGCGCGCGAGCCTGAACCGGCCGCGACGATAATGCCCGAGAAAGTCATGACGGCCTTCTAAAGCGCGCCGTCGGCGGGCGAAACCATCAAACCGCCGCGGTGGTGCTTGACGAAGCGGCCTCGGATGCTGCGAAAGGCGGAGATGGCCAAGACCTTACAGATCGGCGACGTGACCGTGCCCGGCCAGGTGCTGATGGCGCCCATGACCGGCGTCACCGACCTGCCGTTCCGCGTGCTGGCGTCCAAACTGGGCGCGGCATATGTGGCGACCGAGATGGTGGCGGCCAAGGAGCTGGCGCGCGAACGACCCGACGTGGTGCGTCGTGCGGCTGTCGGCGCCGGCTTGCCGCTGACGGTGATCCAGCTGGTCGGGCGCGATCCGGGCCAGATGGCCGAGGGGGCGCGGATGGCCGAGAAGGCGGGCGCGGACATCGTCGATCTGAACTTCGGCTGTCCGGCCAAGGAGGTCACGGGCTCGGCCGCCGGCTCGGCCCTGATGCGGACGCCGGACCTGGCTTGCCGGATCATGGAGGCGGCGGTGCAGGCGACCGGCCGGCCCGTGACGGTCAAAATGCGGCTGGGCTGGGACGACGACAGCCGAAACGCCGCCGAACTGGCGAAGCGGGCTGAGGCGATCGGGGTCAAGGCGGTGACGGTGCACGGCCGCACCCGCCAGCAGTTCTATACCGGGCGAGCGGACTGGGACGCGGTGGCGGACGTCAAGGCAGCCGTCGCCATTCCCGTGATCGTCAACGGCGACATACTGACGGCGGATGACGCGCGGGAGGCCCTGGCGCAGTCGGGCGCGGACGGTCTGATGCTGGGGCGCGGCGTCTATGGACGGCCCTGGTTGGCGGCGCATCTGGAGCGGGCGCTGATCGACGGGGTGTCGCTGGAAGAACCCGGGCCGGAGGCGCGGTTGGCCATCGTCGTCGAACACCTGCGGGCCTCGGCGGACTTCTACGGTCTGCCGCTGGGGTTGAAGATGTTCCGCAAGCACCTGGGTTGGTACATCGAACAGGCGCCCTGGCCGGCCGATCCGCAACACCGCAGGGACGCCAAGGCAAGAATTTGCCGCTTGGATGAGCCGATGGCCGTCGAGGTGGCGATGGCCGAGCTTTGGCGGCGGAATTTACCGGAGAAGGGTAAGTCTGTTGTTGAAAATGCGCCACAGTTGATCGACACTGCTGTGGCATGACGGATACGCCCTCAGACGTGGCCTCTAAAACCGACCGGGTGTCGGACGATGAGTCATTCTGGGGACGGTTCGACGTTGAAAGATCGCGAGCCGGGTTCGGTTTCGCTTATTTCATAGCCGTCGTGATCACCGCAGCGGCCGTTTGGTTGGTGGCGGTGGCGCCAGGCGCGGCTTCGGGCGCGGCGCGCGGTTCGAGCAGCCAATTGGTGCTGTTCGTGCTGCTCGCCAATCTGGTGCTGATCTCGGGCCTCGCCTTTATCGTCGGTCGTCGGGTTCTGACCCTGGCGCGTAGCACGGGCGAGGCGGGGGCGAGGCTGCACCTGCGGTTTGTCGCCTTGTTCTCCATGGTGGCCGTGATTCCGGCCGTGCTGATCGCGCTGGTTTTCGGGGTGCTGGTGACACGCGGCGTGGACCAATGGTTCAGCCAGAATGTCCAGGCTTCGGTCGAGAACGGCGCGGTGGTGGGGCGCGCCTATGTGCAGGACGTCGCCTCGGCTGTGGATGCTGACCTTGTGACGATCTCCGAACAGCTGAGCAGCGCGAAAGGTCTGTTCGGCAACCGGATCCAGTTCAACGACGCCCTGGCCCAGGTCGGTGAAATTTTCGGCTATCCGGGGATCTATATTCTGAACGGGCAAGGTGAAGTCTTGGCGCGCGCGGAACGCCCGGATGCACCGCCCTATCTGGCCCCCCCGCTCACCTATCTGGAAGACGCCGCCCAGGGTGGGAAGCCGCCGACGGACGTGACGCAACATCCCGATACGGTGCGGTCCTTGATTGCCTTGCCGGCCTATGGCGACGCCTATCTCTACCTGGTGCGACCGCTTCAGGACGGTCTGATCGCCCGGATGAACGCGTCCGACCGGTCAATCCAGGCCTATCGCGAGGCCAGCGAAAGCCGGTCGCGGATTCAGTCGGCCTTCATTCTTAGCTATCTGGAAACGGCCCTGCTGGTTCTCGTCGGCGCGGTCTGGCTGGGCATGTCGGCCGCCAGCAGTATTTCAGCGCCCATAGGACGTCTGGTGAAGGCGGCGGATCAGGTGGCGGGCGGCGATTTCAGCGCGCGGGTGGACAGCGATGGAGCGCCGGCCGAGATCGCAACCCTTTCTGACGCCTTCAATCGGATGACGGGCGACCTGCAGGCCCAGCAGACGGCGCTGAAGGCCGCAAGCGACGAGGCGCAGGATCGAAGCCGGTTCATCGAGACCGTCCTGTCCGGGGTCAGCGCCGGCGTCATTGGCCTGGATCGACGTGGTCGGGTCTCGGCCATCAACGACAGCGCTCTTCAACTGCTGCACATCGAAGATGAGGCGGTGCTGGGTCACGAGCTGGCGGCCCTGTCGCCGGAGTTGAGCGATCTGGTGGGGCGGGTCGAGGCGCATATCGAAGAGGATATCGACATCAGCCGGGGCGGCGAGACCTTCCGGTTGCGCGTCAGGATCGAGGGTGGTCAGGGCGGCGAGATGGTCCTGACCTTTGACGACATCACCCGGCTGGTGACCGCTCAACGTAACGCCGCCTGGCGCGATGTGGCCCGGCGGATCGCGCACGAGATCAAGAACCCGCTGACGCCGATCCAGCTGTCAGCCGAGCGGTTGAAGCGGAAATATCGGGACAAGGTGGACGACGTCGAGATCTTCGATCGCTGCACCGACACCATCATCCGCCAGGTCGGCGACATCGGCCGGATGGTGGACGAGTTCTCGTCCTTCGCCCGCATGCCGGCGCCGCGCTTCGGCGCGGCCAATCCGGCGGAGATGTTGCGCGAAGCCGTGTTCGCCCAGAGGGTCGCGGCCGCCGATATCGTGGTCGAGATGCACGAGCCCCTGCCCAAGGCGACGCTACGATGCGACGCCCGGATGGTAGGGCAGGCCCTGATCAATATCCTGAAGAACGCCGGCGAGTCTGTGGCCGCGCATCGTTTGGCGGACGGCGAGGCCGCCGCGTCAGACGCGGCGGGGATCATCGCCTCGCTGATTGTCGAGAACGGCGTGGCGACCTTCATGGTCGAGGACGACGGGATCGGCCTGCCGGCCAAGGATCGCGATCGTCTGACCGAACCCTATGTCACCACGCGCGAGAAGGGCACGGGCCTGGGCCTGGCTATCGTCAAACGCATCTGCGAGGACCACGGCGGCGAGCTGAAGCTGGCCGACGCTGAGACCCTGCGCGGCGCGCGTGTGTGCCTGATCTTCCCCCTGAAACCCAACGGCAAGACCGGCGACGTGACGGAGCGCAAGCTCCAGACCGTCGTCGCCGAATAAGCGAGGCAAGATGCGACCTACCGGTTCCGACATTCTGGTCGTCGACGACGAGGCGGACATCCGCGATCTGGTTTCGGGCCTGCTCGAGGACGAGGGGCACGCCGTGCGCGTGGCCGCCAACTCCGACGAGGCCCTGGCTGCGATCCGCGCGAGGAAGCCGTCGCTGGCGATCCTCGACATCTGGATGCAGGGCGGCGGTCTGGACGGGCTGGAGCTGCTGGAGGTGGTCAAGGAGATCGACCCCGACCTGCCGGTGGTGATGATCTCGGGCCACGGCAATATCGAGACGGCGGTGACCGCGCTGAAGCGCGGCGCCTATGACTTCATCGAAAAGCCGTTCAAGTCGGACCGGCTGGTGGTGGTGGTCGAACGGGCCATCGAGGCGGCGACGCTGAAGCGCGAGAACCGGCGGCTTCGGGCGCAGACGATGACGCCATCCGGCCTGATCGGCCGGTCGCAGGCGGCCCAGGCCCTGCGCGGCACTATCGCCAAGGTGGCCCAGGCCAACAGCCGGGTGCTGATCGCCGGGCCGGCGGGGTCCGGCAAGGAGCTGGTCGCGCGCCAGATCCACGAGGCCAGTCCGCGCGCCCGGGCCGAGTTCGTGGCCATTTCGGCGGCCGGGATGACGCCGGAGCGGCTGGATGTCGAACTGTTCGGCGAAGAGGGGCAGGACGGCCGCCCGCGCAAGATCGGCGTGTTCGAACGGGCCCATAACGGCACGCTTTATCTGGACGAGATCAGCGACATGCCGCGCGAGAGCCAGAGCCGCATTCTGCGCGTTCTGGTCGATCAGCGGTTCCGTCGCGTCGGCGGTGAGCAGGATGTGCAGGTCGATGTTCGCGTGGTCACCTCCACGTCCCGTGACCTGAAGGCCGAGATCGCTGAGGGGCGGTTCCGCGAGGATCTGTTTCACCGGCTGAACGTGGTGCCGATCCGCGTGCCGGCCTTGTCGGAACGGCGCGAGGATATCGCCGAACTGGTCGAATATTTCGTGGAGACCATCAGCGCGTCCCAAGGCCTGCCGCGGCGTCTCGTCGGCGATGATGCGGTGGCGGTGCTGCAGGTCCATCCTTGGCCGGGTAATATCCGCCAGCTGCGCAACAATATTGAGCGGCTGCTGATCCTGGCGACCGGCGATCCCAACGAGCCGATCACCGCTGACATGCTGCCGCAGGAGGTGGCGACGTCGAACGGGGGCGCGTCCACGATGGGCGCCGAACGCACCATCGCCCTGCCGCTGCGCGAGGCGCGCGAAGTGTTCGAGCGGGACTATCTGGCGGCCCAGATCATGCGGTTCGGCGGCAATATCTCGCGGACGGCGTCCTTCATCGGCATGGAGCGGTCGGCGCTGCACCGCAAATTGAAGTCGCTGGGCGTGTCGCCGGCCCGCGGCGGCGAAGAGGAAGATCCGGCCTGATGTCCCGCGTCGCCTATGTCAACGGAACCTATAGCCCGCATGGCCAGGCCGTGGTCCATATCGAGGATCGGGGCTTTCAGTTCGCCGATGGAGTCTATGAGGTCTGGTCCGTGTTCGACGGTCGGCTGGCGGACTTCGACGGTCATATGACCCGTCTGCACCGCAGCCTGAACGAGCTGCGCATCGACATCCCCATGTCGGTGGCGTCCCTGACGCGAGTGCTGCGCGAGACCGTCCGTCGCAACCGGGTGAAGAACGGCATCGTCTATCTGCAGGTCACGCGCGGCACGGCGCGCCGGGATCACCCGTTCCCCACGCCGGGAACGCCGCCTAGCGTCATCGTCACCGCCAAGTCGATTTCGTCGGCGCGGGGAGAGGCGCAGGCGCAAAAGGGGGTCGCTGTCCTGACCCAGCCCGACATCCGTTGGGGACGATGCGACATCAAGACGGTCGGGCTTTTGCCAAATATTCTGGCCAAACAGGCGGCGCGCGAGGCCGGCGCCTATGAGGCCTGGTTCGTGGACGACATGGGCCTAGTCACCGAGGGCTCTTCCACCAACGCGTGGATCGTGGATGAGCACGGCAAGCTGCGGACCCGCGACACCCAGGCCAACATCCTGAAGGGCTGCACCCGCACCACCCTGATGGCGCTGATTAAGGAACACGGGGTCGAACTGGACGAGCGTCCATTCAGCGTCGAAGAGGCCAAGCGGGCGCGTGAAGCCTTCTTCACCGCCGCCGGCGCCTTCGTCACCCCGGCGATCTCGATTGACGGAACCAAGATTGGCGACGGCAAACCGGGGCCCATCACGCTGAAGCTGCGCCAGCTCTATCTTGATCAGGCGCGCCGAGACGCCATTTAGGGCGTTGCCGGAGCATGGAGGGGGCGGTTAAGGTCGCCCCCGGTCGCTATCGGCCCCGACGCCGCTCCCATGGCGACGAACAACCAAGAACAGGAAAAACCTGCCATGTCGCAAGACAAACGTCAGAACCTTCAGGACACCTTCCTCAACTCGGTCCGCAAGACCAAGACGCCGCTGACCATCTTCCTGGTGAACGGGGTCAAGCTGCAGGGAATCGTGACCTGGTTCGACAACTTCTGTGTGCTGCTGCGCCGTGATGGCCAGTCCCAGCTGGTGTACAAGCACGCCATCTCCACCATCATGCCGTCCGCGCCCGTGCAACTGTACGAGCCCGACGCCGAAGAAGACTGATTGACCCAAAAACTGATCGACCACGCCGTCCCGCTGATCCGGGCGGTCGTCATCCATCCCGACCGACGCTCAGACAGCCCTCGGCTGGCAAGCGAGCGCCTTGAGGAAGCCGTGGGCCTTGCCCGCGCGCTGGACCTTGACGTGCGCGCTGAAGAGATCGTGCGACTGCGAGGGACCACGCCTGCCACTCTGTTCGGAAGCGGCAAGGTCGAGGAACTGGCCGCCCTGGTCCGCGCGGCTGATGCTGAGGCGGTCATCATCGATGACGCCCTGACGCCGGTGCAGCAACGCAATCTGGAGAAGGCGTGGGAGGTGAAGGTCATCGACCGCACCGGCCTAATCCTGGAAATCTTCGGACGCCGCGCGCGGACCAAGGAAGGCCGGCTGCAGGTCGAGTTGGCGCGGCTTGACTATGAGCGGTCGCGCCTGGTGCGGACCTGGACCCACCTTGAGCGGCAACGCGGGGGCACCGGCTCGACCGGCGGCCCCGGCGAAACCCAGATCGAGCTGGACCGGCGCCTGATCGCCGACCGGATCGTGCGGCTGAAGGCCGAGCTGGAAGAGGTGCGCCGCACGCGCGGCCTGCACCGCAAGCAGCGCCAGAAGGTCCCGTTCCCGACCATCGCCCTGGTCGGTTATACCAACGCCGGCAAGTCGACCCTGTTCAACCGGCTGACCGGATCAGAGGTCTTCGCCAAGGACCTGTTGTTCGCCACCCTGGACACGACGCAGCGGACCATCCGCCTGCCGCAGGGTCGGCCGGCCATTGTCGCGGACACCGTCGGCTTCATCTCCGACCTGCCCCACGAACTGGTCGAGAGTTTCCGCGCCACCCTGGAAGAGGTGGGCGAGGCCGATCTGATCCTGCACGTCCGCGACATCGCCTCGGCCGACAGCGACGCCCAGGCCAAGGACGTCGAAACGGTGCTGAAACAGATCGAGACGCCCGAGGGCAAGACCCGCCGGGTGCTGGAGGTCTGGAACAAGATCGACCTGCTGGACGACGAGGCCCGCGAGGCCGTTCTGGGCCAGGCCGAACGTCTGGCCAAGGAAGGCGAGGCCGTCGCCGTCTCGGCCTGGACGGGCGAGGGGATCGAGCCTCTGCGCCAGATCATCGCCGGCCTGATCGACGATGATCCGGAGACGCAGTTGCGGCTGGAGCCCGAGCAAGGCGAGGCCCTGGCCTGGTTGTACGAGCACGGACGAGTGACGTCGCGCGACACTGACGCAGAAGGCCGCACCCATGTCACAGTGAGGCTTCATCCTGCGGCGCTGGGGCGATTCGAGCGTCTCTATCCTGACCTGGCCGACTGACCCATGCATCTGATCGAGACCGTGCTGCTGCTGCTTCTGGCCGTCGTGGTGTCGGGATCGGTCGCACGGATCACACGCATCGCCCTACCGCTGGTTCAGATCGGCCTGGGTGCCGCCATCGTCCTGGTCACAGGGACGACGGTGGATCTGGAGCCGGACATCTTCTTCCTGCTGTTCCTGCCGCCCCTGCTGTTTCTGGACGGGTGGCGGATCCCCAAGGAGGCCCTGTTCCGCGACCGGGCGGTGATCCTGGAGCTGGCCCTGGGGCTGGTGCTGTTCACCGTGGTCGGCCTAGGCTTCCTGATCTGGTGGATGATCCCCGAGATGCCGCTGCCGGTGGCCTTCGCCCTGGCCGCCATCCTGTCGCCGACCGATCCGATCGCGGTCAAGGCCATCGCCGCGCGCGCGCCGATTCCGAAGCGGCTGATGCATATTCTCGAGGGCGAATCGCTGCTGAACGACGCCACGGGCCTGACCTGCATGCGGATCGCGGTGGCGGCGGCGACTACGGGCGCCTTCTCGGTCGGCAGCGCCTTGGGGACCTTCGCCTGGTTGGCGCTGGTCGGGGTGGCGGTCGGGGTGCTGGTGACCATGGCCATCAGCTCGGCCAAGGCTTTCGTCAGTCGCCGTTGGGGCGAGGACGTCGGGGCGCAGATTCTGATCAGCTTGCTGATCCCGTTCGCGGCCTATCTGGTCGCCGAGGAATTGCACGCTTCAGGCATTCTGGCGGCCGTGGCGGCGGGCGTGACCATGAGTTTCACGGAACGGGGCGGCGGGATCGGCGGTCAGTCCCTGGCCATGACTCGCATCCGACGCGGCGTGGTGTGGGACACGGTTCAGTTCGTCGCCAACGGCATAATTTTCGTCATCCTGGGCGAACAGATGCCGTCGATCATGGCGCGTGCGGCGGAGGTGGTGCGGGGAACCAGCCGACCGGAAGTCTGGTGGCTGGCCGTCTATGTCTTCGCCATTGTCGCCGCCCTGGCCGCCCTGCGGTTCGTCTGGGTGTGGACCTCGCTGAAATTGACCCTGTTCCGGCGCCGCCATCGCGGCCCGCCCGCCAAGGTGGGGCTGCGGCTGACGATGGTGATGTCGCTGGCCGGGGTGCGCGGGGCCATTACCCTGGCGGGTATTCTGACCCTGCCGTTCGTCCTAGCGGACGGATCGCCGATGCCGTCGCGAAACCTGGCGATTTTCCTGGCGGCGGGGGTGATCATCGTGTCCCTGCTGGTCGCCACCTTCGCCTTGCCGCGTCTGATGAAGGACGTCGAACTGCCGCCGGAGCCGTCGCAGGAACGCGAGGCGGATCGCGGTCGCGTCGCCGCCGCGTCCGCCGCTCTGCGCGCCGTCGAGGATGTGTCCCACGCCATGGCCGAGGGCAAGACCAACCCCGACCTCTATTCCGATATCGCCAGCCGGATCATGGAGGTCTATCGCCGACGCATCGAGACCCATACCCGCACCGACGAGGACGACGCGGTTCTGGCCCGCAAGATCGACGATGTGGAGCGTCGGCTGTGGCTGGCGGGGCTGGCGGCGGAACGTGACGAACTGGCGCGGATGGCGCGGTCGCGGCAGCTGGATGAAGTCACCGCGCGGCGAATGATCCGTGAGGTCGATCTGCAGGAGTTGCGGTACCTCTGACCCTCGCTTTCGAGGCGTCAGATCTAATGCAGTTTCAGGCGGCCCGAGACGCGGCGGTGCAGCAGGCGGGACAGGGCCAGCAAGGCGGTGCGGCGCACGCCCAGAATGGCGCGGTGATGGTCCAGGTGCAGGGCCATATAGGCCCATTTGGCGATCAGGCCCTCGATCAGGAAGTTCGGACCGCCGAGGTTGCCCATCAACGAGCCGACGCCACGATCGCCGCCTAGCGACACCAGCGAGCCCTTATCTTGATAGACATAAGGTCCGTGATCGCACGACGGGTCGGACAGGGCCTTGGATAGATAGGCGGCTTGCTGGGCGGCGGCCTGGGCGCGGGCGGGGACCGGGCGGCCATCGGGCCCCGGCGCCTCGGCGCAGTCGCCCATGGCGTAGACCCCCGGCGCAGAGGCGCGCAGATGGTCGTCCACCACGAACTGGTTGATGCGGCCGGTGGCCAGGCCCAGGTCGCGGTTCGTGTCGGCCGCTTTGACCCCGGCGGCCCAGACGATCAGGTCGGCCGGAACCGGGCCCCTGGAGGTGTCCAGCCGGTCGGCTTGAACGGCGTCGACCTTGGCGTCGGTCAGCAAACGCACGCCCTTGGCTTCCAAGGCGTGAGCCGCCTTAGTCGAAACGGTTTCGGGAAGGCCGCCCAGGATGCGCGGCGCCGCCTCGACGATGGTGACGTTGAGATCGAATTTCTGGTCCGGCGCCAGGCCGGCCGACAGCTCGTCGTGACCCTCGATCAGTTCGGTGGACAGTTCGACGCCGGTCGCGCCGGCGCCGACGATGGCGATGTTCAGCGTCCGCTCATCGGAATAGGCGGAGGCGAGGAAGGCGGCGGTCAGGCGCTTGTTGAAGGCTTCGGCATCGGCGACGTCTTCCAGCAAGTGGGCGTGTTCGGCTGCGCCGGGCGTGTTGAACAGGTTCGATCCGCTGCCGATCGCCAGCACCAGGGTGTTGAACGTCAGGGTCCGGGGCTTGACCAGGATCACGCCGTCCTGATCCCGGATTTCGCCCAAGGTCAGGGTTTTGTTGCTCGGATCGAGACCGGTCAAATCGCCAAAGGCGAAGCTGAAATGATTGCGGCGGGCCAGGACCGGATAGGACAGACCTTCCTGATGGCTGTCCAACGACCCGGCCGCGACCTCATGCAGGCTGGGCTTCCACAGATGGAAGATCGAACGGTCGATCAGCAGGACGCGCCGACGGCCCTCGCGCGGGCCGAACTTCCTGCCCAGGCGGGCGGCGAGCTCAAGCCCGCCGGCGCCGCCGCCGATGATGACGATGTCATGCTTCATACGGGACTCCAATGCGAGACCCGAAGATGGGTTCAGGCCGGCTTTTCTTCCAGGCGCTTGTCCAGGTAGGCGCCGACGCGGCGTTCGACGGCGCTCATATGGTCCTGCCAGAAGTGGCTCGCGCCCTCTTCCAGTTCGTAGTCGATGATGATGCCCTTCTGGGTGCGCAGCTTGTTGACCACGCGCTCGACCTCGACCGGCGGCACGATGGTGTCGGCCGTACCGTGCAGGAACAGGCCCGAGGCCGGGCAGGGGGCCAGGAAGCTGAAATCATACATGTTCGACGGCGGCGAGACCGAGATAAAGCCGTCCGTTTCCGGCCGTCTCATCAAGAGTTGCATGCCGATATAGGCCCCGAATTGGTAACCGCCGACCCAGGTCTGGCTGGCGCCGGGGTTGTTCGACTGAAGCCAATCTAGGGCGGTGGCCGCGTCGGCCAGTTCGCCGATGCCGGAATCGAACTCGCCCTGCGACTTGCCGACGCCGCGCGAATTATAGCGCAGGGTGGCGAAGCCGCGTTGCTGGAAAAGCTGGTGCAGGGTGACCGTGACCGGGTTGTTCATATGCCCGCCCGCTTTGGGATGCGGGTGCAGAATCAATGCGATCGGGGCGTTCGGGCGCTTGCCCGGGGAATAGCGGCCTTCGATGCGACCGGAGGCGCCGGGCAGGATGACTTCAGGCATAGGGGCTCTGGAATCCGTTCAACTGTCATTTCGCGTGTGCGTAATACTTGACCGCTGAGGTGGGACTTTCTAAGTCCCTCCGCAAGCGAGCCGCCTTTGCGAAGGCGCGGGTTCTAGCACAAGAGCCCCGAAAAGCCCGCAATTTTTGAGGCTGGAATATGCGTCTGTCGACCAAGGGACGATACGCCGTAATGGCGATGGCCGATCTGGCGAAGAACGGACGCGGCGAGAGCGGTGAAATCCGGGCGGTTTCGCTGGCTGAAATCGCTGCGCGGCAGGAAATTTCGCTCAGCTATCTGGAGCAGTTGTTCGCCCGACTGCGCAAGAGCGGCCTGGTGAAGAGCGTGCGCGGACCGGGCGGCGGCTATCGCCTGGCCAAGGGCGCGCAGGAGACGGTGGTGGCCGAGATCGTGCTGGCGGTGGATGAACCGATCCGGGCGACGCGCTGCGTGGCCCACGGATCGCCCAAGGGCTGTATGCTGGCCGGCGAGCGCTGCATCACCCATGAACTCTGGGAAGACCTGGGCGACGAGATCCATCGCTATCTGGCCGGGGTGTCGCTGGAAGACGTGGTGATGAACCGCACGGGTCAGCGTCGCCGCAACGTCGAACCGCCGCAGGCTGTGGGGGTGGCGGCATGAGCGCGATCTACCTGGACTACAACGCCTCGGGCCTGGTGCGGCCCGAGGTGCTGGAGATTATGACGCGGGCCCTGGCCGACAACGGCAACCCGTCGGCGGTCCACGCGGCCGGACGGCGGGCGCGGGCGCGGGTCGAGACGGCGCGGGCTCAGGTGGGCGAATTGGTCGGCGCCGATCCGACGGCTGTGGTGTTCAACAGCGGCGGCACCGAAGCCAACGCCCAGGCCATCGCCAGCGCCCTGGCGGCCGGGTGCGAGCGGCTGATCGTCTCCGCCACCGAACATCCGTGCGTGGCCGAGGCGGCGGCGAATGCGGGCGCGCCTGTCGAGGTGCTGCCGGTCGATGTCAACGGCGTGGTGGATCTGGCCTGGCTGGCGGAGGCCCTGACGCGTCCGGGGCGGGCTTTGGTCGCCGTCCATCATGCGAACAACGAGAGCGGCGTGATCCAGCCGGTGGTCGAAGCCGCAGCTTTGGTGCGTGCAGCAGGGGGCTGGCTGCACGTCGATGCGATCCAGTCGGCGGGCAAGATCCCGGTCGATATGCGGGTTCTGGACGCGGACAGTCTGACCCTGTCGGCGCACAAGCTGGGCGGGCCGCAGGGCGTCGGGGCCTTGATCCTCAAGGAAGGCGTGTCGGGTGTTCGCATCCTGCACGGGGCGGGGCAGGAGCGGGGCCTGCGCGCCGGGACCGAGAATGTTCCGGGCATCGCCGGTTTCGGCGTGGCCGCTGACTGCGCCGCGCGGGATCTGGAGACGATGGCTTCGCATGTCGGATGGCGCGATTCCGCCGAGGCCAAGGTCGAGGCCGCCGGGGCGACCGTGATTGGCGGAGGTGTTCCGCGCCTGCCCAACACCCTGTTCATGGCGGTCGAGGGCTGGGACAGTCCTCAACAGTTGATCACGCTCGATCTGGCCGGCGTCATGGTGTCGGCGGGCTCGGCCTGTTCGTCCGGCAAGGTCAAGCCGTCCAAGACCATCAGCGCCATGGGATTGAACGCTCTGGCGACCGGGGGCGTGCGCGTTTCCGGCGGCTGGGGCACGACCGAGAGCGACTGGGTGCGGTTCGCCGACGCCTGGATCGCCGCCTACGACAAGCACAAGACACGCGCCGCAGAGCGCGTGAGAGAGGTCGCCTGATGGCCGCCGTCAAGGAAACCATCGACGCCGTCGCCGCGCTGGAGAAATACGCGCACGGCTTTACGTCTGACATCGAGCAGGAGTTCGCGCCGCGCGGCCTGAACGCCGACATCGTGCGCTTCATCTCCGAGAAGAAGGGCGAGCCGGAATGGATGCTGGAATGGCGTCTGGCCGCCTATGAACGCTGGCTGGCGATGGAGGAGCCGACCTGGGCGGCGGTGAAGTATGAGCCGGTCGATTACCAGTCGCTGTTCTACTATGCCGCGCCCAAGCAGAAGGAAGGGCCGAAGTCTCTGGACGAGGTCGATCCCGAGATCCTGGAAATCTACAAGAAGCTGGGCATCCCGCTGAAGGAGCAGGAAGTGCTGGCGGGGGTGCAGGGCGCGCCGCGCGTGGCGGTGGACGCCGTGTTCGACAGCGTCTCGGTGGTCACGACCTTCAAGGAGGAACTGGCCAAGGTCGGCGTGATCTTCATGCCGATTTCCGAGGCCTTGCGCGAATATCCTGAGCTGGTGCGGCAATATCTGGGGTCGGTGGTGCCGGTCTCGGACAACTATTTCGCGGCCCTGAACAGCGCGGTCTTTTCGGACGGGTCCTTCGTCTACATTCCGCCGGGCGTGCGCTGCCCGATGGAGCTGTCGACTTATTTCCGCATCAATGCGAGCCAGACGGGCCAGTTCGAACGCACCCTGATCATCGCCGACAAGGGCAGCTACGTCTCGTACCTTGAGGGCTGCACCGCGCCGATGCGCGACGAGAACCAGCTGCACGCGGCCGTGGTCGAGATCGTGGCCCTGGACGACGCCGAGGTGAAATATTCGACGGTCCAGAACTGGTACCCCGGCGACGCCGAGGGCAAGGGCGGCATCTACAACTTCGTCACAAAGCGGGCGGATTGTCGGGGTGATCGGTCCAAGGTGTCCTGGACCCAGGTCGAGACCGGTTCGGCGGTGACCTGGAAATACCCGTCCTGCATCCTGAAGGGCGACGACAGCTCAGGCGAGTTCTATTCCATCGCCATCACCAACGGACATCAGCAGGCGGACACCGGCACCAAGATGATCCACCTGGGCAAGAACACCAAGTCGCGGATCATCGCCAAGGCGGTCTCGGCGGGGAAGTCGGACTCGACCTATCGCGGTCTGGTTTCGGTGCATCCGAAGGCGACGGGCGTGCGCAACTTCACCCAGTGCGATTCCTTGCTGATCGGCAAGGAGTGCGGCTCGCACACCATCCCCTATATCGAGGCCCGCAACGGCTCGGCCCAGCTGGAGCATGAGGCGACGACGACGCGTCTGAGCGACGACCAGTTGTTCTACGCCCAGCAGCGCGGGCTTTCGCAGGAAGAGGCGGTGGCCCTGCTGGTCAACGGCTTCGTCCGTGATGTGATGCAGAAGTTGCCGATGGAGTTCGCCGTCGAGGCGCAGAAGCTGGTAGCGATCAGTCTGGAAGGGAGCGTGGGGTGAGTTTAGCCCTACCGGCATTGGGAGTTGCACAACGCCGCTTCGCAGCGACGATCATTCTCGCTTTGCTGGCGTGTGCTGCTCAGGTTCTTAGGTTCGAATATAAGCTGATCGGCTCTGAAAGCATCCACGCAGCAGTGATTGTTGTTCTCGCAGGAGTCTGGCTTTTCGCCCTCACGCTCACATTTCGTGCTGATTGGCGCTGGGGTCTTGTTGCGATTCTGAGTGCTCCTTTAGCCCTCCTATTTTTCGTCTGGATGGGCCTGATTGTTTACGCCTGCGCTGTGAACGGTGCTTGCTTATGAGTTCAAATAAAATGCTGTCCATCTCCAACCTCCACGTCTCCGTCGGTGAAAAGCCGATCCTCAAGGGCCTGACGCTCGAAGTGCCGGCGGGCGAGGCGCACGCCATCATGGGGCTGGGTCGTGGTATCATCGAGAAATCTGGTCTGATCCGATTGTCGAGGACATTCTGATGGAAACAATCGCCGTTCCTTTCCGAGAAGACACCGCAGATCGCCTGAAGCGTGCGGCGGCCGAGATCGGGATGCCGGTCGGCGAATTTATCGCCTCGGCGGCCGAAGGTTTCATCACGGACAGTGAAGTTCACCGTGGCTCGCCGTTATCGGCGGATCAGATCGCGCAGATCGAGGCGGGACTGACCGCAGAGCGGGAGGGGCGGATCATTTCGAATGTGGAGGCGGAAGCCCGGCTTGCGGCGCGTCGTACGCGGTGAAGGATTTCGAATGGTCTGAGCCCGCGCTGACGGCCTTCTCCGATTTTCTGGATCACCTTGATGCGCACAATCTCGCAACTGCGGACAGGGCGGAAGCGGAGATCAAGGCCACGCTCTGGCGTCTGGCCGAGCATCCTCATCAAGGTCACCTGTCCCGCTGGCCTGGGCTTCTCGAATGGAGCGCAGCCGACTGGAAGAAGATCATCGTCTATCGCGAACGCCCGGACGGCATTCGCATCATCGCCTTCTACGACGCTCGACAGGATTTGAGCGCCGTTCATCCCACTCCGAACGACTGATTGAACATGCTTTCCATTTCCAACCTCCACGTCTCCGTCGGCGAAAAGCCGATCCTCAAAGGCCTGACGCTCGAAGTGCCGGCGGGCGAGGTGCACGCCATCATGGGGCCGAACGGGGCCGGGAAGTCGACGCTGGGTTACGCCCTGTCGGGACGGCCGGGCTATGAGGCGACCGAAGGCGCGGTCGAATGGGCCGGCGAGGATCTGCTGGCGCTGGACCCGGCCGAACGGGCGGCCAAGGGCGTCTTCCTGTCGTTCCAGTATCCGATCGAGATCCCCGGCGTGCCGGCCCTGACCTTCGTGCGGACGGCGCTGAATGCGCAGAAGCGCGCGCGGGGCGAGGAGGAGGTGGCGGCGCCGGCCTTCCTGAAGCTGGTGCGCGAGGCGTCCAAGGCGCTGAAGATGGACTTCGACATGCTGAAGCGGCCGCTGAACGTCGGCTTCTCCGGCGGCGAGAAGAAGCGGATGGAGATCCTGCAGATGGCCTTGCTGGAGCCGTCGCTGCTGATCCTGGACGAGACGGATTCGGGCCTGGACATCGACGCCCTGCGGATCGTGTCCGAAGGGGTGAACGCCCTGCGTCGCCCGGACCGGGCCATGCTGGTCATCACCCACTATCAGCGCCTGCTGGACTACATCAAACCGGACCGGGTCCATGTGCTGGCCGGCGGCCGGATCGTGGCCTCGGGCGGGCCGGAGTTAGCGCATCAGCTGGAGGCGGAAGGATATGACAAATATCTTCCGGAACCCGCATGAGCGCGACCTTCGCCATCGACCTGACCGACGCGGCCACCTTCCCGTCGCGGCGGGATGAGGCGTGGAGGTACAGCGACCTGAAGCGTCATCTGCGCGAGGCGCCGGCGCCGTCGGGTACGACCGCAGTGGGCGCGCCGGGTCCCTTCTATGCCTTGGGCGGAGAGGCCATCGTCTTCGCCAATGGCCGACCGGTGGGCGTGACCGACTTCATCGCCTCGGGCGAGCAGACCCTGCGGCTGCGCTATATCTCGGACGCCGTCGGGACCGGCCATACGGCTAGGGCGCGGGTGGCCGTGCGGGCGGGCGCCAAGCTGCTGCTGCTGGAGACGCACGAGGGCGCGGGCTCGGCGTATGTCGCCCACAATACGCTGGAGCTGGACGTGGCGGCCGGGGCCGAGGTGACGCGCGTCGTTTTGGTCGAGGAGCCGGAAGACGCCATTTCCGTGTCCGAGGCCCATGTGAAGGTCGAGGCTGGCGGCGTCTATCGCCAGACCATCATCGCCACCGGGGCTAAGCTGCAGCGGATCGAGACCCGTATTTCTCATTTCGCCCAGGGTGCGCAGGTTCAGGCGGACGGTCTGTATCTGCTGAACGGATCGCGCCACACCGACCTGACCAGCGTGGTGCGGCACATGGAGCATGACGGCGCGACGTCGCAGCTGATCAAGGGCGTGGCGCGCGATACGGCGCGCGGCGTCTTCCAAGGCAAGATCGTCGTCGAGCGCGGCGCTGACGGCACTGATGCGCGGATGGGCCACCACGCCCTGATCGCCAGCGAACGGGCCGAGATCGACGCCAAGCCGGAACTGATCATCTACGCCGACGACGTGCAGTGCGCGCATGGCAATACGGTGGGGACGCTGGACGAAAGCGCCCTGTTCTACATGGAGCAGCGCGGCATTCCGGCCGAGGAAGCCCGCGCCCTGCTGACCCAGGCCTTCCTGATCGAGGTCATCGACCGGATCGAGCATGAGGGCGCGAGAGAGGTGGCGCGGGAATGGCTGACGGCTCGGTTGTGAACACCTTCGATCCCTACGCCGTCCGGGCGCAGTTCCCGATCCTGTCGCGACAGGTGAACGGCAAGCCGCTGGTCTATCTGGACAATGCGGCCTCGGCCCAGAAGCCGCGCGCGGTGATCGACGCCCTGGTGGCGACGATGGAGGGCGGCTACGCCAACGTCCACCGCGGCCTGCACACCCTGTCGAACGAGGCGACCGAGTCGTTCGAAAAGGCGCGCGAGATCGTCGCCCGCTTCCTGAACGCCGAGAGCCCCGAACAGGTCGTCTGGACCAAGGGCGGCACCGAGGCGATCAATCTGGTGGCCAACGGGCTGGGGCTTAGCATCGAGCCGGGCGACGAGATCATCGTCTCGGAGATGGAGCACCATTCCAACATCGTGCCCTGGCACCTGCTGCGCGAACGACGCGGGGCGGTGCTCAAGTGGATTCCGATGCTGGACGACGGCACGCTGGACATGACGGCCTATGTCGAACTGTTGGGACCGAAGACGCGGATGGTCGCGGTCACCCATATGTCGAACGTGCTGGGCACCATCAATCCAGTGGCGGAGATCACTCGCCTGGCGCATGCGGCCGGCGCCCAGGTGCTGATCGACGGGTGCCAGGGGGCGGTCCACGCGACGCCGGACGTCCAGGCCATCGGTTGCGACTTCTATGTCCTGACCGGCCACAAGCTGTTCGCTCCGACCGGCATCGGCGCCCTGTACGGCAAGGCCGAGGCGCTGGAGGCTCTGCCGCCGTATCAGGGCGGGGGCGAGATGATCGAGACGGTCGAACAGGACCGCGTGACCTATGCCAAGCCGCCCCATCGGTTCGAGGCGGGGACGCCGCCAATCCTGGAGGCCATCGGCCTGGGCGTGGCGCTGGAGTGGCTGGCGCAACACGATCGCGCGGCCGTTCAGGCGCATGAGCACGCGCTGTACCAGCACGCTGTGGACCGTCTTCAGGGTCAGAACTGGCTGCGGATTCTCGGGCAGGCGGAAGGGAAGGGCGCGATCCTGACCTTCGCTGTCGAGGGCGCGCACGCCCATGACGTCGCCCAGATCATGGACCGTTACGGTGTGGCCGTGCGGGCCGGACTGCACTGCGCCGAGCCATTGTCGAAAAGAATGGGGGTGACGTCGAGCACCCGCGCCTCCTTCGCCCTATATAACACCGTGGAGGATGCCGACGCCTTCGTGGACGCGCTGATCAAGGCGCGGAACTTCTTCGTGTAAGCTGATGACAGACGACACCATTCAAGACAGCGACGCCTTCAAGGACGCCTGGGATGAACCCCAGAAGAGCGCCCTGTCGCAGGCCGAGCTGGACACGCTGACCGAACAGCTGATCGAGGCCCTGAAGTCGGTCTATGATCCGGAAATTCCGGTCGACATCTATGAGTTGGGCCTGATCTACCGGGTCGACGTGTCTGACGACCGCGACGTGGTGGTGGATATGACTTTGACGGCCCCCGGTTGCCCCGTCGCCGGCGAGATGCCTGGCTGGGTCGAGACGGCGGTCGAAAAGGTCGAGGGAGTGCGCAGCGCCAAGGCCAATCTGGTGTTCGATCCGCCTTGGGATTCCTCGAAGATGAGCGACGAGGCCAAGCTCGCGCTCAACATGTTCTGACGGGGATAGTCCAATGACCGAACTCCAGGCCACATCCCGTCCGCGCCGCCCGCGTCCCAAGGCCGTGACCCTGACGGACGCCGCCGCCGAACGTGTGCGCGAGATCCTGGACAATGCCGAGAACGACCACATCGGTCTGCGGATCGGGGTCAAGAACGGCGGCTGCGCCGGGCAGGAGTATACCTTCGCCTATGCCGACGCGATCGGCCCCATGGATGAGGTGGTCGAGGACAAGGGCGTCACCATCCTGATCGAGCCCAAGGCCGTGCTGTTCCTGATCGGCACCGAGATCGATTACGAGACGACCCGGCTGGCGTCCAAGTTCGTGTTCAACAATCCGAACCAGACCGACGCCTGCGGCTGCGGCGAGAGCGTCACCATCATCCCGGCCGCCGCCGTCTGAGATGGCCTACGACGCGGACTTCGGCGAATGGGTGCGTGAGCATTTCGCGGGCCTGGGTCGGTTGGAGATCAAGCGGATGTTCGGCGGAGCCGGAGTCTACGCCTCCGGCGTGATGTTCGCCTTGCTGGACGACGGGGTGGTCTGGCTGAAGGGCGACGAGACGCTGGGCGATGCCTTCGTCGAGGCCGGGTGTAGGCAATTCAGATATCCGACCAAGGACGGGCGGACGATGTCCATGGGATACTGGACTTTGCCGGAGACGGCGCTCGATGATCCCGACGAGGCGGTCGCCTGGGCGCGGCGGTCGCTGGAAGTCGCGGTGCGCAAGGCGTCAGGCAAGAAGCCGAAGAAGGTTATTTAGGCGCATCCACCAGAACGGCCGGGGTGACCGGTTGACCCGTGGCCTCGGCGATCAGTTCGGCCGTGCGGGTCTCGACCACGGCTTCAAGGCGCGCCAGGAATTCGTCCTTGGACAGGCCCACGGGAATGGGGTCCAGGAACTCCAGCGTCGCCGTGCCCGGATGTTTCTCGTACTTCTCCTCGGGCCAGAACAGACCGAGGTTGGTGGCGAGGGGCACGACGGGCATATCGAAGTCGCGATACATGTGCCAGACGCCGGAACGGTAGCGATACTTCTGGCCGACCGCGGCCAGATGGCCTTCGGGATAGATCAGGATCTTGCGGTTCTCGGCCTTGGCTTCGGCGGCGCGGGTGGCCAGGGCCTGACGGGCTTCGTGGCCGCCGCAGCTGTTGACCACGATGGCGCCCAGCTTCTTCAGCACCCCGCCCAGTAGCGGAAACTTCTCCAGATGGTCGCCGGTGACGAAGGCCAGGTCGTCGAACTGATCGTAGGTGGCGAAGCCGTCGCCCCAGCTCTGATGTTTGGAGGCGATGATGAAGGCGCCGTCGGGCAGGCGGTCCTTGCCGCGCACGTCCAGTCGGATGCCGGCGAAGACAGCCATGGCCTGGACCATGCGCCTGACATAGGCGCGGATCACCCGGCTGGTCGGACCGCGTCCAGGCGCGAGGGCGGCGAAAGCCGCCGTCAGGCCGTAGCCGATCGAAAGGATCCAGTAGGCGATATTAAAGGCGAAGCTGCGCATGGCCCGACTATGGCAGAAAGCTTGACCTTGTCAGGTGTTTAGGCGGCGTTCTCGAGTGCGATCGCACTGGTCACCCGATTGCGGCCGGCATGCTTGGAGGCATAGAGCGCCGCGTCTGCGCGCTCCAGCAGGCTGGAGGCGGCCTCGCCGGACATATGCTCGGCGAATCCTGCGGACAGGGTCACGGCGCCGAGATCGTCGTTGGTCGAGCGACGACGCAGCGAACGTGAGGAGACCTCTTCCAGGATGGTCTCCAGCGCCATGGTGACGGCGCCCGCGCTCTCGCCGGGGAAGATGATCGCGAATTCTTCACCACCGAACCGGGCGACGAACCGATTGCCGCTGCAGACGCGCGACAGGATGGTGGAGACATAGCGCAGCACCTGGTCGCCGGTCTGGTGTCCCCAGGTGTCGTTGAAACGTTTGAAGTGGTCGATGTCGAGGATGGCCAGGGTCAAGGGAGCGTGGTCGTCGCCGGCGCAGGCTCTTTCCAGCCGTTCGTCGAAGGCCTTGCGGTTGGCCAGGTTGGTCAGGGCGTCCGTCATGGCGTCCCGGCGGACCTGTTCCAGGTGTTCGCGCAGCCGGGCGACCTCCTTGTTGGAGCTCTCCAGACGTTTCTCGAGAATGGCGGTCTCGCGCCGCACACGTTTCGTGGCGATGGTCAGACCGCCGACCAGAGTCTTCAGGGGCGCGCCGTTTTCGGCCGCCTCCATGGTCTGGGATGCGGCCACCAGGGTTTCGCCGTAGTCGGCCTGGGTTTTGTGGGCCTTGGCGATGGCGCCGGCCACATTGGCCAGTTCACGGTCCAGCACGGCGCCGGCGTCGCGGATGTCTTCTGACAGGCGGCTGCGCGGCAGGAACTCCGCCGCCAGAAGTTCGGCAGTCTCGTCGTTGATGACGATCTTTTCGGAAAGAAGGCGTTTGATCTCGCGGCCCAATGGGGCCTCAGGATCGCCCATATAGTGGAGCCAGAGCTCGAAATTCAGAGGCGTCGGCCAGACGCCGACCTTCTCCATGTCGGAGATGACGTCTCGCGCAAGAGAATAGGCTTCCGGTCCCCGAACCGCCATTTCGATCTGCGCCGTCATTCATCTCTCCCGAAGCTCCATTCTGAAGCTCGGGAAAGAGTACAGGCCTATCCGTAATAGCGAGTAAACGCGTCGGGGCTCAGGCGCGAATGACGACCGGGCGGCGCAGGAAGGCAGGGATGTCGTCACCGAAGCCTTTGACGCCAGAGCGTTCGCGCTCTTCCGGGCGACGCTCGCCGCGACGGTCCGACTGACGCAGATGGGGTTCGCGATCGGTGCGGGCGGTGCGGGCCTCTGCGATGGGCGCGGGCTCGGCCTCGATCTTCGTTTCCTGGAGTGGCTCCGGACGAGGGGCGGGCTTGGTGCGATTGCGGCCTCGACCGGCGGGCTTTTCGGCGGCCGACTTGTCAGCAATGTGCGCGATCTCGGTTTCCATCACGGTTTCAGCGGAAACCTCGGGCTTGGTCTTGCGGCGGCTGCGTGACCGGGTCGTGGCCTCGACGGCTGAGGCCTCGGCTTCGACTGCAGCCGGAACGGCGGCGGAAGCCTGGGCCGGCTCGGCGGCGCGTGAACGGCCGCGACCGCCCGAGCGAGACTCGCTCGAACGGGGCGAGCGCTTGTCGTCCCGTCCACCGTCCTTGATCGCGTCGAAATCGATGTCGTCGAGAACCAGCTCCTTCGGGTCCATCTTGATCAGCTTCAGCACCTTATCCAGCGACTTGTCGTCGCCGGGGGTCACGATCATGAAGGCCTGGCCCAGCTTGCCCGCGCGACCGGTGCGACCGATGCGGTGGACATAGTCGTCGGCATGGTGCGAGACGTCGTAGTTGAAGACGTGGCTGACGTCCGGGATGTCCAGACCGCGCGCGGCGACATCGGAGGCCACCAGGATCTTCAGCGCGCCCGAACGGAAGTCCGCCAGGGTCTTCATCCGGTGCGACTGGTCCAGGTCGCCGTGGATCGGCGCGGCGTCGAAGCCATGGGTCTTCAGCGACTTGGCGACGATATCGACTTCAGACTTTCGGTTGCAGAAGACGATGCCGTTGCGCACGTCCTCACGACCGACCAGGGCGCGCAGGGCGACGCGCTTGGCCTTGGGATCCGAGGTCGGGATGCGGACGATATACTGGGTGATGGTGTCGGCGGTCATCGCCGGACGCGAGGCCTCGATCCGGGTCGGATCCTTGAGGAAGGCGGTCGTCAGGCGGGTGATCTCGGGCGGCATGGTGGCCGAGAAGAACAGGGTCTGGCGACGCGGCGGCGTCAGTTTGAAGATGCGCTCGATGTCGGGAATGAAGCCCATGTCGAGCATGCGGTCGGCCTCGTCGACGACCATGATCTCGACGCCGGTCAGCAGCATCTTGCCGCGTTCGAACAGGTCCAGCAGGCGGCCCGGGGTGGCGATCAGGACGTCCACGCCCTTGTTCAGCGCCGCCACCTGGTCGCCCATGGAGACGCCGCCGATCAGCAGCACCCAGGTCAGTTTGGTGCCCTTGGCGTATTTGGCGAAGCTTTCGGCGACCTGGTCGGCCAGTTCGCGGGTCGGGGCCAGGACGATGGCGCGCGGCATGCGGGCGCGGGCCCGGCCCGAGGCCAGGCGTTCGACGAGGGGCAGGGTGAAGGCGGCGGTCTTGCCGGTGCCGGTCTGGGCGATGCCCAGGACGTCGCGGCCGGCGAGGGCGACGGGGATCGCCTGTTCCTGGATGGGGGTGGCGGTCGTGTAGCCGGTGTCGGCGACGGCCTGAAGAGTCGTGGGCGAAAGGCCCAGTTGGGAAAATTCGGTCATGAATCCTTGGGGTGGAAAGCGTCTGCGTGCATAGCAGCAACGGAACCGCCCCTCTTTGGGCGAGCGGGCGGCGCGGATCGCAGACCTGTCCCGAGGCTGGTGGCGATATAGAAGTCCCTGCGTGAAAGTCAAGTATTCTCGATATTTCGTTCGACCGGCGGGCGCGGAATAAATTCCCATGGTCAAGCTGGGACTCCGCTTGACTCGCTGCGGTGTGCAAGAGGCATATGTTGGAACAAAAGGAGAACTATTGTGGGTTCGAGCCCTAAGATCGAAGCCCTGCGCGAACATCTGAAAGCTCTGGAGGGCGACGGCCATCCGGTCGATGACGTGCGCTTCGATCTAGGGCTGGAGGCGGCGGACCGGCACCTTGGCGGGCTGGCGACACATGCGCTTCACGAGGTTTACGCCGCGACGACCCCTGATGCGACGGCCGCTATGGGGTTCGCCCTGGGGCTGGTGCGCCGGGCGGCCGGCGAGCGGCCCGTGGTCTGGGGCGTCCAGACCATGGCGGGGCTGGAAACCGGGCAGATCTATGGGCCGGGCTTGCACGAACTGGGGCTGGATCCCGGACGGCTGGTTCTGGTGCGGGTCAAGGAGATGAAGGACCTGCTGGCGGCGGGCGAGGAGGCCCTGGCCTGCGGGGCTGTGGGGGCGGTGCTGCTGACGGCGTGGGGCGAGAGCAAGGTTCTGGGTCTGACGGCCACCCGCCGCCTGTCGATGGCGGCGGGGCAGGGGCGAGCGACGGCCGTGCTGACGCGGCTGTCAGCCCAGCCCCAGCCCAGCGCGGCCGAGACCCGGTGGCGGGTCAGTGGGGCCTTGTCTCGGGCGTTGGAGGCGGAGGCTCCCGGTCACCCGACCTATGCGGTCGAACTGTTGCGGCATCGGCTGGGTGCTCAGCCGAGGAGCTGGATCATGGAGTGGGATCGTGAGCGCGGAGTCTTCGAACAGGGCGGGCAGAATGCCGGATATGAACAGTCGCACCGACCGGCGCTACCTGGCGGTCTGGTTTCCCCTGCTGCCGACGGATCGGCTGCGGCGGGAGGAGGGGCGTTCCGACGCTACGGCTGAACCCGCGACCGTGCTGGTGGAGAAGGTGAAGGGGGCTCTGCGTTTGGCCGCCGCAGACGGGTCGGCCCTCGCCCTGGGGCTATCGCCGGGCATGACCTTGGCCGATGCGCGGGCGCGGGCGCCGGACATCCGGGTGGTCGCGCATCGGCCCGAGGCGGACGCAGGGCTGCTGAAGCGCGTGCTGCTGGATTTCGGCCGCTTCACCCCGATGGCGGCGACCGATGGTGCGGACGGGCTGGCGCTGGATGTGACGGGTTGCGCGCATCTGTTCGGAGGCGAGGGGGGGCTAGTTCAGGCGGTCGCGGCGCGGGCGCAGGGTGTCGGACTGGCGGTGCGTCTGGCCATGGCCGGCACGCCCGAGGCGGCGCGCGCCCTGGCCCGGTTCGGGCGCGGCGGGATCCATCAGGGCGAGGGGCAAAGCCAGGCGCTGCGCCGCCTGCCGGTCGCGGCCCTGGAGCTGTCGGACAAGGAGACACAGGCCCTGTCGCGCGCGGGGCTGAAGACCCTGGCGCATCTGGCCGACCGCCCCACCGCCCCCATCGCCGCCCGGTTCGGCGCGGCGGCGGCGACGCGGCTGAACCGGGTGCTGGGGCGCGAGGACGCCCGCATCCGGCCCGAACGGCCGGTCCCGCTGATTTCTGTTGATCGCATCCTGGTCGAACCGATCACCGAGACGACTGATGTTGAGGCGGTGATTGGCGACCTGTTGGTTGAGGTCATGGACCGTCTGGATCTGCGCGGTCAGGGTGGGCGGGTTTTCCAGGTCGCGTTCTTCCGCCTGGACGGGGAGGTGCGCCATATCACTGTGCGCACGGGCCGGCCCACGCGCGACGCAGCGGCCGTGCTGCGTCTGTTTCGCGAGCGGTTGGCCAGTCTGGCGCGGCCGCTGGACCCGGGGTTCGGGTTTGACCAGTTGCGCCTGTCCGTGCCGGTCGCCGACCGTCTGGCCTCGCGCCAGCGCGGCTTCGACGCTGCCCCGCCGGGCGCGGAGGATCTGGGACGACTGATCGATCGTCTGACAGCGCGGCTGGGGCCGGAGGCGGTCAGCCGGTTTGAGCCGATAGAGTCGCACTGGCCCGAACGCGCCGTGCGCCTGACGCCTGCGACCCTTCCGTTGGGCGAGGTCGCCGCCTGGATCGAACCAGACCCCGCCGACCCGCCGCTGCGGCCGTTGCAGATGTTCGATCCGCCGCAGCCGGTCCTGGCCACGGCGGAGGTGCCCGACCATCCGCCGAACCGCTTCATCTGGCGGAGGGTCGATCACCGCCTGGTCCGGGTCGAAGGCCCCGAACGCATCGCCCCTGAATGGTGGCGCAGGCTGCGGGGGCCGCTGGAGCCGACGCGCGATTATTACCGCGTCGAGGACCAGGAGGGGCGGCGCTTCTGGCTCTTCCGCTCCGGCTTCTATGGCGAGGAGCCGGCGCCGCGCTGGTTCGTGCACGGGGTCTTCGCGTGACCGCCTATGCAGAGCTGGCGACGCGCAGCAACTTCTCCTTCCTGGAGGGAGCGTCGCATCCGAAGCATCTGGTGCTGAGCGCCATCCTGCGCGGCCATACCGGAATGGGGCTGGCCGACCGCAACACCCTGGCCGGGGTGGTGCGGGCGTGGAGTGCGTTGAAGACGCTGCGGGAGGAAGGCTGGTCGCCGCCGGATCGGGTTCGCCAGGGCGGCAGTCCCGGCGAGACGGTGCTGGTGGAAGACTCGTTTCCCGTCGATCTCGATCCGGAGCAGATCAAGGCGCGGGCCAAGGCCTTCAAGCTGGTCCTGGGGGCGAGGCTGCGGTTCAACGATGGGACGCCGGACATCCTGGCCTATCCCGAGGACCGGCAGGGGTGGGGGCGTCTGTGCCGCCTGCTGACCCTGGGCAACAGCCGGGCGAAGAAGGGGCAGTGCGAGATCGGGCTGCGCGACTTGCTGCGCGCGTCCGAAGGTCTGTTGCTGATCGTCATGCCGCCCCGCCGACTGGAGGGGTTGGAGGTTCTGCTGCGCCAGGTGAACGACGCCGCGCCGGGCGCCGTCTGGCTGGGCGTCGCCATGGGCCGGAGGGGCGACGACCGCCGCCGACTGGCGCGCATGAAGGTCTTGGCCGGGGCGACGGGCGCGCCGTTGCTGGCGGTCAATGACGTCCTCTATCACGACGCCGACCAGCGCGACCTGCAGGACGTCGTCACCTGTATCCGCGAGGGGGTGACGCTGGAGAGCGCCGGCCGCCGACTGGATCAGAACGCCGAACGCCACCTGAAACCGCCCGCCGAAATGAGCCGCCTGTTCGCCGACGCGCCGGAGGCGGTGACAGAGACGCAGGACGTGCTGGCGCGGGTGGCGTTCGATCTGGGGGACCTGAGCTACAATTATCCTGAAGAGCCGGTGCCGCCCGGCATGACGGCGCAGGATCGGCTGGCCGAACTGGTGTCGATCTATGAGGAGCGGAAATATCCGCAAGGCGTGCCGGACAAGGTGCAGGACCTCCTGAAAAAGGAGCTGGCTTTCATCGCCAAGGAGAATCTGGCCCACTATTTTCTGACGATCCACGACATCGTCAGATTTGCAAATGACCAGCGCATCCTGTGTCAGGGGCGAGGTTCGGCGGCGAACTCGGCCGTCTGCTATGTTCTAGGCATCACCTCGGTCGATCCGAGCGTGCACGACCTGCTGTTCGAGCGGTTCCTCTCGTCGGATCGAAAGGAGCCGCCGGACATCGACGTCGATTTCGAGCACGAGCGGCGCGAGGAGGTCATCCAGCACATCTACGAACGATATGGTCGCCACCGGGCCGGCATTGCCGCCACCGTGATCCGCTATCGTCCGCGCAGCGCCATCCGCGAAGTCGGCAAGGTCATGGGGCTGACCGAGGATGTGACGGCGCGTCTGGCGGGAAGCCAGTGGGGCAGTTTCGGATCGGATATTCCGGATCGGCATCTGGAGCAGGCCGGGCTCGAGGTCGGCAATCCGACCGTGATCCGCGCCGTCGCCATGACCCGGCGGCTGCTGGAGTTTCCCCGACATCTGTCGCAGCACGTCGGAGGTTTCGTCCTGACCCAGGATCGACTGGACGAACTGGTCCCCATTGGCAATGCGGCCATGCCGGACCGGACCTTCATCGAATGGGACAAGGACGACATCGATGCGCTGCGGCTGATGAAGGTCGATGTGCTGGCTCTGGGGATGCTGACCTGTATCCGAAAGGCGTTCGACCTGCTGGTTGAGCATGGGGGGTTGAATCTCAGGCTGGACACGGTCCCTGACGCCGACGAGCCGACCTACAAGATGCTGCAACAGGGGCGTTCCATCGGGGTCTTCCAGGTGGAGAGCCGGGCGCAGATCAACATGCTGCCGAGGCTGAAGCCGAAGCGGTTCTATGATCTGGCCATTCAGGTGGCGATCGTTCGCCCCGGGCCGATTCAAGGCAATATGGTTCATCCCTATCTGCGGCGGCGGCAGGGTCTGGAAGCCGTCGACTATCCTTCTCCCGGTGCAGAGTTCGGACATCCCGATGAGTTGAAGGACGTGTTGAAGGCGACGCTGGGCGTGCCGCTTTTTCAGGAACAGGCGATGAAGATCGCCATGGTCGCCGCGCGGTTTGACGACAAGCAGGCGAACGGCATGCGCAAGGCCATGGGGACCTTCAGGGGCGACGGGAACCTGAGCCACTATGGCCAGCTCATGGTCGAGGGCATGAAGGCGCGAGGGTATGATGCGGCCTTCGCCGAGCGTTGCTACGAACAGATCAAGGGCTTCGGCTCTTATGGTTTCCCCGAGAGCCACGCCATCTCGTTCGCCAGGCTGGTCTACATCTCGTCCTGGATCAAATGCCATCACCCGGCGGTGTTCGCCTGTGCGCTGCTGAACAGTCAGCCGATGGGTTTCTACGCCCCGGCCCAGTTGGTGCGGGATGCGCAGGAGAGCCCGCAGAAGGTCGAGGTGCGGGCGATCGATGTGAACCACAGCCTTTGGGACAATAGGCTGGAGCCGGGCGATAGGGGATTGGCTCTGCGGCTGGGCTTACGTCAGATCGACGGGTTCAAGGAAGGTTGGGCGACGAAGCTGGCGGAAGCACGCGACGCGCCTTTTACCGACGTCGAGGAGATGGCGCGGCGGACGGGACTGGAGGCGGCCGCGATGCGCAAACTGGCGGATGCGGATGCCTTCCGCTCTCTGGGGCTGGATCGGCGCGAAGGGCTGTGGGCGGTGCGGCGGTTGCCGGACGACGAGCCGTTGCCGCTGTTCCAGGCGGCGCGCGCCAGAGAGCTGGGCGTCGAGGCGGCGGCGAACCTGCCGCTGATGCCGCTGAAGGAGCATATCGCCACCGATTATCAGACGACGCGGCTGTCGCTGAAGGGGCATCCGATGCAGATCCTGCGGCCGGTGTTCGACGCCGAACGGGTGCTGAGCGCTGAGGCGGTCGAGGCCAAGAGGCACGGAGCGCTGGTGAAGACGGCGGGGGTAGTGCTGGTGCGGCAGAGGCCGGGCACGGGCAACGCGATCTTCGTGACCTTGGAGGATGAGACCGGGGTGGTGAACATCCTGTTGTGGGCGCGGCTGTTCGAGACCTTTCGGCGCGAGGTCATGGCCGCCCGGCTGATGGAGGTGGAGGGCACGGTCGAGAAGAGCGTCGAGGGCGTGCTGCACGTTATGGCGCGGCGGGTGATCGACCGGTCGGCCGAGTTGGGGCGGCTGTCCGAGGACTATGATCTGCAGGTTGAGCTGTCGCGGGCGGATGCGGTGAAATATCCGCAAGGGCCGCGCAGCCCGACCGGCCGGCATCCACGCGACGTCCGCATTCTGCCGGGGTCGCGTGACTTTCACTGACGGTCACTGACGGAGCTCAGCCGATGGCGGGCGCCGTCGCCGGGGCCCGCTTACGCGTCAGGAACAGGACCAGCAGCAAGCCCAGTCCCGAAGCGACGGCCCCGGCCAGAGACACAGCCGGATAGCCCAGGCCGCCGGCGATGACCGCTCCGCCCACGGCCGCGCCAATGGCGTTGCCGAGGTTGAAGGCGCCGATGTTCATGGCCGAGGCCAAGTTGGGCGCATCGCCGGCTGCGGCCATGACCCGCACCTGGAGCGGCGGCACCAGGGCGAAGCTGGCGATCCCCCAGAGGAAGACGAGGATTGAGGTCGGGACCGCGAACGGCATGGCCACGGCGAAGGCGACCAGAATGGCCGATAGGGAGGCCAGGGTCACGATCAAGGTCCGGTCGACCGACCTGTCCGCGAACTTGCCGCCCAGCCAGTTGCCGAGCGTCAGCCCCAGCCCATAGGTCACCAGCATGGCGGTGACGAAGCCGAGCGAGGCCTGGGTCTGCTCGCGCAGGATCGGGGCGATATAGGTGAAGACGGTGAACATGGCGCTGGAGCCGATCACCGTCAGGGCCAGGGCCGCCAGCACGGGACCGCGACCGAGGACGCGCAGTTCGGCGGCGATGTTCCCGCCGGTTGGGGCGGGCAGATTGGGCAGGGTCAGGCGCAGAGCGGCCATGACCCCCACGCCGATGGCGGCGATGCCCCAGAAGCTGGCGCGCCAGCCTAGGGCTTCGCCGGCCCAGGTCGCGAGGGGCACCCCGACGACATTGGCGATGGTCAGGCCCATGAACATGGCGGCGACGGCGCCCGCCTGACGGTTCGGCGCCACCAGGCCGGCGGCCACGATCGAGCCGACGCCGAAGAAGGCGCCGTGGTTCAGCGAGGTGATGACCCGCGCGATCAGAAGCATCGTGTAGTCGGTCGAGATCGCCGACAGCAGATTGCCGATGGTGAAGATGGCGGCAAGGCCGATCAGCAGAGCCCGACGCGGCACGCGGCCGGTGGTCAGGGTCATCAGGGGCGCGCCCAGCATCACGCCCAGGGCATAGGCGCTGATCAGCAGGCCCGCCGTGGGGATGGAGACGCCCAGGTCGGAGGCGATGACGGGCAGCAGGCCCATCGGCGCGAACTCGGTCACGCCGATACCGAAGGCGCCCGCCGCGAGGGCCAGGAGGGGAGGATTGAGTTTCATGGTTGTCCTTCGGCGATGTCCTTGTCCAGGCGCACAGATGGACGGCGGTTCGCTGGGGCGGTAGGCAGGCTTAAGGCCAAGGATTTTTGATCTGGACGCACAGATGCAGACGACCGGCGTGGACCGCGCGAGAGAGATGGAAGTGTTCGCCGCCGTGGCGCAGAGCGGCAGTTTCTCGGCGGCGGGGCGGACGCTGGATCTGACGCCGTCAGCGGTCAGCCGGACCATCGACCGGATCGAGTCGCGGCTTGGCGTGCGGCTGATGCTGCGGACCACGCGGGTGCTGACGCTGACGGCGGAGGGACAGACCTATCTGGTGGCGGCGCGTCGGATCCTGGCCGATCTGGACGATGCTGAGCGGGTCATTGCTGATCAGGGGGCGCCGCGCGGACGGGTCAGGGTCAGCGCTTCGCTGGCGCACGGCCGCCAGCGAGTCGTGCCGCTGCTGGGCGAGTTCGCCCGCCTGTATCCGCACATATTGATCGACTTCAATCTGACCGATGTCGTGGTCGATGTGGCGGCGGGTCAGGCCGATGTCGCCATCCGGTTCGGACCGCTGGCCGACAGTCCGCTGACGGCGCGGCGGCTGGGCGAGACGGGGCGGACTATCGTCGCCTCGCCGGACTATCTGGCGCGACGGGGTACGCCCCAGGTTCCGGAGGACCTCCACGCGCACGATTGTCTGAACTTCAATTTTCGCCGGGCCGAGCCGGTCTGGCCGTTCCGGCGCGACGGGCGGGATTACGCGCTTACGGTGAAGGGACCGATCGAGGCCAACAATGGCGAGACGCTGACGCAGTTGGCGCTGGCCGGCGTTGGGGTGACGCGAGTGGGCAATTTCAGCGTGGCGGACGCCATCGAAATGGGGCGGCTTGTCCCACTGCTGGAAGCCTTCAATCCCGGCGACCGCGAGCCGATCCACGCGGTCTTTGTCGGCGGGGCCAATATGCCGGCGCGGGTAAGGGTGTTCGTGGACTTTCTGGCGGAGCGCCTGAGATAGAAATCGCCGGACGGGTGGACCCGTCCGGCGATCTTCAGTCTCGACTGCGATCCGAAATCAGCGCTTGCCGAAGATCATGTCGCCCAGCTTGGCGAAGAAGCTCTTTTCTTCCGCCTTGGGAGCGGGGGTGGGAGCGGGCTTGGCGGCCGGCTTGGGGGCTTCGACGGGCTTGGGCGCCGGAGCCGCAGCGACGGGCGCAACGACCGGAGCGGGCGTCGGCGCTGCGACGACGGCGGGAGCCGCCTTGGGCGCAGCCGCAGCTTTGGCGGCGGGCTTGGCGGCCGCAGGCTTGGCTGCGGTTTTGGGCGCCGGCTTTGCAGCGGCGGGCTTGGACGCCTTGGCCGGTGCGGTTTTCGGAGCGGCGGCCTTCACCGGCGCGGCCTTGGCGGCCGGCGTGGCCTTGGGCTTGGCGGCCGCCTTGGGCGCAGCGGCCTTCGGAGCGGCGGTCTTGGCGACCGCAGCCTTGGGAGCAGCGGCCTTGGGCGCAGCAGATTTCGCAGCGGGCTTGGCGGCCGTGGTCTTGGCGGCAGGCTTGGCGGCGGCCGGCTTGGTCGCCTTGGGCGCCGCTGTTTTCTCGGCGACAGGCTTCACAGCGCTCGACTTCGGCGCGGCTTTAGGCTTGGAAGCGGCGGTCGCCGGCTTCGGCGACGCAGTTTTAGACGTAGACGGTGACTTGGCCATGTATTCCCCGACCCCTCGGTTAGTTAAAAAGCCCGGCGGCGTCGGGAAGACGAAGCGCCGGATCGCAACGATTCGCCATCTTAGCGGTGTTTGAAAAATGTCCGAGTCCGCAGTTCAGATAATCGCACGGGGTCCGCGCGAAAACGCAGAGGCCGCCGCCGCCGCCATCGACGCCGATCCCACGCTGGAGGGCGCGACCTATTCCATCCTGGAGGAGGACGAGGATCGCAACATCTGGCGCATCGACGCCTTCCCGACCACGGCCGAAGAGGTCGAGGGGCTGAAGGCGACCCTGGCCGACTATCCGGTCACCGTCACGGTCGAGAAACTGGCCGACGCCGACTGGCTGGCCATGTCGCTGTCGGGCCTGCCGCCGGTGCGGGCCGGGCGCTTCTTCGTCTATGGGGCCCATGACGAGGGACGAGTGCCGCCCAACGCCGTCAATCTGAAGATCGACGCCGGCGCCGCCTTCGGCACTGGCCACCACGGCACGACGGTCGGCTGTCTGGAGGCCTTCGACGACCTGCTGAAGCGCGAGCGATTCGAGCGGGTGCTGGACGTCGGCTGCGGCACGGGCGTCCTGGCCATTGCGGCGGCGCGGACCGGCAGCCGGATCGCGGTTGGTACCGACATCGACGCCCCCTCGGTGCGGATCGCCAATGAGAACGCCGCCCTGAACCAGGCCCACGCCAGTTTCGTCCACGCCTCGGGCCTGAACGATCAGCGGGTGCGCCGTCATGGGCCGTATGACCTGGTCTTCGCCAATATCCTGGCCCCGCCGCTGGTGGCCCTGTCGCAGGACATCAAGATGGCGCTGAGCCTGGGCGGGGTCGCCATCCTGTCGGGCCTGTTGCGGACCCAGGAACGCCGGGTGACGGCGGCCTATACCTCGCGCGGCTTCCGGCTGGAGAAGCGCATCCATCACGACGCCTGGAGCGCCCTGGTGCTGCGGCGGATGGGCTGAGGAACGAGAGACGAGACGATGCGCCAGACCTTCGATGAGACCACCGATCCGTCCTTCGGGGCGAAGCACCTGCCGCTGCTGCGCGCCCGAATGGCGGAGCAGGGCCTGGACGGCTTCCTGATCCCGCACGAGGACGAGCACCAGAACGAATATCTGCCCGACGCCAACGAGCGGCTGGCCTGGGCCACCGGCTTCACCGGCTCGGCCGGGGCGGCGGTGGTGTTCCAGGACCGGGCCAGCATGTTCACCGACGGCCGCTATACGGTGCAGGTCAAGGCCCAGACCGATCCGGCCCTGTTCGAACGGCGCGATCTGAACGAGGTCGCCGCCTATCTGGAGACGGCGAAGCCCGGCCAGGTGATCGGCTATGATCCGAAGCTGCACAGCCCGGACGCCCTGGTCGCCCTGAAGCGGGCGGCGCAGAAGGCGGGCGCCGAGCTGAAGCCGGTCGCGGTCAATCCGCTGGACCAGGCCTGGGGCGCGGATCGTCCGGTCCAGCCGGCCGCGCCGGTCACGCCGCACGAAGACGTCTATTCCGGCGAGCCCCATGCGGCGAAGCGGGCGCGCATCGGCCAGGCCGTGGCGGACGCCGGCGCCGAGGCTGTGGTTCTGACCGCACCCATGTCGATCGCCTGGCTGTTCAATGTGCGCGGCGGCGACGTGATCCGTTCGCCCCTGCCGATCGGTCATGCCGTGCTGACGGCCGAGGGCAAGGCGCGGCTGTTCCTGGACGGGGCCAAGGTGACGAATGAACTGCCGGCCTGGCTGGGCGACGACGTCCAGCTGGAGGCGCCGGAACGGCTGGCCGAGGCGCTGGACGGTCTGACGGGTCGGAAGGTGATGATCGATCCGGCCCTGTCCTCCGCGTGGTATTTCGACCGGCTGGAGCAGGCGGGAGCGACGGTGGTGCGGGCGGCGGACCCCTGCGCCCTGCCGCGCGCCACCAAGAATGCGGTCGAGATCGAGGGCAGCCGCCAGGCCCATATCCGCGACGGCGCGGCCCTGGCCAACTTCCTGCACTGGGTCGATACGACGGCGCAGCAGACCCTGCCGGACGAGCGCGAGGTGGTGGAGACGCTGGAGCGGTTCCGCGAGGCGACCGGGGCGCTGAAGGACCTGAGCTTCGACACCATCGCTGGCGCCGGGCCGAACGGCGCCCTGCCGCATTACAAGCCGGTCGGCGCCACGATCCGCCGGATCGAGAACGGCTCCCTGCTGCTGGTGGACGGCGGCGGCCAGTATCTGGACGGGACGACCGATGTGACCCGCACCATGGCGGTGGGGGAGGCGACGGCGGATCAGCGTCACAAGTTCACCCTGGTGCTGAAATCCCATATCGCCATGGCGACCATCCGCTTCCCGGCGGGGACCAGCGGCATGGCCCTGGACGCCATAGCGCGGGCGCCGATGTGGGCGGCAGGGCTGGATTACGACCATGGGACGGGTCATGGCGTCGGTTCGTATCTGGGCGTCCACGAGGGGCCGCAGCGGATCGCCAAATGGGGTACGGCCCAGCCGCTGCTGGAAGGGATGATCCTGTCCAACGAGCCCGGCTATTACCGCGAGGGCCATTGGGGCATCCGCATCGAGACCCTGCAGGTGGTGACGCCGGCGGTGGTTCCGGAGGGCGGCGAGCGGCCGATGCACGGGTTCGAACAGCTGACCTTCGCCCCCATCGATCGCAAGCTGATTGCGGTGGATCTGCTGACCCCGGACGAGCGGGCCTATGTGGACGCCTATCACGCCGAGACCCTGGCCAAGGTGGGGCCCCTGGTCGAGGGCGAGGTTCGGGCCTGGCTTGAGCGGGTCTGCGCCCCGCTCTGACCTCACGGCTCGATGGCGCGGGTCGGGCGCCGCCGCAGGTGGGTGACGGGGACGGTCAGGTCCGCCAAGGCGGCCCGGGTCGCCTCGTAGCCGGCGGCGACCGGCTCGTCATAGGCCTTCCAGTCGCGGATGTCGGTCCCGCCGATCCTGGGCAGGATCAGCACGTCGGCGGCGGCGCGCGACTGCTCCATCTCCGCGTCGGTGGTGATGGTCGCTGAACGCATCAGGATGGAGACGATGGGCGGGCCGGCCTTCCAGGCGCCCGACAGCACCCATTTCCACCATGAGGGCGGATTTTCCAGCGACGCCGGATCGACGCCGCGCGTCTGGGACATGTCCACGCCGATGATGGGGCCGCTGTTCAGCTGTCGCATCACGCTGGTCGGGAAATTCTTCAGCACGGCGCCGTCCACCAGCACCTGACCGTCGATGACCACGGGCGGCAGGACGCCGGGAATGGCGATGGAGGCGCGCATGGCCCGGCGCATCAGGCCGGTGCGATGGACCTCGATCCGGCCCGAGGTCAGGTTGGAGGAGACGGCGAAGAAGGGCAGGCAGAGATCGGCCAGATCCATGTCGCCATAGGCCTGCTCCAGCAGGCGGGCCACCTTGCGGGCGCGGGACATGGCGATGATGGGGAAGGCCAGGTCCGACAGGGGATCGGATTCGACGAAGGCGCGGCGGATCTCGTAGTCCAGCCGCTCGAACGACCAGCCCAGGGCCGGGCCGGCGGCCACGACCGCGCCCATGGAGGCGCCGCCGACGAAGTCGATGGGGACCTTGGCCTCTTCCAGCGCCTTGATCGCCCCCATGTGGCAATAGGCGCGGGCGCCGCCGCCCGACAGGACCAGGCCCACGGCGGTGCCGGTGATGACGCGGGCCATGCGGGCGGTGTCCGCCTCGACCCCCGCGACGCAGTGGAACCAACGGTCGGGTTGGAGCGCATTGAGCCAGACGCGAGTGTTGGCCGGCTGGTTCATGCGCGGATCGCGCAGCAGGATCAGGTCGGTCAGGCGCCGGTCGTCGCCGAATCCCATCCGGCGCGGCAGGTCGGACGGCGGGACCAGAAGCCCGCTCCCGACGATGAACAGCCGGTCCACCTGGCGGGCGCACAACTCGGCCCAGGCGGTCTGGTCCAGTTCGGCGACATAGAGGACATAGTCGTGATCGTCCTCGACCCGGCTGAACCATTCTGCGGCCGAGGTCAGGGCCGACTGGTCGATGACCTTGCAGGTGAAACCCATGGCCTGGACGGCGGCGGCGATCCGTTCGACGAAGGCGCGGATCGGACGGGGACGGGCCGAAACGAAGCCGAAGACATTGGGTTCGGCGGCGCCGACGGTCCGTTCGCGGGCGCGGTGGATCATCAGGCGCGACAGTTCGACCAGCAGGTCCGGCTCGGATCGGGCGGCCTCGAAGAAGGCTTCGCGCGGCAGGGCCAGGATTTCGGTGTCGCGCAGGGCGACCACGTCGGCCGTGTGCGGGGTGCCGGCCACCATGGCCATTTCGCCGACGGGTTCTCCGGGCCGGATGACGCCGACCAACTGGGGCGGCTGATCCGGCTCGACGTGAAAGACCCCCAGCCGCCCCGAGCGGACCAGATAGAGGGTGTCGGACGGATCGCCGGCCGCAAACAGTCGCTCGCCCCCGGTGAGGGCGAACCAGCTGGCGCGATCGATCATCGGCCCTTCGAAGATGCGCGACAAAGCGGAGGCCAGGGTGTCGGGACGAAGCGGAGCCATGGGAGGGTTGTAGGAGAGATTCCGGTCAGGGTGAATTGGCTCTGTCTTCGCGGCGGACCAGCGAAGTTGGGGAGGGCGTGGGACGCCGGGTCTGCACCCGGGGTTTGGAGTTTTAAGTACCGTTTCGGCGCAGTCGTCGTCCCACGCGGTCGTTTTCCACACGCGCTCCGGCTGGCGGCCCTATTCTTCGAGCCTTGCCGGATCGGCGGGCCGCCTTGCGACGGCTTCGCCGGGGCGGACATGCCGACGTAGGTCGACAGCGGTCCGCTTTCCTAAGCGTGCGGCGAGCAGGAGGCGGCATCCATCGCCGCCCCTAAGGACCCCGGCGGTCTCCATCCCGCCGGCTTCATCGCTCGACCACAGCCCCGCCGCCGTCAGGGCGCTGGATCCGACGCCCTCCCCATCGGCGGGGATGGGAGGAGGTTACGCGCGATTGCTGGTATGGCGCGGAAGTCGGGGTGAGATTCTTTTAGAGCGTTGAAATTGTTCGATTCAGACCAGCGTCATTGTGCGCGCTGACCTAGGTTGTCGATCATCACTTTCGTCATTCCGGGCGGAGGGCCGCTTGGCCCGCAGACCCGGAACCCAGCGGCGCCGAAGGCGAAATCTATCCGCCGCACCGCTTCTGGAGGCTGAGTCCGCGACAACTTCGCGCTCTCGCGCGCCGCTGGGTTCCGGGTCTCCGCTGCGCTTCGCCCGGAATGACGAAAGGGGGCTGGCGTCACCTCTCCGCACGCGAGTGGGGAGGTGAATGTGGAGGGAGCGTCATTGTGTGGTGCGGCGTCAAAGAGCCCCTCCGTCTCGCCGCTACGCGTCGAGCCACCTCCCCACTGCGTGGGGAGGAGACGGGTGGTCGGTCTGTCTCCTCCCCGCTTTGCGGGGAGGGGGACCGCCGCGCCGCTTTGCGCGGTGGTGGAGGGGCTCTTAGCCGCGAATTCGTTCCCGAGCCTTGAGCGCGCGGCGGCTGGGAAGTGACTGTGTGAGGTCAGGCGTCGACGGATTGGCTCGCCCCCAGGATGACGGCCTGGAGGGCGGGGGTTTCGATGGGTTTGCGCAGGACGCCGTCGGCGCCGGCGGCCATGTAGCGAGCCACGTCCTCGTCGAACACATTGGCGGTGAGCATATGGATCGGGGTGCGGGGACGGCCTGCGGCGGCCTCGGCGGCGCGGATGGCGGTCACGGCTTCGACGCCGTCCATGACCGGCATCATCACGTCCATCAGCACCAGGTCGAAGCGTTCGGCGGCGACGGCCTGGACCGCCTCCTGCCCGTTCTCGACCAGGACCAGGTCCAGACCGAAGGCCTGGAACAGGAGGGTCAGCAGCTTGCGATTGGCGGGGTGGTCCTCGGCGGCGAGGACGCGCAGCGTGGTGGAAGCCTCGACCGGCCCTTGGGCGGCGAGCCCGGCGTCCGCCGCCCGGACGGTCGGGCGTGGAGCGGGCTCGGCCGTGAAACGGACCCAGAAGACAGCGCCTTGCGCGCCGTTTTGCGGCCTGGCCGCGCGGACGCCGAGGGCGCCGCCCAGCGCCTGGGCGGAGGCGCGGCAAAGTGACAGGCCCAGGCCGGCGCCCCCGGCGGCGCGACCGGGGGCCAGTTGTTCGAAGGGTTCGAAGATCCGTTCGCGCTGATCCTTCGGCACGCCGGGGCCCTGGTCGTGAACCTCGAGATCGAGGTCGATGCGGCCGTCGGCGGCGGGCAGGGCGCGGGCCAGGATGCGGACGGTCCCGGACGGCGTCAGTTTCAGGGCGTTAGACAGATAGTTGATCAGGATCTGTTCGACCCGGGCCTCGTCGGTCAGGACCAGAAAGTCCTCACGGCGGCCCTGAAGCTCGACCTCGAGCCTGAGACCCAGTTCGTCGACACGCGAGCGCCAGACGCGGGCGATCGCCTCGATCCGCGCGGCGACATCGACGGGGGCGAGGCGAAGATCGACCTGGCCCGATTCGATCTTGGAGATGTCCAGGGCGCCGTTGAGCAGGCGAAGCAGCATGCCCCCGGCCTCGGCCATGTCGTCGATGACGGCGGCCTCGGCCTTGGGACGGCGACGGCCGCGCAGGACTTCGGTCAGGCCGAGGATGACGTTCAGCGGGGTGCGGACCTCGTGGCTGATCATGGCCAGGAAGCGGGACTTGGCCTGATTGGCGCGGGCGGCGGCGGCGTGGTCGGTCTCGGCCTGGGCCAGGGCCGCTTGAAGCTCGCGCGAGCGTTCGGTCACAGCCACCATCAGATCGACGGTCTCGCGGTCGCTGCGCCACTGACGCCAGGCCGCGCTGACGACGCCGAACAAGAACAGGGCGACGCTGAGCTGCAGGGCTGAATTCCTGGGCGCTTCGCCGACGGTGATCCACGCGATGGCTGCCGAGGGGGGGATGACGGCGGCGGCGAAGCTGAGCCGGCTGGAATGGACCTGAAGCGCGCCGACCATCAACACGCCGCCAATCAGCAGCAGCAGCTGGAGGTGATATTCGGGCATCGCGCGCCAGACGGCGAGAAAGAAGAGGCTGTTGTGCAGCGCCAGACAGAAGGTGATCGCCTCGGTGCCATGTCTCAGAATCGGCTCGGCGCGCGGCGCTGCCGGATTGGCGCGCAATCCCTGGACCATGCGCCAAAGCAGGCCATAGAGCAGGCTCTGGATCAGGAGAAACCCTAGCGCCCACTCCCAGCCCAGCTTCCACCAGGCCATCACGGCAATGGCCCCGACGGCGGCCAAGCGCACAGGGAACATGTCCCGATAGCGGTCGGCGTAAGCCTTTACGTAATCTGCACTGTCGGCCACGTCGCCAAGTCCCCGCTTCAAGCGTGGCCTTACCCGAGGGAGTTTAACGAGGCCTCAATAGTGAAGGTTTCAGCCCACCTTCACCCGCGTCGCTGACTCGGGCAGGTCTTCGCCGAAGGCGCGCTGGTAGAACTCGGCGATGGTGGGGCGTTCCAGTTCGTCGCACTTGTTGAGGAAGGTCAGGCGGAAGCTGAGGGCCAGGTCGCCGCCGAAGATCAGGGCGTTCTGGGCCCAGGTGATGACGGTGCGGGGCGACATGACGGTCGAGATGTCGCCGTTCATGAAGGCGTTGCGGGTCATGTCGGCGACGCGGACCATGGCGGCGATGCGACGGCGGCCCTCGGCGTCCGACCATTCGGGCACCTTGGCGGCGACGATCTCGGCCTCGACGTCGTGGTCGAGGTAGTTCAGCGTCGTGACGATGTTCCAGCGGTCCAGCTGGGCCTGATTGATCTGTTGCGCGCCATGGTACAGGCCCGTGGTGTCGCCCAGGCCGATGGTGTTGGTGGTGGCGAACAGGCGGAAATGCTTGTTGGGGCGGATGACGCGGTTCTGGTCCAGCAGGGTCAGGCGGCCCTGGGCCTCGAGCACGCGCTGGATCACGAACATCACATCGGGGCGGCCGGCGTCATATTCGTCGAACACCAGGGCGACGGGGCGTTGCAGCGCCCAGGGCAGGATGCCCTCGCGGAATTCGGTGATCTGCTTGCCGTCCTTGAGGACGATGGCGTCCTTGCCGATCAGGTCGATGCGGCTGACGTGGCTGTCCAGGTTGACGCGGACCAGGGGCCAGTTCAGGCGGGCGGCGACCTGTTCGATATGGGTCGACTTGCCGGTGCCGTGATAGCCCTGGACCATGACGCGGCGGTCGAAGGCGAAGCCGGCGCAGATGGCGATCGTCGTCTGCGGGTCGAAGCGATAGGCCTCGTCGATCTCGGGCACATGGCTGTCGCGCTCGGCGAAGACCGGCACGGTCATGTCGCTGTCGACCCCGAAGGCTTCGCGCAGGGTCACGCGGCGGGCGGGTTCGAGCGTCAGCAGGGGATCGGGGAGGGCGTCGTGCAGGGAGGTCATGGTCTGCGATTAGCGCAGGTTCAGGGCCACTGAAACCCCGCTCGTCCCCGCGAAAGCGGGGATCCAGTTCTTTTGCTCGGCAGGGCCTTGGACCACGACCGCGAGAAACCCCGTCCGATCATCGCCCAAAGCCCTGGGTCCCCGCTTTCGCGGGGATGAGCGGAGTGTGTTTACTTGGCCGCCAGGCGAACATCCACATTGCCGCGCGTGGCGTTGGAATAGGGGCAGACCTGGTGGGCCTTTTCGATCAGGTCGTCGATGACCGCCTGATCCAGGCCGTGGTCGGTGACGGTCAGGTCGACATCGAGGTTGAAGCCCTCGCCGTGCGTATTCTTGCCGAAGCCGATGCCGGCGGTGATCTTGGTGTCCGGGCCGACCGGCGTGCCGGCCTTGCCGCTGACCAGACGAAGCGCGCCGAGGTAGCAGGCGGCGTAGCCGGCGGCGAACAGCTGTTCGGGATTGGTCCCGTCGCCGCCCTTGCCGCCCATTTCTGTGGGCGTGGACAGTTTTACGTCGATCTTGCCGTCGTCGGTGGCCGAACGTCCATCTTCGCGGCCGCCGCCGGAGGCTGTGGCCTGGGCGCGATATAGAACTTCCATGGGGGGCTCCTGGGGTTGGGAAGGCTTCAGATGGGGGCTTAACGGGTGACGGGAAGGGTGCGTTGCATCCGCGCCCTAGCCTTTGGGGGGCGACGCGGGCTAAAGCACGATTTCGGGGCGCGTCGTCGGAGTACGCAGTGAAGATTGCCGAACGCTGGTTCGTATGGGCGGGCATGGTTCTGCTGGGCGGCATCGCCCTGGCGGGGTTGGTCGTCGCCGTCTATGCGGCATGGCTGTTTCATGACCTGCCGGACGCGTCCGAGCTGGCCGACTACCGGCCGCCGACGGCGACGCGGGTCTATGCCGGCGACGGCACCCTGATCGGCGAGTTCTCGGACGAGCGGCGAATCTATGTGTCCTATGACCAGATTCCGGAAACCGTGGTCCAGGCCTTCCTGGCCGCCGAGGACCGCAACTTCTTCCAGCACGGCGGGATCGACGTGGGCGGCATCGGCCGGGCCTCGATCAAGAACGTCTTCAACCTGGTCCAGGGGCGCCGGTTGGAGGGGGGATCGACCATTACCCAGCAGGTGGCCAAGAACGTCCTGCTGACCAACGAATCGAGCCTGAACCGCAAGCTGAAGGAAGCCATCCTGGCCAATCGCCTGGAGGCGACCCTGTCCAAGGAGCAGATCCTCAACCTGTATCTGAACGAGATCTTCCTGGGCTATCGCTCGTTCGGCATCGCCTCGGCGGCCTATAATTATTTCGGCAAGTCGCTGGCGCAGCTGACGCCGGACGAGGCGGCGTTCCTGGCGTCCCTGCCCAAGGGGCCGAACAATTATCACCCCAAACGCCACCCAGGCGCGGCCAAGGGCCGGCGGGACTGGGTGCTGGGCGAGATGGAGCAGAGCGGCTGGCTGACCGAGGCCCAGCTGGTCGAGATGCGCGCCCGGCCGCTGGCCACGCGCGATGCGCCGCAACGGTCGGAATACAAGGACGCGGACTTCTTCGTGGAGGAGGCGCGGCGTCAGGCGGCGGCCAATCCGGACTTCGGGGCGCAGTTGCGCGCCGGCGGCTTCTATATGCGCACCACCCTGGACCCGACGCTGCAGACGGCGGCGCGCCAGGCCCTGATGCAGGGTCTGGAGAATTATGACCGGCGCCACGGCTGGCGCGGGGGCTGGGGCACGACGGACTTCGCCGAGGGCTGGCAGGCCGCCGCCCTGAAGGAACAGGCGCCGCCCGAGCGCCGCACCTGGCAGGCCGCCGCCATCGAGAGCGTCAGCGGAAACACCGTCCGCATCCGCACCGCCAAGGATAACGAGAGCGGGACCCTGATCGCCGCCGACGCCGCCTGGGCCAACGCCAACAAGCAACTGCGGCGCGGCGAGCTGATCTTCGTCGAGAAGAAGAACGGCCAGTTCGCGCTGAAACAGGTGCCGCGCGTCAATGGCGCCCTGGTGGCGATCGAGCCTCAGTCGGGCCGGGTGCTGGCCATGGTGGGGGGCTATTCCTACGCCCTGTCCAGCTTCAACCGGGCGACCCAGGCGAAACGCCAGCCCGGGTCGGCGTTCAAGCCCTTCGTCTATTCGACGGCGCTGGAGGGTGATTTCACCCCGGCCTCGATCGTGCTGGACGCCCCGATCAGCTTCGCCGGCGGGGCCAATGGCCAGCGCTGGACGCCCGAGAACTATAGCCGGGAATATTACGGGCCGCAGAGCCTGAGGCGTGGGCTGGAGCTGTCGCGCAATGTCATGACCGTGCGTCTGGCCGAGGCCGTGGGCATGAAGAAGATCGTCGATCAGGCGGATCGGATGGGGATTCCCGGCCTGACGCCGAACCTGTCGGTGTCGCTGGGCGCCGGCGAGGTGACGCCGCTGGAGATCACGGCCGCCTATTCGGCCTTCGCCAACGGCGGACGGCGGATCACGCCCTATCTGATCGACTATGTGCAGGACCGCGACGGCGAAACCATCTTCAAGGCCGACAGCCGCAGCTGCCGCGACTGCGGCCGGGGCTTCTCGGGCCAAGAGTCGCCGCGTCTGCAGCCGCGCGGAACCCAGGTGATCGATCCGATCACCGCCTACCAGATGAGTTCGATGCTGGAGGGCGTGGTCCAGCGGGGCACCGCCGCCAGCGCCCGAGGCCTGGGCCGCTGGGTCGCGGGCAAGACCGGCACGACCAACGAGTACCGCTCGGCCTGGTTCGTCGGCTTCACCACGGACGTGGTGGTGGGGGTCTTCATCGGCTTTGACGACAACCGTTCGCTGGGATCGGGCGAGACCGGCACGACGGCGGCGGTGCCGGTGTTCATCGACTTCATGCAGACGGCGCTGAAGGAACGGCCGGCGCGTCCGTTCGTGCGGCCCAAGAACGCCGTCTTCCGCACCGTGAACGGGATCGAGGAAGCCTTCCGCCCCGGCACCGAACGCCAGGCCCCGGCGCCGACCCAGGCGCCGACCCAGCCGGTCGGGCCGCAGAACTATTACGACGTCGTCCGTCGTGAACAGGAGGCCGCCGCCGCCGGCGCCAATGCTCCGCCGCCGCCCGCAGCCGCGCCGCCGCCGAAGAAGGCGCCGGCTGAGGACTTGAGCGGACTGTACTGAGGCTCTAGGTAGGCCCTTCGAACGGCGCGTCCTCGTGGCGCGCCGTTCTTCATTAGTTCCTGCCCTATCGTGAAGCCTGCGGGCTTCGCTGCTTGAGGGCCTTGTGTCGCTGGGAGATTGCGATGAGACCGGATGTCGAGGCCATGAAGGCCGACATCGAGCAGAGCGTCGCTCTGCTCAGGAGGCGTCTTTGACTGGGATGTCGCTCTAAGAAAGCTCGATGAGCTGAACGCGCGGGTCGAAGACCCGACGCTGTGGGACAAGCCCGACGAAGCCCAGGCCGTCAGCCGCGATCGCTCGCAGCTGGAAGCCAAGATCAACACCGTCAAGGCGATGGAGCAGGACCTCGAGGACGGGGTTATGCTGGCCGAGATGGCGGATGAGGAAGGCGACGAGGGCGCGCTGGAAGACGCGCGCGCGTCGCTGCGCGGCATCAAGGACCGTGCGGCGCGGGCCGAGCTGGAGGCCCTGCTGTCCGGCGAGGCCGACGGCAACGACGCCTATCTGGAAGTGAACTCCGGCGCCGGCGGCACCGAGTCGAACGACTGGGCCGGGATGCTGCTGCGGATGTATTCCCGCTGGGCCAAGGCGCACGGCTATGAGGTCACGATCGAGGCCTATGAAGAAGGCGAACAGGCGGGGGTAAAGTCGGCCACCATCCTGGTCGCCGGGCCCAACGCCTATGGCTGGCTGAAGTCGGAATCGGGCGTGCACCGTCTGGTGCGGATCAGCCCCTATGACGCGGCGGCCAAGCGGCACACCAGCTTCGCCTCCATCGGGGTGTCGCCGGTCGTGGACGACACGATCGAGATCGACATCAATCCGTCCGACGTGCGCACCGACACCTATCGCGCCTCGGGCGCCGGCGGTCAGCACATCAACAAGACCGACTCAGCCGTGCGCCTGACCCACGTTCCGACCAATACGGTCGTGGCCTGTCAGGCCGGCCGGTCGCAGCACCAGAACCGCGAGATGGCGTGGAAGATGCTGCGGGCGCGGCTGTACGAGCTGGAACTGCAGAAGCGCGAGGCGGCGGCTCAGGCCCTGGCGGACGCCAAGACGGACATCGGCTGGGGTCACCAGATCCGATCCTATGTGCTGCAGCCGTATCAGATGGTGAAGGACCTGCGGACCGAGGTCGAGACCTCGGACACCCAAGGGGTGCTGGACGGCGATCTGGACGCCTTCATGGGCGCGGCCCTGGCGGCGCGGGTCGGCGAGACGCGCGGATCGAACGTGGACTGAAGGCCTCCTCCCCATCCGTGATGGGGAGGAGACGTTTCGTTCAGACCGCGGCCTTTTCAGCCGGCTTGTCGGACGAGGCGTCCGAAGCCGAGGCGACGATCACCGGAGCCGGCGACGCGGGGCTGGCGATGGGCGCAGGCGCCGCTTGCGGCGCGACCGGGGTGACGGCGGCGGGCGCCGGGGCCTGGCGCTGGCCCTGGGCGACGCGCCCCTGGAAGAAGGCGCCGACGTCGATCGACAGCTGTTCGGCGGTGATGTCGCCGTCGACATAGGCGGTGGCGACCAGTTTGACCTGTTTGCCCTGGACGCCGCCGACGATACGGCCGCGCACCTCGATATAGTCGGCCTGGACATTGCCCTCGACCGCGCCGGTCTCGCCGACGATCAGGCGGCCGACACGGACGTCGCCCTTGACCTGGCCGTCGATCTGAAGGTCGCCGGCGCCGGAGACGTTGCCTTCGAACACGAGGTCCGACGACAGGGTCGACAGGCCGCGGCCGGTCGGGACAGGCGAGGGCGTGGGCGGGGCAACGCCGGCGCGGGGCGCGGACGGCATGTCCGGAAGCGGCGGAATGACGGGCGCGCTCGGCCGAGGCGACGGCGCCGGGGCGGGGGTTTTATTGGTCTTGTTGAACAAGTTGATCTCCTGCTCTGAGGAAGCGTGCGGGGTTCTGGGGTCGGCCGTTCAGCCAGACTTCGTAATGGAGGTGGACGCCCGTGGAGCGGCCCGTCGTGCCCATCGCGCCGATGCGTTGGCCGAGCGCGACCGACTGGCCGGGCTTGACCCCCAGGACGTTGAGATGGGCGTAGCGCGTCTTGAAACCGCGTCCATGGTCTAGCTCAACAGTATTGCCATAGCCTGAACGAACGCCAGCGAAGGACACGACGCCGGGGGCGGTGGCGTAGATCGGCGTGTTCAGAGGGGCGGCGAAGTCCTGGCCCTGATGGATGGCGGGGCGGCCGTTGAACGGATCGAAGCGAACGCCGTAGCCGGAGGTGGTGCGCGCCTGGGTCGGGCGTTTGAACGGCAGGCCCTTGGCGGCGTCGGTCAGGGCCCGCATCTCATGCAGATTGGTGGCGGCGTGGCGAATTCGGATGGCGAAGGGTTCATCCACGTCGAGGATGGCCGCAAGGGCGCGGGGATCGCGCGCCTCGACCAGCGGACCGCCTAGGGGGCCGGAGGCAGCGACATAGGCGGAGGGGTTGAGGCCGGCCAGGCGGAAGGCGACGCGCAGGCGCTCGGCCCGGGTCTGGGCGAAGTCCTCGGCGCGGTCCAGCAACCGTTCCTGGTCGAGGCGCACCGCCAGGATCCGCTGGATCGGGGTGGCGGACGCAGGGATGGGGGTCGGGGCCAGGGCCTTTTCCGCCCCTTCGACGCCGTGGAAGTCGGCCATGACATTGGTCAGGGCGGCGTGGCGCCGCTCGATCATCGCCGCAGTCTGCTCCAGCGATCCGTTGGCGGCCGACATGCGCACCACGGCGCTTTCCAGCCGGGCCTGAAGATCGGCGTTGAGGCGTTCGGAGGCGGCGCGGGCGCGGATGACCTCGGCGTCGGACCGGTGCTGGGCGATCAGGTCGAACAGGAAGGCGCCGGAGGCCATCAGCGACCAGCCCAGGGCGGCGACGGCCAAGAGAGCGATCATCACCTGTCGCCGGGCGGTCAGGGCGTAGGCGCGGATGTCGTCATGGCTGCGAAGGTACAGGTAGCGCACCGGCAAGAAACGTTCGTGCCAGGATGGTTCCTGCGATTGTTCTTGCACACTCATAAGCAACGCCCCCACGTCGAGGTGAGGTTTATCCGGTGCAACGATGACACGGGCAAGACTGTTTAGCGCCCGTTAACCACGATTATGGCGCTAAAACGGCATTATCACGCGATTGTTGATTGAGACTCGCGTTCAAGGGGAATTCACGAATCGGCTTTTCAACCGGCTGGGTGTCGGGCCGGCGGGGAGCCGTCAGCCGAGGGCGCGGGCGGCGTCCAGAACGGCGGCGGCGTGGTCGGCCACCTTCACATTGCGCCAGGCCTTGGCCACCCGACCGTCGGCGTCGATCAGGAAGGTGGCGCGTTCGATCCCCATATATTCGCGGCCGTACAGCTTCTTCTCCACCCAGACGCCCCAGGCCTCGCAGGCGACGCCGTCCTCGTCAGAGGCCAGGGTTACGGCAAGGTCGTATTTGGCCTTGAACTTGTCGTGCTTCTTCACCGTGTCCTTGGACACCCCGATGACGGGCACGCCCAGGGCGGCGAAGTCGGCCGCCAGGGCGGTGAAGTCCTGGGCCTCGCGGGTGCAGCCGGTCGTGTCGTCCTTGGGATAGAAATAGACGACGGCGGGCTTGCCCTTGAGGGCAATGAGGGAGACCCGGCCGCCGTTGTCGGTCGGCAGGTCTAGGGCGGGGGCGGGCTGGCCTTCGGCAGCGGACATTTCATACTCTGAATGGGTCCGGCGAAAGCCGGGGCTGGTTCTGTCGCGCGACAATACGTCGGATCAGGCGCAGCGGACGCCTAGCCCGGCGAAGCTTGCCAAGCCCTGGGGCCCGAGCCTCGCCGGGATGAGCGGGATCAGATCGGGCAAACCAGAACGATCTTCTTCTTGCCGGCCGCCAGCTTGATCACGCCGTCCTTGAGGTCGGCCTCGGTCAGCAACTGGGCACCGTCGGCCACGGCGGCGTCATTCAGGCGCAGGCCACCGCCCTGGGCCAGGCGGCGGGCCTCGCCGTTGGATGCGGTCAGGCCGGCCTTGGTGACGACGGCGGCGATCATGGCGCCGTAGACCTCGGCCGACGGCAGTTCGACGGTCGGCAGATCGGCGGAGACCTGACCCTTTTCGAAGGCGGTCTCGGCGGCGGCGCGGGCCTTGGCGGCTTCGTCGGCGCCGTGCAGCAGGGTGGTGGCGGCGTCGGCGAGGGCCTTCTTGGCGTCGTTGATGGCCGCGCCCTCCAGGGCCTCGTATTCGGCGATCTGCTCCAGGCTCAGGTCGGTGAACAGGCGCATGAAGCGGCCGACGTCGGCGTCCTCGGCGTTGCGCCAGAACTGCCAGTAGTCATAGGGGCTCAGCTGTTCGGCGTTCAGCCAGACGGCGCCCTGGGCGGTCTTGCCCATCTTGCCGCCCGAGGCCGTGGTCAACAGCGGGGTGGTCAGGCCGAAGGCGGCCTTCTGATCCACCCGACGCACCAGATCGACGCCCGAGGTGATATTGCCCCACTGGTCCGACCCGCCCATTTGCAAGGTCACCTTCAGGGCGCGGTTCAGCTCCAGGAAGTCCACCGACTGCATCAGCATGTAGTTGAACTCGAGGAAGGTCATCGGCTGCTCGCGCTCGAGCCGCAGCTTGACGGAATCGAAGCTCAGCATCCGGTTGACGGTGAAATGCGTGCCGAAGTCGCGCAGGAACTGGATGTAGCCGTAGCCCGACAGCCAGTCGTCGTTGTTGACCATGACCGCTTCGGTCGGGCCGTCGCCGAAGGTCAGGAATTTGGCGAAGACCGTCTGGATCGAGTCGATGTTCGACTGGATCGTCTCTTCGGTCAGCTGGGGGCGCGACGTGTCCTTGCCGGTCGGGTCGCCGACCTTGGTGGTGCCGCCGCCCATCAGGACGATGGGCTTGCCGCCCGCCTGCTGGAGCCGGCGCAACATCATGATCTGGATCAGGCTGCCCACGTGCAGCGACGGGGCGGTGGCGTCGAAGCCGATGTAGCCGGCAACCACGCCGTCGGCCGCCGCCGCATCCAGCTCGACCGGATGGGTGATCTGGTGAATGTAGCCGCGCGCCTGGAGGGTGCGGAGGAAGTCGGATTTGAAGGCTTGTTCGGTCATGGCGGGGCTCCGTTAGCAGGGATGCCGGCGGTCGTCTTCCATTTCCGAAGAGCGCGTCGCCAGCGAAGGCGGCGCGTGTTCGCGGGCCGCTCGCTTACAGCGGGCGGTAATACAGGCCGGCGATGGCGCGGGCGGCGAACATGGGTTCTGGATAAGGCGCAGCGTTGACCGGCGTCAAGCCTTCGCTACGAAGGACGGATGCGTCTGCCCCTGATCCCGCACCCGACCTGTTCCCCCGCTGGGCTGACGCTGGAGGTCGAGGCGCGGCGGGCGGGGCGGGTGTTGAGCCTGGAATATGTCCTGGCCGGGCCGGTCGAGTTTGTGCGTTGGCCGCAGGCGGCGGCGCGGGCGCGGACGGACGAGCTTTGGCGGACGACCTGTTTCGAGGCCTTCGTGCGGACGGCGGACGGCTATGTCGAATATAATCTGTCGCCGTCGGGGGCGTGGGCGGCCTATCGGTTCGACGGCTATCGCGAGGGGATGCGGGCGCTGGAGATTGCGCCGCCCTTCATCGTGACGCGGATGGCGCCCGGGCGGTTCGGGCTGACGGTCGATGTGGAGCTGCCGGAGGATGCGACGGGCGTCGTCGGCCTGACGGCGGTGATCGAGGGGCTGGACGGGGCGATCGCCTATTGGGCCCTGGCCCATCCATCGGATAAGCCGGACTTTCATCATCCCGACTCGTTCGCGCTGGAACTGCCATGAATTTCGGTCTCGACCGCCTGCTGTCCGACGACGCCCTGAGGGCGCAGCTGAAGGGGCGGCGCGTGGCGTTGCTGGCGCATCCGGCCTCGGTGACGAAGGATCTGGGTCATGCGGTGGACGCCCTCGCCGCCTGTCCCGAGATCAACCTCACCGCCGCCTTCGGGCCGCAACACGGGATGAAGGGCGACCTTCAGGACAATATGATGGAGAGCCCGGATTATCGCGATCCGGTGCACGGGTTTCCGGTCTTCAGCCTGTACGGCGAGGTGCGCCGGCCCAGGGACGAATGGATGGAGACGTTCGACGTCGTCCTGATCGACCTGCAAGACCTGGGCTGCCGCATCTACACCTATGTGACCACGCTTCTGTATGTGCTGGAGGCGGCGGCGAAACACGGCAAGTCGGTGTGGGTGCTGGATCGGCCCAATCCGGCAGGGCGGCCGGTCGAGGGGCAGACGCTGAAGCCCGGCTGGGAGAGTTTCGTCGGGGCGGGGCCGATGCCGATGCGGCACGGGATGACCCTGGGCGAACTGGGCCTGTGGTTCATCGACCAGTTCAAGCTGGATGTGGATTATCGCGTCGTGGAGATGCAGGGCTGGGCGCCCGAGGCGGGGCCGGGCTTCGGCTGGCCGCTGGGCGAGCGGGCCTGGGTCAATCCCAGCCCGAATGCGCCGAACCTGTCGATGGCGCGGGCCTATGCCGGGACGGTGATGCTGGAGGGGGCGACCCTGTCGGAGGGGCGGGGCACGACCCGGCCGCTGGAGCTGTTCGGGGCGCCGGACATCGATGCGCGGGCGGTGATCGCGGAAATGCACGTTCTGGCGCCGGAGTGGCTGGGCGGCTGCGTGCTGCGCGACATGTGGTTCGAGCCGACCTTCCATAAGCATGTCGGGAAACTGTGCAGCGGGGTGCAGATCCATGTCGATCACCCCGGCTATGACCATGCGGCCTTCAAGCCGTGGCGGGTGCAGGCCCTGGGGTTCAAGGCGATCCGGCGGCTGTATCCCGACTATGATCTGTGGCGGGATTTCCCGTACGAGTATGCGTTTGGGAAACTGCCCATCGATGTGATCAACGGCGGGCCGGGGCTGCGGGAATGGGTGGACGACGCGGCGGCGACGCCGGGCGATCTGGATGCGGCGACGCAGCCGGACGAGGCGGCGTGGGAAGAGGTCCGACGGGGGTTCCTGCTGTATTGACCCGGCGCTAGAACAGCACCGCGGGGTTCATGATGCGCTTGGGGTCGATGGCGCGGCGGATCGCGGCCATGGTCTCGATCTCGAGGGGGGATTTGTAGCGTTTGACCTCCTCGGTCTTCAGCCGGCCCAGCCCGTGTTCGGCGGAGATGGAGCCGTCGTAGGTTCCGACAACGTCGTGAACCACTTGCGAGCCTTCCTTCCAGCGACCGATGAAGGCGGGGATGTCCTGACCCACGCCGGGCAGGATGTCGTAGTGCAGATTGCCGTCGCCGACGTGGCCGAAGACCGAGATGCGGGCGCCGGGGTGGAAGCGTTCGACGGCGGCCGAGGCTTCGTCGATGAATTCGGCGATGCGGCTGATGGGGACCGAGACGTCGTGTTTCCAGCCGCCGCCCTCGGGCTTGAGCGCCGCCGAATGTTCTTCGCGCAGACGCCAGAAGGCGGCGCGCTGGGCGTCGTTCTGGGCGATGGCGGCGTCGGTGATCAGGCCTTGCTCGAAGGCGACCTCCAGCAGGGCCTCCATCTGGGCCTCGGCGCTGCCGGGCGTGCCGGAGGCGATCTCGATCAGGACGTACCAGTCGGGGGTCGAGTCCAGCGGTTCGCGGGTGTCGGGGATGTTCTTGAGCACCAGTTCCATGCCCAGCCGCTTCATCAGCTCGAACGCCTCGACCCCGCCGCCGGTCTCGGCCTTGGCGCGGGCCAGAAGCTCGACCGAGGCGGCGGCTGTCTCCAGGCCGACGACGGCGACGGCGCGCGAGCGCATGATGGGGAAGAGTTTCAGGGTGGCGGCGGTGACGACGCCCAATGTGCCCTCGGCGCCGATCAGCAGCTGTTTCAGGTCGTAGCCGGTGTTGTCCTTGCGCAGGCGCTTCAGGCCCCGGAAGATCTCGCCATTGGGCATGACGGCTTCGAGGCCCAGCACCAGGTCGCGCATCATGCCGTAGCGCAGCACCTGGGTGCCGCCGGCGTTGGTGGAGATGACGCCGCCTATTGTGGCCGACCCTTCCGCCGCGAGGCTGAGCGGGAAATAGCGGCCTGCCGCCGTCGCCGCCTGTTGCGCCTCCAGCAGGGTCAGGCCGGCCTCGACCGTCATGGCGTCGTCCAGGGGGGTGACGTCGCGGACGGCGCGCATCTTGCGGGTGGACAGCAGGACCTCGCCGAAGGGGATCTGGCCGCCGACCAGGCCGGTGCCGCCGCCCTGGGGCGTGATGGCGACGCCTTCACGGGCGCAGATCGTCACGGCCCTGGCCGTTTCCTCGGTCGAGCGCGGGGTCAGCAGGATGGGGGTGTCGCCGGTCCAGCGGTTGCGCCATTCGGTCAGGTGCGGGGCGATGACCTCGGGATCCTGGGTCCAGCCGCCTGGACCGAGGGCGGCCTTCAGTTCGTCCAGAACGGCGGGAGAGGGGGCGGGCGTGCTCATGGCCCCCTTTTGTCAGGGGGCGCGGGACGTGGGAAGGCGTTTTCGCCCATCAAAGGCCGTCATCCTCGGGCTTGTCCCGAGGATGACGAAAACTGAAGATGGCGGACGCCTCAGACGTCCAGGTCTTCCTTCACGAACTGGGCGTTTTCCTGGATGAACTGGAAGCGGGCGTCGGCGCGCTTGCCCATCAGGCGTTCGACCAGGTCTTCGACGCTGGTTTCGGCGTCGGGGACGGTGATCCGCGCCAGGGTGCGCTTCTTGGGGTCCATGGTGGTCTCCTTCAGCTGGGAGGCCATCATTTCGCCGAGGCCCTTGAACCGGCCGATCTCGGTCTTCTTGCCCTTGAAGACGGTGGCCAGCAGTTCGTCGCGGTGGGCGTCGTCGCGGGCGTATTCGCTCAAGGGGCCGGCGGAGATCCGGTACAGGGGCGGCAGGGCCATGAAGACACGGCCCTGGCGAATCGTCTCGGGCATGACCCGGTAGAAGAAGGTGATCAGCAGGGCCGCGATATGGGCGCCGTCCACGTCGGCGTCGGTCATGATGACGATCCGCTCGTAGCGCAGGTCGTCGATGTTGAACCGGTTGCCGGGCTGGACGCCCAGGGCCAGGGCCAGGTCGGACAGTTCGATATTCTGGCGCAGCTTGTCGGCCGTCGCCGAGGCGACGTTCAGGATCTTGCCGCGCAGGGGAAGGATGGCCTGGGTGGTGCGGTCGCGCGCCTGTTTGGCCGAGCCGCCGGCCGAATCGCCTTCGACGATGAAGAGTTCGGTGCCCTGGGCCGATTGACGGCTGCAGTCCGACAGCTTGCCCGGCAGGCGCAGCTTGCGGGTGGCGGCGGCGCGCTGGACCTCCTTGTCCTTGCGGCGGCGCAGGCGGTCTTCGGCGCGATCGACGACGAAGCCGAGCAGGGCGTTCGCCTGTTTGGGGCTTTCGGTCAGCCAGTGGTCCAGCGGGTCGCGCAGCAGCTGTTCGACCAGACGAGCGCCCTCTGGTGAGGACAGGCGGTCCTTGGTCTGGCCCTGGAACTCGGGATTGCGGATGAAGACGCTGATCAGGGCGCCGGCGTTGGCGGTGACGTCCTCGGCCGTGATGATGGCGGCGCGCTTTTCGTTGGTCAGTTCGCCGTAAGATTTCAGACCCTTGACCAGGGCGGCGCGGAAGCCGGCCTCGTGGGTGCCGCCGTCGGGGGTGGAGACGGTGTTGCAGTAGGACTGGATGAAGCCGTCGGCCTCGCCGAAGCCGATGGGCGACCAGGTGACGGCCCATTCAAAGGCGCCCGCCTCGCCCTGACGCTCGGCGCGGCCGGCGAAGGTGGGGGTGACGGTTTCCAGCTCGCCGATCCGGTCGGTCAGGGCGTCGGCCAGGCCGCCGGGGAAGTGGAGCAGGGCCTGGGTCGGGGTGGCGTCGGTGATCCGCTCGGGCGCGCAGGTCCATTTGATCTCGACGCCGCGGAACAGATAGGCCTTGGAGCGGGCCATGCGGAACAGGCGGGCGGGCTTGAAGGCCGCGCCCATGCCGAAGATCTCGTCGTCCGGCTTGAAGCGGATCAGGGTGCCGCGCTTCTTGGACGGCTGAACCTGCTGGATCGGGCCCAGGACATTGCCGCGCGAGAAGGACTGTTTCCACTCGAAGCCGTCGCGCCAGACGACGACATCCAGATGTTCGGACAGGGCGTTGACGACCGAGACGCCGACGCCGTGCAGGCCGCCCGAGGTCTCATAGGCCTTGCCCGAGAATTTGCCGCCCGAGTGGAGGACGGTCATCACCACCTCCAGCGCCGACTTGCCCGGGTGTTTGGGGTGGGGGTCGACGGGGATGCCCCGGCCGTCGTCGCGGACGGCCAGATAGCCGTCGGCGTCCAGCTCGACCGTGATCAGCTTGGCGTGGCGGGCCACGGCCTCGTCCATCGCATTGTCGAGGACTTCGGCGAACAGGTGGTGCAGGGCGCGTTCGTCGGTGCCGCCGATATACATGCCGGGGCGTTTGCGGACGGGCTCGAGCCCTTCCAGCACCTCGATGGATGAGGCGGAATAGGCGTTCTGGGCGCCGGCGGTCGGCGCCGGCGTCGCGGTTGCGGCGACGGGCGACGGGACCGGTTTTGACGCAGGCGCGGGCGCGGCCTGGGGCGGGAGCGCCGCGACAGGTTTGGGAGCCTCGGGCTTGGGAGCGTCGGGCGTGTCGTCAAAAGCGAAGAGGTCTGCGGCCATTCACATAGTCTGAGGCGATTCGGAGCCGGTTCTGGTAGGCCCGTGTCGCCGGTCGAGCAAGCGGCGGTCGCACCGGGACCGGATCGAAGGTCACGGCGCGGGCCAGAATCGCCAGCATCAGGATCCACGGCAGGTTGGCGTGGGTCAGCAGGACGCTCTCGGACAGGCTGAGGACAAAGAAGCCCGCCATATAGCCGAGGCTCCAGAACCCCTCGCGGGCGCCCATGCCGTTCAGACGGATGAGAATCAGGATCGCCGCCGTCAGCATCAGGGCGCCGACCGCCACGGCGCCGGGCCAGCCCAGCTGGACCAGCAGATCGATCCATCCGTTGTGGGCGCTGGGGACGGGCCACTGGGTCTCGAGCCGGATTTCGCGCGCCGGGATGGAGTCCTTGCCCCAGAAGGCGCTGAAGCCGTAGCCGGTCCAGGGGCGGTCGGCGACCTTGCGCATCAGGGCCTCCCAGATCAGGGTCCGGCCGGTCAGGGAGGGGTCCTTGCCCAGGGCCTCGAGAATGGCGGCGGAATTGGTGTTCCAGACCCAGGCGCCGACGGCGGCGGTCACCACGCCGAGCCAGACGGCCGCGACAGTGACGGCCGCGCCGCCCTGTTTCAGCGTCCACCAGCCGCCGACCATGCCGACGCCCAACATCCAGCACAGCAGCGAGGTCTTGGACTGGGTGGCCACAACCAGGAGGGTGGTCAGGGCGAAGGTGACGACGGCGACCCAGGGCTTGCGGCCGTTCTGGGCCAGATGATCGGCGGCGAGGCAGGCGGCGGCAGAGACGGCGCCGACCACCATGACCAGGCCCATCTGGTTCTTTTCGTACCAGAGTCCGCGCCACAGGCCGGCGTTGTCGAACTGATGAACCCCGATGCGGGGAAAGGCGAAGACCATGATCAGGCTGCCGACCGCCATGACCAGACAGGAGTGCATCAGGACGCGCGGCAGGGCGACGCCCCGGAAGACGGCGCCCAGATAGACGGCGAAGGCGCTGTTGATCGCCAGAGCGATGACGCGCCGGTCGGTGACGCCGGGATCGATGGACCAGTATTGCGAGACATAGGCCAGGCCGACCAGGCCGCCGACCATCAGCCAGGCGGGCCAGGCGCGGACGACCTTTTCGAAACGGAACAGGATCAGGCCCAGGGTGACGGCGTAGACCGGCAGCCAGAGCAGGCGAAGGATCGGGGTCTCGCCCTGGTCCGGTGCGATGACGGGGGCGAACAGGGCGCCGGTCAGCATGAAGACGACAAAGCCCGCCGCCCCCTGTTCCCAGGCGGGCGGGGCGTCCGAATCATCGATCTGGACGGGTGAGGCATACACGGGGCGACTGTCGCCCCGGCCGCTTAAGGAAGGGTGAGCGCCGCGCGGAAGGCGGCGAAGCCGTGTTCGAGGTCGGCGATCAGGTCGGCGGGGTCTTCAAGGCCGATGTGGAAGCGGATCAGTTCACCCTCCAGCACCGGGGGCTCGACACGATAGGCCATCTGGTGGGTCTCGTGGGTGGTCAGGCTTTCGAACCCGCCCCAGGAATAGCCGATGCCGAACAGGGTGAAAGCGTCGAGCAAGGCGCCGGCGGCGGCCTCGGTCCCGCCGTTCAGCACCACGCCCATCAGGGAGGCGGCGCCGGTGAAGTCCCGCTGCCACAGATCATGGCCGACCGCGCCGGGCAGGGGCGGATAGAGGACGCGCGACACCTCGGGCCGGGACTGCAGCCATTCGGCGACCCTCAGGCCTGAACGTCCCTGTTCGGCATAGCGCAGCGGCAGGGTGCGCAGGCCCCGCAGGGCCAGCCAGGCGTCGTCGGGCGAGACGTGCCAGCCCAGATCCTCGATCGTGTCGGCGACGGCGCGCAGACAGGCGGGGTCGTTGGCGGCGATCCCGCCCATCAGGACGTCGGAATGGCCGGAGACATATTTGGTCAGGGCCTGGACGCTGACATCGACGCCGTGGGCCAGGGGCTTGAAGGCCAGGCCCGCGCCCCAGGTGTTGTCGAGCATCGTCAGGACGCCGCGTTCGCGACAGGCCGACGCCACGGCGGCCACGTCGATCATCTCGAACGTGAGCGAGGCGGGCGATTCCATCAGGACCATGCGGGTGCGCTCGCCGAGGGCGGCGATCAGGCCGGCCGCATCCGTATCGGCGGGCAGGAAGCGGGTCGTGACGCCGCGCGCGGCCTGGTAACGGGCCAGGAAGCGGCGGGACGGGCCATAGACGGCGTCGGTGGCGATCACCTCATCGCCCGGCCGGGTCAGGGCCAGCAGGGGCACGGTGACGGCGGCGAGGCCGGACGGGACGATGAAGGCGTCGGCGGCGCCTTCCAGATCGGCCAGGGCGGCGCGCAGCTGGCGCGCGGCGGAGCCGCCGTCGAGGCCGTAGGTGGGGCCGTCGGCGTCGTCCCGAATGGCCTCGGCCCGGTCGCTGAGCATGGTCGAGGCGCGTTCGATGGGCGGATTGACCGGGCGGCGGCCCTGACCCCGGCGGGTGGCGGACGAGATCAGGCGGGTGCGGTCCGAATGCGGCGACATGGCCTCTCCGATGGGTTGCGGATCGGGGCCTAAAGGCCTCTAAAGTCAGCGGGGCGCAAGCGGCGAGGGATGTGAAACGCGATGCGGATCTTGACGATCGGAGCCTTGGGGGCGGCGTTGCTGCTGACGGCGGCGTGCGGACGCCGGGATGCGGATACGGCCCCGGAGGCCGCGACTCCGAGCCCGACCGTGACGACGGCGACCGAACGCCCCGATAGTCCGACCCTGGCCGCCGTCAAGCGGCGCGGCCGCCTGAACTGCGGGGTGCATCAGGGGCTGGTCGGCTTCGCATATACGGACAATCGCGGGCAGTGGCGCGGGTTTGACGTCGATTTTTGCCGCGCGATGGCGGCGGCCATATTCGACGATCCGGATGCGGTGCGGTTCGTGCCCCTGTCGGCGTCGGACCGGTTTGCGGCCCTGAACGAGGGACGGGTGGACGTGCTGTGGCGCAACTCGTCCTGGACGATGAGCCGGGATGCGGGCGAGGGGTTCGTCTTCGCGGGGATCAACTATTACGACGGCCAGGGCTTTCTGGTGCGGCGGTCGCTGAGTCTGGCCAGCGCCACGGAACTGAACGGCGCCCGGATCTGCGTCCAGGCGGGATCGAACGCTCAGGCCAACGCCGACGACTTCTTCCGCTCGCGCGGCATCGCCTATCGCCCCGTCGTGTTGGAGACCGAGGAGGCGGCGCGCGACGCCTATGGCCGCGAGGATTGCGACGCCTTCAGCGCCGACATCTCGGCCTTGGCCGCAGCCCGAACCGTTCTGGCCGATTCGCAGGCGCACACGATATTGTCAGACGTGGTCTCGAAAGAGCCGCTGGGGCCGGTGGTCAAGGCCGGGGACGAACGCTGGATCGCCCTGGTGCGGTGGACCCTGAACGCGGTGATTCTGGCCGAAGAACTGGGGGTGACACGCGAAAACGCGGAGGCCCTGTCCGAAAGCTCCAACGACCCGCGCATCAAGCGTTTGCTGGGCGTCGAGGGGGAGTATGGGGCCATGCTTGGACTGTCGGACGACTGGGCCAAGGACGCCGTCCTGGCGGTCGGCAACTATGGACAGATCTTCGATCGGAACCTGGGCTCGCAATCGCCGCTCGACCTGGCGCGTGGATTGAACGCACAGTGGAACGCACGGCCTGGCGGCTTGATCTATGGTCTGCCAATCCGATAAGCGGCGCAGCTTGTGTCTTTTCCTGGGGGATAGATGACCGAGACCAAACGCGGGGGCATCGCCCTTCACTGGCTGATGCTGATGGGCTTCGCCGTCGGCCTGGGCGGCGGCCTGTGGGTCAATCTGACCCTGGGGGGCGATACGGCCTGGGTGATCTGGGTCACCGACAATGTCACGGGGCCGGCAGGGCAGATCTTCCTGCGCCTGCTGTTCATGATGGTCATCCCTCTGCTGTTCTCGGCCCTGGTGATCGGCGTCGCCGAGATGGGCGACCTGAATTCGCTGGGCCGGGCGGGGATCAAGACCCTGATGCTGACCATATTGGTGTCCGGCATCGCGGTGGTGATCGGCCTGGTCATGGTCAATCTGTTGCAGCCCGGCCGGGGCGTCGATCCCGCCATGGCGCAGCAGTTGCTGGAACAGGGACGCGACGGCGCGGCCGGTATTGTCCAGAACGCGCCCGAGAGCATCCAGCTGGGCGACTTCTTCCTGGGGCTGGTGCCCTCCAACGCCGTGACGGCGGCGGCGGAGAACCAGATCCTGCCGCTGATGGTGTTCGCCCTGTTCTTCGGCATCGGCCTGGTCATGGCCAAGAGCCCCGCCACCGATCGCCTGCAAGAGGTGATCGAGGGGCTGCTGGAAGTGACGATGAAGCTGATCAACCTCTTCATCAAACTGGCGCCCATCGCCATCGCCTGCCTGATGTTCAACCTGGCCGCCCTGTTCGGGTGGGACCTGCTGGTGCGTCTGGCGGCCTTCGTCGGCGTCGCCGTCGGGGCCATGGCGATCCATATGTTCGTGGTCTATCCGCTGGTCATCTGGATCCTGGGCGGCCGTTCGCCGATCACCTTCTTCAGGGCTGTGCGCGAGCCCATGGTGGTGGCCTTCTCCACAGCCTCGTCTAACGCCTCGCTGCCGGTGGCGTTGAAGGCGGCCGAGCATGAACTGAAACTGCCGCGCAAGATCGCCCGCTTCGTCCTGACCGTCGGCGCCACCGCCAACCAGAACGGCACGGCCCTGTTCGAGGGGGTGACGGTGCTGTTCCTGGCCCAGTTCTTCAACATCGAGCTGAGCCTGACCCAGCAGGTCATCGTCATGCTGGTCTGTATCCTGGGCGGGATCGGTACGGCCGGGGTGCCGGCGGGGTCGCTGCCGGTGGTGGCCATGATTCTGGTCATGGTGAAGGTGCCGCCGGAAGGGATCGGCCTGATCCTGGGCGTCGACCGCTTCCTGGACATGTGCCGCACCACGCTGAACGTCACCGGCGACCTGGTGCTGGCCACGGTGGTCTCGCGCGGCGAGAAGGATGAAGTGATCGAACCGGTCGATCCGATAGAATCCGACGGCCTGCCGGGCGCTGGCCGACGCGGCCTTAAGCACGGGACTGCTGGCTGAGTTCAGACCTCAGCCAAGGACGACGGGGGTGTCGGTTCGAGACCCCCATTCGGCCCATGAGCCGTCGTAGAGGCGCGACGGCACGTCGAGCGTGGCGAGGGCCAGGGTGAGGATGGCGGCGGTGACGCCCGAGCCGCAGCTGGTGATGATCGGACGGTCGAAGGCCACCCCGGCCTCAGTGAACCGGGCGCGTAGCGCCTCAGGCTCCAGAAGCCGGCCGTCGTCGCCAATCACGCTGGGGAACGGCAGGTTCAGCGCCCCCGGCATATGGCCGGAGCGCAGGCCGGCCCGGGGTTCCGCCGCCTGACCCGCGAATCGGGCCGCCGGCCGCGCATCCAGAATCTGAGCCTCGCCGGTCAGGGCCGCCAGTACGGTGGGCAGGTCGGCGACCGCGTCGCTGCGTCGCGATGCGGCGAACGACGCCGGGGGCGGGGTCTGCGCCGGACCCGAGACCAGAGGCCGCCTTTCGGCCCGCCAGAGCGGCAGGCCGCCGTCCAGCACCCGGACGTTCGTCGCCCCCATCAGCCGGAAGGTCCACCAGACGCGCGGGGCGGAGCGCAGGCCGACCGTGTCATAGATGACGATGGTGTCGGTCGCGGCGATGCCGAGCGCGCCGACCGCCTCGGCGAAGGCGGCCGCGCTCGGCAACATGTGCGGCAGGTCCGAACCGTGGTCCGAGACCGCCTCGAGGTCGAAGAAGACCGCGCCCGGCAGTCGGGCCTGGGCGAAGTCCGCCTGGGCGTCCCGGCCGTCCAGATGCCACGACCCATCGACGATCCGCAGCGTAGGATCCTCCATCAGGGCGGCGAGGGCGTCGGTGGAGATTAGGGGGGAGGACTGGGTCATGGCCCCAGCCTAATGTCAGGCGCGGTCCAGCACCAGTTGCACCACGTCGGTCCGGCGCGACCGGAAGCCGGCCTCGCAATAGGCCAGGTAGAAGCGCCACAGGCGGCGGAACCGCTCGTCGAAGCCGGCGATGCGGCGGATGTCGCCCCAGGCCGCCTGGAACCGGTCGTCCCAGAGTTTCAGCGTCTCGGCATAGTCTAGGCCGAACCGTTCGATAGGGCCCCAGGCCAGGCCGGCGGCGGCGACGACAGGCTTCAGCCGCTCCTCCGACGGCAGCATCCCGCCGGGGAAGACGTATTTCTGAATGAAGTCGGTGCGGGCGTTGTATTCCTCGAACAGGGGCTCCTGGATGGTGATGATCTGAAGCCCGGCGCGGCCGCCGGGGTTCAGGACGTCGTGGATCTTTTCGAAATAGGTCGGCCAGTATTCCATGCCGACGGCCTCGAACATTTCGATGGAGGCGACGCGGTCGAACCGGCCCTGGACGTCGCGATAGTCCATCAGGTCGATTGTCGCGCGGTCCGACAGGCCGGCGTTGAACAGACGCTGGCGGGCGAAGTCGTGCTGTTCCTTCGAAATCGTCACGCCGGTGACCTGGGCGCCGATCTCGCGGGCGGCGAACTCGGCGAAACCGCCCCAGCCGCAGCCAATCTCCAGCACCGACATGCCCGGCTTCAGGTCCATCATCCGGGCCAGGGCGGCGTATTTGGCCTTCTGGGCGGCGTCCAGCGGGGCGTCCGCCCGCTCGAACCGGGCCGACGAATAGGTCATCGAGGGGTCGAGCCAGGTTTGATAGAAGGCGTTGCCCAGATCGTAGTGGGCGTGGATATTCTTCTTCGACCCGATCTTGCTGTTGCGATTGCGCCGATGGGCCAGCCAGTTGACCGCCATCATCAGCCAGTTGCCGTCGAACAGGCGGCGGATGTGGTCGTAGTTCTCGACCAGGGTCTCCAGCAGGGCGGCCAGATGCGGGCTGTCCCACTCGCCGGCCATATAGGCCTCGGCGAAGCCGATGTCGCCGGCGGCCAGGACGCGGCGGGCGAAGCCGTAGTCCTTGATGTCGAGCACGCCGCTGGGGCCGGGGCGTTCGCCGTCCAGCACATGGGTCTCGCCATTGGGCAGGTGGACGGTCAGACGGCCGAAGGTCCAGTTCGACGCCAGCAGACGCAGCAGCATGGCGAACATGCGCGGGGTGCGGGCGGCAGCGGCCTCGATATCGACGGTGGCGACACTCATGTGGGAACCTCTTTGTGCGTCGTCAGTCATGACCGGCCTCGGCGTCTCGGCCGCTGACGGCCTTCAGGGCGTCGAGGGCGCGGGCGCGGGCCTGGGCATGATCCAAGATGGGGTGGGGATAGTCTTTGCCAAGACGCACGCCGACGTCGCGCAGCACCTCCGGCGGCGCGGTCCAGGGCGACTGGAGCCAGCGATCGGGCAGGCGGCGAAGTTCGGGAACCCAGCGGCGGACATAGCCGCCCTCGGCGTCGAACTTCTCGCCTTGGGTAATGGGGTTGAAGATGCGGAAATAGGGGGCGGCGTCGGCGCCCGAACCGGCGACCCACTGCCAGTTCTGCACATTGCTGGCCAGGTCGGCGTCGACCAGAGTGTCCCAGAACCAGGCCTCGCCCTCGCGCCAGTCGATCAGCAGATGTTTGACCAGGAAGGAGGCCACGACCATCCTCACGCGGTTGTGCATCCAGCCGGTCGTCCACAGTTGACGCATGCCGGCGTCCACCAGCGGATAGCCGGTGCGACCGCGCTTCCAGGCTTCCAGACCCTCGGGATCGTCGCGCCAGGGCATGGATTCGTATTCGGGGCGGAAGGCGCGGTCGGTCATGGTCGGGAAATGGTGGAGCAGGTGGGCCGAGAAGTCGCGCCAGCCCAGTTCCGCGACGAACTTATCCGTCTCGCCCGCCGGAACGGCGCCGGCTTCCGCCGCGTCCTGGGCCTGTTGAGCCGCGCGCCACGGACTGATCTCGCCCCAGTGCAGATGGGGAGACAGGCGGCTGGTGGTCGGAAGGGCGGGATGGTCGCGGCCCTTGGCGTAGGTCTTGAGGCCCTGTGTGAGGAAGTCGGACAGGGCGGCGTCGGCGCCGGCCTCGCCCGGCGTCCAGTCGAAACCCTGGGACCAGTCGGGGCGGGTCGGGTGGAGACCCCAGTCGTCAACCGACTCGGTCTGGACGGCTTCGGGCGTGTCGATGCGGCGGGGGGCGGGCGTGGGCGGCGGCGGCTCGGCGGCGGCCAGCAGGGCCTTCATGAATGGGGTGAAGACCTTGTAGGGCGCGTCCGATCCGTTCAGCACGGCGCCCGGCCGCGCCAGCAGCGACCCGTTGAACCCCCGGCAGTCGACGCCGGCCGATTTCAGCTCATGGGCGATCTCAGCGTCGCGGGCGAAGGCGGCGGGTTCGAACAGCCGGTTCATAAACAGAGCGTCGGCCCCGGTTTCCTGAACGAGACTCTGAAGCTGGGTCAGCGAATCGCCGCGGCGCAGGATCAGCCGCGAGCCGCGTTCCTGAAGCGACGCGTCGAGCGCGCGCAGGGACTTGTTCAGCCACCACAGCGAGGCGGCACCGGCCGGACGATCCGGATCGCGGTCCAGGATGAAGACCGGCAGGATCGGGCGGCCGGTGGCGACGGCGTGATACAGGGCGGGATTGTCGTTCAGGCGCAGGTCGCGGCGAAACCAAAGGACGACAGGCTTGGTGGCCACGCAGGCGAACTCCATGATAACTTGCGCTCATCCAGAACGAGCGCCACCTGATGGCCTCATAGCTGCGGCAAACGCCGCTCCCATAACGCCCGAACTTCGAAAGAGCCGCCTCGTGAGCCGACCCAACGCCGTCATTACGTTGTCCGAAGGTCTTCGGACGCCTGTCGTCATCGGCGGCAGCGCACGAATCGCCTTCATCGCCGGACCTTGCCAGATGGAGAGCCGCCAGCACGCGCTGGAAACGGCCCATGCGCTTAAGGAAATCGGCCAGCGGCTGAACGTCGGCATCATCTACAAGACCAGTTTCGACAAGGCGAACCGCACCAGCGCCAGCGCGGCGCGCGGCATCGGCCTGAAGGACGCCATGCCGATCTTCGCCGAGATCCGCGAGACTGTCGGCCTGCCGACCCTGACCGATGTCCACTCCGAGGCCCAGTGCGGCCCGGTGGGCGAGGTGGTCGACGTGTTGCAGATCCCGGCCTTCCTGAGCCGCCAGACCGACCTGTTGCTGGCCGCCGCCGCGACCGGCAAGGCGATCAACATCAAGAAGGGCCAGTTCCTGGCGCCCTGGGACATGAAGAACGTCGTGGCCAAGGTGGTGGGGGCCGGCAATCCGAACGTCATGGCCTGCGAGCGGGGCGCCAGCTTCGGCTACAACACTCTGGTCAGCGACATGCGCGCCCTGCCGGTGCTGCGCGACATCGGCTGCCCGGTCGTGTTCGACGCGACCCACAGCGTGCAGCAGCCCGGCGGGCAGGGCACGTCTTCGGGCGGCCAGCGCGAGTTCGTGCCGGTTCTGGCCCGCGCCGCCGTCTCGGTCGGCGTGGACGCGGTCTTCATGGAGACCCACCCGGATCCCGACAACGCCCCGTCGGACGGCCCGAACATGGTGCCGCTGGACCAGTTCGAGGCCCTGGCTGCGCAGCTGATCGCCTTCGACGACCTGGCCATCAAGATCGGGGCCAAGGCGCCGGTGGCGCAGGCCGCCTGAATCCTCTAGGTCGGGCCCATGTCTGACACCCTCGATCTGGGCGCCCTGCAACAGCTGCTGGAGCGCGTGCGCGACCTGAAGACGGCCTGCGTCGGCGACCTGATGCTGGACCGCTACGTCTATGGCGAGGTCAGCCGGATTTCGCCCGAGGCGCCGATCCCGGTGTTGCGCACCCGCCGGACCACGGCCATGCCCGGCGGCGTGGGCAATGTGGCGCGCAATGTCGCGGCCCTGGGCGGTGTGGCGCATCTGGGCGCCGTGACGGGCGAGGATGCGGCCGGCGTGGAGCTGCGCGACCTGATCGCCGCCGAGGAGCGGATCGTCGATTTCATCGACAGGCCGGTCGGCGCGGCGACCATCGTCAAGACGCGGTTCGTGGCGGCGGGCCAGCAGCTGTTGCGGCTGGACGAGGAGGCGGCGGCTGCGCCCCTGAACGAAACGGACGCGTTTTCAGGCGTCTCCGCCATTCTGCTGTCGGACTACGCCAAGGGGGTGGTCGGCGAAGCCTTGATCGCCTCGGCCCTGAAGGCGGCTCGCGAGACGGGGGCGCCGGTCATCGTCGATCCCAAGGGGCGGGATTTCGCCCGTTATGGGGCGGTGGACGTCATCAAGCCTAACGCGTCGGAACTGGCCGGGGCCACGGGCCTGCCGGTCGAGACGGACGCTGAGGTCGAGGCGGCGCTGGCGGCCCTGCTGGCGGGGACGACGGCGAAGGCCATCATCGTCACTCGAGCGGGCAAGGGTATGAGCCTGGCGCGGCGCGACGGGCCGGTGCGGCATTTCCCCGGTCGGGCGCGCGAGGTGTTCGACGTGTCCGGCGCCGGGGACACGGTGCTGGCTTCGCTGGGCCTGGCCCTGGGCGCCGGGGCCTCGCTGGAGACGGCGGTTCAGTTCGCTATTCTGGCCTCGGGCGTCGTGGTCGGAAAAGCGGGCACGGCCGTCGTCACGCCGTCCGAACTGATCGAGGCGGAGCTGAGCCAGCACGCCGTAGCGGCCCAGGCCAAGGTGACGCCGCTGGACGAGCTGGCGGCCGAGGTCGAGGCCTGGCGGCGGCAGGGGCTGAAGGTCGGCTTCACCAACGGCTGTTTCGACATTCTGCACCGAGGCCATGTGGCTTATCTGGCCCAGGCGCGGTCATGGTGCGACCGGCTGGTGGTGGCGCTGAACACCGACGCCTCGGTCAGGCGGCTGAAGGGCGAGGGACGGCCGGTCAATGATCTGGACAGTCGCGCCGTGGTGATCGGCGGCCTGAGCAGCGTGGATCGGGTGACGTCGTTTGACGACCCGACGCCCATCGCCCTGATCGAGCGGTTGCGGCCGGACGTGCTGATCAAGGGGGCGGACTATACGCGCGAGGGCGTGGTGGGCGGCGATCTGGTCGAGAGCTGGGGCGGGGTGGTCCGTCTGGCGGAATTCAAGGATGGGTATTCGACTACCCGGACGATCGAGAAGATGACGGGAAGCGCGCAATGACGCCCAGAATGATCGTGGTGACGGGCGGGGCCGGTTTCATCGGCTCCAACATCGTGGCGCGGCTGACGGCCGAGACGGCCTATGATGTGGTGGTGTGCGACCGGCTGGAAACGGCCGACCTCGCCAAGTGGAAGAATCTGGTCAAACATCCCATCGCCGACTTCTGGGCGCCGGAAGAGATGTTCGAACAGCTGGAGCGTCATGCGGAGCGGATCGAGGCCGTGGTGCATATGGGCGCCATCTCCTCGACGACCGAACCGGACGCGGACCTGATCCTGCGCACCAACTTCACCCTGTCGCGCGATCTGTGGGACTGGTGCGCGATCCGCAATGTGCGGATGATCTACGCCTCGTCGGCGGCGACCTACGGCGACGGAGAGGCCGGGTTCAATGACGATGACGATGCGGAGTCGCTGTCGAAGCTGAGGCCGCTAAACGCCTATGGCTATTCGAAAATGCTGTTCGACCAGTATGCAGTGCGCCAGTCGGATCGCGGCCAGGCGCCGCCCCAGTGGGCGGGGCTGAAATTCTTCAACGTCTATGGGCCGAACGAGGGGCACAAGGGCGGGATGAAGTCGGTTGTGGCGCAGATCTGGCCCAAGGTGGCCGCCGGCGAGACCGTCAGCCTGTTCCGGTCGCACAATCCCAACTATGCCGACGGCGGCCAGTTGCGCGACTTCGTCTATGTGGACGACGTGGTCGACATCATCGAATTTCTGCTGCAGTCGCCGGAAGTCTCGGGCGTGTTCAACGCCGGGTCGGGCCAGGCGCGGTCGTTCGACGATCTGGCCAAGGCCACCTTCGCCGCCGCCGGGAAAGAACCGTCGATCCAGTATGTCGACATGCCCGAGGCGATCCGCGACCGCTACCAGTATTTCACGCAGGCCCGTATGGACCGCATCCGCGCCGCCGGGTTCGAGGGCCAGTCCACGCCGCTGGAAGAGGGCGTGCGTCGCTACGTCCAGAACTTCCTGGCCCAGCCCGATCCATACAGATGAGACGCCTGACGACCCGGCAGTGGATCGGCTACATCGGGTTCTGCCTGGTGTTCCTGCTGACCGCTGCGGTCGCGGTGTGGCGCGGCGACATCCTGCGCGCCGGTCTGGATCCCCAGGTGCCGTTCCAGACCTATGAGCCTCCGTCGGCGCCCGATTACGCTGATCCGCGCGCCTGGGCCCTGCTGGACGCACGCGCGCCAGGATCGGGGGGGGCGAATGTTTTCTTCGTCCATTCGACCACCTTCAACGGCGGACGCGAGTGGAACGGGGCCATCGGCGACCCCAAGGCCGACGCCTATCTGTACCGGGTCGTGCTGCCCAACTATGCGGGGCCCTTTTCGCGGGCGGGCGCAGTCAGCGCGCCGCGTTACCGACAAGCCAGCCTCTATACGCGCCTGACCCTGCGGGACGATGCCCGCGAGGCCCGCGCCTTCGCCTATGGAGACGTGCTGGCGGCCTTCGACGCCTGGCTGACCCGCCATCCGTCCGGCCCCATTGTCCTGGCGGGGGTGGAGCAGGGCGCCGATCTGCTGGACCGACTGATCCGTGAGCGAATCGCACCGGATAAGGCGGTTCGAGATCGGCTGGTCGTGGCCTATCTGATGGATACGATCATCGCCGCCGAGAATCTGCCGGCCTCAATCCCTCCTTGCGCGGATCGGCGCCAGATCCATTGTGTCGTCGCCTGGTCCCAGGTCGGCGAACGGGATGAGGGGGCGGCCCACCGTCGCCTGCGTCGCGCGACGGTCTGGGACGATCGGGGACAACTGGTCAATCTTGAGGGCCGGGCCGCGGTCTGCGTCAATCCCGTCAGCGGCGGGACGGGCGAAGACCGTATTCCCGCGCGATTGCAAAGGGGGGCGACCAATGCGACGGGGCTCGAATGGGGCGCCCGGCCGGCCCTGATGGCACGGGAAGTCGAGACCCAATGCCGCGACGGTTTGTTGCGCCATTCCTGGCCCGACCTCGAATCCTTCCGCGAAACCGGCAATTGGGCGGATAGAAGAAAGGCCAGGCCTTACAACCTGTTCTACGGTGATCTGGAAGCCGATGTTGCGCAACGGCTGGCGATCTACGCCAAGGCGGCCGGCTGAAATCGGACGAACGCCGTCCGGTTTCGGTGGCGCGGCTCGCGCCCCGCGCGTAACCTCCTCGCATAGGGAGGATATCTATGGACGTTCTGACCATCTTTGCCGGCGTGCTGCTGTTCCTGGCGATCGCGCTCTTGTTCAGCGTGATCAAGATCGTGCCGCAAGGCCGTGAATTCACAGTCGAACGCTTCGGCAAATACACCAAGACCCTGAGCCCCGGCATCGGCTTCCTGACCCCGTTCGTGGAACGGGTCGGCAAGCGGATGAACATGATGGAGCAGGTTCTTGATGTTCCGACTCAGGAAGTCATCACCAAGGACAACGCCATGGTCCGGGTGGATGGCATCGTCTTTATCCAGGTGATGGACGCCGCTCGCGCCGCGTATCGCGTCGATGATCTGCCCTACGCGATTTCGCAGCTCTGCATGACCAATCTGCGCACCGTGGTCGGGTCGATGGAACTGGACGAGGTGCTGAGCCAGCGCGACAGTATCAACACGCGGTTGCTGCACGTCATCGATGCGGCGACCGAGCCCTGGGGCGTCAAGGTCAACCGGATCGAGATCAAGGATCTGACGCCGCCGACCGACGTGACCAACGCCATGGCCCGCCAGATGAAGGCCGAGCGCGAGCGCCGGGCCGTGGTCACCGAGGCCGACGGCGAGAAACAGGCCGCCATCACCCGCGCCGAGGGCGCCAAACAGGCCGCCATCCTCGAATCGGAAGGTCGCAAAGAGGCCGCCTTCCGCGACGCCGAGGCGCGCGAACGCGAAGCCGAGGCCGAGGCCCGCGCCACCGCCATGGTGTCGGAGGCCATCGCGCGGGGCGACGTCAACGCCATCAACTATTTCGTGGCGCAGAAATACGTCGAGGCCTTCGCCGAACTGGCCCGCAGCCCGCAACAGCGGACCGTCATCGTGCCCGCCGAAATGGGCGCCCTGGTCGGCACCATCGCCGGCATCGGCGAGATGGTGAACCTGGCCAAGGGGCAGCAGCAGGACCCGACCCCGGTCAAGCCCGCCGCCGCGCCGCGTCGCCCGTCCGTTCCGCCCACCGCCTGATTCTGGAGCCTAGATCATGACCGTCGTCGCCGATCTGTACGCCGCCCAGCCGTTCTGGATCTGGCTGGCCATCGGGGTTCTGCTGCTGGCTGTCGAAGCGATGTTCTCGACCGAATGGCTGTTGTGGCCGGCGGTCGCTGCGGGGCTGGTGGCCGTGATGACGGCGGTCGGGGTGAGGCTGGGCCTGCCGGGCGAAGTCGCGGTCTTCGCCGTCCTGACGGTCATCGCCACCTTGTTGTCGCGACGCCTGATCCAGAAGGCCAATCCGGACGGCGTAGACATCAACGACCGTGACAGTCGACTGATCGACCAGCGCGCCCGCGTGGTCGAGGCCTTCGTCGGCGGGCGGGGTCGGGTCTTCGTCTCCGGCGCCGAATGGCCCGCTGTGATCGAGGGCGAGGCGCCGGACGTGGGCCAGGATGTGGTGGTCCGTGGGGTCAGCGGCTCTCTGTTGACGGTGCGGCCCGCGACCTGAGCGCTCGGCGTCGGCAACCTTCGCCGTGACACGACGTTCGAGGGCGATGCCCGCCCGTCCGATCCCCGCCGCCGCCCCCTCTCCGGATGGACTGCCGGTGCCGACGCGGTACTGGGCCATCGTCTCCATCGGACTGGGTATCACCCTGGCCGTGCTGGACGGGGCCATCGCCAATGTGGCCCTGCCGTCTATCGCCCAGGATCTGCAGGCGTCCGAGGCCGCCTCGATCTGGATCGTCAACGCCTATCAGATCGCTATCGTGGTCGCGCTTCTGCCGCTGGCGTCGCTGGGCGAGATCGTCGGCTATCGGCGAGTGTCGCAGGCGGGGCTGGCGGTCTTCACCCTGGCCTCTCTGGCCTGCGCCCTGTCCGATTCGATCCTGACCCTCAGCCTGGCGCGGGTGCTGCAGGGCTTCGGCGCTGCGGGGATCATGAGCGTCAACGGCGCCCTGGTGAGGTTCACCTACCCGCAGCGGCTGCTGGGCCGGGCGGTCGGGATCAATGCGGTGATCGTCTCCATGGCCGCCGCCGCCGGCCCGACCATCGCCAGCGCCGTGCTGAGCCTGGGCGAATGGCGATGGCTGTTCGCGCTGAACATCCCGCTGGGGGTTCTGGCGGTGTCGATGGCCGGTTTCACCCTGCCGCACAATCCGTTGCAGAAGCGCAAGCTGAACCTGGTCGGGGCGGCGCTGAGCGCGGCGGCCTTTGGGCTCGTCATCACCGGGATGCAGGCCCTGGCCCACGGCGAGGCCTCGATTTTGGGCTTTGGCCTGACCGGTCTGGGGCTGGCGGCCGGGGTGCTGCTGGTGCGGCATGAGCGGCCCAGCAAGACGCCGTTGATTCCACTGGATCTGCTGGCGCGGCCGATGTTCGCCCTGTCGGTGGCGACCTCGATCATCTCCTTCACCGCCCAGATGATGGCCTTCGTCTCCCTGCCGTTCTTCCTGCAAGGTTCGCTGGGGCTGAGCGCGGTGGAGACCGGGCTGCTGATGACGCCCTGGCCGCTGGCGACCATGTTCGCCGCGCCGCTGGCGGGGTGGCTGTCGGATCGGTATTCGGCCGGGATCCTGGGGGCGATAGGTCTGAGCCTGTTCGCCTGCGGGCTGATGGGCTTGAGCTTCCTCGACGGTGATTCGTCGAAGTTCGACATCATCTGGCGCATGGCCCTGTGCGGGGCCGGGTTCGGCTTCTTCCAGTCGCCCAACAACCGCGCCCTGCTGTCGGAGGCTCCGCGTGAGCGGGCCGGGGCGGCAGGCGGCGCCCTGGGCACGGCGCGGGTGTTGGGCCAGTCCCTGGGGGCTGTCGTGGTGGCCTTCCTGCTGTCGGCGGCGCCGACCACCGGGGTGCGTCACGGCTTCGAGCTGGCCGCCGTCGCCGCTCTGTTCGGCGCGGTGATGAGCGGAGCGCGCATCCGGCGGCGCACAGCCGAGCCGGAGAAGGAGGTCGAGGCGGTCTAGCGCGCCCTCAGATCCGCGACGCCGCGATTCGCCAACTGGTCGGCGCGCTCGTTCAATTCATGGCCGGCGTGACCCTTGACCCAGCGCCATTTGACGTCGTGCTTCAGCCGGGCGGCGTCCAGGCGCTGCCACAGGTCGGCGTTCTTGACCGGTTTCTTGTCGGCGGTTAGCCAACCGCGCGCCTTCCAGCCGCGCATCCATTCGGTGATGCCCTGCATGACGTATTTGCTGTCGGTATGAAGCTCGACCTTGCACGGGCGTTTCAGGGCCTCCAGCGCCATGATGGCGGCCATCAGCTCCATGCGGTTGTTGGTCGTATTGGCCTCGCCGCCCCACAATTCCTTTTCGTGACCGCCGCCGGCCTGGAGCAGGGCGCCCCAGCCGCCGGGGCCGGGATTGCCCTTGCAGGCGCCGTCGGTGTGGATGATGACGTGATCGGAGAGACTCATGGTCGCGCAGACCTACAGCCTCCCTTGGCGTGGGGCCATCACTGCGCCTATATGCGGGTCGAAGAATAGTGGATGGGATCGATCATCGGTCCCTTCGAGGAGATTATCCAATGGGCGCCATGAGCATCTGGCATTGGGCCATCGTCATCGTCGTGATCGCCCTGCTGTTCGGCGGACGCGGCAAGCTGTCGGGCATCATGGGCGACGCCGCCAAGGGCATCCGCGCCTTCAAGGACGGCCTGAAGGACGACGACAAGAAGGACGGCCCGCACGACGGCGTCAGCTCGCTGCCGCGCACCGATGCGGAAAAGGAAGAGCTGAAGCGCTAGTCGTCGTCTGTAAGGGCTGACGCATGGGCGGGCTCGGCCCCGGTATTGGGGGTTTCGAATTAGTGGTGATCGGCCTGGTGGCCCTGCTTGTGGTGGGGCCAAAGGACCTGCCTATGCTGATGCGTCGCGTGGGTCAGATGGTCGCCAAGGCGCGGGCCATGGCCAACGAGTTCCGCTCGAGCTTCGACGAGATGGCGCGTCAGTCCGAGCTGGACGACCTGCGCAAGGAGGTCGAGGCGCTGCGGACCGGGCAGGGGGCCATGTATCCCCTGGGCGCAGAGGCCGATGCGGCGTTCAAGGAAATCAATGCGGGTCTGGCGGGTCCCGCGACTTCGGCGGCCTTGCCTGCGCCTGAAGAGCCGGCCGTGACGCCGACGGCCGATGAGTGGCCGGACACGCCGCCCCTGGCTGAGGCGCAGGCCGCGGCCGAACCCAAACCGAAGCGCGCCGCGACCAAGACGGCGACAAAGGTTGCTGGCGACACAGGGGCGAAGACGCGTGCGCCCGCCAAGGCCAAGGCCAAGGCCAAGACTGAGGCTGCTCCGGCCGCTGTCGCCAAGACGCCCGCCAAGCCCCGGACCCCGCGCAAGAAGGCCGCCGAGCTTTGACTTTCTCTGATCGTGACGAGGCCGAGATCGAGGCGTCGCGTGCGCCGCTGATGGATCACCTGATCGAGCTGCGCGGACGGTTGCTAGTCTGCGTGATCGCCTTCGCCCTGGGCTTCATCCTGTGCTTCGCCTTCGCCAACCAGATCCAGATCGCCCTGATCAAACCCTATCAGGCGGCGGCGGCCATCCACGCGGCGGCCCTGGCCTCGGGCGGACACGCCAATCCGCTGGAGCTGATCGCGACCATGATGGGGCTGAAGCCCTATCCGCCCGGTTCGGCGGCCGTGGTCCAGCTGATCGCCACGGCGCCGCTGGAACAGCTGTTCACCAAGATGAAGATCGCGGCCTTCGGTGCGGCGGTCCTGACCTTCCCGGTCATCGCCTGGCAGCTGTACCGGTTCGTGGCGCCTGGTCTGTATCGCAATGAGCGCGGGGCCTTCCTGCCCTTCCTGCTCGCGGCGCCGGTGATGTTCTGCCTGGGCGGGGCGCTGGTCTATTATGTCATGCTGCCCTTCGTCATGCTGTTCTCGCTGGGACAGCAGGTGGTCAGCGACGGGATTTCCGTGGCCCAGACGACGAAGATCTCTGACTATCTGAGCCTGGTGACCTCGCTGCTGCTGGCGTTTGGGCTCTGCTTCCAACTGCCGGTCGTGACGACCCTGCTGGGCTTGGCGGGACTGATCAACTCCAAGGTCATGGCCTCGGGGCGTCGCTACGCCATCGTCGCCGTGGTGGTGGTGGCGGCCGTGGTGACGCCGCCCGATCCGATCAGCCAGCTGATGCTCGCCGTGCCGCTGGTCATCCTCTACGAGGTGTCGATCTGGTGCGTGCGGTTGATCGAGCTGCGCCGCAAGAAGACGGACGAGGCGGAGGGCCTGGCCTAGTCCCAAGTTCAGCCGCGCTTCTTGTCCGTGTGATCCACCGGGCAGACCCGCCGTGAGCCGGTCTGGCGGAAGGGCGACAGTCTGAGCTTGGACTGATGGTCGTCGGGGCCGGCATGGCCCTCGGGGTGCAGGCCGCGATAATAGAGTTTCTGCCACTGATCGGCCGGCGCCGTGGGCTTGGTCCTTTTGACCCAGTCCTGGAAGGCCAGCCGTGACGCCCGCCAGGCGTCGAAGGTCTGCAACATCTCGGGCTGGTCCTCCATCGGCCGCAGCTCCGGCTTAAGCCGGTCCAGCACCCCGCGCGGCGTGGGGAAGAAGAAGCAGAAGGGCTCGTTTTCCTCGAACCGGATCCAGACGTCGGGGCGGGTGAAACGCCAGTTCATGGTGAAGGTATAGGGCGACCAGTCCGTTTCGATCACGCCGCCCATAGGGGCGATCCCGTCCTTCATGGCGTTGGGCGGGCCGCCGACCCACAGGTTCCAGCCCTCCGAGGTGCGCATGATGCCGTCGACGTGGAAGGTCAGGGTTCCGCTGCCGAACAGGGAGACCGGCCCCCGCTTCGGGTCCGAGCCGGGATCGAGCACGATCTCGACCGAACTGGCGTCGACACCGCCGTGCCAGCGGGCCTTGAAGCCGCAGGGGCTGAGCATCTCCCAGCCATGCGTATTGGCGATGGCGAGGGGCAGGCAGCGATAGGCGAAACTGTCGGGGGTGTCTGTCATCCAGTCGCGCTTGGGCGAGGCGGGTGCGACGCGTGGGGCCCAGCCCTCGCGCACATAGCAGACCAGTTCGGTTTCAGCCGCGCGAACCGGGGCGCCCTTGGGACGCGCTGGAACAGACCCCTTCAAACGCTTGGTCATTTCTAGTCTCGTATGCCGCCAACCTGGCCCTATGGAGCGGGCGCTTTGGCTTTAGGACAGCCGCATGTCCAACCCGTGACGGTTACGCGGGGAAAAGAAAAACCCCGGATGGCAGACCATCCGGGGCTCTCCTGAAGTCAGACTGCCGAGTCGATCAGCAGCTGTAGTACATGTCGAATTCGACGGGGTGCGGGTGCAGCTGCAGGCGCATCACCTCTTCCATCTTCAGCTCGATGTAGCTGTCGATGAAGTCGTCATCCATGACGCCGCCCTTCTTGAGGAAGGCGCGGTCCTTGTCGAGGTTCTCGAGGGCTTCACGCAGCGAGCCGCAGACCTCGGGGATCGAGCCGCGCTCTTCCGGCGGCAGATCGTACAGGTTCTTGTCGGCGGGCGCGCCCGGATCGATCCGGTTCTCGATCCCGTCCAGGCCGGCCATCAGCAGGGCGACGAAAGTCAGATAGGGGTTGCCCATCGGGTCGGGGAAGCGGGCTTCCAGACGCTTGGCCTTCGGCGACGAGACGTGCGGGATGCGGATCGAGGCCGAACGGTTGCGGGCCGAATAGGCCAGCTTCACCGGGGCTTCGTAGCCGGGGACCAGACGCTTGTAGCTGTTGGTGGTCGAGTTGGCGAAGGCGTTGATGGCCTTGGCGTGCTTGATGATGCCGCCGATGTACCAGAGGCATTCCTGCGACAGGCCGGCGTATTTGTCGCCGGCGAACTGGGGCTTGCCGTCCTTCCAGATCGACATGTGGACGTGCATGCCCGAGCCGTTGTCGGCGAACATCGGCTTGGCCATGAAGGTCGCCGACTTGCCATAGGCGGCGGCGACGTTGTGGATCACGTACTTATAGAGCTGCAGCCGGTCGGCCATGGTCAGCAGGTCCGAGAATTTCAGACCCAGTTCGTGCTGGGCCGGGGCCACCTCGTGGTGGTGCTTCTCGGGCTGGAGGCCCAGGTCGCGCATGACGCCCAGCATTTCGCCGCGCAGGTCCTGGCCGGAATCGACCGGGTTGACCGGGAAATAGCCGCCCTTGGGCCCAGGGCGGTGGCCCATATTGCCCTCGGTGTATTCGGCGCCGGTGTTGGCCGGCAGTTCGGTCGAATCATACGAGTAGGAGGTGTTGTGCGGCTGGGTCGACCAGCGCACGTCGTCGAAGATGAAGAACTCGGCTTCCGGGCCGAAATAGACGATGTCGCCGATGCCCGAAGACTGGACATAGGACAGCGCCTTCTTGGCCATCGAGCGGCTGTCGCGGTTATAGGGTTCGCCGGTGTCCGGGTTCAGCACGTCGCAGAACAGGAACATGGTCGTCTGCTGATAGAACGGATCGATATAGGCCGTGGTCAGGTCCGGCTTCAGCAGCATGTCGGACTCGTTGATGGCCTTCCAGCCGGCGATGGACGAACCGTCGAACATCGTGCCTTCGTTCAGGAAATCCTCATCGACCAAGTCGATGTCGAAGGTGACGTGCTGCAGCTTGCCGCGAGTGTCGGTAAAGCGAACGTCGACGTATTTGACGTCCTTCTCCTTGATCTCCTTGAGGATCTTGCTGGCGCTCATTCTCGGAAGTCCTATTTTTTGGTCGTTGGGGAGGAACCGAACACACGACTCCGTAGGGGCCGAGCGACGGAGGAGGGTACGCGAACTCAGACGGCCTGGGCCCCGGTCTCGCCGGTGCGGATACGGATCACTTCGGCGACGTCGGACACGAAAATCTTGCCGTCGCCGATCTTGCCGGTGCGGGCCGAGGTCTGAATAGCCTCGACCACGGCCGGCGCGAGATCGTCGGCGACGACGACCTCGATCTTGATCTTGGGCAGGAAGTCGATGACGTATTCCGCGCCGCGATACAGTTCGGAATGGCCTTTCTGGCGGCCATATCCCTTGGCCTCCAGCACGGTCATGCCTTGCACGCCGACGTCCTGGAGCGCCTCTTTGACGTCATCCAGCTTGAAAGGCTTGATGATGGCTTCAATCTTCTTCATGGCGACCCCTGAGCGGCGGGCGGAATGCCACGGCGCTCGGGCGGGAATGGGACACATCAAGGCCGTTCAAAGCAAGCGGTTTTCGCAGAAAAGTCACGGATATTCGGAGCCCGGATGATAGAAACCAACGACCCCGCCTTATGGCGCAATTTTCTTCCGTGGCCGGGCGCGGAAACGCACAAGCATGCGCGGGGCCGTCTTGGCGTGGTCTCCGGGCGAGCACACCAGACCGGGGCGGCGCGGCTGGCGGCGCGGGCAGGGTTGCGGATCGGGGCAGGGGTTGTGCGGATTTTCTGCCCGCCGGATGCGGTCGCAGTGATCGCTCCGGCCATCGAGGCCATCATGCTGACGCCCTTCGCCACTGCGGACGGCCTGGCCCGCGAGGTCGAGGAGATGGACGCCGTCGTGGTGGGACCGGCCGCCGGTCTGGACGAGACGACCGTCAACAATGTCCAGGCCCTGGCCCTGAGCGGCGCAGCCCTGGTGATCGACGCCGACGGGCTGTCGGTGTTCAAGGGGCGGAGCGCCGAACTGTTCGCCGTTCTGGACCGGGACGACGTGCTGACGCCGCACGAGGGGGAGTTCGACCGTCTGTTTCCCGGTCTTCTCCGCAAAGGCCGAACGAGCGCGGCCGTGGAGGCGGCCCGGCGCGCCCAGGCCATCGTCGTGCTGAAAGGCGCGGAAACTGTCATCGCGGCGCCTGACGGCCGCCTGCGCATCAATCGGAACGGCTCGCCTTGGCTGGCGACGGCGGGAACCGGCGATGTCCTGTCCGGCATGATCGGCGGACTGATCGCCCAGAGGATGGACAGTTTCGACGCCGCCTGCGCCGCTGTCTGGATTCACGCCGATGCGGCGGACCGATTTGGGCCGGGCTTGATTGCGGAAGACCTGAGCGAAATCATGCCGCAGTCGCTGAAGGGCCTGCGGTCGGATGGCGAGGGCGCGCTTCGAGATTGATCGCCTTGTCCACGACTTCGTCCGTACGAAAACACTCCCAGGAGTGAACTCTTTCCGAACTTGGCCGTTTCAACACGCTGCTTCCACAATTCACGGAGGGCCCATGTGCGGCCTCAGCGGCGAGATCAATTTCGACGGACGACCAGCCGACGCCGGCGCGGTCCAACGCATGACGGATGCGCTCTCGCCTCGGGGACCGGACGGGTCCGGCATTGTGATGCGCGGCCCGGTGGGGCTGGGGCACCGACGGCTGAAGATCATCGACCTGTCCGAGGCGGCGCAGCAGCCGATGGTCGACGCCGACCTGGGCGTGACCCTGGCCTTCAACGGCTGCATCTACAACTATCCTGAACTCCGCGAAGAGCTGCAGGGGCTGGGCTTCCGCTTCTTCTCGCACGGCGACACCGAGGTCATCATCAAGGCCTGGAAGGCCTGGGGCGAGGCCTGCGTCGAGCGGTTCAAGGGCATGTTCGCCTTCGTCCTGCATGAGCGGGATACCGGCCGCACCGTGATCGCCCGCGACCGGTTCGGCATCAAGCCGCTGTATCTGGCCGAGAGCGGCCAGCGGCTGAGGTTCGCCTCGACCCTGCCGGCCCTGCTGGCCGCGGGCGACGTGGACAAGACCATCGATCCGGTCGGCCTTCACCACTATATGACCTTCCACGCCGTGGTGCCGCCGCCGCACACCATCCTGAAGGGCGTGAAGAAGTTTCCGCCGGCGACGATCCGGGTGATCGAGGCGGACGGGACGGCGATGGACCGGCTGTACTGGCGGCCGGACATGACCCGCCATGCCGAGGACGCGGCCCTGACCGCCGAGGACTGGCGCGACCGGGTGCTGGACAGTCTGCGCGAGGCGGTGAAGCGCCGCATGGTCGCCGATGTGCCTGTCGGCGTCCTGCTGTCGGGCGGGGTCGATTCCAGCCTGATCGTCGGCCTGCTGGCGGAACTGGGCCAGAAGGATCTGATGACCTTCTCGGTCGGCTTCGAAGAGGCCAATGGCGAGAAGGGCGACGAGTTCGTCTATTCCGACCTGATCGCCAAACACTATGGGACCCAACACCACCAGATCTTCGTGCCGCATCAGCGGCTGATGGAGGCCCTGCCGGGGACCATCGGGGCCATGTCGGAGCCGATGGTCAGCTACGACAATGTCGGCTTCTATCTGCTGAGCCAGGAAGTCTCGAAACATATCAAGGTGGTGCAGTCGGGCCAGGGCGCGGACGAGGTCTTTGCCGGCTATCACTGGTACCCGCCGATGCTGGAGACGACCGACCCGGTCGAGACCTACGCCAAGGCCTTCTTCGACCGCAGCCATGCGACGCTGAAGACCCAGCTGAACGGCGCCTATATGGCCGACACCGACGTCAGCCGCGCCCTGGTCGAGGCCCATTTCGCCCAAGGCCGCGCCGCCACGCCGGTCGATCAGGCCCTGCGCCTGGACAGCCAGGTGATGCTGGTCGACGATCCGGTAAAGCGGGTCGACAATATGACCATGGCCTGGGGTCTGGAGGCGCGCGTGCCCTTCCTCGACCACGAACTGGTCGAGCTGGCCGGGCGGATTCCGCCCGAACACAAGCTGGCCCAGGGCGGCAAGGGGGTGCTGAAGGAGGCGGCGCGTCTGGTGATCCCGTCCGAGGTGATCGACCGCAAGAAGGGCTATTTCCCCGTCCCGGCGCTGAAATACATCCAGGGCCCGTATCTGGAGATGGTGCGCGAGGCCCTGACCAATTCGGCCGCCCGCGACCGGGGCCTGTTCGACACGGCCTATCTGGACACCCTGTTCGCCAGTCCGACCGAACATATCACGCCGCTGCGCGGGTCGGAGCTGTGGCAGGTCGCCGTGCTCGAGATGTGGATGCAACAGCATGGCGTCTGACGTCCGACCCGAACGGTCCAAGGCGCACCGGCTGAAGCGGCTGCGCCACGAAGGCCTCAAGCCGCCGGTGCGGACGGGAGAGGGGCCCAGCCCCAACGCCGTGCTGGATTGCGGCTGGGGCCGGCTGCTGTTCGCCCAGACCTTCGAGACGGCCGAGCCCCTGGTGGACGCCCTGCGCGCCGAGGGACCGGATCGTCGCGACATCGCCTTCTATGTCCGCAATCCGCACGTCCTGCTGGCCTCGGCGCCGCAGGAGCTGTTCCTGGATCCGTCGCACACCTACCGGTTGGAACTGGCCACCTATCGCACCGGCCGTCGCCAGCCGAGGGGCTTCACCGTCCGCCGCATGACGTCGGAAATGGACGCCCAGGCGGTCAACGACATCTACGCCAAGCGCAAGATGGTGCCGGTCCCGCCGGACTTCTTCTGGTCGCACCGGGACGACCGGACCCTGACCTATTTCGTCGCCGAGGATACGACGACCGGGGCGGTGATCGGCACGGTGACCGGGGTCAATCACGCCCGCGCCTTCGACGATCCCGAATGCGGTTCGTCGCTCTGGTGTCTGGCGGTCGATCCCCAGGCGACCCAGCCGGGCGTCGGCGAGGCCCTGGTCCGGCGTCTGGCCGAGCATTTCAAGACGCAGGGCCTGGCCCACATGGACCTGTCGGTCATGCACGACAACGACCAGGCCATCGCCCTGTACGAGAAGCTGGGGTTTCGTCGCGTCTCCTTCTTCGGGGTCAAGCGCAAGAACCCGATCAACGAGGCCCTGTTCGTCGGCCCGACCGACGACCACGACCTGAACCCCTATGCCCGGATCATCGTCAACGAGGCGCGGCGGCGCGGCATCCATACCGAGATCATCGACGCCGAGGGCGGGCTGTTTCGCCTGAACTGGGGCGGCCGGTCGGTGCGGTGCCGCGAGAGCCTGTCGGAGCTGACCTCGGCCGTGGCGCTCAGCATCTGCGACGACAAGCGGATGACGCGGCGCATCGTCGAGGGCGCCGGGGTCCGCGTGCCCGAGCGGATCGACCCGGACGACCTGTCCGCCATCGACGCGGCGCTGGAGACCTATGGCGCCCTGGTGGTGAAGCCGGCGCGGGGCGAGCAAGGCCAGGGGGTCGCGGTCGGGCTGAAGACCATGAGGGAGGTGCAGACGGCCCTGACCCGCGCGCGCCGCATCTGTTCCGAGGTTCTGATCGAGGAGCAGGTCCAGGGCGAGGATCTGCGTCTGGTGGTGATCGACTACAAGGTCGTGGCCTGCGCCCTGCGTCGGCCGCCGCGTGTCGTCGGCGACGGTCGCTCGACCCTGCGCGCCCTGATCGAGCATCAGAGCCGCCGTCGCGCCGCCGCCACCGGCGGGGAATCGACCATTCCCATCGACGAAGAGACCGAGCGGACCCTGGCCGAGGCCGGCTATCGGCTGGACGATGTGGCCCCGGACGGCGCCGAGGTTCTGGTGCGCAAGGCGGCCAATCTGCACCTGGGCGGCACCATCCATGATGTGACGGAGGAGGTGCATCCGACCCTGATCCGCGCCGCCGTCGCCGCCGCCCGCGCCATCGACATCCCCGTCACCGGCATCGACCTGATGGTGAAGTCGCCGCGCGAGCCCGACTACGCCTTCATCGAGGCCAACGAACGCCCCGGCCTGGCCAATCACGAACCCCAGCCGACGGCCGAGCGTTTCGTCGATCTGCTGTTTCCCCTGTCCGCCCCGACCTCGGCGCGCGCCGTGGTCCGGGCCGACGTCTGAAGGAGGCCCCTTGGCCCGTCCTGCGATAGACCTAGACTACCTCAAGGCCCGTCTCGCCGATCTGCTGAACACGCCCAGCCCCACCGGCTATACCGACGAGGCCGTCTGGCTCTTGTGCCGGGAGTTGGGGCGTCTGGGCCTGGAGTATGAGCTGACCCGGCGCGGCGCCATTCGCGCCCGGCTGCCGGGCCGCACGCCCAAGCCCGCCCGCGCCGTCGTCGCCCACGTCGACACCCTGGGTGCCCAGGTCAAACAGGTGAAGGACAATGGCAGGCTGGAGCTGGTGGCCATCGGTCACTGGTCGTCCCGCTTCGCCGAGGGCGCGCGGGCCACGATCTTTTCGGAAGGCGGCGCCTGGCGCGGGACCATCCTGCCGCTGAAGGCCTCGGGCCACACCTTCAACGAGGAGGTGGACACCCAGCCGGTCAGCTGGCGCCAGATCGAACTGCGCATCGACGCCGTGACCCACGGGCGCGACGACACCCTGGCCCTGGGCGTCGACGTCGGCGACATCGTCGCCATCGACCCCCAGCCGGAGTTCATGGACACCGGCTTCATCGTCTCGCGCCATCTGGACGACAAGGCGGGCGTCGCCACCCTGCTGGCCGCCCTGGAATGCATGATCCGTGAAGACCGCACCCCGACGGTAGACACCTGGTGGCTGTTCACCATCGCCGAAGAGGTCGGCCTGGGCGCCTCGTCAGTGCTGATCCCCGACGTGGCGGCCATGGTCACGGTCGATAACGGCACGACCGCCCCGGGCCAGAACTCGTCAGAGTTCGGCGTCACCATCGCCATGGCCGACCAGACCGGCCCGTTCGACTGGCACCTGACGCGCAAACTGGTCCAGCTGGCCCGCGATCATGAGATTCCGCACCAGAAGGACGTCTTCCGCTACTACCGCTCGGACTCGGCCTCGGCGCTGGAATCGGGCGCCGACATCCGGACGGCCCTGGTCACCTTCGGCGTCGACGCCAGCCACGGCTATGAACGGATCCACGAAAGCGCGCTGGCGGACCTGACGCGCCTGCTGATCGCCTATGCCGAAAGCGAGGTCGAGATCGGCCGCGACGCCAAGCCGCTGAGCGACGTCAAGGGCTTCACCCACCAACCGCTCGATGAGGACCACGATTGATCGCTCTCGCGTAGACCAAAGCGATCACTCCGAAGCGGCGTCCAGTTGCCTGGCGCTACGACGAACCAGACCGCCGATTGTCGCGCCCTGAGCGAGGACGGAGAACAGGACGACCATATAGGTCGCGGCCAGGATGACGTCCTTCATCGGCCCGGCCGGCAAAGAGAGGGCCAACGCAATGGAGATGCCGCCGCGTAGGCCGCCCCAGGTCATGACCGGAAAAGCCAGCCGTATCGGGAGAAGGCGTCGCCAGAAGAGGAGGGGGGCGCCCACGGACACGGCGCGCGCGATCAGCACCAGGGGAATGGTCAGCAGACCCAGTCCGAGCAAGCCGATACGGTCCGCCAGGACGACGGCTTCCAGTCCGATCAGAAGGAACAGAACGGCGTTGAGGATTTCGTCGATCAAGGCCCAGAACTTCAGCACATAGTCCTTGGTGGTGTCGCTCATGGCGTAGCTGACGCCTTGATTGCCGACGATCAGGCCGGCCACGGCCATGGCCACAGGCCCGCTGACGTGAAGCGCCAGGGCGACGGCGTAGCCGCCCATGACGGTCGCCAGGGTGATCATGACCTCCACGGAATAGTCGTCGATCATCTTCATGGCTCGGTAGGCCACCCAACCGACGACGGCGCCGAGCACCGCCCCGCCCAGGGCTTCCACCAGGAACAGCTCGCCCGCATGCGGAATTGAAAAGGCCTCGCCGCCGACCGCGCTCGCCAGAAGGATCGAGAAGACCACGACGCCGACGCCGTCGTTGAACAGGCTCTCGCCCGCGATCGTGGCCTGAAGGGTCGGAGGGATCTTCGCGGTCTTCAACACGCCCATGACCGCGACCGGGTCCGTCGGGCTGATCAGGGCGCCGAACACGAAACACCAGATCAGCGGCGCATCAATGCCCACAAGGCTGGTGAGCGCCTTCAGGCCGAAACCGACGATCAGGGTCGAAGCCGCCACGCCGATCGTGCTCAGAATGGCGATCTGCCATCGCCCGCGCCGAAGGTGCTCGATGTCGACATGGAGGGCGCCGGCGAACAGCAGGAAGGACAGCATGCCGTTCATCAGGGTGTCGTGGAAATTGATGTCCTCGAGAAACCGGCTCACCTCCGCCGAGACGTTGCTGTCCTGGAAGAGGGCGTCGACGCCGACGACGGCGAGCGAGGCCACCGCCCCCATCAGCGTCATCGCGACCGTGCCGGGAAGCCGGAAATACCGGTGATTGATCCAGCCCAGAACGGCGCTGAGCACGATCAGGATCGCGGCTGCGTCAAAAGGAGAGAGGTGGATGGGCGTCATGGCGTCCGCGTGATGTGAATTTAGGCCGGCCTTAGCGCGACAGATGACCTTTGGACGCAACTCCCGTCCACCGTGGTGGTTTGTCTGCCATGTCCTCTAATTCTCTTCCAGAAGCTCTGTTCGACGGCTGGTTCGGCATAGTGCGGATATTGATCATCGCGCCGGCCGCCTATGCCGCACTGGTGCTGGTTCTGCGGGTGTCGGGCAAACGAACGCTATCGAAGTTGAACGCGTTCGACCTGGTTGTCACGGTCGCCATCGGCTCCACCCTCGCGTCGATCATCACGAACAGGTCGCTCGCGCTGGTCGAAGGCCTGATCGCGCTCTTGGCGCTGGTGGTCATGCAACTGGTCGTCACCGCCGCCTCCGTCCGGTTCAAGCGGATCGACCGACTGGTCAAGGCCGAGCCGACGCTTCTTTTGCGAGACGGGGAGTTGTTGCGGGGGGCGATGAGACGACAGCGTGTCACCGAGGGGGAGATGCTGGCCGCGGCGCGATCGGCCGGGGTTTTGCGTCTTGACCAGCTGCAGGCCGTATTCCTGGAAACCGACGGGTCTCTGACGGCCTTGCCGCAGTCAGGCTGACATCATCGCTGATCCGTCTTGCGGGTCTCCAGCAGCTCGGCCCTGCGCCAGGGCCAGCAGCCCTCGATCTCGGTCTCCAGGGCAAAGCTCAGGAAGGTCCGGATCAGGATGACGAGACCAAGCATGCCGACGGTTTCCAGGGTCAGCGGCGCCGTAATCGTGCTGATGATGTCGGCGCCGACAAGAAACTCCAGTCCGAGAAGAATGCCGCGCCCGAGGTTGGCGCGGTAGTTGGTGTAGGCGTCGCGCCAGCTGCGATCCCGCGCGCCTTTCAGGCAGAAGAGGATGGTCGCCAGTCCCACGCCGCCGACGATGATGCCGGCGCCGACCAGCTCCAGCAGGATGGCGAACGGCTGGATGAAGGCGTGGACGTCGCTCAGCATGTTCAGCCCGTCCGCCAGAGGTGCAGGTGGTCAAGCACATCCGCGACGATCTGCTCCCGTGTGAAGCCGGTCAGGTCGCGGGGCCGCCCGGCGCCGTCGGAGCGGGCGGACAAGCGCCATTCCATCGCGCGGCGTCGTTCCGGGGCGTCCAGCGCCGTCATGGCGGGGCGAGGGCGCTCGCGTGCTACGAGCCTGTAGTGGAAGGCGGGACCTGCGCCGGTTGAGGTGGTCAGGGACAGGCCGCTTTCGTCCCGCGTGACCTCCGCCTCCAGCCCTTCGGACAGCAGGCCCGCCCTGACGGTTTCGAGCGCGGGCGCGCCGACCTGTTCGATCTGGCGTTCGATGTCGCGACGGTTGGCCGGCGACAGGATCCGCTTGAGCTGTTCGGCCAGGGGCGGACCTTCCGTCTCGACGGCTCGGCCGGCGAGATCGGCGTTCATCTGCCGCACCAGTCCGGCGGCCAGCAGGATCATGATGACCGCAAAGGGCAGGGCCGCCACCAGGGTCGCCGCCTGCAGGGCCCCGAGCCCGCCGGCGAGCAGCAGCAAGGCCGCGGCCAGCCCCTCGAGCGAACACCAGTAGACCCGCTGCCAGCGCGGGGTGTCGTCCGCTCCGCCTGAGGCGATGGTGTCGATCACCAGAGACCCCGAATCCGCCGAGGTGACGAAGAAGACCGCCACGAGCAGGACGGCGAGGGTCGAGGTGACGGCTGCGCCCGGTAGCTCCTCGAAGAAGCGGAAGAGGGCGGTCGACAGGTCCGCCGTCACCGCCTCCGAAATCGCGCCCGCCGCCACGCCCACGTCCAGATTGATCGCGGTATTCCCGAAAACCGTCATCCACAGGAAGGTGAAGCCGGTGGGGACCAGCAGCACGCCGATGACGAATTCGCGCACGGTCCGCCCGCGTGAAATCCGGGCGATGAACATGCCCACGAACGGCGACCAGGCGATCCACCACGCCCAGTAGAACAGCGTCCAGTTCGCCATCCAGCCGCGGGGCTCGTAGGCGTAGAGATTGAATGTCCGGACGAAGAAATGGTCTAAATACAGACCGAAATTCTGCACCAGCGCCTTCAGCAGGAAACCGGTCGGCCCGACCGCCAGGACGAACAGCATGAGGAGCACGGCGAGAACCAGGTTCAGCTCCGACAACCGCCGAACCCCCTTGTCCAGCCCGGTCAGGACCGACGCGGTCGCCCCGGCCATCACCAGCACGATCAGTCCGACCTGCATCCAGGGCGTGTTGGGCAGGCCGGTCAGATAGTTCAGCCCGCTGTTGATCTGCGAGACGCCCAGGCCCAGCGAGGTGGCGATCCCGAACAGGGTGCCGCAGATGGCGAAGATGTCCACCGCATCGCCGATCGGCCCATTGATTCGCTTGCCCAGAAGCGGCGCCAGACCGGATCGCAGGGTCAGGGGCAGGCCTTTGCGGTGCGCGAAATAGGCCAGGCTCAAGCCCACCAGCGCATAGATGGCCCAGGCGTGAACCCCCCAGTGGGTGAAGGTGATGACCATCGCCTCGCGCGCCGCGCCGAAGGTCTGAGGCCGAGCCTCGGGCGGGCTGGCGTAATGCTGGATCGGTTCGGCCACCGCGAAATACATCAGGCCGATGCCCATGCCAGCCGCGAACAGCATCGCCAGCCAAGAAAGGTAGGGGAAGTCGGGCTCGGAATCGTCCGGCCCCAGCTTCAAAGCCCCGGTCGGGCCGAGGGCCAGAAACAGCACCAGCGCCAGAAATCCGGCCACCGAGGCGATATAGAACCACCCGAAAGTATCGATCACCCAGGCTTGGGCGGCCTGGAACATCCGGTCGGATTCGCCGGGCGCGGCAACAGCGGCGGCCAGCAAAATCGCCACGATCAGGCTGGCGCCCCAGAAGACTCGCGGGTTCATCTTGGATCTGAGCATGGACCTATAGCGTGACAGTTGGCGCAAGGTTGCGACGCCTTGGCCCGGCGGTGACGGCGCTCAACGCGCTATCGCTTGCCTCCGCCGTCAAGCCAGCTCCATAAACGCTAAGGGGGCTTCATGTTCAATCGCCGACAAATTCTCTCCGCGTCCACAGCGGCGGTTGCGCTTCCTGGCGCCGCAGCCTGCGCCACAATGCCCGCAGTGGCCTCACCCGCAGGATTCGTGCGGCGCGAAGGCGCGTCCTTCACAGTGAACGGCAAGCCCTATCGCTACGCGGGCGCCAACGCCTGGTACCTGCCTTGGCTGGGCGCTGCGGCCGACTACGGCGACAACGCTCGGCTGGGACGCGAGCTTGATCGTTTGAAGGCGGACGGGGTGACGAACATCCGGGTCTCCGCCTCAGCCGAACTGTCCCCGCTGACGAATTCGGTGCGTCCGGCCTTCCGCGATCGGGGAACGGATTACAACGAGACGCTGTTGGCGGGCTTGGACCGGACCCTGGCCGAGATGGCCAGGCGCGACATGAAGGCGGTTCTATATCTGACCAACTTCTGGGAGTGGTCGGGCGGGATGATGACCTACCTGCACTGGGTCAACGGCGGTCGCTACATCAATATGAACGATCCGGCCCATCCCTGGCCGGAATTCGCCGACATGAACGCCGACTTCTATCGCAGCCCAGAAGCGGTGGCCCTCTATCATCATTATATCCGCGCCGTCGTCGGTCGCACCAATACGGTGACGGGCCGCGCCTATCGCGACGATCCGACGATCATGAGCTGGCAGCTGGCGAACGAGCCCCGCGCAGCAGGCGATGCGGAAAAAGTGCGCCAGAACCAGCCGGCCTTCCTGACCTGGGTCAACAGCACCGCGAGCCTGATCAAGTCCATCGCCCCCAACCAGTTGGTTTCGACCGGCAGCGAGGGGCTGAAGGGTTCGGGAGAGCAAGCCGACATCGTCGTCGACACCCACCTTTCGGCTGATATTGACTATGTGACGGCTCATATCTGGCCCGGCAACTGGGGCTGGCTGGATCGGCAAAACATGGCCGGGACCCACGCCAACGCCAAGGCGCAGACGGCCGACTACATCGCCCAGCATGTCGACATCGCGCGCGGCCTGAACAAGCCGCTGGTCATCGAAGAGTTTGGATATCCCCGCGACGGCGACCTGTATGATCCATCCGTTCCTACGACCATGCGGGACGACTTCTACGAGACGATCTACCAGGCGGCGCTGAACGATGCGCGCGCCGGCGGGCCGATCGCGGGCACCAACTTCTGGGCCTGGAACGGCGAGGGCCGCGCGGCTCACCGCGACCATCGTTTCAAGGCCGGCGACGCAGCCTGGCTGGGCGATCCGCCGCATGAGCCGCAGGGTTGGTACGGCGTGTTCGACACCGACGCCTCCACCCGTGCGCGTATTCGGATGCACGCCTCCGCCATGCGCGCATTCACCGTCTGATGATCACCCCCTCGGACAGATGGTCGATTGCGCAAACGGCAGGGGGGGAACGAGTTAGTCATATGCCCCTGCCTTGGGTGGACGCCGGTCAAGCTTGGACGTATGGCGCGCAGATGCTGGCGAGGGAGTGGCGAATGGACAGGGTGAAGATTCTTTGGTGCGCGGCCTTGCTGTCTGTCGCCATGAGCGCGCCCTATGCAGCCAGCGCCCAGACGCTGCAGGTTTCCCCGGCGACTGAGGTTCAGGCGGGTAGTCGATCCCTTCCTCTGCATGTCGGCGGCAGGGTGCAGCAGCGAGGCGGAGCCTACTTCAGCCAATGGCCCGGCGCCTATTTCGAAGCCGCCTTCAGCGGCCGAGAGGTGTTTTTCCGCACGGGAGAAGGTGATGTTCATCTGCGCGTGACGGTGGACGGCCAGGCGGTCTCCGTCCTGAGGCCGGTCCTGGGCCTGCATCGAATCGACGGCTTGGCTGACGGCGACCACCGTCTGCGCATCGAAATCGTCAGCGAGAACCAGGCGGCGCCGGTCCATTTCGAAGGCGTCTTCGGCGTGCCGGCCCGCGCCATGGTCGTCGGCGCCCGTGCTCGACAGATCGAATTCATCGGCGACTCCCAAACCGTGGGTTACGCCAACACCACATCGGTGCGCGACTGCTCTGCCGAGACCGTGTGGGAGACCACGGACACCGGCGCCGGGATCGCGGGCTTAATAGCCAGGCGATATGACGCCGACTACCAGGTGAACGCTATTTCGGGACGAGGCGTGGTGCGCAACTATGGCGGCATGGCGCGGGACACCTTGCCGCAAGCCTACCCCTTCTCCTTGTTCGACAAGCAGATCTGGTACGCCGACGCGACGTGGCGGCCGCAGGTTATCGTCGTGGCCCTGGGCACCAACGACTTCTCGACCGAATTGACGTCTGACGAGCGGTGGAAGAGCCGTGAGGTCCTGACGGAAGACTATGAGATCGCCTACGCCGCCTTCCTGCGTGGGCTCAGGCTGAGATCGCCCGGCGCGCGCATTGTGGCGTGGGGCGGGGAGGGCAGCGAAATGGCGGCGGCGTCCCAGCGAGTGGTGGCGCGTCTAAGGGCAGAGGGGGATGCACGCATCGCCTTTGCACCTGTTGCGGGAATGGGGCTGAACGCCTGTCACTGGCATCCTGACCTAGCCGACGATCGGGCCGTCGCAGCCGCTTTAGCCGCCATGCTGGACGTCGACGCCGACATATGGGCCGATCGATGAGTCCGACTTACGCCTGCGAAGGCGGATTGGTTTAAGACTAGTCAAATGCGGCGTAACGCGCATGGAGGAACGGGTATGGTTTTCAAGGCGATAACAGCGGCCTGTGCAGCCTTGCTGGTCCTGGGCGCGACAGTGGCCTCGGCACAGACGACGGGGCGACTGCAACTGGATAAATCCGGCCCAGTCATTGCGCCCGAGGTCTACGGCCAGTTCATGGAACAGCTGGGGACCGGCATCGACGAAGGCGTATGGGTAGGGCCGGATTCCGCCATCCCCAATACGCACGGCTTCCGCAACGACGTGATCGCCGCGCTGAAGGCGCTGGATGTGCCGGTCGTTCGCTGGCCGGGCGGTTGCTACGCGGACATCTATCACTGGCGCAACGGCGTCGGCCCGCGGGCGCAGCGCCCCGTCACGCTGAACCGCTGGTGGGGCAACAAGGAAGAGAACAACGCCTTCGGCACGCATGAATTCTTCGAGTTTGCCGAGCTGATTGGGGCCAAGACCTATCTCAGCATCAATCTGGGCACCGGCACGCCAGGCGAGGCCGCAGACTGGATCGAATACATTACCTCGACCACCGGCTCGCGCCTGGCGCAGGAGCGGCGCGCCAACGGCCGCGAAAAGCCGTGGAAGATTGACTATCTGGGCGTGGGTAACGAACCCTGGGGATGCGGCGGGCGGATGCGTCCTGCCTATTACGCCGACCTGTTCCGGCACTATGTCGGCTTCGTCAAACCCAATGACGTGATCGTGGTCGCCGCAGGGCCGGATGCGACCAACTACGACTGGACGCGCACCCTGATGACGGTTGCGGGCAAGGACTTCGACGCCCTGTCCCTGCATTATTACACCCTGCCGACGGGGGACTGGACGACGAAGGGGCCGGCGCTGGGCTTTGACGAGGCGCAATGGCGCGCCACCTTCGAACAGACCTATCGCATGGCCGATATGCTCCGCGAGCACGACGCCATCATGGACGAGACAGATCCAGCAGGCGCCAAGATCCTGGCCGTCGATGAATGGGGCGCCTGGTATGACCCCACGCCGGGATCGCCGGGCGGTTGGCTGCAACAGCAGAACAGCCTGCGGGACGCCCTGCTGGCGGCGGTCAACTTCAACATATTCCATCGCCACGCCGACCGGGTTCGGCTGGCCAATGTGGCCCAGATGGTCAATGTGCTTCAGGCCATGATCCTGACGGACGGCGAGAAGATGGTGCTGACCCCCACCTATTACGCCTTCCAGATGTACCGCCCGTTCCAGGGCGCGACGGTGCTGCCGCTCAGCCTCGAGGCGCCGGCCTATGGGACGGTGAAGGTGGTGGACGGGACGGCGGCGCGGGGAACGGACGGCAAGGTTCACCTCGCTCTGGTCAACCTCGACCCTCGCAACGCCCAAGCGGTGTCGTTCGATCTGGAGGGCGCACAGCTGCGCGCGGTCACGGGCCAGGTCCTGACGGCGGGCCAGATGGATGGTCACAACGGGTTCGATACGGCTCCGGTCGTCCAACCGGCGCCTTTCCGCGATGCGCGCGTGTCCGACCGTCGCCTGACGACCACGCTGCCGCCTAAGTCGCTGGTCGTGCTGACGCTGGAATAGGCGAGGAGAGGTCCCATGAAGGGTTCGTCGGAGCGCCGCAGCCGGCGCCGTCTTGGCAGGCTTGGCCGTGGGACCATATAGGCGGTCGATCCGCCCGGAATAGAGCGGGTCGCTTATCGATTCATCTCGCGCAGATGATCGCGCACCAATCGACCCGAGGGCGTCAGCCAAGGCTCTGCCCAGCCGCCGTGCGGCGAGGCGCCGGGCCGCAAGGCGACCGATGTTTCCGGCTTGTCGGCGATGGACCAGTTCAGCGAGCTGAGCCCGTTCGCCTCCATGAACGCCCACCACAGGCGGGTCTCGTCGGGGTCGAACGCCCCGGCGCCGTCAGCCTCGCTTGTTCCCCACTCCGTGACGAACAGGGCGGCGCCGCGATCCAGAGCGATCTGGGCCTTGTCCCGCAGTTCCTGACGATGCGTCGCCGCATAGAAGTGCAGCGTATAGGCCAGGTTGGAGAAGGGCAGGGGATCAGCCGCCGCAATATCGACGTCCTGCGACCAGCTCGGTGTTCCGGCCACGATCAGGTTGTCGGGATCTATGGCTCGGATCGCTGCTGCGACGCGCATATGGTAAGGGCGCACCACTTCGGCCCAGCCGTGTTCGGGCAGAGGCTCGTTGTAGATCTCGTAGATCAGGTTCGGATAGTCGCCGTACTTCTCGGCGATCCGGGTGAAGAAGGCGACCGCTTCCTCGGGGTGCGGCTCATGCGCGTGCCAGTCCACCACCACATACAGGCCCTCTGCTATGGCGGCGTCGATCACGGCCTCGGCCTTGGCGGTCTCCCGCTCGGGATGATCCAGATAACCGTCGTGATCGACGGCGACAGCGGCGCGGATCACCGTGATGTTCCAATCGTCCTTCAGCCACCGGACCACGTCATGATTATAGAATTCCGGCTGCCACTGACTCCAGAACAGGGACATGCCTCGCAGCACCACGGGCCGCCGGCTTGAATCGACGACCCGCCCTCCCTCGACGGCCAACGCCCCATGGGCCTGCACCGGCGTCTGCCCGTAGGCGGGGAAGGCCGTGACCAGCAGGGCCAAGGCCAAGACAAGCGGTCGCTTCAACTGTCGTCTCCGTTGTCCGGACTGATCCGATCTTGCGACCCCGCCAATTATCAGACGTCCACCACTTCACGGCCGGGGGGCACATTGACCCCCATCGACTTCAGATAGCCGCGGATGTTGCGCGCAGCCTGTCGAATGCGCTGCTCGTTTTCGACCAAGGCGATGCGGACGAAACCCTCGCCATTTTCGCCGTAACCGACCCCCGCCGCGACCGCGACCTTGGCGTGCGTCAACAGTTGCTTTGAAAACTCGAGACTGCCCAGATGGGCCAGGGCCGGGGGCAGGGGCGCCCAGGCGAACATCGAGGCGGCGGGCTTGGGGATGTCCCAGCCGGCGCGGGCGAAACTGTCCACCAGGACGTCGCGGCGACGGTGATACAGGGCCCGATTCTGATCGACGATATCCTGCGGCCCGTTCAGGGCGGCGACGGCGGCCGCCTGAATCGGCGTATAGGCGCCGTAGTCGAGATAGGACTTCACCCGCGCCATGGCGGCGATCAGCTTGGGATTGCCCACGGCGAAGCCGATGCGCCAGCCGGCCATACTGTAGGTCTTGCTCAGCGAGGTGAATTCGATCGCCACGTCCTTGGCGCCCGGCACCTGCAGGATCGAGACGGTCGGCTTGCCGTCGTAATAGAGCTCGGAATAGGCGAGGTCGCTGATGATCCACAGGTCGTTGGCCTTGGCGAAGGCGACGACCCGCTCGTAGAAGGCCAGATCGACCGTCTCCGCCGTCGGGTTTGATGGATAGTTCATCACCAGGATCTTGGGGCGCGGCACGGTATAGGCCATGGCCCGCTCCAGCGCCTCGAAATAGCGCTCGTCGGGCGTTGTCGGCACGCTGCGGATCGCGGCGCCGGCGATGATGAAGCCGAAGGTGTGGATCGGATAGGAGGGGTTGGGCGCAAGAACAACGTCGCCGGGCTCGGTTATGGCGGTCGCAAGGCTGGCCAGACCTTCCTTGGAGCCCATGGTGACGATCACCTCGGTCTCGGGATCCAGCTCAACGCCGAAACGACGGCCGTAATAGTTGGCCTGGGCGCGGCGCAGGCCGGGGATGCCCTTGGACGCCGAATAGCCATGGGCGTCGGGCTTGCGCGCCACCTCGCACAGTTTGTCGATAACGTGGGGCGGGGGCGGCAGGTCGGGGTTGCCCATGCCGAGGTCGATGACGTCCTCGCCGGCCTGACGGGCGGCGGCTCGCATGGCGTTGGTCTCCGCGATCACATACGGAGGCAGGCGCTTCATGCGATAGAATTCTTCGGACATCTCGATCTTCATGGGTTGAGGATTGCGGGGCGCCAGCGATGCCACCGATGCGCGCCTCGCGAAACAGAAAGATGATAGCTGACGCTGATAAGTGGCGAAAACTTGTGACGCATCACTGGTTCAGCTCGGTCAAAGCAAGAAGCTTGCGAGAGGCGGCAGCCTCACCGCACGAAGCTGTGCGGCTCCTCGCCGACCCGGTCGCGGTCGCGAGGGCTGAACTGCGGCCCCCGCCGTCGCCGCACATAGTCGGACAGGCCGCGCACCTCGGCCTCATCGACCCCGTCGCGCTCCATCAGACGACGCACGATGGGGTCGGCCAGCATCTCGTCCAGGGTCAGGTCGCAAGGCGCCATAATACAGCTCCAGCTCTTGGTTTCGGCCCCCGACCGAGGAGATGGTGAGGGGCGCCTGAGGCGCCAGTCTTGCGAGCGGATGTCGTAGAAATTTCACGGCGCATGCGCCCTTGCGGAAGGGCGTAATCCGCAGGCTGAGCGAATTGCCGATTGCGTCATGCGCGGCGGAGCGCCACCTTCGCCGCCAAGACAGATCAGACGAGGACGCCGATGGCCCGCAAACCCAACTATAGTTTCGAACGTCAGGAACGAGACCGTGCGGCCGCAGCCAAGGCGGCGGAAAAGGCGGCCGCCAAGGCCGAGCGCAAGGCGGCCGAGGCGACCGAAAAGGCGCCGTCCGACGAGGACTGAGGCTGAACGGCAAAATCTATTCGTGTTTTCGTTGTTTGAGCGGCTGCAAAGTCCTATTCTTGCACAATGACACGCTGGACCCCCGAAAGCTGGAGAACCAAGACCGCCCTGCACATGCCGGCGGACTATCCGGATCCCAACGCCCTGGCCCTGGTCGAGGACGAACTGCGAGCCCTGCCGCCGCTCGTCTTCGCCGGCGAGGCGCGCCGCCTGACGTCGAAGCTGGCCCAGGTGGAGCGAGGCGAGGCCTTCCTGCTCCAGGGCGGCGACTGCGCCGAGAGCTTCAAGGAGTTCTCGACCGACAATATCCGCGACACCTTCCGGCTGATCCTGCAGATGGCGGTCGTCCTGACGTTCGCCGGGCGCAAGCCGGTCGTGAAGGTGGGGCGGATCGCCGGCCAGTTCGCCAAGCCGCGCTCGTCGCCGCTGGAGGAGATCGACGGCGTCGAACTGCCCAGCTATCGCGGCGACATCATCAACGGCATGGGGTTCACGCCGGAAGAGCGCGCGCCCGATCCTCAGCGTCTGATCCGCGCCTATAACCAGTCGGCCTCGACCCTGAACCTGCTGCGGGCCTTCGCCGGCGGCGGCTATGCCGACCTGTACAACATCCACCGCTGGACCCTGGGCTTTGCGGGCGACAACGCCGCCGGCGCCCAGTACCGCGAACTGGCCGATAAGATCACCGAGGCCCTGGCCTTCATGGAGGCCGTCGGGGTCACGCCCGAGACCCATCCGGACTTGAGCCGGGTCGAGGTCTTCACCAGCCACGAAGCCCTGCTGCTGAACGTCGAGAGCGCCTTGACGCGCCTGGACGGCGGTTCGGGTGAATGGTTCGACACCTCGGCCCACATGCTGTGGATCGGCGAACGCACGCGCCAGCTGGACGGCGCCCACGTCGAGTTCATGAAGGGGATCAAGAACCCCATCGGCGTGAAATGCGGACCGACGATGACGGCCGACGACCTGCTGCCGCTGATCGACGCCCTGAACCCGGACAATATCTCGGGTCGCCTGACCCTGATCGGCCGCTTTGGGCACGACAAGGTCGGCGAGCGCCTGCCCAAGCTGATGCGTGAAGTGAAGGCCTCGGGCCGCAAGGTGATCTGGTCGATCGACCCGATGCACGGCAACACGCTGAAGGCCGGCAACGGCTACAAGACCCGGCCGTTCGACCGGATCCTGGGCGAGGTTCGGACCTTCATCGACGTGGCCGAATCCGAGGGCGTCCACCCCGGCGGCGTCCACCTGGAGATGACCGGCCAGAACGTCACCGAGTGCATCGGCGGGGCCCAGGCCGTGACCGAGGACGACCTGTCCAACCGCTATCACACCCACTGCGACCCGCGCCTGAACGCCGACCAGGCGCTGGAGCTGGCCTTCCTGGTGGCTGAACGGTTGAAGTCGGGCCGGATCAGCCGGTCGGAAGCCGCCTGATCGACGGGAACAACGGGGCGACGAGGCCGATGGTCGCGTTCGCCTCGGCTCGGTCCGGCGTCTCGTCGTCGATGCCGACGCCGTTCATGTCGTTGCGCGTGGCCTGAACCACGATCCCGTCCGGTCGCGACAGCACGGTCACGCCCCGGAAATGCAGGCCGTAGTTCGCCTCCGGCTGGGGCGCGAGCCAGGCGATTTGACCGCGCACCGGGATCAGCTCCTTGTCTTCGAACAAGGCCTTGGCGCCATAGCCGGTGCAGTTGACGACGATCTTCTCAGCCAGGGTCGTCAGATCCGCCGGCGTGTTGAAGGTGCGGGTCTCGATCTGCCCGCCCTGGCTCAGAAACTCGGTCTCCAACCTGTGCGCCAGTTCGGCGACGTTGAACTGCATGGCGCTGACCATCCGGGTTTCCCCGACCGGAAAGGGCGAGGCCGAGGCGGGGAGGGGGATGGATCGCGGCGCCAGCCCGTCCAGCCTGTATTCGGCGAATCGGATCGGCTTCACGCCGGGGCCGGTGCGGATCGGCGGCGGTTCGGGCGAACGGGGCAGGGCCGCGCCGCCGGACAGCATGTAGCGGTCGCTGAAGACGACCGGGTCGCCCTCTGTTCCCAGATAGGTCTGGTGGGTCGCATAGGTCTCGCGCGCCATCTGCTCCCACAGCGCCGGGAATTCGGTCGAGACGCGGTCGGCGTCGGCGATGCGGCTGTCCGGCGTCCAACTGCCCGTGGCGCGCATCGACCGGGTGAAGGCGGCGCGTTCACGGGCATAGATGGTCACCCGCGCGCCCATCCGCTGAAGCTGGAGCGCCGAGGTCAGACCCAGGGCGCCGCTGCCGATCACGGCGATGGCAGGCTGACCGCCAGCCGGACCGGCCAGGGCCATGGCCTTGCGCGCCGCGATAGCGCTGGAGCCCCAGGACAGCGACCAGCCGCTGCCGCCGTGACCATAGTTGTGCACCACCTTGGTCTCGCCGACCGACTCCACGTCCAGGCGGGGGCCGGTGGGGCGGAAGGGTCGGGTGCAGACGGTGATGCGGATTATCCGCTCGGGCGCCATCAGGATCGGCGCGATTCGGCGTGGTGCAAAGCCCGTGACAGGCGCAGCAGGCGTCACGGCGCAGCCCGCAACTGTCCCCGCCAGACCGGTCAGAACCGCCCGACGGCTGGCGCTCGCTATGACAGACATGGGACCTCCGGGGAGTGGGGAATGGTCAGGCTAGCGCGCCCAAGAGCCGCCTGATAGCGGGCGCCCGTCACATTCGCCTTGTCGTAACAGGGACGGCGCCGCAGATACGCTTCGAAACGGCCACGCCTCGGACAAGGACGTTCCGTCTGATCGGCGTGGAAAACGGCAAGGAAGGCTTTCGGGCCAGAATCCGGGAGTGACGGACATGGACAAGCCAGCGCAGCAAGACGAGAAGCCCGGCCGGGTCGCCTATCAAGGCGCGCCGGGGGCGTTCAGCCATGAGGCCTGCGCGGTCCTGCGGCCCTGGGACACCGCCGTGCCGTTCGAGACCTTTGCGGCGGCGCTCGACGCCTTGAAGACCGGCGATTGCGACTGCGCCCTGATCCCGGTCGAAAACTCCTCCATCGGGGTGGTGGAGCCGGCGGCGACCTTGGTGCGCGAGTCCGGGCTGACCGTCGTCGCCGAGGCCTGGCGGCCGATCCGTCACGCCCTGATGGGGCTGGACGGGGCGCGGATCGCCGATCTGAAACGGGTGCTCAGCCACCCCATCGCCCTGGCCCAGTGCGAGCAGACGCTGAAGGGGCTGAGGCTGAACGTGGTCGAACATTTCGACACCGCCGGCGCCGCCCGCGACGTCGCCGAGGCGGGCGATCCGACCCAGGCCGCCATAGCCCCGATGGGGGCTGCGGAAGTCTACGGCCTGTCGATCCTGCGCAACGATCTTCAGGATTCCAGCGACAACCGGACGCGTTTCGTCCTGTTGTCGGCCTGAGGGGGCTTGACGACGCACGGTCTTTGCGTGCTTTAAGGCCCCACGGATCGCAATCGATCCGCATAACCGGACCCGGACCCATGTCCCGCCAGCGCGTTCTTTCTGTTTCCTTCGACCGTTCGCGCACGGTTTCCGGCCTCTATTTCGGCTACGGCTTTTACGGCTTTCGATACGCCGGCTGAGGCGTCGGGCGCTCTTCGTCCCTGACAGTCTCGCCGGCGACCGCTCTGGACCAGAGCGGCTGTCCGCCCCTGCACATCGAAATCCTACCTTTGCCGAAAGCCTAATCCCATGCCCAATTCCAACGTCCAGAAAGTGTGGCCTGACGTGGTCGAACTGACCCCCGAACAACAGGCCCTGGCTGCTCTGCGCGCCGAGATCGACGCCATCGACGACCAGATCCTGGCCCTGTTCGAACAGCGCCTCGCCGTGGCCGCCACCGTCGGCCGGGCCAAGGACGCCCCCACCGGCCCTCACACCAAGTTGCGTCCCGACCGCGAACAGACGGTCCTGTCGCGGATGCTGTCCAAGGCCCAGCCCGAGAACGCCGAAGCGGTCGAGCACCTCTGGCGCGAGATCGTCGGCTGGGGTCTGGCGCGCCAGGGCCGGCTGCAGGTCCAGGTCTGGGCGCCGATCGAGCCGACCCGCGCCTATGACGGCGCCCGGCTGCGCTTCGGCGCGGCCGCCGATATCAAGATGGTGCGCGACCCGCAGAAGGCCCTGGCCTTCGCGGCCGAGGGTCACGGGGTGGCCGTCCTGGCCATCAACACCGAAGACGCCTGGTGGATGGGCCTGCGTCGCGAATGGTCGATGCTGAGCGTGTTCGACGGTTACGGCGGCGAGACGCCGACATCGCTGGCCGTGGGCAAGATCGACCCGCCGGCCCTGCCGAGGGGCCGCCGCGTCGTTGTCACCGCAGGCGGTGATGCAGGCGACGGCGGCGGCGCGCGTCGCTGGGGTCTGAACACCCACCACGGCTGGACCATCGCCCTGACCGAGGCGGAACTGACGCCCGGCGAGGCGGAAGGCTGCGTCGGCGCGATCGGCTGACCACGCCGACTGATGCGGCTCAGGAGGCGTGTGCCTTCTGGGCCTTGGTCAGTTCGATCATCCCCTGGGCGGCGCCCATCTCCGGCACGATCTCTTTCGCGCGGTCGGAGATGGCGTCGAAACGGGCCGCCACCTGCTCCGGCGCATCCTCGCCCATGATGTGGACGCCCTCGGTCAAGGTGACATAGGCGCGTTCGAACCCGCCGGCGCCCGCCGCGAGTATACAGCGGCTCGGCGCGTCCCGGCTCAGCAGATACAGCAGGCCCGGCGTCACCAGTTCCGGCCCCAGGGCCTCCAGCGGCAATGCGGCGCCGAGATCTTCGGTCATGCGGGTATGGGCCGTCGGCGCCAGGCAGTTGATGCGGATATCGTTCTTCGCCCCCTCGATCGACAGGGTCTGCATCAGACCGACCAACGCCATCTTGGCCGCGCCATAGTTCGACTGGCCGAAGTTGCCGTACAGGCCCGAGGATGAGGTGGTCATGACGATACGGCCGTAGTTCTGGCCGCGCATGATCTCCCACACCGCCTTGGTGCAGTTGACGGCGCCCATCAGGTGGACGTCGACGACGAAGCGGAAATCCTCCAGCTCCATCTTCGCGAAACTCTTGTCCCGCAGCACCCCGGCGTTGTTCACCAGCAGGTCGACCCGGCCCCATCTGGCTATGGCCGCATCGACCATAGCCTGGACGGCGGCGAAGTCGGTCACCGAGGCCGCATTGGCCATGGCCTCTCCGCCCGCCGCCTCGATCTCGGCCACGACGGCCTCGGCAGCGTTGGCGGAACCGCCGGAACCGTCGCGGGCGCCGCCCAGGTCATTGACCACCACCTTGGCCCCGCGCACCGCCAGAGCCAGGGCGTGTTCCCGCCCCAGACCGCCGCCCGCGCCGGTTACGATCGCCACCTGGCCGTCAAACCTAATCGTCATCTCGTCGTCTCCACCCAAGGACTGAGGCGTTCGACCCTAGGGCCTCTGCCCCTTGATCCGGTTTTGACGACGCCGGGCGCGGCGCACAAGCCCAGCCTGATCAGCCCGCGCGGTTCTTGACCAGATCCTCGACCACGGACGGATCGGCCAGGGTCGAGGTGTCGCCCAGGGCCCCGATCTCGTTCTCGGCGATCTTGCGCAGGATGCGGCGCATGATCTTGCCGGATCGGGTCTTGGGCAGGCCGGGGGCCCACTGAATCACGTCGGGCGCAGCAATGGGGCCGATCTCGCGACGGACATGGGCGCCCAGGGCCTTGCGCAGGTCCTCGGTCGCCTCGACCCCCTTGTTCAGGGTGACATAGGCGTAGATGCCCTGGCCCTTGATGTCGTGGGGATAGCCGACCACGGCCGCCTCGGCGACGTCGTCGTGCAGCACCAGGGCGCTCTCGATCTCGGCCGTGCCCATCCGGTGGCCCGAGACATTGATGACATCATCGACCCGGCCGGTGATCCAGTAATAGCCGTCCGCGTCCCGGCGGCAGCCATCGCCGGTGAAGTACCGGCCCGGATAGGTCGAGAAATAGGTGTCGAAGAACCGCTGATCGTCGCCATAGACGGTGCGCATCTGACCCGGCCAGCTGTCGGTGATGCACAGATTGCCGGAGACGGCCCCGACCAGTTCCTGGCCCTCGGCATCGACGATCTGAAGTTCGACACCGGGGAGGGGCAGGGTGGCGGAACCGGGCTTCAGGTCCGTGGCGCCGGGCAGGGGGGTGATCAGATGACCGCCCGTCTCGGTCTGCCACCAGGTGTCCACGATGGGGCAGCGGCTGTCACCGACCACCTCGTGGTACCAGCGCCAGGCCTCCGGATTGATCGGTTCGCCGACCGTTCCGAGCACCCGCAGGGATTTGCGCAATGTCGCCTTCACCGGCGCGTCGCCTTCACGCATCAGGGCGCGCAGGGCCGTGGGGGCGGTGTAGAAGACCTCGACCTTGTGCTTGTCCACCACCTGCCAGAACCGGCTGGCGTCGGGATAGTTGGGCACGCCCTCGAACATCAGGGTGGTCGCCGCATTGGCCAGCGGCCCATAGACCAGATACGAATGGCCCGTGACCCAGCCCACGTCGGCGGTGCACCAGAAGACCTCGCCGGGGCGATAGTCGAACGTCAGCTCATGGGTCCAGGCGGCCCAGAACAGATAGCCGCCAGTCGTGTGAAGAACGCCTTTCGGTTTTCCAGTGGAACCTGAGGTGTAGAGGATAAACAACGGATCTTCCGCATTCATCGGCTCGGGCGGACAGTCGGTGGAGGCCTTGGCCGCCTCGGTCGCGTAGTCCACGTCCCGGCCTTCGACCATCGGCACGTCGGCCCCGGTGCGGCGGATCACCAGAACGGTGTCGACCTTCACCTTTTCCAGAGCCGCGTCGACATTGGCCTTCAGCGGCACGACCTTGCCGCCGCGCAGGCCTTCATCTGCGGTGATGACCAGGGTGGAGCCGCAGTCCTCGATCCGGCCGCACAGACTGTCGGGCGAGAAGCCGCCAAAGACGACCGAATGGACCGCCCCGATGCGCGCGCAGGCCAACATGGCGTAGGCCGCCTCGGGGATCATCGGCATATAGATGGTGATCCGGTCGCCCTTCTTGGCGCCGTGGGATTTCAGCACATTGGCCATGCGACAGACTTCGTCGTGCAGACGGCCATAGGTGATGTGCTGGCTGTCGGTCGGATCGTCGCCTTCCCAGATGATAGCCGTTTCGTCCTGCCGATGGGGCAGGTGCCGGTCGATGCAGTTGGCGGCGACGTTCAGGACGCCGTCCTCGAACCAGCGAATGCGGAAATCCTCCTTCCTGAAGGAGACGTCCTTGATCTTGGTCGGCGCCTTGATCCAGTCGAGGCGTTTGGCCTGTTCGGACCAGAAGGCTTCGGGCGTCTCGCGCGCCGCGACCCGCGCCGCCTCATAGGCTCGCCGGTCCATATGGGCCTTGGCGGCGAAGTCTGCGGGGACGGGGTAGAGGTCGGAATCGGGCACGCGAGACGTCTCCAGCATTTTCAGAATCCGTATTTGGCGAACAGGATCAGTCGGGTCATGTCGCCGCTCGCGCCGGATTCGATCTCGCGATCCGCGAACATCAGCTCGGCGCCCACATCAAACGCTGTAACGGGCGACCAGATCAAGTTGGCGTGGATGCTCTGGGCCGACCGATTGACGGCCAGGCCGGTGACGGTCGTGTCGTTGTCCACCTTCTGGGCCGACCAGATCAGGCTGGAGCGCCAGCCGGGCGCCCAGATGTGGCGATAGGCGGCGAAGCCGGCGACGACGCCGATCGCGTCCAGTTCGCCCGAGGCGTCCAGCACGGCGTCGTTGGAGAAGTTCAGCCCCACATACCGGCCGATGCCCTCGCCGCCGGTCACCATCAGACGGACATCGTCCTTGGCCCCGACCTTGATCTTGGTCGAGGCGGACAGGCCCCAGCCGGTGGCGGTGGAATCGATGTCCGTCGCCGGGTTCTGGTATTTCAGCTGGCGCAGCAAGCCGGCGAACTGCAGATCGCCCCATGGCCGCGCCATGGCGTAGCGAGCGGTGAAGTCCGGCAGGCTGCTGTCGTCCGCGATGATTCGCGTTCCGCCGCTAAATGGGGTGACGGTCGTCTCGGGATTTTCCACCGAGACCGAGAAGGGGCCGCGCGTGTAGCGGACCTGGACCTGACGGGCGAAGACCGTGCCCTCGGCCGCGCCGATGAAGTCGGCGGATTCGGGCAGGACGGCGGTGTTCTGGAAATTGGTCCATTCCTGGCCGATCAGCCAGTTGTCGATGGTGACGAAGGCGCGACGCAGGGCGGGATTCGCTGGGCTGGTGGTGCGCTGGTCTGCCGTGCCGGGCAGGGTCTGGAAGTCCATCTCCAGCCGGGTGGCGACCTTGTGACCGCCGACCAGTCCGTCGGTCGTCAACCAGAACCGGGTCTGGCGCGCATTGAAGTCGGTCGCCGTGTCCTCGTCGGCCCCGCCAATGGGGATGGAGCCGGGGATGTGGAATTCGCGCAGGGCGTCGCCGTTGACCGGATCGCCGCCGGAATAGTTCGAGGCCGAGGCATCGACCTTGATGAAGCCGCCGAACTTCACCGTATGGTCGCCGATGCGGAAACCGTCGCTGGGCGCGGCGGCTTGCTGAACCGGCGCCGGCGGGGCAGGGCGAGTCTCCAGCCGGATGATGTCCTGCTGCTGCGCCGCCTGCTGGGTGCGGGCGGCGACGACTTCCGACTTGAGGGCGTTCAACTCGGCTTCGAGTTGGGCGATCCGGGCTTCGAGCGCAGCCTGGGCGTCCTGAGCGAAGGCGGCGCCGGGCGCGAGAAGCATGGCTGCGGCCACACATCCCCCCAGCAGACTGGACTTGATCATGATGGTTCCTCCCGCGCCCGTCTGATGCGAGCGTCCTAGCGAACCCTTTCCTTTAGGGGCGTAGGCGGCCATTAGCCATTGGTCTAGTTTCGACGAAAGTCGAACCGCGCCATGCTGCCGCCGACGTGGCCGCAAAGCATGCTGCGCAAGGGAAGGACGCCTTATGGACCGTGTCGTCGTCGCCGACGATCACCCGCTGTTTCGCGCCGCTCTGCGGTCTGCGGTAGACAAGGCGGCCCCCGGCGCCGCGATCGACGAATGCGCCAGCCTGGCCGAGGCCCGCCGGGCCTTGGCGGCGGGGTCTGTCGATCTGCTGCTGCTGGACCTGAAACTGTCGGACAGCGAAGGGATGGCCGGCCTTGCCGCCATCCGCGCCGAACATCCCACGGTGCCGGTCGCCGTGGTTTCGGCCAGCGAGGACGCGTCGGTCGTTCGCCATGCGCTGGGCCTGGGAGCCGCGGGCTTCATCCCCAAGTCGGCCAGCCTGCCCCAGATGGTTGAGGCTATCACCGCCATTCTCGCCGGCGACGGCTGGGCGCCGGAAACGCCCGAGGGCGACGCCGACGACGATCTGCCCGCCCGGGTCGCCAGTCTGACGCCGTCGCAACTGCGGATTCTGGAAGGCCTGAAGGCCGGGCGGCTGAACAAGCAGATCGCCTTCGACCTCGGCGTATCCGAGGCCACGATCAAGGCCCACCTGACCAGCGTCTTCCGCAAGCTGGGCGTCCATAACCGCACCCAGGCGGTGATTCTGGCGAAACAGCTCGATCCCGCCTAGCTCGACAGAAAGGCCTTCAGCGCCGCCGGCTTGATCGGCTTGGGCAGCAGAACCGCCCCTGCCGCATTGGCCTTTTCGTTCAGACCATCGCGGGTGTCGGCGGTTACCAGTGCGATCCTGCGCACGCCGCGCGGCCTCAAGCCGTCGATGACCGCAAATCCGTCGGCCCCGTCGCCCAGGTGCAGGTCCACGACGGCGGCGTCGAACGGTCCCGCCGCCTCCAGGGCCGCCTCCACTCCGGACGCCAACGTCGGTCGGGCGCCCCATCGCGTCAGCAGGGCGTCGAGGGCTTCCAGGATCACCGGTTCATTATCCACGCACAGCACCCGCAAACCCGCCAGGGGCAGTCGCACCTCATGGGTCGGGGGCGCCTCGACAACCGCATCCGCGACGCCGCGCGGCACGGTGATGCGGAAAATCGAACCGCGTCCGACGCGCGAGTTCAGCTCAAGCGGGTGATCCAGCAAGCTGGACAGACGCCGTACAATGGCCAGCCCAAGACCGGCGCCGGGTTCATCGACCGGTGCGCCAGGCAAGCGTACGAACTCGCCGAAGACCGTCTCCTGGTCCGCGTCGGGAATGCCGCGCCCGGAGTCGCAAACCAGCAGCCGCACCGTCTCGCCCTGCCGACGCGCGCCCACCAGCACCCGGCCCACATCCGTGTATCGGATGGCGTTGGCGATCAGGTTCTGCAGCATGGACCGCAGCAGGTCTCGGTCAGACCTGACCCACAGGCCGCTAGGTACGAGGGTCAGGGCCAGCCCCTTGGCCTCGGCCACCGGGGCGTATTCGCGCCTCAGTTCATCGAACAGACCGTCCAGCGACAGACGTGTAACCGCCGCCTTGACCCCGCCGGCCTCCAGCTTGGACAGATTCAGCAGGGCGGTCAGCAGGCGGTGGGCGCTGTCAATGGCGCGGTCAGCGTTGACGGCCAGGGTGCGGCTGTCCGGTCCGGCGTCCGGACCGGACACCGCCGGTTCCTCCTTCAGAGCTGCAATGAACAGGCGGGCGGCGTGCAGCGGTTGCAGCAGATCGTGGCTCGCGGCCGCCAGGAAACGGGTTTTCGACGCCGTGGCATCCTCGGCCACGCGCCGAGCCTCCTCTAGCCGGGCCGTGCGATCGGCGACCCGCGCCTCCAGCCTCTCGTTGGCCTCTTCCAACTGGCTGGCCGCCCGCCGCAGGGCGGTGATGTCCGTATAGCTGGTGACATAGCCGCCGCCGGGAATAGGGGCGCCGGACGACCGCAGCACCCGCCCATCCGGCTGAAGCCGCTCGTGATCATGCGGAATGCGGCGGCTGAGCGCTTCCAGCCGGCGCTCGACCCAGGAGTCGATATCGTCGGGACTCTCGCCGCGTTCGGCGTTCAGCCGATAGATGCTGGCGATGGGCAGGCCGACGTGAACAAAGCCGACCGGCAGCTCGAACATGGAAACATATCTTCTGTTCCATGCCGTTACGCATAAATCCTCATCCACCACGATCACGCCTTGATCGATATTGTCCAGGGTGGTCTGCAACAAATCTCGGCTGAACTGGACGGCCTGGGACGCCTCGTCGAGCATCCGCACCACATCCTCGGGCGCGCGGCCGCCCCCCGCCAGGGCCGCGGCGATGACGCGCCGCGCCGAGGCCGCGCCGATGGCGCCGGCCAGCATCCGTTCCGCCGCCCGCGCCAGCCCGGCGTCGGCCGGATCGGCGTCACGCAGTCGGATGTCGGTTTCTGCGCTCCAGGCGGTGAAGGCCCGCTCGGCCCGCTCGTCGCCGATGAAACGGGCGACGAGAGCGCGCAGATCACCGACCGAGGCGCCGGACGGCGACGGCTTGGCGTCCAGCCAGTCCGGCCCCAGCCGATCGACAAAGGCCCGCGCCTGCACCCGGTCGATCAGCCTGGGCTGAGCGAAACGCGACACCCCGACATAGGCCGCCAGATTCAGCCCCAGGCTGACGAATACGCCCAGGGCCAGCGGATCCTTGACCCCCAGCATCACATGCGGATGCCAGGGTGCGCCGGGCGCCAACTGGGGCAGGGCCAGCATGACGATCCAGACCGCGATTCCGACCATCATACCCGCCAGCGCCCCATGGGCATGCCCGCCGCGCCACAGCACGGCCCCGAACAGGGCCGGCGCCAGTTGCGCCATGGCGGCGAACGACACCAGGCCCATGGCCGCCAGGCCGCGTGACTGATCGGTCGCCTGGTAATAGAGCCAGGCCAGCAGCAGCACGGCGACGATGGCCCCGCGTCGCACCTGCAGGATCACGCCGGACATGTCCGAGGCGTCGCCGCGCAGCCGCCAGCGGTCCCGCGCCAGGAAGGGCAGGATCAGACTGTTGGACACCATGGCCGACAGGGCCACGGCCTCGACGATGACCATGGCCGTCGCGGCGGAAAATCCGCCGACGAAGACGACGGCGGTCAGCAGGGATTCGCCCCGCCCGAACGGTAGGGCGAGGACCAACAGATCGGGATTGGTCGACGGCGCGAACAGGGCGCCCGCCGCCACCAGCGGCAGGACCGCCAGACTGGTCAGCACCAGATAGGCCGGGAAGATCCAGCGCGCGCGCCGGACGTGGCTGGGATCCGCGCCCTCGACGAAGGCCACATGGAACTGACGCGGCAGGCAGAAGATGGCCAGGGTCGCGATCAGGGCGATGGCCAGGAACCGGGGCGTCAGTTCAGGCGGCGCGGCGAGAGCGCCCAGGCCTTCCAGACTGCGTGCCGCAGACCCGTCCTGCACAAGAAGCACAAGGGCAAAGCCCGCCACCAGCAGCAGGGCGCCCAGCTTGACCAGGGATTCCAGGCCGATCGCCTGGATCAGACCCCGGTTGTGCTCGGTCAGGTCGGGCCGTCGCGCCCCGAACAGGATGGCGAAACCCGCCAGCACCCCGGCCAGAACCAGGACGGTCAGGCTCTCCGACCCCGCCACCGGGGTCCCCGCCGTCAGCAAAGCCCCGGCCATCGACAGGGATTTCAGCTGAAGCGCGATATAGGGAAGGGACCCCAGGATGGCGACCAGGGTGACGGCGGCGCCGAGCGTCTGGCTCTTGCCGTAGCGCGAGGCGACGAAGTCGGCCATCGAGCCGACGTTCTCGCGCCGTGCAGCGGCGGCGATCCGACGCCACAGCGGAAACAGAACCGTCAGCCCCAGCACAGGGCCGATATAGATGGGCAGATACTCCCACCCGTCGCGCGCCGCCGTGCCGACCGCGCCGTAATAGGTCCAGGAGGTGCAGTATATGGCCAGCGACAGGGCGTAGACCGACGGACCCAGTCCGCGTCCCCGCGCCCGCGCGGCCGGCCGTTCCTGATGCCAGGCCACGGCGAACAGAACCGCCATATAGGCGACCACCAGGCCGAGGATCATCAGGCTGAACATGGCGGCATCTGAACCGGGCAGGGGAGGTTTAACAAGTGAAAGGCGGGCCGTCTTTCGACGACCCGCCCCTCATTCACGCCCGAAAGCAGGATCAGGCGTTCAGATCGACATCCTTGCCTTCCTTGACCAGCAGGAAGCCCAGCACGACCGTCGCCAGGGCGACGATGATCGGATACCAAAGGCCGGAGTAGATGTTCCCCGTCGCCGCCACGATGGCGAAGGCCGTGGTCGGCAGGAAGCCGCCGAACCAGCCGTTGCCGATATGATAGGGCAGGGACATGGAGGTGTAGCGGATATTGGTCGGGAACATCTCGACCAGGGCCGCCGCGATCGGTCCGTAGACCATGGTCACATAGAAGCCGAGGATGAACAGGATCAGCACCACCATCGGCTTGTTGACCAGAGCGCTGTCCGCCTTGGCCGGATAGCCGGCGGCGGTCAGGGCGGCGCTCATATCCTTGTCCCAGGTCTTCTTCTGGGCCGCGAAGTCCGCCGGCGTCATGGCGTCGCCGCGGAAGCTCTGTACGACCGCCTGATCACCGATCCGCACCTCAGCCACCGTGCCTGCGGGCGCCTCAATATTGGTATAGGTGACGCCGGCCTTGGCCAGGTGAGACTTGGCCACGTCGCAGGACTGGTTGAACACGGTCTTGCCGATGGGGTCGAACTGGACGTTGCAGTCCGCCGGATCGGCGTAGACCACGACCGGCGCCGAGGCGGCGGCGGCGGCAAGGCGCGGATTGGCGGCCTGGGTCAGGGCGTTGAACAGCGGGAAATAGGTGAGGGCGGCGATCAGGCACCCGGCCAGGATGACCGGCTTGCGTCCCACCTTGTCCGACAGCCAGCCCCAGAAGATGAAGAAGGGCGAGGCCGCGACCAGGGCGATGGTCAGCATCACATAGACCAGGGTCGCATCCACCTTCATCACCCGTTCCAGGAAGAACAGGGCGTAGAACTGACCCGTGTACCAGATCACGGCCTGGCCGGCGGTCAGGCCGAGCAGGGCGATCAGCACCAGCTTCAGATTGGGCCATTTGCCGAAGGAGTCCTTCAGCGGGGTCTTGGAACCCTTGCCCTCGGCCTTCATCCGCTTGAACGACGGGCTCTCGGACAGTTTCAGACGGATCCACAGCGATACCGCCAGCAGCAGGATCGAGACCAGGAACGGAATCCGCCAGCCCCATTCCGCAAAGGCGTCTTCACCCACGGCGACGCGAACGCCCAGGATGACCACCAGGCTCAGCACCAGGCCTGCGGTCGCGGTGATCTGGATGAAGGAGGTGTAGAAGCCGCGTTTACCATGTGGCGCATGCTCGGCCACATAGGTGGCGGCGCCGCCGTATTCGCCGCCCAGGGCCAGGCCCTGAATCAGTCGCATCAGCACCAGGATGATCGGCGCCGCGATGCCGATGGCCGCATAGGGCGGCAACAGACCGACCACGAAGGTCGAAAGACCCATAAGCAGCATGGTCACCAGGAAGGTGTTCTTGCGACCCCAAAGATCGCCCAGCCGCCCGAACACGATGGCCCCGAACGGCCGCACTGCGAACCCGGCGGCGAAGGCCATAAGGGCGAAGATATAGCCGGTCGTTTCGTTGACGCCCGAGAAGAACTGAACCGTGATGATCGCGGCCAGCGACCCGTACAGATAGAAATCATACCACTCGATAACGGTGCCGACCGACGACGCCAGGATCACCAGCTTGTCGTTCTTACCCACCACATACTCATCGACCGGCGCACCCGTGGCGCTGTCCGTCATTAGCGTAGCCTCCCAGCTATCAGGTCTTTCCGACCGTTTCACGCCGCAAGCGGCGCTTATCGGCGGGAGAGTGGCTCAGCCTGCAGCCAAGCGTCAGGGAGACTTTGGTCGAAGACGTCATTTTCTCGCCTAAGAGATATTATGTGAAGGAGGCGCATATTCCAGGCGGATAAAGTGTCGGTGTTCCAGATTCTCGAGACTCTGGGCCTGAGCGGCAGTTTGGTTCCGGGTTCGTTGGACTCAGGCGCTAGGTGGATGCGCCATTTTCGAACCTCAGTTGCCGTCCTGAAAGCCGACATTCGATCGCATTGCGCAATCATTGCATTCACGCCCTCGACAGCTTGTCCCTTGGATTGCATTGAGGCGCATGCCTGAAGTCCAAGCGACGAGCCGCACCGCCGACGCCCAGCAGATCATCAACGCGGCGATTACCCATGCCGCCTCGAACGGGCTTCATAGTCTGACGATGCGCGACCTGGCTCAGGCGGTCGGCAAGAGCACGACGGTCATCGTCAATCTTTTCGGGGCGAAGTCGGGCCTTATACAGGCGGTCGCGGAAGAGGCGATGCGCAGAGACGGCGCCTTTCATGCTGAGTTCTTCGCAGCCGTTCGCGGCCTGCCCCTGGACCGGGACACCCTCCTGCCCCTCGCCCAGCATTACCTGCGCCTACGCGCTGGTGAAGCGGCCGGGTTTGCGCGCATTTGGGAGGCCCTGGTTCTGGACGCGGATCCCGCTCCGGCTAGACGCGCCCTGATGATCCGGTGGGAGGCGCTGCGGCGAGACGCATGGCTGACTCATCTCGCCCAAGCCCCCCGGGTCGCCGAATTCGCTCCGGCCCTGATCTCCTGGCTGACGGTGGAACAGTTCTACGCCGGCGCGCTGATGGGGCGCGCCGACTACGAGGTCATCGCGGCGGAGGGGTTGTCCAGCCTGCTGGATCACGCCTTTGGTCATCCCGACCGTCCCGCAACGGCGACCTTCTGGTACCGTGAAAGACTGGTCCTGCCCCAGGCGCCGGCCGACGGCCTGGAGCCCGGATCCATGCGCCACAAGCTTCTGGACATCGCCGCTGATCAAATAATGACGAAGGGTCTGACGGCCGTCACCAACCGCTCGGTCAGCGTCGTGGCGGGAACATCGACCTCCACCATCGCCTACCACTGGCCGGACATGCGACGGTTCGTGCTGGACGCGGTCTGGCACAGCGTGTTCCGCGACATGCCCCGCTACCTGGCCGGTCGTAGGCCCGAGGGCGATCCCGCCGCAGCCGATCTGGACAGTTGGGGTCGGATCATGGCGCCGACCGTCTCCATCGAACCGGACGCCGAGGGCTTCTACGTGCGGTATGTTCGGCTAATCGCCAGCGTTTGCATGGAGGCGCGGCGCGACCCGTCGCTCCAGGATCTGGCCATGCTGCTGCGCGGCCCCGAGGGTGGCGGTACATTTTACAACAGCGCGGGCGTCTGGCCCGCCGATTTCGATCTGAACCGGTTGGCGGCGACGCGGTTCGCCCTCTGGATCAAGGGCGCCGCGCTGATGGCGTGCGCGACCGGCGTACCGCTGACCACAACCGACCTTGAGGCGGCTGCGCTCCAACTGGTTGCGTGTCGCACCTGATAGAACGTGCGTTATCCGCGCTGAGACACCAGCGTTCTTGGCACTGAAAGAAACACTTCAGGCAAGCTTCACAAAAGCATCGTACGGCCGGACTATTGCCGAACCGTTGTCGAACAGTTGTTTTTCCGGCGCACCGAAGGCGGCCTCGCCCTTCCTCCCCGCTGCGTGAGACGCCTCGACCAACGGCCGGACAAGCGGCTGTTCGACGACATCCCGCAACGCATCGACACGCGAGGGAGGGGGTGTCCCCGCGCGTCGCCCGATGGATGGTCAAAATGCAACGTCTTCTTCTCGGCGCCTCGAGCGTCGTCCTCGCCCTGGCGGCCATGCCCGCTTCAGCCCAAACCCATACCGAAAGCCATGCGGCGACGGTTCATGACATCGTCGTCACCGCTCAGCGTCGCGAACAGTCCAGCCAGGACGTCGGCGTCGCCCTGTCCGTGATCGGCGGACAGGATCTGGACGAGAAGGGCGTCAACGTCATCAACGACATCGAGAACGTCGTGCCCAATCTGGAGGTCGACAGCCAGTTCGGCAGCGGCCAGCCCGCCTTCCGCATCCGCGGCATCGGCACGCGCGAATACTCCAGCAACAACGCCTCCACCGTCGGCGTCTATGTCGATGAGGTCGCGCACCCCTATACGGTCACGACCCAGGGCGCGATGTTCGACATCGCCCGGCTTGAAGTGCTGCGCGGACCGCAGGGCACCCTGTACGGCCGCAACACCACCGGCGGCGCAGTGAACATCATCACCAACGCCCCGACCATGGACCAGCGCGCCGGCTTCACGGCCGAATACGGCTCCTACGACCGCTACAAGGTCGAGGGCTATGTCTCCGGTCAGATCGCTTCCGGCCTGCTGGGCCGCCTCGCCGCCGTGACCGAACAGGGCGGCGCCTGGCAGTACCATCGTACGACCGGCGAGAAGTTGGGCGATCGCGACAAGACCGCCGTGCGCGGCCGCCTGACCTGGGACGCGACGCAAGACGTCACGGTTGATCTGTCCGCCACCTACGCCGTCGACAAGTCGGACGGCCTGGGCTTCCGCCTGCGCGCCCCCTACCCTGTCTTCGACGGCAGCGTGACCTATCCGGCGGACACCGCCCGCCGCATCACCGGCTGGCAGATTTCCGAGGCCCTAGCCGGCGTGTCCGGTCGCAGCCTGGACGCTAAGCCTGGCCGCGACAACGACGGCCTGGATCTGAGCGCCCGCGTCCGCGCCGACCTGGGCTGGGCCACGCTGAACACGATCACCGCCTACCAGACCTTCAGCCGTTCGGAATACAATGACTGGGACGGCACGCCTGCCGCAGAATCGGACGTCTATTTCTACAACGATCTGACGGCCTTCTCGCAGGAGGCGCGTCTGTCCAATGAGGCCGGCCGCCTGAACTGGATGGTCGGCGCCCACTATGCCGACGAAAGCATAGACGGCGGCTTCTACACCGAGTTCCGCGGCGCCAACCGCAACCTGATCAACACCCCCTATGACCAGTCGGTCGAGGCTATCGGCGTCTTCACCCACAACAGCTTCGCCCTGACCGATCGCCTGAGCCTGATCGCGGGCCTGCGTTACGAGAACGAAGACCGCAGCCTGACCACGACCGGCACGCGCCGCCTGAACGTCGCGGTAGGACCGGAAAAGTCCTACGAGACCTCGCTGTCGGAATGGACCGGACGTTTCGGCCTGGAATACGACCTGGCCGAAAACGCCCTGCTCTACACCAGCGTGGCGCGCGGCGTGAAATCGGGCGGCTTCACCACCTACAACGGCCAGTCCCAGACCCCGTTCAAGCCGGAAGTCGTCATCGCCTATGAGACCGGGATCAAGTCGGATCTGTTCGAAAATACCTTGCGCGTCAACGGCGCGGTCTTCTTCTACGACTACGAAAACCAGCAGATCCAGGGCACCGAATACAGCCGCGAAACCGGCCAGCTGGGCAAGATCACCAATGTGCCCAAGTCCGAAATCTACGGCGGCGAGATCGAACTGACCTGGACCCCGTTCGCCGGCCTGACGATCAGCCAGAACTACGGCTACAAGGAAGGCGAATACAGCGAGTATTTCGCCATCGACGCCGCAGCGACCAACGCCGCCAACCCGGTCGACGGTCCCTGGGACATCATCATCTCGAACGACCGCTCGGGCGAGCCGCTGCAGTTCCCGAAGTTCAACTACGGCGGCTCCATCGCTTATGACTGGTCGATGGCCGGTTTCGCCCTGCGGGCCGAGACCAACTACAACCAGCGTGACGGCATCTATAACGCCTCTTCGGCCTCGGTCCTGCCGGGCTACTGGCTGTGGAACGCCAATCTGAGCGCGGGTCCGGAGAACGCCAACTGGCGTGTGGGCCTTTGGGCGCGCAATCTCTTCAACACCGAATACGAAGAGACCCGCAACAACTTCAACGGCGGCGCCCGCCCCACCAGTTCGCCGAACGAAGGCCGCACGGTCGGCGCGCGCCTGACGATGGACTTCTAAGCGACGTCGCCTACAGGCGGGCCGGCTGGTCCGGCCCGCCGATCTCTTCCGCTGTTGTTTCGCCTGCCAGGACGTCGCCGATGATACTGCTCAAACCCTCCTTGCCGATGAGCCGGCGCGCCCTGATCGGCGGCCTGGTCGCCGCACCGGCGGTCCTGCGCTTCGGCCAAGCGCACGCCGGCGGCGCCTATCTGTTCCCCCTGGGCGTCGCCAGCGGCGACCCCTGGCCCGACGGCTTTGTCCTGTGGACCCGCCTCGCCGCCGATCCGATCGCGCCCGACGGCCTGGGCGGTCTCTCGGGACCGATGGACGTCCTGTGGGAAGTCTCGGCCGACGAGCGCTTCACTCGTATCGCTGCGGCGGGTCGCGTCACCGCCGAGGGTTCCGCCGCCCACGCCGTCCATGTGGAGGTTCAGGGCCTGCCCCCCGGCCGTCCCTACTGGTACCGTTTCTCCGCCGCCGGTCAGCAGAGCCCGGTGGGTCTGGCGCGCACCGCTCCGGCCGCCAACGCCGACGTTGATCGCCTCAAGCTGGCCGTGGCTTCCTGCTCGAACTGGGAGGTCGGCTATTTCAGCGCCTATGGCCACATGGCCGACGAGGCGCCGGACCTGACCCTGTTCCTCGGCGACTATATCTACGAGTACAGCCGCACCGGCGAACGGGCGGCGGGCAATGTGCGGAACTATGGGTTCGAGGAGGCCACGACGCTGGCCGGTTATCGCAACCGCTACGCCCTGCACCGCACCGACGCGGATCTTCAGCGCCTGCACGCAGCTGCGCCCTGTCTGGTCACCTGGGACGACCACGAGGTGCTGAACAACTATTCCGGCGTCTGGCCCGACAAGGGCGGCAAGCCCGGAGACTTCCTGCGGCGCCGCGCCGCCGGCTATCAGGCCTTCTACGAAGCCATGCCGATCCGCCGCACCCGTGTGGACGCCCGGCTGCAGATGCCGATCCACAAGCGTGTCCGCTATGGCAATCTGGCCGAGTTCTTCATGCTGGACGGGCGTCAATATCGGTCCCGCGGCGCCTGTATCGATGAAGGCGGCGCCCAGGGCCAGATTGTCGCCGACAGCCAGTGTTCCGATCGTCTGGACCCGTCGCGCACCTTCCTGGGCTTCGAACAGGAGCGCTGGCTCTATGACGGTCTGGCGGGGTCGGACGCCCGGTGGAACATCCTGGGCCAGGATCTGGTCATGGCCGGGCTGAGGTTCGAGAACCGAGGCGACGAGGTCCGCTACTGGACCGACACCTGGGACGGCTTCCCCGCCGCGCGCGACCGGATGACCCAGGCGCTGCACAGCCTGAAGCCGCACAATCCCGTGGTTCTGGCCGGGGACTATCATTCGTTCTGGACCAATGACGTGCTGCTGGACAGCAGGGACGAGTCCTCGCCTGTCGTGGCGACGGAGTTCGTCGGCACCTCGATTACCTCGGGCGGCCCGCCCTATGAGGGGCTGATGTCGGCCATGCCGGCCAATCCGCACATCAAATTCTTCGACAGTCGCGTGCGCGGCTATATTTCGATGGATGTCACGCCCGGCCTGATGACCACCCGCTACCAGGCGATCAGCGACGTGCGCGATCCCAAAGCCGCCCTGTCCACCCTGAACACCTGGGTCGTCGAGGACGGCCGCCCCGGCGCCCAGCGCGCCTGATTTCCAAAGAGTTCTAGAGTTCCTCCATGAGCATCCTGCCCTTCGGTCGCCGCCTGGCGGCGACCGCCCTCGCGTTCGCCCTGTTCGGCTGTGCCTCCGCCCCGGCCGCGACCCCGACCTTCTGGACCGGTTTCCGCGACCATCCGCACGGCTATCTGGATACGGCGACCGCGCCCAACGCCGCCGCCTTCCTGCCGCCGCCGCCCGAGGCCGGATCCCTGCGTGACCAGGACGATATCGCCATCTATCGCGGGACCCGCGCCCTGAAGGACACGCCCCGCTGGGCTCAGGCCCGCGCCGACAACGAGATCGAGACGCCTGGCGCCCCGCGCGTCTTCGACGACGCCCTGGGTATCGAATTCGTGCCGGAGCGGATGCCGACCCTGACCCGCCTGCTGGGCCGAATGCTGGGCGACCTGGAGACGATCCAGACCCCGGCCAAGCGCGGCTTCACCCGCCCGCGGCCCTTCGTGACCGACCCGGCCGAGACCTGTTTCACCCCGCCGGCCTGGCTGACGGCCAGCGGCTCCTATCCGTCGGGCCATTCGGCCCTGGGCTGGGCCTGGGCCCTGGTGCTGGCCGAGATGGCGCCCGACCGCGCCGACGCCGTCCTGGCGCGCGGCCTGGCCTATGGCGAAAGCCGGATGATCTGCGGCGTCCACTACGCCAGCGACGTCGAGGCGGGCCGGATCGTCGGCGCGGCCTTGGTCGCGGCGTTGAAAGCGGACCCAGCCTTCCAGGCCGACTTCGCCGTGGCGGCCCGCGAACTGGCTCAGGCCCGGTGGGCGGGCCAGTAGCCGGCGGCGACCGCCCCGACTGCGCCTTCGCGCGGCCTTATGTTGAAGACCGTGCGGAAGGATCCGGACATATCCGCCCCCCCGTCGCTCGACGCCCTGGCCCGCGACAAGGCAAGTTGCCCATTGTCGGTCAGGAAGGCTCGGCCTCGGTCGCGCCCTCGCGGAACTCTTCTGCGGACACGAAGGCAGAACCGTCCTCGTCGAGCACCCACACGCCAATCAGCGCGGCGTGATCGGGCGTGATGTCCTCGTCGATCAGATCGCCATCATAGACGCCGACATTGCTGTAGTCGAAATCGAGCAGCAGCTGGTGAGCCATGTCGATCATCTCATCAGCCATCCGACGTGCGTAGCCCAGCGCCTCGCTGTCATTGGCGAAGTCGTCCGTCAGCGTGTTGACCTCGGCGGTGTCGCCGCCCTGGGTCGCACTGGTGGTTACGATTGTGTACGCGGGCATTTTTGAACTCTCTCAGGTTTGAATCTTCCGACTAGCCTGATTGCCTGCGGGAAAGGCGATAATTCGTCCGAACCGCCCTGTCTTAAATGGGACTCGACCAAGGCCCTGTTCGATCAGTCGGCCGAGCCCCGGTCGTTCCTCTTCGTGGCGCGGTACGCCTTCTGGAGCGCGCCGAGCCGGCGGCGCTCGACAGCCTTCGCCGCCCTCTCCTGTTCGTGCTGCGCCGCAACCGCTTCGAGCGTCAATTTCTGGTAGTGCGCCCACCGGGAGGGATCGAGCGCGCCGCTCTGCACGGCGGCTTTTACGGCGCAGCCCGGCTCGTTGGCATGACTGCAGTTGGTGAACCGACAGCCCTGGACAAGACTTTCGACATCTTCGAATACGGCGCTCACGCCTTCTTCGGCGTCGATCAAACCGACTTCGCGAATGCCTGGAGTGTCCAGGATCAACCGGCCGCCGGGAAGCAGGATGAGTTCGCGGTGGCTGGTGGTGTGCCGCCCCTGATCGTCGGTCTCGCGGATCGCCTGGGTGGCCATCCGGTCTTCGTTCAGGAAGGCGTTGACCAGGGTGGACTTGCCGACGCCGGATGAGCCGATCAGCACGCAGGTGTCTCCCCTCCCCACCTGGGCGAGCAAGGCGTCAAGACCCACGCCTTGGCGGGCCGACACCATCAGGACAGGACAACCCGGTTCCGATGCGACGATACTCTCGACCTGGCCTTCCGGATCGTCGCACAGGTCCGATTTCGTCAGCACCAATACAGGTCGGGCCCCGCTCTCCCAGGCCGCCGCCAGATATCGCTGGATCCGGCGCAGGTTGAGATCACCGTTCAAGGATGTGACGATGAAAGCCACGTCGACATTTGCGGCCAGGATCTGCAGTTTCCGCATGCTGTCCGACGCCCTTCGGACGAACGCGGTGCGGCGCGGCAAGACGGCGTGGATCGTGGCCGTGCGCTCCTGCGCGCTGGGCGAAAAAGCGACCCAGTCCCCTACCGCGGGATGCCCGATTTCCCCCGCCTCATGACGCAGCCGACCCGAAAGCTTGGCGCGTATGTCTCCGTCGTTTGTCGCAACGACGTAGCCGTCCCGCTTGTGGAGGATGATGCGTCCCGGCGTGTGGCCCTCATGCTCGTGGGGCTCGAAGGCCTTCGCCAGAGACGCAGACCAACCATAGTGTTCGATCAAATCAAGGGATCCCTGTTGGCTGCGACGACATCGTCCTGCCGTCGCCTTGAAACCCTTTAGCAGGCGTCTCAGAAACCGCGGGCGCCCACACCCTATCACTTCCTCGGCGCAGCCTACGACGTCCGAATTATCTTGCGGAGAGCGTCCGAAATCCGTCCCTGAGGCGCGCCGGAGTGAAACGCGATCGCGCGCTTGATCCGTTCGGATATTCCGAGCGGGTCAAGCCTGTGGTCTTAGAAAAGGAAAGATGGTGGATGCGACAGGGATTGAACCTGTGACCCCCTCGGTGTGAACGAGGTGCTCTCCCGCTGAGCTACGCATCCATGCCTTGCGGAGGCGGCGACATAGCCCGGTCGTTCGCGCCGCGCAAGCGTCCGTTTCAGATTCCGGCGGCTTGTACGGTTTCCGGCGTCTCGGCCTCGGGATCGCCGGGCAACCAGGCGACGTGACCGTTGTAGACGCCTTCGTCCAGAATGCCCTCTTCCTTGGCCACCAGCACAGGCACCAGCATTTGTCCGGTGACGTTGGTCGCCGTCCGCATCATGTCAATGACGCGGTCGATGGCGACGATATAGCCGATGCCTTCCAGCGGCAGGCCGGCGGTGGACAGGGTGAGGGTCAGCATGACGATGGACGTTCCCGGGACTCCGGCGGTGCCCAGCGACCCCAGGACCGCTGTCAGGCCGATCAAAATGTACTGGGTCAGCGTCAGGTCGATCTGGAAATACTGGGCGATGAAGATCGCGGCGATGGCCGGATAGATGGCGCCGCAGCCATCCATCTTCACGTTGGCGCCGAGAGGCACGGCGAAGGCGGCGTAGGCCTGGGGCACGCCCAGTCTTTCGACCGTCTGGCGGAGGGTGATCGGCAGGGTGCCCAGCGACGACGAAGTGGCGAAGGCCGTCTGCTGGGCAGCGAAGGCGCCGCGGAAGAAGCTGGTCACCTTCAGGCCGTGGACCTTCAGCAGGCCCGAATAGACGATCAGGATGTGGAACAGGCAGGCGGCGTAGATGGCGCCGATGAACTTCAGTAGGGGCAACAGGGCCTCCCAACCATAGCCGCCGACGACCGACCCGATCAGGCCGAACACCCCGAACGGGGTCAGCTGGATCACCCAGCGGGTGATGCGGAAGATGACGGCGGCGCCCTCGTCCACCAGCCGTCGCACGCCCTGGGCCCGGTCGCCCAGCGCCACCAGGGCCATCCCGACCAAGGCCGAGAAGAAGATGATCTGCAGCACCTTTCCTTCGGCGAGGGCGGCGAACGGGTTGGTGGGAACAACGCCGATCAACACCTCCAGCGGGGTCGGAATCACCCGCTCCTTGACCTCGCCCAGCGGCAGGTTGGACAGGCCCAGGCCCGGATTGATGATCTGGCCGAAGGCGAAACCGACCAGCACCGCCAGCAGGGAGGTGATGGCGAACCAGACCAGAGTCCGCACGCCCAGCCGCACGGCCCCGGCGCCCTCCCCCAGCTTGGCGATCGAACTGGCGATGGTGAACAGCACCAGGGGCGCCACGACCATGCGGATCAGGTTCAGATAGACGTCGCCGATCGGCTGCAGCCAAACCTCGGCGCGTTCGCGCAGGATCAGACCCGCAATGACGCCCAGAGCCAGGCCGGCGAAGGTGCGTTGCCACAGGGGGATTTTGAAGAAACGAGCGAACATGGACGCGCTTTCGATGGGGTGCGCCAAACTGGCCATCGCGCCCCGCATCCGCAACCGCGCGAGCGCGGGTTTAGACCCCAGATTTACTGTCCGGCGCCCTCAGAATTTCAGCGCTCTCATCACATAGAAGTCGGACAGGACGCCGTCGATCGCCTCCTCGACGTCCTCGAAGGCGTCGATCAGGACGTCGCCGCCCAGGCTTTCGACGGGCACCGGCGTATAGCCGAAGGTGGTCAGAATACAGGGCATGCCTGCGTCCCGCGCCGCCTCGGCGTCCGGCGCTGCGTCTCCGACCATAATGGCCCGCTCTGGGTCGCCGTCGCCCTTGACCACGGCTTCCCTCAGATGGGCGCCCGATGGCTTGCGCGCGCTGACCCGATCCGGCCCGACGATGGCGGCGAAATGCCGGGTCAGGTCCAGCTTCTCGAGCAGAAGCTCGGACAGGTCCGACCGCTTGTTGGTCGCCACAACCAGGATGGCCCCGCGTTCCGTCAGGCGTTCAAGGGTTTCGACCACGCCCTCGAACGCTCGGGACCCGTCGGCGATATGGGCGGCGTAGTCGATCAGAAATCGTTCGAACAGCTCGTCCGATTGGGCTCGCTCAACCGAGGCGCCCGCCGCCTCGAACCCGTGGACCAGCAGCGCCCGCGCGCCAGACCCGATCAGGGTCTGGGCCGAGCTCATGGGCACGGGCGGCAGCCCCTCCTCGACCAGCAGGCGGTTCAGGGTTCCGACCAGGTCCGGCGCAGAATCGACCAGGGTCCCGTCCAGGTCGAAGGCGATGGTCCAGCCTTCAAGGTCGCGATCGGTCATGGTCACTCTCGTTTCGTTTCGTCATAGGGCATCAAGCCTGAGGATGACGGAATGGCGGCCGCGCTGTAGACGGCGGACGACGACTAGACGCCGGAACGATTCATGACCAGCCAGACGCGCCCTCGCGCCGCCATCATTCTCGCCGCCGGCCAGGGCACGCGGATGAAATCGCCCCTGCCCAAGGTGCTGCACCCCGTCGGCGCCCGCGCCATGCTGGACCACGCCATTGACGCGGCGGAGGGGCTGGGCTGCGAGCGGATCGTCGTGGTGGTCGGAACCCATTCGCCCGAGGTCCGCGCCCATGTCGCCAAGCGTCTGGGCGAGGCGGCGATCGCGGTTCAGGATCCGCCTTTGGGCACCGGTCACGCCGTTCGCGCTGCGGAACAGGCTTTGGCGGGTTTCGACGGCGAGGTGGTGGTCACCTATGGCGATGTGCCCCTGCTGAAGGCCAGCGACATCGAGCCCGTGTTCAACGTGGACGGCGTGACCGTCATCGGCTTCGAAGCCCGCGATCCCGGCGCGTACGGCCGGCTGATCCTAAACGGCGACACCCTGACCGCCATCACCGAGGCCAAGGAGGCCTCGCCCGAGGTTCTGGCCGTCACGGCCTGCAACTCCGGCGTCATGGCCGCCCCGGCCGCCCTGCTCTTCTCGCTGCTGGCCGAGGTCCGCAACGACAACGCCAAGGGCGAATACTACCTGACCGACGTGGTGGAGCTGGCCCGCAAGGCCGGTCATCCGACCCGCGCCGTCTTCGCTGCCGAGGATTCCGTCATGGGCGTCAATTCCCAGGCCGAACTGGCCCAGGCCGAAGCCCTTTTCCAGAGCGTCCAGCGCGAGACCTTCCTGGCGGCGGGCGTGACCATGAGCGCGCCCGACACCGTCCATTTCGCCTGGGACACGCAGGTCGGCGGCGGAACCGTGATCGAACCCTATGTCGTCTTCGGGCCCGGCGCGGTGATCGAAGGCGGCGCGCGCATCCGCAGCTTCAGCCATGTGGAGGGCGCGCGTGTCGCCTCCGGCGCCGAGATCGGACCCTACGCCCGCCTGCGCCCCGGCGCGGACCTGGCCGAGGGGGTCAAGGTCGGGAATTTCGTCGAGGTGAAGAATGTGAAGATGGCCGCAGGCGCCAAGGCCAATCACCTGGCCTATCTGGGCGACGGATCGGTCGGGGCCGGCGCCAACATCGGGGCCGGGACCATCTTCTGCAACTATGACGGCTTCAACAAGGCCCGGACCGAGGTCGGAGCCGGCGCCTTTGTCGGCTCGAACTCCAGCCTGGTCGCGCCGGTCTCGGTCGGCGCCGGGGCTATCGTCGCCTCGGGTTCGGTGATCACGGAGGACGTGCCGGAGAACGCCCTGGCCTTCGGCCGTGCGCGTCAAACCCTCAAGCCGGACGCCGGCGCCGCCTTCCGCGAGAAGGCCAAAGCCAAGAAGGAAGCGGCGAAGGCCGCCAAGCTGAAATGAGCGACATCCAGAAAAAGAACGCCGGCGAGGCCGCCGCCGCCCATGTCGAGGCCGGCATGGTCGTGGGCCTGGGCACCGGCTCGACCGCCGCCTGGTTCGTCAAGGCCCTGGCGGCGCGCGGCCTTTCTGGGCTGCGCTGTGTCCCTACCTCGGAAAAGACCGCCGATCTGGCGCGGGAACTGGGCTTGACCCTGTCCACGCTGGAAGACACGCCCCGCATCGACCTGACCGTCGACGGCGCCGACGAGGTCGGTCCCGGCCTGGCCCTGATCAAGGGCGGCGGCGCGGCCCTGCTGCGCGAGAAACTGGTGTGGGAGGCGTCGAGCCGCTGTATCGTCATCGCCGATGCGGCCAAGGTGGTGCCGGTGCTGGGAACCTTCCCCCTGCCGATCGAGGTCGTCGCCTTCGGCCACAAGACCACGGCCAACCGCATCGCCGACGTCCTGATCGATCATGACATCAGCCAGCCCGCCCGGGTGCGCCAGGCGGATCGCGGCCTGGTCCGCACCGACGGCGGCAATCTGATCTATGACGCTGGGTGCAAGGCCATCCATGATCCGGTGCGCTTGGCCGACGACCTGAAGCTGATCACGGGCGTGGTTGAACACGGCCTGTTCCTCGACCTGGCGGATCTGGCGATCATCGGCACGGACCAAGGCTTCGAAACCATCCAGCCGTAAACGCGACAGTTCGGAACGACCCCGGCCTCTCGCCCGCTATCCCTTCACCACAGACAAAAGGGAGCGAACCATGCCGCACCAGAATACCGAATCTCCGACCGCGACAGCTCAGAACGCCGCCAACGAACCGCAGGCGCCCAACGATCAAGCGCGTGAACAGCATGTGACAACCCACCCTGAGGCGAAATCCTACGTCGCCGACGACTATCGGGATGCAACCTTGGCGGCCCCTGCGGCGGGCGAAGTTGCTGACTACGCCGACGACGGCGAACCGCTGGATGAGCCGTTTCAGCAAGGCGGCAACCACAACAACCGGCCCCACCGTACCGAGGTGATGACCGGCCAAGGGTCAAAGACACGCGAGGCCAACGCCCGCATAGCGAAGGGTCGGCCAGCCAGCTGAAGCTTCGTCAGCCTTGCCCCAGCCGGCGCCGGCTCTTAAGTCCAGCGCCAAGCTGCGGCGTGTCCGTCGCGGCATTCAAGCGAACCAGATGGTTCAGGCGCTTTTCCGTACCTGAATGCCGGAGCACCCGATGGCTGACTATGACTACGACCTCTTCGTCATCGGCGCCGGTTCCGGCGGAGTGCGCGCCGCACGCCTGACCGCACTGGGCGGCAAGAAGGTCGCGGTGGCGGAGGAGTACCGTGTCGGCGGCACCTGCGTGGTCCGGGGCTGCGTGCCAAAGAAGTTCATGGTCATGGCGTCCGAGGTCAGCCACGCGCTGGAGATCGCCGAAGGCTATGGCTGGTCATTCGACAATGCGAAGTTCGATTGGCCGACTTTCCTGGAAGCCAAGGACGTCGAGATCGCCCGTCTGTCCGGCATCTACGCCGCCAATCTGGGCAAGGCCGGGGTCGAACTGGTTCATGGGCGCGCCGTGCTGAAGGACGCCCATACGGTCGAGATCGTCGGCAAGAACCAGACCTTCACCGCCGAGAAGATCCTGATCGCCACCGGCGGCCGGCCCTGGAAGCCGGAAAGCTTGCCCGGCATTGAACACGCCATCACGTCGGAAGAGGCCTTCCACCTACCCGAACTGCCCAAACGCATACTGATTGCAGGCGGCGGCTATATCGCGGTGGAATTCGCCGGCATCTTCGCCGGCCTCGGTGTCGAGACGACCTTGATCTATCGCGGCCCCAACATCCTGCGCGGCTTTGACGACGATGTCCGCGCCCACCTGGCCGGCGAGATCGAGAAGCGCGGCATCAAGGTCGTCCTGGGCTGCCAGCACGAGAAAATCGAGAAGACGGCGACAGGTCTGGTCAATCACCTCGAGAACGGGATGAAGCTGGAAACCGACGTGGTCATGTTCGCCACCGGTCGGATTCCTCACGTCAAGGGTCTGGGCCTCGAGGCGGCCGGCGTAGAGCTGAACGACGAAGGGGCGATCAAGGTCGATCCCTATTCCAAGACTACGGCCAACAACATCTGGGCGATCGGGGACGTCACCGACCGGATGAACCTGACTCCCGTCGCCATCCGCGAGGCCGTCGCCTTCCACCAGACTGTCTATCGCGACAACCCTCAGCATTTCGACTACGAGGCCGTCGCGACGGCGGTCTTCAGCCAGCCGCCGGTCGGGATTGTCGGCCTATCGGAAGCCGAGGCCCGGCGTTCCTGCTCGGCGGGTGTAGATGTCTATGTGACCCGGTTCCGGCCGATGAAATACGCCTTCACCGGTTCGGAAGAACGCGTGTTGATGAAGCTGGTGGTCGACGCCGAAAGCCAACGTGTCGTCGGCGTCCACATCGTCGGGCCGGACAGCCCGGAGATGATTCAGCTCGCCGCCATCGCCGTGAAGGCGGGCCTGACCAAGGCCCAGTGGGATGCTACCTGCGCCGTTCACCCCACCATGGCCGAGGAGCTGGTTACGCTGAAGGAGAAACAGTCGGGAGCGACCTCGGCGGGGTGACCGCTGGCTTGTTGATCGGATGAGGCCGTTCCCGGAACATCTCGATCAGATCCAGCCGTCCCGCCTCGGGAACCCCAGTCGCGACGGGACCGTCGTTCCGGAACTGTATCAGCTGGGTATCGCCCAGCTCCGCCATGGGCCAGTTCGGCCGCCCTACTCCATTGGGATCGCCTGATCTGGCGAAGGCGGTCCAGTAGCGGGTCATCGCCTCCGACGCCGCGCGATCTGCGTCTCGTACGGAATAAGGCAGCAGAGGCAGGGTTCCGAACACATAGGGGCGTTCGATGGCGTGAGTCGCCCCGCCGTGAGGCTCAGGATTGTCCGGCGAGGAAATATCGAACCGGTACAGATAGGCCGGATGTCCCGCCGCCGTGTGCAGCCGCGCCAGCCGTCGCGCGGGCTCGCTGAAAACGGCATCGGTGATGAAGCCCCGGTCGAAGCCCGCCTCTCCGCCATAGGCGGCCGTGATCATGGCCCGCTCCAGCCAGGTCATGTCGTCGTCGATCATGCCGTAGCCGTTGCGATCCGTCGGCTTCATCCACCAGAACTCGGCGCTGTTCGTCCCGATCATCATCGGCACGGGCGCCTGACGTCCGGCCCGGAAGGCGGCCTCGACGGTCGAGGTCACGATCCGGCCGTCGATGAGGCTCAAGTCGCCGTTGGCGAAGACCGGCGCCGGAGTCAGCAACTGCTCCACCGGAGCCGCGCGCAGATCGGCCGCCGTTACAAGATTGTGGCCATGGGCCCAGACCTCGCCCCTCTCGCGCGCCGACGGAAGATCATAGGCGCCGCGCCGATCCAGCGGTGTCTGCAGTTCGCGCCCCAGGCCCGACTGGACAACGGCCCGGTCGAACAGCCCCCGCGCCGGCGGCGAAATCATCATCCGCGTCACGATGGCCCCGCCCGCTGACTCGCCGAAGATCGTCACATTGCCCGGGTCGCCGCCGAAGGCCGCGATATTGCTCCTGACCCACTTTAGCGCGGCGATGACGTCCATCAGCCCGTAATTGCCGGCCGCCTCTTCCGCCGGTCGTTCCGCCGCCAAGGCCGGATGGTCGAAGAAGCCCAGACGTCCCAAGCGGTAGTTCAGCGTCACCACCACCATGCCCTGCCGCGCCAGGTGCGAACCGTCATAGAGGGCGGCGGTGCCCGATCCATTGACCAGCCCGCCGCCGTGGATCCACACCATGACCGGGGCCGGAGCCGTCACGTCCAAGGGCCGCCAGATATTCAGATTCAGACAGTCTTCGCTCATCGGCAAGGGGCCGACGCCGGGATCGCCCTGCGGTGTGGCCTGGATGCAGATGGCGCCATAGGTCGTAGCGTCCCGTTGGCCTTCCCAGCGCGGAGCCTCGCCTGGCGGCCGCCAGCGCTGTTCCGCGACCGGCGGGGCGGCATAGGGGATATTCTTGAACGAAGCGACGGTGTCTTCAGTCCGTCCGGCCAAGGCGCCTTGCGGCAATTGGACAACAGGCTGAGCCACCGGCGGCTGATCTGTCGGTTGAGCCATCATGAGGGAGAGAGTGGCCAAGGCGCCTACGAAAGTCATGCCGCGTCCTTAGCAAATTCTCTCAACAGGCCAATGACGAACGAACAAAGGGAAAAATTCTGTGTTCGGTAGCGAACCCTTTTCGCCCGTCGCGCATTATGGCTTGGCTGAGGTCGGGGCTTCGATTGACTACACATAAAACAACGAGCGCTTCCCTCGTGGAGGTGGCGAGCGCCTTTGAGGCTTCGCCCAATCCCTATCTGCTGCTGACGCCGGATCTGCGCATCGTCGAGATGAATCAGGCCTATCTCGACGTCACGGGCGCGCGACGCGAGGAGATCATAGGCCATCCCCTGTTCACGGCGTTCGATTCTGGCCCCGGCGACGACGCCCCCGACAATGTGAGACAGGTCAGGGCGTCGCTGGAAAAGGCGCGCGATACGCGCCAGCGCGACGACCTCGCCGTCGTGCGCTACGCCATGCCCCGCGTGCGCGACGATGGAAGCGAGGTGTTCGAAGAGCGGATCTGGAGCGCGACACATACGCCGTTGATGAATGCAGAGGGCGAGGTCGTCCTTCTTCTTCAACACACGATGGACGTCACAGATCTCTCGCCGGCGATACGAACCGACGAGCCAACGACGGCATTGGACGCTCTGATCGGCGGGTCAGTCCTTCGGCGCGCTCAATCGGTGCAGGAAGACAATCGGCGGCTGGAGACGGAACGCAACCGCCTAGTCGAAATGTTCATGCAGGCGCCGGGATTCGTCGCCATTCTGACCGGGCCTGAACACCGCTTTCAGATGCACAATCAGGCTTACAGCCAATTGATCGGGCATCGTGACATCGCCGGAAAGCCGCTCCGCGAGGCCCTGCCGGAATTGGCGGGTCAAGGCTACTATGAGTTCCTGGACGCAGTCTTCAAAACGGGCCAGGCCCACGAAGGTCGAGAGAGCCAAGCGCTGTTGCAGCGTACGCCCGGCGGGCCGCTAGAAACCCTGTATCTCAACTTCATCTACCAGCCGATCCGTGACGAAGGGGGCGCTGTCGTCGGCGTCTTTGTGCAGGGACACGACGTCACAGAGAACGTGAAGGCCGCTAGACTACAGAAGCTTATGATTGACGAGCTCAACCATCGCGTGAAGAATACGCTATCTACGGTGCAGTCGATCGCCATTCAGACAGCGCGTTCCCACACCGACCCGGCCAGTTTCGCCTCAACCTTCCAATCCCGCATCCTGGCCCTGTCTCACACCCATGATCTCCTGACCCTCAGCCACTGGGAGGGCGCCGATCTGCAGGCCATCCTGATGCACGAGACGGAGGCGTTTGGGCTCAGTCGCATCAGCCTGAACGGTCCCGTGACTGCTCTGACGCCGGCAACGGCCTTGTCCCTCGGCATGATTTTCCACGAGTTCGCCACCAACGCCGCGAAATACGGCGCCCTTTCCACGCCAGACGGCCGCGTCCTGATCGATTGGAACATCAAGGACCAACCGGAACGCATTCTCAAGCTGACTTGGCGTGAAATCGGCGGCCCGAAAGTTACGCTACCGGACAGAAGAGGTTTCGGTAGTCGATTGATTGAACGAAACATTCGCCATGATCTGGCGGGCGAGGTCGATCTGGTCTACGCCAACGATGGATTGATTGCGGAACTGACGGTTCCACTCGACAGGACGCATGCCCAATGACCCAACCCTTGAACGGCCGACGTGTTTTGGTGGTGGAGGACGAGTCGCTCGTCGCCATGCTGCTCGAGACCATCCTGGAGGATATGGAGTGCATCCCCATCGGTCCGGCCTCAAATATCGATGAAGGCGAGGCCATGGCCCGCGACACCGTCGGTCTCGACGCCGCCCTGCTGGACGTCAATGTGGCTGGCCGGCAGGTCTTCCCGGTGGCGGAGGCGTTGAGAGCCCGCGGCGTGCCCTTCGTCTTTTCGACCGGCTATGGCGAAGGCGGCCTGCCCGAGGAATGGCGGGGCTCGGCCACCGTGCAGAAACCTTTCACCGAGGCGGCGATCCGGGACGCCCTGATGAAGGCTATGGGCGTCGGCCAAGCCTAGGCTTGAGGTCTATAAGGATCGCCCGCGCGGCGTTATGACCCGGCGCGCCCGTTACGCCGCCGCCGGGATGAGCCCCTGATCCGCACAGGTAAAGTCCCGGGACCGGCATTCGGTAGTCGGCATGCCCCAGAGCCGGACGAGCGCTGAACAACTGGTCCAGACTCAGTCTTCCGTGGAATATGTCGCCGCGGACCAGTCCAAAACGTCGCTCCAGATCCTTTGGGCCCAAGGCGATCCGCCCCAGAACAGAAGCCTTGAAGCCCGGCGCATGGGCGTCGACCGTATCAATCATCAGATCGGCGACCGTGTCGCGATGCGCGTCTTCCAGATCAGGCGAGACATGCTGGCAGAACAGGCTCGCCACATGAGCGCCCGCCGGCGCCAGACTGTCGTCCAGTGTCGAGGGGATCAGCATCTCAACGATCGGCGTCGAGGACCAGCCGTTCAGTCGCGCCTCGGCATGGGCGCGGTCCATATAGGTCAGGCTGGGGGCGATGATGATGCCCGCCGTCAGATGATCGCCGGCTTCAGGCAGGACGGTGAACTTCGGCAGTTCCGATAGCGCGACATTCATTCGGAATGTGCCCGAGCCGGAGGCGTACCGCCCTATCCGCTCCATGAAGTCCGCCGGCGCCGCTCTGGGGTCGACCAGAGTCTCAAACAGCAGGCGGGGATGAAGGTTCGACGCCACAGCACGCGCCCGCACGACGTCGCCGTCCTGGGTGACCGCGCCGATCGCCCGGCCCTTCTCGATCAGGACCTCGCTCACAGCCGTATCCAGCCGCACCTCGACCCCCTGTTCGGCGCAGGCCAGCGCCATGGCCTGGGTGATGGCCCCCATGCCGCCCAGGGCGTGACCCCAGACGCCCCTCTTCCCGTTCAGCTCGCCGAAGACATGGTGCAACAGCACATAGGCGGAACCGGGCGTGTAGGGACTGGCGTAGTTGCCGACCACGCTGTCGAACCCGAACAGGGCCTTGATCGGATCGCTTTCGAACCAGCCGTCCAGCCAATCGCCCGCAGATTTGGTGAACAGGTCCAGCAGGTCGCGGCGCCCCGTCTGATCCAGCCCGGCGACGCGTCGCCCCAGGCTTCCCGCCTTCAGCATCTCCGGCAGAGCCGCCGACCAGCCGCCCTCGACCATGTTCGGCGGCGATTTCAGCGTCAGATCCCGCAGCAGGGCCGCCACCGTCTCCAATCGCGCCTCATAGGCCTCCAGCCGCTCGGCGTCCCGCGTCGAGAATTTCGCGACCTCCGCCCGCGTCCGGCCCGGCCCCGCCGCCAGATAGCGTCCGTCGTCCAACGGCAGGAAGTTCGACATCCGCCGCTCGACCATCCTCAGCCCGTGTCGCGCCAGTTCCATGTCGGCGATGACGGCGGGACTGAGCAGGCTGACGGTGTAGCTGGCGGTCGAGTTGCGAAAGCCAGGGTGGAACGGCTCCGTCACGGCTGCGCCCCCGACGACCGAGCGGCGCTCCAGCACGGTCACTTTCAATCCCCGACGGGCGAGGTAAAAGGCGCAGACCAGTCCATTGTGGCCTGCCCCAAGGATGACGACGTCGGTTTCGGTCTTTGCCATGGTCCCTCTCCGACCAAGCCATAGCACCGTCTGTCGGATCAGCCAGGGCCGCCCCGTCTTGGCGCGAACCATCCGCCTTCCGACCTCTGAACCGCGCCGGAAACCCCCAGGACGGCCAGGGTGTGCTCGATCGTTCGCCGCTTGCGCAGCCCGCCGCCGTCGAACGCCCTCGCCAACTCCTCGGGACGCGTGGGCATGCCGGATCGACGCAGACTGGCCAGAAGGGCGGCCGCCAGTCGACCGGGATCGTCTGGCAGGTGGGGCGCGATCGCTTCGTGAGACAGGATGGCTTCGATCTGAACCGGCGCTGACGGAGTTCTGACCCGCTCCATCTGATAGGCGGGGCGAATGAACCGCACTCGTCCCTGCGCCTCCTCCGCCGCGCGCGTCCGATTGAGTTCCGCCAGTCGGGTCGCCGTCTCGGCGTCGGACAAATTGACGGGCCAGCCATAGGCTTCGGCCGTGACCCGGTCGATCATCCCGTGAAGATGATCCAGGATGCCGATGCGGCCGGCGTCGTGGACCGAGCGCTCCACGGCGTCCATCGCCGTAAGGTCGTCGAGACGCGCCCGCGCGTTGTAAAGGCCGGTCATCGTCAGGCCTGGGTGCTCCGCTAGGACGCCCGCCCGCGTCGCATCTAGTTCTTCGCCCAGGGCCGCCAATTCCGCCGACTGCGCCGACGTCGGCGACGGAAAGGGGAACCGGTCAAAACATGCCCCCTTCACATAGACGGCCTCGCGCCGGTACTCGCCGATCCGACCGGCATTGGCGGCGAACCAGGCGCGATGCTGACGGGACGAGAGCACGGCCAGGACGGCGGGATCATCGCTGGCGATGACCACCAGCTTGTTGTCAGGCAGGACGGCGGACTCGAGAAAGCGAAACCAGCGGTGTTTGGCCGTCTCGACGGTGACGATATAGCGGTCGAGCCCCTCAAGCGCGACTCTCAAGTCCCGGCGAGGTTCGCCGAAGATCCACCAGTTGTCCCGGTAAGAAGCGCGGTTGTTGCGGTCCCGCTCAGGCTTCACCGTCTCCAGCAGATGCTGATAGATCAACGGATGGCGACGCCGCACCTCGGCCTCGTCCCAGCCGAACAGATCGATCGCCTGCAGATCTCGCGACCGATCCGCAAGATCCCGGCCGTTGCGATAGGTGCGAAGCGGACACGGGGCGTCGTGTTCCGACCCCGCAAGAAGGTCCTGCCCCTGCGCCGGCTTGACCAGAAAGCCAGCCCCCATCAGCTGAACCCCGCGATAGGCTAGACCCGTATTGGCCTTCAGATCGACCGTGCGACTTAGACCCGACTCGATCATCAGGTCGGCGCCGATGACGCCTTCCCTTTCCCGGAAACTCAGCTTCGGCAGATCGGTATGCAGGTCGTCTTCGCCGATAACCTCCAGCCACCGCCCACGACCGTCCGGCTCGCCCCGTTCGGCGACGGACATGGCGATCCGCACATCGGCGCGCCCGGCGCCCGTCACCCAGGGGTGATCGGGAATAGCGAAGACCAGACGGATCGGCGGTCGGCGGGTCAGATGATGTTCGATCACCCGTCGTGAGAAAGTCTGGGTCACCGAGTTGGTCGTGATGAACCCGAACCGCCGCAGGGTCGATCCCTCACGGGTCAGGATGTCCGCCGCTCGATCCCACCAGGCCGTGACGATGTCGGCCGAGCGGAACCGACCGCCTCTGAGGCTGTCCAGAGCATCGACGTAGCCGTCGCCCAGTTCCGCACGCAGATCCTTGCCGGCGATGAAGGGCGGATTGCCGACGATGAAATGCGCTTCCGGCCATGGTGTGGGATAGGGATCGACATAGTGTTCGACCTCTCGCTCGGCCGCGCCATCCGACAATCGCCCCACGGGCCGGGTGATCACCCGGCCCTCTGCATCGCGCGCCAGATCCAGGCGCGAACAACTGACCAGCGCGTCCGTTCGCACGACACGCTGGAAATCCTTCAGGATCGGTTCGGATTGCTTGGCTTCACCGAACAGATGGAAATGCCATTGCAAGTAGCCGATCCACATCACCATTTCCGCGATCCAGGCCGCGCAGGCGTTCTTCTCCAGCCAATAGAATTGTTCCGGGCTGACGACGTGGCCCTCCATGCCTAACCGCCCCTGGGTCTCGCCCATCTCGCCAAGAACGCCCAGAACCTCGCCCTCAAGTTCCTTCATCATCCGCATTGCGACATAGAGAAGGTTCCCCGTGCCGCAGGCCGGGTCCAGAACCCGCACCCGACAGAGCTGATCATGAAAGGCGCGAACCATCCGCCGAGCGCCCGCACTCTCCCCCTCCAGATGAAGACCAATGGCCTGGGCCTCTACCGCTTCCCATTCGGCGCGGAGGGGCTCCATGATCGTCGGCTCCAGCAGCCGCTCGACGTAGGCGCGCGGCGTATAATGGGCGCCCAGCTCCGCCCGCTCAGACGGGTCCAGCGCCTGTTCCAGCAGGGCGCCGAAGATGGCCGGCTCCACCAGGCTCCAGTCGCATTTCGAGGCCTCGATCAGGGCCGCCAGCTCCGCCTCGGTGATCGGCATCGGATCGACCACCTTGAACAGGCCTCCGTTGAACTGGCGAATGCGCTGCTGGGTCGCCAGGCAATGGCCGCCCATATCCATGGTGCTGAAAAACACCCGAGCCGCATCATGGAACCGGTCCGCCTTTCCGCGATAGGACTCGAGGAAACGCTGAAAGCCGCGCGCCTCGATCAGCCGGACACTGTCAGCGAACATGGCGAAGATGCACTGCATGACGAACAAGGCGATCTGCCCTGCCCTCGCCGCCCGCGCCGCCTGATCATCGGTCGGCTGCGACTGCCTTTGACGGATGGATCGGACCAGCAGGGCCAGGCGGGCGGCGATATCCATGGTGACTTCCGCTACGCGGGGGGCGGGGTCCAGCGACATCGGATCGGTCCAGACCCGACGCAGCCGTTCGCGCACCTCCGCCTGACGCAGCTGGTCCAGTTCAATCCGGTAGCTGGCGCGATCCGGAAACTGGGCATAGGCCTTGCCCTGCCGCGCGAAGTCGGACCACAGCTCGATGGCTCGGCCGACATCGACCACGATCAGAAACGGCGGCCATTCGTCCAGGGCCTTGGCGTAGTTCTCCGCCTGGCGCTTCGCCACCCGCATCACCCGATCCAGAGCTTCCGGGGAAGGAGCGCGGACTTTGCGCGACGGGTGTACGAACCGGCCCAGCTGCACCGCCGGGTCCAGCGGCCCGCCGTCTCGCCGCTTTCGCGACTGTTTGGCCTCAAGCACGAAACAGCCGCGCTTGGCGCAGTCGATATAGCAAGGATGGCTGACCCCGTCCTCGTGAACGAACCGGACCGGCCGTTCGAAACAATAGTCCAGGTCGCCCATCTGCTCGTCATCCGGCGCCGGGACGCCGATGAGCCGGCAGAGCTGGATGATGAAGGTCTGGTACTGGGCCCTTTCGCTGATCGGGACATGGGCCCAGTGAGCGATGAAGGCATCAACATCGTGGGGTTGCTTTCCGACCATGAAAGCAACCTATGGTTATTTTGTAGGTAGATGCAATCTAAGATCGTATTCCGGCGATCCAACGTGCGTGCAGCATCGGCTTGCCAAGCCAGTAGGCCAGCTCAGCGGGCCGCGAGATGTCCCAGGCTGCGAGGTCCGCCGCCTGTCCCGCCTGCAGCACGCCTGCTTGATCCTGCAAGCCGAGCGCCCGCGCCGCCTCGCGCGTCGCCCCGGCCAGAGCCTCCTCCGGCGTCAGGCGAAACTGCACGCAGGCCAGGTTCAGGGCGTCGGTCATGGAGACGACCGGCGAGGTGCCGGGGTTGCAGTCGGTGGCGACGGCCATTCGCACGCCATGTGTCCGCAGCAGGGCTACCGGCGGAGCCTGGGTCTCGCGCAGCATCAGGAAGGCGCCGGGTAGCAGAACGGCGACCACTCCGGCGCTGGCCATCGCCGCGACGCCCGCTTCTGTGGCGTATTCGATGTGGTCGGCCGACAGGGCTCGGTAGCGCGCCGCCAGTTCCGCCCCGCCGCCGTCCGACAACTGGTCGGCGTGCAGTTTGACCGGTAGTCCCAAAGCCTGGGCGCGATCAAACAGGCGCGACACCTCCTCGCGTGAAAAGGCGATGGGCTCGCAATAGGCGTCCACGGCGTCCACCAGGCCTTCGGCGTGGGCGGCCGGCAGAATGTCGTCGATGGCGAGATCGACATAGGCGGCGCGGTCCGTCCGGTATTCCGGCGGCATGGCGTGCAGGCCCAGATAGCTGGTGCGGACGCGGACCCCGCCCTCGCGCCCGATGCGCCGCGCGACGCGCAGCATCTTCAACTCCGACTCCCGGTCCAGACCATAGCCGGACTTGATTTCGACCGTCGTCACCCCGGTCGCCTTCAACCCCTCAAGCCGCGCCATGGCCGAGCGGAACAGGTCATCCTCGGACGCTGCGCGCGTGGCCTGGACCGAGGCGACGATGCCGCCGCCCGCCCGCGCGATCTCTTCATAGGTGGCCCCACCCAGCCTCTGCTCGAACTCGCCCGAACGATCTCCGCCGAAAACCAGATGGGTGTGGCAGTCGGTCAGTCCCGGCGTCAGCCAACGGCCGTCGAGCCGCTCGATCGTCTGGGCCTCGACCGACGGGAGGTCCGCCCGCGGGCCGATCCAGGCGATCCGTCCGTCCGCGATCACCACGGCGGCGTCTTCGATCGCGCCGTAAGGCGTTGCGCTCTCCGCCATGGTGGCGGCGTGACAGTCGATGAGAAGTCGCTCGGCCTTCATCAAACCTGATCCTTGGCATGAACAGAGGAGAACAGGGCGACGAGATCATAGCGATCGCCCGGGAAGATCTGGCGCACCCGCGTCACCCCCTGCCCGTCCCGCCAGGTTCGTCGTTCGACGCAGAGGCAGGCGGCGCCGGCCCGGATCTGCAACAGCCGGGCGGACGGCGCATCCGCCTCCAGGGCGCCGATCCGGTTTTCGGCCTGAGTCCAGGGCTCGGAGTCCAGAAGCCAGCTCCCCGGCGGAACGGACTGAAAATCCACGCTTTCAGCCTGAGGTGCAGCCGCCAAGGCTATCAGGCGCCGCTCCAGAGCCAGAGGAACCGAGTCTGCGCTGTGCAGGCAAGTCAGCGCAATCAGGCGGCCGCCTGCCGCCAGTTCGGCTTCCTCCGGGTTTTGGGGCGGACGAACCAGGCGTTCCAGAAGTTGATAATCATAGACTTGTCCCCGTTCATTGATCTCAGCTCTGAGGTCGGGAATGGCGAGGAAGGCGGCATGGGCCTTGGGCTGGGCCACAAAGGTGCCCGCTCGCCGCCGACGGACCACCAGACCCCGCCCCGCCAGTTCCGACAGGGCCTTGGACACGGTTGCTCGCGCGCAGTCGTAGCGATCCGTCAGTTCGTGCTCGTACGGCAGCCGCGCGCCGGGCGACAGGTCTCCCGACAGGATCTGGGCTTCCAGATCGGCGTAGATTCGCCGGTGAAGGGCGTTCGCCGTCATGACAGAACCGTTTTCAAGGCTGCGCGGAAACGCGCTTCCAGGGCGTCCCTGGCCACATGGCGCCCTTGGCGCACGACCTCCCGACCGGCCCGCCAGACCGAGGCGATCGATCCCGTCGGGGCGGCGAATATCCAGCTGTCCAGCACCGCGTCGCCCGAGCGGCCGGCGAAGGCGAGGCGGTGCGTGTCCAGCGAGACGATGTCGGCGACCTGCCCCACCGCCAGACCGCAAGACGCCCCGCCCGCCAAAACGCGTTCGAACAGGGCCCGTCCCGTCGACCGGGCTGCGTCCGCCGTCAGGGCGCGCCCGCGCAGGCCCAGCCGCTGGCTGTACTCCAGCATCCGAAGCTCCTCGGCCAGGCCGATCTGCACGTTGGAATCCGTCCCCACCCCGAGCCGGCCGCCAGCCTGCAGATAGGGCGTCGCCGGAAAGATCCCGTCGCCCAGATTGGCCTCAGTGATCGGGCACAGGCCGACGACGGCGCCGCGCGCGACGATCTCGCGCCATTCGGCCTCGGTCACATGGGTGGCGTGGATCAGGCACCATTGCTCGTCGACCGGCGCGTGGTTCAGCAGCCACTCCACCGGACGCGCGCCGGACCAGGCGAGACAGTCCTCCACCTCCTTGGTCTGTTCCGCCACGTGAATATGGATCGGTCCCTGCTGGGCCAGTCCGGGCAGCACCGCCAGTTCGTCGGCGCTGACGGCGCGCAGGCTGTGCGGGGCCACGCCGACGCGTGCGTCTTCCATGTCCTGCGTCAGACGACGGCAGGCCGCAACCAAGTCGGCGAAGCCGTCCAGATCGGTGATGAACCGCCTCTGTCCCCGGACCGGCGGCAGAGCCCCGAAACCGGAATGGGCGTAGAAGACCGGCAGCAGGGTCAGGGCGATCCCGCTGACCTGAGCGGCCGCCACGATCCGACCGGCGATTTCGCTCCGGTCCGCATAGGCCGCGCCTGCGGGGTCATTATGCAGGTAGTGGAACTCGGTCGCACGGGTGAAGCCGCCTTCCAGCATCTCCGCGAAGGCCAGGGCGGTGATGGCCTCAATCTCGTCCGGGCCGCCCCGGTCGAGGAAGCGGTACATCAACTCGCGCCAGGTCCAGAAGTCGTCGTCAGAAGGTCCACGCGCCTCGGTCAGGCCGGCCATAGCGCGCTGAAAGGCGTGGCTGTGGACATTGGTCACGCCCGGCAGGCCGATCCCGCCGCCCCCGTCTGTCGGCGCCCGCATAATCCCCACGTCGATGGAGGCTATCCGGCCCGCTCTAACGCCGATCCGCACGTCCTTGGCCCAGCCGTCGGGCAAGAGAGCGGCTTCGAACCAGAGAGCGAGGTCCACAGGTTCCGGCTCAGGGGTCACTGGACAGGTCCGTCATGTTGCGATCAATATGTCTAGACATAAACCCGGCGGATCGATTTGGCGAGGGAAGCGCGGATGACCGATGACTGGCTGACCGTCGTGGAGGGCTCCGCGCCCCTGGTGATCGGCCTGCCGCACACGGGGACCGATATCCCCGACGCCATACTGGCCCGGATGATCTCGCCCTGGCTGGCGCGCAAGGACGCCGACTGGTGGGTGGATCGGCTCTACGACTTCGCCGTCGATCTGGGCGCGACCCTCGTGCGCACCGCCGTCTCTCGCAGCGTCATCGACGTAAACCGCGATCCGTCGGGCGTCTCCCTCTATCCCGGGATGACCACGACCGGCCTGTGCCCGACCGAGACCTTCGACGGCGAGCCCCTGTACCGCTCCGGCCAAACGCCGGACGAGGCCGAGATCGCCGAGCGGCGTGCGACCTGGTTCGATCCCTATCATGCGGCGCTTCGGGCCCAGATCGACCGTCTGGGCTCCCGGGGGGCGGTCGTCCTCTACGACGCCCATTCGATCCGTTCGGTCGTGCCCCGCTTGTTCGACGGCGAACTGCCGCAGTTCAACATCGGCGACAACGGCGGCGTCACCTGCGCGCCCGAACTGACCCGGGCGGTGGAGGCGGCCTGCGCCGCCAGCGGCGACAGTCTGGTCGTCGACGGACGGTTCAAGGGGGGCTGGACGACGCGCCACTATGGTCGGCCCGAGACCGGCGTCCACGCCATCCAGATGGAGCTGGCGGACCGGGGATACATGCTCGATCCGACGGGCGCGGTCTCGCCCGACAACTGGCCCAGCCCCTACGATCCGCAACGCGCCGAACCGATGCGCGCCCATCTGCGCCGCGTACTGGCCGCCTGCATAGCCTTCGCCCAATCCAGCCGGTGATCGCCCGATGAACACGCCCAACGCCCGGATCGTTCGCAGCCCGCGCGGCCCGGAAAAGACCGCCAAGACCTGGGTCGCCGAGGCGGCCATGCGGATGCTGATGAACAATCTCGACCCCGAGGTCGCTGAACGGCCCCAGGACCTCGTCGTCTATGGCGGCATCGGCAAGGCGGCGCGCGACTGGCCCGCCTTCGACCGGATCGTCGAGACCCTAAAGACGCTTGAGGCGGACGAGACCCTGTTGGTCCAGTCGGGCAAGCCGGTCGGCGTCTTCCGCACCCACGCCGACGCGCCCCGCGTCCTGATCGCCAATTCCAATCTGGTGCCGAAGTGGGCGACCTGGGAGCATTTCTCAGAACTCGATCGCAAGGGCTTGATGATGTACGGCCAAATGACGGCCGGCTCATGGATCTACATCGGCACCCAGGGCATAGTTCAAGGCACCTACGAGACCTTTATGGAGGCGGGTCGCCAGCACCACGGCGGCGACTGGGCCGGCAAATGGACCCTGACCGCCGGTCTGGGCGGCATGGGCGGCGCCCAGACCCTGGCGGCGACCATGGCGGGCGCCTCCTGCCTGGCGGTCGAATGCCAGCGCAGCCGGATCGAGATGAGGCTCAAGACCCGCTACCTCGACGTCATGGCCGAGACGCTCGACGAGGCCCTGGCCCTGATCGAGACGGCCAATCAGACCAGAAAGCCGATATCGGTCGGGCTGTTAGGCAATGCTGCGGACGTGCTGCCTGAGATGGTGCGTCGGGGCGTGCGACCCGATCTGGTCACCGACCAGACCAGCGCCCACGATCTGGTCAACGGCTATCTGCCCTCAGGCTGGACCGTGGCCGAATGGGAGGACCGGCGGGTCAGCGATCCCGCCTCGGTCTCGGCCGCCGCTCGTTCCTCCATCGTCGCCCACGTCCAGGCGATGCTGGATTTCCAGACCGCGGGCGTGCCGGTCGTCGATTACGGCAACAACATCCGTCAGGTGGCCTTCGACGAGGGTGTGGCGAACGCCTTTGACTTCCCCGGTTTCGTGCCCGCCTATATCCGCCCGCTGTTCTGCCGTGGAATCGGCCCCTTCCGTTGGGCGGCCCTGACCGGCGATCCGGGCGACATCCGCAAGACCGACGCCGCCATGAAACGGTTGTTCCCCGACAATCCCGGTCTGCACCGCTGGCTCGACATGGCGAGTGAACGTATCGCATTCCAAGGGCTTCCAGCCCGTATCTGCTGGATCGGATTGGGTGATCGACACCGCGCCGGCCTGATGTTCAACGAGATGGTTGCGTCGGGCGAACTGTCCGGCCCCATCGTCATCGGCCGCGATCATCTCGATTCCGGCTCGGTCGCCAGTCCGAACCGCGAGACCGAGGCCATGATGGACGGGTCGGACGCCGTCTCCGACTGGCCTCTGTTGAACGCCCTGCTGAACACCGCCTCGGGCGCCAGCTGGGTGTCCCTGCACCACGGCGGCGGGGTCGGCATGGGCTATTCCCAGCATTCGGGCGTGGTCGTTGTCGCCGACGGCACGCCCGAAGCCGCCCGACGCCTGGAACGGGTGCTGTGGAACGACCCCGCCACCGGCGTCATGCGTCACGCCGACGCCGGCTACGACATCGCCCGCGCCGCGGCCCGCGAGCATGGCCTGAACCTCCCCAGCCTGAAGGCCTGACACATGACCCGGATCGCCATCGGCCAATCCCCCCTGACCCTCGCCCAGTTGCGCGCCGTAATGGACGGCCCGGTGACGGTCACGATCTCCGCCGACGCCTGGGGCGATGTCGACAAGGGGGCGGCCACCGTCGCCGCCATCGTGGCCGAGGGGCGCACCGTCTATGGGGTCAACACTGGCTTCGGCCTGTTGGCCAACACCTCCATCGCGTCGGAGGATTTGGAGACGCTGCAGCGCAATCTGGTGCTCAGCCACGCCTGCGGGGTCGGCCCCTTGTTGCCGGACGCCGTGACCCGGTTGTTGATGGTCCTGAAGATCGCGAGCCTTTCGCGCGGCGCCTCTGGGATCCGCCGCCAGACGCTGGAAGCACTGGTCGCCCTGGTGAACGGCGACGTCCTGCCCTGCGTCCCGTCCAAGGGTTCGGTCGGCGCCTCGGGCGATCTGGCGCCCCTGGCCCATATGAGCTGCGTCCTGATTGGCGTCGGTCAGGCCCGGCTGAACGGCGAGGTCCTCGACGCCGAGGCGGCCCTGGCGCGGGTCGGGCTGACGCCCCTGACCCTGGGGCCGAAGGAGGGCCTGGCTCTTCTGAACGGCACCCAGTGCTCCACCGCCCTCGCCCTGGCCGGACTGTTCGCGACTGAGGCGGTGTTCGCCGCCGGTCTTGCGGCAGGCGCCCTGTCGGTCGACGCGCTAAAAGGGTCGGATGCGCCGTTCGATCCGCGCATCCACGCCCTGCGCGGCCAGCCCGGCCAGATCGCCGTCGCGGCGCGGCTGCGCCAACTAATGACCGGCTCCGCCATCCGCGACAGTCACCGCGACGACTGCGCCAAGGTGCAGGACCCCTATTCCCTGCGGTGCCAGCCCCAGGTCATGGGGGCCATCCTGGATATCCTGAATGCTTCGGCTGCGACGCTGGAGCGGGAAGCCAACGCCGTCACCGACAATCCCCTGGTCTTCATCGAGGACGGCGACGTCATATCCGGCGGCAACTTCCATGCCGAACCTATTGCTTTTGCAGCCGATCAGATCGCCATGGCTCTGTGCGAGATCGGAAATATCTCCGAGCGTCGCACCGCCATTCTGGTCGACCCGAAGATGAGCGAACTGCCGGCCTTCCTGGTCAAGGAGAGCGGCCTGAACTCGGGCTTCATGATCGCCCAGGTCACGGCGGCGGCCCTGGTGGCGGAAAACCGCATGGTCGCCCATCCGTGCAGCATCGACACCGTCCCGACCAGCGCCAACCAGGAGGATCACGTCTCCATGGCCACGCATGGCGCGCGACGCCTGCTGGACATGGCCGAGAACGCGGCGACGGTCGTGGGCATCGAACTACTGGCGGCCGCCCAGGGGCTGGAGTTTCACCGCCCCTTGACCAGTTCGCCGGCGCTGGAACAGGTCCTGTCCATCGTCCGTGAAGCCGCTGCGCCCTACGCCAGCGACCACTATTTCGCGCCGGACATCGCCCGGGCGACGGACGGCGTGCGGAACGGTCGCTATCGCATCTTCACGCAGGACCTTCTGCCATCGACATAAGCCACTGAACAGTCAGTCAAAGGGTTGGAGCGGCGCCCGTCGCAAGGCGGCCAGATTAGCCGAGCCGGTGCAGAAGCAGACCGTCCTCATCTGACGGACGACCCGTTGGAAATGCGCTACGACCGCATCGGTGGATTCGGTCGCTGCCGTCAGCACCCCGGCAGCCTGACCGACGATGTCGGCCCCCAGTCGAATGGCGCGGGCCGCATCCACCCCGTCCCGAACTCCGCCTGATCCGATGACCACGGCCTCAGGACAGGCGCGGCGAACATCGACGATGGCCTGAGGCGTAGTCACGCCCCAGTCTCCGAAGGCGGCGGCGTGGATCCGGTCGTCCGGATCGGTCGCCCGTTCGCCCTCGATCAAGGCCCAATTGGACCCTCCGGCGCCCGCAACATCGACAGCGGCGGCGCCCATGTCGATCAGGCGGCGCGCCGTCCGACCGGACAGGCCTGCGCCGGTCTCCTTGACCACGACCGGAATCTCGATCTTTCGGATCAGGGCCTCCAGCGCGGCTCCAACGCCCCACCAGTCGCGGTCGCCCTCGGGCTGGCAGGCTTCCTGAAGCGGGTTCAGATGCACGACCAGGGCGTCGGCCCCGACCATGGCCACCGCGCGTCGTGCTTCGTCCGGGCCGAAGCCGCGCGTCAGCTGCGCCGCGCCGATATTGGCCAGGATCGGCGTGTCCGGGGCGCGCCGCCTCAGATCAATGTCCAGCCCACCGCTGGGACCGCCCTCAAGCGCCGCCCGCTGCGACCCGACGGCCAGGGCGATGCCCAGATGCTGGGCCGCCTCCGCCAAGCGCGCATTGACGGCCTCGGCCCGCGTCGGGCCGCCGGTCATGGCGCTGATCAGCAGGGGCGCCTTCAGCCGTCGCCCCAGAAAATCCGCCCCCAGGTCGATCTTGTCGTGATCCAGGTCCGGCAGGGCCTCGTGGACGAAGCGGATGGAGTCGAACCCGGCGTCGCGGGCGTGGCGACCCCGCCCGGACAGCACGACATCCAGGTGCTGGTCCTTGCGGCTGGGCGAAACAGCGTCGGTCATTCCCCTCGCCTAGGACCGGATCGTGGCCCGGATGGGGCGGTCAGGGCTGGCGTTCGACGGTCAGGGCGTAGGCGCCGGTCTCATTCGGCCCCAGCGACCGGGCCCGCACCACGTACCAGCCGTCCTCCGGCGCGGTCCAATCCAGCTTGGCGTGGGTGTCCGACAGGCTGTCGTCGTCGGAAGCGATGCTGGTGAAGTCCTCACCGTCTTCGCCAAGGTCGATGAAGGCGTCGAAGGCGTTCGAGACCAGGGTGATCCGCAGCTTTTCGTCCTTCTTCGCCTGGAACCTGTAGGCGTCGTAGTAGGCGCCTTCGTCCGCCAGCGCGTCGGCGACGCTCAAAGTCCCGCGCGCGGTGGCGCCGACCAGGACACTGCCCGGTTTGGGCTCGGGACCGCGATCGATCAGCTCAAGCGAATACAGGCCCTTCTCATCGCCGGTCAGGGGCGAGGCGCGAACCACATAGTCGCCCGTCGACGGCAGGGTGAGGTTCAGTCGCGAGTCCGTCCCCTCCCCCAGGCCGTCGTCGTCGGTGGCCAGGGCGGTGAACTCGTCCTCGGCCGATCCGATCGCGAGCACGGCGTCAAAATCGCCCGAGCGCAGGATGGCCTGGACGCGCTGGCCCTCGGTCCCGCTGAAGACATAGGCGTCATAGTGTTTGCCGTCGTCGTCCTGAGGCGCGTCGGTCGTGATTTCGCCCTCGACCGTCTGACCGAAAGTCAGCGGCGACGGCGCGGGCGGCGGTGCGACCTCCTCAAGGCTCAGTTTGAACCGCCCCTCGCCGTCCCCGCTGAAGGCGCGCGCCTCGATCACATAGTCGCCGGCTTCTTCCAGGGTCTCGGCGATCCGGGAATCGGTCCCGGATCCCGCCCCGTCGTCGTCCTCGGCCACGACCGAGTTGTCCGACGCCTTGCGTAGGGTCAAATAGGTGTCGAAGTCCTTGGACGAAAGTTCGATGGCCACGCGCTGTCCGGCCTCGGCCGAGAACCGATAGAATTCCGCGCGCTGCCCCTCATCGTTCGCACCCGTTTCGTCATCCAGATTTCCATCGACGCTGTCGCCGATGGCGATGGGTTTGGCCGGCGGAGCGGGCGGCGCCTCGCTCAGTCCGACCGTATAGCGCCCCTCGCCCTCCTGCAGTGCAGTGGCGCGGATCACATAGTCGCCGGCGGCCGGGGCAGTGAAGACCAGACGCGAGTTAAGCCCGTCGTTCGGTCCATCGTCGTTCTGCGCTAGTTCGACGAAGTCGGCGCCGTTCATCCGTCCGACCAGGACCTTGGGATCAAAGGCCTCGGACTCCAGCGTCACGATCACGCGCTGCCCCGCCGCAGCGCGGAAGACGTAGGCGTCATACCTGCCGCCGTCCTCCTGTTCCGGATCGCGCCCGTTCAGCTCCCCGGCCTGCTCGCCGCCGACGCGGAGCGTGGACGGACGCGGCGCGCGCGGCGGAGCGGGACGCTCGCGCAGCGACAGGCTGTAGTCGCCGCCGTCCGTGCCCGACAGAGTGCGGGCGCGCAGGATGTAGGTCCCGTTCGTCTTGGGCGTGAAGCGCAGCCGCGCATGGGTGGCTTCGCCCAAACCGTCGTCGTCCTCGGCCAGGGGCTCATCGGCCCCTTCGGCGTAGAGCGCCAAATAGGCGTCGAAAACGTCCGACCGCAGAACGGCCTCAAGTCGCTGCCCCGCACGGGCCTCGAACCGGTAGTCGTCATAGCGATAGGCGTCATCGCCGGTCGTCGCCGAATCCGCATCCGTCAGCGCGCCGTTCACCGACGCCCCGAGCCGCAGCGCCTGGACGTCCTGGGCCAGGACGGGCGAGACGGCCCAGGCCAGGGCGATGGCGCTGACGGCGGCGACGAGGGGCGGACGGTTCATAGAAGACTCCAGAGTTTGAAGCCGATCATAGACGCCGAACCATGACGGCTGTAAATCGCCGCCATTCCCCTTTTGCATTCCCCCAATCCAATCTGTACCGGAGCCCTCATGTCGGCCGAGCCCACACGCGCGACCCTGATCGACGGCAAGGCCTTTTCGATCGACCTGGTGGACCGCGTCGCCGCCGCCGCCGCCCGCCTGGAAGCCAGCCAGGGCGTCAAGCCGGGCCTGGCCGTCGTCATCGTAGGCGAAGACCCCGCCAGCCAAATCTATGTCCGCAACAAGGGCGAAACGACCCTGCGCGCGGGCATGCGGTCCGACACCCACCGCCTCGCCGACACCACGACCCAGGACGAACTTCTGGCCCTGATCGCCTCACTGAACGCCGACGCCGGCATCCACGGCATTCTGGTCCAACTGCCCCTGCCGAAACATATCGATTCATCGGTCGTGCTGGACGCCATCGACCCTGATAAGGATGTGGACGGTTTCCACGTCGTCAACGCTGGGCGCCTTGCGGTCGGCCTTCCGGGCCTGGTGCCCTGCACCCCCCTCGGCAGCGTGATGTTGCTGAAGGACCAGCTGGGCGACCTGAGCGGCCTGAACGCCGTCATCGTCGGCCGGTCCAACATCGTCGGCAAGCCGATGGCGCAGCTGCTGCTGGCCGAAAGCTGCACCGTCACCGTCGCCCATTCCAGAACACGCGACCTGCCCGCCCTGTGCCGCACGGCCGACATCCTGGTCGCCGCCGTCGGTCGGCCTGAGATGATCAAGGGCGACTGGATCAAGCCGGGCGCGACCGTCATCGACGTCGGCATCAACCGCGTGCCCTCCGCCGATCCGGTCAAGGCGGCCGACGGCAAGACCCGCGTTGTCGGCGACGTCGCCTTCAAGGAGGCGGTCGAGGTCGCCGGCCGCATCACACCCGTCCCCGGAGGCGTCGGCCCCATGACCATCGCCTGTCTGCTGGCCAACACCTATTCGGCCGCCTGTCGCTCGATTGGAATCGAACCGGAGCCATTGGACGCTTGAAGCGTTGCGGTGCTGAGGCGATAGTCGCCGCACCGGCGCAATCGCCGATAGGGGAAAATCCATGGCTCGCTTCAACGCTCGCGCTCTGGCTCTGACCGCCGCTCTCGTCGCGGCGCCCGCCGTCACCGGCTGCGGCTACAACACCATCCCGACCAAGCAGGAACGGGCCGAGGCGGCCTGGGCCGATGTCCAGGCCCAGTACCAGCGTCGCGCCGACCTGGTGCCCAATCTGGTCGCAACCGTCCAGGGGGCGGCGATCCAGGAACGCACCACCCTGACGGACGTGATCAACGCCCGCGCCCGCGCCACCTCGGTCAATGTCTCCGCCGCCGACCTCAGCAATCCGCAGGCCTTCCAGCAGTATCAGCAGGCCCAGGGCCAGCTGTCCGGCGCCCTGTCGCGCCTGCTGGTCTCGGTCGAGGCCTATCCCCAGCTTCAGGCCAATCAGAACTTCCTGACCCTCCAGTCCCAACTGGAAGGCACCGAGAACCGGATCACCATCGCGCGGCGCGACTACAATGAGGCGGTGCGCGACTACAACACCACCCTGCGCACCTTCCCGAACGTGATCTGGGCCAAGACGGCCCACGCGGGCTCCCAGCCGATGCAACTGTTCACCGCCACGGCCGAGGCGCAGTCCGCGCCGCAGGTGAACTTCAATCTCGGCGGGACGCCCGCAGCCGCACCCGGCGGGGGCGCTGCTCCGGTCGCGCCGGGTTCGCCCCCGCCGGCCCAGTGAGCGCCCTCCCCGTTCGGACACGGCGTCCAGCGGGCGTCGTCGCGGGTCTCTTCGGCCTCATGGCCGTCCTGCTGTTCGCCATGCCGGCGGCGGCGCAGGCGAAACTGGACTTCCCGCCCCTGACCGGTCGAGTGGTGGATCAGGCGGATCTGCTCGACGCCGCGACCGAACAGGCGCTGACGGAAAAGCTGGCTGCGCTCGAAGCCAAATCCAGCGACCAACTGGTCGTGGTCACGGTCCGCAGTCTCCAGGACCAGGAAATCGAGGACTACGGCTACCAGCTGGGCCGCGCCTGGGGCATCGGCCAGAAGGACGGCGACAACGGCGCCCTGCTGATCGTCGCCCCCACTGAACGCAAGGTGCGGATCGAGGTCGGCTACGGGCTGGAGCCGATCCTGACCGACGCCATTTCCTCCATGGTCATCCGCAATGAGATTCTGCCGGCCTTCCGCGACGGTGACTATCAGACGGGCGTCGTCCGAGGTGTGGACGCCCTGATCGGCCAGTTGGAGCTCGATCCTGCGGAGGCTCAGGCACGAGCCGCCGCCGTCCAGGAAGCAGATGAAGCCGGCGCCGCGCCGATCCTGCCTATCGTGATCATTGCGGTGATCTTCATCCTCTTCCTTCTGGTGGCTGTCGGTTCCGCAGGACGCGGGCGTCGCCATCGCGGCGACAGTGTGACGCCCATTCTGCTGTGGGCAGCGTCGGAAGCGCTGAGAAACGCTGGGCGCGGCGGCGGCGGTTTCGGCGGCGGCGGAGGTGGATTTGGCGGAGGCGGCGGCGGCTTCGGCGGCGGCGGCGCTTCGGGAGGATGGTGATGCGCTTCACGAACGAAGACCGGACGCGGGTCGCCGCCGCCATCGCCTCGGCCGAGACCGGCACCTCGGGCGAGATCTTCTGCGTCGTCTCGCGCGGCGTATCGTCCTATGTGGACGTCAGCCTGGCCTGGGCGGCGGGCGCGGCCCTGCTGACGCCGACCCTGCTGATCCCCTTCGGCTTTGATCTGTCCTGGCCGTTCGGCGGCACCTGGGAAGCCGCCCACGCCTCGGCCCAGGCCGCCGGCGTCGGCCAGGCCCTGGCGGCCTACGCCTTCATCCAGGCGGCGATCTTCGTCGGTGTCTTCCTGCTGACGCGGCTGCCGCCGATCCTGCGCTGGGTTACGCCGCGCGGTCTGCGTCGGGCCCGAGTGCGCAAGGCGGCCCTGCAACAGTTCCTGGCCCACGGCGTCCACGTCACCCAGGACCGCACCGGGGTTCTGATCTTCGCTGCTCTCAAGGAACACCAGGTCGAGCTGATCGCCGACGAACTGATCCATCAAAAGGTCGATGAAGGCGTCTGGGCCGACACCGTCGCCGTCCTGACCCGCGAGCTCAAGGCGGGCCGGCCCGTCGCCGGTTTCGAGGCCGCGATCGAGCGATGCGGCCAGGTTCTGGCGACTCATTTCCCGCCCCGCGCAAATAACCCCAATGAGCTGCCGGATCACCTGATCCTGCTTTGATCGTCGTATCGGGGTCGCAATCCGCGCCCAAAAGGCCTAGCCATCCGCCCAAGTCTCGGCACGTCCTCGGGAAACCATGCCCCGCCTTCTAACCTATAACGTCCATCGCTGCGTCGGCACGGACAAGCGCCTGGATGTCGACCGCATCGTCGCCGTCATCAGCGAGCACGAACCGGACATCGTCTGCCTCCAGGAACTGGATGTCGGCCGCGCCCGCACCGGCAAGGTCGATCAGGCCGAAGCCATCGCCGAAGGCCTGTTCATGACCTCGCGCTTTCACCCGGCGATGCGGGTGGAGACCGAACTCTATGGCGACGCGGTCATGACGCCACATCCCGAGCGTTTGATACGCGCCGACGCCCTGCCCACTGTTCGCGGCATTCCAGGGCTGGAGCCACGCGGCGCCATCTGGTCCGAGATCGAGATCGACGGTGTCGCGATCAATGTGCTGACAACCCACCTGGGCCTGGTCCCGCGCGAACAGAGGCTTCAGGCGTCGGCCCTGGCCGGAACGGGATGGCTAGGCGGCTGTACCGGCCCCACGCTGTTGGCCGGCGACTTCAACGCCACCTCGATCACCCGCCCCTATCAGATCCTGGTGCGCAAACTGGCGGACTGCCAACGGTTGCTGAACCTCAAGCCGTCCGTGAAGACCTTCCCGTCGGGCTTCCCGGCCATCCGCATCGATCATTGTTTCGTCAGCCCGGAAATCCGCATCACGGGGGTCAAGTCGGACTTCTCGCCCCTGGCCCGCGTGGCCTCTGATCACCTGCCGCTGATCATCGACTTCGAGATCGTTCAGCCCGGCGCCTGACCGCCTTCGGACATCGGTCGGGTGCGTTGCGACCGGTTCAACCGTTTCCATGGCCGCCAGGCGTCGCTCGAAGAGGTCGGATCGCCCAGCTGCCATTCAGCGAACAGCCTCTGGATCCGCGTCGGTGGCTCCGATCCCAGCGGTTTCAGCCGGTCGCTGGCGAAACTGCAGATGGCGGCGCCGGTCGATCCCATGACCGCCTCGACCGCCGCGAAATCCTCGGCCGGCACCCCGATCCAGTGTCCGATCGTCCGATGCCTATGGGCGACGATTACCGCGCGCCCCGCCGCATCGGTCGGCTCGGCGGCAATGTCGCACTCGGTATCCAGCCCCATCGACCGATTGTTAAGATTGGATGACCCGATCCGCAACAGCCGGTCATCGATGATCGACACCTTGGCATGGACGATGATCCGGTCGCCCTCGGCCGTCAGGGGGGCGAAGGCGAAAAAGCGGTTATGCTTGTCCGCCTGTTCCAGTCGGTACAGCACTTCGGCGCGGGCCGTATCCATGGTCAGGCTGTCGAACCAGCTCGGGCTCTTGCCGGTCGAGACCACCACCACCTCCGGCCCGTCCACCTCTGCGAGCCGCTCGGCCAAAGCTGCGGCGATCACCGGCGAGGTGAAGTACTGGTTCTCGAAATAGATCAGCTTTTTGGCGCGCCGTATGGACTGCAGGTGCAGGGCCTCGTTCTCGCGCACCTCGTGCCGCCCGCTCCACTTGGGCTCGGTGCGGGCTATGCCGACAGGGACGTTCGTCATCTGCACGGCGACCCCGCCCGGCCAGGGATCGCTCTCGACCTCATCGGGAATCGTGCGCTCCCAGGTCGCCTTGAACCAGCGTTCCCGCGCCAGATCGCCCAGCGCCCGCGCCGCCGGTCCGTCCATCACGCTCATCACCTCGTGGCGGGCCTTGCAAATCAGGCCGTTCGGCAGGGCGCGTCGCGGATCGCCGTCAAAATGATCTTCGGAATCCCAGCGGTCGGTCGAGATGTCGCCGCCGCCGCAGAAGGCCACGCGGTCGTCGATGACGATCACTTTCTGGTGGTGACAGGCCCCGATCGGCCCGGGCGAATCCATGCGGAACTCGACCATCCGCTTGCGGAACCAGCGCTGCGCCCGGTGTGGATAAAAGCCCTGGGACGCCGCGATCAGCAGTGGGGACTTCCAGATCAGCAGCCGGATATCCAAATCCGGCTTTCGCTTCACAAGCATGCGCAGCTGATGACCGATCTCAAACTGTTTCTCGCTGGGTCGGGTTTCGGGATCCAGATGGGTGCGCGGGTCGAACTGCCAGCCCAGCACCACAATGGACCGTTCGGCCTTGTTGAGCGCCGACGACAGGGCGTCGAAATAGGCCTCGTTCTCCATCAATATAGAAAACCGGTTCGCGACTTCGCTGCGCCAGACGCCCGCTCCCGGGGTCAGCAGACTGCCGTCATAGCTGTCGCTGTCTTCGGTCATTCAGCCTGCCTGCCCGATTCGCGTGACACTGCGATGGGGACGCCCTCGCCTCTTCCGTTTCACGCGCGCTACGCCGGGTCAATCTTTGCGCGGCGGGATTGTGACGTTCGCCAAAAAGGCGCATAAGGCGGTCGGCCATGGGGGCTGTGGGAGACGCCGTCATGCAGGCGCTGGTGGAATTAATTGCGGGCTTCATCGCCTTGCTAGCCGCCGCCGTCCTGTCGCAATTCGGCGTCGACATCCATTCTCCGCAGCCCGCCGATCGGGAAGTTCACCGCGTGGCGGATTGCCCTGCCGAGAAGGCTGCGACCTTCGCCGCCGAGTCCGATCGCGACTGCTGAGAACGAACAGTCCACGGCTCAACGATCTCTACGTCTTGGACCTTTGGTTTCAAGCCGCTAGGGTCGAATCGGCGCGTTTCGCGCGCCGCGCGCATGAATCGAGCTCGACGCCTGATGAAATCCCGTAACCGGCCGCCGCTGAAGCTGACAGACGAAGACGCCGTCGCGCCCGTCGACAGGGCTCACGACGCAGCGGTTGAGGCAGAGGTCGAACAGACGCTGGTTGAGGCGGAAACGCCGTCCGAACCGCCTTTGGAACTGGACCCCCTGCCCGCGCCGCCGCCTGAACGCCCGATCTCGGAACGCCGGCGCCGTCGAATGGCCGAAGAGGCGCGTCAGGCCCAGCTGCGCGCCGCCGCCCCGCCGCCGCCGCCGCCGCCCCATCCGGCGCCTGAGGAACCCGTAGCGGAAGCCTCGGAACAACCGCCCGCAGCGTCCGAGGTCGTCGCCGAACCGACGCCGGAATCCACCGCCGCCGTCGAAATGGCCGTGGCGGCCGGCCAGCCTCCCGCGCCCGTCGATATGGCCTGGCCGCCGATGCTGAGGTCCAGCGTGTCCGAGCGGGCCTCTATCGCGACGCGCAGCCAGACCGCCTATCTCATCGCCGCACTGGCCTCGACGCTATGGGTGGGCGGCGTCGCCTCCTGGGCCGCGTTCGAACTGGGATCCAGCGGCGCCGAACTGGATCCGCTCCGGCTGGCCATCTACGGCCTGATCGCCCTGGCGCCCGTCGGCCTTTCCATCATGCTGGCCCATGCCCTGCGGCAGGGCGCCGGATTGGCGGCCGAGACCCGCCGCGCCCGTGACCTGGCCGAGGCCCTGGTCGCCCCGACCGCCCTCGCGGCCCAGCAAACGGGCCAGGTGCTGAGCACCCTGCGTTCCGACATCGACCACGCCGCCCTGGCGGCCGAGCGCGCCCGCAACGACATGGCCCTGCTGCGTCAGGCCCTGATGGAAGAGACCAATCGTCTGAACGAGGCCGCCGAACACGCCGGCCGCACCGCGCGTCGCCTGACCGAGAACCTGGCCCGCGAACGCGACCAGATGCAGACTCTCGGCCTTCATCTCGACAGCCAGGCGACCAGCGTCATCGACGCGGTCGAACGCCAGTCCCGCATGGTGGCCGACGCCTCGGACCTGGCCCAGGCCCAGTTGCGCGAGGCCGAAGCCGCCCTGGCCGCCCGCGCCGCCGATCTGGCCGCCGCCGCCGGGGAGGCCCAGGACGCCGCCCGTGTCGCCGCCGACGACCTGGCCCGCCAGACCATCCGGCTGGAGAACGCCGGAACCGGAGTCGCCGAACAGATCCAGTCGGTCGAGGAAGGCCTCAGCCAGCAGCGCGCCGCCCTGGTCACCGCCGCCTACGCCCTGCGGACCGATCAGGAAGACTTCTCCGCCCAGGTCGAGAGCCAGCGCGCCCAGTTTGTCGAAAACCTGTCCGCCACGCGCACTGCGCACGATCAGATGAACAAGACCTCGCAGGTCTCGATCGAAAGCTTGCGCGAAATCCTTGAAGCCGCTGGAGACCAGTTCCGGGCCCTGGTCGACATGTCCCAGCGCGAGGCCGACGGCTTCGACGCCGCCACCAAGGTTTCGCTGGATCGGTTCGAGGCCCTGGCCGCCGACGCCCGCGACACCCTGATGGAAGAGACCCGCCGCGCCCTGGAGCAGATGCGCGCCACGGCCGAAGATTCCCGCGCGGCCGCCGCCGACGCCTCCGAACAGGCCCGTCTCCGCGCCGATCGCCTGGGCGAGGCCCTGTTCGAGGCGGCGCAGAAGGCCGACCAAGCCGCCGACGCCCGCATCGAGGACGCCCGCCGCATCGTCGGCGAAACCTCCGGTCTGGTGGACAAGGCCGGCGAGCGGATGGTCCAGCGGCTGGAAAGCCTGGTCGATCGCCTGAACTCGGCCCTGTCCGAGATCGACACCGCCGTCGCCGACGTCGACGAACGGGCGGCCCGACTGCCGGAACAGGCCCGCGCCCGGGTCGAGGCCGTGCGCGCCAGCGTCGAACAAGGCCTGTCCTCGCTCGCCGCCGCCTCGCGCAAGGCAGCCGAGGACACCGAAGCCCTGGACATCGGCTTCCAGGAACGGGTCCGCCGCAACTACGACATGCTGACCGAAGCCGTTCGGCTGATGGGCGTGGTCTCCGGCGACGCGCCCGCAGGCCGTCATCGCGAGCCCCTGGCTGAAACCGAGCGGGCCCGCCCGCCCCGGCCCGCGCCGGAGGATTCGTCGCAGGAGCGGTCCGGCGACCGGAGTTTCGGCCTGCGCAATCGCCTTCGTTTGTCCCCGGCCGAGGCGCCGCGCCCGACGCCCGGCCCTGAAGGCGGTCTAGACTGGAACGATCTCGTCTCGGATGGCCAGGACGAGGCCCCGCTGGAGTTGGAGCGTCCGGCCGTCGACGCCGCTGACTCGGTCGCCTTGTCCGATCGCGTCGCCGCGGCGATCCGCCGGATGGGCGTCGATCCCAACGCGCTTCTGCCGCGTTCGCGCGTCGAGGAGGCTGCCCGGCTTCTTGGGGCCGGTGATCCCGACGGCGCCCGTCGCATCGTCCGCCGCGTCGCGCCGGCCGCCGTGCGCAGCGTCTCTCGCCGCGTGCTGAGCGATCCTGAGTTGCGCGCCGACGCGGAGCGCTATGTGGTCGTCTTCTCTCAAGACCTCGCCGCCTACGCCCGCAGCGGAGACGCCCAGGCGGTTCAGAACCGCCTCGCCTCCGACAGCGGCCGCGCCTTCATGCTGCTCGACGCGGCCGTGGGCGACCTTGGTTGAGGCTTGACGCCGGGGTGAAGTTCACGCCACCTAGTCCGCGTCACGAAAGCGTCACGCTGGGTGAGAGTAAAGCCTGAATGACAACCGAAATTGAAGGCTCAAGCCGCCCTGACCGACGCCCCGGCATAGCGATCTGCGCCTATGACGCGGATCCCGGCTGGGACATGGTCGAAGATCTATCGGGAGAGGCCTGGAGCCCGCCCGGCGCCCGCACCGTCAGCATCTCCTCTGATGATCCGGCGCGTCTAGCCGCACGATTGGGCGATCATCTGAGAAATGGCGATTGCCGCGCGGTCCTGCTGGTGGGACGAGCCGCCAAGAGCAATGGTTTTCGCATGCAGATGCGGGCAGAGAACCGCGCTCTCGATCATGAAGAACGCCTGTCGCAAACCGGGCCTGGTCTGGCGCGCACGACCGCCCCTGTCGCCGATATTGTCCGCGCCATCAATGCAACCGGCATCCCTGCCGAGGCGACGTCGGAGGCCGAGGCGGATGTCGGCTCCTATCTGCTCTATCGCGTGCTGGTCGAACTGGCTGACGGTCCGCACACGCCCGCCGTCGGTTTGTTGCGCACCCCGGCCACGGCCGACGAGAACACGGTGAAGCGGGCGATCAAGGCTGCGGCCTCCGTCATGGCCGGCCAGATGGCCCTGCTGCCCCGCGCCTAACCCCGCGCGCCGAGCATCGGCTTCAACGCCAATCCCGCGATCAATCCCAGGCCGGCCAGTCCCGCCATCGCCAGGTATCCCCCCGCGCCCCAGGCGTCGTAAAGCGGACCGCTCGCCAGGGTGGCGACGCCGATCAAAACCCCCGCCGAAAGGGTGGAGTTCAGAGTTTGGGCCGCCGTCTGACTGTCGTGCGGCGCCAATCGTTCAATAAGCTCGACGCCGGCGAGATAGTTGGCGGCGAAGCTGACGGCGTGCAGGGCCTGTAACGGCCACAACGCCCATAGAGGCGGGGCTGCGGCCATGAACAGCCAACGCACCATCGCCGCCCCCGCCGCGATCATCAAAATGGGCCAGGCCCCAATGCCCCGCCGCCGTCGCCACGGCTCGAAAACCCACATCAACGCGATCTCCGCGACGACGGCGAAGGCCCACAAGATCCCGGTCAGATGCGGCTCGATCCCCTGTTCGCGCCACAGGATGGCGGAGAATCCGTAGTAGAAGGCATGCGCCGCCTGCACGGCGCCAATGGCCGCAAGCGCGGTCACCAGCACAGGATCCTTCAACAGCCGCCCCATGCCGCGAAACCGGTCCCACCCGGCCAGCGGCGGCCCGTCATGGACGGGCTCATCCGGCAGCACCCGCCAGGCCGTCACGGCAATGCCGACGCAAATAAGGGTCACCCCGACGATGACCGCCTCGCTCCCCGTCTTCCGCAGCACGAATCCCATGGCGATATTGGCGGCGACAAAGGCCGCCGAGCCGAAACCGCGCGGCACAGCAAAGGCGAAGCTTTCTCGCCGCGCCCGCCGCAGCACCAGCACATCGGTCAACGGCAAGATCGCCGCCGCCCCCGTCGCGGCGATGAACCAGCAAACCATCCACGCCAGGAAACCGTCCACCAGGCCGGCCGCGCCGTACCCCACGGCCGCGATACCCGCCAGCAGGGCGATGGGCGTCCTACGATACTTGAACCCGTCGGCCCAGACGGCGATAGCCGGCCCTGTGACCAGCCGCCCCAGCATGGGCGCGGCCAGCAGTGTCCCGATCTCCGCCCCGCTGAGCCCTTGCGCCTTCATCCACAGACCGGCGTAGGGTAGGCTGACGCCCAGCCCGCCGTACATCAAGGCGTAGTGCGACGCCGCGCGCCATTTCGAGGCGAATCCCATAGGCGCCGCCATAGCAGAACTTCCGCCCGTCTAGACCGGTTTGCTCCACGCTCATCGCAGTCTAGGGTGGGTTTATGACAGCGAGTCGCAACCTGATCATCTTCGCCGCCCTCAACGGGGCCATGGCCATAGGGCTGGGGGCCTTCGCCGCTCACGGGGCCGGGCCGCAGATCAAGACCCTGCTGTCGACCGGTGCTCATTACCAGTTGGCGCACGCCGTCTTCGCTCTGGCTTGCGCCCTTTGGACATCAGGCGGCGGCTTAGCGCGGCTCGCCGGGTGGCTCGGCGCCGCGGGCGGGCTGGTCTTCTGTCTGGCCCTGGCTCTGGTCGCTCTCCTCGGCCTGTCGGCCATGGGCGCCGTCGCACCGGTCGGCGGCCTGCTGATGATCGCCGGTTGGCTTTGCCTGGCCTTTGCGGCATTCCGTTCATAACGCTCAGTACGGCCAAGCTTGGGCCGAGTAGAAAGACCGCCACGCATGGCCTTTTCCGCGCCTCTCGAACCTCGCCGGGATCTCTATCCAGAGATCGAACCTTTTGCGTCCGGCTGGATGACGTCTGACGAAGTTCACGAAATCTACTACGAGGAGAGCGGCAACCCCCAGGGTCTTCCGGTCGTGGTTTTGCACGGCGGCCCAGGCGGCGCCGTCAATTCCGGCATGCGCCGCTTCTTCGACCCGGCCAAGTACCGGATCATCATGTTCGACCAGCGCGGCTGTGGCCAGTCGCGCCCGAACGCCTCGCTCGAGAACAACACCACCTGGACCCTGATCGAGGATATCGAACGCCTGCGCGAGCGCTGCGGCGTCGATAAATGGGTTGTGTTCGGCGGCTCATGGGGTTCGACCCTGTCCATGGCCTACGCCATCACCCACCCGGAACGCGTCCGCGCCTTGGTCCTGCGCGGCATATTCCTGCTGACCAAGAAGGAACTGCACTGGTTCTACCAGGACGGCGCCTCAATGATCTTCCCCGACGCCTGGGAAAGGTTCGTCGCCCCGATACCGGAAGCCGAGCGCGGCGATCTGATGGGCGCCTATTACAAGCGGCTGATCGGGGACAATGTCGCTGAGCGCGAGAGGTGCGCGGTCGCCTGGTCCAGTTGGGAAGGCGAAACCGTCAGCGTCGAAGGTCCGAACGCCCGACCTGACAAATTTTCGGAACCCGAGTTCGCCCTCGCCTTCGCCCGGATCGAGAACTGGTTCTTCACCAACGCCGGCTTCTTCCCCGAGGACGGCTGGCTGCTGAAAAACGTCGATCGGATGCGCCATATCCCGTGCTGGATCGCCCAGGGCCGGTTCGATGTGGTCACGCCCATCGCCAGCGCCTGGGCCCTGCATCGCGCCTGGCCCGAAGCGAAGCTGGACATCGTCGGCGACGCCGGCCACGCCTCGTCTGAACCCGGAATCGTCGACAGTCTCGTTCGCGCGACGGATTGGGCGGCGGGGCTGTAATCCTGGTTCCTTTCCGGATATCAAGACGTTCGCCAGAGCTTTGAGGCCCTGGCGAACGTTTTATTGCTGCCGTTCGACGACAGCGTCAGACGCGTGACTAGACTTTGGGACGCAGCCGGGCGTCCACGCTCCACGAGCCGGCGCCGGCCGCGAACAGATACAGGAAGATGAAACAGAACAGGATGGCCGCATCGCCCCCGTTCACCGCCGGATAGGGGCTGGAGGACGCGTGGAACATCCAGTAGGCCACCGCCATTTCACCGGCCAGGATGAAGGCGACCGGCCGGGTGAAGGCGCCGAGCACCAGCAGAGATCCGCCGACCAGTTCCAGGATGGCGCCGATCCCGAACAGCGACAGGATCTCGACCTGGCCCGGCTGGGCGCCTTCCGGGAATCCGAACAGTTTCACCACGCCGTGAGCCAGGAACAGCACGCCGGCGACGATACGCAGCACCGCGCGAAAATGCGGTGACGAGGCTTCAAGTTGGTTGAACATCTGATGGTTTCCTCCCCGATTGGGGACTGACCCGCATTAGGCGGGCTGTCCGACCGAACCGCGTTCGGCCGGACAGGTTGATCTGAAAACTCCGACCCTGTCGATCAGGCGGCGTCCACCAGCACAATCTCGGCGTCCGAGATCGCCTTGACCCTCACGACGTCCTCCTGGGCGATGGCCGCGCCGTCGCGAGCGTTCAGACGAACGCCGTTGACCTCGATCTCGCCCTTGGCCGGCACCAGATAGGCCCGCCGGTTCGATCCCAGGGCATAGTCGGCGCTGTCGCCGGCGTTCAGGGTCGCCGCTACGATCCGTGCATCGGTGCGGATCGGCAGAGCATCCGTGTCGCCTTCAAAGCCCGAGGCCAGGACCACGAACTGTCCCGAACGCTCGCCCTTGGGGAAGGGCTTGGAACCCCAGCTGGGCGCCTCGCCGCGCTTGGTCGGCTCGATCCAGATCTGGAAGATTCGGGTCAGCTCCGGCTCGGCGTTGTATTCGGCGTGGCGGATTCCGGTGCCGGCGCTCATCACCTGGACGTCGCCGGCCACGGTGCGGCCCTTGTTGCCCAGGCTGTCCTCGTGAGTGATGGCCCCGTCGCGGACATAGGTGATGATCTCCATGTCGGCGTGCGGGTGGGGCGGGAAGCCGGATCCGGCGGCGATCTCGTCGTCGTTCCAGACCCGCAGATTGCCCCAGCTCATCCGCTTGGGATCATAATAGTTGGCGAAGGAGAAGTGATGTTTGGCGTTCAGCCAGCCATGGTTGGCGCCGCCCAGCGATTCAAAAGGTCTGCGCTCGATCATCGATCTATCCTCAAGCCGGGCCGTCCCGGCGTCATTGACTTGACGTCAAGATAGAGATCGACGACCGAACAGAAATAGAAACACCTGAAACTCATCGTTTCCAACTCGGAGGCCGCCATGTCCCGCCTGCCTGACCTCGAGGCCATGGCCATCTTCGCCAAGGTTGCGGAAAGCCAGTCCTTTTCAGGGGCCGCCGACGCGCTGGCGATGTCCAAGGCGACCGTGTCCAAGGCCGTGACCCGGCTGGAGCAGCAGCTGAAGACCACCCTGCTCCACCGCACCTCGCGCCGCTTCGCCCTGACTGACGCCGGGCGCAATCTGGCGGCGCGCGCGGGCCTTATGCTGGCCGAGGCCGAGGGGGCGGTGTCGGAGGCCCTGGATATGTCGGTCACTCCGCGCGGCCTGGTGCGGCTCGCCGCCCCCATGTCCTTCGGCATGGCCTATGTCGCCCCCGCCCTGCCCGAGTTTCTGGCCACCCACCCCGACGTCTCGGTCGATCTGCATCTGTCGGACGAGGTGATCGATCTGGTCGGCGGCGGTTTCGACTGCGCCCTGCGCATCGCCGCCCTGCCCGATTCCTCTCTGACCGCCCGCCGCCTGCGCCCGGTCGAGCGGTTCCTCGTGGCCTCGCCCGACTATCTGACCCAGCGTGGACGACCGACACATCCCGACGATCTGGAGCGGCATTCCTGCCTCAGCTACGCCTATATGCCGACGCCCGACGCCTGGCGCTTCGTCAATGATGCGGGCGAAGAAGTGGTGGTGCGGCCGCGCGGGCCGCTCCGGGCCAACAACTCCGACGCCCTGACAGCGTCTCTCTGCGCCGGCCTGGGCGTCTTCCCCCAGCCGGATTTCATCTATTGGAAGGACGTCGCGGAAGGAAAGCTGGAGACGGTGATGACCGACTGGCGCCTGCCGCCCATCGCCCTGCACCTGGTCGCCCCCAGCAGCGGGCCTCGCCCCGCGCGGGTCACGGCCCTGATGGACTATCTGGCCAGGAAGTTCAGCGCGCCCCTTTGGCCTGGCGACACAGCTGGACGCTGACGCCTCAGCCGCACTTGACCTGCTGGATCACGCCCGACGCCTCGTCATAGACGAAGTTCACCCGGTTCTCCCGATAGTCCATCGTGGCGGCGCATGTCGTGCACAGGACGCGGAAGGTCTGACCGTCCGGCGCACTCGGAACCGTCGAGCGGTTGCGGCCGACATAGGCCTGATAGTCCTCGACCTTGCAGGCCTTGAAGCCGGCGGCGTCGCCCGGCGTCCTTATCACCGGTGTTTCCGTGGGCGCACACGCCGACAACGCCAGCCCGGCGGCCATCAGGGAACTCAGGATAAAGCCGGTCTTCATGGTCGTCTCTCCTTGGGTCTCAATCAGCCGCAGCGGACCTGTTCGATCACGCCGGTATCGGCATTGTAGAAGATGTTCAGCCGGTAGGCCGAGAAATCCTCAGTCACTGGGCAGGTCGTGCAGGTCACGCGCCGGTTGACGACGTCCACCGGCACAGGGATCTCGGTCCGTTGCCTGCCGACCAGATATTGCAACTCTCCGGCCTTGCAGACATCGGTCGTCTGGGCGGTCGGCATGCGGCTGCCGACCGGCGGTGTCAGTTGCGCGCGCTCCACGGTTCGGGGTGCCGGCTGCTCAGCGACGGGCGTGGAACACCCCGCCAGCAGCACCAGGGCGATCAGGCCGCCTTTTCCCAGCGTCCCTCGTCCGTCTGGCGCCAATAGGCCAGATTGGCGCCTTCCGCCTTCAGCGCCTTCCAGCGCGCTCGCGCATTCTGGAGCGCCGGCTCGTCGCGTCCGTCGAAAATGATGAAGCATCGTTCGATCCCTTCCGTCACGCCCAGTTCTGCGTCGTCGACGATGAACAGCGCCTGAGCGCCGTTCAGGTTCTCCCCCGATTCGCTCAGCAGCACAGGCTGACGATCCGCATGGGGCTGATCCGCCCGACCGTGCGGCAGGAAGCTTTCTTCGTGGAAGGTCCATAGCCGCTCGTCCACGTCGTCCAGCCGATGGGCGTGGGACGACTTGATCAAGGCGCGCCAGCCCCGCTCGAGGGTCTTCTCGAGCAGGGTCGGCAGCACCTGGTCCAGCGTCGAACGCTCCAGGTGGTAGAACCAGATTTCGGGCTTGCCGCTCATCCGGCTCTACCGTCCGGAACTCAGGCTTCGTAAGCGTCGGCCACCATGCGATCCAGCGTGCGCACGGCGAAGCCGACGCCGCCTTCCGGCACGGTGGGGCTGGGGCTCTTGTTGGCCCAGGCGGTCGGGGCGATGTCCAGGTGGGCCCACGGCACGCCGTTGGTGAAGCGTTGGAGGAACAGGGCGGCGGTGATCGAGCCGCCGGCGCGACCGTTGCCGGTGTTCTTCACATCGGCGATCTTCGAATCGATGTGCTGCTCATAGATGGCCGGTATCGGCATGCGCCAGAAATTCTCGCCCACCTTCTTCGACGCGGCCAGGATCGGATCAGCGACCTCGTCCGAGTTCGAGAAGACGCCGGCGTAGTCCAGGCCCAGGGCCACGATCATGGCGCCGGTCAGGGTGGCCAGATCGATCATGAATTTCGGCTTGAAACGCTCTTGTGTGTACCAGAGGGCGTCAGCCAGAACGAGGCGACCCTCGGCGTCGGTGTTGATTACCTCGACCGTCTGGCCCGACATCGACACGACCACGTCGCCCGGACGCTGGGCGTTGCCGTCCGGCATGTTCTCGACCAGGCCCAGCACGCCGATGGCGTTGACCTTGGCCTTGCGGCCGGCCAGGGCGATCATGGTTCCGGTCACGGCGGCCGCGCCGCCCATGTCCCACTTCATGTCTTCCATGCCGTCGGCCGGCTTGATCGAGATGCCGCCGGTGTCGAAACAGACGCCCTTGCCGACGAAGGCGATCGGCTGGCCGCCCGCTTCGCCGCCATTCCATTTCATGATGGCCAACTGGCTCTCGCGACGGCTGCCTTGGCCGACGCCCAGCAGGGTGCGCATGCCCAGCTTCTCCATCTCGGCTTCGCCCAGGATCTCGACTTCCAGGCCCAGGCTCTCCAGCGCCTTGACCCGCTTGGCGAACTCGGCCGGGTACAGGACGTTGGCGGGCTCGGACACCAGGTCGCGGGCGAAGATCACGCCGTCGGCGACAGCCGCCAGCGGCTCTAGAGCAGCCTCGGCGGCGCGAAGATCAGAGGTCACGACCCGGATCGCAGTGATCGACGGGATCTTGTCCGCCTTCTGGGTGGTCCGATACTTGTCGAACCGGTAGGCGGCCAGACGAGCGGCGAAGCCGACGCGAGCGGCCTGTTCCGGCGTCAGGTTCGAGGCGTCGATAGTCAGGACCTCGGCGCCCGACAGTTTCACGGCCGCATAGGCGTTGCCGCCAAAGGCTTCGACCGCCAGGTCGTCGATCTTGTCAGCCGGTCCGGCGCCGACCAGCAGGATGGTGTCGGCGCTGACGCCTGACGGGGCGGCGACGCTCAGCGTCTGGCCGGACTTGCCGACGAAACGGCCCTTGCTCATCGCCCGGGTAAGGGCGCCGCCGGACTTGGCGTCCAGCTCCGTACCAGAGCCCGCCAGGGTCCGGTCCTCATGGACCGGTACGGCGAGAATTTCAGCAGCGTCTACGGCAGCGACGAATTCGATCTTCATTCACAAACTCCAGCCAGGCCCCACCCGGCGTCTACAACGGAAGAAAAAGACAAATGGCGCGTCTGCTTGTCGCGGACGCGCCCTCCTGTGCTACTAGATGCGCCTCATTATCGCCGCCTGCAACCGGGCGAAGTCCTTCCGCCCATGACCCTGATTCAAAGATACCTTTTTCGCCAGATTTCGCTGCCTGTGGTTGCGGCCTGCGCCTCGCTGGCGGGGATCGGAATCCTGAGCCAGAGTCTGGACCAACTGGAGGTCATCGTTGAGCGCGGCCAGAGCGTGTGGGTGATGGTCAAGCTGACCCTGCTCGCCCTGCCACAGCTGCTGGCGGTCATCCTGCCGATCGGTCTTTTCGTCGGGGTTCTGATCGCCCTGACCCGGATGCAACGCGAGCAGGAACTGACGGCGGCCTTCGCAGGCGGCATGACGCGGTGGCAGGTGATTGCCCCGGCGGCGCGCCTGGCCATGCTGGTGCTGATCCTCAACCTCTTCATGACCCTGTTCGCCCAGCCCTGGGCCCAGCGGGAGGCCCGCAACCAGGCCTTCGCCATCCGCACCGACCTGGCGGCGCTGCTTGTCGAGGAGGGCCAGTTCGTCCAGGGACCGGACGGTCTGACGGTCTATGTCCAGCAGATCGAGCAGAACGGCCTGCTGAAGAACATGTTCGTCTATCTGGACGACGGCAAATCGACCCAGAACTGGAGTGCGGCCGAGGCGCGGTTCGGCCGTGACGCCGCTGACGAGCCGGTCCTGACCATGATCGACGGCTCATGGCAAAAATACTCGTCGCGGGGCGTGCTGGAGACCCTGTCCTTTGACCGCTACGACTTCCCCCTGGGTCAGTTCTCCGCCGTCACCGAGCAGATTCGCTACAAGCCCGCCGACCTCTATCTGCGTCAGCTGCTGAACCCGACGCCCCGCGTGCTCGAGACCGCTGGCTCACGCGACGAACTGCTGGCCGAGGCGCACGCCCGGATCTCGGCGCCCCTTTACGCCCTTGTCGCCGTCGCCCTGGCCCTTGCCGCCGTCATGGGCGGGTCCTTCAGTCGCACCGGCTATTCGCTCCGCATCGCCAAGGCCGCCGGCGTCTTCCTGCTGGTCCGGGTGATCGGCTATGGCTTGGTCGCGGCCAGCGCCTGGGATCCCTGGATGAACATCCTCCAATATCTGGCGCCCCTGGTCGCCGTCGCCCTTGCCGCCCGATTGCTGTTCCGCGCCCTGAAGCCTCAAAGACACCGCGAACACCCCGTCATCGACCGGATGCGGGCTCAGTTCCGCGCGAGGTTCGCATGAGCCTGGCCCTGCCGTCCCTGACCTCTCTCAATCCGCCCCGCCTGGGCCGGATTGAACGCTATGTCCTGGTCCAGCAGCTTCGGTCCCTCGGGGTCGCCCTCGCGGTGATCGGGGCCCTGGTCATGCTGATCGATTTCGTCGAGGTGTCGCGCGGCGTGGGTTCAGATCAGAACCTGTCGGCCGTACGTATTCTGGGCTTGGTGGCGCTGAAGTCGCCGTCGGTCATCGTGCAACTGCTGCCATTCGTCTTCCTGTTCGGCACCCTGACCGCCTACATCGGTCTCAATCGCCGCAGCGAGCTGATCGCCATGCGGGCGGCCGGAGTGTCGGCCTGGCGCTTCGTTCTTCCCGCCGCAGGCATGGCCTTGGTGCTGGGCATCCTGACGGTCACCATACTCGGCCCCCTCGCCTCGGCCGGCGACGGCCTGTGGCAGCGAGAGCGCGCGCGCATTTCCGGCGCCGCTCTAGACACCGGTTCGGACGCCGCAATCTGGCTGCGCGAGGGCGATGATCAGCGCCAGATGATCATCCGCGCCGGACGTCAGGACCGGGCCAACGCCCGGCTGCTGGATGTCACCTTCTTCATCTACATGACGGACGCCTCGGGCAATCGCGACTTCGCCGAGCGGATCGACGCCCAGTCCGCCGCCCTCAGCGCCGGCCGCTGGCGGCTGACCAATGCGGTTGGCGCCAGCATCGGCCAGCGCGCCGTGACCTATTCCAGCCTCGACCTGATCTCCAGTCTGGCCGACGAAGAGGCGTTCGAGCGGTTCGCCCGCCCACAGTCCACGCCCTTCTGGTCGCTGCCAAACCAGATCGAGCGAATCGAGAACGCCGGCTTCGCCTCGACCGCCTACCAACTGCGGTTCCAGCAACTTCTCGCCACGCCCCTGGTCTTTGCCGCCATGTCGATTCTAGCGGCCGCTTTTTCCCTACGCCTGATGCGACTGGGCGACCTTGCCAAGATGAGCGTCGCGGCCGTGGTGCTGGGCTTCGCCTTCTTCTTCCTGAATCAGTTTTCTTCCGCCATGGGCTCGGCAGAGGTGGTTCCGCCGGTCGTGGCGGCCTGGCTGCCGCCCATATTGACGGGCCTCGCCGCCTTCACCTTGCTGTTCTATACCGAAGACGGCTAAGCGAGCGCCTCGCTCAAGACAGACGGATGCTTCATGCAGGGTGATCGCGATCAGCGTTCGAAGGCCTTCCGGGCGCGGCTTCTGGCCGGCGCGGCGCTGTTCATCTGTGTCCCCTCCGGCGCGGCCCTGGCCCAAACGGCTCCCGTCACGGCACAAGACGGGCTGGACAAGGGCGCCGTCTATGTCGACGCCGCCACGGCCGGCCGCTCCGGCGACGTCATCACGGCTCGAAGCGACGGCGGCGACCGCGTCTACTTGCGCACCGAGGGCAATGTCCTGCGCGGTGATGACCTGGCCTACGACCTGTCCAGCGGCGCGGCCTCCATCAGCGGCCGGGTCGAGGCGATTTCCGCCGACGGCACGGTCGTCTACGGCAGTCATCTGGAAACCGACCGCGAACTGAAGGCGGCGGTCGCCGTCGATTTTGCGACGCGGCTGGAGAATGGCTCCAGCCTGATGGCGGCGACGGCGGTCAGGCGCAGCGAGAACGTCAACGAGCTGAACTACGCCATATTCACCCCCTGCCCGATCTGCGACGCCGACGGCCCAAGGACGCCCAGCGTCTCGATCCAGGCTGAAAAAGTGGTTCAGGACGAGGCCCTGCGCGCCGTCATCTATCGCAACGCCATTTTCCGCGTCGGCGGCGTGCCGGTCTTCTACACCCCCTTCTTCGCCCATCCCGACCCGACAGTGGAGCGGGCCTCGGGTCTGCTGGTGCCGATCATCAACTATGACGAGGGTCGTGGCGTCTCGGTCGAACAACCCTATCTGCACGTGGTCTCTCCGTCGGAAGACTGGCTGATCAGCCCCCAGATCAACAGTTCGGTCGCCCCCCTGCTGAACCTGCAATGGCGCCGCCGGTTCGCCAACGGGTCCATCGTCGCGCGCGGCGGCTACACCTACGAGCGAAATTTTGGCGACTTCGACCTGGACGGCGACGGCGACTACGAGAGCAATGTCCGCTTCGGCGACGAGGAGCACCGCTCCTATCTGCTGTCCAACGGCGACTTCGATCCCCAGGGCCCGTGGCGGTTCGGCTTCACCGCCGAACGCACCTCGGACAAGACCCTGTTCGACCGCTACGACATTCGCGATCCCTATCAGGACAACGGCCTCTATTACGGCGATCGTCGCCGCCTGATCAGCCAGATCTACGCCGAGCGCCAGACCGACCGCTCCTATGTGTCGGTCGCCGCCTTCTCGATCCAGAGCCTCCGCCTGGACCCCGCCTTCGAGGACAACGACTTCCGCGACCCCGCGGGCTTCAAGGTCTTTGAGAACGACGACACCCTGCCCCTGGTCGCGCCCCTGGTCGACGCGCGCTGGGAACCCGCCGGCCCCGTTTTCGGCGGGCGTCTGCGGATCAAGGGTTCCGCCGTATCCCTGTACCGCGACAGTTTCGTCGGCGCCCCGGTCCTGAATCCCGATATCGTGCCGGCCGACACGACCGGCCTCGCCGGCGTCGACAGCCGCCGCGTGACGGCTCAGGCGGAATGGCGCCGCGTCTTCATCACCGGCCGGGGCCTGCGGATCGAGCCCTTTATCGACACGCGCATCGACCTCTATTCCCAATCCGATCTTCCGCCGATGCTGGGCGTGGAAAGCGACGAGAGCCTCAGCCGGACCCGCGCCAGCGCCGGTGTGGACATCAGCTATCCGCTGATCCGCCGCACCCAGCGCGCGGACATCATCCTGGAGCCGGTCGCCCAGGTGTCGATCTCCAACAAGGCCGACATCGACCCCCGTATTCCCAACGAGGATTCGCAGGTCATCGAGCTCGACGAATCCTCGCTGTTCCGCATGGACCGCTTCTCAGGCTACGACCTAGTCGAAGGGGGCTCGCGGATCACAGCGGGAGGGCGGGCGACGATTCGCTGGTCGGAGGGCCGCAGCGCCAGTCTGTTCGTCGGGCGCAGCTACCGCGCTGACGACGAAGACGCCTTCCGCACCACGATCCCCGACAGCACGACCGGCCGGCTTTACGATCCGACCGGCCTGGCCTCGTCGGCCTCGGACTGGGTCGTTCAGGGCAGTTTTTCGCCGTCTGACCGTATCCGCAGCTGGGCTCACGCCACCATCGACGGCTCAGGCGGAATTCGCCGGGCCGAGGCGGCGCTCGACGGGCGCTGGGGCCGTCGCAACCTGGCGGAGGTCAGCTATATCGTCGACAGCTCCAATCCTTTGTCCGGCGACCTGAACCGAAACTACGAATTCATTCAGCTGGCGGCGCAACAGTTCGTCTATGGCGACTGGGGCATCGCCGTCGCCGGCATCGCCGACCTGGAAACCAATATCATCACGCGCCAGGAAATCGGCCTCCTGTTCGACGACGACTGCTTCCGTGTCGAGTTCGGCTATCGCCGCAACAATACCCGCGTTCGGGCCAGCGGCCCCTCCGACGGGATCTATGTGCGCCTAAACCTCGCCACTTTCGGAGGTTCAGGTTATGGACAGGGCGAGATGCGTTGAGCATGACGCTTTACGGGGCGCGACCGCCTGCCGGCCTGGCAGATGGACCGCTGTGAGGAATCAGGACGACCAATGGGTTTGATGCGTTATTCGACGGGGGCTGCGCTCGCGGCGGTCCTCCTCGCCGGTTCGGCCCAGGGTCAGACGGCGTCCGCTCCGGCCGCTCAGCAGGCGCCTGCCGCTGGGGCGCCCAATCCTGCGGCCGGCGACGGCCCCGCCGCCGCGCGCCCTGCGCCCCAGTTCGAAATGGCCGACGGCATCGTCGCCACGGTGAATGACAAGATCATCACCGGCTTCGACCTGCGCCAGCAGATGCTGATGCTTATCGCCTCGTCCCAGGTCCAGCCGACCGAACAGAACCTGCCCGCGATCCAGCAGGCCGCCTTGAACCGCCTGATCGAACAGCGCCTGAAGGCGCAGGAGATCACCAAGTTCGAGACGCTCAGGATCACCGATCAGGAAGTCGACGAGGAAATCGCCCAGATGGCCCGTCAGGCTGGGGTCGCCCCCGCCGCCTATCTGGAGTTCCTCGAGCAGGGGGGCATCCAGCCCAACGCCTTCCGCGAGAGTCTGCGCACCGAGATCGGCTGGGGTCAGCTGGTGCCGGGTCGCTTCAACAGCCGCGCCCGCCCCAGCACGCTCCAGGTCGATCAGGAGGTCCGTCGCCTTAACGACGCGGCGGCCCAGCCCCAGTATTTGATCGGTGAGATCTACATCGAGGCCTCCCGCGTCGGCGGCCAGGAAGCCGCCATGAACGGCGCCCGCCAACTGGTGCAGCAGATCATCCAGGGCGCACCCTTCCAGGCCGTGGCCCAGCAATTCTCGGCGGCGCCCTCGGCCTCGGCCCGCGTTCCCGGCGACGCCGGCTGGGTGGTCAAGGGCACGGTCCAGCCGGCGCTCCAGAGCATCTTCGACCAGCTCCAGCCCGGCCAACTGTCCAACCCGGTCCCGGTCGATGGCGGGGTCTACATCATCTATATGCGCGACAAGCGCGACGGCGCCGCGACCAGTCTGGTGTCGCTGAAACAGCTGATGGTCGAACTGCCCGAAGCCGCCTCGGAAGCCGACCTCGCCGCCGCCACTCGAACCCTGGAAGCCATGCGTCATGGTCTGAACTGCGACAACATCCTGTCCCAGTCGCGCGCGACGGCCGGCGTCATTGGCGCCGACCTCGGCGAATCCGACGTCGCGGATCTGGCCCCCCAGTTCCAGCAGTTCGCTCGCACCGGCGAGATCGGCTCGGTCTCCACGCCGATCCGCACCCCGCTGGGCCTGCACCTGGTCGCCGTCTGCGGCCGTCGCGTCGGCGGCCCCGAGGCCCCGAATCGTCAACAGGTCGAAGGCCGCCTGCGGTCCCAGAACCTGGCCGTGCTCGAGCGCCGCTACCTGCGCGACCTGCGCAACGACGCGCTCATCGAGTTCAAATGATCCGGCCTCTGGTCCTGACGCTGGGCGAACCCGCCGGCGTCGGGCCGGAGATCGTGGCCGCCGCCTGGCGGGCGCTCAACACCGAACCCCTGGCCTTCGCCGTCATCGGCGACGCCGCGCTGCTGCGGGACCAGGGTGTTCCGGTCATCGAGATCAACAGCCCCGCTGACGCCCTTGACCGATTCGCGCGGGCCCTGCCGGTCATCCACCGACCGCTGCCTGCCCCGGTCGTGGTCGGAACCCCCGACCCCGCCAACGCCTCCGCCGTCGCCGACGGCATCGAGGAGGCGGTCAGCTTCGTCCTGTCCGGCGAGGCGTCCGGCGTCGTCACCGCCCCCATCGCCAAGGCGCCCATGTACGCCTCGGGCTTCCGCTTCCCCGGCCACACCGAATTCATCGCCGAACTGACCGCCGACGCCCCCTACGCCGGCACGCGCGGCCCGGTCATGATGCTGACCGCCCGCGACCTGCGCGCTTGCCTGGTCACCATCCACGTCGCCCTGGACCAGGTGCCGGAACTGGTTACGGCCGAGCGCGTCGCCCGCACCGCCCGCGTCGTCCACGAAAGCCTGAAGCGCGACTTCGCCATTGCCCGCCCGCGCCTGGCCATGGCCGCGCTGAACCCGCACGCGGGCGAAGGCGGCGCCCTGGGACTTCAGGAAATCGATATCCTGATCCCGGTCGCCCGACAGCTGCGCGCCGAGGGGATCGACATCACCGATCCAAAACCCGCCGATACGATGTTCCATGACGACGCCCGCGCGACCTATGACGCGGCGATCTGCATGTACCACGACCAGGCCCTGATCCCGGTCAAGACCCTGGACTTCTGGGGCGGCGTGAACGTGTCCCTGGGCCTGCCCGTCATCCGCACCTCGCCCGACCACGGCACCGGTTTCGACATCGCCGGCAAGGGGATTGCGCGCCCCGACAGCCTGATCGCCGCCGTTCGTCTGGCATCGGAGATGGCGGCGGCCCGCGCCGCGCGCTAACAGGGCGTGTGACCGACCTTCCCTCCCTCCGCGAAACCCTCGACGCCCACGGCCTGTCGGCGAAAAAGAGCTTCGGCCAGCATTTCCTGCTGGACCTCAATGTGACGCGCAAGATCGTCCGCCTGGCCGGCCCATTCGAGGGCCGCGCCGTGATCGAGGTCGGCCCCGGCCCCGGCGGCCTGACCCGCGCCCTGCTGGAATCCGACGCCGGCCCCGTGGTCCTGGTCGAAAAGGATCCGCGCTTCGTCCCCCTGCTGACCGAGCTGGACGACGGCTCCGGCCGCCTGACCATCGTCGAGGCCGACGCCCTGAAGGTGAAGGAGGCCGATCTGGTCTCCGGCCCGACCCATCTGGTCTCCAACCTGCCCTACAACGTCGGCACGCCCCTGCTGATCAAATGGCTGACCGGCCCCTGGCTGCCCCACAGCCTGACCCTGATGTTCCAGAAGGAAGTCGCCGAGCGCGTCGCCGCCGGGCCAGGCGAGGACGCCTATGGCCGTCTGGCGGTCATTTCCCAGGCTGTCTGCACCGCCCGCATCGTCATGCACCTGCCCGCCGCCGCCTTCACCCCGCCGCCCAAGGTGGCCTCGGCCGTGGTCCATCTGGTCCCGCTGGACGAACGCCCGTCGCCCGAACGCCTGAAAAAGCTGGAACGCGTCACCGCCGCCACCTTCGGCCAGCGCCGCAAGATGCTCCGCTCCAGCCTGAAACAGCTCGGCGGCGCCGCCCTGTGCGAGGCCGCCGGCATCGAGCCGGATGTCCGGGCGGAAACGGTGGATGTTGCAGGCTTCCTCAGATTGGCGGACGCACTGCCATGACCGTCGAACCCTTCCGCGCCATCACCGTCAGCCGCCTGGCGCACCAACTGAAGTCCGAAGGTCGATCGATCATTCACATGGAGTTCGGCCAGCCCTCGACCGGCGCGCCAGCCGCCGCCATCGTCCGCGCGCACCAGGTGCTGGACGCCGACGCCATGGGCTATTGGGAAAGCCCCGACCTGCGCGCCCGTATTGCTCGCCTGTACCAGGATCGATACGGCGTGACGGTCGATCCCGCCAATATCCTGCTGACCTGCGGCGCCTCGCCCGCCCTGGTCCTGGCCCTCAGCGCCCGATTCAAGCCCGGCGACCGCATCGCCCTGGCCCGCCCCGGCTATGTCGCCTACCGCAACAGCCTGCGCGCCCTGCATCTGGAGCCGGTCGAGATCGCCTGCGGCCCCGAGACCCGGTTCCAGCTGACCGCCGCCCAGCTCGAGGCGCTCGACCCCGCACCCGCCGGCGTCATCATCGCCAGCCCCGCCAATCCGACCGGCACCATCATCCCCGAGGACGAACTCGCCGCCATCGCCGAGGTTTGCCGCGCGCGAAACATCGCCATCCTGTCGGACGAGATCTACCACGGCCTGTCCTACGTCGGCCCGACCCCGTCCATGCTCCAGTTCGCCCCCGACGCCATGGTGATCAACAGCTTCTCCAAATACTGGAGCATGGCCGGCTGGCGCCTGGGCTGGCTGCTGGTCCCTGACGTTCTGGTGGACGCCGCCCGCGCCTATATCGGCAACATGTTCCTGACCCCGCCCAGCCTCAGCCAGCACGCCGGCCTGGTCGCCATGGACGCGATCGACGAACTCGAGGGTCATATCCAGACCTACGCCCGCAACCGCGACCTGATGCTGGCGGCGCTCCCCGCCCTCGGTTTGAGAAAGATCGCTCCGCCCGACGGAGCCTTCTACATCTGGGCCGACATCGGGCATCTGACGAACGACAGCGTGGCCTTCTGCGAACAACTCCTGCGCGATACCGGTGTGGCCACCGCGCCCGGCGTCGACTTCGATCCCGTCGACGGCCATCGCTTCATCCGCATCAGCTTCGCCGTCTCCACGCCCGAGGTCGAGGCGGCTCTGACGCGACTCACGCCCTGGTTCGCGGCGCGAACGCCGCTCTGACCGCCTCTGCAAATCCGCCGATTCGGCAATCGTGGTGCGTACCTAAGCAATCGCCCCTAGATAGAAATTTACCCTCTGGAACCCCTGTTGTGGGATAAGGGGTGCAGTTGAGTAGCGCTGAAGACGACATCGCGTGGGACGCCCCCGCCTGGCGCGATGTCGTCACCGCCCTCAGCCGAAGACGACACCGCGGCGGCCTTGTCCCCCCTCCGCCGGCCGCGGTGTCGTTGTTCTTCTCAGATCGATTGGCCCAGGCCGCGTCTATATCAGACCGGCTCTCGCAGCAGGGCGGCCTTGTAGTCCCCGACCCACAGGTTGCGGAAACGACGCGACCGCTCAGCGTGATAGATGTGCGCCAGTTCGGCGTAGGACCGGTCGAAATCCTCGTTGACGATCACATAGTCAAAGGCGTCGCAGTGTTCGATCTCGCCCTTGGCGTTGGCGACGCGGCGCTCGATGACGTCGTCCGAATCCTGCGACCGCGTGATCAGGCGACGACGCAGCTCTTCCAGGCTGGGCGGCAGGATGAACACCCGCACCGCATCCTCGGGGCATTTCTCGGCCACGTCGCGCGCGCCCTGCCAGTCGATGTCGAACAGGACGTCGCGTCCCTCGGCCAGGGCGCGGTCCACGGGGCCGCGCGGGCTGCCGTACAGATTGCCGTGCACATCGGCCCATTCCAGGAAGGCGTCGGCGTCGATCAGCTTCTGGAATCGCTCGCGATCGACGAAATTATAGTCGCGCCCATCGACCTCGCCCGGCCGGATGCCGCGCGTCGTCATCGAGACCGACAGCTCCAGCCCGCCGTGATCCGCCATCAGCCGGCGGCACAGCGACGTCTTGCCTGCGCCCGATGGGCTGGCGACGATCAGGAGGACTCCCCGACGGGGCGAGCGTTCATTCGACATTCTGGACCTGTTCACGCAACTGTTCGATGACGGCCTTGAGCTCCAGGCCGATTCCGGTGAGCGCGGTCGTAGCCGATTTCGAACAGAGGGTGTTGGCCTCGCGCATGAATTCCTGACTTAAAAAGTCCAGCTTCCGCCCCGCCGGCGGCGCCGCCATCAACTGACGCGCCGCGCCCACATGGGCCGTCAACCGGTCCAGCTCCTCGCGCACATCGGCCTTGGCCGCCAGGGCCGCCGCTTCCAGGAATATCCGATCCTCCAGACCCGGCGCATCGGGCGCCAATTCGGCCATGCGGCGGCTGAACCGGTCGCGTATGGCCTCGACCTGGGCCTGGGCCTCCCCCTCGGCCGAGGCGACAAGGGTTTCGATACGGCTGATGAAGTCCTGCAGCAGAGGCGCCAGTTGGGCGCCCTCGGCATGGCGAGATCCCTTCAGGGCGTCCAGCGCCGCCTCCACCGTCCGCGCCATCGCGATCTCCAGCGCCGCGCGCGCCTCGGGATCCTCGACGTCTTCCGGCGTCTCGATGACGCCCCGCAGGGCCAGCAGGCCGTCGGCGGAGGGCGGCGTCGCCCCGTCCTCGGCCAGTTCATTGGCCAGGGTCAGATAGCGGGCCAGCACCGCCGCATTGATCGTGACCGCCGCCTCACCGCCCTCGACCCGCTTGGCGTGGACCCCGAGGGTGATCTGGCCGCGCGCGAACCGCGCCTGCCCGGCCGTCTTGGCCGCCCGATCCAGGGCGTCGAATCCGTTCGGCCCTCGAAACCGGACCTCCAGATTGCGACCGTTGACCGAGCGCGCCTCGACCGACCAGGTCCAGCCGTGACCGGCGCCCTCGGCCCGACCGAAGCCGGTCATTCCTGAAATCAGGCTCATCTCAGACCTTGGCTCGCGCCCGCAGGCAGGGTGATGGTGGCCTGGTCAGAGGGCGCCGTCATCGGCGTAGCGCTGGCGTCCGGCGCGGCCGGAGCCGGCGCTTCCGGCGGCAGCCCCGCCTTCTGGCGCTCGATCTGACGCCAGCGCGCGACATTGCGCAGATGCTCTTCATAGGTGGCGGCGAAGGCGTGGCCGCCCGATCCGTCGGCGACGAAGAACAGGGCCTGGTCCGCCGGCGGGTTCAGCACCGCCGCCAGGGCCTCCTTGCCCGGATTGGCGATCGGCGTCGGCGGCAGGCCGTCGATCTGATAGGTGTTCCAGGCCGTCTCGCGTTGCAATTCGGACCGGCGAATGCCGCGCCCCAGGGGCCGCCCCTGGGTTAGGCCATAGACGATGGTCGGATCACTCTCCAGCCGCATCCCCTGCCGCAGCCGATTGGAAAACACTGCCGCCACGCGCGGACGCTCGGCCGCCAGACCGGTTTCTTTCTCGACGATGGAGGCCAGGATCACCGCCTCCTCGGGATTGCGCACCACGGTTCCCGGACCCCGCTGGGCCCACAGCAGCCGCAGGTTCTCATTGGCCGCGCGCTGCATCCGGTCGATCACCGACTGCCGCGTGTCGCCGCGTGCGATCTCATAGGTGTCGGGCCACAGGCTTCCCTCTTCGGGCGTCACCGCGACCGTCCCCGTCAGCACCGACTCCTTGGCCAGGATGTCCAGCGCCTGAACCGAGGACCAGCCCTCCGGCAGGGTCACGAAATGGCGCACCACCCGCCCCTCGACCAGCAGGTTCAGCACCCCCGCCAGCGAGGTTCCCGACGGCACCTCATACTCCCCGGCCCGCAGCTTGCGGTCCGCTCCGGTAAAGGTCGCCGCCGCCTTGAACAGGTCGGTCGAGCGGATCACCCCCGCCGCCTTCAGCTGGGCGGCGATGGCCGAGACCCCCGAGCCGCTGGCCAGGGTCACGACCGTCTGGTCCCCCTGACGCGCCCCCGGCCCCGGGCCGTAATAGACGCCCCAGACAATGGCCAGGGCGGCGATCAGGAACAGGCTGAACGTCGCCGAGGCGGTCAGCAAGGTCACCGTCAGACCCGACCGTCCCCGCCCCTTTTCAACCCGCCCCCGTCCGAACATGTCAGTCGACCTTCTTGAAGATCACCGAGGCGTTGGTGCCCCCGAAGCCGAAACTATTGGACATGGCGACATCGATCTTCATCGGCTTGGCCTTGTTCGGGACCAGGTCGATCGGCGTCTCCATCTCCGGGTCGTCCAGATTGATCGTCGGCGGCGCCACCTGATCCCGGATCGCCAGGACGCAGAAGGCCGCCTCGATGGCCCCAGCCGCGCCCAGCAGGTGGCCCGTCATCGACTTGGTGGAGCTGACGGCCAGGTTCTTGGCGTGATCGCCGACCAGACCCTCGATCCCCTTCAGCTCGATCCAGTCGGCCATGGTGGAGGTGCCGTGGGCGTTGACGTAATCCAGGTCCGACGGCTCCATGCCTGCCCGCTTCAACGCCATCTTCATGGCCCGCACCCCGCCCTCGCCGTCTTCGGACGGGGCGGTGATGTGGTGGGCGTCGCCGCTCATGCCGTAGCCGACGACCTCGGCGTAGATCTTAGCCCCGCGCGCCTTGGCGTGCTCGTATTCCTCCAGCACCAGAATCCCGGCGCCCTCGCCCATGACGAAACCGGCGTGGCCACGGTCGTAAGGCCGCGACGCTTTCTCCGGCGTGTCGTTATAGGCGGTGCACAGGGCCTTGCAGGCCAGGAAGCCGGCGATGCCGATCGGCACGACCGAGCTTTCCGCCCCGCCCGCCACCATGACGTCGGCGTCGTCCAGGGCGATCATCCGGGCCGCGTCGCCGATGGCGTGGGCGCCGGTGGCGCAGGCGGTCACCGCCGCATGGTTCGGGCCCTTCAGACCATGGCGGATCGAGATCTGCCCGCCCGCCAGATTGATCAGGGCGCTGGGGATGAAGAAGGGGCTGACGCGGCGCACCCCCTGTTCCTTCAGCACAATGGCCGTCTCAGCTATGACGCCCAGGCCGCCGATGCCGGAGCCGACCATGACCCCGGTGCGCTCCTTGTCCTCGTCCGTCTCGGGCTTCCAGTTGGCGTCGTGCAGCGCCTCGTCCGCCGCCGCTATGGCGTACAGGATGAAGTCGTCGACGCGCTTCCTGTCCTTGACGGACATGATCTTCTCGGGGTCGAAATCGCCCTCGCCGCCGCCGCCGCGTCCATCAACGCTCGGCACTTCGCCGGCGATGGTGCAGCCATAGCCCGTGGTGTCGAACGAGGTGATCGGACCGATGCCCGACCGCCCCTCGACGATACCCTTCCAGCTCTTGTCGACACCCCAGCCAAGGGGGGTCAGCAGACCGATGCCCGTAACGACGACGCGGCGCATGGTGCGTGCTCCTAAAACTCCAATCCCGGCCCAAGGAATCACTGCGGATTCGCAAGGGTCAGAAACAGTAAAGGCCGCCGGGCGTCTCCGCTAGGAGCGCCGGGCGGCCCTGTGAACCGTCAGCCTTTCGGCCGCCAGTCGGGGGCTGGGATCAGCCGGCCGACTTTTCGTCGATGAACTTGACCGCATCGCCGACCGTCTGGATGTGCTCGGCGGCGTCATCCGGGATCTCGATGTCGAATTCTTCTTCGAAGGCCATCACCAGCTCGACGTTGTCGAGCGAGTCGGCGCCCAGGTCGTCGATGAAGCTGGCTTTTTCCGTGACCTTGTCCGGATCGGCGTCCAGGTGGTCGATGACGATCTTGCGAACGCGCTCGAGGGTGTCGGACATGAGTGTCTCTCTGCCTGTTTAAAATCGCCGTAGAGGCGGGGTAACTTCGAAATCGCCGTCTCACGGCAGCGAAGGCGACGCAAGCCCGAAAGCCCGAACCGCCGTTGCATCCAGCCCTTTAGCACAGGCTTTCGGGCAAGAAATAGTCTGTTGAATTTCGTGATCGCGATCAGATCATCGCCATGCCGCCGTTCACGTGCAGCGTCTGGCCCGTGACATAGGCCGCTTCATTCGACGACAGATAGACGGCGGCGGCCGCAATCTCGTCGCCCGTGCCCAACCGACCGGCCGGAATCCGGCCCAGAATGGTCTCGCGCTGCTGCTCGTTCAGCACATCGGTCATCGGCGAGGCGATGAAGCCCGGTGCGATACAGTTCACCGTAATGCCGCGCGACCCGACCTCCTGCGCCAGCGACTTGGAGAAGCCGATCATCCCGGCCTTGGACGCCGAATAATTGGTCTGGCCCGGATTGCCGGTCACGCCGACGACCGAGGTCACGCCGATGATTCGGCCCGAACGCCGCTTCATCATCCCCTTCACCGCCGCGCGGGTCAGGCGGAAATAGCTCTCCAGATTGATCTGGATGACCGACTGGAAGTCCTCGTCCTTCATCCGCATCAACAGGCCGTCCTTGGTGATGCCCGCATTGGCCACCAGAATGTCCAGCGGCGCGCCCGCCGCCGCCTCGGCCGCCGCGACCAGATTATCGACCGACTCGGGATCCGACAGGTTCGCCGTCGCGAAATGCGCCCGCTCCCCCAGCTCCTTGGCCAGATCCGCCAGCACCGCCTCGCGCGTGCCCGACAGCACCACGGTCGCGCCCTTGGCGTGCAGCGCCCGCGCCACCGCCCCGCCGATCCCGCCCGTCGCGCCAGTCACCAGCGCGGTCTTGCCTGCAAGATTGAACATCTGTTCCCTCTATTCCTTCCGTCATCCTCGGGCTTGACCCGAAGATCAGGCGCCGTGCGGCGCCGATGTTTATGATGGCGCTCAGACGCCGAAGTGCGGACGGTCCGATCCTCGGGTCAAGCCCGAGGATGACGACCTGGGTGGCCTCACAACGCCTTCGCGAAGGCTTCCAGCTCTTCCGGCGTATTTAGCGGCAGACACTCGGCCTCCGGCGCGATCCGCTTGGCCATGCCGGTCAGCACCTTGCCCGAGCCGATCTCGACGAAGCGGGTGACCCCACCTTCGGTCGCCATCCACTCCATGCTCTCGCGCCAGCGCACCCGGCCGGTCACCTGTTCGACCAGCAGTCGGCGAATGACTTCCGGATCGCTCTCCGGCCGCGCCAGCACATTGGCCACCACGGGAACCGCCGGCGCCAGAATGGTCGTCGACGCCAGCGCCGCCGCCATCTCGTCTGCCGCCGGCTGCATCAGCGGGCAGTGGAAGGGCGCCGAGACGTTCAGCGGGATCGCCCGCGCGCCCAGTTCCTTGGCCTTCTCGATGGCCCGGTCCACGGCGGCCTTCTCGCCCGAAATGACGATGTTCCCGGCGTTGTTGTCATTGGCGACCACGCAGACGCCCAGTTCGGCGCCCGCCGCCGCCGCCGCCTCGGCCAGGGCCAGATCGGTCTTGGGTCCGATCAGCGAGGCCATCGCCCCCTGCCCCACCGGGACCGCGCGCTGCATGGCCTGGCCCCGCAGCTTCAGCAGCCGCGCCGTATCCGACAGCGAAATCGCCCCCGCCGCCGCCAGGGCCGAATATTCGCCCAGCGAGTGACCGGCCACATAGGCCGCCGTCGCGACATCGAAACCGAACTCGACCTTCAACGCCCGGATCGCCGCCATGGACACCGCCATCAGGGCGGGCTGGGCATTCTCGGTCAGGGTCAGCTGGTCCTCCTGACCTTCGCGCATCAGCACCGACAGCTTCTGGCCCAGGGCTTCGTCCACCTCGGCGAAGACCTCGCGGGCGGAGGCGAAGGCGTCGGCCAGTTGCGCGCCCATGCCGACGGCTTGGCTGCCCTGTCCCGGAAACAGAAGTGCGAGGGTCATCGACCGCTCCCTGAATCATTGATCAAGAGCGCGGACCCCTAAGGCCTGACTTCCGTCAGGGCAAGCGGCGGCGCATTCGGCGCCCTACTCCGCCCGTCGCGCCGAGACCTTGATCTGGACATCGATCATCTTCGAGACCCAGTCCCCGGACGCGTCGGTCTCCGTCCCCAGGTTCAGCGCCGTCCGGTCCAGCTCCAACCGCCCCTGCACCGTGGCGATCCCGCCGGTCTCGCGGAAGCTGAAGGGCAGGACGACGCGCAGGCTCGTGGCCTTGATCCTCAGCGTGCCCCTCGCCTCATACCGATCCCCGCCCAGGGCGCGGAAACCTGACGTCTCGAACCGGGCGGTCGGATACTGCTCGGGATCGAACCATTCAGCCCCCTGCAATGAGCCCTCCTGGGTCGCATCGCCCGTTCGAGCCGAGGCCGTCTGAACCGTGATCACCGCCTTCGAGCCCGCCAGATCGGCCGGGTCGAACCGGACCTGACCGTCCCACCGTTCGAACCGGCCCTTGAAGGCCGCGCCCGACTGGGTTCCGCCGAAAGCGATGCTGGAGGCGTGGCGATCAATGGTCCAGGCGCCGGCCTTCACGGGTTGGGACGTCGTCTCCTCCTCGACCGGTTCAGGCGCCGTGATTTCCGGCGCAGCGGCGATCTCGGGCGCGGACGTCGAGGCTGGAACGGACGCCTCCGTCCGAACCGGCTTCAACTCAGCTCTTGCATAGGGCCGCGCCGCCACCGCCCCGGCCATGGCCACGACCGCAATCAGGGCCACGCCCACGCCCCGCTCGACCCAGGGCGAAGACGGCGGGGAAACCCGCGTCTCATGCCCCGCCTTCAGAAAAGGAACCATGTGGGCCAGCACACCGTCGCGGTCGACGAACTGATGCTTCAGCGCCGCCCCGACGTGCAGGACCACCAGGACGACTGCGCCCCAGGCCATGGCCGCATGGGCCCCCATGGCCTGGAAGGCCAATGCCCGCCGCGCGCCCGCCGCCAGTTCGGCCACGCCCGGCAGATGCGGGATCGGAAACAGGCCGAACCAGTTGGTCGCCACCTCCAGAGCCCGGTCCTGCGCCACGGCCCAGCCGGCCGAGACATACAGCCACCCCGTCAGCGGCAGGGCCAGCATCAGGGCGTAGAAGGCCACATGGGTCGTATTGGCGGCGAAGGCCTCCCACCGCTTCATCCCGCCCGGCAGGGCCGGCGGCCGATGCGTCAGCCGCCAGACGATCCGCACCACAGTCAGGGCCAGGATCAGGAAACCGATCGACTTGTGGATTTGAAACACCCGATAGGCCAGGGCTTGGCTGCCCGGCTGTTCGATGGCGTCGGTCATCCACCACCCCATCGGGATCATCGACAGGATACAGACGGCGACAGCCCAGTGCAGGGCGATCGCGACGGCGGAATAGCGGTTGGGCGCGGTCATGAGCGCCAGATAGACCCAGCGCATATGTTTTAGCAACAGATACAGTGTCTGTTTTTGCTTAGGAACATTGACCGGGCACGAAGCGAACAAATGTTCTTGCTATGTTCCCCCTTCTAACCCATGCTCCTTCCCATGAAATCCGCCAAGGGAAGAGGCGCGCGTTCGAATGCCACAGGCCGTTACGAGCCCGAGCAGCACGAGTCGTTCGACGACGGCTGGACGACCGACGACGCCGAGGCCGCGCCGCTGCGCACCACGCTCACGCCCGAACACGCCCGCACCATCATCGCCCGGAACGACAGTCCGGACATCGGCTTCGACCGCTCCATCAACCCGTACAAAGGTTGCGAACATGGCTGTATCTACTGCTACGCCCGTCCGTCCCATGCCTGGATGGGCCTATCCCCGGGCCTGGATTTCGAGAGCCGGATCTTCTTCAAGCCCGAGGGGGCGCGTCTGCTGGAACAAGCCTTCCTCGCCCCCCGATACCGGTGCAAACGCATCCACATAGGCGGCAATACCGACCCCTATCAGCCGGTCGAACGCGAACTGAAATCGACCCGCTCGATCCTTGAGGTCATGCGGCGCTTCAACCACCCCTTCAGCATCATCACCAAGTCGGTGCTGATCGCGCGCGACGCCGATATTCTGGGCCCCATGGGTCAGGCCGGCCTGGCGTCGGCCTTCGTCTCCATCACCACCCTGGACCGGGGCCTGGCCCGCGCCATGGAGCCCCGCGCCTCGACCCCGGCCAAACGGCTGGAGGCGATCAGCCGGCTCGCCGACGCGGGCTGTCCCGTCGGCGTCGGCTTCGCCCCGGTCATTCCCGGCCTGAACGACCACGAACTGGAATCGGTGCTCGAGGCGGCGGCCAAGGCGGGGGCGACGCGGGCCATGTATGTCACCCTGCGCCTGCCGCTGGAGATCAAGGATCTGTTTCGCGAATGGCTGGCCGACGCCCGCCCCGACCGCGCCGCCCGCGTCATGTCGCTGATCCGCCAGACGCGCGGGGGCAAGGATTACGACGCCGACTGGTCCCAGCGCATGAAAGGAACCGGCCCCGTCGCCGAACTGATCGGCGCCCGCTTCAAGGCCGCCGTCAAACGCTACGGCCTGGATGCGCCGCTGCGACTGCTGGACGAAACCCAGTTCCGCGTGCCGGCCGACGCGCGGCCGCAGTTGGAGCTGTTCGGTTAATCGACGTCCGCCGCCGAGGGATCGACGGCCCGCGTCACCAGATCGCGCCAGGTTGGGTCGGTATCATCGACCAGATCGACGTCCTCCATCAGGGCCACCGCCCCCTCCCCATCCGGCAGGATCAGGCCCAGGATCTCCATCTCCTCGCCGTCCGGCCCCAGATGGCTCTCGGCCTGAACCGCCACCGCCGCCTGTTCGCCGTCCTCTTCCCACCAGATCACCGGCTGGGGCAGGTCCATGGCGATGGGGCGCGGATCGTCGGTCTCGCCCAGGGCGAAGACGGCCCGGCGCGCCTGAACATCGTCCAGCGTCGCCACCGCCCCGACGAAGGGCTTCAGCCGGTTCCAGTCGTCAGCGTCGAACCCGCCGCCATCTTCCAGCTCGTCATCCATGGGGCCTACCGCTTGAAAACACTGACAAGTTCGACATGGGCCGACCACAGGAACTGGTCCACCGGCGTGACCCGCTCCAGCCGGAACCCGGCGTCGATCAGCACCCGCGCATCCCGCGCAAAGGTCTGGGGATTGCACGACACCCCGACCACCACCCCGGCCTTGGTCCCGGCGATCTGGGCCGTCTGGTCGATGGCCCCGGCGCGCGGCGGGTCGAACACGATGGCCTCGCACCCCTTCAGGTCATAGGGGGTCAGCGGCCGCCGGAACAGGTCGCGCGCCTCGGCCGTGATCGCCTTCATCCCCTTGGCCGAGCCCACGCCCGCCTTCAGCGCCTCGATCCCCGCCTTGGAGGCATCGGCCGCGATCACCGGCGCCACCGTCGCCAGCGGGAAGGTGAAGGTCCCGGCGCCGCAGAACAGGTCGGCGATCTTCTTGGCCCCCTTCACAGCCGCCACGGCCCGCTCCACCATGGCCGCCTCGGCCTGGGGCACGGCCTGCAGGAAACCGCCCGCCGGCAGGGGCACGGTCGCGGGACCGAAGCCGATCTTCGGCTGGCGCGCCATGACCAGGGTGTCGCCGGCCAGACTCAGCCGCGCCAGATCCGCCCGGTGCGCCGCCACTATGGCCCGCATCTGGGCGTCGGCCGACAGCCCCCCGCCCGAGCGCCGCTCGACCCCCGTCACATCCACGTCCAGCCCCGACAGGGTCCAGGTCACGTGCAGGGTCGGCGCCGACTTGGGATGCTCCAGAAAGGCCGCCGCCACCTCGGTCAGGGCCGGTATGGCGCGGATGATCCGGGGATCGGCCACCGGGCACTCCCGCACCTCGACCAGCCGCCACGACCGCCGCGCCTTGAAGCCCAGCACCACCCGGCCGTCCTGGGTCCGGCGCGCGTGCAGGGCCACCCGCCGCCGCGTCCCGGCCGGGCTCGCCACCGTCGCCTCGATCTCGGTCTCGATCCCCTCGCGCGCCAGGGCCAGCCGCACCTGCTCGCGCTTCCACTCCAGATACGGCTTGTCCGCCCAGTGTTGCAGCGAGCACCCGCCGCAGTCGCCGTACTGGGGCGACACCGGCGCGATCCGGTCCGCGCTGGGGGTCAGGATCTCGACCTGCTCCAGCCGTCCATCGACGACCTCGCCCCGCACCGTCTCCCCCGGCAAGGTCAGGCCCACGAAGACCGGCCCCTGCGGCGTCTCGGCGACACCGTCGCCCTGTCCGCCGACGCGGCTGATCGTAAAGGTCTGCATCGCCGGGCTTCTAGCCCCGCCGCCGCCCCGCGCCAAGCGGCGCGCTCGGAACAGCCCCACACACCAGCCGGTCTCAATCGGCCTCAAGTAGCGGTAGCCTACCAACGGCCTCAAGTAGCGCGAAGCGCGATAGGCCCCTCCAACATGAACGAAGATGAACGGGGCGCTCAAAAGCCGTTCAGCTTCACCCCAATAGACAGGATGCAACAGACAGCCGGTCCACCCGTTCAGCCCTCGTCACTGAACGTCCGACCACAAGGGGTTGAAGATGCGTCTCTCCACCAAGTCCTTTGCCGCCGTCGCGGCCCTGACCGTCGGCGCCGTCGCCGCGCCCATGGCCGCCTCGGCCCAGAGCTACGGCTACAGCCAGAACTACGGCACCGGCGCCTACGCCCCCTCCTATGACTACAGCCGTTATCCGCAGCAGTCCTACGATCCCTGCGCCCGCGAACGTCAGGGCCGCACCGGCGCTGGAGCCGTGATCGGCGGCGGCGCAGGCGCCGTCATCGGCTCGCAACTGGCCGCCCGTGGTCGCCGCACCGAAGGCAGCATCCTGGGCGGCGTCGTCGGCGCGGTTATCGGCTCGCAAGTCGGCCGCTCCAGCTCCGACGCCTGCCGCAGCTACCAGAGCAGCTACGGTTCCAGCGGCTATTACAGCCAGGGCTATGGGCAACAGGGCTACAGCCAACCCAGCTACGGCTACTATGACGACCGTTACAGCGGCGATCAGGGCCGTCGCTACGACGACCGCCGTGATGACTACGCCTACAACGGCAATGACTATTACGACGACCGCTCCCGCTCGGTCTCGCCCTATCAGAATTCAGACGGTTGCCGCCTGGCCGAAAGCCAGATCCGTCTGCCCGATGGTCGCACGGACACCCGCTACGTCCGCACCTGCCCCGACCAGTACGGCCGCTATCGCGTCGTCGATTAATTTTCAGCCCCCCTGTCGATCGACGACGTGACGGGAGCCGCCGGAGGACTTGTCCTCCGGCGGTTTCTTATTTGTGAGAGGGCTATCGGCCTTCGGCCTACTTGAGCCCATTTTGAGGGGCTACCGCGCTCCGCTACTTGAGCCCGTTTAGCCTGACTTCTTGGCCCACAGCAGGAACTCGAGGTTCCCATCGCCGCCGGTGATGGGGCTCTCGGTCGTGGCCTGCACGGCCCAGCCCATCGCCTCCAGCCAGTCACGGACCCGCGCCACGGCCGCCGCATGCGCCTGCGGATCCTTGACCACCCCCTTCTTGCCGCCGCCTGGACCGTCGGCCTCGAACTGGGGCTTGATCAAGGTGATCAGGTCCGCCCCCGCCGCCGCCAGATCCAGCGCAGCGGGCAGCACCTTGATCAGGCTGATGAAGCTGGCGTCGCACACGATCAGCGACGGCGCCTCCGGGATCAGGTCGCGCGTCAGGTCGCGGGCGTCCGTGCGCTCCAGATTGACCACCCGAGGGTCGGCCGCGACCCGGTCGTGCATCTGGCCAAAGCCGACATCGACCGCGAACACCTTGGCCGCGCCGCGATCCAGACAGACCTCGGTGAAGCCGCCGGTGGACGCCCCGACGTCCAGCACCACCCGTCCTTCGACGGCCACGGGCCAGACAGTCAGGGCGTGATCCAGCTTCAGCGCCCCGCGCCCGACCCAGCGGTGGGCGTCGACATAGCCGATGGCCGACTTGGGCCCCACGGTCTGGGAGCCGGACTTGGCCGGCGCCCCATCCACGGTGACGCCGCCGGCCTCGATGGCCGCCTTCGCCCTGGCCCGGCTTTCCGCCAGGCCGCGCGTGACCAGAAGCTGGTCCAGCCTCATCCGATCTCGCTCAGCCGCGCCAGCGCCGCCTGCAACTTGACCTTGCCCGCCTCGGCCTCGGCCAGTTTGGCCCGCTGTTCATCGACCACGTCCGGCGCGGCCCGCGACACGAAATTGGGATTGCCCAGCTTCTTGTTCACATGGCCGATATCGCTTTCGAACACGGCGATCTCCTTCTCCAACCGCGCCCGTTCGGCGGTCAGGTCGATGATCCCCGCCAGCGACAGGGCGACCGTCGATCCGCCCGAAACAAAGGTCACGGCCCCCGTCGGCGCGGCCTCCGCCGATCCGACCTCGGACACACGGCCCAGGGTCAGGATCAGGTCGCGATGGCGCGCGATCCGCTCGGCCGTCACGGCGTCCGGCGCGACAAAGGCCAGCGGCGGCTTGGCCGCCGGCGGCACGTTCATCTCGGCCCGCAGCCCCCGGATTTCGCCGACCAAATCGACCAGCCAGCCGATCTCGGCCTCGGCCGAGGCGTCGATGAAGGCATCGGGCAGCACCGGCCATTCGGCGCCGATCAGCAGGCTCTCGCGCGCCGGCCCTTCCTTGCCCAGCTCCGCCCACAGCTCCTCGGTGATGAAGGGCATGACCGGGTGCAGCAGCTTCAGCGTCTGATCCAGGGTCCAGGCGGTCATGGCCCGCGTCTCGGCCTTGGCGGCTTCATCGGCGCCGTTGAACACCGGCTTGGCCAGTTCCAGATACCAGTCGCAGAAGACGTTCCAGACGAACCGGTACAACGCCCCCGCCGCATCATCGAACCGCCCGCCCTCGATGGCCTCGGACACGGCGCGCTCGGCCTTGGTCAGTTCGCCCCGGATCCAGCGGTTGATCGTCTGTTCGACCGCCGCGGGATCAAAGTCCTCGACGCGGCGCGCCTCGTTCATCTGGCTGAACCGGGCGGCGTTCCACAGCTTGGTGCCGAAGTTGCGATAGCCCTCGATTCGCTGTTTCGACAGCTTGATGTCGCGGGTGCCCGACAGGATGGCCATGGTGAAGCGCAGCGGATCGGCGCCCAGTTCGTCGATGATGCCCAGGGGATCGATGACGTTCCCCTTGGACTTGCTCATCTTCTGGCCCTTCTCGTCGCGGACCAGGCCGTTGATGATGACCCGTTTGAACGGGACCTCGCCCATGAAGTGCTGGCCCATCATCATCATCCGGGCGACCCAGAAGAAGATGATGTCCGCCGCCGTGACCAGGTCGCTGGTGGGATAGAACCGCTCCAGATCCTCGGTCTTCTCGGGCCAGCCCATGGTCGAGAACGGCCACAGGGCCGAGCTGAACCAGGTGTCGAGGACGTCTTCGTCCTGACGAATGAGGATCGGCATGTCCGAGCCGTAGACATACTGCGCTCGCCAAGATTCAAACGCATCATCGGACTCAGCCAAATCAACTTGGCGCCCCGCATACTTTTTACGAGCCAAAGCCAAGGCTGATTGAGCGTCCTCGGCTACGAAAATTTCCGGCACGAGCGAGTTTGCGTCTCGGCCATAAGGCTCCTGCGGCCCATACCAGGCCGGGATGCGGTGACCCCACCACAGCTGGCGGCTGATGCACCAGGGCTCGATGTTCCTCAGCCATTCGAAATAGATTTTCTCGTACGACTTCGGCTCGAACACCGTCTCGCCCTGCTCCACCGCCTTCAGCGCGGGCTGGGCCAGGACCTTGGCGTCGACGTACCACTGGTCCGTCAGCCACGGCTCGATGACCACGCCCGAACGGTCGCCGTGCGGGACGACATGCTTGGTCTTCTCGATCTCGCGCAGCCAGCCCTCTTCCTCGGCGCGCGCGACGATGGCCTTACGCGCAGCGAAGCGGTCGAGGCCGACGTAGTCGGACGGGACGTCCGGCGTATCGACATCGGTGATCCGGCCAAAGGCGTCGAGGATGTTCAGCGACGTCAGGCCGGCGCGCTTGCCGACGCCGAAGTCGTTGAAGTCGTGCGCCGGCGTGATCTTCACCGCGCCCGAACCCTTGGTCGGATCAGCATAGTCGTCGGCGACAATAGGGATGCGGCGGCCGACGATGGGCAGGGTCACGAACTTGCCTACCAAGCCCGCATACCGCTCATCCTCGGGATGAACCGCCACGCCGGTGTCGCCCAGCATGGTCTCCGGCCGGGTCGTCGCCACCACGATGAAGTCGCGCGTCTCCCATTCCGTCGCCTTGCCGTCCTCGTCGAAGGCGATGGGGTGTTCGTAGGTGACGCCGTCCGCCAGCGGATAGGCGAAATGCCAATAGGCCCCATCCACCTCGCGCTGCTCGACCTCCAGGTCCGAGATGGCGGTCTGGAAATGCGGATCCCAGTTCACCAGCCGCTTGTCGCGATAGATCAGGCCTTCCTTGTGCAGTTGCACAAAGACCTTGCGCACGGCGGCGTTCAGCCCCTCGTCCAGGGTGAACCGCTCGCGCGACCAGTCGCACGACGCGCCCAACCGGCGCAGCTGGCGCACGATGGTCCCGCCGCTTTCGGCCTTCCATTCCCAGACCTTCTCAATGAAGGCGTCGCGGCCCATGTCGCGGCGGCCCACATTGCCCGCCGCCGCCAGCTGGCGCTCGACCACCATCTGGGTGGCGATGCCCGCGTGGTCCGTGCCCGGCAGCCACAGCACCGCCTTGCCCTTCATCCGGTGATAGCGGGCCAGGATGTCCTGAAGCGTATTGTTCAGCGCATGGCCGATGTGCAGGCTGCCCGTCACGTTCGGCGGCGGAATGACGATCGAATAGGCGTCGGCGGCGCCGTCCGTGGCCGCAGCGGCGCGCGGCGCGAACAGGCCGCTCTCTTCCCACTGGGCGTACAGGCGGGGTTCGGCGGCCTGGGGTTCGAAGGTCTTCTCGAGCATGGGACTTCTTTGATCGTTGTCGTGTGGCCGGGAGACGGCCTTGAATGACAAAGGGCGGCCCCCGCAGGAGCCGCCCCTCGATAGTCTGCGGTGAAGCGAAGGGCTAGGCGCTGCGCGCGATGCGTTCGACTTCCTTTTGTACCGCCGCCTGAACGATGCCGGGCAAATTATTGTCCAGCCAGTCCTTCAGCAGCGGACGCAGCATCTCGGCGACCATGGCCTCGACGGTGTTGCCGCTGACGAACGGCATGTCGCCCGACGCCGGAGCCTCCGGCTTCTTGAACGACGCGGCCAGGCCTGCAAAGGCCGAGGCGGCGCTGGCGGCGGCGCTTTCGCCGACCAGCGAATCATAGGCCGGCTCGGGCGCCGAGGCGGCGGCTTCGACGGGCTCGGGCTCGGGCTCGGGTTCGGGCTCGGGCGCTGTCTCAACGATGTCGAGATCGCCGATGGTCTCTGACGACGCCGCCTCTTCCGCCGGCGCCTCGTACAGCTCAGTCAGTTCGAGCACGTCTTCCTCGACGGCTTCCGGCTCAGCCTCGGGCTCAGCCGGGGCCTCAAAGATGGTCTCAGGGGCGGCCGGTTCAGGCTCCGGCTCCGGCTCCGGGGCCGGCTCCGGCTCCGGGGCCGGCTCAGGCTCCGGCGTCGGGGCGGCGGCTGCCGGGGGCGTCTCCGCCGGCGCGTCGTCTTCGGAGATGATCCGGCGAATCGACGCCAGGATCTCCTCCATGGTGGGTTCCTGGGCGGACTGATCGGACATGACTAACCTGGGAGAGGCCTGGGATGAAACGGGGGCGTCGAGGCGACCCCCGACACTATTCACGGATTGGGGCTGGAAAGATCAAGTCTTTCCGGTCCCGGTTAGTGTCGTCGCATCAACGCCCGCCAGAATCAACGGGCGTTTTGGAGCACGCCGCCCGACCGAAGTCAGGCGCCGGGCGCGGTCCGGATGACGTCGGTCTTCAGCTGGGTGTCGATCGGCGCATCAGGCGCGTCGTCGGCGTCGACGACGGGCGGCGAGGCGACGCGGTCCAGGGTCTCGATCACACCGTCCCACGGCAGGCCGCCGCGATTGCGGACGCGGTCGTAATTGGCCTTGGCGTCATAGACGGCGAGGTTGGCGTTCAGGCTCGGCCCTTCCAGTTGCCCCATGGCCGACAGCAGCGAGGCGCGGGCCACATATTCGGCGGCGCGAGCGGTGGCCAGCGAGGTTTGCGACGCCCGCAGGGTCACTTCCTGGTTCAGCACGTCCAGGGTGGTGCGCAGGCCGACCTGGGCCTCCTGCCGCACGCCCTCGGCGGCGACCGATGCGGCGCGCACCGCTTCTTCGCCGGCCGCGACGTTCGCACGGGTCGACAGGACCTGGGCATAGGCCGAGCTGACGTTCTGCAGCACGGTGCGGCGCTCGCCCTCGACGGCGATCTGGGCGGCGTTGGCCTGTTCCAGGGCCTGGGCCACGCGTGACCGGTTCAGGCCGCCCGTGAACAGGGGCACCGACAGGGTGGCGCCGGCGGTGAAGCTGCGGCGATCCGCCAGCTCGTCCAGATTCCCCAGATCGGTCGCCGTGCCGCCGTATGAAGCCGTGGCGCGCACCGACGGCAGATATTCGGCCCGCGCGGCCGCGACGGCGGCTTCCGCCGCCTGTAGCGAATAGGTGGCCGACAGCACGCCGGGATTACGCGCCAGGGCGATCTCCATGGCGGCGTCGAAATCGGTGGGAACGATCGGCAGAACCGGCGTGGTCTCCAGATCGCTGGGCGACTGGCCCACCACGGCGGCATAGGCGGCGCGGCTGGTCGACAGCTGGGCCTGGGCGTTGGCCAGGTCGGCTTCGGACTGGGCCAGCGAGGCCTCGGCCTGGGCCACGTCGGTCCGGGTGATTTCGCCGACCTCGAATCGGGCGCTGGTCTCATCCAGCTGGCGTTGCAGCACGGCGAGGTTTTCCTGGCGGATGCGCAGGATTTCCATGTCGCGGGTGACGTTCACATAGGCCTGGATCACCGACAGCATGACCGACTGTTCGATCTCGCGCAGGTTCTCCCGCCCCGCCATCACTCTGGCCCGGGCCTGATCGATCGCCAGCGAAGTGCGGCCGCCGGTCCAGATGTTCTGCGACAGGCTGACGCCCAGGTTGGCGCCGTCGCTGTCCGTCGATGAACTGGACACCTGGGTGTCCGGCACGCCATCGCCGTTCGTATCCACGAACTGGGTCACGGTCGGGAAATCGTTGCGGGTGTAGTCGACCCCGGCCGAGGCGCTCAGCGTCGGGCGCAGACCCGACCGCGCCTGAACCACGGTTTCATCCAGCGCGCGCTGATTCGCCCGCTGGGCCAGCAGGCTGGGATTGGTCTGATAGGCCAGGGCGATCGCTTCCTGCAGCGTCTCGGCCCAGGCGGGCGCCCCCAGACCCGTCACAAGAGCCACCACAGCGGCCGAAGCCAGCACACGCGAGCGTTTCAACATTGTCCGTCCTTGCCTGACGCCCCCGGGAGCGCCCGAATGTCATCAAGCGTAACTGCGGCCTCAGTCGAGCTGACGCCAGTTAAGTTTTTTTCACGCTTTCCGCGAGCGCCACGGACGACGTCAGAATGCGAATGTAGGCGCCGGCGTCAGTTCCGCGAGAAGCGCCGGCGACGAATCGAAAAGTTCCCGACGCGACAGGCCTTCGCGACCCTTCACATACAGGGCGGCCTTGCCGATGGCGCCGCGCCGTTCGACCAGAACCATGCGCCCGCCCGTCCGCAGCGCCTTGCCCCAGGCCTCGGGCAGAGCCGCCACGCCACCTTCGCACACGATCAGATCCCAGCCGTCGCCCGCCGGGGCGTCCAGGGGCGCGACCGACGTGGCGACGCCCTCTTCGGCCAGGGCCTCGCCCACCACCTCGAACACGGCCGGATCGGCCTCCTGCGCCGTGACCGTCAGTCCCATGCGGGCCAGAACAGCGGCGGCGTAGGGGGCGGCGATGGCCAGGGCCTTCTCGCCTTCGCGTGCATCCGCCGCCTGCAGCAGCTTGGACAGGTCGCGCGCCGGCATCAGCCTGCGGTCGCCCGCGATCTCGACCGCCGCGTCCGAATAGGCGGCGAAGACCCGCTCTGGGGCGCAATAGCGCTCGCGGGCGACGTCCATCATGGCCATGTGGATTTCATGACTGGTGACGTCGTTCACGCGGACCTGCGAGTCGACCATGGCCTTGCGCTCGGCGGTGAAATCCATCTTTGGGCAGCTTTCAATCGATAGTCGGGAGAGGAAATCTCGCGCGCTTATAGTTCCGTGCGTTGCAGCGGACAATCCGATCTGATAGCGAACGCCCCTCGCGATGACCGCCCCCGAGAAATCGGGACAAAAAGCGGCCTGATGGCGGAGTGGTGACGCAGAGGACTGCAAATCCTTGCACCCGGGTTCGATTCCCGGTCAGGCCTCCATCGCGACAATAGAACAAGAGGCGCGGATCCCCGGATCCGCGCCTCTTTTCGTTTCAGCGCTCGCCGATCAGCTGACCGGGGCGGTGATCCAGCCAATCACCCCTGCCGCGCCCAGCCCGGCGGCGGCGACCGCGACAAAGATCGCAGCCCGGACGTTTCGGCTCAGAAAATACAGAATGTTCATCGCGCGCCCCCACACCAACGGGACCCATGGCGTCACAGTTTCGGCCGCGCGACAAGGTGTACAAATCCTTAACGTGTCACATCCTGGTGAGCGGCGGGCCTAGGCTGCGGCTGTGGCGCTGGTCACATGATGCAGAGCCAGGGCGCTGGCGACGGCGACGTTCAGCGAATCGAAGCCGCCCGCCATGGGCACGCCGACGGCGCGGCACCGTTCGATCACCGCCCGCGGAAGGCCCGGCCCCTCCGAACCGACCATCAGGGCGACCGGCCCCTGTCGCCGATAATCCGCCAGTCTTTCAGTCGCCGAGGGCGTCAGGGCCACCACCTCCACCCCCCGCGCCTGCATCGCCGCCACCAGGGCCTCGGCGGAATCGGAAACCGACGACGGCGTCCTCAACACCGCCCCGACCGAAACCCGGATGGATTTGCGATAGAAGGGATCGCAGCAAGACTGGTCCAGCAAGACGGCGCGCGCGCCGAACGCCGCCGCATTGCGGAACAGACCGCCCATATTGTCGTGATTGCCTATGCCGCTGGCGATCACGAAGACGTCGTCGTCCGCCACCGTCTCCAGCACATCCGACAACGGCGGAGCGACCGGCTTCTCGCCCAGGGCCAGAATGCCCCGGTGCAGGGGAAAGCCGGCGATCCGGTCCAGAACCGCCTGACCGGCGACATAGACGGGCGTCGCATCCGCAAGCGCCTCGATCACGTCCGCCAGCGCCTCCGCCCGCTTCTCGGCCAGCAGCAGGGCCCGCGGCCGGCACAGCGACGCCGCCGACGCCAGAACCCGCACCACCACCTCCCCTTCGGCGATGAACAGGCCTTCGCGGCCCGTCAGGTCGCGTTCGCGGATATCGCGAAAGCCGGATATCCGGGGGTCTTCAGGGTCATTGATAGAGATCGTGCGCATTCGTCGTTTTTCCCATTGCACGAATCGAATGGCCGCTGCTATAGGCCCGCCTCCCGAGCAGTTCCGCGGTAGCTCAGTGGTAGAGCAGCCGACTGTTAATCGGCTGGTCGTAGGTTCGAATCCTACCCGCGGAGCCACTCGGGGCAGAACAGCGTTGCGATACGACGCGTTCTGGCGGGCTTTGTCCCAGACCCAGATTTCCCCGAAATTTCCAGTTCGCAATCCGACGAGATTTTTGTTCGGGTGCGGTGATTTTCGGGCTCGACGGGGAAGCGTCGCAGCAACTTTGCTATGGCGGTTGGACGAAAAAACCTCGTCCAATCAAACTTGGCCTTAGGAACGAACACGGTCGACGGTCCCTTTTTTGGTGGCAACCCTGAAAGGAACGCCACCATGTTAAGAGCCGCACTCGCCCTCTCGGCGACCGCCGCCCTCCTGACCGCCTGCGGAAACGGGGAACAGACCGACGCCACCGTCGAGGGGCCCGCCGTGTCTTCTGCTGAATCGCCCATGAACCCCGCCGTCGACACCCAGGACACGACGGGCGAGACCGCACTTACGCCAGGCGCCAACTCCTTCACCGAAGGCCAGGCCCGCGAAGCGATCGAGAAGCAGGGCTATGTCGTTTCCGGCGCCCTGACCCAGGACGAACAAGGCATCTGGAAAGCCCAGGCCGCGCGCGCCGGCGGTGAAACCACGACTGTCTCGGTCGATTACAAGGGCGTCGTGACGCCTCAATAGGCCTCGGCCTCCTCACCCTTCCTCATAATTCTCAAGGAGCCCATCATGGCGACCGTCACTCGGCTGTTCGACAGCCACACCGAAGCCCTCGACGCCGTTTCGAAACTCGAAGCTTCGGGCGTTTCCCACGACAAGATCAGCATCGTCTCCAACAATACCGAAAACTGGCACAGCGGCTCCGGCGACCATAAGGCCGGGCCCCTGGGCGACCGGAACGGCGACGGTGAAAACGACGTGGCTGACGGCGCCGGCAAGGGCGCAGCCACCGGCGGCGTGCTCGGCGCCGGCGCCGGCGTGCTCGCTGGCCTCGGCATGCTCGCCATTCCCGGCCTTGGTCCTGTGGTGGCGGCGGGCTGGCTAGCTTCGACAGCGGTCGGTGCAGCCGTCGGCGCCGCAGCCGGCGGCGCGACCGGCGGCCTGCTCGGCGCCTTGAAGGAAGCCGGTCACAGCGAGGAAGAGGCGCACGTCTATTCCGAAGGCGTGCGTCGCGGCGGAACCCTCGTCAGCGTCAAGGCGGACGGAGACGAAGCCGATCAGATCCAGGCGATACTCGACGGCAGCCGCGGCTACGACGCGACCACCCGGGGCGAAGCCTACCGTCAAACGGGCTGGTCCCGTTTCGACGCCGAGGCCCAACCCTATACCGCCGCCCAGATCAACGAGGAACGCGCCCGGTATCGCTAGGCTTTCGTACGATCCTAGGCCCCTCGTAAGAAGCAACGACCCGGCGTTTCAGCGTCGGGTCGTTGTAATTTCGATCGCCGACGGCCGCCGTGGCGCTATTGGCGGCCAAAGGTCAACTTGCTCCGGCCCGGTCAGATCGCCACGCCTCGATCCGCGCCATAACGGACTTGGGTGCGGACTTGATGCCGCAGGCGTGTCGAGACCGGCGCCCGAAACGCCAAAGCAAAATTGCAAAAGGGCCGCCCGAAAGCGACCCTTTCAACCAACCAACCGTCTTCTTTGGGGAAGATGGTCGGAGCGACAGGATTCGAACCTGCGACCCCTTGACCCCCAGTCAAGTGCGCTACCAGGCTGCGCCACGCTCCGAAGGCGCTCCCTATAGACGGGGCGACCGTTGTCCGCAAACGCTAAAACGACTTTTCCACCGACCGCGACAGGACGGCGTCCAGACGCGCCTTCGCCTGCTCCAGATCGGCCAGAACCCCCAGCAAATCCGCATGTTCGGCGCGGCCGCCCGTGGGCGCCGGTTTCCCGGCGGCGGCGAAATTCTCTCCGTCCTCGATCAGGGCGGCCGTCTCGGCGCCGACCAGCTTCTTCAGCCCCTGCTCCTTGTGCAGGCGCTGGACGCCGCGGATCGTCAGGCCGTCGTCATGCAACAGTCGCCGCACGGCCTTCAGCACAGCGATGTCCTGCGAGCGATAGAAGCGCCGTCCGCCCGCCCGTTTTACAGGCGCCACGAAGGTGAACTTAGTCTCCCAGAACCGCAGCACATGCTGCGGCGCCCCGACCTCCTCGGCCGCCTCGGAAATGGTGCGGAAGGCGTCGGCGCTCTTGGCCAAGCGAATCAGGCCTCGACGACGGCGTCGTGAACCCGGCTCTTCATGATCTGAGAGGCGCGGAAACTGATGACGCGACGGGGGTTGATCGCCGCCGGTTCGCCGGTCTTGGGGTTGCGGCCCATGCGGGCGCGTTTCTCGCGGACCTGAAAGACGCCGAACCCAGACAGCTTGACCGTGTCGCCCTGCTCCAGGGCTTCCACGATCAGTTCGAGGGTCCGTTCCACCAGGGCCGAACACTCCTGCCGGGACAGGCCGACCTCCTCATGCACGGCTTCGCAGAGATCGGCGCGCGTTACGGTCTGTTGGCCTGACATCATATCCCCGGCTTGGTTCGGTCCGTTGCGCCTATAGGCGCGCAAAGTCTGCGGAAAATCAATGCCTATGGGCTTAACCTAGAGTCGCAACGCGCAGGCGCCCCAGGTCAGGCCGCCGCCCATAGCCTCCAGCAGGACCATGTCGCCCTTCTTGATCCGTCCGTCCTGGATCGCCGCATCCAGCGCCAGGGGTATGGAGGCGGCCGAGGTGTTGGCGTGCATCGCCACGGTCGAGATCACCTTGTTCTCGTCCAGACCCAGTCGGTCGCCGACCCCCTTGATGATCCGCTGGTTGGCCTGATGGGGCACGAACCAGTCCACGTCGGCGATTTCGATGCCCGCCGCAGCGCAGGCGGCGGTGATGCCTTCGGCGATGTTCACCACGGCATGACGGAAGACCTGGTTCCCGGCCATCCGCAGATGGCCCACGGTCCCTGTCGTGGCCGGACCGCCGTCGACGTAGAGCAGATCGGTCTTGGACCCGTCGGCGCGCAGGGCGAAGCCCAGCATGCCCTGGTCGGCTGAGGCCCCCTGTCCCTCACGCGGCTCCAGCACCACGGCGCCGGCGCCGTCGCCGAACAGGACGCAGGTGGTCCGGTCGGTCCAGTCCATCAGCCGCGTCATTTCCTCGGCGCCGATCACCAGGGCGCATTTCGACAGGCCGCGCGCCACGAAGCCGTCGGCCACGCTCAGCGCATAGACGAAGCCCGAACAGACCGCCTGGACGTCAAAGGCCACGCCCACCCCGGCGCCCAGCTTATGCTGCACGATCGAGGCGACGGCGGGGAAGGTCATGTCGGGCGTGGTGGTGGCGACGATGATCAGGTCAACGTCCGCCGCCGTCTTGCCGGCGTCGGCCAGGGCCTTCTTGGCGGCTTCCACGGCAAGGTCGCTGGTCGGCTGGTCGTCGCGCGCCTTGTGGCGCTGTTTGATGCCGGTGCGTTCCTGGATCCATTCGTCGGAGGTGTCGACGAACTTGGCCAAGTCGGCGTTGGTGACGATCTGCTCCGGCAGATAGGAGCCGACGCCGGTCACGGCGCTGCGGGTGACGCTCACTGAAGGGGTTCTCCGGCGGGGACGGCGGGCGGGCTGGAATGGTCGAACACGGCGTCCAGCTTGCCCAGATTGGCGCCCACCTTGGTCATATAGTCGCTTCGGGCCAGATCGACCGCGATACGGATCGCATTGCCGAATCCCTTTGCGTCGGCGCCGCCGTGGCTCTTCACCACAATGCCGTTCAGCCCCAGCAGAGGGCCGCCGTTGATGGTGCTGGGATCGATCTTCTCGCGCATCTTCTTCAAGGCGGGCATGGCGATAGCGGCGCCCAGCTTGGACTGCAGGTTCGAGGTCAGGGCCTCGCGCAGCAGGGCGGAAATATAGCGCGCCGTGCCCTCGGCCGTCTTCAGGGCGATATTGCCCGTGAAGCCGTCGGTCACGACCACGTCCACCGTGCCCTTGGCGATGTCGTCGCCCTCGACGAAGCCGTGATAATTCAAATCGAACGGCCCGTCGCGCAGGATAGCGTGCGCCTCCTTGACCTGCTCGTTGCCCTTCATGTCTTCCGAACCGACGTTTAGCAGACCAATCGTAGGCCGGGCGATGCCGCGCACCGCCGACTGGAAGGCCTCGCCCATGATGGCGAATTCGACCAGTTGTTCGGCGTCGCTGCCGATATTGGCGCCCACGTCCAGCACCGCCGTATGGCCCTTGAAGGTCGGCCAGCTGGCGACGATGGCCGGCCGCTCCAGCCCCGGCGCGGACATGCGCAGAATCAGTTTGGAGATCGCCATCAGGGCGCCGGTGTTGCCGGCCGAGACGATGCCGCCGGCCTCGCCCGTCTTCACCGCCTCGACGGCGTTCCACAGGCTGGAGCCCTTGCCCCGGCGCATGGCCTGGGCGGGCTTCTCGTCCATAGCCACGACCTTTTCGGTGTGGCGAATCTCGGCGACCGCATCCGACAGGTCGGCGCGCGCCAACTCAGGACGAATCTGGGCTTCGTCGCCGTGCAGCAGGAAGCGAACCCCCTCCCCGCCATGGGTGCGGACATAGCTGCGGATGCCGGGAACGACGACGGATGGCCCGTGATCGCCGCCCATGGCGTCAAGCGAGATCGTAACTGGGGCTGGCAAATGGACCTCGAATAGCCGCGTCGTCTTGTCGCGCGACGCTGTATATAGGGCGCTGGACGATAGCGCTGAAGCCGGGGGATGCAACCACCCGGCCCTTACGTCAACCTCAGCCTTGGTCGTCCTGGGGCTTCAAGGCCTTCAGGGCGGCGAAGGGCGAGATTTCGGCGGGCTCTTCCGGTTGCACGAACTCCGCGCCCGGCTTGCGCGGGAACGGGTCCAGCGACAGCACCAGTTGCTCGACGGCGTATTGACCCAGATCGATCTTGCCGTCCTCGATCAGATCAGCGTCTTCCTCGTCCAGGGTGACCTCGATCTCATCGGTCTCCTGCGGCGCGGCCTCGACCAGCTGGATGGAGAATCGGCGGTCCACATCGACCGGCAGCGGCTCCAGCGTCAGGCCGCAGGTCTGGACCGCATGGGCCGAGACCCGGCCCTTCATCGTCCACTCGCTGGTCGACGGGGTCGGCTTGACCTCGATCTCGACGACGAAGTCCTCCAGCCCCTGCAAATCCAGGGCGCGGGCGATTCGCTTGCGCACGTCCGCGTCCGGCTCCAGCCGCCGGCTCAGCCCGGCGCCGATCTGATTGACCCGCACCGTCTCGCTGTAGGGAAGGTTCACGCTCATCGTCTCAAACATCCGTCCAGGCCGGCTTCGCCAGCACTTCGTTAAATTTCTGCGCCGCCAGACCGGTCCGCGCGGCCAGGGCGTAGCGCGCCAGATCAGCCGCTCGTTCCGCCCCCGTCTCTGCATAGACGTTGCGCGCCAGGGCCTCGGTCAGGGCCGCCGCGTCGTCGTCGCGCAACGGCGTCTCATAGGCGTTCATCCGCCCGTACAGGGCCTCGCCCAGCTTGCGCATCTTCTTGCCGACCGAGACATCGCCCACGCCCTCTTCCCGCAGCGCATGATCCAGAGCCGAGACATAGACGTCGAACAGGGCCTGGGCCGCATCCCGCCCCGGCTCGGTGTTCTCATCGCGCAATCGCAGCACCAGCAACAGCACGTGCAGCGTATAGAGCTCGAACCGCGCGTCGATCCGATCAGCCACGCCCAGACGCGTGTAAAATCCGACATTTCGCGCCTGTTCCACCGCCAGGGCGTACAGGGCGTCGCCGATACGGACGCCGGTCCGGGTTTTGAACAGGTTTTTCAGCATGGTTTTATACGGCCCCTTTTCCGCCGCGCCGTTGAACTAGGACGCAGGTCCGTCTAGGTCAAAGACCTTGTTCTCTCGCAGGCGCCCGATCATGTCTCGTTTCGTCCCGCTTTTCGTCGCCGTTTCCCTGGCCGGCCTGTCCGCCGCCTGCGCCCCGATGATCGGTTCCAACGGCTTCCAGGCCATCGACGCCAAGCCCCAGGACATCGTGGCGGGCACCGACACCAAGGAATCCGTCCTGGCCCGCCTCGGTTCGCCGTCGACCACCTCGACCTTCGAACCGGACCAGGTCTGGTACTACATCAGCCAGACGACCGAGAAATACACCTACAACCGCCCGGTCATCTCCAGCCGCACCATCACCGAAGTGACGTTCGAGCCGAACGGCGACAAGGTCTCCGCCGTCCGCACCCTGGGCCTGACCGACGGCGAGCAGATCGCCATGAACACCAAGGAAACCCCGACCCGCGGCCGCGCCCTGACCGTGCTGGAACAGCTGCTGGGCAACGTCGGCCGCGGCCAGCTGCCGCGCACCGAGGACGACACCCCCGGCCAACGTCGCCCCGACTAAGGGCCCCGCGTCGCCAAGGAAAAACGCCCCGGAGATCGCTCTCCGGGGCGTCTTCGTATGGGTCAGCCGATATTCCCGCTCGCCAGCACCGCCAGCAGCAGCAGGGCCACGATATTGGTGATCTTGATCATCGGGTTCACCGCCGGGCCGCTGGTGTCCTTGTAGGGATCGCCCACCGTATCGCCGGTCACAGCGGCCTTGTGCGCCTCCGAGCCCTTGCCGTGGACCACGCCGTTCTTGTCGGTGAAGCCTTCCTCGATCACCTTCTTGGCGTTGTCCCAGGCGCCGCCGCCCGAGGTCATCGACACAGCCACGAACAGCCCGGTGACGATCACCCCCATCAGCATGGCGCCCAGCGAGGCGAAGGCGTTGGCCTTGTCCGAAATCGCCAGCACCGCGACGAACAGCACGACGGGCGACAGCACCGGCAGCAGCGACGGCACGATCATCTCGCGAATCGCCGCCTTGGTCAGGATGTCGACCGCCCGGCCGTACTCCGGCTTGACCTGATAGGTCATGATGCCGGGGTTCTCACGGAACTGACGCCGCACCTCGGCCACCACAGCCTCGGCCGCGCGCCCGACCGCCATCATCGACATGCCGCCGAACAGGAAGGGCAGCAGCCCCCCGAACAGCAGGCCCACGACCACATAGGGGTTGGTCAGGTCAAAGGCGATCGGCCCCATGTCGGCGAAGAAGGGATAGTCCGCCGGATTGGCCGAGAAATACTGCAGGTCCGACGTATAGGCGGCGAACAGCACCAGCGCCCCCAGGCCGGCCGAACCGATGGCGTAGCCCTTGGTCACGGCCTTGGTCGTGTTGCCCACCGCATCCAGCGCATCGGTCGAATGCCGCACCTCGCTGGGCAGGCCCGCCATTTCGGCGATCCCTCCGGCGTTGTCCGTCACCGGCCCAAAGGCGTCCAGCGCCACGATCATCCCCGCCACGCCCAGCATGGTCGTGGTGGCGATGGCGATGCCGAACAGGCCCGCCAGCTGGAAGCTGGCCACGATGCCGACGATGATGGTCAGGGCCGGAAGCGCCGTGGCCTCCAGCGACACCGCCAGCCCCTGGATCACATTGGTCCCGTGACCGGACACCGAGGCGTTGGCCACCGACTGCACCGGCCGGAAGTTCGAGCCGGTATAGTACTCGGTCACCACCACAATGGCCGCCGTCACCGCCAGCCCGACCATGCCGGACCAGAACAGGGCCATCGGCTGGATCGTCAGGCCGCTCCCGGTCACGATCGGTCCCGTCACCATCTGGTCGATCACCCACCAGACCGCGCCGATAGACAGGACGCCGGTCACGATCAGTCCCTGATACAGGGCGCCCATGATGTTCTGGCTCTTGCCCAGCCGCACGAAGAAGCTGCCGATGATCGAGGTCACGATACAGACCGCACAGATCGCCAGCGGCAACACCATCAGCGTATCCACATAGGGCTGGTCGCGGAAGAAGATGGCCGCCAGCACCATGGTCGCCACCGTCGTCACCGCATAGGTTTCGAACAGATCGGCCGCCATCCCGGCGCAGTCGCCGACGTTGTCGCCCACATTGTCGGCGATGGTCGCGGCGTTCCTGGGATCGTCCTCAGGAATGCCCGCCTCGACCTTGCCCACCATGTCGCCGCCCACGTCGGCGCCCTTGGTGAAGATCCCGCCGCCCAAACGCGCGAAGATCGAGATCAGCGAGGCGCCGAAGCCCAGGGCCACCAGGCCGTCGATCACTTCGCGCCCGACCGGGTCCAGCCCCATGTGGCGCGTCAGCACGATATAATAGCCCGACACCCCGATCAGGGCCCCGCCCGCCACGAACATGCCGGTGATCGCCCCTGACCGGAAGGCCAGGTTCAGCCCCTTGGACAGGCTTTCAGAGGCCGCCTGCGCCGTGCGCACATTGGCCCGCACCGAGATCAGCATGCCGGCGTAACCAGCCGCGCCCGACAGGACGGCCCCGATCACGAAACCGACCGCCGCATAGACGCCGATCAGCAGATAGGCGGCGATCAGGATCACGATCCCGACCAGGCCGATGGTCAGATATTGCCGCTTCAGATAGGCCGAGGCGCCTTCCTGAATGGCGGCCGCGATCTCTCGCATCTTGTCGTTACCGGTGCTCGCCTTCATCAGCACGGCGGTCTGGGCGGCGCCGTACAGCACCGCCAGAACACCGGCCGCGAAGACCAGCGTAAGATAGATCGTCATTGGCGTTTCCATGCCCTTGCAACAAGCGCACGGGCCCTTGCGACGGGCGGGCGTTATCGCCTCTGTCCGACGTCCGGTCCCCCCGAGCGCGGCGGACGCGTCAGTGCGTCCCGTGGGATTTGCAAGGTCAGCGTGTCATGGGCGCCGCGTTGACGCAACCGTGATCGATCAGGCGGCTCAGCGCGCTGCGATCATGCCCGCCCGACGCCGCGGGGCCTGGCTCAAAACTTCGACCCGGGTCACCGAGCCTCGCCCCGAAATCGTGTTGGCGGCGGATATCAGAGCGGCCGACATCCGTCCCTCGTCCAGACGTGTCCAGTCTCCGGTCACCGTGAAAGGCGCGCGATGCGCCGCCTTCACCAGGGCGTCTCGGAAGAAGGCCTCTTTCAGCCGCATGTCTTCCGGGGTCTTGCCCCCTCCGATATGGAGCTTCAGCGACACGAAGACATAATTCCGAACCCGCCCGTCCGCGATGACGGGCAGGCCCAGGCCGGGCAAACTTAGAGACGGGGCCTCGGCAGGAGTCTTGCTGGACGATGCGCCTGCGACGGCTGGCGTCGCGGCCGCCGTGGCGACCGCGCCGGCCAGGGCGACGGTTCCGGATGTGATCAGGGTTCTGCGATCCATGACCGCCATCCTAGCCAACTGCGGTTAGGATTGTGTTTCCACCTCAGTCGTGGGTCCAACCGCCCTGTTTCAGGGGCACAACGCGCCCCGCATAGCGAACCGTCACGCCCGCGCCGTCGGTCACGGCTCCAATCTTGGTCAAGCGTGTGAAACGGTGTTCGGCCTCGCGCCGCAGCGTCTCCTCATGACGGGGATGGGCCGTGAAAACGATCTGATAGTCGTCGCCGCCGGTCGCCAGGATCGACAGAGCCGCCTGCGCATCGACCCGGTTGTCGACCCAGGCCTGGGCGGCGGCGGACAAGGGCAGGACCGCTAGGTTCAGCTCGACCCCTCGCCCGCTGGCCTTGGCGATATGGGCGACATCGGCCGCCAGTCCGTCGGACACGTCCGCCGCTGCGGTCGCCAGTTCGCGAACCACCTTGGCGAAATCCAGCTGGGGCGCCGGCGTGCGATAACGGGTGATCAGCGCCTCCAGACGCTCGGGCTCCAGCGACAGCTCGCCCCGCGCCGCCCTCAACCCCAGCACCCCGTCGCCGATGGTCCCGGTCACAAACACCAGATCCCCGACCTGGGCCCCGCCCCGCGACACCGTCTCGCCCTCGGGAACCCAGCCCAGGGCGGTCAGGGAAAACACCGCCGGCCCCGGCGTCTTCACCGTATCCCCGCCGATCAGGAAGACGCCGAACCGCGCCTGATCCTCGGCCAGCCCGGCCGCAAAAGCCTCGCGTTCGGGCCAGCCGCAGCGCTCCGACCAGCAGCAGGCCATCAGATAGCCGAAGGGTTCGGCCCCCTTCGCCGCCAGATCCGACAGGTTCACCCGCAGCAGCTTCTTGGCCACCGTGTCCAGCGGATCGTCGGGCAGGAAATGCACGCCCTCGACGATGGCGTCCTTGGTCAGAACCAGGTCATAGCCGGGCCGCGACGGCAGCACCGCCACATCGTCCGCCAGCCCCCGGCCCCATTCGGGATGGGCCAGGGGCCTCAGCAGCCTCTCGATCGTCTCGAACTCGCCCGCGACGTCGAGCGCCGGCATTATTTGCGCGTGTCTCTGGACACGCCGTCCAGCGCCGCATTGACGAACCGCGCTTCGGAGTCGTCGAAGAAGGCCTTGGCCAGCTCGACATATTCGTCGATCACCACTTCGCGCGGCGTCTCCGGGTGCTTGATCAGCTCCCAGGCCCCGCAGCGCAGCAGGGCGCGCAGGGTGGCGTCGATCCGCTCCAGCTTCCAGTTGGACGCCAGACGCGCCTTGACGGCGGCGTCGATGTCGCGCTGGCTCTCGATCACGCCGCGCACGATGTCGGCGAAATAGGCCTCGTCCGCCTCGGCCAGGGCCTCGCCCTCGATATCGGTGTCGAAGCGGAAGTTGGAGAATTCGGTGATCACCGTCTCCACGCCCTCGCCCGCCAGCTCCATCTGGTACAGGGCCTGGACGGCGGCCAGACGCGACACGGTGCGCGCACGGCGCTGTTTGGAGCTCAGATGGGGCTCGGCCCGCTGCTTCTCGGCCTCGGCCAGTTGCTCGAGGACGGCTTTGACGCTGTTCGGTTCACTCATGCGCCGAGGCCTAGCCGCAACCGCTTCTTCAATGCAATGAGCTCGAGGCAGGCTTTCGCTGCTCCGCCGCCCTTATCCCCTTCGGAAAGCCGCGCACGCGCCCAGGCCTGGTCCTCGTCCTCGGTGGTCAGGATGCCGTTGCCGATGATGAAACCCTTGACCCCCAGGGCCATGATGCCGGCCGCCGACTGATCCGAGACGATCTCGAAATGATAGGTCTCGCCGCGGATCACGCAGCCTAGGGCGACATAGCCGTCATAACGGGGCGCGGTCGGGAAACGCCCGGCCTCCTCGGCCATGGCGATGACGGCCGGGATCTCCAGGGCGCCCGGCACGGTGACGACGTCGAATTGAGCACCGCGCGCCTTCAGGGTCTCCTTGGCGCCCTCCAGCAGGGCGTCGGCCAGTTCATCGTAGAAGCGCGCCTCGACGATCAGAATACGGGGGGCCTCGGTCACGCCTTGTCTTCTCCATCCATGTCGCGCCAGCCGACGATGCGCAGGCCATAGCCCTCCAGCGCGGTCGGTTCGGGTCGCGTCGAACTCATCACGATCATGTCCTTGACGCCCAGGTCCAGCAGGATCTGCGCCCCGACGCCATAGGCCCTAAGCGACCGGTCCACCGCCGCCGGCTTGTCCACGCCCGCCAGTCGCTCTGCCAGCGAGTTCAGCGACGGATCGCGCAGGAAGACGACCACGCCCGGACCGTCATGATCGGTGATCTGTTTCAGCGCCTTGGGGACATAGTCCTGGCGCGTCTCGACATGGCCCAGCAGGTCGCAGGCGAAGTCCACCTGGTGCATCCGCACCAGGGTCGGCTTGGACGGATCGATCTTGCCGTGGACCAGAGCGACGTGTTCCGCACCCTCGATGGTGTTCCGGTAGAGCATCAGGCGGAACGGCCCGCCGTGGACGCTCTCGAACGGCGTATCCATGACCCGCTCGACGAACCGCTCGGTGCGGCGGCGATAGGCGATCAGGTCGGCGATGGTGCCGATCTTAAGCCCGTGCAGCTGTGCGAAGGCGACAAGATCCGGCATCCGCGCCATCTCGCCGTCGTCCTTGATGATCTCGCAGATCACCCCGGCCGGGGTCAGGCCCGCCATCCGGCTGATGTCCACCGCCGCCTCGGTATGGCCGGCGCGGACCAGGACCCCGCCGTCGCGCGCCACCAGGGGGAAAATGTGGCCGGGCGAGACGATGTCGTCCATGCCCTTCGACGCATCGGTGGCCACATGAATGGTGCGCGACCGGTCAGCGGCGGAAATGCCGGTGGTCACGCCGTCCTTGGCCTCGATCGAGACCGTGAAGGCGGTCTTCATGCTCTCGCGATTGTCCGCCGCCATCGGCGGCAGGCGCAGCTGGTTCGCGCGCTCGGCCGTGATCGCCAGACAGACCAGGCCCCGCGCCTGGCGGATCATGAAGTTGATCTGGTCGGGGGTGGCGAACTGGGCGGGGATGATGATGTCCCCCTCGTTCTCTCGATCCTCGGCGTCCACCAGGATATAGGGACGGCCGTTGCGGGCGTCCTCCAGGATGTCCTCGATGGGACTGATCGGGCTGTCGTTCATGTTAGCGGCCAATTGCATCACGCCGTCTCCTGCCACCGCGCGAGGTATCGCGCCAGCATGTCGATCTCGAGATTGACCGGATCGCCCGCCTTCAGACGGCCCAGGGTCGTCACATCCCACGTATGCGGAATGATATTCAACGAAAACACCCGCCCCGCGACGCTGTTCACCGTCAGGGACACCCCATCGACCGTGATCGAGCCCTTGGCGGCGATATAGCGGTGGAGGGGCGCCGGCGCCTCGACCTCGACCCGGTGCGAGCCGCCCTCCGGCGTGATCGACACGACGCGGCCCAGGCCGTCGACATGGCCCGACACCACATGGCCGCCCATCTCGTCGCCCAGCTTGGCCGCCCGCTCCAGATTGATCCCGTCGCCGGCCCTCCAGCCGCCCAGGGTGGTCTTGGACAGGGTCTCGTTCGACACCTCGACCGCGAACCAATCCGGGCCCTTCTCCGTCACCGTCAGGCAGCAGCCCGCATGGCTGATCGAGGCGCCCAGGTCGATCCCGGACACGTCCCAGGCGGTCTGGATCTCATAGCGGCGATCCCGCTCGGTCTTGCGGACGTCGCGAACGCGCCCGATGTCGGTGACGATTCCGGTGAACATTTCGGCTCCGGTCCCTTCCGGACCCAACAAACACAGTCTGACAATACGAAGATCGGCGACGAACCTTAAGGTTTCACGCCCGCTCGTAGCGTTCCCACAGATCGTCTCCGACAGGCTCCACGCCCAGGCGACGGAACTTGGGGGCGTCAGCCAGCTTTGCAAGAGCCAGGGCCGCCACGCAGGGCCGCCCCTCCCCGCCCAGCAGGATCGGCGCCCGGAACCACTCCAGCCGGTCCACCGCCCCGGCCTTCAGGAAGGCGGCCGCGACCTGCCCCCCGCCCTCGATCAGCACCGACCCCACGCCGGCCGCCTTCAGCGCCTTCAGCACCGCCGGGATCGCCGGACGCCCGTCCTCGGCCTCGACCTGTCGGACCTCGGCCGAGCCGATCGCACGCGCTTCGACCGCCGTCAGGATCAGCGTATTCTCGCCCGCCAGTTTCGCCGTCTCCGGCGTGCGCAACCGGCTGTCCAGCACCACCCGCAACGGCTGATCCACGCTCCGCCCGGGCAGGCGCGCGGTCAGTTCGGGATCGTCCTTCAGCACCGTCTCGACGCCCACCAGTATGGCGTCATGGCCGGCGCGCAGCCGATGGCCTTCCAGCCGAGCCGCCTCGCCGGTGATCCACCGGCTCTCGCCGTCAGCCGTGGCGATCCGCCCGTCCAGCGACGTGGCCAGCTTCAGGGTGACGCGCATCAGTCCTTGCCAGAGGGCTCGTCGAAGCCTTCGTCGCCCAGGAATTTGGCGAAATCGCCGGTCGCGCGGAAGTCCTTGTAGACCGAGGCGTAGCGGACATAGGCCACCTCATCCACGCCCTTCAGCGCCTTCATGATGAAGTCCCCGACGACGCTGGACGGCACCTCGGTCTCGCCCAGGCTCTCCAGCTGGCGCACGATCCGGTTGACCATCTGCTCCACCTGCTCCGGCTGGACCGGCCGTTTGCGCAGCGCCACGCCCAGCGACCGCTCCAGCTTGTCGCGCTCGAACGGCGTGCGCCGCCCGTTGCGTTTCAGGATGACCAGTTCGCGCAGTTGCACCCGCTCGAAGGTGGTGAAACGCCCATTGCAGTTCGGACAGGACCGCCGCCGTCGGATCGCCGAGCCGTCGTCCGACGGCCGGCTGTCCTTAACCTGGGTGTCCTGATGACCGCAGAAGGGGCACTTCATCGGTCAGATCATCCGTAGATGGGGAAGCGGTTCGTCAGCTCCCGCACCTGGGCCGCCACGCCCGCGACCACGGCCGGATCGGCTTCGTCGCCGCCGTTCATCGACGAGACGACGTCGGCGATCCAGTGACCGATCTGCTTGAACTCGTCCTCGCCGAAGCCGCGCGTGGTGCCCGCCGGCGTGCCCAGGCGAACGCCCGAGGTGATGGTGAAGGGGGCGGTGTCGAACGGCACGCCGTTCTTGTTGCAGGTCATCAGCGCCTTTTCGAGTTCGTGCTCGGTCGCCTTGCCGGTCACGCCCTTGGGCCGCAGATCGACCAGGGCCAGGTGGCAGTCGGTGCCGCCCGAGACGATGGCCAGGCCGCGCTCGACCAGCACCCCGGCCAGGGCCTGGGCGTTCTTGACCACCTGTTGCGCATACAGCTTGAACTCGGGCTGCAGCGCCTCGCCGAAGGCCACGGCCTTGGCCGCGATCACATGCTCCAGCGGCCCGCCTTGCAGGCCGGGGAAGACGGCCGAGTTGATCTTCTTGCCCAGGTCCGCGTCGTTGGACAGGATCAGGCCGCCGCGCGGCCCGCGCAGGGTCTTGTGCGTCGTCGTGGTCACGACATGGGCGTGCGGGATCGGATCAGGATAGGCGCCCCCGGCCACCAGGCCGGCGTAGTGGGCCATGTCCACCATCAGATAGGCCCCGACGCTGTCGGCGATCTCGCGGAACCGCTTGAAGTCGATGTGGCGGCTGTAGGCGCTGGCGCCGGCCAGGATCAGCTTCGGCTTCTCCTTCTGCGCCATCTCCGCCACGTGGTCATAGTCGATCAGATGGGTGTCTTCGCGGACCTTGTAGGTCACGGGCCGGAACCACTTGCCCGACTGGTTCGCCGGCGACCCGTGCGTCAGGTGCCCGCCGCAGGCCAGGTCCATACCCAGGAAGGTGTCGCCGGGTTGCAGCAGCGTAAAGAACACCGCCTGGTTGGCCTGAGCGCCCGAGTGGGGCTGCACATTGGCGAAGGCCGCGCCGAACAGTTTCTTGGCCCGTTCGCGCGCCAGATCCTCGGTCACATCGACGAATTCGCAGCCGCCATAATAGCGGCGACCGGGATAACCCTCGGCGTATTTGTTCGTCAGAACAGAACCCTGCGCGTCCAGCACCGCCTGGGAGACGATGTTCTCGGACGCGATCAGCTCGATCTGCTCCTTCTGCCGGCCCATCTCGCCCTGAATGGCCTTGAAGACGTCCGGATCGGCGTCGGCCAGGGTCTTGGTGAAATAGGCGTCATGGGTGAAGGCGGTCACGTCGGAATCCCCGCGTCTGAGAAGGTCGCCTATCTAGTCCGCAGCGCGCCGAACCACAATATCTTGTGGTGATACCCCTTAATCAGGCTCAAGCGCCCGACGGAGGAAAGCGGGTGAACCGCGCCGTATCGTCGCCGCCCGTGCTCGCGCGAACCTCCACACTGCAGGGACGGCAGCTCTTGCGATCAATCAGAACGGCTGGCCCCTCGAACAAGGCCAGCGATCCGTTGGGCAGATATTGCTGCACACGGACGGACGAGCCCATTTCGACAATCTCGAAACCTAAGTCAGGATCAAACTTGCGATTGGGGCGCGGATTGTTCGCCACCGCGATCTTTGCGGTTTCGATGAAGTCGCAGCGCCTGACCTCCGGCCCTGTGCATCCCGGCGCGGCATGGTCGGCGCCGGTCAGCAGCACCAAGCCGCCCAGCATGGCGAAAATCGAAAAGGCCCCGAAACCTAGAACCGCCGGCCCGCCTGGTTGCAACATGATCGCCTCCCACGACACGCAGGAAATCACCGTTCGACGTTGAAGTCGATCTCAGGCGCCTATCGACCTGCCTCTAAAGCCCGCTTCAACTTCGCGATCGCCACCCGCTCAACCGCCTTGGGCTCGTTGACCGGCCCCATGGCGCTGACCTCCCTACCGCTGGCCACATGGATGGCCGAGCATTTGATGTAAGGTCCGTTGCGCACGAACTCGACAATGATCTCGCCGTCGTCGCCCATGATCAGAGGGTCTTGAGCGCCCGCGACAGATCGACGGTGTCGAGCTCGCCGTTCCAGTATCCAATCAGGGCGTCGCTGTTCAGCCTAATCCACGCCTGCACCGCCTTCAGATCGGCATTGGGCAAAGGCCCGTGGATCAGTTCCGGCTCGGGCCGCACGCTGACGGTCGCGATATCGTCCACGTCCATACGGTCGCCATGCGCCCGGCACACCTTGACCCGGGCGTCATGCCGGGCGTGGCCCTTGGGACTGACCCAGACGGTCATCGGCAGGCCCGTATGTCTCGGATACAGGTTCGCCATCTCGAAAAGGTCGACCTCCTCGGGCGGCGTGTCCGGCGCGGGATGATGGACGTTCATCGCGTCATCATAGCCCAATGCGGGTCTTCGGGAAACGATCAGGCCGCCACAGACCGCCGCGCCACATTGCAGTGGGCGAACAGCCGGTCCATCGCCAGGACCAGATGATCCATCATCTCATCGGTATGGTTCGGCGAGGGGGTAAAGCGCAACCGCTCGGTCCCCTTGGGCACGGTCGGATAGTTGATCGGCTGAACATAGACGCCGTATTCGTCCAGCAGCATGTCCGAGATCATCTTGCAGTGGATCGGATTGCCGACATGCACCGGCACGATATGGCTCTCGCTGTCCATGACGGGGATCCCGGCCGCGGCGAACCGCGCCTTCAGAGTCGCCGCCCGTTCCTGATGCTGTTCGCGCAGTTCCGGATGGGCCTTCAGATGCCGCACCGAGGCCAGGGCCCCCGCGGTCAGCGCCGGCGGCAACGATGTCGTGAAGATGAAGCCCGAGGCCCAGCTGCGCACCGCGTCGATGATCACGGCGTCGGCGGCGATGTAGCCGCCCATGACCCCGATGGCCTTGCCCAGGGTGCATTCGATGATGTCGATCTGGTCCAGAACGCCGTCACGCTCGGCAACGCCGGCGCCGGTTTCGCCATACAGGCCGACCGCGTGTACCTCGTCCAGATAGGTCATGGCGCCGTATTTCTTGGCCAGGGCGATGGTCCCGGCCAGGTCGGCGATGTCGCCGTCCATCGAATAGACGCTCTCGAAGGCGACCAGCTTGGGCGCCCCGGCCGGGGCGGCGGCCAGCAGGGCCTCCAGATGGGCCAGATCATTGTGCTTGAAGATGTGCCGCTCGCCCCCGCCCTGGCGGATGCCGGCGATCATCGAGGCGTGGTTCAGCGCGTCCGAGAAGGTGATCAGGCCGGGCAGGATCTTCTGCAGCGTCGACAGCGTCGCCTCGTTGCCGACATAGCCCGAGGTGAACAGCAGCGCCGCTTCCTTCTGGTGCCAGTCGGCCAGTTCGGCCTCCAGATCCACCGCCGAGCGCGTCGTGCCCGAGATATTGCGCGTGCCGCCGGCCCCGGCGCCCACGGCATCGATCTCGTCCTGCATGGCCTTCAGCACGTCCGCGTGCTGGCCCATGCCGAGGTAGTCGTTGGAGCACCAGATCACGACGTCCTGTTCGGACCCGTCCTCGCGGCGACGCACCGCCTGCGGAAACTGGCCGCGCACCCGCTTCAGATCGGCGAAGACACGATACCGGCCCTCGCTCCGCACCTGCTCCACCGAGTTTTCAAAGGCGGCCTTATAGTCGAACACGATATTCGTTCTTTCGCTTATGGCGATGTCTGTCCGTTCTTTGCGCCCGACGCCGCCGCTTGTCCATGCGCGGCATGTGGTCAAAACGCCCCAAACCCTTCATTGATAACGGTTCTCAGGAGCACACTCACCTCCCCGTTCGCGAAGGCGAACGGCGAGGACAGGCGGGAGCGTCAGCGAGCGCCAGGAGGGGGCGACTCGGTGTCAGACGCTGGCTCAGTCATCCTCAATGTCAGAGTCGCCCCCTCCTGGTCGCAAGCGCGACCCGTCCTCCCCACGCGCTCCGCGCGCGGAGAGGTAACGCCTTTCTCTCTTTCGTCATTCCGGGCGAAGCGCAGCGCACACCCGGAACCCAGCGGCGCGCGAGAGCGCGAAACTGTCGCGGACTCGCTGTTCCAACATCCTGCGGCTTACAGATTTCGCCTTCGGCGCCGCTGGGTTCCGGGTCTGCGGGCCAAGCAGCCCTCCGCCCGGAATGACGAAAGGGAAGAGCGGCCAGCGCGCACAATGACGCTGCCTCCCCCTCAACGATTTCAACGCCCTAACAGAATCTCACCCCCTTCTTCTAATCACCCCTCAAACCTCCCGCATAATCCTCTCATCCCCGCCGATGGGGAGGGCGTCGGATCCAGCGCCCTGACGGCGGCGGGGCTGTGGTCGAGCGATGAAGCCGGCGGGATGGAGACCGCCGGGGTCCTTAGGGGCGGCGATGGATGCCGCCTCCTGCTCGCCGCACGCTTAGGAAAGCGGACCGCTGTCGACCTACGTCGGCATGTCCGCCCCGGCGAAGCCGTCGCAAGGCGGCCCGCCGATCCGGCAAGGCTCGAAGAATAGGGCCGCCAGCCGGAGCGCGTGTGGAAAACGACCGCGTGGGACGACGACTGCGCCGAAACGGTACTTAAAACTCCAAACCCCGGGTGCAGACCCGGCGTCCCACGCCCTCCCCAACTTCGCCCCAAACCGGCGAAGGCGCCTGCGCATGTCTTCGCCTCATTTGCTCTCCCGCCTCAGGATCGCTACATCCGCCCAAACCTCCCAATCCGACGAAACCCGAAGGGCGAAACCGCACCTCATGGCGCAGCAATATATTTTCCAGATGCAGGGTCTGACCAAGACCTTCCCCGGCGGCCGCAAGATCTTCGAGAACATCTGGCTCAGCTTCTATAACGACGCCAAGATCGGCGTCGTCGGGGTCAACGGCTCGGGTAAATCCACCCTGCTGAAGATCATGGCCGGCCTGGACACCGAGTTCACGGGCGAGGCCCGCGCCGCCGACGGCATCAAGCGCGGCTATCTGGAGCAGGAGCCCAAGCTCGACGACAGCCTGAACGTCCGCGAGAACGTCGAGGCCTGGTGCGAAGAGAAACAGTGGGTCAACCGCTTCAACGCCGTCGCCGCTGAACTGGGCGAGAACTACACCGACGAGCTGATGGAGGAGATGACCTCTCTCCAGGAGAAGATCGACGCCGGCGACGTCTGGGACATCGACAGCCGCATCGAAATGGCCATGGGCGCCCTGCGCTGCCCGCCCGACGACTGGGAGGTCACCAACCTGTCCGGCGGTGAGAAGCGCCGCGTGGCCCTGGCCCGTCTGCTGCTGTCCAAGCCCGACATGCTGCTGCTCGACGAACCGACCAACCACCTGGACGCCGAATCCGTCGCCTGGCTACAGCACCACCTGGAAAACTTCCCCGGCTGCGTCATCCTGGTGACCCACGACCGCTACTTCCTGGACCTCGTCACCAAATGGACGCTGGAGCTGGACCGCGGCAAGGGCCACCCGCACGAGGGCAATTATTCCTCGTGGCTGGAAGCCAAGACCAAGCGCGTCGTGCAGGAACAGTCGGAATCCGAAGCCCGCCAGCGCGCCCTCACCCGCGAACTGGAATGGGTCCGTTCGGGCGCCAAGGCCCGTCAAGCCAAGTCCAAGGCCCGTCTGGCCGCCTACGAGCGAATGGTCGAGGAACAGGAATCGATGCGCGGGGCCCAGACCCACGCCCACATCCAGATCCCGCCCGGCCCGCGCCTGGGCAATGTCGTGCTGGAGGTCGAAGGCCTGGCCAAGACCTATGGCGACAAGACCCTGTTCGACAATCTGACCTTCAAGCTTCCGCCCAACGGCATCGTCGGCGTCATCGGCCCCAATGGCGCCGGCAAGTCGACCATGTTCAAACTGATCACCGGCCAGGAAACGCCTGACGGCGGCACGATCAAGGTCGGCGAGACCGTCAAACTGGCCTATGTCGACCAGTCGCGCGACGACCTGAAGCCGGACGAGACCATCTGGCAGGCCATCTCGGGCGGCACCGACGTGATGATGGTCGGCAAGCGCGAGATCAACACCCGCGCCTATGTCGGCAGCTTCAACTTCAAGGGCGGCGACCAGCAGAAGAAGGTGGGGCAGCTGTCCGGCGGTGAACGCAACCGCGTCCACCTGGCCAAGACCCTGGCCTCGGGCGGCAATCTGATCCTGCTCGACGAACCGACCAACGACCTGGACATCGAAACCCTGCAGAACCTCGAAGAGGCCCTGGAAGAGTTCGCCGGCTGCGCCGTCGTCATCTCCCACGATCGCTGGTTCCTGGACCGTCTGGCCACCCACATCCTCGCCTTCGAAGGCGACGGCCATGTGGAATGGTTTGAGGGGAACTTCGAAGCCTACGAACAGGACAAGATGCGCCGCCTGGGCGCCGACAGCATCATCCCAAAACGTATCCAGCACCAGAAGTTCGGGCGGTAACGCCTGATTTAAAAAGAGGAGCCGCTGCATGACCCAACGCCCCGCCGTTCTTATCATGCAGCGGCATCTCGCCCCGCTCTCGCCGATTCTCGAGAGCGCCTATGACGTCTACCGCTTCTGGGAAGGCCCGCCGATCGAGGCCGCCCACGACATCCGCGCCCTGGTCGTCGCCGGCGAGGCGCCGCTGGACAAGGCGCTGATCGAACAACTCCCCGCTCTCGACCTGATCGCCTGTTTCACCTCCGGCTACGACGGGATCGACATCGACTGGTGCCGTGAACGCGGCCTGCCCGTCACCCATGCGCCGGGCGTCAATCATGAAGACGTGGCCGATCACGCCCTGGGCCTGATCCTGGCTGCGCGTCGCCAGATCGTCTCGGGCGACCGCCAGGTCCGGTCCGGCGGCTGGACCGCCGACACCCGCACCATCACCGCTTCGATCGGCGGCCAGAAACTGGGCGTCGTCGGCCTCGGCGCCATCGGCAAGGCGGTCGCCGACCGCGCCGAGGCCTTCCGCATGGACGTCGCCTGGTGGGGCCCCCGCCCGCACGACGCCGAATGGCCTCGCGCCGACAGCCTGCTGGCTCTCGCGAAACAGAGCGACATCCTGGTGGTGGCTTGCAAGGCCGACGCGACCAATCGCGGCCTGATCTCGCGCGAAGTGCTCGAGGCGTTGGGGCCCGAAGGTCTGCTGGTCAATGTTTCGCGCGGCCAGGTCGTCGACGAGGACGCCCTGATCGCCGCGCTGAAATCCGGCGCCCTGGGCCAAGCCGCCCTGGACGTCTTCATCGAGGAGCCGACCGACCCATCACGCTGGACCGATGTGCCGAACCTCGTCGTGACGCCCCACACCGCCGGCGCGACGACCGCCGGGGTGCAGGGCATGCTGATGCTGCTGATGCAGAATCTTCAGGCGCATTTCGCGGGCCAGCCGCTGAAGACGCCGGTCGCGTGATTCAGCCCGGGCGCCGGGGCGGCTGCGGGCGTTCATCGGCCGTGACGACGCCGTCGCCGTTCTTGTCCATGGCCTTGAACATGGTCTCGGCGCCGGCTTCCATTTCGGCCTTGGTGATGAGCCCGTTTCCATCGGCGTCGGCACGGCTCAGCATCCGCCCGCCCGGCGAACCGGCCAGCTCCGACGCGTTGATCACGCCGTCATGATTGGCGTCGAGGCGGTCTAACATCCCGCTCATCCGCGTCTTCATTTCGGCCAGGGTCTCGCGCTCCGGCGGACGCATCCCGCCCATCGGCGGCGGACCGGACATCTGCCCGCCCATCGGCGGCTCGGGAAAATCGCTCTGCGCCAGGGCCGGACCGGCGGCGACGAGAGCGAGGGTGGAAATCAGGAGACTGCGCATAGAACCACTCCAAAGGGATTGCGTGTCCTTAAACGGCGGACTGAAGCTTTCCCGTCGCGCCATGTACGAGGTCGTTTTTGCTTGCCAAATCATATAAGGATATCTTTATATGATCGGATGAGTTTAACCGCCGACCAGACTGTCGAAGCCCTTCGCGCCGCCGGCGAACCGACGCGCCTGCGCATCCTTTCCCTGCTGGCCAGCGAAGAGCTTTCGGTCATGGAGATGTCGCGGATTCTTGACCAGAGCCAGCCGCGCGTCTCTCGCCATCTGAAGCTGATGACCGACTCCGGCCTGATCGAGCGGTTTCCGGACGGCGCCCGCGTCTATTACCGCCTGTCGCACGACGCCCAGGCCCGCCGGCTGATCGACACCGTGCTGGACATTCTCGCCGACGACGCCGGAGAGGCCGATCATCGTCGGTTGAGCGAGGTCCAGAAGGATCGCCAACAGGCCGCCGAATCCTATTTCGAACAGATCGCCCCCCAGTGGGACCGACTGCGCTCCCTCTATGTCAGCGAGAGCGCCGTCGAGGCCGCCCTGGAAGAAGCGGTCGGCCCCGGCCCGTTCAAACGCGTCGTCGATCTGGGCACCGGTTCCGGCCGGATGCTGACCCTGTTCGGCAAGAAGGCCAAGATGTCGGTCGGGCTGGATCTGAGCCAGAATATGCTCAACATCGCCCGCGCCAATGTCTCCAAGGCCGGGCTGAACAAGGTCGAACTGCGCCACGGCGACATCTTCGCCACCCGCCTGCCCGCCGCCAGCGCCGATCTGGTGATCGTCCACCAGGTTCTGCACTATCTGGCCGACCCCTTCGCCGCCGTGGCCGAGGCCGCGCGGCTGGTCTGCCCCGGCGGCCGGCTGGTGATCGTCGATTTCGCCCCGCACGACTTCGAACATATGCGCGAGGCGCATCAGCATCGCCGCCTGGGCTTCGCCGACCAAGAGATCAACGGCTGGCTGACCGACAGCGGCCTGACGCCCTCCCCCCCTGTCGCCCTGCCGCCCGATAACGAGGGCCTCACCGTAACCATCTGGACGGCCGAACGCCCCGCCCCCGCATCCTTGGCCCCGGCCAGAAAGACCGCATGATGGCTGCGCCCTCGACCAATCTCGCCGAAGCCCGCGCCCTGCTGCTGTCGCCGCTGGGTCCGGTCGCCCGCGCCGGCTCGAACCAGGACGCCGTTCGCGTCTCCTTCGAATTCTTCCCGCCCAAGACCGACGAGGCCGAGGCCAATCTGTGGACGGCGATCCGTCGCCTCGAGCCGCTGAACCCGGCCTTCGTCTCCGTAACCTATGGCGCCGGGGGCTCGACCCGCGAACGCACCCACCGCACTGTCCAGCGGATCATCGCCGAGACTTCGCTGCGACCCGCCGCCCACCTGACCTGCGTCGAGGCCAGCCGCGACGAGGTCGATGAGGTCATCGCCGGCTACAAGACCATCGGTGTCGATCATATCGTCGCCCTGCGCGGCGATCCTCCCGGCGGGGGCGGCATCGGCGGGATCTATCAACCCCGCGCAGACGGCTACGCCAACGCCACCGAACTGACCGCCGCCATCAGCCGCGTCGGCGGTTTCGACGTCACAGTCGGCGCCTATCCCGAAAAACACCCTGAAAGCCCTTCCATCGACCACGACATCGATGTGCTGAAGGCCAAAGTGGACGCCGGCGCCACCCGCGCCATCAGCCAGTTCTTCTTCGACATCGACGCCTTCCTGCGTTTCCGCGACCGGGTGCGGGCGGCGGGCGTGACCATTCCCCTGATCCCCGGCGTCATGCCCGTGTCCAACTTCGCCGGCCTGACCCGGATGTGCGGCGCCTGTGGGACTAGCATCCCCGACTGGCTGAAGGCCCATTTCGACGGTCTGGACGACGACCCCGAAACCCGACGCTTGCTCGCCGCCTCGGTCGCCGCCGAGACCTGCGCCCGTCTGCAGGAAGAGGGCTTCTCCGACTTCCACTTCTACACCCTGAACCGCGCCGATCTGGTCTATGCGATCTGCCGCGTGCTGGGCGTGCGTGAAACAAAGGCTGTGGCGTAATGACCTCTCCCCTCACCCGCGCCGAACGGATCGCCGCCCTGCATGCGGCGGCCAAGGAACGCATCCTGGTCCTCGACGGCAGCTGGGGCGTGATGATCCAGCGTCGCGGCCTGTCCGAAGCCGACTTCCGCGCCGACCGCTTCGTCGCCGCCAACGGCTATGACGAGGCGCACCAGATGAAGGGGAACAACGACATCCTCTGCATCACCCGCCCGGACATCATCTCGGACCTGCACGACCAGTATTTCGGCGCCGGCGCCGACATCTCCGAGACCAACACCTTCTCCGGCACCACCATCGCCCAGGAAGACTACGCCCTGGACGCCCAGGCGGTGTGGGACATCAATCTGGAAGGCGCCAAACTGGCCCGCGCCGCCGCCGACCGCTGGACGGAAAAGGAGCCGCACAAGCCGCGCTTCGCCGCCGGCTCCATCGGCCCGCTGAACAAGATGCTGTCGATGTCGTCCGACGTGAACGACCCCGGCGCCCGAAGCGTGACCTTCGACCAGGTCTATGAGGCCTATCGTCATCAGATCCGCGCCCTGAACGAGGGCGGTGTCGATCTCTATCTGGTCGAGACCATCACCGACACGCTGAACTGCAAGGCCGCGATCAAGGCCATCAAGGACCTGGAGGACGAGGGCATGGACGCCCTGCCCATCTGGATTTCGGGCACCATCACCGACCGCTCGGGCCGCACCCTGTCGGGCCAGACGGCCGAGGCCTTCTGGAACAGCGTGCGCCACGCCAAACCCTTCGCCGTCGGCTTCAACTGCGCCCTGGGCGCCGACCTGATGCGCCCCTTCATCGCCGAACTCAGCCGCGTCGCCGACACCCTGGTCGCCGCCTATCCCAACGCCGGCCTGCCCAACGCCATGGGCCAGTACGACGAGGAACCGCACGAGACCGCCCACTTCATCGAGGAATGGGCGGCCTCCGGTCTGGTCAACATCGTCGGCGGCTGCTGCGGCACGACGCCGGACCACATCAAGCACGTCGCCGAAGAGGTCGCGCCGCTGAAGCCGCGCGTGATCCCGGAACGGCCGGTGGCCTTGCGGCTGTCGGGGCTGGAACCGTTCGAGATGGTGGCGTGATGGCGACGCGTTCTTTCCTTCTCCCATTGGGAGAAGGTGGCCCGCAGGGCCGGATGAGGGTTCGCCGGTGGGCCAACTCGCACCGCCTATCCCTCACCCTTTCGCGCCAGAACGACGGCTTCGCCGCCGTGCGCTCAAGCCCTCTCCCCACGGGAGAGGGAGGACAGTCATGAGACCCACCTTCATCAACGTCGGCGAACGGACCAACGTCACCGGCTCGGCCAAATTCCGCAAGCTGGTGGTCGAGGGCGACTATTCGGCCGCGCTCGACGTCGCCCGGCAACAGGTCGAGGCCGGGGCCCAGATCATCGACATCAACATGGACGAGGGCCTGCTGGACGGCGCCGTCGCCATGCGGACCTTCCTCAACCTGATCGCGGCCGAGCCCGACATCGCCCGTGTGCCGGTGATGATCGACAGCTCCAAATGGGAGGTGATCGAGGCGGGGCTGAAGTGCGTCCAGGGCAAGCCCATCGTCAACTCGATCAGCATGAAGGAGGGCGAACAGGCCTTCCGCGATCATGCGATCAAATGCCTGCGCTATGGCGCCGCCGTGGTGGTCATGGCCTTCGACGAAGTGGGTCAGGCCGACACCGCCGCCCGCAAGATCGAGATCTGCACCCGCGCCTATAATATCCTGGTCAACGAGGTCGGCTTCCCGCCTGAAGACATCATCTTCGACCCCAATATCTTCGCCGTGGCGACGGGGATCGAGGAGCACGACAACTACGCCGTCGACTTCATCGAGGCGGTCAAGGTTATCAAATCCACCCTGCCCTACGCCCGGATCAGCGGCGGGGTGTCGAACGTCTCGTTCAGCTTCCGCGGCAACGAGCCGGTGCGCCGCGCGATCCACAGCGTCTTCCTGTACCACGCCATCCAGGCGGGCATGGACATGGGCATCGTCAACGCCGGCGACCTGCCCGTCTATGACGACATCGACCCGACCCTGCGCGAAGCGGTCGAGGACGTGATCCTGAACCGGCCGCAGCGGACCAATGTCTCGAATACCGAGCGCCTCGTTGACATCGCGCCCAACTACAAGGGCGACAAGGGCGTCGCCCGCGTCGTCGATCTGAAATGGCGCGATCAGCCGGTCGCGGCCCGCATCGCCCACGCCCTGGTCAACGGCATCACCGAATATATCGACGCCGACACCGAAGAATCCCGCCTCTCATTCGACCGCCCCCTGCACGTCATCGAAGGCCCGCTGATGGACGGGATGAATGTGGTCGGCGACCTGTTCGGCTCGGGCAAGATGTTCCTGCCGCAGGTGGTGAAATCCGCCCGGGTGATGAAACAGGCCGTCGCCTGGCTGGAGCCCTATATGGAGGCTGAAAAGGCCGGCAAGCCCCGCGAACAGGCTGGCCGGATCCTGATGGCCACGGTCAAGGGCGACGTCCACGACATCGGCAAGAACATCGTCGGCGTCGTGCTTCAGTGCAATAACTACGAGGTCATCGACCTGGGCGTCATGGTCCCCGCCGACCGGATCCTGGACGCCGCCGTCGAGCATAAGGTGGACATCATCGGCCTGTCCGGCCTGATCACCCCGTCGCTGGACGAGATGGTCTTCGTCGGCGCCGAGATGGAGCGGCGCGGCTTCGACATCCCCCTGCTGATCGGCGGCGCCACCACCAGCCGCACCCATACGGCGGTCAAGATCGAACCCGCCTACCGCCGGGGCTCGACCACCTATGTCGTCGATGCTTCGCGCGCCGTCAGCGTCGTCTCTGGCCTGCTATCCAAGACCGAGCGCGCCAAGAACGAGGCCGCCACCCGCGACGAATATATCCGCATCCGCGAGCAGTACGCCCGCGGCCAGGAGGTCAAGGCCCGCGCCACCCTGGCTCAGGCGCGCGAGAACCGTTTCCGTATCGACCCGACCCAGCCCATGCCCGGCAAGCCGTCCTTCATCGGGGTGAAGACCTTCGACGCCTGGGACCTGCAGGACCTCGCCGACCACATCGACTGGACCCCCTTCTTCGCCAGTTGGGAGCTCATCGGCCGCTATCCCCTGATCCTGGAGGACGAGATCGTCGGCGAGGCTGCGCGCGACCTGTTCGAGGACGCCAAGCTCATGCTGAAGCGGATCATCGACGAGAAATGGTTCACCGCCAAGGGCGTCGTCGGCTTCTGGCCCGCCCGCGCCGACGGCGACGATGTCATCGTCTTCGCCGATGAAAACCGCGACGCGGAGATCGCCCGTTTCCACACCCTGCGCCAGCAGATCAAGAAGTCGAACGGCAAGCCGAACCTGGCCCTGTCCGACTTCATCGCCGAAGAAGGCGACGACTATATCGGCGCCTTCGCCGTCACCGCCGGCCACGGCGAGCTGGAGATCGCCAAGCGCTTCAAGGACGCCGGCGACGACTATTCCGCCATCCTCGCCACCGCCTTGGCCGACCGCCTGGCCGAGGCCTTCGCCGAACGCCTGCACAAGGAAGTCCGCACCCAGCTCTGGGGCTATGCCGCCGACGAAGTGACCAACATCGACGACCTGATCACCGAACAATACCAGGGCATTCGACCGGCCCCCGGCTATCCGGCTCAGCCCGACCACACGGAGAAGGCCACCCTGTTCCGCCTGCTTCAGGCCGAAACCAACGCGGGCATGGCCCTGACCGAAAGCTTCGCCATGACGCCCCCGGCCTCGGTCTCGGGCCTCTATTTCGGCCATCCGGGCAGCCACTATTTCGGCGTCGGCAAGATCGATCTGGACCAGGTCGAGGACTACGCCCGGCGCAAGGGCTGGGACGTGACCACCTGCGAGCGCTGGCTGGCCCCCATCCTCAACTACGATCCCTACGCCGCCAAACGCGAAACGGCGGCCTGAGCCGAGGCTCAGACCGCCGTTCCATAGTCCATCGTCTGCCGATCAGTTGGCGGGCGCCGGCGCCTCAAGCCCGACTTCGGCGGGGGTCGCCGGCGGGGTCGTGATGTTGTTCCGGATGCGCCGCGCCGCATGTTCGCAACGCCCCGGCAGACCGTAGAACAGCCCGAACGACTGGCTCCGCGCCGCCTCGTCCTCGCTGGCCAACAAGGGCGCCCATTGAGCCTTCGCCGCCGCTGCCGCCTGTTGCGCAGCAGCCCTGGCCGCCGCCGTCTGACGCGGCTCGGCCGCCGCCAGAGCGCTGCGGAAGTCCTGCGCCTCCAGGCGGCCCAGACGCACCAGTTCGACGTCCTCGGGCGCACGGTCAGTCAGGGTCTCGCCCAAATCCGCATGCCCCGTCACCAGGGCGTCGCACCAGGCCACCAGCGGATAATCCTGCGTCGGCGCGCCACGCGGCAGTGGATTCGCATAGGCGATCGCCTCGCGCACCTTCAGGGCTTCAGCGGTTTCAGCGCTCCGCACGCCGGTGACGATCGGTCCGTCCTGGTCCTGGGCGGAGGCTGGAGCCAGCCCCGACATGAGCGTGACGGTGGCGGCGAGCGCTGCGGCGGTCTTTAACATCGGCATCCTTGATCTTGAGCCCCCCGGCCCGGTCTCAATGCACCGTAACGCTTGAGCACCCGAATGGTTTTTCTACGGCGCATAAAAAAGAAGGGCGGCGAACCCGAAGGTCCGCCGCCCAAACTCTAGTGGTGAAGATGCGGGTTTAGAAGCTCGCGGTCACGCTGATGAAGGCGTAACGGCCCATCGCATCATAGACTTGCGGATAGGTATTGTTGTTACCCGTGGTGCCGACCGAGTAGGACAGCGGCGGATCGTTATCGAGCACATTGTTGACGCCGCCCCGCAGGGTGACGTTGTCTTGCAGCTGCCACGACCCGTTGAGGTCGAGGTAGTGCTGCTCTTCCAGAGTGCTGTCCAGACGGGTGGTGACGCCGGAGTCAATATCGACTGCGGAGATGTAACGCCACGTCGCGCCCAGATTGACGCCATCCCACGGCGTACCCCAGGACACCGAGGCGCGGTGACGCCACTCGGGCGAAGCGGCGATGTTGTTGGCAGCGCAGGTGTTGCCGAACTTGCCGGCGCAGTCGAACACCGAGTTGGCGAAGCCCAGGCCGGTGTCGGTCTCCAGGCTTTCCAGCCAGGTGCCGGTGAAGGAGAAGCCAAGGGTGCCGAAGCTGGCCGCGCCGAAGTCGGCGAGGTCGATGTTGTAGCCGGCGTTAACGTCGATGCCTGAAGTCTTCAAACCACCGATGTTGGTGTTCAGATCGACCACCACGCCGTCACCGGACCACAGCGAGCCGTTGTCGTTCCGCTGGATCAGTTCGCACGCCTGTTGCAGACCGCCCGTGTAGCAGGCGTTCAGCGTATTGGCGGCGCCGATCGAAGAGATCAGATTGGTGATCTCGATATCGAAATAATCGACCGACATGTTGAAGCCCGGCAGGAAGCTGGGCGTGAAGACGATGCCGAAGGTCGTGGTTTCGGAATCTTCCGGGTTCAGTTCGGGGCTGCCGCCCTGTAGGAAGTTGTATTGGCCGGCAGGGCTGGTCAAAAAGCCGTTGTTCGCTTGAGCAGCTGTGACTTGCCAGGAATTCGAACCGATACAGGCGCTCGACGAAGCGGTCCCATCTTCGCCCGGGTCAGTGAAGTCGCAGGGATCGTCATCCAGGTCGAACAGGCTAAATCCCTGCGCCGTAAACAGGTCGATGACGTTCGGCGCGCGCGTCGCTTGCTGATAGCTGGCGCGGAACCGAATGTCCGAAACCGGCGCGTAGTCGAGACCCAGTTTCCAGGTGTCCGTCTTGCCACCCAGCGTATAATCGGAAGCGCGATAAGCACCGTCGACCGTGATCGATTCCGCGAAGGGCATGCCTTCGACGATCGGCAGTTGGAATTCGCCGAACAGGTCGTAGGTCGAGTTCGCTCCGCCGAGGCCGATGGTGGCGCCGCCTTGACCCGCGCCGTCGCCGGTCGAGTAGGTCACGTCGGTGGTCAGGTCCAGGGCGTCACGACGGTATTCCATGCCCAGGGCCAGCTTCAGGCCGCTTTCGGCCCAGGGCGAAACAAGGCCCTTGTCGGTCAGATCGCCGGTGACCGACGCCGTCACGACCTGCTGCTCGGTGTAGCCGGACATGACCAGCGGCACCTGCACATAGTCCAGGGCCTCCTGGGTCACGCCATCGCGACGGAAGAGATTGTAGGGCACACAGTTCGGGTCCGTGCCTGTGCCCCCTTGAGCGAGCGACGCGGCCGACCGACAGGTAGCAACGCCATCGACATCGATAACGTCGAGGGCGCGCGTCAGACGGGAGACCGAGAACTCATTACGATAGATTTGGGCCAGTCGCACCTTGGAGTACTGGGCCGAAACCTCATAGCTCCAGGCGGCGTCCAGCTCGCCGCGAATCCCGATGACGCCGCGATAGGACTCATAGTTCAGATGGGATTGGCGACCGCCGCCTTCGACATTGCGCCGCAGGATATACAGCGGGCAAGGATCGATCAGATTGGCTCCGGTACCGGTGCAAGATTGCACCCCGGCCGCAGCAGCGATCTGAGCCAGGGCATCTGCGGACGTGCCGCCGCCGGCGATCACGCCGTCGATGAAGTCCTGAACCTCGTTGTCGGTAGTGTCCGGATCGTCGATGATGTCAGCGACCAGATCACTTTCGCAGATCAGACCCCGTTGTTGGGTCGACATCAGCGGGTTGTCGCAGTTGATCGTGGCGGTGTTGCCGAAGTTGCCCGACGGCGCAATCTGAGCCACCGACTGATAGTCGTTGAACATCAGCTGGGCGAAGGCCTCGATCTTATCGTTGACTTGATAGTGCGCGAAGGCGCCCAGATTGTAACGCTCGTCGGGGCGCTGATAATAGTTCAGCGGGCCGAAGTTATAGGCGTCGCGCGATCCGACGTACGGGACGAAGTCATTGTTGGCGTCCAGCGTGTAGGCGTAGTTGGCGAAGTCGGTGAACTGCCCCGGATATGAAGTGCCGGAACCGCCGCAGGTGAAGCTGTCGCCCGCCGCGTTTTGTCCACCGAGCGAGCACGACGCGTAATCATAGTCGCGCCCGAGCACCTTGTTGTTCTTACGATAGCCGGCATAGGCCGTGATGTTGCCCTTACCGTCAGGCGAGCTGACCCCCATGACGGCGGTGATCTCACGGCTGAAGCCGGTCTGAACATCGTCGTCGGGCAGTTGGAACTGCGCCGGGTTGGTGGCGGCGCGTCCAGCGATCACGGAACGCAGGTTGCCCGGGCCGTCGTAATCGTTGTGATGCAGATATTGGCCGTACTGGGCGGTGATCTCGAGACCTTCGAAGTCCTTCTTCATGATGAAGTTGACGACGCCGGCGATCGCGTCCGAACCATAGACGGCGGAGGCGCCGCCGGTCAGGACTTCGACACGTTCGACCAACTGGGCCGGAATCTGGTTGAGGTCGGCCGCCGCGTCCAACGGCGAACCATATGGCATCCGCTTGCCGTCGATCAGGACCAGGGTGCGGGTCGAGCCGAGGTTGCGCAGCGATACCGTCGCCGTGCCGGAGGCGCCGTTCGACACGGTCGAGTTCTGGGCGGCGAAGGCCTGGGGCAGTTGGGTGACCAGATCTTCGACGCGGCTCACGCCCGATTCACGAACATCCTCAGCCGTAACCTGGGTCACCGGACTGGTCGTGACCAGGTTCGCCTGACGGATACGAGAACCCGTGACGACGATCTCCGAAACCGACGCGCTCTCCTCGGTTGATTGAGCCATTGCCGGGGCCGCCATCCCGATTGCGGCGAAGCCCGCGATCATGGTTGACGCTAGCAGACGCCTACGCTGGTTCTGTGCTCTCACGTGGATACCCCTCCAAGGTTCAAGTCGCATCGGCCCAACGGGCGCGAAGACATAAAATTCCTCGTGTCTTGTCGCTTCCAACACGACACGAACAACCGAGTGTTGACCCGCCTTTCGCCGGACCGCCATGAGAATTGCATATCCGTAGCGCCATTGTGGCAGGACTGTCGCAAATCAGCCACGCCATGGACACGACCGGTGAGAGAATGCAAAATCCTTCACGCAGGAAGCACGCTTCGAACGTTTTGTTCGAAATGGGCCGCAATTTGAGGTTCGAAAATGCGATCAATTGGGGCTTTTTTGGCGATTTTGACGGCGCCGGTTTGTTTGATCGGCAATGCCGCAGCCGCCCAAAATCAGGAATTGAGCCGCGCGGGGAGCCTCAGCGAGGTCGCTAGATGTCGCTCGATCACGACGGACGCAGAGCGTCTCGCCTGTTTTGATCGAGCAGTGGCGGCCTTTGACGCCGCCGAACGTGCGGGTGAAGTGGTCGTGCTTGATAGGGCACAGGTTCGTGAGACGAATCGCCAGCTCTTCGGATTTGAGATCGCCAATCCGTTCGCAGGCCGACCTAATGTAGCGCCTGAACCGGTTCTCGAGGCGGTCGAGACAACACTGTCCTCCGCCACACATTCCGGCGAGGGCAAATGGATCTTCAGATTGGCGGACGGATCGGAGTGGCGGCAGATCGACTCTGGCGATGTCCGCTTCAGAAGCCGTGCGGGAGAGGCTGTGCGCGTCCGCCGGGCGTCTCTCGGCAGCTATATGTTGACGGTCGGAAACAGTCGCGCGGTTCGCGTTCGGCGGCAGTAATCAATCAGCGCTGGATCGCCACTCGACTTGCGTACGGCGCCGGCTCCGGGGTGCAGGAGGCGATGATGAGTTGCGCCGCCATGAGACAGATTAGGGCCGCGACGACGGGCTGGAGCCGATTTGAGACAGCAAAGGCGATAGAACGGGCCATGACCGGCGCTCCGACAGAGGTTACCGAGGCGTTAAGGCAAGGCGCAGGCCAGCTTCGGAGCCATCGACCGTGATTCCTTTCGTCCGTGATTTCGAGTTCGCCTATGGGCGTCGGGACCAGGTCTCCCCGCTTGTGCAGCGGGTGATCGCTGAAAATCCGGGGCCCTTCACCTTCACGGGAACGGGGACCTACATCGTGGGCCGGCCGGAGGCGGGAGCAACTATCGCGGTGATCGACCCCGGACCACTCGACGGTTCGCATCTGAGCGCCTTGCTGGCGGCGGTCGAAGGGCGGACGATCAGCCATGTTCTGGTGACCCACACCCACCGCGATCATGCCCCCCTCGCCCGCCCCTTCGCCGAGCGAACAGGCGCTAAGATTCTGGCGGCGCGACCGCCGGCGCGCGAGACCCACGCCTCAGGCGCCTTGGACGAAGACGAGGACGCTGGGTTCGCGCCCGACGTCTTGCTCTCTGGCGGCGAGTTGATCGAAGGCGACGGCTGGACGATGGAGGCGATCTTCACGCCCGGTCACGCCTCGAACCATATGGCGTTCGCTCTGAAAGAGGAAAACGCCCTGTTCAGCGGCGATCACGTCATGGGGTGGGCGACCAGCGTCGTGGCGCCGCCGGACGGGAATATGCGGGACTATATGGCCAGCCTGGACGTCGTGATCGTCCGGGATTTTGCGACCTTGTGGCCGACGCACGGTGCACCCGTAACGGATCCAGCGCCCTTCCTGGCCGCCTATCGGGCGCACCGGCTGGAGCGGGAGGCCCAGGTGACGGAACGGCTTATGGCCGGCGACCGCACAGCAGCCCAGATGGTCCCGGCCCTCTATGCGGCAGTGGACCAACGGCTTTGGCCGGCGGCGTCGCTGTCAGTCCTGGCTCACCTGATCAAGCTGCTGGAAGACGGCGCGGCGACGGTCGCCGGCGAACCTGGACTCCACGCCGAATTTCGTCCCGCCTAACGGACTTCCTCTTCGAGCGCGGCAACGATCTTGCCCATCAGGCGACAGGTCGCGCCGCCATCAGGTCGCGGATCGCGCGCGGCGACGCGGATATCGGTGCGGCCGGGCCGGATTCGAATCACGGCGTCATAGGCGAAACCGAACCAAGCGCCTTCATGAACGCCTTCTACCTCGAAGGTGGCGGCCCGAACCACGGGGAAGCCCGCGTCCACCAGGGCCGAAACCGCCTGTTGCGCCAGGACCTGGGTCGGGATCGAACGGGCGGCAGGGCAGGTTTCCGGCCCCGTCACACCCGAGGCGTCAGGATGCAGAGCCTCAAGTCGGCGATAGGTCGGAGGTTCGGCGGCATGGGTGCTGATGTCACGCGGGGTCGGTTCTGCCAAGCGTTGGCCCTGATACAGGAAGACGCCCAGGGTCGCGCCAGCCAGGATCAGGGCGATCGCGGCGTAGATCCAACGCCGCTCGAAATTACGGAACGTCAGGACCGCCACGACCAGGGCCGCGATGCACCCGACCCAGGCCAGTCCCTGCCCCACTTTCCAGGTCAGCAGATCATAGGTGATCGCCCGATCCACCCCGCCGAACAGGGTCGCGGCCATCGCCGCCACCACCAGAACCAGCGGCGCCGCCGTCAGCGCGGTCAGCCAGGGGATCAGCGCGGGAACAGGCTTGGCCGACGGCATCGACGCTCCATGGGATCAGGCGGGTTGGATGTCCGGCAGACGGTAGTCCTTCATCCGCTCGCGCAGAAGCTTCTTGTCGATCTTCCCCGTGGCTCCCAGCGGAATCTCATCCACGGCCACCACGTCGTCCGGCATCCACCATTTGGCGATCTTGCCCTGCAGGAAATCGAGATGCTCCTGCTTGTCCAGCGCCTCGCCGTCCTTCAGCTTGACCAGCAAAACCGGGCGTTCATCCCATTTGGCGTGGGCCGCGCCGATCACGGCGGCCAATTCGACCTTGGGGTGGCCCACGGCGATGTTCTCGATCTCGATGGAGCTGATCCATTCGCCGCCGGACTTGATGACATCCTTGGACCGGTCGGTGATCTGCATGAAGCCCAGTTCGTCCACCGTCGCCACGTCGCCGGTGTCGAAGAAGCCGCCGGCGTCCAGGATCGAACCTTCCTCGCGGAAATAGCCACGAGCCACGGTCGGCCCCTTGACCATCAGATGGCCGAAGGTGGCCCCGTCGTGCGGCAGTTCGCGGCCCGCGTCATCCTTCAGCGTCAGCTCGATCCCCAGCGGCGGCGTCCCCTGTTTGGTGCGGTATTTCAGTTGCTCCTCGAACGGCAAAGCCGCCGTCTCGGGCGTCATGTTCGACAGGGTGCCGATGGGCGAGGTCTCGGTCATGCCCCAGCCCTGAAGCACCTCGATGCCATAGTCGTCATGGAAGGCGCGGATCAGGCTCTCCGGCACGGCCGAACCGCCGATCAGCACCCGGTTGACGGTCGACAGCTTCAGTCCGTTCTGACGCATATGGGCCAGCAACCCCTGCCAGACCGTCGGCACGGCGGCGGAGAAGGTGACCCCCTCGGTCTCGAGGAGTTCGTACAGGGCCTCGCCGTCCATCCGGGCGCCCGGCATCACCAGCTTGCAACCCGATGCGGGGCCGACGAAGGCGATGCCCCAGGCGTTTGCGTGGAACATCGGCACGACCGGCAGGATGACGTCGCTGGTCTTGCCGCCGACCACCGAGGACTGGAGCGCCATGAAGGTGTGCAGGAAGTTCGAGCGGTGCGAATACAGAACGCCTTTGGGATTGCCCGTCGTGCCCGAGGTGTAGCAGAGGCCGCAGGCCGTGTTCTCGTCAAAGGCGCCCCACACGACATCCGCCGACTGCTCCGCCACGATCCGTTCATAGGATTCCGCACGCGGCAACGGCGTTTGCGGCATATGGGCGTCGTCGGTCATGATGATGACGCGCTCGACCTTGGGGATATGCGGCAGGATGGCTTCCAGCAACGGCACGAAGGTCAGGTCGGTGAAGATGACCCGGTCCTCGGCGTGGTTGATGATATAGACGAGCTGTTCCGGGAAAAGGCGCGGGTTCAGGGTGTGGCAGACCGCGCCCATGCCCATGACGCCATACCAGGTCTCGATATGGCGATCTGTGTTCCACGCCAGGGTGGCGACCCGGTCGCCCGGCTGTATGCCCCACGCCTTCAGCGCGTTGGACACCCGCTTGGCGCGGTCGTGGATCTGGCCGTAGGTCGTGCGGACAATGGGGCCCTCGACCGAGCGGGTGACGACCTCGCGGTCGCCATGCCAGTTCTTCGCATGATCGATGATCTTGTCGACCGTCAGCGGCCAGTCCTGCATCAAGCCCAGCATGGTGCGTCTTCCTTGTCCCTTGGTGCGTCTGCTTGGCTGCGACGCTTGAACAGACGCTATCATCGGTGATCAGCGATAAGCAACGTAACGCAACGTCATCCTCGCGCGACGGATCGTCTCCCGTGGCGCTGAGACGCCCGGCGCCCTAGAAGGCGGCCCATGGCCATATTGATCGCGATCACGGGGGGCTCCGGCTCCGGCAAGAGCACCCTGGCGGAGGCGCTCGTCTCGGCCCTGCCTGAAGGCAAGGCTGTGCTGGTGCGCGAGGACTCCTACTACAGGGACGCCGCCAGCCTGCCCGGTTTCGACGCCGCGACCTTCGATTTCGACGATGTGGCCGCCCGCGACCATGACCTGATGATCACAGATCTGAAGGAACTCAAGGCCGGTCGTTCGGTGACCGCGCCCCTCTATTCCTTCATCCACCACGGGCGCGAACCGGGCGGCGAACCGATCCCGGCGGCCGAGGTGGTGATCGTTGAGGGGACTCATGTGCTCTGCACCGCCGATCTGACCGCCCTGTTCGACATCCGGGTCTTCGTGGACACCCCCGCAGACATCCGCTTCATCCGCCGCCTGCTGCGCGATCAGTCCGAGCGCGGGCGGTCAGCGGATTCGGTCGTGGCCCAGTATCTCGCCACCGTGCGACCCGGCCACGAACGCCTGACCGAGCCGTCGCGCACCCACGCCGACTTCATCATCGCCGACGCCACGGCGGCGGTTCGCCTGGAGGATCCGCAGGCCGTGGTGCGCCTGGCGGCGCCCGTCCTGGCCCACCCCCTGCTGCTTCGCCTGCTGGAGGCCTGACGGCAGTCCCATCGAGAGCGAACCGTTTCGTTTTCTGTGGACGCCGTCCGCGCCGCCGCGGGTTCCGCGTTTCGAATCACTCAATCTGAGGCAAGCTCTCGCCATGAACGCTCAGGTCGCCACCGTCGAACTCCAGGCCCGAACGGCCGCAGCCGCCGCAGATCATCCCGAGCGGCAGTATCTGAACCTGCTGCGCGACATTCTGGACAATGGCGTGCGCCGCGACGATCGCACCGGAACCGGAACGCTGGGCGTCTTCGGCCGTCAGATGCGGTTCGACCTGTCCAAGGGCTTCCCGGTCCTGACGACCAAGAAACTGCACCTGCGCTCGATCATCGTCGAACTGCTGTGGTTCCTGCGCGGCGAAACCAATATCGGCTGGCTGAAGGACAACGGCGTCCGTATCTGGGATGAATGGGCCGACGCCGAGGGCGAACTGGGTCCGGTCTATGGCAAGCAGTGGCGGTCCTGGACCGCGCCTGACGGCCGGGTCATCGATCAGATCGAGAAACTGGTCCACGGCCTGAAGACCAACCCCAACAGCCGCCGCCACATCGTCACCGCCTGGAACCCGGCCGACGTCGACGACATGGCCCTGCCGCCCTGCCACTGCCTGTTCCAGTTCTTTGTCGCGGACGGTAAGCTGAGCTGCCAGCTGTACCAGCGCAGCGCCGACGTCTTCCTCGGCGTGCCGTTCAACATCGCCTCCTACGCCCTGCTGACCCTGATGCTGGCCCAGGTGGTCGGGCTCGAGCCTGGCGACTTCGTCCACACCTTCGGCGACGCCCACCTGTACCTGAACCACCTGGAACAGGCCGAGCTCCAGCTGACGCGCGAGCCCCTGCCCCTGCCCGTCATGCACATCGCGCCTAAGACCGACCTGTTCGCCTTCGAACTGTCGGACTTCACGCTCGAGGGTTACGAGGCCTGGCCGCACATCAAGGCCGCAGTGGCCGTTTGATGGACCTCAAGTCGCTGCAGGCCGCCGTCCTGCGCATCTCAGACATCTACGCCGCCGAACACCAGATCGACCGCGACCGCGACTGGGCTCTGCTGAAGCTCCAGGAAGAGCTGGGAGAGCTGACGGCAGAGCATCTGCGTCTGTCCGGACGGGCGCGCGGCACGCCGGACGCTAACGCCTTGAGCGACGAAGCGGCCGACGTTCTGGGCATGCTGCTGATCTATTGCGCGGGCGCAGGCGTTGATCTGGAAACGGCCATGCGGCGCAAATGGCTCAAATGGCTCGAACCCCAGACGGAAGACACGCCATGAGCATTCCCCTGATCTCCCTGGTCGTCGCGCGCGGACGCAACGGCGTCATCGGTCGCGACGGCGATCTGCCCTGGCGGCTTCGTTCGGACCTTCAGCGGTTCAAGGCCATCACCGTGGGCAAGCCCTGCCTGATGGGCCGCAAGACCTGGGAAAGCCTGCCGCTGAAGCCCCTGCCCGGTCGCCTGAACCTGGTGCTGACCAAGGACGAGTCCTATGAGGCCGACGGCATGTCCAAGGGCGCCCTGGTCTGCGCCACTCTGGACGAGGCCATAGAGATCGGGCGCGAAACGGCCGAGGAGGACGGGGTGGACGAAATCTGCGTCATCGGCGGCACCGCCGTGTTCGAAGCCGTCCTGCCGCGCGCCAAACGCCTCTACATCACCGAGGTCGAGGCCTCGCCCGAGGGCGACGCCGTCTTTCCGGCATTCGACGAAACGGCCTGGGTCGAGGTATCGTCGGAATCACACCAGGCGGGCGAGAAGGACGATCACGCCTTCACCTTCCGGGTGCTGGAACGCCGCTAGGAGAAGTCGATGTACGTCACGACCACCAACGACCTGCCCGGTTTCCGCGTCACCCGCCATATCGGCCTGGTGCGCGGCGTGACGGTGCGCTCGCGCAACGCAATCTCCGACGCCATCGGCGGGGTCCAGTCGATGCTGGGCGGCCGGGTCGGCGCCTATGTCAAACTGGCCGAGGCCGGGCGTCAGGAAGCCTATGACGAACTGGTCAAACACGCCGAGGCCCACGGCGCCAACGCCATCCTGGCCGTTCGCTACGACGCCACCGAGATCATGCCCGGCGTGACCGAGGTACTGTGCTACGGCACGGGCGTGATCGTCGAGCCGGCCTGACCTCCGCAGAGACCGGACCGGCTCGACTCATCAGGTCAGGACAGGCTCATCAGGGCCGAACGTTCGAAGTTCTGAAGTTCGTCGGTGCGTCCCTCGCGGATCTTGGCCGCCCACTGCGGATCAGCCAATAGGGCGCGACCCACGGCGACCAGATCGAACTCTTCGTTCTCCAGCCGGCGCAGCAAGCCGTCGAGTGACGCGGGTTTGGAGCCCTCGCCGCCAAAGGCTGCGATAAACTCGCCGTCCAGGCCCACTGAGCCGACCGTGATGGTCGGCTTGTTCATCAGCTTCTTGGTCCAGCCGGCGAAGTTCAGGTCCGAACCTTCGAACTCCGGCTCCCAGAAGCGGCGTTGCGAGCAGTGGAAGACGTCCACTCCGGCGTCCGACAGGGGCGTCAGCCATTCGACCATCTGGTCCGGCGTCTCGGCGATCCGGGCGGTGAAGTCCTGCTGCTTCCATTGCGACAGGCGCAGGATGACGGGGATGTCGTCGCCCACGCCTTCACGCACCGCCTTGACCACCTCGGCGCCGAAACGAGCCCGCTCGGCGATGGTCGGCCCGCCCCAGCGGTCCTCGCGCACATTGACCCCGCCCCAGAAGAACTGGTCGATCAAATAGCCGTGGGCGCCGTGGATTTCGACGGCGTCAAAGCCCAGCTCCCGCGCCGCGCGCGCAGAGCGACCGAACGCAGCGATAGTGTCGGCGACGTCCTCTTCCGTCATCGGCTCATACTTGGCCTTGCCCGGCGCCGTCAGGCCCGACGGACTGTCGACCTTGCCCAGCGGCGACCAGGCCTCGCCCTGCCCCCGCGCCGATCCGACATGCCAGATCTGCGGCGCGATCAGCCCGCCGGCGGCGTGCACCTCGTCCACCACCGCCTTCCATTGCGGCAGGGCGTCACCGTGAAAGACCGGGACATTGGCGTCATTACGGGCGGCGGGCCGCTCCACCACCGTGCCCTCGGTGACGATCAGCCCCACCCCGCCTTCCGCCCTGCGACGATAATAGCCGGCCACATCAGAGGTCGGGATGCCGTTGGGAGAGAAGGACCGCGTCATGGGGGCCATGACAATGCGGTTGGGCAGGGTCAGCCCCTTGATGGTGAAGGGACGAAACAGGGCGTCGACAGTCATCGGATCTCCTCGGGTATCGGTAAGACCCAAGGTGGCGAATACAGTTGCGTTTGAAAACCCCCTGCCGTGAAGTTTCTACAGCCGCAGGGCGACCGCCACCTGATCGGCTATCGCGGCGAACCGGACAGCGATTTCGCCACCCGGGTCGTCCGCCACAACGGGCAGACCCGCATCACCGCCCTCGCGCAGCGCGGCGTCCAGCGGCAGGTCTCCCAGGAAGGGAATGGACAGACGGTCCGCCTCCGTCTTGGCTCCGCCCTGTCCGAACACCGGGCCGGTCATGTTCTCGATCAGACCGAGGGTCGGCACATTGACCCGCTGGAACAGCGTGTGCGCCCGCCGCGCATCGGCAAGAGCCACTTCCTGCGGCGTCGAGACGATGACGGCGCCGTCCAGCGGCGTCTTCTGGATCAAGGTCAGTTGGACGTCGCCGGTGCCGGGGGGCAGATCAACGACCAAGACATCCAGCGGCGCCTCGGCCGTGCCCCAACGGGTCTGGGTCAGCATCTGCGTGATCGCCTGCGACGCCATCGGCCCGCGCCAGATCATGGCGTCGTCCATCTTGGTCAGCAGGCCGACCGACATGGCCTTCATTCCATGGGCGACGTGCGGAACAATGGCGCCGTCCTCATAGGCGGGCTGGCCGCTGATCCCCAGCATGGTCGGCAGCGACGGACCATAGACGTCTGCGTCCAGTATCCCGACCGACAGGCCGCGCGCCGCCAGGGCTGCCGCTAGGTTCACCGCGACCGTGGACTTGCCCACCCCGCCCTTGCCGCTGGCCACGGCCAGGACGCGACGAACATGGGCTGGACGGTCGGTCGGGACCGGCGCCTTGGCGCGCCCCTGATCCACAGCGGCCTTCGAAAGACCGGCGGTGCGCGGCGCCGGCTTGCTGAGCCCGGGTTTAGCCTCGGCCGTCAGGATCACCGACACCCGGTTCATACCGGGCACGGCCTTAAGCGCCGCCTCCGCGGCGTCACGGACAGGCGCATAGGTTGCGACCAGACTGCGATCGACTTCCAGTGCAAAACCGGCCCGATCATCAGCAACCACCAGCCCTTGAACGAGGCCGGACGCGATCAGCCCCTGCCCGGAAACCGGGTCTTTGACTGCGTCTAGCGCGGCGATGACGACGGAACGTTCGACCAAGACGGTCTCCACAGGACTTGCAGGCGATAAGGGGCGCGTTCTATCGCCCATGGATGCCGCCCGCGAGCCTCGATTTGTCCCAGCCGCCATTAGTCACCCTGATCGCCGGCCCCACCGCCTCGGGCAAATCGGCCCTGGCGTTGAAGATGGCGCGCAAGACCGGCGCCGTGATCATCAACGCTGATAGTCAGCAGTTGTACGCTGACCTGCGAGTCCTCACCGCCCGGCCATCGCCTGACGAAGAGACCCAGGCGGACCACCGTCTGTATGGCGTCGCCGACGCGTCCGAAGCTTGGTCGGTCGGCAAATGGAGCCGCACCGCCCTCGCCGTCCTCGACGAACTCCGGACGGAGAAGCGCCCAGCCATCCTCGTGGGCGGAACCGGACTGTATTTTATGGCCCTGACGCGGGGGTTGGCGGATATTCCACCCGTTCCCGCAGCCGTGCGCGACAAGGTCGAGGCGGATTATGCGATGCAAGGCGAAACGGCCTTTCGCGCACATCTGGCGGAGATCGATCCGCAGTCGGCAGGCGCCATCGAACAAGGCGACCGCCAGCGCCTCGTTCGCGCCATGAGCGTTTTTTACGCCAGTGGCCGATCATTGACGGAGTGGAAGGCGCAAACCCACCCCCTGCTAAAACCAAATTCCTGGTCCGGCCTGGTGATCGAGCCGGATCGACGCGCGCTGTATGACAACTGCGACCTTCGGGTAGACCAAATGATGGACCAGGGAGCGCTGGACGAAGTTCGAGCCTTGGCCAGACGGAACCTGCCCTCAGCACTCCCCGCGATGAAGGCTGTAGGCGTTCGAGAACTCGCGGAACACATTGCCGGGCTTCGCACATTGGACGAGGCCACGAACGCTCTGAAACAGGCCACCCGCAACTACGCCAAGCGCCAGCTGACGTGGTTCAGGAACCAAACGCCGACATGGCGAAAAGTACTTTCGTCTGTGCAACTCTGAGGTAACATGTCCTCCTATTTTGGAGGTTCCCATGTCTTTCACTGTGGCCTTTATCGCCGCTGCCCTGCTGCAAGAGGCCCCCGCCCCTCGGGTCGTCCAGGTCACGCCCAACAGCTCTGTGGCGGTCACCGCGCCGGGCTCCCTGCCTGACGCCGTTAAACCGGGAGATCGGTTGATCTGCCGCACGGAAAGCGTGGTCGGGTCGAACCGTCGCCAGCGCGTTTGCATGACCGAGTCGCAACGCACAGCCATGCGCGAGCAGAGCCGCGACATGCGCGAACGACTGGACAATCAGACCGCACCCCAGTTGCCGAACGCTTCTGGCGGTTGATCTCAGAAACGGTTCTTTTCAGCGATCCAACTCGATCCCCTTGGAATGAGACGTGTATAGACCTATATTCCGAGGGTCCGGTTTCGGCCGGACTATAGCGATAAACGCGCTTGTAATAAGCGGACCGGACCCGGGTGCGATTCCCGGCGGCTCCACCATTCTCTTCCCCGCGTTATCGGCGGAGGCGTCATGGGGCCGACTAGCATCGACGGACGTGTAAAGAGGATTGCTTTCGCTCGTCCTGGCCCACCGTATCGGGCCATTTTCTAACTGCGAACGATAACTTCGCTGGAGAAGTCGCTCTCGCCGCGTAATGCGGTTCGGGTGATTTCGAACCTTAAGTCCTAGGGGTTCAGATCCTTGGGCGGGGCCTGTCGGGAGCCTGGCAACAGAATCCCGGCGCTTAATCCTTCATATCCTGTGCGTTTACCTCTTTCGCATCTTTCGCGCGCGCGCCTGCGCCGCTATCAGTCGCGCTCAATTGCGAGGTGACGATGACCGACCAGGCCCCTCCGGTCGACGAGATGCAGTACGAGCGGCTGGCGCATGAAGCGCTGCGCGGCGTGATCCGTTCTGCGCTCGAACATGTTCTGGCCGAAGGCCTGCCCGGCGCACACCACTTCTACATCACCTTCAAGACCCGGGCCGCCGGCGTCAGCATCCCCCCGGACATGCTGGCCAAATACCCGGACGAGATGACGGTGGTGCTGCAGCACCAGTACGAAGACCTGCAGGTCGAGGCCGACCGATTTTCGGTCAAGCTGCGCTTCGGCGGCGTGCCGCGCACCCTGGCCATGCCCTATTCGGCGGTCACTCGCTTCTACGATCCCAGCGTCCAGTTCCTGCTGCAGTTCGACGAGCCCGAGATCGTCGAAGCCGTCGAGGAAGCGACGCCGCCCGAAGACCCAACGCCCGGTTCGGACGGCCCTAAGGTCGTGTCGCTGGATCAGTTCCGGAAAAAGTAGGCCCTTCCCTCCTCGCCACCTCGCGATAAGCTCTGGGAGCAGACGAAGGCGGAGGGGTACGCGATGTTTCGTTTCATAGCGGCGCTCTCGGTGCTGGGCCTGATGGTCTTGGGCTGCGCGGCTCATGCCCAAAGCCGTTTCGATGGCTGGGCCTCGGCGGTGATCGCCGCCGACTGGCGCGACAGCGACGGCCGCCCTATCGCCGCCTTCGACAACGCTCAGCGCGACCTGACGACCGCTTTCCAGCGCGCCGGCTTCGACCCTGACGCCATGATCAGCGTCAGCCTGCGACCCGATGTCCCCAACCCCGTCGAGGCGGAAGACAGCCTGCGTCGTTTCGCCGAGGCGGCGCAACGGGCGCCCCGCGGCTGCCTGTTTTACGTCACCTCGCACGGCTCCCCCGAAGGCCTGGTCTTCGGTCCAGAAGCCACCCTGGAGCCGGAACGCCTGATTCCGGTTCTGCGCAGGATCTGCGGCGACCGCCCGACGGTGGTCGTGCTGTCAGCCTGCTTCTCCGGAATCTTCGTCGATGGATTGAAGGCGCCCAATCGCATGGTGATGACCGCAGCCCGCCGAGACCGGTCGTCGTTCGGCTGCGCCGCCGATGCGACCTATCCCTATTTCGACGAATGCGTGCTGGAGAGCCTGAAGACCGCGCCGGACTTCATCGCCCTGTCCCGCGCCACAACCGCCTGCGTCGCCGCCCGCGAACAGGCCGAGGGCCTGACGCCCGCGTCCGAGCCCCAGACCGCGATCGGTGCCACTTTGCAACTATTGCTGCCGACCCTGAGGTTCAGGCCTTCCGGGGATAGGATCGGATCGTGATCCGCTCCCGCTCGCCTTCATGGCGCTCCACCAGTAGGCGGGCGACCTGGCTGTCGTCGTGGAACAGATAGCCCTTGATGGAATCGAGCAGGGCCTTGGCCAAATTGTCGAGGTCCATCCACGGCGGTTCGCCGACATGCTCCATGCGGATTTCGACGACATGATCGCCCCAGGACGGGCGCGACGCCCATTCTTTGCGCATGAACTCATAGACCAGGGGCTTGTAGTATTTGGCCTGGGTGGTCAGACCTTCGATGACGATCTCGACCGCCTGCCCATCCTCCCGCGCGCGGACCTTGCCTGTTCCGATCCAGCCGGCCGTCATGGGTTCGCCTTTGGTCGGAGGATGGCTGCGCTATTCTTGCCCTGCATGACTGCCGTGCTACACCGCCGCGCAACCAACCGCCACGTCTGAGACGAGATCCGCGCATGAGCAACGTCCGCATCGAAACCGACACCTTCGGCCCCATCGAGGTCGCCGCTGATCGCTACTGGGGCGCCCAGGCGCAGCGGTCGCTGGGGAACTTCAAGATCGGCTGGGAGAAGCAGCCCCTGCCGGTCGTGCGCGCTCTGGGCATCGTCAAGCGCGCCGCCGCCGAGACCAACCGCGACCTGGGCAAGCTGGATCCGGCCCTGGCCGACGCCATCATCAAGGCCGCCAACGAGGTGATCGAAGGCAAGCTGAACGACCACTTCCCCCTGGTCGTCTGGCAGACGGGTTCGGGCACCCAGTCGAACATGAACGCCAACGAGGTGATCTCGAACCGCGCCATCGAGATCCTGGGCGGCGAGATGGGCTCCAAGAAGCCCGTCCACCCCAACGATCACGTCAACATGAGCCAGTCGTCGAACGACACCTATCCGACCGCCATGCACGTGGCCTGCGCAGAACAGGTGGTCAACGACCTGATCCCGGCGCTGAAGCACCTGCACGCCGCCCTGGACGCCAAGGCCAAGGCCTGGGCCCACATCATCAAGATCGGCCGCACCCACACCCAGGACGCCACCCCCCTGACCCTGGGCCAGGAGTTCGGCGGCTATGCGCAACAGGTCGCCAACGGCATCGAGCGGATCGAACAGACCCTGCCCAAGCTGATGGAACTGGCCCAGGGCGGCACCGCCGTCGGCACCGGCCTGAACGCCCCCATCGGTTTTGCGGAAAAGGTCGCGGCCCAGATCGCGGAAATCACCGGCCTGGCCTTCACCACGGCGCCGAACAAGTTCGAGGCCCTGGCCGCCCATGACGCCATGGTCTTCAGCCACGGCGCGATCAACACGGTCGCCGCCTCGCTGTTCAAGATCGCCAACGATATCCGCTTCCTGGGTTCCGGTCCGCGTTCGGGCCTGGGCGAACTGGCCCTGCCGGAGAACGAGCCCGGCTCGTCGATCATGCCGGGCAAGGTCAATCCGACCCAGTGCGAGGCCCTGACCCAGGTCTGCGTCCAGGTGTTCGGCAACAACGCCGCGCTCACGTTCGCCGGCTCGCAGGGGCATTTCGAGCTGAACGTCTACAACCCCGTCATGGCCTATAACTTCCTGCAGTCGGTGCGCCTGGTCGCCGACGCGGCCATCAGCTTCACCGACAACTGCGTCGTCGGCATCGAGGCCCGCGAAGACAACATCTCGCGCGGCCTGAACAACTCGCTGATGCTGGTGACGGCCCTGAACGGCAAGCTGGGCTATGATATCTGCGCCAAGATCGCCAAGACCGCGCACAAGAACGGCACCACCCTGCGCGAGGAAGCCGTCGGCGGCGGCTATCTGACCGACGCCGAGTTTGATGAAGCGGTCCGCCCCGAGAAGATGATCTCGCCGGGCTGATGCGATGACCGCCCTGGAGCGTCCCTACTGGATCGAGGCCCTTTTCGAGCGCCGCGACGGCTGGGACGCTTCCGTCTATCCCTTCAACCTGCCGGTCGTGCGCACGCTCGACCGGCTGGCCTTCCATCCGAACGTGACCTTTCTGGTCGGTGAGAACGGCTCGGGAAAATCCACGCTGATTGAGGCGCTGGCGGTCGCGTGGGGGTTTAATCCCGAAGGCGGCGGACGCGAACACCGTTTCGGCACCCGCGACAGCCATTCCCCTTTGCACAGGTTTGTGCGGCCAGTTCGCTCGCCGCAACGAGTTCAGGACGGCTTTTTTCTGCGAGCCGAGAGCTTCTTCACGGTCGCCAGCTATCTGGAACACCCTGAGGTCAGAGGCGAACGCTATGGCGGCCGTCGCCTGCATGAGCAGTCGCACGGCGAATCCTTCTTTGCCCTGTTTGACAACCGCTTCATCGGCGACGGCCTGTACATCCTTGACGAACCCGAAGCCGCCCTGTCGCCCAGCCGTCAGTTATCCTTCCTCAGCCGTCTTCATGAACTTGTCATGGCGCGGTCTCAGTTGATCATCGCGACACACTCTCCGATCCTCCTCGGTTATCCCAACGCCTGGATTTATCAGGTGTCCGAGCACGGCCTTGAACGGATCGAATACGAGGACACCGACCACTACCAGGTCACGCGCAACTTCTTGCTTCGGCGTGAAATGATGCTGGATATCTTGCTCAAGCTCGAATGAACCTAAGGCTTGTCGCGGATCGTCCGACCGATCGGCGCCAGGGCCAGCTTGGCCAATTCCAGGTCCTTCAGGGCGAAGGGAATGCCGATGATTGTGATGGCCTCGGCGACCGCGATCAGCACGTGCGTCAAAGCGATATACCAGCCGGCGACCACGAACCAGATGACGTTCAGGCCAATGCCGAAGCAGCCCGCCCCCAGCGCGGTCGCATCCGGCTCACGCCAGACGACTTCACGTCCGAAAGGCCAGAAGGAATAGCTGGCGATCCGCCACGCTGCGAAGGTCCAGGGCAGGCCCACGATGGTGATGGCCAGGATCGCGCCGCCCAGCAGCCACAGCAGGCCGGACAACCAGCCGCCGAAGATGAACCACAGGATATTCAGGATCAGTCGGATCATCGCGTCCCTCCGAGAACAATGCCCTCCAGATAGAACGAAGGCCCCGCCGGCGACAGCGGAGCCTTCATTAATTCGCCGAAACCTGCGGCCTAGTGAGGCTTTTCGGTCCAGCGCGACTTGGCGTCGTCCTGGGTCAGGTTCAGGTGGACATGTTTGTCGTCGACCCGTTCGACCCAGCTGACCGGGATCATGTGGTGCTTGAACCCGCCCGCCATATCCAGCTTCGCCAGCTCGATCTGGTCCCCGAGCACATGGTCCACGCGACCGACATGACCGCCGTCCGATCCCACGACTTCCAGATGTTCCTTGATGAGCGTTGCGTCGACCATGGCGATTGTCCTTGAGTTTGTTGTTCCGCCTGAACGAACGTTCGTCGAGTCGCACGGTTTCAAACCGCAGCGCTTGTTGCTGTTGTCTCCCGGTGATGACAGACCCTTCACTCGAGCGGTATGAGTGCAGCCTGGGATCGGCGGAGAAGGCATCGGATGAGACGGATCTATTCCAGCCTGCTGGCCGTCGTCATGGCCCTGTCGGTCGCGTCTTGCGGCACCCTGGATCGTCCCGTCGGACCTTTGCGCCTCGCCGACGGCGCCCTGGCGCCAGCGCGGGACCCCCGCATCCGCGCCAATGACTACGCCCGGCTGGAAGCCTTCACCGAGGAGGTCGGATCACAACTCAACCAGAACCATGACTTGTCGATCCTGGCCTTGTCGGGAGGGGGCGCGAACGGGGCCTATGGCGCGGGCGTTCTCGTCGGCTGGACCGAACGGGGCGACCGTCCGGTGTTCGACATCGTCACTGGCGTCAGCACGGGAGCGCTCGCCGCCCCCTTCGCCTTCGCCGGGTCCGAATGGGACCCGCAACTGGGTCACGCCTATACCGACGGCGGCGCCAGCAGCCTGCTCAGTTGGAGAAGCTTGGCCATCTTCCTCTACCCCAGCCTGTTCAGCGCCGGCGCCCTGCGCGATCTGGTGGACGACAACGTCACGCCGGACCTGTTGGCGGCCATCGCCCGCGAACACGCCAAGGGCCGACGCCTGCTGGTCGCCACCACCAATCTGGACAGCGAGGAGACGGTCATCTGGGACATGGGCCTGCTGGCCAGCCAGAACGACGACAATTCGCGCGCCCTTTTCAAGGAGGTGCTGGTCGCATCGGCCAGCATACCCGGCGTCTTTCCGCCGGTGCTGATCGCCGGACTTCAACCCGACCGAACCGTGGTGATGGAGATGCACGCCGACGGCGGGGTAAACACGCCCTTCCTGGCCATCCCCGAAAACCTGTCGCTCTGGACCCGCGGCCCTGACCAACCGGGCGGCGGGGCGCTCTATGTCGTCGTCAACGGACAGGTGGGACGCAACGACGGAGTCACGCCGGGCCGGCTGACCGCCATCCTGATGCGCAGCTATGACAGTATGAGCAAGGCCTCGCTGCGCACCCATCTGGCGACGACGGCGGCCTTTGCCCAGCGCAACGGCATGAGCCTGTCGCTGGCCGCCATCCCCGACAATGTCGAGGCCTCGAGCCTGAAGTTCGACCAGAAGACCATGACCGCGCTGTTCGACCTGGGACGCGAACGGGGGCGGTCGGCCGACGGCTGGACCCGACTGGACCAGACCGCATCCGCGCCCGCTTTCATTCCCCCTTCCACACTGCCGGCCGACCAAGTGCCCGAGGCTCTCAAGCCCAAAGAGACGCCGGCGACGGCGGCGCCTCAGGACTAGCCATGGCCGACATCATCAACCTGAACCGGGCCCGTAAGGTCCGCGCCAAGGCCGACGACAAGGCCCAAGCTGCGGCGAACCGCATCGCCCACGGCCGAACCAAGGGTCAGAAGAAGGCCGCTCAGACCGAGCAGACGCGGGCGGCTCGTCTGCTCGACGGCCAAAAGCTGGACGGCGAAAAGCTGGACGGCGAAAAGCCGACGGATTGAAATCACGCCGTCTTCGGCGCCCGGATCAGCAAAACCTGCCCAGCCAGCACCAGGGCCAGCCCAATCAACATGGTCACCCCGACATGGGCGCCCTCGAACAGGACGGACATGATGACGGCGATCGGCGGCGTCAGGGCGGAGATATAGCTGGCCAGGGCGAAGCCCCGCTGCCGCGCCAGGGTGAAATACAGGCCGAAGGCGATGACCGACCCGAACAGCGACAGGTGCAGCAGCGACAGGACATAGGCGGGCGTCGGCTCAATCCGCCATTCGACGCCCGTCGCAAATCCATAGATGGCCAGCATGGCCGTGCCATAGGCCATGGCCCAGGCGGTCGCGGCCATCACCGGCGCTCCGGCCTGTTGTCCCCGCCAGGCGAACCAGTTGCCGAAGGCCGAAGCGACAACGGCGATCAGGGCGAAGACAATCCCCAGCGCCGGCGCGGACCCAGCCGATACCCCCGCCCCCGACAACTGTCCGAACGAAAGCACGGCCACCCCGAATATCCCCAGGATCGCGCCCTGCCAGGCGCCGACGGCCGCCTTCTGCCCTTCCAGAAGGCGAAACAGCACCAGGTTGACGAAGGCCAGGGCGGCGAAAATCACGGCGACGACCGCAGATGCGACCCGCTCTTCCGCCGCATAAACAAAGCCGTAGCTGACGGCGAAGACGAACGCGCCCTGCCCTACGGCGGCCATATGCTGGGCCCGCGTCAGGCGCAGCGGCCGACGCGTCGCGGCGCAGAAACCGAACAGCACGACAGCCGCTAACCCGAACCGCCAGACGATTGACACGATCGGATCCACCACGCCCAGCTGCAGGGTGATGGCGAACCAGGTCGTGCCCCAGATCAGGGCGCAGGCGAGGATGGCGAGAACAGTGAAGGGGCGACTCATGCAAGGCTCCGAGGGGCGACGCCCGCATATCATCGTCCCGTCTCGAACGCCGCTCACGTGTTGCGCCCGAGTGTGACAAACTGCGCTTCACAGGAGACCCGACATGCGCAGCAGCCCCATGATCCCATCCGCGCATCGGCGACGCCCCGCGCAATGAGCGGCCTGACCAAACGGTCGGTCGTTCTGGCCGGTCACGCCACCTCTGTGGCGCTGGAGCCGGAATTCTGGGCCGTTCTGGACAGAATCGCTGCGGCGCGCGGCTTCAGCAAGGCTCAGCTTCTGGCCGATATCGACGCGAATCGTGGTCGCCGGCCGCTCGCCTCCGCCTGCCGTCTTCTGGCCCTGTCCTGGGTGGCGGAGCACGGGCCGAAAGCGTAGCATTGGCCTTCAAAAGGAGCCCGACATGGACACCCAACGCCTGATCCCCGCCGCCGCCTTCGGGGGCCTGCTGGCTGTCGGCCTGATCGGGGCCGGCGCGCTGATCGGCCAGGGCGTGATCCATGCCCGCGCCGGGGACCGAACCGTAACGGTGCGCGGTCTGTCGGAACGCGAGGTGAAGGCGGATCTGGCCGTTCTGCCGCTGCGCTTCACCGCCTCGGGCGAGGTCTTGTCCGAGGTCCAGGCGCGCATCGACGGCGACCTGGCCCTGGTGCGTCAGTTTCTGAAGACCCAGGGCTATCCGGCCGACGCCGTCGATCTGGGTCGGCTGGAGGTCGCCGACACCCGCTCGCGCGAATACGGCGTCCAGAACGGCGGCCCCCGCTTCATCCTGGCCCAGACGGTCATCGTCCGCACCGGCGACGTCGCCCGCGTCCAGGCCACCACCCGCGCACTGAACGACCTCGTGCGCCAGGGCGTGGTGCTGCAGGACTTCCAGGGCCCGTCCTATATCTTCACCAAGCTGAACGCCGTCCGGCCCCAGATGATCGCCGAGGGCACGGCGGCGGCGCGCACCGGCGCAGAACAGTTCGCCAAAGATTCCGGCACGCCTCTCGGTCCGATCCGTCAGGCGACCCAGGGCTCGTTCGAAATCCTGCCGCGCGACGGTTCAGGCGGCGACGAGTCCGGCTCCATCGACAAGAAGGTCCGGGTGGTGACCACCATTACCTATAGTCTGAAATAGGCGGGTCGGCGCTGAGCGTCTCCGCCTGATCGGCCTGGGCCATGGGCCGCCCGATCGGTTGCACCTCATCAAGCTTGGGGTCGCCGCCCTTCTCGAACAGGGCGATCCAGACGGCGATAACGACGAACATCCCCACCATGCCCAAGGCGAAGGCGCGCCAGCCGCCTCTGTCTCGTCTCGGTCTTTGGTTTGGTTGTCGCTTCATCCTCTGCGCCTTTCGTTGCATCGCTATGGTGAACAGGCCGTCGATCAAGGCGGTTCCGCCGTTTCATTTCTGCGGCGGCCCTGACATCGCCTTCCGGTCCCCTTATGTTCCCTATTCGATTCTGACTGACCGGACCTGTTCCCGCCTGTGACCGATCTTCCCGCCCCCCGTATTTCAGACCTGGCCCGGGCGCGCGCGCCGCAGGAGGAAGAGGCGCGCGACTATCTGTCGGGTCTCAACCCCGAGCAGCGCGAGGCGGTCGAGACGACCGAGGGGCCGGTCCTGGTCCTGGCCGGCGCCGGCACCGGAAAGACCCGGGTGCTGACCACGCGGCTGGCGCACATCCTGGCGACCGGTCGGGCCAAGCCGTGGGAGTTGCTGGCCGTCACCTTCACCAACAAGGCCGCGCGCGAGATGCGCGAGCGGATCACCCATCTGATCGGTCCCTCGGCCGAGGGCTTACGTTGGTTGGGCACCTTCCACTCCATCGCCGCCCAGATCCTGCGTCGCCACGCCGAACTGGTCGGGCTGAAGTCCAGCTTCACCATCCTGGACACCGACGACCAGGAACGGGTGCTGAAACAGCTGTTGGAAGCCGCCAATATCGACACCAAACGCTGGACGCCCAAGTCGCTGTCCGGCCTGATCGACCACTGGAAGAACCGCGGCTGGACGCCAGAGAAGCTGCCGCCCGGCGAGGACTTCGCCAACGGCAAGGGCCAGGGCCTGTACGCCGCCTATCAGGCCCGCCTGCGCAGCCTGAAAGCCTGCGACTTCGGCGACCTGCTGCTGCACAACATCACCATCCTGTCGAAACACGCGGATCTAGCGGACGAATACCGCCGCCGCTTCCGCTACATCCTGGTCGACGAATATCAGGACACCAATGTCGCCCAATATCTGTGGCTGCGGCTGCTGACGGCCTCGACCGGCAATGTCTGCTGCGTCGGCGACGACGATCAGTCGATCTATGGCTGGCGGGGGGCCGAGGTGGACAACATCCTGCGCTTCGAACGCGACTTCCCCGGCGCCAAGATCGTCAAGCTTGAGCGCAACTATCGCTCGACCAGCCATATCCTGGGCGCGGCCTCGGGCCTGATCGCCGCCAACCGCGACCGCCTGGGCAAGACCCTGTGGACCGAGGACGACAGCGGCGACAAGGTGCGGGTGCGCGGCGTCTGGGACGGCGAGGCCGAGGCCCGTCTGATCGGCGACGAGATCGAGACTGCGCGCCGCCCCCATGCCGGCGAACCGGGTCTGAAATACAAGGACATGGCCATCCTGGTCCGCGCCTCGTTCCAGATGCGGGCCTTCGAGGAACGGCTGGTCATGCTGGCCGTCCCCTACAAGGTCATCGGCGGGCCGCGCTTCTTCGAGCGGGCCGAGATCCGCGACGCCCACGCCTATCTGCGGCTGATCCTGTCCGAGGACGACGATCTGGCCTTTGAGCGGATCGTCAATGTGCCCAAGCGCGGCATCGGCGACACCTCGGTTCAAAAGGTCCTGCAGATCGCCCGCCAGCACGACCTGTCGGCCCTGACCGCCGTGCGCGGCCTGATCAACACCGACGAGCTTCAGGCCCGCACCCGCACCGCCCTGTCCAACTTCGTGCGCGACATCGACCGCTGGCGCACATTGTCAGAGACCACACCCCACTGGCAGGTCATGGAGACCGTGCTGGAGGAGAGCGGCTACACCGACATGCAGAAGGCCGACCGCACCAGCGGTCAGACGCGGTTGGACAACCTGAAGGAACTGACCCAGTCGATGCAGCAGTTCGAGACGCTGCAGGCCTATCTGGAGCACGTCTCCCTGGTCATGGATCTGGAACGCGCCAACAGCGACGATCCGAACGGCGACGGGGCGGTCCAGATCATGACCCTGCACGGCGCGAAAGGGCTCGAGTTCCCGCTGGTCTTCCTGCCCGGCTGGGAGGAAGGCGTCTTCCCCAGCCAGCGCAGCATCGACGAAAAGGGCGAGAAGGGCCTCGAGGAGGAACGCCGCCTGGCCTATGTCGGCGTCACCCGCGCCAAACAGGACGCGCGCATCTCATTCGCCGCAAACCGTCTCGTCTATGGCCGCTGGACCTCGCAACTGCCCAGCCGCTTCGTCGACGAACTGCCCATCGCCCACGTCGATCCGCAATCCGACACCGGCTACTACGGCGCCTCCGCTGGCATGAAGGAGGCCAAGAGCCGCTGGGACGACGCGCCCAGCTTCGGCAGCGGCTATTCCTCCCCCGGCTGGAAACGCGCCCAAACCTTCACCGCCGCCCAGACCCCGAACAAGATCCCCGCCCGCAAGGCCGTGATCGAAGGCGACGGCCGCCTGATCGCCACCGCCGATCCCAAGTCCGGCTCCGGCTGGAAAAAGGGCGAACGCGTCTTCCACCAGAAGTTCGGCTACGGCCACGTCCGCGTCATCGAGGGCAACAAACTGCTGGTCGATTTCGAAAAGGCGGGCGAGAAACGGGTGATCGACAGTTTCGTGGAGAAGGCGGAGTAGACGAGTCCAAACCCACGCGCCGGGCCTCAACCGCCTTTGCCGCGGCCAAGCTTTGGCCTAAGCCATCGCCTTCCCGTCTACGACCGAGTCCGCCATGTCCGCCCCTGCCCGTCCCACCGTTGATCGCGCCTGGCTGAGCTGGGCGATGCGGCGGATCGAGGCGGACTACAACCGCTCGGCAGACACCCATCTGATCCCGGTGGACATGCCGGCCCTGTCGGACATCGCCCTGTATCTGAAGGACGAATCCAGCCACCCGACCGGCAGCCTGAAGCACCGTCTGGCGCGGTCGCTGTTCCTCTACGCCCTCAGCAACGGCTGGATCGGCGAGGGCATGACCATCGTCGAGGCGTCCAGCGGTTCGACCGCCGTGTCCGAGGCCTATTTCGCCCGGATGCTCAACCTGCCCTTCATCGCCGTGGTGCCGCGCTCCACCGCCCAGGAGAAGATCGCCGCCATCGAATTCTACGGCGGACGCTGCCATTTCGTGGACGTGCCCGGCGACGCCTACGCCGAGAGCCAGCGGCTCGCCGATGAACTGGGCGGCCACTACATGGACCAGTTCACCTATGCCGAACGAGCCACGGACTGGCGCGGCAACAACAATATCGCCGAGTCCATCTTCGCCCAGATGCGACGCGAGCCCTGCCCCGTCCCCCGCTGGATCGTGTGCGGGGCGGGCACAGGCGGCACCTCGGCGACCATCGGTCGGTTCGCCCGTTTCAACCGCCACGACACCCAGATCTGCGTCGCCGATCCGGAAGCCTCCGTCTTTCACCGCCACTGGGCCGATGCGACGGTCCAGACCAGCCTCGACCGTCCATCCCTGATCGAGGGCATCGGTCGCGCGCGAGTCGAACCTTCCTTCGTTCCCAACGTCGTGGATCGGATGATCGTCGTGCCCGATGTCGCCTCCATCGCCGCCACCCGCGTGCTCAGCCGGCGTCTGGGCCGCCCCTGCGGCGGATCGACCGGCACCAACCTGTGGGCCTGCGTCAAACTGGCCCAGGAAATGGCGCGCGCGGGCGAGTGCGGATCAATCGTGTCCATCCTGTGCGACCACGGCGACCGCTACGCCTCCACCTATTTCGACGACGCCTGGATCGCCGCCCAGGGCCTGGACACCGCCCCATGGGAAGCCCGCATGGACGCCTTCTTTGAAACAGGCGTCTTGCCGGAGGCCTGAACCGCCTGTTTCACCGGGGCGGACAGGTCTAAGAAGGCCCAAGCGGCCGGACCGGTCAAAACCTCAACAGGAGCCGACCATGGCGGGACTAAAGGACAAGCGCGGCTTCATCGACAAGGACCGCATCGACCTGTCGGAGCGGCAGTCGGTCGAATACTGGATGAAGCGCTGGGGCGTGACCAAGGACCAAATCACCGCCGCTCACCGCAAGGTCGGCCGCATGACCAAGGACATCGCCGCGGAATTGGGCAAGAAGCGTTAGGCTCGAGCAGTCGCACCATAGCTCAGGCGGCGCGCAATCCCGCCAGCAGCTGCGGGTTCTTGCGCAGGTAGGCAACAGCCTTCAGCCGGGCGCGCTCAATCTCGGGCTTCAGATAGCGGCCCATCCCCCCGTCATCCTCCCGCAACTCAGCAAAGATGGCCAAAGCAAAGGCCCAGCTGTTTGGGGAAAGATAACCGCTGGTCTGACTTTGCCAGCCCTGACTGAATGCATCGCCATGCTGGGAGAAGCTGAAAGCCGCATTGGCGCCGAACACGCCCAGACCGGCATAGGCCACGGTCAGATCGGTGATCAGTTCGTGGGTCTGGTCATCGACGAGGTCGGATTCCTCCGACAGAAGGAGGTGCGACAATTCGTGCGCCAGAACCGCCACGAGTTCCGTCGGCTTCTCGATCAGGTCCGGTGCATAGGTGATCACCGGCTGACCGGCTCCGTCGAAGCTGAACGTTCCTGCCGGATCTTGCGCGCCTTGGATTGAGACGAACTCCGCCACACGCAGCCCCGTCACCCGGGGCGGCTGTGCGCGAAGGCCGCAGCGCCAGTCCTGCATTCCCATCGCAGCCTTTACGCAGTCAAAGACATGAAGCGCGCGTTCATGCCCAACTGCGTCAGACGGCGGGAAAAAGTCTCGCGTCGGCAAGACGACAGGCGTCTGTTTGAGGGGAAGATAGACGCCGAACCGGTCGATCAGAATCGACCAGGTTTCCAGGTGCCAGTCTTCCAAATCCTTATCCAGAAAGCTTCGCGACATCAGCTTTCCGAACATGTCCGCCTCTCGCCCCAAGCCTGATTGATCAGACGCAACCATAGACCGAAGCACGTTCAACGCCAGGCGTCACATATGGCTTTGACGGTCGGAGCTCAGGGCGCGACGGACAAAAAATGGTCTCCTGCAAGCGGCCTTGAAAAAGACCACTCCTTGATCAGATGTGCAACACACGGCCGTAGGCGTCCAGCGCCGCCTCGTGCATGGCTTCCGACATGGTCGGGTGCGGGTAGACGATGCCGTGGATGTCTTCTTCCGTCGCCTCCATGGTGATGGCGGTGACATAGCCCTGGATCATCTCGGTCACTTCGTGGCCGATCATATGGGCGCCGATCAGGGCGCCGGTCTTGGCGTCGAAGATCACCTTAACGAAGCCGTCGATCTCGCCGGCGGCCACGGCCTTGCCGTTCACGCGGAACGGGAAACGACCGATCTTGACCTCGCGCTTCTCGGCGCGGGCAGCCTGTTCGGTGACGCCGACCGAGGCGACCTGCGGCTGGGCGTAGGTGCAGCCGGCGATGGGCGAATGGACGTTCGGGGTCTTGTAGCCGGCGATGAATTCGGCGGCGTGGATGCCTTCATGCGAGGCCTTGTGCGCCAGCCAGGGCGCGCCGGCGCAGTCGCCGATGGCGAACAGGCCCTTGACGTTGGTCTGGCAGTGGCCGTCGGTCTTGATATGGCCGCGGTCCAGTTCGACGCCCAGCGCCTCCAGGCCGATGCCGTCGGTGTTGGCGGTGATGCCGACCGCCGAGATGCAGACCTCGGCCTCCAGAGACTCGGCCTTGCCGCCGACCTCGATGTCCACCTTCACGCCGGCGCCGGTCTTGGAGACCTTGGTCACCTTGGCGCCGAGCTTGAACTTGAAGCCGCGCTTCTCGAACGACTTCTGGGCGGCCTTGGAGACTTCCTCGTCCTCGACCGGCATGATGCGCTCGACCGCCTCGACGACCGTCACCTCGGCGCCCAGGGCGCGATAGAAGCTGGCGAATTCGATGCCGATGGCGCCCGAACCGATGACGACGAAGGACTTGGGCAGTTTCTTCGGCGCAAGGGCGTCGCGATAGGCCCAGATCTTGTCGCCGTCGGCCTCCAGGCCGATCTGCGGCAGGGCGCGCGCCCGCGCGCCGACCGCCAGCATGACCGCCTTGGCCTCGACCGTGCGCGAACCGCCGGCCTTCAGGGCGATGACCACCTTGGGCGCCGCAGCGCCCTTCTCCAGCTTGGCCGAGCCCTCGATCACCTCGATCTTGTTCTTCTTCATCAGGAAGGCGACGCCCTTGTTCATCGTCGCCGCGACGCCGCGCGAGCGCTGGATGATGGCGTCGAAGTCGAACGACGCGCCGGACGCTGACAGGCCGTAGTCCTTCAGATGGCTCAGGCTCTCGAACTTCTCACCCGACTTCAGCAGGGCCTTGGTCGGGATACAGCCCCAGTTCAGGCAGATGCCGCCCAGGTTCTCGCGCTCGACGATCGCGACCTTCTGGCCCAGTTGGCTGGCGCGGATGGCCGCGACGTAACCGCCGGGGCCCGAGCCGATGACGACGAGATCGAATTCAGCAGCCATGATCAGATCAACTTCTCGATGTCGGCCTTGATGGCCTCGGGTTCTGTTTGCGGGGCGTAGCGGGAGACCACCCTGCCCTCGCGGTCGGTCAGGAACTTGGTGAAGTTCCACTTGATGGATTGCGAGCCGAGGAAGCCGCGCTTCTGCCTGGTCAGCCAGGCATAGAGCGGATGCCGCTTCGGACCGTTGACCTCCACCTTGTCGAACAGGGGGAAGGTCACGTCGAAACTGGTGGCGCAGAAGGCGGCGATTTCCGCCGCCCGTCCCGGCTCCTGCTCGCCGAACTGGTTGCAGGGAAAGCCCAGCACCTCGAACGGCCGGTCGGCGAACGTCCGGTGCAGCTTCTCCAGCCCGTCATACTGGCCGGTGAAACCGCACTTGGACGCCGTATTGACGATCAGCAGCGCCTGACCGCGGAAACGGTCCAGCGAAACCTCCGTGCCGTCAATGGCGCGGGCGGAGAAGTCATAGACCGAGGTCATGACCTCACCCTCCCCTTACGCCAGCATCGCGACGGGATCTTCGATCAGCGGCTTGAAGGCCTGCAGGAAGCGGGCGCCGGTCGCGCCGTCCACCACGCGGTGATCGCAGGTCAGGGTCACGGTCATGACCGTGGCCGGCACGACCTGGCCGTTCTTGACGACCGCGCGCTGCTCGCCCGCGCCCACGCTCATGATACAGCCCTGGGGCTCGTTGATGATCGAGGTGAACTGCTTGATCCCGAACATGCCCAGGTTGGACACCGAGAAGGTGCCGCCTTGGAACTCTTCGGGCTTCAGCTTGCGTTCGCGGGCGCGCTTGGCCAGGTCCTTGGACTCGGTCGCAATCTGGGCCAACCCCTTGGTCTCGGCCTTCCTGATGATCGGGGTGATCAGGCCGCCGTCGATCGCCACCGCCATCGAGACGTCGGCGTTGTGGTGCATGGCGATGCCTTCGGGGGTGTAGGAGGCGTTCGCCTCCGGCACCATCTTCAGCGCCAGGGCCGCAGCCTTGATGACGAAGTCATTGACCGACACCTTGATCCCCTGCGGCTCCAGCAGCTTGTTCACCTTGGCGCGAACGGCCATCAGCTGGTCGATCTCGCAGTCGATGAACAGCGGGAAGTGCGGCACGTTCTGGATGCTGTCGACCATGCGACGCGCCACGGCCTTCTTCATCCCGTCCAGCGGGATCAGGTCGTAGCTGCCGTCCGGGATCCCCATCTGGGCCAGCGACTGCACCTGACGCGGCGCAATGCCCGAGGTCGCGGCGGCGGCAGTCTTCGCGGCGGCCGGTTGGGCGCCCTTGCCGGCGGCTTCGACGTCGCGCTTGACGATCCTGCCGTGCGGGCCCGTGCCCTTGACCGACTTCAGATCGACGCCGTTCTGGGCGGCGATGCGACGCGCCAGCGGCGACGAGAAGAGGCGTTCGCCACTGTCCGACTTCGGCGCGGCCGGAGCCGGGGCGACCGGTGCGGACGCCTTGGGCGCCTCGGCGGCGGCCGGTGCAGCCTTCGGGGCCTCTTCAGCCTTTGCCGCAGGTTTCGGCGCAGCGGCCCCGCCCTCGTCCTTCAGGCGGGCGATCGGGGTGTTGACCTTCACGCCTTCCGTGCCCTCTGCGACCAGAATATCGGTGATCTCGCCCTCATCCACGGCCTCGACTTCCATCGTGGCCTTGTCGGTTTCGATCTCGGCGATCACGTCCCCGGCGGAGACGACGTCGCCCACCTTGACATGCCACTTGGCCAGAACGCCCTCTTCCATGGTCGGAGACAGGGCGGGCATCAGGATGTCGGTCATTGAGCAACTTCCTTCTCGGTCAGGGCGGCGCGGGCGTGAGCGTCGGTCCAGCCGTCGCAGATGGCCTTGAAGGCCTCCTTCTGGTCCAGACCCGCCATCTGGGCGTAGGCGTTAGAGAAATGCCAGGCGCACTCGGCAAGGACCGTCCCCATGTGGCGCGGTTCGTTCAGCGCCGGGCGGATGTTCATATGGGGCGTAGTTCCGCCCCACCAGATCCGCGCCAGTTCGGTGACCTGGGCCGGATCGACCTGGCTCAGCTGTTCCGGGATGGCCAGGGCCTTCTCGTCCAGGCTCATGCCATCACCTGCTTCACGGCGGCGATGATCTTGTCCACGCCCGGCAGCGACAGGGCTTCCAGATTGGCGGCATAGGGCAGCGGCACGTCTTCCTGGTGCACCCGCAGCGGCGGCGCGTCCAGATAGTCGAAGGCGTGTTCGATGACGCGGGCCACGACCTCGGCGCCGACGCCCATCGGACCCCAGCCCTCTTCGGCCGAGACCAGACGGCTGGTCTTCTTGACGCTCTCGACGATGGTGTCGGTGTCCAGCGGACGCAGGGTGCGCAGGTCGACGACCTCGCACTCGATGCCTTCCTCGGCCAGTTTCTCGGCGGCCTGGAGGGCGAAGCCGACCATGCGGCTGTGCGCCGTGATGGTGACGTCCTTGCCTTCGCGACGAACCTTGGCCTTGCCGATCGGCAGGACGTAGTCCTCGACCTCGGGCACGTCGAACTCGAGGCCGTACATCATCTCGTGTTCGAGGAAGACAATCGGGTTCGGGTCGCGGATAGCAGCCTTCAGCAGCCCCTTGGCGTCGGCCGCGTCATACGGCGCAATGACCTTCAGACCCGGAACCTGCGCATACCAGGCCGAATAGTCCTGGCTGTGCTGGGCGCCGACGCGCGAGGCGGCGCCGTTCGGGCCACGGAAGACGATGGGCGCGCGGATCTGACCGCCCGACATATACAGGGTCTTGGCGGCCGAGTTGATGATGTGGTCGATCGCCTGCATGGCGAAGTTGAACGTCATGAACTCGACGATGGGCTTCAGGCCCGCCATGGCCGCGCCGACGCCCAGACCGGCGAAGCCGTGCTCGGTGATCGGGGTGTCGACGACGCGCTGGTCGCCGAACTCCTGCAGCAGCTCGCGGCTGACCTTATAGGCGCCCTGATACTGGGCGACTTCCTCGCCGATCAGGAAGACCTTGTCGTCGCGGCGCATCTCTTCGGCCATGGCGTCGCGCAAGGCGTCGCGGATGGTCGTCTTGACCAGCTTGGCGTCGGCCGGGATTTCCGGGTCGCGCAGTTCGACCTTGGGGGTCGAGGTCTGGGTCGGCGCCTTCTCGGGATCGCCGGTCTTGCCTTCAGCGGTCGCCTTGGGCGTATCTGCCTCGGCCTTCGGCGCGGGCGCCGCTGCGCCGTCTTCACCGGCCAGACGCGCGATGGGCGTATTGACCTTCACGTTCTCCGAACCTTCGGCGACCAGGATTTCCAGCACTTCGCCTTCATCCACGGCCTCGACTTCCATCGTGGCCTTGTCGGTTTCGATCTCGGCGATCACCTGGCCGGCCGACACGGTGTCGCCTGCCTTGATGTGCCATTTGGTCAGCGTGCCCTCTTCCATCGTGGGGGACAGCGCCGGCATGAGGATGTCGGTCACGGATCAGGCCTCCACGTAGACGTCGGTGTAGAGCTCGGACGGATCGGGCTCCGGGCTTTCTTGGGCGAATTGAACGGCCTCGGCGACGATGGCCTTGATCTCGTTATCGATGGCCTTCAGCTCGTCTTCGGTCGCATTGGCGGCGGCCAGCAGCGTCTTGATGTGGTCGATCGGGTCGCGGGTCTTCTTGACCTCGTCCACCTCTTCCTTGGTCCGGTATTTGGCCGGATCGGACATCGAGTGACCGCGATAACGGTAGGTCTTCACTTCGAGGATATAGGGGCCTTCGCCGGCGCGGGCGCGATCGACGGCCTTCTTGACAGCATCCCGAACCGCGATGACGTCCATCCCGTCCACCTGCTCGCCCGGAATGCCGAAGCTGGCGCCGCGCTGGCTCAGCTGGGTCGTGGACGACGAGCGCTCGATGCTCGTACCCATGGCGTACTGGTTGTTCTCGATGATGTAGATGGCCGGCAGCTTCCACAGCTGCGCCATGTTGAAGCTCTCGTAGACCTGACCCTGGTTCGAGGCGCCGTCGCCGAAATAGACGAAGGCCACCGAATCATCGCCGCGGTACTTGCCGGCGAAGGCCAGGCCCGTGCCCAGCGACACCTGGGCGCCGACGATGCCGTGGCCGCCATAGAAACCGGTCGGCACGTCGAACATGTGCATCGAGCCGCCCTTGCCGCGCGACGAACCGCCGATGCGGCCGGTCAGTTCGGCCATGACTTCCTTGGGATCCATGCCGGCGGCCAGCATGTGGCCGTGGTCACGGTAGCCCGTGATGATCTTGTCGTGGCCCTGCTTGACGCTCTCTTGAACGCCGACGGCCACGGCTTCCTGGCCGATGTACAGGTGGCAGAAGCCCCCGATCAGACCCATGCCGTACAGTTGGCCCGCACGCTCCTCGAAGCGGCGGATGAGAACCATCTCGCGGTAAAAGCGGAGGAGGTCCTCCTTGGACGCCGAAGGCGTATTTGAAAGCTTGTCAGGCGCAGTGGTCTGAGCGGCTTTGGCTGGGGCTTTCGCCATCCGGCATCTCCCGGCTAGGCGCCGGGGAGCGACGCCTTCTTATCGTTACGGAAGGGGGCTTTAGCAGCCTTCCTTCCCGGAACGCAAAGGGGTGCGGGCTCGGCTGTAACAATAGTTCAAGTGGCGAGGGCTTTCACCCTTGAACGGGTTGTTCCTGAACGCGGATCACATAGTCGCGTGGGTCGGAAAAGCCGAGAACGGCACGGGCGCGCTCCTCCAGCAAGTCCTTGGAAAGGCTGTCAGTACGAAGATAGCGCACCCGCGTCTCCAGATCGCGCCGCTGTTCGGTCAGGTGGGCGAGCTGATCCTCACGCCGCCCCATCAGAGCGTCGCGCGACGATCCGCTCAGCAAGCCGCGCTCGCCCGTCAGAGCCTGCACGCCCAGATAGGCGAGCAACAGCAACAGGGCGAGGGAAAGGCGGTACGGCTTCATCCGTTCGGGCACTCAAACGCTCCTTCTGAGCGCGAAAAACACAGTTCACGAACTGTGCCCGAAAATGCCTAATAAAATGTAGCTTGACCGTAAGAAAGTCGGCGAAGAACGCTGATTCTTCGCCGACAATTCACGGGTTTAGCGCAGCAGCATGCCGTCGCCGAAATAAACGGCCTGATCGCCCAGCATTTCCTCGAGGCGCAGCAGCTGGTTATATTTCGCCACCCGGTCCGAGCGGGCCAGTGAGCCGGTCTTGATCTGCCCGCAGTTGGTGGCGACGGCCAGGTCGGCGATGGTAGAATCCTCGGTCTCGCCCGAGCGGTGGCTCATCACGGCGGTATAGCCGGCGCGGTGGGCCATATCGACGGCGTCCAGGGTCTCGGACAGGGTGCCGATCTGGTTGACCTTGATCAGGATGGAGTTGGCCAGGCCTTCGCCGATGCCGGCGGCCAGACGTGCAGGATTGGTCACGAACAGGTCGTCGCCGACCAGCTGGACCCGGTCTCCCAGGCGCTCGGTCAGCAGGCGCCAGCCGTCGAAATCGTCCTCGGCCATGCCGTCCTCGATCGAAACGATCGGGAAGCGCTCGCACAGATCGACCAGATAGGCGGCCATGCCCTCGGCGTCGACGGTCTTGCCCTCGCCGGCCATGACGTACTTGCCGTCCTTGAAGAACTCGGTCGAGGCGACGTCCAGGCCCAGGTGGAAGTCTTCACCGGCCAGATAACCGGCCGCCTGGCCCGCCTTGGTGATGAAGCTCAAGGCTTCTTCGGCCGAGGCCAGGTTCGGGGCGAATCCGCCCTCGTCGCCGACGTTGGTGTTGTGGCCGGCGTCCTTCAGCTGCTTCTTCAGGGCGTGGAAGATTTCCGTACCCATGCGCAGGGCGTCGGTGAAGGTCTCGGCCCCGGTCGGCAGGATCATGAACTCCTGGATGTCGATCGGATTGTCGGCATGGGCGCCGCCGTTGATGATGTTCATCATCGGCGTCGGCAGAACGCGGGCCGAGACGCCGCCGATATAGCGGTGCAGCGGCAGACCGGCCGAGATGGCGCTGGCCTTCGCCGCCGCCAGGGACACGCCCAGGATAGCGTTGGCGCCCAGACGGGCCTTGTTGGGCGTGCCGTCCAGGTCGATCATCGCCTCGTCCAGACGGCGCTGGTCCTCGGCGTCCATGCCGGATAGGGCGTCGAAGATCTCGCCGTTGACGGCGTCAACCGCCTTCTGCACGCCCTTGCCGCCCCACAGGTCCTTGTCGCCGTCGCGCAGTTCGACGGCTTCGTGTGCACCGGTCGAGGCGCCCGACGGAACGGCGGCGCGGCCGAACGAGCCGTCATCGAGGATCACATCGACTTCCACCGTCGGATTGCCCCGGCTGTCGAGGATCTGGCGGGCGACGATGTCGGCGATGTCGGTCATGGCTCGGCTCTTTGGCTCAGGCGGAAAACAGGTTCGAGGGGTTTAGCCGTCTCCCCGCGAATCGCCAATGCCTGTTGCCGTTCGCCGTCAGGAACAGCCCTCGACCAGCTGAATCGACGGATCGCCCGCGTGAACCATGGTCACCTTCCCGTCCGTGCCGACTTCGTAGCGGACGCCGCGTGCGGCGGGATCGGTCACATAGGCAGTCGATCCGCCACGGGACCAGACAAACAGGTCCTCAGCCGGCGCCGGCCAGTACTTATGCGGCTGAGCGAAGACGGCGCCGCCATAGGCCTGTTTGATCGCCATTCCGGTGTCGCCGACGCCGAACCCGCGATCCGTCTTGATCGTCGCCCCCCGGCCGGCTGTGATCCGAGTCAGCACCCCGTTCTGGATCATAACCCGCACATCGGTGGGCGCATTCACCGGATGAAACTCGTCGCAGGTCTCCGGATCGGCCCCGCCGACCGCATCGGGCTGCGAATCCTCGCCCCATACCTGGACCAGCTCGGCGCGCGTCATGCCGATTCGCGCCGGGCCTAAGCCGTCTGCGGTCAGGGTCGAGGCGTCGACCCGCGCCGGCGGAGTCGCTTCGGCGGGCGCCGGCGCTGCGGCTGAAGGCGGCTGGGCCACGGGGTCGTCACGGCGTTCGCAGGCGGCGAGCGTGAGCAGCGCCACAGCGCTGACGGCGGCGAAACGAATCATGGGCGTGCATCCTTCAGAGAAGCTTCACCGCTCAGAACGCACGAAAACGGCGCGCGGGTGACCGCGCGCCGTAAAAAACTTCGTCCAGCCGAAACTGGGCCGTTAAAAGACTAGTCTTCCTTCGGCGTGATGACTTGGCGACCGCGATAGGTGCCGGTCTTCAGGTCAATGTGGTGCGGGCGCTTCAGCTCGCCGGTGTCCTTGTCCTCGACATAGACGTTCGAGCTCAGGGCGTCGTGGGCGCGGCGCATGTTGCGACGCGAGGGGGATACTTTCCGCTTCGGAACGGCCATGTCCGTCTCAATCTTCTAAGTCGGGCGCCGCCCAGAGCCGAAGCCTGATCAAGCGCGAAAACAATAGCGGCGGCCCCAACAGAGCCGCCACGCGAGGCGCGGCTTATGCATGAACCGCACGATGATTTCAAGGCGTCTTGCACGACTTCCAGCGATCACGGTCCAGCCCGAAGTAAAGACTGTCCATCCAGACGCCTCCGACCAGCCAGGTTCGGGTGGCGGCCCCCGTCTGTTCGAAGCCCAAACGCGTCAAAAGCCGAATGGACGCCGCATTGGCGGGATCGACGTCGGCGGTCACTGCAGCGACATCCCGCGTGGTCATCACATGATCAATTACGGCGGTCAGAGCCTCTGTCGCCAAGCCTCGGCCCCAATGGTCCGGGTGCAGGATGTAGCCGATCTCGGGCAGACGCCAGAACCCCGCCTTGCCGATGGCCCGTCCCTGCGCCTCGATGACGAAATCATCGCTGTTTTCAGGGTCAGCGGCGATCATGCTCTCCAGCCACTCCACCGTCTGTTCCCTGGTCTCATGCGGTGTGGTCGACCACCACCGCATGGCGTCCGGCGATGAAAAGACCTGATGCAGATCATCGACATCGCCTGGTCTCGCCCGTCGCAAAATGAGGCGTGGCGTGACGAGCTGACGGATCACGGGATGGCGTTCCGAGTCAGATGTTTGACCACCTTGGCCGGGTTGCCGACCACGACGACGTCAGGCGGCACGTCCTTGGTCACGATGCTGCCTGCTCCAACGACGGCGCGATCTCCGATCGTCACCCCCGCCAGAACGATCGCCCCGCCGGCGATCCATACATCATCGCCGATGGTGATCGGTCGGGCGGATTCTAGCCCTCGCCGTTCGACGGCGTCCAGCGGATGTTCCGGTGTCAGCAACTGCACCCCAGGCCCCGCCTGGAAGTTGTCGCCGATTCGAATTTCGGCACAGTCCAGAAAAACACTGTTGGCGTTGACGAAGGCGTTCGCTCCGAAATGGATATTGACGCCATAGTCGCAGAAAAAGCCCGGCATGATCACCGCCTTGCCATCGGCCGCGCGCACCAGTTCATTGACGAGGGCGCGGCGCTTGTCGCGATCCGGCTCGGCGTTGATGGCGACCGTCAGGCCCACGGCGCGCGCACGCCCGTCACGCAGATCCGGGTCGCCCGGGTTATAACCCAGGCCCGCCAACATCTTTTCGCGTTCAGTCATGCCGTCGCCGTCAGCGCAGCGGCCACAGCCTCGCCTATGGCCAACGAGCTGGTCAGGCCGGGGCTTTCGATGCCGAACAGAGCCATCAGCCCCTCGATCCCGTGGTGCTCGACGCCGTGCAGTTGGAAGTCCGGCTGCGGTTCGCCCGGACCATGCAGCTTCGGCCGGATCCCGGCGTAGTCGGGCGTCAGGGCGCCGTCGGGCAGGCCGGGCCAGAAGCGGCGGATATAGGCGGCGAACACCTGCGCCTTGGCCGGATCGACCGAATAGTCCTCGGTCTCGACATAGGCCAGGTCGGGGCCGAACACCGCCTGGCCGCCCAGATCCTTGCGGTAATGGGTGCCCAGGGCGCCGGGAATCGGCGGCGGATAGATCAGTCGGTCGAACGGCGCCTTGCCGACCAGCCGGAAGTAGACGCCCTTGCCGAAATGGCCGGCGGGAATGTCGCCAGCCGGATAGCCCTCGACGGCCGCCGCGACAGCCTGCGCCGACAGGCCAGGCGCCGTCACCAGCAGGCGGCTGGAGACCTCCATCGCCCCCTCCCCGCCCACGCGGATCGTGAAGCCGCCGCCCGGCAGCGATTCGGCCCCCTCGAACGGGGCTGAGACCACGACCGATCCGCCCGCATCCTCGATCTCGCCCTGCAGGGCCAGCATATAGCCGTGACTGTCGAACAGGCCGCTCTCGGGCGACAGGATGGCGGCGTGGGCGTTCAGCTCGGGCTCCAGCGCCCGCGCCTGGGCGCCGGTCAGGTGCTCCAGCCCCTCGACCCCGTTGGCCGTCGCCTGTTCGAAGATGGCCTCGATCCGCTCGACCTCGGCCTCTTGCGTAGCCACGACCAACTTGCCGCATTTCCGGTGATCGATCTTGCGGCTGGCCAGGAAGTCATAAAGCGCCCGCCGCCCTTCGACGCAGAAGCGCGCCTTCAGCGACCCGGTCGGATAATAGAGGCCGCCGTGAATGACCTCGGAATTGCGCGACGAGACGCCCTGGCCGATGTGGCCTTCCTTCTCCAGCACCAGCACCGTCAGGCCCCGTTTCGACAACGCCCGACCGCAGGCCAGGCCAACCGCCCCGGCGCCCACGACGGTCGCGTCGAAATCGAAACTCATGGCCTGCCGTACCTCCGCTTCGCCTCAGCTTCGAAACAGCCGATCAGCTTTTCCACCGCCCGGTCGAAGTTGGCCGACAGCATCAAATCCAGCATGCGCGACTTGAAGGCGAAGTCGATCATGAACTCCAGCCGGGCGCCGTCGGGATGGGGGAAAAACTCCCACCGATTCTTCAGGTGCTTGAACGGCCCGCGCAGCAGGCCGACCTCCACCTTGGGCGCGTTCCGGTCATGCCGGACCCAGGTGGAGAACCGTTCCTTCAGGAAGGAGAAACCCACGCCCGCCTCGGCGTCCGAGACCGTGACGCCCTCGCCTTCGGCGCGCTCGTTCCAGACCCGCATCGAGGTGACCCAGGGCACGAAGTCGGGATAGGCGCGCACATCGGCGACCAGATCGGCGAGCTGTTCGGGCGCATACGGAAGGATGCGCGTTACGCGGTGGACGGCCATTCGAACCTTAGCGGCGCAGCTGCGCCTCGCGCGCGGCCTTCAGCCGGGCGAAGTCGTCGCCGGCGTGGTGCGACGAACGCGTCAGCGGCGACGAGGACACCATCAGGAAGCCCTTGGCCCGGGCGATCGCCTCATAGGCCTTGAACTCTTCCGGCGTGACGAACCGGTCGATGGCGGCGTGTTTGCGCGTCGGCTGCAGGTACTGGCCGATGGTGATGAAGTCGACGCCGGCGGACCGCATGTCGTCCATCACCTGCATGACCTCTTCCTTGGTCTCGCCCAGACCGACCATGATGCCGGACTTGGTGAACTGTTCCGGGTCGCGTTCCTTGACCATCTGCAGCAGACGCAGGGAGTGGAAGTAGCGCGCGCCCGGCCGGATCTTCAGGTACAGGCGCGGAACGGTCTCGAGGTTGTGGTTGAAGACGTCCGGCTTGGCGTCGATCATCACCGCCGCCGCCCCGTCCTTGCGCAGGAAGTCGGGCGTCAGGATCTCGATGGTGGTGTTCGGCGCCTGGATGCGGATCTGGCGCACCACCTCGGCAAAGTGGGCCGCGCCGCCGTCCGCCACGTCGTCACGGTCGACCGAGGTGATAACGACGTGGTTCAGGCCCATCTGCCCCACCGCCAGTCCGACCTTGCCCGGTTCTTCCGGGTCCAGCGGCTGGGGCAGGCCTGTCTTGACGTTGCAGAAGGCGCAGGCCCGCGTGCAGGTGTCGCCCATGATCATCAGGGTGGCGTGCTTCTGGCTCCAGCACTCGCCGATGTTCGGGCAGGCCGCCTCTTCGCAGACCGTGTGCAGACCCTTGGAGCGGACGATGTCCTTGGTGGCATTATACTGGCCCGAGCCGGGCGCCTTGACCCGCAGCCAGTCGGGCTTTTTCAGAACGACCGACTCCGGCCGGTTCTGCTTTTCCGGGTGGCGCAGCTCCGACGGCTTGCGCTGAAGGGTGTCGATCAGGGTGACCATGGCCGGTATTTCGGCCTTCCGACGTCTAATGGCAAGCCACGGCCGGTTACAGATGATGGCGCGCCCCAGGTCGGGCTTGGGAACTCACGCCGCGTAACCTATCTTTTCAAGACGCCGTCGCGTCATTAATGACGGACGCCCGACAACAGAGAGGGCCCCTCGCGCCCTCCGCAGGAGACGCGTTTGCGCCAGGCCCTCGATCCCTCGCTGTACGACACCTCGCTGATCGACGCGTTGATCGATGCGCGCGCCCGCTTCGGCGACAAGGAAATCCTGGAGGACCAGGATCGCCATCCCCTCACCTACACCGGCCTGATCCGCGCCGCCTTCGTCCTGGGCCGCAAGATCGCGCACATGACCGAGCTGGGCGAACGGGTGGCCATCCTGCTGCCGTCGTCCATGGGCGTGGTCGTCACCTTCTTCGGCCTGCACGCGCATGGCCGTGTGCCGGTAATGCTGAACTTCACCGCCGGCGAGGCCAATCTGAAGGCCGCGATCAAGGCCTCGGGCGTCAAGAAGGTCCTGACCGCCAAACGCTTCATCGACCAGGCCAAGCTGGACGATCTGATCGTCGAACTGAAAACGGTCGCCGAAGTCGTCTGGCTGGACGATGTGCGCAAGACCATCGGCCTGGCCGACAAGCTGTACGGCCTGGCCGCCGGCGCCGCGCCCAAGCGTTTCCGCGTCAAGACCGATCCAGACTCGCCGGGTGTCGTGTTGTTCACTTCCGGCAGCTTCGGCACGCCCAAGGGCGTGGTGCTGAGCCAGAAGAACCTGGTCGCCAACGCCCGTCAGGTCGCGGCTCATATCGACCTGCTGCCGGAATGGGTGATGTTCAATCCCCTGCCCACCTTCCACTGTTTCGGCCTGACCGGCGGGGTCATCCTGCCCCTGCTTCAGGGCTTGAAGGCCTTCCAGTATCCGTCGCCGCTGCACGCCAAACAGATCACCGACCTGCTGCCCCAGGTGAACGCCTCGATCCTGTTCGCGACCGACACCTTCCTGAATCAGTACGGCCGCGTCGCCGAGGCCGACGATTTCGCCACCCTGAAGTTCGTGGTCGCCGGCGCCGAAAAGGTGCGCGAGGAGACCCGGAATCTGTTCAACACCAAGTTCGGCGGCGTCGAACTGCTTGAGGGCTACGGCGCGACCGAGGCTTCGCCGGTCGTCGCCGTCAACCACCCGGACCGCAACGCCCCCGGCACGGTCGGCCAGATCCTGCCCGGCCTGGACTGGAGGCTCGAGCCGGTCGAAGGCATCGCCGACGGCGGCCGCCTGTTCCTGCGCGGGCCCAATGTGATGAGCGGCTATGTCACCTCGGCCGAGCCCCTGGAATGGTCGCCGGTGGAGGACAACTGGCTGGACACCGGCGACATCGTCGATGTGGACGCCGAGGGCTACATCACCATCAAGGGCCGCGCCAAACGCTTCGCCAAGATCGGCGGCGAAATGGTCTCCCTGACCGCGGTCGAGGGCATCGCCGGCGCGGTCTGGCCGGACCAGCGCCACGCCGTCGTCTCCATCCCCGACACCCGCAAGGGCGAAAAACTGGTCCTGGTCACCGACCACGCCGAGGCCGAAGTCGCCCCCCTCGCCGAATGGGCCCGCACAAACGGCGCCCCCGAGCTGATCGTGCCCAAAAAGATCGTCAAGGTCGCCGAGGTCCCGGTCCTGGGCACCGGCAAGACCGACTATGTGACGATCCAGAAGATGGTCGAGAGCGACAAGGCGGCGTGATCGGGCTCACCCGATCCTGACCCCTGTCATCGAAATCGATCCGCCCTCGATCCGGTCGTTGAAGAAGCTCACCGCCTCCCCGACCGCCTGCTGGGCGGCCACATAGAGCACCGGCAGGAAGTGCTCGTCGGTCGGCACGCTCAGCTGGGCATCCTCGGCCAGACCGACCCAGTCGATCAGCGCCTCGTGGTCGCCCCGCTCGAACGCCGCCTTCACCGCCGTATTGAACCCGGTCGCCCAGGCATAGGGCTCGGCCCCCGCCTCCCGCTTCCAGGTCCGCAGATTGTGGACGAAATCGCCTGAGCCGGCGATGACGATCCCCTCGTCCCGCAGCGGCCGCAGGGCCTTGGCCACTTCGTAATGCTGACGCGCCGTCAGCTCCCGGTTCAGCGACAGCTGCACCACCGGCACGTCGGCGTCCGGCCAGACGTGGCACAACACCGACCACGTCCCGTGATCCAGACCCCATTGCTGCGTCTGCACCGCGCCGGTCAGTTCCGCGACCCGCGCCGCCAGTTCGGGCGACCCGGGCGCGGGATATTGCATCTCGTGAAGTTCACGCGGAAAATTCCCGAAATCATGAATGGTTTCGGGTCGTTCCTGCGCGGTAACGCCCAGCCCGCGCGTCTCCCAGTGGGCGGAAATCATCATCACCCCCTTGGGTTTGCCGACGGCCTCGCCCAGCGCGCGCCAGGCGGCCCCATAGGGACCGCCCAGGGCGTTCATCGGCGAACCATGACCGAAGAAGACGGCGGGCTGGCGCATCGGATCAGCCGAACTGCTTCTTGGCGATCTCGGCGATATGCTTGCCCTGGAAGCGAGCGCCGTCCAGGTCGATCTGGCTAGGCATGCGCGAGCCGTCGCCCTTCGTCAGGGTGGTGGCGCCATAGGGGCTGCCGCCGACGATCTCGTCCATATTCATCTGGCCCTGGAAGGCATAAGGCAGACCGACGACGATCAGACCATGGTGCATCAAGGTCTGGACCAGGCCCATCAGGGTCGTTTCCTGGCCGCCGTGCTGGGTCGCGGTCGAGGTGAAGGCGCCGCCGACCTTGCCCACCAGGGCGCCGTTGAACCAAAGCCCGCCGGTCTGATCCAGGAAGTTGCGCATCTGCGAGGCGACGGTGCCGAAACGAGTGCCGGCGCCGATGATGATGGCGTCATAGTTGGCCAGGTCCTCGACCTTGGCGATAGGCGCCGCCTGGTCCAGCTTGTAACCGGACGCCTTAGCCAGTTCCTCGGGCACCAGTTCGGGCACGCGCTTGATATCGACGACGGCGCCTTCGACTTGGCGCGCGCCTTCAGCGACAGCGTCGGCCATGGCTTCGATATGGCCATAGGTGGAATGGTAGAGGACGAGAATCTTGGGCATGAGGGAGGCTCCGTTAAACAACTGGGCCGTATTCGCAACAACGACCGTTGCTAACTTGGCGTGAGCCGGTCCCTCATTCAAGTCCTCTGGATCGGTTTTCCTGTCGCAGGCCCGGCTCGGCCAGGTTCACGGCGCGAAGGCCGGATCCCACGGCCGCACATATTCCCAGTGCCACGGCTCATAGACATAGGGGACGAACCCGAACCGGCCGGCGTTGGCGACCAGCCACCGATAGGTCGCGCCCTGCGCCATATGTTCGCGACTGGCCGGCGCGGTCGAATCGACGCCCCGCCCCGGCGCCTGGCCGACGTACAGATCAACCGCCGTCCCTGTCCGGTGCGGCGAACAGACCGCGCGGCGCAGACCGTCGCAATTGCCCTGTTGGGCGCAGCGCGCTGCGTCGGCCTCGGGATCGCGGAAGCCTGAAAAGATCTGCAGCAGTTCGGGATCGGCGGCGACCTCGGGAACCTCGGCCCGGGCGGCGGCGACCATCCGGCGATAGGCGTCCAGCACGTCGCGCCGCAACAGCCGGGTCAGCCGGTCGGCGTGCTCCTCTGACGCGACCAGATAGCCCAGTTGGTTGATCGGCGGCGGATCAGGGCATTCCCCGCGGGTGCGCGCCATCACGAACGGCCGCCGCTCCTGCCACAGACCGCGCAACACCTGAAAGGTTGCGGCGTCGAACAGGCCGGTCGGCGCCAGGCCATGGGTCTGCTGGAACCCCGCCAACTGCGAGGCGAAGATCGGCGTGCCGGGTCCGCACTGGGTGTGCAGCTCCTGCTGGATCAGCGGGACATAGGTCCTCCAGCCGTACTCGGTCGCCCCGAACGGCGCCCACTCCAGTCCATAGGCCGAGGCCGCATTGGCCAGGGCCTCCTCGCCCCAGACGTCGGCGTTGGTATGGCACGGCCCCGCCGCGCGCGCTGCGCCGGCGAAGGCCAGAACCAGCCAGATCGTCAGAAACGCGAGAAGACTTCGCCACATCTCCCCAGCAAGCCTCAAGCGGCCCTCTGGAGCAAGCGCGCAGACGGCCTTCCGCCCGAATCCGACTCCGCTCCCGCGTCCAAACCTGCAATCTTGCGTCGGCCCGACTCATCCGGGCTGTCCCGGACCCGTCGCATGACCGCCGCCGCCGCGCCCCGTCGCTCCAACGCCGTGCTCGCCGCCTTCTCCGGCCCCTGCTTGCCGCTGGCGGCCTTTGGCGTGGCCCTGCCCGTCACCCTGCCGGAGTTCTACGCCACCCACGTCGGGCTTGAGCTGGGCGTGGTCGCGACCGTCTTCATGGCCGTGCGTCTGATCGACATCGTCTTCGATCCCTTCCTCGGCTGGGGCATGGACAAGACCAAGACCCGGTTCGGCCGCTATCGCCCCTGGATGGCGATCTCGACGCCGATGCTGATGCTGGCGGCCCTGATGATGTTCGTCGTGGTTCAGCCGGGCGCGCCGCCGATCTACTTGTTCGGCTGGCTGCTGTTTCTCTACCTCGGCTTCTCCATCGGCACCCTGGGCCAGCTGGGCTGGGCCGCCGTTCTCGCGCCGCAATATGATCAGCGCAGCCGCGTCTACGGCTGGTGGCAGGTGTTCAACATCATCGGGGTGGTGTTGATCCTGGTCCTGCCGACCGTGGTGGTCCAGACCGGGATCGGGACCTATGCCGACGGGGTGCGGATCATGGGCTGGGGCATCATCATCGCCCTGCCGGTCACCGTCGGCCTGGCCATGGTCGCCGTACCCGAGCCCGTCACCGCCGGGGATCAACCGCACGGCAGTCTCGGCGCCTATCTGGCCCTGCTGAAGACGCCCGTGGTGCAGAAACTGCTGATCGCCGACCTGCTGCTGGGCGTGGCGCCGGGCATCACCGGTTCGCTGCTGTTCTTCTTCTTCGGCCAGATCCGCGGCTATGATCACACCGAGGCCGGGCTCTTCATGCTGTTCTATTTCGTCGCCGGCCTGTGCGGCGCCCCCTTCTGGGCTTGGCTGGCGACCCGGGTCGGCAAGGACCGGGGCCTGGCGATCGCCAGCCTCGTCTCGGCCGTCCTCTATGTCGGCGCAACCCTGGTTCCCGGCGGCAATTTCGTCCTGACCGCCGTGGTCATGTTCATCGCCGGCCTGCCCTACGCCGCCGGCCTGTTCCTGACCCGCGCCATGATGGCCGACGCCGGCGACCAGGAGCGGTTCGAGACCGGCGTCGACCGCACCGGCCTGATGCTGTCCATCCTCTCGGCCACCACCAAGATCGGCCACGTCGTGGCCCTGGTGCCTTATCTCATCCTTCAATGGGTCGGCTTCCGCGCCGTGCCCGGGCCGGGCGGCAACAGCGACGCCGCCCTGCTCACGCTCCAGATCCTCTTCATCCTGGTCCCCGGCGTGCTGTTGGTCTTGGCCGGCTGGGTGCTGAAGGCCTATCCGCTGACCGCCGCCCGCCACAACGAGATCCGCAAAGCCTTGGACGCCCGTGACGCGGAGGCTCAGGCATGAGGCCCATCGACCGCCTGCTCGGCGTCATGGAGCGGCTGCGCGACCCCGACGGCGGCTGCCCCTGGGACGTGGAGCAGACCTTCGCCACCATCGCCCCCTATACGATCGAGGAGGCCTACGAGGTCGCCGACGCCATCGAGCGCAATGACCTGAACGAGCTGAAGGGCGAGCTAGGCGACCTGCTGTTCCAGGTTGTCTTCCACGCCCGCATGGCCGAGGAACAGGGGCTGTTCGCCTTCGACGACGTGGTCACCGCCATCGCCGACAAGCTGGAACGCCGCCACCCCCATGTCTTCGGCGACGAAGCCCATCGCTCGTCCCAAGAGCAGACCGTCGCCTGGGAAGCCATCAAGGCCGCCGAGCGCAAGGATCGGAAAAAGCCCGGCGTCCTCGACGACGTCCCGGTCGGCCTGCCCGCCCTGACACGCGCCGCCAAACTGACCAAGCGCGCCGGCCGCGTCGGCTTCGACTGGCCCTCGACCGACGAGGTGTTCGACAAGCTGGCCGAAGAGGTGGCGGAACTGCGCGTCGAGATCGCCGCCGGCGACATGGCCAAGGCGCGCGAGGAGTTGGGCGACCTGCTGTTCGTCGTCGCCAACCTGGCCCGTAAGCTGGACGTCGAGCCCGAGGACGCCCTGCGCGCCGCCAACGCCAAGTTTGTGCGCCGCTTCGGCTTCATCGAGGCGGAACTGGCCAAGGACGGCCGCACGCCCGACCAATCGACGCTGGAGGAGATGGACCGCCTCTGGGACGCCGCAAAGCGCGCCGAGAAGGCCGGCTCCCCATCCTGAGCCGCCGCATGCCCTACGACCTGATCATCTTCGACTACGACGGCGTCGTCGCCGACAGCGAGGTGCTGAACAGCACCGTCATGGCCGAGCAGCTGACCGCCATCGGCCTGCCCACCAGCCTGGACGATGTCCTCGCCGCCTATACGGGCAAGCGCTGGCGCGACAACCGGCCGGCGGTCGAGGCCGCCCTGGGCCGGCCCTGTCCCGAAGACTTCCACACCACCTGGTTCGCCACCTGCCGCGCCCGCGCGCCGATCCATCTGAAGCCCGTCCCCGGCATGATCGACTTCGTCGCCGCCCGGTCCGAGGCCCGCTGCATCGCCTCGTCCAGCGGCCCCGACTGGATCGGCGTCGGCCTGGACCTGTTCGGACTGACCGACCATTTCGACGGCGCCGTCTTCACCGGCCTGGTGGTCGAGCGCGGCAAGCCGCATCCCGACATCTTCCTGCACGCCGCCGACACCATGGGCGTAGACCCGGCCCGCGTCCTGGTGATCGAGGACAGCGAGGCGGGCGTCACCGCCGGGGTCGCCGCCGGCATGACGGTGGTCGGCCTGACCGCCGGCGGCCATATCCGCGACGGCCACGCCGAACGCCTGGTCGCCCGCGGCGCCCACCATATCGCAGACAGCTACGCCGCCGTCGCCGCCTTCATGGACCGTTAGACGCCGGACCCCGCCCGGCTTGCGCGTGGCAAACCGCCGGTAACCCAATCTCTATACCTGCGCTTCAGGCTTCGCCGTACAGCATCGGCTCGATGGGACGACACTCAGGCGAGGGAGCGGGCGAGTGAACGACGACAAGCACAGCTGCACCGGGGGTTACGACGCTCCGCCGACGCGCCCCCGCGAGGAGCCCCAGACCCGTGAAGCCTACGCGGGCGGATCACACGGCGGCGGTGCGCCAGGCCTGGGCGGCCTGTTCGCCCAGGGCCTCGTCCTGCTGCTGGCGTTCTGCTGGATCTTCGACCAGGTCGCTTTAAAGTAACGACCGAAAGACCCGCCATAAGCCGCTGGCGAACCTGACGATCAGGCCGCCACGACCTCTTCCTTGGCCGGCACGGTGCGGATCATATAGTCGAAGGCCGCCAGCCCCGCCTTGGAGCCCTCGCCCATCGCCACCACGATCTGCTTGTAGGGCACGGTCGTCACATCACCGGCGCCGAAGATGCCCGGCTGAGACGTCTCGCCGCGATGATCCACCTCGATCTCGCCTCGCGGGGTCAGGCCCACGGCCCCGTGCAGCCATTCGGTGTTCGGGATCAGGCCGATCTGAACGAAGACGCCTTCCAGGTCGACATGATGATGGGCGTCCGAATTGCGGTCCTTGTAGAACAGGCCCGTCACCTTCTCGCCGTCGCCGCGCACCTCGGTCGTCAGGGCCGAGGTGACGATCCGCACGTTAGGCAGGGTCGCCAGCTTGCGTTGCAGCACCGCGTCGGCGCGCAGATCACTGTCATATTCGATCAGGGTCACATGGGCCACGACGCCCGCCAGATCGATGGCCGCCTCGACGCCCGAGTTGCCGCCGCCGATCACCGCCACCCGCTTGCCCTTGAACAGCGGCCCGTCGCAGTGCGGGCAATAGGCCACGCCCTTGTTCTTGTACTGGTCCTCGCCCGGCACGTTCATCTGGCGCCAGCGAGCGCCGGTCGACAGGATCACGGTCCGCGATTTCAGGCTGGCGCCGTTCTCCAGCACCACCTCGTGCAGACCGCCGGGAACCTTGGCCGGGATAAGCTTGGCCGCCTTCTGCAGGTTCATCAGGTCCACCTCATATTCGCGGACATGCTGCTCCAGATGGGCGGCCAGTTTCGGCCCCTCGGTATGGGGCACCGAAATGAAGTTCTCGATCGCCATGGTGTCCAGCACCTGGCCGCCGAACCGTTCGGCCACGATGCCGGTACGGATGCCCTTGCGCGCCGTATAGATGGCGGCCGCCGCCCCGGCCGGGCCGCCGCCGACCACCAGCACGTCGAACGGATCCTTGGACTTGAGCCGCTCGGCGGCCCGCGCCTCGGCGCCCGAATCCAGCTTGGCGACGATCTGCTCCAGCTCCATCCGGCCCTGGCCGAACAGTTCGCCGTTCAGGAAGACCGTCGGCACGGCCATGATCTTGCGCTCGTCCACCTCGTCCTTGAACAGGCCGCCTTCGATGGCGACGTGTTTGATGCGCGGGTTCAGCACGCTCATCAGGTTCAGGGCCTGCACCACGTCGGGACAGTTCTGGCAGGACAGCGAGAAATAGGTCTCGAACACATAGTCGCCGTCCAGGTCCTTGACCTGCTGGATCAGTTCCTGCGCCGCCTTGGACGGATGGCCGCCGACGTGCAGCAGGGCCAGCACCAGCGAGGTGAACTCGTGGCCCAGCGGAATGCCCGCGAACCGCACGCCGATGTCCGTGCCCTTCCTGCGGATCAGGAAGCTGGGCTGGCGTTCGTCGTCATAGTCGCGACCCATCTCGACCTTGCCGTGCGAGACCGAGACGATCTCCTCCAGCAGGGTCTTCAGCTCGATCGACTTGGGCCCCGCGCCCAGCGAGGCGACCAGTTCGACCGGATGGACGATGTTCTTGAGGTAGCCCTCGAGCTGAGATTTCAGATTGGCGTCCAGCATGGGGCAGTCCTCGAATTTCAGGGGTTGCGCGCCGCCTTCGAGCCGATCCCGGCGAGGCCTGCGCGATAGCGTCCGGCCCCACGAGACAGGGAGGCGGCCGGGTGGGTCCGACCCGAAGGCCGGACCCGATAGGCGTTCAGTCTTAGATCTTGCCGACGAGGTCGAGCGACGGCGCCAGGGTGGCTTCGCCTTCTTCCCACTTGGCCGGGCAGACTTCACCCGGGTGCGAACGCACATATTGCGCGGCCTTGACCTTGCGCAGCAGCTCGGCGGCGTTGCGGCCGATGCCTTCCGAGGTGGTCTCGGTGAACTGGATCACGCCGTCCGGATCGACCAGGAAGGTCGCACGGTCGGCCAGGCCCACGCCCGGACGCATGGCGTCGAAGTTGTTGGTCACCAGGCCCGAGGGATCGCCCAGCATGGTGTAGGTGATCTTGCCGATGGCCGGCGACGAGTCGTGCCAGGCCTTGTGCGAGAAGTGGGTGTCGGTCGACACCGAATAGATCTCGACGCCCAGCTTCTGGAACTCGGCGTAATGGTCGGCCAGGTCTTCCAGCTCGGTCGGGCAGACGAAGGTGAAGTCGGCCGGATAGAAGAAGAAGATCGCCCACTTGCCCGCCACGTCGGCGTCGGTGACCGTCAGGAACTTGCCGTCCTTATAGGCCTCGGCGGTGAAGGGCTTCAGGGTCGTGTTGATGAGGGCCATGCAGGGCGTCCATTCAGCAAGAGTTGGGGAGGCCCGCTTCCTATCGCACTGCAACAAATAAGCCCAATCACTTATTTGCAGATGCGTGATAGATTTTAGTTATAGTCCGTTCTCGGCCTCAATGGGATGAGACTCGCCAATCTCACCGGTTTGACTATCATGCGCGCCGCATTCCACGGGCTCCGCGCGTAGGCCGGGCATGCCCTGGGCGACCCCGCGCCGCACCCGGTTCAAATCGTCGCCGAAGCGGCCTATGTGAGCGGCGCTGACAAGGAGCCGCCTCTTGCTGATCGTTCTTTCTCCCGCCAAGCGGCTCGACTTCGCCGAAGCCGATCCGGCCATCCCCGGCACGGAACGCCGCTTCCGGGAGGACACCGCCAGCCTGTCCACGACCGCCCGGCGTCAGACCAAGGCCGATCTGCGTCGCTTGATGGGCATCTCCGACGATCTCGCCACCCTGAATGTTGAACGGTTCAAGGCCTTCGATCCCGAATCGACCGACGGCGTCCAGGCCGCCTTCGCCTTCGCCGGCGACGTCTATGAAGGCCTGAAGGCCCGCGAGATGGACGCCAAGGCCCTCGCCTTCGCCCAGGACCGGCTGCGCATCCTGTCCGGTTTCTACGGCCTGTTGCGCCCGCTCGACCGTATTCAGCCTTATCGGCTGGAAATGGGTACGAGGCTGAAGACCCGGCGCGGCTCCAGCCTGTACGACTTCTGGGGCGACCGGATCTCGAAACAGCTCAACGCCGACGCCGAGGGTCATTCCGACCCCACCCTGGTCAATCTGGCCAGCCAGGAATATTTCGGCGCCGTGGACGCCAAGGCCCTGAAACTGCCGGTCGTCACCCCCCAGTTCCGGGAAGAGAAGAACGGCGAGAGCCGCATCATCTCCTTCTTCGCCAAGAAGGCGCGCGGCGCCATGGCCCGGTTCGTCATCGACGAGCGGGTGGAACAGGTCGCCGATCTCAAGGCTTTCGACCGGGACGGCTACAAGTTCGACAAGGCCGCCTCGACCGACAACGAGTGGATATTCATCAGATCGGGAAATTCTTGATCCCCGACCCCTCCTGCCGCTAGTCTGACGCCAAAACACCAAAGGGCGGATCCATGTTCAACTGGTCGAAGTCATCCAAGGGGCCTGGCGCCGCCCACGGCGACGCCCCGGTCTTTCGCGACATCGGCGACCTCAAGGGCCAGGTCGCGGTCATTTCGGGCTCGACCTCGGGCATAGGCCTGGCCCTCGCGCGGGCGGTGGCGGCGCGCGGCGGCGATGTGGTGCTGAACGGCCTGGGCGATCCGGCCGAGATCGAACGCACCCGCGCCGGGCTTGAGGCCTCGTCCAGCGGCCGGGTCCGCTATCACGCCGCCAACATGACGCGTGGCGAAGAGATCGCCGACATGGTCGCCTTCGCCAAGCACGAGTTCGGCCGGCTCGACATCCTGGTCAACAACGCCGGCATCCAGCACGTCGAATCCGTCGAGAAATTCCCCACCGACAAGTGGGAGCAGATCATCGCCATCAACCTGTCCTCGGCCTTCTACGCCACGCGGGCGGCCATCCCGATCATGAAGGCCCAGGAGCGCGGTCGGATCATCAACATGGCCTCGGCCCACGGTCTGGTCGCCAGCCCGTTCAAATCGGCCTATGTCGCGGCCAAGCACGGGATCGTCGGCTTCACCAAGACCGTCGCCCTGGAACTGGCTCAGGACAATATCACCTGCAACGCCATCTGCCCCGGCTTCGTCGAGACCCCGATCGTCGAGAAACAGATCGCCGACCAGGCCCGCACCCGCGGCCTGACCAAGGAACAGGTGCTGAAAGACGTCATCCTGGCGGCCCAGCCGACCAAACAGTTCGTGACGACCGACCAACTGGCGGGCCTCTTCCTCTATCTGGTCAGCGACCTGGGCGCCTCGGCCAACGGCGCCAGCTTCTCCATCGACGGCGGCTGGACCGCGCAATAGACCAATGATCTAGGGAGCGGCGGCATGGCGATCTTCAAAAGAAAGGCCGCCGAACCGACGGATATTGTCGCCGTATCATCGGGACGACGCCCCCTGTCCCTGGCGTTGCAGGGCGGCGGGTCTCACGGCGCCTTCCAGTGGGGCGTCCTGGACCGGCTGCTCGAAGACGACCGGATCGATGTCCGCGCCGTCTCCGGGGTTTCGGCCGGCGCCATGAACGGGACGGCCCTGGTCTCGGGCCTCGCCGCCGGCGACGCCCGCGCCGCCCTCGACAAGCTCTGGCGCGAGATCAACCAGTCGGGCGGCCGCAACGTCTTCGGCGACAGCGCCCTGTGGAACCCGGCCCAGGCTCCCGACTGGATCAAGGACACGCCCCTGTGGCGCGCCGGCGAAAGCCTGGCCCTGTCTATGAGCCCCTACGAATTCAATCCCCTGAACCACAATCCTCTGAAGCGGGTTCTGAAGGCGGCGGTCGATTTCGGCGCGGTCCAGGCTTCGGACATCAAACTGTTCGTCGCCGCCACCGCCGTCCGTCAGGCCCGGGCCCGCGTCTTCGAAACCCGCGAGATCAGCGCCGACGTCCTGATGGCCTCGGCCTGCCTGCCCCACCTGTTCCAGGCGGTCGAGATCGACGGCGAACCCTATTGGGACGGCGGCTATCTGACCAATCCCCCCCTGTGGCCCCTGACCGGCGACGACACGCCCGACGACGTGCTGCTGGTCACCCTGAACCCCATGGTCCGCGAGGAGACCCCGCGCGCCGCCGGCGACATCGTCGATCGGCTGAACGAAATCGTCTTCAACGCCCCCCTGATCGCCGAACTGCGCGCCATCGCCATGGCCGCAGAGATGATCGCCGACGGCCAGCTGAAACACGGCGCCGGCGCCTATCGCCAAGTCCGTCTCCACGCCATCGAGGCGGACGGCTGGCTGTCGGACCTGTCGCTGCGGTCCAAGTTCAACACCGAATGGAGCTTCCTCAACGATCTAAAGAGCCGGGGTCGCGCCGCCGCCGAAGACTGGCTGACCACCTGCCTGCCCTGCGTGGGACGCCAGTCCAGCGTCGATCTCCAGGCCCGGTTCGGCTGAGGTGGCGTTCGCCCTAGCCGACGAAGCCGGCGGCGCGACGCAGCCGGTCGTTGATCGCCTCGCCCAGCCCCTGCGCCGGGATCGGCGATACGGCGATGCCCACAGGATGCGTCCGATCCGCTTCCCTGAACAATCTGAACAGGTTGGCGGCCGCTTCTCGCAGATCGCCCGACGGACTCAGGCTCCAGCGCGCCTCCCCCACCCCGGCCCCGAAGCCCAACAGAACCTCGCCTTCACGGGGCTCGACCACATCGATCCGCACCGGGGCGTCCGGCGCATAGTGGACGGCCAGCCGCCCCGGCGAGCGATGCCCCTCCCCGCTGTCCGTCAGCGGGCCGACTACAGCCTCGATCTCGGCGCGGGTCACGGCGCCCGGTCGCAGCAGCGCCACCCGTCCGCCCAGCACCGATACGACCGTGCTCTCCAGCCCCACCGCGCACGGCCCGCCGTCCACGGCCGCCGTCACGGCGAACCCCGTCTCATCCACGGCGTCGGCGAAGGTCGTCGGGCTGGGCCGCCCGGACCGATTGGCCGAGGGCGCCACGACCGGTCTGCCGAAGGCCGACAGCACGGCTCTCGCCCCGGCATGGCCCGGAACCCGGATGGCCACGCTGTCCAGCCCGGCCCGCGCCAGATCGCACACCCGGTCGCGATCCCGCACCGGCGTCACCAGGGTCAAGGGTCCCGGCCAGAAGGCCTCGGCCAGAGCCCGCGCCTGGCTGTCGAACACACCGATCGCTTCCGCCGCCATGGCGTCGACGACATGGGAAATCAGCGGGTTGAACCGCGGCCTTCCCTTGGCCTCAAAGATGGCCGCCACCGCCTCCGGCCGACCTGCGTCCGCGCCCAGCCCATAGACGGTCTCGGTCGGCAGCAGGATCAATTCGCCCCGCCGCAAGGCCTCCGCGGCCTGTTCAGGCGTGTCGCCGCCTCGCGGGCTCATGGCCGACGCGGGATCAGCGGGATCATCCGATGAAGCACATTGTCTCGATTGATGAATTGATGCTTCAGCGCACCCAGCACATGAAGCGCGATCAGGACGTACAGCCCCTTCATCACCAGCTCATGCACGTCCATCAGCCGCCCCGCCGTCTCACGTCCGCCGCCGACCGGCAGCAGCGGCCAGTCGAACAGGCCGAACCAGGCGATCTCGCGCCCGGCGGCCGAGGACGCCAGCCAGCCGGTCATCGGCATGGCGATCAGGACCACATAGAACAGCACATGGGTCGCCCGTGCCGTCCATTTTTGCCAGCGCGGCGTCTCGACCGGCAGGGGAATGGCCGGGTGCGCCAGTCGCCAGCCGATTCGCGCCAGGGTCAGGACCAGGATCGTGATCCCCACCGACTTGTGCAGCATGACGAACTGACCCGACAGAGGCCCTTCGGTGTTCTCATGGGCGGTGATCAGCAGCACCTGCGTCAGAACGCCCAGGGCGATGATCCAGTGCAGCGCCAGGGACACCGTGGAATAGCGATTGCGGGGCTCGGCCATGACTTCCATTCCGTTGCGGCAGGGCGCCAGTGTGCCCTGACGAAGGCCCCCGCGCCAAGTCGCTTGCTAGAACAGGCGACCAACAGGCACTTAGGCCTGAAGACAGATCGAGGAAACCCATGAGCTACCGCGCCCCCGTTCGTGACCTGGCCTTCACCCTTGAGGCGATCGCCGGCATGGCCGACGTCTCCGCAACCGGCGCCTTCCCGGACTACGACAGCGATGTCGCCGGGGCGGTGCTGGAGGCGGCCGGCCAGTTCTCCGAAGAGGTGCTCGCTCCGCTGAACCGCATCGGCGATCAGCAAGGCTCTCATTATGCGAACGGCGCCGTCACTGCCGCGCCCGGATTCGCCGACGCCTATCGCCAGTTCGCCGCCGGCGGCTGGACCGGCCTATCCGCCCCCGCCGAGGTCGGAGGCCAGGCCCTGCCCAAGGCGCTTGAGCTGGCGGCCTTCGAGACGGTCCATTCCGCCAACATGGCCTTCGGCCTCTGCCCCATGCTGTCCCTCGCCGCGATCGAGGCGCTGGACCAGGTCGGGACCGAGGACCAGAAGGCCAAATATCTGACCAAGCTGGTCAGCGGCGAATGGACCGGGGCCATGGTCCTGACCGAGCCGGGCGCGGGATCGGACCTGGGATCGCTGATCACCACGGCGACGCCGAACGGCGACGGCACCTACGCCCTGAACGGCCAGAAGATCTACATCACCTGGGGCGATCACGACGCCACCGACAACATCATCCACCTGGTGCTGGCTCGTCTGCCTGACGCGCCCAAGGGCCCCAAGGGCATCAGCCTGTTCCTGACGCCCAAGTTCGCGGTGAACGACGACGGAAGCCTGGGCGAGCGCAACGCCTTCCGCCCCGTCGGCGTCGAGCACAAGCTGGGCATCCACGCCTCTCCCACCTGCGTCATGAGCTATGAAGGCGCCCGCGCCGAACTGGTCGGCCGTCCGAACGAGGGCCTAGCCCATATGTTCGTGATGATGAACGCCGCCCGCCTCGCCGTCGGGGTCGAGGGCGTCGGCATCGCCGAACGCGCCTATCAGCACGCCCTCGCCTATGCGCTGGACCGTCGCCAGGGCCGTTCGGTCTGGACCGGCGAGGCCAATGCTCCGATCTTCGACCATCCCGACGTGCGCCGGATGCTGGGCGTGATGAAGGCCAAGACCTCCGCCGCCCGCGCCATCTGCCTGTCGACGGGCGTCGCCGCCGACCTGGCCCGTCACGCCGGAACTGAGGATGACCGCCGCCGCTGGAAGGCCCGCGAGGACCTGTTCACCCCCATCGCCAAGGCCTGGTCCACCGACGTCGGCTGCGAGGTCGCCTCGCTGGGCATCCAGATTCACGGCGGAATGGGCTTCATCGAGGAGACCGGCGCCGCCCAATACTATCGCGACGCCCGCATCGCGCCGATCTACGAAGGCACCAACGGCATCCAGGCCATGGACCTGGTCGGCCGCAAGCTGTCGATGGACGGCGGAGACGCGGCCAAGGCCGTAATCGCCGACATGAAGGCGACCTTGACGCAGCTGGGCGCACTCTATTCCGGCAAGCCCCTCGAGCGGTTCGCCACGGGCATCGAGGCGGTTCAGGACGCCACCCTGTGGCTGCTTGACCGCAAGGCCGACGCGGACGGCGCCGCCGACGTCCTGGCCGCCGCCGACGCCTATCTCAAACTGATGGGCGACGTGGTCGGCGGTTGGATGCTGGCCAAGGGGGCCCTGGCCGCCAAGGCGCGGCTGGACGCCGGCGAGGGCGATCCGATCTGGCTGCAAGGCAAGCTGGACCTGTACGAGGTCTATGCCGCCAACGTCCTGGGCCATGTCTCCAGCCGCCTCGCGGCCGTGGGCCAGGGCGGAGACCTGTTGCAACGCCTGACCGCCGAAGCCCTGACCGGCTGAGGCGGCGAGCGCCCGGCGCCTCAGGGCGCCGGCGCGGCCTTCTGATCCAGCAGGGCCACCGCCTCGCGGATATAGTCGGCATGGACGACCACCCCGATCCCCAGCCGTTCTTCCTGCACGATGACTTCCTGGGTCAGCACGCCGGCGACATAGGGGTGGATCGGCTTGTCCACATCCGCCTGTCGCTGCACGGTCGGGGTCCAGAACACCGGTCCGCCCGAGTTGCCGGGGAAGACGGCGAAGTCGAGCAGGAAGGTCGGAAAGGCGCTGATCGGCGTCAGCGGCCAGGAGGCGATCCGACCCACCCGCAGGATCGGGAACCCGGCCCGGTTGGCCGACAGGCCGCGCGGAAAGCCCAACGACAGCATGTCGTCGCCCGGCCCGACCTCAGCCGCATCGAACGTGTCCTTGTCGGCCAGCCAGGCCATCGGGATGGCGGCGCGGGCGAAGGCCTCGGGCGCCGTGATCTCCATCACCGCCACATCGCGGTCTTCCGGCTTGGTCCACAGCGGATCGGACGCCGTATCGCGGATCGTCAGGGGCTGGGGGTCGAACCGCCACCGGCCGTCGGGCAGCTCCGTTCGCCAGCCGATCCGCGCCTCGGCCTCCGGCATTCGGCTCAGAACATGGTCGGCCGTCACCAGGACGATGCGCGGCGTGCCGTCCGGCCGGGGCGCGTTCAGCAGAAAACCGGTCCCCACCGTCCGCGTCCCGTCTCCGGTGGGCTGGTCGATCTGAACCGTCGCGTTGATCAGCGATACTGTCAGGTCCCACGCCGGACGGCGTTCGGTCTGAGCCGCCTCGACATAGGGCGTCGGCTGAGTCTGAAGGTCGAACATCAATGGAAAGCACTTCCCCGGCTTTTCTTCATTTGACGTCGGCCATAGGCCACGCACAAGCTCCGGTCATCCGAATAAAGGGGGCCTAGCCTATGAACCGTCGCCAGTTGATCCTTTCCACGGCCGCGACAGCCGCCGCTGCGGCCTCCCCCGCCTTTGCCCCCGCTTTTGCTATGCCCGCCAAACCTGCCGGAACCTCGATGCCTCAACCTCCTGTCGCCAAGAAGATCCCCTTCGTCATCGAACAGCTGGGGCGCACCCGGACCGACGACTATCATTGGATGAAGGACGACAACTGGCAGGCCGTGCTGAAAGATCCGACCCTGATCAAGGCCGAGGTCAAGGAGCATCTGACCGCCGAAAACGCCTACCGCGAAGCCATGATGGCCTCCACCGTGCCGTTGCAGGAGGCGATGTTCGCGGAGATGCGCGGCCGCATCAAGGAAGACGACAGCTCCGTTCCCGCCGCCGACGGCGATTGGAATTACTTCGTCGAGTACCGCACTGGCGACCAGCATCCCCGTTACATGCGGGTCGAACGCCAGGGCACATGGATGGTGAACGGTCAGCCGGTGACGAAAAACTTCGTCATGGCCCCCACGCCCCAACTGCTTCTGGACGCCAACGAACTGGCGAAGGGCAAGGCCTATTCCGAAGTCTCGGCCGCCTCTCACAGCCCCGACCACGCCCTGTTCGCCTATGCCGAGGACGCCCAGGGGTCAGAGGTGCACAAGATCTATGTGAAGGATCTGGCGACCGGCGCCGTCCTGCCTGACCCCATCGAGAATTCGAACGGCGACTTCACCTTCTCGCCCGACAGCCAGTGGATCTTCTGGACCAACCGCGACGACAACGGCCGGCCGGACAAGATCTTCCGCCGCCCCGCACGCGGCGGCGAGACCACCCTGGTCTATCAGGAAGAAGACGACGGCATGTTCATCGGCGTCGGCCGCACCGCCGACGACCAGTTCATCGTCATCAGCATCCAGAACCAGGAGACCTCCGAGGCCCGCTACATCCCCGCCTCCACCCCGACAGCAGCGCCGGTGGTGCTGGAACCGCGCGTGGTGGCCATCCGCTACGACGTCGATCACTGGGGCGACCGCTGGGTGATCCGGACCAACGCCGACGACGCCATCGACTTCAAGATCGCCCAGGCGCCGACCGCGACCCCGTCCAAGGCCCATTGGACCGATCTCGTGCCGCACACGCCCGGCCGCTACATCGAAGGCCTGGACCTGACCAAGGACCACCTGGCTCGCCAGGAACGCGCCGACGCCAATACCCGCATCATCATCCGCGACCGCGCCGGCGCCGAGCACGAGATCGCCGTCGACGAACCCGCCTTCGCCCTGTCGCTGTCCGGCGCCTCCGAGTTCGAGACGACGAATACGCGCTACAGCTACAACTCGCCGTCCACCCCGACCCAGACCTTCGACTACGACATGGCGACCCGCGCGCGGACCCTGCGCAAGACCCAGCAGATCCCGTCGGGCCACAATATCGCGGACTATGTGGTCGAGCGGCTGAACGCCCCCGCTTCGGACGGACAGCTGGTGCCGGTCACAGTGCTGCGTCGCAAATCCACGCCCGTCGATGGTTCGGCGCCCCTGCTACTGTACGGCTACGGCTCCTACGGCATTCCCATGCCCGCCAGCTTCTCGACCAACCGGTTGTCTCTGGTGGATCGCGGCTGGATCTACGCCATCGCCCATATCCGGGGCGGCTCGGACAAGGGCTGGGGCTGGTTCCTGGACGCCCGCCGGATGACGAAGAAGAACACCTTCACCGACTTCATTGCGGCCGCCGAACACCTGATCGAAGGCAAATATGTCGCCGCCGGGAACATCGTCGCCCAGGGCGGGTCGGCCGGCGGTCTGCTGATGGGCGCGGTCAACAATATGCGGCCCGACCTGTGGGCCGGCGTCATCGGCCAGGTGCCCTTTGTCGATGTCATCAACACCATGAGCGACACCTCCCTGCCCCTCACCCCGCCCGAATGGCCCGAGTGGGGCAATCCGATCGAGGATCCGGAGGCCTACGACTATATGATGAGCTACAGCCCCTATGATCAGGTGGGCCCGAAGGCCTATCCGGCCATCCTGGCGACCGGCGGCCTGTCCGACCCCCGCGTCACTTATTGGGAGCCTGAGAAATGGGTCGCCAAGCTGCGACCCGCGACCACCTCGGGCAAGCCGGTGCTGCTGAAGATCAATATGGAAGCCGGGCACGGCGGCGCGGCCGGCCGGTTCGACTATCTGAAGGAAGTCGCCCACGACTACGCCTTCGCCGTCTGGGCCGTCGAGAAGGGCTGGGAGGCCGCCTGATTTCCGTTCCCGACATCCGCCTGGCGACGGACGATGATTGGCCGGATCTCTGGCCGATCATCGAAGGCGTGACCCGCGCCGGCGACAGCTACGCCTATCCGCTCGACATGAGCGAGACGGTCGCCAGGGCCCTCTGGACGCCGCCCCCGCCCGGCGGCGTCCTGGTCGCCGTCGAGGACGAACGGGTGATCGGCGCCGCAAAAATCGTCCCGAACCGTCCCGGCAACGGCGCCCATGTCGCCAACGGCAGTTTCATGGTCGCCCCCCAGGCGCGCGGCCGTGGCGTCGCCCGGCGCCTGGGCGAGGCGGCGCTGGACTTCGCCCGCGACGCCGGCTTCCGGTCCATGCAGTTCAACGCCGTGGTCGAGACCAACACCATCGCCGTCGCCCTATGGAAGTCACTCGGCTTCGAGACCCTCGCCACAGTCCCCGAAGCCTTCGACCATCCCGCGCACGGTCTGGTCGGGCTCCACCTCATGTATCGACGCCTATAGCCCGTCAGTCGCGCGACTGGAGCCGCGCCGCCAGGCTGGAAGTGTCCCACCGATTGCCGCCCATGGCCTGCACCTCGGCGTAGAACTGGTCGACCAGGGCGGTCACGGCGAGACGCGCGCCGTTCGACCGCGCCTCGTCCAGCACAAGCCCCAGATCCTTACGCATCCAGTCGACGGCGAAGCCGAATTCGAACTCGCCCCTGGCCGCCGTCTTCCAGCGATTGTCCATCTGCCAGCTCTGGGCCGCGCCCTTGGACACGGCGTCAAAGGCGGCGTCGGTGTCCAGGCCCGCCACCTGGGCGAAATGCACCGCCTCGGCCAGACCCTGAACCACGCCGGCGATGGCGATCTGATTGACCATCTTGGTCAGCTGCCCCGACCCCGCCGGTCCCATATGCTTGATCGCCTTCGAATAGGCCTTCAGCGCCGGCTCCGCCCTGGCCAGGGCCTCGGCGTCTCCGCCCGCCATGACGCTGAGCTGACCATTCTCCGCCCCCGCCTGGCCGCCCGACACCGGGGCGTCGACGAAGGCGCGCCCCCGCTCGGCCGCCAATGACGCCATCTCGCGCGCCAGCTTGGCGGAGGTCGTGGTGTGATCGACGATCACCGCCCCCTCGGCCAGATGCGGCAGGGCCTCGGTCACGACCGCGCGCACGTCGTCGTCATTGCCGACGCACAGAATGAACAGATCGACCGCCTGCGCCGCCTCGGCGACAGTCTCGCCGAACCGCCCCCCCGTCGCCTCGGCCCAGGTCTGCGCCTTGGCGGTCGTGCGGTTGAAGCCGACGACATCATGGCCGGCCTGCACCAGATGACGCGCCATGGGGGCGCCCATGACGCCCAGGCCGGCGAATGCGATCTTCATGACAGGCTCCTTGGTTCAGGCCCGGACTAGGCCGCGTCGGGCGGGCGTTCAAGCCGCTCGCCTCGGATCAACGCACGGTTAACCTTGGGGCCTCACATTGGGTCAGGAAATTCCCGGGGTGCGTCCATGTCCGTGAGCGATCGTCCGATCCTCATCAAAAAGGTCAAGAAGGTGTCCGGCGGCGGCCACCACGGCGGCGCCTGGAAGGTGGCCTATGCGGACTTCGTGACCGCCATGATGGCCTTCTTCCTGCTGATGTGGCTGATCAATACGACCGACCCAGAACAGAAGAAGGGCATCGCCGACTACTTCGCCCCCGCCAGCGTATCCGAGACCACGTCGGGGTCGGGCGGCATCCTGGGCGGCACCGCCCTTGGCGACGACGGTCCCAAGAGCTCGGGCTCGCAGTCGGTGATCGAACAACTCGCGCCCGAGGCCCCGGCCGACGCCACCAACCCGGGGTCCAGCAGTGATCTTTCGAGCGCCAGCGAAGCCGCGCTCCAGGCCGAGATCAAGAAGCGTGAGTCTGAGGAATTCGCCAGCGCCGCCGAGTCTCTTCGCCAGGCCATGCAGTCGATGCCGGAACTGGCCGAGCTGTCGAAACAGCTGATCGTCGACCAGACGCCCGAAGGATTGCGCATCCAGCTGGTCGATCAGGAGGGCCGCTCGATGTTCGACAACAACTCGGGTCGGCCGAACGCGCGCGCCCAGGTCCTGCTGCGCGCCGTGGCCAAGGTCATCAACCAACTGCCGAACCGCATCTCCATCACCGGCCACACCAGCGCAACGCCCGGCTCCAACCGCGCCAGCGCCCCCGCTGACTGGGCCCTTTCCTCGGAACGCGCCAACGGGTCTCGACTGGTGCTCCAGAACGCCGGCGTAGACCCCGACCGGGTCTATTCGGTCGCCGGCAAGGCGGGTTCCGACCCCCTCTACCCCGACGACCCCACGCTGCAAGGCAATCGCCGTATCGCCATCGTCCTGTTGCGAGAGGCGCCGGTCCTGCCGATGGACACCTCGCTGTGATCGTGTGCGGCTGTGGCGCCCAGGCGCTTGCGGCCGGGCCGTCAATGACGGCAAATCCAGGCATGAGCCTTCGACCGTCGTATTTTTGGCCTGTTCGGGTGCGGACATAGAGCCGTGACCCAGCACGTTCCGACACGACAACTCCGGTTCTTCATGACCTCGGTCGCGCCGTGTCCCTATCTGCCGGGCAAGACCGAACGAAAAGTATTCGCCAACCTGCCCTTCTCCGACGGCGCCCACGTCAATGACGAGCTGACCCTGGCCGGCTTCCGCCGCAGCCAGAACATCGCCTATCGCCCGGCTTGCGAGGCCTGCGACGCCTGTGTCTCTGTGCGTCTGCCCGTGCCCGAGTTCGCCTTCAGCCGGTCCCAGCGCAAGGTCCTGGCCCGCAACGCCGACCTGTCGCGCGACTTGGTCGAGGCCGAGGCCACGACCGAACAGTTTCAGCTGCTGCGCCGCTACCTGACCACCCGCCACCCGACCGGCGGCATGAGCGACATGGGCTGGCTCGACTATGTCGCCATGGTCGAGGACACCGCCGTCCGCACGCACCTGATCGAATATCGTCTGGCCTCCGACGACGGCGGTCCCGGCGACCTGGTCGCCGTCACCCTGACGGACCTCCTGAAGGACGGTCTGTCGATGGTTTACAGCTTCTACGACCCTCGCCTGGACCGCCGCAGCCTGGGCCGGTTCGCCATCCTGGACCATATCCGCCAGGCCGCCCAGGTCGGCCTGCCCTACGTCTATCTGGGCTACTGGGTCCGGGGTTCGGAAAAGATGGACTACAAGGCCGACTTCCGCCCCATGGAAGTGCTCGGCAAGCTCGGCTGGTCTAGGTTGGAAGACTAGGCGACCGCCTCTCCCTCCCCGACCGGGGAGAGAGGCCAAACCCTACCTGAACTTCCGCAAGCCCCGCGGCCCCTGACGTCCGGCCCCGGCGCGCTTGCCCAGCCAGTCCTTCCAGTCCGGCCAGTTGCGACGCCGTCCGCCGCCGTCGGCCCATTCCGGCCCCTGTTCGGCGTTGAACACGGTCACGTCGGCCAGGCCGCCCTGTTTGAAGTTCTGCAGCCGCACGCCCTTGCCGCGTCCCATCTCGGGCAGTTCGTCCAGAGGGAAGATCAGGGTCTTGATGTTTTCGCCTATCGTCGCGACGTGGTCGGCCGTCGGCGTTTGCGGAATCCGCAGCATGGCCAGCATGTCGCCGTTCAGCACCTGTTTGCCGCCCCGCTTCTGGGCCAGGGTGTCGTCTTCCGGCGCAATGAAGCCATAGCCGGCCTTGGAGGCGATCAGCAGTTTCCCGCCCGGCTGGTGCGCCAGCAGATTGATGATCTCGGCCTTCTCGTCCAGATCGATCATCAGGCGCAGCGGCTCGCCATGCCCGCGACCGGACGCCAGCTTATCGGCCCCGATGGTGAAGATCCGTCCGTCCGACGCCCCGACCAGCAGCTTGTCGGTCGTATAGGCCGGCACCAGATAGGCCAGCTGGTCGCCTTCCTTGAACTTCAGCTCCGACGGATCCTCGACCTTGCCCTTAGCGGCGCGGATCCAGCCCCGTTCTGACAGGATGACCGTGATCGCCTCACGCGGAATAAAGGCCTCAGGCGCCACGAATGCGCTCGTGTCCACAGCGTCGGCGATGGTCGTCCGGCGCGGCGAGATCAGCGCCTTGCGCACCGCCTCCAGCTCCTTGGAGATCGCCTTCCACTGCTTGCCTTCCGACGACGTCAGGGCCTGCAGGTTGGCCAGCTCCTCCGAAAGCTCCTTGAACTCCTTCTCGATCGTCATCTCTTCCAGACGCGCCAACTGACGCAGCCGGGTGTCGAGGATGAAGTCGGCCTGGACCTCGGTCAGGCCGAAGCGCGCGATCAGGACGGCCTTGGGCTGTTCCTCCTCGCGGACGATGCGGATCACCTCGTCGATGTTGAGGAAGACGATGCGCAGGCCTTCCAACAGGTGCAGCCGCTTCTCGACCCGCGCGATCCGCCATTGCGAACGTCGGTTCAGGACCTCGCGCCGGTGATCCAGGAAGGCCCTCAGGCAGGCCTTCAGCCCCATGACGCGCGGCGTGCCGTCGGCGTCCAGCACGTTCATGTTGATCGGGAAGCGGACTTCCAGATCAGACAGCTTGAACAGGCTCTCCATCAGCATCTCAGGCTCGATGGTGCGGTTCTTGGGCTCGAGGATCAGGCGGATGTCTTCCGCCGACTCGTCGCGCACGTCCCCGAGGAGCGGCGCCTTCTTGTGCTCGATCAGGTCTGCCAGCGCCTCGATCAGACGCGACTTCTGCACCTGGTACGGCATCTCGGTGACGATGATCCGCCACACGCCGCGCCCCAGGTCCTCAGTCTCCCAGCGCGCCCGCAACCGCACGCCGCCCCGGCCCGTCTCATAGGCGTCCAGGATCGAAGCGTGGCCCTCCACGGCGACCCCGCCGGTCGGGAAGTCAGGCCCCGGCACCAGTTGCACCAGTTCAGCCGTCGTCGTCTCGGGCCGGTCCAGCAGCATCTGACAGGCGTCGATCAGTTCGCCGACATTGTGCGGCGGGATCGAAGTCGCCATGCCTACGGCGATGCCGGACGAGCCGTTGGCCAGCAGATTGGGGAATCCGGCCGGCAGAACCACCGGCTCCTCGTCCTGGTCGTCATAGGTGGCGCGGAAATCGACCGAGTCCTGGTCGATCCCGTCCAGCAGCAGAACGGCCGCCGGGGTCAGCTTGCACTCGGTGTAGCGCATGGCCGCGGCGCTATCGCCGTCGATATTGCCGAAGTTGCCTTGCCCGTCGACCAGTGGATAGCGCTGGGCGAAATCCTGGGCCAGACGCACCAGGGCTTCATAAATCGAGGCGTCGCCGTGCGGGTGGTATCCGCCCATCACCTCGCCGACGACCTTGGCGCATTTGCGCGCCGCCGCCTGCGGGTTCAGCCGCATCTGGTGCATGGCGTACAGGATGCGCCGGTGCACGGGCTTGAACCCGTCCCGAACATCGGGAAGGGCGCGGTTGGTGATGGTCGACAGGGCGTAGGCCAGATAGCGACGGCTGAGGGCCGTCTCCATCGGCTCGTCGATGATACGGCCGCCTTCCGGCGGCGGAGCGTGGATCGTCATGGGCCAGCGAATCGGGGATCGGAAGCGCGAAGTCTAGCCCGTTCGAGCAGGGACAGGGCGTCTATCTGTGGGAGATCGTACGCCGAAGGGTAACCGAACGCCTCCCCGCTTCGTATGTGAGTGACCCCCGTCACGTCAGGCCCGCCTTCATGATCCTGTTCCTGCTCTCCTATCTCGCTGGCGCCCTGACCATTGTCAGCCCCTGTATCCTGCCGGTCCTGCCCTTCGTCTTCGCCCGCGCCGGCCGGCCGTTCGTCCGCAACGGCCTGCCTCTGCTGGTCGGCATGGCCGTCACCTTCGCCGGGGTGGCGACCCTGGCGGCCCTGGGCGGCGGCTGGGCCGTGCGCGCCAATGAGGTCGGCCGCTGGATCGCGCTCGCGGTCATGGCCGTCCTGGGCCTCAGCCTGCTCGTGCCCTCCATCGGAGATCGGCTGATGCGCCCGTTCGTGGCGGCCGGCTCCTGGCTGACCGACCGCGTCGAGCGCGGCGCGGGCGATCAGGGCGACGTCCGCGCCTCCTTGCTGCTGGGCGTGGCCACCGGCCTGCTGTGGGCGCCTTGCGCGGGTCCGATTCTGGGCGTCATCCTGACCGGCGCGGCCCTGCAAGGCGCTGGCGTGGGCTCGACCGTGCTGTTGCTGGCCTATGCGGCGGGCGCCGCCACCTCACTGGCTCTGGCCCTGCTGGTCGGCGGACGGGTGTTCAAGGCCATGAAGGGCGCGCTGGGCGTCGGCGAATGGGTGCGCCGGGGCCTGGGCGCTCTGGTCCTGATCGGTGTGGTCGCCATCGGCCTGGGCCTGGACACGGGCCTGCTGACCCGGATTTCCGCTGGAAGCACGGGCCGTCTGGAACAGGCGCTGCTGAGCGGGATCGGTCGCGGCGTGCCGACGAACGCTGCGCCGGCGGACCTGGCCAATCTGCCGATCGAGGGGACCATGCCGCCCCTGACTGGCGCCACCACCTGGATCAACTCCCCGCCCCTGCCCCCGCAACAGCTGCGCGGCAAGGTCGTGGTGGTCGATTTCTGGACCTACTCCTGCATCAACTGCCTGCGCGCCCTGCCCTACGTCCGCGCCTGGGCCGAGAAGTACAAGGATCAGGGCCTGGTCGTCATCGGCGTCCACACGCCCGAGTTCGCCTTCGAGAAGTCCGAGGCCAACGTCCGCGACGCGGTCCGCCGCCTGGGCGTCGACTATCCGGTCGCCATGGACAACGACTTCGCCATCTGGCGCGCCTTCAAGAATCAGTACTGGCCCGCTCACTATTTCATCGACGCCCAGGGTCGCATCCGCCACCACCATTTCGGCGAAGGCGACTACGACGGCTCCGAACGGGTCATCCAGCAACTGCTCAAGGAGGCGGGCGCCGCCGACGTCGCTGCGGACGTGGTCCAGATCCAGGCCCAGGGCGCTGAAGCCGCCGCAGACATGAGCCAGCTCGGCTCGCCCGAAACCTATGTCGGCTATGCCCGCGCAGAAAACTTCCGTTCACCCGGCGGGTTCGCCCGGGATGCGGTCAAGACCTATGCCTCCCGTCCGCTGGCCCTCAACGACTGGAGCCTGACCGGCCCCTGGCGCGTGACCCGAGAACACGCCGAACTGACGGCCGCCGGCGGCAGGGTCTCGTTCCGCTTCAAGGCGCGCGATCTTCATCTGGTCATGGCGCCCGGCGCCGCCGGCTCAGCGCCGAGGTTCCGCGTCCTGATCGATGGTCAGGCGCCGGGCGCCGCCGCCGGGTCTGACATCGACGCCGAGGGCATGGGGCGCATCGACGGGCAGCGCCTGTATCAATTGGTGCGGCAATCCGGCCCGGTGCGGGAACGCACCTTCGAGATCGAATTCCTCGATCCGGGCGCCCAGGTCTTCGCCTTCACCTTCGGCTAGATATCCAGCAGAAGCCGCAGCTGTTTGCGGGCCAGCTGACGTCGCTTTCTGACCAGTTCGCGGCTGATGTTCAGATGGGCGGCGATCTGCTCGTCGCTCCAGTCGTCCAGATGAAGCTTCAGCGGCTCGACCAGGCTCGCCGGCAGGGCCCTCATCGCCCGTCCCCAGGCGGCGTCGCTCTCCTGCTGAGACAAGACCTCCTCCGGCGAGGGCTCAGCCGCAGCCCAGGCGGCCGCCGACGGCGGCGGCAGATCATCATCCTCAGTCTTGATCGGAACCCGGCTGGCGTTCTGGCGGTGCTGGTCCATGCAGGTGTTGTGCAGGATGCGCACCAACCAGGCGCCCGGATTCTGGATCGGCTGTCGGTCGAAGGCCTGGGCGGCCCGGACCATGGCCGCGCTCAACGCATCCTCGGCGTCGGCGCGATTGCCGCCGCTGAGGCGAAGGCTCCGTTGCCGCAGACCATTCTGATGCGCCATCCACACCACCCAGAATTGGTCCAGCGAAGGTCGGCGATCCAGCGACTGCGCGATGATCTCGGCAGGCGTCACAGACCGCCCACGCCCTCCTCCGCCCGCCCTGGCCAGAACCTCCACCGGCGAGGGCGAACGCCGCGATGGTCCATAGGCTCTAGACGGACGCGCGGGCCCGGCCACAGGCTCCGCAGAATTCGCCTGCTCGCCCTTCTCCGCATTCCAATCTGGAAACAGCGGGACGATGGTCATGGCGTCATTCCCCTTCCCGTGAAGAAGACCGCCAAGCCTGAACAGGCTCGCTCCTCGGCCTCCGCCTCCCCCTGGGCGGTTGTCCGACGGCCATTGCAAACACGGCCACAGCCCACCCATGCAACCTAAACGGGTGGTTTCGCTTTTTGTGAAGGCTGGACGAGCAATCTAAGTAAATGCCCTTGTCTCCTTGGCCTTGAGAACCCGCGACAATGGCCGGACGCCCGCTTGTGAGCGACGCATACAGGGGGTTGGCGCGACCGGCGGAATCTTCTCCACAGCCTATCGTGCCGCATGGTCGGTCTTTCTCGGAAAAGGCCGCTTGACGCGATGGGTCAGCCCGCCTAAACGACGCCCCTCGCCGGGGCGCACAGTCGCTTCGGCCGGGAAACGCGGGTGTAGCTCAGTTGGTTAGAGTGCCGGCCTGTCACGCCGGAGGTCGCGGGTTCGAGCCCCGTCACTCGCGCCACTCTTTCTAGAAATAGACAGAGTGGCGCTACCGCCTTCCCTCTAAAGTTTTCGAAACAACTCAAAAGTTTCGACGCAGATAACGCGGGTGTAGCTCAGTTGGTTAGAGTGCCGGCCTGTCACGCCGGAGGTCGCGGGTTCGAGCCCCGTCACTCGCGCCACTTCTTACAGACAAAGAAGTGGCGCGCCCCCGCTCTCTGACGAGTGGAAGACAGCGCCTCATTTCCTGGATTTTCGCGCTGGCCTCAGTGAACGGCGAAGGCCTCGTCAGGCTGCACGAAAGCGGCTTCGCCCGTCAGCTCGCCATAGACCATGCACAGGTCCTCGAAGACCCGATTCCAGGCGAACTGATTGACGGCCTTTTCCCGCGCGGCCCGGCCGATGGCTTCGATGTCCCGCGCAAACAGGGCTTCGACCGCCTCGGCATAGGCGCCGGCCTCGGCGCTGGCCGCCAACTGCCCCACCGACTCATCGACCGTCTCGGCCACGCCGCCGGCGTTGACCCCGACCACGGGACGACCACAGGCCATGGCCTCCAGCACGATCAGTCCGAAGGGCTCCTTGTCGTTAGCGTGCACGAAGGCGTCGCAGCTGGCGATGATCCGGGCCACCGCTTTCGGATCCTTCTCATAAGGCATCGAAATCACCCGATCCTCGTCCGGCATGCCCGACCCGGCGCCGACCAGCACCAGATGATAGGGCGCGCCCAGCTTCTGGACGGCTTCGATAAGGATATCGACGTTCTTCTCCTTGGCCGGACGACCGGCGAAGCAGAGCAGCCGGGCGTCCTCGCCCAGGCCGAGTTGCTTCAACAGCCATTGGCGGTCGCGACGCTCAGGCCGGAAGGTGTCTATCTCGACGCCCAACGGCCGGATGACGATATTGTTCACCCCCGCTTCTTCCAGACGCCTCGCAATGAATCGGCTCGGCGAAACCACCCGGTCGAACTGGGAGAACAGACGGGCCCAGCGCTTTTCGACCGGCTTCTTGGCCCATTCGCCGAAATGCAGGGCCGCCAGGCTGGCCGGATCGGAGTGACAGAACCCCACGACGGGGCATCCGACGCGCTGTCCCGCCTCGAGGGCGCCCTGCCCCGGCGTATAGGGGTCGCCCGCCTCGATGATCGACGGCTTCATGGCCGCCACCCAGGCGCTCCAGCGCTTGACCGAGCTGGGCCAACGATAGCCGTCCCCGAACGGCAGTTTCGTCGCCCGCAGTTGCACGATCCCGTCGGTCCGCGCCTTGTGCCGCGCGCCCGGCACGATCAGCGAATGACTGACCCCCGGCCGGTTGGCCTCGATCCAGGCCTTCTTCGACAGCAGATAGCGTTTCACCCCGCCGGAACGCGGCGCATACAACATGGTGCTGTCCACCAGCCGGGGCCGATCATCCATCGCCGCCAGCTTAAGCGCCCGCAGCGTGTCCGCGACTTCGACGTCCAGTCCGGGAATCAGCCGGAGCTCGCTTTCGTGAACGTCGAGGTCGGTCAGTGTCATGAAGAGGTTCTCGTCTGGTCTGGGCTCGCCAACGCCGAAGGGCGTGGATTGGATGCGTCGTCGTGAAACGCGTTTGACCATGCTTCCGCCCCTAGACCCCGGCGTGGCAAAGCTCAATAGCCGCGTCGGAAATCCTTCCGCACCCGCCGCAACGCCCCGCAAAACGGGACGTTTCACAAGGCTTCACGCCCGACGCGGAACCGCAACATGCTGAACACGGCCTTGCATTCGCCTCAAATTCGATAAAGTTGAGCAAGGTTGGCGTCGATCCTGTAATGGACCGCCTTGTTCGTGATCGCGTGGCCACCAGGGGTTTTCTTCCGAATGCGTATTCTGCTCGCGACCGCTGTAGCGATCGCTCCCTTGCTGGCTGTGACGGGCGCTCAGGCTGAGGTCGTCGTCTCGACTGCTCGCACCACGCCGATCCAGACCTCCAACGCCACCGGCACGGCGGCCGACAACGTTCGGATCGCCAGCGGCGGCTCGATCGCCGTCACCTCCGGCGCCGCGATGACGCTGAATTCGAACAATACGCTGGACGTCGATAGCGGCGGCTCCATCACCATGGCCAAGTCGGCCGATGGCGCGACCGGCATTCTCATCAACGGCGGAAACACCGGATCGCTCGCTATGGGCGGCTCGATCTCCATCACCGATTCGCTCGAAGACGCGGATTACAAGGACACAGACGGCGACGGCGATATCGACGGGCCTTTTGCGACCGGAACGGGCCGCTATGGCGTGCGCGTCGCCGGCCCCTCCGCCTTCACCGGCAACATCACCCTTGAACCGACCAGCGCGATCACCGTCGAGGGGAACAACAGCTACGGCCTGGCGGTCGAGACAGACCTGAACGGCCGGCTGCAAAGCCTCAGCACCGTCCGCGTGTTGGGCGACGGCACGGTCGGCCTTCGCACCACGGGCGCAGTGTCGGGCAATGTCGATCTGGCCGGCTCGATCACCGCGACGGGCGCAGGCGCGACCGGGGTGTCGATCGAAGGCGACGTGGGCGGCGCGCTGAAGATTCACTCGGCCGTGACCACGACCGGCTATCGCTACACCACCGCGCCGTCCGCAAAACCGACATCGGGAACGGTGTCGGAGTCCGCCCTCTATCTCGAGGACCTCGACGCCGACGACCTGCTGCAAGGCGGCCCGGCCGTCCGGGTGGCCGCAGACATCAACGGCGGCGTGCTGCTGGACACCGGTCCGACCTACGGCTCTGCCGGCATCGAGGGCGATGACGACGGCGACGGCGTCAAGAACGGCGACGAAGACAACGACGGCGACGGCGTCAAGAACCGCGACGACACCGATCGCGACGGCGACGGCATTCTGGACACCAGCGAGACGACCGCCTCCCTGACCTCGCTGGGCGGCGCTCCCGCCCTTCTGATCGGCTCGGCGACCAACACTGTCACCCTGGGCGCTGTCGGCACAGGCGACGCCGCCTACGGCCTGATCAACCGAGGAGCCATAAGCGGCTCGGGCGTCTATGCCGGTATTGAAGCGCGCGCCTTGCAGCTGGGCGTGGCCGGCGGCCAAGCCGTCACCGTCGCTGGCGGCGTCAGGAACGAAGGCACAATCTCCGCCTCTGCATCCAAGGCCGATGCGACCGCCGTCTGGGTCGGCGCCAATGTCAGCGCCCCTGCCCTCTCCAACACCGGCACGATCCAGGCCGGCGGCTCCGGTAATACGGCCACGACCGCGACCGGGGTGCTGATCGGGGCCGGCGCCAATGTCGCCTCCGTGACCAACACGGGCCTCATCACCTCGGCCTTCACCGGCAATCACGGCGACGCCGTGGCCGTTCGGGACGCGTCGGGAAGCGTGACCCAGTTCACCAACGCCGGCACGATCGCAGTCGGCAGAACCCAGGACACGACCGACACCACCGCGGTGGACGGCGACGCCATAGCCGTCGACCTGTCGGCCAACACCACCGGGGTGGTCTTCCGTCAGTACGGCATAGCGGCCGCCGCCGGCAGCACCGCGACCGACACCGACAAGGACGGCGTGCCCGACAGCGCTGAACCCGCGATGGTCGGCGCGATCCGGCTTGGCTCGGGCGGCGACACCCTGAACGTCGAGAACGGCACCATCATCGGCGACATCTCGTTCGGCGGCGGCGCCGACACGATGAACATCACCGGCGGCGCCGCGATTTCGGGCGCGATCACCAATGCGGCCGGGCTGTCGCTCAATGTGACGAACGGCTCCCTGTTCGCCAACCAGACCACAGCCACCAATATCTCCAGTCTGAACGTCGGGGCGGACGGCACTCTGGTGCTCACCGTCGATCCGGCGGCGAACAACGCCGGCGGCTTCAATGTCAGCGGCGCGGCCAATATCGCGACCGGCGCCGCACTGGGCGTCCGCTTCGCGACCCTGCTGCAAGACCCGGCACGCTTCGACGTCATCACCGCGGGTTCGCTGACCGTCGGGACGATCGACCAGACCCTGCTGGGCGAGAACTCGCCCTACCTCTATGTCGTCTCGGCCGGGACCGACACCGCCGCTGGGAAGGTCTATATCGACGCCCGCCGTCGCACCGCCCAGGAAGCCGGGCTGATCCCGGTCGAGGCTTCGGCCTTCGACGCGGTTTACGCCGCCCTCGGCGACAACACGACGCTGCAGAACCTGTTCCTCAGCCAGACGACCCGCGAGGACTTCGCCAACGTCTATGAGCAGATGCTCCCCGATCACTCGGGCGGTCCGCTGATGTCCCTGTCGGCTGGCGTCGACGCCGTGACGCGCGCCCTGACGGGCCGCAACGCCTCCGCCGCTCCGGGCGAAACCAGCGCCTGGGTCCAGGAGATCAACTTCTACGCCGACAAGGACAAGACCGATTCCTACGGCTTCCGTTCGGAAGGCTTCGGCGTCGCCGGCGGCGTCGAAAAGGGCACCAGCGTCGGCGCCTTTGGCGTCACCGCCGCCTTCACCTCCTCGGACATCGAGGATCCCGAAGCCGAGGCCGAGGAAATCCTGTCCGCCAATCTGCTGGAACTGGGCCTCTACTGGCGCGCCCAGGGCCAGTACTGGACGACCTGGGCCCGCGCAGCCGGCGGCTACGCCAGCTTCAGCGCCGACCGCTCCCTGGTCGCCGACGGCGTCTATCTGAACAACACCTCCGACTGGCACGGCTGGACCGCCGCCGCGGCCGGCGGCGCCTCGTATGAACGCAACTACGGCCGCCTGAACGTGCGCCCCGAAGTCTATGCCGAGTTCTTCCACCTGTCGGAAGGCTCCCGCACCGAAAGCGGCGGCGGCGACGGCTTCGACCTCGACATCGATTCGCGCGACAGCCACATCTTCTCCGCTGTCGCGGCGATGAATGTGGGCTACGGCTTTGGCCGCGACGGCTGGATCCGCCCCGAACTGCGCATCGGCTATCGTCAAAATCTCTCGGTCGACGCCGGCGAGACCATCGCCCGCTTCGCCAGCGGCGGGCCGGACTTCACCCTGTCGCCCGACTCGGTCGAGGGCGGCGGTCTGATCCTCGGTTTCCGCCTGAACCTGGGCAACGACCTGGGCATGCTGTCCCTGACCGGGGACGCCGAACTGCTCGAGGACTATGTCCGCTATTCGCTTCTGCTGCGGGCCAGCTTCCGCTTCTGATCTGAAGCCGCCTGGACGACAAAAAGGCCGCCGGATCGCTCCGGCGGCCTTTTCATTGGGCGATCTGCTGAAAGCCCCGGTCCGCATTGCGGCCTTAGGTTTCGGTGGGTGCGGCTGGAGCCTCCGCCTTGCTCCGTTCGATCATGGCGCAGATGGCCAGATCCAGCTGCCGGGTCACCTCGCGGGCGATGATCTTCTGCAAGGCCTCGACAATCTCGAGACTGACCTGGGCCGACGGCCCCATCTCGGCGCGTCGCATGTCTTCCGGCATTGCGGCCAGCCGCTGTTCGGCCACAGCCCGCTTCAGCACGGTGCGTTGATCGGCGAAACTGTCGACCACCGAATTCTTCTGCTCCGAGATGGAATCATACAGGTGGCGGCCCGCCGCGCCATGGGCGTCGCTCACGTCTTGTCTCCCTTGGTCTCGGGCGCCACGCCCAGCGCCCGCGTCACCTGGGCCTGCAACTGAGAGAGCATGCCCTCGGTGAATTTCTGAACCTCGGCGCTGGCCGCCGCCTGGTTCGGCGCCTGGCCCTGGACCTGCGCCTTCATCAGGTCAGGCATCTGTTTGGCGGCCATGCTGAACATCTCGACGACCATGCGTTGCGCCGCCAGGACGACGGGATCCTTGACGGGTTCTGGCGTCCCCGGCTCAGCCGGCGCTGCGGGCTGTTCTTCGGCCATGGCAAGCCCCCTTTTCCGGCTCATTCCTTGTCCGACGAAGCCGGGACGAGCGAGACCTTCTCGACCAGTTCGCCCCCCTCGATATCCGCCAGCAGCGCCTTGGCCTTGTCCATCTCGGCGGCCGCCAGGGGCGCATAGGGATCGGCCAGCATCGGCTCCTGAATGCGATAAAGCAGCGCGACCACCCTCTGTGCGGCGTCGCGCAACTCCTGGTACCGCGCCTGACTGTCTTCCAGTCGCTCAGCATTCGACAGGTCGGCGGCGGCGTTCAGCCACGCCTCGGTGTCGGCCCGCGTCTCCCGCTCCAGCGCCTGGGCCTCTTCAACAACAGCCTCGGCTTCGCTGGTCTTCAACACCGTCAAACTGGACATGGCATGCTCCTTGGTTCTGGGTTCAGCTTCTAGGGAAGGTCTGGACGGCCTTGGTGACGGACTCCGCCGCCAGCCCCGCCGCGATGGGCGCCGCGAACGAACTGACCAGGGCCATGGCGTAGGCGATCAGGGCCGGCTCGTTCATCCCGCCCGAGGCCAGCATCATCGCCATGGCCTTGCCCTGGACGGCCGTGCTGATCGACAGGACATTGCGCTGGTAATCGGCGGCGTCCTGGACCGACAGGGCGGCGGCCTGGGTGGCCTTGTCATAGGCGATGACGCCCCCGGCCGAGACCCGCGTGGAGCTGGCCGGCGTGCCCTCGTCCAGGGTCGCGAATCCCAGCGCCCAGTTGGTCGAGGTCTGGACGGCGTCCTTGATCTGGCTGTTGACGGCATCGGTCACGGCGGAGCGGCTTTCTCTTCAGGCCTGGCGCTTATTTCTGCGCCGCGTTCATGATCATGGTGACGGCGCTTGAGGTCACGGCGTTGCCGATCTGCTGGAGGCCGCCTTGCGCCTGTTGCGCATTCTGCATGGCCAGCGAGATCGAATGCGCCATGCTCTGATAGACCAGCGCCATGGACTGGGCCGGCGCTTCGCCCAGCACCTTGACGTTGGTCTGGGTGACCGCGTCGGTGACCTGCGAGTTGACGGGCGTGTCGGCGGCCATGGTTCAGATCCTGACGTTCTAGAGTTTCAGCAATTTGAGGGCGACAAGCAGGACAAGTGCGTTTTCCAGACTGTTCGATGGGGGCGCCTTGTGGGCGATCCGCGTGGTGGCCAGGGCCGAGACCATGCTTCCCATCTCATAGACCTGCATGACCCCCTGGTTGGTCGCCGCCTGGGCGCAGATCGACGCCTGGCGCTGCGTCTGGACTGCGTTCTCGAAGGCGATCGACATGGAATGGGCGGCGCTCTGGTAGATCGAGCCCATGGCGATGGTCGAGGCGGCGCCCAGGACCATCAGGTTTTGCTGCGTCACCGCATCGGTGATCTGGCTGTTGACGGGAGTCGGATAGGCCATGGCTCAGGCCGGAATTTCGAGGATCTTGGCGATCAGAGCGCCGACTGCGGCATTGTTGATCTGCTGCATCCCCCCCTGGGCCTGACTGGCGTTTTCGACTGACAGGCTGGTGGCGTGGGCCACAGCCTGGACCGAAATGGCCACGGCCTCGGCCGGGCCTTCGCCCAGCACCTTGACGTTGGTCTGGGTGACGGCGTCGGTGATCTGCGAATTGACGGTGTCTGTCATGACGAAGCCCCCCCTTTCCTATTCTTCAGGTGACGACCGGCGGACCGTAGAAGATCGACGGCGCCTCCTGGCGGACCTGGGACACGGCGTGCGCCGCGAACGCTGCAGGCGCGGCCAGACCGACCCCCACCGGCGCCGCCGCGCGCAGCGGCTGCATCTCCGCCAGACTGGCGGCGAGGTGGCGCGTCTGCAGCGTCGCCAGCTCCGCCGCATGATGGGTGGACGCCGCCAACCGGGCGGCGAAGGCGTCCGCCGAGGCCATGATGGTGATCATGCTGGCCTGGCAGATGCCCGCCCCGGCGCACAGCAGCAGGGGCTCCTCGCGGCAGAAGTCGGGCTCCCGCCGGTCTTCGCGCTTCTCACGTCTCGTCTGCGGGCTCATTCGAACGCCTCCTCGCGACGCGGCCCCAGATCCGGCCAGGGGATCACCGACGGCTTGTCCATCAGGGCCTGGACGCAGTTCATGGTGGCGACCATGCTCAGGATATTGGTGGTCTGCTGATTGGCGACGGCGTTGTGGTACATCATGCCGCTGGCCTGATTGGCGGCCACCAGGCTCTGCATCGCCGCGAAGCTCGGCCCCGAGCCGATGACGGTCAGCAGGGTGTTGGCTACCGCTTCCGCCGTCGGGGCGGTCGCCGGGTTGTTGCTGAGCTCAAGCATCAGCTTCATGACGTCCTCGAAGTCGCCCAGGCGCGCCGTTGAGCCTTCCGTGGCCTTGTCCGCCGGTTTGTCGGTCGTCTTCGCCTCGGCCATGGTCGTCCTCCAGGGGTGGGCGCGGCGGGCGCCAGCCTCCCGCCGCGGCATGACGTCCGAACTCGACGGATGTGAACTACTCTTGGTTGATTTTCTTTTTCCATGCCCGTTCACGGATCGCGCCGCCCACCGTCATCCTCCTCGGGCGATCCAGGCGCGGGGTCATGGCATCCCGCCCTGCCGACAGACCAGGGAGGTGTCATCCATGGGGACCGCTTTCGACCTGCTGCTCCTCAGCCTCGCCGCCAAGGCGACGCGGCAAGAGCCCTTCGCGCCTGGCGCCGCCCGCTCGCCCACTCAACCGCCGGCGGTGAAGCCGGCCCCTCATCGGAGACCTGGTCCAATGCCGCTTTCCACCCGTGATTTCCTCACCCTGGTCCAGGGCTGGGCGAACGCCAACGTCAACCGAATCAGCACCGTCTGGCCCCTGAACGGCGGCTGGGAGGCCTGGGCCCAGGCCGAGATCGCCGCCTGCGTCAACGCTTCGGCGCCGGAGGCCTGGATCATGCGTGAACCCCGCGCCTATCCCGACAACACGCGCGCCGACTTCCTGGTCAACGATCCCTTCTTGAACGCGCCCGCAGACGAAATCGTCGTCGAGATGAAATGCGAGTCCCTCCAGAACTGGGACGGCTTCGTCAACGGACTTCGCTATGACGCCTATAAGCTACATGGCGACCTGGGAATGGGCTTGAATCCGGCGCACCGGATGGTCCTCGGCATCTTCTTCTCGCCGGAATCGGAGGCCCAACTTGCACAGCTCGCAGGCTTCACCATCACCTACACCGCTGGCCACGAGATCGGAATCGCCAGCATGGTCTGGCAAAATCCATAGCCTCCGCCTGAGCCGGCAGACGGGGCGGCGCTCTACAGCCGCCCCGTCTCGGCCAGCTTGTCCAGCATCCACACCCGCGCGGGCGGCAAGGGCTTGTTCTGAGGGTGGAAGACGAACTGCTCCAGGAAATGCCCGGTCAGGTCGAACCCCGCCTTGACGTCGCCCTCGACCAGCCCGGCCTGCGCCCCCAGCATAAAGGGCGGCAGGGTCAGCATCTTGTCGGCATAGGGGGCGCCGGCTTCGCGGCTGACCGCCCGCCCGGTGCGGGGACTGACGTAGATCAGCTCGTCCGCCGTCCCGGTCGCCGCGCACTTCGACACATCCAGCCCGAAGCCCAGGTCCTCCAGCAGCCCCGCCTCGAACCGCACGAAGATGGCCGGCCAGACGTCCGGCAGGGCGAAGGCCCCCATCAAGGCTTCAAAGGCCAGAAACACCCCCGGATGCGGCTCGCGCTCGGGCAGGGCGCCCTGGGCCACCCCCGCCGCCGCCGCCAGACCGGTCAGGGCCAGGGCGTCATCGAACAGGGCGCTGGGCCCCTCGCCCACCGGCTCCAACCGCGCCCCGCCCAGATGATCCGACGTCCGCGCCCGATAGTCGGCGACGACCCGCGCCCCGGCTTGCAGGAAAGGTTTCATCTTCCGCGACGCCCCGCCCGCCACATAGGCCGCGCGCCGCCCGTGGTTCTCGGTCAGCAGGTCCACCACGGCGCCGGTGTCGCCATGGCTGCGTGCCGACAGGACGAAGGCCTCTTCATGGAAATCCATCAGTCGGCAGCGGCGGACTTGATCACGTCCACGACCGCCTTGGCCTTGTCGTTCGGCACCGTGAAACTGAGCACATACTGCTCGATCTTCCAGACCTCGCCCGGCCCGATCCGCCTCAGCAGCCCGGATCCCCGCAGCGCGCCATAGGAGTCATTCTCCAGCTTCTCGTCGAACCAGGCGAAGTCGCCCGAGATGATCAGGGTCCGGTCATACGGCCGATAGGTCCACCCCTGCCCCCGCGCGAATATCGGTTCCGCATAGGCTTTGAACGCCCCAATATCCCAATGCTCCGAGGCGTCGGTCCCGACAAACCGTGCGCCGTCGCTGAACTGGGCGAAATAGGTTGCGCCGTCCGCATCCGCCGCCGCCTGGTGCATCCGATCCAGGGTCGCCGCCGCTTCGTCCGCCTCCCGTTGGGCGGCGGTGCTGATACGGTCGTCCCGCGCGGGGACCATGGCCGCCAGCGGCGGCGCGGATTGAAGGACCAGGGCGGTGAACAGAGCGGCGATCATGTCGCCTGTTCTAGTCCTGTTCTCAGCTTTCGGGAACGGGGTAGGTGTCCGGTGTCAGCACTTTGGCCAGCGCCAGCATATTCCGCGCCGCGTTGCGCCCAACCCGATCCGAATAGTCGTGCCCCTCGTCGGTCTCGACATAGTCCGGCCCCGCTCCAGGGCCGAGGTGCCAATAGGTCCAGCTCTGCGCCGGAATGGTGAACCCCATGTCGATCAGGGCCTGGGAGACCGTCGCCACGATATGGTGGGCGCCGTCCTCATTGCCGGTGATGACGATACCGCCCACCTTGCCGAACGCCACAGGCCGGCCGCTGTCGTCCGTCTCCTCGAACAGGGCGTCCATCCGCTCCAGGGCCCGCATACAGACGCTGGACATCTGCCCGACCCAGGTCGGGGTGGCGAAGACGACGATATTGGCCGCCATGATCTTCTCATGGACAGCCGGCCAGTCATCGCCGGCCCCTTGATCCGTCTTCACGCCCGGCTTGATGTTCAGGTCGACCAGCCGGACCATCTCGACCTCGGCCCCACCCTTCTCCAGTTCGTCGATCACCACCTTGGCGAGAGCTTCGGTGCTTGAGGTCTCCGGCGACGGCTTGAGCGTGCAGTTCAGAACAAGGGCTTTCATGGCGATCCTTCCTAGCGGTCTCTCGCTAACCGACGGTCCCGTCTGGCGTTCCATAGGATCGAACGGATCATTTGACGGAGATCATGGACGCACCGCCCATCCTCGACCAAGGTCGAATGGATCGCCTTCGCGGCGCCGCCTACCCGAGACGCCCAGGCCCCCCCGGCCGTAACCTTGAAGAGCTCCATGTCGCGTATTCGCAGCCAATCCCTGCGCTCCAGGCTGATGTCCGCCCAGGACGCCGCCGCCCTGATCCCCGCCGGCTCCACTGTGGGCATGAGCGGCTTCACCGGCTCGGGCTATCCCAAGGCCGTCCCCGCCGCCCTGGCTACGCGAATCGAGGCCGCCCACGCCGCCGGCGACGCCTTCCGCCTGAACCTCTGGACCGGCGCCTCCACCGGCCCGGAACTGGACGGCGCCCTAGCCAAGGCCGACGGGATCGAACGCCGCCTGCCCTACAACTCCGACCCCATCGCGCGTGAGAAGATCAACTCGGGCCAGATGGACTATCTGGACATGCACCTCAGCCAGCTGGCCCCCATGGTCTGGCAGGGCGTGCTGGGGCCGCTGGACACCGCCGTGGTCGAGGTCTCGGCCATCAACGCCGACGGCAGCCTGGTGCCCTCCTCCTCCATCGGCAACAACAAGACCTGGCTGGACCGGGCCGAGCGGGTGATCCTCGAGGTCAACGCCTGGCAGAATCCGGCGCTGGAGGGGATGCACGACATCTATTACGGCACGGCCCTGCCGCCCGACCGGGTGCCCATCCCCCTGACCCGGCCCGACCAACTGATCGGCCAGCCGACCTTCCGCTGCGATCCGGACAAGATCGTCGCCATCGTCGAGACCGAGGCCCCGGACCGCAACCTGCCCTTCGCCGCGCCGGACGCCAACGCCCGCGCCATCGCCGGCCACCTGATCGAGTTCCTGAAGCACGAGGTCCGGGTCGGCCGCCTGCCCGCCGCCCTGCTGCCGCTTCAGTCCGGCGTCGGCAATGTCGCCAACGCCGTCCTGGCGGGCCTGATGGACAGCCCGTTCGAACGGATGGCCGCCTATACCGAGGTGATCCAGGACGGGATGCTGGACCTGCTGGACGCCGGCAAGCTGACCGTCGCCTCCGCCACAGCCTTCTCCCTCAGCCCCGAGGCGGCGGCGGATATGAACAGTCGGATGGAGCAGTTCCGCGGCAAGATCATCCTGCGCCCGCAGGAGATCTCGAACCATCCCGAGCTGATCCGCCGCCTGGGCTGTATCGCTATGAACGGCCTGATCGAGGCCGACATCTACGGCAACGTCAACTCGACCCAGGTCATGGGGTCGCGCATCCAGAACGGCATCGGCGGCTCGGGTGACTTCTCGCGCAACGCCTTCATCTCCTGTTTCGTCACGCCTTCGACGGCCAAGGGCGGCGCCATCTCGGCCATCGTCCCCATGGCCAGCCACGTCGACCACATCACCCAGGACGTCCAAGTCATCGTCACCGAACAGGGCCTGGCCGATCTGCGCGGCCTGTCGCCGAAACAGCGGGCCAAGCTGATCATCGCCCACTGCGCCCATCCGAAATACCGCGACGGCCTCAACGACTACTACGAGCGCGCGCTGAAGGGCTCCTACGGCCTCCAGTCCCCCCACCTGCTGAACGAAGCCCTGTCGTGGCACCAGCGCTACATCGACACAGGGTCCATGCTCCCCGCCTGACGGCCCAAATTTATTTTCCATCCATCCTGAACACGGCGGCGCAAGGCTTTGCGCCCCGTTTTCACCCTTCATCTCACCGCGCCCTCAAACGCCCTTAGACTGGGAGCCGGTGTTGATGGGGAGACTGAGGTATGGCGCGTTTGGCAGGTTTGGCGCCTTTGGCACGTTTGGCACGTTTGGCGCCTTTGGCACGTTTGGCGCCCTGTTTTTACGCCATGCCGCCGGCTTGGGCCTATCGGTCCAGGGTCGTCGGGAACTCGCGGCCCAGGGCTTCGGCCATGGCCTGCTGGCTGATCAGAAAGACCTGGTCGCGCAGGTGATAATTGTTGGACAACACGATCACCGTCACATCGGCCTCAGGCTGGTACAGCATCAGATTGCGGAACCCGCCCCAGCTGCCGGTGTGATAGATTTGGCGATCCTGGAAACTGGGCTGGACCTGATCGCCCAGCCGGTTCGAAAATATCCCGTAGCCCCAGTCGCGGCGCGGTCTGCCCCGCTCCTTGGGCGCGTCCGCCGGCGCATGGTCAGCCAGCATCTGCTGATAGCTGAACGGCTTCAGCAGTTCCCCGCGATGCAACGCCCTCTGCCATACGAGCAAATCGTCCAGCGTCGAATAGACCGCGCCTGCGCCGGCGACGATGGAGGTGTTGGCGTTCGGCTGGGCCGCCAGTCCTGCGGGGAAGTTGGCGTAACCCATGATCGCCCCATGGTCGCCGCCGTCCAGGTCCAGCCCGCTGTCCTTCATGCCCAGAGGACCAAAGAAGGTCTCGCGCATATAGGCTTGATAGGGCCGGCCGCTGGCCTTCTCGACAATGGCCGCCGCCAGGTTGAAGCCCGCATTATCGTACCGGACCTTGGTCCCCGGCGCGAACTGCAGGCCGAACCGCTTCGAATCCTCGGTCAGTTCGTCCAGGGTCGCCGGCGTCGTGCGCCGCATGCCCCAGCCCGGCCGCGCCATCAGATCCGGAATGCCCGAGGTGTGCGACAACAGGTGGCTGATCCGCACCGGCTCCCACGCCTTGGGACAGGGCTGGATCCATTTGCAGACCGGGTCGGAGACGCTCAGCCTCCCCTCGTCCTGCAGGCGCAGGATGGCCGCCGCCGTGAACTGTTTGGAGATCGAGGCCAGCCGGAACCGCGAGTCCAGCTTCAGCGGCCGATCCTGCTCATAGTTCGCCTTGCCATAGACCTGGCGGAACAGAACCCGGTCGCCCTTGGCCACCAGAACACCGCCCATGAACCGCCCAGCCGCGCCCTCGCGTTCCAGCCTCGCGGCCAGTTGCGGCAGATCCTCGACCACGACCAGGGGCGGACGCGGCGGCGTATCGGGGCTGGCCGCCGCCCGCATCGCATCGCTGACGGGTTTGACCGACGTCGAAAACCCGGCCCAGACTACGCCGCCGAGGATCAGCGCCCCCAGGACGCCCAGAACAAGCCGGGGATGGCCCCCAGGGGTACGCGGCACTTCAAACACGGGAACTCAGACGTCGAAATCGAGACCGAACTGGGCGTAGAGCGCCCGCGAATCCTGCCACTTCGGATCGACCTTCACCGTCAGGAACAGGTGGACCTGACGGCCGAGGATCTCGTTCAGCTCCTCGCGCGCCTTCTGGCCGATCCATTTCAGGGTCTGGCCGCCCTTGCCCAGGACGATGGGCCGCTGGCTCTCGCGCTCGACATAGATGGTCTGTTCGATCCGGGCCGAGCCGTCGGCGCGCTCCTCGAAACTGGTCGTCTCCACGGCCGCCGAATAGGGCAGTTCCTCGTGGACGCGCAGATAGACCTTCTCGCGCGTGATCTCAGCCGCCAGAACCCGCACCGGCACGTCCGCCGCCTGATCCTCGGGATAGAGCCAAGGCCCCTTGGGCATCGACCGCGCCAGTCGCTGCTTCAGGTCCTCGACCCCGTCGCCGTTGGCGGCGGAGATCATATAGACCTCCTCATAGACGCCGCTCTCGAACAGTTTCTGCGACAGGGCCAGCAGGGTGTCGCGGCGCATGCCGTCGATCTTGTTCAACGCCAGGATGACCTTCGTCCCGGTGGACTGAAGATTGGCGATGATGGTCTCGGTGTCCTCGGCCGAGCGGCGGTCCGCCGCCGTGCCTTCACGACCTTCCGAGTTGATGTGCGACTGGGCGTCGATCAGGTGGACGACCACGTCCGCGTCCTGCGCCCCGCCCCAGGCCGAGGCGACCATGGCCCGGTCCAGACGACGGCGCGGGGTGAAGATGCCGGGGGTGTCCACCAGCACGATCTGGGCCTCGCCTTCCATGGCGATGCCGCGCACCGGGAACCGCGTCGTCTGCACCTTCTGGGTGACGATGGAGACCTTGGACCCGGTCAGCCGGTTGACCAGCGTGGACTTGCCGGCGTTCGGCGCGCCGATGATGGCGGCAAAGCCCGCGCGCTGGTTTTCAATATCGGTCAAATGACGCCTTCACGTTTGAGGAGAGCCGTTGCGGCCGCCTTCTCCGCCTCCTGACGCGAACGCCCCAGTGCGGTCAAGGGCTCCACGCCTTCGACGGACACCTCGACGGTGAATGTCGGCGCATGATCCGAACCCGTCCGATCCGCAACCCTATAGGTCGGCAGCGGCCGGCCCCGCCCTTGGGCCCACTCCTGCAGGGCGGACTTGGGGTTGGTCACGGACCGCGAAGGCGGGGCCGCGAACTCGGCCGCCCAGGCCCTGTCGAAGAAGGCCCGCGCCGCCTCCAGCCCGCCATCCAAATAGACGGCCGCCAGGATGGCCTCGACCGCATCGGCGATGACCCCGGCCTTGCGACGTCCGCCTGTCTTGGTCTCGCCCGGCGACAGACGCAGGGCCGGACCGACGCCCAGGGCTTCCCCCACCCGCGCGCAGGCGGTCTTGTCGACCAGGGCGTGCAGGCTGGACGACAGTTCGCCTTCGTGGGCGGTGGGATAGTCGCGCGACAGCTTCTCCGCCACCAGCAGGCCCAGCACCCGGTCGCCCAGGAACTCCAGCCGCTCGTTGTCGCGCGGTCCATGGACACCGACCGGCGCACCCTCGCCGACGCTCGCGTGGGTCAGGGCGCGCTCCAACAGGTCCGCATCCTTGAAGGAATGGTCGATCCGCGACTGCAACGCCGCGACCGCCTCAGCTCTCAGATTGGCCATCAATGCAGAACGTTGAAGAACCGTCCGAGCCGCACATTGGCCCAGGTCCAGGGCTTGAACAGCGACGCGCCGGGCTCCCACGAGAACAGGATGATCTGCGCCTTGCCGACCAGGTTCTCGGCCGGGACCATGCCGACACCGCTGGACTGTTCGACCCGGCTGTCGATCGAGTTGTCCCGGTTATCGCCCATCATGAAGTAATGACCGACCGGCACCTCATAGACCGGCGTATCGTCCAGGTCGTTCCCGGGGCCGAAGTCCTGGGTCATGAAGCTCTTGCCCTCCGGCAGGGTCTCGCGCACCTGCGCGACCGGATGCGCCCCGAAGATGTCGTTGATCTCGCGCTCGCTGACCACGACGTCTTCAACCGGCCTGTCGTTGATATAGAGCTTGTTCGAGATCATCTGGATCCGGTCGCCCGGCAGGCCGATGACCCGCTTGATGAAGTCCGTCTTGTCGTCGCGCGGCAGCTTGAACACGACGATATCGCCGCGCTTCGGCGCCGATCCCATCACCCGGCCGTCAAACAGCGGCGGGCTGAACGGGATCGAATGCTTCGAATAGCCGTAAGACCATTTCGACACGACGATATAGTCGCCCTCATAGAGGTTCGGCTCCATCGAGGCCGACGGAATGGTGAAGGGCTGGAACAGGAAGATCCGCAGCACCATGGCGATCAGCAGGGCGAAGAAGATCGTCTTCACGATCTCCATCGTCTCGTCGCCGGCGGTCGGTTCGGCCTTGGCGCTCTTGGCGGCCTTGCGCGCATAGACGGGCGTCTTGGGCGCCTCTTCAAAGGGCGCATCCCCCTCGTCGCTCCAGACCGGGCGCTTCTCAGCCGTTTCGCTCTTTACGGCTTCGACCGGCGTATCAGCCTCAGACGCGGCGAAGACCTCCTCCGGCGTGGGGTCGGTCGCATCGGTCTTGGCCGCATCGGCGTCTTGCGGCTTCTGGTCTTCGCTCATGCGATCAGGAATCCCCTTGCCGCGTCTGCGCGGTCGTCCCCTGAGGGGTATATCGCGATTACGACAGCGGCAAGGCTTCGATCACCACGAAGGCGAGTGCATAAGGGTGTTCGTCGCTCAGGGTCAGGTGAATCTTGGCCTCATGACCCGCCGGCGTCAGGCTCGCCAGATGCTCGGCGGCATGGCCGGTCAGGGCCAGGGTCGGCTGTCCGGAGCGCAGGTTCACCACCCCCATGTCGCGCCAATAGACGTCCGCGCGCATCCCGGTGCCCAGCGCCTTGGCGCAGGCCTCCTTGGCCGCGAACCGCTTGGCGTAGCTCCAGGCCGGGTCCGGTTTCCGATCCGACCGGGTCCGCTCGATGTCCGTGAAACAGCGTTGCTTGAACCGTTCGCCGAACCGATCCAGCGAGGCCTGGATACGCCGGATGTCCGACAGGTCGGCGCCGACGCCGATGATCACTTCGCCGCGTCCATCACCGCCCGCATCCGCCGGATCGCCGCATCCAGGCCGACGAAGATGGATTCGCCGATCAGGAAATGACCGATGTTCAACTCGCGGACTTCCGGAATGGCCAGCATGCGCGGGGCAGTATCGTAATCCAGACCATGGCCCGCATGGACCTCCAGCCCCAGAATATCGGCCTGGGCCGCAGCGGCTGCGATCCGTTCGAACTCGACCTCCCGCTCGCCCGGATCGGTCAGATGGCAATAGCGGCCGGTGTGGAACTCCACCACCTGGGCGCCGACAGCCGCAGCGGCCTCGACCTGGGCTTCGGACGGCTCGATGAACAGCGAAACCCTGATTCCGGCATCGGCCAGGGCCTTTGCAACGGGCGCGATCCGCGCCTCATGCCCGGCGACGGCCAACCCGCCCTCTGTGGTCACTTCCTCGCGCCGTTCCGGCACCAGGCAGGCGGCGTGGGGACGATGTCGCAGGGCGATGGCCAGCATCTCGTCGGTCACCGCCATCTCGAAATTCAGCGGCTTGCCCGCCCGCGCGCACAGGGCGCTGAGCACGTCGATGTCGGGATCAGTGATATGACGGCGATCCTCACGCAGGTGGGCGGTGATCCCGTCCGCGCCGGCGGCCAGCGCGGCCTCGGCGGCCCGGACAGGATCCGGATGGGCGCCGCCGCGGGCGTTCCGCACTGTGGCGACGTGATCGATATTGACGCCCAGCCTGACCCGTTCGCGCATCTCAGCTCCTCGCCAAACCGAACATCACTTCGAAATTCTGCGGCTGCCCGGATCTTCGATCGGCAGGGCCGCCAGTTCCGGCGGCAGGGCATCGGCCGGATAGGCCGGAACCTCCAGAGACGCCAGAGCGATCAGCGGCACGCCGACGTCCGCCTTGCCGCCCGACCGATCGACGATACAGGCGGCCGCCACGACCTCGCCCCCGGCGGCCTGGATGGCGGCGATACACTCACGCGACGACAGGCCCGTGGTGACGATATCCTCGACCATCACCACCTTCTGCCCCGGCTCGACCGAGAAGCCGCGCCGCAGTTTGAACTGGCCGCCCTCGCGCTCGACATACATCGACTGCACGCCCAGGTGACGCGCGGTCTCATACCCGGGAATGATGCCGCCCACGGCCGGCGAAATGGCGACGTCCACCGGCCCCACGGTCGCGACGATCTTGTCCGCCAGCGCCTTGCACAGCCGCTCACAGCGATCCGTCTGCATGAAGACCAGGTTCTTCTGCAGGAAGACCGGGCTGTGCAGGCCCGAAGACAGGACAAAATGGCCTTCGCGCAGGGCGCCGGCGTCGCGGAACTCGTTGAGGACGTCTTGGGTGTTCATGGCGGCGGTCTTAGCGCCTCGCCCCGCCGAGCGAAAGGCTCAGCCTCGACCGCGATCCACGTTGTCGACCGACGGATTGGCCCGCAGCGCCGCCATGATCATGGTCGCGTGTTTCGCGTCCTCGACCTCGACATCCAGGGTCACGTCGAAAAAGTCCTGCTGCCGATAGGCCATCGACAGGTTGATGATATTGCCGCCGGCCTCCCCGATCAGGGTGGTCACCTGCCCCAGGACGCCTGGCGCATTGCGGATGGTGGCGTTCAGACGCACCGCAGCCACCGCGTCGGTCTCGGCTTGGGGCGTCCATTGCAAGTCGTGCCAGACCGAATCGTCATCAGCAAAGGCCGCCAGCGACTGGCAGTCGATGGTGTGAACGGTCAGCCCCACCTCCGGCTCCAAAATGCCGACGATCCGATCACCCGGCACGGGCGTGCAGCATTGGCCGAAATGAACGCTGACGCCGGGCGTCAGCCCGCCGCCCCGGACGAACAGACGGGCGGTGTCCCCTTCGATCCTCTGCTTCTCCGGCCCCGCCTTCAGCCGCCCCTTCAGCGCCGGGAACAGGGTCTCAGCCACCGTCGTCGGCGACAGCCGTCCACGCCCCAGGCTCTCGAACACATCATCGTCGCCGGCGACCGCCAGGGTCTCCAGTATCGGTTTCAGCGACACTTCAGCCAAGGTCTTGTCGATACGCGCCAGGGTCTGCTGCAACGCCACCCGGCCCAATTTGACGAACTCCTCGCGTTCGGAGGTACGGATATGGCGCCGGATGGCCGACCGCGCCCGGCCCGTGACGGTCAGACTGCGCCAATCGGCCGGAACCTCGCGCTTGGCCCCGCGAATGATCTCGACCACGTCGCCGTTCTGCAACGGCGTGCGCATCGGCTTAAGCTCGCCATTGACCTTCACGCCGACGGCCGTGTCCCCGACCTCGGTATGGACGGCATAGGCGAAGTCCAGCGGCATGCCCCCCCGCGGCAGGGTCACCAGCCGCCCCTTGGGGGTGAAGACGAAGACCTGATCCAGATACATTTCGAGCTTGGCGTGCTCGACCCAATCCTCGCCGCCCTCGCCGTGTTCGATCACCTGAACCAGGTGGCGCAGGTTCTGCAGCGGGTCGCGACCGCCCCCCTGCTCCATCGCCTCGCGGTCGAAGCCATAGGACTTGTTCTTGTACCGCCAGTGGGCCGCAACCCCATCCTCGGCGACCCGGTCCATCGCCTCGGTGCGGATCTGCATCTCGATGCGCAGACCGCGCGGCCCGACCACGGTCGTGTGCAGCGAGCGATAGTTGTTCGACTTGGGCGTCGAGATGAAGTCCTTGAAGCGCTCCGGCACCATCGGCCATTCACGATGGATCACGCCCAGGGCGCGGTAGCAGTCGTCCTCAGCCTCCACGATCACGCGGAAACCGTAGATGTCCGACAGGGACGAAAACCCGACCGACTTGCGCTGCAACTTCCGCCAGATCGAATAGGGCGTCTTCTGGCGCCCGAAGACGTGGGCGCCGACCCCAGCCTCCGACAGCACACGTTCGACTTCGCCCGCCACGCCCTCGATGGCGCGACCGTGCTCCAGCTTCAGGGCCTCCAGCCGCCGCTCGATGGCGGTCTTGGCCGTAGGGTTCAGGTGGGTGAACGCCAGTTCTTCCAGCTCGGACGCGATCGAGTGAATACCGATCGACCGCCCCAGCGGCGCATAGACTTCCAGGGTCTCGCGGCTGATCCGCTCGCGCTTCTCAGGCTTCACATACTGAAGCGTGCGCATGTTGTGCAGCCGGTCGGCCAGCTTGACCAACAGCACCCGCACGTCCCGGCTGATGGCCAGGATGAATTTCCGCAGGTTCTCGGCCTGGCGCGTGTGCTCGGCCTGAAGTTCAAGCCGGCTCAACTTGGTCACGCCCTCGACCAGGACCGCAACCTCTTCGCCAAACATCTGGGCGATGTCGTCGCGCGTCGCGGACGTGTCCTCGACCACATCGTGCAGCAGGGCTGTGACAATGGTCGCAGTGTCGAGCTTGTAGTCGGTCAGTATGCCCGCGACCTGGATCGGGTGGGCGAAATAGGGATCGCCCGAGGCTCGCATCTGCGAGCCGTGCATCTTCATCGCATAGACATAGGCGCGGTTCAGAAGCGCTTCGTCGGCGGTAGGGTCATAGGCCTTGACGGCCTCGATCAGCTCGAACTGGCGCAGTATGGGCGCGCGCTTCGGCGCCGGCGCCGCATCGTCCGCGGTCGGCATGGGATCGTTTTTGTTCGCAGCTTGGGGCGCCGGCGGAACCGTTTCGGTCCGCGCCGGCAGGATAGTGACGCCAGGGGCTCCCTCGGGCGTCAGTACCGCTCCTCCTGGCCGCCGTCGCGGTCGCTTTGCAGGGCGCGGATCAGCTCGGCTTCGGCCATGTTCATGTGTTGCGGCTCGGCCAGCAGGGCGACCGTTTCCGCCTCGTCCTCGGCTTCGGTGCGCTCATCGACGCGTTGCAGCGTGGTGATGATGGTCTCGCGCAGTTCGTCCGGCACGACCGTGTCGTCGGCGATCTCGCGCAGGGCGACGACGGGGTTCTTGTCGTTGTCGCGGTCGATGGTCAGGGCGGCGCCATTGGCGATGCTGCGCGCGCGGTGACCGGCCAGCAGAACCAGGCCGAAGCGGTTCGGGACCTTCTCGATGCAGTCTTCGACGGTGACGCGGGCCATGAAAATTCCTCGAACGCGGGGGAGAACCGCGTCAAATACAGATAGGGACTGTGTTTTGCAACGCTAGCGGGGCGAAAGTGCGGCGTCAGACCGGATGGGCGTCCTGCGCCACGGTCGCTGATGCGGCCAGGTCCCGCGCCAGGCCGCCGTGGGGATGCACCCAGTCCGCCGCGATCTCCGCGATGGGCCCCATGACGAACCGCCGCTCGGCAGAGCGCGGATGCGGCAGGATCAGTCCGTCCAGATCACCGCTCAGCCGGCCATAAGCGATAAGGTCCAGGTCCAGAGTGCGCGGCGCGTTGCGGACGGACCGCAGCCGACCAAACACGTCCTCGATCCGGCCCAGCGCCGCCATCAGGGCGTGCGGATCGTGGCGGGTCTGAACGATCACCACCCCGTTCAGAAAAGGCGGGTCCTGCGGATCGGGCCAGGCCATCGACGACCACCAGGACGACCGGGCCACGATGTCGATCCCTTCGCTGCGGAAACGCGCCAGCGCCGCTTCCAGCGCCTCGCGGCAAGAGGACCACACCCCCTTGTCATTACAGCCCAGCGCCACGATGACTGCTGCGTCCAGATCGAGCGCCCCGTCGATTCCCACATCGACCGGAGCCCCCGCCGGGACGTCATATTCTTCATCCCTTTCGACGGCCTCGACCATGTTTCATTCCACCGACCGCCTGGCGATCTTCATCGACGGGTCAAACCTCTACTCCGCCGCCCGCGCGCTGCAATACGACCTGGACTTCAAGCGGATGCTGGACTGGTTTCGCGAGAAGTCCGTCCTGACACGCGCCTATTATTACACGGCGGTGGTTGAGGGCGAAGAGTTCTCGCCGGTGAAACCCCTGGTGGACTGGCTCGACTACAATGGGTTTTCGGTCGTGACCAAGCCGGTGAAGCGCTTCACCGACGGTTCCGGGCACAGCCGGATCAAGGGCAATATGGATATCGAGATCGCGGTGGACATGCTGGAGTTGGCTCCGCATCTGGATCATGTCGTGCTGTTCTCCGGCGACGGCGACTTCCGCCGGGTCGTCCAGGCGGTGCAGGCTAAGGGCGTCCGCGTCACCGTCATCTCGACCCAGAAGACCCAGCCGCCGCATATCGCCGACGAACTGCGCCGCCAGGCCGACGCCTTCCTGGATCTGAACGATCTGATGGCCGAGTTCGGCCGGCCCAAGACCGGCGGCGCCCAATGAGCCTGACTCCCGAGCCGCCGCGCGACTGCCCCCGCTGCCCCCGCCTGGTGGAATATCGCCGCGAGAACGCCCGTCAAAACCCCGACTGGTGGAACGGTCCCGCCCCCTCCTTCGGCGACACGAACGCGCGCCTGCTGGTCGCCGGCCTGGCGCCGGGTCGCACCGGCGCCAACCGCACAGGCCGCCCCTTCACCGGCGACCACGCGGGCTGGCTCCTGTACGACACCCTGAAGAAGGCCGGCTTCGCTCAAGGGTCTTATGATCCGGACGGAAACGACGACCTGAAACTGGTGGACTGTATGATCACCAACGCCGTCCGCTGCGCCCCGCCGGGCAACAAGCCCTTGCCGATCGAAGAAACGACCTGCCGCCCCTTCCTCGTCGACCGGCTAGCCCTGCTGCCCAATCTGAAGGTGATCGTGACCCTGGGCGACGTCTCCCGCCGCAATATCCTGAAGGCTTTCGGCCGCCCGGCCTCTGCCATGCCGGCCGGCCACGGAGCGGAGGGGGAGGCCGGCGGCTATGTAATCCTGAATTCCTACCACTGCTCGCGGCTCAACACGAACACGGGCCGCCTGACCCCCGCCATGTTCGAAGCCGTTTTCGATCGTGCGCGCGAACTGATCGCCCGCTAACCATCAACTGTTACTCGCCTGTCGCACGAATCCGCCAATCTGAAATAAGGCGGAACAGAGGCGAGCCTTCGGCGTTCGTCTCCCAGCGGGGAGGCTGGATTATGCGACGCACGAACGGGGTGTTTTCACGGAGCGAGCGCAGGCTCGCGCTCTTGGCTGCGGTCATCGTCGTGGCGGTGACGACGCTGACCTTGATCACAGGCGGCCTCTTCACCCCTTCGGCGGGAACAGGGGGACGAACAGGATATGCGTTCGCCGATCTGCCCGGCGTGTCCGACGCTCGACCGCTGGGTTAAGCGCTCAGCCCGCTCAAGGCTCGCTCAGCCCTTGTCTCGCATCAGCCGGGCCTTGTCGCGCTGCCAATCCCGTTCCGCCGAGGCTTCGCGCTTGTCGTGCAGCTTCTTGCCCTTGGCCAAGGCGATCTCCAGCTTCGCCTTGCCCGCGTCGTTCAGGTACAGCTTCAGCGGAATGATCGTCTGACCGTCCCGCTGCACCGCCCCGATCAACCGGTCGATCTGCTTTCTGTGCAACAGCAGTTTGCGGGGCCGGCGCGGCTCGTGATTGAAGCGGTTGGCCTGTTTGTAGGGCGGAATGTCAGCGTTGATCAGGACGATTTCGCGCCCCTCCACCGCCGCATAGCTTTCGGCGATATTGGCCCGCCCGTCGCGCAACGCCTTGATCTCGGTACCCAGCAGTTGGATCCCGGCTTCGATATTGTCCTCGAGGAAATAGTCGAACCGCGCGCGGCGGTTTTCAGCGATGACCTTGGACTTCGACTGGGGTTGCGGCGCCATCAGACGACGCCCGCATCCGCCATGGCGCGGTCGATCAGCGGCTTGACCTCATCCGACGTCGGCGACAGCGGCAGGCGCGCCTCCTCGCGGCACAAACCCAACCGGGCCAGGGCGTACTTGGTCGGCGCCGGCGAGTTGTCGAGGAACAGCGCCTTGCACAGGCCGATCAGCCGATCCTGCCAGTCGCGGGCGGCGGCGTAATCCCCGGCCGCCAGCGCATTGTGAAGCGCCACCATGGCCTCGGGCGCGACATTGGACGCCACCGAGATCAGTCCGACCCCGCCATGGGCATGATAACCCAGATAGCTCGAATCATCGCCCGAGATCAGGTCGAACTGGCCGCTGATGTTGGCGCGCATCCAGCTCGCCCGACTCATGTCGCCGGTGGCGTCCTTGATGCCGACGATGTTCGGATGGACCGCCAGCCGCGCCACCGTCTCATTGGCCAGATCGGCCCCGGTTCGCCCCGGGACGTTGTACAGCAGGATCGGCAATTCGACGGCGTCGGCGACGGCCTCGAAATGCGCCGCCATCCCCGCCTGCGAAGGACGGATATAATAGGGGGTGACGATCAAGGCCCCGTCCGCCCCCACCGTCTTGGCGTGGCGGGTCAGTTCGATGGCTTCCTTGGTGTAGGGCGACCCGGTCCCCGCAATGACCCGGACGCGCCCGGCCACCAGCCGCACGCACAGGTCGATCACATGCTTGTGCTCGTCCAGATCCATACTGGCGCCCTCGCCCGTCGTGCCGACGGGTACGATGCCGTCGACGCCTGCGGCGATCTGACGCTCGACGAGGGCGGCGAATGCGGCTTCGTCCACGTTTCCGTCATGAAGTGGTGTGATCAGGGCGGTGATCACGCCCTTGAACAAGGGGGCGGTCATGGGACTAGCTAGCCTGCGTGGGGAGGGGCGATGGACGGATGTCCAGAACCTCTGTCTTAAGAGCGCGGGACGTTAGGTCGCCAGCGGCTTCGCCGCAACCGGGATGAATGAGAACAGGAAATATCATGATCGCGACCAGCCTGGCGGCGGCCCTCGCCATCCTCGCTCCGACCCCGCAGGACGCCCTGCCTGGTCAGCCTGTTCCCTATTCCGCCGTCTCACAAACCGTTCCCGGCTACAGCCCCACCTATCAGGGCCGCGTCCTCAATGATCAGGACACGGCGCTGTTCCGCCAGGGCCTGGCGGCGGCGCGCGCACGCGACATTCCTGGCGCCCAGTCCGCGATCTCGCAGTTGCGCGACCCTGCGGCGCGCAAACTGATCGAGTGGGCTCTGATCGACACCTCGGGCGAACAACTGTCTTACGCCGAGCTCGCCCAGGCCCAGATGGCCTTGAAGGGCTGGCCGCGCGCCGAATCACGTCGCGCCGCCGCAGAAGCGGTTCTGGACCGCGTCGGCGCCGCGCCGGACGCTGTGATGGCCCTCTTCTCCGACCACCCGCCCGAAACCGTCCAAGGCGCCATCGCCAACGCCTCGGCCCTAGAACAGCGCGGACGGCGGCGCGAGGCCCACGCCCTGATCCGCGACTGGTGGCGGACCCGGTCGTTCGACGAGGCGCCGCAATCGCGCATCCTCGCGCGCTGGGGCGGCGAACTGACCCATGCGGATCATGAGGCGCGGCTGAACATGCTGCTGCTCGGTCCGCACGGTCCGGCGACGCGCGCCATGCTCAACCTGGTCTCGCCAGAACGGGCGGCCATCGCTAATACGGTCATGAGCCTGCGGACCGCCTACAGCCCGGACGCCGTCGTCGCCGGCCTGACGCCCGCCCGGGCGGCCGATCCTGCGGTGACGCTGGAACGGGTCCGCATCCTGCGTTCGCAGAACCGCCAGTCGGAAGCCTTCCCGCTTCTGGCCAACCTGCCCCCCGCGCCCGCCCATTCTGCCGGCGACAACACCCTGTGGACCGAGCGCCGCAACTATTATCTCGACGCGCTTCAGCAAGGAAACTGGCGCGCTGCCTATGACGCCATGAACGGCCACGGCTTCACCTCCGGCGACCGGATGGTGGACGCGGAATTCTTCGCCGGCTGGGTCGCCCTGACCAAGCTGAATCAGCCCGAGGTCGCCGCCCGCCATTTCGAGGCCCTGCGCACAGCCTCCTCCACCCCCATCACCCAGGGCCGCGCCTACTACTGGCTGGGCCGAGCCGCCGAGGCGCGGGGCGAACGCGACGCCGCCCAGACCTATTATCGCAACGGCGCCCAGCACTGGCAGACCTTCTACGGCCAGCTGGCGGCGGAAAAGGCGGGTCTGACCACCCTGCAACTGCCCGGCGAGCCGGCGCCGACCCAGGCCGACATCACCCGGTTCGAGTCCAACGAACTGGTCCGCGCCACCCGCATTCTGGGAGAAACCGGCGAAACCAGCCTGCTGCGCGTCTTCGCCTACCAGCTCGACAATGATCTGCCGACCATTGAAGACTTGGCCCTGTTGATCGACCTGACCCGTAGCTATGGCGAAGGCTTCACCGCCATGATGGTCGGTCGCGCCGCCAGCCAGCGCGGTTTCGTCCTGCCCGAGCGCATGTATCCGATCCGCATCCCGCCCCAGGTCGCCGGCGCCGCGCCGCTGGAGTTCACCCAGGCCATCACCCGCCAGGAATCCAGCTTCGACCCCCGCGCCCGCTCCGGCGCCGACGCGCGCGGCATGATGCAGTTCCTGCCCGCCACCGGCTCCGGCGTCGCCCGCCGCCTGGGCATGAGCTTCTCGGCCGAACAACTGTGGGATCCGGACTACAACATGACCCTGGGCAGCTACCACCTGGGCGAGCTGATGGCGGCCAATAACGGCTCGATGCTGCTGGCGACGGTCGGCTACAACGCCGGCCCAGCCCGTCCGAACCAGTGGATCGCCCGCTGCGGCGACCCGCGCGGCGACGCCAACGCCGCCATCGACTTCATCGAATGCGCGCCCTTCACCGAGACGCGCAACTATATGATGCGGGTGATGGAGAATATGGCGGTCTACAAGGCGCGCCTAAACGGCGGTTCGGCCCCGTTGACGACCTCGACCGACATCGCGCGCGGCGCGGCCGCAGGTCCTCGGCCCTATATGGCCTACTGAGCGCGGCGGGCCGCCAGCAGCGGCCCGTCCGGACCCTCGATCCACTGACCGTCGAGGCCGAAAACCTGACGCAGGACGGCGGGCGACAGGGCTGAAACCGGGGCGTCGTCGGCGACGACGCGCCCATGATCCAAGACCACGACCCGGTCTGCGAAGGCGACGGCCAGGGTCAGGTCGTGCAGGCTGACCAGCACCCCGCCCCCCGATCCCGCGCGCGCCCTCAACCGTTCAAGCACCAGCCTCTGGGCGTCGGGATCCAGCCCTGCGGTCGGCTCATCGGCCAGCAGCAGCGGCGCATCGGCCACCAGGGCCCGCGCCAGCAGCACCCGCGCCCGCTCGCCGCCCGACATTTCGGCCACGCCGCGATCTGACAGATGCCCGGCGCCGACCGCGTCCAGCACCGCCCTCGCTTTCGCCAACGCCGCGTCGCCCGACAGGAAGGGCGCGCCCAGAGCCGCGACCTCGGCCGCAGGCAGGTTCCAGGCGATCCGCCGTTCTTGCGGCAGATAGGAAAGGCGCTCGGCCCGCTGGCGCGGCGACAATGCGCCCAAGACGGCGTCGCCCAGCGTCACCTCGCCGCTCTCGACCGGCAAAAGCCCGGCCGCCGCGCGAATGACGCTGCTCTTGCCCGCGCCATTGGGACCGCACAGAGCTACTACCTCTCCAGCCGAAACCTTGAGGTCCACCCCGTCCAGCACCTGATTAGACCCGATCCGCGCCCGGACCGCCTTCAGCGACAACAGGCTCACAGCCGCCACTCCCGCGCCGCCCGCCAGGCGATCAGGGCGAACAGGGGCGCGCCGATCAGGGCCGTGAACACCCCCAGCTTCAGCTCCTGATCCGTCGGCGTCAGCCGCGCCGCCAGATCGGCGACCACCAGCATCAGCCCGCCGGCCAGGGCCGAGGGCGCCAGAATACGCCCCGCATCCCCTCGCACAGCCGCTCGCACCAGATGGGGCGCCGCCAGACCGACGAAACCGATCACGCCCGCGACCGCCACAGCCGCGCCCGTCGCCACCGCCGCCGCGATCAAGGCGAAGACCCTCAACCGCCCCATGGACAGGCCCGACGCCGCCGCCGTCTCGTCGCCCAGGGTCAGCATCCGCAAGCCTTTCGCCGACAGCCCGGCGAAGAGCGCCGCAACCGCCAGGGCGGGCGCGACCCAGGCCACATCGACCCAGCTCCGGTTTTGCACCGATCCCAACAGCCAGGACATGACTTCGGCCTGGGCGATGGGCGACGGCGACAAATTGAAGATCAGGGCCGTCGCCGCTCCCGCGAAACTGGACAAGGCGACGCCGAACAGGATCAGCGCCTCGGGCGCCCGCATCAGTCCGGCGGCGACGATCAGCAATCCGCCCGCCACGCCGGCCCCGACCAAGGCCGACATCTCGACCGCTCCAGCCACCCCAGCGCCGCCCAAAACAATGGCGAGCGCTGCCCCCAGAGCCGCCGTCGCCGACACGCCCAGCACCCCAGGATCGGCCAGCGGATTGCGAAGCAAGCCTTGCATCACCGCCCCCGCCAGTCCCAGGCAGGCCCCGACGACCAAGGCACACACGGCGCGCGGCGCCCGCACCTGCCACAGCACTTCCCACGGCCCCGAGGCCGGGTCGCTGAACGCCGCCACATATTGTGCGCCGTCAAAAGCCGTCTCGCCGAACAGAACCGCCGCCGCCACAGCCGCCACGCAGACCAGTCCTAGGATCAGGCCCAACCGAACCGTCCGGCTCATGGCCGTCCCTTCGCCATCATCTCCACCCCGTCCGCCGCGAACCAGGCGGGGCAGGTCAGAACCGCCGCAGGCAGTTTCGCCGCCGTCCGGCCCTGGGCGGCGCGTTTCACCACCGGATGACGCCCCGCCCCACGCCAGTCGGCCCGCAATTGATCAAAGAAGCCCAGCACGAACCGGATCGGCGGCTCCAGCGCGATCCGCTCGACGCTGATGGCCCCAAAGCCCGGCGCTTTGGTCAGATTGCGGAACCCCGCCGCGCGCATCATCGCATCCATCAGCGTGCCCGGCCCCGACGTATAGCCGCCCGACGTCAGATAGACCGCCCCCGGCCTCGGACCTCCGACAGGCGGCGCGGCGCGATCCAGCTTAGTTTGCATGGCCCGCTCCAGCCGCACGCCGCGCTCGACCTGTCCGAGTCCCTGCGCCGCCACACGGATGTTGGCCCGCACACCGTCCAGATCGGTCGCGTCCGCTATGGTGACCACCTTGGTCCCGCGCTGCTCCAAGGCCGTCAGCAGCCGGGGCTCGCCGCCCCAATATCGCACGACCACATCGGGTTTGAACCCGACCGCCGCCTCCAACGTCGGGCGCAGCCGCCTGTGTCCAGCGGCCTCGCGCCGCATCCAGGCGTCGGGGTCGTCGGCGCGCGGCGACAGGGCCAAATCGGCGTCGGGCGCCAGGGCCAAAACATATTGGTCGGCGCACTGATCCAGCGCCATCACCCGTAACGGCCGCGCCTCGACGCTTCCGGCCACAGCCAGGACCGCAACCGTCGCCGCCAGCCCCCAGACCGGTCTCACGGCTTCAGCAGACCGGCGAAGACGGCGTCCAATGTGGTCTTCACCAGGGTGTCGCGGTCGGCCCAGGGGAAATAGGGCTTGGTGATCATCAGCGAGACCACGCCGTGGGTTGCAGCCCAGATTGCCTGGGCGATGGTGCGGGGATCGCCCGTCATCCGCCCGGCCGCCACGGCTTCGCCCACCAGTCGTTCGAACGCCGAGAACACGCCCGCCCCCAGTTCCTGCGACAGGCTCTGGGCCCCTTCGCGCGCCTCGACGGGCCGGGTCAGATAGATCAGCCGGTAGGCGTTCGGATGGTCGAAGCCGAACTGGGCATAGGCCTCGATCATCCGCCTCAGACGCACCTCCGGGGCTGCGTCCAGCGCGTCCAGCGACGCCCCGGTCGCGATCAGCCGCCCGAAGGCTTCGCGGCATATCTCCTGCAGGATCGCCCCCTTGTCGGGGAAATGCATATAGAGCGCCGTCGAAGACAGGCCGACCTCGTCGGCGATCTTGCGGATCGTCGCCCCCTCGTAGCCGTGCTCGACGAAGATGCGCTCGGCGGCGGCCAGGATTTCACCGCGCCGCGAATGGCCTTCGCCCTTGGGTTTGCGATTGGAACGCGAGGATGGCGAAACGACGGACAACGGCGACTCCGGATCAGGCCGCCGTTGAATAGCGACAATCTGTCATCGAAGCCAACAGACCTTGCATAACACGGTTGCGTCATCGGCGCATTCTGGGTTGTATGTAGCTATAGCGTGGGGCGAACGGGCATGATGAAACACAGGCAACGACTGTCTGGCGCCGCGCGGCGAACGCCGACCCTGTGGCAATCCTTCATCGCGTCCGGCCTGATCAGCGGCCTGACGGCCGCGCTTTTCGCCTGGCCGCGCCCCACCTTGATGGCGCTGATCGTGGCGCTGCAGGTCGGCTTCGTCATCGGCGCCTTGTGGCGCGCGGCCTTGGCGGTCGCCAGCCTTCGCCCTCGGTCGTCACCGCCCAAGCCCCCACGCTGGCCGCGCTACACGATTTTGGCAGCGCTTCACGACGAGGCGGCGGTCGTGCCCCAGCTGATCCGAAACCTATCGCGCATCGACTACCCCCGACGTCAGCTCGAAGGCTTTCTGGTGCTTGAGGCCCACGACCGCGCGACCCTAGATGCGGCCCAGGCCACACCCCGCCCGGACTGGCTGCAGATCATCGTCGTCCCACCGGGCTCGCCCCAGACCAAGCCCCGCGCCCTAAACCACGCCCTGTCCTCCGCGACCGGGGAATTCGTCACCATCTACGACGCCGAAGACGCGCCTGATCCCGCTCAGCTCCGCGAGGCTGCGGCGCGCTTCGCCGACACGCCGGAACTGGGTTGTCTTCAGGCGCCGCTTCGCATCCGGCGAAGCGGGCCAGGCCTCACGCGCTTCCTCGACCGCCAGTTCGCCTTCGAATACGCTGCCCTGTTCGAGGTCAATCTGCCCGGCATGGCCCATTTGAACCTGCCCTTCCCGCTGGGCGGCACCAGCAATCACCTGCGCACCGCCGCGCTCCGCGCCGCAGGCGGCTGGGACGCCCACAATGTGACAGAGGACGCGGATCTCGGTTTCAGGCTGTGGTCGGCCGGCTGGCGGCTCGGCGTGCTGGAAAGTCCGACCTGGGAGACTCCGCCCGGCGGGCTCGAGCGTTGGCTGCCGCAGCGGACGCGTTGGCTCAAGGGCTATATGCAGACCTGGGGCGTCCACACCCGCACGCCCTTGGCCCTGGGTCGTCGGGGGCTGCTGTCCCTGGTCATGACCCTGGGCGCCGCCATCGTGTCCGCCGCCTGTCACGCGCCGACCCTGGCCTGGATCATTTCGGCCCTGATGGTGGGACTACACGCCGGCATGGCCCCGGATACCCCGCTAGCATCGTTCGCGGTGCTCGCCTTGGGGGTCATCGCCGCCTGGATGGGCTGTGCGGTCGGCGCACGACGCGCGGGCCTGGACTATCGGCTGACCGACATGCTCGCCGCTCCAGCCTACTGGTCCCTGCTCAGCCTGGCCTTCATCCATGCGTTTTGGCGCCTGATCGTCGCGCCCTATGCATGGGACAAGACGGCGCACGACGCCGAGGAGGATGTCAAATGCGCGCCCGTCATTACGGTGGACGCTGGACGCGAGGCCGCCTGACCGCCTATCAGCGGCACAATGGCGCCCCTGCTCTCCCCCACTCCCGAAACCCTTGTGACGCGCGGCTGGTCCGACTACGCCCTGCTGGACTCCGGCGACGGCAAGAAGCTGGAACGCTACGGTCGCTACACCGTAGTCCGTCCCGAGCCCCAGTGCTTCTGGTCTCCGCGCGATCCGGCGGCGTTCGACAAGGCCACGGCCACCTTCGATCCGCAGCAGGAGGAGGAAGACTCCGGCCGCTGGAAATTCGACCAGCACGGCCCCATTGACGCCTTCCCCCTAAAATGGCGCGACGTGAAATTCACCGGCCGTTTCACCCCCTTCCGCCACCTGGCCTTCTTCCCCGAACAGGCCGCCAACTGGGAATGGCTGGACAACCGCGTGCGCAGCTTCTCGCGCGAAGCCGGCAGAGCCCCGAAGATCCTCAACCTGTTCGGCTACACCGGCGTCGCCAGCCTGGCCGCCGCCGCCGCCGGGGCAGAGGTCACCCACGTCGACGCCTCGAAGAAGTCAGTCAACTACGCCCGCGAGAACGCCGAACAGTCCGGCCTGGCGCAACACCCGATCCGCTGGATCATCGAGGACGCCCGCAAATACGTCGCCCGAGAAGTGCGCCGCGGCTCCAAGTACGACGGCATAATTCTCGACCCGCCCAAATACGGGCGCGGCCCGACCGGCGAGGTCTGGCGCCTGTTCGAGGACATGCCGGCGCTGTTGAAGGACTGCGCCGCCCTTCTGGCCGACGACGCCGACTTCCTGTTGCTGAACGCCTATGCGGCGCGGGTCTCGGGCCTGTCCCTGGCCCATCTGATGGCCGAGACGACCCATGATCGCGGCGGCCGCATCGACTGGGGCGAACTGGCCCTGTCCGAAGACGGCCCGGACGCCCGCGCCATCGGCCTGTCCTTCTTCGCGCGGTGGAGCCGATGAGCGCCAAAGACGAATATCGCGTCATCACCTCCCTGACGAACGACACGATCAAGAGCGTTCGCGCCCTGCACATGCGCAAGGAACGCGACCTGACCGGCGCCTTCCTGGCCGAAGGTCTGAAGTTCATCGGCGAGGCGCTGGACCTGGGCCGCGCGCCCCGCATGCTGCTGGTCGGCGAGGAGGCCCGCCCCCACCCCCTGCTGGACCGGGCCAAGGCCGAGACGCGCAAGGCCGGCGGCGACATCATCATCGTCACCCACGCTATCCTCGAAAAGATCAGCCGCCGCGACAATCCGCAGACCGTGCTGGGCGTGTTCGACCAGGCCTATGCGCCTCTCGACAGCCTGGACCCGGCTTCCGCCCCCTGCTGGGTCGCTCTGGAACAGGTGCGCGATCCCGGCAATCTGGGCACCATCATCCGCACCGCCGACGCGGCCGGATGCGGCGGCGTCATCCTGATCGGCGACTGCGTCGATCCCTATTCGGTCGAGGCCGTGCGCGCGACCATGGGCTCGGTCTTCGCCGTCTCCATCACCAAGACCGATCCCGAGGCCTTCCTGGCCTGGCGCAAGACCTGGCCCGGCAGTGTCGTGGGTACCCGACTGGATGCGACGGTCAGCCACCGCTCCGCCGTGATGCAAAAGCCGTCGCTGATCCTGATGGGCAATGAACAGGCCGGCCTGACCGACCAACTGGCCGCCGCCTGCGACGTCAACGTCAAGATCCCGATGCGCGGCCGGGCCGACAGCCTGAACCTGGCGATAGCGACCGGCATCATGGTCTACGCGGCCACGGACGAGGCCTAGAGTTCGGTTTCCGGGCTCACTCGTCCCATGCCCCACAGTGCCAGGATGGTGACCACCGCCGACAGGGCCAGATAGCCGCCCACCGCCGCCAGCCCATAGTTCCGCGCCAGCCATGTCGCCAGATAGGGCGCCAGCGACGCCCCAACGATCCCGGCCAGATTGAAGGCCATCGACGCCCCGGTATAGCGAACCGTCGTCGGGAAGGGCCGCGCCATGGCCGCGCCGATAGGGCCATAGGTGCAGCCCATCAGCCCGAACCCCAGAGCGAAGAAGATCAACAGCCCCGTCAGGCCGGCGTCAAACAGCGGTGCGAACAAGGCGCCGAACAGGCCGATCCCGACTGACGAGGCGATCAGCACCTTCACCTGCCCATACTTGTCCGCCAGCAGGGCCGTCACCGGAATAAAGGCGGCGAAGAACAGCACCCCGATCAGCTGGACCGGCAGGACATCGCCGCGCGCCAGGCCCATCCCCGTGGTCGCCCAACCCAGGGCGAAGACGGTCATCAGATAGAAGAGGGTGAAGGTCGTCACCCCGCTGAACGTCCCCAGAAACAGCGCCATCTTGTGGTGCGCAAACAGGGTCACGGCCGGCGCCTTGACCCGCTCGTTGCGATCGACCGCCTTCTGGAACTCTGGCGTCTCGGTGATCTTCAGCCGGACCCACAGGCCGACGAACACCAGCAAGGCGCTGGCCAGGAAGGGAAGCCGCCACCCCCAGGCTTCGAACTGCGGCTCGCTCATGGTGGAGGTCAGAACGATGAATGAGGCGGTCGACAGTATAAAGCCGATGGGCGCGCCCAGTTGCGGGAACATGCCGAACCAGGCCTTCTTGCCCGGCGGGGCGTTCTCGGTGGCCAGCAGCACGGCCCCGCCCCATTCGCCGCCCAGGCCCAGCCCCTGTCCGAACCGGCACAGAGCCAGCAACAGCGGCGCGATGATCCCGACCGAGGCATGGGTCGGCAGCAGGCCGATGGCCACCGTCGAGACCCCCATGGTCATCAGGGCCGCCACCAACGTCGCCTTGCGCCCCACCCGGTCCCCGAAATGCCCGAAGGCCAGGGCGCCCACCGGCCGCGCGAAGAAGGCGATGGAGAAGGTGGCGAAGGACGACAGCATGGCCGTCGTCGGATCGGCGCCGGGGAAAAACAGCTTGGGAAACACCAACACCGCTGCCGTGGCGTAGATGTAGAAGTCGTAGAATTCGATCGTGGTGCCGATCAGGCTGGCGAAAAGAACCCGCCCCTTTCGGGCGGTCGGCGAAATCGTCTTTGCGTCAGACACGGCGGAATCCTGTTTGGGCGCAAAGGCATTGCTTGATCATCCGCCCCGGTCAAGCCCGCGCCTCAGGTTCCGCGCGGTTTGACCCGGTTGGTCGCCTGCGCCTCGGCCGGGTTCTCCGGCCAGGGGTGGCGCGGATAACGGCCCCGCATCTCCGAGCGCACCGCCGCCCAGGACCCCGCCCAAAAGCCGGGCAAATCCTTGGTCACCTGCACCGGCCGCCGCGCCGGCGACAACAGCGACAGGGTCAGCGGAACCCGCCCGCCTCCGACCGTCGGATGGGTGGTGACGCCGAACAACTCCTGCACCCGGATCTCCACGCGCGGCCCGCCTTCGGCGCCATAGTCGATCCCGGCCGACCCCAGCGGCGTTGTCAGCCGCACCGGCGCCAGTTCATCCAGCTTTCTCTGCAGGTCCCAGGGGACCAGCCCCCGCAACGCCTCGGCCAACCGCCCGTCAACGATTGACGACAAGGACCGCGCGCCCTCCAGCAACGGCCACAGCCAGTCCGCCCGCGCCTCCAGCAGGGCGACGTCCGACACCTCGGGCCAGGCGGGATCAAGTCCGTGCAGGAACCCCAGCCGCGCCCGCAGCCCGGCCGCCTGCTCGCCCCAGTTCAGCGCGCCCAGCCCCTCGGCCTCCACCTGGGACTTCAGGGCCGCCGTCATGGCCTTGGCGTCGGGCGTACCGATGATCTTTTCGTCCAGCACCAGGGCGCCGATCCGCCGCGCGCGCCGGATCACCATTCGGCCCGACGGCTCCTTGACCAGCCGGTCCTCGATCTCGATCAATCGACCCAGGTCCGCTTCGATCCGCGTCCCGTCCAGCGCCGCCGCCAGCCGCACCCGGTCGCGCGCCTCGCCGCCACCCAGTTCCGCGACGGCCAGCCAGGGTTCGCGCGCCAGGTGATCGGTCGCGTCCAACACCGCGCCCCGCCCGCTGGCCAGCAGCAGCTCCCCGGCCTTGCCCCGCGCCTTGGCGATCCGTTCGGGGAAGGCCTCGGCCAGCAACAGGCCCGGCTCGACCGCGCCGCCAGCGCCTCCACCCGCCGCTCGCGCCCAGCGCTCGGCCAGCTTCAGGGCGTCGCGCGCGCGCGGCGACCGATCCCGGTCCAGCCCTACCAGCCGGTCCGCCAGATCAATCCCGTTTCCGCCCAGGCCCGGCTCGCTCAGCACCGCCGCAATCCGCGCGCCCGTCATCGCGTCGCCCCCGTCCGACGCCACCGCGACCATATGGGCCAGGCGCGGTGACAGCGGGATGCGCGTCAACCGTCGCCCATGCGCCGACAGGCCGCCGTCCGTATCCAGCGCCCCCAGCCGCGTCAGGACCTTGCGCGCCTCCGCCATGGCCCCGGCCGGCGGCGGGTCCAGCAGGGCCAGCCCCTCGACCGAACGCGCGCCCCATCGCGCCAGGTCAAGCGCCAGACCGGTCAGGCCCGCCTCCTGGATCTCCGGCCTCTGATGCGGAACCAGACCCCGCGTCTGTTCCTCGTCCCACAGGCGATAGCAGACGCCCGGTTCGGTCCGCCCCGCCCGCCCCCGCCGCTGTTCGGCTGAGGACCGGCTGACCCGCACGGTGGCCAAGCGCGTCAGGCCGCTGGACGGCTCGAACCGGGGCACGCGCGACAGACCGCCGTCCAGCACCACCCGAACCCCGTCGATGGTCAGACTGGTCTCCGCCACCGAGGTCGCCAGCACCAGTTTGCGCCGTCCCGTCGCCGCCGGCTCGATGGCCCGGTCCTGCTCCGCCCGGTCCAGCCCGCCGTACAGCGGAACCACATCGACGTTCGGCAGCCGCAGCCGTTCGTTGACCAGTCGCGCCACCCGGTGGATCTCGCCCTGTCCCGGCAGGAAGGCCAGCACCGAACCGGTCTCTTCGCCCAGGGCCGTCAGACAGGCCCGCGCCATCGCCTCCTCGAACCGTTCGGCGGGATTGCGCCCCACATAGCGGGTCTCGACCGGATAGGCCCGCCCCTCCGCCTCGATCACCGGCGCGCCGTCGAGCAGTCTCGACACCCCCGCAACGTCCAGCGTCGCCGACATGACCAACAGCCGCAGGTCCTCGCGCAACAGGGCTTGCGTCTCCCGCGCCAGGGCCAGGCCCAGGTCGGCGTCCAGGCTGCGCTCGTGGAATTCGTCGAACAGGACGGCGCCCACGCCCTCCAGGCCGGGATCTTCCAGGATCATCCGGGTGAAGACGCCCTCGGTGATCACCTCGATCCGCGTCTTCGGCCCGATCCGGCTTTGCAGCCGCGTGCGATAGCCGACGGTTCCACCTGCGGTCTCGCCCAGAGTGCTCGCCATCCGGTCTGCGGCGGCCCGTGCGGCGATACGGCGTGGCTCCAGCACCAGGATCCGTCCCCCCTCCAGCCAAGCCTGGTCCAGCAACGCCAGGGGCACGACCGTCGTCTTGCCCGCGCCCGGCGGGGCGGCCAGGACCGCCGTGTTTCCACCCTCAAGAGCGGTTTTCAGGGGTTCGAGAACCGCGTGAATCGGCAACATGACCCGCCTTTAGCCCGATGCGCCCCCGATGCGCCACGATCACGAAAGCGTCGTGAGCGCTTAACCCCGTCGTCATGCGCGTTGCGCGGCCCGCTATCCGCCGCTAGCGTCCCGCCGACGCGGCCGAGGGGCCGCTGTAAACGTGGGGATATTTATGTGGCGCATTAAGTCGCTCGACGCGATTCTGGCCACGGCCGAGAAGAAGTCGCTTCATCGGTCGCTCGGACCTATTCAACTGACCTTGCTGGGCATCGGCGCCATCATCGGCACCGGCATCTTCGTGCTGACGGCTGCGGCTTCGCAGAAGGCCGGCCCAGGCATGATGGTCAGCTTCGTCATCGCCGGCGCCGTCTGCGCCGTCGCCGCGCTCTGCTATTCGGAACTGGCGGCCATGGCCCCGGTCTCGGGCTCGGCCTACACCTATACCTACGCCGTCATGGGCGAGTTGCTCGCCTGGTGCGTGGGCTGGGCCCTGATTCTGGAATACGCCGTGGCGGCCTCGGCCGTGTCGGTGGGCTGGTCCGGCTATGTTCTGGGGCTGATAGAACAGGGGCTCGGGTTCGACTTCCCTGACCTCTTATCCGCCGGACCGACCTGGGCCATGAACGGCTTCATTCCTATGCCCGATTTCTCGGTCGGTATCGTCAACATCCCCGCCATCGTGGTGGCCCTGCTGGTCACCGGCCTGCTGATGCTCGGCACGACGGAATCGGCGCGGGTCAACGCGGTCCTGGTTTTGATCAAGGTCGTCGCCCTGACCGTCTTCATCGTCATCACCCTTCCGGTAATCAAGACGGCCAACCTGTCGCCCTTCGCGCCGAACGGCATGTTCGGCGCCTCTTCCGGCATGGGAATCGTCGGCGCCGCCGCCTCGATCTTCTTCGCCTATGTCGGCTTCGACGCCGTCTCTACGGCGGCTGAAGAGACCAAGAACCCGCAGCGCAACGTGCCCATCGGCCTGATCGGTTCGCTGGCCATCTGCACCGTCTTCTATCTGCTGGTCGCCCTGGGTGCAGCCGGCGCCATCGGCGCGCAGCCGGTCCTCGGCGCGGCCGGCGAAGCCGTCCAACCCGGCTCGCCCGCCTTCGTCGCGGCCTGCGCCCTTCCAACCAACGCCGAGGCCTTGGTCTGCTCCAACGAGGCTTTGGCCCACGTCCTGCGCGTGATCGGTCATCCCCAGATCGGCAACGCTCTGGGCACCGCCGCCCTGCTGGCCCTGCCCTCGGTCATCCTGATGATGATCTACGGCCAGACCCGCATCTTCTTCGTGATGGCGCGCGACGGCCTGCTGCCGGAAGGTCTGACTAAGATCCACCCGAAGTGGAAGACGCCCTATATTGTGACGGCCGTCACCGGCATCGCCGTGGCCATCGGCGCCGCCCTATTCCCCGTCGGCAAACTGGCCGACATCTCGAACTCCGGCACCCTGTTCGCCTTCTTCATGGTGTCGATCGCGGTGCTGATCCTTCGGGTCAAGGAACCGAACCGCAAACGTCCGTTCCGGACGCCGCTGATCTGGGTCTTCGCACCCCTTTCGGCCTTTGGCTGCGCCTTCCTGTTCTGGAACCTGCCGCACGACGCCAAGATGGTGCTGCCGATCTGGGGCGGCGTCGGCCTGTTGATCTATTTCTTGTATGGCTATCGCAAGAGCCATCTGGGACGCGGCCTGATCGAGGTCCACGAGGCGGACAGCGACCTGCCGCCCCCGCCCGTCCCGCCGATCAGCTGAGACACGCGCTGATGTCCTCAGGCAGGCCAACCAAAACGGCCATAAGTCCTGAGGGCGACCAGCCCAAAACCGGCCTCAAGTAGCCCGCGAGGGCGATAGGCCAAAACAAGAAAAGGCCCCGGAGCGATCCGAGGCCTTTTTGCTTTGGTGCGGATGAGAGGACTCGAACCTCCACGCCTCTCGGCGCTGGAACCTAAATCCAGTGCGTCTACCAGTTCCGCCACATCCGCGTGGGCAGGCTGAGGGCTCTAGAGGGGCGGGCCGCGCCTGACAAGAGCCCAACCGGCTTCAACGACGACCGGCGACCAATTCGTTGCGGATAGTGCGTCCTAGGGGATCGCGGGCCCGCCAGCTATCACCGATATCAGCCTCGACCATGCGGCTGCAAAAACGGGGCAGAATCTGGCGCGGGCGGAAGCCGCTCAGGCAGATCTTGTCGCCCTCTCGGCTCCAGCGGGCGCTCAGCTGGCGCCCGTCCGAGAACTGGGATTCATACCGCCCGTCCGGCTCGAAGAAATGCTTCACCCACTGGCCGTTGGGATAGTGGGACACGATCGTATTGCCGAACGCCTCGGACATATCCGCCCGCACCGGTGACGCCGCCACGACGAATCCCAGCGCCAAGCCACAGCCGACTACCGCAATCCGCATCCACCCCTCCAACCTGACGCAACGGGATTATTACCGTCCGTTAAGGTTTGGCAAGCAAGGAGAGTTCCGGGCGCGCAGCCTCAGACGTTGCCGCGGCGGCACGATTCGAACAGGAACCAGACCCGCTTCTCGGTCTCATCGACCCAGTTTTCCAACAGGCTGGCGGTGGCGATGTCCTTGTGCTCGTCACACAGATCATGGACCTCGCGCATCCGGCTCACCAGGTCGTTGTTGTCGTCCCGCAGCTCGGCCAGCATGTCGAGCGGATCCACATAGTCGGCGTCGTTATCGAGCACCCGCGATTCACGGGCGATCTGGCCGACGGAACGCAGAGTGGTCCCGCCGATCTTGCGCGCACGCTCGGCGATCAGATCGGTCATGGCCAGGATCTCGGCCGCCTGTTCATCCAGCAACAGGTGATAGTCCCGGAAATGCGGACCCGACACGTGCCAGTGAAAATTCTTGGTCTTGATATAGAGCGAGAAGACGTCCGCCAGCACGGTGGTCAGGGCGGCCGAAATATCGCGCGTCGCATCCTCGGACAGACTCGTTGGGGTTCTTAGCGGCGCAAGACGTTTTTCACGTGCGGTGGCCATGATGCTTCTCCTCAGATTCGTCGCCCTTTAGCTAGTCAGTGCAACGCTCCGGCGAAAGCCCCGTCGTCCGCCATTTTCGCGCACCTCGCTTTCATGCCTGGGCGCGCCCTATTCACGCAATCTAAACGCGTCCACTACACTATCTATAAACCAATATTTGTCATCGTCGTCTGCGACTTGACCCCTCGGGTCAATCTGGCCCATGCGTCATGAAACACAATAGTTGCAGTCGCGCCTGGGACGACGAAGGCCGCCCCGTTCGCCACAAATCCATCGCGCAGGGGCAATACTGCATCAGCGACGATCCCGACGCCGTGATCACGACGGTCCTGGGCTCCTGCGTCGCCGCCTGTATTCGTGATCCGCACAGAGGAATCGGCGGGATGAACCATTTCGTCCTCCCCAAATCGCCGACGCCCCTGCCGCAACATTGTGATCCTTACCGTTACGGCGATCATCTCATGCCCAGCCTGATCGACGCCTTGATCGCCAAGGGCGCCAAACTGGCGCGGCTGGAGGCGGTCGTCTTCGGTGGAGCAAGCACCTTTGAGTCGTTTTACAATGTCGGCGAGCGCAATCGCGACTTCGCGTTGGACTTTCTCTTCGCGGAAGGCATCACGATCATAGACGCTCCACGCGTCTGCGCTCTAGGCTGCAGACTGGAATATTGGCCGTTTTCCGGCAAGGCGGTCCAGACGCCTTTAGGCGCTACCCGGGGCGCTCGACATAGACCCTGAGTCGATATCAACTGCTGGGAGGGACAAGGCTCCCAAGTCGATCGACTATTCTACCATGCGCCTCACGCGCGGTAGACCCAATCTATTGCCAATAAATATCCTTCGAGATACCTCTATCCTCTAAGCTTGACCGACGGCAAGGTCGCGATTCCACCGGATAGAACGAGGTCGATGATGATCAGCAGGCGCTCCATCATGTCTGTGATGGCGACCGTCGGATGCCTCGCCGCAGGTGCGCGCACCGCGTCGGCAGGCTCGTCGACGTCGACGGACACAGGCGCCCTCATCGTCTCGACCTGGGATTTTGGTGCGGCGGCGAATGACGCGGCCTACGCCCGTCGGCGCGCCGGCGGCTCCCTGCTGGACGCGGTCGAGGCCGGGGCCATGGTGCCTGAGGCCGACCCTAACAATCATTCCGTCGGCTTCTCCGGCTATCCCGACCGGGACGGTCATGTCACCCTGGACGCCGTCATTATGGATGATGCGGGCCGCGTCGGCGCCGTCGCAGCCCTGGAAGATACGGTCCACGCCATTTCGGTGGCGCGCGCGGTAATGGAAAAGACGCCGCACACCCTGCTGGTCGGCGAGGGCGCAACCCGGTTCGCGCGCGATCAGGGCTTTCCCCAGACCAACCTGCTGACCCCCGAGGCCGAGGCCGCCTGGCGCGACTGGTTGAAGACGGCGCATTACAGCCCCCAGGCGAATGTCGAGCGGACCGGGTACCGCACCCCCGGCGGCGCCCTGGATCACGACACCATCGGGCTTCTGATGCGCGACCCCGACGGTCGCTTCGCCGGCGCCTGCACCACATCAGGCATGGCCTTCAAGATGCGCGGACGGGTCGGCGATTCGCCCCAGGTCGGCTCTGGCCTCTACGTCGAGAAGGACGTGGGCGGCGCGACCGCAACCGGGGTCGGCGAGGAGGTCACCCGCGTGGCCGGAAGCGCCCGGGTCGTGGCCTCGATGCGCGCCGGCGCCTCGCCTCAGGCCGCCTGCGAAGAGGTCGTGCGCCATATCGCCGGGCTGCGCGGCGACGCGATCCGTGGAGTTCAGGTCGGCTTCCTGGCCATGGACCGGCACGGCCGTGTCGGCGCATTCTGCCTGCTGCCCGGCTTCGTCTATGCGGTGACGGACACGGCCGGCGTGACCCAGGTCCGCACCGCCCCCTCGCTGTTCGCCGGCTGATGACGCCCCTGCTCGAGGTCTGCGTCGGGACCACGGCCGATGTCGAGGCCGCGACGGCAGGCGGCGCAGACCGGGTCGAGCTGTGCGCCGCCACCTCGGTCGGCGGCCTAACGCCATCTGCGGCAGCCATTGCCGCTGCGACGCGCGGCCCCTGCCCCGTCCATGTCCTGATCCGCCCCCGCGAAGGCGGTTTCGCCTATGACGACCAAGACGCGGCGCTGATCGCGGACGATATTGCGCGGGCGCTTGACCTGGGCGCCGCCGGCGTAGTGATCGGCGCCGGCCTATCGGACGGCCGACTGGACCTGGCGCGGCTGGAACAATGGATCAGCCAGGCCCGTCGGATCAACAGTGGGGCCGACGTCACCCTACATCGCGCCTTCGACCTCTGCCCTGACCTCGGCCAGGCCCTGGAACAGGCGGCGGCCCTGGGGTTCGACCGCATCCTGACTTCGGGCGGCCGTCCGCGCGCGTCGGACGCCGTCTCCGCCCTGATCGCCTTGCATGAACAGGCTGACGGTCGCCTGACCATCATGCCCGGCGGCGGCGTCAACGCGGCCAATGTCGCCCCGCTTCTGGCGGGCGGCCTTACGGCCTTCCATGCCTCGTGCAGCGAACCCGTCGGCGCAGATGGGCAGGATCCGCGTTTGCTCGAGTTCGGGTTCGTCGCCCCGGCGACTCGCAGGACGGCCGTCGCGCAAGTTGCTGCGATGCGAAAAGCCCTGAACGGGCAGGCAATATAGCTCTTGAACAATACCAATATATTACCTATCAACCTCCAGTGATATGTCATCAGGGGTTGAGTCTTTCGTGGTCAAATTGGCGCTGACGGCGACCGTCATGGAACGTGAGGCGCTCGAAGCCGCCGACGCCGTGGAGCATATGCTCCAGAAAAACGCTGCCGCATTTCAGGCGCTGGGCGCGCAACTGCGCACGACGCCCCCGGCAGTGGTGGTGACGGTCGCTCGAGGATCTTCCGATCACGCCGCCACCTACGCCAAATATCTGATTGAGACCTTTGTAGGCGTGCCGGTCGCATCGGCGGCTCCCTCTATCGCCTCTGTATACGGCGCCCCCAGCGCGCCCGGCCGCGCCCTTTGCCTGGCGATCTCGCAAAGCGGTCGCAGCCCCGACCTGCTGGCCTCTGTCGATGCCCAACGCACCGCCGGCGCTCAGGTCGTCGCCCTGGTCAATGACGAGACCTCGCCCTTAGCCGAGCGGGCGGACACGCTGGCGGGGCTGAACGTCGGACCCGAGCTCGCGGTCGCGGCGACCAAATCCTTCATCGCCTCACTGGCGGGCGTTGCGGCGCTGGTGGCCGCATGGTCCGAGAATGCCGAACTTCAGGCGGCCGTGGCCAGACTGCCGGATGATCTGCGGCGCGCCGCATCCCTGGATTGGCGCGACGCCGCCGCCTCCCTGATGGACGCCGACCAGTTGTTCGTCATCGGTCGCGGCTTCGGCCTAGGCGTGGCCCAGGAGGCGGCGCTGAAGCTCAAGGAGACCTGCGGCGTCCAGGCCGAGCCTTTCAGTGCGGCCGAAGTCCGGCACGGCCCCATGGCCATCGTCGGCGAGGGCTTCCCCGTCCTGCTGATGGCGGGCTCCGACACCGCCGGCGATTCCGTCCGCGCCGTCGCCGCCGAATTCGCCGCTCGTGGCGCCAGAACCCTGCTGGCCGACGCCCAATCAGGCGCGGGCCCGCTCCCGACCTTCGCCGCCCACCCGGCCGTAGAGCCCATCCTGATGATTCAGAGTTTCTATCGTCTGGCCGCCCATCTATCCGTGTCGCGCGGCCTCAACCCGGACGCGCCGCCCCATCTGCGCAAGGTGACGGAAACCGTATGACTCGCCTGCACTTCACCGGCGGCTCCATCGTCGTCTCCGACGGGGTTCACGCCGCCGGGACCATCACGGTCGAGGGCGACCGCATCACAGCCTTGGACGTCGACGCGGCGCCAGCCTCGGCTGACGCGATTATAGATCTTGCAGGAGGTTGGCTGACCCCTGGCTTCATAGACACCCAGTGCAACGGCGGCGGCGGGGTCCTGTTCAACGACGAACCGACGGTGGACGGCGTCGCCGTGATCGCCGAGGCGCACCGGCGTTTCGGCGCCACGGCCCTTCTGCCGACCATCATCAGCGACACGCCCGAGGTCATCGCCGCCGCCCTGGACGCCGTGGACGCAGCGATCGAAGCCGGCGTGCCCGGCGTCGTGGGTGTCCACATCGAAGGTCCGGTCATCAGCACGGCCCGCAAGGGCATCCATGACCCCAGCCGCTTCAGCCGCCTGGACGAGAACCTGATCGCCCTGCTGACGCGTCCCCGTCGAGGCAAGGTCGTCGTCACCCTGGCCCCGGAACGGGTCCAACCCGCCGACATCGCACGCTTGGCCAAGGCCGGGGTGCGTGTATCGGCCGGACACAGCGACGCGGACTACGAAACCACCAAGGCCGCGTTCGCCGCAGGCATGACCGGCGTCACCCATCTCTACAACGCCATGACGCCGCTGCACCATCGGGCGCCGGGCCTCGTCGGCGCTGCCTTGGACGATCAACAGGTCTGGTGCGGCGTCATCGCGGACGGGCACCATGTTCATGACGCCGCCCTGCGGATCGCTCTGAGATCCCGGCCTATGGATCGCTTCATGCTAGTCAGCGACGCCATGCCCTGCGTCGGCGCGGACACGAAGGACTTCATGCTGCAAGGCCGGCGCATCACGGTTCGCGACGGCCGCTGCGTCAGCGAGGACGGCACGCTAGCAGGATCTGACCTGGACATGGCGGGGGCTGTGCGCGGGATCGTCAGCCGGGCGGGAGTCACGGTTCCCCAGGCGGTCGCCATGGCCTCGACCAGTCCGGCCGCCTTCCTGGGGCTGTCTGAAGACAGAGGCGCGCTGGCTCTCGGGCTCCGCGCCGACTGGATCTGGCTGACGGCGGACCTTCAACCGGCGGGCGTATGGGTCGGCGGTCAACGACTCCACTGACCGGCGCTTGATTTTCGGGGGAAGACAGTATGGCGAACATCATCATCACGGCGCCGATCCAGGGTTGGTTGACCCCGATGGCCGCCGTTCCCGACCCCGTGTTCGCCAGCGGCGTCCTGGGTGACGGCGTCGCCATCGACCCCACCGGCGATCGTGTTGTGGCGCCCTGCGATGGCGTCGTCACCAGCCTGCAGTCGGCTGGACACGCCATCGCCATTCTGACGGACGAGGGCGTCGAGGTGCTGATCCACGTCGGAGTCGATACGGTCGCTTTGGGCGGCCGGGCCTTCACCGCCAGCGTCGCGGTCGGCGACCGAGTCGTTCGCAACGATCTTCTGATCACGCTGGATCTCGACGACATCGTTCAGAACGCCAGCGCGGCGGTGACGCCTGTGATCATCACCAGCGCCGAGCGGTTTTCGATCTCGTCGCGTGCGGGCGAGGGTCCGGTCGCAGCGGGCGCCCCGATCCTGACCCTGTCGGAACAAGCTTCGACCGAGACCGCCGCGACTTCGCCGGATCCATTGACGCCGCCGGACCGGGCGCAACTCAGCGTCCATGTCGCCATGATGCACGGCATCCACGCCCGACCTGCCGCGCGCCTGCGCGAGGCGACGGTGGATCTGGAGGCGGAAGTCGCACTGGTTCACGGCGAGCGCCGGGCGGCCTTGACCAGCCCAATCGCCGTAATGGCGCTGGGCGTTCGTCATGGCGACACCATTGTCGTGTCAGCCACCGGGCGTGACGCCGAACGGGCGGTCGCCCTCGTCGCCGGCCTGATCGAGGACGGCATGGGCGAACGCGGCGAGCCGCTCCATCCGGCCCCGTCCGTCGTCGCCCCCGTTCCCCCCCGGACCATCCCGGACGACGGGCGGCTTGTCGGGGTCGCCGCAGCGCCTGGGCGGGTCATCGGAATCGCCCATCGGCTGCAGGTGGCGGAAATCATCTTCACCGAGACGGCGACGGACGCTGCGGCGGAGCAGGCAGCCCTGGACGCGGCGCTCGACGCGGTCGGCGTCCGCCTGGCTCAGGCCAAGATCGGGGCGAACGCCGATGAACAGGCGGTCCTGACCGCCCACGCCTCCATGCTCACCGACCCGTCGCTGGTCGAAGCGGCTGTATCGGTGATCAAGACCGGCGGCAGCGCCTGCGCCGGATGGCGCGCGGCGATCCGCGAACAGGCGGCGGTCCTTCGCGCCGGCGGCGACGCCCGAATGGCGGAACGCACGGACGATCTGCTCGATCTGGAACGGCGCGTCCTTCAACAGTTGACCGGCACAGCCGAGACCGCCGGCGCGCCCCTGCCCCCCGACGCCGTCGTGATGGCCCGCGACCTCCTGCCGTCCGACGTGGTCGATCTGGCGCGTCGCGGCGCGGTGGCATTGTGCGTCGAAGGCGGGGGGCCGACCTCCCACGCCGCCATACTGGCGGCGACAGCGGGCCTGCCCATGGTCGTGGCCCTGGGGGCGGTGCTGGACAGCGTGACCGACGGCGTCTGCCTGATCGTCAACGGAGACGAGGGCGTGGTCGAGCCGGCGCCCGATGACGCCCGCCTGACCCAGGCGCGAGCAGAAATTGCGGCTGAACAACAAAGGATCGCCGCCGCCCGCGCCGCCCGCGACGTCCCCTGTCGCACCCGCGACGGCGTACGGATCGAGGCCTACGCCAACTGCGGCTCGGTGGACGACGCCTGCGCGGCGGTCGAGGCCGGGGCGGAAGGCTGCGGCCTGCTGCGCACCGAATTCCTGTTTCTCGAACGGGACACTCAGCCGACGGCCTCGGAACAGACGGCGACCTATCAGGCGATCGCCGACGCCCTGTCGCCGCGCCCGCTCATCATCCGGCTGCTGGATATCGGCGGCGACAAGCCCGCCCCCTATCTGCCGATCGCGACCGAGGAAAACCCGGCCCTGGGTCTGCGCGGCATCCGCGTCGGCCTGGCCCATCCCGAGGTTCTCGAGGCCCAACTTCGGGCCATCCTGGCCGTAACCTCGACCGGCGCGCTCCACATCATGGCGCCGATGATCGCCAGCCTCGACGAACTGCGCCAGGTGCGCGCCGTGCTGGACCGGCTTAAAGCCGAGCTCTCCATCACCTCCCCGGTCTCCCTGGGCGTCATGGTGGAAACGCCGGCTGCAGCCATCACCGCAGATCTGCTGGCGGCGGAGGCCGACTTCCTCTCCATCGGCACCAATGACCTGACCCAGTACGCCCTGGCGATGGATCGCGGCAATCCGGCGGTCGCGGCGGGCGTTGACGGCCTGCATCCCGCTGTCCTGCGCCTGATCGCCGAAACCTGTCGCGGCGCCGCCCGCCGCCAGACGCCGGTGGGGGTTTGCGGGGGCCTGGCCAGCGACAGTCTGGCCGTTCCCATCCTGATCGGCCTGGGCGTGACCGAGCTGTCGGCCGCCCCCGCACGCGTCACCGCGATCAAGGCCCTGGTCTCCGGCCTCGACGCCGTGACCTGCCGCGCCCACGCCACCGCCGCCCTCAATTGCGCCTCCGCCGCCGAGGTTCGGGCGCTCGCACGGAAGTTCGCCGCATGAAGTCGCTGCTCGAGGCCCTCCAACCCCTGGGCCGCGCCCTGATGCTGCCCATCGCCGTCCTGCCCGTGGCAGGGCTGATGCTGCGCCTGGGCCAGGCCGATCTGCTCGACATTCCCTTCCTCGCCGCCGCTGGCGACGCCATCTTCGCCCACCTGGGCTTGCTGTTCGCCATCGGGGTGGCGACCGGGTTCGCGCGAGACGGCGACGGCGCGGCCTGCCTCGGCGGCGTGGTCTGTTTCCTGGTCGCGACCGAGGCCGGAAAGGCCCTGCTGGCCGTGCCGCCCGAGGCCGCCGCAGGCCTCACGGGCCCCGGCGCCGATCTGGCCGTCGCCGCCTGGAAGGCCAAGGCCATGGCCAAACTGGACGTGCCCATCGGCATCCTGTCGGGCCTGATCGGCGGCGTCTTCTACAACCGCTTCTCGGGCTTGAAACTGCCCTCCTACCTAGCCTTCTTCGGCGGCCGCCGGTTCGTGCCGATCGCGGCGGGCGTCGCGGGTCTAGTGCTGGCGGCCGCCGTCGGCCTCGGCAACGCCGGGATCAGCGCCGCCATCGCGACGATGAGCGACTCCATCTCCCAGAGCGGCAGCGTCGGCCTGTTCCTGTACGGGATGTTCAACCGTCTCTTCCTCGTCACCGGCCTGCACCACGTCCTGAACAATTTCTTCTTCTTCGTTCAGGGCGATTATCAGGGCGTCAGCGGCGATCTGCGGCGCTTCTTCGCGGGCGACCCCACCGCCGGCGGCTATATGACCGGCTTCTTCCCGGTGATGATGTTCGGCCTGCCCGCCGCCTGTCTCGCCATGTATCACGCCGCCCGCCCCGAACGGCGTCGCGCGGTCGCCGGGCTGCTGTTCAGCTTGGCCCTGACTTCGGCGCTGACAGGGGTGACCGAGCCGATCGAGTTCACCTTCATGTTCCTGGCGCCGGCCCTCTACGTCATCCACGCGGTGCTGACCGGCGTGTCCATGGCGGTGATGGACCTGCTGAACGTGAAGCTGGGCTTCGGCTTCTCGGCCGGTCTGTTCGACTATGTGCTCAGCTTCGGCAAGGCGACGCGGCCCCTGCTGCTCATCCCGGTCGGCCTGGTCTATTTCGCCATCTATTACGGCCTGTTCCGCCTGGTCATCGAGCGTTTCGACCTGCCGACGCCGGGACGCGAAAAGGACGAGCCGACCGCCCCGACCCAGAACGCAGCCCTGACCGATCGCGGCACGGCCTTCATCTCCGCCCTGGGCGGCGCGGTGAACATCACCAAGGTCGACGCCTGCGCCACCCGCCTGCGCCTGATCGTGGCGCGTCAGGACGCCGTCGATGCGGCGGCCCTGAAGACCCTGGGCGCACTCGGGATCGTGCGCCCGTCGGACCATGCGCTCCAGGTCGTGCTGGGCCCCGTGGCGGACATCGTCGCCGTCGAAATCCGCGACGCCCTGGCCCGTCCAGTCACTGCGGCGCCGGATCAGGTCGCCGTTCCGTCCGTCTCGGCCGCGCCTTCCGATAGCGCTCAAGACGCGCCCACCCTGTCCGCAGCGCTGGTGAAGGCTCTGGGCGGCATGGACAATATCCTGTCCAGCACCCGACATCACGGACGCGTCCGCGTGGTCGTGGCTGAACCGGTCCTGATCGACGACCAGGCTCTGGCGACAGCGGGTCCGCGCGGCGCCTGCCGCCCCTCCCCCTCCGTCGTGCATCTGCTGAGTTAGATCGCAGCAAGCCAGACGGCGCCCGCAAGGGCCGCCGTCTGGTCGATCTTCAGCGAAGGGCCTTCAGCTTGACCGGCCCAGTCACGCCCGACGCTTCGCCCGGCGCCGCCTCAATGATCAGCGTGACACGGCGTTCGCCGGCGCCGGGACCGAACGCGGCGACACCGTCCCTCAGGGGCGTCGCCTGGCCGTCGATCCACAGCGAGACCGCGCCAGACAGACCTTCGAACTGCAACACCCCCCCCTCCTGGGCGACGGCGCGCCAGGGCGTCACCGCCGAGCGATAGACGCGCCAGTTCCGCGTCAGCTCTGCGCCGGTCGTCACGCCGCTTCGGACGAAGGCCCAGCTGTTGTTGTCGCCGTCGGTCGGCGCCAGGCTCGGATCTGGACGCTGCCCCAGGGCCGGCGACCGCCGCCAGCCCAGGATCGGCTGTGCCGGGACCAGAACGGGCGCGTACCGAGGCGCCGCCCGATCCAGCCGTTCGACCGCCAGCCGCGCGGGCCGCAGTCCGGGCGCGGAGGCCGTCACGACGATCCGTCCCTTCCCCGCCGCCGCCTGAACGATCACCTGCGCCAGACCGTTGAACAACGACCGCGCCGCGCCCTTCTCCGGCTCGTGGCTGTTGGGATTTCCATTGCCCAGGCCGATGATTTCCGCCCCCGCCACGTCAAAGGTCACGGGCAGGTTGGCGGTGGGCACATGGCGTCCAGCGGCGTCCACCGCATCGACCGTGATCGTCTGCACATCCTCTCCGTCGCCCGCCATCACCGTCCGCGCCGGCGTCAGCCGCAACCGAACCGGCGCGCCCGTCGTCTCGTGCGCGGCCGTGGCGACGACCCGTCCCGCACGTCGGGCGAAGGCTTCGATCCGACCCGGCTCATAGGGAACCGTCCATTCCGCCCCCATGATCCGGTCGCAGGCGACGACGCCGAGCGAACGTCCGTTCAGCTTCAGTTCGACCTCATCGGCGTTGGACATGACCAGCACCGGGACCGGCTGTCCCTCGCGCCCCGGCCAAGTCCAGTGCGGCGTGATCGACACCACGTCCTGATCGTCGATCCAGTGCGCCCGGTGAATATCGAAGGCCGTCTTGGGGAAGCCGCACAGGTCCAGGATGCCAAAGAAGCTAGCAATGGTAGGCCAGGCGTGCGGCGTCGGCTCGCCATGATAGTCGAACCCGGTCCAGACGAAGCCGCCGGCGACGAAGGGCCGATCCATGATCGCCTTCCAGGTCTTGCGATGCGTATCGCCCCAACTCGCCGCCTCGGTGTCATACGAGGTGATCACATTAGCCCGCGGATCGCTGGCGAAGGCGCCCCGTGTCTCAAAGGCGCTGGTGTCCTCCGAACTGGTGATCGGCCGGGTCGGATGAAGCGCGTGAAAGCGATCATAGTCGCCTTGGTAGTAGTTGAAGCCGGTCACATCGACGACGCTCGACACATTGACCGGCTCGAAGAAGGCCCCGTTCATCGCCGCCGTCACGGGCCGCGCATCGTCCAGCGCCTTCACCGCATGGGCCATGCGGCGCACCATTTCGACCCCGGCTTCGGAGCCCTGCATCGGCTCCTCGTTGAAGACCGACCACAGGATCACGCTGGGATGGTTGCGGTCACGCCGGACCAGCCACTCCAGCTGCGCCATATAGTCGGGCGCCGGGTTGAACACCCGGTTCTCGTTCATGACCAGGAAGCCCATCCGGTCGCACAGGTCCAGGAACTCTACGGCGGGCGCATTGTGGGCGCTGCGAATGGCGTTGCAGCCCATCGCCTTCAGCCGCTCCAACCGCCAGCGCACCAGCCCGTCGGGCATGGCCACCCCGACGCCCGCATGATCCTGGTGAATACAGACGCCCTTTAGCTTCAGCGGCTGGCCGTTGAGGAAGAAGCCCTGGTCCGCGTCGAATCTCAAAGTGCGGAAACCGACCGCGATACGCCGCTCGTCCACCACGCGCCCGTCGGCCAGCACCTGGGTCAGGACCGTATAAAGCGTCGGCTGATCGACCGACCACAGGGCCGGATCGGCGACGGGAATCGACACCGAGGCCACCGCCCGTTCCAGGGCGGGAACCGCCAGCGACGCACGGCGGGTCGCCAGAGTTCGGCCCTGCGGGTCCAGCAGGCTGGCTTGCACCTCGACTTGGTCCGGGTCGCGACCGACGTTGAACAGGGTCGCTTCGACAGGCACGTTCCAGCCGCCGTCCGCGTCCTGTCGCGGATCACAGTGGACGCCGTCGGTGATCAGGGCGACGGGTGCGCGCACCGTCAGCCAGGCATGGCGATACAGGCCCGCGCCCTCGTACCACCATCCCTCCATCGCCTCCGCATCGACGCGGATGGCGATCACATTCAGCTCGTCGCCGAACCGGGCGAAGGGCGTCAGATCGACCTCGACACTGTTATAACCGGACCAGTTGTGCGCCACGATGCTGCCGTTGGCCCAGATGGTGGCGTGGGTGGCGATGGCGCCGAACTGCAGCAGTATGGTCTTGCCGCGATCGGCCGGGTCCAGCCGGATCGTCCGCCGATACCAGCCGATCCCGCGCGGCCGAAAGCCCTGGGAGATGTTGGCCGTCTCGACGAAGGGCTGGGACGCCGCCCAGTCGTGCGGCAGGCGCACACGGCTCCAGTCGCTGTCGTCATAATCCATGGCCGCCGCGCCCCGCGCATTGCCGGCCTTGGCGTTCAAATAGGTGTTGTGATGGTCGGCCGGCGGCGGGGGGACAATGTCGCCTTCATGAAACAGCCACCCCAGATCCAGACTGATGCGGGACGGATCCTCGACCGGCAGAGGCTCGGGCAAGGTATTCAGGGGCGCGGGCATCGGCAGGGCTCCGGCGCCGGTTGCGCGCCCGGCTTCTCGGCCGGCGTCCGCTGATGCGACGCCCGGGATCATAAACCCCGCCGTGCTCGCACTGCCGATCAAAAGGTTGCGGCGATCGACGATCATGGCGGCTCCACGCGAAGACTGGGCCGCCGCAACGCGCCGGCGAATAGAGTTCAGATGTCCGAAAGCTCGGCGACGAAGTCATAGGCGTCGCCGCGATAATAGGACCGCGTCAGCTCGACGGTCCGCCCGTCCCTCAGGAAGGCCCGTCGTTCGATCAACAGCCCAGGGCTGCCCAATGACACGCCCAGCATCTTCGAATGCTCGCCGCCGAACGGTACGGCCCTCAAGCGCTGAAGGGCGCGGACAGGGCGCATCCCGTTGGCTTCCAGCGCGGCGTAAAGCGAATCCTCCACGGCCTCCAGCGACGGCAGGGCCGTGCCTAGGATGGTCGAGAACTCCAGCGCCATCGGCGTCTCGTCCGCGAACCGGATGCGCTGGAACCGATGGACCGGAACGCCCGGCGACACGCCGAAGGCGATGGCTTCTTCCGGCGTCACCGTGCCCGAGGCGCGCGCCACCCAGCGGCTGCTCGGCACGCGGCCGCGCGCCACCATGTCTTCCGAGAAGGAGGACAGTTTGGAGAAATTCTTTTCGACCCGCCCCGCGACGAAGGTGCCCGCGCCGCGACGGCGGCTCAGCAGCCCGTCTTCCACCAGGTCGCCGATCGCGCGCCGCACCGTGATGCGCGACACGTCATATTCGGTCGCCAGATCCCGCTCCGCCGGCAAGGCGTCGCCCTCCGCCAGGGTTCCGGCGGTGATGGCGTCCCGGATCAGCTGGCGCAATTGGATGTAAAGTGGCGCCACATTGCTCGGCGACAGCGCGCCGATCCGTTGCGAAAAAGACATGCCCCTCTCGATCTTCCTGCCACCGGTTCAGAACCGATCCATGTTCGTCCTCGCATGGCGAATAGGGAATTCACAATACCATTAAGCGGCATAGCCGCTGGAAAACGACGATTCGTCACACCGGATAGGGCTGGACGCCCCGTTGAGAGGGCGCCATCGTGCGACAGTACCAAAATCGGACCAAAGAGGGTGGGATGATGCAGAAAGCCATGATTGCGGCGGTTTGGGCGGGGGCCCTTCTTCACGTATCGTCAGCCTCGGCTGCAGCCGAGACCGCCGCGCCCCTGCCGCTGATTCCCATGCCGGCATCGGTCACACGTACGACGGGCGGCGTCTCCATCACGAACGGCGCCGGAATCGTCGCTTCGGACGCGGGCGCGACCGCCGTGGCGCGACTGCTGATCAATCAGGTTCGAACGACGCGGGGACTTGAGCTTCGCACTGCGACCAACGGCGCCGTCCGCCTTGAACGCGACGCCGGCGTCGTCGGCGAGGGCGCCTATCGGCTCGAGGTTTCGGACGCCGGAGTGCGGATCACCGCCTCGACGGATTCGGGCCTGCTGTACGGCGCCATGACCCTGGCTCAGCTGCTGTCGCCCGACACCGCCTTCGGTCAACCCGTGACCGTCCCGGCCATGGTCATCGAGGATCGTCCCGCCTATCGCTGGCGGGGCTATATGGCCGACGTGGCGCGCCACTACCAACCGGTCTCGGCGCTGAAGACCTCCATCGACCAGATGGCGGCGCTCAAGCTGAACGTCCTCCATCTGCACCTGTCCGACGACCAGGGCTGGCGCATCGAGATCAAGCGCTACCCCGAGCTGACGCGGATCGGCGCCTGGCGCACCACGCCTTCGGCCGGAAATGAGCCGCCCAAACGCTATGGCGGCTTCTATACTCAGGACGAGATGCGCGATCTGGTCGCCTATGCCGCCGCGCGGGGCGTCACCATCGTCCCCGAAATCGACCTGCCTGGCCACGCCCAGGCCATCGTGGCCTCCTATCCCGAGCTGGGCGTCTTCGGCGACCGTCCGCCGGTCTCGGGCGACTGGGGCGTCAATCCCTATCTGCTCGACCCCGGCCCGGAAGGGATCGCCTTCGTCAAGGCGGTGCTTGACGAGATCATGGACATCTTCCCCGGCCAGTACATCCATCTGGGCGGCGACGAAGCGATCAAGGACCAGTGGAAACGCTCGCCCCGCGTCCAGGCCCTGATGCGTGAACAGGGGATCGCCACCGAGAACGCACTCCAGTCCTCGCTGATCCGCGAGTTCGACGCCTATCTGCGGGCCGATGACCGGGTGCTGATCGGCTGGGACGAAATCCTCGAGGGCGGCGGCCTGCCGCAGTCCGCCGCCGTCATGTCCTGGCAGGGCGAGAAGGGCGCGATCGAAGCCTCGGCCGAGGGACATGACGTCGTCCTGTCGCCGGCGCCCATCCTGTATCTGGACAATATCCAGTCCTGGCTGCCGGGCGAACCGCCGATGCGGCCGGCCAATCCGGCCATGACCCTGGAACGGGTCTATGGCTACGACCCCATGCCCCAGGCCATCGCGCCCGCCGACCGCCACCATGTGCTGGGCGCTCAGATGAACGCCTGGTCGGAATATCTCTCGACCCCGGCCCTGGTGTGGCACGCCACCTTCCCGCGCCTGGCCGCCTTCGCCGACAATATCTGGTCCGGCTCGCAGACCCGCGACTTCCCCGGCTTCCTCGACCGGCTGGAGCCCCAGATGGCGCGCTGGAAACGGGCCGGCGTGCCCGCCGCCGACAGCGCCTTCGCCGTCGGCTACACGCTTCAGGGCGCCCGCTCCGACGCCGTCCGCACCGGCCAGGCGACCGTCGCCCTGGCCAGCCAGACCGGACAGGGCGTGATCCGCTACACCCTGGACGGCTCCGAACCCTCGCCGACCTCGACGGCCTATGCCCAGCCCCTGACCACGCCCCTGGGCGTGACCATCCGCGCGACATCGTTCGGCGCCGGGGACCAGGCCCTGGCCGCGCCCCGCGCCTATGAAGCCCGCCCCGCGGCCCTGCTCACCGCCGACGTCAACGCCCTGTCCGCCTGTATGGGCGGGATCGAGCTGCGCCTGCCGCTGGATCCGGATTCCGGCGCGGTGGCCCCGGCCTATAACGCCAACATCTTCGACGACTGCATGAACTGGCGGAACGCCCCGCTCTCGGTCGCCAAAGGCTTTGACATCGACGTGGCGCGCCTGCCCTACAACTTCGGCATCGCCAATGATTTCAAGCGGATGAAACACTATTTCGCCGCGACCCAGTTCGGCGAACTGATCGTCCGCGCCGGCGGATGCGAAGGAACGCCGGTCGGAACCTTCCCCCTGCCCGATCCCGCCGCCGCGCCCGTGCAGATGCGTTTCGCGGGAACCCTGCCCAGCGGCCTGACTGACAGCGACCTGTGCATGACCTTCACATCCCCCATCGGCGACTATTTCTACGCCGTCGGCGGCGTCACTCTGGAGGCGGCTCAATGAGATCGAATCGCGTCAGCGCACTCGCACTAGGCATCGCCCTGTCCTGGGCCATCACGGCCCCCGCCTTCGCCGGCGAACGCCAGACCACCGCGCTCGACACCGGCTGGTCGTTCAGGATCGACCCCACCGACGTCGAGGCCGTGCGCGCCCACCCCCGCGCCGCCCGCTGGCTGCCGGCCCGGACGCCGGGCAGCGTGCAGCAGGATCTGATCGCCGCCGGCCTCGTCACCGACCCCTTCGTCGGGCTGAACGAGGCGGACATCCAGTGGGCCGGACTGACCAACTGGGAATACCGACGCACCCTTGAGGTGACGCCCGAGATGATGGCGCGCGGCCATCTCGATCTGGTGTTCGACGGGCTCGACACCTTCGCCACGGTTCGGGTCAACGGCACCGTCCTACTGTCGGCGGACAACGCCCATCGGCGCTGGCGCGCCGATGCGAAGCCCCTGCTGAAGCTGGGGGCCAATACGATCACCGTGACCTTCGCCTCGCCCATCGACACGCTTCAGCCCATGGTCCTGGCCGAGGCCCATCCCCTGCCCGGCGAGTATGACAGCGCCTTCGGCGACGAGCCCAAGGGTCGTCAGACCTCCCCCTATATCCGCAAGCCCAAATATCATTACGGCTGGGACTGGGGTCCCCGGATCGTCAACATCGGCCTGTGGCGGCCGGTGTCGCTCGACGCCTGGGACGACGCCCGGATCGACACCCTGACCATCGACCAGGAGTCCGTGACCGACGCCGAGGCGCGGATCAACGCCCGCCTCGACATCACGGCGGACACCGCGACGTCGGTGCTGGTCCGTGTCGATCTGACCGGCCCCGACGGCCGGACCCAGACCCAGACCCGCCCCGCTGGCCTCGCCCCCGGCGCCAACCGGCTTTCGGTCCCGGTGAGTATCGCGGCCCCGCGTCGCTGGCAGCCGATCGGCTATGGCGACCAGCCGCTCTACACCGTCACGGCGACCCTCGTCGAAGACGGCCGCGACAGCGACCGCGCCTCGAAACGCACAGGGCTACGCACCGTCGAACTGATGCGCGACGACGGCGGTTTCGGGCTCAAGATCAACGGCGTGCCCATCTTCATGAAGGGCGCCAATCTTATCCCGTTCGACAACTTCCCCGCCCGGGTCAGCCGCCAGGATCAGGCGCACGTGCTGCGTATGGCCGCCGACGCCAATATGAACATGATCCGCGTCTGGGGCGGCGGCTATTATCCCGACGAGGCCTTCTACGAGGTCGCCGACGAACTGGGCCTGATGGTCTGGCAGGACTTCATGTTCGGCGGCGCCGTCACGCCCCCCGGCGCCGACTTCCGCGACAATGTGGCGATCGAGGCGACGGAACAGGTCGAACGGCTGCAGGCCCACCCGTCCCTGGTCATCTGGGCCGGCAATAACGAGGTCCTGTCCGGCTGGGAAAACTGGTCCGACCGCAAGGCCTTCAAACGGGCGGTCGGGCCGGACGAGCAGGAACGGATCGGAACCCATATGGCGGTTCTGTTCGACCGGGTCCTGCGTGAGGCGGTGACGCGCGGTGACGCCGACGTGCCCTACTGGCCCGGCTCGCCCTCGACCGACTACGAGACCCCCACGGACACCGACCGGGACGGCGACCGCCACTTCTGGGACGTCTGGTCGGGCTCGAAGCCCATCGAACGCTATACCGACAGCTGCCCGCGCTTCATGTCGGAGTACGGCTTCCAGGCCATGCCAGGCCTGGCCACCATCGCCGCCTTCGCCGGCACCACAGACCTGAACGCCGACAGTCCGGTGATGAAGGCGCACCAGAAGTTCCTCTCGGGTGAAGGCAACGCCCGCATCCTCTTCTATCTGGCCCAGCATCACCGCACGCCGCGCGACTTCGCCGACCTGGTCTATCTCAGCCAGGTGATGCAGGCCGACGCCATCCGCACGGCGGCCCTGCACCACCGCGCCTGCCGCCCGGTGACCATGGGCTCGCTGTACTGGCAGCTGAACGACACCTGGCCGGCCGTCTCCTGGTCCAGCATCGACTGGTACGGCCGGCCCAAGCTGCTGCACCACGCCGCCCGCCGCTTCTTCGCGCCCCAGGCCATCGTCGCCGAACGCCGCGCCGAACAGACCCGGATCGCCCTGGTGTCCGACGCCACGACCCCGGTGGCCGGTCGCTGGACCCTGCGCACCCTGACAATGGACGGCCAGGTTCTGGCCGAGCGCGGCGGCGCCGTGACCCTGGACCCGCTGTCGGCCGTCGATGTCGTCAATATTGACGACGCCGAGTTGTTCGGCGCCGCCCCGGCCCAGAGCAGCTACGCCGTCGCCGAACTGAGGCTGGACGGACGCCGCGTCAGCCGCGCCGTCATCGAACGGGCCGAGCCCAAGGACATGGCCTATCCCGCCCCCGGTCTATCGACCCGCTGGGACGGCGACCGCCTGACCGTCACCGCCGCCAATCTGGCGCGCGCGGTCATGATCGATTTCGGCGTCGTCGCCGCGACCCCGTCCGACAACGGATTCGATCTTCTGCCCGGCGAGAGCGTGACGGTGACGGTGGACAGCGCCGCAGATCCGCAGGCTCTGCGTCAGGCCCTCACCCTTCGCACCCTGGCCCAACCATGAGACACAGCACTGCAATTCTGGCCTTGCTGATGGCGGCTGGCCTCGCCGCCCCCGCAGCGGCCCAATCGGTCAACTGCGCCGCCTGCGCCCCCTCGGACGCCTCGGCTCCGGCCTCTTCCGGCGAAGGCCTGACGCTGGAACGCAAGGCGGCCCAGCTGATGAACGCCGCTCCGGCCGAGCCCCTGCTGGGGCTGCCCGCCTATGACTGGTGGAACGAGGGCCTGCACGGCCTGGCCCGCAACGGCCAGGCCACGGTCTTCCCCCAGGCCATCGGCCTGGCCGCGACCTGGGACGTCGATCTGGTGCAGCGCGTCGGCGACGTCACCTCCACCGAAGCTCGCGCAAAATGGAACGCGCGCCCGACCAATGCCGGTCGCGACCTGTTCGAGGGCCTGACCCTCTGGTCCCCCAACATCAACATCTTCCGCGATCCGCGCTGGGGCCGGGGCCAGGAGACCTATGGCGAAGACCCCTATCTGACCGGCCGCCTCGGCGTCGCCTTCGTCCAGGGGCTACAGGGGCCGGACCCGGACCATCCCAAGGTCATCGCCGCGCCCAAACATCTGGCGGTACACTCAGGGCCCGAGGCAGGTCGCGACAGCTTCTCCGTCAATGTCTCGCCGCATGACCTTGAGGCCACCTATCTGCCCGCCTTCCGCGCCTCGGTGGTGGACGGCAAGGCCCAGTCCCTGATGTGCGCCTACAACGCCATCCACGGCACGCCCGTCTGCGCCTCCTCGGCCCTTATGGTCGACCGGCTGCGGGGCGACTGGGGCTTTACCGGCGTGACGGTGTCGGACTGCGACGCCGTGGCCAACATCTATCTGTTTCATTACAGCCAGCCCGACGCCGCCCACGCCGCCGCCGCCGCCCTGAAGGGCGGCACCGACATCAACTGCGGCGGCGCCTATCGCGCCCTGCCCGCCGCCGTGCGCGCGGGTCTGGTCGATGAAGCCGTGGTGGACGCCGCCCTGGATCGGGCCCTCGCCGCCCGACGCGCCCTGGGCGCCGTCGTCGACGGCCGCTCTCCCTGGGACTCGATCCCCGCGACAGCCGTGGGCACGGCCGAACACCGCGCCCTGGCGCGCGAAGCCGCCGAAAAATCCATCGTCCTGCTCGAAAACAGCACGGACCTTCTGCCCCTGCAGAACCAGAAGATCGCGGTCATCGGCGCCAACGCCGACGACCTCAATGTGCTCGAGGGCAATTACCACGGCGCGGCCATCGATCCGGTCACGCCGCTGGAAGGTCTGCGGGCGCGCTTCGGTGCGGCACGGATCTCTTACGCCCAGGGCGGTCCTCTGGCCGAGAACACCCCGGTCGTCCTGCCCGAAACGGCGCTGAGCAGCGGCGGCCGACCGGGGCTGGAGGTCGAGGTCCGCGACGGCGACGGCCGCGTGATCCGCAGCGGCCACGACCGCCGCATCGACCTGAACCTGACCAAGACCGCGCCGTTCAAGGCGCGCTGGACCGGCCTGTTTACGCCCCCTGCCCCCGGCCGCTATCGCCTGATGATCGACGGCCCCGCCTGCTGGCACGCCTGCCCGGCGCATGACGCCGTGCGGCTCTGGGTCGACGGCGTCAAACAGATCGACAGCATCATCGGCGGCTCTGGCCTTGAGGTCGGAGTCGCCGGCGACCGGCCTTCCGAAATCCGGCTGGAGCTGGACCACAACGGCGGCGACGAAGGGATTCGGCTGCGCTGGATCGCCCCCGCCGAGGTTCAACGCGCCGAAGCCGTGGCCGCAGCGGCGGCGTCTGACGTCGTGGTCGCCGTGGTCGGCCTGGCGCCCGATCTGGAAGGCGAGGCCCTGCGCGTCTCGGCCCCCGGCTTCGTCGGCGGCGACCGCTCCGAGGTGATCCTGCCCGAGCCCCAGATCGACCTGCTGAAGGCGCTGGCCGCGACCGGCAAGCCCCTGGTGGTGGTCATCGCCTCTGGCAGCGCGGTGTCGCTGGGCGACCTAAAGCCCGAGGCGGTCCTGCAACTCTGGTACCCCGGCGTCGAGGGCGGAACCGCCCTGGCTTCCGTCCTCAGCGGCGACGTCAATCCGTCCGGCCGTCTGCCGGTGACGATCTACGCCTCCAGCGCCGACCTCCCGGCCTTCACCGACTACGGCATGAAGGAGCGGACCTACCGCTACTTCACGGGCACGCCCGCCTGGTCCTTCGGTCACGGCCTCAGCTACACCCGCTTCGCCTATCAGCCGCCCCGCCTCCCCGAGACGATCGGCGCGGGCCAGCCGCTTGAGGTCGCCGTCTCGCTCCGCAACACCGGCGCGCGCTCGGGCGAGGACGTCGTCCAGGCCTATCTCCTGCCGCCCGACGCCGGACGCGAGGGCAATCTGACCGACCCGGTGCTGCAACGTCAGCTGGCCGGATTCGCGCGGGTGTCCGTCGCGCCGGGCCAGACCCGCGAGGTCAGACTGACCATCGACCCGCGCGCCATGAGCAGCGTGGACCGCACGGGTACGCGCCGCGTCCTGCCGGGCGCCTATCGTCTTTGGCTGGGCGGCGGTCAGCCGGGCGACGCCGACGGCGTCTGGACCCAGTTCGTCGTCACCGGCCAACCCGTGGAGTTGCCGAAATGATCCCGACCCGACGCGCCCTTCTCGCCACGGGCGCCGCCTTGGCCGCTGCCCCGGCGCTCGCAGCGCCCCCCGCCGCCCCCTTCATCAGCCGCCGCCCCGCCGTGTCGGATCGCCGTTTCACCAGCGTCGCCGTCGAAGCGGAAATCCAGCGCGTCTCGGCCCGGATTGCCGATCCCAAGCTGCGATGGATGTTCGCCAACTGCTATCCGAACACTCTCGACACCACCGTGCGGATGTCTCAGGTCGACGGCGCGCCCGACGCCTTCGTCATCACCGGCGACATCCCCTGCCTGTGGCTGCGGGACTCGGCGGCGCAGCTGAAGCCCTATCTGAATCTGGCGAACCGCGACCCCGCCCTGGCCGACGTCTTCCGGGGACTGATTGCCCGCCAGGCGCGCTCGATCCTGATCGACCCCTACGCCAACGCCTTCATGGAAGACCCGTCGGCCGCCTCGAATCTTGAATGGGCCCTGTCCGACGAGACGGAGATGAAGCCCGGCGTGGCCGAGCGGAAATGGGAGATCGATTCCCTCTGCTATCCGATCCGTCTCGCCTACGGCTATTGGCGCCAGACCCGCGACCAGCGCCCCTTCGACGCGACCTGGGCCGCAGCGGCGGCGGCGTCCGTTCGGACCCTGCGCGAACAGCAGCGCAAGGACGGCCCCGGCCCCTATCGTTTCCGGCGCAAGGCCAACCAGCCGACCGAGACCCTGCTGTGGGGCCAGGGCAATCCGACCCGTCCGGTCGGCCTGATCCATTCGGCCTTCCGCCCGTCGGACGACGCCTGTCTCTATCCCTTCCTCATCCCCGCCAACCTGTTCGCCGTAACCACCCTGCGCGAGCTGGCCGCTCTGGCCGTCGAGGCTCGTCCCGATCCGGCCCTGGCCGCCCAGGCCACGGCCCTGGCCGACGAGGTCGAGGCCGCCCTGCGCCAATGGGGAACCATGCGCCTGCGCGACGGGCGCGAGGTCTGGGCCTATGAGGTCGACGGCTTCGGCAACGCCGTCTTCATGGACGACGCCAACGCCCCCTCCCTGTCCAGCCTCGCCTATCTGAACTGCGTCAGCCCCGCCGACCCGCTGTGGCGCCGCACCCGCTATGCGGCCTGGAGCTCCGACAATCCCTGGTTCTTCAAGGGCCGCGCTGCCGAGGGCATAGGCGGGCCCCATGTCGGCCTGGGCCAGGTCTGGCCCATGTCCCTGATCATCCGCGCCCTGTCGTCCGACGATCCGGCCGTAATCCGGGCCTGTCTGCGCCAGTTGCGCGACACCGACGCCGCCACCGGCTTCATGCACGAGGCCTTCGATCAGGACGATCCGACCCGTTTCACCCGGTCCTGGTTCGCCTGGGCCAACGGCCTGTTCGGTGAACTGATCGTCCACCTCGACCAGACGGCGCCTGCGCTGTTGCAGGAAACCCTATGATCTCGCGTCGCGCCCTTCTCGCCTCCGCGGCCCTGATCGCCCTGCCTGTTCCCGCGTTCGCCGCCCGCCCGACCTCGACCCGCCCGAACCTGTTCATCGGCACCGGCGGCGACGGCCATACCTATCCCGGCGCGACCCTGCCCTTCGGCATGGTCCAGCTGTCGCCGGACACCGATGTCGAGCGATGGGCGACCTGCTCTGGCTATCACCGCGACGACGACTCCATTCAGGGCTTCAGCCACACCCACCTGTCGGGCACGGGCATAGGCGACATGCTGGACGTCCTGGTGGTCCCCACGACCGGCCCGGTCCAACTCCTGCCCGGCCCGCTGGCCGATCCCGATCAGGGCTACCGCCAGCGCTTCTCCGACGAACAAGCCCTGCCCGGCGACTATCGCGTCACTCTGGAATCCGGGGTCCGGGCCGAGCTGACGGTAACGGAGCGGACCGGATGGCACCGCTATAGCTTCCCCCAGGGCGCAGGCCATCTGCTGGTCGACCTGTCCCATCTGGTGGCGGACAGGCCGGGCGCGCGGCCCTTGATCGACGAGGCGTCTCTGGCCCTCGACGCCGACGGAACCCTGACCGGCGGACGCCGCGTGCATCGCTGGGCCAAGGGGCGGCGGATCTATTTCGCCCTCCAGGTCTCGCGCCCGCCCGACCGGGTGGTCCTGTACGGCGACGATGATGTGGAACAGCCCGCCGGCGCTAAGGGCGTCACCGGCAAGCGGCTCAAAGCCGTGCTCCACTATGAGGACGCCGGCGCCGCCCCGGTTCTGGTCCGCTGCGCCCTGTCGGGCGTGGACGTCGCCGGCGCCCGCGCCAATCTGGCGGCCGAGGCCTCGCACTGGGACTTCGACCGGGTGCGTCAGGCGGCCCTGACGCAATGGGCCCAGACCCTGGACTGTATTCGGGTGGAAGGCGGGTCCAAAGATCAGCGCACCATCCTGTCCTCGGCCCTCTATCACGCCGTGCTGGCCCCGACCCTGTTCTCGGACGTGGACGGCCGCTACGTCGGGCTGGACCGCCAGGTTCACACCCTGCCGCGGGGCGAGGCCGCCTACAGCACCTATTCGCTATGGGACACCTATCGCGCGGTTCATCCGCTGCTGACCCTCATCGCGCCCGACCGCGCCCGCAGCCTGGTCGGCGATCTGATCCGCCAGACCCAGCAGAGCGCCTACGGTCCGCCCGTCTGGCCGCTTCAGGGCGTCGAGACCGGCACCATGATCGGCTGGCACGCCGTGCCCGTTCTGGCCGAGGCCATGGCCAAGGGGATCGTCGCCGATTACGCCGCCGCCTGGCCCGCCATCGCGCGGCGCAGCTTCGATTTCAGCGCGCCCGACCTCGCCAACAGCCGGGGCCGCGCCCTGTACGACCAGTTGGGCTACATCCCCGCCGACAAGGTGGGCGAGAGCGTCAGCCGGACCCAGGAATACGCCTATGACGACTGGGCGGCCTCCCATATCGCCCGCGCCGCCGGCGCTGAGGCCGAGGCCCGCCGCCTGGTCCAGCGCTCTGGCAATTGGCGCGGCGTCATTGATCCGGCCATTGGTTTCGCCCGGCCCCGTTTCGCCGACGGCGGCTGGTGGACGCCCTATGACCCGATCCAGCTGGGCCACATGCCCCGGCCCGACTGGCGCGACTACACCGAGGCCAACGGGTGGCAAGCGACCTTCCTCAACCAGCACGACATCTACGGCCTGATCGGCCACCTCGGCGGCGACGCCGTGTTCGAGGCCAAACTCGACGCCCTCTTCTCCGCGCCCTCGACCCTGCCCGCCAACGCCCCGCCCGACATCGCCGGTCTGGTCGGCCAGTACGCCCACGGCAACGAGCCCGATCAGCACGCGCCCTACCTCTATGCCTATGTCGGCGCGCCCTGGAAGACCCAGGCGATGGTGCGTCGCCTCTGCACCGAGATGTATCGCAACGCCCCCGACGGGATCATCGGCAACGACGACTGCGGCCAGATGAGCGCCTGGTTCGTCTTCTCCGCCCTGGGCCTCTATCCGGTCGATCCGGTCGAGGCGGCCTATGTCTTCGGTTCGCCGCTGTTTGATCGCGCCCAGGTCTCTCTCGGCGGCGACCGCACCCTGGTGATCGAGGCGCGGAACAACGCCCCGGATCACGCCTATGTCCAGTCGGTCCGCTGGCGTGGCCGCCCCTGGACGAAGGCCTGGATCTCCCACGCCGAGCTCGTGCGCGGCGGAACCCTGTCCTTCACCATGGGGCCCCGGCCTAACCTCGACTTCGGCCTCGCCCTCGCCGACCGCCCGCCTTCTTTCGGAAAAGCCGCATGACCCTCGACCGTCGCTCCCTGATCGCCGCCGGCGTCGCCCTGGCCGCCGCCCCCTTGGCCCTGCCCGCTCGCGCTTCGGCGCGCGTGGCCCCGCCCGCCCCCTGGGGCGCGGTTCCCTCTGCCCGCCAGTGGCAGTGGCACCAGCGCGAGCAATACGCCTTCGTCCACTTCGCCATGAACACCTTCACGGACAAGGAATGGGGCTACGGCGACGAATCTCCTTCAATGTTCAACCCGACCGATTTCGATGCGGACCAGATCGTCGCCGCCGCCCAGGCCGGCAATCTGAAGGGCGTCATCCTGGTCGCCAAACACCACGACGGCTTCTGCCTGTGGCCGACGACGCTGACCGAGCATTGCATCCGCAACAGCCCCTACAAGGACGGCAAGGGCGATATCGTCGGCGAAGTCGCCGCCGCCTGTCGCCGGGCGGGCATGGGCTTCGGCATCTATCTGTCGCCGTGGGATCGCAACCACGCCGAATACGGCCGCCCCGCCTATATCGACTATTTCCGCAAACATGTGGTCGAGCTGTGCACCCGCTACGGCGAGCTGTTCGAGTTCTGGTTCGACGGCGCCAATGGCGGCGACGGCTATTACGGCGGCGCGCGTGAAACGCGCCAGATCGACGCCCCCGCCTATTACAACTGGCCCTCGATCGTCGCCCTGGTCCACAGCCATCAGCCGATGGCCTGCACCTTCGATCCCATGGGCGCCGACATCCGCTGGGTGGGCAACGAGGACGGGATCGCCGGCGACCCCTGCTGGCCGACCATGCCCGCCCATCCCTATGTCCAGAGCGAGGGCAATTCGGGCGTGCGCGGCGCCCCCCTGTGGTGGCCGGCCGAGACCAACACCTCGATCCGCCCCGGCTGGTTCTTCCACGCCGACGAGGACGCCAAGGTCCGCAGCCCCGCCAATCTGGTCCGCTATTTCGACACCTCGGTCGGGCGCGGCACCAATATGAACCTGAACATCCCGCCCGACCGGCGCGGCCGCATCCCGGATCAGGATGTCCGCATCCTGAAAAGCTTCGGCGATGCGATCCGGGCCAGTTTCGCCGTCAATCTGGCGGACGGCGCCGCCGTCTCGGCCAGCCATGTTCGCGGCTCCGGCTATGAGCCTGCCCGCGTGCTGGACGGCGACCGCGAAACCTACTGGTCCACGCCCGACGACGTCGTCACCCCCACCCTGACGCTGGACCTGGCGTCTGAACAGAGCTTCGACCTGATCCGCCTGCGCGAATATCTGCCGCTCGGCGTGCGCGTCACCCGTTTCGCCGTCGAGGCCGAGGTGGACGGCGCCTGGCGCGTCCTGGCCGAGCACGAGTGCATCTCGGCCCAGCGCATCATCCGCCTGGACCAGCCGATCAAGGCCCGTCGTCTGCGCCTGCGCGTGCTGGAGGCGCCGGCCTGCCCCGCCATCAGCGAATTCTCTGTCTTCCGTTCGGTCGCGCCCGTCGCCGTCCCGCCGGTGGCGTCCAGTGATCCGAAGGTCCTGTCCACCGCCGGCTGGCGCATCGCAGACGCCAGCGCCCTGGGCGCCGAGGCCCTGCTCGATACCGAGGTCTCCACCGCCTGGATCCTGCCTGCGCCGACGCCGTCTCAACCGGCGACCGTTACCCTCGACCTGGGCGCGGTCCAGGATCTGGGCGGCTTCAGCCTGACCCCGGCCCGCCATCCCATCCGGGGCGCGGCGCCTCCGCGCGGCTACCGCGTCGAACTCAGCACCGACGGAACCCGATGGACGCCCGAGGCGACCGGCGAACTGTCCAACATCGCCTACGCCCTCTCCACCCAGAGGGTCGCCTTCGCCGGCCCCAGAACAGCCCGTTACATGCGCTTCAGCTTTGCCGAGACCGCCCTTCCCGCCGCTCGGCTCGCCATCGCCGGCATCGGCGGTTTCAAACCCTAAGGCAAAGAGGCGGGGACAATCGGAACACCGTCGGCACGGCCGTTCCCAGGACGGTGGTAGGCGGCGACGGGTTCGAACCGCCGACCCTCTCGGTGTAAACGAGATGCTCTGACCAGCTGAGCTAGCCGCCCTTGGACCGAAGCGGGCTTATGCCCTGCGACCGTCAGCCGTTCAAGGCGCTTTTCAGACCCTCGCCGGGGCGAAAGCGCGCGGTCCGGGAGGCGGCGCGGACGACGGCCTCGCCGGTCTGGGGGTTGCGGGCCACGCCGGCCTTGCGATCGATCGGGGTGAAACTGCCGAAGCCGATCAGCTTGACGTCTCGCCCCTGGGTCAGGGCCTCCACCACGCCCTCGGTGAAGGCTTCGAGCGCCGTCTTGGCCTGATCACGGCTGATGTTCGCGGCTGCGGCCATGCGGCCGATAAGTTCGGCTTTTGTCATGTCGTCCTCCCCTTGACCGTCAGTAAACGGCGGATTGGCGCTCGCGTCAAAAGCGAAAACGCCGCCGACATGAATGTCGGCGGCGTTTAGCATTCGACTTAAGTCGGGTCTCAGTGGCTGACGGTCGCCGTCGCCCCTTCAAGCGGCGGAACAGGCGCAGGCAGAGGCTCGGCGGCCTCGTCCCATTCGACCGGAGTCAATGGACCGATCAGGGCCCATTTCAGGGCTTCGTCCGCCGTGGAGATCGGCACGATCTCCAACGCCGACTTCACATTGTCGGGCACGTCGGCCAGGTCCTTCTCGTTCTCCTGCGGGATCAGCACCGTCTTGACGCCCGAGCGGAGGGCCGCGAGCAGTTTCTCCTTCAGGCCGCCGATGGCGGTGACCCGGCCGCGCAGGGTGATCTCGCCGGTCATGGCGATGTCCTTGCGGATGGGGATTCCGGTCAGGACCGAGACCATGGCCACGGTCATGGCGACGCCGGCGGACGGGCCGTCCTTGGGCGTGGCGCCGTCCGGCACGTGGACGTGGATGTCGGTCTTCTCGAACACCGGCGGCTTGACGCCGAAATCGAGGGCGCGGGACCGGACGTATGAGGCGGCGGCGGAGATGGACTCCTTCATGACCTCCTTCAAGTTGCCGGTCACGGTCATGCGGCCGCGGCCCGGCATCTTGATGGCTTCAATCGTGAGAATGTCGCCGCCGAACTCGGTCCAGGCCAGACCGGTGACGATGCCGACCTGATCCTCTTCGTCCGTCTCGCCGTAGCGGAACTTCTTCACGCCCGCATATTCGGCCAGCCTGTCCGCATCGACGGTGATCGAGGCGACCTTGGTCTTGGCCATCTCGCGCACGGCCTTGCGGGCCAGACCGCCCAGGGCGCGTTCCAGTGAGCGCACGCCGGCTTCACGAGTGTAGTAGCGGATCAGGTCGCGGATCGTGTCTTCCGGAATGACCAGCTCGCCCGGCTTCAGACCATGGTCGGTCAGTTGCTTGGGCAGGACGTGACGCTTGGCGATCTCAACCTTCTCGTCCTCGGTGTAGCCCGAGACCCGGATGATCTCCATCCGGTCCATCAGCGGCTGCGGCATGTTCAGGCTGTTCGCGGTCGTCACGAACATGACCTGGGACAGGTCGTAGTCGACCTCCAGATAGTGGTCGCCGAAGGTCGAGTTCTGAGCCGGATCCAGCACCTCGAGCAGGGCCGAGGACGGGTCGCCGCGCCAGTCGGACCCCAGCTTGTCGATCTCGTCCAGCAAGACGAAGGCGTTGGTGGTCTTGGCCTTCTTCATCGACTGGATGATCTTGCCGGGCATGGAGCCGATATAGGTCCGGCGGTGACCGCGGATCTCGCTCTCGTCGCGCACGCCGCCCAGCGACATGCGGACATATTCACGCCCGGTCGCCTTGGCGATGGACTTGGCCAGCGAGGTCTTGCCGACGCCGGGAGGGCCGACGAGGCAGAGGATCGGCCCCTTCAGGCTGCCGGTGCGGGCCTGGACGGCCAGATATTCGATGATCCGTTCCTTGACCTTCTCCAGGCCGAAGTGGTCCTCCTCAAGGATCTCCTCCGCCTTGTTGAGGTCGATCGTCTTCTGCTTGGCCTTGCCCCACGGCACGGACAGCAGCCAGTCGAGATAGTTGCGGACCACGGTCGATTCGGCCGACATCGGCGACATGTTGCGCAGCTTCTTGACCTCGGCCTCGGCCTTGGTGCGCGCCTCCTTGGACAGGCGCGTCTTGCGGATGCGCTTCTCCAGCTCCATGACCTCGTCGCGCGAGTCGTCGGTCTCGCCCAGCTCGCGCTGGATCGCCTTCATCTGCTCGTTCAGATAATATTCGCGCTGGGTCTTCTCCATCTGGCGCTTCACGCGCGAGCGGATCTTCTTCTCGACCTGGAGGACGGAGATTTCGCCCTCCATCAGACCGTAGACCTTCTCCAGCCGCTTGGGCACGTCGATGGTTTCCAGCAGGCCCTGTTTATCGGCGATCTTGACCGACAGATGGGCGGCGACCGAGTCGGCCAGCTTGGAGGCGTCGGTGATCTGGGGGATCGAGCTGAGGGCCTCGGGCGGGACCTTCTTGTTCAGCTTCACATAGTTCTCGAACTGCTCGACCACGGCGCGCAGCATGGCCTCGGCCTGGGAGGCCTCGCCCGGCTCGTCCTCGATCTCGACGGCCTCGGCCTCGAAATAGTCCTCACGATCGGTGAAGCGGGTCAGGCGCGCGCGGCCCTTGCCCTCGACCAGGACCTTGACGGTGCCGTCGGGCAGTTTCAGCAGCTGCAGCACGCTGGCCAGGACGCCGATGGGATAGATGGCGTCCGGCGACGGGTCGTCGTCGACGCTGTTCTTCTGGGTGGCCAGAAGGATCTGCTTGTCGCCCTTCATGATCTCGTCGAGGGCCTTCACCGACTTCTCGCGGCCGACGAAGAGCGGCACGACCATGTGCGGGAAGACGACGATGTCGCGCAGCGGCAGGACGGGCAGGATCTTGGATTCAGTCATGGATGCGTACTCCTGGGCCATTGATGATCGCCGGCCCGCCGCCACGGTCGATCGGGCAAGAGGCCCGACCGGCGCATGACGGCCCGTCGATTCCGACGGCGTTCGGATGAGTATGTGGTTTGAAACCGCCCCGGTTCAAGCGTGACGGCCGAACCGCCCACATCTGCGTGGTTTGGGCGCATCGCGTGACGCCGGGCGAGCGGAGGCGCCGACGCGCTTTCGCTGCGAAGTGTGGAGGGCAGGACGGAGCGCCGGGCCTCGCCCGGAGTGATTTAGTTTTACCGTTTCGACGAAGACAGACGCTCCGCGCGCAGGGTGTTTCTGCCGGCCGGGGATATTGAAGCGGCAGTTGTGATGCCTCTTCCCCATGGCCTGCGTCAGGTCGGCGATCCCTGCGAAGGATCGTCCCGAGTGCGACCGGGTTCCTAACCCCGAGTCCTCCGCCGACGTTTCTGCGCGGGATGAGCCCACCGATGCACCGTCATGCGGCGCGGGGGAATCCCACCCCCGCCCCTGATCCCTACGCTCCCGCCGCCGCAAGGTCGCAGGCCTTACGAGCCCTCCTAGCGACGAGACCGACAGGAGTATGCGCGCGTTTTGAGGGGTGGTTAGAAGAGGGGGGTGAGATTCTGTTAGAGCGTTGTATTCTTTGAGGTCGAGGCAGCGTCATTGTGCGCGCAGCCTCTTCTCTTTCGTTATTCCGGGCGAAGGGCCGCTTGGCCCGCAGACCCGGAACCCAGCGGCGCCGAAGGCGAAATCTGTAAGCCGCACGATGTTGGAACAGCGAGTCCGCGACAGGTTCGCGCTCTCGCGCGCCGCTGGGTTCCGGGTCTCCGCTGCGCTTCGCCCGGAATGACGAAAGAGGGGGAAGGCTGGCGTCACCTCTCCGCGCGCGAAGGCGCGGGGGGAGGACAGGTCGCGCTTGCGACCAGGAGGGGGCGACGCTGGCGGTGGTGATGACCGGACCAGCTTCAGACACCGGGTCGCCCCCTCCTGGCGTTCGCTGACGCTCCCGCCTGTCCTCCCCGTTCGCCTTCGCCGACGGGGAGGTGAAAAAAAGGCCGGAGCGTTGTCGCTCCGGCCCTTCATTTTAGTGCGAAGGCGATGCCTGATCAGGCGGCGCCGTCGGCCTTTTTCTTGGAGGCTTCGGAATAGATCAGCAGGGGCTGGGCCTTGCCGTCGATGACCTCGGCGTTGACGACCACTTCCTCGACGCCTTCGAAGGTCGGCAGTTCGAACATGGTTTCGAGCAGAATGCCCTCCAGGATCGAACGCAGGCCGCGCGCGCCGGTCTTGCGGGTGATGGCCTTCTTGGCGACGGCGATCAGGGCGTCGTCGGTGAAGGTCAGTTCGACATTCTCCATCTCGAACAGGCGCTTGTACTGTTTGACCAGGGCGTTCTTGGGCTCGGTCAGGATGGTGACCAGGGCGGTTTCGTCCAGGTCTTCCAGCGTCGCCAGAACGGGCAGACGGCCGATGAACTCGGGGATCAGGCCGAAACGCATCAGGTCGTCGGGCTCGACGCCCTTGAGGATGTCGCCGGTGCGACGTTCGTCGATCTCCTTGACCTGGGCGCCGAAGCCGATCGAGGCCCCTGCCCCGCGCGCCGAGATCACCTTCTCAAGGCCGGCGAAGGCGCCGCCGACGATGAAGAGGATGTTGGCGGTGTCGACCTGCAGGAACTCCTGCTGCGGATGCTTGCGGCCGCCTTGCGGGGGCACGGAGGCGACGGTGCCTTCCATGATCTTCAGCAGGGCCTGCTGCACACCCTCGCCCGAGACGTCGCGGGTGATGGAGGGATTGTCCGACTTGCGGCTGATCTTGTCGATTTCATCGATGTAGACGATGCCGCGCTGGGCCCGTTCGACATTGTAGTCGGAGGCCTGGAGCAGCTTCAGGATGATGTTCTCGACATCCTCGCCCACATAACCGGCTTCGGTCAGGGTCGTGGCGTCGGCCATGGTGAAGGGCACGTCGATGATTCGGGCCAGGGTCTGGGCCAGCAGCGTCTTGCCCGAACCGGTGGGGCCGATCAGCATGATGTTGGACTTGGCCAGTTCGACGTCGTTGTTCTTCGTCGCGTGGTTCAGGCGCTTGTAGTGATTGTGGACCGCGACCGAGAGGACCTTCTTGGCGTGCGACTGGCCGATGACGTAGTCATCAAGGACGTCGCGGATCTCCTTCGGCGTGGGGACGCCGTCGGTGGTCTTCTTGAACCCGATCTTGTGCTCTTCACGGATGATGTCCATGCACAGTTCGACACATTCATCGCAGATGAACACGGTCGGGCCCGCAATGAGTTTGCGGACCTCGTGCTGGCTCTTTCCGCAGAACGAGCAGTAGAGGGTGCTTTTGGCGTCAGAGCCGGCTGCTTTGGTCATAGACCCTTATCTCACTCCCGCGGTGCGGACCGAAATGGCCCGAAACGCGCTTTCTCCACGTTGATTCCAGCACTCTGGACGCAAAGGTCTTCAAAAAATGACAATCACCCATCCCACGTTCAACGACAACCCCGAAGGCGGCAGGGGAATGTTGCAGTGCGTGGATGGATCAGTGTCGTTGGGGATCAAGGCGAATGTCTGACATGGGAAGCGTGCAGGATCGGCGCCAGCCCCGGACCGAATCGGGACAGCCGACAACGCCCATCGTGGCCTTCGACTTCGACGGCACCCTGACGGTGCGCGACAGTTTCACCGAATTCCTGCGCTGGAAGGCCGGGCCGGGCGGCTGGGCCCTGGGCCTGGTCAAGCTGGCTCCTGCCCTGGCGGCCTATGGGCGGCACCGCGACCGGGGCCGAATCAAGGCCGCCTCGGTGAAGGAATTCCTGGCCGGCCAGAGCCGCGAGCAGCTGGAGGCGGAGGCGGAGCGGTTCGCCGAGGTCATGTGGTCGCGGCTGATGCGGCCCGACGCCCTGGCGGTGTGGGAGGACTGGGGTCGGCGCGGCGCCCATCGCGTAATCGTGACCGCATCGCCCGAGACGACGGTGGCGCCCTTTGCGCGCAGGCTGGGGGCCGAGGCCCTGCTGGGGACGCGGATGACCTTCGACGCCCAGGACCGGGTGACTGACGCCTTTACCGGACCCAACTGCCGGGGCGAGGAGAAGGTGCGCCGGCTGAAGGCCGCCTATGGCGACGATATGACGCTGAGCGCCGCCTATGGCGACACCTCGGGCGACCGGGAAATGCTGGAGATGGCCCAGGAGGCCGGGTTCCGGGTGTTCAAGGCCCGACCCTGAAAGGGCTTTGACAGGGTCAGCGGCCGTCGGCGTCGACGTCGAAGACCATGGCCTTGCCGCGCGAGGTCGGGTCCCACCCGGCCTCGATCGCCGCTGTGATGGCGTTGCGGACGGCGTCGACGTTTACGCGCTGTTTCTCGACGTCCGGCCGGCCGTTCGGCCGCAGAGGCGGCGGGAACTGGACGATGGCCTCACGCTTGAAATCGACATGGCGCAGGGAGACGGCCATGCCCTCCCAGACATTGCCGCCCTTGGGCTGGGGCTGGCGACGGAGTTCCCAGGCGTAGGTCTCGCCGTCGACCTCGACCGTGCCGCTGGGATCGCGTGTGAACTGCATCTCGGTTCCGATAGTCGAAAATGGAAAAGGGCGCGCCGCCAGGACGCGCCCCCTTCGGCATGTGGTGGAAGGCCTAGTGGCCGGGCGTCTTGACGCCGTCGGCGTCGGCCTGTTCGCGGCGGTCATAGACGTGATCGACAATGCCCCAGGCCTTGGCCTCTTCGGCCGACATGAAGTGGTCGCGGTCCAGGGTCTTTTCGACTTCCTCGTAGGTCCGGCCGGTGTGGTGGACATAGATCTCGTTAAGGCGACGCTTCGTGTAGCGGATGTCGGCGGCGTGCAGTTCGATGTCCGAGGCCTGGCCGCGGAAACCGCCCGACGGCTGGTGCACCATGATGCGGGCGTTCGGCAGGGCGATGCGCTGGCCCGCGGCGCCGGCCGTCAGGATCAGCGAGCCGGCCGAGGCCGCCATGCCCATGACCACGGTCGAAACCGGGCTCTTGATATATTGCATGGTGTCGTAGATCGCGAGCGCCGAGGACACCTGTCCGCCGGGGCTGTTGATGTACATGGAGATTTCCTTCTTGGGGTTCTCCGACTCCAGGAACAGCAGCTGGGCGCAGATCAGCGAGGCCATGCCGTCCTCGAACGGCCCCGTCAGGAAGATGATCCGCTCACGCAGCAGGCGCGAGAAGATGTCGAAGGAGCGTTCGCCCCGGCTGGACTGCTCGACCACCATGGGGACGAGGTTCATGTTCATCAGTTCGATCGGATCGCGCATTCAAGCCTTCTCGGGATGCCGTGGACGCGATTCAGGCCGCGTCCTTCGTGACTAGCATATCGCGTCCCCGGGGGGGGGGCGCAAGGCGGCGGTGTAGAACGACGACTCAGGGGGCTTCGTTGGCGGGCAGGACAGCAACGGGCGTCGTCTCTCCTTCACGTTCTTGGCGTTCCCGGACCATGGAGCGAACTACGCCATTCTCCTGCTGTGAAGCGCTGACGCGATCGTTCGGCGCTGTATAAAGAGCCGCAAGGTAGTCCTTGTCCCACTGGCTCAAGCCATTGATAGGGCCTGAACTACGGAAGAGATTCATCACGGTCGACTGGTCGCTGAGGTCGGCGCCCGGGTCGATCTGGGCCAGGGAGACCATGGACACATAGTCGGCGAGCACGCCTAAAGGCGCGCCGCCGGTTTTGCTCATATCGACGATGACGATGGTCCAGGCCATATCATAGCGGATGTTGGAGCGGATGCGCGAACTGTCGCGCACTCGGAGAAGCCGATATTCGTCGACGGTGCCCTCGACAAGAACGGAATCGCCCTGGAGGACCGTGGCAACATCTCCGGTGTCCGCCGTAACCGGCATCACCACGTTCCACCAGCGAACCGGCGACGCCGCGTTCTGAAATTCCGATAGAGCACTCCGCGTCAAATTGGTGTGCTGGATTGCTGGGCGGAAACCAAGCCCGGCCTCTCGCACCAGCTTCTTCGCCAAAGCCGGACCGTCGGTGGTCGCCAAGATTATAACATTGGGCCGGCAACCTGGACCGCCGACTTCGGCGCCAGCATCAAGGGCGTTTATGGCGATCCGGTCGATTATGAACTGGGCAAAGCGCGGCTGCATATTGCTGACGCTGACACAGACGGGGCGGTTCCAACGCGCCAACCGCGTGCCGCGCGGCGGCTCACCAACCTGCTGAGCATAAGCTCGTGCAGCTTCTTCCAGCCGCCTCCCCTCTACGAGGATGGATTCCAACTCAGCGTCTGGAACGTCGTCTTGGACGGGAACCTGCTGCGGAGCTTGCTGCGCACCCGACAACAGCACCAGAGCGACTAGAAAAGACGCGAAACTCATCCCCCCCTCCACAACCTCACAATCAGTATACTCGCACTGCACGCGTAGGAAACGTCGAAAGCGGAAGTGGAACAAGCCTAGATCAAAGTTTCGCTTCGCTCTTAAGGGCGGTCGTTACGGCTTGGTCGCCCCCTCATCGGTCGCCGCGTCCTCAAGACCCTCGCGCTCGCGTCTTTGCTGAATAAGCGAATTAGCCACGGCGGCCTCCTGTCGATCGCCATTCACGCGATCCGAGGGCGCGGCGTACAGGGCGGAGAGGTAGTCCTTGTCCCACTGGCTCAAACCTTCGACTTCGGCGGGGCTGCGGAAAAGATTCATCACGGTCGACTGGCCGCTGAGGTCGGCGCTCGGGTCGATCTGGGCCAGGGAGACCATGGAGACATAGTCAGCCAATGTGCCGAAAGGCGCGCCGCCGGTCTTGCTCATGTCGATGATGACGATGGTCCAGGCCATGTCGTAGCGAATGTTGGAACGGATGCGCGAACCGTCCCGCACCGTGACCTGGCGCGGCTCGTCGCCCCGCATGGTGATCGCGACCTCGCCCGTGTCTGTCGTCACGGGCATGACGACATTCCACCAGCGAACCGGCGCGTCGGAGTTCTGGAAGTCGGACAGGGCGTCGCGGCTCAGGTTGGTGTGGTTGATGGCGGGACGGAAACCCAGCCCGACCTCCTTGACCAATTTCTTGGCCAGCGCCGGGCCGTCTGTGGTGGCCAGAATGATGACGTTCGGCTTGCAACCCGGTTCGCCGACGTCGGCTCCGGCGTCGAGGGCGTTGGCGGCGATGCGGTCGATGACGAATTGAGCAAAGCGCGGCTGCATATTGCTCATGCTGATGCAGACGGGGCGGTTCCAACGAGCCAGGCGGGTCCCGCGCGGAGGCTCGCCCACTTCTTCGATGTAGGCGCGAGCCGCCTCCTCGATTCGGCGGCCTTCGACGATGATGGCTTCGAGTTCGGCAGAATCGGACTGAGCCGGCGGGGGCGCGGCCTGGGGCGCCGAAGTCAGGAGAAGGGCCGCGGCTAGGGCTGCAGACAGGCTCATCAGACTAGGTCTCCCAGGCAACCGACAGATGCAAAAAGGGCCCGCATTGCGGACCCTTTCGCATACCCATGTCCGAAGACAATGGGAAGTTACGCTTACGTAAGATGACTAAGGGCGATCAGCCCTCTTCGTCTTCCTTCAAGAGCTCTTCCTTGGTGATCGGCTTGTCGGTCACCTCGGCGAGGCCGACGATCAGGTCGACGACCTTTTCCTCGTAGATCGGGGCGCGCATCTGGGCGGCGGCGTTGGGGTTCTGGCGGTAGAAGTTCAGGACGGCCTGTTCCTGGCCCGGATAGTTGCGGGCTTCCTGCAGCAGGGCGGCGTTCAGCTCCTGGTCGGTGACCTGGACGTTGTTGGCGCGGCCGATCTCGGCCAGGACCAGACCCAGGCGCACGCGGCGCTCGGCGATCTTGCGGTATTCAGCCTTCAGGTCCTCGTCGGACTTGGCGGCGTCTTCTTCCGGCAGGCGGCCGGCGGCCTTGTCGGCCTCGACCTGTTGCCAGATGCCGTCGAACTCGGCCTCGACCATCTTCGGCGGCAGCGGGAAGTCATGGGCCGTGTCCAGTTGGTCCAGCAGGGCGCGCTTCAGCTTGAAGCGGGCGGCGCCGGCGTATTGCTGGTTCAGGTTCTGGCTCAGCAGTTCCTTCAGCTTGTCCAGCGATTCCAGACCGATACGCTTGGCGAAGTCCTCGTCGACCTTGGCTTCGACCTCGGCCTTGATGGCCTTCACCTTGACGTCGAAGGTGGCCAGTTTGCCGGCCAGATGGGCGGCTTGGTAGTTCTCGGGGAAGGTGACCTCGATGGTCTTTTCCTCACCGACCTTGGCGCCGGTCAGTTGTTCTTCGAAGCCGGGGATGAAGCGGCCCGAGCCGATCACCAGGTCCGCGTCCTCGGCGGCGCCGCCGTCGAAGGGCTCGCCGTCCAGCTTGCCCAGGAAGTCGATGGTCAGTTGGTCGCCCTCGGCGGCCTTGACGGTCTTGCCCTTCTTGTCCTCGTAGGACTTGGCCTGGCCGGCCAGCTCGGTCAGGGCCTCGTCCAGATCGGCGTCCGAGGCTTCGTAGGTCGGGCGTTCCAGCTTCAGGGTCTTGGGATCGACCGGGGTGAAGTCCGGCATGATTTCCAGGGCCATTTCATAGGCCAGGTCTTCCTGACCGGCCATGACCTTGTCCATGTCGGAGGTCAGCTTCATCTCGGCCGGAGCGGCCGGACGGATCTTGGCCTCGTCGAGGGCCTTCTGGCTGGTCTCGTTCAGTTCGGCGTTGATGATCTCGCCCATGAACTCGCGGCCGAAGGTCTTCTTGACGTGGGCGACCGGCACCTTGCCCGGACGGAAGCCCTTCAGCTTCACCTGCGGGGCGACTTCCTTGACGCGGGCTTCGAGCTTCTCGTTCAGCTCCGCGACGGGAATGGTGACCGCGAACACGCGGCTGAGGCCTTCGTTCGACTTTTCGACGACTTGCATGGTCGGGATTTCTGACGCTCTGGGGCGCATGGACCGTCGAAACGGTCGGCGCGAAATGGATAAAGCAAGAAGGCCGCCCCTTGCAGAGCGGCGCCTCGAAGCCCGCCCTTATGTCGAGAAGGGCCCCAAAGGTCAACGCGAGCGTGGCGTCAGACGGTGGTTTCGCGCCGCAGGGGCGATTATGTAGGACGGATGAGCCAGCCCGCCTCCCCCATCGGCGTCTTCGTCACGCCCGTCACGCCGCTTCAGCAGAACTGCACCACCGTCTGGTGCACCGCCACGAACAAGGCGGCGGTGATCGATCCGGGCGGGTCGGTGGATGCGGTTCTGGGCGAGGTGACGCGGCGGGGGCTGACCCTCGATCAGATCTGGATCACCCACGGCCACCTGGACCACGCCGGCGGCGCGGCCGAGATGCAGGAGAAGACCGGAGTCCAGATCACAGGGCCGCAGAAGGCCGATCAGTTCTGGATCGACCGGATCGTCGAGAGCGGCCGGATGTACGGCCTGCCGGACGCGCGGCCCTTCACCCCCGACCGCTGGCTGGAAGACGGGGACACGGTCAGTCTGGGCGAAACGACCTGGGAGGTGCGCCACTGCCCCGGTCACACGCCGGGCCATGTGATCTTCTTCAATCGGGCGGCGCGATTCGCCCAGGTCGGCGACGTGCTGTTCAAGGGGGCGGTGGGCCGCACCGATTTTCCGATGAGCGATCCGCCCGCCCTGATCCTCGCCGTGGTCGAGAAACTTTGGCCGCTGGGCGACGACGTGACCTTCGTGCCGGGGCACGGGCCGATCTCGACCTTCGGCGAGGAGCGCCGGACCAATCCGTTCGTGTCGGACGCGGCGCTGCAAAGGGCGCCGATCCAGCGGGAGCCGGTGGGGCCGGCTTAGAATGCTTCCTTCTCCCCTTGTGATCTTCCCCCGCAAAAGTGGACGGGGTTAAGCCGCTCTGCGTTCGGCCTCGGCGGGGCTGATATAGCCCAGTGCTGAGTGCAGGCGACGGGGATTGTAGAAGCCCTCGATGTATCCGAACAGGTCTCGCCGCGCCTGGTCGCGGGTGGCGTAGACGCGGTGATGGACGCGCTCGGTTTTGAGGGTGTGGAAGAAGCTTTCCATGGGCGCATTGTCCCAGCAGTCCCCCTTGCGGCTCATGGACGGCGTGATGCCGGATCGAGCAAGCGCGGAGCGATAGGCCTCGGCGGCATATTGGATTCCGCGATCGGAATGGTGGATCAGGCCGGGCGCGGGGCGCTGACGTTCGACGGCCATGTTGAGGGCGTCCAGGGCGATCTCGGTGTGCAGGGTCTGGCGCATGGACCAGCCCACGATCTTGCGGGTGTGCATGTCAAGGATGGCGGCGAGGTAGAGCCAGCCTTCACCCGTTGGGATATAGGTCAGATCGGCGAGCCAGACCTGGTTGGGCGCCGCCGCCTCGAAGTTCCGGGCCAGCCTGTTGGGCGCGATGGGATAGCCGTGGCGGCTGTTCGTCGTCCGGGCGCGACGCGGCAGGGCGGCCAGCCCTCGCAGGCCGGCACGGCGCATCAGCCGCTCCACGCGGGATCGACCAATCCGACGTCCATGCCGACGCAAGGTGGCGTGGATGCGTGGCGAGCCGTAGCAGCCGCTGCTCTCGGCATGGATCAGCCGGATGTCCTCGGTCAGCTCGCGATTGGCCACGGACCTCGGGCTCTCGGGGCGACCGCGCCAGGCATAGTAACCGCTGGCCGAAAGCCCCAGGACCGCACACATCACGCGGACCGGCCAAACCTGACGATGCTCATCGACGAACCCGAACTTCATCGGGAGGCCGCTCCGAAGATGAGCGCGGCTTTTTTTAGAATGTCCCGCTCCATCCGAAGCTGACCGTTCTCCCGTCGCAACCGGGCCAACTCCGCCGCCATGTCCGACGGCGACGGGGACGACGCCTGCGTTGTGGGGCGCCGCGACGTCCCCGTCGCCTGCACCCCGAACTGCGTCATCCATCGACGCAGCACCGTCTCGTGGAGACCCAGCTCACGGGCCACCGCCCCGACGCTCAGGCCGCCGTTGGCGACGCGGTCAACCGCCTCGCGCTTGAAAGAATCCGGGAAGTTCCGGCGTTGAACACTCATCAGACACTCCTCTCCAGCTCCGAAAAGCTAGCATGGGTGTCCACCAAAACGAGGGAGGATCACTTGCGGGAGAAGGTGGCCCGCAGGGCCGGGTGAGGGGTCCGGCGGCGGGCCAACTCTCACCACCTTGCCCCTCACCCTTTTGCGCAAGGACGATCGCTTCGCTCTCGTGCGCTCAAGCCCTCTCCCGATGGGAGAGGGTGTCTGTCTAGCGACGCAGCAGCATGCCGATGAGGACGCCTACGCCCAGGGCGTAGAGGGTGGTCTTCATCGGTTCGTCGCGGATGCCGTCGCGGGCGGTTTCGACGCGGCCGACCACCTTGCTGCGGATCAGTTCGACGTCATCGCGCAGTGCCTGACGCAGGGACGTCGTGTCTTCAAAGCTGCGGCGCTCGCCTTTGGCCAGGATGGCATCGGCCTGACGGTCGAGACGCTGGGTCAGGGTGTCGTCTTCCAGGACGATGTCGTCGGGGGATGCTGGAGCGATGGGGGTCTGGGTCATGAAGATCTCCGGGGGTTCGGACACTGAACCGGCGCGCCCCGATCCAGTTCCCTGATCTGTTCAAGCAGGATCGGTGAACATTGCGGGTCGCACAGCGTTCTCAAGCCAGAGGAGAACACCATGACCTATGTCGAACCCACGCCCCCCGGAACCCCGCAACCCGAGATCCAGCCCGAGCCGACGCCCCAGCCTGAAATCGATCCGTCCGACACGCCGGACGAAATGCCGCCGATGGAACCGGGCGGCGGCGGCGAAGGTGATTCCCGACCCTATGGAGCCGTTTGAAGTCAAACCACAAAGTCGTTCCGAGGCGGGACAGTAAAACGGAGTTCCACACGGAACCGTCACCGAGTCACAGGGTTCACATCGGCAAGCGCAACGGCAGCACTGAAAGGAACACCGATGGACAGCCAACCGACGCGACCCTCCGGCGTTTCCAAGCGAGGCTTCGCCTCCATGGATCCCGAACGTCAACGCGAGATCGCACGTAAAGGAGGCGCCAGCGTCCCCAGCGAAAAGAGAAGCTTCTCCCAAGACCGCAGCCTGGCGGCCCAGGCCGGACGCAAGGGCGGCGAGGCCTCGCACGGGCCGAAGAAGGACGCGGCTTCGAACGAAGCCGAGTGATACGGCTTCAGTGAAATTCTGCAGGGCGGCGCGTCAAAGATGCGCCGCCCTTTTTCTGTTCCCCAACGCTCTGCGGACAGGTCCTGAATGAGGGAGATAGCGACACGGGCAAAGGTCGGACGCCAGCGCCCTTAAGCGGACGTTTCAAAGGCTGTTATGGGTGGAAAGCGGACCTCAAGAGGTTACGCTGCGCTTCGAAAGTTAGCGGAGGGGCAATGAACGAGCAGGACGACAACGAGACGTGGCTGATCGAGATCGGACACGACGTGATCGAGAAGAAGGCAGACGTCGGCTCAAGCTCCCTCCGGCCATGGGAACGCCTCGTCTACTGCCTTTGGGTCGCCGACTACGGCATGAGGAATGCGGGCGATCTGGAGACGGCGTACGACGTGCACGCTGCCTTTCAAGATGAGGGGAGGACCCTTGCGGCTGCGATGTCATTGCAGCTCACACACTCTGCGTTTGCGCTGAGCAAATCAGACCTTCAGGATCAATATTTCGATCTCTTTGACGGCGTTTGTGTCGAGCTTCGCGGCGCGGCCTAACGTCCGCTCAGGGTCGGACCGCGACATCTCACCAGCGCGGAAAGCGGACATCGGCCGCACAGCCCAAAAGCGGCGCGCCGAACTGCCTATAGGGTGGAAAGCGGAACTTAGGCTCGGCTGGTCAGGTGAGCGATTTTCGCATCCAGTTCCTCCAGCTCGCTTTTGAGGTCCGCCTCTTTTTCCTGTGTAGCGGGATGGAGGCCATCGCGGCACTCATAGAGCAGGCGCGCCACATGCTCCCGATCGAGACGAAGATCTTCTTCAGTGTCCATGCAGGCAGCGGAGCTGGCGTCGATTTCGGACCCGCCCATATGTCGAATGAAGGCCCCGAGCACGCTGGGGCGGAACCTCTGAGCCTCTAAGCTGTCCGGGTCCAATCCTTCGGCTTTGAATACCGCATCGGCGAAATCATCGGCAGTCAGGGTGCCGGATTGAGCGAGAAACTGGTCAACGTGCATTGGTTGGCCGCCGACGACAGAACCGCAGAAGCCGAGGCGGACGCAGACGTCTTTCAGAAGCTTGTCATAGGCAGCGGTCATGAACCGACCGTAGCGGAGCAACTGATGTCTGCAATGGGTCGCGAAGCGAAATTGACCCACCGTCAGAAAGCCGACCGTCAGATCACGACTGCAGGCGCTGCCGGCCTTGCGGAAGCTCGCCCCGGGGGTTCACCCTCGCAGCAAGGCCAGGGCGACGCGGGGTTCGGGCGAAACCTCGAAACCGGCCATGGACCAACCGGACTCCTTGGCCAATGCGGCGACCGAATCCCGCGTGAACTTGCGCGAGCTTTCGGTGTGGAGGGTCTCTCCGGCCATGAAGCTGAAGGCCCTGTCGCCGACGCGGGCGGCGGTTTGACGCGTCGCCTGGAGGTGCATCTCCATGCGCGACTGATCCGGGTTCCAGACGGCGCGGTGGGCGAAGGCGTCGAGGTCTAAATCGGCGCCCAGTTCGGCGTTGGCGCGGGCCAGGAGGTTCAGGTTGAAGGCGGCGGTGACGCCCTGGCTGTCGTCATAGGCGGCGACCAGGATGGCGGGATCCTTGACCAGATCGACGCCGAGAATGAACAGTGCACCCTCCCCCAGCATCCGCCGGGCCGAGGCGAGGAACCGCACCGCCTCGTCCGGCTCCAGATTGCCGATGGTCGAGCCGGGGAAGAAACCGATGCGCCGGCCGTGCGGCAAATCGTCCGGCAGGGGCGACAGGTGTTCGAAATCGCCCAGCAGCGGCTGCACCCGCAGGCCGGGATAGTCGGCGCGGATACGGGTCGCGGCGTCCAGCAGGGCCGACTCGCTGATGTCCAGCGGGACATAGGCGCCGAGGTCAGGCACGGCGTCCAGCAGCAGACGGGTCTTCTCGCTGGCGCCCGATCCGAACTCGACCAGGACGGCGTCGGGGCCGAAGTCGGCCGTCAGAGCGCCGGCGCGGTCGCGCAACAGGGCGGTCTCCTGCCGGGTCGGGTAATATTCCGGCAGGGCGGTGATCTCTTCGAACAGGCGCGAGCCCTCGGCGTCGTAGAACCATTTGGGCGGCACGGCCTTCTGGTCGCGCGATAGGCCCTGGATCAGGTCACGCCGGAAGGCGGCGGTCTGGGCGTCCTCAGGGGCAGGCTTGCGCTCGCGCGGGGCGTCTTCGGCTAGTCTGAGACCCATGAAGGCCCACCTCTGTTGGGGGTAGAAGAAGTTGCGATAGGTGATGCGGTCGTGGCCGGGGGGCGTGGCGAAGGCGCCGCCGCGCAGGACAATCTGATTGGCCATGAACTTGCCGTTGTACTCGGCCGCCGTGCCCGGCGTCGGCTGGAAGCCGGGGTATGGGGCGTAGGCGCTGGACGTCCACTGCCAAACCTCGCCCGACAGGTTGGAGAAGGCGTTGGGCGACGTGGTCGCGGCGTGCTCCCACTCGGCCTCGGACGGCAGGCGTTTGCCGGCCCAGCGGGCGTAGGCCTCGGCCTCGTAGAAGCTGATGTGACGCACCGGCGCGGCGGGATCGACGGGGGCGCGGCCGGTCAGGCTCATGATGCTCCAGTCGTCGCCGTCGCGGCGCCAGTAGAGGGGCGCGGTCCAGGCCTCGGCCTTCACCGTGGCCCAGCCGTCGGCGAGCCAGAGCTCAGGCCGGGCGTAGCCGCCGTCAGCGATGAAGCCCAGCCAGTCGCCGTTGGTCACGAGGTCCGCGGCCAGGGCGAAGGGCTCCAGCCAGACCCGATGCGCCGGCCCCTCGTTATCGAAGGCGAAGCCGGCGCCGTCGTGACCGATCGAGACCAGGCCGCCGTCGAAGGCGACGCCGCCGCCGCGCGGGGATTCCAGCGGGGCCTGTCGCGGCTCGACCGCATAGGCGGCCGGGTCCAGCGGCGAGCGGGACATCAGGTTCAGCAGGTCCATCAGGAACAGCTCCTGGTGCTGCTGGTCGTGGTGCAGGCCCAGTTCGAACAGGTAGCGTTGCTGACCGCTGGACGGCCCCGAGGCCAGCCAGGCGGCCATGCGCCGGTCGATCTCGCGGCGATAGGCCAGGACCTCGTCCACCGAGGGCCGGGTGATCAGGCCGCGCCGGTCGCGCGGCACGCGCTCGCCCAGGGCCTCGTAGTAGGAGTTGAACAGCTGCTGGAAACGCGGGTCGACCGGCTGGTAATCCGGGTCGGCTGCCAAGATCAGCGCCTCGAAGAACCAGCTGGTGTGGGCCAGGTGCCATTTGCCGGGACTGCAATCCGGCATGGACTGGGCCGACAGGTCCTCGGGCGACAGGCCCTGCGCCAGGGCGGGCATGGCGGCCCTGGTCTCCCTGAAACGGGCCACGTCGGACGCCGCCCGCGTATCGGGCTCGAAGCGAGCATTCATGTCAGCCGTCCGTCCCGCCTCAGCCCCGATGCCCCGGCGGGCGTCGCGTCGTCCAAGCATAACGAACGTGACGCTTCAGCCGGGGTTCCCCTGATTTAGTAAGCGTAACGGTGAATTCAACGCACCGGCTTGCCGCCGTGTTTGGCGTATTCCAGCCGGGCGATGGTGCGGTTGTGAACCTCGTCCGGGCCGTCGGCGATCCGCAGGGTGCGCACCGTGGCGTAGAGTTCGGCCAGGGGCGTGTCGCCCGAGACGCCGGCGCCGCCGAAGGCCTGGATGGCGTCGTCGATGACCTGAAGCGCCATGCGGGGGGCGGCGACCTTGATCTGAGCGATCTCGGAGCGGGCGTTCTTGGCCCCCGCCTCGTCCATCATCCAGGCGGCCTTCAGCACCAAGAGGCGGCACATCTCGATATTGGTGCGGGCGTCGGCGACCCTCTGCTCCCAGACCGAATGTTCGGCCAATTGTTTCCGGAAGGCGGTGCGGTTCAGAAGGCGCGTCACCATCAGCTCCAGCGCCCGCTCGGCCGCGCCGATCACACGCATACAGTGGTGGATCCGGCCGGGGCCGAGGCGCCCTTGCGCGATCTCGAACCCCCGGCCCTCGCCGGCGATCAGGTTGGACGCGGGGACGCGGACGTTCTCCAGCACCACCTCGGCGTGGCCGATGGGGCGTTCGTCATAGCCGAACACCGACAACATCCGCTCGACGCGGAAACCGGGCGTGTCCACGGGCACGATGACTTGTGACTGCTGGGCGTGGGTCGCGGCGTCGGGGTCGGTCTTGCCCATGACGATGGTCACGGCGACGTTCGGGTGCGCCATGTTCGTCGACCACCATTTGCGGCCGTTGATCACATAGTGATCGCCGTCTCGCTCGATCCGGGTCTGGATATTGGTGGCGTCGGACGAGGCGACCTCGGGCTCGGTCATCAGGAAGGCCGAGCGGATTTCGCCGGCCATCAGGGGCTTGAGCCAGCGGTCCTGCTGGGCGGCGTCGCCGTACATGTGCAGGACTTCCATATTGCCGGTGTCGGGGGCGTTGCAATTGAACACCTCCGACGACCACAGATGGGCGCCCATCATCTCGGCCAGGGGGGCGTAGTCGAGGTTGGTCAGGCCGGCGCCGTGGTCTCCGGGCAGGAACATGTTCCACAGGCCCGCCTCGCGCGCGGCGGCCTTCATGGCCTCCATGACCGGGGGCTGGCGGTTCGGGTTCTCGCGGACCTGGGCGAAATATTCGGCCTCGCGCGGGATGACCTGTTCGTCGAGGAAACGGCGCACGCGGGCGTACCAGTCCAGGGCGCGGTCGGAATGTCTGAAGTCCATGTCGTTTCCTCGTTTTTCGGTCGCGCCTCTGGCGGGCGCTGATACGAAAACGGCGCGGCCCCGGGGGGAGCCGCGCCGCAATCAACTGTTGCTCAGCCTGGCATCAGCGCTTCAGCAGCGGGGCCAGCTTCTGGGCGATCATCATGTCGCCGGCGATCTTCAGCTTGCCCTGCATGAAGGCCATCATCGGGTCCAGCTTGCCTTCCGACAGGGCCATGAAGTCGTCCCACTTCATCGAGACGGTGGCGTCGGCGGGCTTGTCTTCGTTGGTGACGGTGTTCGGCACCGAGGCGCCGTCGATGAAGATCTTGCCCTCGTCGCCGAGGTCGAGCTTCACGGTCTTGCCCAGACCGGAGTTGTCGCCGACGGCGTCGCGGATGTGGTCGGTGACTTGTGCGAGATCAGGCATTGGGGGCGTCTCCCTTGGACGTTGAGACACATGCCGTAACCCGCATCGCGCGGGGCGCCAAGATCACGTCGGGTAAAGCTGTCGTCACTTGTCCTGAGGCGAGCGCGAATAGAGGCTGGCCAGGGCCAAGGCACCCATGAAGAAGACGAAGGCCGCGACGATGGCGGCGACGAAGGGAACGGCGTCATGGGGCATGGAAAATCTCCTCTGCCCTACCCTCGCGCCGCTGACCCGACTTCGCCTTGATCCGGATCAAACCTGGAGGATCTGGCCGTCAGGCGTCGGGATCGCCGTCCCGGAACCGCCACTTCATCGCCAGCACGCCCGAGGCCATGACCAGGGCGCATGAGTTGGCGATGGTCACCGGCCAGGCCTGGGTCATGACGCCATAGACGACCCACAGGGCGAAACAGGTCACGGTCAGGGAATAGGTCTTCAGACTGACCGAGGAGGCGTCGCGTTCCTTCCAGATCTTGATGGTCTGGGGCGCAAAACTGGTCACCGAACAGACCGCAGCGGCCGAGCCGACTATATTGGCGATCAGGTCGCTCATTCGGGGATCGTCGGCTGAGTCATGAAGCCCCAAACAGCGGACGGCCGATCAAGGTTCCTGAACTGTCGGCGCCAGGAGAGGCGCGATGGCGCGCATGGTGTTGAGGGAGGCCGCAAAGCCCGGCGCGACTCGCTGCGGTCCCAGTTGTTCATAGGCGTAGCCCAGCGCCAGAACCCGAGCGTCCTGCCACTGGCCGCCGATGAAGCTGAGCCCCACCGGCAAGCCGCCCACCTGGCCCATCGGCACGGTCAGATGCGGATAACCCGCCACGGCCGGCAGGGTCGAGGCCGAACCCAGATAGTTGTCGCCATTGACGATGTCGGTGGTCCAGGCGGGACCGGTGGTGGGCGCGATGAGGACGGCGACGTCGTTGTCCTTAAGCAGCCGATCAATCCCCTCAATCCCGGCCAGGCGCAGCGAGGTCTCGCGCGCCTCGATATAGGCGGGCCCGGACAGGCCGCTGGTGTCCTCGGCGGCCTCGAACAGGTCCTGGTCGAACAGGGCCAACTCGCGCGGCGTCGCGCGGTTGAAGGCGATGACCTCAGCCAGCGTGCGCGTCGCGACCTGTTCCGAGTCGGTCGTGGCGATATATGCGTTCAGATCGACCTTCAGCTCGGTCAACAGGACGGTGAATTCCGCGCTGCCGATGACGTCCATGTCCGGCCCGTCCTTGATCTCGACCAGGACAGCGCCGGCCTCGCGCAACCGCTCCAGATTGGCTTCGAAGACGGCGTCCGTACCGTCTGAATAGCCGGTCAGGAACCGGGCGACGCCGATGCGAACGCCGTTCAGGCCGGCGCCGTCCAGCGCCGCCGCATAGTCGGTCTTGCGCGCATCGGCCTGGACCGTCGCCGGGTCGGCAGGGTCTGAGCCGGCGATGACATTGAGCACGATGGCCGCGTCCCTGACCGTGCGGGTCATCGGCCCGGCCGTGTCCTGGCTGTGGCTGATCGGCACGATGCCCGTCCGCGACACCAGTCCCACAGTGGGCTTGAACCCGACCAGGCCGTTCATCGCCGCCGGACAGGTGATCGAACCGTCCGTCTCGGTGCCTATGGCCACGATGGCGAAGCCCGCCGCCACTGCTGCGCCCGATCCAGAGGACGAGCCGCAGGTGTTGCGGTCGCGGGCGTAGGGATTGCGGGTCAGGCCGCCCACGGCGCTCCAGCCGCTGATGGAGTGGGACGAGCGGATATTGGCCCATTCCGACAGATTGGACTTGCCGATCAGCACCGCCCCCGCCGCGCGCAGGCGGGCCATGATCGGCGCGTCGCGGTCCGGCTGGTTCGCGGCCAGGGCCAGGGAGCCCGCCGTGGTCGGCATGCCGCGGGCCTCGACATTGTCCTTGATGACCAGGGGCACGCCGTCCAGCGGCAGGGTCTGTCCGGAGAGGCGGCGGGCGTCTGAGGCGCGAGCGTCCTCAAGCGCCGAAGGGTTTATCGAGATCAGGCTGTTGATCGCGGGACCGGGTTCGCCGAACCGGCCTTCGACGTCATAGGTGCGAATCTGGCTGAGGAAGAACCGCGCCATCTCCTCCCAGGAGCCGTAGGGCGTACGCTCGCGCTGAACCCAGGCGATGTCGGCGTTCGGCGGCGGCGGCGGGGGCGGCGGCGTGTGCGCCGAGGCGAGAAACGGCGCGGTGCTCGCCAAAACGACGGCAAACACGCCGGCCATTAGCTTGGTCTTCGACATGTTCGCCCCCGTGTTCGGTTTCAGCCGTCAGTCATCCGTCGTTTCCGCCCGCTTGCCGATCGTGCGGTCCAGGAAGTCGAGATAGGTTCGCCATTGCTGCAACTGCCTGGGTTCGCCGCGGACGCCGTGTCTTTGGCCGGGATAGAGCATCATCTCGAAGGGCGTGCTCTTGGCCTGAAGGGCGTCGATCACGCGGGTGGCGTTGCCGAAGATGACATTGTCGTCGGCCATGCCGTGCAGGATCAGCAGACGACCGGTCAGATCATCCAGGCGCGGCAGGACGTCGGTGGCGGCGTAGCCTTCCGGATTGTCCTGGGGCGTGGACATGTAGCGTTCGGTGTAATGGGTGTCGTACAGGCTCCATTCCGTCGGGGCGGCGCCGGCGAGGGCCGAGGCCAGTCCGGCCTCGGGCTCGGTCACGGCCAGCAGGCTGAGGAAACCACCGAAGCTCCAGCCCATCATGGCGATCCGGTCCGCATCGACATAGGGCAGGGTTTTCAGCCATTTGGCGGCCAGGGTCTGATCCTCGACCGCAGGAATGCCGAGCCGGCGATAGATGCTGGTCTCGAAGGCCTGGGACCGGTCGCCCTCGCCGCGGTTATCGACGCGGAAGACGATATAGCCGGCGTCGGTCAGCAGTTGGTTGGTCAGAGGCTGCCAGCTCTTCTGCACGCCCGCGCCGGTGCCGGGGCCGCCATAAACCTGCATCACCACCGGGTACTTCTTCGACGGATCGAAGTCGGGCGGCGTGGTCATGCGCCAGACCAGGGTTTCGCCGTGGCTCTGCATCGTGCCGAACTCGGGCGTCTGGAGGCGCGAGACATAGGGGGCGAAGGCGTGGTCGGCGTCGAGTTTGTTCTCTTCGATCCAGCGGATCCGCGTGCCGTCGATACGGTACAGGGCCGACTGGGGCGGGGTCTTCGGATCGGAATAGTTGCCGACATAGGCCGTCGCCGGCCCATTGACCGAGACGTTCCACCAACCGCCGGCCGGCGTTACCGCCACGGGATCGACCGTGCGGTTCAGGCTGGCGCGGAACATCTGCTGCTCGATCGGCAGTTCCTTGCCGTCGCGCATCGAGGCGGTGAAATAGACTTCGCCCGTCTGTGCGTTGACGCCGTCCAGATGTTTGACCGGATAGTCGCCGCGCGTAACGGCGCGTAGCTGACGGCCGTTACGGTCGTACAGATACAGGTGTCGCCATCCGCTGTCCTCGTTCGACCAGATGAAGCGGCCGTCCGGCAGCACATGGAAGTCATTGTTCAGATCGACCCAGGCCGCGGCCTTCTGGCTGAGGATCACGCGCGAGACGCCGGTGGCCGGATCGACGCTGAGCAGGTCCAGCGTCTTCTGGTCGCGCGAGTGACGCTGGACATACAGGGTCTTGCCGTCGTCGGACCAGTCGACCCGCGCCAGATAGATGTCGGTGTTTGATCCCAGGTCCACCTTGACCCGTGCGCCGGTCTGCTGATCCCGGACATAGAGTTCGACCAGGGCGTTGGGGCGGCCGGCGCGGGGATAGCGCTGCTCGACCATGGTGGCGCCGACGCCGGTGATCTCGAAGCGGGGAACGATGTCCACCGGGCTTTCGTCCACGCGGGTCAGGGCGATGTAGCGTTCGTCGGGGCTCCACCAATAGCCGGTGTCGCGGTCCATCTCCTCCTGGGCGATGAACTCGGCCGTGGCCCAGGTGATCAGGCCGGCGCCGTCGTCGGTGATCGGCGTCTCCTGGCCGGTGGCCAGATCATAGATCACCAGATTCTGGTCGCGGACCCAGGAGACGTAGTTGCCCTTGGGCGAGACCTTGGCGTCGATCTCGTCGGCGGCCGTCTCGGTCAGGCGGCGCACCTTGCCGTCGGCGCGGCTGGCCAGGAAGATGTCGCCTTCCAGCGGCGCCAGAATGTAGCGGCCCTGTTTGTCCCAGGAATAGTCGACCACGCCGCGGGCGCTGATGCGCATCCGCTCGCGCCGCGCCTTCTCGGCCTCGGACAGTTCGCCGGCGTCGGGGACCAGGGCGCGGGCGTCGATCAGCTTGTAGGCTTCGCCCTCGCCGGTCGGGGCGGCCCACAGGTCCTGGACGTCCACATTGTCTTCGCGCGAACGCAGGAAGGCGACCAGTTGCCCGTCCGGCGACAGGCTGACCCCCTTGGCCACCGGGCCGTTCAGGCTGGGGCTGGAGAAGACGCGCTCGGGCGTCAGGATGTTGGAGGGGGGCTCCTGAGGGGTGGCTTGGGCGAACGCCGAACCGGCCGACAGGAGGATGGTCGAAGCAAGGAGAACTGTGCGCATGGTCGGGGACGCTAGCGGCGCTTCTGCAAGCCGTCACGAGGAAAAGTCGCCATCGGAGCGATGGCTTTTCCTTCCCTGCGAGCGGGTCTCAGATTAGAGAAGCGCACGATGACAGACGCCGCCCTCTCCCCCGCCCCGGTTAAGGCCAGCCCGTTCAACGAACTGGAGGTTCTGTGGGTCCGCCACTGGACCGACAGCCTGTTCAGTTTCGCGGTGAAACGGCCCGAGGATTTCCGCTTCCGCTCGGGCGAGTTCGTGATGATCGGCCTGCCGGGAGAAGACGGCGGAAAGCCCGTGCTGCGCGCCTATTCCATCGCCAGCCCCTGCTGGGCCGAGGAGCTGGAGTTCTTCTCCATCAAGGTCGCCGACGGCCCCCTGACCTCGCGCCTGCAGAAGATCGTGGCCGGGGACACGGTGCTGATGGGCAAGAAGCCGACCGGCACCCTGGTGCTGGACGCCCTGACCGGCGGCGAGCGGCTGTTCCTGATCGGCACCGGCACGGGCCTGGCGCCCTGGCTGAGCGTCGCGCGCGATCCCGAGACCTATTCCCGCTTCGGCCATGTCTATGTGATCCACACGGTGCGCAGCGTCGCCGACCTGGCCTATCGCGACTTCTTCACCCGTGAGATCCATGACGACCCGCTGATCGGCGACGAAGCCAAGGCGCAGCTGACCTACTACCCGACGGTCACGCGCGAAGCCTTTGAAAACCCGGGCCGGATCACCGACCGGATCAAGTCCGGCGACTTCTTCCGCGACCTGGGCCTGCCCGAGGGCTTCGACCCCGCCCGCGACCGCGCCATGCTGTGCGGCTCCATGGCCATGATCAAGGAAGCCGGCGAACTGCTGGAGACCTACGGGCTGAAGGAAGGCTCCAACGCCGAGCCCGCCGACTATGTGCTGGAACGCGCCTTCGTCGGCTGAGACTTGAAAAATCCGCTCATCCCGGCGAAAGCCGGGACCCAGATCTTTGGGCGACCCGTCGTTCGTGACGATCCGCACCCTTGATCCAGACACCGGCGCCGTGAAAAGCACTGGGTCCCGGCTTTCGCCGGGATGAGCGGAAAGTTTTGATGCACCACCCTGCCCTTGTCGCCGTCGACGCCCGCGTCGATCCCGCCGAATGCTCGTCGATGGCCGAGGTCCGCCAGGGCGTCGACGCCCTGGACCGCGCCCTGGTCGCCCTGCTGGCCGAACGCCAGCGCTATATGGAGGCGGCCGCCCGCATCAAGCCCGACCGCGACGCCGTCTTCGACCAGGCCCGCATCGACGACGTGGTGGCCAAGGTCCTGACCGCCGCCGAGGCCCATCACCTGTCGCCCGAGATCGCCGAACCGGTCTGGCGCCTGCTGATCGACCGGTGCATCGCCCATGAGTTCGCGGCCTATGACCGGACTCGGCGCTAGGCCTTAAGGCTCTTCAGCATCAGCTCGTGCCGATAGGCGGCGACGTCGGCCAGAGCGGCGTCCAGCGCTGTCCGAACCCGCTCCAGCCCCGGCGCCGCCAGGGCCTGCTCCGCAACCTCCGCCTCGGCGCAGATTGCCGCCAGATCTCCGGCGCCGATACCCGCCGCCGCCCCCCGGATGGTGTGGACCCCGTCACGCCAGCCCTCCACCCTGGGGTTCAGCAGGGCGGACCAGAGGGCGGCCTGTTCGACGAACAGGCCCAGCACCTCTTCCGAAATCGACGCGTCGCCGCCGGTCATGCCTTCCAGCACGCTGAAGTCGACGGCGCCGGTCAGGTCGCGGCGCGCCATCAGGCGGCCTCTTCCTCGCCCTTGGCCAGGCGCGAGTTCTTCGACGACCACAGCAGGTAGATGGCCACGCCGATCAGGTTCCAGACGACGAAGCCGACCTGTGTGACGGGCTTCAGACTGAGGAAGAAGACGATACAGCCGATCACCGTAACCGCTCCAACCAGAGGCCACAGCGGCGCCTTGAACACCCGACGGCGGCCCGGCTCGCGGATCCGCAGCACCACCAGACACACCCCGACGGCGCAGAAGGCCGCAAGGGTGCCCGCGTTGGCCAGCGACGCCAGCTCGTCCAGCGGCAACAGACCCGCCAGGATCGCCACCACCACAGCCGTGAAGACCGTCACCACCGCCGGCACGCCGCGCACCGACACCTTGGCCAGGCGGCGCGGCAGCAGGCCGTCGCGCGCCATGCCCAGGAAGATGCGGCTCTGGCCGAACAGGAAGGCCAGCAGCACGGTCGGAAGCGCGATCACCGCCGCCGCCGCGATCCACTGGGCCGCCGTCCCCTGCCCCATCTGGCGCAGGATCAGGGCCAGGGGCTCGGGGCTGTCGGCGAAGTCCGCCACGGGCCGGGCGCCGATGGCGGCGGCCGCGACCACCAGATACAGGGCCGTGCAGATCAGCATCGAGCCGACGATGCCGATGGCCAGGTCGCGCTCGGGCTTCTTGGTCTCTTCCGCCGCCGTCGAGATGGCGTCGAACCCATAGAAGGCGAAGAAGATGATGGCCGCCGCCGCCATGACCCCGGTCTGGACGAAGGGCGCGCCGAAGCCGTTAGGCATGAAGGGGGTGAAGTTCTCGGTCTTGAAGGCCGGCAGGGCGATGGCGACGAAGACGACCAGGGCGGCGATCTTGATCACCACCAGCACGGCGTTCAGCGTCGCGCTCTCCTTGGTGCCCAGCAGGAGCAGGCCCGTCACCACGCCGATGATGGCCACAGCCGGCAGGTTGATGATCCCGCCGGCATGGGGCCCGGCGACCAGGGCGGTCGGCAGATCGACGCCCAGACCGCTGAGGAAGCCGACGGCGTAACCGGACCAGCCCACCGCAACGGCGCTGACCACCAGCGAATATTCCAGGATCAGGCTCCAGCCCACGACCCAGGCGATCATCTCGCCCAGGACGGCGTAGGAATAGGTATAGGCGCTGCCCGCCGCCGGCATCATGGTGGACAGCTCGGCATAGGCCAGGGCCGCGCAGGCGCAGACCAGGCCGGCAAGGCCGAAGCTGATCAGCACCGCCGGTCCCGCCAGCCCCGCCCCGACCCCGATCAGGGTCAGAATGCCGGTGCCGACGATGGCGCCCACGCCAAGGGCCAGCAGATGCGGCCAGCTGAGCGTCGGTTTCAGCCGCGGCCCGTCGTGCGGCGCCGTCATGACGTCGATCGAACGACGCCGGTTCCAGAAGGCCATGATGCTCACTCCCCCGCCGCCCCACGCGACCGATTCCGTGCGACCATGCCCGTCAAAGAAAGTTTTCGAAAGCGCTTGCCAACCCCCCGGCGGGTGGGTAGTAGGAGCGCCCTTCGGCAAGGCAGTCGCCTTCGCCGCAGACAAGACGACCGGTCGGGTGATTAGCTCAGTTGGTAGAGCAGCTGACTCTTAATCAGCGGGTCGTAGGTTCGAACCCTACATCACCCACCATCGTCTTTCCTTCAAATCAACTGTTTATCGGTCAGCGCCCAAGGGCGCTTTTTGTGCGTTTGACCATGACGCCATCAGGACGGGCGTGAGGATGGTTTTTTGGCCTCCTGCTTGTTCTGTCCCTTCACCTTCCGCATGTCTTGCGACCGCGACTGACGGATAGCGGCCAGCTGCGCCAGAGCTGACGTTTCGGCCTTGGTTCTGAAATGCAGTCATCACGAGGCGGGGGCGCACGCCCTGTCTGTTCCGCCTAAAGGGCGGCCCCTGTTTTCTCAAACTAAAGCCAAATCCAAGCCCGACCTCACATATCAGCAAAACCCCGACTCTCAAATGAGATCTTGTCTCACAAAGTGAAACTTATAAGGTGGGCTTGCTTGGGAGCTAGGGAATGGATTGTTTCAGATCGGCAGGCGCAGCCTTAGCGGGAGCTTCGGTCTTGGCTTGGCCTCTTGCGGGATTCTGTGAACCCGTATCGGCTGTGAGAGACGCTTTGGACAGGGCGGCGGTCGCTGTGCCGGCGCAGAACGGCGGCGTTCTTATCCATTGGCGATTAAGCGCATCCGATCCGTCAGACCAAGGTTTCGACGTCTATAGAGACGGGCGCAGGATCACGCCCCGCCCGGTGTCCACCGCGACCAACTGGCTGGACCCAGAAGGCGGATTGAACGGCCGCTATGCGATCAAGGCGGTAGGGAGCAACGCGCCGTTTCCAGGCCTCAACCTAACCGAGGGCTATCTGACGATACCCCTGGATCGCCCGAACGGCGGGGTCACGCCAGATGGCGTGGCCTATGAGTATGACGCCAATGATGGGTCGGTCGGCGATCTGGACGGGGACGGCCGTTACGAAATCATCCTGAAGTGGGCGCCGACCAATGCGAAGGACAACGCCTTCGCCGGCTACACCGGTCCGACGCTGATCGACGCCTATACGCTGGACGGCCGCCGGCTTTGGCGGATCGACCTGGGCCGCAACATCCGCTCGGGCGCCCATTATACGCAGATGGCGGTCCAGGACTTCGACGGCGACGGCCGTGCGGAACTGGCCGTGAAAACGGCCGACGGAACAGTGGACGGGACCGGCGTGGTGCTGGGAGACCCCGCTGCGGACTGGCGCGAAGAAGGCGGCGAGATCGCCAGTGGCGACAGAACCGGCGCCGAACGGAAACCGGACGGCAGCCTGACCGCGCGTTTGACCGGCCGCATCCTCTCCGGCCCGGAATATCTGACCGTCTTCGACGGCGCCACGGGGCGAGCCCTGGCCAGCGCCCCCTATGTCCCGTCGCGGGGACAGGGCGTGGATAGCCCTTCGTCCGCCGAAATGGCCGCCCTTTGGGGCGACGGCTACGGCAACCGGTCGGAACGGTATCTGGGCGGCACGGCCTTTCTGGATGGCCGGCTGCCCAGCATCATCATGGCGCGCGGCTATTACGCCCGCACAGTGATCGCGGCTTGGGACTGGCGCGACGGCCGCTTGCAACCGCGCTGGACCTTCGACAGCGACGCCGCGCCGAAAGGCTTCGCCGGCCAGGGCAACCATCAGTTCAGCGTCGCCGATCTGGATGGCGACGGTCGGCAGGAGATCCTCTACGGCGCGATGGCGATCGACGACGACGGCGCGCCGATGTGGACGACCGAACTGGGCCATGGCGACGCCATGCACGTCGGCGATCTGGACCCGAGCCGGCCCGGCCTGGAGAAGTTTGGGGTGCATGAAGACATGCGCGGAAACGGCGGGGTCGGCAGCGCCATGGTCGATGCCCAGTCCGGCGAAATCCTGTGGCGCACCTCGTCGGACAAGGACGTAGGACGCGGCGTCGCCGTCGATATCGACCCGCGCTATCCCGGCGCCGAAGCCTGGGCCAGCAACAGCACAGACCTGTATGCGGCCGACGGGCGCGTGATCGCTCATGCCAGACCGGCCCAGGTCAACTTCGCCGTCTGGTGGGACGGCGACGCCCAACGCGAACTGCTGGACGGCGTGGGGATCTTCAAATGGGATTGGGCGAACCAGCGAGCGGTTCCACTGCTGATCGCCGAAGGCGCCGCCTCCAACAATGGGACCAAGTCCACGCCGGTGCTGGCGGCGGACATTCTGGGCGACTGGCGCGAGGAAGTGGTCCTGAGAACAGAGGACAACACGGCGCTGCGGATTTACGTCACCCCCTATCCGACCGCGATCCGGCACACGACCCTGATGCACGACGCCCAGTATCGGTCGCAGGTGTCGGGTCAGAATTCGGCCTATAACCAACCGTCCCATCCCGGTTTCACACCGGAGACGGACCTGAAGGCGGCTCAGTGAGAACGGCCAGGGCCGTAACTCGCGCCTGGTCGAGGCGAGACGCCCTTGCCGCCGGCATCGCCGCGCTGGGAACCGTCTCCGCCTGCGCGGGCGTCCCCTCTGGCGGCCGGAGCGGCGGGCGTCGCCTCTATGCGGACGACTTTCGACACGGGCTGGCGTCCTGGCTGATCGAACGCGAGGACGGACTGGGCAAGGTGTGGACCGCAGACGGCGCGATGTGGTTCGACACGCCTCGCGGCGCCACGGCCTGGTTCCGTCAGCGACTGACGTCCCCCGTTGAAATCAGCTTCACCGCCCGGGCCATATCGGCCGGCGGACCGAATGACCGGGTCAGCGACCTCAACTGCTTCTGGATGGCGACCGACCCGCGCAGCCCGGGGGATCTGATCGCGCGTCCACGCTCGGGCGCCTTCGCCGACTACGACCTGTTGCAGACCTATTATGTCGGCCTGGGCGGTAATTATAACAGCACCTCTCGCTTCCGGCGCTATGCCGGAAACGGTGAACGCCCCCTGCTCGCGCGCCACGACCTGAGCGCGCCCGAGGATCTGATCGCTCCGAACCGGCCCTACAAAATCCGACTGATCGCGGACGGCGAACGGATCGAATACTGGCGTGACGAACGCCGGATGTTCGCCCTTGACGACCCCCACCCCTATCGCGAGGGCTGGTTCGGACTGCGGACCACCTTCAATCATATGGCCGTGCGCGACTTCGAGGTCCGCACCAGAGCCGGTTCGCCCCCGCCAGGCAGGATCCCATGAAAAACCTCCTTCTCACGCTGGCGTCCATCCTGGCGGCGCTCAGCGCCGGGCCGGCCTGGGCGCAACAGACAGAACCGCAACCGTATTGGGCGCGCAGCTGGTACGCCGCCCCCCTGGCGGCCACGGCCGACCGCATGCCTCCGCCCTTGAAGAACACCACGGTGCGGCAGACGGTTCGCGTCAGCCTCGGCGGCGAACGGTTTCGCCTTCGGCTGTCCAACGAGTTCGGAGACGCGCCGGTCCGGATCGGGCGCGCGACGGTCTTCCTGATCGGCGAGGACGGGAAGCCTGTGGCGGGCTCCGAACGGGACGTGACGTTCGATGGACGGCCCGGCGCCGTCCTGCCGGGCGGCGCGCCGATCCTGAGCGATGCCGTCGATCTCGACCTGCCTGAGCTGTCGCGACTGACCGTCAGCCTTTATCTGCCCGATGACGTGCCGCAGCCGACGATCCACCTGCTCGGCCTGGCGACCGGCCAGGTCGGTCCCGGCGATCAGGCCTCAGCGCCCGAATTGATCGACGCCGTCACGACCACCCAGCGCGTGTTGCTGTCGGGGGTGGACGTGGAGCGTGCGCGCCCCGCCAGAGTCATCGTCACCCTGGGCGATTCCATCACAGACGGCGCCAACGGCACGCGTGACGCGGATCGCCGATGGCCGGACCTGCTGGCCGGGCGGCTCCAGGCGGCGGGACTGACTGATGTGGCCGTGGCCAACGCCGGGATCTCGGGCAACCGCATCCTCAATCCGCGCGCCGGACTGGGCGTTTCGGCTCTGGCGCGATTTGATCGCGACGTCCTGGCTGCGCCCGGCGCCACCGACCTGATCATTCTGGAAGGCGTCAATGACATCGGCATGGCCTGGCGGGACAAGGATCCGCACCCGCCGACCGCAGCCGATCTGATCGCCGGATACCGCCAGATGATCGCGCGCGCGCATGCACGCGGTCTGCGCGTGTTTCTGGCGACCATTCTGCCTTATGAGGGGGCCAACTACTGGTCCGAGTCCGGCGAGTCCGTGCGGCAGGCGGTCAACACCTGGATTCGCAGCGGGGGCGAAGCAGACGGCGTCATCGATTTCGATCTCGTCATGCGCGACCCTGCCAGCCCCAGCCGATTGGCGGTCGCCTATGACAGCGGCGACCGCCTCCATCCGAATGACGCGGGTTTCAGGGCGATGGCGGACGCGATCGATCTGACCCTGTTTCGCTAGGTGGCCAGCATATCGCGACTGACAGCCTGAACCGATTTCGCCCCGGTCAGGGTCATGGCCACCCGCATCTCCTTCTCGAACAGGTCGAGCAGGTTTTCGACACCGCCCTGTCCGCCCGCCGCCAGGGCGTAGACGAAGGCGCGGCCCAGCATGACCGCGTCGGCGCCCAGGGCGATGGCGCGGATCACGTCCAGACCGTTGCGGACGCCGGAATCCACCAGGATGCGGATATCGCCTTTCACCGCTTCAGCGATGGCCGGCAGGGCCCGCGCGGAGGACAGTACGCCATCCAGTTGGCGGCCGCCGTGGTTCGACACCACGATGCCGTCGGCGCCGAAGCTGACGGCGTCGCGGGCGTCTTGGGCGTCCAGCACGCCCTTGATGATCATGGGACCGTCCCAGAAGTCGCGGATCCATTGCAGGTCCTTCCACGAGATCGACGGATCGAAATTCTGGCCCAGCCAACCGATGTAGTCGGCCAAGCCCGTCGGCTTGCCCAGATAGGCCGAGACATTGCCCAGGTCATGCGGCGTGCCGCGCACCCCGACGTCCCAGGCCCAGGCGGGATGGGTCATGGCCTGGATCATGCGGCGCATCTCGGCGTTGGGCCCGCTCATGCCGGAATGGGCGTCGCGATAGCGGGCGCCGGGGGTGGGCATGTCGACGGTGAAGACCAGGGTCTTGACCCCCGCCGCCTTGGCGCGTTCCAGCGCATTCTTCATGAAGCCCCGGTCCCGCAGCACATAGAGCTGGAACCACATGGGCCGGTCGATGGCCGGCGCCACCTCCTCGATCGGGCAGACCGAGACGGTGGACAGGGTGAAGGGCAGGCCGCGAGAGGCCGCGGCCTTGGCCGCCTGAACCTCGCCGCGTCGAGCGTACATGCCGGTCAGGCCGACGGGCGCCAGGATGATCGGCAGGCGCTGGGTCTCGTCGAACAGCCGGGTCTCGAGGTTCAGACTCGACATGTCCTGCAGCACGCGCTGGCGCAGAGCGATGGCCTGCCAGTCCTCGACATTGCGCCGCAGGGTCTGCTCCGCATAGGCGCCGCCGTCGATGTAGTGGAACAGGAAAGGCGGCAGCTTGCGGCGCGCGGCTTCGCGATAGTCGCCCGGCGAGGAGATGATCACCGCACCGTCCTACTGGAAGTTGGCGAAGGCGCCGCCGTCGACCAGCAGGGCCGCGCCGGACATATAGGACGCCATGTCAGAGGCCAGGAAGGCGACCACCGAAGCGATATCCTCGGGACGTCCCAGACGCCCCAGCGGGATGCGCCCTTCCATATATTCGCGCTTGGCCGGGTCGGCGAGATCGTCCTTGTTGATGTCGGTGGCGATGGTGCCCGGCAGGACGGAGTTGCAGCGGATGCCGTGACGGCCCAGGGCGACGGCGCAGGATTGCATCAGACTGTGAACCCCGGCCTTGGTCGGCGTGTAGTGGGTCTGCATCTCGCCGCCCACCAAGGCGGAGATGGAGCTGATGGCGACGATGGCGCCGCCCTCCCCCTGTTTCACCATCTGGTTGGCCGCCGCCTGGACCATGAAATAGGCCCCGTGCAGATTGACCTCCATCGTGCGGCGCAGGGTCTCGACCGGCATGTCGAGGAAGGCGTGGAACGGACAGATGCCGGCGTTGGAGACGAAGACGTCGACCCGGCCGAACGCCTCAACCGCCGCGCTGACAAAGCCCGTTGCGCTGTCCGGCAGGGCCACATCCCCATCGATGGCGACGGCGTGTCGACCCAACGCCTCGATCTGTGCCACGACCTCGGCGGCGGCCTCAGCGTCGCGATAGGTGTTGATGGCGACGTTCGCGCCCTGACGCGCGGCCTCAAGCGCTGTCGCCCTGCCTATGCCCCGCGATGCGCCCGTGATCAGGACGACCTTGTCTTCAAGCAGCATGAGGGCTCCGGCAGTTCAGCAGTTCAGGGTTTGGGCAGCCAGCCGAGATCGGCGCTGATGGCGTCGGCGGCTTCGGTTACGGTTCGGGTCAGCTCCGCCATTCGGGCGTCCGACATGTACTGGGCCGCGGATGAGACGCTGAGCGCGGCGACGATCCGCCCGTCGACCGACCGAACCGGCGCGGCGACGCAGCGGATCTGATCCTCGTTCTCTTCCAGGTCAAAGGCGTAGCCCTTTTGGGCGTAACTGCGCATCCGCTCCAGCCAGACCGCTCGGGCGGCCGAATCGAAGGCCACGCCCTCAGGTGCATAGAAGTCGATCCACTCCGGCTCCGACATGTCGAGGATCAGCGCCTTGCCCAGGCCCGTCGAAGCGATGGGATGCCGCTCGCCCAGGCGAGAGCCGATATTGATGCGGCGGCGGCCGGCGACCTTGTCGAGATAGAGGGCGTGACGGCCGTCGAGGACGCCCAGATGGACCGTATCCTGCGTCTGTTCCGACAACTGTTCCAGCCAGGGGCGGGCGATACGGGGCAGGTGCATCTGCTGGCTGGCGGCGTGGCCCAGTTCCAGCAGCTTCGGCCCCAGGCTGTAGCCCTCGCGCGGGCGGAACGACAGCAGGCGACGATCGACCAGGGCCGAGGCCAGACGGTGGGTGGTGCTGCGGGTGAGTTCCAGCTTTTCGGACAGTTCAGCCAAGGGCATGGGACCGTCGATCAGGGCTTCGATCACGTCCAGCCCGCGCAGCAGGGTCTGGCTGCCGGACGCCTTGGCGCCGACTTCTTCTTCCCCATCGACCTGCGCGGTCTTGATTGACGTCACTCGTCCCATTTCGTAATCCTCATTCTCAGAATGTAGCAAAGCGCGCAAGTTGATCCTGGAATCGGGACCAATATTGGCGCGGTTCGAGAAAGAAATCCAGTAATGTCCCGATATATGGGAATCTATCGCCCAATTTCTACGGTGCGTCGATGAGCAGGCTTCCCAAGATAAAACACGTGCGCGCCTTTGTCGTGAAGAACGACGGCACGGGAGGCGGCGCGGACTATCACGACCAGGGCGACGGCCACTGGATCGACGACCACATCGCCACGCCGATGGCGAAATATCCCGAATATCGCCAGAGCCGCCGCAGCTTCGGCATCAATGTTCTGGGCACTCTGGTCGTCGAGATCGAGGCCGAGAACGGCGTCGTTGGTTTCGCGGTGACGACCGGGGGCGAACCCGCCGCTTATATCGTCGAGAAGCACCTGGCCCGCTTCCTGGAAGGCCGCGATCCGTCCGAGGTCGAGAAGATCTGGGACCAGATGTATTTCTCGACCCAGTATTATGGCCGCAAGGGCCTGGTTGTGAACGCCATCTCGGGCGTCGATCTTGCGCTGTGGGATCTGCTGGGTCGCCTGCGACAGGAACCCGTCTTCGCCATGCTGGGCGGCGCGGTTCGCGACGAACTGACCTTCTACGCCACCGGCGCCCGCCCCGACAAAGCCAAGGAACTGGGCTTCATCGGCGGCAAGATGCCCCTGCACCACGGCCCCGCCGAGGGCGAGGACGGCCTGCACAAGAACCTGGCCGAGCTGGAGGCCATGCGGAACGCCTGCGGCGACGACTTCTGGCTGATGTTCGACTGCTGGATGGCGTTGGACCTCAACTACGCCACCCGCCTGGCGCACGAGGCGCACAAGCTCGGCCTCAAGTGGATCGAGGAGGCGCTCAGCCCCGACGACTACTGGGGCTATCAGGCGCTGAAGAAGAATGCGCCAAAGGGGATGCTGGTCACCACCGGCGAGCATGAAGCCACCCGCTGGGGCTTCCGCATGCTGCTGGAAATGGAATGCTGCGACATCATCCAGCCGGACGTGGGCTGGTGCGGCGGCGTGACCGAACTGATCAAGATTTCCGCCATGGCCGACGCCAAGGGCGTGCTGATGATCCCGCACGGATCGTCGGTCTATTCCTACCACTTCGTGGTGACGCGCCATAACAGCCCGTTCGCGGAGTTCCTGATGATGGCCCCCGGCGCCGACGAGGTCGTGCCCATGTTCCATCCCCAGCTGATCGGCGAACCCGTTCCCGTGAACGGCAAGCTGAAGGTTCCCGACGCCCCCGGTTTCGGCGTCGAACTGAACCGCGACATCGCCCTGCACCGCCCCTACGCGCGCTAAGACGAAAGACCTCACCCATGAAACTGCTGCGCTACGGCCCCAAGGGCCACGAAAAACCCGGCACGCTGGACGCCGAGGGCCGCATTCGCGACCTGTCCGGCGTCATCGCCGACATTACGCCGGAACAGCTGTACGGCCCGGCGCTCGAGGCCCTGAAGGCCATCGATCCGGCCACCCTCCCCCTGGTCGAAGGCCAGCCCCGCTATGGCGTGCCGGTGAACGGCAGCCGCAAGTTCATCGCCATCGGCCTGAACTTCGCCGACCATGCGGAGGAGTCCAATCTGCCCATCCCGGCCGAGCCGGTGGTCTTCACCAAGGCCATCACCTGCCTGAACGGCCCCAAAGACGACGTCATCATCCCGCGCGGGTCCGAAAAGACCGATTGGGAAGTCGAGTTGGGCGTCGTCATCGGCAAGACCGCCACCTACGTCACCCAGGCCGAGGCGCTGGACCATGTCGCGGGCTATGTCCTGATCAATGACGTGTCCGAGCGCGCCTTCCAGACCGAGCGCGGCGGGACCTGGGACAAGGGCAAGGGCTGCGACACCTTCGGCCCCGTCGGCCCCTGGCTGGTCACCACCGACGAGGTCGGCGACGTTCAGAACCTGGACATGTGGCTGGACCTGAACGGCAAGCGGATGCAGACCGGCAACACCCGGACCATGATCTTCGGCGTCGCCGAGATCGTCTCCTATCTGTCGGAGTTCATGACGCTGGAGCCCGGCGACCTGATCACCACCGGCACCCCGCCCGGGGTGGGCCTGGGCCAAAAGCCGCCCCTGTATCTGAAGCCCGGCGACACGGTTCGCCTGGGCATCCAGAAGCTGGGCGAACAGGGCCAGACTTTCGTGGAATGGACCCGATGAGCGCTTACGCAGGACGATTTGAAGGTCGCACCGCCGTCGTCACCGGCGGCGGCTCGGGTCTGGGCAAGGCCTCGGCCGCCCGTATCGTGGCCGAGGGCGGCAAGGTGGTGCTGTGGGACCTGAACCCGGAAGCGCTGAAGACCGCCGCGCAGGAAACCGGCGCGACCCATGTCATTGCGCTGGACGTCGCCGATCCCGACGCGGTCGCGGCGGCCGCGGCTGAGTCCGCCGAGGTGCTGGGCCGGATTGACATCCTGGTCGCCTCGGCCGGGATCACCGGCGCCACGGTTCCGGTGCATGAGTTCCCGATCGACAGCTGGAAACGCGTCGTGGACATCAATCTGAACGGCGTCTTCTACTGCTCGCGCGCCATCGTGCCCTTCATGCTCCAGAACGGCTATGGCCGTATCGTCAATGTGGCCTCGGTCGCAGGCAAGGAAGGCAACCCGAACGCCAGCGCCTATTCAGCCTCCAAGGCCGGCGTGATCGGCTTGACCAAGTCGCTGGGCAAGGAACTGGCGGGCAAGGGCGTCATCGCCAACAGCCTGACCCCCGCCACCTTCGAAAGCCCGATCCTGGAGCAACTGCCCCAGAGCCAGGTCGACTATATGCGTTCCAAGATCCCGATGGGCCGCCTGGGCGAGGTCGAGGAGAGTGCGGCCATGGTCTGTTTCATGGCCTCCGAGGAGTGCAGCTTCACCACCGCCTCGACGTTCGACACGTCCGGCGGCCGAACGACCTACTAGGGTCCGACGGGTGCCGTCGGACCTTCGCATCGTCGATCCCCACGTCCACCTGTGGGACCTGTCACGCGCGCGCTATGGCTGGCTTCAGGACGATCCCCTGCCGAACAATCCGGCGGGGGACATGTCCGACATCGCGCACAGGAACTATCTGCTGGACGACTATCTGTCGGACACGGCCGGGTGGCGCGTGGACAAGATCGTCCATGTCGAGGCCGGCCAGCCGATGGGCTGGCAACTGTCCGAGACGGACTGGCTTCAGGCCATGGCCGATCAGCGGGCCTATCCCCAAGGCGTCGTCGCCGGCGCCGATCTGCTGGACCCCGACCTTGACGCCCTGCTGGAGGCCCACGCCGCACGGCCGAACGTGCGCGGCGTGCGTCAGATCGTCTGCTGGCACGAGGATCCGCTGAAGACCTACACCGACCGCGACCTGCTGCGCGATCCGCAGTGGGTCGAGGGATTCGCCAAACTGGCGCGCCATGGCCTGTCGTTCGACCTGCAGCTCTATCCGTCGCAGATGGCGACGGCGGCCATCATCGCGGCCCGCCACCCCGACATACCGATCATCGTCAACCACGCCGGTCTGCCGACCGACCGCGACGCAGCAGGCATGGAGCGGTGGCGCAGGGGCCTGCGCCTTCTGGCCGCCCAGCCCCAGGCATCGATCAAGATTTCGGGCCTGGGCATCACCGACCGCGCCTGGACCTTGGACTCCATCCGACCGACGGTCCTTGAGTGTATCGAGGTCTTTGGGACCGAGCGCGCCATGTTCGCCTCGGACTTCCCTGTCGAGCGCGTCCACGGGACGTTCGACGCCTTCTATTCCGCCTTCGACGCGATCACGGCCGACTTCTCAGCCGATGAGCGTGACCGCCTATTCGCCGCCAACGCAGAGGCGATCTACCGCCTATGATACGGGGCGGGCGACCGCCGAACGGCCGCCCGCCCCATCTTCACGACGTGAAGCCGAGCCGCGCGGCGGCTTCCTCCAGACTGTCTCCGATCAGCGCGAGGTTCTGAATGGCCGCCAGGCTCCACTGAGCCGCGTCATTGGTCGAAACCTGCGGGTCTTCCTCGATGGGACGCAACACATCCACCCCGCCGACGGTGGTCGTCCGGGCGTTCAGCAAGGCGCGCAGGCTCTGCGCGTCCCGCCCCAGGAACTCGGACCAGGCGCGTAGAGCCAGGGCGTGGTCATTCTCCTGATGGGCGGCGTAGGCGGACAGGCGCGAATGCCCCTCCACCAGCGAGCGCCCCGGCGGGACAGTACCGAGCAGGGCGGAAATCTCGCCCGGCGGCGCATTATAGTAGCGGCAGTATTCCAGCCAGGCGGCGCGATAAGCGGGCACGTCCAGCAGGTCCAGCAACTCGGACGTCATCTCGACGACGCCGAACACCGCGCTGAGATGCGACACCCCGACATAGTCGCCCTGCCCCTGATACCGGCCGGTGGCCAAGTCAAAGGGCGCTTCACCCGCGAACCAGCGACGTTTCATGCCGGCGATAGTATTCATTCCGTTCAGGATACGATCGCGCCAGCGCGGATCGCCCGTTCGCTCCCATTCGGTCAGCCAGGCGGCGATGAAGGCGCCCCACGAGGTTCCGAACCCGGACACCACCTGCCCCTCTGGAACGGCCCGTCCGGGCGCCGGGGGCAGTTTGCGCGAGATGTCCACGTTGAGCAGAGCCTGCTCTGAGGTCGTCAGTTCCCGCATCAGATCGCCGACACGCTCGTCGGCCGTCAGGAAATAATAGATGCGGCGATAGGCGACGTTTGAGACGCGCGGCTGTTTCGACGAGTCGGACCAGTGCTGCACGCCATGACGGGTGCCGAACCCCTTGAAACGGCCCAGGTGATAGACGTCGACCTCGCCCGTATGGCGGGTCATCGCCTCCGCGAACTTGAACAGATCGGCGCGTCCCGTTCGAAGATAGCTGGTCCAGAGCCACAGATCCGTCGAAAGCTCGGAGTTGTCCCAGGCGTATCCGCCCACGTCGTACCGCCACATATGCCGGTCCGGGTCATAGGTGTGCATGACGTCGCCATACGACCAGAAGCCGTACCAGCGCCTCTGCTCGGCCTCCTTCATATAATGATCGAGCAGATAGGTCAGCCGACCCTCCAGCCCTTGTCGAATGGGCGTGGACGCGTCTGGCAAGCCCCAGTCTCCGAACACCCCGGCGGCGTGCAGGCGCGCCGGTTCGACCGTCAGACGGGCTGGATCGGCCACCTGTTCGGCCATGGCCGAAAACGCGGCGTGCGACGGCGTCGCCCCCAGGGCCCATAGCGTCAGTTCAGAGGTGCGGGCGACGCCATGCGCGTCGTCCCAGCCGTCCTCATAGTCCTCATAGGTGATGTTCAGGCCGACCATTTCCTCGGCCGTCGTATCCATGCCGTTGGCGCTGCGGTACGGGCGCATATCCATCGGCGGGGCCTCTGGCGACCACAGCCAGGCGGTGATCTGCGCCTTGTCCGTATGGGCGTTGCGCACCTCAAGCCCCGTCGGCGCCCTTTGCCAGAAATCCTTCAGCCCCAGCGCCACGCCGCCTGTCGCGCCGCCGGCGTAGACCAGGCCTCGGCTGCGGGCGCCGGCGTTGGAATCGATCCAGGCATGGCCCTCGGACGTCCGCTTACGCAGGGTGAAGCCGTCCGGCGAGAGCTGGGAAAGCGTGAAATCTCCCCATTCCGGAATCCACTGAAGCCCGTCGTTGCGCAGTATCTCGGGCAGGTCGGCCAAAGCGACCGCCTGCCCCTCGATCTGGGCGCGTCGCACGGCCGGCGTGGGATTGGCGCGGGTGCGCAGCCCCGTCAGGGTCCGCACCGCCTCACCCCAGACTCCGGGCCCTTCGCCTGAGAAGCGGACATGGCGATTATAGCTTTCGTCCGTCATCGGGGCCTGGACCACGACGCCCAGGCCCCGGATGAAGTCCTTGGCCGGATCGCCGTCGAAGATGAAGCTGTGGACGATGCGGACGCTTTCCGAGCCGGCATAGAAATACAGACGCACCGAGACCGGCAGCCATTCGCGGCTTCCATCGCTGTGCACGCCGTCCAGCTTCAGCACCGCCCGCACCGGGCCGGTCTGTTCGACCGTCACCTTGCGAATCTGGACCTGATAGCGCGACGACTGAACAGCGCCTGTCGGCGCAAGCTCGGCCTGGTCCTGGGACAGGGCGACCAAAGAAAGATCTTGGACGGTGACGCGGCCTGCGCGGGACGCCTGCGACACCAGCACGGGGCCGGACTTGGGGATCCGCCATTCCAGATCGCCGGATGTGACGACGATCTCCCCTCCCCCCTCGACGACACGCACGGGCCGGGCCGGCGCCCTGGGCGCGCCCGGGATTATGGACAGGTCTTCCTTCGCCGCATCGGGCGTCACGGCGTGGGCTGACCATTTCAGGGAGCCGTCGGGCCAGTAGGCGATCGGCCAGGACTGTGTCGGGGTCTCACGACCATCGGCGCTGCGGATCTTGAAGGCTTGGCTCGGCCTTATCGACCCTCGCGGCCAGGGCACGCCGAAGGTCGCACCTTCCAGCCGCACCGGCTTTCCGCCGTCCAGCCATCGCAACGGGGTATCGACAGGCGCATTGCGCGCTGCGGCCAGGACCGGCCCACTGACGGCCTGGGCCGCCGCCAATGCGCCCGCCCCCAGCAGAAGGGCTCGGCGAGAAGGTGTGACAGAGGCCATGGAATGCTCCGTTCGCCCGAACTGACGCAGGTGTCAGAACTCAAAAACCAAAAAAATTGGGCCGCCGTCCTCTCGAACGACGGCCCTAGGATATCGGGGGAGTCAGTATTTGTAGGTCAGGCCCGCGAAGAAGCGGCGACCCGAATAGCCGGTGCTGATCAGGCGGATATCGCCGGCCCAGGTGGTTTCATCTTCACCGGTGAGGTTCTTGCCCTCGGCGAACAGGGTCAGCCCCTTGACGGGCGCCTTCCAGGAGATCTTGCCGTCCAGATAGCCGGTCGGATCCTTGAGGACCGGATTGCCCGACTGGTCGGCCGCCGTAACCAGATATTCCGAGCGGTAGTTGTAGGCTAGGCGCGCATTGATGGGACCGCGCTCGTACCACAGGGTCGCATTATAGCTGTCGGTGGACAGACCGGGATAAGGCAGTTCCGAACCATCCAGCTGGCTGTAGATCCCGACTCCGGTCGCTTCCTGATAGGTATAGTTGACGTCCGCGCCGAAGCCCGAGAAGACGCCGGGCAGGAAGGTGAAGGCCGTCTTGGCCGTCAGTTCAATGCCGGAGATCGTCGCGCCTTCGCCGTTGATGAAGCTGTTGTAGAAGTACATAACGCCGTCGCCGAACACATCCCGCTGGCCCAGGTTCGTGCGCGAGGACAGATAGAAGGTCTCGATGTCCTTGTAGAAGAAGCCAGCCGATAACTGACTGTCCCGGTTGGGATACCACTCGAACGACAGATCGTACTGGGAGGCCTCATAAGGCTTCAGGTCAGGATTGCCGGCGCTACAGCTGTCAGGACCGTCCTCAGACGTGCCGTCGTTGACGAAGTTAATGGTGCACGTCAGATTCGGTATCAAGAAATTGTACAGCGGACGCGCCATCAGCTTTGCATAACCGACGCGCATGCTCAGTTGATTATCAATCAACCATGCGTTCATGTTGAAGCTGGGCAACCATTTCGTGTATTCGCTTGTCTGGTTAACCACCGTGGTAGAAACGGTCCCCGTTGTTGAGACGCCTCCAACAGACCGAACTTCGTTTCTTACATACTTGCCCGACGTCTTGATTTCCGTGTGAACGCGCCGCAGGCCGAGATTTCCGACGATATCCAGGCCAAGCAGCGGCAACTGCCAATCCAGACGGACATATTGAGCGTCCGTCTTCTCGTTCGCACTATCCGGGATCTGATCATAGGTATTGCCGTCAGTCCCGACGCCGGAATACAGATTGTTCAGATTGAAATTGGTCGTATCGAGATACTGGGCGACAGTGTTGTAGTCTGGGTACATCCAGGTCGAGGGCAGAGGTCCAGCATAATGGAAATCGGCCGGCAACGGCGTCATAGCCGCATCAAACACTGAGTTCGAGAACGCCCGCGACCAGGTTTCGGTCGTTGTGAAATAGTTGGTTGCATACGGGTTGCCGTATTGGGCAGCCGTCTGATCGACTGTCGCCATATCATCAACCCGTGCCGTCGAGTTGATCGAGTTCGCATAGATCACGATGTCATCGACCGCAGACCCCAGATTGGCTCCGGGGCTGACTATGAAACCACCGTAGCCATACCCCTTTTGAGTAGCATCCGAGTAACGACCCCCAAATTTGATATTGGTCAAGAAGGTCGTGCGTGGGTCAAACTCGGCATCCAGCTTGTACTGGTCTTCGGTATTCGCCGACTGAGACGGACGATACTGAATCTGGTACTGGCTGACGGCGGAGGCGTCGCTCGGCGAATAACCCGGAGCGAAGGTGAAAATCGGCGCGGACGTGCCCGGCTCCAGAGTCACGACCAGGCCCGGGGTGTTGTAGCCGATCGACACATTATTGGTCTGGCTCAGCGTCTCCGTATCCGCATTGGCGCCCATGAAATCGACCTTCAGGCGGTCACCGACCCAGCGGAAACCATAGGTCAGATAGTTGGACTCCGACTCGTAACGGAAGTCCCGCGACGAGACGCTGAAGGAGGTGTTTCCACCCCGACCCGAAGTCCCCAAGCAGTCGCCGACAACATAGGAGGTGACATTGTGGTTCTCATCCACGACCACGCCCGGAACGTTCTGGGCTGTCGCCACCGACACGCGCGGGCATGTGCCATCGCTTATAGTGTAGTTCAGTCGATCCAGGGACGTGAAGTCGGTCCCGTAATTGATGTCGTTCAACTGCTGTGTGCGCGAGTTGGTCTGATAGGTCGCGAAGGCGCGCAGGGATTCACTGAACTTGTACTCAAGCGTGAACTCCCCGGACTTCCGTTCGTCGTCCCGCGTCCAGACCCGGTAACGGCTCACACGCGGGTTATAGTCGTACCACTGCGTCAAGCACGCCGTGCGCGCCTGGTTTGTCGTGAGAGAGTTGGAGTCTGGCGTAGAAATCGTCGCGCACTCCGCTTCGGTCCCCACGCTCGCCAGCGCGTCATTCACAGCCTGACTGTATGACTGATTGTAATAGTTGACTGTTTTCTCTGCCGAATTATCGAAGTCGGCCAGTCTCGCCCAAGAGTTCCCGTCGTAGAAGTCACCGCGGGTCAGGACGCGGTCATAGGTGACATTGGCCATCACCCCCAGTCGCCCGTCCAAAAGCTGGGTGGCCCCGAAAAGGCTGGCGCGCGGCTTCCAGTCCGGAAGCGTATCAAGTTTTTGGCCCGAAAGGGTCAAGGAGAAGGTCGGGTTGCGGAAGTCCAGAGGTTTACGGGTCGTCACAGCCACCGTGCCGCCGATGCTGCCCTCGGTCATGTCCGAAGTGAAGCCCTTGAAGACATCGATGGACTTGACCATCTCGGCCGGCAATTCGCGAAAATCGTTGGAACGCCCGCCGCCGCCGTAAACACCGATATTGCCTGCCGTGGAGAGAATGCTGACGCCGTTCACCTCGACCCGGTTCAGATCGGGCTCGACCCCGCGGATCGACACAGCATTGCCTTCGCCGAAGTCTCGCGACAGCTGAACGCCCGTCACCCGCCCCAGGGCTTCACCGACGTTCTTGTCCGGGAATTGGCCGATATCGTCTGCGACGATGGAATCCGACACCGTGCCGGCGTTCCGCTTGCGCCCCATCGCCGACTGCAGGCTGGCGCGGATGCCCGTTACGACCACCTCTTCAACCACGGTAGGCTCGCTCGCCGTCGGCATCGACGTCTGAGGCGCTGCCGCCTGTTGAGCTAGAGCTGGCCAAGCCGAGCCGATCACCAAAGCCGCCGTGCTGGCCGTGAACATGAAACGGCGCGCAGAACGCCCCTCGGTCTTCGTATTCATCTAGATTTCCTCCCTTGGCTTATAGCCTTATTGTTGAGCGACACTTTCGCAGCCCGACCGGTCCCGATCAGTTTTCTGGAAAAGCGAAGATCCCTGGCCAGATCTGCCAAGCGGATCGATTGCGTCATTCGCGCATCGCGTACTGATTGCGCCGGGCGTCATTGAAGACGCGCTGACGACTACTTCCTCCCCATTTGCTGCGGCTGACCCTTATCGGGCTCTATCTCTTGGCGACCATCTATAGCATCGCGTTTCATCAGTGCCAAATATGATTTTGCCGTTCCACACTGTGGGAAATTGCCATGACCGCCGACGACGTCTTGCGGGTGCGTCAAAGTCGCCGGCAGCCAAGGCCAGTTGGACCAACTCGAAGACCGACGGAGGCGAGGTTAGGCAGGCCCGCGCGGCTCAGACACGGAGGGCGTCTTGGCGACAAGGGGATTGCGTCCCCACAGTTTGGCGTATGGCCAGCCGGTCAGATCCTCCACCACCGCCTGGGCCTGTGGACTGGATGGCGAGACCTCGCCTGCACGAAGCCGCTCGATCTCATTCATCAGCACCTGATGGCTGGCGGCGTCGAGGCGGAAGGACCAGGACAGGATCGCGCCCAGCGCCATCACGGCGATCGGACCGGCGACGAGCAACGCCGCCACTGTCGCTACCGCGCCCGGCGTCTGGACAATCCCCGCGCCCGCGACCGGCGACACATAGCCGCCTGTTTCGATCACCCAGCCGGTCAGGATGATGGCGCCCGATTGCGCCAGCTTGCGCACCAGGGTCATCACCCCGGCGAATATTCCCTCGCGGCGTTGGCCCGTCACCGCCTCGTCGATATCCGGCAGATAGTTGTAGACCGACCAGGGCACGAAGTTCAGCGTCCCTCGGCCCAATCCGGCCAGGATCACCGGCGTCAGCAGCCAGAAGACGGCGCCCAGGTCGAACGCGCTGTTCGCTGGGTTCATGACCGCGAAAAGGTCCTGGCTCATCATCTCGGGCCGCACCCAATAGAAGACCAGCAGCAACAGCAGAGCCACGGTGAAGAAGGCGGCGGCCGAGCGATAGGCGACCACAGGCCCGATGCGGATCACCAGATGGATGGCGATCATGACCGAGACCAACTGGGCGACATACATGGCCGTCATCATCTGCGAGATCATGACCGTCGCCCCCGCCATCACCGTGGCGACGAAGATCGGGAAGGCCGTGTTGAAGATGTCCTGCGAGATGTAGCCGCCCAGATAGATCGACAGATGCTGGCGGAAGGCCCGAATACGAAGGGTCGAGGACAGATCCCGGAACATCCGTACCGGAATCATCAGCGCCGCTCCCCAATCGAGCGGCTTGGAGACCACGGTTTTTTCCGCCTCGGTATAGGGCCGCTCCCAGGTGAAGATCACGACGATCAACACCACCAGGCTGAACAGCAGGCCGAATATGGTCGCCATGATCAGGAAGGTCTGAGCCGAATCTTGTCCGCCGAACCTGTCGATGATCAGCGTCGGCAGATAGGAGGCCAGGATGGCCGACGACTGGGCGACCAGCATCCTCGCGCCTGCGAACTTGGCCTTCTCCTTGTAATCCTTGGTCATCTCCGCCGCGAGCGTCTCCCACGGAATAAGGAACATCGTGTAGAGCAGCTCGAAGAAGATGAAGATCGTCAGGTAGTAGGCGAAGGTCTGACCGCTGACGAAGATCAGCGCAAAACTGGGCAGCAGCGGAATGGTGATCAGCAGGAAGATCTTGCGACGCCCAATCTTTCGACCGATCCATGTGTGCCTGAGATTGTCGGACACATAGCCGATCAACGGACAGGTGATCGCCTCAAGCAGGCGCGGCAATCCCAGGATCAGCCCCGCCTCGACCGGCGTCAGGTCGCAGAAGGTCGTGAAGAAGTAGAACAGCCAGCCGGTGATGACGGCCTGAGCCCCCGCCCCCAGCATGTCTCCGGAGCCCCAGCCCCAATAATTATACCAACGCGGCGAACGCATCTGCGACGGCGTGACACTCATGACGGACCCCTCCCGAACCGCGGCGCGTCAGATGTACTGACGCAGGAATTCCGCCAGGCACAGGATGGCCAGCGACTGTCCGTAGGGCATGGAGGTCAGCGGGATGTCGCGATAACCCTGAAGATCATCGAAGACGGGCGTGCCGAACGAGACCTGACGCAGTTCGCCGTCTTGCGAGACATTGGCCAGGACGCCTTTGACGGCCTTCAGCGCCATGGGCGCATATTCGGCGCTGATGTAGCGTTTGCGGACCGCCTTCAGGATTCCGTAGGCGAAACCGGCCGTGGCCGAGGCTTCCAGGTAGCTGTCCGGGTCATTGATCAGGGTGCGCCACAGGCCGCTCTCGTCCTGATGCTCCGCCAGAGCCTTAACCTGGGCCTCCAGCGTTTCGATCAGGAACCGTCGCAGACTGTCCTCCGGCGGCAGATCCAGCAGTTCTATGAACTCCGGAATGGCGATCGTCACCCAGCAGTTGCCGCGCGCCCAGAGCGCATCGGCGAAATTATGCCGCCCCAGGAAGGTCCAGCCGTGGAACCACAGCCCCGACTTCCGATCGAACAAGTATTTGATATGTATTAGGAACTGTTTCTTGGCTTCCTCGATATACTCCGGACGTCCCAGGACCAGGCCGATCTTGGCCAGGGGCAGGACGCTCATCATCAGGGTGTCGTCCCACAGTTCCTGCGGGTTCTCGTCATTGAAGACGATGTGCTGGAACCCGCCCTCCTCCGTGCGCGGAAGCCCGTCCATCAGCCATTCGGCCCAGGTGTCTAGATAGGGAATGAAGGTCTGATCGCCGGTCTGTTCATACAGATAGGCCAGCGTCAGGAAGGGCGAGACGGTGTTGATGTTCTTGGTCGGCGTACCGGCTGCAAACCGGTCCCGGAACCAGTTCAGCATGATGTCCAGCGCCGCTGGATCATCGGTCTGCTCATACAGTTTGTAGATGCCGTACAGGCCGATGCCGTGGGTCCATTCCCAGTCGTTCCAGCCCTTGGTGTCGATGACCCGACCATCCTCGAGCCGCAGCAGGAACTCGCCCGACTCGTCCTTGATGTTCACCAGATTGTCCATCAGCCGCGCGATGGTGTCGCGCACGTCGGCGTAAGGCAGATCGTGGATCAGATTCGGCATGACTGCACTCCCAGGCGCCCGCGGCGCCAATCAAACAAGGCGAGACGAAGGATGGGGATCGCGCATGAGATTTGACGGCGCCGGGCACGCCCGCGCATCATCTCCTTGCCCCCAAGCATTCCATCCCATTCTCAAAACGGCGCTAGCATCGCCGTCCCATTTTTTATATATCATTCTCATTATGTGAGCATCTGGACCTGGTCAAGGATCGGGTTCGCGAACAGCTCAAACCTCAGACAGGCTCGGTCCCTTCGAACCGTCCAGCCCTCATTTTCGGAGATTCCATGTACGACAAGGTCTATCAGGCGACCCATCCCGACATGATGGACGGCGCTACGAACCAACAGCTGCGCGACCGCTATCTGGTCGAGGCCCTGTTCGTCCCCGGCAAGATCAGCCTGAACTATTCGCACAATGAGCGGATGATCATCGGCGGCGCTACACCCGGCGACGTCGCCCTGCCCCTGCCCAGCCATTCCGAACCACCGTCGCTGGCCGGCAAGCCCTTCCTGCACGCCCGCGAGCTGGGCGTCGTCAACATCGGCGGAGCCGGCTCGGTGAGCGTCGACGGGAAGACCCTGGCGCTAGGCTTCCGTGACGGGCTTTATATCCCCATGGGATCGGCCGACGTGACCTTCGCCTCAACAGACCCCGCAGAACCGGCCAAATTCTATCTGATCGCGACGCCGGCCCATGCCCGTTACGACCTGACCAAAATCTCGATCGACGAAGCCGTGCCGCTGGAAATGGGTGCGCTGGAAACCTCGAACGAACGAACCATCTACCAGTATATCGTGCCGGCCAAGGTCAAGTCCTGCCAGCTGCTGCTCGGCGTTACGGTGCTGAAGCCGGGCTCGGTGTGGAACACCATGCCGCCGCACCTGCACGACCGCCGTTCCGAGGCCTACCTCTACTTCGGCCTGGGCGAGAACGACCGCGTCTTCCACTTCATGGGCGAGCCGGACAAGGCGCGCCACATCGTCGTCGCCGACGGCGAAGCCGTGATCAGCCCCCCTTGGTCGATCCACATGGGTTCGGGCACCTCCAACTATACCTTCATCTGGGGCATGGGCGGCGAGAACCTCGACTACACCGACATGAACAAGCTCGACATCTGTCAGCTGAAATAGTTCGCGCAGCGACAGAAAAACGGGAGAAACTCATGAGCAACCCATTCGACCTGACCGGCAAGGTCGCCCTGGTGACCGGCGGCAATGTGGGCCTGGGGCAGGGCATCGCCCTGGCTCTGGCCGAGGCCGGGGCCGACATCGTCTCCGTCGCCTTGTCCGATTCCGACGAGACCGTCGCCCTGGTTCAGGCCATGGGCCGTCGCGCCCATGCCGTCAGCGCCGACCTGACCTCGATCGAGCCGGTCGGACGGGTGGTTGAGGAAGCCCTGGCCGCCATGGGCCGGATCGACATCCTGGTGAACAACGCCGGCCTGATCCGTCGCGCCGATGCGGTGGACTTCACCGAGGCCGACTGGGACCTGGTGATGAACATCAATCTGAAGACGGTCTTCTTCATGAGCCAGGCGGTCGCCCGTCTGTTCATCAAGCAGGGCGACGGCGGCAAGATCATCAACATCGCCTCCATGCTGTCCTTCCAAGGCGGCATCCGCGTGCCCTCCTACACCGCCTCCAAGTCGGGCGTCGCCGGCCTGACCAAGCTGATGGCCAATGAATGGGCCCCGCACGGCATCACCGCCAACGCCATCGCGCCGGGCTATTTCGCCACGGCCAACACCCAGGCCCTGCGCGAGGATCCGGTCCGTTCGGCCGAGATCCTGGGCCGGATTCCGGCCGGTCGCTGGGGCGAGCCGTCGGACCTGGGCGGCGCCGCCGTCTTCCTGGCCAGCCGGGCCTCGGACTATGTCCAGGGCGCCATCCTGCCGGTCGACGGCGGCTGGCAGGCGCGCTGAGACACGGCTAAGCCTGTACGCATGACCCAAAACGCATCTCCCCGCCGCATCCTCTGCTTTGGCGAGATGCTGCTGCGGTTCTCGCCGAACCAGAACGAGCTCCTGCTCCAGTCCCCCGCCCTGACGGTCCGTCCGGCGGGGGCCGAGGCGAACGTCGCCGTGTCCCTGGCCCAGTTCGGCGCCCCGACCGCCCTGGCGACCGTGCTGGCCGACAACGCCCTGGGCCGCGCGGCGCGGGACGAGGTGCGCAAGCACGGCGTCGACACCTCGCCCGTGGTGTTCCGGCCGGGACGAATGGGCCTGTACTTCCTGACGCCCGGCGCCGTCCGCCGCCCGTCCGAGGTGCTGTACGACCGCGCCGGCTCGGCCTTCGTCGAACACGTCCATGACGCCTTCGACTGGGATCAGCTGCTGGACGGGGTCGAATGGCTGCACGCCTCGGGCGTGACCCCAGCGACGGGGCCGAACGGCTCGGCCGCCGCCGTCGCCCTGATCGAGGCCGCCGTGCGCAAGGGCGTGAAGGTCAGCTATGACGGCAATTTCCGCGGCAAGCTGTGGGAACAGTGGGACGGCGATCCGCCGACCACCCTCGGCCGGATGCTGGCCGGCGCCACGATCGCCTTCGCCGACGACCGCGACTTCGCCCTGGTGCTGAAGACCAAGTTCGACGATCCCGATCCGGCCGTGCGCCGCCGTCAAGCCGCCGCCGCCGCCTTCGCCGCCTTCCCCCGCCTGCAACGCATCGCCTGCACCCTGCGCGTCCAAGACAGCGTCGCCGACCAGGCCCTGTCCGCCGTCATGCTGACCCGCGACGGAGACGGCGTGATCGAGACCCGGGCCGAGGCCATTCAGTTGGCCGGCGTCATCGACCGCGTCGGCGGCGGCGACGCCTTCGCCTCCGGCGTCCTGTTCGGCCTTTGGAGCGGGTGGACCGACCCGCAGGCGCTCGACTTCGGTCTGGCCGCCGCCGGCCTGAAACATTCGGTCCCGGGCGACTTCAACCTGTTCTCGGCAGACGACGTCAAAGCCGCCATGCAGGATAATGGGTTCGATATCCGACGGTAGACCGCGCGGCCTTAGCGCGGATCGAAACACCCCCAAGCTGACCTGGAGCCTACCCCATGATGTTGACGGCGATGGCGATGGCGACGGCCTTGTCGACCTGGCGGTTCGACCTCTCTGCCCCCACCAGCGAACCCGGCCGTGTCGCGGTCGCGCCCCACCAGGTCTATACCCAAGGGCAGTACGGCTATGAGCCGGGGGGATCGGACGACGGCTTTCTGTTTTCGGTCGCCGTGCCCGAAGGGGTTTATCGGGTGACGATCCGGTTCGGCGGCCGCGAAGCCGGACAGACCACCGTCAAGGCGGAAGCACGCAGACTGATGGCGCGCGACGTGGTCACCCAGGCGAATGCGGCCGTCACCCGCAGCTTCCTGGTGCACGTGCGCGGCCCCGCCCTGCCCCAGCCCCCCGCCAATGCGCCGGGCGGATCCGCCGTCAGATTGTCCGACCAGGAGGCGAACAGTCTGACCTGGGACGACAAGCTGACGCTGGAATTCCTGGGCGCCCCCCGCGTCGCCTCCATCGACATCGAGCCGGCCGAAGCCCCGGTCATATACCTGGCCGGCGACTCCACGGTGACGGACCAGCCGGCGGAACCGGCCGCCAGTTGGGGCCAGATGCTGCCCGCCCTGCTGACGCCGGACATCGCCGTCGCCAACTACGCCCACTCCGGCGAGACGCTGAAGTCCTTCATCAGCGAACTGCGACTGGCCAAGATCCTGTCCACGCTGAAGGCCGACGACTGGCTGTTCATTCAGTTCGGTCACAATGACCAGAAGACGCAATGGCCCCAGACCTATGCCGACCCGCAGACCACCTATCCCGCCTATCTCCGGGTCTTCATCGCCGAGGCCCGCCAAAGGGGCGCACACCCGGTTCTGCTGACCTCGCCTGAGCGTCGAACCTTCGACGACGGTCTCATCGCAGACAGCCTGGGCGACTATCCAGACGCCGTGCGTCGCGTCGCGCAGGAAGAAGGCGTGCCCCTGATCGACCTGAACCACAGTTCGCGCGAGATCTACCAAGTCCTGGGCCCCGACGGTTCGGCCGCCCTGTTCAACGACGGCGGCGCCGACCGGACCCACCACAACAACGCCGGGGCGTGGCTGCTGGCGCGGGCCGTCGCGGCCCAAATCGCGCAAGACATTCCGACCCTGCGTGATCACGTGGCGTCCGAGGCGAGGCAGTTCGTTCCGGACGTCGCGATGATGGACGAGACCGGGATCGTGGCCAGCGACGCCTATAGCCGACAGCGCCCGCGCGGCGACTGAAGGCCCGCGACGCATCGCCGCCGCCTTGAGGTTTGACCGTTGGATGGAAGCGAGTTACCACATAGTGAAATAACGTACCGAATAATCGGTCTGGAGGATTTATGAGCTCGCTTCACGCCTTTCGGATGCAGCTGAAACCCGGGACTGTCGACGCCTACAAGGCGCGCCACGACGACATCTGGCCCGAGTTGGCCGATCTGCTGAAGGCCAGCGGCGTGAGCGAATATTCGATCTTTCTGGACGAAGAGACCCTGTCGCTGTTCGCGGTCATGCGCCGGGCGGACGACCACACGCTGGACCAACTGCCCAACCATCCGTTGATGCGTAAATGGTGGACGTCGATGGCGCCCCTGATGGAGGTGGAGGCCGACGACAAGCCCAGCGAATGGCCGCTGCGCCAGATGTTCCATCTGTCCTGATGCGCCGCGCCCTCTTGTTCGCGGCCGCCGTGGCCGCCGCCCCCCTCCTGTCCTCGGCGCCCGTCACGGCGCAGCAGGCCCGCTCCACGGCCGACTTCACCGCGCCGGCTCAGACCTTTGGCCGAGTCTCGTTCGACGCCCGATCCCTGATGATCGACGGCGAGCGGCTGGTGATCTGGTCCAGCGAAATGCACCCGTTCCGCCTGCCCAGCCCGGAGCTGTGGCGGGACATTCTTCAGAAGATGAAGGCCAGCGGTTTCAACACCGTCGCCTTCTATTTCGACTGGGGCTACCACAGCCCCAAACAGGGGGTTTACGACTTCACCGGCATCCGCGACCTGGATCGGTTGCTGCAGATGTCCGAAGAAGAGGGCCTCTATGTCATCGTCCGGCCCGGTCCCTACGCCAACGCCGAACTGACGCGCGGCGGCTTTCCCGGATGGCTGGTCAACCAGCGCGCGCCGTCGCGAACGGATTCGCCCGAATACCTCGCCGCTGCCGACGAATGGCTGACCCAGGTCAACGCCATCATCGGCCGCCACCAGATCAATGGCGACGGCAGGGGCAACCAGGGCTCGGTCATCCTCTATCAGATCGAGAACGAGCTGGCGGCCACCACCCCGGCCCATCGCCGCTACATGGATCATCTGTACGCCAAGGCGAGGGCGGACGGGATCAATGTGCCCATCTTCCACAACGATCAGGGCCGCAACGGCTACTGGACGCCAGCGAACTCGCCGGTGGACAAGGTCGTTCCCGGCCCGGTCGACCTGTACGCCTTCGACGGCTATCCCGGCGGCACCTGCACCGTCCAGGGCCGCACGACGCGCGGCGCCGCCGCGCCTGACTGGGGCTTCTATGGTCCGGGCGGCGCCAAGGGGGGCGCCTCGGCCTCTCCGGCGACGCCAGGCTTCATGGCCGAGATCGGCGGCGGCTGGTTCGACTATTGGGGATCCAACGGCGGCTATGAGTGCAACGCCGTCCAACGCGGCGAGCGTTTCCAGCGTGTCTTCTACGGCGTCAACCTGGCCAACGGCATCTCGTTGCAGAGCATCTATGTCGGCTTCGGCGGGACCAGCTGGGGCTGGCTGGCGGCGCCGGTGGTGTTCACCAGCTATGACTATGGCGCAGCGATCTCGGAGGTGCGTGAGATCAGGCCCAAGGCCGAGGAGATGAAACAGCTCGCCGGCCTGATCGCCTCGGTCCCCGACCTGGCCGGCATGGTCCCGGCGGGCGTCCCGGAAATCTCCTCGCCCAATATCCAAGTCTATCACAACCGCAGCCCGGAGACGGACGCCCGGTTCCTGCTGGTGACGCACAAGCCGTCGAACGGCCAGACCAACGACCGGTTCACCGTCACCGCCGACCTGCCCGACGGGCGCTATGTCATGCCCATGACCCTGAACGGTTTCGACGCCAAATGGCTGGTGGCCGGGGTCGATCTGGCGGGCCAGAGACTGGTCTATTCGACGTCGGAGTTGCAGGCCGTTATGCCCGCGACCCGACAAGACGTCCTGCTGATGTACGGCCGAACGGGGGAGCCCGGCGAAACCGTTCTGCGCTTCACCTCGCAACCCGATGTGACGGTGCTGGACGGCGATGTGCGTTCGACGTTCGATGCGGCGCGCGGCGATCTCAAGCTCGACTATGAGCATGTCGGGCTAAGCCGTGTGCGAATCAGCGGCGGCGGTCGGCCTGATCTGCTGCTGCTGATCGGCGAAGAAAAGGAAGCCGCGCGGTTCTGGCGCCAGGGCGATGTTCTGGTGCGCGGCCCTGCCCTGGTGCGACATGCCCGGACCGAGCGCGGGCGGCTGCTGCTGACCGGGGACACGCGCGAGCCCACGCCGTTGGAACTGTGGTCCGCCACGCCGGCATCTTCGGTGCTGTGGAACGGCGCCGTCGTCGCCACCCGCCCCACCGCGTCGGGCAGTCTGGCGGCCCGGACGCCCCTGGCCGGACCGGCGGCCTTCGCCCTGCCCGCCTTGACCGACTGGCGCGTCGCCCCGGGATCGCCCGAGGCTCGGCCAGACTTCGATGACAACGACTGGCAGGCGATCGATAATCGCCCTTACGCCAGCAACACCCTGCGGCCGGACGGTCAGCCCAATATGTTGATGGACGCCTATGGCTTCCACGAGGGCGACGTCTGGTATCGCGGCCGGTTCGAGGGCGGGCCGGAGGCCGAGACGATCAACCTCTTCTACGGCGCGGGCGGTGCCGGCATGGTTCAGGTCTTCGTGGACGGAGCCTTTGTCGGCCAGCACGAACTGCCCAGCGGCATCCCCCGCCCGATCACCACCGGCGTCGCGACCTTCGATCTGCCCGAGGCGGCCCGCACGCCCGGACCTCATGTCGTGTCGGTGATGGTCCGCAACAACGGCCACAACTGGAATCTGGACGCCAACGACTTCCACAAGGAGGCGCGCGGTCTGGTGTCGGTTTCGGTCGCGCCGCGTGTCGGTCCCGGCTTCGCCGTGCCGATATCGTGGAAGATCCAGGGCCGCGCCGGTGGAGAGGATTTCGCCGACACCCTACGCGGCGTGCCTAACAACGGCGGCCTGTTCGGGGAACGCCACGGATGGCACCTGCCGGAGTTCAAGGATGCCGACTGGCGCCCCGGCCTGGTGGGCCAAGCGCTTCAGCCGGGCGTGACCTGGTATCGGACGCGGTTCGATCTGGACGTTCCGGCGGGCCAGGACGCCTCCATCGGCCTTGCCTTCGGCGATACGGACACGCCCCGATCCGACCGGGCGTACCGGGTGCTGATCTTCGTCAATGGCTGGCACATGGGCCAGTTCATCGCCAATGTCGGTCCGCAGCGGGTCTTCTCCCTGCCCGAAAACATCTTGAACCATCGCGGCCGGAACAGCATCGCCCTGGTGGTCTCCACGGACGGCGCGCCGGGCAATGTGCTCGAAGATGTGCGGCTGGTGACCTTGCGCAACGTGCGGGGCGGGGTGGACGTCACCACTCGCGCCCAGGCCCAGTGAGCGGGGACCGATTTAGATGAAGACGCCGTCCTCTCTGATCGAACGTCGCGCCCTGCTCGGCCTTGCCGCCGGCGCGGCTCTGGCGCCCGCGCTTCCTGTCCGCGCTCAGGATAGGGCGCGGCATTCAGCCCAGACCGGCCTGGAGGTTCACCCCCTCTGGCCCAACGGCGCGCCCGGCGGCGAACAGGTCACAGCCCAGGAACAGGTCATCCTGCGCACCCCCGGCGGCGATCCCAACGACACCGCCTATCTGCACATCCGCGATCCCTGGCTGGCGGTGCGTCGCCCGGCGCGTCCCAACGGCGCGGCCATACTGATGATCCCCGGCGGCGGATATCAGCGGGTGGCCGTCAGCAAGGCCGGCGGATCCATAGACGCCGGCCTGGCCGATCTGGGCTTCACCGTCTTCGTCATGAACTATCGTCTGCCGGCCGATGGATGGGCGGCCGGCCCTGATGTTTCTCTTCAGGACGCCCAGCGCGCCATCCGCATGGTTCGGGCGCGGGCGGACGAACTCGGCTTCGATCCGGCCCGCGTCACCGTGGCGGGATTTTCGGCCGGAGGCCATGTCGCCGGCCGCTTGGCGACCACCTTTGATCGGGACGCTTATGACCCCGCCGACGCGATTGATCGACTTCCGACGCGCCCCGACGCGGCCGGATTGATGTTCCCGGTTGTGACGATGATGGAGCCTCACGCCCATAAGGTCTCGGCGCGGGCCCTGTTGGGAACGACGCCGCCCGCCACCCTGCGCGACGCCTATTCGATCGAGCGCCATGTTCCGTCGAATGCGCCTCCACTCTTTCTCGCCGCCGCAGCGGACGACCGCGTGGTGTCCGCCGAGAACAGCCTTCTCCTCTGGCAGGCATGCCGCGCCCAGAATCTCCCCTGCGAACTCCATCTGTTCGAAAAGGGCGGCCACGGCCTGGCGGACTCGACTTCAGGCGCGCACCCGGCATGGATGGCCTTGCTGAACGACTTTCTGAGGACCGACCGCTGAGCAGTCCTCGGCCTATGATCCGGCACGAACCGTCCTTCGTTCCAAGCCCGGCGACGGCCCCTTGTAGTCCCGGTCGAACGCCGCCGGGTTGATCGCCGTATCGGCGTCATGAAAGACCCGCGTCGCCGTCTCATGTTGACCATCGCTGCGGGGCTGGAACCGCACGCAAGTCGACGGTGTTCAAGCGGCATGACTGACCGAGGTTCGACTCGCCAGGGCCCTCTAAAGCCAAGGGCCTCAAAGGACGCCGTCGTTGTCGAGGACCCTTCGCAGGATTCGATCCGCATGACGGCCCAGGAAGCCGACCTGTCAGCCATCCGAATGCTGGATGCGGCGTCGGAGGCGCGAAGGAATCACGACAAGGGGGAGCGCGACGCGTGAGGCGGCGATCCATCCGCCTTCAGAGGTAGCGCATCCACGGCTGGGAACTGCGCCGCTTGACCCGTGCAAACCAGCGACAGGCGAACCAGCAGGGCACGGCGACGACAGCTGCGATGGCCCACAGCCAGCCGACGCCGGGCACGCCGAAGCTGTCGCCCTGGTTGGCGCCGAACAGGGCTAGGGCCGATAGGTACAGCAGGTGCAGCCCGTAGATGTGGATCAGATAGAAAAATAGCGGCGCCCCGCCGAAGACGGCCAAGACGCCCGTCAACCGCGCCGGCCCCTGCTCCAAGGCGGCGAGACCCAGGGCGCCGACGCCTAGAGTCAGCAGGACGAAGTCGGCCGAGGGCGGATATTTGGTCAGGTTCAGCACGCTCATGACCGTGTGAAGCGCCGTGGCCTGGACCGCCCAGGGCGTCGGATCGCCGTAGACATTGAGGGCCCGGAGCACCACCAGCAGCGTCAGGGCGGCCAAGCCGGTCAGGATTAGACGCCGCAGACGCTGCGACGGATCACTGACGAACCAAGGCCCGATCCCGTACCCCAGGGCCGCGACGCCGATCCACGGCAGCAGCGGATAGGAGGTTCGCACCTGACCGCCCCAGGGCAGGTCGATCAGGGTGCGGTCGTGCAGCACCGCCCACAGGACATGGCCCGGCTGGCCCGCCGCGATGGTGATGGGATCCAGCAGATTGTGACCCAGGATGATGATCAGGCCGACGGCGATCAGGATCGGGCGCGGCAGATGCACCAGGGCGGCCAGGGCGATCATCGACAGGCCGATGGCCCAGATGACCTGAAGATAGATGATCTGGGGCGTGAAGGAAAAGCTCCAGCCGAAACCGACAAGCGTCAGCTCCAGCGCCACCAGAAACAGGCCGCGTTTCAGCAGGAAGTCGGACGCCGCCCGTGCGCCGACCGCCCCGCCCCCCCCTCTGCCATTGCCGTACAACCAGGCGCCCAGTCCGGTCAGGGCCACGAACACCGGCGCGCAAAGGTGTGCCGACAACCGGGTGAAGAACAGGGCCGGCGAGGTCGTCTCCAGGTTCATCGGGTCCGAGACCTGGGCGTGGATGAAGAAGAACTCCCGCGCATGGTCCACCAGCATCAGCAGGATGACCAGGCCGCGCAGGGCGTCGATCGAGCGGATGCGACCGGCCGAACGGACCTGTTCGGGCGGGGCGACGGAGGCGGGCGCAAGCGTTGCAGCGGTTGACATCATCAGGCGGAAGCGGATAGCCGATACTTTATAACGTTTCAACGGAGTATCACGTGTCCCTGCTTTCGAGCTGCGCCAGCCTGTGTCTGCTGGCCGCCGCCAACGCCGAATCCCCTGCCGTGTTGGAGCCGACCCTGGAGCCGGGCGAGGCCACGACCGTCGGCGAGATCGTGGTTCTGGGTCGTCGCACAGCCCCGCACGATCGCACCCTGGGCGTCGGCGCGGTGACCGAGCGGATGTCCCCGTCTAGCCGGTCGATCGAAAGCGACCTGCTGAAGGCCGTCGGGGCCACCCGCCTGTCCGACGCTCTGGAACTGGTCAGCGGCGTCAGCCAGCAGAACAACCGCGGCGGGGTGATGGACAATTTCGCTATCCGCGGTTTCCTGGGCACGCCCGACGGCGGGGCGGAATATTATGTCGACGGCTTCCTGGCCAACCGGGGCATGGCGCCGCCGCGCGACCCCGCCACGGCCGAGCGGATCGAGGTGCTGAAGGGGCCGGCCGGCGCCCTGTTCGGCGACATCGACCCGGCGGGCCGGATCAATATCGTCTCCAAGACCCCGCGCTTCACCCCCGACGCGGTCTTCACCGGCACGGTCGGCTCCTTTGGCCTGAGGCGCGGCGAACTGGACGTGACCGGCCCGATCTCGGAAACCCTGGCCGGGCGGCTGGTGCTGGCGGGGGAGACCAGCGAGGGCTGGCGCGACCATGTGGGGATGGACCGCACCTCGGCCGCCCCGTCCCTGACCTGGCGGCCCAACGACGCCCTCCGCCTGACCTATGTCGGCGAGTTCACCGTCTTTTCGACCCTGTTCGACCGAGGCATGCCGGCGGTCAACGGCGACGCCCTGGCCCTGCCGGAGTCGAACTACTACGGCGAGCCCAGCGACGGCCCGACGCGGTTCCGCAACGAACGGCACCAGATCACCGGCGAGTACCAGATCAGCGACAACTGGAGCCTGAACGGCGGCGTGGCCTGGCGGGGCGGCTCGCTGAAGGGCCTGTCCAGCGCCCATTCGCGCCTGGTCGGCGACACCTTGTGGCGCCAACGTCGGGGCCGCGACTTCACGGTCGAGGACCTGTCGGCCCGTCTGGAGCTGAACGGCGTGGTCGCCACCGGCCTGGGCGTCCACAATCTGGCCTTTGGAGTGAAGGCCTATCAGCTGACCTATGGCGAGAAGTGGCTGCGGATCAATCCGACGGCGGCCAATCCCTATCCGATCGACCTGTTCAACCCCGTCTATGGCGCCGTCGCCAGCCCGACGCCCCTGCCCTTCACCGACAATCTGGAAACGCGCGAGGTCGTCACCCTTTACGCCCAGGACATGTGGGAGGTGAACGACCGTCTCAGCCTGGTCGCGGGCCTGCGCTGGGACGACTACAGCCAGACCATCCACAACAACCGCACCGGCGCCGTGGGCGAGAACAAGGACAGCCCGGTCGATTATCGCTTCGCCGCCCGCTATCGCCTGACCGACGCCCTGACCGCCCACGCAAGCTATGGCCAGTCCTTTGTGCTGAACTCGGGCACGGGCCGGACCGGCGCCGGCTTCGCGCCCGAAGAAGGCAAGGGCTATGAGATCGGCCTGTCGGGCGCCTGGGAGGGAATCGACCTCGCCGCCACCGTCTTCGACATCGAGAAGACCAATATCCTGACCAGCGACCCGGTGGACGCCAACTATCTGGCGCCGGTCGGCAAGCTGACTTCGCGCGGGATCGAGCTGGACGGATCGGTGCGGGTCGGCGAGGCGTGGCAGGTGGTCGCCAACTACGCCTTTACCGACGCCAAGGCCGACGACAGCGCCTTCGCCACCGACGCTGTGCTGAATGTGCCGGAACACTCTGGATCGCTGTTCGTGATCGGCCGGTTCGCAACGCCGCACGGCACGGACTGGTCCCTGATGGCGGGCGCAGCCTACGTCGGAGACCGGGCCGGCGCCCTGACCGTCAACCCGGTGCGCCTGCCGGACTATTGGAAGGCCAAGGCGGCGGTCGAATACGGGGTGACGCCCCAGGTCACGGCGCGGGTCGAGGTCGATAACCTGTTCGATGAGCGCTACGCCGCCAGCTCGTACAGCGCCCTGTGGATCTTCCCCGGCGCACCGCGCAGCATCCGCGCCTCGCTGCGGCTGGCCCTATAGGCCTCCCCGGCGGCCCGCCCCTCGCGTCGGGCCGCCGAGATCGTGACTTGCTCCCCGCGGGAAAGGCCGTCCAGTATGTCGCCGCGTCCCTGATGCGGCGACAGCCGGTGGAATGAGCCCGAAGATCATGAATGCAACGCGCCGATCCCTCATGAAACTAGGCGCCGCCGCAGCCGGCCTGGCGCCCGCCTCAGCCCTGGCGGCGCAGGCGCCGGATCGGCGGCTGGGCTACGCCATCGTCGGTCTGGGCGGTTATGCGGACGTCATCCTGCCGCGCTTCGCCGAATGCCGCCATTCGCGCGTCACGGCCCTGGTCAGCGGCTCACCCGAGAAGGCGCGTCGTTACGCTGAGAAATACGGCGTCCCCGAGCGCGGCCTCTACACCTACGCGACCTTCGACACGATCCGCGACAACCCCGACGTCGACATCGTCTATGTGATCCTGCCCAACGGGATGCACCACGAATACACCCTGCGCGCCGCCGCCGCCGGCAAGCATGTCATGTGCGAAAAGCCGATGGCCAATACGGCGGCCGAAGCCGAGGCGATGATCGCGGCCTGCCGGGCCGCCGACCGCAAGCTGATGATCGGCTATCGCTGCCATTTCGAGGCCGCCAACCGCGAGGCCATGCGGATCGCCCTCTCCGGGGAAATCGGCCGGCCCCGCGTGGTCACGGCCGAGCATGGCTTCACCATCGGCGACCCCGCCCAATGGCGGCTGAACCGCGCCCTGGCCGGCGGCGGCTCCATGATGGACATCGGCATCTACAGCCTCCAGGCCGCCCGCTATCTGACGGGCGAGGAGCCGGTGGAGGTGACGGCGGTGGAAACGACCGACCGGTCGGACCCCAAGTTCCGCGAGGTCGAGGACATGATCAATTTCCAGCTTCGTTTTCCCTCGGGCGCCCAGGCCAACTGCGTCTCTTCCTACGGGTCGAACCACAACCGCTTCCGCGTGGTCGGCGACAAGGGCTGGGTGGATGCCGAGCCGGCGACGGCCTATTCCGGCAACCGCCTGCGTCGCCTCAAGGACTGGCGCACCGAGGACCACCCCGTTCCGGAAGCGCCCCAGAACCAGTTCTCGGCTCAGCTGGACCATCTGTCGCAGTGTGTGATGACCGGCGCCGAGCCCATTGTTCCCGGCGAAGAAGGCCTGCGGGACATGCGGATCATCGAGGCCATCTATCGCTCCGCCCGCGAACGCCGCGCCGTCTCGCTTTGACCCAACCCGACCGCCCCTTCCGGAGATCCGCCTTGCCCCTTTCGCGTCGCCTCGTTCTCGCCGGCGGTGTCGCCGGCGCCGCCGGCCTATCGACCCTGGCGCAGGCGAAGGAGTCGCCTCTCGCCGTCGGCGTCGTGCGCCTGGACCCCGCGCTGGACGGCCTGATCGCTCCGGACGCGCAGATCGAGACCCTGGCCTCCGGCTTCACCTGGTCGGAAGGGCCGGTCTGGATCGCCGACGGCGCCTATCTGCTGTTCAGCGACGTGCCGAATAACCGCATCCACCGCTGGTCTGAACAGGACGGCGCGTCGGTCTTCATGGACCCGTCCGGCTATGACGGCTCCGACGCCTCGGGCTTCCGCGAGCCGGGGTCGAACGGCCTGATTGTCGGTCCGGCGGGTTCGATCCTTATGGCCGATCACGGCAACCGCGCCGTCGCTCGGGTCGATATGGCCACGCGGGCCAAGACCCTGCTGGCGACGCAATACGAGGGCAAGCCGTTCAACTCGCCGAACGATCTGGTCCAGGCTGCGGACGGCGCGATCTTCTTCACCGATCCGCCCTATGGGCTGAAGGACATGGACCAGTCGCCGCTGAAGGCGCAGGCGCACAACGGCGTCTATAGACTGGCCCCCGAGGGCGGGGTGACCCTGGTGGTCGCCGACCTGACCTTCCCCAACGGCGTCGCCCTGTCGCCCGATCAGCGCACCCTCTATGTCGCGGTCTCGGACCCGGCGCGCGCCGTGCTGATGGCCTATGACCTGACCGCATCAGACATCGCCGCCAGCGGACGGGTGCTGAAGGACTTCACCGATCTTGTCGGCCCGGCCAATCCCGGCCTGCCCGACGGCATGGCCGTGGACCGTGACGGCCATCTGTTCGTCACCGGCCCGAGCGGAGTCTATGTCCTGACGGCCGACGGGCGGTCGCTGGGCTTGATCCGCACCGGGGGCGCGGCGGCCAACTGCGCCTTCGGCGAGGACGGCCGCACCCTGTTCATCACGGCGGGCGACCGGTTGCTGAAACTGCGCACCCTGACGCGCGGCTGAGCGGTCAGGGTGCGGGCGCCAGGGTCCCCTCCAGGCTCAGGGTCGCATCGGCGTTCTCGACGACATTGAGGGCGGTCGCCTGAACCTTGCGGTCGTGCAGGGCCGCCAGCCAGCCGAAGGCGGCGGTCGAGGACACATTGGTCAGGCTGAAGCCCAGGCCGCCGTCCGCCGACATGCCCATGACCGGCGTCAGACCCGTCATCGACCCGACCTCGGCGACCACGGCCGCCACATCGACGTCGCCCGGCGCAGCGGCGGGAGACAGGCGACCGCTGGCCGCCTGGACCAGGGTCAAGTCCGCCTCGGCGACGGCGCGCGCATCGGCGGCGTCGGCCCGCCAGGCCCAGACCGGCCGCACGACCAGCAGCCAGACCAAGACGGCGGCGATCGCCAGCCCCATGACCGTCAACATCCTCTGCTCGCGCAGGGTGCGGCCGTCCCACCAGGCGGCGGCTTGAGACATCAGGCCGTTCATGCGGCGCCTCCGATCACGACTTCACTGACCACCCGGCCGCCGTCCTCGACGGTCGAGGCGTCGGCCATCGACAGACCCGCCGCCGCCATGGCCGTGCGCAATGTCTCAAGATCCGAGAAGGCCGGATAGCTGACGGTGGCGCGCCCCCCCTTGGCGGGATCGGCGCTGAGACTGTCCAGTTCCGCCCCCTCGACCTGTTCCACAGCGGCGAACAGGGCGGCGGCGGCCGTTGTCAGCCCACCGGGCGGCGGGGCGACGGCCAGGCGACGACGCGCCTCCTCCATCGGATCGGCGGCCTCGGCCGCGTCGGGCATGATTTCGGCGATCAGGGCCAGGATGCGGCGCTCGGCCCGGTCGGCGGCGATCTGATCCCGCGCCCCCGCCGCCACGGTCAGGATCAGGGGCGAGACGACCAGGGCCGCCGCCAGGGCCGCCGCCAGCCGCCAACCCCCGCGCGCGGCCTCGCGCCGACGCTCGACGCCGGACAACAGGTCGAGGGCCGGCGCCGCAGCGGCGGCGGCCAGCAGCCGCTCCAGCGTCTCGCGATCCTCGATACCGACCACAGCGCGCCCCGCCGCCACCGCCTCGACCAGGTCCGGCTGGACCGTGGCCGCGAAACGGGCGCCGCGCAGGGCGATGTCGGCGCCGAAGGCGGCGGCGTTCAGCCCCTCCCCCTCCGGTTCCGGCAGCGCCAGACAGTCGGGCACGATGGCGACCGGCGTAATCCCCAGCCCGGCCAGATAATCGATCCAGGCCTCCAGCAGGCCGGCCCCGACGGCGGCGACCAGACGCGGCCCCTCGCCCGTGACGGGTCCGATCGCCACCACGGTCCGTTCCGGATCCCCGGCCAGATCGTCCTTCAGGGCCCAGCGCGCGGCGGCCCGCACCTGGGCCGCGCCGCCGACCGGCAGGTCCAGCCATCGCACCAGGACGTCGGCGCCGGGCGCCACGGCCACGGTGCGAACATCCGGCGTCGCCGCCGCGTCCTCCAGCAGCAGCGAGCCGCGCTGGAGCACCCGCCCGTTCACGTCGAACGTCAGGAAGTTGGCCGGCATCGAGGCCGCCGGCGGGATGATGAGAATACGGGTCTGGCTCATTCTTCAGGGGTCCAGCGGCGAATGACGGTGCGCACGGCACCGTCCGGCGCGGCGTACAGGAGGGCGGTGCGGACGGCGTGGGCGCCGCCGTAGTCGATATCGACCCGAAGATCGAAATAGCGTGTCAGCAGAGAGACTTGTCCCTGAGTTTCCTCATCCGGGGTGAAGTCTTTCAGCGCCGGTTGCGCCCAGAAGGCGTCGAGGCTGGACCAGCCGGAGACGGGCCGGGCGGCGATGGCGGCGCGGGCGGTCTGAAGCCCCACCGCCCCCTGCGTCAGCATGACCAGCAGGGGCGCCTGGGCCTCGGCGAGGGTGTTGGGGTTCAGCCGGGCCTGGGCCGTCGTCGGCAGGGCGCAGACATGGGGTCGAAGCCGCCGGTACAGGTCGGCATCGATGTGGGCGACCGCCCGCATCTCGCTGACATCGGCCAGCATGACCCCGCCGGTGCGATAGGGGGTCGCCAGACCGGCGTAGCGCGCATCCTCCGCTCCGCCGGCCGAGGCCTCGGCGTCATTGTCCATCCAGTCCGTCAGGGCGGCGGCGACGGCGGCCATGCGGGCGCGCGACAGGCCCAGCGCCGTCCCCAGGGCGATGAACTGGGCCGCGCCCTCGGGCCGGGCGAACAGGTCCTCGCCCTGGCCATAGACCAGGGAATTCAGGTTGAAACAGTTCTGGCCGTCGGTGACGACCGCGCGGATCGCCCCCTCCTCGACCGGGAATTCCATGACCCGGCCGTTCCAGCGCGGCTCCATCGGCGTGCGCGTCCCGTTCGCCTGGATCAGATCGGCGATCTGGCGTCGGGCCAGGCTCTCGGCGCCGGCGGCGTACCACTGGGCCTGAGCCTGGGTCTCGGCGTTGGTCGTGCGGCGCACCGAGAAGCGGACGTCGTCCAGAATGACCACCGCCACCACCGCCATCACCGCCACCAGCAGCAGGACGGTCAACAGGGCCATGCCCTCGCGCGACGCCCGGCCCCTGGTCATGCCGAGGCCACCAGGAACAGCTGTTCAAGCCGCCCGACGCCGTCCAGGGTCATGACGACGCGCACGGCGTCCGGCAGCGGCCGGTCGCTGGACGAGATGAAGGCCTGGGCCTCGGACCCGTTCTGGATGAAGGTGACGACGGCGTCCTTGACCCCCCGGCACAGCACCTGGGGCGGGCCGGCGCGGGCGCCGTCCAGATAGGGCGAGACCCGTCGCTCCAGCCGCCCATCGACCACCCGGTATTCGACCCGCTGCAAGGACGGCCGCGCCGCCTCGCTGGGGTTGGACCAACCGTTACGGACCAGGGTCAGGATCGGATCGCCCGGCGTCTCCTGCCCCATCAGGGCGCGCGGCAGGGGGCGGCCGGTCGGGGCGCGAGTGCGACGGGGCGCGGCCTGGGCCAGGTCGGCCTTCAGCAGGGCTCGCATCCGTTGGATATCGCCGACCCGGTCGGTCTCGGCCCGCACAGCGAACCGGGTGTCGATGGTCTGGCTCAGCATCAGGGCCCCGGCGCCGGCCAGCACGGCGAAAATGGCCAGCGAGACCAGCACCTCGACCAGGGTGAAGCCCCCCCGCCTCATGCGCCCCCGCCTCATGATCCGGCCGCCCGGAACAGGACGCGGTCCGCCACCTGGCCCTCGTCGGTCGAGACGCGTACGTCGATCCGCCCCATGCCTGGAACCTCGGTTCCGGTGACAACCCTACGCCAGCGCCAGACCCGACCCGCCATCTCAACCTCTCCGGCGGTTTCCCCGACCGGCAGGCTGGGCGCGATCATGGCTTCCGCCGCGACGTTCTCGGCCACCACCCCGCCCAGGGTGCGGGCCTCGACGCGAACCGCCGAGCGGGTGCTCTCGCCCGACAGGTTCAGCAGGGCCATGGCCGCCAAGGCGAAGACCGCAAGGGCGACCAGCATTTCGATCAAGGTAAAACCATCGCGCTTTTCTGCGCTAACGCTCACCGCGCGGCGGCTCGCCGCCTGAGCGCCGATCCGATCAATCATTGATCGATACCTCGCCCGCGCCGTCGACCGCCACTGTGCGAGACTGGTTGTCACGGGTCAGGCGCACCTGCGCCGGGTCGGCGATCCCGGTGGGATCAAAGACGATGCGCACCGGATCGGCGGGCGCAGCGACGCCCTCGCCCCAGGTCCGGGAGACGAAGACGCCGGTCAAAGGCGTCCAGGCCACGCCGTCGAAGCTGGCGAATCCGTAGCCGGAGGCGTCCGCCTCCGCCGCCACGGGGCGATTGGTCAGGATCGCCTCTTCACGCGCGCGCGACAGCCGGGCGGCGAACTGTTCCGCCTCCAGCCCCACGGCCGGTCGGGGGTCCGGCATCGACAGCACCACCGCCCCGGCCGCCAATCCGATCACCGTGATGGTGACCATCAGCTCGACAAGCGTAAAACCCGAATGGCGACGCCGAAGCCTAGCCCTGCCAGTTGCCGAGGTCCGCGTCATTGCCCTCGCCCCCTTCCTTGCCGTCCGCCCCGAGGGAGAAGACGTCGAACTGCTGGCCGTGCGCACTCTGGCGACGATAGCGGTAGGGGTTGCCCCACGGGTCTTCGGGCAGGCGACGCACATAGCCGCCCTCGCGATAGCGTTCCGGCTGGGCCAGGCCGGCAGGGGCGGCGACCAGGGCCTCCAGCCCCTGTTGGTCGGTGGGGAAGTTCAGATTGTCGAGGCGATAGGTCTCGATCGCCTGTTCCAACACCGAAATGTCCGCCTTGGCCTTGCCGACCATGGCCCGGTCCTGGCTGGGCAGGACATTCAGCGCCACCACGGTCGCCAACAGGCCGATGATGACGATCACCACCATCAGCTCGACCAGGGTGAAACCCTGACGTTTGCGCCGCTTGTTCTGGTTTTCTGACGTCATGACTAAACTCCTCACCCCATGGCCAGGGTGTTGATCTGAAGAATGGGCAGCAGGATCGACAGGACGATCATCGCGACCACCCCGCCCATGACCACGATGATGGCCGGCTCGAGCAGGCTCAGCATCACGGCGGTGAAGGTGGCGAACTCGCGTTCCAGATAGTCGGCGGCGCGCTCCAGCATCGGCTCCAGCCGACCGCTGCTCTCGCCCGAGGCGGTCATATAGACCAGCAGCGGCGGGAAGACGTCGGCGCGGCGCATGGCGGCTGACAGCCCCCCGCCCTCGCGCACGGCCTCGCTCATGGATTCCGTGGCCCGGCGCAGGGCCATGTTGGACACGGTGCGGGCGGTGATGGTCAGGCCTTCCAGCACCGGCAGGCCGGCGGCGATCATGGTCGATAAGGTCCGCGCCATTTTGGCGCCGTGCAGGTCCCGGGTCAGGCGGCCGACGATCGGCAGCCTCAGCATCGCCTGGTCGATCCGCAGGCGGATCTCGGGTCGGCGCCGCGCGACCACGCCCCCGGCGATCAGCCCGGCCAACAAGAGCAGGAACAGCCAGCCCCAGTTTCGCATCAGATCCGACACCCCGATCACCAGCCGCGTCAGCAGCGGCAGGGTCTGGTTCATGCTCTCGAACTGATCGACGACCTTGGGCACGACGAAGGTCATCAGAATGGCGATCACGCCCAGGGCCACGACGGCCAGGACGCTGGGATAGACCACGGCCGTGATCACCTTGCCGCGCACCTGCTGGTCCCGCTCCAACCCGTCGGCCAGACGTTCCAGGATCGGCTGCAAGGCGCCGGACTGTTCCCCGGCCGAGACCATGGCCCGGTACAGCGGCGGGAAGGCCTGGCCCTGCAAGGCCATGGCATCCGACAGACGCCGCCCCTCCATCACCCCGGCATGAACCCCTTCCAGCACCCGCCGCACCACCGGCCGGTCGGCCTGGAGCGCCAGGGTGCGAAGGGCCTCCTCCATCGGCGACACCGAAATCAGGGTCGCCAGTTGGCGGGTGGTCAGGGCCAGGGTCTTGGCGTTCAGCCGGTCGCCGCGCCCAGAGCCGCCTGCGCGCTCTGCTCGCGGGGCGATCCGGGCGGGCGTCAGCTCCAGCGGCATCAGCCGTCGCTTAGTCAGCCAGCCGCGCGCCGCCGCCTCGTCCGAGGCGGCGACAGCGCCGGACACCGTGCGGCCCGCCGCATCGACAGCCACATAGTCGAAGGCCGCCATCAGGCCGCCTCCGCCGGATCGGTCGCGGTCTCCTGGCGGGCGACACGCACCGCCTCCTCGACCGAGGTCACGCCGTCCAGCACCAGGGCGCGCGCGCGTTCCGTCAGAGTTCCGCCCCCGGCGAAGGCCGCGGCGACCACCGCGTCCTCGTCCGCCTCGGCCGCGATCAGACGCCGCACGCGGTCGTCGATCTTCAGCACCTCATAAAGCCCGACCCGACCGACATAGCCAGTATTGCCGCAATGGGCGCAGCCGTGCGGGCGCCAGACCTGCACCCCCGCCTTGGCGCCGACCAGTTTGGCCGTCTTCTTGTCGGCGATCTCGGGCGTGCGACAGTGGTCGCACAGCCGGCGCACCAGCCGCTGGGCCACGATCAGCCTCAGGGTCGAGGCCAGCAGGAAGGGCTCCACCCCCATGTCGCGCAACCGCGTCACCGCTCCCGCCGCATCGTTCGTGTGGACGGTGGACAGGACCAGGTGGCCGGTCAGGGCGGCCTGAACCGCGACCCCGGCGGTCTCCACGTCACGAATTTCGCCCACCATGACCACGTCCGGATCCTGGCGCAGGATGGCCCGCAGACCCGCCGCGAAGGTCATGCCGACCTTGGTGTTGACCTGGGTCTGGCCGACTCCGTCGATGGCGTATTCGACCGGGTCCTCGACCGTCAGGATGTTGCGCGTCTGGTCATTCAGCAGGGCCAGGCCCGCGTACAGGCTGGTGGTCTTGCCGGATCCGGTCGGCCCGGTGACCAGGATGATGCCGTTCGGTTCGGCCAGGGCCGCGCGGAAGGCGGCCAGCGCGTCGGGCGCCATGCCCAACCGATCCAGGGTCAGGCCCGCCTGATCCTTGTCCAGGATCCGCATTACCACCCGTTCGCCGCCGCGCGACGGCAGGGTCGAGACCCGCACGTCCAGCGTCTTGCCGCCCAGGGCCAGGGGGATGCGCCCGTCCTGCGGCACCCGCTTCTCGGCGATGTCGAGCCGCGCCATGACCTTGATCCGCGACACCAGCAGGGGCGCGATGCGCGGGTTCAGACTCAGCGCCTCGCGCAAAACCCCGTCGATGCGCATCCGCACCAGCAGCGCGCTCTCATAGGTCTCCAGGTGGATGTCGGACGCGCCGGTCCGCACCGCCTCGGCGATGATCCCGTTGATCAGCCGGATCACCGGCGCGTCGTCGGCCGTGTCCAGCAAATCGGCCGCCGCCGGAATATCGTCGATCAGACTGTCCAGCCCCGCCGGCATGTCCAGATCCTCGCCGTCCGCCGCCCCCAGATGGTCGCCGGCATAAATCTCGGACAACTGGCGGTCGAAGGCCGCCTGGCTCAGGGTCTCGACCGCCAGGGGCCGGCCCAGTACCCGCCGCGCCTCGATCAGCCCCTTCGGGTCCGCCCCCTCGCGCAGCCCCACCCGCGCCACATCGCCGGCGTCCAGCAGCAGGACGCCGTGTCGTTTGGCGAACCCATAGGGCAGGCTGGGACTGACCAGGGTGATCATGGGATCAGTTCCCGGTCGGCGGCAGGGGCGCGGCCTCGACCGGGGCCACGGGCGCCGTCACGCCGGTGGGGGCGATCACCATTGCCTCGCCCGTCGCCGGGGCGGCCGGCGCTTGGGTTCGCATATAGTCCCGCACCAAGGCGTCCAGGCTGGGTTCGCGATCCGGCTGCACCGCCTGCTGCTGATCGCGCATATAGCCCCAGCGGTCGGCGGCCAGGCCTTGGGCCTCTTCGCGGGTGCGGACGATGGTGGGGCGCAGGAAGACCATCAAATTGGTCCGCCCCCGTTGGCGGCTGTTCGAACGGAACAGGGCGCCGACGCCAGGAAGATCTCCGAGGCCGGGGATCTTGTCCGTCTGGATGATGTCGTTCTGGTCCAGCAACCCGCCGGCCACGGCGATATCGCCGTCATCGACCACCAGGGTGGTCTGCAGCTCGCGCTTGTCCAGCACCAGGTCCGTCGCGCCGTTGCTCAGCCCGCCGTTGATGGCCGAAACCTCCTGGCGCAGGGTCAGGGTGATCGAGCCGCCGGCGTTGATCTGCGGCTTGACCGTCAGCCGCACCCCGATGTCCTTGCGGTCGGTCGTGGTGAAGGGGTTGGAATTGCCGTCCAGCAGGGTCTGGCCCGTGGTGATCGGCACCTCCTGCCCGACCAGGAAGGTGGCCTCTTCGTTGTCCAGCGTCATGATCGACGGGGTCTGGAGCAGGTTGGAGCCCTTGTCGGTCTTGGCCGCATTGATAATGAAGCCGAACAGGCCGTCGCCGACCTCGAACCCGCCGCCGCCGACGAAACCGTTGGCGCCCACCAGACTGTTCAGGGCCAGGGTCTGGAGTTGCTCGCGCAGCGGATCGTCCTCGTCCAGCTGGCCCGCATAGGCGCCGCCGGCGATCTTCACCAGGGGCGTGGCGTTGTCGGTATAGTTGGTCAGGCCGACGCCGTTCTCGCCGCCGTACAGCCACTGGACGCCCAGTTCGCGCACGGCGTTGTCGCTCAGCTCGACCACGATGGCCTCGATCAGCACCTGCTGGCGGCGCACGTCCAGACGCCGGATTACGTCGGCCAGGGTCCGCTGCATATCGGCCGGACCGGCGATGACCAGGGCGTTGGCGCCGGGGAAGCGGGCGATGGTGGCGCGCTGGCCGGTGGCGGTGACGGTGGACGAGCCGATGGCGCCGCCGCCCGCATCAGCGCCGCCCAGGCTGGCGGCGGTGCGGGACAGGCCGCTGGACGCGCCGGTCGTCGAACCGGTCGGGGCGGTGCGCAAGCCCTGGCTCGTGCTGGTCGAGGCCGTGACCGGCTGGCCGACCACCTGTTGCAGCACCGGCAGCAGTTGCTCGGCGTTGGCGTGTTCCAGGAAGACGACATTGACGTCCTGGCTGGCGCGCGACCGGCCGTCCAGGTCGTGGATCAGGCCGCGCACCCGCGCCAGGGCCTGACCGTCGCCGCGCAGGACGATGGAGTTCGAGCTCTCGACCGCCGTGACCGTGACCATACCCTGCCCGCCGCCGCCCGGCGCGGCCATGACCTGTTGCAGCACCCCGGCGATCTCGCGCGCCGAGGCGTTCTCCAGCGCCACCACCTCATAGCTGGACCGGTCCACGTCGATCCGGCCGATCAACGAGCGGATACGCGCCAGATTGTCGGAAAAGTCGGCCACCACCACGCTGTTGGCGCCGGGATTGGCCAGAACCTGGCCCTGAGCCCCGACCAGGGGCCGGATGGTCTCGGCGGCGGACGCCGCATCGATGTTGCGCAGCTGGAAGACCTCGGTCGAGAACCGTTCGGCGCCGACGGTGGACGGCCCCTGGGCCGCGCCCTGGGCCGGGCTGATACGATAGGCGCCCGACTGGGTCGGAGTCACCACCAGGCCGTTGGCGCGCAGCGTCGACAGGAAGACTTCGAACAGCTGGGCGCGGCCCAGCGGCCGGTCGCTGGTCACCGTCACCGTCCCGGTCACGGCCGGATCGACGATGAAGGTGCGGCCGGTGGTGCGGGCCACGTCCTGGATGAAGGCGCGGATGTCGGCGCCCTGGACGTTCAGGGTCTGGCGCGCCTCCTGGGCCATGACCGGTGCGGCGGCCAGGGGCGCCTGCAGGGCCAGAACGGCGGCGAGGGCGCCGACGCCGGAACGCTTCAGGCGATTGCGCAGAGAGGCGGTCATGGACGCGTCCTTATGGTGGTGGTGCGCGTCTCGCCCGCGCGCTCATATTGGATTTCGGCGGACGGGGCGCTGGCCAGCTGGCCGCGCAGAGCGCCGATGGCCTGAGGGCTGTTCAGCGCCACCCCGTTGACGGACAGGATTACGTCGCCCGACTGGAGCCCGGCGCTGCGCAGCTCGGACGCGTTGCCGGCCGAGGAAACGGTGAAACCGTTGACGCCCAAGCCCTGGATGCGCGGCCGCAGCGACGCCTGCGCCATCAGCCTTTGCGGGTCGACCACCGCCCCCTGAGCCGCGACCGGCCCGGCGGCGGGCGGAGCCACCACTTGAGACGTCGAAGGCGGCGGAGGCGGCGGGGCGGCGCCCACGGGCGCGTCGGCGAATTCCAGCCGACTAACGGACTGGCCCCGCGCCAGGGTCACGAAGTCCGGCCCGACGCCCTGCAGCACCAGCCCGGGCTCGACCTCCTCGCCCACGCCGACCGAGATCTGACGTCCGTCGGCCAGGCCGATAATCGCCGACCCGCCGCCGACGCCGCCCGAGCGAACGCCGAACAGCCGCATCTGGCTGGCGTCCGTGCCCGAGGCGCCGGCCAAGGCCCCCTGCCCGCCTGTGCGGAAGAAGGCGTCAAAACGCGACAGGATGCTCAGATCGACGGCGGGGGTCGAACGCGCGGTGGCTGCAGCGGCGGTCTTCGGCGTTGGTGCGGCGAACAGCCAGACCAGCCGCCCGGCCTGAACCAGTAGCAACAGAATAAGCACGCCCTCAACGAGGCGGCGCAGCGGCAGACGACGCAGACTGTCGGTCGCCGAGGAGACGTTAAAACTACGGAAAGCCGCGATCACGACGCCATGCCTGTTCCGGCCCCCACACGGCCATGGCGCGATCTAGACTAATCGTCCGTATGCGGGCCGCACCGATGTGTGAAGACACGAAGAACATATCGTGACAGTCACGACCCGTACGGATCGTTTCAGAAACGAAAACGACCGGGAGGCCGAAAGCCTCCCGGTCGCAAACGCGTCGCCTGTTCTTGAAATCAGAAGCGGGCGGTCAGGCTGACCGAGGCGCTCTGGCCAAGGTCGTAGTTGTTGACCCGGATCTTGTTGCCCAGCTCCTGGTACTCGTCGAACTCGGTCCCCAGCAGGTTCCGCAGTTCCAGGGCGAAGCCCATGTCGCGGGCCATGACGGTGAAGTCCTTGCGATAGACGAAGTCGAGGAAGACGCCCGGCTCCTGGATAAAGTCAGGCTCGCGGCTCGCGCCGGTGCCGGCGCCGCGGGCGGTGATCCGGTCGCTGACATAGTTGACGATGATCGTCGCCTGCGAGCGGGCCGTATCGTCTTCCCAACCCAGTTGCAGGTTGGCGACATGGTCCGACTGGCCTTGCAGACGGCTGCCGTCCTGGATGAAGAAGGACGCCTGTTCCGGCGTACCCGCGCCACCCAGGGTCAGGACGGTGTCACCGTCGCCAACCTTAACCTCGGAGTCCGAGTAGGTGTAGTTGGCCTGCACCAGCCAGCGCTTGTTGGCGATGAAGCTCATGGTCTGGTCGGGGAACTCGAAATATTTCTTCACCTCGACCTCGGCGCCCATGATGGTCGCCTTGGGCGCGTTCAGATACGACTGCTGGCGCTGGTTGCCCACGTCGACGATGACGGATTCAACCGGCTTGTCCATGTCCTTGTAAAAGACGCCGGCGGTGATGAACTGCTGGCGAGCGAAGTACCATTCGTACCGCGCATCCAGGTTCAGCAGCTCGGTGTCCACCAGATAGGGGTTGCCGATGAAGATGCGGTCGCTTTCCGGGTCGGTATAGGCCTGGGGCGCCAGTTCGCGGAACTGCGGACGGCCGATCGTCTGCGACACGCCGAAGCGCAGCTGCTGATCCTCGGCGAAGTTCCAGGTCGCCGTCAGCGAGGGCAGCCAATATTGCTCCTCGATCTCGGTGGCCTCGTAGGTCGAGGTTCCGCCGAAGACGTCGCGCGGCGTGACGCTCTGCTGACCATCCTCGAAGCGGACGCCCACCGTGGTGCGGACCAGCGGGATGATTTCCGCATCGACCATGGCGTAGGCGGCATTGACTTGCAGCTCGGCGTCATAGGCGCTGGCGCCGTTGCTGCCGGCGATTTCGCGCAGCTGCAGCGTGGTCGGATTGATGTTGTAGTCCGAGAACAGATAGTCGATGCGCGACATGCGCTGGCTATCCGTCAGGCCGTTGACGGCCTCGAACTGCAGATCGTGGCGGCTGGCTTCGCGGTTGTTGTCCAGCGTGGCGACGCCGGCGCTGATGATGGCTTCGCGCACCAAGGACAGCGGCAGGGTGTAGGCCACATCCACGCCGCCGGACACGATGTCGTCGTCCAGCTCGCTGAACGAGATCAGATTGCCCTGGACGTTGTGGATATAGTCGCCGTCCGCGTTGACGCCGTACTGGAAGCGCGATTCATAGGGCGCGTCCCGCGAGGTCTTGGCGTAGGCCGCGCGCCAGTCGATCTCCAGAGCGCCATCCATGAACTGATGTTCGCCGGCCAGTTGGCTGCTCCAAAGCTGGCGCACGAACCATTCGGTATAGTCGTTGCGGATCACGCTGCCGCCGGCGTCGAAGTCGGGGCCGGCGACCGAACGGGCCTCCTTGGTCGTGTTGCGGACATAGAGGTTGGTCCACTTGACCTCATGGTCGGCGTTCGACAGCGACAGGCCGCCGAGGAAGTTCAGGCGGATGTCGTTCTGGTTCGAGTCCACGGCATAGGTCGAAACCGGCACCAGGACTTCGCCCTGGAACTGGCCCTCTTCCTGGACGCCGCTACGCGCGCGCCAGCTGTTGTCGTATCCAGCGACGGCGATCAGGCCCAGGGTGCCGAAGCCCGTGTCCTGCGAGAAGCCGCCGGCCAGTTCCACACCGCCGTCGATCGGCGTCTTTTCACGCTGCAGCAGGCGCAGGGGCGCATTCACCAGCGACTGCCCCATGGCCTGGAGCTGGTCTGCGGTGAAGTTGGCGCTGTTGATCTGCTTGCCCTGATTGAAGGCGATGGCGATCGCGCCGGGGACTTCGCGGGTGTCGTCGTCAAACCCGGTAAAGTCGGTGCGCGATCCGTAATAGATCAGGTTTTCCTGGCCGGTGGATTCGGTGTTTCCGCCCAGCGACAGCTTCATGTTGAAGAAGGGCTGGTTGGGCGCGTCGATGGTGTGCAGATCGATGACGCCGCCGCCGAACTCTCCGGGGAAGTTGGGCGAATAGGTCTTCTGAACCGTCACGCCGTCCAGAATGCTGGAGGGGAACAGGTCTAGGGGCACGACCCGCTGCAGCGGCTCGGGGCTGGGCAGGGGCGAACCGTTCAGCAGGGCCGACGAATAGCGCTCGCCCAGGCCGCGGACGTAGATGAAGCGGCCCTCGACGATCGACAGGCCGGTGACGCGGGTCAGGGCGGCGGCGGCGTTGCTGTCGCCGGTACGCTCCAGATCCTCGGACGTCAGGAAGGCCGCGACTTCGGAGCTTTCGCGGTTCGGTTCGGGAATATAGCGGCCCAGGACGACGATCTCGCCGACGTCGGCGGCCTGCTCCTCGACCTGTTCGGCCGGCGTCTGCGCGGTCGGGGTGGTCTGGGCGAACGCCAGGCCGGGCGCGATCAGCGCACTGGTGGCGAGAAGGACCCCGCTCAGGGTCAGAGTAAGTCTATTCATGGTCTGCGCCTTGAAGGGGTCAGGAAACGCGAAGAACCGGCGGCGACCTCAGGGTCGCCGCCGGCGCTGTCATCGTCAGCAGGTCGAGCCGGCGGTCAGGCCGCAGGTCCAGCCCTGCCACCAGGTGTCTTGGGCGTTCCGCACGGCGCCGATGTAGGTCACGCTGTCGAAGAAGCTGTAGACCGTCTTCGGATCGACCGCCGTCACAGCGTTTTCGTTGGCGCCGTTGATGAAGGCCAGGTTCTGGTTGGTGATCGTCGTACCCGAGGCCGGAGCGGTCAGGGTCGAGGTTCCCGCCGCCGTGACATTGGTGTTGCGGGCGTTGGTGAACACCGCCGTCGAGCGGGCGACGTTGGCCGGACGATACGAGACCGAGCAGGACATGAAGATCGAGCGCAGCGACGGCGTGGAGCCGCTGTCGAAGCTGGTCTGGGTGTCGTTGTCGGCAATGTCGAAGCAGCCGGCGACCGATCCCGCCGTCGAGCTGGCGACGATGTTGATCAGGTTCGGGTTGGTGCCGGTGTCGAAGTGCATGACCGTGTGGGCGTCGGTCGGGGCGTTACGGCCGACCAGGGTCCAGTTGGCGATCTTCGGCTGCGACAGATAACGCGAGGCGTAGGCGGTCGAGGTCGGAGCGGACGAGAACTCGAAACCGGCCGAACGGCTGGTCGAGTTCGGCGCACGCTGGGTCACGATGCCGAACTGAGCGCCGCCGCGCCAGCCGGTGTCGGTGTCCAGACCATCGTCGTCGGCGCCGTTGATGACGATGTGCTTCAGGTTGGCGTTGCCGCCGAAGATTTCGATGCCGTCGTCCGAGCTGTTGTACGACTGGATGTATTCCAGGGTGGTGCCCGAGCCGACGCCGGCCAGCGTCAGAGCCTGGAGCTCGTTGCCGGTCGAGATTTCAAAGCCCGAATATTTGATCTGGACATAACGCAGACGGCCCGAGTTGTCGGTCGCCGTATTGCCGCCGTAGAAGGCGTTGGTGCCTTCGACCTGGCCGGTGCAGGTGACCGGCGCAGTCAGCTGGCAGTTGGCCTGAGGCGCGCGGCCGGCGAGGACGATGCCGCCCCACTGACCTTGCGAGGTCGCGGTGGCCGTGCCTTCGACGTCCTGGCGGCTGGTGAAGACGATCGGGTTGGTCGAAGTGCCTTCAGCGTAGATTTGCGAGCCGCGGTTGACCAGCAGATAGTCGCCGCCGCTCGAGGCGAAGACCTTCACGCCCGGCTCGATCGTCAGAATGCCCTGGGTGCCCGTGGTCGAGGCCGGGTCGATGCCGCGGTCGGTGCCGACTTCGGTGCGACCGCTGATGGAGTAGATGGTGCCGGCGCGGACGGCCAGGGTCAGGTTGCCCAGCACCTGCTGCGGCAACTGGCAGACGCGCAGCGTGTTGTTTGCGATGGTGCCGACGTTCGACAGACCGGTCGGGCAGTCCGAAGCAGGCGTGCCGGGCGTCGGCGTGGTCGGGGTGGTCGGCGTGGAGCCGCCGCCGTTGCCGAAATCGCCTTCACCAGGCGAAGCCACCTCGGCGGAGCCGCAGGCGGCGAGCGCGAGGGCGCTGGCCGCCGTCACGAGAAGGGTCTTGAGCTGAAGGCCGGTCATCGTCAGTCCACCGTGTCTGGTCAAAGAGCTATGACAGGGGACGGTCGAGCTCATGCCCGGCCGCGATGACGTGTACGTCCCTCCTGCCCAACTTCAGTCATAGTCAGGCCATGTGACGGCGCATGCGCCCTGAGATGAAGGTTCGGCGGAGGTTTTGCGGCCAATTCGCATCTATTTTGCAATAATTGGTCCGTCGCCAAATCACTTTCGCGACCAATCAGTAGACGCCTTCTCGCCCCAGCACGGCCGGCACGGTGCGTAGGATCAGCGCCAGATAGGTCCCTATCGTCAGGTTGCGAACCAGCCACATATCCATGGCCACCCGCCGCGCATACGACACGTCGTTGCGCCCCGACACCTGCCACAGGCCCGTCAGCCCAGGCCGCACTGTGCAATAGGCGGCGAAACGACGGCCATAAAGCGGCGCCTCATCCGCTACAATGGGCCTCGGCCCGACTAGGGACATGTCCCCGACCAGCACATTGATCAGTTGCGGCAGCTCATCCAGGCTGGACAGGCGCAGGAGCCGCCCCAGCGGCGTTACGCGCGGGTCGCGCCTAAACTTGCGGCGCTCCGCCCATTCTCCATCCGCCAACTGGGGCAGCCGCGCCTCCGCATCCGGGGTCATGGACCGGAATTTCAGGCAGGCGAACGGGCGGCCATCGCGACCGATCCTCTGCTGGCGGAACAGGGCCGGCCCACCGTCCTGCGTCCGCACCGCCAAAGCGATCAAAAGCAAGCTCGGCAGGAAGAACAGCAGGGCCGCCGACGCCGCCAATACATCCACCAGACGGATAAGGGTCCTGGCCCCGCGACCGGACCTTCCCGAGACCTGTCCCTCCGCGCCTATGCTGCGCAGCGCAGCCTCAACGGTCGTCATGCCCGCCCCTCCCCGGAGACAGGAATATTTCTTAGGGTTGCAAAAATAGCAACCCAAGGGAGATCGAATTTATCTTTGGTTGCAGGATCATCAGTCGGTTGACCTCCGCGCACAACCTATCATAGGTTGCATCGTGCCCCCTATTGACCCCAAATCTCCGCGTCGCCCCTCGCTCCGGCTCGTCGAGCCCCCGCCGGCGGAGCCCCGCTGGTCAGGCCGTCGCTCGGTTGTCGTCATGATCGGGCTGGGCGCCCTGCTATGGATTTTGGTGGCGGCGCTGGGATGGCTGCTGGCCAGAGCCTTCGTCTGATCAGTCGCCGTTCCACCAACCCAGGCTGACCGGCAGGCTCCGCCCCTCCACCGTCACCGTTCCGCTGATAACCGCTGTCCGGTCGCCCAGATTGCGACGCGCGGTGGCCAGGGCGCCGGGGTCGATCCGAGCCTCCAGCCTCGCCTCCCGTCCGCCCGGCGCGACGGCGACCAGGGTCAGACGCCCGTCGGTCAGCGAATAGGCGCGCGGCGTGAACCTCATGGCGCCGTCCGGCCCGGCCAGGGTCAGGATCAACGGCGACGCCTCGCGCCGTCCGCCCTCCCACGCCTCGAACGCCGACGCCTGACCGATGAACAGGCTTTCGACCCGCCAGGCCTCTCCCGTCTCAGCCACAGGCCGATAGTCGCCGGAGACGTCCCCCTCCAGCCGATGGCGGAAATCGGCCTCTCGCTCGGGCGCTGACGCCGGCGCCTGGGGCCGCGCCTCACGCCGCTCGCAGCCGGCCAGGGCCGCCACGCCGATCAGAAGGGGGCCGATCAGAAGAGGAGGGACAAGACGCCGCATCATCGATCCAACGACCGATCCAGCGCCCGGAAGCCGGCGATGGCCAGTTCCGTCGCCGAGGTGAAGACCTCTGGCTTGATCCGCTCGAAGTCATCGGTCGGGCGGTGATAATCGGGGTGATAGTCCACGCCCATATAGAGGAAGGGCACCCCCTTGTCGTGGAAGGCGCCGTGGTCCGACGCCGAGACCCAGTTGTTCTCCCCCTCGTCCTGCGGCGTATCCTTGCCGAAGGCGAAGCTGACCGGGCCGACCGGCGCCAGGGGCTCGAGGATCGGGCGCAGGTTCGGGTGCTGATAAGTGCCCGTGACCCACAGATGGCCGTCGGTCTCGGCCCGCGCCGTCATGTCGAAGTTCAGATTCAGGGCGATGGACGACAGGGGCACCGGCGGCGCCTTGACGAACTCGCGCGCGCCCAGCAGTCCCCGCTCCTCCCCGTCGAAGGCGACCAGCAGCACGCTGTGCTCCGGCGCCTGGGCCTTCAGACGTTTCGCCAGCTCTAGCATCGTGGCGACACCCGAGGCGTTGTCGTCGGCGCCATTGTAGATCTGGCCGTCGTGCATGCCGACATGATCATAATGGGCGCTGACCACGATATAGCGGTCGCCGACACGGGTTCCGGGGATCAGGCCCAGCACATTGGCCCCGCGATAGGTGACGGGCCCCTGCGGCGAACGGCCGGTCGCCTCGAACGGCTGCAGACGACCAAAGGGTGCCGGCGCCACGCCCAGCGCCTCCAGCCGCGACACCACATAGGCCCGTGCCCGCTCTCCGCCCGGCGTGCCGGTCCCCCGCCCCTCCATGTCGTCCGCCGACAGGATCCGCACGTCGTCCAGCAGTTGGGCGTATTGGACGGCGGGAACCGGGGCGGGCGGCGGCGGACTGATCGGCTCAACACACCCGCTCAGGGCCAGGGCGGCGCATCCGCCGAGCAGAAGGGATCGGACGGCGGCAGGCGACATGGACGACTCCGTAAATGACGATTCAGCCTAGCGCGCGGATCGTCCGGCGTCAGCCCGTGGTAATGAGACGACGACATGTCCAGCGCGATTCCCCCATTCCCGCCCGTCGAAAACCTGACCGCCGACACCGCGGCCGAGGAACTGGCCTGGCTGGCCGCCGAAATGGCCCGCCACGACGCCCTCTATAACGAGGCGACGCCCGAGATTTCCGACGCCGACTACGACGCCCTGCGCGCCCGCAATCTGGCGATCGAGACCACCTTCCCCGACCTGGTCCGCCCCGACTCCCCGTCGAACAAGGTCGGGGCCGTCGCCTCCAGCCAGTTCGCCGAGGTGCGCCACGGCGTGCCCATGCTGTCGCTGGACAACGCCTTCGACGAGGGCGAGGTGCGCGACTTCGTCTCACGCATCGCCCGCTTCCTGAAACTGCCCGGCGACGAACCCATCGCCTTCGTCGCCGAGCCCAAGATCGACGGCCTGTCCGCCAACCTCCTCTATGTCGACGGCAAGCTGACCATCGGCGCCACGCGCGGCGACGGTCGTGCGGGCGAGGACGTCACCGCCAATCTGAACACCATCGCCGATGTGAAACAGACTTTAGCCGGCGACGACTGGCCCGACCGGATCGAGATCCGGGGCGAGGTCTACGCCCCCAATGACGCCTTCGCCGCCTTCAACGCCGCCGCCGAAGCCGAGGGCCGCCGCACCTACGCCAACCCCCGCAACTTCGCCGCCGGCTCCCTGCGCCAGAAGGACGCCCGGATCACGGGCAAACGCCCGCTGAACTTCTTCGCCTACGCCTGGGGCGAACACTCCAGCGACTTCGCCGAAACCCAGTGGGACGCCCTGCAAAAGCTCAAGACCTGGGGCTTCCCCGTCAACGCCCGCTCGCGCCGGGTCGAGGGCGCCGAGGGCCTGATCGAAGCCTATCGCGAGCTGGAACGCGACCGCGCGACCCTGGGCTATGACATCGACGGCGTGGTCTACAAGGTCGACCGCATCGACTGGCAACGCCGCCTGGGCTTCGTCGCCCGCAGCCCCCGCTGGGCCATCGCCCACAAATTCCCGGCGCAGCAGGCGACCACGGTGCTGGAAGGCATCGACATCCAGGTCGGCCGCACCGGCTCCCTGACCCCCGTCGCCCGTCTGCATCCGGTCACGGTCGGCGGCGTCGTGGTCCGGAACGCCACCCTGCACAATGAAGACGAAATCGAACGTCTGGACGTCCGCATCGGCGACACCGTCCGCCTGCAACGCGCCGGCGACGTCATCCCCCAGATCCTGGGCGTGGTCTCGGACCTGCGCCCCGCCGACGCCGTCCCCTATGCCTTCCCCGACAAATGCCCGGTCTGCGGCTCGGAGGCGGTGCGCGAGGGCGACGAGGTCAAGCGTCGCTGCACCGGCGGCTTGATCTGCGACGCCCAGATTGTCGAACGGCTCAAACATTTCGTCGGCCGCCGCGCCTTCGACATCGAGGGCCTGGGCGAGAAACAGCTGGTCGCCTTCCACGCGCGCGGCTGGATCAAGGAGCCGGCCGACATCTTCCGCCTGGCGCGCGACGAGGCGCGGCTGAAGGAGCTTGAACGCGACGACGGCTATGGCGAGACCAGCATCCGCAACCTGGTCGCCGGCATCGACGCCCGCCGCGTCATCTCGCTGGACCGCTTCCTGTTCGGCCTGGGCATCCGCGACATCGGCGAACAGACCTCGATCGTCCTGGCCCGCGCCTTCGAGAGCTGGTCCGCGCTGAAGGCCGCCTGCCTCCAGGCCGCCTCGGGCGTGCCGTCCGACGCCTGGACCACGCTCGCCTCCGCCCACGCCATATCGCCCCGCGTCCTGACCCTGATGGCCGAGGCCGCGCCCCCCGCCGCCGATCCCTGGCCCGAGGCGACGATGGACATGAAGATCAGCCAGGCCTTCCCCGGCATGGCCGCCCCCGCCCGCCGCTCGCTGGCGACAATGGTTCAGGACTGGTTCGGACTGGTCGAACTGGCCCGCGTCGCGCGCGAGGAAGGCCCGTCCGAAATCCTGAACCAGATCGCCGGCGTCACCGGCGTCGGCCCCGTCGCCGCCCTGGCCCTGGCCCACTTCTTCCACGAGCCGCACAATCTTCAGGTCGTCGCCGCGCTCGAGGCCGAGCTGACCGAAATCCTCGACGCCGAACGCCCCAAGTCCGACACCCCGGTCGCCGGCAAGACCGTCGTCTTCACCGGCGCCCTGGAACGCTTCACCCGCGACGAGGCCAAGGCCCGCGCCGAAAGCCTGGGCGCCAAGGTCTCGGGCTCCGTCTCCAAAAAGACCGACTACCTGGTCGCCGGCCCCGGCGCCGGCTCCAAGCTGAAGGACGCCGAGAAACACGGCGTCCAGGTCCTGACGGAGGACGAATGGCTGGCCCTGATCGGCTAGCCCCGCAGCGTCGCCAGGGCGGCGGGATAGCGGCGTGACAGGGGCGCATTCACCGCCCCCAGTTCCACGGTCCAGTCGCCGGAACCGTCGGGTTGTAGGCCGGTGACGCGCTCTGCATTGACCAGCCACGAGCGATGGACGCGCACAAAGCCGAAGCGCGACAGTTCGGCCTCAACCGCCGCCAGGGTCGCGCGCATCAGCGGACGCCGCCCGTCCGCCAGCAGGAATTCGACATAGTTCCCCGCCGAACTGACCGCCAGGATGTCGGCCAGGGGCGCACGGATGATGCGGGCGCCGTCGCGGATGTCGAAACTGACCGGCCGCACCGGTTCATCGCGTCGCCGCCGCAGATAGGCCGTCAGCAGGAAGCCCCCGACCAGCAGGACATAGGTCACCAGGTCCTTGCGCAGCTCATAGCCGAACCGGTCGCCGAACTGATAGGCGCCCGCCCCCATGACGGCGTAGCCCAGCTTCCTCAGCGCCACGAAACCGCTGACGTGCAGGGCCGAAAAGGTCACAAGCGCCGCCAGATGGATCACGGCGAACCGCGCCTTGGGCCGCCACCCCTCGCTTGCCGCCTCGTCCGGCGGCGCCAGACTGGCGGCCAGCCAGGGAATCCAGATCACCGCCATCAGGGTGAGGGTGCTCGACACCTCCCAGACCATGGGCATCCATGCGGCCACATCCGGATTGTCCGCCTGAGCCGTCAGAATGTTGACCGGCGTGTTGATCAGCGAAAAGGCCAGGACCGCCAGGGCGCAGCTCCAGAGGTCGCGACCGTTCAGGCGTCGCGCCATACGCGACCACCCGCTCGTCACGACACGCGCGCCGTTCGTCCCCACGACCCCGGCGCCGTCCCCGCCAGGCGACCGCACGGCCCCGGACGATTGCTGAACCGCCCGTCGTTTCGCGAGGACGGGGCCTGCATCATTCGCCATGGAGTTCTCGCATGTCTGTTCCGCCCCCGCTCGTGTCATCGTCCGCGATGTCGGGCCGACGATACGATCTGGACTGGATCCGTGTCGGCGCCTTCATGCTGCTGATCCTCTATCACGTCGGCATGTTCTATGTGCCCTGGGACTGGCACGTGAAGAGTCCGCGTCAGATCGAGGCGCTCGAGCCGATCATGATGATGACGGGCCCGTGGCGGCTGACCCTGCTGTTTCTGGTCTCGGGCTGTGCGACCCGGTTTCTGGCGGACGGCTTCGAGGCGCGCGGCAAAAGCGGATGGGCGCTGGCCGGATCGCGCACCCTGCGCCTGCTGCCGCCGCTCCTGTTCGGCATGTTCGTCATCGTACCGCCCCAGAGCTATTACGAGATCGTCGAGGCGGCCAAGGGCCTGGGGATCGCGGACCCCGCGCACGGACCGGTGCTCAAGGACTTCTGGGTGCGGTACGCCACCTCGACCGGCCACTGGTGCGACGCAGACGGCTGTCTGACCACGCCGACGTGGAACCACCTGTGGTTCATCGCCTATCTGCTGCCCTACAGCCTGCTGCTGGCGGCGATGATCGCCTTTCCGGCCGTCCGGCGCGCCCTTCAGGCGGCAGGGGATCGGGTCTTTCGGGGATGGGGGCTGGTGGTCTGGCCGGTCCTGTATCTGATCCTGATCCGCTGGTTCCTGGCCCCCCGGTTCGAGATCACCCATGCCTTGACCGACGACTGGTACAACCACGCCCTCAGCTTCGGGGCCTTCCTGTTCGGCTATCTGATCGCCCGGTCCGAGGAGGCGCGTCAGACCCTGATGCGGCTGCGTTGGCCCGCCCTGATCATCGCCCTGTGCAGCTGGGCGGCCTGGGCGACCTATGCCTGGGTCTATCGCGGCGACGTCAATCCGGCCGAGCCGCTCAGGCAGGCGATGCGGATCGTCTATGCCCTGGACCAGGCGGGCTTCATCGCCGCAATCCTGGGCTTCGGCGCACGATGGCTGAACCGGGGCGGCCCGGCCCTGCGCTATCTCTCGGTGGGCGTCTTCCCTTTCTATATCGTGCACCAGACCGTGACGGTCGTGGCGGCCTATAATCTGGCCACGCTCCGCCTGCCGTTGGGCGTGGAGGCCGGCCTGCTGATCCTGATCACCGCCCTGGGCTGCCTCTTCGCCTACGAGGTCGCGCGCCGGATCGGATGGCTGGGTCTGTTGCTGGGGGTGAAGCCGCAGAGGGCTGGGACCGCCCAGCGCGCCTAATTCCGTAGCAAAACCGCCGTCGGATCAGCGGCTTGAAAATGATTCAAGCCGCCGACCTATCACGTTCGCAAACGGCCTTATGATTTCGCCCCGGTCTTTGACATCGCGATCTGACATCCCCGCCGCAACCGCCTTGGACGCCGAGAATAGACGAAAATAGACTCCATTTTTTTAGAGTGGATTCCGTCTAATTCAGATCGTCATCACGATCCGGCCCTCGATCTGGCCGTCGCGCATCCGCTGGAAGATGCTGTTGATGTTCTCCAGCGGCTCGACCGAGACCGTGGCCTTGACCTTCTCGTCGGCGGCGAACTGAAGCGCCTCCTGAAGGTCCAGACGGGTTCCAACGATGGAGCCGCGCACCGTGGTCCCGTTCAGCACCATGTCGAAGATCGACAGGGGGAAGTCGCCGGGCGGCAGGCCGTTCAGGGCCACAGTGGCGCCCCGCGCCGTCATGTTGACCGCCTGTTCGAAGGCCTTGGGCGAGACGGCCGTGACCAGCACGCCCTGGGCGCCGCCGTCGGTCTGGGCCTTGATGTCGGCGGCGGGGTCGTTGGACGTCTTGGCGTTGACCGTCACGGTCGCGCCCAACCGTCGCGCCAGGTCCAGCTTGGCGTCGTCCACGTCCACGGCTGCGACATTCAGCCCCATGGCCTTGGCGTACTGGACCGCCACATGGCCCAGGCCGCCGATGCCCGAGATGACCACCCAGTCGCCCGGCTTGGTGTCGGTCATCTTCAGCCCCTTGTAGACCGTGACCCCGGCGCACAGGATCGGGGCGATGTCGGTGAAGCTGACATTGGCCGGCAGATGGCCGACGTAGTTCGGGTCGGCGATGGCGTATTCCGCAAAGCCGCCGTTGACCGAATATCCGGTGTTCTGCTGGTCGTGACACAGGGTCTCCCAGCCGCCCAGGCAGTGTTTGCAGTGGCCGCAGGCCGAGTACAGCCACGGCACCCCGACCCGGTCGCCCTCCTTGACCAGGGTGACCCCCGCCCCCACCGCCGAGACATAGCCGACGCCCTCGTGGCCTGGAATGAAGGGCGGGTTCGGCTTGACCGGCCAGTCGCCTTCGGCCGCGTGCAGATCGGTATGACAGACGCCTGAGGCCTCGATCTTGACCTGGATCTGGCCCGGACCCGGCTCGGGGACCGCCACCTCTTCGATGGTCAGCGGCTGACCGAACGCGCGCACGACAGCGGCCTTCATGGTTCTGGGCATGGAACATCCTCGTCGATTTGGGGGAACGGGCGGACCGGAAGCAGGACACCGGCCCGCCCGCCTGGGAGATGCTCTCCGGACAGACGGATCAGAGAGCAATGACAGGATGGCCGATCCTGGACCGGCCATCCTTGATGCAGATCAGAAGAAGCCCAGTTTGTCGGGGCTGTAGCTGACCAGCAGGTTCTTGGTCTGCTGATAATGGTCCAGCATCATCCGATGGTTCTCACGCCCGATGCCCGACTTCTTGTACCCGCCGAAGGCCGCATGCGCCGGGTACTGATGATAGCAGTTGGTCCACACCCGCCCGGCCTGGATGGTCCGCCCGGCGCGATAGGCGGTGTTCATGTCGCGCGACCACACCCCGGCGCCCAGGCCGTATTCGGTGTCGTTGGCGATCGCCATCGCCTCTTCGAAGGTCTTGAAAGTGGTCACGGCCAGAACGGGACCGAAGATCTCCTCCTGGAAGATTCGCATGTCGTTGGTGCCCTTGAACACGGTCGGCTTGACGTAATAGCCGCCGGCCAGATCGTCCTTCAGCTCCGCCTGATCGCCGCCGGTCAGAACCTGGGCGCCCTCGTCCTTGCCGATCTGCAGATAGCTCAGGATCTTCTTCAGCTGCTGCGCCGAGGCCTGGGCGCCGACCATGGTCGCCGGGTCCAGCGGATCGCCCTGGACGATGGCCTCGACCCGGGCGATGGCCTTCTCGATGAAGGCCTCATAGATGTCCTCGTGGATCAGGGCCCGGCTGGGGCAGGTGCAGACCTCGCCCTGGTTCAGGGCGAACATCGCAAACCCTTCCAGCGCCTTGTCCAGGAAGGCGTCGTCGGCGTCCATCACGTCCTTGAAGAAGATGTTCGGCGACTTGCCGCCCAGCTCCAGCGTCACCGGAATGATGTTCTGGGTCGCATACTCCATGATCTTCTGGCCCACGGCGGTCGAGCCCGTGAAGGCGATCTTGGCGATCCGCGGATTGGTGGCCAGGGGCTCGCCCACCTCGGCGCCCGTGCCCGACACGATGTTCAGCACGCCTGCCGGCAACAGGTCCTGGATCAGTTCGATCAGCAGCAGAATCGACGCCGGGGTCTGTTCCGCCGGCTTCATCACGATACAGTTGCCGGCCGCCAGGGCCGGCGCGATCTTCCACGTCGCCATCAGGATGGGGAAGTTCCACGGAATGATCTGACCGACCACGCCCAGCGGCTCATGGAAGTGGTAGGCGACCGTGTCGTGATCCAGTTCCGAGATCCCGCCTTCCTGGGCGCGGATACAGCCGGCAAAGTATCGGAAATGGTCGATCGCCAGGGGGATGTCGGCGGCGAGGGTCTCGCGCACCGGCTTGCCGTTGTCCCAGGTCTCGGCCTCGGCGACGGCTTGCAGGTTGGCCTCGATCCGGTCGGCGATCTTGTTCAGGATGACGGCGCGCTGGGCGACGCTGGTCTTGCCCCAGGCGTCCTTGGCGGCATGGGCGGCGTCCAGCGCCAACTCGACGTCGGCCGCGTCCGAGCGTGCGACTTCGCACAGGACGCGGCCGTTCACCGGGGAGGTGTTCTCGAAATAGCGGCCGTTGACCGGCAGCACCCACTGGCCGCCGATGAAATTGTCATAGCGCGCCTTGAACTTGGGGGTCACGGCGCGCGCAAATTCGGGTTTGGTCATAAAACACTCCTGGGTTCCCTCGGGCGTCGCTTACCGACGTCGTTGGGACCAGAAGCTCGCCCTCGACCGGGCAATTCGCCAGACGGGCCGCTCATGGTGCGGTGCAAACCTGTCGCAGACTTGCGACAGTCCGATCACTGAGCTTCGCCGGCCAGACCTAACCGGTGCAGCTTGCGGTGCAGGGTCGCGCGACTGATGCCCAGCGCCCGGGCCGCCGCCGAGACATTGCCCCCATTCAGGGCCAAGGCGCGGCGCACCGCGCCGCGTTCCGCTTCCAGCAGGTCCGTCTCGACGCAGCCTGCCCCGAGGACTTCCGACGCCGCCAATTGGGCCGCAATCCGCTCGTCAGTGATGGCCAGGGCCAGGCGTGCGGCCCGAGTGGCCCCAATCACCAGATCATCGCGATCGACCGCCAGCAGGGCCGCCGTATTCCGTTCGCCCGGATCCCCCGCCAGAACGATCCGCGCCTGAGCGAAGGCCTGACGGAAGGTCTGGGCCTCGATCGCCCGCGCCGCGTCCGCCACGGCCGCCGCGATGAGGCCCAGCACGCCCTCCGTGGCATCAGCCCGACAGGACGACACGTCAAGCAGACCGGCCAGACGCCCCAGATGATCATGGATCGGATGGCTGGTGCAGCTCAGTGCCGTGTTGCGCGTGTGGAAATGCTGGTCGCGGTGAATGGTCAGCGGCCGATGCTCGGCCAAGGCGGTGCCTATCCCGTTGGTCCCTTCGACCGCCTCGGACCATACAGCCCCCGGCCATAGGCCCCATCTATGAAACGTCTCATCATCCGCAGCCGCGCCCCGACGTTCCAGCGGCACCCCGTCGGCATTGGTCAGAAGGACACAGCACCCGGTGTCGCCGACGGCGAGGAACAGCCGATCCAGAACCGACTGCGCCGCCCGCGTCATCGGCTCCATGGCTTGGCGAGCCTCGCGGAGCTGGGCTTCCGTCAGAGTGTTGGGGCGGCCTCCATCTTCGGGGTCCAGGCCGTACAGCGATATGGACCGCCGCCAGGACGCGGCCAGGGCCGAACGCGCTGGCTCTGCGCCGTTGTCGAGCGCCTGTTTGATCAGGCTGCCGTGGTCGTTTCCAGGTCGCGCGCCCATGGTGTCTCCCAAGGCTTGTCCCGCTCAATCAGACGCCTACCGCACGACGAGGTCAAGCTGACGCGCCAGGACGCCGCGAAACCTTCCCTAAGGGTCGGTTTTCATTGCGATAAGGTGATCGGTTCAGCCTTGTTTTGAACCGAAACCCGGATCACCCTGCCTCTCAACGGGCCGGAAAACCGGCCCGAGCAAAGGGAACGACCATGAAGACCAAGATCATGTTGGCCGCCGCCGCCCTGGCGGCTGCGCTCGCCTCTCCCGCCCTGGCCGCGGATCCGACCGGCCTGTGGCAGACCCCGACCAACGGCGGCCAGGTGCGGATCGCCCGCTGCGGCCAGGCCCTGTGCGGGACTTTGATTACCTCGAACGCCATCCGTGCCGACGCCAATGTTCGCGACACGGAGAACCGCGATACTGCCCTGCGCAGCCGCACGCTGCGCAACCTGCCCATGCTGACCGGCTTCACCGGCGGGCCGACCGAATGGCGCAACGGGTCGGTCTATAACCCGGCAGACGGTCGCACCTATCGCGGCACCATCACCATGACTGGCGACAACAGCCTGAACCTGCGCGGCTGCGTGGTCGCCCCTCTGTGCAAGACCCAGACTTGGACCCGCGTCCAGTAGTCAGGCGTCAGACGAGATGAAGGCCCGGCCGGAGCGATCCGGCCGGGCCTTTTCATGCCTGGGTTTGGCCCGGCCTCAGCAGTTCAGCGCCGCACGCGCCGCCTCAGCGTAGCGGTGCCCAATGGCCGCTCCCTTTGGGAAGACGGCGTCGATGCGCGCTAGATCTTCCGGCGTCAGGACGACGTCCGCGGCGGCGGCGTTCTGCTCCAGCGTGGCGATCCGGCGGGTGCCGGGGATGGGCGCCAGATCCTCGCCCTGGGCCAGGACCCAGGCCAAGGCCAGTTGAGCCGCGGTGACGCCCTTGTCGGCGGCGATGGCTTTCACCGCCTCGACCAGATCCAGGTTCTTCTGGAAGTTCTCACCCATGAAGCGCGGATTGGTGCGGCGGAAGTCGTCGGCGGCCAGATCATCGACCGACTTGATGTCTCCCGACAGGAAGCCCCGCCCCAGGGGGCTATAGGGCACAAAGCCGATACCCAGCTCACGCGTGACCTTGAACAGCTCATCTTCCGGATCCCGCGTCCACAGCGAATACTCGGTCTGAAGCGCCGTGATCGGATGGGTCGCATGGGCCTTGCGCAGGGTCTCGGGCGCAGCCTCGGACAGGCCAAGGAACCGGACCTTTCCCTCCTGGACCAGTTCCGCCATCGCCCCGACCGTCTCTTCGATCGGCGTGTCGGGATCGACCCGGTGCAGATAATAGAGATCGACATGGTCGACACCGAGGCGCTGGAGGCTGCCCTCAATGGCGCGGCGCACATTGGCCGGGCTGCCGTCGACCAGCAGCTTGGAGCGGTCGGCGTTGTAGTTGATCCCGAACTTGGTGGCGATGAAGGCCTGCTCGCGCCGATCCTTCAGCGCCTCACCGACCAGAACCTCGTTGGTATGGGGGCCGTACATCTCGGCGGTGTCGAACAGGGTGATCCCCAGATCGAGCGCGCGGTGGATAACGGACATGGACTGGGCGTCGTCGCCGCCGCCGTAAAAGGCGCTCATGCCCATACAGCCCAGGCCAATGGCCGAGACTTCGGGACCGTTCGGACCCAGCTTGCGCGTCTTCATCTGCGCTCTCCTGTCGATGTGGGGGATCGGCGACGACGCCGACGGAGCTACAGATGGTCGTTGAAGCGGCGGGCCGCAAGCCCGGCCGCGTCAAACGATGGTACCGCCTCTCAGGCTTGAACTGAGGACCTCCGGTTCCACAAACCGGCGCTCTAACCAACTGAGCTAAGGCGGCCCGCGCATCGCGAGGCGCGTTCTCTACCGAGGCCTCTCCACCCAATCAAGCGCTGAGTGCAGATCCGGCAAACAAAAACGCCCCGGCAAGTGCCGGGGCGTTCGGTTGAGCTTATAGTAGAGCCCTACTGAAGGCGGAAGCGAACCGTAAAGCGCGCTGTCCCACCTTGGGCGACACCATCCACGGTGCTCGGCGAGAACCGGGCAGACCGCATAGATGACAAAGCCTCGCGTCCAAAACCGGCCCCAGAAGGGGTTTCGGAAACAATGCTGCAGTTCGTCGCTGAGCCATTGGGCTGAACCGTACAGGACAGAACAACCGTTCCCTCCTCGACGCCGCGCTCCTGAGCACGCTCAGGGAACTCGGGGCGAGGTTGACGCGCCCAGTTCACGTTCGTGATCACCGGAGGACGCGGCGGCGCCGGCGGAGCCGGAGGCGGCGGCGGTCCGGGGATGTTCACCGGCGGGCCCTTGTACTCGACGCGCTCTTCCTTCGGCGTCGGCGTGATGTTCACCGGCGGCGGAGGCATGACGTTCGGGACCGGGGCCGGGACGCGCACCTGGAGCTTCGGCGGCGGCGGCTGATCCGTCGGCGGAGGCGGCGGGGGCGGAGGCGGCGGAGGCGGCGGAACCGGCTCGACCAACTCGACCTCGACGGACTCGTCGACGTAGTTGAACTCCTTCAATTTGAACTTCGACTGCTGAAGGAAGAAGATCAGCAGGGCGAACAGGAGCGTAACGACCACAAGGCAGGCGATCAGCACAGGGTAAGAAACCCCCATGAAGCCTTTCTTCTTCGGTACGTCGTAACGACTGCGATGATATGCGACGTCTGTCATACTATCTCCGCGCTCTAGCTCGCAGCATGGTCTTCGCCGACCAGTGCAACGCTGTAGAAGCCGTTATCCTGCAAGGCGTTCATGACCTGCATGAAGTCGCCGTAGCGGGTGTTTTGGTCGCCCCGAATGAAGATCCGCTCATCCGCCGGGTTCCGGGCTCCGATCTGCTTTAGCAGATCGTCGCCCAGAGAGCCGACGTCGGTCTGGAAATCGCCCACGAAGACGTCGCCGTCGTTCTGGATCGAGATATAGACCGGCTTGGGCGGGTTCGGGGCCGCCTTGGCGACGGCGATGGGCAACTCGACTGGCACCGACACGGAGGCGAGCGGAGCCGCAACCATGAAGATGATCAGCAAGACCAGCATGATATCAACGAAAGGCGTGACGTTGATATCGCTGTTGGCCTCGACCTTGTTGCCGCCGCCGCCCGATTTAATCTTGGCGGCCATCCGTCTTACGCCCCCTTGTCGAGCTGACGCGAGATGCCGTTCAGCAGCTCGGCGGCGAAGCCGTCGGCGCGGGTGCCGTAGGCGGCGATGCGGGTGTTGAAGTAGTTATAGAAGACAACGGCCGGGATAGCGGCGAACAGGCCGATACCGGTCGCCAGCAGGGCTTCAGCGATACCCGGAGCAACGACGGCCAAGTTGGTCGTGTTGGATTGGGCGATGCCGATGAAGGAGTTCATGATCCCGTAAACGGTGCCGAACAGGCCGACGAACGGACCGATCGAACCGACCGAAGCCAGGAACTGCTGACCACCCGACAGGCGCAGGGCCAGACCGGATTGAACGGCGGTAACGGCGGCGGCAGCGCGGCCCAGGGCCGAGTCAAGGTGATCGCCCGTGACGGACAGACCGGCCTGACGCGACATCTCGACTTCTTCGGTCGCCGCAGCAGCCATGTCAGCCAGCGGGTTGCCGTCGAACTCTTCCTGGGTCGAAACAGCGCGCATGTCCGCGATGGTGCGGGCGCCGCGGAAGTTTTCGAGGAAGTTGTCGGTCTTGCGGTTCAGCGCGCCAAACTCGAACAGTTTGATGAGCAGCAGGGTCCAGGACAGGATCGAAGCCAGCAGCAGGCCGATCATGACGACCTTAACGATGACGGTCGCTTCCATGAACATGGAGATCGGCGTGATGTCGCCGCCGTGACCGCCGCCGACGGCCTCGTTCACGCTTTCGGGGTTCGCCGCGTCGGCGGCCGGAGCCATCGCCGTGGGGGCCGCCGCAGGTGCGGCCGCCGGGGTCGGCTCGGCCGGGGCCTGGGCCAGAACCGGCGAGCTCGCCATCAGCACGGCGGCGCCGGCCATGGCGAGAATGATGTTCGTCTTTTTGCTGTTCAGCATAATTCGCCAGTTCCTGCTTGGTCTGACTCGTGGAACCAAAGGTGCGGCCGTGTCAAAGGGCCGCCCCCCAACCTGAAATGTTTCCTTCAACGCCCAATGTCCCATCGGGATCAATCGGTCGCTGAATTCTTGAGTGGAGACGTGTCCGGTCGCCCGTACCGCCTCCGATGTTCGAACCGTTGGAGAACGCGCCTCCTGAGAATCCGTCTGACGCCTTTATGGGAGAGCGTCGCAACCCCTTTGACGAACCCTTACCGGAGCGTCAAGGGACAAGAGCGGGATTTCCCCTAAGGCACGAAGATCAGTCAGATCTTGCCGCCCCCGGGCTTCCCGTCGCCGAAACGCGACATTTCCGTGATGAATTTGAAGCAGTTGGCGCAAGCTTGTTCGAAAGCGCCATCCCACGCAGTTTTTTACTTCAGCGAAGGGAGTTCTCGGGTCATCCGTCCCCTCCCGCCCATCGCGGCGCCATGACGCAGGCAGCGACCTTCATAGGGTCGGTGCGGAAACAGAAGGCTGAGGCGGAATTCGCGGCCAAATAATAAATGGTGCCTGGAGGCGGGTTCGAACCACCGACACGCGGATTTTCAATCCGCTGCTCTACCAGCTGAGCTATCCAGGCGCCGACGCGGCGTCGCGAGAGGCGGGTCTATAGGCGAGGCTTTTCGGCCTGTCCAGCGTCGTTTCAGTCCTTTTCGCCATCATCTTCGGCGCCTTCGTCCAGCGCGGCCGGAATGGCGTAGGCGCCGGTGAACCAACGTTGGAGGTCGACCTCGGAACAGCGCCGCGAGCAGAAGGGCTTGTATTTGGGATCGGCCTCGGCCTTGCGGCATATGGGACAGGTGCTCATCGATCAGGTCCTTCGATACGGCCGCACCCGCGACGCACGGCGGCGTCGGCCCGTACCGAGGCACGCGGCCCCATCCGGGCGGCCAGGGGGCCGAGAATAGCCGCTTCCTCCGGCGCACAACGCGCGACGACGCTCGGAGACTGGGTGTCGGACAACAGCCGCCGACGTAGCGCACGCGCCAGCGCCAGGACATCAGTCTGTACCGACGGCCGACGGCCGCCCTCAAACAGTATTTCTTCTATAGGGGTCCGCCGCCAAGGCAGAGACATCTGCAACAGGCCGAATCGACTGATCGGGCCGAAGACGGCCTGAGGTTCCTGGGCGAAGGCCATGCGAGCGGCCTTGTCCCCGGCGGCCGCATCCTCTGCGCCGCCGACCAAGTCGATGACGATCAGACCGCCCCAGTTTCGCAACCCGATCAGCCGTGTGGCCTGGTTCAGGCCTTGGCGATTCGCCGCCGCTCGCGCCTGTCTCGGATCCCGGCCCATCCCGGCCGTGTAGTCGATGTCGACGGCGATCAGGGCGCGGGTGCGTTCAATGGCGAGGTCGATTCCGTGCGAGGCGAAAACATGGCTGGGCGCGAGGGCCTCTTCCTCCGCCTCAGCCACCGCGTCGATAGCCGCGAGACCCGTCGTCAGCCCCACGCCCTCGCCGAGGTCACGCATTTGGGCGGCGATGCTCGGCGCCGCTTCCAGCAACCGGGGCGCCCCCTCCCCCGGCCCGAGGCGACGCAGAACCGCCCCCTTGCCGGCGCGCGGCTCCGCGACGACCGCCGCCTCAAGCCGTTCGCCCTGGGTCAGGCGCTCATTACGATGAAAAGGCAGAAAGGCCGGAACGCCGGAGCCGAGATCGACGAAGGCGCCGCGCAGGCCCGGATTGATCTCGGTCACCCGACCGACGGATCGGGCCCCCAGACGATGCTGGAGCGGATCGCTGTCACGATGGATCAGCAGGTGGGTATAGCGGCCGTCGCGCATCACAGCGCCGCGGGTCTCGCCCGGCGCTTCGTCGAGGAAAACCTCGATTTCGCCGCTCATGCCCGCCAGCCGACGCCGTGCAGTAACTGAACCGCCTCGTAGAGCGGCAACCCCATCACCGAGGGATGGCTGCCGACGATTCGCTGGATGAAGGCCCCGGCCGGGCCTTGAATACCGTAACCGCCGGCCTTGCCGCGCCAGTCGCCCGTGGCGACATAGGCGGCTATCTCATGGTCCGACAGAGGTTTGAAGGTCACGCGCGTCTCGTTGACTCGCGAAGACAGCTTGCCGTCGCGCACCACCGCCACGCCGGTGAAGACCCGGTGATTGCGGCCGGACAGCAGTTTCAGGAACCGCGTCGCCTCGACTTCATCCGCCGCCTTCTCCAGCAAACGCCGCCCCACCGCGACGACCGTGTCGGCGGCGATCACCACGGCGTCCGGACGCCGGGCCGCAACAACCTGGACCTTGGACGTCGCCAGGCGTTCGGCGAGACGCGTGGGCGTCTCGCCCTTCAGCGGCGCCTCGTCGATGTCGGCGGGGTCGATATGATCGGGCTTGATCCCGACCTGCGCCAGCAATTCGATGCGGCGCGGGCTGGCCGAGGCCAGCACCAGCTCAGGCCGGCTCATACGAGCCGTCCCTTACTTGAAGCGATAGGTGATGCGACCCTTGGTCAGGTCGTAGGGGGTCATTTCCACCAGGACCTTGTCGCCGGCCAGCACGCGGATGCGGTTCTTGCGCATCTTGCCCGCCGTGTGGGCGATGATCTCGTGGTCGTTCTCAAGCGTCACGCGGAAGGTGGCGTTCGGCAGCAGTTCGCTGACGGTGCCGGGAAACTCGAGCAGTTCTTCCTTAGCCATGCGGCCTCTCGCGCCCGTTGAATATGCGTTCGACCCCACGCCGGGCGGGCGCGAGGGGCGGAATGGACGGGCCTAATGCCCGAAAACGCAGAGATAGTCGAGGTCAGCCGCGACGGTAGAGGGCGCAGAGCAGCGTAAACAGCCGTCGCGCGGTCTCGTGATCGACCACGATCTTGCCGTCCAGACGCGTCTTGAGCTGATCGGCGCCTTCATTGTGCAAGCCGCGACGGCCCATGTCGACCGATTCGATCTGGCTGGGAGACGAGCCGCGCAGGGCCTCGTAATAGCTGTCGCAGATCAAGAGATAGTCCTTCAGCACGCTCTTCAACGGCGTCAGGCTGATGGCGTAGGTGCGAGTGAAGCCCTCGCCGTCGATGTCGAACACCAGGCGATTGTCCTGAAGCGACAGCTTCAGCCGATACGGGCCTCCCTCGGCCCCCACGGGTTCGAAACTGTTCTTCTCGACCAGATCGAAAATCGCCACGCGACGCTCGTGCTCGATCTCGGCCGTCGCCGCCGGCAGAGTGACCGTATCCAGCTCGACCGAAACCAGCCTGTGGGGACCGCTCATGCCGCACTCCCTTCATCCAGTTCGGGGGCGTCCAGATGGGTCGGCGCCACCCGCGCCGGCCACCGCTCGGAGATGTCCGTGACCACAGCGTCCAGGCACTCGACGTCGATTCGCAGATCACCGCCGCCCGCGAACATCAGAATCACCCGTCCGCCCGGCGCCTCGGCCGGCAGGAAGTCCAGGGCCAGAAGTTCCAAAGAGGCGTCGGGACTGCGCGACAGACGGCGGCTCTTGACCGCCATCACGTCCCCGAATTGCATGGCGCACATCACCCGTGTGCCGCCACATTCCCAGCAGAAGCGGCTGAAGGCGATGGTCAGGGTGCGCGCCTGTTTCTCCCAGACGATGTCGACGGGCCTCAGGATTGCGTCCTGAAGGGCGGCGGAGATGATCTGCAGATCGTTGGCGTCCTCCGCCAGCAGGCGCAGCGGCTCGACCGGCGTGCTGGGAACAGGAGGGACGGCGTCGATCTCAGTGCTCATCACCCGTTCCCTTTATCCGACGAATATCGGCGCCGCACGCACCGAGCTTTTCTTCCAGACGCTCGAAACCGCGATCCAGATGATAGACGCGCCCGACGGTCGTCTCACCCTGCGCGGCCAGACCGGCGATGACCAGGCACATCGAAGCCCGCAGGTCGGTGGCCATCACCTGGGCGCCGTGCAGCATCTCAACCCCGTGAACCTGTGCCTCGCCCGCGTGGACCGAGATCTCGGCCCCCAGCCGCGCCAGCTCCGGCACATGCATGAACCGGTTTTCGAAAATGGTCTCGCGCACGGTGCTGACGCCGTCGGCGGTGGTCATCAGGGCCATGAACTGGGCCTGCAGATCTGTGGCGAAGCCGGGATAGATGGCGGTCTCGATATCGACCGCCTGCAGCCGGACCTTGGGGTCCCGCTTGATCAGGACGCCGTCGTCGGTCGGCGACACCTCGACCCCGGCCTCGATCATCTTGTCGGTCAGGGCGGCGATCAGCTCTGCCCGGGCCTTGGTCAGACGCACTTCGCCGCCCGCCATGGCGGCGGCGACGGCGTAGGAGCCCATTTCGATGCGGTCGGGAATCACCGACCAGGTCGTGCCACTCAGCGACGAGACCCCGGTGATGGTCAGGACGTCGGTGTCGATCCCATCGATCTTCGCCCCCATCGCCATCAGGCAGCGGGCCAGGTCGCCGATCTCAGGCTCGCGCGCGGCCCGGCGCAGAACAGTCGTCCCCTGGGCCAGCACGGCCGCCAGCAGGGCGTGTTCGGTGGCGCCGACGGAGACGAACGGAAACTCGATCTCGGCGCCCTTCAGGCCGGACGGCGCCTTGGCGGTGACATAGCCTTCTTCCAGCTCGATCTCGGCGCCGAGAGCCGTCAGGGCCTGAAGGTGCAGGTCCACCGGACGGGCGCCGATCGTGCAGCCGCCGGGCAACGACACCTTGGCCTCGCCGGTCCGGGCCAGCAGCGGCCCCAGCACATTGAACGAGGCCCGCATCTGCCGGACCAGATCATAGGGGGCGAAGGTGGAGCTGAGGGTCTGGGCGTGGAACAGGCTCTCCTGCCCGTCCGCACCGTCGCGTTCGGTCACCTCGACGCCGAACTGGCGCAGAAGCTGACCCAGGAACCGCGTGTCCGCCAAGCGCGGCATATTGGTCAGCAACAGGGGCTGATCCGTCAGGATCGAGGCGGCCATCAGCTTGATGGCGGAGTTCTTGGCGCCGCTGACGGGAATGTCCCCGAAAAGCTGGGCGCCGCCCTGAATGGCGATACTGTCCATGACGTCCTTGAAGCGCGCCCGAAGGAAACGCCTCGGGGGGGGGATGGTTCTCTAGCAAGCCGGAGCCCGCTTGCCAAAGGGCGGAGCGGGCGCGAGCCGATGACTTTCAGTTGCTGTCTTTGGGCCTGGGCGCCGTGCGGGCCGGCGCCTTTCGTCGCCTCAGATTGGCCCGCAGGGCCGAGGCCAGCCGGATCGCCCGCTCGGCTCGCGCCCGCTCCACCTCCGACGGCGCGCTCGATTCGGCGGTCGGCGCTGCGATGGTCGCGGCAGGCGGGGTATCGGCGTCATGCGGGGGGCGAGTCATGGCGCTAGAATGCCGTGATCAGGGGCCTTGTCCAAACTTTCTTTCAGATCGTCAAAAAACCGCTTCCCTCCCCGGAAGCCTCTGGCTATACGGCCGCTTCCTCAGTCGGGGCCGCCGTAGCTCAGTGGTAGAGCGCATCCTTGGTAAGGCTGAGGTCGTGGGTTCGATTCCCCCCGGCGGCACCATCTGAGACTGAAAAAGGCCCGGCTTTCGCCGGGCCTTTTTTGCACTTCTGGGTCGGTAGAAGCGCTAGGGCGCGTTCAATCGTAAGCCGACAGCCCTCGCCGCCACGAATCCCGCTCGTCCGCGTCCTTATCCTTGCTCCAACTGAACCCCATCGACAGCGACTTGCTGGTCGAATCGGCGCCGTGACCGCGAACCGCGCCGTAGGGCGAATAGAAGCCCGGCCCGCGCAGGCCGTATCCACCGCCGTAGCCGTATCCCCAGGGTTCGTTGCGTCCCTCGCGATACGCCAGGTCCAGACGGCCGTTCTCGCCGATCGGCATAGAGACCGCCGCGCCGTAGCTGCGGTAGCCGCCGGTGCCGATTCCCGCCTCGACCATGCCGTGCATCTGGCGGTCGTCCTGGGGCCCGGGCACGGAGGCTTCGTCGAAGCTGGCGCCCGGCGTGCGGCTGTCCAGCCAGTGCTGGATCTGCTGTTCGGTGGTCAGGCCGTGCGGCTGGGCGTCCTGGGCGGTCGGAGCCGCAACAGCAGCCTCCGGAGCGGCGTTCATGGCCTGAGCCAGGGTCGGAGCGTTCGAAGGCGCGGTGGCGACCACGCCGTCAGGGTCGCCGTCCGAAGCCGTCATGGTCATGGCGACCAATAATCCTGCGATCAACATGCGCCGTCTCCCTTCGACATCATCCTAGCACGGCGAATAAGGCCAAGGTCAGGCGTTTCCATCACCCCGCCGCAACGGGTCCGGCAGGGGCTCGCCCGCAGCAACGAAGCTGAGCGCCACCGAGTTGATGCAGTAGCGATTCCCGGTCGGCGGAGGTCCGTCAGGGAAGACGTGGCCCTGGTGGCTGCCGCAGCGCGCGCACTGGGTCTCGATCCGGACCATGCCATAGCTGGTGTCGCGGACCTCGTGGACATGGGCCGGATCGACCGGCTCGGTGAAGCTGGGCCAGCCGGTCCCGCTCTCGAACTTGGTCCCACTCTTGAACAGAGGCAGACCACATTCCCGGCAGCAGAAGACACCGGCCCGCTTCTCGCCCAGCAATGTGCCGCAGAAGGGCGCTTCGGTGCCGTGCGACAGGAGGACGCGCTTTTCCTCGGGGTTCAGGTCGGCCTCCAGCCGGGCGCGCTCCGTCTCGTCCGGCGGGGTCAGATCATAGCCCGAAGGCGAACGGAGGCGGTCAGTGGGCGAGGCGAGATCGGTCATGGATCTCAAATAAGAAGGGGCGGGCCGAGGTTCCACCCCTGCCCGCCCCCATAGCCCGCGCTTTGCGGACGATTTTACTGGAACAGCGTGCCGACCCAGGCCCGAACGGCGGCTTCATCCGTCGGGTTGCCGGTGTAGGCCAGGCCCTGCGTCGGGACGAACGGGGCGTCGTTGCCGCGCTGACGGGTCATCCAGGCCTTATGACCATAGGTGAGGTCCGCATAGTTGGACGGCAGGCGCTGTACCGTCGGCTCGATGAAGATCGTGTCTTCGGCCGTGGTCGATCCGGCCAGACGCACGTTCGGCAGGCGGGTCAGCAGGTCCAGCGTGTCGAGACAGCCGCTGGTGCAGCCCCCGTCCACCAGAACGATCACCGGCCCGGCGACCGGATTGGCGGCGCCGGTATCTGGCACCGACGGACGGCCCGGCAGGGTGAAGGTGGCCTGACCGGCGGCCAGGGCCGAGTCGAAGGCGGCGACGATGGCCTGGGTCTGTTCGATCACCGCGCCCGACTCCTGAACGAAGCGCGGATCGGCCTGCATCCGACCCAGGGTGTCGGCGAACCACTGACGGTTGGCGGCCGTGGCACGATAGGTGATCGAGCCCGCTTCAGGCTGACGGCTGACCGTGAATTCCGGCGTCCAGATATGGTTGGCCAGAACATAGCCGCGTCCCGTCGCGTTCAGCGATGCGCCATTGGCGCCGCGCAGATCGATAACAAAGCCCTGCGGTCCACGGATCGCGCTCAGTTGGGCGTCGACGGCGGCGAAGAAGGCGTCAAAATCGGCCTTGTCGCCCAGAGTGTGAACATGCAGCCACGGGCGGCCGTTTACGCTCTCGATCGCCAAAGGCGTCGCGCCGGGCGTGTACACGGTGGCGCGATAAGCCGCTTCGAGGGCGGCGGCGTCGGCCGGCTGGCCCTGCAGCTGATATTCCTTGGTGCGACGGCCGGTCTGGAAGTTGCACAAGGGCGGCAAGCCGCCGGCGAACGGATTGTTGCGGTTCCACAGCAGATAAGGCGCAGTGCGGACCCGATCCGCCTCGGTGGTCAGATCGCCTTCCCAGCGATCCAGACGTTCGGCGGCCAGGTCGGCGGCGCTCTTGCCCAGGCAGTCGATCAGAACCGAACCGACGGGCGGCAGGTTGCGGACGCCAGGCTTCACATTGGCGACGACATATTTGCCGTCACGCCAGGCCATGGTCACGCCCGACCAGCCGACGGCGAAGAAAGGGCCGAGCCCTTCATAGGTCGGGGTTACCGAGATGTTCGAGTCCCGGAAGCCGTTGGCGTAATAGCGCAGCAGATAGGCATGGCTGTCGCCGCTGTTGACGCGGCCGACCTTGGACTGGGCGTCAGCCAGACCGGCGTCGATCCAGGCGCGGAAGGCTTCGCTGGGCGCGCCCGGCACGACGGCGGCGGGGTGGTTGGCGGCCAGCGTGTCATGGACGGTCTGTAGGTCCTGCTGCGCCAGGGCGCGGAAGTCCTGCGCCGAGGCGGCGCCGGAGGCCAGGGTCAGGGACAGGACGGCGGCCGAAGCGGCGGCGATCAGGCGGTTCATGGAGGCTCCTGGGCTTGGGCGATAAGCTTGGCGCCGACGTTAAACCTTAAGCCTCCTACGCTTGCCAACCCCTGCTGCCCCCCTTTCGCCCAAATGTCACACCGATTGCGCCGATCCGGCCGGTGTTCAGAGCGGCGCCGGGCGCTCTATCACCTCGCCGAACAGGCGCGTGAAACTGGACTTCAGGGCGGCGTCCGCCTCATCCATCGTCGCCAGCACGCCCAGATCGACCAGGCTGGTGACCCCGTGCTCCTGAATGCCGCAGGGCACGATGCCGCCGAAATGGTCCAGATCCGGTTCGACGTTCAGGCTGATACCGTGGAAGCTGACCCATTTACGCACCTTGACGCCGATGGCGGCGATCTTGTCCTCGCGCGCCCAGCCGGCGCCCTTGCGTTCGACCCAAACACCGACGCGACCTTCGCGCACGTCCGCCTTGACGCCGAACTGGCCCAGGCCGCCGATCAGCCACTGCTCCAGGCCTCGCACGAAGGTGCGCACATCTCGCCCGCGGCGGTTCAGGTCCAGCATCACATAGGCGACCCTCTGGCCCGGCCCGTGATAGGTGAACTGCCCGCCCCGCCCCGTCCGGTGGACGGGAAACCGACCCGCGTCGAGTAGGTCCTCGTCCCGCGCCGAGACCCCGGCGGTATAAAGCGGCGGATGCTCCAGCAGCCACACCATCTCGCCCGCCTCCCCCGCCGCAATGGCGGCGACGCGGGCCTCCATGAAGGCCTCGGCTGCGGCATAATCGACATAGCTCGAGGACACGACCCATTCGACGGGTTGATCATCGTCGCGGCGCAGCTTCGAAAGGTCAGGACTTAACGGGTCGGCAAGCATAAGGCTTCAATGTGCAGCCCGAGGCGTTTGCGCAAGTGACGACCTCGCAGTGAAAGAGAGCGCCTGTGTCCCAGATCAACGCCGTCGACGTCGAAATTTCAGTGGTGCTGGGCCGTATGGTGCTGCCGATGTCGCAACTGCTGCGGATGGGTCGCGGCGCCGTGATTCCCCTGGATGCGGCCGAGGGCGAAGAAGTCTGGATCCTGGCGAACAACCACCCGGTCGCCCGTGGCGAGATCGAGATTCGCGACGACCGGATCGCCATCACCGTCACCCGTCCGGCCGACCTGTACGACTTCATGGCGGGCTCGGCGTGACTTCAGGCCGCAAATAGGCGCGCGATTTTCCGCGCCGTATTTCATGCGCTGCGCCTTGCTCAATTCCCCTTTCCTTTTCCGGCGGCTTCGTCTATTCGCCGCCGCTCCGATGCGAGCGGTCGTGGCGGAATTGGTAGACGCGCAGCGTTGAGGTCGCTGTGGGGCAACCCGTGGAAGTTCGAGTCTTCTCGACCGCACCATCTGGCTAAACAGGGCGATTCATCGGCTAACTACGGCTGGACATTCTACCAAGGGAGGCGACCACGTGAGCACCACGGACTCCGCCTTCGCTCCAGCCGAAGCGCCCGATAACGAAGACCACGCCGCCCTGGACGAGGACTATGTCCTCACCCCTCAATTCGTCGAAAAAGTCGTGGACGCCGCCGACGACGGCGACGGCATGCGGCTGCGGTCGCTGTTGGAGGATCTGCACCCCGCCGACGTCGCCGACCTGATGGGCTTCCTGACGTCGGAACACCGCGCTGTCGTGGTGCTGTGGCTGCCGCCTGAGCTGCTGGCGGAAACCCTTCCCGAGCTGGACGACGGCATTCGCGAAGAGGTGCTGGAGCGGGTGCCGCACGGAACCTTGGCCGAGGCCCTGCAAGAGCTGGATTCCGACGACGCCGCCGCCGTGGTCGAGGACCTGGAGGACGACCAGCGCGAACGCGTCCTGGCGGCCATGCCCGACGTCGACCGCGCCGCGATCGAAAACAGCCTGGGCTACGACGAGGAGTCCGCCGGCCGCCTGATGCAACGCGAGGTGATGGCCGCGCCCCAGTTCTGGAGCGTCGGCGACACCATCGACCACATCCGCAAACAGGGCGACGACCTGCCGGAGCTGTTCTTCGACATCTATGTGGTCGATCCGCTGAACCGCCCCGTCGGCGGCGTGCCGATCAGCGGCCTGCTGCGCGCGCCGCGCACCGCCGCCCTGGCCGACCTGATGGAGCCGATCAACGAGATCGCCGTCGATCAGGACCAGGAAGAGGTCGCCTATATCTTCGAGAAATATCACCTGATCTCGGCCCCGGTCGTGGACGCGGCCGGACGGCTGGTGGGTCAGATCACCGTCGATGACATCGTCAACATCATTCAGGAAGAGAACCGCGAGGACATCCTGCGCCTGGCCGGCGTCGCCGATGAGGATCGGGGCTCGTCCGTCTCCGAGATCGTGCGCGGCCGCGTGCCCTGGCTGGCCATCAATCTGGCGACGGCGGCCCTGGGGGCCAGCGTCATCGGCCTGTTCGAAGGCACCATCCAGCAGATCGTGGCCCTGGCGGTCCTGATGCCCATCGTCTCGGCCATCGGCGGCAACGCCGGCACCCAGGCCCTGACCGTCACCGTGCGCGCCCTGGCCACGCGCGAACTGAACTCTGCCAACGCCATGCGCACCTTCCTGCGCGAGCTGGCGGTGGGCGTCGCCAACGGCATGGTCCTGGCGCCCCTGATCGGCGTCGCGGCGGGCTTCTGGTTCCGCGACGAGGATTGGCGGATCGGGCTGGTGATCGGCGCGGCCATGATCCTGAACCTGCTGGTTGCGGCCTGTATCGGCGTGCTGACGCCGCTGACCCTGTCGAAGCTGAAGTTCGACCCTGCCGTCTCGTCCGCCGTCTTCGTGACTGCGACGACAGATTTCTTCGGCTTTCTGATCTTCCTCGGTCTCGCCACCGTGGTTCTGTTGTAAATATCTGACCCCATGTTTGCTGGCCCCATGTTTGCTGGACGGGGGTACAAGCCGCGCCGCCGTCTCGCTTTGGGGCAACATCTGTGTCTGACACATCGAAACCGACCAAGATCTCCCGCGAGGGGGTCATTCTAATCAAGAGCTTCGAGGGGTTCCGCCCGCGAGCCATTCAGCGCGCCGACGGCCGCTGGACCATCGGCTACGGGCACACCCAGTCGGCGCGTGAAGGCCTGACGGTGTCCGAAGGCGACGCCGAACTCCTGCTCCAGTACGACCTCATTCCAGTGGCGCAGACGGTCAAGGCGATCCAGGCGCCTCTAAACCAGCACCAGTTCGACGCCCTGGCCAGTTTCGCCTTTTCGGTGGGCGTTGACCGCTTCAAGACGTCCGATGTCTTGGCGCGCCTGAACGCCGGCGCGCCATTGGAGGCCGCTGACGCCTTGATGTCCTGGGTGGAAGACGTTGATGTCGTCACCCCGCCGCGCCGCCGCGCCGCCGAACGCGCCCTGTTCGTCGCAAATCCTGAAACGCCAGCGTCCTTGGCCGACCTGCTCGCCGCCCCCCTGCCTCCCGCCACAGCCACCCTGGTGGAAAGCACGGTCGAGGCCGAGTCTCGCTCTGACGAGGCAGAGACGGACTCCGCCGCGCCTGCGCCCTTCCCGGCCTTCCCGCCGTCACTCGCCGTGGTCGAAACGTCCGAGGCTCCCCCGCCGATGACGCGGGAAGCCGCCGTCTCCGCCTTGCTGGGGGATGTCGAGGACGACGGGTCGGTTGAAGCGATTGAAGAGAGTCCCAAGACCGAAACCTCGTCTGTCCTCGAAACGCCCCCGTCGCCCTCCGAAGCCGACATCGATGGCTCGGCCGAGGCGGCGGCGCCCGACGTCACGCCCGAGGACACGCCGGTCGAGGATAAAGAGGGCGAATCGGTTCAGGCGGCCGATGGCGCCGTCGAACCGTCTGCGCCTGCCGAGCCGGTTTCCCCTTCGCCCAGACCGGCGTCGCCGGTGATGACCAGCGCGGCGACCTTCTATTCGCCCTACGCGGTGCGCGCCCTGGGCCCATTGTCCGGTTTCGGCATTCGCGCGCCCCGCCCGGCTCCGGCTCCTGCTCCGGCTGCAGCGGCCAACGACGCCCCGCCCGCCGATCTGGTGTCTGGATCTCCGAAAACCCCGTCGGAAGAGGCAGCGGCGGATCTGCCCGCCGCCGAAATCCACGCGGAGATCAAGCCGACACCAGAGCCTGAGGCGGAGCCCACTGCGGCGACCACGCTCTTCGCCCAACCCGACGACGCCGAACAGCAGATCGAGGTCGCCGACGAGGCGGAGCCAGACGAAGCCGCGCAGGCAATAGAAGCGCCGACGTCCACGTCCCCGTCCCCGTCGGCGCCCGCCGTCGAATCGAGCGAACCGCCCGTGGAAGTGCCGACCTTCGTGTCCGCCGCCCAGCCGACGGTCGCGCCATTTGAAGTCGCGCCCCTGGCCCTGACGGGTGCGCCGGAAGCTCAGCCCTCGTCTACAGAGACGCGCCTAGTCTGGCCCGAACACAACGACTTGACGCACCCCGACCAAACGCCCCTCTTCGAGCAGGAGGCGACTTTGGTGGAGCAGGAAAGCGCGGCAGAGCCGCCCGCGCGTCCGACCGCACCCTCTTTCAAGTTCGAATGGACCGAAACCCTGACCTTCCTGGTCATGGGCGGCATCGGCCTGCTGTCATTCGGCGCCGCCATGGCGGCCTTCCGCCAGTCGTCCCAGTCGAACGGCGACACGGGCTTGATCGGCTGGCTTCTGGTGGTCATCGCCCTGGCCTGCGTCGGCGTCTCGGGCTTCAACCTGTACCAGCGCTGGGGGCGCGTCGATCGCGCCTGACAGGGGTTTTGCGAAAGCTCATGCACGATGCTAACCCTTCGCGCATGAGCATTCCCTTCGCGCCCCAATCCATGGAATTCGGCCTCGGCGAGAACGCCGACGCGATTCGCGACACGACCGCCCGCTGGGCGGCGGACCGGCTCGCGCCCCTGGCCGCCGAGATCGACGCGACCAACACCTTCCGACGCGAACTCTGGCCCGAGATGGGCGAGCTGGGCCTGCACGGAATCACGGTCGAGGAAGACTACGGCGGCCTGGGCCTGGGCTATCTGGAACACGTCGTGGCGATGGAAGAGGTGTCGCGCGCCTCGGCCTCGATCGGCCTCAGCTACGGCGCCCACTCCAACCTGTGCGTCAACCAGATCCGTCGCTGGGGCACGCCCGAGCAGAAACAAAAATACCTGCCCAAGCTGATCAGCGGCGAGCACGTCGGCTCCCTGGCCATGTCTGAAGCCGGCTCCGGCTCGGACGTCATGTCGATGCGCGCCCGCGCCGACAAACAGGGCGACCGCTACGTCCTGAACGGGACCAAGTTCTGGATCACCAACGCGCCCCACGCCGACACCCTGGTTGTCTACGCCAAGACCGATCCCGACGCCGGATCAAAAGGCTGCACCGCCTTCCTGATCGAAAAGGGCATGAAGGGTTTCAGCGTCTCCAAGAAGCTGGACAAGATGGGCATGCGCGGCTCCGACACCGCCGAACTGGTGTTCGAGGACTGCGAGGTGCCCGAGGAGAACATCATGGGCCCGCTGGGCGGCGGCGCCGGCGTGCTGATGAGCGGCCTGGACTATGAGCGCGCGGTCCTGGCCGCCGGCCCGCTGGGCATTATGCAGGCCGCGCTGGACGTGGTCCTGCCATACGTCCGCGACCGCAAACAGTTCGGCAAGCCGATCGGCAGCTTCCAGCTGATGCAGGCCAAGGTGGCCGACATGTACGTCGCCCTGAACAGCGCCCGGGCCTATGTCTATTCCGTCGCCCGCGCCTGCGACGCCGGCCTGACCAGCCGCTATGACGCCGCCGGCGCCATCCTGTTGGCTTCCGAGAATGCGGTGAAGGTCACCCTTGAGGCCGTCCAGGCCCTCGGCGGCGCCGGCTACACCAAGGAATGGCCGGTTGAACGCCTGGTCCGCGACGCCAAACTCTATGACATCGGGGCCGGGACCAACGAGATTCGTCGCTTCCTGATCGGTCGGGAACTGCTGGGAGGCTGATGGCTTCTTCCGGGCGGAAGGAGACATCCGATGCCCGCAAAATCCGCCGCCCAGCAAAAGGCCGCCGGCGCCGCCCTGTCGGCCAAGCGCGGCGACACGCCCAAGTCCGAACTGAAAGGCGCGTCCAAGTCGATGGTCGAGTCGATGAGCGAGAAGCAGCTCGAAGACTTCGCCCACACCAGGCGGAAGGGCAAACCCGAGCACGCGGCGAAGAAATAGCCGCCTCAGGCGCGATTATTCGGCTTTGTTGCCGTTCGTTAAGTGGCGGTGAAACCTCTCTGCGCCTAAATGGCGAAACTCCTCCCCTGAGCCCCGCGCCTGATGCCCGCCCACGACAAGCCGAACGACGACCTGCGGCTCTTCTCGGACGTGATCGAGGAGCTTGGCGAAGGCGACGACCCCAAGTTGAAGCTCGAGGAGCTGGTTGCGGCCTTCGGCGAGCGCGGCTTCGGGGCCATGATCCTGATCCTCTCCATGCTGGCCCTGCTGCCTTGGCCGCCGGGCGGCAAGGCGGTGTTCGCCGTCCCCATCATCCTAATGTCGCTGGAGTTGGCCTTTCAGCGCAGCTCGATCTGGCTGCCCCGCTGGGCGCTGCGCACCTCGATCAGTCGCGCGGCCTATCGCGCGGGGGTGTCGCGGATCATGAAGACGGTCCGGTATGTCGAGAACCTGACCCAACCGCGCATTCCATTTCTGACGGGCGAGGTCGCCGACACGGTCACGGGTCTGATCTGCGTGATCCTGGCTCTGATCATGGCCTTGCCAATACCATTCGGCGACGCCCTGCCCGGCATCGCCCTGGTCTTCTTCGCCCTGGGGATGATGCAAAGGGACGGAGTCGCCATTTTGTTGGGCGCCCTGTCGACTGGCGCCTGCGCCCTCTACCTCTTCCTCATCTGGCGCACGGTGTTCGAAGTGGCGCATCACGTCGCCGGCTGGTTCGGCCAGTTGCTGCACTGAATGACAAAAGGGCCGCCGCGTCGCCGCGACGGCCCTTCATTGTCTGACCGCGAACGGCCGGACCGCAACTCAGCCCGAAAGGATCAGGCCAGGCCTCCAACGAGGACCAGGGTCGCGGCCACCGCACGCGATTGATGACAATGAGACACTGGATCACCTCCTTTCGACTGTTCAACAGGGATTCGAAAGGTAAGACGTCTCAAGGCCTTGCGCCAAGAGGCTTCGCGATTTCGTGAAGAGAGCCCGCTCAGGCCGCCTGCTGCACGCCCGCCGCCAGCCCCTGCATCATCATCCGGTTGATGTCGATCAGGTCCTGGAAGGTCTCTTCGCCCCGCATGACCGCCGACGAGTGTCGATTGACGAACAGGCTCAGCGAGATGATCTGCGCCCGCACAGCCGCCGGCAGCACGTTGGACGGATCACCGCAATCGGCGGCCAGCGTCGACCACAGACGCCGGTTCCAATCCAGCGCATCGATGCGCGTGGCCAAATCCCGTTGGTCGACCGTCGAGGCATGCACCAGCGCGCGGGTTACCTGGCCGAACAGCCGGTACTCCATATCGCGCGGGGTTTCAGCCCGCGTCGTCGCCGCTGCGTACGCCTGAAGCGACATTCAGCACCTTCTCTTCGTATTCGACAATTTTACGGGCGGCCATCAGGGCCTTGTAGTATTCGCGCGCCAGTACGTGGCGCGAGGCGGAGACGCATTCAGCCAGAATGGCGGGGTTCTTCGTCGCCCCCATGAACTCCGAAATGCGCAGCGCCAGTTCGTCATAGAACTTGGCTGCAGATGCCTCTTCCAGATACATCATCATGATCGGGAAATAGATTCGACGCGCAGGCGTGGTGACTTCCTCCGCCTGCATGATGTCCTTCTCGCGCAGCACGCTGGCGCGGTTCTGAAGGATCAGCACGCCGCGACGGTCGCCGTTCTGGACCACCGCGCCGTTCAACACGAACTTCTCGCCGGGCTTCAGCGACAGCTTCAGGGCCATGGACGACCGAACTCCCCACTGGCGGAACCCATCGATCATGGACCATCCCAGTGAATAGGACCTTAAGCCAAGAGAGTTAACCATCTCTTGTCTGTCTGCGACGCTGGAACACCTGACCCGGCGCGACGTTTCCTGTCTGCACAGGAGGCGACCATGCCGGACAATGATTATCAGGACGATCAGGAACAGTCGGAAACCTTCGACGAAACCCACATCGACGATGAAGGCGACGGCGACATCCTGCTGGACGAAGCCGATCAGGTTCTCGACCTGACCCAGGCCGACGGCGACGCCGACGAGGATGAGTTCGACGAGGACGATATCGACCTGGACGATCAGCTCGCCTTGGACGGCGTCGAACGAGAGGCAGACGCCCTTTTAGGCGCTGACGGCGAGACGCTCAGCCAGTCGGACGCGGACAGCAACGGTTCACGGTCCGAGGATGAGATCGAACTCGTCTATTCGGGTTTGATGGAAAATGAGCGCGGCGCCCAGGCCAGCGCAGCCCACTGGGAGGCCCGGCGTCTCGACGACGACGACATCGAGCAGCTTGGATACGCGCCAGACCAAGACGCAGACAAACCCACAATCTGAGAAAGACCACCATGAGTGACAATCACGCCAAGACCGACGCTTCGACAGATGCACCGTTCGCCCGGAAGATCGCCCCAGAAGAAGGCAAGCCGGACCAACTGGAAGACAGGATGAAGGAAGGCGTGTCCCGTGAAGAAGCCTTGGTCGATGAAGGCATCGAAGAAACCTTTCCCGCCAGCGACCCCGTCTCCGCCAAACAGATCACCTGATCGCTGTTCATATCGGCAGTGATCGGCTAACCCGCTTCGTGACATTCACGGAGCGGGTTTTTCATGAGCCGGTTCGAAGGCACCGACCACTATATCGCCACCCCGGACCTGAAGGTCGCGGTTAACGCAGCGGTCGCACTGGAACGCCCGCTGTTGATCAAGGGCGAACCGGGCACGGGCAAGACGGTTCTGGCCTATGAGGTCGCCAAGGCCTTCGACGCCCCGCTGATCACCTGGCACGTCAAATCGACCACCAAGGCCCACAGCGGCCTGTACGAATATGACGCCGTCAGCCGCCTACGCGACAGCCAGCTAGGCGACGAACGTGTCCACGACGTTCGCAACTATCTGAAAAAGGGCAAGCTGTGGGAGGCCTTCACCGCCCCGACACGCCCCGTCCTGCTGATCGACGAGATCGACAAGGCCGACATCGAATTCCCCAACGACCTCCTGCAGGAGCTCGACCGGATGGAGTTCTATGTTCAGGAAATCGACGAGACGATCCGGGCCGAGGTCCGCCCCATCGTCATCATCACCTCGAACAATGAAAAGGAGCTGCCCGACGCCTTCCTGCGCCGCTGCTTCTTCCACTACATTCGCTTCCCCGACGCCGAGACCCTGTCGGCCATCGTCGATGTCCACTTCCCCGGCATCAAGCCGCGGCTGGTGTCGGAAGCGCTGAAGACCTTCTACGAGATCCGCGACACCCCGGGCCTGAAGAAGAAGCCCTCGACCTCGGAACTGCTGGACTGGCTGAAGCTGCTGCTGGTCGATGACATCGACGCCGAGACCCTGCGCGAGAAGACGCCGAACAAGCTGATCCCGCCCCTGCACGGCGCCTTGCTGAAGAACGAGCAGGACATCCATCTGTTCGAGCGGCTGGCCTTCCTGGGCCGGCGCGACGGATCCCGTCCCGGCGGCTGAGCGGCATTACCGCGATTTCACTGGATCACCGGCGCTTAGCGATCACAATGAGCACCATGAGCGTTACCGTCCCGTATCGTCTTCTGGCCGCCGGCTTTTCGGCTGCGATCCTCAGCGCCGGCCTGGCGGCGTGCGACGGCGAAAACGCTGTCCGCATCACCACCTCCACCACCCGCTCTTCGGACAATGCCTCGCAGGGCGTGCTGAAGGTGGTGGACGGGCTGCAATGCCCCGACACCGTCAGCGTCCTGACCCGCAAGGGATCGGCCAGTCCCGGCGGCGGCTCCTGCACCTACGGCGGGCCGCGCGGCGCCGAGGTGGTGCTTTATCTGGTCAAGCTGGACGGCCGGGCGCCCGAAGACGTCCTGCGGGACTATGAGCGCCGTCTCTCGGCGGAGATCCCCCAGGCGGCGGTGCGGATCGACGCCCGCGAGACAGAAACGGGTGAGGAGAAGGCCTCGGTCGAGGCGCCCGGCGTCAACATCAAGACCAAGGGCGAAGACGCCACCGTCAGCCTGCCCGGTCTCCATATCGAGACCCAGGGGGACAACGCCACCGTGCGGATCGCGGGCATCAATATTGAGTCCAAGGATGGCCAGGGCGTGCGAACGGAGACCAGCGCGGTCAGCGTTCAGACCGACGGCGAAACCACCCAGGTCCGCACCCAGGCGCCGGGCGAAGCGACGCGCATGACCTTCCTGCTCGCCGACGACAGCGTCGAGGCCGGCGCCTGGCGTCAGGTCGGCTTCGTCGCGCGCGGCCCCGCCGGCGGCCCCCTGGTCATCGCCACCGTGCGTTCCAAGGCCAAGAACGGCCGCGTCTTCGAATCCGCCAAGGAACTGGTCGCCCTGAACGTCGGGGACTGACGACTTTTTCACGCCCGGACGCTCTTCGATCCGCCCGGATCGCCCCGCAAGTCTTGATCCCCGCGCCGCTTTGCGTCACCTGACCAGCCCACACGCGATCAGGATCGAAGATTTGGCCGAGCGCCCCAAGAAGAAGACCGAAGTCCGCGCCTGGCAACGCATGCTGTCGGGCCGTCGCCTGGACCTGCTCGACCCTTCGCCCTTCGACATCGAGATCGAGGACATCGCCCACGGCCTGGCCCGCGTGGCCCGCTGGAACGGTCAGACGATCGGCGAACACGCCTTCTCGGTCGCCCAGCACAGTGTCGTGGTCGAAGAGATCGCCGCCCACATCAAGCCGGGCCTGGATCCCAAATGGCGCCTGGCCGCCCTGCTGCACGACGCCTCGGAATACGTCATCGGCGACATGATCTCGCCGTTCAAGGCGGCCCTGGGCTCGGGCTACAAGGATTTCGAAGCGCGGCTCGAGGCGGCCATCCACGTTCGCTACGGCCTGCCGCCCAAGACGCCCCAGACGATCAAGACCCTGATCAAGAAGGCTGACAAGGCCTGCGCCTATTTCGAGGCGACACAGCTGGCCGGGTTCAACGAAAAGGAGTCGCTGGGCTTCTTCGGCTCTCCCCCGCCGGGCTACAGCCTGATCATCGAGCCCCAGCCCGCCTCCATCGCCCAGGCCCGCTATCTGGAGCGCTATCAGGTCCTGGCCAAGGCGGTCGGCCTCCTGCCCGCCGACGACGCCTGGCACACGGAATAGGCCGATGACGGGACCGGCGGATCAGGGCGTGCGCATCGGCCTGTCGGTCGTCGTCATGGCGCTGAAGGACCGTCGGGCCGTCGTCCTGACGACCCAGGGTGAAGACGGCGCCCGCGCCCTGCCCTTTGGTCCCTTCGATCCCGTGCGCGACCGCACCTTCGAACGGGCCCTACGCGACTTCGTGACCGAACAGACCGGCTTCCGTCTCGGCTTCGTCGAACAGCTCTACACCTTTGGCGACGCGGGCCGCGCCACGCCCCGCGCCACGCCCGCCGCCGACCAGAGGCGCGAGGTCTCGGTCGGCTATCTGGCCCTGACCCCGGACGCGGCAGAGGGCCAGACCCACGACGCCCGCTGGGACGCCGTGTTCGATATCTTCCCGTGGGAAGATCGCCGCACCGACAACCCGGCTCTGCGCGCGGCTCTCTCGCAAGGCCTAGCGCTCTGGGCCGGCGAAAACGACCAACGCCAAGCCCGCGCCCGCGCCCTGTTCGCCCTGACGCCCGACCACCGGTGGAACGAGGAACGGGTGCTGGAACGCTATGAGCTTCTGTACGAGGCCCGGCTGGTCGCCGAGGCCTGGCGCGACGCCGGCCAGCCGCCACAGGCCCCTGCCCTGCCCGGCCCGGCTCTTCCCGGCCAAGCCCTTCCCGGCCCAGCCCTTCCCGGCATGACCATGGCCTCGGACCACCGCCGCATCCTGGCGACCGGCCTGGGCCGTCTGCGCAGCAAGCTGAAGTACCGCCCGGTCCTGTTCGACCTGACCCCCGGCGTCTTCACTCTGTCGACGCTCCAGGCCGCCGCAGAGGCCGTCTCGGGCCTCACCCTGCACAAGCAGAATTTCCGCCGCGGCGTCGAACGGACAGGCCTCGTCGAACCCACCGGACAGCTATCCTCCGCCACCGGCGGGCGCCCGGCGGAACTGTTTCGATTCAAGGGCGTCGATCCCCAAACCGGCGCCGCGCCGGGCCTTTCCCTGCCCGCGCAAAGATAGGTCGAAATTCTTTCACAGAGCGCTTGCGGTACGCCGCGCCTGCCATTAGAGAAGCCGCTCGCTCGACCAAGCGACTATGCACCGCGGAGAGGTGGCAGAGTGGTCGAATGTACCGCACTCGAAATGCGGCGTGCCTGGAAGGGTACCGTGGGTTCGAATCCCACCCTCTCCGCCATTTTCCGTTAGAGCATAAGAGACAGCCTAGGGCTGACCCTATACGGCGTTTCCTCGCCGCATCGGTCACGCAGCGAAGCGGCGCTGACCCTCAACTTGAAGCCAAAAATGCGGCCTCCACACAGTGCTCCGGCAGCTGCGTCATGGATGTTGAGAAGCGGTGCGGCCGCCACGCGCCCCCAGGGCGCCCACTTAGATCCACGGCCAACCACGCTCGCAGCAGCCCTGCAGCCGACACAAGCCATGCTCTTCGCCAATTGAATCGGCGGAGCTGCAGGGTGCAGCTCCGCCGAAACGACTCAGGCCTTGGAGGCTGAAATCAGCCGCTTAGAAGTTGACCGTCAGGCCGATCGAGATCTGACGTCCCAGCGAGTCATAGCGCTGAGGCAGGGTGTTATTCCGCGCCAGGCTGACGTTGTAGGAGTTCGGGACGATCGGCGGCTCTTCATCCAGAATGTTGTTGGCCGACACCCGCAGCGACGCATCGTCCGTCACCTTATAGGCCACCGACACGTCGAAGTAGTTGTAGGCCGGAATGCGGTAGAAGGTCTTCAGCTCTTTGCCTGCGACCCAGCCCAGCAGAGGATCGCCGGAGTTCGCCGTGTGGGTCAGCGACGAGACGTAGCGCCAGTTCACCGACACGCTCAGACGATCGTTCGGGATGGTGTAGGTCGTACGCAGGCCGTGCGTCCATTCCGGCACGAACTGACCACCGCACGAGCCGAAGTAGCCGATGCAGTTGATCTCGGGCCGCAGGGGCGAGTCCTGGCCGCTCTGACGCGTGGACAGCGAACCGTTGAAGGTCCAGTCGAACTTGCCGATTTGCTCCAGCTCGAGGCCGTACTGGCCTTGGAAGTCCCACCCATGGGATTTCGACTTGTAGGCGTTGGTCGTGCCCTGGCTGATGAAGCCCGAGGTCGGGTTGGAGGCGGCGTTACTATACAAGACGCCCGTGACCGGATCGCGAACGATCTTGTCGCAGAAGTAGGCGTCGCCGCCGCTGGTCAAACACCCGTTCTGGTAGTAGCTGTAGTCGTTGTAGTTGATCGAGTCGTCCAGATCGATGATGAACCGGTCGATCGAAAGGGTCAGACCCGGCAGGAAGTGCGGGCGCAGAACCACGCCGAAGGTGGTCGTGTTGGCGGTCTCGGGATCGACCGTGAAGCCGCCGGTCCGAACCGTACATTGCGAGTTCGGGCACGACAGGCTGGTGCTGCCGTACAGGGCGTCGCTCAGGCCGGTCGCACGGCAGACTTCGCGCGAAGCGGTCGGGGCGTCGATGACGGTGATTTGCTTCGTCGGGTCATTGGGATCCTGAATCTGGCGAGCGATGCCCGCGCAGAAGTCGTTTTGCGATCCGCCCTGTGTCGTGAAGCTGATGTTCGACGCCTGCGACATCTCGATCACGGTCGGGGCGCGCTGGGCCTTGTTGAAGGCGGCGCGGAAGGTCACGTCCTGAACCGGCGCGTACAGACCTTCGATCTTCCAGGTGCTGAAGGTCTCCGGGTTGGTGTCGTAGCGCGACAGACGATAGCCGCCGTTGACCTGAAGCAGGTGCGCATATTTGCGCTCTTCCATCAGCGGAGCCTGGAACTCGATGTTTCCTTCGACGACGCTCTGCGACAGGCTGACATCGGACCCGCCGTTTTCAAGACGATAGATCGCGTCAGCCGTCGATTCCCAATGCTCTTCCCGGTACTCGAGGCCGGCCGAAACCGCGACGCCTTGATCCGCCCAGGGGCTGACGATCCCGTACTCGGCTAGGTCGCCCGAAACCGTGGCGACCAAGTCGTAAAGGGTGCCGACGCCGGTGCTCGTGCCGTTTTGGCCGGTGAACAGATAGTCGGCCAGCGCCTGATCGTTATTGCCCGCTTTGAAGGCGTCGAAGGGCACGCAGTTGGGATCGGTGCCGTCGACCTTTGACACGCAGGTCGGCGTGCCGTTGACGTTGACGACGTTCAAGGACCGATTGACCTTGGCGAAGTCGGCGAAGGCGCCGCCGTTGGAGTCCATCTGGTTGCGCGCATAGACGCCGCCGATGTCATAGTTCCAGACGTTGCCGAACACGCCGCGAACGCCGCCGGTGGCCCGCACGCCTTCATTCACATAGGTGGCCAACGTATAGGGCAGCTCGTCAAAGCGATAGCGGACTTCCAGCGGCATCATAGCCGAGGTGCCGGCCTGGGTTCCGCAGATCCCTGTGGCTTGCGCAGCGGACATCAGGGGGTTGTCGCAGTTCACGCTGTAAGGCGTGCTGCCGTACGCCGTGTAGCTGTAGACCCGCGTCGGGAAGCGGTTGTACGATTCATCCTTAAACCAGATGACGTTCCCGTAAATCTCGGCGCTGTCGTTCAGCTTCAGGGTGCCGAAGAGGCCGGCGTTCAGGCGCTCCGATTCCCGCTGGTACGAGTAGCCGTCGTAGGGGTTGGCGGCTTTGCCTTCGCCAAGGCCATAAGGCACGAAGGTGCGCGAACCATCCGGATTGTTCAGATACACTGACCCGCTATTGCTGCCGCCCTGGGGCGAAAGATAGCCGGCCGGCGTATAGGTCGACGCCAGGCAGCTCAACGGGCCGTCCGCAACGCTTTGCGTCAGGTAGCAGGCCGATGTGGCCCGATCCGAATAGGGGACCAGGTCCGCATCGCGGTAGTTCACGAAGCCCGACAGGGTCAGGGCGTCGTCAAACAGATGCTTGCCGTAGGTCAGGGTGATGTCTTTGCGACCGCCGTCGTTGACCGTGCCGATCGGCGTGGGGAAGGCCGAGGCCTGCGCGACCGGCGTGACGATCGTGGTCTTGTTCTCGTGGTTGTAGAAGCTGTAGTTCGCGTCCAGCTGCAGGCCTTCAAAATCATCCTTCAGGATGAAGTTGACCACGCCCGAGATGGCGTCAGAACCGTAAACCGAAGAGGCGCCGCCCGACAGGACGTCGATCCGCTGGACCATCGACGTCGGAATGATGCCGGCGTCCTGGCCGTTCATCGTCCCGAGACGCTTGCCGTCCACCAGCACGAGGGTGCGTTCAAAGCCGAGGTTACGCAGCTTGATGCGCTGGCGGCCGTCGGAATCCTGATAGTTCTGCTGGCTGTCCGGCGCGACCTGCGGCAGCCGGTTGAGGATTTCTTCGATGTTGACCGCGGCCGAAGCCTCGATTTCCGCTGCGGTGACGCTCGTGACCGGCGCTGCGGACTGGTTGTTCGGCCGCACGATCCGCGTGCCCGTCACAACCACCTCTCCGACCTCGGCCTTGTCGTCGGCGGTCGCGGTGTTCTGGGCGGCGCTTACCGTCTGCGCTTGCACCTGCCCCGCCAAGGCCAACAAGCTCGTCGTCAGCATCAGTTTCAAAATGGTATTGTTCATCGTGCCCCTCAGTCGCGAAGACCGCCAAAAACTGACGGTGTCCAAACACGCCCAGACGCGCGACTGGTGTCAATACCAATGACCACCTAAAGAGCCCAATTTAATGCCAATACGCCGAGTTCGCGACACGTTTCGGACGTAGCTGTGTCAATATGGCGACATAGTGGTTATGACCGGCCGAAAGCTGAAAAATCCGAATAATTGTCCCGAACTTGCGGAAAACACGCACTAGGTAGTATTTTTTACCAACCTCACGTCCTAGGCCTTCGTGATCGACCCCGCTTCAACACCGAGATGCGCCAAACGCTCCGGCAAGACAGGGTAGACGTCCAATACCAAGGTCAGGCCGCCTGAATAAGGCGGATTGCAGATACGCGATGCTTTGAATCGGGCTATTTTTTCTGGCAACCGACCTGATTCGACGGTCGCGGTCATGCTCGGCGGCGGACAGGTTGAGGACCTGACATCCTATCCCGTTACGGTCTCGCCAAAGGTCTGCGTATCGGATCTGCTCGCCCGACCCCGGCCATCCGACTGTGGTCGCGAGGAAACGCGGGGCTCAGCGGCCTTTGACCAACGGAGCCCCGCATGATCGCCCTATTGCGCCAGACCGGCCCGCGCCAAGGCCGCCTGCACCTCGGCCCGGGCGGCCTCCATGTCGCGGCGGAAGACGTCGGAGCGTTGCTCGGCGCCATAGATGACCATTCCTGACAAGATGCCGGCCTCAACCGCGCTGTAGCTGTGGGCGCCGCAGATGTAGCGGCTCTCGGCGAACTCGCGGCCTCGGGCGTACAGGGCGTCGGCGCGCTGGGGCGCCAGTTCCGCCAGGATCATGGCCACATGGGCGCCGTGGGCCGAGTGACCGGACGGATAGTCGGGGTTGCCGGCCAGGTGGTCGGTCTTGGCTTCGCAGATCGGCTGGTCCATACCGATATAGGGTCGTTTTGTGTCCCAATGCGTCTTGGCGTCCCCGACCGCCGACCGATCATTGCCTGCCCGGTCTAGCAGCGCAGTAAGAATGGGAGCCTCCTCTGGCGTCAGGCGCACGCCAAGCGCCTCGGCGAAGTGGTCATAGGTCTCGCCCGAGACATCAGAGGTCGCCAGCGCCCATCGGGGCGTGCCCTGCAAGGCCCGGGTCTCGACGAAGACCCCCCGGTCCCCGACAGCGCGAGGCGAACCCGGCTCGGGCGGCGGAGCCAGCACGGTCGTCAGATCCGGCCGCTCCGCCTGGGCCAGATAACCCCGGGGCGCCGCCTCGCCGGTCCGTTCGGCCGCCAGACCGTCGCAACGCTTCTCGGTCCGCAGCGAGTTGCAGACGGCCGCCGCGCCGCCCGTCAGCCGCACCTGATAGGGGGGAAAACGCGGATCAGGCCACATATAGTCCGTCGAAACATACTGCGCCCCACTGGCGAAGGCGGCGCTGCGTTGAGCCACGTCGCCCATCCGCGGCGCTGCTGTGTCTGCGTCGGCGCGAGTGCGGACGATGAAGCCCGCGCGCACGGCGGCCCTTATACGCGCCTGCTCGCCGACGGGGTCGTTCAGCGTCAGATAAGCGGCGGCCGGCGAAGCCTCGTCAGTATTGACGAAGAAAACCCGGCCCTCCAGCGAACGGCGTGCGCCCCGATAGGCGGCGACCTTCTCGGGCCCCTCGTCCAGAGCGAAGAAGACCTTGCCTCGCGCCGCGCCCAGTCTCGGCCAGCCGCCGGCCAGAACGCCTTCACGCAAAGTCGCGTGACGTCCCTGCACCTGATCGGGCGTGATCAGCCGTTCGGCGTCGAACACCGAACGCACCTCGGCGTCCAGTGCGTCCCAGGCGGCCGTGTCGAAGTCCAGCGGGGTCGTCCCGCCCGGCATGGAGGCGCCGCCTGTCTTGGCGTTCAGCATGATCAGGATTGGAGCATGGTCCGGATGGGCGCGGGACCAGTCACGGATTTCGGTGAGACAGGCGACGAAGGTCAGGCAGGTGCTGCGGAAATCGACGTCCGGCATGTGCAGGGTCTTGAAGCCCGGTCGAGCCATGGTCTCGGCGAAGGCCGCGCTGACCGGCGCCCCCTGCCCCGGTCGGCCCAGAGCGGACAGGGGATGGGCGTAGCGTCCGCCTTGCGGATCATTCAGCACGTCGATCTCGATCTGGCGCGCGCCGGCGTCCAGCTGTTCAGCCAGGGGCCGGTGCGAATAGTCCAGGGCGACCGCGGCGGGATTGACGGCGATCATGGCCTGGAGCTCGGCGTCCGGGATCGGCAGCTTGTAGCTGTTGTGGGTGCCCACGGCCGTCAGGTCGTTCATGCCCAGGCGCCGGTCCATCCAGGCCTCGGCGCAGGCGTCCCCCCCCGCCGCCCGCACGTCGGCGGCGTCCAGATCGCAGGCCGGCGTCGCGCCGGCCAGAGCCGAGCTCGCCATCAGGGCGGCCATCAGATTGAGCATAAGCACTCCTCGAGTTCACATAGACTTTGAAAGATGATCACAGCGACCAGCGCAGGCTGGCGGTCACACTGGGTCCGACGCGTCCCAGCTGCAGCAGGCGCCGCGTGTCATGTTCGTAGGCCAGGTCGGTCGTGTCGGTCAGGTTCGAGGCGGCGATCACCAAGGCGCCGCCCGATCCGATATCGAACGAGGCCTGGGCGTCCAGATAGCCGGCCGCGCCGACGGTGAAGTCGGACACCCCTCCCCCCTGCATGTCCGCCTCGGACCGGAAGGCGGACCGCCAGGACCAGGACAGGCCGACCGCGACCGGTCCCCGTTCGAAGAAGGGATTGATCGAATAGGCCCGGCGCGACACCCCGGCCAGGCTGCGCCCTCCAGGTCCATGGCCGTCCGTGAAGGTGCCGCTGGCCCACAGGCCGAAACCGGAGGGCAGCCGGCGATGAAGCCCGATCTCCAGCCCCCGGCTGGTGGCGCGCCCCAGATTGGCGGGCCGGGACATCAGCACCTCGGCGCGCACCAGGGGACCGGCGCGGGTCTCGAACACAAGGGTCTCTGGGGTCTCCACCAGCCCGATGAAATCGTCGATCGCCTTGTGGAAGATCGCGATGCTGAGCGCGCCCTGCGGAAAGCTCCACTCGTAGGAGGCGTCGAGATTGGTCGACATATAGGGGCTGAGATCCGGGTTTCCGCCGACCCCGGTGAAGATCGACCCCGGAGATGGAGCGTCGATCTCCGCCTGTCCCCGCTCGTAGATGTTCGAGACGAGGGAACTGGCGGGCACGGTCGCCACACGCAGATCGGCCAGCGACGGCCGGGTCATCGTCCGCGATGCGGCGAGCCGCAGCCGCCGCCCCTGATCAAGGTCGAAGGCGATGTTGAAACTGGGCAGAAGGGCCGTGTCGGCGCCAGTGTGCGACACTGGACGGATAGCCGCCACGCCGTTCTGCCCCGCGTTCAGAAACGCCCCGTTCACTTCCGTCCGCGTCGTGACCAGACGAAGTCCGAAGTTGCCGAAGAAGGGTGTTCCGGCGGCCTGTCCCTCGAAGTCGGCCCGGCCGTATACAGCGCCCACACGCTCTCCGACCGCGTAGGAGTTCTGCAGATCCGCGCCGGTCGGGACCAGGGCGTCAGGGCCCACGCTGAGAGCGTCGCTTTCCCCGAGAATCAAAAAGGCGTCCTGAAACAGGTCGAAGTCTGCCGCAGCCCAGCGCCCCGGATGGCGTCGGATCAATTCGTCGAATACGCCGTCATGAACCCGCGCGCCCAGAAAGGCGGGCGTCACCTCCGCTCCGGGCCTTAGCGCCGCTTCGCGATCCCGCCTCTGATAGTCCCGTGACCGGTCGCTGATCTGGCCGCCGAACCGCACGTCGACAAGATCCATAACCCCCAGCGGCACATCCACCGGACGCCGCATGTCGACAAGCGCCGTAAGGTCTTCGTCGACAGACTCGATGGCACGCACGCCCAACCGTCTAAATACAAAGGCCGAAGCGTCGGTGAGGTCGAGGTCAGTCTCCAGCAGCGCCGCCTGCCGGTCAGACGCGGCGTCGCGGACGTCAAACCCATAGGCGGGCGGCGCAATCGACCGAAAGGAAATCCGCTCCAGCGGCGTATCCAACCGCGATCGCGCACGGGACAGACTGATCCGAGGCTTGAGCGTCCATTCGCCGAGCGTCACCGTCGCCACGCCGGACACCACGACGTTCAGATGCGCCTGGTCCGAAAATTCGGTGTTGTTGTCGATCGTGCCGACCTGAACAGAACCTGCCGTGACCACGCCGTCATGAATGACCGCCGACGCATCGGCCGCCTCCAGCAGAGCACCCAATCCATAGGCGATCCTGTCCTCACGAATAGTGTTGTCGAAGGTCGACACCAGGCTGTCGAACCTCAGTCGAACCGATGGCGACGCCCGCCATTCCCCGCCCAGAAAAACGCTGCGCCGCAGCCGATCCTCGTGTTCGACGGTCGTGCGGACGTCGTTCGGCGCCATGACGTCGTCGTCGCCGATCCTTACCGCCGTATAGCGCCCGACTTGGAAGCGGTCGTAGAGGACAGACCGCCCCTCCTGAGACATCCCGCCGACCAGCCCCCAGTCCCCGCCCCCGGACACGAACCGCCCCGCGACGGAGATATCCGTCTCCGGCCGGCGCGTGCGGGCCTCGATCGCCGCACCCGCCCTGACGCTAAGAAAGGGATCGCCGTCCAGCCCCCCGATGGTCTCGATGTCGATATTCGACCCAATCCCGCCCTCGATCAGATCGGGCGTCGCCGACTTGGTCAGTTGCGCCCCCGCCAGCAGATCGGCCGACAGGGCGCGGAACCGGAACTGCCGGCCGCTCTGGGTCGAGTTGCGGATGTTCTCATTGAAGGCGACCGGCGCCCCGTTCAGCGTCACCGACTGAAACAGCGGCCCCAGCCCCCGAACACTGACGAACTGCCCCTCGCCCACCTCGCGCTCGATGGCCACGCCGGGCACGCGCTGCAAGGCCTCGGCCAGGTTGGCGGCGGGAAGCTCGCCTATCCGGGTCGAGGACGCGCTGTCGGATATGACATCCGCGGCCTGTTTGCGGCGCAGGGACTCTTCAATCTGCTCGGACAACCGCCCCACCACAGTGATCGATTCCAGCTCAGCAGCCAGGACAGGCAGCGGCTCGGGCGTCGCCGAGGCCTCCATCCAGACGCGCACCCCACGGGCGCCGATGAACCGGTGCCTCAGGCCCGTTCCTTCAAGCATCTGGCGCACGGCCGCGCGCCAGGACATCCGTCCCCGAACCGGCCGGCTTCGCCGCACCTCGTCCGGAGGCGCGACAAACGCCAGTTCGCATCCGGCCGAAACGCAGAGCTGCACCAGGGCGCGTCGGGCGTCTTGCGCAGGGATGTCGAAGTCGCGCATTCCCTCCTGCGCCTGAGCGGACGAGGTCCATCCGCCGACAGTCAGGAAAGACAGAGCTGCGACCATCGCGACCACGTCACGTCGCGCACCGAACGGCGTCGATGGTGCGGGCGGTTTCACGCGGGCCGTGCCTTGCGACAAGAGGGCGAACAACAGAAGCGCAACGCTTAGCGCGCTTGCGTGACAGCTCTACGATAGACCTAGTCGGCGCGGATCAGGGCGCGACCGTCGGCGGTATGTTCGACCGTGATCGGCAGCAACGCGTCCATGCGATCGATCAGGCCCGCCTCGCCGATCAGGGGCAGGACGGCCGTCACCCTCATGTCAGCCAGGGCAGGATCCGCGATGACCATCGGCGTGCCGGCGTACCGTCCCGCCTCATCGATCACCACCGACAGCGGCGTGTCGTGGAAGACCAGCCTGCGCTCACGCCAGGCGGTGGCGGCCTCGACGTCGATCCGACGTACACGCAGTCCGTCCCGTCCCGGGGTGAACACCGCCTGCTGGCCAGGCGCCAGGACCACGGCCCGCTCCAGCGCGCGCGCCTTGCCGATGTCCGTACGGCCGATGGCGACCCGCCCTTCCAGCAGGGACACCTCAGCCTGATCTTTCCTCAATGCGACGGCGAACCGCGTGCCCGTGACGATCACCCGGCGATCCTCGACGGCGACCTGGAAGGGCTGTTCGGCATTATGGGCGACGTCGAAATAGGCCGCGCCCTGCAGCAGCACCACACGCCGGGCGTCACGGCCGTAGGCGACCTGAATCCGCGTATCGGCGTCCAGAGTGACGCGAGACCCGTCTTCAAGCGCGACATCGGTGATCTGACCCGGCGCACTGGCATAGAGACGACCCGCCCGAACAGGCGGCTCATGGCCCAGGCCGGGGAGAACCAGGACAAGAGCCGCCAGAGCCGCGACCGCGCCCGTCGCCAGGCCGCCAGCGATCAAAAGGCGCCTCTGCGATCGGACAGTCCCGCGGCCCCGCAGCCGCGCCAGATCGGCCGAGAAGGCTCCGCTCAGCGGCGACAGCTCCGCCAGGCCGGCCTTGGCGGCCTCGTACTGGCTTAAGTGGTCTGCGTCCGCTTCCAGCCATTCGAGGAAAGCCGCCTGATCACGCGCGGAAACATCGGGCCGACGCATGCGCGCCAGCCAGGCTTCGGCAGTCTGCGGCCGACGATCGAACAGGGATGTCAGGCGCTGGATCATGCGCGAACAGAACGCTCCGGAGCGCGGCTGGGGGATACGGCGCCGACGCCTTCAATAGTCACAACGACAGTTTCGCCGCACACCTCAGCCATCCCGTGAAATCTTCAGCTGACGGAGGGCTTCGGCGATATGTTTCTCGACCATGCTCACCGACACGCCCAGGCGTTTGGCGATCTGGCCGTAGGTCTGATCCTCAAACCGGTGCAGCAGGAAGGCGTCTCGAGTTCGCGGCGGCAAGGCGCGGATCACCCGGGCTGCGGCGGCCAGATTCTCGCGTCCGATCAGATGCTGGTCGGCGGCCGGCGTATCGCAGGCGACGGCGCGGGGCCCGGCGTCCAGCGAATGAATATCGTCGGTCCCGCGAACACCCGCCCGGCCCGCCGCCTTCCAACGGTCCGTCTGCAGATTGCGGGCGATGACGAACAACAGGGGCCGGGCGTCGGGCCCGGACAGGTCATGTCCCGCCCGGTGAAACCGCGTAAGGGCTTCCTGCACCACGTCCTCGGCATCCTCGACCGACAGCCCCTTGCGCTGGACATAGGCCATCAGGTCGCGACGCAGGGCGGCGAAGATTTGATCAACCGCCATCGTCGCCTCTTCGCCGGGCGTCAGGCGAGAATGTGCGAAGACGCCCCCTCCTCGCGGAAGGGGCGTCGCGCCAGGCTTTGTCCCGAGGCGTGACCCCGCCGCCCCAAGGGGCGAACGCGGTCTCGCGGCCGGGGAAGGCGGCGGACGACGTCAATCGCCCCCCGCCTTCAACATGACAGTCGCGCGTTGGAATGGATCAGAACTCCATCCGCAGGCCGAAGTTGATGCGGCGTCCCGACTTCTCGTACATCGTCGGGAAGGACGGATCCAACGTATAGCCCTTGGTCGCCTCGTCCGTGACATTGATGCCTTCCAGGTTGATCTGGAGGCTGTCGGTCACACGGTAGCTGGCCGACAGATCGACCTGACCGTAGCCCTCGCGGGTGATCGGATACATTTCGTAGCCGATCCCTTCGACATAGGCGTCCTTGTAGTTGTATGACGCACGCGCCTGGAGCTTGGCGTTCTCGTAGAACAGGGTGACGTTGTAGGTGTTGTCGGCCAGACCGATGGGCGGCGTGGGAATGCCCAGGGTCGAGGAGCCGGTGAGCGAGCTGTCCAGCACCGTATAGTTGGCGTTGATCCCGAACCCTTCCAGCGGCGAGAAGAACTGGCCGAACGGCACCACGGCGACCAGTTCGACGCCGCTGACCTCATAGGAGCCGGGCTCATTGATCGGCTGATAGACGTCGAAGGTGTAGACGCCGTCGATCGAGCCGTTGGCGTTGTACTTGGTCACGTTCGGCACCGTGCCCGTCAGGGCCTGACGCACCACGCCCTCGATCTCCTTCCAGAAGTAGGAGACCGCCAGCAGGCCGCCGTCGCCCAGATACTGTTCCAGGCCCACTTCCCATTGCTTGGCGTAGGTCGGCTTCAGATTGGGGTTGCCGTCGGTGAAGCGGAACGAGTTCCAGCTGGCCGTGCGCTTGTAGGCCAGGTCGGACAGGGCCGGACGGATCAGGGTCTCCGACGCCGCGGCGCGGACGATCAGGCTCTCCGTCAGGTCGGCGGTGATGTTCAGGCTGGGCAGCACCTTGTCATAGCTGCCGTCGCTGGACACCGGCTCGGGCGTATAGCCCGTGGTGCCGTTCGGGTTCTGGATCTGGTGATAGCCCGACGAGGTGATCGAGGTATCCACATAGCGCGCGCCGCCATTGACCGAGACCGGCACGGGCCCCAGGTCGAACTCAAGGTCGGCCATAGCGTAAGCGGCCAGAACTTCTTCCGTCACTTCGTAGTAATCGCCGACGTTGAACGGGGTGAAGAAGCCGTCGTAGCGGAAGGTGCGACGGGCGTAGTCGTTCGAAACCTGGCTCCAGGTCAGGTCGCGGATGCTGTAGGAGCCGCCGGGGACCAGATCCCCGATCGTCGTCAGTTCGCTCTGCGACATCGGGCGTCCCAGATAATCGACCTTGCCCGCGCCGGAGCCCTGGATGTTCAGCGAGCCATACTGGCGCTCTTTGGACTTGTCCGTATAACGCCCGCCGACCTGGACGCTCTTCAGCGCCGGGAAGAAGCTGAAATCAAGGTATTTGGTGAAGTCGACCTGGGCGGCGTACTTGTCGTCGTTAATCTCTTCGTAGGTGGTCTCATAGCCTTCGAACAGATAGCTCGACGGCGAGTTGTACATGTCGATCGAAGCCGGATTGGCGCTCTTGATCGTCTCGCCGCCTTCGGCTGTCCAGCGCGTCCGCGAGGGCGCATAGGCCGTGTGCTTCAGGTTGGAATAGTCCAGCGTCTTCTCGGCGCCCGAATAACCCGCGATGGCGTGCAGCTTCCAGCTGTCGCCGCTCCAGTTCAGCTCGGTTCCGAACTGCTGGTAGTCGGTGTTGTTGATCCGCTCCTTGCTCAGCATCTCGTGCTGGGTCGCGGTGTAGGAGACGTCGCGCAGCACGACCATGCCGTAGTCGGCCAGGGTGGTGGCGTCATATTCGTGGATGGTCTCCAGGGTCGAGCGGCTGGAGGCCGAATAGGCCGCCGCATCATACTCGTCCTCGGTGGTCTCATAGCTGCCGACCATGGCGTCGAAGGCCAGGCTGAAGTTTGACGACGGGCGATACTGCAGCGCGACCGTGCCGCCCCACTGGTCCTGGGTGTTCAGATAGGCGCGGTCGCCGACCTTGTCCTGAAAGATGATGCGGTTGGTGACTTTGGTGTCGGCGCGGTTCGGCACCGAGATGCCGGCGTCGCGCAGCAGAACCGCAGCCGCCTGGGTGCCCCGCGTCCCGGTGGACGTCGCCAGGAAGCGCGACATCGGGCGGAAGTTGATGCCCGATTCCGAGTCGGTGCGGTTGGTCCGGCGGGCCGTCGAGAAGGACACCAAGGCGCCGAAATCGCCCCAGGTGTCGCTGGCCAGGAAGGCGATCTTGGGATCGACCTCTTCGGAGATGGAGTTGTAGGCGCCCTCGACCGAGCCGACGACCCGGCGTCCGGCGTAGTCGAACGGACGCGCCGTCGAGATATTTACCGAACCGGCGATGCCGCCCTCTTCGTCGGCGGCGCGCGGCGACTTCTGGACCGTCACCTGCTGGAGGATTTCCGAGGCGAAGATGTCGAACTCGACGTCCCGGCCGCCGCTGCCCGAAGCAGTCGCCAGGCCGTTGATGCTGACGAAGGTGAACTCGGTGGGCAGACCGCGCACGTTGACGCGCTGGCCCAGGCCCCTGTTGCGTTCGATCGTCACGCCGGGGATGCGCTGCAGCGCCTCGGCCAGGTTCTGCTCGGGGAAGTTGGCGACGTCGGTGGCGACGATCGAGTCCGAGAAGCCGACGGTCTTGCGCTTGATGTCCACCGCCTCTTCGAGGCTGCGGCGATACGAGCCAGTGACGACGATCTCGTCCAGCGTGGCTTCGGCCTGGCTCGCCGCAGTTACGGCGGCCGGTTCGGCGGCCTGCGCCAAGGCGACGAACGGCGTTGCGGCGACCACGGCGAACGCCGTCGTGCCCAGAATTCGGTTCTTCATTTGAGTAGCCCCCAGTGAGTTCTAGGCGCTTCAACGACGGGCCCTCAGCCCCCCTCAATGTGTGACAGGGCTTTTCATTCAAACTTCACGGCCCTGTCTTGTTCGACCGATTTTGACACGAAAAACGGCCCGCAGGCGCATCCTGCGGGCCGTCGATCATGCGCCTCGATGTTCGCCGGCTCAGCCGCCGTAGCTGCGCCCGCCGCCGCCGAAACCGCCGCGCGAAACGACCGTCGTGCGGCTTTGAACCCGCGTCGGCGCCTGGCGCGCCACATCGCCATGCTCGCGGGCGTTGGTAATGGTCCGACCGGTGCGATAGTCGCGGTAGGTGTAGCCGCCGCCGTAGCCATTCGAATAGCGGTCCTGGCGGTCGCGATACAGCGGGCCGCCGCCGCGATAGCCGCCGCCGTTCAGCAGCTGGCCGACGACGAAACCGGCCAGCAGCGGCGTGAAGAAGGAGCCGCCGCCCTGATTGTTCGGCTGGCACTGCGACGGCCCCCACTGGCCTTCGCACTCCTCGCGCGTGGCGTATCGAGGCGCTGTCTTGGCCGCCTCTTCCTGGGCCTTGGCGAGGGCGGCGTCGCACTGGTCGTCGGGGATGTCATTGGCGGTGCGGCATTCCTCCAGGGAGGCATAGGCCAACGCCGGCACAGGCTCAGCTTGAGGCGCCGGAACGTCGGGGGCGCCGCAGGCGGCCAGCGAGAAGCTGGCGGTGGCCATCAGACTGCTGACGTGCAGCACGCGCGACCTCTTCAGCCGCCGCATGGTGGTGGTTTGGGGCAGGTCGCCCGGTTCCTTTTTGGGGTCGGTCATGGCGGTCACGACGTCATGCAGGCGGCGTTCAGCAAGCCGACGCAAATGGAGATGGAGGCCAGATAGACGGCCGCCGCGATCTCGCCCGCCTCGATGCGCGCCACCAGATTGCGGAACGCCATGCGGCTGATGGCCACGAAGACAACGATCTGGATGATGCCAGCCAGCAGGGCCCAGGCCGCGAACTCCATCAGGCTCACCGTATGCGACAGGGCGGAGGCCAGGGGCAGGACATAGCCGATCAAGGCCCCGCCCAGAGCGATGGCGGCGGCCGTATTGCCTTCGCGGATCAGCGTGTGTTCATGATACGGCGTGACCCACTGGTAGACCAGTTTGAACGCCAGGGTGAAGGCGCCGGCCGCCGCGAAGGCGATGATGAAGGCGATCGCCCCCTGCTGAAATATGAACCAGTCGAACATTCTGTCTTGCCCCTCGATGTGCGCCCTCAGGCGCGGAACTCGGCCATTTCCAGCGGAATGCCGATCATGATTTCGTGCGTCGTCTCGCCGCCCTCGGGCTGTTGCTCCAGGGCGATCATCAGTTCGCGCCCGTCCGCCAGTTCCCGCGCGTAAAGCATGCAGGTCTGGAAGATCTTGGCATAGGGTTTGGTTGCGGCCCGGTCGTCCCAGATCGTCTCCCATAGAGTGACCGGCGGCTGGACGGCGTCGCTCTCGGCGAACCAGAAACGCGGATAGTCGGGCAGTTCCTCGGCCGCCCCATGAAACACCGGCGCCGACAGCCGGTCGCGCCAGATCCGGCGCTCGCGCTCGCCCGGCGGATAGGCCGAGGTCCAGGGGATGAACAGGCTGAAGTCATAGGATTCCAGCCCCGCCTCGTCGTCGCTCATGGCCTGAAGCATGACGTGGTCGTCGGTATAGAAACGATGGACGAACTGCCCGCCGTCCAGGCTGACTAGACCCTGGGCCGAGATGTCCAGCACGTCCCGATCCAGGGTGAAATGGGTCTCGTCCCCCAGCCGACGCCAGGCCAGCGGATCCAGCGACACGGTGCGGCCCACGGTGATATTGCGCACCGTCGCTAGCTTGGAGGCGGGCTCGACCTTGTCCGACGATCCAAAAAGCTTCTTGAACATCTTTACGCGTTTCCGGCCAGGCGGGCCTGATCCAGCCGGGCGGACGAAACATAGAACAAGCGGTCGCCGGCCTCCACGGCCGTTTCCGCCGCCGGGTTGAAACGCGGCGCATCGACGCCCTGCGGCTGGTGCGCCAGCAGAGTTGCGCTGTGCTGGAGCAGCCCCTGGGTCAGCGTCTCGACCGATTGCGCCGCGCCCCGCCACTTCAGGCTGAACAGGGTGGCGCTTTCGTCGAGCTGGCTGGTCAGGGCGCTGATGACCTGACTGGAGCCCGGATCACGCGCCGAACGCGCCAGCATCTCCGGACCGGACGACAAGACGATCTCAACATGCGGGCAGTGCTGAGCCAGAAGCCGCGCGCTGTCGGCGTCTTCGAAGAAGCAGACGATATGCGTCGTCTTCGGCGCCACGGCGGACGCCGCCAGGGTCGCGGTCAAGGTGTCGGAATCAGTGTCGGCGTACACGAGGATCCGGCTGGCCGTCGCCGCTCCGGCGCGGGCCAAGCCTTCGGAGGACGTCAGGCTCTCGCTCTGGACGTACCGGACCCGCGGATCCAGATCGGCGATGACCTGGCGCGTCATCAGGACCAGGGTCTGGGTCGTGTTCAACTCAGCGCACAACTCCCCGATCATCTTGGCCGTTCGGGTCGGGTGATAGCCGATGAGAATGATCGTGTCGGTCATCTTGGAATAGTCTCCCTTTCCGGCTCGTCGCGCACGCCAGATGTCGCCGATGGCGCCCAGCACCTTGGCCACCACAGTGGTGAAGGCCGCAATGGCGCCGGGAAAGATCCAGATGGCGGTGACCAGACGCCCTGCGACGCCTTGCGGGCTGAGATCGCCATAACCTACGGTATAGGCCGTCGTCGCGTACCAGTAGATGAAAGTCACAGGCGGATGAAGCTCGGTCTCTCCCGCCAAGGCCAGCAGGAGCCAGGACGAAACCGCATGGAACAGGATCAGCCCGGTCAGCATCCGCCAGTGCATATCGGCCATGGCGTGAAACGCCCGGTCGAAGATCAGCGCCAGTTTCATCCTCGGCAGCAGCATACCATCCCCTTCTTCGAAGCCAACTGATCGCAGACCCCTAGGCGAAGTCAAGCGTTCATGTTACGCGTTTCATGAAACATGCCCTCAGCCGCTCCACCCTCCTCCGCCGCCAATGATCGCATTCGTGCGTGGCGACAGGCGCGTCGGGCGGCCGGCATGGTGAAGCTGGAGCTCTGGGTGCCCGAATCTGCTCGCGACGACGTGAAGGCCGCCGTCCGCGCCATCGTCACGGATTCCACCCGCGGCCCCCAGCTTGCTGCTCAGCGCCTTGCCGGCCGCTCGCGCCGCCCCACTTCTGATCCCACCACCCCTGGAGACGACCACCCTATGGACGCCGTGATCGAAACACCCTGGACCGTGCCCGCCATCAAGGCGGCGCTGGACGAGTCGGCCCTGCTGCGTGAAGGGGAAATGACCCTGCGCGTGCTTGAGGGCGCGGACGCCGTGCTGCTGGCCACCATGCACGAATACGGCGACCTGCCGGTCTACCTCAGCGTCGGCGGCGCCCAGATCGTCTGCTCGGTGCTGCTGTGGCCCGTCGCAGAACAGGCCGACCGCCACGCCTTCAACGAGTTCCTGCTGAAGGCCCAGCGCGTAGTGCCCCTGTCCAACTTCGCCATCACCAACGTCGGCGGCGAAGACGTGTATGAGCTGATGGGCGAACTGTCGTGCAAGACCACCTTGCAGACCATCCTCATCGAACTGCGCACCCTGGCCGAGAACGCGATCGACGCCACCGAACTGCGTGAAACCTTCGGCGCCGAAGCCGCCTGATCCCGGAAGACCGACCATGTCCATGCTCAGAAAACTCTCCGCCTTGTTCCGCGGTTCGGCCCATGACGCGGCCCAGGGCGTCGTCGACGCCAATGCGCTGAAGATCCTCGACCAGGAAATCCGCGACGCTGACAACGCCCAAGGCAAGGCGCGCGACGACCTCGCCGGCCTGGTGGCCCGCCGCCGCATGGCCGAGAACGAAATGGCCAGCTTCCGCGATCAGATCGCCAAATACGAAAGCTCGGCCCGCTCCGCCCTGGGCCAAGGCAAGACCGACCTGGCCCGCGAAGTCGCCGGCCGCATCGCCGAGCTGGAGGTCGAGATCACCAGCCGCGGCCCGCTGATCGAGGACATGAAGACGGCCGAGACGCGACTGCGCACCGCCATCGCCTCGACCGACCAGAAGATCGAGACGCTCCGTCGCGAGATCGACATCGTCAAGGTCAACGACTCCGTCCAGCGCGCCCAGACCTCGGTCGCCCTGAACTCGGCCGGCGCCCAGTCGCGTATCGGCTCGGCCGCCGACAGCCTGCAACGCATCAAGCAGCGCCAGGCCATCCAGGAAGAAAAGCTCAACGCCAGCCAGGCCCTGGAAGACCGCCGCACCGGCGCCGACCTGGACGCCAAGCTGCGCGAAGCCGGCATCCTGCCCGGTCATTCTTCGGCCGACGACGTTCTGGCCCGCCTCAGCCAGCCGGACGTAACCGTGGTCACGCCGCGCATCGGCCAATCGACCCCCGACAAGGACCCGGCCTGAACCATGGAGCGTCTGCGCTTCGATCCCCGCACCGACTGGGACGCCAAGGCCGAGGAACTCGGCTTCACCTGGCGCCATACCGACGGCAAACCCTATTGGGACGAGACGGCGGCCTACGCCTTCTCGCTGCCCGAGATCGAGGACGGGATCGAAGCGCCGACCGAGGAACTGCACGGCCTGTGCCTGGAGCTGGTCAATGAGGCCGTCCAGTCCGAGCGGCTGATGGAGCAGCTCGATATTCCCGAGACCATGCGGGACTATGTGGCCGCCAGCTGGAAACGGGGCGATGCGTCCCTCTACGGCCGGTTCGACTTCGCCTATGACGGCAAGGGTCCGGCCAAGCTCTACGAATACAACGCCGACACCCCGACCAGCATCTATGAGACGGCGGTGTTCCAGTGGTTGTGGCTGGAGGACCAGATCGCGGCCGGCGCCCTGCCCGCCGACGCCGACCAGTTCAACAGCCTGCACGAGAAGCTGGTCGACCGCTTCCGCGCCATCTTCCCCAACGGCGGCTTCGTCCACTTCGCCTCGGACGCTGAGTTCGTCGAGGACCGCCAGACCGTGCGCTTCCTGGAAGACCTGGCGCGTCAGGCCGGGCTGGAGCCCCAGTTCGTCGCTATCGACCAGATCGGTCTCAACGCCGAAGGCCGGTTCGTGGACCACGAGAACTGGATCATCCAGGCGATGTTCAAGCTGTATCCGTGGGAGCAGATGCTGCGCGACGAATACGCCGCCCCCCTGCCCACCGCCGAGGTCACGGTGCTGGAGCCGGCCTGGAAGAGCATCCTGTCCAACAAGGCCATCCTGCCTCTGCTGTGGGAACGGCACAAAGGCCACCCCAATCTGCTGGAGTCCTATTTCGAGGGCGATCCGGCCGAGGCGACGCTGGGCTCATCCTATGTCCGCAAGCCCCTGTTCTCGCGCGAGGGCGACAATGTCGAACTGATCGACCAGGGGCTCAGCGCGGCCGAGGTCGTGGACGGCGGCTATGGAGAGGGACGCTACATCCGCCAGGCCCTTTGCAATCCCCCCCTGTTCGACGGCAACCACGTCATCGTCGGCTCCTGGGTCGTAGGGACCGAGCCCGCCGGCATCAGCCTGCGCGAGGACACGGGCCGTATCACTCGCAACACCTCGCGCTTCGTGCCGCATTTCATCCGCACGTGATCAGAACCAGGCGTCCTGCATCGCCAGGGTGGTGTCGTCCTTGCTGACCAGCAGGTCCAGCATCGGTCCGATCTTGGGAAGTTCCCAGCGGAAGAAGTAGCGGGCGGCCTGGCGCTTGCCGTCGTAGAAGTCGCCGGTCTTGCCCGTCGCCGCCAGCGCCTGCTCCAGCCAGATCCAAGCCAGCACCGTATGGCCCACGGCCTCCAGATAGGTCGAGGCGTTGGCCAGGGCCCGCTCCGGATCCCCGTCGCGCCACACCGTCGCCGTGACCTCGCCGATACGGACCATGGCCTTGGCCAGGGCCTCGCCATAGGGCTCCAACTCGGGGTCGCCCGACACCCGCGCCACCGTCGCCAGAACAGTCTCGCCCAGCAGCTTCAGCCCCGAGCCGCCGTCCATGATCGCCTTGCGGCCCAGCAGGTCCAGCCCCTGGATCCCATGCGTCCCCTCGTGGATCGGGTTCAGCCGGTTGTCGCGATAGAACTGTTCGACCGGATAGTCGCGGGTATAGCCGTATCCGCCCAGCACCTGGATCGCCAGGCTGTTGCCCTCCAGGCACCACTGCGACGGCCAGCTCTTGGCGATGGGCGTCAGCATGTCCAGCAGCCGCCCGGCCCGTTCCCGCTCGGCCGCATCCTCGGCCGTCGTCTGATCATCAGTCAGCCGCGCGCAATACAGGTTCAGCCCCAGCGCTCCCTCGGCGTAGGCTTTCTGCGCCAGCAGCATGCGGCGCACATCGGCGTGCTGGATGATCGGCACGGGCGGACTGGCGGGATCCTTGGCCGACAGAGGCCGTCCCTGCGGCCGGCCGCGCGCGTAGTCCAGGGCGTGCAGATAGCCGGTATAGCCCAGGGCCGCCGCGCCCGCCCCCACGCCGATCCGCGCCTCGTTCATCATGTGGAACATGGCGGCCAGCCCCTGATGCGGCGCCCCGACCAACCAGCCGACCGCGCCCCCCTGCCCGCCCGGCGCATGCCGCCCCTCGCCGAAGTTCAGCAGGGTGTTGGTCGTGCCGCGATAGCCCATCTTGTGGTTCAGCCCGGCCAGGACCACGTCGTTGCGCTCGCCCGGCGCGCCGCTCTCGTCCAGCAGGTGTTTGGGAACCACGAACAGCGAGATCCCCTTCACCCCCGCCGGCGCCCCCTCCATCCGGGCCAGAACCATATGGACGATGGTTTCGGACAGGTCGTGATCCCCGCCCGAAATCCACATCTTCGACCCGAACAGCCGATAGCTTCCGTCGGCCTGCGGAACCGCGCGGGTGCGGATATCGCCCAGTGACGATCCCGCCTGCGGCTCCGACAGGCACATGGTGCCGAAGAACCGCCCCTCCAGCATCGGCCGCACATAGGCGTCGATCTGCGCGGCCGTGCCATGGGTCTTCAGCAGATTGGCCGCCCCAATGGTCAGGAACGGATAGGCCGCCGTGCCGACATTGGCCGCCTGAAACCAGGCGAAACCGGCGCGCTCGATCACATTGGGCAGTTGCAGCCCGCCCAGCTCATAATCCTGCGACGCCGAAAACAGACCCGCCTCGCGGAACGCCGCCAGGGCCTGAGCCACCTCGGGGATCATCGTCACCCGCTCGCCGTCAAAGGTCGGCTCGTTCTGATCGGCCTTGCGGTTGTGGGGGGCGAAGGCGTCCGCCGCGATCTGGGCGCAGGTGTCCAGCACCCCGTCGAACGACACCCTATCATGATCTGCGAACCGCGCCCGCTGCGTCAGCCGCTCGACCTCCAGCCATTCATACAGAATGAAATCCAGATCGCGCCGGGACAGAATCAGCGAGGCGTCGGACATGCGAAGTCTCCGAAGACGCCGTCTTGCGGCGACAGCCGCCCAGCCTAGGTCGCCGCCCCGCAGGCGGCAAGCGCGCCCTCAGCCGGCGCCCTGTTCCGCGACCAGATGCTGCAGCACCCGCTTCTCCAGCACCAGCAGAGCGCCGGCGCCATTGGTACGCATCACCAGCCCCGCCGCCAGCGGGCTGATGGCCTGATGCGCGGCCCCCGCCAGACGAACGAAATCGGGTCGCGCCCGCCCGCTGACGCCGTGCAGCGCGCACAGCTGGCGCCAATCCTGGACAAAGCCCGCCAGCACCGCCCGGAACCGCTCGGCGCGCGCCCGAGCGTCGGCGCTGTCGAGGGCGGGCGTCAATTCGTCACACAGATCATCCACCAGCCACTGCACCTCCGCCGCCGGCATGACAGCGAACCTCTGGTCAGCCTCGGTCAGCAGGTGCGACGGCGCGGCCGGATCCCAGCCCACCGTCCGCCACTGGTCACGCGGCGGCGTCTTGCCGCAGGCGAACTGCCAGAACGACGCCGTGCCTGTGGTGTCCGCGACCAGGTGGATCCGCTCGGCCTCGGACCTGTTCTCCACATGGTGCCGCCGCCAATTGTCAAAAATCCAGGCTTCTCCCGCCCCCATGTGCACGGCCTCGCCGTCGCAGTGGAAACGTACCTCGGGCCGGGTGCACACCGGGATGTGCAGCCGCACCCGCGTATGCCAATGATAGTTGATGTCGGCATGTTCCGGCACGCTGGCCCCGGCCGCGAGACGCATCAGCCGCGACCGGCTCCACACCACGCCGAAGCCCGCCAGCACCTTACGCAGATAGGGCATCTGCTCCAGCCAGCGGGTTGGCGACATCTGTCCATGGACCGAATCCGTTTCCACTCCGCCGGCGCTGATCAGGCGGGCCGCGCTGTTGCCATGCACGCGATCCGGATGCGGCCCCCACGCCTCGTTCGGCAGGGCCGAGACCTCGGCCTGCAGACGCTCGACGTCGAACAGGACCGGAAGCTGATAGAAGGGCTGCGACAATCGCATGGGGTCAGTTCCTGTAACGGATCAAGGCGTCGCCCAGCGCGGCCTGAAGCGGCGCGAGCCAGGGTTCGTAGTTGCGCCACTGCGCCAGGCCGTCTCGGCTGATCGGTCGCCGCACCTGTTCTGAACTAGGCGTGCGCACGCTGCGCCGGGTCTGATGGAAGTCCAGACAGGCCGGTTCGAACGCCAGTCCGCAATGCTCCAGCATGCGCCGTATCCCGCCTTCCAGATCCTCGACCAGATCCTCGTACTGCACCCGAAGCACCCGTCCCGGCAGCACCTCGTCCCAATGCCGCATCAGTTCCAGATAGCCACGGTAATAGCGGGCGATGTGGTCGATATCGTAGGTGAATTCCTGATTGGTCGTGCCGAACAGCTGTTTCAGATTGCTGAAGCAGCAGGCCATGGGTTCGCGCCGCACATCGATGATCCTGGCCTTAGGCAGGATCAGATGGATCAGGCCGATATGCCAGAAATTGTTCGGCATCTTGTCGATGAAGAAGGGCCTCCCGTCCCGGCGGTAGGACCGTGTCTCGGCCAGGAACCGTTCGCCCAGAGCCCGCGCCTGATCCGCCGACAGCTGAAGCACGGCCTTAGGCCGCACGGGCAAACCGCAGTCCGGATCACGCCCGAACAACTCGCCCGCATACCGACCGATCTCCGTCAGCTCCTGGGTCCCCTCGACCTGGGAATGGGAGGCCAGTATCTGCTCGATCAGCGTCGATCCCGATCGCGGCAGCCCCAGGACGAAGACGGGATCGGCGTCGGGCGCGCCCCAGTCGGCGCGGTCGGCGAACACCTCGGCCGTAAACGCCTGGGCGGTGCGCACGGCGCAGGCCTCCGCGACCTCCGGCCTGTACCGCCCCAGCGAACGCCGGACCCCGTTGCCCTCGGCGTACCAACGCCACGAAGCGGCATAGTCCGCCCGATCCTCCAGCGCCTTGCCCAGGGCGAAGGCCAGATAGACCCGGTCCATCTCCTGCAGATCCGTCCGCGCCGCTGCGGCCTTGAGCCGCTCAATGTCAGCATCAGAGAAGCTGTGGATCTTCAGATTGGCTAGGCTGAACCAGGCGACGCCATAGTCGGGCCGCGCGGCCAGGGCGGCGCGATAGTCGGCCACCGCCTCCTCCAGCCGACCCGTGACCTTCAGGGCGTTCGCACGCCACAGCCTCAGCTCCGCCGTCTCGGCGCCGACCACGGGCGCCCCGTCCAGCAGCCGCCGATAAATCTCGATCACCGGCTCATAGTCGCCCAGGGCGACGCAGGCGGCGGCGAACAGTTTCAGATAGTCTCGCCGCTCCGGTTCTCGCTCCAGCAGCCGCTCCGCCTCGCGCCGCGCCGCCTGCGGCTTCTGCCGCTGCAACAGCATCATGGCGTAGTCGAAGCGCGCGGCCTCATAGTCCGGCGCGGTCGCCAGCACGCCCTCCAGCAGGGCCTGCGCCTCGTCCGAAGCGCCACAGGCCAGACGAATACGCGCTAGCAGCCGCAAGGCACCGGCCGACGGCCCCTCGCGGTCCAGGACATCACGGATGACCGTCTCGGCCGCCGTCAGATCGGCGTCGGCCAACAGACTGTCCGCCGCCACGATCTCCGGCGGCAGACGCCTCAGCATCGCCAGCCTCTGCGCCGCGCCGTCCGCCAGCCCCGCCTCGCCCCGCATCCGGTGCAGCTGTTCCAGCATATCCCAGCTGGCCGGCAGGCTGGGGTTCAGCCGAACCGCCTCCCGCAACGCCTCCAGCGCCGCCGCCGCATCGCCCATGACGACATGACAATGGCCGCGTTCCTGAAGCCCCCGGCTGAACCGTGGATACAGGGCGTGCAACCGGTCCAGCACCGCCAGCGCCTCGGGCGCGCGACGCGCGACGCGCAGGTCTCTCGCCCGGCGCAACAGGTCATCGCGTTGCGTCGTCCCGCCGTCGATCTCAGCCGCCGCCGTCATCGCGGCGCGCCGACCGCCAGCAGCGGCGCCAGCCAATCCGGATCCGGCTGGTCCGCGTCATAGTATTCGAAAATCAGATGAATACGGTCCGTCGCGCCGCCGTTTTGCACCCAATGCGGTCCCAGATTATTGACCTCCACCGCCACCCCGACCGGGAACCGGTGCTCCTGGCCGCCGAAGAAGGAGACGACCTCCGGGTTGGTCGTGATCGGCACATGGATCTTGTGCGGCCATTTGGCGGCCGGGTTGGCGTCGATATGAGGATGGATCACGCCCCCCGCCGGCATCCGGGCCAGCATCACGCGGGGGAAGACGCCGCGCCCATAGCCATAGTCCTGAACCGCCTGGGCCAGCACCGGCTCCAGCAGGGCGCGCCACTCGCCCCAGAGCGGGCGATCATGCGAACCCCTCCAGTCGCGCGGACTGTCGACGAACCGGAACACGATGTGCCGGGTCTGGTCCAGCACCTCGAACTTGTTTGGCTTGCTGTGGTTTTCCGCGTCCCAGACTACTTCCGGAATCTCGAGCACGGCGGCGTGCAGGGCGGCGATATCGATTGGTCCCAGCTTGCGGATCGTCGCGGTCTTTCGCGGATTGGCGACGGGCGCGACAGTCATGGCGATCACCGCAATCCTTCGAACGAATAGCCGAACAGGTCGATGTCCTGGGCATAGCGGGCCGCGACGCCGTCGATCAGTTCCTGATCATAATAGATCCGATAGTCCTCACGACGGGTGCCGTTCACACGATCCAACGTTCGCGACAGAATGCCGATGCGCGCACACAGGGCGTCATACGACGCCTGCATCTCCTCCACCCGCCCGAACTGATCGGTCAGCAGGGTCTTGCCGTCCTCGTCCACCAGCAGGGAGGACTGGGGCTGAAACAGGATGTGCTGCTCCGGCGGCTGCTGGAACAGGAAGTGTCGCATCACGTCGCGCGGGCGGCGCTGGAAGACGTCGCCGTCCCGCAGCATGAAGGCGCAGTAGGAGACGAAACGGTCGAACGGATTGCGCACGAAGGCGAACTTGAAATAGTCGGCGAAGGCCTCTTCGCCGACGTAGGGCCGAACCTGCCGCAAGGACAGGTGGCCATGGCGGATCGCCGCCAGATCTTCCCAGGGAAAGCGTTTGTCGATGAACAACCCCACCTGTTCCAGGTCCTCATCCCCCATCTGCTCGCGCAGGGCGCGGCGCACGGCATGGGTGCCGGTCTTGGGCACGGCGGCGAAGATGAACCGGTGGCGGTGGGAAACGATCATGCTTCTGGAATCCAGAAAAGGGCGCTCCGCCCCCTACGGGAGCGGAGCGCCCAGCCTAGTCTAAGCCTCGGATCAGAACTTGTAGGTCAGGCCGGCCGTATAGGTCGTTCCGCTCTGGTTCTGATTGTACAGGTACTCGTTCTGACCCCAGAACTGGGTGTCCTTTTCGTTCGTCAGATTGACCGCATCCAGCGTCAGCTGCAGCGCGTCGGTGATGTTGAAGAAGGCCGCAGCGTCGACATAGGTGCCGCCCTCGAAGCCGCGCGTGCTGGCGCTCATGACGCTGTCGTTGCGACCCGAATACCACTTGTCACGGTGGTTCAGCGAAGCACGCGCGCCCCAGTTGTCCGTCTCGTAGTAGACTGTGGCGTTGTAGCTGGTCTTGGAGATGCCGGTCAGCGCGTCGTCGGCGTCCACATAGGTGTAGTTCGCGACAACGCCCAGATTGTCGAACGGCGCCGGCAAGAAGGACAGCTGGCTTTGCGCGGCCAGTTCCAGACCGGTCAGCTGCTTTTTGCCTTCCACGTTCACCGGCATTGAGAACTCGGTGACAATCGTCGAGGCCGTCGCGCCGGGTATCGTCGAGAAGGGCACGCCCGTCTCGCTGAACGGGACGTTCTCAAGCGTCACCGATCCGATGAAGTTCTTGATGTCCTTGTGGAAGACGCTGGCCGACATCAGGCCCACATCGCCGAAATAGTATTCGACGGCGAAGTCCAGGGTGGTGTCCTTGTACGGCTCCAGATTCGGGTTGCCGCGCGACGCGGTGATCTCGCCGGAGTCCGGATCCTGGAAGGCGCTGCCTTCCGCCGCCATCGAGCTGAGGCCCGGACGGTTCAGATTCTGGGTCGCGGAGAAGCGGACCAGCAGTTCCGGCGTCACTTCCAGGACCGAGTTCATGGCCGGCAGAACGCCGTCATAGCCGCCCTCAACGTCGGTCGTGCCCAGATAAGCGTAGCTGTCCCCCTGGATCCAGCCGGTGCTGTGGGTGTCGGTTTTGTAGCCGCGCAGGCCGATATTGCCTCGGAAGCGCCGCCCGGCCAGATCGCTGTCCCAGTCAGCCTGAACAAAGCCCGACAGGGTCTCTTCGGTCGTCTCGTAGACGTTCTCGATGTCCTGCAGCGCGCCGCCGGTGCCGTCCTTGTTCGGCTCCAGACGGTGGTACTCGTTGTACTTGGCGAAGGCCTTGTTGTAGTCCCCGACCAGCCACGATCCGAAAGCGTTGGTGAACACCGAGGTGACGTCGTTGGCGGCCGTGCCGCGCATCTTCGACCGCGTGCCGTTGACGTTGTCGTCGTAAAAGATGTCGATGCCTTCCTGACGGAACTTGTGGTAGGCGACGCCGGCGCGCAGCGTCCAGGTATCGTTCAGTTCGTACCGCGCGTTCAGCTCACCCTCGTGCAGTTCCGATTCATTGCTGAAGGCGCGGTAGTAGAACGAGTCCATCGCGTAGTTGGCCGGATTGGTCGGGTCCCAGTTCGGATATTCGAACGAGGCGGACTGGCCGTTCTCGCCATAGTTGGCGATCAGATTGCCTTTGGCGCGCATATACAGCTTGTCGTCATACGGCGTGTCATAGGTCGACTTTTCCCAACCCACGTGACCGTCGAACTTCAGACGGTCCGACATCTCCCACTCGCCGGTCAGCGCAACCTGGTTGAACTCGTTCTCGTTCAGCGACCGGCGATGCTCGCTGCCGAAGGTCGTGCCCGTGACGTCGGTCATGGTGACGTAGTTGTCGCTGTCCCAGGTCAGGTCATTGATGACCGAAGCCGACTGGAAGATCGACGGCCAGACGCCGCCCGCAGCGGTGTCGAAGGCGACCGAGCCCGTCGAGGACAGAGGACGGGTGGCGAGGTGATACTCGTCACGGCGCGTCGTGAACTCACCGTGCAGGACGTCCAGGGTCAGCTCCATGCCGTCCATCGGACGCCACTGAACCGCCGCCGTCAGACCCAGCCGCTCTTGCTCGGCGTTCCAGGACGAGATGCGGTTGCCGTCGGCGAAATACAGATCGCCGGACAGGAACTTGGCCTGCTCGGCGGCGGACAGGCCGGAGATGTTCAAGCCCTTGGTCACCAAGCCCTGCAGCGTCGCGGCGCTCGGCTTGGAGTAGTTATAGGTGTTGTGCCCCTGCTCCGTCGTCTCGCGCTTGCTGTAGGCGGCCGAGAAGGAGACGCCAAACACATTGTCCCAGTTCTGGGTGAACAGGGCGGCGATGCGCGGCTGGGTATCCTCGGTATATTCGTTGGTCCCGACCTTCAGCGACAGGGCGCCGTCGGCGCCGACGCCGTAGTCGAAGGGCTTGCCGGTGAAGAGACCGACGGTCCCGGCCATGCCGCCCTCTTTCTGAGCCGCCTCAAAGGTCTTTTCGACCTCGACGCGCGAGAACAGTTCCGAAGCGAAAATGTTGAAATCGAACGCGCGGTCGCGCGAGCGCTGGCCGCGGCTGTCCTGAGCGGAGTCGACGTTGCCCAGCACTTCCATGCCGTTCAGTTGCACCCGGGCGAAGTCCGGACCGAGGCCGCGCAGCGAGATGCGACGGCCTTCGCCGGCTTCACGGTTGATCTGCACGCCGGGCAGGCGTTGCAGCGACTCCGCCAGGTTGAGGTCCGGGAACTTGGCCATGTCCTCGGCCACAATGGCGTCGACCTGGATGACCGAGTCCTGCTTGATCGCGCGTGCGTCGCTCAGCGACTTGCGGAAACCGGTGACGATGACTTCGTCCACCTCGGCGGCCGGCGCCTCCTGGGCGAAGGCTGCAGACGCGCTGACGCCGGCGACCGCCGCCGACACCGTCGCCAACAGCACCTTCTTGAGGTTCGGGCCCATGCCCCGAACGGGATATTGCTTCGACATAATCGTGTCCCCCGACAAACTGGTGTGAACCAAGCGGCTCGGTCCGACGCGGCCGTTCTGACCGGCGCCGCCAAGTCCGGCCTCATTAGGTCGCGGGCGTTTCAGTCATGTGACGGTTTGAGGGAATTATGTTGAATTATGTGGTTCAGTGTGGGAATTTCACGCCATTGCCCCACCCACTCTATCCGCTGAAAAACCTGCTTCTTATCAATCTATACGCTCAACGTCCGTTTAGTTTCAGCCTTTTATACCGTACCCGGAACGAAACGATCGAGGCGTCATAACGCCATTCATATGAGAGCCTTAAGGCGAATTATGTGGTTGTGTGTGGGATTTGGCGTTGATAAAGGGGATCGACCATGAGCGCCGCCCTCCTCAAAGACTCTAAACACCTCAGCCAAGGGGCCCGCCTGGCCGAGATCCTCCAGCTGATGGAGGAGAAGGCGTTCTGGACGGTCTCCGAGCTCGCCGGCCGGTTCGAGGTGTCGGAGGAGACGATCCGTCGCGACGCCCGCCAGTTGGAGCGCAGCGGTGTGTTGCAAAAGGTGCACGGCGGCCTCTCCTCCACCAATAATCTGATCGAGGCGCCCTATCGCATCCGCCTGCGCGAAAACGCCGAGGCCAAGCAGAAAATCGCCCAGAAGGCCGCCAGCCTTGTCACCGAGGGCATGACCCTGCTGCTCGATTCCGGCACCACCTGCCATTGGCTCGCTCGCGCCCTGGCCTCGGTGCGCAACCTGACCATCGTCACCAACAGCGTCGAGATCGCGCACGAGGTTCTGGGCAATCCCGGTCAACGCCTGCTGCTGGCGGGCGGCCAGGTCAATCCGGTCCACAACGCCGCCTTCGGGCCGGAAGCCAAGTCCTTCTGCCGCCGCTTCGCCCCCGACCTGACCGTCCTGTCGATGGGCGCCGTGGACGCGGACCGGGGCTTCCTCGACTTCGACGCCGACGAGGCCTCGTTCAAACAGAGCCTGCTGGAACAGGCGCGCCGCATCGTCGTCCTCGCCGACCACACCAAGTTCGCCAAGTCCGGCTTCATCCAGGTCGCATCGTTCCGCGACGTTCAGGACCTGGTGACGGACCTGCCCCCATCCAGCGCCCTCTCCCGTGTTGCGGCCCAGTGGGACACTCGGCTGCACGTCGCAGATCCGACCTAGTCAGCGCACCCGCGTATCCACGCTGATCCGCACGGCGTCATGACGCCAGTGCTCGCGGTCGAACTCAACCACCCGTCCCTGGGCGTCATAGCTGGTACGCTGCACCGCCAGCCCCGGCAGACCGGACTTCGCCCCCAGAACCTCGGCCTCATAGCCGGTCAGGGCGCAGGGCTGCATGCTGACCACATTGCGCGCGACCGACAGGCCGTAGGCGCTCTTCAATATGTCGGTCAGCGACTGGTCGAAGGAGAAGCGCAACAGGTCGGGCGTCAGGGCCGCATCAACCACGATCTGCTCGACCAGCACGGCGCGCCCATCCACATGGCGCCGACGCCGGATCATGTGCAGCGGCGCGCCCGCCGGTCGCCCGAACACCTCGGCCAGCAAGGGATCGGCCACGATGGTCTCGGCGGACATGGTCTCGGTCGCCGGGACCCGACCCTGGGCCTCCACATAGGAGATGAAGCCTTCCCAGCGCGTAGGATCATAGACCACCGGCGGCGGCGACACATACCAGCCGCTGCGGTCCCGGCGGTAGATCAGCCCCTCGGCCTCCAGCTGGAACAGCCCCTCGCGGACGGTGCCGCGCGCCAGCCCCATCTCCTCCTGCAACTGTCGCTCGGACGGCAGCTTGTCGGTGGGCTTCAACTCGCCTGACGCGATGCGGCCCGCCACGCGGTCCCGCATGTCGAGGTAGTGGAGGCCGTCCGACCTCTGATCGGGCGCGATGTTCGTCATACAGGTCCCTGACTGGTCGAGCCGTTTATCCGACGACAGACGATTACCACCAAGCGCGCTCTTGAAGCCCGCCATTTCACGAAAGCTTCGCCAAACACCGGCCTTCCATCTGGTATGGACCAGTCACGCCCTCATCGCAAATGCGGCGCGGACGGTCGGGAAGATCACGGCGCCCCTCCCCGGCCTGGCCCCGCCCTGTCTTCAGGAGCTCTTCCATGCGCACGCCCCTCCTCTGCCTGCCCCTGCTGGCGGCCGCCCTCGTCGCCGTCGCGCCCGCCCACGCCGAGCCCCGCCGCGCCGGCCATGTGATCATCATCGGCGTCGACGGCCTCAGCCCCGACGGCGTTAACAAGGCCGACACCCCAGTCCTTGACGACATGATGGCCAAGGGCAGCTGGAGCCTGCACGCCCGCGGCGTCCTGCCGACCACCAGCGGCGCGAACTGGGCTTCAATGATCACCGGCGCCGGCCCCGAGCAACACGGCGTCACCAGCAACGACTGGCAGGTGGGGGAGTTCAACTTCCCCACCTCAGTCACCGGCTCCGGCGGCTTCTTCCCCTCGATCTTCCAGGTCCTGACCGATCAGAACCCTGGTCTGGAGATCGGCTCCATCTACAACTGGGACGGCTTCGGCCGTCTCTACGACCACCGCTTCGTCGACTACGACGCCCATGGCGCGGACGAGGACAGGACCACCGACCTGGCCGTCGATTATATCAAGGCCCGGCGTCCGGACTTCCTCTTCATCCACCTGGACCACGTCGATCACGCCGGACACGCCGACGGCCACGGCACGCCCCACTACTATGAGGCGGTCACCAAGGCCGACGCCCTGATCGGCCGCATCCGCCAGGCGACGGTCGAAGCCGGCATCGCGGAAGACACGGTCATTCTGGTGACCTCCGATCACGGCGGTGTTGGCAAGGGCCATGGCGGCGAAAGCCTGGCCGAGCTGGAAATCCCCTGGATCGCCTATGGGGAGGGGGTGAAGCCGGGCGTCGAACTGGACCTGCCCATCAACACCTTCGACACGGGGGCGACAGTCGCCTGGCTGCTGGGGGCCGACATCCCCTACGCCTGGCTGGGCCGTCCGGTGCGTCCGATCCTTCAGGGCGAGGCCATGCCGATCCAGGCCTATCGCACCAGCAGCTTCTACGCCCCCCCGGCCATCCTGCCGGCCGGATCGGGCAACACCCCGCCCGGCGGCCTGTTCATCGACGGCCCGGCCCGCATGAGCCTGCAGAACCCCAATACGGTCGGCGAGGTCCGCTACACCCTCGACAACACCATCCCGACCCCCGCCTCGCCGCTCTACACGGCTCCAGTCGAGATCGCGCGCAACACCATCGTCCGGGCCACGGTCTTCGTTGACGGCAAGCCGGCCAGCGTCCCGTCGGTCGGCTATTTCCGCGTCCTGGACCCGCGCATCGCCGCCAGCCGGGGCGTGACCTACAGCGTCTACCTGCTGCCCGAAGCCCCGGTGCGGCTGCCTGACTTCTCCCGCCTGACGCCGGTCGCGTCCGGCAAGGCGCATGAGATCACGATCGACGGCCTGACTCTGCCGCGCGAGGACGCCGTCGCCGTGGTGTTCGAAGGCGAGATCCAGATCGACACCGCCGGGGAATACGGCTTCTCGACCGCCTCGGACGACGGCAGCAAGCTCTACATCGACGGCAAGACGGTCGTGGACAATGACGGCGATCACGGCGTGATCACCGCCGCCGGCACGATCCGCCTCGAACCCGGCAAGCACGCCATTCGCGTCGAATGGTTCAACGGCGGCGGCGGCGCCTGGCTGGGCGCCTATTTCGAGGGCCCCGGCCTTCCGCGCCAGTTCATCGACCCGAACCGGCTGACTCCGCGCTGAAGAGGCTGGCGGGGGATGATCCGGCGGCGGCCGCTCGATCACCCCCGCCTACCCACATCATGGCTTTTCTGGTATAGACCAGAAAACACGTATTGAGCGCCTATGCCCCGCCCTGCTTCACCTGACGACTTCGTCGCCGCCATCTTCGACCTGTTCGAGCGGATGGGCGGCGACCATTACGGCGAAGCCGTCACCCAACTGGATCACGCCCTTCAGACGGCGCATCACGCCCGCGAGGCGGGTGAAGGCGAAGCCCTGGTGGTCGCCGCCCTGCTGCATGACATCGGCCATCTTCTGCAGAAACACGGACAAGACGCCGCCGATCGCGGCATCGACGCCGTGCACGAACGGATCGGCGCCGCCTGGCTGGCCCAAGCCTTCGCGCCCGAGGTTTCGGAACCGGTTCGGCTGCACGTCGAGGCCAAACGTTATCTGGCGACCGCCGAGCCCGGCTATGCGGCGGCCCTCAGCCCCGCCTCCCTCCAGAGCCTGGATCTCCAGGGCGGCCCCATGAACGAAGACGAGGCCGCCGCCTTCCGCACCCATCCCCATTTCGACACGGCCATCCGCCTGCGCCGCTACGACGAGATGGGCAAGACCGAAGGGGCCGTCATCGCTCCCCTCGCCGCCTACAAGGACATGCTGAAGGCGCTCGCCGTCCGGTCAGCCTAGGCCGCGCGCCGGGCCGCCTCGGCCTCCAGCGCCGGGACCAGATCCGCGACCGTATCGATCACCAGATCGGCGCCCGCCGCATTGAGCCGCTCGGACGCCTCGGCCAGCAGCGACGCGCGCGACTCCGGCGGCAACCCCGCCAGCGCCTGTTCGCTCAGCCCGACCATATTGCCCGAGGCGGCGACCCCCACGGTGAAACAGCCGGCGTTGCGCCCCTCGGCCATGCCCACTTCCGCGTCATCCACCTTGACCACCCGCGACAGCGGCCAGACGTCCAGATCCAGACAGGCCTTGTAGATCATCTGCGGCGACGGCCGGCCCTGCGGCGTCTCGTGCGCGCAGACCACAGTATCGGGCGCGTACCCCTGCTGCGCCGCGCGCGACAGAACGGCCTGCATCATCGCCCGCGTATAGCCGGTGCAGGACCCGATCTTCAGCCCCTCGGCGCGCAGCCACGCCACCGTGTCCGCCGCGCCCGGGATCAGGGCGGCGGTTTCCTGCGCCAGGCGGATCATCGGCGCCTCCAGCGCGGCCATGACCTGATCGACCGCCGCCGAATCGGGCTCACCGCCCTGGGCCGCGTCCCAGGCCTGAGCGACCTCGGCCTGTTCGAACAGGGCCCGCACATGATCGGCCTTGGCCCGGCCCATGTCCTTGCGCGCCTCGGCCTCCTCGACGGGCACGCCCAGGGCGGCGAAGGCCTCGACCAGGGCCAGGACCGGAGCCCGGCTGCCGAAATCGACCATGGTGCCGGCCCAGTCGAACACCACCATGTCGAAGCAGTCGCGAATACGGGTCATGACGGGGAGGTCTCCTCGAAAAGATCGGCGATCGCCTCCTCGGCGAAGGCGAAGGCGGTGGAGGCGCCATTGCCGGCGGTGACCACCGCCAGTCGGACGCGGGGATGGGGCGCGGCGATCAGACTGCCTGTCGCGCCCTTCGCATAGGCGCCGACCCAGCGATCCAGCACCGGCGGCGCGGCCTGTCCGGTCGCGGCGCGCCATTCGTCCAGGATCAGCCGTTCGACCGCCTCGCTGGCGAAGGGATCGGGCGTGTCGGCGTCGTGGTGGCTGTCGCCGACCACCAGGGCGCCGTCGGCGTCCTGCACCGCGATCAGATGCACCCCGTTGGCCAGGGCCTCGCCCTGCTCCGCCTCCAGCCGCGCGCGCAGGGCGGCGGCCTGAGGCAGGTCCGCATAGCCGCCGTAACGCACCAGCCCCAGATCCGACATCACCGGCGCCGGCAAGGCGAACCCCGGCGCGGCCAGCCGCATCATCTGCAACTTGCACCGTTTCAGTCCCGTATCGGCCAGATATTCGGGATACAGGCTGACCAGATCGTCGCCGGGACACACCACCACCGCCTCCGCCTCGACCACGCCCCGCGCGGTGACGATGCGCGGCGGCTCGACCGCATGAACCGCCGTCTGGCGCATGAAGACCACACCGAAGCGCGCGACCAGCCAGTCGGCCAGCTTCGGAATGGCGGTCCGAGAATCCACCCGCCGCTCGTGCGGGCTCCACAACACCCCTACGGTCTGGTCCCCGGCCACCTCGGGCGCCCGCTCGCGCGCCGCTTGCGGCGTCAGCAGCCAGCACCCCTCGCCCATTTCCGTCTCGAGAAAGGCCTCCAGCACCGCCAGGGATTCCGGCCGGCGCACCGACATCCACAGCCCCCGCTGCACCACCGCGATCCCGGCCTCGCCCACCACCTCGTCCCAGACGTCGCGACTGCGCATCGCCCGTTCCCAGATCACACCGCGCGGCTGACCCGTCACGGTGATAAAGCCGAAATTGCGGATCGAGGCCCCGTTCGCCTGGGCGTCGCGGTCAATCACCACGACCGACAAGCCCCGCCGCGCGGCGGCCAAGGCGGCGGCCAGGCCCACGATCCCCGCCCCCACCACAGCCACGTCGTAAACCATCTTCACTGCCCGCCGCTCCGTCATCCAGCCGTCGTACGTCTGGTCTAGACCACGCGCATGCAACAGGGGCAAGACACGTGATGGATCGGCTACGGCTCTGGCTGGCGCGGGCGCATCCCGTCGCCTTCGTCCTGTTCGCGGGCCTGGCGGGCTTCTGCGCCTATTTCTCGATGTACGCCTTCCGCAAACCCTTCACGGCGGCCACCTTCGACGTCGTCGCGGGCTGGGACTTCGCCCTGGACTACAAGGTGGCCCTGGTCATCGCCCAGGTCGCCGGCTACGCCCTGTCCAAGCTGGCGGGGGTCAAGCTGATCGCCGAAATGCGGCCGGAACGGCGCGCGATCGCCATCCTGGTCCTGATCGGCGTCTCCTGGCTGGCCCTGGTGATGTTCGCCGTCATCCCCGCGCCCTGGAACGTCGCCGCCCTGTTCCTGAACGGCCTGCCGCTGGGCCTGATTTGGGGCCTGGTCTTCGGCTTCATGGAGGGCCGTCGCACCAGCGAGGTCCTGGGGGCCATCCTGTGCGCCAGCTTCATCCTGTCGTCCGGGGTGGTGAAGTCAGTGGGCAAGGCCCTGATGGACACCGCCAGCGTCAGCCCCTTCTGGATGCCGGCGGCGACCGGCGTCTTCTTCATGCCCCTGCTGGCGATATCGGTCCTGGCCCTTGCCGCCCTGCCCCCGCCCAGCCCCGCCGACGAGGCCGAACGCGTCGCCCGCCGCCCGATGATGGCCAAGGAACGGTCGGCCTTCCTGGCGGCCCACTGGCCGGCCCTGCTGCTTCTGGTCTCTGCCTATGTCGCCCTGACCGCCTTCCGCGACCTCCGCGACAATTTCGCCGCCGAGATTTGGCGCGCCCTGGGTTACGGCGACGCCGCCGACGTCTTCACCGCCAGCGAAGGCCCCGTGGCCGCCCTGTCCCTGGTGACGATGGGCCTGCTGATTCTGGTCAAGAACAACGGCCGGGCCCTGCTGCTGATCCACGGGGTGATCCTGGCGGGCTTCGCGATCATGGGCCTATCGACCCTGGCCTTCCAGCAGCACCTACTGTCGCCGATCGCCTGGATGATCGCCAGCGGCGCCGGCCTGTACCTGGCCTACACCCCGTTCAACGCCATGCTGTTCGACCGTATGATCGCCTATACGGGCACGGTGGCCACCGCCGGCTTCCTGATCTATGTCGCCGACGCCTCGGGCTATATGGGCAGCGTCGCCCTGCTGCTGGTCCGCAACTTCGCCGCCATCGACCTGCCCTGGCTGCCCTTCTTCATCACCGCCGCCTACGCCACCAGCATCATCGGCATGGTTTTAGTCGCCGTGGCGGCGGCGCTGTTCTTGCGCGGTCGGAGGCGGGGCGTGCAAAGCGCCTAGAGCGTAAGCGACGTCAGGCTTTACACTGCCGCAGAAGAATGCCCCCGCAAACAAGCCGTGCTTCAGCGCACGGTCGCCAAAGCACGCGCCGTCACCAGCAGGGCGGTACGCTGCCGACCGCCCATGCTGTCATACAGGCCGGCCAGTTCGTCCAACACCTCTCCACGTGACGGCTCCCCGGATCCGTCCACCTTCGGATAGAAATCCATCACCGAGCAGCCCAGCGCCGCCGACGCCTTGGCCAGCGTCGAGGCGGCCATACGGTTCACGCCGCGTTCGTACTTCTGCACCTGCTGAAACGTAACCCCCAGGGACTGGGCCAGCTTCGCTTGCGTAAGGCGCTCGCGTTGGCGCAAGGCCCTCAATTGCGTGCCCACGTGGACATCGATCGGGTCGAGGGCATCATGCTGTACGGCCATCAGGCATCTCTCTGTAGTCAGACGATCCCGTTATAGCGTCGGTTGCCTTGGGCGCCAGAGGACACCCCCGAGAAGCGAGGCGATAAGCGCGATATTCCAAACATAATAGGCGGTGACATAGGCCCATTGCTCCAACGCCCTATTGGTCGCGAACACATAGTGCGTCGCCAGCACCAGAAACTGAAACCCGGCCGCAGCCTGAGTCCAGCGCCGACCCGATTGCAACGCCGCATAAAGCAGGAACAGGAAGACCGCCGAATCAGCCGCAATGGCGGCCCACGGGGCGTTTCGATAATCGAACGAGCCGAGCGCAGTCACCGCCCACGCCACACCAAGCACGACCGCAGCCGCCTTTTCCCAACGACCGCCTCGCCAGAAAGCGAGCGCGGCGGTCAGAAGGAAAAGGCACAGGGTGAACAGATAGATCGGCGACATGGACGCACCGTATCAGCATCGCACTGATTCAGGCGGCCTCTTTAACCACCATCAGACGCGTCTCCCGAGGCACTTGAGTCTCTGTCTTCTCCAGTCCCCCCAGCCGCACGCTGCGGAATTTGGTGTGTTCCTTCACCTCGGCCAAGGCGTGGTGCAGTTCGACCATCGCCTCCTGCGCCTCAATCTGGGCCGCCATGGCGCGGGCCAGGGCGTTGAAAGCCGGCTGACCGACCGTGGCGGACAGTCCAGCCTCCTTGCGGCTTCGGGTTAGCGCCTGGGCGAGTTTGCCGAGACGGTTGATCGATTGATCCTGTCCGGCTTCGGCCAGGTGCAGGGCATGGTGGAGGCGTGCAGCGATAGCCGCCGCCTGTTCGGCGCGTTTCATTTGGGGGTCCGTTGGAAAAGAGCGGGAGCCGCCAGTCAGCCGCCGTAGCGCAATCTCTGCAGCAGGAAGGCGAACTGTTCGGCCCCGGCGAGGGCTGTCACGATCCAGACCGCTACGGCTGCGACGCCGAAAACGATGAGGATGCTTCCGAGCCGCCTGTGTCCGAGGTCGAGGGACTGAACTTCGCGTCCAGCATCGCGGACGCGATGTAGAACAGTTCGGTCATCACCCCGCCGGGCGTCAGGAAGTGGGCTTGCTTGCGCGTGCCCTCCACCAAATGCCGGATCATGAGGCGCTTCGTTTCCGTGGTGGCCATCGTCGCTAGGATGGCTTCCATTTCGCGCCAGCTGATGGGCGGGATCGTATCGTCGAGGTGGGTCATGGGGCGTCCTTTCAGCCGCTCCAACTGGACCGATCCCCAACGTCGCCGCCATTGCGATCCCTTCGTATTGGGAATCGTTCGGAGGGGCCTCCGCCGCCGCCAAAACCAAAGCCGCCGCCACGCGGTTCTCGACCGCAAGCTTACGCGCGGCGTTCTCGCAATGCTTGTCAACTGTCCCGGGCTTGATCCCTAGGGTCCGCGCGATCTGCTTGGAATTATGGTGAGCATGGACCAGCCGCAGACACTCCCGCTCTCGCGCCGTCAGCAGTTCCAAAGTCTCGGACATCGCCGCCTCCCCCTCGAGCCCCTATGTCGCCCGTACGGCGCCTAGCGGCAACGGTGTTAACGTGAATTCGCCAGCGGGCAACGGGCGCTCTGGACGCGTTCAAGACGCGTCACGCCGTCTCGGCTCGCTGCTGGGCCGCCTGCCGCGACACCAGCCCGTGAAACCGGAGAGGATCACGACTGACGGCTTGGCTTCGTATGCATCGGCGCTTCGGGAGCTCGGCCTCGCCAGGCTTCATTGGCCAGGCCGCCTCCGAGAGAACAACCGGGTCGAGAACGCGCATCTGATCCTCCCTCGTTTTGGTGGACACCCATGCTAGCTTTTCGGAGCTGGAGAGGAGTGTCTGATGAGTGTTCAACGCCGGAACTTCCCGGATTCTTTCAAGCGCGAGGCGGTTGACCGCGTCGCCAACGGCGGCCTGAGCGTCGGGGCGGTGGCCCGTGAGCTGGGTCTCCACGAGACGGTGCTGCGTCGATGGATGACGCAGTTCGGGGTGCAGGCGACGGGGACGTCGCGGCGCCCCACAACGCAGGCGTCGTCCCCGTCGCCGTCGGACATGGCGGCGGAGTTGGCCCGGTTGCGACGGGAGAACGGTCAGCTTCGGATGGAGCGGGACATTCTAAAAAAAGCCGCGCTCATCTTCGGAGCGGCCTCCCGATGAAGTTCGGGTTCGTCGATGAGCATCGTCAGGTTTGGCCGGTCCGCGTGATGTGTGCGGTCCTGGGGCTTTCGGCCAGCGGTTACTATGCCTGGCGCGGTCGCCCCGAGAGCCCGAGGTCCGTGGCCAATCGCGAGCTGACCGAGGACATCCGGCTGATCCATGCCGAGAGCAGCGGCTGCTACGGCTCGCCACGCATCCACGCCACCTTGCGTCGGCATGGACGTCGGATTGGTCGATCCCGCGTGGAGCGGCTGATGCGCCGTGCCGGCCTGCGAGGGCTGGCCGCCCTGCCGCGTCGCGCCCGGACGACGAACAGCCGCCACGGCTATCCCATCGCGCCCAACAGGCTGGCCCGGAACTTCGAGGCGGCGGCGCCCAACCAGGTCTGGCTCGCCGATCTGACCTATATCCCAACGGGTGAAGGCTGGCTCTACCTCGCCGCCATCCTTGACATGCACACCCGCAAGATCGTGGGCTGGTCCATGCGCCAGACCCTGCACACCGAGATCGCCCTGGACGCCCTCAACATGGCCGTCGAACGTCAGCGCCCCGCGCCCGGCCTGATCCACCATTCCGATCGCGGAATCCAATATGCCGCCGAGGCCTATCGCTCCGCGCTTGCTCGATCCGGCATCACGCCGTCCATGAGCCGCAAGGGGGACTGCTGGGACAATGCGCCCATGGAAAGCTTCTTCCACACCCTCAAAACCGAGCGCGTCCATCACCGCGTCTACGCCACCCGCGACCAGGCGCGGCGAGACCTGTTCGGATACATCGAGGGCTTCTACAATCCCCGTCGCCTGCACTCAGCACTGGGCTATATCAGCCCCGCCGAGGCCGAACGCAGAGCGGCTTAACCCCGTCCACTTTTGCGGGGGAAGATCACATCTGCCGATCCGACGACGAGAGCGGCTTCATCTCTCTCCCAAGTCTGTTTCGCGCCAGGACCGAACACGCGCGTCGCGCCGGGCCTGGAACTGGCCCTGCTGATCGCCGAGGAGATCGAGGAACAGGCGGCCGTCCATTGCGGCACGATGGCTGGGCGGCCCGACCCTGCTCGACGTGACAGTTTTGCGCCACATGTTCCGCTCCGTGATCATGAGCCGTTGACCGACGCACCGAGCCTTGGAAAGATGCCTGCGGGGCATGCTGGGGGCGGCTGAGTTGAAGAACGAAGGCTGGCGCGGACTGGTGCGCCGCATCACACGTATCACCTACGATCCTGTCGGCGCGGAGGATGTCGTGCAATCCGCCATGGTGCGGATGCTGGAGTATCGACGCGACAACGTCCTGGCCAATCCGGAAGCGTTCGTGGCGCGAGCGGCGGTGAACCTCGCGATCGACGAACGCCGTCAGCGCGCTCGTCGCCCGCAGGAAACTCTGGATCTCCTCGAAAGCGCGTTCGTCGACACCTATCCTCTGCAGGACGAGGCTCTGCGCGCGCGCGAGCGTCTGGCGCGTCTCAAACAGGGTTTGACCCGGCTCAGCCCGCGCACCCGAGAAGTGTTTTTGCTTCACCGGCTAGAAGGTCTGAAGTATCGGGAGATCGCCGAGCGTCTGGACATCACGGTCAGCGCGGTCGAGAAGCACGTGGCCAAGGCCACCCTTTTCCTGACAGGATGGACCGAGAAGTGGTGAAGCGTGCGCGCGATCTGGAAGCCGTCCGCCGCGAAGCGGCCGCCTGGCTCGCGCGTCTGCATGTCGAATCGCGCGGGAAGGCTGACGAAGCCGGTTTCCAGGCCTGGCTGGAGCGGTCGGAGGAGCATCGCGCCAACTTCGACGCCCTGACCGCTACGTGGGAATTGACGGGCGCATTGAAGAATGACCCCGAGGTCGCCTTGCTCGCTCGGCGGCGGCCCACGCACCTAGCCCGCCGCGCGATGCTGACCGGCGCCGGTGTTTCAGCCATCGGTCTGGGTTGGCTGGCTCTCACGCCGAAGGTGTACGCCACCGACATCGGCGAGACCCGCACCCTTCATCTGGATGACGGCGCCTCGGTTCTGCTCGACGCCGACAGTCGCCTTTCGGTGCGAGTCGATGCGCGACAACGCCGAGTGAGCCTGAGCAAGGGGCGAGCCTTCTTTCGTGCGGCGGCCGCCCCGGCGCTACCCCTTGTGGTGAACGCCGAGGGACGCGAGATCATCTCCGAAGGCGGCGACGCTTTCGGCGTCTCGGTACTGTCTTCGGCGGTGTCTGTCGTCGCCGTCGAGGGGAAGGTGTTGGTGGAGGACACGAACCAGTCGTTCGGCCGCATCGTCGCCGTCGCCGGCCAAAGAGTGGTGATGGACCGGCAGAAACCCGCACTGCGCGAGATAGTCGACGTCCAGTCGGCCACGGCTTGGCGTTTTGGCCAGGCCGTATTCGACGACCTGCCCCTCCCCCAGGCCTTGGCGGAGATGAACCGCTATAGTCGTCGCCGCATCGTGTTGTCGGATCCATCGCTGGAGACCCTGCGGATCAGCGGCGTCTACAAGGCCGGCGACAACGAGGCCTTCGCCCGGTCGGTCGCGACTCTGCTCGACCTTGAGGTTCGAACCAACGGCGGCGCACTGATGATCGAACCGCGCCGCGGAGCTTGAGCGCCTTCGACGAACCTCAGAAAAAACTTGCTGAGGAAAATTCAACCGCCGTCGTCAAACCTGTTGAGCCTGGGGGTATCGGGCCAAGAGGGGATAAAAATTTCATGATGACAAGAAATAATGGCCGACTGCGCCGGATGTTGGCTGGATCAGCCGCCGTGGGCGTGCTGTTGGCCGCCGGCGCGGCCTGGGGGCAGGCCGTAAGCGTGGACGTGCAGGCCCAGCCGCTGGACAACGCCTTGCGCGAACTCGGTAAGGAGACCGGCGCCAACATTCTGTTTTCGGCCAGAGACGTGGCTGGTCGCCGTGCGTCAGCCGTCGTTGGCCGCTACACGCCGCTTGAAGCGGCGCGCCGGCTCGCCGGTTCCGCGGGCCTTGAGGTGGTTGAGGACGGTTCGGGCGCGCTGATCGTGCGCGCACCGGGCTCAGCGACCCCCGCCACCGTACAACCGGCCTCGTTCGAGTCTGTAGATCAAAGCTCTGCTACTCAGGTTGAAGAAGTGGTGGTGACCGGTTCGCGCTTGCGTCGGACCACCTTCGACAGCCCGTCGCCAGTCGTGGAAGTCGAACGCGACGACCTGCTGGAAAGCGGTTACACCGACCTCGCGGAAGCCCTGACCGACCTGCCCGGCGTCGATATCGGCGTCAACCTGTCGACCAGCCAGTCGGCAGTCCAGGACAACGGCCTTTCGACCGTCAGCCTGCGTTCGCTCGGTCAGAACCGCACCCTGACCTTGATCGACGGGCACCGCACCGTCTCCAACGCCGGCAACATGAACACGGTGAGCCTCAGCTCGATCCCCGAGTTCTTCGTCGATCGCGTCGAGATCAGCACCGGCGGCGCGTCGGCCGTCTATGGTTCGGACGCCGTCTCGGGCGTGGTCAACATCATCACCACCAGCAAGATGGACGGCGTGAAGGCCCGGGTCGTGAAGGGCTTCACGGAAGACGGCGGCGGTGAAAGCACCGAATTCTCGCTGGCCGGAGGCAATCGCTTCCTGAACGATCGACTGTTCGCGATGATCGGCGGGACCTTCGAGAAGCAGGAAGCCCTCTATGCGTCAGACCGCGACTGGGCCACCCAGTCGGTGGTCTACGACCCCGACACCAACACCGTGTCGTCGCCGGATCTGTCGACCTATACGCCCGGCGGCCGTTTCCGCGGCAGCAGCTTCTACTATGACGACGAGGGGCTGCAGAAGAACTTCGTCACAGCGGTCAACGGCTACGAAACCCGCGCGGACGGCACCCTGATCACGCCGGCGGAACGTTTGTCCGCCGCCGTCAAGGTCACCTACGACGTCACTCCGGACATCAAGGTCTGGGGCCAGTTCCAGGCGTCCCGGGTCACGACCGACTCGACGCGTGCGGCCGCCACCCTGAGCAATTCGTCGACCTATGGCGTCAACGACGAATACACGATCGGCAACATCGCCCGCAGCAACCCCTATGTGCCTTCGGAGATCTATTCGTCCTCGACCTCGTCGATCAGCTTCCGTCGCCGGATGACCGAGGTGGGCAACCTGCAGATCTATAACCGCCGCACCACGCTGCGCGGCTGGCTCGGCGCCGAAGGCAAGGTGTTCGGCGACTGGGACTGGGCCCTGACCTACGGCTATGGCGAATACAAGGGCTACCAGGTTCGCGAGAACGCCCTGAACATGGCCAACGTCGACTATGCGTTGGACGCTGAAGTGAACGCCGCCACCGGCGAGATCCAGTGCAAGGACGCTGCGGCACGGGCCGACGGCTGCGTGCCTCTGAACCTGTTCGGCGTAGGCTCGATCAGCGAGGAAGCCGCCAACTACATTCGCGCAAACCTTTGGTACAAGCCGCACAATCGACAGGACACCGTCGAAGGCCACATGACCGGTGAACTGTTCCAACTGCCGGCCGGCCCCGTCGAGACGGCGTTCGGTTTCGAACTGCGCCGCGACAAGACCAGCACCACGACCGACGCATTGACGCAAAGCGGCCTGGCCAGCCTCGCCTATATTCCCGAATACAGCGGGGAGATCGAGGCGAAGGAAGCCTTCGCCGAATTCTCCGCCCCGCTGTTGAAGGACCTGCCCTTCATCTACAAGCTCGAGATCGACGGCGCCCTCCGCGTCGCTCACTACAATCTCGAGAATGTCGGCACGACTCTCAGCTATCGGGCCGGCCTTCAGTGGGCTCCGGTCGAAAGCCTTCGTTTCCGCACGGTCTGGAGCCGCGCCCAGCGCGCACCTGACACCACCGAGCTCTATTCGCCGCCGCGCGACGACTATGACTCAATCACCGACATCTGCAGCGGCGTCACGGCCGGCACGACCGGTACGGTGGCCCAGAACTGCCGGGCCGATCCGGGCATCGCGGCGGCCATTGCGGCGAACGGCGTCTTCACCTCGGAAGTCACCAGCGTCAACGCGCCCAACGGCGGCAATGTCGATCTGAAGGAGGAGACCGCCGACACCCTGACCGTTGGTCTGGTGTTCCAGCCGACCTTCCTGCGCGGCTTCGACCTGAGCGTCGACTACTATGACATCAAGGTGGCCGATGCGATCTCGTCGCTGTCGAACAGCCAGCTGATGGCCGAGTGCTACGGCTCGACCAGCGGCGTCGACAACCGCTTCTGCAATGTCATCACCCGTGACGCCGAGGGCCAGATCACCAAGATCCTGAACCTCGAAGAGAACCTCGACGATCTACGGGCTTCCGGCGTCGATGTGGCGGCGCGGTACCGCTTCGACCTGGACGCCTGGAAGGTGCCGGGCGACTTCACCGTCGGGCTCAACTACAGCCGCCGTCTGAAGCTGGAGAGCCGCTATCAGGGGGTCGACGGCGCCACCTTGGCGGACGACCTCGGCGAGGTCGGCACGTCCGAGCACGAGGCCAAGGGCAGCCTGACCTGGCGCGACCGTCGTTGGAACGTGAAATGGACGACGGCCTACATCGGTGAAGCGGTGGACGACAACGATCTGGCGGCGGCCTTCGCCGAAGCCGGCGTCACTGACCCTCTGTACCTGAACGTCGACGCCTATTGGCGGCATGACCTGGCGGTGAGGTTCTATCCCGACCCCAAGAACAAGGACTTGCGCGTCTTCGGCACGATCAAGAACCTGTTCGACACCCAGGGCCCGTTCCTGCCCAGCGGCACGGAGTCCGGCAACGACTACAACTACAGCGCCGTCTACGGCGTGACCGGTCGGGCCTACACCCTGGGCCTACAGGTCGCTTTCTAACATGGCGCTTCTCGCCGGCGCTCTCGGGCGTCGGCGAGACATCCCTTCCGGAGCCTTCGATGATCCTCTCCCGACTGGCGGCCGTCGCCGTCGGCTGTATGCTCGCATCGGTGTCGGGCCAAGCCTGGTCCACGCCGCGCGCCATGACCGCCGCCGATCTGGTCGGGTTGGAGAAACTGTCTGATCCCAAGGTCTCGCCCGACGGACGCTTCGTTCTCTACGCCGTCGGTCGTGTCGACTGGGCCGCCAACCTCGTGCGGGAGGACATCTGGCGTATCGGTCTCGACGGCTCGGCCCCGCGACGAATGATCGAAGGCCCGGCCTCAGGCGCAACCTGGTCTCCCGACGGGGAAAGCTTCGCCTTCATCGCCAAACGCGACGGCGACAGCGCCCGACAGATCTACCTGTCTCCGATCGACGGCGGCGAACCCAGGCGTCTGGGCAAGCTGCCCACCAGTCCATCGGACCTGCGCTGGTCGCCGGACGGCTCCGCGATCTACTTTCTGGCCAATGCTCCCGACCCCAGGCCGTTGGCCCGGCGCAAGCGCGAAAAGGACGACATGCTGGCCTTCGAGAGCCCGCAGTCGCGCGATCGTTTGTGGCGGATCACGGTCGCGGACGGCCGGGTCGCACCGGTGATCGAAGGCGAGTTCGAGGTCGCGGCCTACGACCTGTCGGCGGACACCGAAACCATCCTCTATCGCCGCGCCGTCTCCGACCTGCGGGATGACAGCCGCCAGGCCGAGTTGTGGGTCAAGACCGGACAAGGCCCAGCCCGACGGCTGACCGACAACGATTTCGAGGAAAACACCCCGCGCCTGTCGCCTGACGGCGGCTCGGCCCTGTTTCTGGCCACAGCCGAGAACGGTCGTTACGGCACGGTCAATTCGAACCTGTTCGTCGTCCCCTTGTCCGGCGGCGCGCCGCGAGAGTTGGCTCACGGCCTGCCCTACGAGATTGAGGACGGGGTATGGTCGGCCGACGGCCGCGAGATCTACATCACCGCCACCACGGGCGTTCGGCGTGAGCTGTTCGCCATCGATGTCGAGAGCGAGGCCGTGCGTCCACTGGCCCGCGGCGATCACGCCGCCGGCGACGTCAGCGTGACGCGCGACGGCAGGACCGTGGTGTATTTCAAGGCTTCGGCCGTCTCGCCGGGCGAGGTGTTCCGGCTCGACCCCGCCGCTCCGACGCCGGTGCAGGTGACCCACCTCAATGACGACATCGCGACCCGTTTCCGCCTGCCGAAACAGGAGGCGATCCAGTGGACCGCGCCCGACGGTCAGGCGCTGGAAGGGCTGGTGACCTATCCGCTCGATTACCAACCGGGTCATCGCTACCCGCTGATCATCCAGAACCACGGAGGTCCGCGCTCGTCGGATGTGTTCAACATCTTCGCCTACGGTCGTTTCAACCCCCTGCTGGCTGCCCGAGGCGCAATGACCCTGACCGTCAACTACCGGGGCGGCACAGGCTATGGCGACGCCTTCCTCCAGGGCATGAACGGCGGCTATTTCCGCTACGCCGACAAGGACGTGCTCTCGGGCGTCGACCATCTGGTCGCGCTAGGCATGGTCGATCCCGATCGCCTGGGTGTGATGGGGTGGAGCGCCGGCGGCCACATGACCAACCGTCTGATCACCGTCACCGACCGCTTCAAGGCCGCGGCTTCGGGCGCGGGCGCGGTGGACTGGGCCTCGATGTACCTGACCTCCGACACCCGTTGGCAGCGCAGCGAGTGGTTCGTGACCCCGCCTTACGGCTCGGATGCACGACGTGATCTGTATACGGACCACTCTCCCCTATCCCAGCTGGACAAGGTCAAAACCCCGACACTGATCCTGGCCGGAGCCGAGGACGAGCGCGTGCCCTGGACACAGTCGGTGATGCTGAACCGGGCGCTGAGGGCGCTGGGCGTGGAGACCGAACTCTATCTGGCGCCACGCGAACCCCACAATTTCCGAGAACTGCGGCACCGCCTGTTCCAGGTGAATGTGCAGATGGACTGGTTCAGCAAGCGCGTGCTGGACCAGGACTACGTCTGGGCCGCTCCCCCGCACGCCGAGAACGAAGAGCAGGACTAGACCGGCGAATGAGCGGCGCTGTCAGGCAAACGCTAACTTGTCTCCACTGAAGGTCGGCGTAAATGGCTGACTGGGGACGATTTTCATGAAGCCGCTATCGTTCAAACGCCGCCGCTTCCCGGCGGAGGTTATCCGCCATGCCATATATGGCGCCGCCCCTCGAAAGCTGAGCCTCACCACGCTTCACCGTCCAGGCCGCCTCCAAAGAACAACAAGGTCGAGAACTCGCACCTTCCAATCCGACGACGAGAGCGCCAGCAACAGGGCTTCAAGTCCCAGGCCTCAGTCCAACGCTTCCTCACAACACACGCCGCGATCTACAAGACCTTCAACGTCCAGCGTCATCTGATCAGCCGCCCTACCCTTCGCCGCTTTCGCGCCGAGGCGGAGGCCGCCTGGGCGGCTGCGTCCGCATAGATCGGAGCGGGTTGGGGCATTTGCGGCTGGCTGCGGTTAATCTGACAGCACCGGAGCGGATTCCAGACGCGCAGAGACACGCTCTGGGCCTAGCCCAAGCGGTAAGGCGACGAGATGTCAGGGACATTCCCCTGCTCCAACGGACTTGCCGTTCAGGACGGGGTGGCGGAGACGGAGGGATTCGAACCCTCGGTACCCCTTACAGGGTACGACGATTTAGCAAACCGTTGCCTTCAGCCACTCGGCCACGTCTCCAGCGAAGGGCTCGATAGCCGAGCATGATGCATCGTGCAATCCGCTTCGAACCAAAGACCTGTTGTTAACGCGACATAGAGGCGGGCTGTGCACTATGCGGCTCTTCCAGACTACGGATCGCCATGCCTTACTGCGCCTCTTCCCTCGCCCCCGCGACCATGATCGACGGGGCGGCGCCCGGCCTCGCCGGACGCGCCGGGCGGGGCCCGTTCCGGCCGGAGGTCTGGCTGAACGCCCGCCAGCGGTCGAGCGTGCGCTTGGCGGTCTATTATTTCCGCGCCGCCGACGTGGCGGTCGCCGCCGGCCTGGCCCTCGCGGCCCTGTGGGCGTTGGGCGATCTGGATCCCCGGACTCTGACCCTGGGCGCCGTCATCCCCCTGGCCGTGGGCGCGGTCGCGGTTCTGGCCGTTCTACGCGGCCTGGGCCTGTATCGATTCGGCCCGAACCCGGCGCCCCTGATCCATCTGGCCTGCGTAGTTCTGGCCGGCGGGCTGGCGACCGGTGCGGCGGCGGGCCTGGGCTTCGCGCTTGGTCAAGGTCTGGGCCCCGTGATTCCCTGGGGCCTGGGGACGACCGTCGTCCTGCTCGCCCTGCACGGCCTGTGGTTGACGCTGGTGGCGCGCTGGCGTCGTCAGGGGGCCCTGTCGCCCAATATCGTCATCGTCGGCGCCACCCGGAACGCCGAGGCCCTGATCGAGCGGGCGCTGGAGCGGCGCGACCTCAATGTGCTGGGCGTGTTCGACGACCGTCTGGCCCGCTCGCCCGATAGCCTGGCCGGGGTGCCCGTGCTCGGGGCCGCCGAGGCCCTGCTGAGCCACCGGATGCTGCCCTATGTCGACCGGATCGTCCTGGCCATCGACGCCGAGGCCGGGCCGCGCGTGCGCGAACTGACGCGCCGGCTCGAGACCCTGCCCAATCCTCTGACTATTCTCGTCGATTCCGAGACCGGGCGGGATGCGGTCCTGACCCGGCTGGCCGCCGCTCCCCTAGCCCAGATCGGCGGCGGAGCCAGCGCCGACGCCCGCGCCTTCGTCAAACGGCTGCAGGACATCGTCATCGGCGCCCTGGCCCTGATCGCCGCCGCCCCGGTCATGGCCTTGATCGCCCTGGCCATCCGCCTGGACAGCCCGGGCCCGATCTTCTTCCGCCAGCGTCGCCACGGCTTCAACCAGGAGGCCATCGTGGTGTGGAAGTTCCGCTCGATGCGCCACGCCGCCGCCGACGCCACCGCCAGCCGCCAGATCACCGCCAATGACGACCGCGTCACCCGCGTCGGCCGCTTCATCCGCGCCACCAGCCTGGACGAGCTGCCCCAGATCTTCAACGTCCTGACCGGCGAGATGTCCCTGGTCGGTCCCCGCCCGCACGCCATCGGCATGAAGACCGGCGAGACCGAGTCCGCGCTTCTGGTCGCCGAATACGCCCATCGCCACCGCATCAAGCCCGGCATGACCGGCTGGGCCGCCATCAAGGGCTCGCGCGGCCCGGTCAACACCGAGGCCGAGGTGCGCCGCCGGGTCGAGCTGGACGTCGACTATATCCAGCGCCAGTCCTTCTGGCTGGATCTGTGGATCATCCTGATCACCGTGCCCGTCCTGCTGGGCGACCGGGCCGCCGTCAGGTGAGCGAGGCCCGCATGTTCTGGCGCGGCGTCTGGGGCTATCTGCCGGCCCAGATCGTCCAAGGCGTGGTCGGTTTCCTGACCATCGTCGTCTTCACCCGCCTGCTCAGCCCCGAGGATTTCGGCCACTACGCCCTGGCCTTCTCCGTCACCAGCCTGGCCCATACGGTCAGCTTCAGCTGGCTGGAGGCCTCCATGGCCCGCTTCTGGGCGGCCGAGCGCACGCCGGGCGGCCTGGCGACCCATTTCGCCAGCCTGTACCGGACGTCATTCGCCGTCATCGCCGTCTTCGTGCCGCTGGCCGCCCTGGTGGTCTGGCTCCTGCCCCTGACCCCGGCCTTCAAGCTGGCGGTCGGCTTTGGTTTAGCCGGGGCGCCGATCCGCAACCTGGCCAAGCTGGCGCAGGAGCGGTATCGCGCGGCCGGCGAAGTGTCCAAGGCCGCCTCGGTGGACATGGGCGTCGCCGTGCTGGGCTTCCTGGTCGGGGCCGGTTTCGCCCTGGCCGGCGCCGGCGCGGCCTCGCCCATGCTGGGGCTGATGATCGCCCCCCTGTTCGCCCTGCCCTTCATCCTGCCGGGCGAGCTGCGCCAGTCGGCCGGCGGAACCGTGGATCGCGCGCGGCTGAAAGCCTACGCCGCCTATGGCTATCCGATCGCGGCGTCCCTGACCCTGGCCCTGGTCCTGGCCTCGACCGACCGTTTCTTGCTGGCGGCCTTCATGGATGCGGCGGCGGTGGGCGCCTATCACGCCAGCTACAGCCTGGCGAACCGCACCCTGGACGTGATGTTCATCTGGTTGGGCGCAGCCGGCGCCCCGGCCATGGTCATGGCGCTGGAGCGCGGCGGGCGCGAGGCCCTGCGCCAGACGGCCCTGGAACAGGGTTCGACCCTGATCCTGATCGGCCTGCCCGCCGCCGTCGGCCTGTCCCTGGTCGCCCGCCCCTTGGCCGAGCTGATGATCGGCCCCGAGCTGCGCGTCGCCGCGGCCCTGGTCACGCCCTGGATCGCCGCCTCGGCCTTCATGTCCGGCCTGATCGCCTATTATTTCGGCTTCGGCTTCACCCTGGGCAAGAAGACCGGCCTGCTGCTGGTCACCATGGCTGTTCCGGCCCTGGCCAACATCCTGCTGAACCTGATCCTGATCCCCCGGCTGGGCGTGCTGGGCGCCGCCGTCGCCACGGCCCTCAGCTTCGCCATAGGCCTGGTCGCCTGTCTGATCATCAGCCGCCGCGCTATCGCCCTGCCCATTCCATGGGAGGCGCTGATCCGGTGCGGCGTCGCCTCGACCGGCATGGCCCTGGTGGTCTGGCGCCTTCCGCCGCTGGGCGGTTTTGTCGAACTGATGCTGGACGCGAGCCTCGGCGGACTGGTCTATGCGACCATGGCGCTGACGCTGAACGCCGCCGGGGTGCGCGACGTGCTGAACCGCCTGATCCAGGCCCGACGAGGGGCGACGGCATGAGCGGCTCCCGCGCCGATATTCACGACAATCCCGGCTGGGCAGCCGCACGGCCCGCCCTGTCGGTCCTGATCCCCTTCCTGCACGACGATCCCGAGCCCCTGCTGCGCCGGCTGGATACCGAAGGCCCCGCCCTGGCCGGCCGGGTCGAGCTGATCCTGCTGGACGACGGCACGGGCGACGCCGCCCTGACCGCCCGGCTGAAGGCCGCGCTGGACGCCCTGGCCCTGCCCGCCCGGCTCGTCACCCTGTCCGCCAATGAAGGCCGGGCGCGGGGTCGCAACCGACTGACCATCGCCGCCCGCGCCGGCTCCTGGCTGTTCCTCGACAGCGACATGAAGCCCGACAGCCCGCGCTTCCTACAGACCTGGGTCGATCTGATCGCGCGCGACGACCCCGCCGTGGCCTTCGGCGGCTTCTCGCTGAAACAGGCGCCGCGCGACCGCCGCTTCGCCGTCCACCGCGCTTTGTCCGGCGCCAGCGAATGCGTCCGCGCCGCCCAGCGCGCCAGGACGCCCGAGAAATACGTCTACACCTCCAACCTGCTGGTCCGGCGCGACGTCTTCGCCGTCGAATCCTTCGACCCCGGCTTCACCGGCTGGGGGTGGGAGGATGTGGAATGGGCCATGCGGGTCGCGCGCCGGTTTCAGGTGGTCCACATCGACAACCCGGCCACTCATATGGGCCTCGACACCGTGCCGGACCTGGCGCGCAAGTTCGACCAGGGCGCCGCCAACTTCGCCCGCGTCGTCGCCCTGCACCCGGCCATCGTCCAGACCTACCCCAGCTACAAGGCCGCCCGCGCCCTGAAACGCCTGCCGTCCCTGCCCCTGATCCGTCGCATGGCCCGGGGCGCCGCCCTGTCGCCCCTGTTGCCGACCCGCACCCGCGCCTTCGCCCTGCGCCTGTACCGCGCGGCCGTCTATGCGGATGCGATCTGATGCAGGACGTCGCCGTCCTCATTCCCACCCTGCGTCGCCCCGCCATGCTGGAGCGGGCCCTGCGCTCGGTCTTCGCCCAGGTCGGGTCGCTGGACCGGATCGCCGCCGTGGTCGTCGCCGACAATGACCCCGACGGTTTGGCCGCCGCCGTGATCGACCGCCTGCGGCCCGAGGCGCCGGTTCCCTTGACCTACGCCCACGCCCCTGTTCCCGGCGTCGCCACGGCCCGCAACATCGGCTTGGCCGCCACCGACGCCCCCCTGATCGCCTTCCTCGACGACGACGAGGCCGCCTCCCCCGGCTGGCTGGCCGCCCTGTTGCAGGCCCAGTCTCAGACCGGCGCCGACGTCCTGTTCGGCCCGATCCGGGGCCGCGTGCCCGACGGGACCGGCTGGACCACCGCCTATCTCGAACGCTTCTTCGGCCGCGACGGCCCTGCCCAGACCGGCCTGACCGACCAGATCCACGGCTGCGGCAACAGTCTGATGGTCCGCGCCACGGCCCTGCCCGGCCCCGCCCCCTTCGACACCGCCATGGACCAGACTGGCGGCGAGGACGACCGCCTGTTCACCGCCCTGCAAGCGCGCGGCGGCCGGTTCGGCTGGGCCGCCGACGCCTGGGTGGACGAGTTCGCGCCCCCCGACCGCGCCACCCTGAACTACGCCCTGCTGCGCGCCTTCGCCTATGGCCAGAGCCCCAGCCAGATGGCCGCCGCCCGCCGCGACTGGCCCGGCGTCGCCCGCTGGATGCTGATCGGCGCCGCCCAGGCCGCCGTCTGGGGCCTCGCCTCCCTCGCCCTGACCCTGCTCCGCCGCCCCGCCCGCGCCGAAACCCTCGACCGCACCGCGCGGGGCCTCGGCAAGTTCTTCTGGACCAGTCGCTTCGAGCCGAAACTCTACGGCGCGGCGATGATGAGGCGGAGCACGACCTGAGCCGGGACTATGGGCCAGCGCGCACAATTCCGAAGACGAACCGCCGTCTTATCAAGCGGTTGAAAATAAAAACGACGGTCAAACCACCACTCTGCGGATCGGAAGTATGATCTGGCGTTGGTCTTTGACATCGCTATCGGATCCGAGCGTGAACGCCACTGAGGTCGGAATCCTTGCACAGTGCCACCGGAGTGCCAATTTTTCTCTTTACATAACAGCTACTTGCTTCAAATGACACGAATTGCACTCATTTTTCTCGAGTGCCATTCACCGACGTCGGCTCTACGTCAGCCCGCCAGCCGGCTGAGGAACTTCGGCGGCTTGTAGGTCGAGCGGTTCATGACCACCCCGGCGATACGGCCGCCGACGGCCTCGATCTCGTCGCGCAGGATCACCGGTCCGCTGGCCGAGGCGCCCCCGGCCGCCACCACCAGCACCGTCATGTCGACGAAGGGCGCCAGGATGATCGCCATGTCGTTGCGGTCCGCCGCCGGGCTGTCGATGACGATGGTGTCGGCGTGCGGCCTCAGGGCGTCCCAGTAGCGGGGCTCCCCCACCGCCTCGACGCGGTGGCCCGAGCGCAGCGACTCCATATGGAACCGGGTCGTCCACAGCCGCCCGCCCAGGCAGGGCCGCGCGGTCAGCAGGCGCGCGGGCGGAACCGGCTTGCCGTCCCGCCCCGTCGGGGCCGGGGTGACGGCGAAGAAGCTGGACCCGTCGGGCGAGGCCTGGGCCGGCTTGCCCAGTTGGCCGAACCGGTCCGGTTCGGCTGCGATGGCGTCCAGTTGCCCCTGCTGGGCCAGGTCGCCGTCCACCAGCCAGACTGGCTTGCGCGCCCGAACGGCGGCCAGCCGCGCAAACTCTCGCGCCACGGTGGAGACCCCTTCGCCCGTCGTGGCGGCGGCGAACTGGATCACGCGGGCGCGATGCGCCGGAGCAGGCCCCAGCGCCGCCCACAGACCGGCCATTTCGGACGTCAGATCGACCATCGAATCGCTATGCGCGCTCCACCAGCCCGCAACCTATCACGGCCACGCTGTCAGTGCGCCTTGGCCGGCGCCACCGCCAGGACCGGCATGTCCAGGGTCCGCCGCACCGAATCCGGCGTCGAGAAGCCCCGCCGCGTAAAGATCCGCAGCAGGCCCAGGCACAGGGCGGTAAAGGCAGCGAACAGGAAGACGGCGGCCAGGGCCGGAACCTTCAGGCTCTTGCCAGTCGCCGGCGGCTGCGCCCGCTCGATCACGGTGACATTGTCGGCGCCGGCGGCGACCAGAGCGTTGTCGGCGCGGCTCTGGCTCTCGCGCTGCTGGAACTCGCGGATGTTGGCGGTCAGCACCTCGCGATTGCCCGCCAGGGTCGCGTTTTCCGACTCCAGCGCCGTCAGTCGGGCCTGCCGCGCCCGAATGTCCGTCAATTGACGATCCAGGGCCGAGAACCGCGCCGCCAGGGCGTCGCGGTCGGCCTGGGTGTTGATCCGGTTGGTCTCCAGCTCGGTCCACACCGGGTTCGGCCCGGTGCGAACCTCCTTGGGCCCGACCGCCGTGCCTGTGCCCACATAGGCCTGCAACTGGGCGATCCGCGCCTCGATGTCCCTCACCGGCTGGGCGTCGGGCTGGTAGCGGGACAGCAGCTGTTCCCGCTCGGTCCGCAGCTGCAGCACCTGGTCCTGAGCCGAGATGTTCAGGTCCTGCTGAAGGGCCACCTCCGCCGGCGTCGCCGCCTGCTGCGCCACCAGGGTGTTCAGCCTCTGGCTGGTCTGGTTCAGCTGGCTCTGGGTCGACATCCGGTCGGTGAAGACCGTCTGGTAGACGGCCGCCAGGGTCGTCTTGGCGGCGGTGAAGTCGCCGATGTCGTTGCTGGTCAGGAACTGCTCATAGGCCTGATCCGCCGCGCTCAGATCGCCTTCGAACGCCAGTCTCTGGGTGGCAATGGCCGGGGTCTTGTCCTGAAACACCGCGCGGCGATAGGCGAGGTATTGCTCGATCACCGTGTTCAGCACCCGCGCCGCCCGTTCGGGATCGTCGGCCTCGTAGCTCAGGCGGATGACCGCGCTGCCGGGCGCCGTGCCGACGCCCAGGCTTCCGCCGACCAGCTTGCGCGCCGCCGCCTCGGCCTGCGCCTTCGATCCCGTCGGCGTCTTGCCCAGGATCGCCGCCGGCCCCAGCGCCTCGACCACCCGCTGGCGCACCTGCCCCGAACTCAGAATGGCCGCCTCCGAACTGGCCACCTCGTCCCCTTGCGGCGCCTGCCCGCGCTCCGCCGTGCCGACACGCGGCTGATAGACATACTCCTGGCCCACGCCCGCAAACACCGCGCCTTGGGCCGTATAGGTCTTCTTCAACGTCAGCACCGCCGCCGCCCCCAGGGCGAAGATGACCAGGAAGACGACGATCATCAGCACCAGCTCGCGGAACAGCAGGCCGACGACATCCAGCACGCCGTAACGCGGTCGGGTCGTGACATAGGCCGTCGAACGCATGGGCGGGCGAATCCAGGAAACTCTTGTTCGGTTTCACCCTTCGCCCACCGGCGTTAACCATCGGTTACCCATAAGGCGCGAGGTTGCAATCAACCTGTTCACGTCGGACCAAACCGATTCCATGACGCCAGATCGCCGACTGTTCCTGCTGGCCCTCGGATCGGCCGCCGCGACCCTGGCCGCTTGCGGCGCGGGCAACGCCGCCCGCATGCCGCGCCCTGGTTCTCGCACCGACAGGGTCCAGACTGCCGGCCGTGACGAATTCCCCACGATCCCGTTCGCCGACTGGACCGACGAGGAACCGGAGTATCTGCTCTATCCCGGCGATGAGATCGAGGTGGCCATGCCCACCGCCGCCGAATTGACCCGCACGCTGAAGGTCGGTCCCGACGGCCGCGTGGCCCTGCCCCTGATCGGCCAGATCATGGCGGCGGACCGCACCCTGCCCGAGTTGGAGCGAGAGGCCTCTTCCGCCTACGCCTCGCAACTGGTGCGTCCGGTCGTGGAAGTGACCTTGAGACAGGCCGGGCCGATCCGTGTCTGGATCGACGGCGAGGTGCGAACCCCCGGCGTCATCGAGATGACCGGCGATCTGGACGCCTATCAGGCTGTCGTACAGGCGGGCGGTTTCCTGCCCTCCGGCAAGCCGGACCGCGTGGCGCTGATCCGGCGCGGCCCCGGCGGCTCGCGCATGATGCGGGTGGTCGATCTGCGCCCGCGTCGCGGCGAGGTCATAGCCCTGCGGCGTGGCGACATCATCTTCGTGCCGCGCACCACCTTGGGCGAACTCGCCGCCTTCTTCACCCAGGTGCGCGCCGCCATGCCCATCGGCTTCAGCTATTCGATCAACGGATCGAACGGCAACGGCTACGCCACCTTCTAGGGATCAGGCGGCCAGCCGAACCACGCCCATGTCGATGTACCGGCGCGCCGCCTTCTGCGCCTCGGCGATCTCTTCGCGTTCCATCTCCAGGCTCATCTCGCGGCGATAGACGCGCGCTTCGATCGAGCCCTTCATGGCGGCGAGGTTGAAAATCATGTGGGCCGACACCCGGTCCATCGGGCAACCGCCCGATCCGGCCGAATACATCATGCCCAGCTTGAACAGGTCGTCGCCCGACATGTCGGTCGTCGGCAGAGGCAGGCCCTCGGTGTCCGAGGCGGCCTGCGGGTCGTGCGCCATTTCTTGCGCGTTCATCACCGTATCTCCTGAACGGACGCCGTTCTGGGCCCGTCTCTGATACCGCATCAAATACCGCCGGCTTGAAGTTAAAGTTAACAGCGAAAGCCATCGCCAAACTTTTCAGTAAAGCAGAAATAAATACTCCTCTAGCGATTCAGAAGTCTGAAATCTGTTGGAAATCTCTTGTTTACGCCTTCGGCGCCCTTTGACCGAACAGAACCGCCCTCGCCGCCTCCGCATCCTTGCCCGATCCGCCCGCATTCCCGCGTCGTTCTTCCAGCAGGGCGCGCCCGATCTTGACCGCCGGCCGCGCCCCGACACGCTCGATCCAGGCCGCCAAGTTCGGGAAGTCAGCCAGCGTCTGCCCTTGCAGCGCGGGCAATACCCAGGGCCAGGCCGCCATGTCGGCGATGGAGTAGTCGCCGGCCAGATACTCACGGTCCCGCAGGCGACGGTCCATGACGCCATACAGGCGATGGGTCTCGTTCGTATAGCGTCGCACGCCGTACGCGATCTGACGCTGGTCGCGGATCATGGCCGGCGCATACTGGCGGAAGTGGTGCGTCTGACCCGCCATCGGACCCAGTCCGCCAACCTGCCAGAACAGCCATTGATCGACCTCGACCCGAGCGCGCACCTCGGTCGGATAGAACTTCCCCGACTTGTTCCCAAGATACTGAAGGATTGCGCCGGACTCGAAGATGGAGATCGGCTCGCCGTCGGGTCCGTCAGGATCGACGATGGCCGGCATACGACCATTGGGACTAATGGCCTGAAAGGCGGGCTCGAACTGCTCGCCGGCGCCGATGTTCACCGGCTTGACCTCATAGGCGAGACCCATTTCCTCGAGCGCGATTGAGACCTTCCACCCGTTCGGCGTGGGCCAATACCAGAGCTGAATCGGTGCGGTCATGCGGCGGCCTCCTCTAGGTGAAGACCGACATTTGGGCCTGTGCGCCCGCTACCGCAACGCAGGTTTCAATCCTGACACGATCGTTCAGGAGGCGTTCAGGCGAGAAACCTGAGCTTGAGCGTCATTAACGGGCCAGTTCGTCGTTTCCGTCGGCGGCCCAGAATGGAGCAAGCAGATGAACCGCCTCACCAAGGCCGCCGTCGTCGCCATCGCCCTGTCCACCACGGCCGTCCCCATGCTGGCCGAGGCGCAGAACCGCGACCGCCGGGAATACCGCCAGGATCGCCGCGACGACCGGCGTGACTATCGCAACGAACGTCGGGACGACCGTCGCGACTGGCGTCAAGGCGACTACAACAATCGCCAGGACTATCGTCAGGACCGCCGTGACGACCGCCGCGACTATCGCGACGAGCGCAGGGATGACCGCCGTGACTATCGTAACGACCGTTGGGACCGGAACAATCGCGACTGGTGGCGCGGACGGTCCGACTTCCGGGGCTACAACGGGCCGCGCTCCGGCTACTGGTACGCCCCCAGCTACGGCTACTACCGGGTCCAACCGCGCTACTCCGGCTATCGCTGGAGAACGGGCGGGTATCTGCCGGCCCAGTACCGCAGCTACTATGTCAGCGACCCCTACTTTTACAATCTGCGGCCGGCGCCGCGCGGCTACCGCTATGTCCATGCGGGCAGCGACATTGTGCTGATCGCGGTCGCCACCGGCTTGATCGCAAGCGTCCTGTCCAACGTCTATTGAGGACGCTGAGTCGTTGAACCGGAAAGCCCCGCGACACCCGCTCGCGGGGCGTTTCACAGGCAAGTTTCTATACGAGACCTTGTTCAGTTCGGGTTCATCGACGCGGCGCGATCATCCTCTTAAGCCGCCGGAGAACCGGCGTGCAGGAACAAAAAGACCATGAAACGCCTCCTGATGGCTTTCACCGCCGTCGCCGCCGTCGCAGGGCCGCTCGCCACCCCAATCCAAGCTCTCGCTCAGGACGATCAGACCCGTCGCGAACAGCGCGACGCCGACCGCCCCCAACGCCCGCAGATCTCACGCGGAGAACGCCCGGCTCCGAACCGGCCGAACGCGTCCAGAACGGAAACCTCACCGCCCGAGCGTCCGCAGAACAGCGCCCCACGACCCGAGCGGCCAAGGACGGAAGACCGCCCCTCACGACCAGATCGCCCGTCCAACGGAGAAGGCAGACCTGATCGTCCCGCCGGCGGCGACCGCCCTTCCCGTCCTGACCGCCCTGAGGGCGGTTGGAACCGACCGGACAGGCCCGGAGACAGCGCTGGGCGTCCGAACAGGCCAGACCGCCCCACCAATGGCGGACGGCCCGATCGCCCGGGCGACAATGTCGGCCGTCCAGACCGACCGGATCGGCCCGGCAATGGCGGCAGGCCCGACAGACCGGGTGGCGACTCAAGCCGCCCGGACCGTCCTGGCAGCGGCTGGAACCGTCCGGATCGGCCGAACGACAACTGGAACCGCCCGGGTCGCCCAGATCGTCCCGGCTCGGGCTGGAACCAGAACCGCGACCGGCATGACGACTTCCGACGCCGCTTCAACAGTGAGCAATGGCGGCGGGACTTCTATCGCAACCACCGCTCCGACTGGTGGCGCAACGACCGGCGCTTCCACGGCTACAGCGGTGTGCGGGTCGGCTTCTATTTCGCGCCGGGCTGGGGCTACTACAGCGTCCCACGCTCCTATTGGGGTCGCTATTGGTCCGTTGGGAACTATCTGCCGGACGTCTTCTGGCGCTACCGACTGGACGACTGGCGCACCTATGGTCTCGGCTATCCGCCCGAAGGCACGCGCTGGGTGCTGGTCGACAATACGATTTATCTGATCGCCGAGTACGACGGCTATATCATCGACGTCATTCGGGACGCCTGGCGCTGGTAGACCCGCAAAGATCGAAGGCCCGGAGAGCGATCTCCGGGCCTTCACACTATCTGCCGAGGGCCTTGGGTTTTACAAACCCAGCTTGGCCTTCAGGATGTCGTTGACGGCGGCCGGATTGGCCTTGCCGCCGGTGGCCTTCATGACCTGACCGACGAACCAGCCCAGGGCCTGAGGCTTCTCGGCGACGGCGGCCGCCTTGTCCGGATTGGCGGCGATGATGTCGTCGATGGCCTTCTCGATGGCGCCGGTGTCGGTCACCTGTTTCAGGCCGTGCTTCTCGACCACCTCGGCCGGAGAACCCTCGCCGTTCCAGACGTGGTCGAAGACCTCCTTGGCGATCTTGGACGAGATGACGTTGGTCTCGATCAGCTCGACAAGCTGGGCCACATGGGCGGCCGGCAGCGGGTTCTCGCTGAAGTCCTTGCCATCGGCGGCCAGACGCGCCGAGACCTCGTTGGTGACCCAGTTGGACACCAGCTTGGCGTCGCGCCCCTTCGCGGCGGCCTCGAAATAATCAGCCTTGGCCTGTTCCGAGATCAGGACGATGGCGTCGTACTGGGACAGGCCGTACTCGCTCATCAGCCGCTTGCGCTTCTCGTCCGGCAGTTCTGGCAGGGACGCCTTGATCTCGGCGATCCAGGCCTCTTCCAGGTCCAGCGGCAGCAGGTCGGGATCGGGGAAATAGCGATAGTCCTGCGCCTCTTCCTTGGACCGCATCGAACGTGTCTCGCCCTTGGTCGGGTCGAACAGGCGCGTCTCCTGAGTGATCGAGCCGCCGTCCTCGAGGATCTCGATCTGGCGGCGCGCCTCGTACTGGATCGCCTGGGAGATGAAGCGGAACGAGTTGACGTTCTTGATCTCGCAGCGCGTTCCCAGGAAGCGGAAATCGCCGCTGGCCTTGAACTTCTCGTAGTTGCCCGCGCGGCAGACCGACACGTTCACGTCGGCGCGCAGATTGCCCTTCTCCATGTCGCCGTCGCAGGTGCCCAGATAGATCAGGATGGTCCGGATCTTCTTGACGTAGGCGACCGCCTCTTCCGGCGTGCGCAGGTCGGGGCGCGAGACGATCTCCATCAGGGCGGTGCCGGCCCGGTTCAGGTCGACGTAGCTCTCGGTCGGCGACAGGTCGTGGATCAGCTTGCCCGCATCCTGTTCCAGGTGCAGGCGCTCAATGCCGACGTTGAAGAAGCTGCCGTCCTCGGCCTCCACCTCGACCACGCCTTCACCGACGATCGGATAATAGAGCTGGCTGATCTGATAGCCGGTCGGCAGGTCGGGATAGAAGTAGTTCTTGCGGTCGAACTGGCTGCGCTTGTTGATCTGCGCGCGCAGGCCCAGGCCGGTCTTCACTGCCTGTTCGACGCAGTGCTTGTTCAGCGTCGGCAGCATGCCGGGGAAGCCGGCGTCCACCAGGGACACCTGTTCGTTCGGCCCCGCGCCGAAGCCGACGGCGGCGCCGGAGAAGAGCTTGGCCTTGGAGGCCACCTGGGCGTGGATCTCCAGCCCCATGACGATTTCCCAATCGCCGGTGCGGCCCTTGATGGTTTTCGAGTTCGGAACAGTGTCGGTCATGGGGTCGTCCTAGCGCCGTCGGCGGCGGCGAGAAAGAGGCTGTCTTGAGGGTGTCGCGAAATCGCGCTCAACATCGGTCGCCTCAATGGAGAATCCCATGTCCAAGACCCTGTTCGCCGCTGCTGCGGCCTCCCTGCTTCTGGTCGGCGCCGCCTCGGCCCAGACCGCCCCGGCTCCGGCGCAAGATCACGCCCATGACGAACATCATGCCCAGCGTCCGACCATCGAAAGCCCGATCGAGGCCCTGGTGAACGATCCGGCGACCAAGGCGGTGCTTGAGAAGCACCTGCCCGGCATGGACAAGCATCCCGCCTATGGCCAGTTCAAAGCGATGACCCTTCGGCAGGTCGCCCCCTACTCCCAGGGAGCCATCACCGACGAGAAGATCGCGGCCATCGACGCCGATCTGAAGGCGCTTCCGGCGGCCTGATGAAATGAAGGGTCGGCGGAAACGCCGGCCCTTCCCTCTCCTTCGAGGAGAGGGAAGGGCCCGATCACCTTAGCGCTAGTCGCGCGCCGCGACTTCCTGAGAAAACGCTTCCCAAAGATCGACGTCAAAATAGGAATCCATACCGCCGAAGGCAGTGGAAACCTTCGGATCGCCCATCAAATCGCCCATGGCGACCTTACCGAAGACTTCGAAACTGCTCTTCAGCGCCGTCTCACCTTCATACTTCAAGGCATTCGAGGATTGCTCACGGCAATCTGTGAGAATGAGGCGCTGAACAATTTTTGCCGCTTCTTCGGTCATGGAGGCGCGTTGTTCAGGCGTGACCGTTGAAAGGGGCGCAACCTCGTCATGCGCTGACATCGCTCCAAACATCCACCGGATGAAGCTGATACGATCAGACGCGCTTGTCGAGCTGACTACGCAGCGCGTCAGATCGTCCGCATAGACGCCTGCCGAGGCCGAGCCCCCTTGGGCTGTAAGGGCAAGAACCCCCGCGATAACTGCAAGCTTCTTCATGGCTCGATCCCCCAAAAATTAAACCAGCTAGCCCCTCTGACCTCAATCCTGGATTGTCGTCAACTCACCACCACTGCCCAGGCTTGGCCGTGAAGCCCGCGGCGCGTTCCAGCGCCGCGCCGACTTGGAAGACCGTCGCTTCGTCCAGGGCCTTGCCGATGACCTGGAGGCCCAGCGGGAGGCCGCCGGAATCGACGCCGGCGGGGACCGAGATGCCCGGCAGGCCGGCCAGGTTGGTCGTGACCGTGAAGACGTCGTTCAGATACATGGTCAGGGGGTCGATCTGCTTGTCGCCGATGGCGAAGGCGGCCGACGGGGTCGAGGGGGTCAGGATGGCGTCGACCTGGCCCCAGACATTGTCGAAGTCCTCGGCGATGCGGCGACGAACCTTCAGGGCGCGGACGTAATAGGCGTCGTAGAAACCGGCCGACAGCACATAGGCGCCGATGGTCAGACGACGCTGAACCTCCTTGCCGAAGCCCTCGGCGCGCGAGGTGGCGTAGAGGTCGTCCAGCGAGCTGAACTGATCCGCCCGGTGCCCGAACCGCATGCCGTCGTAACGGGCCAGGTTCGACGAGGCCTCGGCCGGGGCGACGATATAATAGGTCGGCAGGGCATACTTCGTGTGCGGCAGGCTGATCTCGACGATCTCACAGCCCGCGTCCTTCAGCCAGGCCACGCCCTGGTCCCACAGGGCCTGGATCTCGGCGGGCATGCCGTCCACGACATATTCGCGCGGCACGCCGATGCGCAGCCCCTTGACCGACTTGCCGACCGAAGCGGTCCAGTCGGGGGTCGGGACGTCAAGGCTGGTCGAATCCTTGGCGTCGAACGAGCACATGGATTGCAGCAGCAGGGCCGCGTCCTCGACCGTCTTGGTGATCGGTCCCGCCTGGTCCAGCGAAGACGCGAAGGCCACCATGCCGAAGCGGCTGGCGCGGCCGTAGGTGGGTTTGATCCCGACCGTGCCGGTGAAGGCGGCGGGCTGGCGGATCGAGCCGCCGGTGTCGGACGCGGTCGCGGCCAGGCACAGGTCGGCGGCGACGGCCGAGGCCGAACCGCCCGAGGATCCGCCCGGCGTCAGATCGGCGTTGGAGCCGGTCGATTTCCACGGGTTCTTGACCGGACCGAAGGCCGAGGTCTCGTTGGACGAGCCCATGGCGAATTCGTCCATGTTCAGCTTGCCCAGCATGACCGCCCCGTCGCGCCACAGATTGGCGGTGACGGTCGATTCATACGGCGGCACGAAGCCGCGCAGCATGTTGGAGCCGGCCGTGGTCTGGACCCCCTCGGTGCAGAACAGGTCCTTGATGCCCAGCGGCGCGCCTTCCAGCACCCCGGCTTCGCCCGAGGCGATGCGGGCGTCGGACGCGCGGGCCATGCCCATGGCCTTGTCCGCGGTCACCTCGACATAGGCGTTCAGGGTCGGATTGGCGGCCTCAATCTTGGTCAGGAAGGCCTGGGTGATTTCGGCCGAGGAAAAGTCCTTGGCCTTAAGGCCGTCGACGGCGCCCTTCAGGGTCAGTTTGGTCAGGTCGCTCATGACTATTCGACCACCTTGGGCACGACGAAGAAGCCGTCGGCGGACTTCGGGGCGTTGGACAGGACGGCGTCGATCTTGCCGCCGTCAGTGACCACGTCGTCGCGCAGGCGCAGGGGCTGGGCGACGTTCGAGGTCATGGGCTCGACGCCGTCGACATCGACCTCGTTCAGCTGTTCGATCCACTGCAGGATGCCGTTCAGCTCCTGGGCCAGCGGCTCCAGCCGATCCTCGGGGGTCTTGATGCGGGCGAGATGCGCGACCTTGCGCACCGTCGCAGCGTCGATGGCCATGCGGCCCTCCAATGCACGTCGATAAAGGGGTCTAGGGGGCGGGATTAGCGGCACAGGCGCGGATTCACAAGAACGCGGCGGTGTTCGCCTTCAACCCCGGTGGCACAGAGCCCTTGGCGCAAAAACAGGGTGACAAAGCGCCAAACGCGCCAAACCTGCCAAATCCACCTCATGGTCGCCTCCCGCGTTTACGACCCGGCACTATAATCCGGCCTGGGAGACCGATGGATTAGGGACGCGAAATCAGCCTCAAACCCTTGCGCAAACGCAGTGTCGTGCGGGCGACAAATTAATTTCGTCGGCTGAGCGCCGCGCTGTTCAGTGCACGATCGCGACGTCCGACCGGATTCCCCAGGATCATAACAAGACCTAAGCCTGCCTTACGGGCTGCCTGAGGAGCAGTCAGGCAGCGGCTCTGCACGCGGCGCGCGCCAAACGATGGGGTTAGATCGCCCCGTGACCCCGGCAGACAGGAGATGCGGGTGCTGCTCCGGCCAAGTCAGATTGTACTGCATCAGCACGACTTCCTGGCCGCCGCTCGGGCCGGGGATGACCACATCGAGGTCGAGCGTAACGGACATGATACGCTCTTCATCGCCAAGCTGCCTCCCTATTATACAGCCAACCGGCATGTGGCTGCCGCTCCAGTTCGCCACGCGTTCAAGCCGGAACAGCCGCTCGTTATCGCGACCGGGGACGCCGATGTAGAGCATCCCAGCCCGTCCGTTCCTGCGTTGGGACTTGCCGTACAGGCGAACGCCGGGTGAGCCGAGAAGGAGGCCCGCGCTTCTCTCTTGCGCTGTCAGCACTCCGGCATCAACGAGCCTCAACTTCACTGAAGTAGCGGGAGGAAAAGCCGATACAGGGCCCGCTACAGTCGCCACGACGACAAGCGCAACCATCCGTGAAGTCGCACGCATCACGCCCTCCCCGGCCGATATTTCTCGCACCATCGCCTTTGACTTCGCCCCGCGCCAGTCCTAACCGCAGGCCGTGCCCGTTCTTGACCTCCTCGACCTGCCCGCCGCCTGCCCGCCCGACACGCCGTGGATGGGACTGGATCTGGGCGAGAAGACCATTGGGGTGGCGGTGTCGGACGCCACGCGCCTGATCGCCTCACCGCTGGAGCTGATCCGCAAGTCCAAGTTCACGCTGGAAGCCGAGCAGCTGTTCAAGCTGATGGCGCATCGCAAGGTGTCGGCCCTGGTGATCGGCCTGCCCGCCAATATGGACGGAACCGAGGGGCCGCGCGCCCAGTCGTGCCGCGCCTTCGCCCGCAATCTGGAGCGGCTGCGACCCATCAACGTCGCCTTCTGGGACGAGCGGCTGTCCACCAGCGCGGTCGAGCGGTTCCTGATCGAGGACCTGGACCTGAACCGCAAGCGCCGGGCGCAGGTCGTGGACCGCACCGCCGCCGCCTGGATTCTGCAAGGGGCGCTGGATCGGGTGCGGGATCAGGCGACCTGGGTTTGACGGGGCTGATCGCCGGCGTCCTGCCGGTCTTTCTGATGATCGCCCTGGGCTATGGGCTGCGAAAATCCGGCTTCCTGCCCGATGAGGCGTGGCGGCCGATCGAGAAGCTGTCGATCAACATCTTCTACCCGAGCTTCCTGATCCCGGCGATCTGGCACGCCGATCTGGCCGGCGGCGGTGCGACGGTGGCGGGGGCTGCGGCGGTGGGGGCGACCCTGATCGTGGCGGCGGCGACATTCGCTGCGAAGCCGCTGATCCCGCTGGACGGGCCGGCCTATACCAGCGTGTTTCAGGGCGTGATCCGCTGGAACAGTTTCGTCTTCGTGCCGGTGATCCAGTCGGTCTATGGCTCGGAGGGGACGGCCATGGCGGCGGTCGCCATCGCCTTCATCATTCCGGTGACCAATATCGCCTGCGTCGCGGTGCTGGCCAAATGGGGTTCGTTGAAACGCGAGCCCTCGGCCCTGGGCCTGGCCAAGTCGATGCTCGCCAATCCGATCCTGCTGGCCTGTCTGATCGGGTTGGCGCTGAACCTGTTGCGCGTGCCGTTGATCCCCGGCCTGTCGGACGCACTGGACCTGCTGGGCGCGGCCGCCCTGCCGCTGGGGCTGATCGTCGCCGGGGCTGGGCTTTCGTTCGCCGAGGTCAAGCGAAGCCGCACCACCATCGCCGCCGTGACCCTGGTCAAGCTGGGGGTCATGCCGCCCCTGATGTGGTTCATCGCCTGGGCGTTGGGCGGCGACAACCTGGCCCAGGGGATCGCCCTGATCTGCGGAGCCGCGCCGGGTTCTGCCGCCTCCTATATCCTGGCGCGCCAGATGGGCGGGGATGCGCCCCTGATCGCGGGGGTGATCGCCCTGACCACAGTGGGCAGCGCCGTGGTCATTCCGATCCTTCTGATGCTGTTCCACTTCACCTGACGGGCGCCCGACACTGGCGTTTGCGCCGACTCCCGCCTATAGGCGCGTCTCGATGACCCAGCCCCACGACGTCGCCGACCAGACCATTCGCGAACGGCTGGTTCCGTTCCCCAAGGCCCATTTTCTGGCCGCCTCGGACTTGAACCCCTTCGTCACGCCGCAGTTGCTGGATCTCGGCGACGCCTTCGTCGACTTCAATCGCCAGTCGTCCAAGGCCCTGGATCTGCTGCACGGGCGCACGGTGGTAAACCTGTTCTTCGAGAACTCGACCCGCACCAGCTCCTCGTTCGAGATCGCCGCCAAGCGGCTGGGCGCCGATGTGGTGACCATGCCGGTGGCCTCTTCGTCGGTGAAGAAGGGCGAGACCCTGATCGATACGGCGGTGACGCTGAATGCGATGAAGCCGGACATTCTGGTCATCCGCCACTCGGCCTCGGGCGCGGCGGAGCTGCTGAGCCAGAAGGTCGGCTGCGCCGTCGTCAACGCCGGGGACGGCCGGCACGAACACCCGACCCAGGCCCTGCTGGACCTGCTGTCGATGCGGCGAGCCTTCGGCGATGTGACCAGCCTGACGGTCGCCATCTGCGGCGACATTACCCACAGCCGGGTGGCGCGGTCGAACGTGGCGATGTTGCAGATGATGGGGGCGCGGGTGCGTCTGGTCGGGCCGCCGACCCTGGTGCCCGGCGACGCCGACCGCTGGGGCTGCGAGGTGTTTCACGACATGCGCGAGGGGTTGGCGGGCTGCGACGTGGTGATGATGCTGCGGCTTCAGCTGGAGCGGATGGCCGGCGCCCTGGTGCCTTCGACCCGCGAATATTTCCGCTTCTGGGGCCTGGACCGCGAGAAGCTGGCCTGGGCCAAGCCGGGCGCCCGGGTCATGCACCCAGGCCCCATGAACCGGGGCGTCGAGATCGATTCCGACGTGGCCGACGACCTGGACGTCTCCCTGATCCAGGATCAGGTCGAGATGGGCGTCGCCGCCCGCATGGCCGTGCTGGCCTCCCTGTCGGCCCGTTGGGGGGACAAGTGATGACCACCGTCGCCATCCTCAACGCCCGCCTGCTAGATCCAGCCACCGACTATGACGGCCCCGGCGGCGTGCTGATCGAGAACGGCCGCATCGTGCGGGTCGTTCACGGCGTATCGCCCATCGACGCCGATCAGGTGATCGACGCCGACGGCCTGTGCCTCGCGCCCGGCCTGATCGACATCCGGGTCAAGACCGGCGAACCGGGCGCCGAGCCCAAGGAGACGCTGAAGTCCGCCAGCCTGGCCGCCGCGGCCGGGGGCGTGACCACCATCGTGGTCCAGCCCGACACCGACCCCGCCGTCGACGACCCGGCGATGATCGACTTCATCCAGCGGCGCGGCGCGGCCCTGAACCTGGTCAATGTCCGGGCGGCCGGCGCCGCGACCAAGGCCCTGGACGGCCAGCGGATGGCCGAGATCGGCCTGATGGACGAGGCCGGCGCCCTGTATTTCACCGACGGCGACAAGGTGATCGTCAACAGCCGCACCCTGCAAAGGGTGATGAGCTACGCCGCCGCCTTCAACGCCCTGATCGCCTGCCGTCCGTCCGATCCGTGGCTGACGGAAGGCGCCGTCGCCGCCTCGGGCGAACTGGCCACGCGGCTGGGTCTGTCCGGCAGTCCGGCCATCGCTGAGCGGATCGGGCTGGAACGCGACCTGGCCCTGGTCGAACAGACGGGCGCCCGGTTCCTGGTCGACCAGATCTCGACCGAAGGCGCGCTGGAGACCCTGGCGCGGGCCCGAGCCAAGGGGTTGGAGGTCGCGGTCAGCGTCTCGATCAACCACCTGTGCTTCAACGAGGTGGACATCGGCGACTATCGCACCTTCTACCGGCTGGACCCGCCGCTGCGCTCCGAGGCCGATCGTCAGGCCCTGATCGAGGCGGTGCGCGAAGGCCTGATCGACGTCATCACCTCGGCCCACGCCCCGGCCCCCGCCGAGGACAAGCGCCGTCCCTTCGCCGAGGCCGCGCCGGGCGCCGTAGGTCTGGAGACCCTGCTGCCCGCCGCCCTGACCCTGCACCACGAGGACGGTCTGGACCTGCTGGACGTGCTGAGGCCCCTGACCCAGGGACCAGCCGCCCTGCTGGGCCTCGACGCCGGGGTGCTGGCCGAGGGCGCGCCCGCCGACCTGGTCCTGTTCGATCCCGGCGCGCCGGTGATCGTCGATGCGGACAAGCTGCGGTCCAAGTCGAAGAACTCGCCGTTCGACGGGCGACGGCTGCAGGGCAAGGTGATCGGGACCTGGGTGGCGGGGCGGAAGGTTCACTGACTCCGACGGCTTTCCGCCACATTCAGCCCTAGGCTCGACGAAAGTGAAGCTTGGGGAATCGCACATGACGATCTGGAAACGCACCGCCGGTCTGGGGCTGGTCTTGTTGGCCGGCGCCGTCATGGGGTGTTCGGAACGAGCCGACGCGCAGTCATCGCCCGCGCCTGATGCGCCGACCGAAGGCGCCCCCTATGTGCTAAAGGGCACACAGGTCTGGACCGTGCCGGATCCCGTCTCGGGCCGAGACTACGAGGTCTTCGTCAGTCTGCCCGCCAGCTATGAGACCAGTCCACAGCGCCGCTATCCGGTTCTCTACGTCACCGACGCCGACTACGCCTTCCCCATCATCCGTCAGATCGCGCGCCGAATGAACCTGGACGGGCCGGTGATCGAGGAGTTCATCCTGGTGGGCCTGTCCTATTCACGCGGCGACAGCGGCACGGTGAGCCGAAACCGCGACTATACCCCCACCCCGAACGGCCCACGACGCGCCAGTTCCATGATCCACGGTCAAGGGCCAGCCTATCAGACCTATCTGAAAACCGAGGTCCTGCCCTTCATCGAAAGTCGGTTCCGCGCCGATCCCGCCCGCCGCATCCTGCTGGGTCACTCCTATGGCGGTCTGCTCGGCGCCCAGATCCTGTTCACCGATCCGGCCCTGTTCTCCGGCTACGCCTTAGGCAGCCCGTCCTTCTGGTTCGACAACCACCGCATTATGAAGATAGAGGCGGAATACGCCCGGTCTCACCGCGACCTGCCGGCCGACGTCTTCATGTATATCGGCGGCTGGGAAGTGCCTGGGTCGGATCGCCGCAACACCAGCGAAAACGACATGGTCGCCGACGTGCGGACCATGGAGCGTACCCTGAAGTCCCATGCCTATCCGAACCTGACGGTTCGGTCGATGGTGCTGGAAGACGAGGACCATCTGAGCGTCGCGCCGGTCGGCTTCACCCGCGCCCTGGAAGCCCTGCTGTCCGCGAAACAGTAGGACTCACGCCGTCAGCATCCGCTTCACCACCCGTTTGAACGGCGCCGTCGCCTGGCCGGCGCGCAGGGCGGCGCCGCGCGCGAGACGGGCCGGGGGCGTTTCCTGGGTGAACAGGCGGACCAGGGCGTTGGTGCCCTGGTACAGGGGCCAGCTGGCAAGGCGGTGGTCGCGTTCATAACGGGCCAGCAGGCGTTCCGAGCCGATGTCCCCGCCGCGCGCCGACTTCACCTGCTTGGCCAAGGTATCCTGTCCGCGCAGACCCAGGTTGAAGCCGTGGGCGGTGACCGGATGCATGCCCACGGCGGCGTCGCCGATCAGGGCGAAACCCTCGCCCGCGAACCGGCGGCTCCAGGTGGTGGCCAGGGGATAGGCGCAGCGTTCGCTGACCAATTCCAGCCCGGTCAGCCGGCCCTTCAGCCGCCGCTCCATCTCGACCGCAAAGGCCTCGGGCGACAGGCGCATCAGGTCGGCGATGGCGGGAGCGGCCAGGGTCAGGACGACGGAGGAGACCCGCTCATCAACGTCCGCGACGGGCAGCAGGGCGACGGTCTGACGGTGGTCGAACCATTCGGTGGCGACATGGCCGTGCGCCTGATCGTGACGCATCCGGCAGACCATCATCGAGCGACCCAGCCGGTTCATCTCGACCCCGACGCCCAGTTGGTCGCGCACGCCGGAGAAGCGGGAATCCGCCGCCACGATCAGCCTGGCCCGGAGCGTCGCGCCGTCGTCCAGCACGACCCGGCCGCGCGGGGCGGCGCCCTGGACAGTACAGCTCGACACCCGCCGTCCGGCCATCAGGGTCACGCCCGGCTGGCCTTCCACGACTTCGAACAGGGCGCGGCGGATCAGGTGGTTGGGGATCAGGACGCCCAGCCGGTCGGCGCCGCCGGCGTCGAAGGTCAGGGCGAAGGGCGAGCCGCCGTCCAGCACCCGCGCCTCGCGCAGGTCCGATATGTCCGCGGCCGGGATCCGGTCCCAGGCGTCGAGGGACTTCAACAGGCGGATCGAGTTGTGGGTCAGGGCGATCTCGCGGCCGTCGAAGGCGGGATCGCGCAAGGCCGCCTCGTCCTGCGCCTCGATCAGGGCGATCGTCAGCCCCGCCCCGGCCAGGGACCGGGTGAAGGCCAGGCCTGCCGGTCCGGCCCCGACCACGGCCACGTCGAACATCAGATCATCGCGCATGCTGAACTCCTGATCCTACTCCTGCCCTAGCCGGTTCGTCCGCTCCTTGATCGAGCGCAAATCGTCGCGTTAGCGCGGGCGGCGGCAGGTTGCGGCCTTGGCCACCTCGGCGCCCAGCACCGACTGGACCGCCAGAGGCGTGTCGGTGGCGATCACGGTGACGCCCTGGCGGAACAGGTCGCGATATTCGGAGACGTCGCCGTCGGCGGCATAGCGGTCGTCGCGGCGGCGCCCCTCCGCCCCCAGGGTGCCGAACTGGACCTCGACGCCTGCCTGACGCAGGGCCGACCACAGGGCGGGCCTTTCCTCGCGCGTGCCGGTCCAGGCCAGGATCTGGGCCGGGTTCAGACCCTCCAGCTCCTCCACGCCATCCAGACCGGCCGAGATCATCATCTCCGGCGCCAGGGCCGCCACGGCGCGGGCGTCGGCGTCATTATAGGTGATCAGTATGACCCGGTTCTGCGCGCCCGAGCGGCGCACCTGATCGATCACGGCGCGGGCCAGATCGACCGTGGTGGCGCCGTCCGCCGGCTTCAGGTCCAGACTGGCGATGGCGCCGACGCGCCCGACGGCGTCCAGCGCCTCGGCCAGGGTCGGGGGCGCGGCGTCGGTCAGGGCGCCGTTCGAGGCCTTAAGCCGGGCGGCCTTGACCTGGGCCAGGGTCAGGTCGGCGACGCGGCCCTGGCCGGTCGTGGTCCGGTCCATGGTATCGTCGTGCATCAGGACCAGATGGCCGTCCTTGGTCAGGACGGCGTCCAGTTCGAGGATGGCGCCCGGAATGGCGAGGCCCGTGGCCAGGATGGCGGCGATGGAATTCTCGGGCTGGTCCATGGCCGAGACCGCCCGGTGCGCCGAAATGGCCACGCCGCCGTCGCGGACGCAGTCGAAATAGGCGGCCAAGGCCGGTCCGGCTGTGGGCGCCGGGCGCGACAGGCCCGCGCCGACGCAGGCCGAGGTGGACAGCAGCAAAATCAGGGCGGCGGCGGTGGGGATTCGGGTCATCAGACTCTCCGGCAGGGCGGGCGGACCTGACCCCGCGTCAATCATCGGGTCAAGAGGTCGGATCGCCCTTGCTCCGCAACGCTTGCCGACGCATTTTGCCACAGCATTCCGTGGGGAGAGAATCAACGTGCAGGATCTAGTGGGCCCCGCAATCGGGACCTTGGCGCTGGTCGCGCTGGGCGGCTATCTGCTCGGCTCGATTCCGTTCGGCGTGGTGATCACCCGCGCCGCCGGCGCCGGCGACGTGCGCAACATCGGGTCCGGCAATATCGGCGCGACCAATGTGCTGCGCACCGGGCGCAAGGATCTGGCCTTGGCCACCCTGCTGCTGGACGCCGGCAAGGGCGCCGTCGCCCTGCTGATCGCGCGCGCCCTGTTCGACAGCGAGGTCGCGGGCGCCATCGCCGGCGGCGCGGCCTTCCTGGGCCACCTGTTTCCCGTCTGGCTGAAGTTCAAGGGCGGCAAGGGCGTGGCCACCTTTTATGGTCTGCTGCTGGCCGCCGCCTGGCCACTGGGCCTGATGGCCGGAGCGGTCTGGCTGATCAGCGCCTTCGTCTTCCGCTATTCGTCGCTGGCGGCCCTGATCTCGTCGGCGACCGCGCCCCTGCTGGCCCTGCTGCCGCTCGCCGCCGTCGGCCTGCCGGTGGCGATGCCGATCCTGTGCCTGACCGTCTTCGCCGCCGTGCTGATCTGGGTCCGCCACCACGAGAACATCGCCCGGCTGCTGAAGGGCGAGGAACCGCGTATCGGGGCCAAGAAGGCGTGAGCCTGTCGGCGGACGAGCGGTTCGCCCGGCTGCGGCTCGCCCGCACCGACCGCATCGGTCCCGTCGCCTTTTCCCAGCTGCTGACCCGCTACGGCACCGCCGTTAGCGTGCTGGAGGTCCTGCCCGATCTGGTCCGCAAGTCCGGCGCGGCCTCCATTCCGCCGCCCATAGCGCGAATCGAACGCGAATTGGCCGACGGCGAGCGGATCGGCGCCCGGCTGCTGGTGCTGGGCGACGCCGACTATCCCGAGATGCTGGCCGCGCTGGATCCGCCGCCGCCGATTCTGTGGACCCGGGGTCGGGTCGAACTGCTGAACGCGCCCTGTGTCGCCATCGTCGGCGCCCGGATCGCCTCGGCCGGCGGCCAGCGGATCGCGCGCGGCCTGGCGCTGCAACTGGGTCAGGCCGGCCATGTCGTCGTCTCGGGCATGGCGCGCGGCATCGACGCCGCCGCCCACGAAGGCGCTCTGGCGACCGGGACTGTCGCTGTGCTGGGCGGCGGTGTGGACGACGTCTATCCGCCCGAGCACGCCGACCTCTACGCCCGGCTGATCGATCAGGGCTGCGTCGTGTCCGAAAGCCCCATCGGCGCCCGCGCCCAGGCGCGCGACTTCCCCCGCCGCAACCGCATCATCTCCGGCCTGTCCCGCGGCGTCGTGGTGGTGGAGGCCGAGATCAAGTCCGGCTCGCTGATCACCGCCCGGCTGGCGGCGGAACAGGGGCGCGACGTCTTCGCCGTGCCGGGCTCGCCGCTGGACCCGCGCGCCAAGGGCCCCAACGAACTGCTGCGCCAGGGGGCCATCCTGTGCGAGGGGATCGAGGATATCGAGCGCGCCTTCAACACCTTACGCACCCTGCGCGCGCCGCCGTCGGATCCCATGAACTATGACGAGGTGGACGACGCCTTCCTGGACCGGGTCGCCGCCCTGCTGTCCCCCACCCCGACGCCGCGCGACGAGATCGCCCGCGCCCTGAACGCCCCCATGGGCCAGGTCGCCGCCGCCCTGCTGGAGTTGAGCCTGGCGGGCCGCGCCGAGCTGCTGCCCGGCGGCCTGGCGTCCATATAGTGAAGTCTCTTCCGGATTCGTCTTCGATCCGTGATAGTCACCCGATATTCCGCAAGTTTACGGGCGTCCGGCGGCCGGTGCATTGACACATGGCTCCGCTCCAACCACGTTCGCGCCCCTTCCCGAGACCGAACACGCATGAACCTCGTTATCGTCGAGAGCCCCGCAAAGGCCAAGACCATCAATAAATACCTCGGCTCCGGCTATGAGGTTCTGGCGTCCTACGGCCACGTCCGCGACCTGCCGTCGAAGGACGGCTCGGTCCTGCCCGACGACGACTTCTCCATGCACTGGGAGGCCGACGCCAAGGGCGCCAAGCGGCTGTCCGAAATCGCCGAGGCCGCCAAGCGCGCCGACCGCGTCATCCTCGCGACCGACCCCGACCGCGAAGGGGAAGCCATCAGCTGGCACGTGCTCGAAGTGCTGAACAAGAAGAAGGCGCTGAAGGACACGCACGTCGAGCGCGTCACCTTCAACGCCATCACCAAATCCGCCGTGCTGGACGCCATGGCCGCACCGCGCCAGATCGACATGGAGCTGGTGAATGCCTATCTGGCCCGCCGCGCCCTGGACTATCTGGTCGGTTTCACCCTGTCGCCGGTCCTGTGGCGCAAGCTGCCGGGCGCGCGCTCGGCCGGGCGGGTCCAATCCGTCGCCCTGCGCATCGTCGTCGATCGCGAGATGGAGATCGAGAAGTTCAAGGCGCAGGAATACTGGTCCATCGAGGCCGACCTGAACGCCGACAGCCCGCCCTTCACCGCCCGTCTGGTCAAGCACGCCGGCAAGCGAGTGCAGCGTCTGGACATCAAGGACGAGGCGACCGCCGCCGCTGCGCGTGCGGCCATCGACGCCGGCGACTTCACCATCCACTCGGTCGAGAAGAAGCCCGTCCGCCGCAATCCGGCCCCGCCCTTCACCACCTCGACCCTGCAACAGGAAGCGTCGCGCAAGCTGGGCTTCAGCGCCCAGCGCACCATGCAGGCGGCGCAGAAACTGTATGAGGGCGTCGACGAGACCGGCGGTCTGATCACCTATATGCGGACCGACGGCGTCCAGACCACGCCCGAGGGCATCGCCCAGGCGCGGGAGGTTATCACCAAGGAATTCGGCCCGGCCTTCGTTCCGCAGGAACCGCGCTATTACAAGACCAAGGCCAAGAATGCTCAGGAAGCGCACGAAGCGATCCGGCCGACGAACATCGCCCGTCATCCGGACAGTCTGCGCCTCGAATCCGATCTTCAGCGTCTGTACGAGCTGATCTGGAAGCGGATGGTCGCCTCGCAGATGGAGGCGGCGCGCATGGACCGCACCACGGTGGAGATCGAAACCTCGGACGGCCTGACCGGCCTGCGCGCCACCGGCCAGGTGGTGACCTTCGACGGCTTCCTGGCCGTCTATGAAGAAGGCCGCGACGAGAAACAGAAGGGCGCGGAAGAGGACGAGGGCGACGACACCAGCCGCCTGCCCGCGCTGAAGGAAGGCGCCAAGGCCAAGGTCGACGCCATCCGCACCGATCAGCATTTCACCGAACCGCCTCCGCGCTATTCGGAAGCCACCCTGGTGAAGAAGCTGGAAGAGCTGGGCATCGGCCGGCCGTCGACCTACGCCTCGACCCTGTCGACCCTGCGCGACCGCGAATATGTGCGGGTGGACAAGAACCGCTTCTATCCCGAGGACAAGGGACGGCTGGTCACGGCCTTCCTGGAGCAATTCTTCCGGAAATGGGTCGAATACGACTTCACCGCCGCCCTGGAGACGCGTCTGGACGAGGTGTCCGCCGGTCAGCTGGACTGGAAGGTGCTGCTGCGTGAGTTCTGGTCGGACTTCCACGCCGCGACCCAGGCCGCCGGCGAACTGCGCACCACGGCCATTCTGGACGCGCTGAACGAGTCGCTGGGGGCTCATATCTTCCCGGCCAAGGAAGACGGGTCCGACCCGCGCGAATGCCCGCTGTGCCACCAGGGCCAGCTCAGCCTGAAGACCAGCCGGTTCGGCGCCTTCATCGGCTGCGAACGGTACCCGGACTGCAAATACACCCGCCCCGTCGCCAGCCCGTCGGCTGAGGACGGATCGGCCGAAAGCGGCGATCGCGAACTGGGCATGGATCCCGAGACCGGCCAGCCGGTGCAGCTGAAGATCGGCCGTTTCGGCCCCTATGTCGAAATCACGCCGCCCGAGGGTGACAAGCCCAAACGCTCGTCCCTGCCCAAGGGTTGGTCGCCCGCCTCGCTGACGCTGGACCAGGCCCTGCGCCTGCTGGCGCTGCCGCGTGAAGTCGGGGTCCACCCCGAGGACGGCAAGATGATCACGGCCGGCCTGGGTCGTTACGGACCCTTCGTTCTGCACGCCGGCACCTATGCGAACGTGTCGGACATCGACGAGGTGTTCGAGGTTGGCCTGAACCGCGCCGTCGCCCTGCTGGCCGAGAAGCGCGCCGGAAGGCCCGGACGCGGCGCCGCCACCGCCCCGCTGAAGGACCTGGGCGCCCACCCGGAGACGGGCGAGCCGATCCACGTCATGGCCGGCCGCTTCGGTCCCTACGTCAAATCGGGCAAGATCAACGCCACCCTGCCCAAGGGCACGGCGCCCGAAGACCTGACCCTGGAAGACGCCCTGCCCCTGCTCGCCGCCAAGGCCGGCGCCGCGCCGAAGAAGAAGGCCCCGGCGAAGAAGGCGGCTGCGCCGAAGAAGGCGGCTGCTGCTGCGAAGAAGCCGGCCGCCAAGAAGGCGCCGGCGAAGAAAACCAAGGCCAAGACGGAAGACTGACGTCCTTCTCCCCTTGCGGGAGAAGTTGGCCGAGCGAAGCGAGGTCGGATGAGGGGTAGGTCAGTGCATGACCGGCCCTTTTTCGTTGGAGATGGACCAACCCCTCATCCGGCCCTGCGGGCCACCTTCTCCCGCAAGGGGAGAAGGATCAGTTGAGGGTGATCCGCCGCGCGCCCACGGGGATCGCCAGTTCGTCGCCGGTCCACTGCGCGGCGCGGCCGTCGATGCGCACCCGCTCCGGCCGCCCCTCCCCGGCCGGCCATTGCAGCACAAACCCGCCCGGCGGGGTCGCGCCTTGGCCAAGGGTCAGCACATAGGCCGCCCCCTGTTTGCGATAGGCGTAGGTCAGCGCCCCATAGGCCGTGCGCAGGTCCTTCACCCCCACGCCCTCCTTCGTATCCAGCCAGGCCTCCGGCACGCCCGCCGCCAGCACCAGGGCGTGATCGCGGTCCCGTTCGTAGGCGAACAAGTCCAGGGCCGAGCGGATATAGTCGGAGCTGATCCAGGCGTGGGGCATGTCGCCGATGAAGCGGGGCTCGCGCTTGTCGCGTCCCACCACCTCGGCCCAGCCGTTCCAGGCCTCGGGCCGGCGGTCGGCCATCAGGAAGTCCAGCACCGCCAGGGCGCGGTCCTTCTGGCCCAGCCGCACATAGGCGCCGACCAGCCGCCATTCGTAGGGGGTGTAGTCCTTCCACGCGGTGCGATTGGTCAGGCGGTTCTGGAAGTTTTCCCAATAGAGATCGAAGGTTCGCGCCATCAGTTCGGGCGGAAGATTATCCTGCTCGCCCGACGGCGACAGGGCGATCGTGGTCGAGGTGGCGTCGAAATCGCCGCGGTCGGCGGCGCCCGCGATCCAGTCGATGTCGTGATGTTCGGCCGTCGCGACGATGGAGGCGCGGATGTCGGCGGCGAACTGATCACGCGCGGCGGCGTAGCGGGCGGCGGCCTCGGCGTCGCCCAGGGTCTGCGCGATGAAGACCGCGTCCCTGTAGCCCAGCAGGCCCCAGAAATCGTCCCAGTAGGAATAGGCCGCCTTGTCCGAATAGCCCTCGTGGCTGATCGTCGGCGGCAGCAGGCCGTAAAGGTGGCGCTGGTCGGGAGTCTGGAAGGCGGTGGTGCGGGTCGAGGCGCGCAGATCGTCCATATAGGCGATCGCCTTCTGAACCTGGGGCCAGACCTGGCGCAGCAGGGCCTCGTCGCCGGTGTAGCGATAGGTCTCGGCGGCCAGGAAGACGAACTCGCCGTGGCTGTCGTTCTCGGGCACCGGGTCGGCGCCCCGCGCATCGACGCAGCAAGGGACCTTGCCGTTGTCGAACACATAGGGGGCGTACCAGCGCAGATAGTCAGCCGAATGCTCGGCCATGCCCAGCCGGTTCAGCCCCTCGGCCATCATGGCCCCGTCGCGGATCCAGGAACGGTTGTAGCTGCGGGTGCCGGGTTGCAGGATCGGCCCCTGACGCGACATCAGCATATGGGCCAGGGACGACTTCAACGCGTCCTCGATCCGCTGGGCGGCGGGCGGCAGGGTCAGGTCCACCCGGTCCAGCTTCTCGCGCCACTCCGCCGCCAGCGCCTGCTCGGCCTGATCCAGCGCGGCGACGCCCTGCCCGGCCTGCGGCTGCGGCGTCTCGCCCGCCAGCGGCGAGAGGAAGCCGAAGGTGCGTGTCTCGCCGGGCTGGAGCGTCGCCTCATACAACAGGGCCCCGGCCGGCAGGTCCGTGGCGTCGGAGACGGCGACCGGCTCGCCGGCGGGCCGTCGCACCGTCGGTAAAATCAATGATTGAGGATCGGCCCCTGCGTCGAAGCTCGAAGCCCCCACAGCGTCCGGCGCGGTCAGGGGCTGGACCCGGACGTCGTCGTTCAGCGTGAGGCTCGCGCCGTCCCAGGCGATCCGCTCGACCGGCGCCACCCCGCCCGGAATGGCCAGGAACTGCACCGGCCCGTTGACCTGGAACGGCCGCGCCGTCAGGGCCAGGGTCAGGGTGCGGGGCCGGTTGGAGGTGTTGGTCAGGTCATAGCGGCCCCACAGACGCGCCCGGTCCGGCGCGCCGTCGGCGAAGCTGGTGATCTTCAGCGTCCAATCGTCGGCGGTCCAGGTCACGGACGGTATGGGCAGGTCGTCGTCCCTCAGCCCCTGTTCGATATTGACGTCGGCCCAGGTGATCAGCCGCCCGTTGTCGACGACGAAGGGTTCGATGCTGGGGCCGGCGCGGCGCAGTTCGATGGCGCCGTCCTCGCCGATTAGGCCGCTCTCGCCGCCGCCGTCGACCCCGACCAGGGTCCAGTAGGGCTGTTCCCCGAAAAAGCCGCGTGGATAGAGGCCGCGTCGGTTCTCCTTGGCCACCGCCTCCACGAAGGCCGTGGCGTCCTCGCCGAAGGCCAGGGATTCGACCTCGACCTCGTTCAACGCATAGGTCGTCGCCTGCCCCGCGCCCAGCCGCTGGCCGGCGCCGGACGATCCGACGACGTCGGGCGCCGGAACGGGTCGCAACGGCTCAAGCCGCAGCCAGCGCGCCGTCGCCTCAGGCGTGCGCAGCCAGTCGACGCCGCCGTTCCCGCCCTGAACTGTCGCCAGGTCCCGCCAGTCGCGCCCGTCGGTCGAGGCCGAAATCCGATAGTCCGACGCCGCCCCCCGCTCGCCCCAGCGCAGGGTCAAGCCGCCGAACTCGCGCTCATAGCCCAGGTCCAGGGTCAGGGCCGACGGTTCGCCCACCGGCGGGGTCCAGGCGGTCTTCGGGTCCAGATCGACGGCGTTGGCGGCGGTCGTCTGTGGCCGGCCGTCGGCGGCGACCGGCTGGGGCGGAACCAAGAGATCGACCGGCAGGGCGCGCAGGCTCAGTTGGTCAATCTCGACCGCCCCCTTGCCGCCTTCCGCCGCCACCACGACGAACTCGACGCGTTCAGCGCGTCGCAGCACGGTCTCCGGGCTGGGCCCCCAGGCCTTGGACACCTGGCGGCGCTTGATCACGAACTTCGTCCAGCCGTCGGGGAAGTCGTAGCGGGCCGTCTGTTTCCACCAGACGTTCTCGGCTGAGGCGTCGGTCAGCTTGACCTCGAAAGTGTTGACCGGCCCGGCGCCGCGCACCCAGAAGCTGATCTCGTAATTGTCGGGCAGGTCGAACGGCAGGGGCCGGCTGAGCACCGCATAGCCGGCCTTGCCGTCGAAGTCGTAGTCGAGCCGGACGGCCCGACCGTCATGCCCCGCCACGGCGGAGACGGCGGCATGGACGTCGGTCGAGGCGCTGGCCTGCCACCGCGACGCGTCGTCCATGCTGTCGAGGACGCGCGCGTCCTGGGCGACGGCGGGGGCGGCCATCAGGGCGGCGCTGAGCGCGAGGGCGGAGGTCAGGATACGCATTCGGATTACTCCAATTTCCTCTGTTGCCGTCATCCTCGGGCTTGTCCCGAGGATCCATACGCCCGGTGTCGAAGGCGTGCGTCCCGTCCTCGACGGAGTCTATGGATCCTAGGCACAAGGCCCAGGATGACGGCAGTAGAGGGCTACACGGATCACCCCTTCACGCTGCCCGCGAGCATGCCGCGGATGTAGTAGCGTTGCAGGGCGAGAAAGAGGATCAGGACGGGCGCGACCGTGACGACGGCGCCCGCCATCATCAGTTCGACATCCTGCACATGTTCGCGCGACAGGGCCGCCAGGGCGACCGGCAGGGTGTAGTTCGACTGGTCCGTCAGGATGATCAGCGGCCAGAGGAAGTCGTTCCAGCTGCCCAGGAAGACGAACAGGCCCAGGGTGACGATGATCGGCTGCAGCGTCGGCAGGACGATTCGGCGGAAGATCTGCCCCTCGCTCGCGCCGTCGATCCGGGCGGCCTCCAGCATCTCGTCGGGAATGCTCAGCGCATACTGGCGCACCAGGAACAGGCCGAAGATCGAGGCCAGCCAGGGCACCAGCGCCCCGGCATAGGTGTTCACCAGCCCCATCCCCTTCAGCATCAGGAACAGCGGCAGGGTGCCGATCTGGGCCGGCACCACCAGGGCGGCGACCAGGAACTGGAACAGCCGCTCACGCCCGGTGAACTTCAGCTTGGCGAAGGCGTAGCCGGCCGGGACGGTGAAGCTGAGCGCCAGGATGGTGGCCAGGGTCGCCAGGGCGAAACTATTCCACAGATAGCGGCCCATGCCCTGGTTCAGAAACAGGTCCTGATAATGCTCCAGCGTCCAGCGCGACGGGACCAGCGGCGGTGGGAAGGTCGCCGCCTCGCCGGTCGGCATGAAGCTGACCGACGCCATCCAGACCAGCGGGAACAGGACGACGAGGGCGATCAGGGCGACGGCGAGGTTGAGGAAGATGGCGCGGAGTTTCACTGATACGCCCCCACCCGCTTGGCCACGGCCAGCTGCACCAGGGTGATGGCCAGGATGCACAGGAACAGGACGAAGGCGACCGCGCTGGCGGAGCCCAGGTTCCACCATTTGAAGCCTTCCTCGTACATGAAGTAGAGCACCGTCACCGTGCTCTGGGCCGGGCCGCCCTGGGTCATCACATAGGGTTCGGCGAACAGCTGGAAGAAGCTGGCGACCGATATGATCGAGACCAGCAACATGGTCGGCGCGATGGCCGGCAGGGTGACATGGCGGAACTGTTTCCACGGCCCGGCGCCGTCTATGCGGGCGGCCTCATACAGGTCGTCCGGCACGGTCTGAAGCACGGCCAGGAAGATCAGCATATTGTAGCCGAAGATCTTCCAGACCACGAACATCAGGATGGCGGGGATGGAGGTCGAGGGCTGGCCCAGCCAGTCGACGGCCGGCAGGCCGATGCTCTCCAGCCCCCAGTTGATGACGCCGTAGCGGGTGTGCAGCAGATAGCGCCACACCACGGCGGTGGCGACCAGGGTGGTGACATAGGGGGCGAAGAACATGACCCGCCAGATCGGCCGCCACTTCACCACCCGCGCGTTCAGAATCACCGCCGCCGCCAGAGAGGCCGCAATGGACAGGGGCACGCCCAGGACCGCGAAGGTCAGGGTGTTCTTCATCGCCCCCCAGAACAGCGGATTGGTCATCAGCCGCTCATAGTTCTGCAAGCCGACGAAGCGCAGATTGTCGAGATCCGCCAGGGCGTAGATGTCGAAGTCGGTCAGGCTGAGCAGCAGGGCCGCGATCACGGGAAGGGCGAAGAACAGGCCGATGGCGATCATCGCCGGGGCGACGAAGGCCCAGGCCGCGCGCTCTCTGGCCCCGCGTCCACGCGACGGCTTCGGTCGGGCCAATGTCGGATCGACGACGGTCATACGGCCCTGCCCTGTTCCATCATCCAGCGGCGCTTCTCCAGCAACCGGTCGGCCCGGCGATCGATCTCGGCGGCCGCAGTCTCGGGGGTATATTCGCCGCGCACCATCCGTTCGGCGACGATCTGCATCTCAGTCACGATCCGTTCCCATTCCGGAACCTTGGGCACGGCCTTGGCCCGCTCCAGTTGGCCGCGGAAGGGCGCCAGCATCGGGTCGCGCTCGACCTGGGCGATGTCCCAAGCGCTTTTCCGCGCCGGCAGGTCGCCGACGATGGTGTTGAACCGGGCCTGCACCGCCGGCTCGGACAGATAGCGGACCAGGGCCCAGGCGGCGTCCTGATGCGGCGACGACTTGAACACCGCCAGGCTGGATCCACCCGGCGCCGAGGCGCCCAGACCGTTCGGCCCCGGCACGCCCGCCGTGGCCCAGCTGGATTGAAACGACGCCGGCAAGCGGCTGCGGAAATCGCCCACGCTCCACGGGCCGGAGAAGTAGAAGCTGAAATAGCCGCGCGCGAACTCGGTCCAGACGTTGGAGATCTGCGCCGCCGATGCCAGGGGCGCCAGGCCCTCGGCGAACAGGCTGCGATAGAAGGCCAGGGCCGAGATGAAGCCGGGGTTGGAGAAGTTGCCGCGCGTATTCCTGTCCCGCAGCAAGGGCTCCTCGGTCTGAAGGCCGAAGGTCAGAAGCTGCTCGAACTCGTTCAACGGCAGCAGGATGGCGTAGTTGTCGCCGCCCGCCACACGCTTGATCCCGCGCATGGCCCGCTTCCACTCGGCCCAGTCCCGGGGCGGGGCGCCGAAGCCGGCGCGGGCCAGAAGGTCGGTGCGATAAAACAGAAGCCGCGTATCGACGTACCAGGGCGTGGTCATGGCCCGGCCGGCTACCTCGTTGGTCTCCAGCACCGCCTCGAACTGATCGGTCAGCAGGTCGGCCGCCGCGGGCGGGGTCGGCGACAGGGCGCCGATGGCGGTCAGCTCCGACACCCAGGTGTTGCCGATCTGGCTGACGTCCGGCAGCGAGGCGCCGGCATAGGCGGTCAACAGCTTCTCGTGGGCCGCGGTCCACGGCAGAGGCTGGACCTCGACCCGGACGCCGGGATTGCGCCGCTCGAACTCGGGCATCAGCTGGCCCACCGTCCCGCCCTCATTGCCCATGGCCCAGAAGCGCAGGATGGTCTCGCCGTCACGGCGCGGCGTACAGGCCGCAGCCGCGCCGCCCGCCAGCAGCGCCAAAGCCCCGCGCCTGTGCGGGCCAAGCGTCATGCGGTCAACCAGCCCCCGGTGAAGCCGGCCCTGTCCAGGCCCCGGCGAATGTTAGGCTCGCCGCGCATAAAACGCCATATGAAGTCCGACCGGTGGTTCTCGGTCATGCAGACGATAGGCCCCTGGTCGATGCCGAGATAGTCGTCGGCGACCCAGCCGATCCCGTCAACGATCTTGCCATGCTGCAGCGGCCCGTCGCGCTGGGTCAGGGTCGGGTTGAAGCTGTCGAAGAAGCCCCACTCGGTATAGATCCCTGCGCCGAACCGGCTCTTCATCGCCTTGATGCAGGGTATGACGATCTCGGGCGCGAAGGCGATGGAGCTGGCCGCCGCCGTCGGGGCGATGGTGCCGTCGTCGCGCTCGCCGGGGCCGCGCGCCGAATAGCTGAAGAACTCGCGCTCGACGCCGTTGATGGTCTGTTTGAAGTCGCCGGGCCCGTCGCAGGCCGTCAGGCCCCAGGTCTCGGACGAATAGCCGGCCCATTGGCCCGGATTGTCGTGGGCATATTTCTGCTGGGCGTAGACGGCGCGGCGGCTGTTTTCGAAATAGTCCAGATACTCGCCCATCTGGGCCGACTGGCCTCGCATCCAGGCGTCCTGGATGCCGCGGAAGTCGACGTACATATGGCTGTACTGGTGGCCGAAGATCGGCGCGAAATTCAGGTGCCAACTGCCCCAGCGGTCGGTCCAGCTCTCGTCATAGCTGGCGGCCCATTCGTGCCAGACATTGACCGAGACCGGATGGGTCGGGCTGCCGATGGCTAGGAGCAGCACCAGCATCCCCTCGTTATAGACGTGCCAGTCCGAGGGGATGAAGCCGCTCTCGGGATGCCAGCCCATGGTGATCCGGTTGTCGCGCACGACGGCCCAGTCCCATTCGATCCGCTCGTACAGGGCCTGGACCCGGCTGCGGATCTCGACCTCGTCCGGGTGATCGCCGTCGAAATAGCGGGCGGCGAACAGCATGCCGGCCATCAGCAGGGCGGTATCGACGGTCGATAGCTCGTTGGTCCGGTAGCGATGACCGGTCTCCATATCGAGGAAATGATAGAAGAAGCCCTTGTGCCCCGCCGTGCCGGTCGGCTCCGGTCCCTGGGGCAGGCTGTGGAAATAGCGGACGGTGATCAGGGTGCGTTCGCGCGCCTCGTCCCGGCTCATCCAGCGGCGCTCTACGCCGATAGGCCAGCAGGTCAGGGCGAATCCGACTGCGGCGATGGAGCAGAAGGACTTGCTGGGCCAGCGATCCGGCGTCAGGCCGGTAGCCCGATCCGTGACCTTTTCGAACCAGCGGAAGGTGCGTTCCTGAAGCTCGCTGATCTCGCGGTCCAGCCGCAGGGGCCGCCGCTGCGTGCCGTTGACCGCGCCGCTTCCCTGCTGAGCCGCCTGCGCCTGTTGCGCCGCCGCCTGCCCCGCGACAGCGCCGCCGACCGCCAGGGCGGCGGCTCCAGCCGTGGTTCGCATCAGGAAGTTTCGGCGGTTCATGGGCACGCTCACTGGGTCTGTATCAAGAAGAAGGCCGCCTCCCGCGCAAGCGGAAGGCGGCCCAGGCTCAGGGGGAGTTAGAAGGCGTAGCGCAGACCGACCTGGAAGCTGCGGGTCGGGAGGAACTGAGCGGTAGGCTGACCGAAGGTTGGATTCAGCGGCGCCTCGCCTGTGTTTGATGTCCGGTAGGTCTGGTTGAAGCCGGAATAGTTCTTGAAGTTGAACACATTAATCGCGTCAGCCGTGAACTCGACTTCCTGCCCACCGAAAATCTCGAAAGACTTCGCGAGCCGCAGATCGACCTGACGATAGGCCCATTCCCACGCGGGAATGATGAAGGCGTGTTTCTCGGGATAGGCCGAGAACCAGTCCGGCTTGGCGCCATTCCCGACGTTGTTCCGAGTGTAAGGCAGCCCCGACCCCAGGGTGATGATCGACGACAGCTGGAAGTCCAGCGGAAGGGCGACGGTACCGGACATTACCAGACGGTGGCGTTCGACCCCCGGCGTCGTGAACGTCGGAGAATAGCTGGTCCAGGGATAGTCGAAGTCGAAGTTGCCCAACCCCTGATCGCGGCTGCCGTTCTGAGTGGCGTCCATAAAGGTGTAGGCGATATTGGCTCCCCAACCGCTTGCCGTGTTGAAGGGTTTGTCCGCCGTGAAATAGATCGCGTGCATCTCCCGCTCGCGGTCATGGTTCGAGACGAAAACACCGGCGTTGTAAGGGAAGGCCACGCCGGTGACCGGATCGATGAGGTTCGCCGGCTGGGCTGCAGCGGGCACGCTGTTGGTCGCCGGATCCAGGTTCGCGCGGTACCAGGCGAACTCGTTCTTGGTCTTGGCGTAAGAGAATGTCAGCGCCGTCTGCCAGTCGCCGATCTTCTGGCGAACACCCAGGTTGAACTGATCAGTCACCGGCGGCGGCGCGTCATTCTTGATCAGGAAGACTTCGCCGCGACCGACCGTCCCTCCGAGCAGTGAATCGAGGCCCTCCGCCGTGGCGTAGCTCGGATTCCAGGCGACCGTGTCCGTGCGACCGCCATAGGCGCCGCCGGACGGGGAGAAATAGATGGTCCGCGACAGCTGGTAGGGCTTGAACCGCTCGTCAAAGGCAAAGTTGAAGCCGATCCGGTCGTAGTAGCGGCCCGCGCCCCCGAACAGAACCGTACGCTCGTCGCCGAAGAAGTCGTAAGAGAAGCCGAAGCGCGGCTGATAGGCGTCCTTGAACGCGGGACGATCTCCGTCAGAGATATAGTCGTCGATATTGATATAGGATGGGTAGTCGAAGCCAGGCGCATTGCCGATGGCGGTCAACATGCGACGAATATCGTCAGGCGTACGCCAGTCGTTGTTTACAGCATTGTCCTCGTAGTCCCAACGTAGGCCCAGGTTCACTTCGAGCTTGTCGGTGATCTGCCAGTCATCCTGGATATAAAGGCCCAGGACGTTGTTATCCACAGACGTCGCATCGACCGGCAGGTTCAGACTCACCACGGTGGGTATGGCATTCGACCCAACCACTTCGGGCCTAGCGTCGACGTCGTAAGTAAACTGGGGGTTCCGGTTGAACTGTTTGAAAACGCTCAACGTCTGGATCGAGTATTTCACACCCATCTTAACGGTGTGAAGCCCGAACGCCTCGATGTCGTTGAACGTCAAATCATTTTTGAACGTCAGGCTTTCCTGCGTCAGATCCTGATTGTTCGTACCGCCGCCCGCATTGAATATTCCATCGCTCTGATCATATCGGAACTGGAATCCCGGTGTTGTGGCGCTCGCATCGCGGTAAGAAACATACCGCTGTCCCGAGAGATCAAAATTCACCGCACGGGGATTATACTGCGACTTCAGATAATCTACGGATGCCTCGTTCAGGAAGCCATTTCCCTGGAACTGGTGTCGCAGTTGAAGGGACTGGGTCTCGCCATTGATGGCGTTCGCACGCGAGAAGGCGTCGGGCCCATTTCCGAAGTTCCGGATATCTTCTTCTTTGCGATACGTACCGCTCAGGTCCAGCCGCTGCTGATCATTGATCGCCCAGGACAGCTTACCAAAGACCAGATCTTGCTCGAACGGTCCTTCAAAAGTTCCGAGCTGATCCTCAAATAGCGGCGTATATTCGGTGCGGCGTAGGAACACTGAACTCCCGCGCGTCTCTTCTTTCCGCTCGTAGGAAAGGAAGTAGTGCAGCGTATCTTCAATAATCGGCCCTCCGACAGAACCGCCGTATTGCAGACGATCGAGCTGCGGCCTTTCTTCGCCACGCGCCTTGGAGAAGACGTTCTGGGCGATCCAGCTGGAGTCCTGATAGGTGACGAACATATCGCCGCTCAGGTCATTGGTGCCCGAACGCGTGACCGAGGTGATGATGGCGGACGACGCCTGCTCGTACTCGGCTTTGAAGTTCTGGGTCAGCACCCTAAACTCCTGCACAGCGGCTTGGGGGAAGGGATTCCCACGGCTGTCGTCCTGACCGGCGATGCCGCCGTCGTTGATCAACGACTTTTGGTTCTGGCCGTCGATAAAGACGTTAATGGCGCTGGAAGGCTGCCCGCCTGCGGTAATGGTGCGCTCCGTGTCGCCTTCCGTCACGCGGACGCCAGGCGCCAAGGCCGCAAAGTTCAGGAAGTTGCGGTTGATCTGGGGCAGATTATTGATCTGTTGCTGGCTGACGCTTGTCCCCACTTCCGACGTACGGACGTTAAAGGTGCGACGACCGACAACGACGATTTCGCCGACGTTCGTGGCGGCATCCCCAGTCGAGGTCAGGTCAAGGTCTAGGGTGCCGACTTGGCCGAGTGCGAGCGTCACCGTGTCTTCAGTCGTCCGACCGTCGCTCGTGGTGACCTGGATGCGGAAGGTGCCGGGCCGAAGCCCAGGAATGACGTATTGGCCATTTTCGCCGATGCGGCCGCGGGTGACATAGCCGGTCGCCACCTCGGTGGCGGTGACGGTGCCGGTTCCGGCGGTTTGGCCGTCAGAGACCGTGCCCCGGAGGGTTGATGTGGCGCTCTGCGCCGACGCCGCGCCGGCGAAACCTACAGCAATGGCGAAGGCGGATACAGCGGCCAGGGCCGCGCTACGCGTATTGAACTTGATCATCCTTGAGTCCCCTCCTGATGGGCCCGATTCACGACGGCGACGCCGCTGTACGATCGGGGTTTGACCCGGCGGTTGCGGCCGCCGCGGTGGATTGACGCACGACCAGAGCCGGTCGAACGATTTCACAAGCGGTGTCCGGATCGGCGTTCGCGCCGGCCTGGACCAGGCCGATGAGGCGTTCGACGCCCCGGCGACCCATTTCCGCAATATTCACTCTCAGCGTGGTCAGCGTCGGCCGAACCAGGGCCGCCAGCGGCACGTCGTCGAACCCGATCACGGCCACGTCCTCGGGGCAGCGCACACCCGCCTCCTGGAAGGCCAGCATGGCGCCCAGGGCCATCATGTCATTGGCCGCGAACACCGCATCGGGCCGGTCATCCAGCGCCATCAGCCGCGTGGCCGCGCGATGCCCGGCCGCCTGGGTGAAGTCGCCCTCGACAATGATCGGTTCCTGCCCGTCCAGTGCGCTGGCGTAGCCCTCGGCCCGGATGTCGGCTTCCAGGTTGCCGGCGGCGCCCCGGATGTGGGCGATGCGGCGACGGCCGGTCGAGATCAGATGCTGGACCGCCGCCACGGCGCCGCCGTGGTTGTCCACCGCGATAGAAGGCCGACCGCCCTCATCCAGGCCGCCGTTCATCACCAGAACCGGGGTCCGGCCCGCTACGTCGGCGGCCAGATTGGCGGCCCGCAGATGGGGCGACAGCACGATCATGCCGTCCACCCGACCCCGCATCGAGCGCAGCGCCGCCATCGTCTCTTCGGTGTCGCCGTGGGAGCTGGACACGATCAGGTGCTTGCCGTGCGCCCGCGCGGCCAGATCCATGCCGCGTATCAGTTCGGAGAAGAACTCGCCGTACAGGTCCGGCAGGATGACGCCGATTGTGTCCGTCCGACTGGTGGACAGGCTGCGCGCGCCGACATGGGGGACGTAGCGGAGATGTTCGACCGCATCGAGCACCCGACGGCGGGTGGTCTCGGTGATGGCGTCGGAGCCGTTCAGCACCCGCGACACCGAGGCCACGGACACCTGCGCCCGTTCCGCCACATCACGGATGGTCGCGGCCTTGGCGGCCGGCGCATGTCCGTTCAGGCCTGACGGGGCGGAGATTTCCACGTGTTCCTCTCTGAGCGTCATCGTTCCAGCCGTCTTATCGAAGGTCTGTCGATAGATAATGTAATCGGTTACATGACACAGGTGCAATGCGGGCCGCAATCGGCATTGTGTGAATTATTTCGGATTGAGGCGGGATTGCGCGCTCACGTCGCACCCCCGGTTGAGCAGACAGGCTTGGCGGGAGGGCGCCGATTCAGCGGTTGATAACTACTACATCTAGTGGCGCGCCTGCCCAGAACACCGTAATCTAGTCGGAAGCATTCGCGGAGACGCTGTCCATGCGCATTCAATCCGGCTTCGTCGAACAGGCCCGACGCGTCTCTATGGAGACCCGCGCGGTAGAGCGCGCCGATGCGGTCCACGAGGTTCTGGCGCCGGCCGCTTGGTCCGACGCGCGGATCGAGGCCTGGCTGGACTGGGCTGAATCCCTCAGCCCTTCGCTGCTGCCGACCGGCGGCTGGCTGAACGGCGGAATCGACGCCTGGGCGGAACGCCTGGCAGGCCGTGGTCTGGCCGAGGGCGTCTTTGCGGATCGCGCCGAGGCCTATGTCTTCGCCGCAGAACTGGCGGCGACAATCCAGCTGGGTCTGGTCTCGCCGGCGGCGTACACGGCTGCGGCCGAGATCGTCGACTTAGCCGACCCTGCCGCGCCCAAGCGCCTGGCCGAACACCGCGCCGACCGGATGACGGCGCGGCTGGCGCTCCAGTCGGCAGAGGCCCTGGCCGACGCCCTGTGCGCCGTCGCCGACGCCGTGGACCGCTGCGAAGGGCGTGAAGGCGACTGCGCCGATCCGTCGCGCAACCCGGCCTTGGGTCGGGCGGCCGCCACCGCGCGACGTCGCGGCGCGACCGACGCGGACATCCTGCGCGCCATCGACGGCGAAAGGCCCGCCCTGGCCTTGCGCCCCTTCCACGAAACCGCCCCCCTGATCGCCCTGGCCGACCGCACCCGGACCGCCGCCGGCGCGCCCGAGATCCTGATGGCGGCCGAAGCGGCGCTGGACGGCGGCCTGATCCTGACCTTCGATCCGCGCGAGGCCGACGTCCTGGCCGAGGGCGGCGTCAGCCGCGCCATGCTTGACCTGTCCGCCGTCGCCGCTCTCGACGGCGGGTCCTTCGACCGCCTGCCCGATCTGGTCCGTCTGTGGACCATAGCCCTGGATCTCCAGTCCGAAAACGCCTCCATCGTCCTGGGTCTCGAAGGTCTTTCGGCTGCGCTCGCGCCGACCGGCGGGGATCTGTCCATCCGGGCCGAGGCGGTCGCCGGTCTGACGGCCGCCATCGCCGGCCAGATGTCCGCCGAACTGGCGCAACTGCGCGGCGCCTGCGCCGAGTGGGACGGGCTCAAGAGCCAGGCGGCCGATGCAGACAGGCTGCGCCGCACGCGCCTGAAGGCCAACCCGGACCCGTTGGCCGCCGTCGCGTCCAGGACCATGGCCAAGCCCGGAACGCCGCGCCGTCACGCGGCCATCGGCCTGTTCGTCGATGATCCTGAGGCCCGGCTGCGTCTGGGCCTTGGCGCCCCGTCCGTCGTCGATGTGTTCCAGACGGCGGACGGCTTGATCGGCCGCCGTCTGGCGCCCGGGCTTGCGGCCGCTCTGGCTCACGCGGGCGGCGACGTCCAGGCCGCCGAGCGCCGGCTGTTCGGCCGTCGCACCCTGCTCGAAGCGCCCGGGGTCGATCACGCCGCCCTGCGCGGCTTCGGCTTCACCGACATCGAACTGGCCTCCGTCGAACAGGCCCTGGCCCATGCCGACAGCTTCGATGCGGTGTTCGCCGCCCCGGTGCTGGACCCGGGCTTCATCCGCGACGTCCTGGGCCTGGAAGACGGCGACGGCCCGCTGCTCAACCTGCTGGGCGTGCCGGAAGAGGCCGAGGCGGAGGCCGCGCGCTGGGTCTTCGGCCACGGCGACCTGAGCGACTGGGCCGAGGCGCCGCCCGCCGTCGCCACGCTCCTGACCGACCCCGCCGGCGCCGAGGCGGCGCTGCGTCAAGTGCTGGAGCCATTCAGCGACGTCCCCTACGCCGCCGTCGAAATCCTGGACTGGCGCGCCACCGCCGCCCAGGCCGCGCGCCGGCTCAGCCTGGCCGCCGGCGACGGACGCCGCGCCGTTCGCCTGCGCCGCGCCTCACCTCCGGCCGGTCCCTTGCTGACCCTGCCCAAGGCGGAGGCGACGCCGCGCTTCGACACCCCCCGCCCCGCGCCTGTCCCGCCGCCGGAACGGGTTGTCGAACGAGTCGTCGAACGGGCCCGCGCCCGCCGCAAACTGCCGGACCGCCGCAAGGGCTATATCCAGAAGGCGGCCGTTGGCGGGCACAAGGTCTATATCCACACCGGCGAATATGACGACGGCGAACTGGGCGAGATCTTCATCGACATGCACAAGGAAGGCGCCGCCTTCCGCAGCCTGATGAACAACTTCGCCATCGCCATCTCCATCGGCCTGCAATACGGCGTGCCGCTGGAGGAGTTCGTGGACGCCTTTGTCTTCACCCGCTTCGAGCCCGCCGGACGGGTCACCGGCAATGACTCCATCCGCTCGGCCACCTCGATCCTGGACTATATCTTCCGCGAGCTGGGCGTCTCCTATCTTGACCGCCACGAGCTGGCCAACGCCGGCCCCGACGAGCTGAACGCCGACGGCCTGGGCCACGGCAAGGCGGAAGGCGGAGAGGCTGTTCCCGCCGCGCGGTTCATCTCCAAGGGTTTCGCCCGCGGCTCGGCGCCGGACAATCTGGTGGTCCTGCCCTTCGGCAAGAAGGCCGAGCCTGAGCCGAAGATCGCCGCCAATACGGAGGCCGTCGCCTGCCCGTCGTGCGGCGACTTCAGCCTGCAGAATCGCGGCGGCGTCTGGGTCTGCGACACCTGCGGCGACGCGCGGGCGGTTCACGGCGGCGATCAGGGCTAAGTTAACGGCTGGGGTATAGGCTGCCGCCACGCGACGTTTTCGCTGGAGCGACCCCATGTCCCGCCTGACCGCCCTGTCCATCGCCGTCGTCATGCTGGCGGCCGCCGCGAGCCCTGCTCTGGCGCAAAACGCCGGCCAGATCGCCAATGTGAAACGCGGCGCCTCCTGCCCCGGCTGCAACCTGTTTCAGGGCGATTTCTCAGGGCTAGAGGCGCGCGGCCTGAACCTGACCGGGGCGCGCCTGCGCCAGGCGGACCTCAGCCTCAGCGTGATGAACCGCACCCGCTTCTCCAACGCCGACCTGCGCGACGTCGAGGCCTATGGCGGCGTCTTCTCCAGCTCCAACTTCTCGGGGGCCGACCTGACCAACGCCAGTTTCGTCGGGGCCTATCTGCGGGGCGCAAGCTTCTCGGGCGCCAAGCTGACTGGAACCAACCTGTCCGGCGCGGACCTTTCGCGGGCGACAGGACTGACCCAAGGTCAACTTAACCGCGCTTGCGGCGACTCATCGACGATTCTGTCCGGAAACCTACGTATTCCCGCCTGTTGATTGCCTTTCACCTTGCCTCGTTTTAACGAAATTACCTCGATTTAAGTAGGTATGCCCAGCGTTTCGGGGCATTCAGACTGCGTGAAACAGATCGCCCGCCTCACCCCCATCCGGTTGAAAACCGCCCTGATCGCGGCGGCCGGTTTGATGCTCGCCACCCCCGCCTTCGCCGGGGTCGAGATGTCTATGCAGGATCGCGACGTGGCCCGATCGGTGTCCCTGGGCGGGTCCTGCAACCGCTGCGAACTCTCCGGCCGCAACCTGACAGGGGCCACCTTCACCGGCGCCAGCTTCATGAACGCCACCCTGGTCGGGGCCAATCTGCGCGGCGCGGAAATGGTCGGTTCGAACTTCACCGGCAGCGATTTCAGCCGGGCAAATATGCAAGGCGTCGAGATCGTCGGCGCCAACTTCACCTCGGCCAACTTCACCGGCGCCGTCCTGACAGGGGCAGAGGCCCAGGGCTCATCCTTCGTTCGCGCCAACCTGTCGCGTGCGGATCTCTCGGGAGGAGAGCTGCACGGGGTGAATTTCAATGGCGCGACCCTGGCCGGCGCTGACTTCTCGGGCAGCGAACTTTTCGGGGCGACCCTGGCCAATGTTCACGCCGTCGGGGCCGACTTCAGCGACGCCGAGATCAATGCTTCCAACCTGTCCGGCGGCGACTTCTCGAACTCTTCCTTCCGCGACGCCAGCCTGGACGGCGCGCGCCTGACCGGTGGAACCTTCGCACGGGCGGACTTCAGCGACACCTCGATGCGACGCACCGACATCCGGGGCGCAGACCTTTCTGGCGCGCGCAACCTGACCCAGGACCAGATCAGCGAAGCCTGCGGCGACGGCTCCACCCGCCTGCCCGGCCGGCTGACGGCCCAGGCCTGTCGTGGGACCATCCGGGTTATCCGCACCCCGCCGGCGCCGCCGGCTCCCCCTGCCGTGCGCCACATCGTCAACGCCGACAACTAAGCCGCACCCGAACGCGAACCGCAAAAAAGGGGACGCCTCGCGGCGTCCCCTTTGTCGTCTTCGGCCATGTCAGCCCATCACACCTTGATCGGCACGGCCGTGCGAATGTGGACGTCCTTCAGCTGGCGCTCTTCCGCCTCGGTCGGGGCGTTCATCAGCAGATCCTCGCCCTGCTGGTTCAGCGGGAAGGCGATGACCTCGCGGATGGCCGTCTCGCCCGCCAGCAGCATGACGATCCGGTCGATGCCGGGGGCCAGGCCGCCGTGCGGCGGGGCGCCGAAGCGGAAGGCGTTCAGCATGCCGCCGAACTGCTCCTCGACCACCGAGGCGTCGTAGCCGGCGATCTCGAAGGCCTTCAGCATGATCTCGGCCTTGTGGTTCCGGATCGCGCCCGAGCACAGCTCATAGCCGTTGCAGACGATGTCGTACTGGAAGGCGCGGATGGTCAGCGGATCCTGGGTCTCCAGGGCCTCCAGCCCGCCCTGCGGCATCGAGAAGGGGTTGTGGCTGAAGTCGACCTTCTTTTCTTCTTCCGACCATTCGAACATGGGGAAGTCGACGATCCAGCAGAATTTGAACTGGTTCTCGTCAATCAGCTTCAGCTCCGTGCCCACGCGGGTGCGGGCCAGGCCGGCGAACTTGGCGAAGACCGAGGGCAAGCCGGCGGTGAAGAAGGCGGCGTCGCCCTTACCCAGGCCCAGCGAGGCCATCAGGGTCTCGGTCGGCTCCTGACCCAGGTTCTTGGCGATGGGACCGCCCCAGGCGCCCTGGTCGTCCGACCAGAAGATATAGCCCAGGCCCGGCTGGCCCTCGCCCTGAGCCCAAGAGTTCATGCGGTCGCAGAAGGCGCGGCTGCCGCCGGTCGGCGCCGGAATGGCCCAGACGGCGTTCTTCTCGTCCGCGCCCAGGATCTTGGCGAACAGGCCGAAGCCGCCGTCGCGGAAGTGGTCGGAGACGACCTGCATCTTGATCGGGTTGCGCAGGTCCGGCTTGTCCGAACCGTACCAGGCCATTGACTGGGCGTAGGTCAGGCGCTCGAAGCCCTTGTGCTCGAACGTTTCGCCGAAGTCGTTGGTGAAGGTGTGGACGCCGTCGATGGGCGAGACCGGCTTGCCCTCGCCGAACTCCTCGAACACGCCGTGCATCAGCGGTTCGATGGCGGCGAAGACGTCTTCCTGGGTCACAAAGCTCATCTCGACGTCGAGCTGGTAGAATTCCAGCGAACGGTCGGCGCGCAGGTCCTCGTCACGGAAGCACGGCGCGATCTGGAAATAGCGGTCGAAACCCGAGACCATCAGCAGTTGCTTGAACTGCTGCGGCGCCTGCGGCAGCGCATAGAACTTGCCGGGGTGCAGACGCGACGGCACCAGGAAGTCGCGCGCGCCCTCCGGCGACGAGGCGGTCAGGATCGGGGTCTGGTATTCCAGGAAGCCCTGGGCGACCATGCGCTGGCGGATCGAGGAGATGACCCTGGAGCGCAGCACGATGTTCTTGTGCAGCCGCTCGCGACGCAGGTCGAGGAAGCGGTTGGCGAGGCGGATATCCTCCGGATACTCCTGCTCGCCGAAGACCGGCATCGGCAGTTCGGCGGCTTCCGAAAGAACCTCGACGCCCTGGACGCGGACCTCGACCTCGCCGGTCGGCAGGTTGGAGTTCACCACCGAGGCGTCGCGGGCGACGACTTCGCCGTCGATCTTGATCACGCTCTCGGCGCGCAGACGCTCGACCGCGGCGAAGCCCGGCGTCTCAGGGTGCAGCACCAGCTGGGTCAGGCCGTAGTGGTCGCGCAGATCGATGAACAGCAGGCCGCCGTGATCGCGCTTACGGTGCACCCAGCCGGACAGGCGGACGGTGGAACCGGCGTCGGAGGCGCGCAGGGCGCCGCAGGTATGGGAGCGGTAGGCGTGCATGAACAGACCGTCTGGAAATCTGGCGGTGGAATCCGACGCCTCAGGCGCCTGAAATCGAAGCGGCGTAGGGCGCATCATCGCCCCGGAAAGTCAAGGTTTCAGCCGTTGCAAACCCCGCCTCCGCGCGCGATAGCGGTTCAGTCATCCGTTCGAGGCCGCGCCATGTTCATCGTCACCATCACCTACACCCAGCCCATCGAGGCCATCGAGGCGAAGACGGTCGAGCATCGCGAGTGGCTGGACATCCATGTCGCCAGCGGCCTGATCATCGCCGCCGGCCCCATGGTTCCGCGCACCGGCGGCATCCTTGTCGTGCGTAGCGGCGGCACGAAGGAAGCGCTGGAAACCCTGCTGAAGGACGATCCCTTCCAGGTCCACGGTCTGGCCGACTACAAGGTCACCGAGTTCAAGGCCGGCAAGCTGAACCCCGCCCTGGTCGAATTCGCCTGATTTCATCCACAGTGGGGACTGTCCCTCCCCGCTACCAACAGGTCCAGCGTGACGCGGTTCGTCCGGGCCTCTGCTATGACAGTCCCATGTCCGCGCAGAGCGCCCTGATCCGACCGAACGCCGAACAGTTGCGCCTGCCGCTGGAACGCCCGCTCGTGGGCGAAGCCCTGGTCGCGTCAGACAGCAACGCCGAGGCCGTGCGTGTCCTGTCCCGCTGGCCGGACGGCGCCGGGCCAGTCCTGGCCCTTTACGGCCCTGCGGGCTCGGGCAAAAGCCGGATCGCGGCCGACTGGGCCGAACGGGTCGGCGCCGTGCCGCTGAACGGCGTCGAAGCCGCCCTTGTCGATCCGCTGGAGCTGGAGGGCCGGCCCATCCTGCTGGATTGCGCACGCGACGCCGACGACGAGAGCCTGTTTCACCTGATCAACCTGGCCCAGGCCGGCGGGGGCGCACTGCTGCTGGTGGGTCGCGCGCCGCCCAGGGCCTGGTCGGTGGATTTGCCCGACCTGCGCTCGCGCCTCGACGCGGTCCGCACTGTCGCGATCGAAGCGCCCGACGACGTGGTTCTGTCCGCCATACTGCGCGCGCGCTTCGCCGAACGCAGTATCACGCCATCCGACGATGTCATCGACTATCTGGTGCGTCGTCTGGATCGCTCCGCTGACACCGCCGCGACTGTAGTCGCCCGCCTCGACGCGCTCCACCGCCCCGTCACCCGTGTTCTGGCCCGCCAGGTGGTTGACCAGATGGACGCTGACGCCGGAACGGACTGACGCTCGTCAGGCGCCCCGCCTCCGCCGACGCTTCCATTTGCGATAGATGCGCTTCGGCGTCGGCTGTCCCAGCATGTCCCAGCCGATCACGAGAGCCGCCGTACCGACGACCAAGGCTATGAACATCAACGCCACGAAGGCCTCCACGTCGATCCGCTTAACGGGAGCCCAAATCTTAACCACAAGTTCGCAGTTGCGAGAACCCCCTTCGCACTTGCGAAGGACAGCTCATGAAAATGTCAGAGCCCGCTTGCGGCCGTCACAGTGGCGCGCGAGAACCGGATCATGACCGACGCCGCGATCCACGACGCCACACGGGGTGAAGAAGTCCCCGCCTCCCGCGCCCCTCAATTGGCGCTGAATGAGGAGCTGATGGCCTCGCCTACACGGTTCTTCAACCGCGAAATCTCCTGGCTGGCCTTCAACGAGCGCGTGTTGGAGGAAGCCGCCAATCCGAACCATCCCCTGCTCGAACGCCTACGGTTCCTGTCGATCTCGGCCAACAATCTGGACGAGTTCTTCATGACCCGCGTCGCCGGCCTGAAGGGCCAGTTGCGCGAACGTGTGCGGGTACTCTCCGCCGACGGCCTGACACCCGCCGAACAGGTGGAGCGAATCAATATCGCAGCCGGCGAACTGATGGCCGAGCAACAGGTACGCTGGCGCCTGTTGAAAAAGGAGCTGGCCGCCGCAGACATAGAAGTGGTCGATCAGAACCGCCTGACCAAGACCGAGAAGGAAAGGCTGGAGCCCGAGTTCCTGAACCAGCTCTTCGCCGTTCTGACCCCTCTGGCGATCGACCCCGCCCACCCCTTCCCCTTCTTGCCCAATCTGGGCTTCTCCCTCGCGCTGAAGATGAGGCGAAAGGGCGAGGCCAAGACCTTCTACGCCCTAGTGCCGGTGCCGACTCAGGTGCGGCGCTTCTGGGAGCTGCCGACCGACGGCCGCTCCGCGCCGGGTCGCAAGCGGTTCATCACGCTGGAAAACGTGCTGCTTCTGTTCATAGACCACCTCTTCCCCGGCTGCGAGGTTCTGGAGAAGGGCCTGCTGCGCCTGATCCGCGACAGCGACATCGAGATCGAGGAAGAGGCCGAGGATCTGGTGCTGGAGTTCGAAGAGGCGCTGAAACAGCGTCGCCTGGGCTCGGTCGTACGGGTCAAGATCGAGGCCTCAATGCCCGACGATCTGCGCGATTTCATCATCGGCGAACTGCACGCCAAGCCCCAGGACGTGGTGCTGGTCGATGGCATGCTGGGTCTGGCCCAACTTTCAGACCTCATTCCCGGCGGCCATCCCGACCTGAAATTCAAGGGCTATGAGCCCCGCTATCCCGAGCGGGTCCGCGACAACGGCGGCGATGTCTTCGCCGCCATCCGCGAGAAGGACATGTTGATACACCACCCGTTCGAGAGCTTCGACGTGGTGGTGCAGTTCCTGCGTCAGGCGGCGCGGGATCCGAACGTCATCGCCATAAAACAGACCCTGTATCGCACCTCCAAGGACAGCCCCATCGTCGCCGCCCTGATCGAGGCGGCCGAAAACGGCAAGAACGTCACCGCCCTGGTCGAGCTGAAGGCCCGGTTCGACGAGGAGGCCAACCTGCGCTGGGCCCGGGCCATGGAGCGGGCGGGGGTCCACGTCGTCTTCGGCTTCGTCGAATACAAGACCCACGCCAAGCTGAGCGTCGTGGTGCGGCGCGAGGGCGAGGCCCTGCGCACCTACTGCCACTTCGGCACCGGCAACTATCATCCGGTGACGGCCAAGATTTACACCGACCTGTCGCTGTTCTCGTGCGACCCGGTCCTGGGCCGCGACGCCAGCCGGGTGTTCAACTACATCACAGGCTACGCCACGCCGGACGAGCTTGAGGCCCTGGTGGTCTCGCCGCTGAACATGAAGTCCACCCTGATCGAGCTGATCGGCAAGGAGATGTCGGCCGCCGCCATGGGCAAGCCGGCCGCCATCTGGGTCAAGCTGAACTCGCTGGTCGATCCCGAGATCATCGACGCCCTGTACCGGGCCAGCCAGTGGGGCGTGCGCATCGACCTGGTCGTGCGCGGCATCTGCTGCCTGCGGCCGGGGGTCACGGGCCTGTCCGAGAACATCCGCGTCAAATCCATCGTCGGCCGCTTCCTGGAGCACAGCCGCATCGTCTGTTTCGCCAACGGCAGGGACCTGCCGCATGACAAGGCCAAGCTCTTCATCTCCTCGGCCGACTGGATGACGCGCAACCTGGACCGCCGCGTCGAGCTGATGACCCCGATCCGCAACGCCACCGTCCACGACCAGGTGCTGGACCAGATCATGGTCGCCAATCTGAAGGACGACGCACAAAGCTGGGTGCTGGACGCCGAAGGGCGCTATACCCGCGTCATCCCCGCCGATCCGGAGCGGCCGTTCTCGGCCCACAAATATTTCATGACCAATCCCAGCCTGTCGGGCCGTGGACGCAAGGTGAAGACCCTGCCGTCCGTTCTCAGCTACGAGCGTCCCGGCCGCTGATGCCGGATCTGGCGCTCATCGGCCGCGACGTCGCGGCCATCGACATCGGCTCGAACTCGGTCCGTCTGGTGCTCTACCGGCTGGAAGGCCGCGCCATCTGGACCGTGTTCAATGAAAAGGTCCTGGCCGGCCTGGGCCGCGACCTGCCGACCACCAACAGACTGTCCGCCGAAGGCGTGGTCATGGCCATGACGGCGCTGCGCCGCTTCGCCGCCGTTCTGGAAGGGGTCCGTCCCGACGCCACCCTGATCGCCGCCACCGCCGCCGTGCGCGAGGCCCAGGACGGGCCTGAATTCTGCCAGCGCGTCGCGGCGGAAACCGGCCTGCAGATCCGCGTCCTGTCCGGCGAGGAAGAAGCGAAATACGCCGCCATGGGCGTGCTCGCCGGCGCGCCCGACGCCCGCGGCGTCTCGGCCGACATGGGCGGCGCCAGTCTGGAACTGACGCGCCTGAGCGGTGATGGGGTGGAACATGGCCTGACCCTGCCGCTCGGCCCCTTCGCCCTGGCCGAGGGCAAGGGTTTCGACGCCGACCGGATCAAGGCCCGCATCGACGAGCGGCTGAAACCCGTCGCGGACCGGTTCCAGAGCGACCGCCTCTACGCCGTCGGCGGCGCCTGGCGCACCCTGGCCCAGGTCCATATGGCGCTGAAATCCTATCCGCTGAAGGTCGTCCACCAGTACGAGATGACGGCGGACGAGGCGCTGGAGACCGCGCGGCTGGTCGCGCACCAGTCGGCGGCCGGACTGGCGAAGCTGCCCGGCGTGTCCAAGAAACGCGCCGAGACCCTCCCCTACGCCGGCCTCGTGCTCGAGGGTCTGATCAAGCATCTGAACCTGAAGCGGATCGAGATGTCCGCCTGGGGCGTGCGCGAGGGTCTGCTGTTCGACACCCTGGACGAGGAGACCCGCGCCGCCGATCCCCTGCTGGCGGGATGCGCCGCCCTGGGCGGACGACAGGGCATCGACCCGGCTCTGCCCGGCGCCCTGAAGGGCTGGATGTCGGATATCACCGCCGCCCTGCCAGGGGCCTTCGGCGAGACGCGGGACTCCGTCCTGACCGCCGCCGCCTGTCGTCTTTCCGACCTGGGCGCCCGCCTGCACCCCGACCACCGGCTGGAGCTGGCCTTCGACCAGGTGCTGCGCGCGCCCGTCGCCGGCGTCAGCCATGCGGAACGCGCCTTCCTGGCCGCAGTGATGAACGCCCGCTACGGCGGGGGGGCGGCGACGCCGCAGCCCGAGGTCATCGGCCGCCTGCTGGACGAAAACGCCGTCAAACGCGCCCGGGCCCTGGGTCTCGCCATTCGCCTGGCCTGTGACCTGTCGGGCCGATCGTCCCAGCTCCTGGCCAATGCCACGGCGACGGTGAAGGGCGGCGATCTGAACCTGACCGCGACGGACGGCTACGCCGACCTCCTGCTGGGCGAACAGACGAAGAAGCGCGCCAAGGCCCTGGCCGAAGCGATGGGGCTGGGTCTGTCGATCTAGACAGCTGGCCGAACAGAGTTCAGCCTCTCGTCGAACGAGGGGAACACTCATGTCCGTAACCGGAATCGGCGGCTTCTTCTTCCGCGCCCAGGATCCCCAGGCGCTTTCGGCCTGGTACCTGAAACACCTGGGCGTCGGCGCGCCCGAGGGCCAGTTCCTGTGGGATCAACAGGCCGGCCCCACCGTCTTCTCGCCGTTCAAGGAGACGACAGATTATTTCGCCCAGGACAAACGCTGGATGCTGAACCTCCGCGTCGAAGGCCTGGACGCCCTGCTCGCCGCCCTGAAAGCCGCCGGCGTGGAGGTCGTCACCAAGGAAGACTGGGACGCCAGCCCCGAGGTCGGACGCTTCGCCCGCATCCACGACCCCGAGGGCAATCCTATCGAACTGTGGGAGCCGCCAGCCGGCGCCTAGCCTTCGATCTCGACGACCTCGACCCGCGCCCCGCTCAGCACCAGGGCGATCTCGCCCCGCTTCAGCTTCAGCGCATCCTCGCCGAAGATCTGGCGACGCCAGCCCTTCAGCGCATCCACATCGGCGTCGTCGCTGACGGCGATCTTCTCCAGATCGGCGACGGTGGCGATCAGTTTGGACGCCACGCCTGCGTTGTCGCTCTTGGCCTTCAGCAGCACCTTCAGCAGTTCCACCACCGACGGCGGCGCGGGCTGACGATGCGCCGGCCGCTCCATGTCGGGGGCGTGTGATTCGGGATCGGCCAGGACACGCTTCAGTTCCTCCGCCAGCTCCAGGCCCAGGCGCGAGCCGCCGAAGCCCTTGGGCACCGAGCGCAGGCGGTTGAAGGCCTCGGGGTCCGTCGGGGTCTGTTGCGCGACCTCGTCGATGCCCTCGTCCTTCAGGATGCGGCCGCGCGGCTGGTCGCGTTCCTGGGCCGCACGCTCGCGCCAGACCGCGACGGCCTTGAAGGCCGCAAGATATTTGGCCGAGAATTTCTTGGGCTTCAGACGCTTCCAGGCGTTCTCGGGGTTGGTGTCGTAAAGGGCCGGATCGACCTGGCTCTCCATCTCGGACATCACCCAGTCCAGCCGGCCCTCCTTCTGGAGACGGTCGCGCAGCTTGGGATACAGGGCCGCCAGATGGGTCACGTCGCCCAGGGCATAGACCAGCTGGCTGTCCGACAGCGGGCGTCGCGCCCAGTCGGTGAAGCGGCTGCCCTTGTCCAGTTCGACGCGCAGCATCTGCCGCACCAGCGAATCATAGGCGACCTGTTCACCGAACCCGGCGGCCATGGCCGCGACCTGGGTGTCGAACATCGGCTTGGGCATGGCGCCCAGACGCACGAAGATTTCGACGTCCTGTCGGCAGGCGTGGAAGACCTTGATGATGTTGGGATCGCGCAACAGGTCCAGGAACGGCTCAAGGTCCAGGCCCTCCGCCATCGGATCGATGATCCCGGCGTGATCGGCGGACGCGGCCTGGATCAGGCACAGCCTGGGCCAGTAGGTCGTTTCCCGCATGAACTCGGTGTCGACCGTGATGAACGGGGCGGTGGCGAGGCGGGCGCAAAAATCGGCCAGCGCCTCATTGGTGGTGATCGGCGTCATTCCGATGCTATAGCCCCCCGCAACCCACCTGTGGCAAGAGCCGCGCTGCATTTCCGCCCCGATTCCAGGCCTGATCACTATGAGCGACACCCAAAAGCCTCTCGAAAACGGCCTGACCTACGCCGATGCAGGCGTGGACATCGACGCAGGCGAAATGCTGGTCGAACACATCAAGCCCCTGGCCAAGTCCACGGCGCGCCCCGGTTCGGAGCCCTCGCTGGGTGGATTCGGCGCCCTGTTCGACCTGAAGGCCGCCGGGTTCCAGGATCCGCTGATCGTCACCACCACCGACGGCGTAGGCACCAAGCTGAAGATCGCCATCGAAACCGGCCGTCATGACGGCGTCGGCATCGACCTGGTCGCCATGTGCGTCAACGACCTGTTGGCCCAGGGCGCCGAGCCCCTGCTGTTCCTCGACTATTACGCCACCGGCCGTCTGGAGATCGACGCCGCCCGCCGCGTGGTCGCCGGCATCGCCGAGGGCTGCCGCCAGGCCGGCTGCGCCCTGGTCGGCGGCGAAACCGCAGAAATGCCGGGCATGTACACCGACGGCGATTATGACCTGGCCGGCTTCAGCCTGGGCGCCGTCGAGCGCGGCCACGCCCTGCCCTATCTGGATCGTCAAGCGGCCGGCGACATCATCATCGGCCTGGGCTCCACCGGTCCGCACTCGAACGGCTATTCGCTGGTCCGCAAGGTGGTCGAGAAGTCCGGTCTGGCCTGGGGCGACGACGCCCCCTTCGCCAAGGATCGCTCCCTGGCCCAGGCCCTGATGGAGCCGACCCGCATCTATGTGAAGCCGGTCCTGCCCCTGATGAAGGCGGGCCTGATCAAGGGCGCGGCCCATATTACCGGCGGCGGCCTGATCGAAAACCCGCCCCGTTGCATCGCCGAGGGGCTGAAGGCCAGCTTCGACTGGAACGCCTGGCCCATGCCCCACGTTTTCCAGTGGCTGGCCGAAACCGGCGGCATCAGCGACCACGAGATGCGCCGCACCTTCAACTGCGGCGTCGGCTTCATGCTGATCGTCTCGCCCGAGAATGCCGAACCCGTCCTCGCCGCCCTGCTCAACGCGGGCGAGGTCGCCTTCGTCTGCGGACAGCTGGAAGCGGCCTGATCCCGTGAAGACGCGCGTCGCGGTCCTGATCTCCGGGACCGGCTCCAATATGGCGGCCCTGATCGACGCCAGTCAGGGCGCCGACAGCGGCTATGAAGTCGCCCTTGTCCTGTGCAACGTCGAAGGCGCGGGCGGCCTAGCCATCGCAGCCGCCAAGAACGTCGAAACGGTCACCATTCCGCACAAGCCCTTCGGCAAGGACCGCGAGGCGCACGAGCGCGTCGTGGACGAGGCTCTGCGCGCCGCCAGGATCGAAGTCATCGCCCTGGCCGGCTATATGCGCATCCTGACGCCCTGGCTGGTGCGCGCATGGGACGGTCGGATGCTGAACATCCACCCCAGCCTTCTGCCCCTCTATCCCGGCCTTGACACCCACGCCCGCGCCATCGCCGCCGGCGACGCCGAGGCCGGCTGCACCGTCCACCTGGTCACCGAAGGCATCGACGAAGGCCCGATCCTGGGCCAAGCCCGCCTGCCCATCTTGGCCGACGACACGCCCGCCAGTCTGGCCGAACGGGTCAAGACGGCGGAACACACGCTGTATCCACAGGTGCTCGGGGGCTTCTGCAAGGGTTTGGCGCGGATATGAGGCTCGCTCCCGCACCCGCCTAACAGCCCGTCATCCTAGGCTTGTGCCCGGGATCACGATTGATGGGACGCGGCTGTTTCCGCCTTTCGCCTGTCTGCCCAGGCGATCAGCTCGCGTCGCGGCCAAATCATCAGCCACGACCGCGCGGTGTATTCGCCGCTGTCGATCAGCGCCTTGCGCGACGCCGAGGCGGCGCCGGCCCTTTCCGTGTGGATATCACCCGGCCCCTGGTGAACCATAAAGGCGCCGCCCTTCAACGGATTGAGCCGCAGGTGCGCCAGACGCGGACTGATCTCGGTCAGGGGCGGGTCATAGAACCAGCTGGAGCCGATCATGCCCGCCAGCTCCGGTCGCGTCCGGCAGAGTTCCGCCGCGGTGGCCCAGGCCTCGTTCCAGCCCTCTTCATTGAAGCCGCGCAGCCACCGGCTCTCGGTATGAACCTCCAGCCACGGCTCCCGCTTGGCGCCCGCCGCCAGATAGCGAAACAGAGGACCAAAGCCCCAGCCGTCGCGCACATGTTTGACGATCTGGCCCGGCCCCACCGGGGAACTGAGGTCGATGACCTGACTCTTGGCCGCCGGCACGCTGAGCGCCAGGGTGAAGCGAACATCCTTGGCCCAGTGATCGAAGTCATAGCCGCCCTCGGCCTTGATCAGAAAAGCGGCCAACTGTTCGATCCAATAGGGATAGAGAGCCAGAACCTCAGCCGGCAGCGCCATGGCCGCGACCCGATCGGGCAATTGCAAGGCCCAAGAGGCAATCAGGCCGCGCCGAACCTCGTCCGAAGCCCCTGCCCCCAGCACGGCGTCCACGGCCTTGGCCGGCATTTCGAAATCCCAGTGCGGCGCGGCCTCCGCAGCCTTGGCCGCAGCGATCGTGGCGGCGGCGTCGACACGCGCCCAGTCCTCGGAGGAAAGGCGCGCCAGCACGGCCTGGAAGGCGGCGACGTCGGGGGTCAGGTGCAGATCCATGGCGACGATCATACGACGGCGCGATTGGCGAAGACTTAAGACGCCGACGGGTGACGCCGCCCTTGCGCCGCGCTAAACCGCCGACAAGATCAAGGAGCCTCCATGACCATCGAAGCCCGCATCGCCGAACTCGGCATCACCCTGCCGGAACCCGCCAAGGCGGTGGCCAACTATGTGCCCTTCGTCCAGACGGGCGCGGTGGTCCATATTTCTGGCCAGCTGTCGAACGACGCCTCGGGCGGGATCAAGGGCACGGTCGGCGTGGACGTGACGCCGGAACAAGCCAACGCCGCCGCCCGCCTGTGCGGGATCAATCTGCTGGCCCAGATCAAGGCCGCCTGCGACGGCGACCTGGAGCGGGTGGTGCGGATCGTGAAACTGGGCGGCTTCGTTCAGGCCGGTCCGGACTTTGAAGCCATTCCCGCCGTCATCAACGGCTGCTCGGACCTGATGGTCGAGGTGTTCGGCGACGCCGGTCGCCACGCCCGCTCTGCCGTCGGCGTCTACAAACTGCCCCTCGGCTTCGCGGTCGAGATCGACGCCATCGTGGAGATCCGTTGACCTTCACCCTCACGGTCCATGACGGGATCGCCGACATCGGCCGCGAGGCCTGGGACGCCTGCGCGCGTCCCACCGGCGATCCCTTTGTCTCCTACGACTTCCTGCACGCCTGCGAAGCCTCCGGCAGCGCATCCCTCCAAGAAGGCTGGGCGCCGCGCCATCTGGCCCTGCGAGACGAGGACGACGCCATCCTCGGCGTCATGCCCCTCTATCTGAAGGGCCACAGCCAGGGCGAATACGTCTTCGACCACAGCTGGGCCGACGCCTATGGACGCGCCGGCGGCCGCTATTATCCCAAGCTGCTGGGCGCCGTGCCATTCACCCCGGCGACCGGGCCGCGTTTCCTCAATCATCCCGACACAGACGCCGCGACGGTGCGGCAGGCCCTGCTTCAGGGCGCCCTGACCCTTGTCGAGCGCCTTGGCGTCTCATCCCTGCACATCAACTTCCCGACCGAGGTCGAGTGGACGGACATGGCCCAGGCTGGCCTACTGCCCCGCCAGGACATCCAATACATCTGGCGCAATAACGGCTATCGGACCTTCGACGACTTCCTGGCCGCCCTGTCGGCCAACCGGCGCAAGACCATCCGCCGCGAACGGCGCGACGCCCAGGCGGATCTGAACATCCGCGTCCTGACCGGCGCCGAGATCACCAAGGCCCACTGGGACGCCTTTTTCGCCTTCTACCTGGACACGGGCGACCGCAAATGGGGGCGGCCCTATCTGACCCGGGACTTCTTCACCCGTGTCGGCGCGACCATGGCGGACCGCATCGCCCTGGTCATGGCCTTCCGAGATGGAACGCCTATCGCCGGCGCCCTGAACTTCATCGGCCGCGATGCCCTGTACGGTCGCCAGTGGGGCACGCTGGAAGAGGTGCCCTTCCTGCATTTCGAGCTTTGCTATTATCAGGCCATCGAATTCGCCATTGCGCGCGGCCTGTCCCGCGTCGAGGCCGGGGCCCAGGGCGAGCACAAGATCGCCCGGGGCTATCTGCCGTCGCCTGTCTATTCGGCCCACTTCATCGCCGACCCCGCGCTGCGCGGTCCGGTGGCCGACTATCTTCGGCGCGAAGGCCCGGCTGTCGAGGCTCAAAGGCTGGAGATGACCGAGGAACTGTCGCCCTTCAAAAAGGACGGCTGACGTCCGCCTCTAAGCCGGCTTCTGCGCCCACAGATGGTACATGCCGGCGAACAGCTCGGGCCGCCGCGCTTCCAGCCGATCCCATAGGCCGAGGTCTAGCGGATCGGCCGGCCCGAACGCCGCTGCAAACGCCGCCCTCGCCTCAGGCGACGCCTCGAAGCCGACCAATCGAAGCCCGGATCCCGCGATCAGTTCGCCGAGCTGGGTCGGAGTGTAGCGGTGCTCCTGAACATGGAAGACCAGATCACGACAGCCGCTGAGGCTGTAGAAGTCCGCGCTCTCCTTCAGCGCGGCCAAGGGCTCCACATCCGGCTGAGCCAGAACATAGGCGCGAAACGCCCGAATGTCCGCCTCGACCGGCGTCCAGCCGCGCGCCCGGATCAGGTCATGCGCGGCCTTCACCACCGCCCGCGCCCGCTCGCTGTAGAGCCCCAGCCGCACCACGCCGCCCGGCCGCAAAACACCCGCCAGCCGCGCCAGCCCGTCCTCGGGACGCGCCATATGGTGGATCACCCCGGTGCTGGTGACGACGTCGAACCGCACCTGAACCTTGTCCAAGGCTAGTATGTCGCCCTGGACGAACCGCACCCCGCTCAGCCCCAGATCTTCCGCCACCCGCATGCCGTGGGCCAGGCTGGCGCGGCTCAGGTCCATGGCGGTGATCGCCAGCGAAGGGTCCATCCGCGCCATGTCGATAGGCTCGAACCCCGTGCCGCACCCCGCGACCAGGACAGACTCCGCGCGGCCTCCGAGAGCCTTACCGTCAAGCCCCGGCAGGGCCGCGATCGCATCTGAGAGTCTTCGCGGCGTTGGCGCGGGGGGCGCTGACCAGCGCGGATAGGGGTTGGCCTCGTACTGATCCTTGACCGCTTCGGAAATGGCGTCGGCGCCGTCGGGCGTCAAAGCTGGCACGGACATGGCCAGGGCGCGCTCCCGCGCGGGTTCGTCAATGGCTCGACGGATCAGTTGCGCCTGGATCTCACCCTCGCCCAAGGCCGCGGCCTCTGACCGGGTCGGCGACCGGAACAGCAGGGCGACCGCGCCATCAGTTGCCTGTACCGGTGCAACATATTCGGACGCGAGGCCGCTGATCCCAAGGGCGGCGACCAAGTCGCCAACAGGAGATTCAAATGCGCCGGCCGCCTCGACCACCGCCGTTCGCACTGCGTCGAGACGCATCTCCATGGCGGCGCTGACGTTCAAGCACCGCGACAGGAAGGCCAGCCACAAGGGGTCGCGCCCCATGGCCTCCAGCATCGCCGACGTTCCGTCGAACCGCCCCTGTTTCAACAGCAGGGTCTCCGCCGTGACGCGCGCCAAGGTCTGCGGATCTACGGTGTGCGAGGTCAGACAAACGAGCAGATCGCGGTCCAGCGCCGGATCCCAGGCGCTGGGCTTTAGCCCTTCCAGCAGGCGCGCGAACGCCGGCGCGACCCGCACCCGGACCGCCGCATCCCCCTCCGCCATCGCCTGGCTCAGAAGTTGGGCCGCCGTTCCCGGATCGCCGTGCTCAGCGAGGAACAGACCCATGCCCGCAAGTCCGGGCGCAAAATCGGGCGCCGCCTTCAGGCACGCTTTGTTGGCCGCGAAGGCACCGTGCAGATCCCCATCCGCCAGCCGCCGCTCCGCCTGAACGAGCAATGCCGCCGCCAGATCAACCTGTTCCGTCTGCCCCATCGGTCCAGTATGCCGCCCCCGAACGCCATCCGCATGAAAAAAGGCCCGGGCGTCTCCACCCGGGCCCTCAGTTCATTCTGGATCAGGCCCGATCAGGCCGTCTCTTCTTCCTCCGACTTCGCAGGAACGCCGCCGGCGCTCTTGATGTCGAAGTCGATCTTGCCGTCCTTCAGCTGGACCTTGACGTGTCCGCCGCGCGTCAGACGCCCGAACAGAATGTCGTCGGCCAGCGGCTTCTTGATCGAGTCCTGGATGACCCGCGCCAGCGGACGCGCGCCATACAGTTCGTCGAAGCCGTTCTTGGCCAGCCAGTCGGCCGCCTCGTCGGTCAGTTCGATGGTGATGTTCCGGTCCGCCAGCTGAGCTTCCAGCTGAAGGATGAACTTGGTCACCACCGAGCGGATCGTGTCGGCCTGCAGCGGCTTGAAGGCGACGATGGCGTCCAGGCGGTTGCGGAACTCCGGCGCGAACAGGCGTTGGATGGCCTTGTCGTCCTCGCCCTCGACCTTGCCCCGGCCGAAGCCGATGGAGGCGCGGGCGTTGTCGGCGGCGCCGGCGTTGGTGGTCATGATCAGGATGACGTTCCTGAAATCGACCTTCTTGCCGACCGCATCGGTCAGCATGCCGTTGTCCATCACCTGCAGCAGGATGTTGTAGACATCCGGGTGCGCCTTCTCGATCTCGTCCAGCAGCACCACCGAGTGCGGGTGCTGATCGACGGCGTCGGTCAGCAGACCGCCCTGGTCATGGCCGACATAGCCGGGAGGGGCCCCGATCAGCCGGCTGACCGTGTGGCGCTCCATATATTCCGACATGTCGAACCTCTGCATCTCGATGCCCAGGGTCGCTGAGAGCTGTTTGGCCACCTCGGTCTTGCCGACGCCGGTCGGACCGCTGAACAGGAAGCTGCCGATCGGCTTGTTCGGGTCGCGCAGACCCGCCCGCGCCAGCTTCATCGCCGCTGACACCTGTTCGATGGCCTGCTCCTGGCCGAACACCGCCCGCTTCAGATCGACGTCCAGCTCACGCAGGCTCTCGGTGTCGGACTTGGACACCGACTTGGCCGGGATCCGGGCCATCTTGGCGATGACGGTCTCGACCTCTTTTTGGCCGATCACCTTCTTGCGCTTGGACTCGACCACCAGCATCTGCGACGCCCCGGCCTCGTCGATCACGTCGATCGCCTTGTCCGGCAGCTTGCGGTCCGTCATGTACCGCGCCGACAGTTCGACCGCCGTTCTGATGGCGCTGTCGGTGTAGCGGACCTTATGGTGCTGTTCGTAATAGGTCTTCAGACCCTTCAGGATCTTCACCGTATCCTCGACCGTCGGCTCATTGACGTCGATCTTCTGGAAGCGGCGCACCAGGGCGCGGTCCTTCTCGAAGTGCTGGCGATATTCCTTGTAGGTCGTCGAACCCATGCACCGCAGCGAACCCGAAGCCAGAGCCGGCTTCAGCAGGTTGGAGGCGTCCATCGCCCCGCCTGACGTCGCGCCGGCGCCGATCACCGTGTGGATCTCGTCGATGAAGAGCACGGCGTTGTCGTGGCTCTCCAACTCCTTGACCACCTGTTTCAGGCGTTCCTCAAAGTCGCCGCGATAGCGGGTGCCGGCCAACAGGGCGCCCATGTCCAGCGAATAGATGGTGGCGTCCTTCAGGACGTCAGGCACCTCGCCGTTGACGATCTTGCGGGCCAGACCTTCGGCAATGGCAGTTTTGCCGACGCCGGGATCGCCGACCAGCAGCGGATTGTTCTTGGTGCGGCGGCACAGGATCTGGATCGAGCGTTCGACCTCGGCCTGACGGCCGATCAGCGGATCGACCTTGCCCTGGCGCGACTTCTCGTTGAGGTCGACGCAATAGGCTTCCAGCGCCTCCCCGCCCGACTTGACCGCCGTGGCGTCTTCGGACTCTTCGGGCGAAGCGCCCTTGGCCGGCCGGGTCTCTCCGCCGCCCGCCTTCTTGGCGATGCCGTGGGCGATGAAGTTGACCGCGTCATACCGGGTCATGTCCTGCTCTTGCAGGAAATAGGCGGCGTGGCTTTCGCGCTCGGAGAAGATGGCGACCAGCACATTGGCGCCGGAGACGTCCTCGCGACCGGAAGATTGAACATGGATCACGGCGCGCTGGATGACCCGCTGGAATCCAGCCGTGGGCTTGGCGTCCTCGCCGTCAGCCGTGGCCAGGGCGGCGAGATCATTATCGACATAGAGGGTCAGCGCCGCCTTCAGGGCGGTCAGATCGACGTTGCAGGCGCGCATGACGCCCGACGCATCAGGATCGTCGATCAGCGCGAGCAAGAGGTGCTCAAGCGTCGCATACTCATGCCGGCGCGCGTTGGCGTAGCCGACGGCGCGGTGCAGGGTTTCTTCGAGAGGACGGGAAAATGAAGGCATAGGGAGGTTCCTCTCAGTCCTTTTCCATCGTGCATTGCAGCGGGTGCTGGTGGCGGCGCGCGGTTTCGATGACCTGCGCGACCTTGGTCTCGGCGACCTCGTAGGTGAAGACGCCGCAAACCCCCACGCCGTGCTGATGCACATGCAGCATGACGCGGGTGGCCTCTTCCCGGCTCTTTTGGAAGAACCGCTCCAGCACGTAGACGACGAATTCCATGGGCGTGTAGTCGTCGTTCAGGATCAGCACCCGGTACAACGAGGGCTTCTGAAGCTTCGGCTTGGTTTCGGTGATGGTGGCGGCGCCTGCGCCGCCCCCGGTTTCACCGGGCCTTTGTATGGGCATTCGTATTCCGTAATCGGGGAGTCGTCTTGGCTATCAGATAGGGAATGATGGCCTGAATTGAAGCGGCGTCCAGTCACAGGTTTCGTGAAACCCAAACCCTTGTCGCCAAAACGAAAAAAGCCCCGGGGCGACCCCCGGGGCTTTCAGATCATTAATGATGCGGCGATCAGCGAGCGGCCTGGAAGGTCTCGACCGACTCGGTCACGCGTTCGTTGATCGGCTTCAGGCTGTCCTTGACCGTCGAGGTGAGGATCTCGTTGGTCTTGGTCAGTTCGGCCATGTAGCGTTCCATGGACTTCTTGGCCCAGGTGGTCTGGAGTTCGAAGAACTCCTGCACCGAACGGGCGGTCGACAGTTCCTTGCTGGCGGCGACGCCGTCTTCCCAGGACGTCTTGGCGAAGCCGAGAGCCTGCTGCGAAAGGGCTTCGGCGCCCTTTTGGGCGACCGTGGCCGACTCGACCATGGCGTCCAGGTTCTTCTTGCCGTGAGCGTTCAGTTCGCTCAGCGAAGCCACCGACTTGTCGATGCCTTCGCGCAGCGCCTTGGCGCCCGCGACTTGGAAGGTCTCAGCCTGGGCTTTCGCCTTGGCGGCGGTCTGCTCTACGGTCTTCTTCACGGTTTCGACGCTGTCGGCCATGGTCGTGTCTCCAGAGTTATGAGCCTGCAGGGGAATAAGGCACGGCGGCATTCAATCACGAGGCGAACCTCGTTCGGCCGTTTTATGCTGCAAGCGCGAAGAGCAATCAAGTTAATTTTGTGCGCCGCAACACGCGAACACCGATAACCCGGTTCTTCGCTTCAAATTCGCGTTGACGACCGGTTAACCACCATGAAACCCCCAGTTCCTATGCTAGGTCTTCAATCGCGTAGGCCGGGGGGCCTGTCGCACCCTGAGTTCCAAGCGAGGGTCGTAACCGCCCATGATTTCCTTCGTCCGTCGCGGCCTATTCGCCCTGCTCGCGCTTTCCATAGCCCTGGGCGCCAACGTCCGCTCGATCGAGGCGCAGTCGCAAGAAAATAGCCGCTACGCCGCCATTGTGATCGACGCCGCCTCGGGCGAGGTCCTGTTTGCGCGCCACGCCGACAGCCGTCGTTATCCGGCGTCCCTGACCAAGATGATGACCTTGTATCTGGCCTTCGAAGCCCTCTCCCAGGGCAAGGTCAAGGCCGACGACGTTCTGACCGTATCCTCACGGGCGGCTTCGGAACCGCCGTCCAAACTGGGACTGGCGGCGGGCCAGACCATCACCCTGGACGACGCCATGCGCGCCACAGCCGTGCGGTCCGCCAACGACATGGCCGTCGTCATCGCCGAACATGTCGGCGGGTCGGAAGCCCGTTTCACGACCTTGATGACCCAGAAGGCGTCGCAGCTGGGCATGACCCAGACCCGCTACTACACCGCCAACGGCCTGCCCGACGCGCGACAGGTCACGACGGCGCGCGACCAGGCCATCCTGGCGCGGGCCATCATGCGCGACTTCCCCCAATATTACAGCTACTTCGGCCTGCACGACTGGGCCTACAACGGTCGCAACTATCGCAACACCAACGGCCTGCTGCCGACCGGAAACGGCTATGACGGCATGAAGACCGGCTACACCAACGCCTCCGGCTACAATCTGGCGGCCTCTGCGGTGCGCGACGGCCGTCGCCTGATCACGATCGTGCTGGGCGGTCGCTCCAGCGCCAGCCGCAACGCCCATGTCGCCGAACTGATGGACACGGGCTTCGAGGTCGAACGCCGCCGCAGCCAGGGCGAAAACATCCAGATCGCCCAGTCCTTCTTCGAGCAACGCGGCTTCGGCCTGGGCGAGACCAGCGCTCCGATCGCCTATGCTTCGCTCGGCAATGACGACGAGGACGGCATGGGGGCGGAGTCCAGCGCCGTCGCCTACACGGCGGCCGCGGCGCCGGCGGTTCTGCCGAACCGGGTCACCCCCTCCCCGTCCGAACGCACTGCGGCCGCCAGCCAGCGCGCGGCGGCAACGGCCCAGGCGGCCGGAACGACCCAACGCGCGCCCGCCAACGTCACCGCCTCTCTGAACGGCGCCCCGACCGGCGCCGCGGTCGGCGCCTCCACCACCCCACGCCGCGCGACGCCCCCGCCCGCACGCGAGCCGGCGCGCGCCGCCCGTCCCGCCGGCCGCTGGGCGGTCCAGGTCGGCGCCTTCAAGGATGAGAAGGTCGCCACGGACTGGCTTACGGAAGTCAATCGCCGCTTCCGCACCCAGTTCGCTAGCGCCGAACGCAATGTTCAGACGGCCGGCGACTGGTACCGGTCGCGCTTCACGGGGCTGACCGAGGACGCCGCCAAGGCCGCCTGCGACGCCCTGTCCCAGCGCCGCGTTACCTGTATGGTCGTTCGCCCGGACTAAGTCTCAGGCCTTGGCGATCCGGCCGCCGCCGCCTTCTATGGCGTCCAGCAGATCCATCACGTCCTCGATGGTGTTCGCCTCGCGCGCCGGCTTGTCCCAGCGGATCCGGCTGATCCGGGGAAAGCGCATGGCGACGCCTGACTTGTGCCGAGTCGATCTCTGCAAGCCTTCGAAGGCGACCTCCAGCACCAAGCCGAAATCGCGCGCAGCCCGAACGGATCGCACCGGTCCGAACCGCTCGACCGTGTGGTCGCGCACGAACTTGTCCAGCTGCTTCAGTTCCTCATCGGTGAACCCGAAATAGGCCTTGCCCACCGGCGTCAGCGCGCCCTCGGGGGTCCAGACGCCGAATGTGTAATCGGAATAGAAGCTGGATCGTTTGCCGTGCCCCCGCTGGGCGTACATCAGCACGGCGTCAATGATGTGGGGATCGCGCTTCCACTTGAACCACGGCCCCTTGGGACGTCCCGCCAGATACGCGCTGTCCCACCGCTTCAGCATCAGCCCTTCGGCAGCCGCGCCGACCGGCGGATCGGCGCGCAGCCGGGCCAGTTCCTCCCAGTCGCGATAAGGGACAAGGGGCGACAGGTGCAGGCGCGTTCCTGAATGTCCCTGGACCAGCGCCTCGAGGCGCGCCCGCCGAGCCCGCAAAGGCAAGGCCCGCAGGTCCTCGCCCCCCTCGGCCAGGATGTCGTAGGCGACCACCGCCGCCGGGAAGGCCGCCATGGCCTTGGCGTCAACCGTCTTGCGGTTCAGCCGCTGCTGCAAGTCGCCAAACGGCGCGATCGCGCCGTCACGCCAGACGACCAGTTCGCCGTCCAGCGCGCCTTCAAAGGCCAGCGCCTCCACCACGTCGGGGAAGGCGGCCGAGATTTCGTCGCCGGTGCGGGACCACAGTTTCCGGACGTCGCCCTCGACTACCGCCTGAACGCGGATGCCGTCCCATTTCCATTCTGCGGCATAGTCGTCCGGGTTCATCTTCGGAAAATCGACCGCCTCGTCCACGGCGACCGCCAGCATCACGGGGCGGAAACGTCCCGGCGCATCCGGGCTGGGTCGTTCCGCCCTGCCCTCCAGCCAGGCGAACAGATCGCCATAGGGCGGCGGGACCGCATGCCAGACCTCCTCAATGGCCGAGACATCGACCGGCTCGAGAACCACGGTCGCCTCGGCGCCATCCGGCGAGGGAGCTCCGGTGATTTCCGTGGGCCGGATCATCGCCGCCGCCGTCTTGGCGAGCCGCGCCGACAAGCCAACGCGCAGGCCGCCGGTCATCAGCTTCAGCAGCGCCCATCGTCCCTTGGGCTCCAGCGTATCGAGCCAGCCCTCCAGCAGCGCCTTGACCTCGGACCGGCCTGCCGTGCGCAGCGCCTCGACCACCTCCGCCAGTTCCGGCTCGCGGTTTGGCCGGAGGTCGGGCGGGGCCGGCCAGATCAAAGCGACCGTCTCCGCCAGGTCGCCGACGTAGTCATAGGACCAGCCGAACAACACTCCATCCACCCGCACCTCGACCGCCTTGCGGATCATGGCGGGCTTGGCCGCGTCGAAGGTCAGGTCGCCAGTCAAGGCCGCCAAGGCCCAGCCCCGGTCGGGATCGGGGGTCGCCCTCAGGTAATCCCTGAGCAGCACCAGTTTGGCGTTCCGCGAGGCGGTCAGCGACAGACGATCCAGAAGCTCGGCGAAGGCGCGCATGATGATCCATCTTGGGCGTCCGCAGCGTCGCCGTCAGCCCAGAACGAAAAACGCCCCGGAGGTTTCCCTCCGGGGCGTGTTCGATCGGTCGGGGATCAGACGGGGGATCAGTTGAACAGGCCGGCGATGACGGCGGTGATCAGCCCGCCGGCGACCGCCGCCAGCACCACATCGTTTCCGCTGCGGACATATTGATAGCCGCGCGGCGGCGCGCGCAAACCGTAACGGCCGTAGTCGTTCACCACATAGGCGTTGGAACGATAGTAAGACGGCATCCGCTGGCCGTAGCTCCAAGTCCGGACCGTATAACCCCGGGGAGGCGCGTATCGCGGCGCATTATAGCGACGCTGGGCCTGCTGCCAGCGGGCATACTGACGCTGATCCTGACGCGCTTCCTGGCGCTGGTGCTGGCGATAGTCGCGCCGCTCGTCGCGACGGTCATCTCGCCTATCGTCGCGTCTGTCCTGACGCTGCTCGTAACGGCGGTCGTCGCGGGACTGCGCCGATGCGGCGCCGGCTGCGCCCAATGCGCTGGTGGCCAGAACCGCGGCCATGGTGGCGGTGAGAATCTTCTTCATCGGGATGTCTCCATCTGCGGTCGAACCATTCGACTTGCCCGCACTATGGAGATCTGCGGCTGAGGACGGTCTGAACCAGCCTGGTCGTCCGCCATTCAGACCAGGACCGAGTTTCAGCCTCAATCAGGCAGCGACCGAATGCTCCGCGTTTGAGCCCGACCGCCCCACGGCTTCTCGTCCGCCGGGAACCCGACTCATCATTTCCGCCAAGGCGCCGAAGTCGATCGGCTTGGTCAGATAGGCGTCCGCGCCGGCGTTCAGCCCCGCCTGATGGTCTTCCTTGCGGGCCGAGGCGGACAGCACGACGATCGGAGTCTCAGCATTGGCTCCTCCGCCCTCGCGGATCAGGCGAGTCGCCGTCAGGCCGTCCATCACGGGCATATTGACGTCCATGATGATCAGGTCGAACGGCTGCGTCTGCGCCGCCTCGACAGCCAGTTGGCCGTCCTCCGCCGTAACGGTGACATGCGACGCCGTGCTCATCCAGGCTTCCAGGATCATGCGGTTCACCGGGTGGTCCTCGACCACCAGCACCCGCAGGCACTCGACGCATTCAGCCGGGGCTTCGACGACTTCGGCGGTTGCGGGACGGGCCCATTCGACGACGTCCGCTTCAACGGTCAGTGTGAAGCATGAGCCCTCGCCGACCGTCGAGGTCACAGCGATGTCGCCGTGCATGATGTTGGCCATTCGCCGCGCAATGGTGAGGCCCAGCCCCGTGCCGCCGAACCGGCGCGTCGAGGAGGCATCGACCTGGGTAAAGGGTTGGAACAGCCGCTCCAGATCGGCCGGCGATATGCCTGCTCCGCTGTCTTTCACGGAAAACTCGAAACCAACCCTCCGGTCGGAAATACGATGCCCGCGAACCAGGTAACGAATTTCGCCCACGTCGGTGAACTTGACGGCATTGGACAGAAGGTTCTGCACCACCTGGCAAACTCGCAGGGGGTCGCCGCGCACGACCGAGGGAATTTCACCTTCCCATTCCGACACGAAAGTCAGGCCCTTGGCCTCGGCCTGGGCTTCAAACGGACCGGTGATCCGGCGATGCAGATCCTCCACGACGACATCGACCACCTCGAAGGTCATCTTGCCGGCCTCGATCTTGGTCATGTCGAGAATGTCGTTCAGCAGCGACAGAAGATTGTCGCCGGAATTGCGGATGATCGACAGATACTCGCGCTGCGCACCTTCAAGACGGGTCGCGCTGAGCAGTTGGGCGGCGCCCAGCACCCCGTTCATCGGGGTGCGGAGTTCATGCGAAATGACGCCCAGGAAGTTCGACTTGGCGTCGTTGGCGGCGTTCGCCTTGTCGCGCGCCGCCTCCAGCTCCTCGATCAGATGGGCCTGATGGGCCTGGAAGGCGTCAATCCGCCCCTCCCTCAGCATGGTCATGGTGACGAGAACGAACAGGCAGGCGGCGGTGAACGGCAAGACCGCCAGCATCGACCAGAACTCGGGCTCGCCCCACAGGCTGAGCAAGATGATCCCCGCTGCACCGGCATAGGGCGACGAGATGATCATGGCCTGACGAGGCGAACTGCGTAGCTGGGCGAAGACCAGCACGAAGCCGGAAATGATCAGGGCGATGGCGAGTGGACGGCCAAACGCAGTGTCAGAGAACCAGGCCATCAGTGGGGCGATGGCCCATGCCGCGGTCGTAGCGGCGCCGACGGCCGGGAAAACCATGCCCCAGCCGACATCAACCCTATGGCTCAGCTTGTGTTCGACGACGCCACGGATTGAACCGGCGGCGACTGTGATGACGAACCACAGCATGGCCTGCCACCACGCCACAGTCCCCAGCAAACCCAGGGCCCATGTGGCGATGATGATGTAGCGCAGATACTGCGTCTGCAGGATCGCCGTCAGGGCCTGAGCGGGATCGCCCGCGCGTCGATCACCGGCAAAGGCCTTAGCCACCCCGTCAGATTCCACCATGTCCCAGCCGTCCCCACGTTCTGTTTGGTCGCATGACGCTAGGACGAAGGTTCTAAGACGGAGTGAACGCTGGTTTTTGCGCAATCACACGCTGTGGACAATCTCGCTCGGCGCCAGCGCCTTGATCGACAAGGCGTGAATCGGCCCCGCCAGTTCATCCTTAAGCAGCCCGTTGACCGTTCTTTGCCGGAGCACCCTGGACTGCCCCTCGAACGCGGCGGACACGACCGTCAGATTGAAGTGGGTTTCCCCTCCCGGCTGGGCGTCCATGCCGCCTTCATGGTGATGGCCGGCGTGCCGCCAGCTGTCGTCCTCGATCTCCAGCCGTTGCGGCGATAGCGCGGCGCTCAGTTTTTCGCGGATAATCTTCGCCACGGGGCCGTCTGACATGATCGTTTCCTTGAAGAGGTCCAAATCCGCACTACACTTCGTGTGATGTCCGCCTCCTTTCAATACAAGCCGCGCTTCACCGACATCCGGGTGAAACCGCCGAAGGCTCAGGAGGAGGAAGCCGCCCAGGCGGACGTCCTGCACCTCAAGCCCGGCGAGAAGCCTTGCCAATGGCCTGACTGCCGCAAGGCCGCGACGGCAAAGGCGCCCAAGTCGCGCGAGCGGCTGAACGACTTTTATGAATTCTGCCAGGCCCACGCGGGCGAGTACAACAAGGGTTGGAACTTCTACGCGGGTATGAGCGAAGGCCAGATTCGCAGCATTCAGGAAAACGAGGCCATGACGGGCGGCCGCCCGACCTGGGAGATGAAGGCCGGCAAGTTCACGCGCGAGGCCGCCGCCTTCTCCGCCAAGATGGGCACGGCGAACAATACCGGCGCCGGTTCGTGGCGTGACAGCTTCGGCCTGTTCGGGCGCAAGGGCGATCAGGCGCCGCAATCGCCGACCGAGGATCGCCGTATCGGCAAGCTGGAACGCGCCGCCCTCGCCGATCTGGATCTGGAACCCGGCGCCGACAAGGCCAAGATCAAGGCCCAGTACCATGGCCTGCTGAAACGCTTTCACCCCGACACTAACGGCGGCGACCGCGGCGCCGAGGCCAAGCTGCAACGCGTGATCAAGGCCTGGAAGACGTTGAAAAAGGCCGGGCTGGCCTAAGGCGGCGTCGCGCCTATTTCGACGGCCGCCCAGGCACGGGCGTCAGGTTTTTCAGGCTGGGCTGCGACGCGTTCTTCTTGGGCGGCGCCGCCTTCTTGGTCTTGCCCTTGCTCTCTTTCATGCGGATCGGTCTTCCTGTTCAAAGACCCACCCTAACAGCCGCTGGACCGGCAAATGAGGCCGAGGCGCGTTCGCGCCCATGGCGTTTTCGCCAAGACTTCCCAAATAGGAGGATGGTCGCCGAGGCGCGAACCGCCGACAGGCGGTTGATCGGATCCGGTTTGACCACCATGCGAAACCAGTCCTCCCCATGACATGGCTCATCGAGCTGTCCGTCACGCACGTCGCGACGGCGCTTTCTCTCTCACTCGAGGGGAGCGAAAAAGCATGATCGGTTATCTGATCCTGGTCCACCGCTACCCCGAACAGTTCAAACGCCTGTTCGAAGCCGTCTATGACCCCGCCAACCACTATGTCGTCCATGTTGATCGAAACTCAGGCCCAGAGCTGGAGCAGCAGATCCGCGACCTCCTGGCGCCCTACGCCAACGCCGCCGTGATCGAGAGCCGCCGCGCGCTTTGGGGCGGCTACAGCCTGATCGACGCGGAGCTGCGCGGGATGAAACGTCTGCTGGAGATGAGCGACGACTGGTCGGTGTTCATCAATCTCAGCGGCCAGGATTTTCCGCTCAAATCCCAGGCCGACATCAAGGCCTTCCTGGCTCGCCATCCCGGCCAGGAGTTCATTCGCGCCGTCGATCAGAAGAAGATCCGCCCCGACACCATGAACCGGGTGCGCAATCTGGTCTTCGAACGCCCCAAGGGCATTGTCCGAACCCTGCTGCGCCGTCCGTTCCTGCGCGGCGCGACCCCCTATATCGGCAATCAGTGGATGATGGTGAGCCGGCGCTTCTGCGAATTCGTCTGCCACGACAAGGCGGCGGACCGGTTCAAGGCCTTCTACCGCCACACCTTCATCGCCGACGAGGGCTTCTTCCAGACCGTGATGAACAATACCAAGGTCCACGGGCCGATGGTCAACGACGACATGCGGATGATCGACTGGATCCCCGACGGCGACATCAAATTACGGCCCCGGACCTATACGATAGCGGATACGGCGGCGCTGAAAGCCAGCCCATCCCTGTTCGCGCGAAAGTTCGACCAGGAGACCTGCCCGGACGTACTGCCCATGCTGGAACGTTGGATCGCCCCGCCCCGTGCCGCGATCCGCAGCATCTCGACACCGGTCGCCCATAGAAAAGACGCCGGCGTCATCGCCGCCTGAAGCCCGATCCTGAACAGGCCGAGCGGGACGCCCTCAGGGCTGTCCCGCTCCATCGTTCGACGCGGTCATCAGCGGGGCCGCCGGCTCGCGGAAATAGCGGTCGATGCCGTCGGCGACCGACTTCATCAGACGACGACGCGCGCGCTCGTCGGTCAGCAGCCGCTCATCCTCGGGATTGGTGATGAAGCCCATTTCCAGCAGCACCGCCGGCACGTCGGGCGCCAGCAGCACAGCCAGGCCCGCATCGCGGTGGCTGCGGCGCAGCAGCGGATGGTCCGAGCCTTCCAGGTGGGTCAGCAGGACGCGCGCGAACTGGGCCGAGCGGTTCTGGGTGGCGCGCTGGGTCATGTCCAGCAGGATACGGTCCACCGAGGGATCGCGGCCCGGCAGGTGCAACTCGCGGTGCCAGTTGTCGGTCCGCGTGAACTCACGCACCGCCCGGCCGGCGCCCTGTTCGGAAAGAGTATAGACGCTGGCCCCGCGTACGGCCGGATCGCTTCCGGCGTCGGCGTGCAGAGAGATGAACAGGTCGGCGTCCGCCTGACGCGCAATGGCGACGCGGCGGTACAGATCGACATAGGTGTTGGTCTCACGCGTCAGACGCACGCGATAACGGCCGGTCCGCTCCAACTCGGCCTTCAGGGCCAGGGCGGCGGCCAGGGTGACCTGGCTTTCGCTGATCTTGGCCCCGCTGGCGCCGGGGTCGCGTCCACCATGGCCGGCGTCGATAACGATCAGCGGCCGTTCGGCGCGACGCGGCGTCGGCGTCGAACGCGGCGTGGCTCGCGGCGCGGGCACAGCCCCGCCCACGGCCTTCAGGTCCACGACATAGCGATAATGGGCCACTCCGTCGCCGGGGGGCAACAGGAAGCGGCGCTCGATCTCGCTTCCGCGCGCCAGCTCGAGCTGAACGCGCGAGGCGCCGCCCGCCGCGCTGACCTGATAAGACCGGACCAGCCCCGACCCGCCGCCGTTCAGACCCCTGCCGGGCGCGACCCCATTCAAAGCAAGGGTGACGCGGCCGTCCGCGCCTGCATCGATCACCCGACCCTGCGTCGACTTGTCCAGATCAATGACCACCCGGGTCCGGTCGCCGTCGGCGCCGAAGCGAATTCCCCGGACATCGCCCTGGGCGCCCCAGGCGAAACCACGCGTCGCGAACAGCGCCACGGCGCATATGACGACGAAGGCCAGGGCGGTCATCGCCCATTCCCTCGCGCCCCAGCGCACCACATCTGTCAAAAAGCGACCGCCCATAACGCCGTCGAACCCATCCTACGCGAACTTGAACCTCATAATGCCAGAGGCTCGTATTCAGGGGGTTAAGGCCGAACACCTTTTAATTCGCGTACAGCGTGACTATGCTGTGAACCGTCCGCGAACCGATCGCGCCTTTTCGCCTTTGCGAATCCCGGCGCGCCCTCCTCGCGGCGCTGACTTTCACCAATCCTAGAACCGTTCCGGCGCCGCCGGTGGTTCGAAGAGCGGACCAGGGTCGCGGCCTTCCCCAGGGATTGGCGCGCCCGGTTCAGGACCGACGACCTCCATGGGCCTTTCCGCCTGCGCTCCCCAACGGCTTGATCAAGCCTGCTTCGCCCTCCCCGGCGAAGGGATGTCGTGTGCGCCGGCCCTTCCCCCCGTTCGGCGAGCCGCCATGACCCTACCCGGTGTTCCGGGACGGTCGGCCTGTGCGCGCCAGAGAGAGACTTTCAATGTCAAAGACCATGCTGATCGACGCGGCCCACCCGGAAGAAACCCGGGTCGCGATCGTTGACGGACGCCAGATCGAGGAATTCGATTTCGAGTCCCGTGCGAAGCGTCAGCTTCGCGGCAACATCTACCTCGCCAAGGTCACCCGCGTAGAGCCCAGCCTGCAGGCCGCCTTTATCGAGTATGGCGGCAACCGCCACGGTTTCCTGGCCTTCAACGAAATCCACCCGGACTACTACCAGATCCCGGTCGCCGACCGCGAAGCCATCATGGCCGAAGCGCACGACGACGACGATGACGACGATCTGGGTCGCGAATCCGACGACGACGCCGATCCCGAAGCCGCGCTGGCCGACGAAGAGCGGCTGAAGCGCCGCCTGATGCGCCGCTACAAGATCCAGGACGTCATCAAGCGTCGCCAGATCCTGCTGGTCCAGGTCGTCAAGGACGAACGCGGCGCCAAGGGCGCGGCCCTGACCACCTGGCTGTCGCTGGCCGGCCGCTACTGCGTCCTGATGCCCAACACCGGCAAGGGCGGCGGCATCAGCCGCAAGATCACCAACACCTCCGACCGTCGCCGCCTGAAGAGCGCCGTCTCGGCCCTTGAAGTGCCCAAGGGCATGGGCCTGATCATCCGCACGGCCGGCGCCAAGCGCACAAAGGCCGAGATCAAGCGCGACTATCAATATCTGCTGCGCCTGTGGGAGACGATCCGCGAGACCACCCTCGCCTCTCACGCCCCCTCGGTGATCTACGAGGAAGAGAACCTGGTCCGCCGCGCCGTGCGCGACATGTTCGACAAGGATTTCGACGGCATCCAGGTCGAGGGCGTCGAGGGCTTCAAGGAGGCGCGCGACTTCATGCGCGTGCTGATGCCCGCCCAGGCCAAGAAGGTTCACCTGTATCGCGGCTCGCGGCCCCTGTTCGCGGCCAACGGCATCGAAGAACTGCTGACCCAGATCCATCAGCCGGTCGTGCCGCTGAAGTCCGGCGGCTATCTGGTCATCAACCAGACCGAAGCCCTGGTGGCCATCGACGTCAACTCGGGGCGGGCCACCAAGGAACGCAATGTCGAACAGACGGCGTTCAAGACCAATATGGAAGCGGCGGAAGAAGCCGCCCGCCAGCTGCGTCTGCGTGACCTCGCCGGCCTGGTCGTCATCGACTTCATCGACATGGATGAGGGCAAGAACAACCGCGCGGTCGAACGCGTGCTGAAAGAGGCCCTGTCGGCCGACCGCGCCCGCATCCAGATGGGCCGTATCTCGCCCTTCGGCCTGATGGAGATCAGCCGTCAGCGCCGTCGCCTGGGCGTGATCGAGGGCGCGACCGAGGCCTGCCCGCACTGCCAAGGCACCGGCCGCATCCGCTCCGCCGAATCCGCCGCCCTGATGACGCTGCGCGCGGTCGACATCGAAGCCGGCAAGAATGGCGCGGGCGTCGTGGTGCTGAAGGTCTGCACCGCCGTCGGCCTGTATATCCTGAACCACAAGCGCGCCTATCTGCAGTCGCTGCTGGAGCGTCGCGGCCTGAACGTCGTCGTCCAGATCGACGACAGCCTGGGCCAGGGCGAGCACAACATCGATCGCACCGAGACGAACGAGGACTTCGTCGCGCCCGAGATCGAGATGCCCAACCTCGACGACGACTTCGATCCGTCCCTGTACGAAGACGAGGATGAAGACGACGACGAGGAAATCGTCAGCGACGACGATGACGACGACATCGAGGCGCTGGACCGCGAGGACAGCGACGACGACGAGCCGCGCGAACGGGCTGAACGCAGCGAGTCGGGCGGGCGTGACCGGGGTCGTGGTCGCAATCGCCGCCGTCGCGGCGGTCGTCGCGACGAGGAAACCGCCGAGGTCTCCGACGCCTCGGACGCCGCCGATACGCTGAATATCGACGACGCCTCGGACGACGAAGAAGACGAGAACGGCCGCCGCCGTCGCCGAGGCCGCCGGGGCGGCCGCCGCGTCCGCGAGGATGGCGAACGCGACGTCTACACCTGGGTCCGCGGCCGCACCCCGTCGCTGGACGATCCTTACGTCTGGTTCGACCCGCTGAACCCGGGCCGGCCCGAGCCGCGCAACGAACGTCCCGAACGCGCTGAACGTCCTGCAGGGGCTCAAGCCGAGATTGAGGGCCTGGACGCTGTCGCAGGCGAAGGCTCCGGCGAGGAAGGCGGTCGTTCGCGTCGCCGTCGTCGTCGCGGCCGGGGTCGGGGCGGTGACACCGTCGGCCAAGAAATCAAGGTCGAGAACCGCGCCACCAACGAAGGCATGCCGCCCGACGGCTCGCCCCACACGCCTATGGCGGTGATCGATGAACCCGCCGCCGACACGGTCGAGGTTGACGTCCCCGCCGTTGCGCCGGAGCCCCAACGTCGTCGCGTCCGCCGCAAGTCGGCCGACGCCGTGGCTCAGCCCGCGCCGACCGTCGAGGTCGAGGCCCACGTCGAACCGCACCCGGACACGGCGATCGAGCCGAACGAGGCCTCCGTCGAAGGCGGCCCGGTCGAACTGGACGTTACGCCCGAGGAAGCCCTGGCCGCCGAGCCGGTCGAGCTCGCGCCGGTCGAACAGCCCAAGCCGCCGGTCACGCCCGAACCTCAGCCCGCCGTTTTGGCCGAGCCCGCCGCTCTTGCCGAGCCCATCGTCGCCCCGACGCCCGAAATTGATGTCCAGGCGATCATCGCTGAAGATCCCAACCAGATCGTCGCCCCGCCCGCAAAGCCCAAGCGCGGGTGGTGGCGCCGCTGATCGGTCACGATTAGACTGTCAGGATACCGGCGGGGGGGTCGGTCGTTTTTGGAGTACGCCATGACGTGGCTTCCCCGATCCGCATCCCGCGTTCTGACGGCGGCGGCGGTGGGCTTTGCAGCCCTCGTCGCCGCCGGCCAGGCCTCGGCACAGAGCCTGATCCGCGACACCGAGATCGAAGGGATCATCCGCGACTGGGCCGACCCGGTCTTCGTCTCCATGGGGCTGAACCCGGCGGATGTCGAAGTCCTGCTGGTCAATGACAACGATTTGAACGCCTTCGCCACGCGCGGGCGGATCATGGGCGTCAACACCGGCCTGATCCTGCGGACCAAGAACGCCAACGAACTGTTGGGCGTAATGGCGCACGAGGCGGGCCATATCAAGAACCGCCACACCCTGCGCGACGGGGCCCAAAACGCCGCCAAACAGCCGATGTTCATGACCATGGCCCTGGGGGCTCTGGCCATCGCCGCCGGCGCCCCGGACGCCGGCGTCGCCCTGCTGGGCTCCAGCCAGTATTTCGGCACGATCGGCGCCCTTCAATATATGCAGAGCCAGGAAGGCGAGGCCGACCTGACCGGCGCACGGGCGCTGGAAGGCGCCGGCGAATCCGGCGCGGGCCTGGTGTCCTTCTTCGAGAATTTCCGCGCCCAGGAAGTCTTCTCCGACGCGCGTCGCTATCCCTATTTCCGCAGCCACCCCCTGTCGTCGCAGCGGATCGAATCGATGCGCCGCTACGTCCAGGACCAGCCCCACTATGGTCACCGCGACAGTCCCGAGCGGATGGCCCAGCACGCCCTGATCCTGGCCAAGATCCATGCCTTCATGGATCCGCCCAACACCACCCTGCGCGCCTATCCTTCGACCGACGCCAGCCTGCCCGGCCGCTACGCCCGGGCCATCGCCTGGTACCGCGACGGCCAGACGGACAAGGCCCTGACTGCGGTCGACGCCCTGATCGCCGAAGCCCCGCAGAACCCGTATTTCGCTGAGCTGAAGGGCCAGATCTTCTTCGAAGAAGGCCGCCCGGTCGAGGCCGTGGCCGCCCACCGCGAAGCTGTGCGGCTCAAGCCCGACGCCCCCCTGCTGCGCGTCAACCTGGCCCACGCCCTGATCGGCACCGACGATCCCAAGAACCTGGACGACGCCATCGACCAGCTGAAGCACGCCACCGTGGCTGAGCGCGAGAACACCATGGCCTGGCGTTTGCTGGGTCAGGCCTACGCCGCCCAGGGCAAGGAGGGCGAGGCCCGTCTCGCGACGGCCGAGTATTATTTCGCCGCCGGCCAGGAGCGTGAGGCCACCCAGTTCGCCCTGCGCGCCCGCAGCATGCTGGATCCCAACTCCATGGAATGGCGCAGGGCTGTGGACATTGTTCTGGCCTCCGGGGCTACGCCTGACGATCTGCTGGACCTCGACCGCCGCGACGCCGCGCGCAAGCCGACCACGCTGAACTGACGCCCTACCCTTCCTGACCGCGAGCCTTCATGACCGACGACGCCCCCGCGCCTGAGCCCCAGACCCCGCCGCCCGCCCAAAGCAGCCGCCTCACCGGCGCCGTCGCTGGCTATGTGGCCCTGGGCGTCTCGGTCGTGGCCCTGGGTCTGGCCGCGGCCCCCTATTTCGGCGGCGGGTCAGGCGGCGATGTCCGCGCCTATTTGCTGGAACACCCCGAGGTGCTGCAGGAGGCAAGCCTGGCGCTGCAGACCAAGGCGGAACAGGCCCGCGTCGAGGAAACCAACGCCGCCGCCACGGCCAACGCCGCCCTGCTGGCCCCCGACAATCGCGATCCCGCCTTCGGCCCCGCCGACGCCAAGGTGACAGTGATCGAGTTCTTTGACTTCCGCTGCCCCGGCTGCAAGGCCGTGGCGCCCCAGTTCCGCGCCCTGATGGAGGCCCATCCCGATGTGCGCTTCGTCTTCAAGGACTGGCCCATCCTGGATCGCGGCGAGGAGATCACGTCCCAGTACGCCGCCCGCGCCGCCCTCGCCGCGCATCAACAGGGCAAGTATCTCGAGGTCCATGACGCCCTGATGCGCGAACGGGCCCTGACGCCCCAGGCCATCGACCGCATCCTGGCCGAGCACGGCGTGGACCTTCCCCGCGCCAAGGCGACCTTGGCCGCCCCCGAGACCACCCGCCACATCGCCGACATCCACACCACGGCGGCGACCCTGAAACTGCAAGGCACCCCCACCTTCCTCGTCAACGGCAAGGCCGCCGCCAGCATCGACCCCGCTGAGATCAACAGCATGATCGAGGCGGCCAAGCGCTGATCTGACCGCCTGATCCCCCCAAGACAGCAAAACGGCCCCCGGATGTCTCCGGGGGCCGTTCTGTTACGCAGACTACATCCGTCTGGCCTCAAGTAGCGCGAGAGCGCGTTAGGCCAAAAGAATGATTACTCGATGATCTTGGCGACGACGCCGGCGCCGACGGTGCGACCGCCTTCACGGATGGCGAAGCGCAGGCCCTGATCCATGGCGATCGGGGTGATCAGTTCGACGTTCAGCTCGGCGTTGTCGCCGGGCATGATCATTTCGACGCCTTCCTTCAGTTGCACGATGCCGGTCACGTCGGTCGTGCGGAAGTAGAACTGCGGGCGATAGTTGGTGAAGAACGGGGTGTGACGGCCGCCCTCTTCCTTGGTCAGGATGTAGGCTTCAGCCAAGAACTTGGTGTGCGGGGTGATCGAACCCGGCTTGCACAGAACCTGACCGCGCTCGACGTCTTCGCGCTTGGTGCCGCGCAGCAGAACGCCGACGTTGTCGCCCGCTTGACCCTGGTCCAGCAGCTTGCGGAACATTTCGACGCCGGTGCAGGTCGTCTTCTGGACCGGGCGGATGCCGACGATTTCGACTTCTTCACCGACCTTGACGATACCCTTTTCGACGCGGCCCGTGACCACGGTGCCGCGGCCCGAGATCGAGAAGACGTCTTCGACCGGCATCAGGAAGGGCAGGTCGACCGGACGTTCCGGCTGCGGGATGTAGGCGTCGACGGTTTCCATCAGGGCCAGAACGCGCTGTTCGCCGATTTCCGGGTTCACGCCGTCGGTCGCGGCCTTGGCCGAGCCCTTGGTGATCGGAATATCGTCGCCCGGGAACTGGTACGACGACAGCAGCTCGCGCACTTCCATCTCGACCAGCTCGAGCAGTTCTTCGTCGTCGACCAGGTCGACCTTGTTCATGAAGACCACCAGGGCCGGCACGCCGACCTGACGGGCCAGCAGGATGTGCTCGCGGGTCTGCGGCATCGGGCCGTCAGCGGCCGAAACCACCAGGATCGCGCCGTCCATCTGCGCCGCGCCGGTGATCATGTTCTTCACATAGTCGGCGTGGCCGGGGCAGTCGACGTGGGCGTAGTGACGGTTGGCCGTCTCATATTCAACGTGCGCGGTGTTGATCGTGATGCCGCGCGCCTTTTCTTCCGGCGCAGCGTCGATGTCCGCATAGGCCATCGCCTTCGCGCCGCCGGCCTTCGCCAGCGTCATCGTGATCGCCGCCGTCAGCGTCGTCTTGCCGTGGTCAACGTGACCGATCGTGCCGATGTTGCAGTGCGGCTTCGTGCGTTCGAACTTTTCCTTGGCCATGGCCAAACTCCTGATGGCCCGGGTTGAGGGGCGCGATGCTGATCAAAAAACCTGGAGCGGGTAGACGGGATCGAACCGACATCCTCAGCTTGGAAGGCTGCTGCACTACCATTGTGCTATACCCGCGCGGAGACTGCGGAAGTTCTTTGGGAACGCCGCAGCCGGTTCCTCTCCGTCGTCCTGATCCATCGTATCCGATAAGGCGCGTGGTGGGGGAAGAAGGACTCGAACCTTCGAAGCTTACGCAGGGGATTTACAGTCCCCCCCCTTTGCCACTCGGGACATTCCCCCAGCGCGCCTTGTCGAACCGATGGACCCCTCGTTCCGCCCTTAATCAAGCGGGACGAAACAAAAGCCTTCGGCTTGTCGCCTCCTCTAGGATAGAGGGGGCGCCCAGACCCGAAAGCCCTTGGGGCTCCAAATCGGAGGGCGTCTTATAGTGTCGTCGAAAACAGAACGCAACGACCGTAAAAGCGGTAAAAAACCAATCTTTGGAAGCCGGGCTTCCGGGCCCCGCGAAAAGGGTCAAAAGCCCGTGGCGCAAGGGTTTTCCGGACGCGAGGACGCGCCCCGCCCGCCCCGTTCGCCTGATCGGGGCAAGGCGGACGCCGATAATTTTCTCTGGGGGCGTCACCCGGTTTTGGCTGCGCTGGCGAATCCCGCGCGTCGAGGCATGGGCCGTCTTCTGGCCACGCCGGATCGCGCCGCAGAGATCGAAGAGGGCAAGTTGGCCCATGGCCACAAGATCGAGGTCGTGGACGCCGTCGCCCTGAACCGAATGCTGCCCGCCGGCGCCGTGCATCAGGGCCTGGCCTTCAAGGTCCAGCCGCTGGAGGGCGTGTCGCTGGAGGAACTCGCCGAGCCGGCCCAGGGCGTCATCGTCATGCTGGATCAACTGACGGATCCCCAGAATGTCGGCGCCATCTTCCGCTCGGCCCTGGCCTTCGGCGCGCGGGGAATCATCGTGCAAGACCGTCACGCGCCAGCTCTTGCCGGCGCCCTGGCCAAGGCGGCGGTCGGCGCCACCGAACGCCTGCCCCATGCGCGCGTGACGAATCTGTCGCGCGCACTGGAGCGCCTCGCCGACCTGGGCTGGCGCGCCGTCGGCCTGGACGGCGCCGGCGAGCAGACGCTGGAAGAGGCGTTGGACCGACAACCGACCGTACTGGTCATGGGATCAGAGGGCGACGGCATCCGGCGACTGGTCGCCGAACACTGCGATGTCCTGGCCAAGATCCCCATGCCGGGCGGATTCGAAAGCCTGAACGTCTCCAACGCCGCCGCCGTCGCACTTTATGAAGCGGCGCGCGCGCAACGCGGCTGACAGACGATCGCACCGGCGTTAAGGAGCGGACATGGAATTCCTCTCTTCTCCCGAACTCGCCAGCCAGGCCACCGCGCTTGGCCAAGTCCTGCTGATGGACCTGGTCCTCGCCGGCGACAACGCCGTCGCCGTGGGTCTGGCCGCGGCCGCCCTGCCCCAGGAACAGCGCAAGAAGGCCATTCTGATCGGTCTGGCCGCCGCCGTCGTCATGCGGATCGGCTTCGCCCTGATCACGGTCCAGCTTCTGGCCCTGGTCGGTCTGCTGCTGGCCGGCGGTCTGCTGCTGCTGTGGGTCTGCTGGAAGATGTGGCGCGAACTGCAGGAACAGCGCACCCACGATCAGGCCGAAGCCGAAAAGGAACTCGAGCTCGCCCTGAGCATCGAGCACGGGTCCGGCCCCTCGCCCGAGGAACTGGGCATCAAACGCAAGTCCTTCGGCGCCGCCCTGCTCCAGATCATGATCGCCGACATCACCATGTCGCTGGACAACGTCCTGGCGGTCGCCGGCGCCGCCCACGACCATCCCTGGATCATGGTCTTCGGCCTGATTATGTCGATCGCCCTGATGGGCCTGGCCGCCACCTACATCGCCAAGCTGCTGCACCGTTATCGCTGGATCGGCTATGTCGGCCTGGTCGTCGTCCTGTATGTCGCCCTGCACATGATCTGGGACGGCGCCCGCCAGGTCGTGGTCCGCACCGGCAATATGGACGCGTTCAACGCCTCGGCCCCGGCCTTCATCGAGATCAGCCCCGAGGAAGCGGCCAAACACCTGGGCCAGAAGCGCACCGAGGACAGCCCGACCCCGGCGCCCGCCGAACCGGCTGCGCCTACAGCATGACGGTCGCCACCGTCACGGTCGAGGAAGCCGCCGCCTGGCTGCAATCGGGCGAAGCGATCCTGATCGATGTGCGCGAGCCGGATGAGTTCGCCGCCGCCCGAATCAACGGCGCCATCCTGGCCCCGCTCAGCCAGATGCCTGCCGCCTGGGAGGCGCTGGACTTGCCGGCAGACAGGAAGATCATCGTCCAGTGCCTGAAAGGCGGCCGCAGCCACCAGGTCTGCGCCTTCGTCGGCCCGACCGGGCCGGAAGGCCAGCCGCTGTTCAACTTGAACGGCGGCATTCAGGCCTGGCACGCGGCGGGCCTGCCGATCATCGAAGGCTAGTCAGCCTCTGCGAACTGGTCGTATGCGCGCAACGCATCGGCGGCGTACATCAGGGCGGGCCCGCCGCCCATATAGACGGTCATGGCCATGACCTCGGCGATCTCTTCCCGCGTCGCGCCCAGATCCTTCAACGCCTTGGCGTGAAAGCCGATACAGCCGTCGCACCTCTGGCTGACGCCGATGGCCAGGGCGATCAGCTCCTTGGTCTTCTTGTCCAGGGCGCCGTCGGCGGTCGCCGTCTTGGCCAACTCCGAAAACGCCTGCATCGGCCCCGGCTGCGCCCGGCGCAGTTCACCGATATAGGCCGAGATGTCGCGCGTCAGCGCCGCATAGTCCTTGGCCATGACGGCCTCCTTTTCAGTTTCGGTATTTATGATATGATCGAAATATGAAATGTAAAGACCTCCCGATGACCGATGTCTTCGACGGCCTTCCGGCCCGAGCAGATCAAGCGGCGGCTTTTCTAAAAGGGCTGGCCAGTCCGCACCGGTTGCTGATTCTGTGCGCCCTTGCTCAGGGCGAGCGCAATGTCTCCACCCTGATTGCGGAAACCGGCATGGCCCCGACCTCCATGTCGCAGCATCTGGCCAAGCTGAAGGACGAGGGGGTGATCGACGTTCGCCGTGACCACCGTACCCTGACCTATTTCATCGTCCATGCGGCGGCGTTCCAGGTCATGGACGTGCTGCACGCCCATTTCTGCGGGAACCCGTCGGCAGAGTGAGGCGGCCGCCCTACTCCGCTCCGCCAAAGCGTTCGGACCATTCCGCCACCTGGGCGTCCTCGATCTTGGCGAACAGCACGCCCTGAGCCGCGACCGCCTGCCCCACGGTCAGGACGTTCAGCACATCCTCGTCCGCGCCGGGCCAGCTCAGGTCGCTGACGCCCACAGAGGCCGCGATCTTCTCCGCCGAGAACGGCAGGATCGGCGCCGCCAGCCGCGCGAACAACGCGACCAGATTCAGCCCCGTGCGCACGCCGACAGCCGCCCGGTCGCGGTCGGTCTTCAACGCGGTCCAGGGCGCCGCGACCTGCAAATATTCGTTGCCCAGCACCCAGACGGCGCGCAGGGCCTGGGCGGCCTTGCGGAACTCCATGGCCTCGAACTGTTCGGTCGCCTCGGCGATCCCCGCCTTGATGTCGGCCTCCAGCTGGATCTCGACCGGCCCGGCCTCCCCGCCCTCTGGCACGACGCCGTCGAACTTGGACTCGGCGAACTTGACGATCCGGTTGACGAAATTGCCCAGCACATCGGCCAGGTCCTTGTTCGTCGAGGCCTGGAAATCCTCCCAGGTGAAGGCCGAATCCGCATGTTCCGGCCCATAGGCCGTCAGGCGCCAGCGCCAGTAGTCTGCCGGCAGCAGCTCCAGCGCTTGATCCATGAAGACGCCGCGCTTCTGGCTGGTCGAGAATTTGCCGCCGTACCAGTTCAGCCAGTTGAAGGCTTTCAGCTGGTCCACGGTCTTCCACGGCTCGCCCGAACCGATGATGGTCGCGGGGAAGCTGACGGTGTGGAAGGCGACGTTGTCCTTGCCCATAAACTGGACATAGCGAACTTCGTCCGCCCCCTCGTCCAGACGCCACCAGTCGCGCCAGGTCCGGCCTGTGGCCTCGGCCCACTCCTCGGTCGCGGCGATATATTCGATGGGGGCGTCGAACCAGACGTAGAAGACCTTGTCCTCCATGCCCGGACGGGGGAAGCCGTCCTTCAACACCGGCACGCCCCAGGCCAGGTCGCGGGTGATGCCCCGGTCGATCAGCCCTTCGTCCAGATGCTTGTAGGCGATGGACTTCGCCAGCACCTGCCAGCCGGTCTTGCCGTCCACCCAGGCACGGATCTCGGGTTCGATCTTCGTCTGCAGCAGATAGAGGTGACGCGTGTCGCGAACCTCAAGGTTCTTGGAGCCCGACACCGACGAATAGGGATCGATCAGGTCGGTCGGATCGAGCAAGCGTCCGCAGTTGTCGCACTGGTCACCACGCGCGCCGACATGGCCGCAGTGCGGGCAGGTGCCCTCGACATAGCGGTCGGGCAGGAAACGGGCGTCGTCGATCGAATAGATCATCCGATCCACCCGCTCCTCGATCAGGCCGTTCTTCTCCAGCGCCTCGGCGAAATACTGGGTCAGACGATGGTTCTGTGGGTTGGACGACCGGCCGAACCAGTCGTAGCTCAGGCCGAAGGCCTGACCGGCCGCCTTCTGGATCTCGTGCTGCTCGTCGCAATAGGTGCGCACGTCCTGACCGGCGGCGGCGGCGGCCAGCTCGGCCGGGGTGCCGTGCTCGTCGGTGGCGCAGATATAGAGGACCTCATGACCCTGGGCCCGCTTGAACCGCGCCCAGACGTCGGCCGGCAACATCGAGCCCGCCAGATTCCCCAGGTGCTTGATGCCGTTGATGTAGGGCAGCGCCGAGGTGATGAGGATGCGGGCCATGATCGTCCAGGAGTTCGGGGAAGCGCAGGGATATAGAGCGGCTAGGCCGTTTCCTCAAACGCCTTGCGGCAGACGGCGCGCAATACGGATGAAACGCCCCGTCAGCAGAACCGAAGACGCCAGACTGGCGATCACGATCGCCCAGACCAGACCGTCGACGCCCATCCGGTGCGCCAGCACCCAGCCCAGAGGCATCATCACCGCGCCATAGGCTACGAAATGCATAATCGTGGGCCACCAGACGTCGCCCGCCGCCCGGTTCGCCTGGGCCGCCACGACCTGGATTCCGTCCGCGACGAAGAACAGGGTCGCCAGCACCAGGGCCGGGGCGGCGATGGCCAGCAGGACCGGGTCGCGGTTGTAGGCGCCCACGATCAGATGCGCGCTGGGCCACACCAGCAGGGCGACGATGAAAGTCAGGCCCGTCACGACGCCCAACCCGACCAGACCGGCCCTTAACACCCCCTGCCCGTCGCCCGCCCCATAGCTGCGCCCCACCAGAACCGCCGTCGCCGACGACAGACCCATGGGCAGCATGAAGACGATGGCCGAGACGTTCAGCACCACCGCCCAGGCCGCCGTCTCCGCCGTGCCGATCTGGCCGGCGAAGAAGGTGAAGCCCGAAAAGGCCCCGACCTCGATGAAATAGGATGCGCCGGCGCCCAGGCCGACCTTGACCTGTTCACGCGCCGCCTTTGGGTCACGCTCAGGCTTGTCGAAGATACCCAGCGCCCGCGCCTCGGGCAGGCGCAGGATATAGATCACCAGAAACAGGGCCAGCGCCGCCCGCGCTCCGAACGTCGCCCAGGCCGAGGCGAAGGCGCCGTCGAAGCCGATGCCCAACAGGTCGGGCACCAGCATGATGTTCAGCACCAGGTTGACCCCGTTCGCCACCCACATGGCGACCATGCCCGGCTTGGGCCGCCCCAAGGCCTCAAGGAAGAACTGGCCCGTCACCGAGATCAGATAGAAGGGCATGGACAGGGCGAAGACGATCAGGGCCGGCCCCGCGCCTTCGGCCAGACCGTCTTCCAGGCCGATGCGGCCGAGCCCCCAGGGTCCGACCACGATCAGGGCGATCATCGACACCACGCCGATCTGCAGCGAATAGGTCATGCCCCGGCGCAGCACCGAGCCGACCGCGTGCCGCCGCCCCTCGCCCAGCATCCGGGCGGTCATCACCTGGACGCCCAGCATCAGGCCGACCGCCGTGGTCACGACGATGGAGGTCGGCGCCCAGGCCAGGGAGTGGAAGGCCAACTCGCGGCTGGAGAAATTGCCCACCACGATGGCGTCGGTCAGACCCATGGTCATGATGCCGATCCGCGCCAGGATCACCGGCCAGGCCAGGTGCAGCAGGTCGTGGAAGGCGGTGCGGGTCTGGGGGCTGAGCGCGATCATCGGACGCGGCACAGGCCATGCGCGCGGAGCCGGGTCAACTCCCAAAAACTTTGGAGGTTTTGGCTACCAGGCGCCCAGTTCGCGAAGTTGCCGCACAAGGTCCTCCGGCGCCTCGCCCGCATCCAGTTCGGCTAGGTCCGCCGGCGCGTCCTTGGGCTCAAAATAGCGCCAGCCCTGGAAGGGTCGCCGCGCCATGGGGGCGGTGCGGATCACCTGGGGCGCCAGGGTGATCTCGCACCGGCTCTCCTTGCCTTCGCCCAGGCTCGTGATGTCGGTGATCGGCTGGCGGCAGGCGATCACGCCCTTGATTACCCAGTACAGCGACCCCCCGTCCTCGATCTCGGCCGCCCGCTTCGGCGTCATCCGCGTATGGACCACCAGCGGCCCGCCCCTGGCGGCGCGGTTCTCCAGCCATTCGACGTCCGACACCCCGACGCAGAGTTTGATCATATTTAGCGGCATGGCGCCCACGTAGTCTCCCTTAGACGCCTTGGCCACATTCTTTAATCTGTGAGCATTATCCAAGATCGTGCGCGTCGCTCCATCAGGCGCCACGGGACCAGTATGTACGGATTAATCACGCGCCTGACGGCCTACCCCGGCCGTCGCGACGAGCTTGCGCTTCTGCTGATGGACCCCGCCGTCAGAAAACATGGCTGTCATTCCTATATCGTCGCGCACGATCTGACCCACGATGACATCCTCTGGGTCACGGAAGTCTGGGTCGATCAACCGACCCATCAGTCGTGGAGCGAAGGTCTGCGCGAAAGCGGCGCCTGGCGGCCCATCTACGGCCTGATGGCCAAGATGGACGACTCGATCCAGACGCGCCCCCTGGGCGGTCTCGGGCTTTAGTCCGCCGCCTTCACCACCGCCAGAACGGCCGCCTCCACCACCTGATCTCCGACGCTTGCGACGCTTTCGACCACCCCGTCGAAGGGCGCAGTGAGGGCGTGCTCCATCTTCATCGCCTCAAGCACCACGACAGGCTGGCCCTTGGTCACAGCGTCGCCGGCCTCGACCGGAGCGGCGACGACCTTGCCCGGCATGGGCGCGCGGAGGGAGCCGTCAGAGAAAGCTCCGGTATCCCCGCCGCGGTTGGCGCGAACCCACGCCACAGGGTAAGCGTCGCCTTCCGCGAAAATGACGGTCTCCTCCACATCGAAAAAGCCGAGGCTTTCGTCTCCAACCGTGACCCGATTGACCGCGCCTGTACGACGGCTGCTAGGATGGATCGCAATCGGACGATTTGCATCACCGTCGGTGAACTCAAACTTACCGCTTCCTAGAAGTTGGACCGCGTCAGGTACTCCGGCGACGCTGATGTACTGTCGACCGGCGGGAGCGTTCATTCTGAGCCCTAGAAGCCCGTCCGACCTGCTGCTCCAGGGAGATGGCTTATCTTCATAGTAGAGTTCAGCCCACTTCATATTCTGCAAAAGCAGAGCCGCTCCTGCTAAGCCGACCTCACGAAGGCCTCTCCCGGCCACGAGCGTCCCCTCCTCCGCCGCGATAAAGCCCGTGTCCACATCCCCCGCCACGAAGCGCGGATGGTCCAGGCAACGTTTCAGGAAGCCCGCATTGGTCTTGACGGGCCAGACCTCAACCTCGCCCGCCGCCTCGGCCAGCCGCGCAGCGGCCGCCTCGCGGGTGTCCTCATGGACGATCAGCTTGGCGATCATCGGGTCGTAGAACTGGCTGACCTCGCCGCCCTGCTCCACGCCCGTATCGACGCGAATTCCGTCCGGCATGACGAAATGCTCCAGCCGCCCGATCGACGGCAGGAAACCGTTCGCCGGATCCTCGGCATAGAGGCGCGCCTCCATGGCCCAGCCGTTCAGGCGGATCTGATCCTGCTTCAGCGGCAGCGGCTCGCCCGCCGCGACGCGGAACTGCCATTCGACCAGATCGACGCCGGTCACGCTTTCGGTCACCGGGTGCTCGACCTGCAGACGGGTGTTCATCTCCATGAACCAGATCCCGTCCGCCTTCAGCCCGTCCGAGGCGTCGGCGATGAACTCGATGGTCCCGGCCCCGACGTAGTTGACCGCCTTTGCGGCCTTGATCGCCGCCCCCGTCACGGCGGCGCGCACGGCCTCGCTCATGCCCGGCGCCGGCGCCTCCTCGATCACCTTCTGGTGGCGGCGTTGCAGGGAACAGTCCCGCTCGAACAGGTGCACGACATCCCCGTGCCGGTCCCCGAACACCTGCACCTCGATATGGCGCGGGCGGGTGATGTAGCGTTCGATCAGCACCCGGTCGTCGCCGAAGGCCGCCGCCCCTTCCCGCTTGGCGCTGGCCAGGCCTGCGGCGAAATCGGCCGGATCATCGACCCGTTTCATCCCCTTGCCGCCGCCGCCCGCGACCGCCTTGATCAGCACCGGATAGCCGATCCGCGCCGCCTCGGCCGTAAGGGTCGCCTCCGACTGGTCCGCGCCCAGATAGCCCGGCGTCACCGGCACCCCGGCCTCGATCATCAGCGCCTTGGCCGCGTCCTTCAGCCCCATGGCGCGGATCGAAGCCGGGTCCGGCCCGATCCAGATGAGGCCCGCCGCCGCCACCGCCTCGGCGAACTCGGCGTTCTCGCTCAGGAAGCCATAGCCGGGATGGATCGCCTCGGCCCCCGTCGCCTTGGCCGCCGCCAGCACCTTGGCCCCGTCCAGATAGGAGTCGCGCGCCGCCGCCGAGCCGATCAGCACCGCCTCGTCCGCCTCGCGCACGTGCAGAGCCCTGGCGTCGGCCTCGGAATAGACGGCGATGGTGCGTATTCCCATCCGCTTGGCGGTACGGAAGACACGACAGGCGATTTCGCCGCGATTGGCGACAAGGACGGACTTGAACATGCGGGAGTCTTAGCCGGATCGTGCACGCCTGCCCAGCCGTTCTCCCTCCCCTTCATGGGGAGGGACGGCGAAGCGCAGCGGAGCCCGGGTGGGGCGGTCATGGCCATTTCGCTCACGCCCCTTCGGGCCCCACCCCGATCGATGCGCGATCGCCCCTCCCCAAAATGGGGAGGGAGAGTTTTCAGCCGGGCTCACAGGCTTTAAGCCCCTCCCCATGTCCCTGCGCCCCCTCTTCGTCACCCAGGTCTATGAGGCCTCCCTCGCCGACAGCCGAGGCTGGGCCGAGTTGAATGAACAGTTGATCAACGTGGTCCGCATGATGGCGGAAGAGGACGCGGCCGGACGCCGCTGGTGTCGCGACAACGCCTATCGCGGCTACACCTCCTACGCCTCGCTGAACGACTTGCCCCAGCGCTTCCCCGAGTTCGCCGATCTGAAGCGTCACCTGGACCGTCACGCCCTGGCCTATGCCCAGGCCCTCAACTTCGACCTGGCGCGCAAGCCGCGTCTCGATAATCTCTGGGTCAATATCCTCAAGCCGGGCGGCGGCCACACCGGCCACATCCACCCCCACGCCTATCTGTCGGGCACCGTCTATATCGACGTTCCGGACGGCGCCTCGGCGCTGAAGCTGGAAGACCCTCGCCTGCCCTTCATGATGGCCCGGCCCGGCGTCACCGACGACGCCGGCGAGGCCGAACGCCCCTTCGTCTATCTGAAGCCCCAGGCCGGCACGATTCTGATGTGGGAAAGCTGGCTGCGGCACGAGGTGCCGACCAACCAGGCCAAGTCGGACCGCATCTCGATCAGCTTCAACTACGCCTGACCGATGATACTTGGCGTCGCCCGCAGCCATGCGAGATCCCTCGGGTCCGCCTACGGATTGACGGTTCTGGCCCATCTTTCAGGCCAGCTTTATCCCCTGGTGACGGCTTTCGCGATCAATGGAGTGCTGGCGCAAGACTACCGCCCCATCATGGCTTTGGCCGCGTGGCATCTGATGATGATGGCCACGGAAGTCGCGGCGAAGATGTACGACACCCGCGTCTTTACGCGTGTCTACGCCAATCTAGCCGGTCAGTTCGTGATCCGCGCCCATGCCGAAGGCTTACCTCCCGCCCTCATCACAGCCCGCGCCATGCTCTCGCGCGAATATGTCGATTTCCTAGAAAAGGACGTTCCCGGAGCCCTCACCGCTGCGGTCGGACTGATCACCGCGATGGTCGTGCTGATCTCGCTGGACCATGTTGTCGGCCTGATCTGTCTTGCGCTCATCGTACCCCTGACCTTCATCAACATTGCGCTGGGCCGACGCGCGACCGTCCTGAACAGAGGGTTAAATGATCGGTTGGAACGCGAGGTAGCCTTGCTGGGCCGGGGCCGCACGAGCACGGTCGTTCGTCATTTTAACGCCTTGGCGTGGTGGCGTATCCGGTTGTCAGATTCTCAGGCACGCGCTTTCGGTCTGATGGAACTCAGCGTCATCGTATTGATCGGCGCGGCTTTGTGGCGGTTAGCGGCAAGCCACACGGTCCAGGCAGGCGATGTCTACGCCATCTTCTCCTACGTCTGGCGGTTTGTCCTCGCCCTAGATCAGGTGCCCGAAACCGTGCAGCAGCTCGCAAAGCTGAAGGACCTGAACCGCAGAATGCGGCAACCCCCAAAATCCGCAAGATGACCCCGTCCAAAACTAGACGACATCGTTGACAGGCCGAGCCGTTTAAGGCGCGGTGATCGGCAGCGTGTCCTCCGGCCGGCCGTCGCCCTCCGGCGCAGCGATCCCCAACATGCGGGCCAGGAAGGGCTGAACATCCACGCTGTCGAGGTCGCTCAGCCGGCGCCCGCGAACGACGCCGGGTCCATGGGCGATGAACAGGGCCTGCATCTCGGGCGCCTGGTTATCATAGCCGTGGGCGCCGCCGGGCCGTGTGACGGGCCGGTCGCGGGTGGCCGTCAACCAACCGGTTTCGACCAGGCAGACGATCTGGGCGACGCGGGGGTTCGAGCCATAGACCAGGCGAGCGGGGACGTCGGCCTTGTTCCAGCACTCCATGTGCGGATGACGGCCGATCAGCTTCTGCTGCACCTCGGCCTCTCGACCCGGCGCGGGATCTGCGGTCAGGACGGCGCCGCCATAGCCGATCTGCAGCGCCTTCGGGTCGATGATGTCGTCGATCCACACCACCCGGTCAGGCGAGGTAGCGGCCATGCCGTGATCGGAAACCAGAACCAGCAGGGTGCGCTCATAGAGGCCCCTCGCCTTCAGCCCCTCGACCAGTCGGCCCAGGGACGCGTCCACTGCCGCGACAGCGGCGCGCGTTTCAGGCGCAGCAGGGCCGTGCCGATGGCCGGCCGTATCGACGATGTCGAAATAGAGGGTCTCGAACTTCGGTCGCTGGTCGGCCGGGAGGTCCAGCCAGGCCAAGACCCGATCCACCCGAGCGTCGCCTGACATGGACTGGTCGAATGGCATCCAGCGGCTGGGGCGGACACCAGCAATTTCCACCTCGGAGCCGGGCCAGAACAGGGTCCCGGTGCGAACACCGGCCTTCTCGGCCGAAACCCAGATGGGTTCGGCCTGATCCCAGAAGCCGCTCTCCTTGCTGGCCATGGTGAAGACGCCCAGTCGAGAGTCGGTGAACCGATTGCCCACGATTCCATGATGGTCCGGGTGCAGCCCCGTCACCACGGTGTAGTGATTGGGGAAGGTCACGCTCGGGAAAGAGGGGCGCATCGGACCGAACGCGCCGTCCGCGACCAGATCGTCCATGACCGGCGTCGCGCCCTGACCCAGATAGTCGGGACGGAAGCCGTCGATCGAAATTAGAATCACCTGCTCCGGCCGCCCGTCCTCAGGCGAAACCGGCGCGACAACCATGGACTGTGTGGCGGGCGGGGTGGGGACCTGCACGCCCGCACAGGACGCAACCGCCAGTGCGGCGGCGAGGATCAGGCTGGAAACCAGGAAGCGGGACATGAGCGAACTCCGAAGCGACATGGAATCATTGCGTAAACTTAATCCGCGACAACCCCGCGACGCCTTGTGGGAACACCGTTCTCACGCCAAGCTTGCGCCCATGGAAACCGTCATCGAAATCCGCGGCCTCACCAAGACCTACGGCACGGTGAAGGCCCTGGACGGCCTGACCCTGTCGATTCCGCGCGGCGGGGTCTATGGCATCCTCGGCCCCAACGGCGCCGGCAAGTCGACCCTGTTCCGCACCCTGCTGGGCCTGATCCGCCCGACCGAGGGCGAGGCGACAGTCATGGGCGGCCGGATCGGCGATCCGGCGGCGACGCGGCGGATGGGCTCGATGATCGAGACGCCCCGCTTCCCGCCCTTCATGACCGCGCGTCAGGTCCTGGTCTGGCTGGGCCACGCCCACGGCGGCGTGGCGACTGCGGATATCGAGGCCTGGCTGAAGCGGGTCGGCCTGACCGAGGCGGCGGATCGCCGGGTGCGCGGCTTCTCGGTCGGGATGCTGCAACGCCTGGGCGTCGCCGCCGCCCTGATGACCAAGCCGGACCTGGTCATTCTGGATGAACCGACCAGCGGCATGGATCCGCCCGGCATTCAGGAGATGCGCGCCCTGATCCGCAGCCTGGCCGACGACGACGGCGTCACCGTCATCCTGGCCAGCCACCAACTTCAAGAGGTCGAGCGCGTCTGCGACCGCGTCGCCATCTTCAACAAGGGCAAGGTGATCACCGAAGGGCGGGTCTCGGACCTGACCGCCTCAGGCGAACGCCTGCGCCTGTCGGTCACGCCCCTGGCCAAGGCCATGGGCGTGTTGGGCGAACGGGCGACGCTGGACGGCGACGCCCTGGTGGCCGCCGTGCCGCGCACAGAGGCGGCGGCGACGATCCGCGCCCTCGTCGAGGCTGGCGTGGATATCGAAGAAGCCCGCTGGATCGGCGCCGACCTGGAAGACGTCTTCATGAGCGAGACCGGCTGGACCGGCGTGCAGGGCACGCCTGCGAAGGGGACCGACCATGCTGGTTGATGCGCTGAAATCCGAGGCCTATCGCGTCTCGCGGAACCGGACGGCGGTCTTCTGCAGCGTCTTGCTGACGCCTCTTCTCATCATCGTCGGCGGCTTGATCTATCTGCTCATGACCAAGGCCAAGGGCGACGCCCTGGCGGCCAAGGCCAATCTGCCGGCCGAGATGGGGAACCAGCCGGTCAATCTGGTCGAGGCCTTCAGCTTTGCAGCCGGCAACGGCGCCAACGGCGTGCTGCTGGTCTTCATGTTGCTGGCGGCGGCGGCGGTCTACGCCGGCGACTATCGCTGGGAGACTTGGCGACTGATCAGCGCCCGCAACGCGCGTCCCTGGCTGATCCTGGGCAAGATCGGCGTGATGAAGGCCCTGGCCATGCTCGCCATGCTGGCGACCCTGGTCGCGGCCTTCATCTACTTCATCTCCCAGGCCCTGGTGACCGGCCGGCCGATGAGCTTCGACCTGAGCGACTTCAACCTGGTCGAGTTCCTGCTCACCTGGCTGCTGTCCTATATCCGCATCGTCCAGTACGGCCTCATCGCCCTTCTGGCGGCGGTGGTCAGCCGGTCCCTGCTGGCAGCCCTGTTCGTGCCCTGGGCCCTGGGATTCGCCCAGACGATCCTTGGAGGGCCGTTGTTGCCCATTATCGGCTGGTCGCCCGCAGACTGGGCCTCCCAGCTGCTGTTGCCCGGACTGGCCTATGACACGCTGAAGGCGGCGGTTTCTCCCGGCCCCATGCCCTTGCCGGAAGGCGTGGTCACCAAGGCGATCACCAGCCTGGTCCTGTGGTGCGTCGTGCCGGTCGCGGCGGCGATCGCCTGGTTCCAACGCCAGGATTTGTCCAAGGAATAGTCGTCTGCAGACGCCGGTCAGTTCTCCAGCGAGAACTCGACCGGCGTCCGCATCTCGATCCGCGCCCCAGGCACGCCCGCCGGGGGACGCGGCACCGGACTGGCTCGCGCCAGCATGTCTATCGCCTCCTCGTCCAGGGCAAGTACGCCCGACGGCGAAACGATACGGGACGAGATCACCCGCCCCTCCCGATCAATCACGAACCGCACCGTGACCACGCCGGTCTGGCGCAGCCGCCTCGCGCCGCGCGGGTAGATCTTGTGCGCCTCCAGATGGGCGCGGACACGGGCGCCATAGGCGTCGCCCTGGGCGCCGCTCAGCGACACGGGGGCGTTGACGGTTCCGCCGGCAGGCGGAGCGGGCTTGGACGGCGGCGCGACGACCGCACTGGGCGGAGCGTCGGCTGAGCGTCCCGCCGACGGCGGAGGAGGCGCGCTCTCGGCGGCGATGGGACGCGCTGGCGTCGGCGGCGCCGCCGTCTTGACCTCCTGCGGCCTAAACACGAGGGGGTCGGGCGCCGGAAAAGGACTGAGGCGCGTGGGTACGGGCGTCGGCGGCGTCGGGGGAGCCGACGCCGCCGTCTTGCTCGGTTGATCCTTGGGCGTCTCGGACTTCAGGCTGTCCGGCACGGCGATCCCGTGCTCCGGCCCGATCAGCTCAACGACCATGGCCTGGGGCTCGATGACCAGGCTTCGCTCCATCGGCTGGCTGACAGCGGCCAGCAGCAGGCCTCCGTTCAACAGAACGGAGGCCGTAAGGGCGCCCAGACGCCCTTTGCGCGACAGGACCAATGGCGTCAGAAGGTCTTGCCGAGGCTCAGCTTGAAGCTGCGCCCCTGGCCCGCGAACGAGGCCAGATTGTTCTTCACATACTCGTCCAGCACGTTGTCGACCGAGACGCGGACATCCATGCCCGCCAGGCTGCCGCTGCGGGGCCGCCAGGTCGCATAGAGGTCGTGGACATTGTAGCTGTCCACCGTCGAGGACACTGCGCCGGTGGTGGCGTTGTAGTTCTTGATCCCGCTGACGAATTCGCCGCGCCAGCCGACGGTCAGATCCAGGCTGTTCAGAACATAGCCCAGGTTCAGGTTCAGCTCGTCCGCCGGACGGGTGTTGAGCAGGACGCCGGTCGTCTCGTTGGTGGCGTCCACCGTGGCGTAGGACGCCCGGCCGAACAGGCTGCGGGTCGCATATTCCGCTTCGATCTCAAAGCCTTCGTACTTGGCCTCGCCCACATTGAAGAAATAGCCCGAGGTGGCGGAGGCCGAGGTGATCAGGTTCTCCACGGTGTTGTTGAAGGCCGTCAGCTTGGCGTTCAGGCGGTCCGACGAGGTGACCAGACCGCGCAGGGTCAAGGATGCGCCCAACTCGTAGTTGTCGGACTTCTCCGGATCCAGGTTCAGGTTGACCGGAGCGGCTCCCGAGCGGCTGTAGACCTCGTCCAGGATCGGCATACGCTCGGTGTGGGCCACCGAGCCGAACACGTTCAGATAGTCGGTCAGATTATAGAGCACGGCCAGCTTGGGCGAATAGCCGGTGTTGGTCGCCTCCTCCGGCACGGCGGTCGATCCGCCGCCGACCACGACGCCGGCGCCGGGGCTCAGCTCCGTATGGTCGATCCGCAGGCCGGGCGTGATCACCAGCTTGTCGCGCCACAGAATCTCCGCCTGGACGAAGCCGCCGTACCGCGTCGTGTCGCCTTCCGGGTGGGTGGTCGCCCCATTGCTCAGCGGGCTGCCGTCAGCCTTGTAGCGGGGGTTGCGCCGTTCCTGGCTGTAGTACTGCAGACCCGCGGTGACGAAGGCGGTCCAATCCGGCGACAGGGTGAATTTGGAGGTGTTCTCCAGACGGGCCTGAACGGTCGAATAGCTGTATTCAGACGCATAGCCGAGGCTGCTGGACAGGGCGATGCCGTCCTGGTCGGTCAGGGTTTCCGAGTAGGAGACCTGCGCCTTGACGTCCAGCAGGTCGTTGCCCTCGAACGCGTTGTCATAGCCGACGGCAAAGGCCTCGTCGCGGGTGCGGCGGCGCACGGTGCCGAAGGCCGTGAAGCCCGTGATCTGATCATACAGCTGATAGCTGTCGGTCTCCCACACCTGGGCCGAGGCCCAGACGCTGTGCTTGCGATCGCCGCCGATATAGTAGCGCGCCTTGGCCAGGACGGAGTTGGCGCTGGCGTCCGAAGGCGTAACGACGTCGCCGTTGCCATCTTCATAGTCGTCGCTGGTCCGGCCGTTCAGGGCGATCAGCAGGTCCAGGTTCTCGGTGGGGCGGGTGGCCATGATGATGGAACCCAGCTTTCCGTCGCCGTTCGATTCATATCCGAACCGCGTCCGAAGCGCGAAAGTGTCGTCGCCCTTCAGGAAGTCCGACGCGTCCTTGGTGGTAAAGTTGATCACCCCGGCCAGGGCGCCCGAGCCGTAGAGGGTCGAGGAACTGGGACCGCGCAGCACTTCCACCCGCTTGTAAAGTTCGGGCTCCGAGAAGAAGGCGCCCATGCGGTAGCCCTCGAAATAGTTCTCGACCCCGTCCACCAGCATCAGGACCTCGCCCCGATTGCTGGTCATGCCGCGGATGTTGAAGGTCTGGCCCAGGTTGCTGGCGCCGCCGGCGGTATAGACGCCCGGGACATCGTCCAGCATATCGCCGATGGTCGAGGCCTGGGTGTCGTCGATATCGTCCTGGTTCAGCACGGTGACCGCCTGGGGCGTGTCGGTGGCGATCTTCTCGACACCAGCGGAGACGACGATCTTGCCCAGCGACAGCTGGGTCGTGGCGTCGTCTTCATCGTCGGTTTGCGGCGTCGTCTGAGCGAAGGCCTGGCCAGAGACGGACAGAACCAGCGCCATGGCGGATGCGCCCAGCAGCCGGCGGTTCAAAGAATTGGCGAGAGGAGAGGTCATCGGAAGTTGGTCCTTCAGTTGCCGGTTGTACCGACTAGGTTTGCGTCGCATTTGCAGGTGTTGAATAGAATAGGGCCTTGAGCAGCGGCCAGCTCAGGTCATCGGAGAACGGCGACCGTCAGCGCGCCGAGTTCGCTCGAGCCGGCAGCCCGCGTTTCGGTTCGAGCCGCGCGCGTCCTGCTCCGCCATTTGAACGGCGCCCGCACCACTTCGCGACCGCCCTGCTCTCGCGCCGCCTCGACGACCAACTGATAGTCGCCGTCAGGCAGGCCTGCGAGAACGCCCTGGTCGCCCTTGAAACGCAGGGTCTGTCGGCCCGGCGCGCGGGTCGCGCCACTGACGCCGTCCGCCGGCAGGGTCAGGGACTGCCCCCCGCTGCGCCACCAGCTGCGCAGGTTCCGCAGCCAGACGGTGCCGTTGCCGTGCCGGACACGAACATCGTACCAGACCGACAGGGTTCCGACCGGGGCGCCGTCGGCGCGCTCGATCCACATGGCGACATAGGGCTTGTGATAGGCGGCCGAGGTCTGGGTCGGCACATCCAGTTCGACGCTGAGCTCCGCCGCAGACGCGCCGGTCGCGGCGAGGACGGCGACCGCCGCCCCGACGCCGAGCGAAACCCTGGTCATGACCGGGGCGCGGCGGGTGCGGCGTCCCCATCGGTTTCGGGCTTGGGCTCGGGATCCTCGGGGGAGACCACGCCGTCCTTGTCGGTGTCGTGCTCCTCAAAGGTGCGAAGGGCCACAGCCTGGTTCTCTTCGGGGGTCAGCAGGCCGTCGCGGTCACGGTCGATCACCGAGAAGCGCACGACCGCCTGCTTCAGCTGGCGTTCGAACATCTCGTCCGACGGACGCGAGGCGTCGGCGTATTGCGAGCGCAGGCGACCGGCGTACTCGGCCACATACTCATCCTCGGACAGCACGCCGTTGCCATCGGCGTCGGCGGCCTTGAAGCGGGCCTCGCGCAGGGTGTCGTACTCGGCCCGGTCCACACGGCCGTCGCGATCGGCGTCATAGCCCTGGATGAAGGCCGTGCGGCTGTGGCCGCCTGCGGGACGGATCGGGCCGCCGGCGGTCTGGGCCAGGGCGGCGGACGCCGGCAGGGCCAGGCTGATCAGAAAGGCGGCGGCGAGTGGTTGGGGACTGCGCACAGGATGAACTCCACGATCCGGAAACGGCCGCGCGCGAGGAGCGCTGCGGCGCGACCAAGGGAGTCGGAACATCCGAGACACCTTGACCGTTGGCGCCCAATTGCCGCGAACGACTCGCAATTGCAACCCATTTCAGCCTTGATATGGAGGGGCTCAGCCGTGGTCGAAATGGACTCAATCCACTGCGATTTTTTGGAGTCTATTTTCGTCCATTCTTCCGGGCGCAGGCGAAGGCGCAACACTCGCCCGTGCCGTATGCGCCCTGTCCGGCTCGTGCTTAGAAGATGAGGGCAAGACGAGACCAAGGCGTTGAACGCCTTAGTCTTATTCCTGACAATTGGGCGCGCTGGGGGGCGTCTCCCCTCAACCGACCCGAGCGGGCCCCGGCGGCGGAGGGCTGGTCTCTCCTTGCGCAACCAGCCAGTCCCGGAAGGCGTCCACGGCGGGATCCCGGCGTCCTTCCGGGCGCAGGAAAGCGAACCACGACGGCCGTTCGACAAAGCCGAAAGGCGCCGCCAGCCGGCCCGCCGTCACGTCCGGCGCCACAAAGGCCCAGGGCGCTATGGCGACGCCCATGCCCGACACGGCGGCCTCGACCATCGAGTGATTATGCGCGAACTCGCGCTCCACCTTGGCCGGCGGCAGGTCCAGCCCCGACAGAGCGGCCCAGGCCGGCCAGGCCCGGCGGAAGGTGGCGGATCGCAGGCGTGGAGCGCCGGCCACCGCCGCCAGGGTCGCAAACTGCGCCATCACCGCCGGAGCCCCGACCGGCCCCTGATACTGGGGCAGGAAACGTGTCGCCTCGGCGCGCGGATGAACCTGGTCCGGCTCAACAATCCGGATCGCTCCGTCGAATCGATCGCGCCGATAATCGACCGGCGAATAGGACTCCGACAGCCGCACCCGAACCTCGGGATGGGCCTCGAGAAAATCCGGCAAGCGGGGGATCAGCCATTTCAACGCAAAGGTGCCCAGGCAGGAAATCTCGATCTCTCGCGCGGCGCCGTGGCGGGTCGCCTGGACCGCATCGGCTATGGCGCCGAAGGCCGGGGTCAGCCGCTCGGCCAACCGCACCCCCGCCTCGGTCAGGACCAGAGCATGACGAGGGCCGGACACCAGCACCACGCCCAGGGAGGCCTGCAAGGCCGCGATCTGGCGACTGACCGCGCCATGGGTGACGCAAAGCTCAGCGGCGGCGCGGGTCATACTGCCGTGGCGGGCGAAGGCCTCGAAGGTGCGCAGAGCGTTCAGGGGCGGCGGCGCGGCGGACTTCATGTGACTTCCCCTCACAGACCCCTGCCCGCATAATCGATTTCCGCCTCGAGGGAAATCGGCTCCAAGCTGGTCATGCCTCAGTTCGAACCGCCGCCGCGCCCGCCCCGACGCACCCGCCTGGACAAGTTGGTCTACGGCCTGTGCGTTCTGCTCATATGGATCCTGGCCCTCGGCGAGGCCTTCACCGGCTAAAGCCGCTTCTCCATGAAGACGTCGGCGCGGGCGTAGGGGGTCGGGCGGGACGGCAGGTGGAGGAAGCCGAAACTTTCGTACAGGGCGATGGCCGGCTTCAGGGCGCTGTTGGTCTCGAGATACAGATGCATCGCCTCCGCCTCGCGGGCCGCCGCTTCGCAGGCCTCCAGCAGACGCCGCGCCAGGCCCAGACCGCGCGCGGCCGGGGTCACCGTCATCTTCGACACTTCGAAGCCGTCGGGAATACGGATCAGGGCGCAGCAGCCGACCGCCTCCCCGTCCCGTTCGGCGATGAAGATCCGTCCGCCGCCGGCGATGAAGACCCCGCGCGGATCGTCGATGGAGCGCCGATCCTTGGCCTCGACGGCGAACCCGCCCTCGGCCAGCCAGGCCTCGTTCAACCGAGCCCAAGCGGCGGCGTGGTCAGGGCGGTAATCGACGATGAGAGCGGACATCCGCGCCTCTTGCCCCATGTCCGGTCAAAGCAAAAGGGCGGCCGGATCGCTCCGGCCGCCCTTTCGAACATCAGTCTCGTCAGAGACGCGAGGCTTAAGCCTCGTCGTCGCCTTCGAAGGCCAGGACCGGACCGGAGTCCTTGCCCTTGGCTTCGACGTCGCGATCGACGAACTCGATCACGGCCATCGGGGCGTTGTCGCCGTGGCGGAAGCCCGCCTTCATGATGCGGATATAGCCGCCGTTACGCTCGCTGTAGCGCGGGCCGAGCGTTTCGAACAGCTTGCCGACTTGCGGCACGTCGCGAACCTGGCTGATGGCCTGACGACGAGCGTGCAGATCGCCCTTCTTGGCCAGGGTGACCAGCTTCTCGACGAAGGGACGCAGTTCCTTCGCCTTGGGCAGGGTCGTGGTGATTTGCTCGTGCTTGATCAGCGAGGCGGCCATGTTCGCGAACATGGCGGTGCGGTGGCTGGTCGTGCGACCGAGTTTACGATGGGCGGCGCCGTGGCGCATCTGGGTCTCTCCTACTCCGAGCCCGGTATCTCCTGGGGAGACCTAGGCTCGTAATCTTCTAACCGCCCCGTCATTCTCCCCGAGAGGAGACGGGCGGAGGGTTGAACTTAGATCTGGTCGTCGAACTTCTTGGCCAGGTCTTCGATGTTTTCGGGCGGCCAGTTCGGCACGTCCATGCCGAGGCTGAGGCCCATCGTCGCGAGAACTTCCTTGATCTCGTTCAGCGACTTGCGGCCAAAGTTCGGGGTGCGAAGCATTTCGCCCTCGGTCTTCTGGATCAGGTCGCCGATGTAGACGATGTTGTCGTTCTTCAGGCAGTTGGCCGAACGGACCGACAGCTCCAGCTCGTCCACCTTCTTCAGCAGCGCCGGGTTGAAGGGCAGGTCGGGCTTGCCGTCCGACTGCTCGACAGCCTTCTTGGGCTCTTCGAAGGTGATGAAGATCTGCAGCTGGTCTTGCAGGATGCGCGCGGCATAGGCCACAGCGTCAACCGGCGTGACCGCACCGTTGGTTTCGACTTCCAGCAGCAGCTTGTCGTAATCCAGCGACTGGCCCTGACGGGTCGGCTCGACGCGATAGGCGACGCGCTTGACCGGCGAATACAGGGCGTCGACGGCGATCAGGCCGATCGGCGCATCTTCCGGACGGTTCAGCTCGGCGGCCACATAGCCCTTGCCGTTCTGGACGGTCAGTTCCATGCGGACCGACGCGCCGTCGTCCAGGGTGCAGATGACGTGATCGGGGTTCAGAACCTCGATGTCCGCCGGCACGTCGATCTGGCCGGCGGTCACGACGCCGGGGCCCGTGGCGCGCAGGGTCATGCGCTTGGGGCCTTCAGCGTGCATGCGCAGCGCCAGTTGCTTGATGTTCAGGACGATGTCGACCACGTCTTCCCGAACGCCTTCCAGCGACGAGAATTCATGAACAACGCCGTCGATCTGGATGGCGGTGACAGCCGCGCCTTGCAGCGAGGACAGCAGAACGCGACGGAGCGCGTTGCCGAGCGTCACGCCGAAGCCACGCTCGAGGGGTTCGGCCACCAGGCGCGCCTTGCGCTGGGCGTCGGAACCGATCTCGATCTGCGGCTTCTCGGGACGGATCAGCTCTTGCCAGTTTCTTTCGATCATTTTGTCCCTCGAACGGGTTTCGTCGGCTCCGGCCTTGTCGACGAGGCCATGGTGGAGCCGACGGAGATGGGGGTGCTTTAGGCGGTGTCGCTTAGACGCGACGACGCTTGGGCGGACGGCAACCGTTGTGCGGCATCGGGGTGACGTCGCGGATGGTCGTGATCGTCAGACCGACCGACTGCAGCGCGCGCAGGGCCGATTCACGGCCGGAACCCGGACCCGAGACGTTCACTTCCAGCGTCTTCACGCCGTGTTCCTGCGCCTTCTTGCCTGCGTCTTCAGCAGCCATCTGAGCCGCATACGGGGTCGACTTACGCGAGCCCTTGAAGCCCATGTGACCGGCCGACGACCAGGAAATCGCATTTCCCTGCGCGTCGGTGATGGTCACCATGGTGTTGTTGAAGCTGGCGTTCACGTGGGCGACGCCCGAGGTGATGTTCTTGCGCTCGCGCTTCTTTACGCGACCCGGTTCCTTGGCCATGTGTCTGTCTTACTTCTTCTTGCCGGCGATCGGCTTGGCGGGGCCCTTGCGGGTGCGGGCGTTGGTGTGCGTGCGCTGACCGCGGACCGGCAGGCCCTTACGGTGACGCAGGCCGCGGTAGCAAGCCAGGTCCATCAGGCGCTTGATGTTCATCGACGTCTCACGGCGCAGGTCGCCCTCGACGGTGTGATCCTTGTCGATGGTTTCACGGATCGACAGGACTTCGGCGTCCGTCAGCTGGTTCACCCGGCGAGCCGGCTCGATGCCGACCTTTTCGGTGATGTCCTTGGCGGCGGCGGGGCCGATGCCATGGATGTACTGAAGCGCGATTTCAACGCGCTTGTTGGTCGGGATGTTGACGCCAGCAATACGGGCCACGAAATTCTCCAGATACGCGTTAGTCAGACGCAACAAACGCTCCGGTTAACAAACCAGGAGCGTGGCGCCCTTCGCGGGAAGGCGCCCTTATACAGATGATTCACATCGCGTCAACGCCTGGGTGGATCGAAGACAAGCGAAGGCCGCTGCGACTTGAATGCCCGGTGTGCGCGAGGACGTCAACGCGGCCGATTGCCGAAGTCGATACCCACCACCAGCCTCTGGCCCTCCACCGGACGGCCGCCCTCGGTCGGCGGCTGGACGCGGAACTGATCGACCAGCCGCAGGGCCGCCTCGCCGAAGCCCAGACCCGCCGGGGTCTCGCTGATCACCCGGCAGTCTTCCAGCCGCTGGTCCAGGCGAACGACGCAGGACAGGGCCGCATTGCCGTATCGGCTGCGCGCCGCCCGCGGGTGGTTGGCGCGGATTTCCGACACAGGCGGAGAGCGGAGCACCCGCGCCCGGGTCGAGCCGGCGCCCGGCCCTGATCCCGATCCCACGCCGGATCCGCTGCCGCTGCCCTGCCCGCCCTGGCCGAAACCGGGCGCAGGCGATGGCGCGGGCGCAATCCCGACGACCGGGGCGGGCTCGGGCGCCTGTTTGGGCGGGGCGGGTAGTTCGACAGGACGCGGCTGTTTCGGCGGCGGGGGCGTGTGAATGCGCGAGGGCGCCGCCGGGGCGCCCCCGCCCGTCTCCGGCAAGGGCGGCTCAAACGAGATCGGCGGCGGCGGCTGATAGAGCAGGACATCGACCGGTCGGGGCTGCGTCCCCAAGGTCTGGGGCGCCCTGCCCTTCACCTGGCCCAGCAGGAGGGCTAGGCCCAGCTCGGCTCCCGCTACGCCGACGAAAACGGCGAAGGCGCGCCAGCGTTTGCGGGCGCGCCTTCGGTCATGCTGGAGTTCCGCGTCGGGCATCGGTCGTCTAACGCCCGACGTCCGGTTTGGTCACGCTAGGGCTTCGTCGATCGCCTTGGCGACGGACTCGATCGAGCCCATGCCGTCCGCCTCGGTCAGCTTGCCCTGGGCTTCGTAATAGGGAAGCAGCGGGGCGGTGTTGCGGTTGTAGGCGTCCAGACGCACCACGAAGGTGTCGGGATTGTCGTCGGGACGGCCCTGTTCGGCATAGCGTTTGGCGATCCGCTCCAGCAGGGCCGAGTCGTCGACCTTCAGCCGCACGACGGCGTCGATCTGGGCGCCGCGCTTGGCCAGCATCGCGTCCAGGGCCTCGGCCTGGGCCACAGTGCGGGGGAAGCCGTCGAAGATGGCGCCGCCGGCGGCCTCGGCCTCGGGCAGGCGGTCCTCGATCAGGGCGATGACGATCTCGTCCGTGACCAGATCGCCGCGCGCCAGCACGTCCTTGACCTTGAGCCCTAGTTCCGAGCCCGAGGCGATGGCGGCCCGCAGCATGTCGCCGGTCGAGAGCTGGACCATGCCCCGCTCTTCGACCAGCCGCTTGGCCTGTGTCCCCTTGCCCGCCGCCGGCGGTCCGAACAGGATCAAGTTCACGCTTCAGCCCTCCCCTTAGGCTTTGTTCTTGGACTTAGCGACGAACGGGCGTGGGCGCGCCACGACCGCCGCGACCGCGCAGCTTGGCCTTCTTGATCAGGCCCTCGTACTGGTGCGCCAGCAGTTGGGACTGGATCTGGGCCACAGTGTCCATCGTCACCGACACCACGATCAAGATAGACGTTCCGCCGAAGTACAGGCTGTTGCCCATCTGGGCGACCATGAACTCGGGCAGCAGGCAGACGGCGGTGATATAGGCCGCGCCGATCACCGTCAGACGGGTCAGGACATAGTCCAGATACTCGGCCGTGCGCTTGCCCGGACGGATGCCCGGAAGGAAGCCGCCGTATTTCCGCAGGTTCTCGGCCGTGTCCTCCGGGTTGAAGGTGATCGAGGTGTAGAAGAAGCAGAAGAAGATGATCAGGGCCGCATACAGGGCCATGAACAGCGGCTGCCCGTGGGTCAGCTGCGCCGTCAACAGCGGCAGCCAGCTCAGATAGCCGGGCAGGTCCGCATTGGCGGTCAGGCTGGCCACCGTCGTCGGCAGCATCAGCAGCGACGAGGCGAAGATCGGCGGGATGACCCCGGCGGTGTTCACCTTGAGCGGCAGGAACGAACGTTCGCCCCCGGCCATGCGGTTGCCTTCCTGGCGCTTCGGATACTGGATCAGCAGACGACGCTGGGCCCGTTCCATGAAGACGATGAAGACCACGGTCGCCACGGCCAGAACGGCGATGAAGAACAGGGCGAAGGCGGACATCTGACCCTGCTGGGCTAGGCCCAGCATCCGGGCGATGGTGGACGGCAGAACCGCCACGATGCCGGCGAAGATGATCAGCGAGATGCCGTTGCCGACGCCGCGCGCCGTCACCTGCTCACCCAGCCACATCAGGAACATGGTGCCGCCCGTCAGGGTCACGACGGTCGAGACCAGGAAGAAGATCCCCGGATTGTCGACCAGACCCGGCTGGGCGTTCAGGCCCGCCGCGATGCCCAGCGACTGGGCCAGGGCCAGGAACACCGTCAGATAGCGGGTGTACTGGTTCAGCTGCTTGCGGCCGCTCTCGCCGCCTTCCTTCTTCAGCTTCTCCCAGGGCGGATACACGGTGCCCATCAGCTGCACGATGATCGACGCCGAGATATAGGGCGCGACGTTCAGCGCGAAGATGGCCATCCGCTCGACCGCGCCGCCCGAGAACATGTTGAACATGTCCAGGATGCCGCGCTGACCCGACGGGTCTTGGAAGAACTGCAGGAAGGCCTGCGAATTGATGCCCGGGATCGGCACATAGGTGCCGATGCGATAAACCAGCAAGGCGCCCAGCGTGAACAGCAGGCGCTTGTGCAGCTCGGTCGCTTTCGCGAACGAGCCCATGTTCATATTGGCGGCGAGTTGTTCTGCGGCCGAAGCCATTATGCGTCCCCACGACTGACTGAGTCGTCAGATAGGCGGAAAGCGGCCCTCATGCGAGGGCCGCTTCCGTTGTTTCGTCGTCGCAGGTGTAATCAGGCCACGGCCTAGTCCAGCCGCGACGACGCGTTGCTTAGGCCTTGGCGGCGGCGCGCTTGGTGCGGGCCGAGATCTTGTTCTCGTCGCCGCGCGGGGCCTTCGGAGCCGGAGCCTTGCCCTTGGCGGCGTTGCGCTTCTCGACGCGCGCAGCGGCCTTGGCTTCGGCTTCGATACGTTGTTCCAGCACGGTGCCGCCAGCGGCTTCGATGGCCTTCTTGGCGCCGGCGGTGGCCGACCAGACGACCAGGTTCAGGGCTTGCTTGACTTCACCGGTGCCCAGCAGACGCACGCCGTCCTTGACGCGACGGATCACGCCGGCGGCGACCAGGGCGTCGCCCTTCAGTTCCGACTTGGCGTCCAGCTTGCCGGCGTCGATGGCGTCTTGCAGGCGCCACAGGTTCACTTCGGCCAGCTTCAGGGCGTTCGGGTTGTTGAAGCCGCGCTTGGGCATACGCATGTACAGCGGCATCTGGCCGCCTTCGAAGCCCAGCAGGCTGACGCCGGTACGCGACTTCTGACCCTTGACGCCGCGGCCCGAGGTCTTGCCCTTGCCCGAACCGGGGCCACGGCCGACACGCATGCGCTTCTTGTGCGCGCCTTCGTTGTCGCGGATTTCGTTCAGTTTCATATGCCTGATCCTTTCGGGTGCTAGCGCCCGGACAATCGTCCGGACTCGGCGGTGAAAAAATGAAGGGCCGCTTCTAGGCGGCCCCTCGGGTATTCGCAAGTGCAGAAACGCCCTCCCCCGGGTTCGGGAGAGGGCGAAACGGCTTACTTTTCGACGATCTCGGTCAGGTGGGCGACCTTGGCGATCATCCCACGAACCGAAGGCGTGTCTTCCAGGGTCGATTCACGACCCAGGCGGTTCAGACCCAGGCCCACCAGGGTGGCGCGCTGGTCGTTCTTGCGGCGGATCGGCGAACCGGTCTGCTTGACGGTGACGGTCTTTTGCTCGGCCATGATTAGGACTCCACAGCTTCGGGCGCCGAGGCGCCGTCGTTGCGACGGCCCATCAGATCCGCGACCTTCTTGCCGCGCTTGGACGCGACTTGACGGGGCGAGGACTGGACCTTCAGCGCTTCGAACGTCGCGCGGATCATGTTGTAGGGGTTCGACGAGCCGGTCGACTTGCCCACGACGTCCTGGACGCCGAGGGTTTCGAGCACGGCGCGCATCGGACCGCCCGCGATGACGCCGGTCCCGGGAGGGGCGGCGCGCATCATGATCTTGCCGGCGCCCCAACGACCGTTGCCGTCGTGGTGCAGGGTGCGGTTCTCGCGCAGCGGAACGCGGATCATCGTCTTCTTGGCTTCTTCGGTCGCCTTGCGGATGGCTTCCGGCACTTCGCGCGCCTTGCCGTGACCGAAGCCGACGCGGCCCTTGCCGTCGCCGACGACCATCAGGGCTGCGAACGAGAACCGGCGACCGCCTTTGACGGTGGCGGCGACGCGGTTGATGTGGACCAGCTTCTCGACGATGTCGGAATCCGGACCATCGACAGCGGGACCGTTGCGGTTGTCACGACGGTTGCGATCGTTGCCGCCGCCGCCGCGCTGGGGTTGATGCGCCATGCTTCGCGTCCCTTAGAAGTTCAGGCCGGCTTCGCGCGCGGCTTCCGCCAGCGCCTTGACCCGGCCGTGATAGATGTACTCGCCACGGTCGAAGACGACGTCCTTGACGCCCTTCTCGATGGCGCGTTCGGCGATCAGCTTGCCGATTGCGGCGGCCGCAGCCGTGTCCGAACCGCGCTTGCCCTTGCCGCCTTCCAGCGACGAGGCCGACGCGACGGTCACGCCTTGGGCGTCGTCGATGATCTGGGCCGAGATGTTCTTGTCCGAACGGTACACCGACAGGCGCAGACGGCCGTTGGCGACGGCCTTCAGGCGGCGACGGGTGCGCTCCGAGCGGCGCTTGGCTTGTTGTCGAAGAGAAAGAGCCATGACTTACTTCTTCTTGCCTTCCTTGCGACGGACCTTTTCGCCCGCGTAACGGACGCCCTTGCCCTTGTAGGGCTCAGGCGGACGCAGCTTGCGGATGACCGCGGCGATCTGACCAACGGCTTGCTTGTCCGAACCGAGGATCTTGATCTCGGTTTGCTTCGGAACCGCGAAGCTGACGCCGGCCGGCGGATCGATGTCGACTTCGTGCGAGAAGCCGAGCTGCAGCGACAGGGCGTTGCCCTTCATCGCGGCGCGGTAACCCACGCCGACCAGCTCAAGCGACTTCTCGAAGCCGGTGGTGACGCCGGTGACCATGTTGTCGACCAGGGTGCGCGACAGGCCCCACATCGCGCGACCGCGTTGCGTGTCCGTGCGCAGGCCCAGCGACAGCTCGTCGCCTTCTTGCGTGACTTCGATTTCCTCGGCGACGGTCCAGGAGCTCTCGCCCTTGGGGCCCTTCACGGAGACGGTCTGACCGTTGAGCGTGACAGTCACGCCCTTCGGCACAGCGATGGTTTTCTTGCCAATACGGGACATATCAGTAGACCCTGCAGAGGACTTCGCCGCCGACGTTAGCGTCGCGAGCGGCGGCGTCGGACATGACGCCCTTCGAAGTCGAAAGGATCGAGATGCCGAGGCCGTTCTTGACCGGCTTCAGATCGCCGATCGCCGAATAGACGCGGCGGCCCGGCTTGGACACGCGTGCGATCTCGGCGATGACGGGCTGACCGTCGAAGTACTTCAGCTCGATCTCGAACTGCGGAAACTCACCCGGGTTCTGAACCAGGTTGTAGCCGCGGATGTAGCCTTCGTCCTGCAGCACGTCGAGGACGCGCTGACGCAGACGGGAAGCGGGGGTCAGCACCTTGGAACGCTTGCGAGTCGCCGCGTTCTTGATGCGAGCGATCATGTCGCTCAGGGGATCGTTGATCATCATGTCTGTTCGCTCCCCTTACCAGCTGGACTTGGTCAGGCCAGGGATCTGGCCCTGGTTGCCGAGTTCACGCAGCGCAATCCGGCTCATCTTGAGCTTGCGATAGAACGCACGCGGACGACCGGTGACTTCGCAACGGTTGCGAATACGGGTCGGCGCGGAGTTGCGCGGCAGTTCAGCCAGCTTCAGGCGCGCGTCGAAACGCTCCTCAAGCGGCAGGTTTTCATCGTTGGCGGTCGCCTTCAGGGCGGCCCGCTTCGCGGCATACTTCGCAACCAGGGCCTTGACGGCTTCGTTGCGGTTTACGGCGCTCTTCTTAGCCATTGTTCTCTTCCCTTCCCGCTCAGTTCTTCACGAACGGGAACTTGAACTCGGTGAGGAGAGCCTTGGCTTCCTCATCGGTCTTGGCCGTGGTGCAGACGACAATGTCCATGCCCCACATCTGGTCGATCTGGTCGTAGTTGATTTCCGGGAACACGATGTGTTCCTTCAGACCGGTGGCGTAGTTGCCGCGACCGTCAAACGACGTGCCCTTCAGACCACGGAAATCCTTCACGCGCGGCAGCGCGATCGTGATGAACCGGTCCAGGAACTCGTACATCTGGTCGCCGCGCAGGGTGACCTTGCCGCCGATGACCATGCCTTCACGCAGCTTGAAGCCGGCGATGGAGTTACGGGCCTTGGTGGCGACGGCCTTCTGACCGGCGATGGCCGTCAGATCCTTGAGGGCGGCGTTCGCCTTCTTGGAGTCAGCAACGGCTTCGCCGATGCCCATGTTCAGGACGATCTTGTCCAGCTTGGGCACCTGCATTTCGTTCGTGTAGCCGAACTTTTCCTTCAGCACCTGGCGGATACGCGCCTGGTACTCGCCCTTGAGGCGCGGAGTGTACTTCTCGGTAGCCATCAGATGACGTCTCCCGTCGTCTTGGCGATGCGGACCTTGGTGTCCCCATCGATCTTGAAGCCGACGCGGGTCGCCTTGCCGTTGGCGTCGGCGATCGCGACGTTCGACAGGTGAAGCGAGGCTTCCTTGTTCTTGATGCCGCCCTGCGGGTCAGCCTGGCTCGGGCGCGTGTGGCGCTGAACCATGTTGACGCCTTCGACGAGGACGCGGTTTTCGGTAGGCAGGACCTTCAGCACGTTGCCCGTGCGGCCCTTGTCCTTGCCGGTGAGGACGACGACGCGGTCGCCCTTCTTGATCTTGGCGGCCATGTTACAGGACCTCCGGAGCCAGCGAGATGATCTTCATGTGGTTCTTGGCGCGCAGTTCGCGGGGAACCGGGCCGAAGATCCGCGTGCCGACAGGCTCGTTCTGCTTGTTGACGATGACGGCGGCCGACTTGTCAAAACGAATGACCGAGCCGTCCTTGCGTTGGATGTCCTTGGCGGTGCGCACGACGATGGCGCGAACAACGTCGCCCTTCTTCACGCGGCCACGCGGGATGGCTTCCTTCACGGAGGCGACGATTGTGTCGCCGATCGAGGCGTAGCGGCGCTTGGAGCCGCCCAACACCTTGATGCACATGACCCGGCGGGCGCCCGAATTATCGGCCACTTCCAGGTTAGTTTGCATCTGGATCATAAGATCAGATCCTTCTGATTACGAGGCGGAGGCGTTGGAAAGGACTTCCCAGCGCTTCAACTTGGACTTCGGGGCGCACTCGACGATGCGAGCAATGTCGCCGACTTTGAGCGCGTTGGCTTCGTCGTGGGCGTGATACTTCTTCGAAAGACGAACGATCTTCTTCAGAACCGGGTGCAGCAGCGTGCGCTCCACCTTCACGACGACGGTCTTGTCGCCCTTGTCGGACACGACCACGCCTTCAAGAATTCGCTTGGGCATATTCGTTTCCTTACGAGGCCGCACGCTTCTCGCGCAGAAGCGTCGAGATGCGGGCGATGTCTTTGCGGACTTCACCAACGCGGTGAGTCTTTTCCATTTGGCCGGTGGCCGCCTGGAAGCGCAGGTTGAACTGTTCCTTCTTGAGCTTCAGCAGCTCGTCGGACAGTTGGTCGGTCGTTTGCGACCGCAGATCGGCGATCTTGGTCATTAGGCGGCTACCTCGACATGGGCGATGCCGGCGTCGATGCGGGTCACGACCTTGGTGCGGACCGGCAGCTTGGCGGCGCCGAGACGGAGGGCTTCACGGGCGACTTCGTCCGTGACACCGTCGATTTCAAACAGGATGCGGCCCGGGTGGCAGCGCGCGGCCCAGTGGTCCACGGCGCCCTTGCCCTTACCCATCCGGACTTCGGCCGGCTTGCCCGTGACGGGCAGGTCGGGGAAGACGCGGATCCAGACGCGGCCCTGGCGCTTCATCTGGCGGGTGATCGCGCGGCGAGCCGCTTCGATCTGACGCGCCGTGATGCGTTCCGGCTCCAGCGTCTTCAGGCCGTACGACCCGAAGTTCAGCGAGAAGCCGCCCTTGGCCGAGCCGTGGATGCGGCCCTTGAAGGCCTTGCGGTACTTGGTCTTCTTCGGTTGCAACATGACTTAGTTCTCACGTCCCCGGTCGCGACGCGGACCGCGGTCGCCACGGGGGCCGCCGCGTTCGCGGCCTTCGTTCGAGGACGGACCCGACGCTTCCTGGGCCCAACGCTTGTCCTGGGCCATCGGATCGTGCTCGAGCACTTCACCCTTAAACACCCAGACCTTCACGCCGATGATGCCGTAGGTCGTCTTGGCTTCGTAGAAGCCATAGTCGATATCGGCCCGCAGGGTGTGAAGCGGCACGCGACCTTCGCGATACCATTCCATCCGCGCGATTTCGGCGCCGCCCAGACGACCCGAGACATTCATCCGAATGCCCTTGGCGCCCAACCGCATCGCCGACTGCATCGACCGCTTCATTGCGCGGCGGAATGCAACACGACGTTCCAGCTGCTGCGCGATGTTCTCGGCGATCAGCTGCGCATCGGTTTCCGGCTTGCGGACTTCGATGATGTTCAGGTGAACTTCACCTTCGGTGCGCGCCGAGATGTCCTTGCGGAGCTTCTCGATGTCAGCGCCCTTCTTACCGATCACGACACCCGGACGGGCGGCGTAGATGGTGATGCGGCACTTCTTGTGAGGGCGCTCGATGATGATGCGCGACACGCCGGCGGCGGCCAGACGTTCCCGCAGCCACTCGCGCAGCTTCAGGTCCTGGTGCAACAGGCGGGAGTAGTCGGCGCCGGCGGCGAACCAACGGCTGTCCCACGTACGGTTCACGCCGAGGCGCAGACCGATCGGATTGATTTTCTGACCCATCAGGCGGCCTCGCCGGCTTCACGGACCACGATGGTGATCTCGCTGAACGGTTTCAGGATGCGCGACGAACGGCCACGAGCACGGCTCGCGAAACGCTTCATCACCAGGTTCTTGCCCACGAAGGCCTCGGCGACGACGAGGTTGTCGATGTCGAGGTTGTGGTTGTTCTCAGCGTTCGAGATCGCCGAATACAGGACCTTGCGGACGTCAGTCGCGATACGCTTACGGCTGAATTCCAGCTCGTTCAGCGCCTTCTGAACCGGCATGCCGCGAATCGATGCGGCGACCAGGTTCAGCTTTTGCGGGCTGATGCGCACGTTGACCAGCTTGGCGCGGGCCTCGGTCGGGGCGACCCGACGAATGTTCTTGGTCTGGGCCATCAGTTACTTCCTTTTGGCCTTCTTGTCCGCCGCGTGACCCGGGAAGTTCCGGGTCGGGGCGAACTCGCCGAGCTTCATGCCGACCATCTCTTCCGAGACCGACACGGGCACGTGCTTCTGACCGTTATGGACGCCGAACGTCAGACCGACGAACTGCGGCAGGATGGTGGAGCGGCGCGACCAGGTCTTGATCACGTCCTTGCGGCCCGACGTTTGAACGGCGTCGGCCTTCTTGAGCAGATACCCGTCGACAAACGGGCCTTTCCAGGAGGAGCGGGCCATTCTTAGCGAGCCTTCTTAACGTGGCGGGTACGGATGATGTACTTGTCCGTAGCCTTGTTCTTGCGGGTACGGGTGCCCTTGGTGTCCTTACCCCACGGCGTGACGGGGGTGCGACCACCAGAGGTCCGGCCTTCACCACCACCGTGCGGGTGGTCGATCGGGTTCATGGCGACGCCGCGGACGTGCGGGCGGAAGCCCATGTGACGCTTGCGACCAGCCTTGCCGAGGTTCTGGTTCATGTGGTCGGGGTTCGAAACCGCGCCCACAGTGGCCATGCAGCCGTCCAGAACCATGCGCAGCTCGCCCGAGCCGAGGCGGATCTGGGCGTAGCCCTGGTCGCGACCCACCAGCTGGGCGTAGGCGCCGGCCGAGCGGGCCAGCTGAGCGCCCTTGCCCGGCTTCATCTCGATGTTGTGGATGATCGTACCCACCGGCATCGAACGAAGCGGCATGGCGTTGCCCGGCTTCACGTCGGTCTTTTCGCCCGCGATCACCACGTCGCCGGCCTTAAGGCGTTGCGGCGCGATGATGTAGGTCTTCTCGCCGTCTTCGTAGGTCACGAGGGCGATGAAGGCCGTGCGGTTCGGATCGTATTCCAGACGCTCGACCGTGCCGACCATGTCCCACTTGCGACGCTTGAAGTCGATCTTGCGGTACAGGGTCTTGGCGCCGCCGCCGCGGAAGCGGACCGCGATGCGACCGCCCTGCCCGCGTCCGCCCGACTTGGTCAGGCCTTCGGTCAGCGACTTTTCCGGACGGCCCTTGTGGAGCTCCGAACGGTCGACCAGCACGAGGGCGCGACGGCCCGGCGAGGTCGGATTGTAATGTTTCAAGGCCATCTGATCAGAGCCCCGTGGTCACGTCGATCGACTGGCCGTCGGCCAGGGTCACGATTGCTTTTTTGATGTCCACGCGACGGCCCAGGATACCCCGGAAGCGCTTGGTCTTGCCCTTTTGAACCAGGGTGTTGACCTTCAGGACGTTGACTTTGAACAGGCTTTCGACCGCCGCGGCGATCTCGTCCTTGGTCGCCGTGTCGGCGACGCGGAAGACGACCTTGTTCTGCTCGGACAGGATCGTGGCCTTTTCGGTGATCACCGGAGCCAGGATGGTGTCGTAGTGCTTGGCGGTAGGTTGAGCGGCCATTACGCGGCTTCCTTATCGCTGAAGCGGGCTTCGATCGCCTCGATGGCGGCCTTGGTCAGCACCAGCTTGTCAGCCCGCAGGATGTCATAGACGTTCAGGCCGGCGTTCGGCAGCACGTCGATGTGCGGGATGTTGCGTGCGGCCAGGCCGAAGTTCGTGTCGACTTCCGGACCCGCGATGATGAGAGCCTTGGTCCAGCCCAGCTTGCCGAGCGTCTCACGCAGCGAGGCGGTCTTGGCTTCCTTGACCGAGACGGTGTCGACGACGATCAGGTCGCCCGACTTCACCTTGGAGGACAGGGCGTGACGCAGAGCAAGCGCGCGGATTTTCTTCGGCAGTGAGAAGCCGTGGTCGCGAACGACCGGACCGAAGGCGCGCGAACCGCCGACAAACTGCGGTGCACGGCGCGAACCGTGACGAGCGCCGCCGGTGCCCTTTTGCTTGTACATCTTCTTGCCCGTACGAGAATTCTCGTTGCGGGTTTGAACCTTGTGCGTACCGGCGCGGCGCTTGGCCAGTTGCCAGTTGACGGTGCGGGCCAAGATGTCGCCGCGGATGTCGGAGATGCCGAAGACGGCGTCCGACAGCTCCACGTCGCCAGCGGCCTTGCCGTCGAGTTGGATGACAGAGAGTTTCATTACGCTTCACCGCCTTCGGTCGCTTCGACGGGGACTTCTTCAGCCGGGGTCGAGGCGGGTTGAGCAGCAGACTTGCTCGACTTCAGCGCACCGGGGAACGGAGCGTCAGCCGGGCGAGCCTTCTTGATGGCGTCGCGAACCTTGACGTAGCTGCCGTCATGACCAGGGACAGCGCCCTTGATCAGGATCAGGCCACGCTCGGCGTCCACGCGGACGACGGTCAGGTTCTGGGTGGTGACGGTTTCGGTCCCGTAGTGACCGGCCATCTTCTTGCCAGGGAAGGTGCGACCCGGGTCCTGACGGTTACCCGTCGAACCGTGCGAACGGTGCGAGACCGAAACGCCGTGGGTGGCGCGAAGGCCGCCGAAGTTCCAGCGCTTCATGGCGCCGGCGAAACCCTTACCGATGGTCTCGCCCTGGATGTCGACCTTCTGGCCCACCAGGAAGTGTTCAGCCGACAGTTCGGCGCCCACGTCCAGCAGACCGTCCGCATCGACGCGGAACTCGGTCACATAGGCTTTCGGTTCGACTTCCGCCTTGGCGAAGGTCTCGCGTTGAGCCTTGTTGGTGTTCTTAGCCTTCTTCGTGCCAGCGCCCAGCTGGAGAGCGACGTAACCGTCACGCTCCTGGGTACGTTGGCCGACGACCTGGCAGCCGTCGAGCTGCAGCACAGTGACCGGTACGTGCGCGCCGTCATCGGCGAACACGCGGGTCATGCCCAGCTTCTTGGCGATCACGCCCGTGCGCATCGGATCCCGCCTCTTTCTACTTTAAATCTTGATCTCGACGTCCACACCGGCGGACAGGTCGAGCTTCATGAGCGCGTCCACGGTCTGCGGGGTGGGGTCGATGATGTCGAGCACGCGTTTGTGCGTGCGGATTTCAAACTGCTCACGCGACTTCTTATCGACGTGCGGCGAGCGGTTCACGGTGAACTTCTCGATCAGGGTCGGCAGCGGAATCGGACCGCGAACGGTCGCGCCGGTGCGCTTGGCGGTATTAACGATCTCGCGCGTCGAGAAATCGAGGACGCGGTGATCAAAGGCCTTGAGCCTGATGCGGATGCTTTGATCCATATCGGTGCTTACTTCCAATGCGGTCGGAGGACCGCGTCCCTGTGAACCATTTCAAAGACCGAAGGCCTTCGGGCAAAAAGCCCTCAGGGAACGCAAATCCGCAAAAACGATCGGCCCACGCAGTCGCCCGCGAAGGCCGTTGAAATCCCAAGAAGCTGCAAAGAACAGTGACTTAGGTCGTTCCTGCGGACCGCGTTTGCAGCGAACTGCACAGCCGGTCCAACAAGAGTGGTGGCTTATGCCTATCGATTCTGATTTCGTCAAGCGCGCAAACCCCGGCTGAGACAGGATTTCGTCACGCGGGTTCCAGCGCCGGCGACGCCCCGGAAATCGCCCGGGGGCGCCCGGCTTCATCGACCGCCACCATGACGAACTCCGCCGCTGCAGACCGCCGCCGGTCGCCCGTCAGCAGGCCCTCGGCCCACAGTTCAACCTCTATAGTGACGGAGGAACGGCCGACCCGCGTCGCGCGCGACGCCAGCTCGATCATGTCGCCTTCTCTTATGGGAGAAGAGAAATCGATGCGGTTCGACGCCGCCATGACCATGACGGCCCTGGCCTTGCGTGTGGCGCAGACGAAGGCCGCCTTGCCCATCAGCTTCAGGGCGTCGCCGCCGTAGAGGGTGCCGTAGTGATTGGTCCAGGTCGGGAAGACCATCTCCACCGCCCGCAGCCAGCCGTCGTCCCGAGGCGTGCCCTCCATCAGAGGCGGCAGGTCGCCCTGCCCTTCCTCTCGCGGCGCCACCATGTTGAAGACGCCCCGCGTGCACAGCCGCCGCTCCCCGCTGACCGGCGCCTCAGCCCAGAGCTCGACCTCGACACCCATCGAGGTGCGCCCCACACGTACAATCTGACCCCTCGCCTCGACCATCTCGCCGATCCGGGCGGGGGCGGCGAAGTCGATCCGTTCGCATCCGGCCGTCACGGTCGGCCGCCGCGCATGACGCGCAGCGGCCAGGAAGGCGACCTTGTCTAGGTGCGCCAGTCCGACGCCCCCGAACAATGTCCCGTGGTGATTGGCATCCCCCGGGAACACCATATCTATAAGCGTGACGCTCACGCCGCGATGGCCTCCAGACGCGCGGCCTTGGCGGCCGACACCATATTGGCCAGCGCCGCCTTGGTTTCCGGCCAAGCGCGGGTCTTCAGGCCGCAGTCCGGGTTCACCCACAGCCGATCCGCCGGCAGCTTGCCCGTCGCCGCCGTCAACAAGGCCGCCATCTCATCCACCGACGGCACGCGCGGCGAGTGGATGTCATAGACGCCCGGTCCGATCTCGGCCGGATAGCGATAGTCGGAGAAGGCGTCGAGCAGCTCCATCCTGGACCGCGAGGTCTCGATGGAGATGACGTCCGCATCCATGGCCCCGATGGACTGGATGATGTCGTTGAACTCGGAGTAGCACATGTGGGTGTGGATCTGGGTCTCGTCCCGGACGCCCGAGGCCGTGATGCGGAAGCTTTCGACGGCCCAGTCCAGGTAGTCCGCCCAATCCGCCCGGCGCAGGGGCAAGCCCTCGCGCAGGGCCGCCTCGTCGATTTGGATCACGGCGGCGCCGGCCGTCTCCAGATCCGTCACCTCGTCACGGATGGCGAAGGCGATCTGACGACAGGTCGTGTTGCGCGGCTGGTCGTCGCGCACGAAAGACCAGTTCAGGATGGTCACCGGGCCGGTCAACATGCCTTTCATCGGACGGTCGGTCAGGGATTGGGCGTAGCGCCACCATTCCACCGTCATGGCCTTGGGCCGCGAGACGTCGCCATAGATGATCGGCGGGCGAACGCAGCGCGAGCCATAGGATTGCACCCAGGCCGCCTTGGTGAAGACGAAACCCGACAGTTGCTCCCCGAAATACTGGACCATGTCGTTGCGCTCGAACTCGCCGTGCACCAGCACGTCCAGGCCCAGATCCTCCTGCCATTTCACCGTCCGCGCCGTTTCCTCGCGCAGGAAGGCGGCATAGGCCGCATCGTCGATGACGCCCTTGCCGTGGTCGGCGCGGGCTTTGCGGACTTCGGCCGTCTGGGGGAAGGAGCCGATAGTGGTGGTCGGATAGGCGGGCAGGTTCAGACGCCGCTGCTGGACCTGGCGACGGATTTCGAAGCTGGAAGTCCGGCTGGCCAGGGCTGGGTCGGCATCCGCCGCACGAGCCTGAACCTTCGGATCATTGATGCGGGGCGAGGTGCGACGCGAGGCGACGGAAGCGGTCGAGGCGTCCAGCGCCGCCTTTACCGCAGCGCGTCCTTCGTTCAACGCCCGCGCCAGGGTCGCCAGTTCGGCCACCTTCTGAACAGCGAAGGCCAGCCAGTCCTTGATCTCGGGATCGAGGGCAGTCTCGCGTTCCAAGTCGATCGGCGTGTGCAGCAAGGAGCAGGACGGGGCGATCACCACCTTACGTCCCGCAGCGACCAAAGGCTCGACCTTGTCGAGCACGGCGTTGAGATCGGCCTTCCAGACATTGCGGCCGTCGATGACGCCCAACGAAAGCACCTGATCGACCCGCGTCGCCGATGCGACTTGCGCCAGTTGCTCCGGCGCCCGGATCAGATCGATGTGCAGGCCGTGAACCGGCAGGCGCAGCGTCGTCTCCAGATTATCGCCCAGGGCCCCGAAATAGGAGGTCAGCATCAGTTTGATCGGCGGCGTCACATCCGTCAGCACGCGGTAGGCGTGGTCATAGGCGGCCTTCGCCTCGTCGCTCAGGTCGGTGACCAAGCAGGGTTCGTCCATCTGGACCCAGGTGGCGCCCGCGCGGGCCAACGACCGCAGCACCTCCGCATAGACCGGCAGCAGGCGTGGCAGCAGGCTGAGCACGTCGAACGTCTCGCCCCGCGTCTTGCCCAACAGCAGATAGCTGACCGGGCCCAGCAGCACGGGCCGGGTCTCGATGCCCTGGGACTTGGCTTCCAGATATTCATCCAGCGCCTTGGTAGAGCCGAGGCGGAACACCTGGTCGGCGGTGAACTCCGGCGCGAGATAATGGTAGTTGGTGTCGAACCATTTGGTCATCTCCATCGCCGGCGTCCCCTCGCCGCTCGCATGGACATGGCCGTGTGCGCAGACCTCGTCGTCGCCGCGCGAGCCGCGGGCCATGGCGAAATAGGTGGCCAGATCGACCCGTTCCCCGCTCCAGCCATAGGCGGCCGGCACGCCGCCGACCATGGCGGTCAGATCCAGCACCTGATCATAAAGAGAGAAGTCGTTGGACGGCACGATGTCCGCCCCCAGGTCGCGCTGGCGCGCCCAGGTCAGGCCGCGCAGCTCAGCGGCGGTGGACAGCAGGGCCTCGGAGTCCAGCTTCCCGGCCCAGTAGGCCTCTAGCGCGGTCTTCAGCTCTCTCTTTGGGCCGATGCGGGGAAAGCCGAGGGTGGCGACCTGGACGGTGTGGCGGGTCATGACGTTCGAAACCTGTGTTGTGGCCAGGTTTCGGACAGGGTCGCGCGGACGCCGACGCGGACGTGCAGGGTCCGGCGGCGCGCATGCGGCCTGACCGGGCACCCCGCCGGAGGACGTTATCTGTCGGGGCAGGTCTCCTGGCTCACGGGTCGACGCCTCGGGCCCGGCCTTCCCGGCGCGAACGCCAGTGACACGAGATGGACCCTCAACTCGCCGCTTACAGTTGCGGGGGCAGCGCCGGTTTCACACCGGCTTCCCTCTTAGCTCTGGGCGCCAAACGACGCACAGAGACCACGACGGATGCAAAGAACGGCATAAACCCAGCTTCGTCAATACACATAAGGATATGCTTATATGATTATGTGATTGCTCGATCTTAACCCTTTGCCTCGAGATACGCGCACCCCTGACACATTGCAGCCACAAGGCGTGGCCGATGGGCCACATGGCAGTTTCAAGACACTTATATAACGGCGATTTAATGCTCAGCTTGGCCGCGTCCTGATAGCAGCCGCCCTCCCCGGACCCCCATCCGGGTCAAGACTGCTAAGGACAAAAGAAAATGAAGACGATCCTCCTCGCATCGGCCGCCGCCGCCCTGTTCGCCGCTCCGGCCTTCGCCCAAGACGCCATCGGCTCGGTCGGCGTGACCTACTCCAACCCTTCGATCGAAGTCGCAGGCAATGACGTTGACGCCGACGTGTGGACCGTGGACGGCACGGTCGCCCTGCCGGCCGCCGACTGGACCGTGACCCTGAACGGAGCCGTCGACTACACCAAGGCCTTTGGTGAAGAAGACGTCACCGGCGTCGCCGCCGCCCACCTGACCAAGATGTGGACCGCAGACGTCCGCGCCGGCGCCTTCGTCGCCGCCAACGACATCGGTTCGGGCAACGATCCCGTCTGGACCGTCGGCGCCGAAGCCCAGAAGTACCTGTCCAACGCGACCCTGACCGGCCTGGTCGCCTACACCACGGCTGACGATGTCGACGCCGACATCTGGACCGTCGGCGGCGACGCCGCCTTCTACGTCATGCCGAACCTGCGCCTGAACGCCGGCGTCAGCTACAACAACGTCGACGTCACCGGCGGCGACGTGGACGCCTGGACCTATGGCGTGGGCGCCGAGTACGAAATCGAAAACACCCCGTTCTCGGTCGGCGCTTCCTACACCCGCGCCGACGTCGACTCGATCGACGTCGACACCTGGTCGCTGGGCCTGCGCTACAGCTTCGGCGGCGGTCTGCAAGCGCGTGACCGCGCCGGCGCCGGCCTGAACGTCTCGTCGATCACGAGCGTCCTGGGCGCCTTCTAAGCCCTTCAGGTTTTCCTGAAAGCAGAGGCCCCGGCGGAGCGATCCGCCGGGGCTTTTTCTTTGCTTCTGACACAAAAAGGCCCCCGGGGTTCCACGACCGGGGGCCTTTCCTCTCGCGGCGAGAGACGGGTCTTAGCGCCCGATATGAACCGTTCCGGATCCGACGATGGAACGGGAAACTGCGCCGGTCGCGGCGGCGACGCGGACATCGCCCGATCCCGCGATGGCGACGCTGAGGTCTCGCGTGGTTCCGCCGAAACGGACGTCGCCGGAGCCGCCGATAGCCACCGACAGCTTGTCCATTCGGCCTTGCCGGATGTTGACGCCCCCGGAACCGCCGATGGACACGTCGCCGCGACCGTTGACGCCGGCCACCTCGACGCTGCCGGAACCACCGACCGCCGTCTTGAGGTTTCCGGTCGCTCCGGCGGAGATCGAACCCGATCCGCCGACGTTGGCTTCGAGCGAACGGGACGTGCCGGCGCGAACCGACCCTGACCCGCCGACGCCCAACTCGAGCGGGCCGTCCACATTGGCGATGGTCCAGGTCCCGCATCCGCCGCTGTCGAGTTCAACGGAACGCGCACCGCGTCCCACGGAGCCGAAGACGGCGCCGCCCGCGCTGACGTCCACATTGCGGGGGGTCCGCACCACGATCATGGGGGCGTCCTCCAGACGGATGCGACCCAGATCCCGCACCTCGACGGTGGCGCCCTGACCCGGCTGGGCGGCGTCGGCGCGGCCGGAGTTGCAGTTGCGTATGCCGTCGCTTCGCCCCCAGAAGCCGTTGCGGCGAAGCCCGCCGTCGATCTCGACGTCGCGGCCGTTGCGGCGCACCTGGATGGCGGGCAGGCGCGAACGGCCTTGCGTCACCTCGACGCCGATGTCCTGACGATCCTCGACGATGACGATCACGCGCGCCACGGCGTTGCGGATCTCGACCTCGCCGGCGGAGGCGGGCGCGGCGGCCGCCAATCCGAGCAGTGCGGAGACTCCGGCGGCGGCGATCAATGCGGTCTTCATGTGCGGCCTTCCCTTTCCCGATTACGAGAGGAAGGTGCGCGCTCGGCCGGCGGGAGTCATTTTAACTCGAGGTCATGAACTCGAATTAACAGGGCCGTCCAGCGCGCCCACGCCGTCCGCGACGCCGAGCCGAGGTTCGAAATCGCGTTCGAACCTCGCGATCCGGCTCTTCATCGCCCCCGCCCGCTTCAGCGCGAGGGACGCGGCCCAGCGGGCCGCCAGTTCAGGGGTCGTCATATGGTCGGTGAAGCGCGGCCGACCACCCAGGCTGCGGAGCACCGCATTGGTGAACAGCGCCCCGTTGCGAAAGCGCGAGGGCCAGGTCTGGAAGTCCATCGACAGGCTGACGCAGAAACGGTCGAGGTTCTCGACCCGGTGCGGGGCGTACAGCGGCCAGGTCAGGGCGCGGCCCGGCTCGAGATCCATGACCTGAGCGTCGTTTTCAAAGGACAGAGTATAGGGCAGTTCCTCGGTCGTCTGACGGGCAACGACCTGTTCCATATTGTGCTCGGGCAGGTGCGCCTCGTCGCCCGGATAGACGAACAGCCGTTTGCGACCGCGCAGATGGAACAGCACCACGCCGGCGGCGTCGAAATGATACGGCACCCGCGCCTTCGGCGACGACAGGATCAACTGGCCCGCATTGCGGACGGCGCGCATACCCGGATAGGTCGCCTGGATCGCGCGGAAATCCTTCATCGCGGCCTGCCACAGCTCGGGCCAGCCGATCTCGACCCGGCGCAGATTCACCCAGAGGCGGCCCTGTTTGATCGCCTCCAGCAGTTCATCGCCCGACAGACCACCGCGCGCGCCCGTCCGCAGGGACACCTGGCCCGCGTCGTCGTAGTCGTACAGGTTGATGTCGAACAGTTCGGGCGGATAGCGATCCAGCACAGCGGCCAGAGCCGCATCCTCGGCGAAGCCCTGATCGACCAGGCTGTGCGGATGGATCTGGGCCTCCCCGACGGGGCCGAGATAGCGGGTGCGGCGGGCGCTCATGTTCAACCCTAGACGTGAGCGACGCGCGCCGGCGTCCTCTTGCGGGCGGCGGCCTTGTGAACGGCCGAGCGAACGGCGACGGCCGCGCCGCGCAGTCGCCCGACCGGCGACGCCTCGCAGGCTTCGATGGTGGACCAGCGGCGTCGCAGCGACGCGCGCAAGGCCTCGCCGCGCGTCCCGGTCCGATCCAGCACGCCGACGGCCGCCTCACCCAGAACCTGGGCGAAGCCCGGCCGCATCACCACCGCCTCGCGCACCGTCTGCCGGGCGTTGACGAAATACTTCTTGTAGCTCTCGCCCTCGAAACCGAAGTCGAAGACGCGGAAACCGTCGGCCGCCGACAATCGCATCGTGTCCATGCTCAACAGGATGCCGGGCGAACAGCGCGCCAGACTGGGCTCGTAGACCGGGAACCAGAAATGGTGGTGACGCCCCGCATGGAGAGAGAATTCGACCGCCACCAGTTTCTCGCCCGCGTACATGGCCGCCATCGACGCGCCGAAGTCGGACGCCGGCGTCGCCATTAGGGCATGGAGCAGATCACGGGTCCAGCCGCAGGCGAAGATGTCGTGGAGCCCCGACCGGCGGTACTGCGCCGCCTTCAGGTCGATCAAATGATCCAGCAGGGCCGGATCCCGCAGGCCGTGTTCGACACGGACAGGGCCCAGTTCGTTCTCCAGGCTGCGGCGCGCCCGTTCCTTGTCCTTGAAGTATTTGCCGTAGGTCGATCGGCGCTCGGCGTACCAGGCGTCGAAGCCCGTTTCCGGCATGGCGACCTGCACGGTCTCGCGCGCCTGTCCCGTCTCACCGGCGCCGATCCATCCCGGCACGTTCAGCCGGCGCGCCTTCAGCAGATGCGCCACCTCTTCCAGGGTGATGACCTCGCCTTCGGCGGCGATCACGCCGTGATAGTCGTTCATCGGCGCGCCCAGCGGCTGCACCGATCCACCGCGCTTCTGGAACGGGAAGAACCCGACGACCCTGCCGCCACGCCGAAAGACCGCAACCGCGGCGCCGGGGCAGACCCGCGCCGCGATCTGCGTATAGTCCCACCGGAAATACGGACTTTGCAGAGACGGGTTGGTCGCCGTCCAGTCGCGCCACAGGGCGATAGCGACAGCGTCCATCGCCTCCGCCTTGATGATCTCGACCTGTAGCGTTTCGGGCATGCGCGTCCTCATGGGGCCTTGTGCAGCAAGGCCCGGTCCAGACGCGACCCTGCACCCCGTCCCGTTGCGGTACGGTTCATCGGAATGGTGAACGGACGTTGAAACCATTGATCAAGCGGAGCCCTGCGGCTTCGCATGCGTTGGCTGAGGGCGGAGACCTGCTTCGCTGGAGACATGCACATGACCGACGCCCGACCAGACAACCGCAAGGTCGAGAACGAAAACCTACGTCCCGACCGGGACGGCGAGCCACCGCGCCCCGCCACCGAACCCAAGGGCGCAGAAGGCTCCAGCAACTCCGGCGAAACCGCGACCGACCCGGCAACCGGCGAAGAGAACTAAAACTTGAACCGCTTCATCTGCCTTGCCCCCAGTCTGCTGATCCTAGGTCTGGCGGCCTGTTCGCCGCCGGCTGAAGACCGAACGTCCGCGCCGACCGCCGAGGTGCGAAACGAAGGCCCGCTGTCTCGCGACGCCATTGAGAACAGCGCCTATTCGCCGCCGCCTCCCGACGGCGCCCCGACCAGCGCACAAAACCCCGCCCGTCCCGACCCCGCGCTGATCCGCGCCCAAATCCTGCTGGAACGGGCGCGCTTTTCGCCCGGCGCCATCGACGGTCTGGCGGGGTCCAACATGCGCCAGGCGGTCGCCGCGTTTCAGAAAGCCCAGGGTTTGCCGGCGACGGGCGAGTTGGACGCGGACGTGATGGGCCGTCTGCGGGCGGCCGGCATCGGCGCCGTGACCTCGACCTACAGGATCACGCAGCAGGATCTGGCCGGGCCGTATCTGGGCCAAGTTCCGACAGAGTTGAAGGCGCAGGGCGAGGTGTCCTTCATGGGCTACGCCAATGTGGTGGAGGCTTTGGCGGAACGCTTCCATGTCACCGAGGACCTGCTGCGGGCCATGAACCCCGGCGCGGATTTCAATCGGGCTGGGCAGGCCCTGCTGGTTCCGGCGGTGAACACCACGCCCCTGCCCGCCGAGGTGGATCATATCGACGTCGACAAGGCCGAGGGAGCGGTCAAGGCTTTCGACGCCGACGGCAAGCTGATCGCCTATTTCCCGGCCACCATCGGCAGCGGCGAAAACCCCACGCCGACCGGCACGGTCAAGGTCAACGGCGTCGCCCGCAATCCCGACTATACCTATGACCCGTCCAAGCTCAGCTTCGGCGACGTGGACAGCAAGGTGGTGGTCAAGCCGGGGCCCAACAATCCCGTCGGCGTGGTCTGGATTGACCTGAACAAGCCCAGCTATGGCATTCACGGCACGCCTGACCCGCATCTGGTGGGCAAGACCGCCTCGCACGGCTGCGTCCGCCTGACCAACTGGGACGCCTGGACCCTGGCCGACAAGGTCAAGCCGGGCGTGACGGTGCGGTTCCTCTGACTATTGGACGGCGCCGAAGGCGGTGCCGTCCCAGAAGTCGCAGTGGTGGCGGTCGAAGAAGTCGGCGTCCAGCTTGTCGCCATCGGGGCTGAACACCCGGACCGGCCCGGAAACCTCGACGCGGGGCCAGTCGGGGCCAAAGTCTTTCTGGCCGAAACTGGCCCACAGGCTCTGCATCCGCTCGGACAGGGCCTTCTGCTCCGGCGTGAACCGTTTCACATCGGCGAACACCCAGCTGGTCCCGAACACATAGGCCAGCTCGCTGGCGTGATAGGCGCCCAGATCCAGTCCCACGATCCAGTCGGGCAGGACGAAGGGCGCGCCACGATCCGCGAACTCGTAACCCCAGACCGGGACGAAACGAGACAGCTGGCGACGCAGGGCTTGGGACGGACAAGCGAACCTCTGGTCGGTGAAGTTGGCGGCGATGGCGTAGGCTGGGCCGTCGGGACCGACCGGATAACGGTCCAGCACGCGGGGACCGACGTCGCCGTACATCCAGATTGTCTCCTTCTGGTAGCGATCCATGTCCTTGACCTCATTGGCGAACAGCCGCCCTTCGTCCAGGTTTGTGCCGACGATGACGGGCACGCGGGTGAACCGGCCCTCATGGATCGCCAGCGCAGGATTTTCAGGCACGGTCGCGTCGGTATGGACAGGTCCCCACGACCCCGGCCCGTTGATCCCCGCCCTCAAGGACGGCGCGCGTGACAGCCGCCAGGCCGGCAGGGCCTTGAGGCAGGCGACCTGATCTGCGCCGGTGCAGCCCAGGCGTTCTGCAAACAAGGGGCCCGAGGCCGCCGCTTCCTGAGCGCTGACCAGGGATGACGGCTCCAGGCAGCCACTGCTTTGCAGGATGACGCGTTGGTACAGGCCTTCTGACTTGGGCGAAGCCATCAGGTAGCAGGCCGACCACGCACCCGCGCTCTCGGCGAACAGGGTCACATTAGCCGGGTCGCCGCCGAAGGCCGCGATGTTCCGATGCACCCACCGCAAGGCCGCCTGCTGGTCCATCAGGCCGAAATTGCCGCCGAAACCCTCGCCCTTCGCCTGGAACTGCGGGTGGGCCAACCAGCCCAGGGCGCCGAGGCGGTAGTTCAGGGTCACGACCACCCGGCCTTGCTCGGCAGCCAGTTTCGACGGGTCGTAGTTGGCCCCCGACCCGATGGTGAAGGCCCCGCCCGGGATATAGACCATCACGGGTCGCGGCTGTGCCGTCTCTCCCGATGGGGCGTAGATGTTCAGGTAAAGGCAGTCCTCGGACCCGACGACCAGCCCGCCGCCGCCGCCCAGAATAGCCTTGCGGCCGATGGCCTGAGTGCAGTCCGAACCGAGACGGGTCGCATCGCGCATGCCGTCCCACGACTGGACCGGCTGGGGCGCTCGCCAACGCAGATCCCCTACTGGAGCTTGAGCAAACGGCACGCCCAGAAAGGCGCGCACGCCCGCCCCCTCGATCCCGCGCACGGTTCCAGCCTCAGTCGTCGCCAGAATGCGCGCGGCGTCCGGTGCGAAACGGACATGATCGACCTTGCCGGGATGGGTGGCGCAGGCGGCCAGCAGCAGGGACGCGAACAGCAGCGAGAGAAGACGCATCGAAAACCTTGGCCGTGGCGAGACGGGCTTAACGCGGGCGAAGCCTGAGCGTTTCGTTCGCGCCTGACGGCCGCGACATCAAGGCCAGAGGCGTTCGCGAGTCCAAGCGTCGCTTTCGCGCACAAAGCGCAACCGGTCGTGCAGACGGAAAGGACGGTCGCGCCAGAACTCGACGCTTTGTGGGACGACGCGCCAGCCGGTCCAGTGTTCGGGGCGCGGCACCTCGCCGCCCTCGAACCGTGCGGTTTCGCGCGCCACTGCCTGCTCGAGCGTCTCGCGGGCATCGAGTGGTCGGGACTGATCCGAGGCCCAGGCGCCGACCCGGCTTTCGCGGGCCCGGCTGGCGAAATAGGCGTCGGCCTCCTCCACCGTGACCGGCTCGACCCGTCCCCGCACCCGCACCTGACGCCGCAGGGATTTCCAATGGAAGGTCAAGGCGGCGACAGAACGCTGGGCCAGTTCCACGCCCTTGGCGCTCTGGCTGTTCGAATAGAAGGTGAAGCCCCGATCATCGACGTCCTTGAGCAGGACAATCCGCGCATCGGGCATGCCGTCGCCATCGACGGTCGATAGGGTCATGGCGTTGGAGTCGTTGACTTCGTGCGCTCTCGCCTCGGCTAGCCATTCGACAAACAAGCCGATGGGCTCGGAGCGATCGAAGATGGTTTCGTCGCCATTGGCGGCCAGGGCGGCGGCATAGTCGCGGGCGTATTCTTCGCGAGACGGGCTGGGCGGGATCACAGGGGCGTTCATGACAGTTGTCTAGCCCGCAGCGCGGCACGAGGAAATGATCGGGATCAAAACGGCCAAGATCGAATCGCAGTTAACCGCGCATTGACCCTATCGCGCGAACGGTAGGGGAATGAGCGCCATCCGCCCCACATCCGACGCCGCCGCCGTTCGCGAGGCCCTGGCCACGCTGGGCCTGCACGGCGCGGCCGACGCCGAGGCGTTGAAGTCCGCCTTCCGCGCGGCGGTGAAAGAGGCGCGCCCTGACCAGCCCGGCGGGGACGCGGAAAGTTTCCGGCGTGTCATCGCCGCCTATCGCCTGATCCAGGCGCACGCCCCGGCGCGGCCCAGCCTGGCGTCGCCCGATGAGGCTCCCGCCCCCGCGCCGGTCCTGGTTCTGAGTCCCATGCAGGCGGTCGCCGGGGCCAAACTGGATCTGAAGCTGGGCGAGCGCACCATAAGGGTCGCAGCGCCCGCCGGCCTTCGGACGGGCGAGCATCTGCGCCTGCGGGGCGGCGGGGCGGACGGCGCGGACCTCTATCTGGCCGTTCTGATCCGGCCTGAAGACGGAATTTCGGTCTTGGGCGACGACCTGTTCATGAGTTGGCCAACCTCGTCGCGGCTGCTTCAGGAAGGCGGCCGAGTGGAAGTCGAGACCCATGCGGGGCCGCGATCCGCCTGGATCACTCCGGAAATGGCCGCACCTGCGCGCGTGCGGTTCAAGGGTCTGGGATTGCCCGCACGAGGCGCACGCCCACAGGGCCACCTCTTCGTGACGCTGACCCCGTCGTCGGAAGCGCCCTCCCCCGCCGAAGACCTGCTGGTCCGGTTCACCCGCGCCTGGGCGCCGGAGCGGCTGGCGGCCTGACCTTGCACATCGGCGTCGCCGAGCGCATCATCTGGTGATGTTTTTGATGAGGCTGGTTATGCGGACCACCGTAACCCTCGACAACGAACTAATGGAAAAGGCAGCGGAATATTCCGGTCTTTCCGAACGATCCGCCATCATTCGCGAAGCCTTGAAAGCGTTCGTGGCCCGCGAGGCGGCCCGTCGTTTGGCCGCCATGGGCGGAAGCGACCCCACGGCGACGGCCGCTCCTCGGCGGCGCTCCGAGTTGGTTGAAGAGTGATCCTCGCCGACAGTTCGGTATGGATCGGCCATCTGCGGTCCACAGACGAGACCCTGCTCAAGCTGCTATAACGAGGAAGTCCTGTGTCATCCCACAGTCGTTGGCGAACTCGCGGCTGGAAATCTCGCCAACCGCAGGAATTTCCTCAGCCAGCTGTCGCACCTACCTGCTGCTGTTCCGGCCTCCCATCAGGAGGTGCTGACTTTGATGGATAAGAACCAGCTTTTCGGAATCGGCGTCGGCTATCTGGATCTGCATCTCCTCGCTTCCACCCGCCTGACGCCCGGCGCCCGGCTGTGGACACGAGATCGACGGCTGCACCACGCCGCGCAGACACTGGACCTCGCCGCCGTCCTCGACCATTAGGGTCGGCCATGTCGCACAATACCTTCGGCCATCTGTTTCGCGTGACCACCTGGGGCGAGAGCCATGGGCCGGCTATCGGCTGCGTCGTGGACGGCTGCCCGCCGATGATCCCTCTGACCGAGGCCGATCTTCAGCCCTGGCTGAACCAGAGAAAGCCCGGCGGATCGCGTTTCGTGACCCAGAGGCGCGAGAGCGACAGGGCGCAGATCCTGTCCGGCGTATTCGACGACGGCGCAGGTCCCGTCACCACCGGCACGCCCATCTCGATCCTGATCCAGAACGAGGACCAGAGGTCCAAAGACTATGGCGAGATCGCCCGCGCCTATCGCCCCGGCCATGCCGACTTCACCTATCAGACCAAATACGGCGTGCGCGATCCGCGCGGCGGGGGGCGGTCGTCGGCGCGCGAGACCGCCAGCCGGGTGGCGGCGGGAGCGGTGGCGCGCAAGGTGCTGGGCGACAGCGTGAAAATCCGCGCTGGCGTCGTGCAGATCGGCACGCACCGGATTGCGCCGGAAGCCATCGATTTCGACGCCGTGCACGACAACCCCCTGTTCGCCGCCTCCAGCGCTGTCGTGGCGGAATGGGAGGCCTATCTGGACGAGGTCCGCAAGGCCGGCTCGTCCATCGGCGCCGTGGTCGCCCTGGAGGTTACGGGCGTGCCCGCCGGCTGGGGCGCGCCGCTTTATGGCAAACTCGACTCCGAACTGGCCGCCGCCCTGATGTCGATCAACGCCGCCAAGGGCGTCGAGATCGGCGCCGGCTTCGACGCCGCAGAACTGTCGGGCGAGGAGAACGCCGATCAGATGCGGCTGGACCTGAACAAGCAGCCGGTCTTCCTGTCCAACCATGCGGGCGGAGTGTTGGGCGGGATTTCCACGGGGCAGCCGGTGACGGCGCGGGTGGCGTTCAAGCCCACCTCCTCGATCCTGACGCCGCGCCAGACCATCACCCGTGACAGCGAGGAAACTGATCTGCGGACCAAGGGCCGCCACGATCCGTGCGTGGCCCTGCGCGCCGTACCGGTGGTCGAAGCCATGGCCGCCTGCGTCCTGGCCGACGCCTTCCTGCGGCACCGCGCCCAGGTCGGCTGACAGCCGACGACCGACGAATGAGGCGATCAACCCGGTCGAGCGCGCGGCTTTTGATTGTCTAAAATCACTGAAGGACGGACGGGCGCGCGCTCCTGCGCCGGAGCCACAGTCTTCTCATCCTGTCGCATCAGAGCCATCAGGCCGGTCAGACCCGTCGTCATCACGATCATCACCCGACTCCCTGCAACTGCGAACCGTTTGCAGGTTTGCGCAGATCAGGGCGGCGTGCAAGACAGGTTCGTCGGTGGCGCCGCACTCCAGGAGATCAACCGTGCGTGAAGACGGAAAACTGGACTACCTCGAACTGCCCGCCGCAGACCTTCCCGCCACCAAGGCGTTCTACAGCCAGGCCTTCGGCTGGACCTTCATCGACTACGGCCCGACCTATGCCGCCTTTGACCAGGGGCTGGACGGAGGGTTCGACGCCGATCAGGCTGATCGGACGAAGACACCCCTGCCCGTTCTCTACGCGAACGACCTGGAGGCCATGCAGGCCAAGGTCGAGGCGGCGGGCGGCGCGATCCTGAAGCCGATCTATGCCTTCCCCGGCGGACGCCGCTTCCATTTCGCCGATCCGGCCGGGAGCGAGATGGCGGTCTGGTCCGCCAACTGATCCCTAGCGGGCGTCGACCGACTGGGCGATCCGCTCACCCAGTTCACGGTCGGCGCCGTCTGCGGCGGCCACCCAGACGTGGATTTCCTCAGGCGATGACGACCGTTTGAAGAGATGCTCCAGCGCCAGACGACGCCCGCCCTCGGTCACGACGATGGAGGCGCGCCCCGCAGCCTGAACCACCTGGCCATCGTAGACGGGAAACTGAGACGCCGGGCCGGCATAGATCATGGCCAAGAGCGTTTGCCCGCGGCGAACAGCGTAAATCCGTGCGTCGGCGCCGGCGCGCGATTGAGTCAGGACCGTTCCGGACGGAAGCTCCAGCCTAAAGGGCAGGGCCGCTATAGCTGCGGCGTCCAGGCCTTGCGAAGCGGAGGCTGGCGCGGGAGCAGGCGTAGCGGTCGCAGGAGTCGTTGGGGCCGGCGCCCTGGAGGGTGAAGCCGGCGGCGTTTGGGTTTGAGAAGGCGCTGCCCCCTGAACCGAGCTGGGGCGCGAAGGGGCCGGCTGCGGCTCCATAGGCCTGATGCCCGTCTGGGGCGGAACTGCAGTAGGTCGGGTCACCGCTGGGGGTGTAGCGGATGGCGGGGGCTTCGTTGCCGGTGCAGAGGGTCTGACGGCCGAAGGCGGCGCGCTGTTCAGATCACGCGTCAAGGTCGATGACGAAGGAGCGACGCCCTCAGTTTGCGAAGCTGTAGTCTGGCTAGGCCTCGCCGGCACGGAGACCGGGGCCGGGGTTGGGGCCGGAGTTGGGGCTGTAGTTTGCGCCGGCGCGGGTTGCTGAACCGAGGGCGCAGGATTGAAGGGCGGCCCACTGTTGAGGTCGCGTGTCAGGTCCGAAGCAGGACGCTGGCTTGACGTGTCCTGTCCAGAAAAAAGGACGGCGGCTAGAGCGATCACGAACATGTCGGGACCATTACGCGGCGCCAGAGGAACCGCAAGAGTGGTCAGGCGTGCGGCAAGGTCAGCCAGAAGGTCGCGCCCTGCCCTGGCGTGGAATCCACCCCAATCGCGCCGCCCTGAAGTTCCACCAACCGCTTGGCGATGGCGAGCCCAACCCCGTGCCCTTCAATGCTGGATCGCTCCAACCCCAGGCGGTTGAAAGGCTCAAACAACTGCGCCTGTTTCTCCAGCGACAGGCCGGGCCCGAAGTCGGTCACCTCGATCCTGACATGGTCGTCCATGCTCAAAGCCCGGAGCACCACTCCTCCACCTGAAGCCCCATATTTCAACGCATTACTGGTCAGGTTGTCGATCACCTGCATGAGGCGCTGAGAGTCCGCGATCGCGATCAAGTCCTCGCTCTCACACACCAGTTGCAGATCGACCCCTTGGGCCTCCGGCCTGAGCCTGGTCGAACGTCGGACGTCTTCAAGCAGGCCTGATATCTCCGTTGGTCGTAAGTCCACCTTGACCGCACCTGATTCCGCCCGCGCCAAGTCCAGAAGGTCATGAGCCAAGGCTTCGACCTGCCGCGCCGTCTTGACCAGCATATCCGCCATTTCTGTCTGCTGAGGCGTTACAGGACCCAGTTGGCCGGTTGACCAAAGATTGCCTATCCCGATCACACCGGCGACCGGACTCTTGATCTCATGCGCGACATTGGCCAGCAGTCGCGACTTGGATTCGGACGCCTGCTCAGCACGAATCTGACCCGTGCGGGCACGATCAGCAAGCCGGTCACGCTCTTCCAGCAGGGCCGCAACCAGAAGGATGGGCATATAGCCGGCCAAGACCTGTATCTGAGCCATCGTCACATGCTGGGTGCGGGTCATGTCATCGGTGTGAGGCCCGTAACCCATCATCGCCCCGCCCACCGACAGCAGGGTGACCACCAAAAGACTGAAGGCTGTTCCCGCGACGCCGGTCCGGACGGCCACGCAAAGCAACAGGGGGATCATAAAGACGCCTACGGCCGACTGCCCAAATAGACCCATGAATTGAATAGCCAGCACGGCAGCCAGCAAGCCGCCCGCCTCCACAAGAGCGCCAGGTCGAGCGAGACGCGCCAATGTAGCCGGGGTCAGCGACAGCCCAAGCGTGCCGATCACGGCTAGGCCCAAGGCGTGACCAAACCACCATGTCTTGAAGGTTTCGAAGACGTCGCCCGATCCGAATGGCGAGAGGGCCGCAGCAGCAAAGAGGCCGGCCGGGATAGGCGCAAGAACGGCGGCGAAGACCAGGAAGCGGGCCGCGCCGCCCAGACTCGAGACATCGAGGTTTGGGACGAACCGACGCGCCAGCAGAATCGCCCCGATGATCTCCACCATGTTCGCCAAGGCGAGCGTTAAAGACAGGGCCGGACTATAACCCGCGATCAGTTCTCCAATCAGGATGCTGATGCTCAGCACAACGGCGAAGGCTGTGTCGTGGCGCCGCCCCCATCCGGTGCGTAGCCACACTGCGACGGCCACTCCGCAGACGCCCCAAAGCCCTGAAATAAGGCCCAGACTGCGCGCCCAACCGATCGAAGTCGCCGCGAGAATAGCGATGCAGACGCCAGCGATTACGGGAACCAGCGGGTGCGCGAAGACAGCCTCGCCCTTCCAATCTGGCGCGCGCATCCGCACGGCGACGCGCGGCGACGACGTTGGCGACTTCGCAGCGTCTATATCGAGCACGGGGCTCATGGTCATACATGGTCTCGGTGCGGTTGGTTCGCACGATCAAACCATAGGGTTCCTAATATCCCCTGAAATATGCGGAAAGCTTACCGTTTCAATCTAAGATTGAACGCCTTCACCGCATTTGCGGGGCCGTCCTCATAAGCCCATACGCCCGCGCTCACCGCCACGAAGTCGGCGCCCGCCCCCGCGACCTCTTCCGCCGTTTCGACGGTGATGCCGCCGATGGCGACGCAAGGGACCTCCACCGTTTCCTGCCAGACAGTGAGAATGTCCAAGTCCGGCCGGTGCGCCGTTTCCTTGGTCCCAGTTGGATAGAAAGCACCGAACGCCACGTAGTCAGCGCCTCCTTCGGCCGCGTCCCACGCAAGGTCGCGGTCGCCGTGACAGGTGACGCCGATCATGGCGTCAGGCCCCATAACACGCCGCGCGTCGGCCAGAGACCCGTCCTGCTGACCGATGTGGACGCCATCGCAGCCGGTCGCCCGGGCCAGGTCGGGTCGATCGTTCAGCAGCACCGCCACGTCATGACGGCGCGCGATCGGCGCCAGCCGTTCGACGGCGGCGACAATGACGGCGTCGTCTGCGGGCTTGAGCCTTATCTGCAGAGCAGCGACATCGCCCGCGCCGAGGGCCTCATCCAGCATGGCGGCGAAGGCGTCCAGATCGGGGATCGCGGAAGGCGTGATGAGATACAGCCGACAGGGCGGGCGATCGGAAACAGCGGGAGGTCTGGCCATAGGCTGACTTCCCTCCCCTGCGACCATTCGTCAACGGCCCAATGGCGGAACCGCCGTGCGAACGACTTGCAATCACCTTAAGGGCTGCTATAGCGAACCATTCTCAGTCGGTGAGTTCGAGATTCTCGTGTACGTCTGCAACTGCAACGGTCTTCGCCAGCGTGACGTCGCCCAGGCCATCGAGGCCGGCGCTTGCAGACCGCGCGACATCTTCGCCAATCACCAATGCCAGCCGCAGTGCGCCAAATGCGTATGCGAAATGCGCCAGATGATCCAGGACAGCCGCGAAGCCTTCGCCATTGCGGCTGAATAGGTTTTCGGCTTGAAGCGCCTGGAAATCACTCGCACTATCAATGTAGTGATAAAAACTCGCAAATAAACAATGCGGGTTTTACTGTGGTATCGCAGAGCTCGAAGGACGGCGAAGGCGCCGCCGAGAGACTAAGGACCATGGCCATGAAGGGCGACCCCGCAATCCTCCGTACGCTGAACGCGGTGCTGACCAACGAACTGACGGCGGTGAACCAGTATTTTCTGCACGCCCGCATGTTCGAAAGCTGGGGGCTGGCCCACCTCGGCAACGTAATCTACGAAGAGTCGATCGGCGAGATGAAGCACGCCGACATGCTGATCAAGCGCATCCTCTTCCTCGACGGCCTGCCGAATCTGCAGGACCTGCACAAGCTGAAGGTCGGCGAAGATCCGATCGAATGCCTGGGCGCTGACCTTCAGCTGGAAATCGACAGCCGCGCCACCACAGCCGCCGCCGTGACCCAGTGCGAGGAAGCCCGTGACTACGTCAGCCGCGACCTGCTGATGAAGATCCTGGCCGACACCGAGGAGCATATCGACTTCCTCGAGAACCAGCACAAGCTGATCGAACTGCTGGGTCCGCAGAACTATCTGCAGTCGGCCATGAAGGAAATCGTCACCGACAGCGCCGCCACCGGCGGCTAAGGGAACTCCGGTCCGCTCCGGTCATTAGCTTTCGGCGGGCAAGCTGGAGCGGACCATGACTGATATCGACGAAGCCATCGACGACGTGCGCGACGCCGCCGTGGACTTGCTGAACAGCGAGGGGCGGAGTGCGGCGCATGTCGCGATGGGCGTGGCGCTGACGGTGGGGTTCGCCTTGTTGGCCACTGGGATCGCATCGGGTACGCTGACGCCGAAGCGCAAGCTGAAACATATCCGCGACAAGGACTTGCCGATCACCGAGAAGCCGCACGGCGCCTTCAGCCTGATCCTGCCGGCGGTGTTTTCGGCCACCACCCTGTCGGCGGTGCGGGTTTGGAACGCGCCGTCCCGGCCGGAACGGACGCGGGCCATGGGCCTGTGGCTGGCGGCGCAGACGGTGAACGCGGTCTGGCTGGGCCTGAGACCATCCTCGATGTGGAAACAAGTGGCGGCGGCCATGTCCTCGGCCGGGCTGGCGGCGGCATTCGCCCACGAGGCCCGCAAGCTGGACGAAGGGGCCGGCAAGATGGCCGCGCCGACCGGCGGCGGCGTGCGGCTGGGCAATCGGCTGCACCGCAAGATGGACGAGGCGTCGGACACCCGGAATTAGGCCGCCTTGCCCTTTGCCGGGGCTTCCTCTAGGGATCGCGCCCTATTCGCCACGCCCCATTCGGACGCGTGGGCGCAACTCCATCCCCGATGTGACCCCATGAAGATCAACGGCAACACCATCAAGCCCGGCATGGTCCTGCAGCACAATGGCGGCCTGTGGGTCGTCACCAAGGCCAGCCACGTCAAGCCCGGCAAGGGCGGCGCCTTTGCCAACGTCGAGGCCAAGAACCTCGAGACCGGCAACAAGCTGAACGAACGCTTCCGGTCGGAAGACAAGGTCGAGCGCGTGACGCTGGAGCAGAAGGACTTCTCCTATCTGTTCGACAATGGCGACAGCCTGGTCTTCATGGACGACGCCACCTACGAGCAGATCGAACTGCAGAAGGACTGGGTCGGCGAAGAGCGGATCCCCTATCTGCAAGAGGGCATGAAGGTCATCATCGAGATGCACGAAGAGCGTCCGATCGGCCTGGAACTGCCGGATCAGGTCGTGCTGGAAGTCGCCGAGACCGAGCCGACCGTGAAGGGTCAGACGGCCTCGTCCTCCTACAAGCCCGCCATCGCCTCGAACGGCGTGCGGATCATGATCCCGCCGTACATGTCGGCGGGTGAGCGCATCATCGTCGACACGACCAGCGGCGAATACGTCCGCCGCGCCGACTAAGACCCCCTAAGGCCGGCCCTGGTCCAGGGTCGGTTCCCTTCTTGAACTTCTCCGCTTGTCCGGGCCCCAATGAATGGGCCTTTTCAGGACATGCGGACCAGGAGATCCGCCGATGGCCCTCGCTTCCGCCCTGCTCCAAGTCATGCTCGACGCGGTGCGCAAGACCGCCCGCCCCATGCTGCGCGACTTCGGCGAGGTCTCCCAGTTGCAGGTGTCGCGCAAGGGGCCCGGTGACTTCGTCACGGCGGCCGACCTGAAGGCCGAAGACACCCTGTACGAACTGCTGATGAAGGCCCGCCCCGGTTATGGCTTCCTGGGCGAGGAACGCGGCATGATCGAGGGGACCGACAAGTCACACACCTGGATCGTCGATCCGATCGACGGCACCACCAACTTCATGCACGCCATGCCCCACTTCGCCATCACGGTGGGGCTGGAGCGGCGCGCGCCCGACGGGTCGAGCGAGATCGTCGCCGGCGTGACCTACAACCCCGTCATGAACGAGCTGTTCTGGGCCGAGAAGGGCAAGGGCTGCTATCTGAACGACCAGCGCATCCGCGTCTCCGGACGTCGTGATCTGTCGGAGAGCCTGATCGCCACCGGCCTGCCCTTCATCGGCAAGTCGGGCCACGCCCAGGCCATCAAGGACATCCACGCCATCGGCCAGCGGGTCGCCGGCATCCGCCGCCTGGGCTCGGCCGCCCTGGACTTCGCCTGGGTCGCGGCCGGTCGCTATGACGCCTTCTATGAGCGGGGCCTGAAGCCCTGGGACGTGGCGGCGGGCATCCTGTTCGTCACCGAGGCCGGGGGTTCGGTGACGACCATCGAGGCGGACGGCGATCCCAAGACGGGCGTGTCGATCCTGGCCAGCAACAGCGATCTGCATCCGCAGCTGCGCAAGGTGCTTCAGGCGTCCTGACGGTCACGGCGCTGTCGCGCCCCTGCTCTATCCAAGGAGCATGATCCGAGCCATCGTCACCGCCCTTGTCCTGCTGACCGGAACGCCTGTCGTGGCCCAGCCGCTGATCATCGCCCATCGCGGCGCCTCGGGCGAACGGCCAGAACATACGCGGGCGGCCTATGAACTGGCGGTCGAACAGGGGGCGGACGTGATCGAGCCGGACCTGGTCCTGTCGAAAGACGGGGTCTTCATCGACCGGCACGAGAACGAGATCGGCGGCACGACCGACGTGGGCGAGCGGCCGGAGTTCGCGGATCGCAAGACCACCAAGACCATCGACGGTGTCCCGACCACAGGCTGGTTCACCGAGGACTTCACCCTGGCCGAGCTGAAGACGCTGCGAGCCAAGGAGCGGCTGCCCGCCTTTCGGCCCGGCAGCGCCGCCTATGACGGGCAAGAGACGATCCTGACCTTTGACGAGGTGGTGGCCATCGCCCGCGAGGCCTCGGCGCGGACGGGACGGACCATCGCGGTGGCGCCCGAGTTGAAGCATCCGACCTATTTCGCCGAAATCGGCCTGCCCATGGAGGACGGGTTCGTCGCCGAAGTGGAGCGGCTGGGCCTGAGCGGCGCCGACGCCCCGATCATCATCCAGTGTTTCGAGGTCGGGCCGCTGGAGCGGCTGGCGACACGGATCGACGCGCCCCTGGCCCAGTTGGTCAGCAGCACGGGTGGACCGGCGGACCGGCCGGACGTGAGCTACGCCCAGATGATCACGCCGCAGGGTTTGCAGGCCATGGCCGCCTATGCCGATTGGGTCGCGCCGGAGATGACCCTGGTCCTGCCGCGCGACGCCCAGGGCCGCACGACCGCGCCCAGCGCCCTGGTCACGGAGGCCCATGCGGCGGGGCTGAAGGTGGTGATCTGGACCCTGAGGGCCGAGAACGCCTTCCTGCCCGTCGAGCGGCGGCGAGGCGAAGGCTTTGCCGAGCACGGCGACATGGCGGGATACGCCGCCGTCTTCGCCGAGGCCGGGGTGGACGCGGTGTTCAGCGACTTTCCGGCCGTGGCGCGACAGGGCGCGGCTGAGAAATAGACTCAATCCACTGCGAAAAAAATGAGTCTATTTTCGTCTATTCTTCGCGGGCGCGGTGAAATTGCACAGGCCGGAAAAAGCGGTGCAATGTGCAAAAGAGTGCAATTTCCAGGCGGCGCGGGACTGAGCGGGGATTTGGTTTTCAAAGACCGTGCCGACACTATCTCACGGTTTTGGGGCGTGCTGACTTGAGCGGCGTTTTCGGACGTCAAGACATTGAAAAGTCAGTTATTCGGCAGAAAAATTAGGAGCGCCGGCAGGTTGTTGGACCTCCCCTTCCCCCGTCATCCTCGGGCTTGCCCCGAGGATCGAAGGTTCCACACGCGGTGAAGAGACGTCGGGCGCCGCCTCAGCCCTACGCCGGATCCTCGGGTCAAGCCCTGAAATGAGGGGGATAGACCGCGACCGACAAAGCCGGTCGCTGGCGCAGAAAGCGGACATCCCGAAGGTCGGTTTGGGGTGGACAGCGGACCTAAGCCCTAATCCTCATCGGATGATGGGGATTTCGCTGGATGAAGGCGTCAACCTCTCGCACTCCCTCTGGATACCGCTCCGCGTCGGGGAAGCTACGATAGCTCCAAAAACGGAACCCGGCATCCCAAAGTCGGCGCACCTTTTCCCACTGAACCTCATCAGCCTTCGGCGGGGCCTTGAAGCTTCTCCCCATCAACGCCAGTGACCCTCGGCACTGCGGGCACGTTTGTACTCTATCGCCATTCCGCTTCCATGAAGTCCGACAATCAAAACATGCATGGGCGATCAGGTAATCTGGTCCTCGATGATATGGCGGGACGTGCGGCCCCGACACCTCGCGGTTACCAAGGGATCGACGTAGTTCCATGCGCTCGGATTTGCTTGGCGGGTTGCTCATTGCGCGATCTTGAGACAGGCGGCCAACGTCCGCAACGGGTCGAAAGCGCGCCTTGGCTTCTGACCGACAAGCGGACGTTCAGATTGCCTCTGCCAGCCATTGTCGGGTCCGGTGAATACCCGCCCGAGGATGAGGGAGGGTGCGAGGAAGACGGAAGGCGACGGCGGGACCGAGTACGACGGAAGTTGGGGGCGAACCCGAGGACGGAAGGTGGAAGCCTCAACCCGCCCGGAACTGCAGTTCCGCCAGACGCGCATAGAGACCGCCCTTGGCCACCAGTTGGTCGTGGGTCCCCTCCTCCACCACGCGGCCGTCGTCCATGACGACGATGCGGTCGGCGCGGAGGACCGTGGCCAGGCGGTGGGCGATGACCAGGGTGGTGCGTTCTTGCATGGCCTGGTCGAGGGCGATCTGGACCAGGCGTTCGCTTTCGGCGTCCAGGGCGCTGGTGGCCTCGTCCAGCAGCAGGATGGGGGCGTCGCGGACCAGGGCGCGGGCGATGGCCAGGCGCTGGCGCTGGCCGCCCGACAGGCTCTTGCCGCGTTCGCCCAGCGGGGTGTCGAAGCCTTCCGGCAGAGCGTCGATGAAGCCCAGGGCCTGGGCCTTGTCGGCGACGGCGCGGGCCTCGTCCAGGGTGGCGGTCTCGCGGCCGAAGCGGATGTTTTCCAGGGCCGAGCCCGAGAACAGAGGGGTTTCCTGAGACACCCAGGCGAAACGGTCGCGCACGGCGACGGGATCGGCCTGGCGCACATCGACGCCGTCGACCGAGACCACGCCGGTCTGGGGGTCATAGAAGCGCAGCAGCAGGCGGAAGACGGTGGACTTGCCGGCGCCCGAGGGACCGACCAGGGCGACGGTCTCGCCTGGCCGCACGGTCAGGCTGAACCCCTTCAGGGCCGGCAGGTCGGGACGGCCGGGATAGGAGAAGCCGACGGCGGACATCGACACTTCGCCACGCGGCGGCGACGGAAGGGCCGTAGGCTGGGCCGGAGGGGCGATGTCGGGCGTGGCCCGCATCAGCTCCTCGATCCGCTCCATGGCGCCGGCGGCCTTTTGCACATCGCCCCAGCTTTCGCCCAGGGCGCCGACGGCCCCGGCGGCGAAGACCGACAGGAGAACGAATTGAAGCAGGGCGCCCGGCGTCATGACGCCCGCCACCACGTCCTGGGCCCCCAGCCACAGCACCAGGGTGACGCCGCCGAACATGACGACGATGATCAGGGCGGTCATCCAGGCCCGCGCGCGCATCCGGGTGAGCGAGGCGGAAAAGGCGTCCTCGACCGCCGCGCCGAAGCGGGCGATGGCGCTGCGTTCCCGGCCGAAGGCCTGGACCGTCTCTATGGCGTCCACGCTCTCGCCGGCGAAGCCGACGGCGTTGGCGAACCGGTCCTGAGACGCGACGGTCAGTTTGCGCACCCGGCGCCCGAAGATGAAGATCGGGCCCAGCAGGAAGGGCACGATCAGCAGAACGAAGCCGGTCAGCTTGGGGCTGACGAAGAACAGCAGGATCACCCCGCCGATCAGGGTCAGGAAGTTCCGCAGCGCATAGGAGACCGAGGTGGTCATCAGGGTCTCGACCAGGGCGATGTCGGTGGTGAGACGCGACAGCACCTCGCCGGTGCGCATCTGGGCGTAGAAGGACGGGTCCAGGGTCAGGATGCGGCCGAACAGACCTTTGCGGACATCGGCGATGACGCGCTCGCCCGTGCGGGTGACGTAGAAATAGCGGGCGGCGGTGGCCAGGCCCAGGAACAGGGCGTTGGCGCCCAGCAGCAGGAACCACAGGTTCAGATTGGCGCCGCCGGCTTCGAATCCGTGGTCGATGGCCCCGCGGGCCAGGACCGTCAGCCCCAGCGACGCGGTGGTGGACAGCAGCAGCCAGAAGACCGCCATCAGCGCGTGGCCCTTGTGGCGCATGGCGTAGGGGATCAGCCGGGCCAGGGGGCGAATGTCGCGGCGTTTGGCGCGTTTCTCGCCCGCCTCGGACATCTGCTCCATCAACAGGGCGCCGGCGCTGGGGCGGCCTTCAGCCGTTCCGACGCCGGAAGCGCGCCCCGGAACAGCGGCGGAACGGGCGGAGGCGGCGGTTTGATCGGTCATTGCGCCCGCCTCTTGCCCCGGAACGCCCCCCGGTGTAAACGCCCCGCTCTTTCCCGCTGAATCTTTCGGCGGGATTCTCAATTTCATGCGCAGCGACGGTCGGCATCGTCATCGCGCCAGAGACCGGACGACGACCATGAAAGCGGACACGCACCCCGATTACCACTTCATCAATGTGGTGATGACCGACGGCACTTCCTACCAGACCCGTTCGACCTACGGTAAGGAAGGCGACACGCTGAACCTGGACATCGACCCGACCACCCACCCGGCCTGGACCGGCGGCAACGCCCATCTGATGGACCGCGGCGGTCGCGTTTCGCGCTTCAACAACAAGTTCGCCGGCTTCATCAAGAAGTAAGCGCGTCCTGGCTGCGACACATCGCGGCAATCGGATCACGAAGAGCGCCGGTCGGATGACCGGCGCTTTTTGTTTGCCCGGAACGCCGGTAACGTAGACGGCGTTCGGATACGGCAGTACCGGCGTCGATTCACGGGAATCGACCCATCGAGAAGCGGACAGGTTATGAATAGACGGGAAATGGGTCTGGGCGTCGCAACGGCGGCCATGGCCCTCGCCTCAACAACGCGCGCACAGCAGGTGACCGTGCAGCGCGGACCGCAGGCGACCGCCTTCTACAACAGTTTCAACGACCAGATTTCCCGCCTGCCCGAGACCCAGCAGGCCGACGTCCGCGCCTTCTATGAAATGAACGGCTGGCGGCCGGTGTGGAACGCCGAGCGGATGCGGATGCTGAACGCCGTCGCGGGCCGGGCCGAGCGCCACGGTCTGTCGGGTGGAGACTATTTCGACTTCGTCGGCCTGGCCGCCGACCCCGCCTCGTCGGATCTGCGCGCCACCGCCGCGGCCCTGGCCTATGGGCGGATCCTGGCCGAGGGCAAGGTTCGGCCGGAGACGGTCGAAGATCTTTGGGAGATGCAGAAGAACCGGGTCGATCTGCCACGCGGCATGAGCGACGCCCTGGCGCGTAATGTTCTGCTGGACTGGTTCGAGGGGCTGGCCCCGACCGACATCGGCTATCAGAACCTGTCGGCGGGCTATGTCCGCTATCGCCGCCTGGCGGCCCAGGGCGGCTGGCCCGCCTTCCCGGCCGGGCCTACCATCGAACCGAACATGAGCGATCGCCGCATTCCAGCGCTGATCGACCGGCTGACGGCGGAAGGCGACCTGACGGCGGCGGACGGCGCGCGACTGAAGGCCCAGGGCCTGACCTATGGCGCCGAACTGCAACGGGCGGTCCAGGGCTTCCAGGTCCGGCACGGCCTGGGGGCCGACGGGCGGATCGGAACGGGGACCCAGCGGTCGCTGTCGGCCTCGGCCGAGGATCGCGCGCGCCAGATCGCGCTGAACCTGGAACGCCGCCGCTGGCTGAAGCGCGACGTCGCGCCGGAACGGATCGAGGTCAACACCGCCGCCGCCATCATGGTCTATTGGAAGGACGGCAAGCCGGTCCATTCCAACCGGGTCGTGGTCGGATCGGCCGAGAACCAGACCCCCAGCCTCGAGAAGCCGTTCGCCTCGGTGGTCGCCAATCCGCCCTGGTATGTGCCGGCCGGGATCGCGCGTCGCGAGATCCTGCCCAAGGGACCCGCCTATCTGGCCGCCAACGACATGTTCGTGCGGGATGGAACGGTCATTCAGCGGGCGGGCCCTAAGTCGGCCCTGGGCTATGTGAAGTTCGAGCTGCGCGACAGCTACGCCATCTTCCTGCACGACACCCCGTCGAAGGCGGCCTTCAATCTGTCGATGCGCCAGCGCAGCCATGGCTGTGTGCGGGTGCAGAATGCGGTGGAGTTCGCCCGGCTGCTGCTGTCGCCCGACCCGGTCAAACTGGCCGAGTTCGACATGGCCCAGGACAGCCGCGAAACGACGCGAGTGACGACGGGTCGCGAGATTTCGGTGCGGCTGCTGTACTGGACGGCCTTCGTCGATGGTCAGGGCCGGGTGGCCTTCCGCGAAGACATCTATGGCCGCGACGACAAGCTGGCCCAGGCCCTGGGCATCGCCGTCAGCCTGCCCAAGCCGGTGGACGACGGCCGCCGCGACGCCAACGACGTCGGGCCGTAGGGTGACAATCTTCTCCCTCCCCGTGCGGGGGAGGGAGAAGGGAAGTATATTCAGATCTTGAAGGCAGCTTCCAGCAGGCCGTGCTGGCTGAGAACCGGATTCTGCGGCTGCTCCTCCTGGGCGTCCAGGTACATGCGGCGGTCCAGGTACAGGGTGCGGTCGAACAGTTTTTCGGACCGGACCAGATATTCGACCAGGGCGATGGGCAGTTCGGCGTGGCTGGGCTCACTCTCGATCTTGCGATCGTTCAGGCGATAGCGCGGCTCGCAGGCGGCTTCCGGCGTCATGTCGTCCTCGCGCACGGCCCGCTGGACCAAAAGCCAGGACGCGATCTGCATCAGGCGCGTGGTCAGCTTCATGCTCTCGGCCGCATAGGCCAGGGCGGCGCTGCGGGACAGCATCTTGGAATCGCGGCGGCCTTCGCCGTCCAGATAGGCGGCGGTTTCCTCGACAAGGTCCATGCCCTCACGGAAGGTGCGGTCGAACAGCTCCGAGCGGGAAAAGTCCCGAACGACGCGGGCCCTGTCAGGCGTGGAGCCCGTGCTCTGGTTGTCGCTCAGGGTCATGGTGGACATCATCATGAGAATTGGACGCTCGTTACGACTTTGGGCCAAGACGCGGCCTTTGTCGTGCCGACTGCAACCGTCATGCCATGGATTTGGCGCGGGCGCGATTCATGAGCGGAAGTTGAACAGGGCGTCGGCGGCGCTCTTCTTGGCCGTCTTGGAGTCTATGGCGGCGCGGGCGCGGCGGATTTCGTCTTCCAGGGCCTGAATCCGTTCCTGCAAATCCTCGATCGAATAGGCGTCCAGATCTTCGCGACCCAGGGCGGTCAGGGCGTCTCCGCGCCGGGGGCGGGGCTCGAGATCTTCGAACATCGTCATCGCCTTTCTGCGTCAGGTCATGGCCGCGCGCGGCCGGGACGCCTATCTGAACGCCCGGATACGGACGATTGCAAGCGGAGGCGACATGCGGGTCATCGAGATCGAAGGCGGTTCAGGACCGGCCGAAGCGCTGCGGATCTCAGAACGGCCGGACCCCGTGGCCGGCGCCGGGCAGGTGACGATTCGGGTTCACGCGGCGGGAATCAACCGACCCGACCTGTTGCAGCGAAACGGCGGGTACCCCCCTCCCCCCGGGGCGTCGGACATCCTGGGGCTGGAAGTCGCCGGCGAGATCGAGGCGGTGGGCGAAGGCGTGACGCGCTGGGCTATCGGCGACCGGGTCTGCGCCCTGCTGGGCGGGGGCGGCTATGCCGAGCGAGTGGTGGTGGACGCCCGCCACGTGCTGCCGATCCCGGATGGTCTGGACTACGCCCAGGCGGCGGTCCTGCCCGAGACAGTCTTCACCGTCTTCGCCAATGTGTTCGAGGCGGGCGGGCTGAAGGCGGGTCAGACGCTACTGATCCATGGGGCGACCAGTGGGATCGGGGTGACGGCGATCCAGATGGCCAAGGCGGCGGGCGCCAAGGTGATCGCCACCTCGCGCGGGCCTGAGAAGGCCGCAGCGGCCAAGGCGTTGGGGGCCGATATCAGCCTGGACGCCAAGACGGACGATATGGCCGCCGCCATCGCCGAGGCGGGCGGCGCCGACGTGCTGCTGGACATGGTAGGGCGCGACTACGCCGATCTGAACCTGAAGGCGCTGAACCCCGGCGGGCGGTGGGTGGTCATCGCCTCGCTGTCGGGGTCGAAGGTCGAGGTGGATCTGATGCGGATCATGCTGAAGCGGTTGGTGCTGACCGGTTCGACCCTGCGGAGCCGCCCGGCGGACGAGAAGGCCAGGTTGACCGCCGCCGTGGAGGCGACGGTCTGGCCCTGGGTCGCGTCTGGCGCGGTCCGGCCGCCGATGCAGGCGACCTTCCCGCTGGCGCGCGCCGCCGACGCGCATCGCGCGCTGGAGGCGGGCGACCACGTCGGCAAGTTCGTACTGACGGCCTAGTAGCGGCCGCCGCCCCGCACCGGACGCAGCGACGAGATATTGTCGTTGAAGCCCGTGCTGTTCAGGTTGCGGACGTCGCCGTCGATGATCCGGCAACGACCGCCGAACTGGGCGTCGGTGCAGATCTCCCAACGGCCACGCACGCGGATCGAGCTGATCCGGTCGTTGAACGGGGTGTTGCCCAGATTGCGGTCCTCGCTGGTGAACTCGCGCGAGGCGCCGCGATAGCTCGAGTTCTCGTAGACGATGATCGAGGACCGACCCCAGCCGCCGCCATTGTCCCAACCACCGCCGTTGCCATTGCCGGGGCCATTGCCGTTGCCGGGGCCCCAACCACCGCCGTTGCCCGGACGTCCCGGCTGGCGGTCTTCATAGTCGCCGCGGAACCGACCGCAGACCAGCAGGCCGTTGTCATTGTTGATCTCTTCATTGCCGCAGCGCGCAAGCTCGATGGAGGTGCCGCGAATCTGCCCCCGCATGTCGCGGCAATCCGCGTAGAGGCGACCGCGATGGGTATAGGCCTCGGTGCAGGACCGGGCGTAGCTGCCACGCGGCGCGACACGCTGGGCGGTGATATCCTGGCCCGAAGCCAGGGCTGCGGCCATGGCGGCCCCAAGCAGAATGGACATGATGTTTCTCCTCTCCCAAAGGCGAAAGCCTCTATTAGCGCGAAGGTTGCCCCAGCTCACATGAACCTTGGCTGTACGTGATTGTTCGGCGGCGTTTTCTTTTCGGGCGAATAGGCCTATATCGAAACCATAAGCGCCCGGTCGAAAGGCCGGGCGCCGTCGTATCCAACGCCAGCCGAACCCCTATTCGGCGGCCCCACCATTCCGGGACGAACGCCCCATGAGCGACATTCTGATGCCGAAGGCCACTGCGGTCTGGCTGGTCGACAACACCTCCCTCAGCTTTGAGCAGATCGCGGACTTCTGCGGTCTTCACCCGCTGGAAGTGCGCGGCATCGCCGACGGCGACGTGGCCCGCGACATCCGCGGCGTCGATCCCGTCACCGGCGGTCAGCTGACCCGCGAAGAGCTGGACAAGGCGCAGGCCAACGAGAACTATCGTCTGAAGGCCATCGTCAGCCGTCACGCCGAACTGATGAAGTCGGCCAAGCCGGCGCCGAAATACACCCCGGTCTCGCGTCGTCAGGACCGCCCGGACGCCATCGCCTGGTTCGTCCGCAATCACCCCGAGGTGACCGACGCCCAGATCGCCAAGATGCTGGGCACCACCAAGTCAACGATTGAGAGCGTGCGCAACCGCACCCACTGGAACAGCGCCAACATCAAGCCGGTCGATCCCGTGACCCTGGGCCTGGTTGGTCAGCTGGCCCTGGACGAGATCGTCAAGAAGGCCGCCGACAAGAAGACCAAGGACGACCTGAAGAAGGGCGGCGGCGTGCTGCAGCCCGTCGAGGAGGTCGAGGCCGAACCCGAGTTCGTGCCGGAAGCCCGCCAACGCCCCGGCGCGGAACCGACGGCGGAGTCGGTGTTCGGCACCAAGGACTGATCTCTATCCGCCCCCCTCGGGCTTGACCCGAGGGCCGAGTGCGGATCGGGCTGTGCGACTGCGTCCTCGCAGGAGCGGCGGATGCCCCGGTCCTCGGGTCAAGCCCGAGGATGACGACTTATAAAAACGGCCCCGGAGAGCGATCTCCGGGGCCGTCGTCATTTCTGGAGGTCGTGCGCCTCTAGTGGGCCCGCGCCTCCAGGCTGGTGATCTGTTCCTTCAAGCGGAGCTTCTTCTGCTTCAGCTCCCTGACCTGCAACGTGTCCACGGACGGACGGGTGAGCTCCTTCTGGATCGTCTGATCCAGGGTGCGATGACGATTACCCAGTTCGCGAATACGAGCCTCGATGGTCATGGCTTGCGCCTCCTCAGGTTAGGGACCAGTAGAGTGAGCGCCCGGTTTGGCGGGCTGTGGAATCACATTCCGGTGACGGCCCGCCTGGCCGAACCCGATGGAGGCTGACCCCAAAAATGGTCGATGATGTGAACGGAGCCATACGCAAGCTTCCCTATCGAATGGTCGTCGGAATTTCAGGGGCTTCCGGAGCAATCTACGGCGCGCGAGTACTGGACGCCCTGAACGACCTGGGCGTCGAGAGCCATCTGGTCGTCACCAAGGCGGCCCTGCTCACATTGTCGCAGGAGACGGATCTGTCGCCCGCCGACCTGACTGCCAAGGCGTCGGTGGTTCACAAGCTGGCCGACGTCGGCGCGACCATCGCCTCCGGCTCGTTCAAGACCCTGGGCATGATCGTGGCCCCCTGCTCCGTCAAGACGATGAGCGAGATCGCCACCGGCGTGACCTCGTCCCTGCTGACGCGGGCCGCCGACGTGACGCTGAAGGAACGTCGCCCCCTGGTGCTGATGGTGCGCGAGACGCCCTTCCACCTGGGACATCTGCGGACGATGACCGCCCTCGCTGAGATGGGGGCGACCATCGCCCCGCCCCTGCCCGCCTTCTACGCCCGGCCGGATTCGATCATGGAGATGGTGGACCAGTCGGTCGGCCGGACCCTGGATCTGTTCGGTTTGGACTGGAGCGGAGTGCGACGGTGGGAAGGCCTGAAATGACCCGGCTCTGGGATTGGGCGGTCGCGGCCTATGGCGCGCCCGGCGTCGGGGACGCCTGCGTGGCCTTGCAGGACAACCACGAGCAGAACGTGCCTCTGCTGCTTTGGTCCGCCTGGACCGCCGCCGTCGGCTTGAAGCCGGACGCCGAGACAATCGAGGCGGCGTGCGACACCGCCCGCGCCTGGGACAGCGTCGTCGTCGCGCCTCTGCGCGCCGTCCGTCGCACACTGAAGGCGCCGATCCCCGACATCGACGACGGCCCGCGCCAGGCGGTGCGGGACCGTGTCAAGGCGCTGGAGCTGGAAGCGGAACGCCATCTGCTGGAGGCGCTGGAGGCCCTGGTTTCATCCGATGGCGCACCACAGACCGCCGGGACGCCCCGCCCCTTCGTAGAGGCGCTGGTCGGGACTGCGCGGGTGTGGGCGCAGGTGACGCCGCGCCCGGCCTTGATCCGTCTTGCGGACGCCCTTCCGGCTTGAGGCGCGGCTGGTTATAAGCGCGCCGGGGATTGCACAATGAATGACGACGCACCGGAAATCAGCAAGGAAGAGGCGATCCTTCAGGCTCGCCTCAAACTGCTGCGCCTTGAGCACGCCGACCTTGCGGCCTCCATAGAGGCCCTGTCCGAGGCCGCCATTCCCGATCAGCTGATGATCGCCCGGCTGAAGCGCAAGAAGCTGGCGATCAAGGACGAAATCGTGAAGATCGAAGACCAGATCCTGCCGGACATCATCGCCTGAAACATCCCGTGGCTTGAAGCGCTCCGGCCCAGATGATAACGATTCTCAAAAATTGGAGAAGCGGTATGGCGACGCCGGGCACAGGCTGGGATGCGCGCTACGCGGCGACGCAGGACTATGTGTTCGGCACGAGCCCGAGCCGTTTTCTGCTGAACCACGCGACGATCCTGCCGGCGGGCAGCCATATCCTGGCGCCGGCCGATGGAGAGGGGCGGAACTCCGTCTATCTGGCGTCTCTGGGCCACCAGGTTGTGGCGACCGACATTTCTCCTTCCGGTCAGGACAAGGCGCGACGACTGGCCCACGACGCGGGGGTGGAGGTCGACTTCAGGATCCAGGATCTGCAGGGCTGGGACTGGCCGCAGGCGGAGTATGACGTCGTCGCGGCGATCTTCATTCAGTTCGCGGAACCGGCGTTTCGCGACGCGATCTTTGACGGCATGAAGCGGGCGGTGAAGCCGGGCGGGTTGATCCTGCTGCACGGCTATACGCCGCGCCAGCTGGAGTACGGCACGGGCGGGCCGCCGCAGATCGATCAACTCTATACCGCCGAACTGCTGGATGCGCGCTTCGGCGATTTCGACGTCCTGACCCTGGACGCCTATGACGCGGAACTGAACGAAGGTTCGGGGCATCACGGCATGTCGGCGCTGATCGATCTGATCGCGCGCCGGCCGGCGGCCTGACAAATATGGCCCTCCATGGCCGGATAGCGGCCTAAAACTCGCCCCAGCCTGTAGGCATAAGCCGGTCTCTCTCGGGACGCCCGGCAGGCTTCGGTCGCCGCCTCCCACCATTCCAGAGCGTGAACACGCTGGAGACGCCGCCGAATGCGACGCCTGCTGACCGATGCGCCCCTGGCGCGCTGCAAGACCCTTTTGATCCACTCCGGCCAGACGGCCGCCTTCGCCGCCGTGGCCTTGCTGGCCGCCGCCGCCGCGCCCGCCGTAACGCGCGAAACTCCACCGCCCGCCCTGGCCGCCGCCCCCGTCGCCCCGCCCGTCAAGGCCGAGGTTGAGGCCGCCGGTCCGGTGATGCGTCAGATCGAATTCTCGGCCCCGGTACGCGGCTATGCGATCAACTCGCCCTTCGGCCTGCGCAAGCTGGCGATCGAGGCCCGCGCCCGCGCGCACAAGGGCGTCGACATCGCCGCCCCCCAGGGAACGTCCGTCTTCTCGGCAGCCGAGGGCCGGGTCATTCGCACCGTCTATGACGCTGGCGGATACGGCAATTTCATCGAGGTGCGCCACCCCAACGGACTGAGCACCGTCTATGGCCATCTCAGCCGGATCGACGTCGCCAGCGGCGATGCGGTGGCGCACGGCCAACGGATCGGACTGGTCGGCTCCACCGGCTATTCCACCGGCCCGCACCTGCATTTCGAGGTTCGGCGCGGCGACGGCCAGGTCAACCCGACCAAGGTGCTGGATCGGCATTTCGCCGTGGCGGTCAAAAGCGCGAACTGACCCAGAGCGCGTGTTGCGGCCGGGTCCGGGATCGGCCTAACTTCCGCCTTCGAGAGGGACCCGGATATGAACAGATTTGTCGCCGCCGTCGTCGCGGCCGTACTGGCGGCTGCGCCCATTGCGGCCTCGGCCGAGAACTATAACCGCTACAGCGACGCGGCGGCCCAGACTGAACTGTCCCGCATCGCCGATGTCGAGATGGCGGTGCTGGTCCCGATGCGGGACGGCGTGGGCCTGGCGACCAATGTGTACCGCCCCAAGGGCGCCAAGGGGCCCCTGCCCACCGTCTTCGTCAGGACGCCCTATAACGAACTGGCCAATAACGCCCGCACGACGCGTAGCGCCCTGACCTGGGTCAGCCGGGGCTACGCCTTGGTGATGCAGAACGAACGGGGGCGCTACTTCTCGCAGGGCGATTACGAAATCCTGGGCTATCCCCAGACCGACGGCTATGACGCCCTGACCTGGATCGCGGCCCAGCCCTGGTCGAACGGCAAGGTCGGCACCCTGGGCTGTTCCTCCTCAGCGGAGTGGCAGCTGGCCCTCGCCGCCCAGAACCACCCGGCCCACGCCGCCATGGTCCCCCAAGCGTCCGGCGCCGGCATCGGCAAGGTCGGCCGGTTCCAAGAACAGGGCAACTGGTACACCGGCGGCGTGCCCCGCAACCTGTTCTTCGTCTGGCTGTACGGCGTGGACAATCCGCAGCGGGCCCAGATCCCCGGCGATATCGATCAGGAAACCCGCGCCCGGCTGGTCCGCTACAACGATCTGGACGCCAAGAAGCCGGAGGTGAGCTGGCCCAGCCAGATCCGCCACCTGCCCGTCAACGAGATGCTGAAGGATCTGGGCGAACCGCCGGCGACGTTCGAGGAACTGATCGCGCGCACGCCGAACGATCCCGCCTGGCGCGAAGGGGGCCTGTATCACGACGACATGGGCTGGGGCGTGCCGTCGCTGTGGTTCAACAGCTGGTATGACGTGTCCATCGGCCCGAACATGGAGCTGTTCAACCACGCCCGCTCGACCACCCAGGACCGCGAAGCGGCAGAGAACCAGTATGTGGTGGTGGGGCCGAACAACCACTGCGCCTTTGGCGGGCTGGGACCGAACTTCCGTTCGGGCGACCGGGACCTGGGGGACGCGAGCTTCGACAGCGACGCTCTGGTCGCCGCCTGGTTCGACCGTTGGCTGAAGGGCGAGGCGCGCGCCTTCCCCGCCACGACCCCGCACGTCCAGTATTTCAACATGGGCGAAAACAAGTGGCGCACCGCCGCCCAGTGGCCACCCCAGGGCGTGGAGACTGTGCGGATGTATCTGCGCTCGGGCGGCGCGGCCAACAGCCTGAACGGCGACGGCCGCCTCAGGCTGGAGGCGCCGCCGGCCGGAGAAGCGGCCGACCGCTATCGCTATGATCCGATGAACCCGGTCCAGACCATCGGCGGCGGCGACTGCTGCAACGGCGGGCTGGTGACGGCCGGCGCCTTCGATCAGCGCCCGATCGAGGCGCGCAATGACGTGCTGGTCTATACGTCAGAACCGCTGACCGCGCCTATGCAGGTGACGGGCTTCATCGACGCGGTGCTGAAGGTGTCGTCGTCGGCGCAGGACACGGACTTCGCGGTCAAGCTGGTGGACGTGGCCCCGGACGGGACAGCCTATATCCTGGGCGACACCATCATGCGGGCGCGTTACCGCGACGGCTATGCGCGGCCGATGCCCCTGGTCCCCGGCCAGGTGGCGACGGTGCAGCCCACGCCGATGACGGTCAGCAACACCTTCCAGCCCGGCCACCGTATCCGCGTGGAAGTGGCCAGCTCCAACTTCCCGAAATTCGTCCGCAACCTGAACACGGGCGGCCCGAACGAGACGGAAACCCAAGGCGTGATCGCCGACAACGCCATCCACCACGCGGGCGAGGACGCCTCCTATATCGACCTGCCCGTCCTGAAGTAGGAGCGCGACGCCGAAGCGGCTGGCGTGGACCGCTTCGGCCTTGCTAGGTTCGCCGCAACTGTGGGGGGAGACGAGATGACGGCTGCGTTGACGCTTGAGGGCGTGAGCAAGCGGTACGGCGGGTTCGACGCCGTGCGCAATCTGAGCTTCCAGGTGCCCAAGGGGTCGATCTGCGGCTTCCTGGGGCCGAACGGGGCGGGCAAGACCTCAACCCTGCGGATGATCCTGGGGCTGCAGGAGGCGACGGCGGGGCGGATCGATATTCTCGGCGCGCCCAATGGACGGTCGGTGCGGGATAGGATCGGCTTCCTGCCCGAGGAGCGCGGTCTCTACAAGAAGATGACCCCGGTGGAGGCGATCGCCTTCTTCGGCGCCCTGAAGGGCCTGTCGACGCACGAGGGCAAGAAGCGGGCGAAACTGTTGCTGGAACAGCAGGGCCTGGGCGCGGCGCAGAAAAAGAAGATGAAAGAGCTGTCCAAGGGGATGGCCCAGAAGGTCCAGTTGATCGCGGCCGTGGTCCACAGGCCCGAGTTCGTCATCCTGGACGAGCCCTTCTCGGGCCTGGACCCGATGAACCAGCAGGGGTTGGAAGAGATGATCCGGGGGCTGGCGGCGGACGGGGCCACGGTACTGTTCTCGACCCATGTGATGCAACACGCCGAGCGGCTGTGCGACAAGGTCGTGCTGCTGGCGCGAGGCAAGAAGGCGTTCGAGGGGTCGGTCGACGAGGCCAAGGCCACCTCGCCGCGCTTTCTTGATCTGGACGGCGCCATCACGCCCGAAGCGGCGGCGGCCTTGCCCGGCGTGGCCGGAGTCGAGACCCTGTCCGACACAGACGGGGTGCGGCGGCTGAAGATCGCCCTGGTGGCCGGCGCGGGCGGTCAGGAGACGCTGAAGGCGGCCTTCCTGAACGGGCTGGACGTGCGCGGCTTCGCCCTGAAGGAGCCCACGCTGCACGACGCCTTCATCGGCCTGACCGGGGACAATCCCGATCAAGCGGTCACCCCTTCGGAGGCGAGCCAATGAAACGCACTTTGCTGATCGCCCGGCGCGAATATGTCGCCTATGCCAAGACCGTGGGCTTCTGGCTGTCGCTGCTGGCCTTTCCGCTGTTCGCCGTGCTCGGCGGCGGCATTCCGCTGCTGATCCGCTCGGCCGAACCCATCAAGGTCGTAGCCGTGATCGAGGAAGGTCCGGCCGCCACTGGCCTGGCCGCCGCAGTGCGCGCCTCGCTGCAATCCGATCTGGACCGCCAGAACGAACGGCTACGAGAAGCCGCCGAAAAGGGACAGGCCGGCGCGGGCCGCGCCGTCGCCTCCATCAGCGGCCCCAAGATCCGTCTGGTCGCCCCGCCGCCCGCCATCGCCGAGGCGACCGGCCCGGCGCGCGACGCCGCCATCAAGACGGCGCTGGACAAGGAGACGCCGAAAGACCGCCGCCTGGACGCTGTCGTCTTCCTGAGCCGCATCGACGGCAAGCCAACCGCCCAGGTCTGGACCAGCCGCGCCAATGACGGCGACGTGGCCGGCTTCGTCCGCGGCGCCCTGCGCGACGCCCGACGGACGGAACTGCTGACCGCCGCCGGGGTCGCCCCGGCCGTGGCCCAGGAGGTGCAGAATTTCCGACCCGAGGTGAAGGCCTTCTCGCCCAACGCCGCCAGCGGAGGCGAGATCTCGATGCGCGACCGCATTCCCTCCTTTATCGGCCTGGGAGCCGGCTTCCTGCTGTGGTCCCTGGTCATCACCGGGGCCTCCATCCTGCTGAACAGCGTGATGGAGGAGAAGTCGAACAAGATCCTGGAGGTGCTTCTGTCCTCGGCCTCGGCGACCGAGATCCTGACCGGCAAGGTGCTGGGGGTGGCGATGCTGACCCTCAGCGTGCTGGTGGTCTGGGGAGGGATCGGGACATTCGGCCTGGTGTCCGCCTCGCCCGAGACGGCGGCGACCGTGGGCCAGGTGCTGCTGGATGACGGCCTGGTCTTCTATTTCATCGCCTATATGGTCGGCGGCTATCTGATGTACGCTGTACTGTTCGCGGCCATCGGAGCCTTCTGCGAGACGCCCCGCGACGCCCAGACCCTGATGGGGCCGATCATGATGGTTCTGGTCGTGCCGATCATCGTCATGCAGATGGCCCTGACCAGCCCCGATGCGCCGGCGGTCAAGGTTCTGTCCTGGATCCCCTTCTTCACGCCCTTCCTGATGAGCGCCCGGGCGCCCAGCGATCCGCCGCTGATCGAGATCGTCCTGACCCTGGTCGGCATGTTCGCCACCGCAGGCTTCATGGTCTGGATCGCCGGGCGGGCCTTCCGCGCCGGAGCCCTGTCGGACGTCAAGCTGAGCTGGAAGAGCTTCGGGCGGGCTATAACCGGGCGCTGACGCCACACAGCGCCGGTTCGGTCAGGGCTTCTTCAGCAACCGGTCGCGCGCCGCGTTGACGCGGGTCGCCAGGCCTTCCGTGCCGCCTTGATCGGGGTGGGCGCGGCCCATTGCCTTTTTCCAGGCGGCGCGGATTTCGGCCTCGGTCGCATTGCGGCCGACGCCCAGCACGGCGCGGGCGTCCACCTCGCTGATCGGCTCGGATCGAATTTGCGTCCGTATGCGTGACGACCAGGCCAGATAGAGGCCCGCCGCCGCGAGGACCGCCGCCCACAGCCAGGCGCCCCTGAAGGCCGCAAGGGCGCCCCCGGCGAGCAGCACCGATCCCAGAAGGGTCGCGGTGACGCGCCAATGGGCCCGGCCTCGCCGCTCCGTCTGACGGCCCAGCCGCACCAGGGCCCAGACGGCGATGGCCGCCAGGGCCAGTCCGATCAGACCCACGAGATCATCCGGGCTTTCAGGCCGCCACGTCCAGCGGAGCCAAAGCCTGCTCCAGACCCATGGCCTTCATCAGATTGCGCATCTCCTGGCGCGCCGCGACGTGCGCCAGTGACACCGCCACCGGACGAATGTCGTTCGACAGGTCCGCCACCGTCAGGCCGAACGGGAACAGCTCGCGATAGATGACGCGGTCGCGCAGGCCCGGCCCGACGCGGAAACCGACCCGTTTGGCCAGCTTGTTCATCCGCTCTTCCAGGCGTTTGCGGTTACGCGCCTCGGCGACGGCCAGGCGGTTGGTCACCACCAGCCAGTCGATGGTGGCGTTCCGGCCCTGGCTGATCGCCCGGACCTTGCGCGCCTCCCAGACGCTTTCGGAATAGATCGAGGGTTTCAGCAGATCCAGGGTCACCGGATCGACCTCGCCCAGCAGGTCGAAGTCGACGAAACTGTCGTTCATCGGCGTGACGATCTGGTCGGCGCGGGCGTGGGCGGCGTTGGACACGGCCGTGTCGCCGCCTGGGGTGTCGATCAGGATGGCGTCCACGCCCGCCGCCACGGCCTCGTCGAAGGCGCGTTCGAAGGCGGCGATCTGCTCGGCCGTCCCGCCCTTGGCCAAGGCCTTGCCGTCGCCCATGTCAGGCATGAACGGCTGGGGCAGTTGCTGATTGTTAGCGGCCAGCCAAGCCAGGCGATTGGTGAAGAACCGTTGCATCGACCGCTGGCGCAGATCCAGGTCGATAATCGCCACCGTCCGGCCCGCATGCAGCAGGCCCGTGACGATGTGAATCGCCAGGGTGGACTTGCCTGCCCCGCCCTTTTCGTTGCCGAGGACGATCACGTGAGGCTGCGTCATGGAGGAAACCCTCTTTGGCGACCGACGCGACTCAACACAGCGCGGCCCTTGGACGGGTCAGAGTCGGCCCACCGAGGCCAAAGGTCAACGAGGCGTTAACGCGTATCTGTGGACTTCGGTCCGGCGGCTTAACCGGCGCGGCGGCACCAGGGGTCCGCCACCTGGGCGGCGGCGCACAGAGCAGAGGCCGCCTCGGTCGGGATCGGGCCGACCTTCAGACGGGTCAGGCTGCGGCCATCGACGTCAACACGCTCGAACACCGGCGACAGATTGGACAGGTCGGCCCTGGCCTTCAGCCGGGCCCAGGCCGCCTGAGCCCCGGCGGGACTGGAAAAGGCGCCCAGCTGGATCATTCTTCCGACAGGGCGAGGCTCGGTCCGAACCACGGCGGGACGAAGCCGGGGCGTTTCAGCGCCCCCCCCGCGTTCGGCGACCGCCTTAGTCACGACAGCAGGGGCCGCTTCCACAGCGGTTTCGACTGCCGGTCGGGCCATCCGCACCACGGCGTCGCGAAGCCCATCACCGTCGGAATTGGTCGAGATCATGGGGGTCCCGCCGCTGAGCGCGTCGCGGGCGTCCCACATTTCATGCGGCGTCATTACGGCCACGTGGGCAGGAGAGAATTTGACCTGTCGCAGCCCCCGGCCCTCGCGTGAGGGACGTTCGGGGCCCGACTTCGCGGCTTGAGGATCCATCGGAATGTCGATGGCGGCGACGCGCTCGGCCATGGCGCGGAAGCTCTGTGGCGCGCCTTCACCGGCCCCGCATCCTGCAAGGGCGAGGGCGAGCGTGATCAGAACTGGACGGGTCGCTCGTGCTGGCGTCATAAGCACGACCCTAGCCGCCAGGGTTTGAGGTCTGGTGCATCAACACGCTTAAGCCGAAGGGTTAACCGCTTCACCATGACCGAGCCTGCGTCCCTCCCCGTCGTCCGCACCGTGGCGGATCTACGCGCCGTCGTGCGCGACTGGAAAAGACAAGGCCTGACCGTCGGCATGGTTCCGACCATGGGCGCCCTGCACGAAGGCCATCTGACCCTGGTGCGCGAAGCCGGCCGCCGGGCGGACCGCGTGGTGGCCTCCAACTTCGTCAATCCAACCCAGTTCGCCGCCCACGAGGACCTGGGTCGCTATCCCCGCCGCCAGGAGGAGGACGCCCGTCTGCTGTCCGGGGCGGGCTGCCATCTGATGTTCGCCCCGACGCCGGAGGAAATGTACCCGCAGGGCTTCGCCACCAGCATCGCCATGACCGGGCCGGCGCTCGGGCTTGAGGGCGATTTTCGCCCTCAGATGTTCGGCGGGGTCGCTCTGGTCGTGACCAAGCTGTTCAACCAGGTGCAGCCGGACCTCGCCGTGTTTGGCGAGAAAGACTACCAGCAGCTGATGGTCATTCGTCGCTTCGTCCGCGATCTGGACCTGCCGGTCGAGATCGTCGCGGCGCCGACCGAACGCGACGCGGCTGGCCTCGCCCTGTCTTCCCGCAACGACTATCTGTCCGAGACCGATTTAGGCGTCGCGCGCCGCCTGAACCAGATTCTGGCCGAGGCCGCCGCGGCCGCAGCCGCCGGCCGTCCCCTGCCCGGCGTGGAACGGGACGCCTATTCCGCCATCCTCAAAGCCGGGTTCGAGCGGATCGATTATGTGGCGGTTCGCCACGCCGAGGATCTGTCGCCGTTCCGCGACGGCGTGGTCGATGCCCCCGCGCGCATTCTGGCCGCCGCCTGGCTGGGCAAGACCCGGCTGATCGACAACATGGGCGTCTGAACGGGCCAAAAAAAAAACCCGACGCGAACGCCGGGCTTTGAAAAGGTTCGGTGATGGTGCGTCCCAAAAAGGGACAGTTCCTTCATTGGGCGCTTCGGTTAACAATGTCTTACGAACGTCGATCCGGCAGCCAGACGGTCTGACGGCCGCTCGGGCCGGTGGGCCAGGTCAGCCGCCAGCCCTCGCCGGCGCGGACCGGCGCATAGTCCGACTGCGACCCGAAACCGGGAAAGGCGAACCGGGCGCCGTTCACTTCGATGACGGCTGCGCCGCCGCCCGGCGCCATGGCGCGCCAGGCGCCCGCAGGCCCTCGCATGACGGAGGTGCGCGCCCCGTCGATCGATACACTCGGCAGATCACCGGCGGTTCGCCCCGACAGAATGACGGCCGCCCCGTCCGAATCGACAGCGTCCAGAACGCCCAGGCCGTCCAGACGCCGCGTCGGTTCGCCTGACGCGATCAGTAACAGCGGGCCGGCTCCGCCCCCAATAAGCACAAGCGTCTCCGGAGATGGCGCGGCGTCCTCGCCCACCTGAACCTCGGGCGTCAGGCGAATATCGCCCGTCCCTGCCGGAACGCGCAGTTCGAAACGCCCCGCCGCATCGGCGGCGACGGCCACGGCGGCGCCGTCGCCTCCGCGCAAGACGACGCGGGCGTCCGGCCCGGCCCGCCCGCGCACGACGACGCCGGTCCCATCCCGCATCGCCGCATCGACCTGGGGCGGCTGGACCCAGACGGACGCCGTCGGCTCATCCATGGCCGTGGCTGCGCCTTCGCCCTGTCTGGAGCAGGCGGTCACCGCCGCGACTAGGGTCGCGGCCAAGACGACCGTGGCTGTGATCCGGCGTTTCATCCTGCGCCTCGACGATATATGGCTGACAGCCAAGCGGCTCGGGAATCTGTTACCCCGCCCGCCGCCGGTTTGGCCATGGGTCGACCGCGCAATCGTTCAGTCCGAGGCTCCATGTCCCTGCCACCCGTTTCATTCCTTCCCTTCGACGGCCCGTCCGTCTGCCTGTTCTGCGGCTCTTCCGACCGCGCCGACCCCGCCTACACAGAGGCCGCGCACGCCTTCGGCAGGGCGACGGCGCAAGCGGGTTGGCGACTGGTCTATGGCGGCGGCGGGGTCGGACTGATGGGCGCCTCGGCGCGCGGCGCGCACGAGGCCGGCGGCCGCGTGGTCGGCATCATGCCCGCCTTCCTGCGCAGCCGCGAACGCCTGTTCGACGAGGTCGAGACCGTCGTGGTCACCTCGATGCACGAGCGCAAACAGCTGATGTACGATCAATCCGACGCCTTCGTGGTCGCGCCCGGCGGCATCGGCACCCTGGAAGAGGTCGTTGAGCTTCTGTCTTGGAAGCGGCTGGACCTGCATCAGAAGCCAGTCGTTTTCCTCAATCTGAACGGCTTCTGGGACGGCTTCTTCGCTCTGATGCGCCACAGTGTCGAAGAGGGCATGACCCCCGCCGCCTTCCTGGACGCCTGGACCGTCGCCGATACGGTCGAGGAGGCGATGGTTCAGATCCAGGCCAATGACAGCGCAACCGAAAGGAAATATGATCGTCGATAGGTTATCGCCGCTCATAAATATTTTTCAGGTCGGGTTGACAGTTTTTATCGAAAACTGACATTGGCCGCGACGGCACGACGCCGTTCTTCAATCCGGAGAGTTATCATGCGCGTCCTGCTCGTCGCCGCAGCCCTGTTCGCCGCCGCCCCCGCGATGGCCGAAGCCCCCGCCGCCACCCGCCTGACCCTGGCTGACGCCGCCACCGCGCCCGCGCGCGCCACCATCATCGACGGCGCGCGCTGGTCCTGCGAAGGCGCGACCTGCACCGCCGCCGGCGGGACGGAACAGCCGGCGACGCGCGCCTGCCGTCGCGTGGTTCAGAAGTTCGGCCGCGTGACGGCCTTCTCCTACAAGGGCGTCGAACTCCGCGCCGAAGAACTGGCCGTCTGCAACGGTTGATCCCGGTCGAGGCGGCTTAGGCCGCCTCGCCTTTCAGACGCCGCTGGATGGTTTCACGGCCGATCAGCGGCGCCATGGCGGCCATGTCGGGGCCATGCGCCTGACCCGTCAGCGCCAAACGCAACGGCATGAACAGCGACTTGCCCTTGGCGCCGGTCTCGGCCTTGACGGCGTTGGTCCAGGCGGACCAGGCAGTCTCGTCGATCACTTCAGGCAGCAGGGTGGCGGCGGCGTCGATGAAGGCGGCGTCTTCGATCACCGGCTGGATCGGGCCACGCACGATCTTCGCCATTTCAACCACATCGGCGAACTTGTTCAGGTTGCCCCGCACGACCGACCAGAACGTCTCGCCCAGATCGGCGTCAAGCGCCTGTAGCCGCGGTTGGGCGGTGGCGTAGTCCATGACGTGCAGCGCCTGGGCGTTGAGGCGGTCCAGATCCGCGGTATCATAGCGCGCCGGCGAACGGCCCATCTTGGTGAAGGCGAAGCTGGCGCCCAGAGCCTGGACCGACTCGCCGACTTCCAGCGGATCCGAGGTGCCGATCCGGCCCAGGTGGCTGGTGATGGCGATCGGCTCATAGCCCTGGTCGCGCATGTCGCTGATCGACAGCGAGCCCAGGCGTTTGGACAAGGCCGCGCCGTCTGCACCGACCAGCAGCGGCATGTGGGCGAAGCCGGGAACCGTGGCGCCCAACGCTTCGAAGATTTCGATCTGCGCGCCGGTGTTGGTGACGTGATCTTCGCCCCGGATGATGTGGGTGATGGCCATGTCGATATCGTCGACCACGGACGGCAGGGTGTAGAGGAACAGGCCGTCCTCGCGGATCAGGACGGGGTCCGACATAGAGGCGGTGTCGACCTCGGCATGACCGCGCGCCAGGTCTTCCCAGGCGACCCGCTTGCCCTCCAGCTTGAAACGCCAGTGCGGACGGCGGCCCTCGGCCTCATAGGCGGCCTTCTGGTCCTCGGTCAGTTCCAGCGCGGCGCGGTCATAGATCGGCGGCAGGCCGCGCGACAACTGCACCTTGCGACGGCGATCCAGTTCGTCGGCGGTCTCATAGGCGGGATAAAGTCGGCCGGACGCCTTCAGCTTGGCGGCGGCCTCTTCGTAGCGGTCGAACCGCTTGGACTGGTTGTAACGTTCGTCCCACGGCATACCCAGCCAGGTCAGATCGTCCTCGATCCCCTGTTCGAACTCGGGCGTGGAGCGCGCCAGGTCGGTGTCGTCGATCCGCAGCACGAACGAACCGCCCTGCCCCTTGGCGAACAGCCAGTTCACCAGTGCGGTGCGGACATTGCCGACGTGCAGCTTACCCGTGGGCGACGGGGCGAAACGGACCTTGACGGACATAGGGGAGCGACCTTGAAAGCGAGGCGGCTAGGTCGCGCCGCAACCCGGCGAAGTCAAGGCCGCAGGGCCGCAAGCGCCGTCAATAGCACGATCAGTCGTCGCGGTGGACGCGTTCACGGCGTTCGTGGCGTTCCTGGGCTTCGACCGACAGGGTCGCCGTCGGACGGGCCTCGAGACGCCCCAGACCGATCGGTTCACCGGTGTCCTCGCAATAGCCGTACGACCCGTCCTCGATCCGACGCAGCGCGTCGTCAATCTTGGAGATCAGCTTTCGCTGACGATCCCGAGTGCGCAACTCCAGCGCGCGATCCGATTCCGACGACGCCCGATCCACCAGATCGGGGTGATTCTCGGTCTCGGCCTTAAGGTTGACCACCGTGCCCTTGGACTCGCGAAGGATGTCGTCCTTCCAGTCCAGCAGCTTCTTCTTGAAATAGGCAAGCTGCCGTTCGTTCATGAACGGCTCATTGTCAGACGGCCGATAAAGACCGGATTCGTCGGACACAACGGACGCCAAAGCGTTCATCGCACTCACGCTCTCTAAGCACGCCCCCCTGTGGCGTAAGGGCCGTATAGTCAGCCCGGAGAGTCCCGGCAACGGCGCTCGCGATTCCGTGATCACGATTAGGCGAAGGGCGGGGCTCGCGTGACATTTGGCGCGCAGTTTCGGCCGTAAATTTTGAAAACCCGAAGTTTTTAGGTTCAGGCGCCGCCGCGCCTAAGCTCTGCCTTGGCCAATTCGACCGACGCCCTCAGGTCTATCTGGTCAAGCAGGGCGTTCAACTCGGGGTTCCCGTCATCCGGCCGCTCTTCGCGCAACGTCCGAGCGAGTCGGTCAAGAGTCGCGTCGTCCGGCTCACCGGACAGCAGGGCCATCTTCATTTCGTCGAGACGATCGAGCAGACCCGTGCCCCGCTTAACTGCGCGACGTCGCTTTTCAAGCGGTCCCTCGACCCCCTGCAGCGCCATCAGGGCCGAGACGTCCGCGACGGTCGAGGCTGCAGCGCTGGCCGCCGGGGCGGCTGCCCCGGAAGCCGCTGAAGTCTGGCCCAACGAAAAGCCGGACGCGGAACGTGCAGCCTTGCCGCCGGCAGGGGCGCTGGGGCCCGTCGTCCCTGTGACCTTCATCGGCGCGTGCTCCGGCTCATGCTCGCATCCTTGGCGAACGGAATGACCGTTTGGTTAACGGCCCGGCAAATACTGCCGAAAGCAAGACGCTGCGCGGCCATTCACCCCATTATTTTCAACATCTTAGCTCGCGGCACGATCTTCGCACTACATCGATCGAAACGCCGTAAGGACGTCCGACCGATGCAGAATCTGCTTGCCCGCCTTGTCGCCCCTCTCGCCGTCTTTGCCGCTATGGGCGTCGTGGCGTCCCCGGCGCTGGCCCAATCGCGCATCAAGGATATCGCCGCCGTCGAAGGCGTGCGCGGCAACCAACTGGTCGGCTATGGCATGGTCATGGGTCTGAACGGCACCGGCGACAGCCTGCGTAACTGCCCCTTTACCCGACAGTCGCTGGAAGGCATGACCGAGCGTCTGGGCGTCAACATCCGCGGCGCCAACGCCAATACCAAGAACATGGCTGCGGTCATGGTGTCGGCCGAACTGCCGGCCTTCGCCACACCCGGCTCGCGGATCGACGTCAATGTCTCATCGATGTGCGACGCCAAGAGCCTTTTGGGCGGATCACTGGTCGTGACCAGCCTGCAGGGCGCCGACGGCCAAGTCTATGCGGTGGCCCAAGGCTCGGTTCAGACCGGCTCTGTCTCTGCCGGAGGCGGAGCAGGATCTTCGATCACGCGGGGCGTGCCGACCGCCGGCCGGATCGCGTCCGGCGCCTCGGTTGAGCGCGAGACCGGCTTCCAGATGGCCAATATGAACGAGGTGCGTCTGAACCTGCGCAACCCCGACTTCACCACGGCTCAGCGGGTAGCCGCCGCCGTCAACGCCGCCTATCCGGGCTCGGCTCTGGCCGAGAACGGAACGGTCGTGGCCCTGCGCGCACCGGGTCAGATGGGCATGGCCGGCTTTATCAGCCGGGTCGAGAACCTGCCAGTCACGGTGGACTCCCCGGCCAAGGTCATCATCGACGAGGTCAACGGCGTCATCGTCATGGGCGACGCGGTTCGGATCTCGCGAGTCGCCATTGCCCAAGGCAACCTGACCATATCGGTCGATGAACAGCCCTTTGTCAGCCAACCGGCGCCGTTTGGTCAGGGACAGACCGTGGTCGTTCCGCAAGCCGACATCACGGTCGAGGAAGACCTTGGCACGCAGATGCGCCTCGTCGGCGGCGGAACCAGCCTGTCGACCCTGGTCAACGGCCTCAACGCCCTGGGTGTCAGTCCGCGCGACATGATCAGCATCCTTCAGGCCATCAAGGCGTCCGGCGCCCTGCAGGCCGACATCGAGGTGATGTGAGCATGACCGACCTCGCCGTCTCCGCCGACTTGCTCCGCCCCGCTCAGGGCCTGACCGCCAACACGGCCGGCGCGTCCAAGGACAAGGTCAAGGAAACCGCCGAAGCCTTCGAGGCCTCCTTCCTGTCGCAGATGCTGAAGCCGATGTTCGAGGGCCTTTCCACCGACGGCCTGTTCGGCGGCGGTCAAGCCGAGGCGACCTGGCGCAGCTTCCTGCTGGACGAAATGGCCAAAAAGACAGTCGCAGCGGGCGGCATCGGCCTGTCCGGTTCAGTCATGGACGAGATGCTGAAAATGCAGGAGGGCGCGCAATGAGTGATGCCGACCTCGCCACCGCTCGGGTTCGTCAACTTCTCGAACTGACTCGACGCCTGACGGATCGGCTGGCGACCGAAACCCGCGCCTTCGAAGAAGGTCGGCCTCAAGCCGTCGCCGCGAGCCTGGCGGAGACACAGGAGATGGCCAACCTGTATCGTCGCGACTCCGGCCATGTGAAAGCCAACCCCGCCCTGCTGGCCGGCGCTCTCGCAACCGAGCGCATGGCCTTGATCGAGGCGACCCGCGCCTTCGAAGCGGTTCTGGCGCGCCATGCCAGCGCGGTGGACGCGGCCCGCAAGATCTCCGAAGGACTGGTGCGCGCGATCGCCCATGAGGTCGCCGCCGCCCGGACGCCCGCTTCGGCCTATGCCGCAGACGGCCGCCCAGCCCAGGGCGACGGCCGCGCGGTCGCCTTCAACCGCAAGGCCTGAAGCCAAAAGATCGGCGGCCTCAAAATCGCGCCGGTGTTGCCGATTTTTTAAGCGGCGAGAGGCATGGTGGCGACATGTCGATGACAACTCGCCTTCTCGGTCTGGCCTTCGCATCTGCGGATGCCCTGGTCGAAATTGACGCCGAAGGCCGCGTTGCCTTTGCGCTCGGCGCAGGGCCTTTGCCGGGTACGGATGTCGGGGCGCTTTGGACGGGCAAGCCCCTGGTGACCTTCCTTCATGAAGGTTACGGCGCGCTCGAGCTTCTGCTGCAGACCAAGCCTGGCGCACGCAGCCCCGCCGCCCAAATCCTGGTCCAGGCGGGGCCCGGGCGCGTGCGACGGGCCTCCCTGAGGGCCTTCATCCTCCCCCAGCTGGCGCCGGCCATTTCCTGCTCGATCGCCTATGAAGGCCCCGCCATAGCGGTGGATTCGCTTGAGACCCCCCCGCTTTTGGACGCCGAGGCCTTCCTGGCGGACGCCGCTCGCGTCGTGGCGCTATCGCCCAGTCTTTCACTCGCCTTCCTTGATATTCGCGGGCTCGAAGACCTGGCTGGAGAGGTCGCAGAAAAGGTCCAGCGCAGGATCGAAGCCACGCTTCAATCTGCGGCCGCGCAAGGTTCGTCGGCTGCCCAGATCACCTCGGAGCGGTACGCCCTGTTCCGCTCCCCCGGCGACACCCGCGACCTAGCCGCCGAAGTCGTTGAAGCCGGCCGCGCGGAAGGGGTGGACCTCGACGCCGAGTCTTTCGCCTCCAAACTCCCCGGAGGAGACACCCTGTGCGTCCTGCGCGCCATGCGGTACGCGATCGAGGCCTGCCTAAAGGACGACGGTCTCGCCAACCCGCAAGTCGCCTTCTCCGAGGCGCTGAAACGGACCTTCCGCGACGCCGAGGCTTTCCGCTCCGTCGTCAAATCGCGCGAGTTTGAAGTCCACTACCAACCCATTGTGCAACTGACCTCGCGTGCGGTTCACCATTTCGAAGCCTTGGCGCGCTTCAACGCCAGCGCCGGCCCCGCCAACGCCATTCGCATGGCCGAGGAGTTGGACATGATCGAATCCTTCGATCTGGCGGTGGCCGAGAAGGTGCTGAAGCGGATGCGCGCGCCGGGCGCGGGCCTGCTGAAGATGGCGATCAATGTGTCCGGCGCCTCGCTGGGCGACGACACCTATGTCGAACAACTGCTGCAGATGACCGCCGGTTCGCCTGTGGACCGCAAGCGGCTGATCGTCGAGATCACAGAAACCTCCGCCCTGGCGGACATCGGCGCCGCCAACCGACGCCTGGCGGCCCTGCGCGAAACAGGCATCAAGGTCTGTATCGACGACTTCGGCTCAGGCGCGGCCTCGTATGACTACCTGCGCAAGCTGTCGGTCGACGCCGTCAAGATCGACGGCGCTCTGGTCCGGGAGGTCCAAACCGACGAGGTGGTGCGCAATATGGTTGGCAACATCGTCGAGCTGAGCCGGTCGCTGAAGCTTGAGACCATCGCCGAGATGATCGAGACCGAAGAGGTGGTCACCGAACTCAAGGCGTTGGGCGTCGAGTACGGCCAGGGCTGGCTGTTCGGCCGCGCCGAGGCGGAGCCGCGCACCCAGCTGGCCAGCGCCGCGCCGGTCCGTCGCCGCGGCGCCGTTGAAGCCTGGGGCTAGTGGGCGGCGCCTGCGGGCAGATGCTCCTTCTCGAAGCGGCCCACCCGATCGACTAGCGTCCGGGCGGCCTGGTTCATGCCGATGACGTCCACCTCCGCGCCCTGGCGGCGATAGCGGAAGACGACCTTGTCCACGGCGGCGACGCCGGTTAGGTCCCACAGATGGGCCTCGGTCATGTCGATCTCGACCCGCTTGGGGTGGCCGTGGTGCTCGAAACTTGCGGCGAAGAGGTCGGCCGAGGCGAAGAACAGCTGGCCGGTGACGCGATAGCGCAGCACGCCCTCCTCCGGCGTCTCGATCTCGGTCACGGCGATGGTCTTGCCGACCTTGCGCATGAAGAAGACCGCCGACAGCAGCACGCCCAGGATCACGCCCTTTGACAGGTCATGGGTGGCGACCACGGTGACGGTGGTGGCGACCATGACGACCGACGACTGGAACGGGGTCGAGCGCAGCTTCAGCACCGAGCCCCAGTCGAAGGTGCCGATGGAGACCATGATCATCACGGCGACCAGGGCAGCCATAGGGATCTGAGCGACCCAGTCGCGCAGCACCAGGATCAGGAACAGCAGGAACAGGCCGGCCCAAAGAGTGGACAGCCGCCCCCGCGCGCCGGAGGTGACGTTGATGATCGACTGGCCGATCATGGCGCAGCCCGCCATGCCGCCGAACAGGGGCGACAGGATGTTGGCGATTCCCTGGCCGCGCGTCTCGCGATCCTTGTCCGACGGAGTGTCGGTGATGTCGTCCAGCAGATTGGCGGTCAGCAGGCTTTCCAGTAGACCGACGAAGGCCAGGGTCGCCGAGATCGGGGCAATGATGGCCAGGGTCTCCCAGGTCAGGGGCACGGACGGCAGGTGGAAGACCGGAAGCGTCGAAGGCATCTGGCCCATGTCGCCGACGGTGCGGACGTCCAGGCCCGTCATCATGACGAAGACGCTGATCAGGATGATGGCGACCAGGGGCGACGGCACGGCCTTGGTCAGGCGCGGGAAGCCGTAGATGACGACCAGGGCGGCCCCGACCAGGGCGAAGGTCTGCCAGTTGGCGCCGATCAGCTCGGGCATCTGGGCCAGGAAGATCAGGATCGCCAGGGAGTTGACGAAGCCGGTCATCACGCTGCGGCTGACGAACTTGATGTAGCGGCCCAGTTTCAGCAGGCCGATGACGATCTGGAACACGCCGCACAGGATCGAGGCGGCGAACAGGTATTCCAGCCCGTGGTCGCGGACCAGACCGACCATCAGCAGGGCCATGGCCCCGGTGGCGGCCGAGATCATGGCGGGACGGCCGCCGACGAAGGCGATGGTCACGGCGATGACGACGCTGGCGTAGAGGCCCACGGCGGGATCGACGCCGGCGATAATGGAGAAGGCGATGGCCTCGGGGATCAGAGCCAGGGCGACGACGGTCCCCGCCAGCAGGTCGCGGCGAGGGTTGGCGAGCCATTGCTGGCGCGCGGAGGCGATAAGGGACATTTGGGGTTCATCTGGGGTCTGCCGCCGACCTGGCGCGCGGCCATGGGTCGTATGCGGCGGGTTTCCCGGCGGATCGGCGGCCGGGATAGCCACCCGACGCTTCAAACAGGCCGGGTCCAAGGTGAGGCGCGCCTGATGCCCGGTCCCGGCCCGAAAGGCAAGGCCGCCTATCCGGCGGTCGGCTTGGCCAGCGACGGTCGCTCGGACGCCTTGGCGGCGGCGGTGGCTTCTACCGCGCGCATGACGCGCAGGAGGTTCTCGCCGGCGATCTTGCGAATGTCGGCCTCGGTCCAGCCGGCGTCCATCAGGGCGGCGAGGATGCGCGGATAGGCGTCCACGCCGGTCATGCCCTCGGGCAGGCTGCCGATGCCGTCGAAGTCGGCGCCGAGGCCGACGTGGTCGATCCCCGCGACCTGACGCACATGCTGGATGTGGGCGACGACGTCGGCCAGGGTCGCCTCTGGCGTCGGATGGGCGGCGGACCAGGCGGTCAGACCGGCCTCGACGGCGGTGGGATCGCCGGGGTTGAGGGTCTTCAGCCGCGCCTCCTCGCCCGCGCGGTCGGCGTTCCAGGCGCGGACCCGTTCGGAGACGAAGCCGGGGGCCAGGTTGATCATCACGATACCGCCGTCTTCAGGCATCATCCGCAGCACCCGGTCGGGGACGTTGCGGGGATGGGCCGTGATCGCCCGCGCCGAGGAGTGGGAGAAGATGACCGGGGCGTCGGACACCCGCATGGCGTCCAGCATGGTGTCCTCGGACACGTGGCTGAGGTCCACCATCATGCCCAGACGGTTCATCTCGCGCACCACGTCCTCGCCGAAGGGGCTGAGCCCGCCCCATTTGGGGGCGTCGGTCGCGCTGTCGGCCCAGGTGGTGGTTTTGGAGTGGGTCAGGGTCATGTAGCGGGCGCCGGCACGGTGGAACTCGCGCAGCAGGGCCAGGGAGTCGTCGATGGAATAGCCGCCCTCCATGCCGATCAGGCTGGCGATCCGGCCCGAGGCGAAGACGGCGTCGACCTGGTCCGCCGTGGTCGCCAAGCCGAAGACGTCGGGGTGGGCGGCGATGATCCGCTTGGCCGTGTCGATCTGTTCGAAGGTCTCCTCCACCGCCTCCAGCGGGGTCAGGCTGGCAGGGACATAGACCGACCAGAACTGGCCGCCGACGCCGCCGGCGCGCAGGCGGGCGATGTCGGTGTGGAGCGGGGTCGTGGCCTCGAGATCGGTCGTCAGATCAACGGCGTAGACGTCGTTTCCGTACTGCTGGCGCAGGGCCCAGGGCAGGTCGTTGTGGCCGTCGATCAGGGGGGTGGTCTTCAGGATCTCCAGCACGCGGGCCTCGCCGGCGGATTGGGCGTTAGCGGCGGTGGCGAAAGCGGCGACGGCCACGCCGGCCAGCAAATGACGGATCATGATGCGACTCCCTGATGTTGCGACGCACACTGACAGACGGACCGCGAGAAAAGAACCCTCTCCCGCTTGCGGGAGAGGTGGCCCGGCGTTCGCGCAGCGAACCAGGGTCGGAGAGGGGAGTATCGCTCAGTAGAAGACTTCCCCCATCGTCAGGCGTGTCGCTTCGCGCCACGACCTGCCACTTCCCCCGCAAGCGGGGGAAGGTCTAAGAGACGGCATGAGCGACGCCGTCTTTTCCGATCCGCTCGACCTGAAGAAGGTCGAGACCCGCGCCTGGTTCGAGCATCTGCGCGACCGTATCCACTCCGCCTTCGAGGCGCTGGAGGATGCGGCGCCCGATGATCTGTTTCCGGGGGAGCCGGGGCGGTTCGTGCGGACGCCGTGGGACCGCGAGGCGGGCGGCGGGGGCGTCATGGGGATGATGCACGGCCGGCTGTTCGAAAAGGTCGGGGTCCATGTATCGACCGTCCACGGATCGTTTCCGGCCGACTACGCCAAGACGGTGCCGGGCGCGGCGGAGGATCCCCGGTTCTTCGCCACCGGGATCAGCCTGATCTGCCATCCGGTCAGCCCCAGGGTTCCGGCGGTGCATATGAACACCCGCTTCATCGCCACGACCCAGAGCTGGTTCGGCGGCGGGGGCGATCTGACGCCGGTGCTGGACGCGGATCGGCGCCAGGACCACCCGGACACCCTGGCCTTCCACGCCGCGATGAAGGCCGCCTGCGACGCCCATGATCCGGACTGGCACGCCAAGTACAAGGCCTGGTGCGACGAGTATTTCTTCCTGCCGCATCGGCAGGAGCCGCGCGGGACCGGCGGCATCTTCTATGACCACCACGACAGCGGCGACCATGACCGGGACTTCGCCTTCACCCGCGACGTGGGTCTGGCCTTCCTGGACATCTATCCGAAGATCGTGGCCGGGCGGATGGGCGAGGCCTGGACGGCCGACGAGCGCGAGGAGCAGCTGGTGCGGCGCGGGCGGTATGTGGAGTTCAACCTGCTGTACGACCGTGGCACCATGTTCGGCCTCAAGACCGGCGGCAACGTCGATTCGATCCTCAGCTCCATGCCCCCGGTGGTGAAATGGCCGTGACGTCCCCCCTTGCGAAGATCCTGCTGCGGCCCCTGGCCACCTCGGCCCTGTTCACCGTGCTGTATGGGATCTATCTGGTCCTGGCGAAGCAGCCGCAGATTCCGCTGACCCTGTTCGTGGTGATCGGCTTCTACTTCGCGGCGTCGCTGCTGCTGGAGCGGTTCGTGTTTCCCCGGATTGGACTCTGATCGAAAAAAGACCGTCTGAATTGTCTGAATAGTCTGAAATCCGGCGACGCTCGCGCCTTTGAAACCGCGTCCCCAAATTGCACTGCACAGGCGAAATCGGTGCAATATGCAAAAGAGTGCAGTTTGACGGCGTGTTTTCCATTCGATTGTCAAAGACCTGGCGCCCAGTCTAACCCCGCCCGGAGGGGTGATAGGTCGATTGTCGAAATTTCTTCGATATCCCTTAGAATTCAAAATGCGGTTGTCCGGAATTAGGGGCGCAGCCCCTCTCCGCTCATCCCCGCGAAAGCGGGGACCCAGTGTTTTCGTTCGCACGGGCGCGGGCTCAGCGGCGCGGGCCGCCTTTGAAAACTATCGCCCAAAGGACTGGGTCCCCGCTTTCGCGGGGATGAGCGGACCAAGGTGCAGCGGGACCTCACCCCATGGGCGCGACGAAGGCGTCGCCGGCGCGGCTGCGGTAACGTCCGCGATGCCGCAACAGACGGAAGGGGCGCTCCGGCAGGCTGAAGGCGGCGGTGACCAGACGGCCGGCGGCGACCGATCCATAGGCCACGCTTTCGGACAGGGCCGTGGCCCCTGCCCCTGCCTCGGCCGCCGCCAGCACCGCCTCGTTCGACGGCAGGGTCATGGCGATGGACAAGGCGGCGGGGTCCACGCCCGCGTTTCGTAGGGCCGTTTCCAGGGTCGAGCGGGTGCCCGAGCCCGCCTCGCGCAGGACCCAGGCCTGGGTCGCCAGGGTCTGGGCCTCCAGTCGGCGCAGCCCGGCCCAGGGATGGTCGGGCGTGACCAGGACCGCCAGCCGGTCCGAGCCCACCACCGTCTGATCCAGCAAGGGCTGGTCGATCTCGCCCTCGACCAGACCCAGTTCGGCCGCGCCGCTCAACACCCCCTCGGCCACCTCACGCGTATTGCCGATGGCCACGTCCAGTTCGACGCCGGGGTGGGCCGCGTGAAAGGCGGCCAGCCGGCGCGGCAGCCAGGCGCTGGCGATGGTCTGGCTGGCGAAGATGGTCAGGCGGCCGCGCCGCAGGGCGCTCATGTCCGCCAGCGCCGCCTCGGCCGCCGCCGCGCGGGCCAGCACGGCCTTAGCCTCGGGCAGGAATGCCAGACCGGTCTGGTTCAGAACCACGCCCCGGCCCACCCGGTCGAACAGATGGACGTCATGTTCGGCCTCGAGCGCCGCGATGGCGTTGGAGACCGCCGACTGGGTCAGGTTCAGCGCCCGCGCCGCCGCCGTCACATGCTGACGCTCGGCCACGGCGACGAAGATGCGGAGGCGTTCAAGGGTCACAACCAATCTCCAAATCAGATTGAAACGACCATAACAATCCGTTGGACCGGGGTCGAGGGGCGGCGCATCAAGCGGGACAATGAAGTCCGCCGCCCCTGCCGCCGTTCTGAGCCCGCCCCTGCCCCGCATGATACGGTTGGGCGCGTTCGGGCGCGCGGTCTGGCCCGGCCTGATGATGAGCCTGGTCGTCGCCCTGGCGGCGGTGGGCCTGGGCGGCCTGGAACGCGAGGCGGTCGGCAAGACCTGGCTGGAGCCGCTGGTGCTGGCCATCCTGCTGGGCGCCGGCGTGCGGGCGGCGTGGACGCCGGGCGCCCGATTCTCGCCCGGGATCGATTTTTCGGCCAGAATCCTGCTGGAGGTGGCGGTGGTCCTGCTGGGCGCCTCGGTCAGTGCGGCGACCCTGTCGTCGCTGGGGCTGGGGTTCGTGGCCGGCGTCTTCGCCCTGGTCGCCGCCGCCATATTGGTCGGGTTCGGGATCGGGCGGGCCCTGGGGCTGAACCCGCGCATGGCCCTGCTGGTGGCGTGCGGCAACGCCATCTGCGGCAACTCGGCCATCGCCGCCGTGGCCCCGGTGATCGACGCCGACGGCGAGGAGGTCGCCGCCTCCATCGCCTTTACGGCGGTGCTGGGGGTGGTGGTGGTTCTGACCCTGCCGCTGCTGGGCGGACTGATGTCCATGAGCGGCCTGCAATACGGCGCCCTGGCGGGACTGACCGTCTATGCCGTGCCCCAGGTGCTGGCCGCCGCAGCTCCGTTCGGCGCGGTCGCGACCCAGACGGGGACGGTGGTCAAGCTGGCGCGGGTGCTGATGCTGGGGCCGGTGATCCTGGTGCTGTCGGTGATTTTCCGGGATCGGGCGGAGGGGGCGAAGGGGCCGGGTCTGCACCGGCTGCTGCCGTGGTTCATCGTCGGTTTCCTGGCGATGATCGCCCTGCGGAACCTGGAGCTGATCCCGCAGGCGGCGCTTTCGCCCATGGCGGCGGCGTCGGGCCTGCTGACCGTGGCGGCCATGGCGGCGCTGGGGCTGCAGACCGATATCCGGGCGGTAGCGCGGGCCGGCGGGCGGGTGGCGACGGCGGTGGTGTTGTCGCTGGCGGCGCTGGTGGGGCTGAGCCTGGGGCTGATTGCGGTGTTGGGGGTTTAGCCCTTCACTTTCGTCATTCTTCGGCAAGCCGCGCCTTCGCGGCGCAGACCGGGGAACCCAGCGGCGCCGAAGGCGATGTGGCCGCCGCACGATGCTCGATATCTCGTCCGCGACAGGTTCGCGCTATCGCGCGCCGCTGGGTCCCCCGGTTCCGCTTCGCGGCCCGGAGGATGACGAAAGTAAGGAAGCTAGATCCCGCTGCCCTGATCCTCGACCGGCGGCGGGGTCAGCAGGAGGAAGGCGCGGATCCAGGCGGTGAGGACGGCGCGGTCGTTGGGGCGTTTCAGGCTGTCGAGCGCGGCGTCGGCCAGGGGTTCGGGGATGCGCGAACCGCGCCGGACCTCGACCAGGGCGGCGGCGTAGTCGGGCTGGAACTCCGGATGGCACTGGAAGGAGATGGCGTCCTGGCCCCAGGCCAGGCCGGCGTAGGGGGTGAAGCCGCTGGAGGCGATGACGCGCGCATCGGGCGAGATGGCTGTCACCTGATCCTGGTGCGAGACGGGGATGGCGAGGGTGCGGGCGCGCGGCTGCATCCACGGCTCGTCGGCATGGACGTCATAGCGGTGCAGGCCGACGCCCCAGCCCTTGTCCGACTTCTCGACGGCGCCGCCAAAGGCGTGGGCCAGGACCTGATGGCCGAAGCAGATGCCGACGATCCGGGTCTGGCCGCGCGCCGCGCGCAGCCAGTCGATCAACTGGGGAATCCACGGCAGGTCGTCATAGACGCCGGCGGCCGAGCCGGTGACGATCACGCCCTGAAAGGCGGCGGGGTCTGACGGCAGATGGCCGGACTGGACGTCGAAACGGGTGGTCGGGACGTTTTCGCCCAGCAGGGCGCGGAACCGGGCCGGATAGTCGTCGAAACTGTCCTTCAGGGCCTCGGGCGGGTGGCCGGTTTCCAGGATGGCGATACGGGTCATGGCGCCAACATAGGGGCGCCGCGCGCGGATCAGAAGGACCAGATTTCAGCCCGGCCGCCCGGATCGCCCAGACGGTCGGCGACCCAACCGCAGATCTGCTGCGCCGCGTCCTCGGCGCCCGGCGGCGGATTGACGATCACCAGGGCGCAGCCGTTCATCTTCATCGGATTGGTCAGGGGACGCAGGCGGGCCTCGGCGACCAGGGTCGAGCCGGCCTTGGTCTGGAGCCGGCGGATGAAGCCGTCGAAGGTCTCCAGATCCTTCAGCGGGGTCCAGACGGCGACGGTCGCGGCGGGGTCGCGGCGGACCACCGCCAGGGCGGTTTCGGCCGAACGGATATAGTCGTCGGGCTTCTCGAACGGCGGGTCGATCAGGATCAGGGGCGCCTTGGCCCGCGCCGCCTCGGCCGTGGCCAGGGCGTAGCCGTCGCCCTCGCGCGCCTCGGCGTTGGCGCGGTCAGCCAAGGCCTGGGCCAGGAGGGCGCGGACAGGCGGGTTCAGTTCGTAGCCGACATAGTTTCCGCCCGCCCCGAGGGCGTCAGCGATCAGCAGGGGCGAGCCGGGATAGAAGCGGGCGCCGCCGTCGGGGTTCAATGCCGCCACTCGGTCCGCCAGGGCCTGCATCAGGGGCGGCAGGTCCGGGTCGGTCATCAAACGCGCGACCCCGGCCTCGGCCTCCTTCGACCGCGCGGCGTCGCCGGACAGGTCATAGAGGCCGGCGCCGGCGTGGGTGTCGACCACCGTCAGCGGGCCCGCGGCCGCGCGGGTCTTCACCAGCCACAGGACCAGGGCGTGTTTGACCAGGTCGGCGAAGTTTCCGGCGTGGAAGCTGTGGCGATAATTCATGCCGCCTCGTGTCGCGCCGGGCGCGCGGGGTCAAGGGGAACTCGCGGGCGCGACGCCGCGTTGGTCGCCGGTCTAAGGCAAGCCGCTGAAAGATCAATGAAAAGGAAACGCCGGGATGGCGGACGGATCGCACGGCGTGGATATTGCGGCCGAGATTCCGCAGGGGCTGAGCTGGTGCAGCGACGAGGCCCCCGGCATCCGGCGGCGGCGCGCCGGCAAGGGCTGGTCCTATCGCGACGCCAAGGACCAGCCGGTCAAGGACGCCAAGGTTCTGGACCGTATCCGCGCCCTGGCCATTCCGCCGGCCTGGACCGACGTCTGGATCTGCCCCAAGGCCAACGGCCATATCCAGGCGACAGGCCGCGACGTGAAGGGGCGCAAACAGTACCGCTATCATGACGGCTGGAGCGCAGCCCGATCCGAGAATAAGTTCGACAAGCTGCCGGCCTTTTCGCGCGGCCTGCCCAAGCTGCGCGCCCAGGTGGAGCATGATCTGGGCCTGAGGGGGCCGGTGAAGGACAAGGTGCTGGCCACCGCCGTGCGCCTGCTGGAGATCACCTTGATCCGGGTCGGCAACGCCGCCTATGCGCGGGAGAACCGCAGCTATGGGCTGACCACCCTGAACAAGCGGCATCTGGAGGTGGACGGCGCGGCCCTGACGTTCGAATTCAGGGGCAAGAGCGGCAAGGACCACCGGGTCAGCGTCCGCGACCGGCGGCTGGCGCGGGTGGTGCGGGCGCTGGAGGAGCTGCCGGGCCAGCATCTGTTCAAATATCGCACCGCCGACGGGGAGTTGTGCCCCGTCACCTCGGACGATGTGAACGCCTATATCCGCGCGGCCATGGGCAAGCAGTTCTCGGCCAAGGATTTCCGCACCTGGGCGGGCACGGTCTCGGCCGCGCGGGCCTTGCGCGAGATGGAGCCACCGACCTCGCCCACCGACGCGAAACGCAAGATCGCCGTCTGCGTGAAGGCGGTCGCCAGCCTGCTGGGCAATACGCCGACGGTGTGCCGGGCCTCCTATGTCCATCCGAAAGTGATGGAGCTGTACGAAAGCGGTGAGTTGAAGACCGCCCTGCCCGGCCCAGACGCCAAGGGGTTCGAGAAGGCGCTTATTCGCGCCTTGAAGCTTACCCCAATGTAACTTGGACGATCATTGTTCTTCGAATAATGGGTTGCGAGGTCTTTCGGGGAAAACACGCCATGAACCTGTCCACCGCCTTCCTGCGGCTCGCCGTGCTGTTCGCCGCCCTGGGCGTGTCGCTCGGTTATTTCATGGGGGTGACCCATGATTTCACCATTTCGCCCGTCCACGCCCACATCAACCTGTTGGGGTGGGTGTCGATGTTTCTGTATGGCCTGTTCTACCGGGTGTTTCCCGAAGCCCAATCGGGCGCCCTGCCGCTGATCCATTTCTGGCTGGCGGTGATCGGCCTGCCGATCATGATGGCGGCCCTGGCGGTGCAGTTGCTGGGCGTGACTTCGCTGATGCCGTTCGCCGTTATCGGCATCATCGCCGGGCCGACTCTGGTGCTGCTGGGCATGTTCCTGTTCGCCGGCATCGTCTTCTACGGCACCAGTGCCAAGGCCGCCGCAGCCTGAAGTCTATCCCTTCATGCGCCAGGTCGCGCCGTCGGGACCGTCCATGACGACGACGTTCAGGGCGTTCAGGCGGTCGCGGATGCGGTCGGCCTCGGGCCAGTACTTTTCGGCACGCGCGGCGGCGCGTTGCTCAAGCAAGGCCTCGACCTCGGCCTTCAGAGCGGGATCGCCGCCCTCGAACCAGGCATCGGGCGTCAGAGACAGCACGCCGAGCAGGCCTGCCGCTTCGACCAGACTCCAGCGAGCCATGGCGACGTCGTTGATGTCGGTCTCACCGTCGTTGAGCAGATCGCGCAAGGTGTTTCCAAGACCGAACAACTGGGCGATGGCGCCCGGCGTGTTGAGATCGTCCTCAAGCGCGTCGAGAACCGGATCCAGGGCGTTCTCGGCCAGCTCCATCTCGGCTTCGTCCAGCGTGGCCTGATCGAAGTCGGCCAGCGCCGCGTCGGCGTCACGCAAGACGCCGTACAGCCGGTCGAGGTTCTTGCGGCTCTGATCCAGCAGGCCCTGGTTCCAATCCAAGGGCTGGCGGTAGTGGGCCGACAGCAGCGCCCAGCGGACGACCTCGCCCGGCATGGCCTGGACCAGGTCGTGCAGCAGCAGGACGTTGCCGATGGACTTGGACATCTTCTCGGCGTCCACGGTCAGGAAACCGTTGTGCATCCAGTAGCGGGCGTATTCGTCGTGGGCCCTGTCGCCATAGGCATGGCCGTGGGCGCAGACGCCCTGGGCGATCTCGTTCTCATGGTGGGGGAAGACCAGATCGATGCCGCCGCCGTGGATGTCGATGGGCAGGCCCAGGGTCTGTTCGATCATGGCCGAGCATTCGATGTGCCAGCCGGGACGCCCCTCGCCCCAGGGCGACGGCCAGGAGGGCTCGTCCGGCTTGGACGGCTTCCACAGGACGAAGTCGTGGGGGTTCTTCTTGTAGGGCGCGACCTCGACGCGGGAGCCGGCGATCATGTCGTCCAGGTTCCGGCCCGAGAGGGCGCCGTAGGACGGATAGGAGGAGACGTCGAACAGGACGTGGCCTTCCGCCGCATAAGCGCAGCCGGCGTCGACGATGGCCTGGACCTGATTGACGATGGCCGGGATATAGTCGGTGACGTGGGGGGCGAGGTCGGGCGGCGAGACGTTCAGCAGGCCCATGTCGGCGAGATAGGCGGCCTCGTAGCGGGCCGTGACCTCGCCGATGGGCACGCCTTCGCGGGCGGCCTTCTGATTGATCTTGTCGTCCACGTCGGTGACGTTGCGGGCGTAGATCACCTTGTCGGCGCCGTATGTCCGGCGCAGCAGCCGCACCAGGACGTCGAACACCACCGGCGGGCGCGCATTGCCGATGTGGGCGTAGTCATAGACCGTCGGGCCGCAGACATAGAGGGTCACCCGGTTCGGATCGCGCGGTTCGAATAGGCGCTTTTCACGGCGCAGGGTGTCGTGGATGTGCAGCGGCATAGATAAGTCTTCAGCAGGTTTTCTTGCGGGACGGAGGGTCCGTCCCATATAGCGGCCTGATATACAGTCCCGACGGATTGTAGAAGCTATACCGGGCGGCCCCGACCGCCTCGGCCGGAAAATCGAGTTCATGAGCGTCATCCCTGCCAAGCCCGTCCTCGTCAGCGACGAAACCGTGCAGCGTCCCAGCCGCGAACAGGCGCTGGAGGCCGTACGCACCCTGATCGCCTGGGCCGGGGACAATCCCGATCGGGCGGGCCTGATCGACACACCCAAGCGGGTGGTGGACGCTTACGGGGAATGGTTCGACGGCTATGACGCCGACGCGGCCAAGGAGTTGAGCCGCACCTTCGAGGACGTGACCGGCTATGACGACATGGTCATCCTGCGTGAGATCGAGGTGGAGAGCCATTGCGAGCACCATCTGGCTCCCTTCCTGGGCAAGGCCTATGTCGCCTATCTGCCCGGCGAGAAGGTGGTCGGCATCTCCAAGCTGGCGCGGGTGGTCGAGATCTTCGCCCGGCGTCTGCAGAATCAGGAAACCCTGACCAACGACATTATCGAGGCCATCGAATCGCACCTGCAGCCCAAGGGAGTCGCGGTGATGATCGACGCCGCCCACCAGTGCATGACCACGCGCGGGGTGCACCACCGGCATGTTTCGACCGTCACCACCCGTTTCACCGGCGCCTTCAAGGACGATCCTGCCCTGATGGACCGGTTCCTGAAGCTGGCGAAGGCGTAAAGCCCTCGCCTGTCGCGGGTAATTGACGTTCAGGAACGCCGGATCGTTTAGAACCGCTTTACAAGCGCGCATCGGGACGCCAAGAACCGATCAAGCCCTTCGGGGACCCATGGGATGTGCCGGCGCGAAGCGCGGCGGCGAGTAACGGAGACGATGCATGGCTGCCAAGCTCGGTGGTTCCGGCGGGGACAAGCACACGATCGAACAAACGGCGGATATCAACATCACGCCGTTCATCGACATTCTGCTGGTGCTGATGATCATCTTCATGGTCGCCGCGCCGATGGCGACGGTGTCGATCCGACTCGACCTGCCGCCGGCGCAGCCGCCGGTGAACCCGACCGAAGAAAAGGAACCGGTGTACATCACCATCCAGGACACCGGTCAGCTGTTCATCGCCGAGAAGCAGACCTCGATCGATAATCTGGCTGCTGACGTCTGCACCGCCCTGGGCGGTGGTTCCTGCCAGGAAGAGCGCGTCTTCGTCCGCGCCCAGCCGGAAGTGAAATACTCCCAGTTCATGGAAGTCATGAACAAGATGCAGGAGAACGGCTTCTTCAAGGTCGGTCTGCTGAACGAAGACATCGAATAGGACCGAGGTCCTTTCCAAGATTTGGGCCGCGTTCCGACAGGGACGCGGCCTTTTTCTTTGCGGCAAGGCTTGCCCCCCACGCGCGCTCACCCCCTTGATGGCGGATCGGCTATTCGAGGAGTCCGCCCATGCGTCGCCGCACCTTCCTGTCCGCCCTGCCCGTCGGCGTGCTGGCCACGACCGCAGCCCAGGCGCAGCAGCCGGCGCCGGCGTCCGCGCCGCCCTCGCCGGCTCGCCCCGCCGATCCCTATGCCGGCATCGGCATCGGCGACCGGGTTACGGGACCGAAGTTCATGGGCCGCTCGACCGTCTGGGGTGCAAACGGGGCGGCGGCGACGGCGCATCCAGCGGCCAGCCTGATCGGGATCGACACCCTGAGGCGGGGCGGATCGGCCATCGACGCGGCCATCGCCATCAATGCGGCCCTGGGCTTTCTGGAGCCGGTGGCCAACGGCATCGGCGGCGACGCCTATTGCATGCTCTGGGACCCGAAACAGAAGAAGGTGGTCGGGCTGAACGGTTCGGGCGCCAGTCCGCGCGGCCTGAGCCTGGAGACGGCGCGGTCCAAGGCCATCGACGGCTATCTGCCCCGCTATGGCGCCGTGACGGTGAACGTGCCGGGCACGGTGGACGCCTGGTGGAGCGCGCATCAACGCTATGGGAAGCTGCCGTGGAAGGATGTCCTGCTGCCGGTCGCCGAGCTGTGCGAACAGGGCGTCCCCATGCCCCAGGTCATCGCCTATTATCTGGAACGCAACATGGCCGCCTTCGACCGGGGGGTGATCCCGATCGAGGAGAACGACAACCGCAAGCGCATCTGGGCCGCCGGCGGGGCGACGCCCAAGGTGGGCGAGGTCTTCGCCAACCCGTATCTGGGCAAGACCCTGCGGATGATCGCCGAGGGCGGCCGCGACGCCTTCTACAATGGCCCCATCGCCGATCAGATCGAGGCCTATTTCAAGCGGATCGGCGGCTGGATGACCCGCGCCGACATGGCCGCCCACCACACCGAATGGGTCGAGCCGATCCGGACCAACTATCGCGGGGTGGACGTCTTCGGTCTGGGCCCCAACACCCAAGGCCTGTCGACCAATCAGATCCTGAACATCTGCGAACAGTTCGACCTGAAATCCATGGGCTTCCAGTCCGCCGCCTCGCTGCACGTCCAGGCCGAGGCCAAGCGGCTGGCGTTCGAGGACCGGGCGCGCTGGTTCGCCGACGACCGTTTCTCCAAGACCCCGGTCGAATGGCTGAACTCCAAGGCATACGCCGCCGAACGGGCCAGGCTGATCCGGCCGGACCGGGTCATGGACCGCGTCATGCCCGGCGACGCCCCGCACCATGGCGACACCACCTATTTCAGCGTCGCCGACAGCGACGGAATGATGGTCAGCTGGATCCAGTCCAACTATCGCGGCATGGGCTCGGGCCTGGCGCCGGACAATGGTTCGGAGCCGCTGGGCTTCATGTTCCAGGACCGGGGCGAGCTGTTCGCCCTGAGCGACGGCCATCCCAATGTCTATGCGCCGGGCAAACGACCGTTCCAGACCATCATCCCCGGCTTCGCGGTCAAGGACGGCGAGCCCTGGATGGCGTTCGGCGTCATGGGCGGCGCCATGCAGCCCCAGGGCCAGGCCCAGATCATCATCAACATGGTCGACTATGGGCTGGAGCCCCAGGCGGCGGGGGATGCGCCACGCTGGCAGCACTATGGCTCGTCCGAGCCGACCGGCCAGCCGCAGGAAGGGACCGGAGTGCTGCACCTGGAGAGCGGCGTGCCCGAGGCGACCAAGGCGCAGCTGCGGGCCATGGGTTGGACCCTGGGCGAACCGGACGGCGGGTTCGGCGGCTATCAGAACGTCATGAAACAGATGAACCCCGGCGGGCGCTGGACCTATGGCGCGGCGACCGAGATGCGCAAGGACGGCATCGCGCTGGCTTATTGAGATTGGCGTGCTGACATGACCCATGACGAGGTGCGCGCGCTGCTGCTGTCCTTCCCCGGCGTCGAGGACGGCGTGTCCTATGGGGAGCCGCCGTTCAAGGTGGCGGGGAAGTTCTTCACCTGGCTGCGTCCGAAGCTGGACGACAGTATCGTGGTGCATCTGGATAATCTGGATGAGCGCGATTTGCTGATCGAGATGGACCCGGCCGCCTTTCACTTCACCGACCACTACCGCGACTATCCGATCGTGCTGGCGCGGATCGCGGCGGTCGATCCCGTCTGGCTGAAGGCGGCGCTGGAAAAGCGGTGGCGCAAGGTGGCGCCGAAGCGGATGGTGAGGGCCTACGACGCCGCTTGACCTGACGTTGGGGAAACCATGCAGGGTCCGTTTAAAATAAGAACGGACAGGGAAGCGACATGGGGCTGGCGGTCGAGGATCGGGTCATCAAGGCCGTGGACAGCTGGCCGCTGGAAGCGACGCTGTTCCGGGGCGATGCGCCGAAGATGGCGGTGCTGGTCTCGGCGGGCACGGGGTTTCCACGCGGCTTCTATGCGCGGTTCGCGCGCTGGATGGCCGAGCGCGGCTGCGTGGTTCTGACCTATGACTATCGCGGCATCGGCGGATCGCGACCCGAGAATCTGGCGGCGATGGAGATGGACTATCCCGACTGGGGTCGGCTGGACATGCCGGCGGCGCTGAAGGCGTTGAAGAAGGCGGCGCCCGGGCTGCCGGTCTTCCATGTGGGACATAGTGTCGGAGGCCATTTCGTCGGCTTCATGCCGAACCAGTCCGAGATCGGGCGGCACGCCTTCGTCTCGGTCGGGACCGGATGGTGGGGCGGACATCACCGGACCTATAATCCGATGGAGCTGTTCTTCTGGTTCGGCTTCGGGCCGCGTCATCTGCGCCTCCACGGCTATGTCCGGGCCGGCAGGCTGTGGCGGGGGACCGACCTGCCGCGCGGGGTGTTCGAGACCTGGAAGCGGTGGTGCCTGAAGCCCGCCTATTTCCTGGACGAGCTGAAGTCCGGCGCCTTGGAGCCCCAGGCGTTCGATCAGGTGCGGGCGCCGATCCGGTCCTGGATCTTTCCGGACGACCCCATCGCCACGCCAGGGACGGGGGCGGCGCTGCTGAAGGCCTATTCCAACGCCCCGTCCGAGATCGTGGTGCGTCGTGCCGGCGACTATGGCGCGGGGCGGATCGGCCACGAAGGCGCCTTCCGCAAAGGGCTTGAGCCGCTGTGGCAGGAAATTCTGGATTGGTTCGATGCGGGGGTTTCGAAGACCGGACCCGGCGCCTAACTGTGCTGCTCCCCGAGTAAAAAGGATTTCCCCATGGCTTACGGCGATCAGCCCACAATCACCGTCGATGGCGTCGAGATCCCCCTGCTCGGTTTCGGCACCTGGCAGCTGGAGCCGACGGACGCCCGCCGAATGGTCGCCGAGGCGCTGCGGATCGGATATCGCCACATCGACACCGCCTGGATCTACAAGAACGAGAAGGCGGTCGGCGAAGGCATCCGGGATTCGGGCGTGGCCCGCGAGGACATCTTCCTGACCACCAAGATCTGGGTCGAGCATTTCACCCACGACGCCCTGCTGAAACAGGCCAAGGAATCGGCCGAGAGCCTGGGGACGACGCCGGACCTGCTGCTGCTGCACTGGCCCAAGCCGACGCCGACGTTCGAAGAAACCTTGGGCGCGCTGAACGAAGCCAAGGAGCAGGGCCTGACCAAGTCGATCGGCCTGTCGAACTTCCCGTCCAAGGAGTTCAGGCAGGCGCAGAGTCTGTCGAAGGCGCGGTTGCTGACCAACCAGGTCGAGCACCACCCCTATCTGGGGATCGACCCGCTGGTGGCGACGGCGACCGAGCTGGGGTCGTCGATCACCGCCTGGTCGCCCCTGGCCCAGGGCAAGATCGCCGACGACAAGACGATCTCCGAGATCGCCGAGGCCCACGGAAAGACCAACGGCCAGGTCACCCTGCGCTGGCTGATCCAGAACCGGATCATCGCCATTCCCCGCACGACCAAGGAAAGCCGCGCGCGCGAGAATTTCGACATCTTCGACTTCGAACTGTCGAGCGAGGAGATGCAACGGATGGACGCCCTGGATCGCGGCGAGCGCCTGGGGCAATGGCTGGACGACGCCTACGAATGGGACAAGGCCGCCGCTTGATCGCCCGCTGATCGAAAGAGACGCGCATGTTGCGTGAACGAGATCGACCGCGCCTCTGGCGCGCCGCCTTCGCCGTGATCGGCTGGGCGGCGCTGGCGCTGCAATATCTGCTGATGGTGGCGCCGGCAGACGGTTGGGCGGTTATGACGCGGACCATCCAGTACTTCAGCTTCTTCACCATACTGAGCAATATCCTGGTCGCGGGGGCCCTGACCGGGCCTTTGCTGAAACCGACAAGGCCGCTGGCCCGCTGGGCGGCGTCGCCGGCCTTCCGCGCCGCAGTGACGACCTACATCCTGATCGTCGGGGTGGTATATCATTTCATGATCGCCCCCTACTGGCGGCCGGAGGGGCTGACCCTGGGCGTCAATCTGGTGCTGCACTACGTGATGCCGGTCGCCTTCCTGCTGGACTGGCTGTGGTTCACGCCGAAGGGGGAGCTGCGGTGGATCGACCCGGCGAAGGCCCTAGGCTTCCCGCTGATCTTCGGCGTGTGGACGCTGGTTCACGGGCTGGCGACCCATTGGTGGCCCTATGGGTTCGTCAATGTTGACACCCTGGGTTTGGGCCGGGTGCTGGCGACCTTCGCCGGCCTGCTGGCCGTCTTCCTGCTGTTCGGACTGGCGCTGGTCGGGACGGATCGGGCCTTAAGTCGAACGAGGCGTGACAGTTCGGCCCCGGCGCTTTAGGCGAAGGCATGGCCTACAAATCCCTGCGTGACTTCATCGACCAGCTGGAAGCCGAAGGCGAGCTGGTGCGGGTTTCCGAACCTGTCTCCACGGTGCTGGAGATGACCGAGATCCAGACCCGGCTGCTGCGCAACGGCGGCCCGGCGGTCCTGTTCGAAAAGCCCGTCATGCCGGACGGGACGATCAACCCCATCCCCTGCCTGGCCAATCTGTTCGGCACGGTGAAGCGGGTCGCCATGGGTGTGACGCTGGAGGGCAAGAACCGGACGACGGCGGGCGAGCTGCGCGAGGTCGGGGAGTTGCTGGCCTTCCTGCGCAATCCGACGCCGCCACGCGGCCTGAGCGACGCGATGGAGATGCTGCCCCTGGCGCAGACCGTAATGTCGATGCGACCCAAAACGGTGAAGAAGGCGCCGGTGCAGGAGGTGGTGCTGAAAGGCGACCAGATCGACCTGACCGCGCTGCCCGTTCAGTCGTGCTGGCCCAGGGAACCCGCCCCCCTGATCACCTGGGGCCTGGTCGTGACCAAGGGGCCGAGCGAGGACCGCGAGGACGACTTCAACCTGGGCATCTATCGGATGCAGGTGCTGGGCAAGGACAGGGCCATCATGCGCTGGTTGGCCCATCGCGGCGGGGCGCAACACTATGCCCGGCACAAGAAGGCCCGACCCAAGGAGCCCCTGCCCTGCGCCGTGGTCCTGGGCGCCGATCCGGGCACGATCCTGGCGGCGGTGACGCCCGTGCCGGACACCCTGTCGGAATATCAGTTCGCCGGCCTGATGCGGGGGGCCAAGGCCGAGCTGGTCCCGTGCAAGACCGTGCCGCTGATGGTGCCGGCCCAGGCCGAGATCGTGCTGGAAGGCCATGTCCTGCTGAACGAGTTCGAGGACGAGGGGCCGTATGGCGACCACACCGGCTATTATAATTCGGTCGAGAAGTTCCCGGTCTTCCAGGTCAGCGCGATCACCATGCGCAAGGACCCGATCTATCTGACAACCTTCACCGGCCGACCGCCGGACGAGCCCAGCGTGCTGGGCGAGGCGCTCAACGAGGTGTTCATTCCCCTGTTGCGCCAGCAGTTCCCGGAGATCGTCGACTTCTGGCTGCCGCCCGAGGGGTGCAGTTACCGGATCGCGGTGGTGTCGATGAAGAAGGCCTATCCGGGCCATGCCAAGCGGGTGATGCTGGGCGTGTGGAGCTATCTGCGCCAGTTCATGTACACCAAATGGGTCATCGTGGTGGACCACGACATCGACGCCCGCGACTGGAAGGACGTCATGTGGGCCATCTCGACCAAGATGGATCCTGCGCGCGACATCACGGTGATCGAGTCGACGCCCATCGACTATCTGGACTTCGCCAGCCCTGAGAGCGGCCTGGGCTCCAAGATCGGCCTGGACGCCACCGACAAATGGCCGCCCGAGACCAAGCGCGAATGGGGCGAGGAAATCCGCATGGACGAGGCGGTGGTGGAGCGGGTCAACGACCTGTGGGGCCGGCTGGGTCTGCCGGGCGACGGGACGCCGATCTGGAAGTAGACGGCCTGCGAATGCTGACAGCATTTGGCAGTTGGGCGCTTTAGGGATGCGGCATAGCTGGAGCTGCCGCCATGATACGTTCACACATCCATGACTTCGACTTCCTGTTTGGCCACTGGGAGGTTGAACACCGCAGACTGGTAAGCCGGGGCGTCGGCTCAGATGATTGGGACATCGCGCACGGGACGGCGTTCACAGAGCCCCGCATGGGTGGAATCGCCAACATCGAACAGCACGACTGTCCCGAACGCGGTTGGCGTGGCGTTTCTCTGCGAACGCTAAATCTGGCGACCGACGAGTGGTCGATCTACTGGATAAGCGACCGCGATGGCCGGTTGGCGCCGCCGGTCGTTGGCCGGTTTCACGACGAGGGCTGCCGCCTCGAAGGACCCGACATAGACGGCGAGCGGCCGATCCTTGCACGCTTCGAGTGGTCGCGTGTGAACACGGAGACGCCGCGCTGGGCCCAACATTTCTCGTACGACGACGGACGGGCTTGGGAGCTGAACTGGGTCATGGATTTTCGGCGAGCAGCTTAAGATTCGCGCTCGGCATGGCGCGGTGAATTTGGGAGCGACAGGCCGCTGAGCTGGCAATAGGTTAGCACGACTCAGCCGGGGGCCATGTGAGCGCGTTCGAATTCTTCTTCAGCTTTTACGGCCTGCTGCTGGGCCTGTCGGTCGCTGAACTGGTCGGCGGATTTGCGCGAGTCCTGCATGAGAAACGGCGAATCCGGTTCGGCTGGCTGACGCCGCTGCTGGCCCTGTTCGTGGCTATCGACATCGCCACCTTCTGGAACCAGGCCTGGGTGATCTTCCGAGGCGCGCCGTTCAACACCTTCGTCCTGCTGGTCTCGCTGAGCATTGCGGCGACCTTCTATGTGGCGGCCGGCGTGACCTTTCCGCGCGTTTCGGCCGAGGGCGGCGACGAGCGGATCGACCTGGACGACCATTTCTGGGCCCATCGGCGGCTGGTGTTCGGCTGTGTTCTAGCGGCCAATCTGATCGTGGCGGTGGTGGTGATCATCCTGGCGCAGATGAATGCGGAGTTCGCGCGGTTGGCCGGCTCGCTGCGGCTTTGGGTCGGGGTGACGATCTTCGTGACCGGGACGGCGACGGCGGCGTTTGCACCGTGGCGCAAGGTCGCCGTCGGCGCCCTGATCGTGGTGCTGCTCTACAGCCTATGGGGCGCCGCGAGCTCGGCCGCCCTGCTAGTCAAGGCCGGTGGGTGGGCGCCCGCGTTGGGCGGCGGCGGTTGACGCCTTGTCAGGCCGAGGCAATCGGCTCACGAAAGGCCATGCGATCCACTTCCCTGATTTCGGCCCTTCTTGCCGCCCTAGCCTGTAGCGTGAGCCCCGCCATGTCCCAGACGCTTCCCAACACCGCGCCGTGGGACCAAGCCTTCCTGCCGCCGGCGCCCGCCTGGAACGGGGCGTCAAAGGCCTTGCTGCGCAGCGCGAGCGATCCGTGGGTCACGGCGTTCGAGGCCGATCCAGCGCATGACTTTTCACCGAACTACGCCGACACCCGCGCCTGGTTCGACCGTCTGGACGCCGCCAGCGACCTGATCCGCATCGAACAGTTCGGTATGTCGCCCGAGGGGCGGCCCATCTATGCGGTGATCGCGTCCAAGGACGGAGCCGCTTTCGATCCGGCCAAGCCGGTGCTGATGATCCAGGCCGGCATCCACCCCGGCGAGATCGACGGCAAGGACGCAGGGATGATGGTGCTGCGCGACATCGCCTTCTACGGCAAGGACGCCCTGTTGGACCGCGTCAATCTGATCCTGATCCCGATCCTGAGCGTGGACGGGCACGAGCGTTCCGGCCCCTATTCCCGCCCGAACCAGCGCGGGCCGCGCATCCAGGGCTGGCGGAATACGGCGACCAACCAGAACCTGAACCGCGATTATCTGAAGCTAGATCAGCCCGAGATGCGGGCGGTGCGGGGCCTGATCCTGAAGTACCGGCCGGACCTGTATGTGGACGTCCACGTCACCGACGGCCTGGATTACCAGTATGACGTCACCTACGGCTTCAACGGCGAAGACGGTACGTTCAGCCGGTCGCCGAACAGTTCGGCCTGGCTGGATTCGGTGTTCAAGCCGGCGATGAATGCGGCGCTGGAGCGGGAGGGTCACATCCCCGGCGAGCTGGTGTTCGGCATCGACGATGACGAGCCCAAGAAGGGCCTGTCGGACGGCGGGCTGGGCGAGCGGTTCTCGAACGGCTGGGGTTCGGCGGCCCATGTGCCGACGATCCTGATCGAGAACCACAGCCTGAAACCGCATGAGCAGCGGGTGCTGGGGACCTATGTCTTCATTGAAGAAGCGATGCGGCTGCTGGCCGATCAGGGCGCGGCGCTGAAGGCGGCGACGGACCAGGATCGGGCCCTGCGGCCGGCGCAAATCGCGGCGAATTTCGAGGCAGAGGAGACCCCCTCCTCCATCCGTCCGTTCAAAGGCGTGCTTTACGAGATGTATCACAGCCCCGCCTCGGGCCGCGACGAGGTGCGCTGGCTGGGTCGACCCGATCCCGAGCTGTGGCAGATGCCCTTCTACGGATCCAAGCCGACGCTGAGCCTGATGCGGCCGGCCGCCTATTGGGTGCCGAGCTATCGCACCGACATCATCGAGCGGCTGAAGATTCACGGCGTCGAGATGGAGACGGTGGACGCGCCGCGCACGGTGAACCTGTCGATGCTGCGTCTGGTCGAGCCCAAGCTGGCGACGCGGGCCAACGAGGGCCACGTCCAGGCCTCGGTCAAGACGGTCGAGGTCGAGCGCCGCGACTGGACTTTCCCGACCGGCTCGGTGCGCGTGCCGACCGATCAGCCGCTGGGCGACATCGTCGTGCTGCTGCTGGAGCCGCAGTCGAGCGAGAGCTTCTTCGCCTGGGGCATGTTCCCCGAGGTCATGAGCCGGGTCGAATATATCGAGGCCTACGCCATCGCACCGCTGGCCGAAAAAATGCTGGCCGCCGATCCGGGGCTGAAGGCAGAGTTCGAGGCCAAGCTGGCGGCAGAGCCTGAATTTGCGGCGAACTCGCAGGCGCGCCTAGCCTGGTTCTATGAGCGGACGCCCTTCTATGACGACCATTATCTGCTGTATCCCGTCGGCCGCGAGGACTGATCGATGACCACACCCCTGATGCAAGCCGTCCAGGCCGCCGCCCTGTGGAGCGGTCTGCTGATCCTGCTGATGCTGGTGCTGTCGGGCATAGTCGTCAGCGGGCGGCGCAAGCACATGGTCTCGTTCGGCGATGGCGGGAACCCGGATCTGCTCGCCGCCACCCGCGCCTTCGGTAACTGCGCCGAATATGCGACGCCGGGCATGGTGGCCTTGCTGCTACTGGCCGCCGTCGGCACGCCCGCCTGGATGGTTCATGCCGTGGGGGCGACCCTGCTGGTCGGTCGCGTCGTCCATGCCCTGGGTCTGCTATTCCAAACCGGGCCGTCGCTGGGTCGGGTGATCGGCATGCTGCTGACATGGGTGGCGCTGTTGACGGCCGCCGTGGCGCTGATCGCCTTCGCCGTCGTCTGAGGCGCAAGGTTGCGGCGCAGCAAAGGGTCCGCCATATCGGGGCATGACTGAAACCCTGTACGCGCCTGTTTCCACCGATCTTCTCAATGATATCGTCCAGGCCGCGCTGAAGGCCGGGGCGGACGCCGCCGAGGCGGTCAGCGCGGATCGCAGCTCCATGTCGGTCGGGGTGCGCAACGGCAAGCTGGAAGACGTCGAGCGCGAGGAATCGCGCGACCTGGGCCTGAGGGTCTTCGTTGGGCAGCGTCAGGCGTCGGTGTCGGCCTCGGACCTGTCGCCCGCCACACGGGATCGCCTGGTCGAACGGGCCGTGGCCATGGCCCGGCTGGCGCCGGAAGATCCTCATGCCGGTTTCGCCCCCGTGGATCGGCTGGCGCGGGGCCCCTTCGCCGAACTGGACCTGTTTGACCCCAGCGAACGCAGCGCCGAAGCCCTGGAACAGGTGTCGGCCGAGGCCGAGGCGGCGGCCCTGGCGGTGGAGGGCGTAGCCAGGTCGGAGGGCGGGCATGCGTCCTGGTCGTCCAGCCGGTGGCGGCTGGTGACGTCGCACGGGTTCGACGGCGACTATCAGGGATCAGCCTTTTCCCTGGGCGTCGGCGTCATCGCCGAGAAGGACGGGGCCATGGAGCGTGGCGGCGAAAGCCGCTCGACCCGGCATCTGTCGGACCTGCCGGGCGCCGAGATCATTGGTCGGAAGGCCGGTGAGCGCGCTGTCGCTCGAACGGGCGCGCGCAAGATCGCCTCGACCACCGCCCCCGTCATCTTCGACAACCGCATGGCCGGCCAGATCGTCTCGCCGGCCATCGGCGCCATTTCGGGGCCGTCCATCGCGCGCGGCACCTCCTTCCTGAAGGACCGGATGGGTCAGAGGGTGTTCGCCGAAGGCGTGACCTTGATTGACGATCCGTTCCGGCCGCGCGGACTGGCATCGACGCCTTTCGATGATGAAGGGGTCGCCGTGGAGCGTCGCGCCCTGTTCGACGACGGCGTCCTGACCACCTGGCTGCTGAACAGCGCCTCGGCGCGGCAACTGGGGCTGCAGTCCACCGGCCACGCCTCGCGCGGCCTGGCGGGACCGGCGGGGGTCGGAACCCATAATCTGCATATGGAGCCGGGGGAGCGCGATCTGGCGGGGCTGATGGCCGATGCGGGGACGGGCCTTCTGGTCACGTCGATGTTCGGACCGTCGTTGAACGGAAACACCGGCGACTGGTCCGCGGGGGTGTCCGGCTTCTGGTTCGAGAACGGCGAGATCGCCTATCCGGTCAACGAGGTCACGGTGGCCGGCAAGCTGCCCGAGCTTTATCTGCGCCTCCAACGGGGGTCGGACCTCGAGTTCCGAGGCGGGTTCAATGTGCCCAGCCTGATGTTCGACGCGGTGGCCATAGCGGGCAAATGATCGATCTAGCCTCAGATCTGGAGCTGATCCGCCAGGCGGCGATCGACGCCGGGGCGCTGGCGGTCGCTGAACGTGAGGCGGGCCTGAAGATCGAGGCCAAGGTCGGCGGGTCGCCCGTCACCAGCGGCGACCTGGCGGTGGACGCCATGCTGAAGGACCGGCTGCTGGCCGCCCGCCCCGACTATGGCTGGCTGTCGGAAGAGACGGCGGACTCGCCCGAGCGACTGTCGAAGCGCCGGATCTTCGTGGTCGATCCGGTAGACGGCACGGTGGCCTATATGAAGCGCCAGCCCTGGTGGTGCGTGCCCATCGCGGTCGTCGAGGACGGCCAGGTGGTCGCCGCCGTCATCCACGCGCCGGAGGTTCAGGAAACCTATGTGGCGGCGCGCGGCGGCGGGGCGCGGCGTAACGGGATTCTCGTGCGGGCGTCCGACGCCGAGACACTGGACGACGCCTCAGTGCTGGGCGACGCCCGGATGATCGAGGGGTCGCACTGGGACGAGCCGTGGCCGGCGCTGCGGTTCTCGAAACGCAACGCCCTGGCCTATCGGATGGCCCTGGTCGCCGCAGGGGCGTTCGACGCCGCCCTAGCCCTTACGCCGAAATGGGATTGGGACGTGGCGGCGGGCAGCCTGATCGCCGAGGAGGCCGGGGCGCGGGTCAGCGACCACCATGGACGTCCCTGGGGCTTCAACCGGCCCGACCCGCGTCAGGCCAGCCTGGTCTGCGCCGCCCCGGCCCTGCACCCGCTGATCGTGCGGCGCTGTAAAAACGTACCGCTATCGACCTGAGGCTTGGGTTGAAAAACCCTGTCATACATTGATCCTTAGGCGTTCTGGGCCTATGCCCCGGCAAAAGCCCTCCCCAGCCCTCAAGGACATCCGATGGTCGATCAATCCTCCGTCCCGCCCCAGCTGCTCCACCTCGTCATCGGCGGCGAACTGCGCCACCTGGGCGAGCCGACGTTCCGCGATCTGTCGCAGGTCGAATTCGTCGGCGCCTTCGGCAGCTATGACGAAGCCAAACAGGCCTGGAAGGCGCGCGCCCAGGCGACCGTGGACAACGCCCACATGCGTTATTTCATCCTGCACGCCCACAAGCTGATCGACCCGCGCGGCGACGTCGCCTAAAAATCGGGCCTGACCCTGCGACACCAGGGAGCCGAACCGGCTCCCTGGTCACACGTTGAAGTCTGGATGCGAGGAAGAAAATGAACCTGGAACCGCAGCAGATATTCCAACTGGTCAGCCTGCTGGCGGTGCTGGTCCTGTTCAGCTTTTCGCTGCGGGGACAGATCGGCTATGCGCGCTGGTTCAAAAAGTGGGAAGCCGACCGCAAGGCGCGACGCGACGCCGAGCTGGAGGCCGAAGCCCGCGAACGCGGCGAGGATACGCCGCGTGGCCCCTGGGGCTGAGCCCTATTCCCGCTTCAGCAGCTTCTCGGTCAACAGCGTGCCCCACCAGGCGGCCTTGAACTCGGCGCGGATCGTTTTGGGATCGTAGTCGGGGCTGTCGACCCATTCGATGAAGCTGATCCCACGCGGCTCGATCTCGTTGACGTATTTCTCCAGCGTATAGTCCAGCACGCCGGTCAGACCCTCGCGCGAGTGCAGGTATTTCTTGGACAGCTGGTTCATGGCGACCGAGATCGGTTCGCCCAGATGGAAGTGGCGATAGAAGACGGCCATCATCCCCGCCCGGTCCGCGCCGGACTTGCAGTGGATCAGCACCGGATATTCGATGGTCTTGAACAGGTCGCGAGCGCGGTGGATGCGATCGGTCTGAGGCGGATCGCGGGAGTCCAGCGGAGCGTCGATCAGGGTCAGGCCCAAGCGCTCGCAGGCTTCTTTCTCCAGCCAGTAGTAGCCCTCGTCGCGCTGTCCACGCAGATTGATGACGGTGCGGACGCCTTTCGTCTTCCAATAGGCCAGTTGGCGCGGGGACGGCTGATTAGTGCGCACCAGGTCGGGACCCAGCCAGTGGGCGTTGGAAAACGCCAGGCGCAGAAAGGCGTGGTCCGCCCAGAAATAGTGCCAATGCGCCCGGAAACGGCCCATCGCGGTCGAAAGATCAAAGCGCGCCATGGCCGCCAGATAGCGACACTGAGCCGCCGCGTCACCTGTCCCGGCTTGACTTGAACCGCAAGCCGTCCGACCGAGAGCCGATGACGACCGCCGCTTCAGAGACCATGCCCCTGCGCGCCCTGCTGGCGCGGATCTGGCGCGACTACCTGTCCCGGCACAAAGGATCGTTGATCCTGTCGGTGCTGTGCGCGGCGATGACGGGCCTGCTAACGGCGGCTCTGCTGAAGTTGCTGGAGCCGGCGGTGAACGGTCTGTTCCTGGGCGGGACCGAGCCGATCAGCCTGTTTGGAGTCGTCAGCTTCCCGGCGGACAAGGCGATTGTCTGGATCCCGGCCGCCATCCTGGCGGTCGCGGTGATGCGGACCCTGGCGGCGATCGGCCAGGCGGCCCTGGTCAACCGTCTGGGCCACACCATCGTCGGCGACATCCAGATCCGTCTGTTCGGGGCCATGATCCGGGCCGACCTGGCCCGGCTGCGGAGCCAGCATTCGGGCGGCTTCGTCTCGTCCGTGCTGTTCGACGCCAATATGGTGCGCGAGGCCTTCACCTCGGGCGTGGTCAACTACACTCAGAACCTGCTGACCCTGATCGCGGTGCTGATCTATATGGGGTTCATCGACTGGCAGCTGACGATCGTCGTGCTGCTGGGCGTGCCGCTGGTGGCGCTGGTGCTGCGCCGGTTCGGACGCAAGACCCGCAAGGCGGCGCGCGGGGCGATGGCCGAGACCGAGAATCTGTCCACCGCCCTGATGGAGAACCTGGACGGGGTTCGGCTGATCAAGATCGAGAACCGCGAAGCCGCCGAACAGGACCGCGTCGCCGAGGTGGTGGCCCGTCGCCAGCGCCACGTCATCAAGGGCGCCAACGCCCGCGCTTTCGCCGGTCCGTCCAGCGACATGGTCGCCTATGTCGTGGTGGCGGCGGTCATGGCCTACGCCGGCTGGCGGTCGCAGGCGGGCGAAATGACGGTGGGCGGGTTCGCCGCCTTCATCGGCATGCTGCTGGCCGCCGGCCAAGCCCTGCGCCAGGTGACCAATCTGGCCACGGTAATGGCCGAAGGCTTTACCGCCGCACGCCGCCTGTTCGGCGCCCTGGACATCGAGGCCGAGATCCGTGAGGCGCCGGACGCCGCGCCCCTGGCCCCCGGGCCGGTCGAGGTGGTGCTGGACCAGGTGTCGTTCGCCTACGCCCCCGGCGGGGCCCCGACGCTGGACGGCGTGTCGCTGCGGGTCGCGCCGGGCGAGACCGTGGCCCTGGTCGGGCCGTCGGGCGGGGGCAAGAGCACGATCCTTAGTCTGCTGCCGCGCTTCTATGATGTGACGGACGGGGCGGTGACGATCAACGGCGCCGACGTGCGGTCGCTGCGGATCCACGACCTGCGCGACCATATCGCCCTGGTGACGCAGGAGCCCTTCCTGTTCGACGACACCATCGCCGCCAACATCGCCTATGGCCGCCCCGGCGCGACCCAGGCCCAGATTGAGGAGGCCGCACGTTCGGCCGCCGCCCACGACTTCATCACCGCCCTGCCCGAAGGGTACGAGACGCGCGCCGGCGAAGCGGGGCTGCGGCTGTCGGGCGGGCAACGCCAGAGGATCGCCATCGCCCGCGCCTTCCTGAAGGACGCGCCCATCCTGTTGCTGGACGAGGCGACCAGCGCCCTGGACACCGAGAGCGAAGCCCTGGTCCAGGCGGCGCTGGAGCGGTTGATGGAAGGCCGCGCCACCCTGATGATCGCGCACCGTCTGTCCACCGTGCGCAACGCCGACCGAATCTATGTGATCGAAGCCGGACGGGTGGTGGAGCAGGGCTCGCACGACGTGTTGGTCGCCAAGGGAGGGCTCTATTCCCGTCTGGCCCGACAGCAGTCGCTGGACGGCGGCGCCACGACTGTCGAGGCTGTCGCTTGAGGCCGCTGCGCAATCCGATAATCCAGTCTGCCCTGGCCTGGGTCCTGGCGCAGTGGATGCAGTTCTGTTTCGCCACCATCCGATGGACCCATGAAAACCAATCGGTCGCCGAAGAGATCTGGGCCAGGGGCGGCGGGGTCCTGTGTGTTTTCTGGCACTCACGGATAGGCCTTGCGCCGGCGTCATGGCCGCTGGACCGGGCGCAACCGGCCAAGGGGCTGATCTCGCTGTCGGCCGATGGGGAGTTCATCGCCAAGGCCGTGGCGCGCCAGGGTTTTCCCGCCGTGCGGGGGTCCTCCGCCAACAAGGACAAGGCTGACCGGGCCAAGGGCGGGTCGCAGGCCCTGCGGGACGGGCTGAAACAGTTGAAGGTGGGCGCGCTGGCTCTGACGCCGGACGGTCCGCGAGGGCCGGCCCGAGTTATGGCCGAAGGCCTGCCCCTGATGGCCAAGTTGTCGAACGCGCCGGCTCTGTTCATCGGCCTGTCCTGCAATCCCGCGATCCGGTTCAACAGCTGGGACCGGGCGGTGCTGCCCCTGCCGTTCGGCAAGGGCGCCGTGGTCTGGGACCGGGCCGACTTCCCCGAGGGCGCCGACATGGCGGCCGTGGTCGCAGACTGGACGGCCCGCCTGACCGCTGTCGAGGCGCGCGCCGACGCCATTACGGGCCTGAAGCCGTGACGCCCCTGCCGTTGCTGGCCTATCGGCTGCTGACGCGGACGCTGGAGCCGTTTGCCCCGCGCCTGCTGGACGCCCGCGCGGCCAAGGGCAAGGAGGACCCCGTACGCGTCGATGAGCGGATGGGCTTCACCGACGTGGAGCGGCCGCAAGGGGATCTGGTCTGGCTGCACGGCGTCAGCGTCGGCGAGACCCTGTCCCTGTTACCGCTGGTCGAGCGGTTCGTGAGGACGCGGCCGGACCTGACGGTGCTGGTCACCTCGGGCACGGTGACCTCGGCCCGGATTCTGGCCGACCGTCTGCCGAAGGGCGTCACCCATCAATATGCGCCGGTCGATGGGCCAGGCGTCGTCGCGCGCTTCCTGGATCACTGGCGGCCCAGTCTGGCGATCTTCGTCGAGAGCGAGCTGTGGCCCAATATGCTGCTGGAGGCGCATCGGCGCGGCATGAAACTGGCGCTGGTCAGCGCGCGCGTGACCGAGAAGACGGTCGAGGGCTGGGCGCGGTTCCCAGCCTCGGCGCGGGCGGTGGCCGGCGCGTTCGACCTGGTGCTGCCGCAGGATCAGTTGTCGGCACAGCGGCTGGAAAGCCTGGGCGCGCGGATCGACGGCCTGGTCAATCTGAAACTGGCGGGCGAGCCCCTGCCCCATGATACGGCCGCCTTCAGCCGCCTGAGCGCCGCCATAGGGGACCGACCGGTCGTCGTGGCCGCCAGCACACACGAGGGCGAGGAGATCGCCATCGTCCGCGCCCTGGACAAGCTGCCCGACCGCGCCTGTCTGATCCTGTTGCCACGCCATCCCGAGCGGGGGCCGCACATCGCCACAGCCCTGCAGCGCGAGGGCGTGGTCTTCGCCATGCGGTCGCGGGGCGAGACCATCGGGCGCGACACCGACGTCTATCTGGCCGACACCCTGAACGAGATGGGCCTGTTCCTGCGACTGGCGGACGTCGTGGTGATGGGCGGGTCGTTCGCTCCGGCCCTGGGCCTGCCGGCGGTGGGCGGGCACAATCCGCTGGAGCCCGCGCGGCTGGGCCGACCGACCGTGACGGGGCCGGACGCCTCGAACTGGGCGACCGTCACCTCAGCCCTGGCCGAGGCCGGCGGACTGATCCTGGTCCAGGCTCCGTGGGATCTGCCCGAGGCGGTGGCGCCCCTGCTGGCCGATCCGGCGGCGGCCAAGGCCATGGGCGAGCGCGCCCGCCGGGCGGCGGCCGAGGCGGGGGGCGGTCTGGACCGGCTGTGGAACTGGCTGTCGCCGCTGACGCCGCAAAAGAGGCCCCGGCGATGAAACTCAACACGCCACGCTGGTGGTATGTCCGCGACCGCGACCATGCGCGGGTGACGCGCACGGTGCTGAAGCCGCTGGGCTGGATCTGGGCCGGCGTGACGGCGCGCCGGATCGCACGGACGGTCCCGGTCGAACCGGGCTGCGCAGTGATCTCGGTCGGCAATCTTACCGTCGGCGGATCGGGCAAGACGCCGGTTGCGCGGGAGGTGCTGCGACTGCTGCGCGCGGGGGGCGTGGACGCGCAAGGCCTGTCGCGGGGCTACGGCGGCAAGCTGGAAGGCCCGGTGCAGGTCGATTTGGGGGCCCACACGGCGGCGGCTGTTGGCGACGAACCCCTGATGCTGGCCCAAGACGCCCCCGTCTGGATTTCGCGCGACAGGGTCGCCGGAGCGCGGGCCGCCGTGTCGGAAGGCGCGCGTGCGCTGGTGCTGGACGACGGACATCAGAACCCCGCCTTGAAGCAGACCGTCAGCCTGATCGTCGTGGACGGCGAGACACGGGGCGACGAATGGCCGTTCGGCGACGGCTCGGTCTTTCCGTCAGGTCCGATGCGTGAGCCGCTGAAGGCCGGACTGGCCCGCGCCGACGCCGTGGTGGTGATGTTGCCGACCGATCTGGAGACGGCCGATCCCGAACTGCTGGCCGTGTTCGACGGCCTGCCCATCTTCGTCGCGCGCCTGACGCCCGAAGGGCCGCCTCCGCCTGGGCCTCAGGTCGGGTTCGCCGGCATCGCCAAGCCGTGGAAGGTCGAGCGGTCGTTGAAGGCGGCAGGGTGCGACCTGGCGGACTTCGTCCCCTTCCCCGACCATGCGGCCTATAGCGCCGACGACATCGCGTTCCTGATGGATCGGGCCGCGGTCTATGACGCCGGTCTTGTGACCACGGAAAAGGACTGGGTGCGGCTGACGCCAGACCAGCGCACGCGCGTGACGGCATGGCCGGTCGTCGCCCGGTTCGAGGATGAGGCGGCTTTCGCCGCCTTCCTAACGGACAGGATTCAGTCGGCGCGGTAGACCACGCCGGACTTCATCACGAACTTCATCCGCTCCAGTTCGGTGACGTCGGTCAGAGGATCGCCCTTCACGGCGATGATGTCGGCGGGCATGCCCGGCGCAATCCGCCCGGCCTCGCTGGAGATGCGCAGGTGTTCGGCGGCGCCCACTGTGGCGGCCTGAACGGCTTCCAGCGGAGTCAGGCCGGCGCGGACCAGAAGGGCGAACTCCTTGGCGTTGTCGCCGTGGGCCGAGACGCCGCTGTCGGTGCCGAAGGCAATCTTCACCCCGTTCTCATGGGCGCGCCGCGCCATGTCCAGCATCTTGGGGCCGACCTCCAGCGCCTTCGCCGTCTGGGCCGGGGTGAAGAAGTTGTCCGGCCCGGCGGCGATGCGGGCGACGAAGTCCCCGGCCAGCAGGGTCGGCACCAGCCAGGCGCCATTGGTCTTGAACAGGCGGATCGACTGGTCGTCCAGATAGGTGCCGTGTTCGATGGAATCGCCGCCCGCGCGCAGGAAGGCGTTGATCCCGTCCACGCCGTGGGCGTGGGCCGTCACCTGACGGCCCATGCGGTGGGCGCTTTCGACGATGGCGGTCAATTCGGGATCGCTGAACTGCTGGTTCAGGCCGGCGGCGGTGTTGGACAGGACGCCGCCCGTGGCGGTGATCTTGATGATGTCGGCGCCCGAGCGGACCTGGGTGCGGACCGCGCGCATGCAGTCCTCAGGCCCCGAACAGACGCTTTCCGGCGACAGCAGATGCAGGACGTCCTCGCGGAAGCCATTGGCGTCGCCGTGGCCGCCATGGATCGAGACCGAGGATCCGGCCGCGATGATGCGCGGGCCGGGCACGTCGCCGGCCTTCACCGCCTCGCGCAGGGCGAAGATCGCTTCGTTGCTGGCGCCCAGGTCCGCCACCGTGGTGAAGCCGGCCATCAGGGTGCGGCGGGCATAGCGGGCGCCGACCATCGCCTGGGTGGCATCCGACTGGGTGACTTCCTCAAGGCGGGAATTGGGGTTCTGCTGACCTGTCAGATGGACATGGCTGTCGATCAAACCCGGCAGAACGAAGGAATCGCGGAGATCAACTACCGCACCCTGAGACGGGTCGCCGACGAAGCCGTCGCGGATCTCGACAACTTGGTTCCCTCTGATCACGAGAGTTTTACCGCGCTGCACAACGCCGTTCGACGGATCCACGAGCAGTCGGCCAGCTTCGACAAACGTCGTCCCCTGGGTGGAGAAAACCGTAGGCCCAGCGGGGCTTTGCTGCGCAACCGCGACCGTGGCCGAGGCCATCAGAGCCGCCAGCGCCAGACCGAAACGCATCATCGATGTCTCCCCTGCGGCGCAGCGCCGCAAAAATGCCCCACAAGGCTCAGGTTGCCTCGCCCGTAACCATTTGAAACAACCATCTCCGAAGATAAACCGCAACGAGGGCGTCGCATGCGGCTTTCAAGACGAGGACTCATTCTGGGCGGGTCGGCCATGCTGGCCGGTTGCGCCAGCGCTGGAGCGTCGGCTCCGGTGACGACGCTGGCGGCGGCCAAGCCGGTCGCACCTCCGTCCCCCGCCCCCGTCGTCGAGGCCCTCGTCGTCAACCCTCCGCCTCTCGATCCGCGCGGTCATGTTCGCAAGGACCTGATGGAGCGAGCGATGGCGGCCCTGGACATCCACCACAAGAAGATCCCGCTGCGTGACCGGATGTACCTGGTCGACTTCAAGAAATTCTCGGGCGAAGAGCGGCTGTACGAAGTCGATCTGGTCGGCGGCGAGGTCAAGGTGCTGCGCACCTGCCACGGGCGAGGTTCGGACCCCAGCCACACGGGCTACGCCCAGCGCTTCTCCAACACGCCGGATTCCAACATGTCTTCGGTCGGGGCCTACGCCACCGCAGGGGCAGGCTGGGGATCCCAGCAGGGGCCGAACGTCCTGTTGGACGGGTTGGAATACACCAACGACAAGGCGCGCGAGCGGGCCATCATCATCCACGGGGCCGACTACGCCGACCCGGACTTCCTGGCGCGCGAAGGCAAGCTGGGCCGCAGCTACGGCTGTTTCTCGGTGGCCCACACCGATCTGCCGGAACTGCGCGAGCGAATGGGCGAAGGGCGGCTGCTGTTCGCCTGGGCGTAGGCGCCCGCCCCTCAGCCCCGGCCCAGGGCCCGCCAGCCGATGTCGGAGCGGTTGAAGCCGCCGGGCCAGTCGATCTTGCGGATGGCGTCATAGGCGCGCTCGCGGGCCTGGGCGATGTCGTCGCCCTCGGCGCAGATGTTCAGGACGCGGCCGCCGGCGGCGCATAGTTGGCCGTCGTCGCGGCGTCGGGTTCCGGCGTGGAAGACCTGGACGTGGGGGCCGAAGTCCTGGTCCACGCCGCGGATGATCGAACCTTCCAGCGGGCTGTCGGGATAGCCCTTGGCCGCCATGACGACACAGATCACCGTCTGGGGCTTGAAGGCCGGAGACGGCAGGCCCGAGACGTCGCCCCGCGCGCAGCCCAACAGATAGGGGACGATGTCACCGGCCATCCGCATCATCAGCACCTGGCATTCGGGATCGCCGAAGCGGGCGTTGAACTCGACCACCTTGGGACCGTCGGCGGTGGCCATCAGGCCGGCGTAGAGGACGCCGCGATAGGGGGCGCCCTCCTCGGCCATCTTGCGGATGGTGGGCTGGACGATCCGTTCGTCGGCCTGCTGCACCAGGTCGGCGGTGAAGACCGGGGCCGGAGAATAGGCGCCCATGCCGCCGGTATTGGGGCCGGTGTCGCCGTCGAAGGCGCGCTTGTGGTCCTGGGCGCCGCCGAACAAGACGGCGCGCTGGCCGTCGCACAGGGCGAACAGCGAGCCCTCCTCCCCGTCCATGAACTCCTCGATCACGACGCGAGCGCCGGCGGCGCCGAAACGGCCGCCCAGCATGCGTTCGATCTCGGCCTCGGCGTCGGGACGGTCGGGGCTGATGGCCACGCCCTTGCCGGCGGCCAGACCGTCGGCCTTGATGACATAGGGAGGCTTGAACACGTCCAGGGCGGCCTTGGCGTCCTTGACCGTGTCATAGACGCCGTAGCCGGCGGTGGGGATTTCGTGGCGTTCCAGGAAGGCCTTGGAGAAGGCCTTGGACACCTCCAGCTGGGCCGCCTTGGCGGTGGGGCCGAAACAGGGGATGCCGGCCGAGGCCAGACGGTCGGCGAGACCGGCGGCCAGGGCCACTTCAGGCCCGACCACGACCAGGTCCGCCTTGATCTCGCGGGCCAGGGCGGCGAGCCCCTCGGCGTCGTCAGCCTTGACCGGACGAAGCTCGCACAGTTTCTCGATGCCGGGATTGCCGGGGGCGGCGACGAGGCGGGTGACCAGTGGCGACTGGGCGATCTTCCAGGCCAGGGCGTGTTCGCGCCCGCCCGATCCGACGAGAAGAATAATCATGAAGTCGGCAATGACGGGCCTGCGTCGGACCGTCAAGCGTCCGACGGGCTGAAGCGTCAGAACAGGGCGGAAAGGACGTAGACGACCAGACCGACCAGGGCGATCCCGCCGATGATCAGCCAGGGGCTCATGGCCCCGCCGGCGCCGCTGCGACGCATCAGGCCGCGTTCGCGTGGATCGCGGTCGTCCGGATCGGTTCCTCGGGGGGCGGCGGCCATGAAAGGCGAACGGCGCGGCGTCGATCCTGTTCCCGCAAGAGGCGACGCAGGCTAGGATGGCCCGATGAGCGACGACTCCTATGTGTTCGAGGGCCCGGCAGAGGCCGCCGCCCCGCGCGACAACAATCCCCCCCTGTCGATCTCCGAACTGTCCTTCGCCCTGAAGCGGACGCTGGAGGAACGATTCGGCCATGTGCGGCTGAGGGGCGAGGTGTCGAAGGTCAATCGTCACGCCTCGGGCCATATCTATCTGACCCTGAAGGACGACAAGTCGGCCATCGACGGGGTGATCTGGAAGGGATCGGTGCGCGGCCTGGGGGTCCAGCCTGAGGCGGGGCTGGAGGTCATCGTCACCGGCAAGATCACCTCGTATCCGGCGCGGTCGTCGTACCAGATCGTGATCGAGAGCATGGAGGCGGCCGGAGCCGGCGCCCTGCTGGCGCAGTTGGAGCGGCTGAAGGTCCGGCTTCGCGAAGAAGGCCTGTTCGAGCCGGGGCGCAAGAAGCCCCTGCCCCAGTTTCCCCGCACCATCGGTGTGATCACCAGCCCTACGGGTGCGGTGATCCGGGACGTCCTGCACCGGATCGCCGAACGCTGGCCCTGCCGGGTGATCGTCTGGCCCGTCGTGGTCCAGGGCGAGGCGGCGTGCGGCCAGGTGTCGAACGCCATTCGCGGCTTTGACGCGATGACTGTCGATGGGCCGATCCCCCGCCCCGACCTGTTGATCGTGGCCCGTGGGGGCGGCTCGGTCGAGGACCTGTGGTGCTTCAACGACGAGGCCCTGGCGCGCACGGTGGCGGCGGCGCGGATCCCGATCATCTCGGCCGTGGGGCATGAGACGGACACCACCCTGATCGACTTCGTCTCGGACCGACGCGCGCCGACGCCGACGGGGGCGGCCGAGATCGCGACGCCGGTGCTGGCGGACCTGAGGTATGCGGTCGCCGACCTGGACCGGCGCATGGTCCTGGCGGGGGGGCGGCTGATCGAGGATCGGCGCACCCGGCTGAGGGCTGTGGCGCGCGGATTGCCGGCGCGGCCGGAAGACCTGCTGGCCCTGGCGCAGCAGCGGCTGGACCATGTGTCGAGCCGGCTGGGATCGGGGCTGCAACGCAATGTCTCGGTCCACGAACGGCGGCTGGCCGGCGTCGGCGGACGACTGGGGCGCGGGCTGCTGGACCGGGCGCTGGAGCGTCGGGGCGACCGACTGTCCGCCATCGCAGCCCGGTTCAAGCCCACGGTCGAGCGGCGGCTGACCCGCGACCAGGACCGGTTGAACGCCCTGTCGCGGGCGCTGGCGACGCTGGATCCCGGCCGGCCCAAGCCCGGATTCGCCCGGGTCGAGAACGCCAAGGGCGACTGGATCACGGCGGCGGCGGGACTGGAGCCCGGCCAGGCGGTGCGGCTGGTGTTCGGCGACGGCGCGCGGGGCGCGACCATCGACGGGGGGGATGGACGGGTCGCGTCGCCCCCTCCGCCCAAGCCCGCGCCAAGGCCCAAACCGCCGACGCCAAGCCAGGGCGACCTGTTCTGAATCCGTTGGCGCTTGTCGTAAAAACAGGGTGACAAAGCGCCAACCTGCCAATCGGCGCTTGGCGCGAAAACAGGGTGACAGGGCGCCAATCGTGCCAAGCCTAGGGCCCGGCATGTTCTCTGACGGCACGGTTTCGACATCAATGAGCGGCGGCCGGATCATGGCTCCATTCTAACCGGTCCTCATCTCAGGCGAGTTGATCGCCGTTTTCGCCCGGCAAACGCCGATGGCCGCACGAATCGTCCTGCGCGCCATTTTTCTTTTCCGACCGTGAATTCGCCGACGTGAAGTTCGGGCCTCAGTGGTTTTCCGCTTCGCCCCGGCGCAGCTTCCTGCTAACCGCCGCCGCATGAAGATCACTCGCATCGCCCTGGCCGCCTACGGCATCGCCCTTCTGATCATCGTTCTGGACCAGCTGACCAAGGCTTGGATTCTGAGCCTGCCGGACGTGGCGTCGGTCAGCCAGATCCCGGTCGGCTATGTGTTCGCCGAGGTGATTCCGCCGATCCTGCGCTTCACCTTCGTGCAGAACACCGGGGTCAGCTTCGGCCTGTTCGGCGGGGGCGAGGCGCGCTGGGGGCTGACGATCTTCTCGGTCATCGTCTCGGCCGGCCTGGCCTGGTGGGCGACCCAGTCGGATCGTCGCCTGTTGATCACCGCCATAGGTTTCGTCATGGGCGGCGCCCTGGGCAATGTGATCGACCGAATCCGGTTCGGCTATGTCGTCGACTTCATCGACGTGTCGGGCACGGGCGTCTTCCCCTGGGTGTTCAACATCGCCGACAGCGCCATCACCATCGGCGTCGTTCTGCTGATTCTGGACAGCTTCCTGTCCGACCGAGCCGCGAAAGCCTGAGCCCGGCTTTCGTCCGATCCAGAGCCTGATTCACGGCCTCGGCGGGATCGCCGTCTCCGCCGATCAGGCTCGAAGGTTGGCGCGGCCCCCGAAAAGTCGTAATCACCCCCTCTTCACTATGCCAAGAGCGCCCGTAGAGGCGTTTCGAGCATCAGCCGATCAGAGCCTGAACCCATGCGTATTCGCAGCGTCGCCGTACTGACCCTCGCCGCCACCGCCGCGCTCGCCGTTTCGGCCTGCGGCAGCATCAAGCAAGGCATCGGCCTGACCAAGGTCGTGCCGGACGAGTTCGTGACCGTCTCCACCGCGCCGCTGAGCGTGCCGCCCGAGTACGGCCTGCGCCCGCCGGCGCCGGGCCAGCCGCGCCCGCAAGAGCTAGCGCCCGAGAGCGCCGCCCGCCAGATCCTGCTGGGTCAGCGCCAAGCCATCACCCGCACCCCGGGCGAGCAGGTCCTGGTCGCACAGGCCGGCGCCGAACAGGCCGACCCTCTGGCCCGCTATGTCATCGACGACGAGTTCGGCGACATCGCCCACAAGGACGAGAGCTTCGCCAACCGCGTGATGTTCTGGCGCAAGGACGATGCTTCGACCCAGGCGCCGACGGTGCGCCAGACGGCCGACGGCCAGCAGACGATCGACGCCTCGACAGAAGCCGCCCGGCTTCAGGCCCTGACCGGCGGCCAGCAGGCCATCACGATCCAGCCGCGCCGCAGCGGCGGTTTCAAGCTGCCGGGTCTGTAAGACCCTTCGCCCCTGTTCCAAGGACGCCTGCCACGGCGTTGGTCCTCTCGCTGTCGGAAGATAACTGATGCGTCGCGTGCTTTCCGCCCTGGCCGCCGTCTCCATCGCGGCCTCCATCCTGCCCACCGCCGCCCAGGCGCAGATGTCTCCTGGACAGTCGGGACAGCGGGATCGCGGTTCCAGCGGCCAGCAGGCCGATGCGCCCTCCGAGCGCGCGCCGCGATTCGCTCCGCTGCGCCGTCGCGCCAACGCCGGCCCCTGCCCCTTCGTGAAGGTGCTTTACGACGCCGCCCGCTATGTCGAGCTGGAAGGCGGCCGCGCGGCCATCTCCAACGTCGGCTTCACCGGCGAGATCGAGGGCGTCTCGGCCGACTGCGAATATCGCGAGGACGACCCCATCAAGCTGGACATGGACATCCTGTTCGAGCTGGGCCGGGGCGAGCAGGCGAACGAAGATCAGAAGACCTATCGCTATTGGGTCGCCGTGACCGAGCGCAACAGCGCCGTCCTGGCCAAGGAATATTTCGACCTGCCGGTGAAGTTCGACGGTCAGCGCACCGCCTCGGTCCACGAGGAGCGCAGCATCGTGATCCCGCGCGCAGATCTGGAAACCAGCGGCGGCAATTTCGAAGTTCTGATCGGCTTCGACGTCACGCCTGAAATGGCCGAATTCAACCGTTCGGGCAGCCGCTTCCGCGTCACCGCCGGAACGGCCCAAGCCACTACGCCGAGCCAGTAATGTCTGACCTGAAGACCGTCCTCAGCGAAGCGGTCGCCGCCGCCTTCGCCGCCGAAGGCGTGGATGCGGCCCTGGCGCGCGTCACCCCGTCGGACCGTCCCGACCTCGCCGACTTCCAGTCGAACGGCGCCCTTGCCGCCGCCAAGGCGTTGAAGGCCAATCCGCGCGAGCTGGCGGGCAGGATCGCCGAACGGCTGACCGCCGATCCCCGCTTCGCCTCGGTCGAGGTGGCGGGGCCGGGCTTCATCAATCTGAAGCTGGCCGATGCGCTGCTGGCCGAGCGCGCTGCAGAGGTCGCGGCCGACGCTGACCATGCAGGCGCCGCACTCGTGGCCGATCCCCGCAAGGTGGTCATCGACTACGGCGGTCCGAACGTGGCCAAGCCGATGCACGTCGGCCATCTGCGCAGCGCCATCATCGGCGAGAGCCTGAAGCGGCTGTTCCGCTTCCGCGGCGATCACGTGACCGGCGACGCCCATTTCGGCGACTGGGGCTTCCAGATGGGGCTGCTGATCGTGGCCTGTGGCGACGAGGGTCTGGCTGAAGGTTTCCTGGTTGAGGGCGACGGGCCCTTCCCGGCCGAAAGCCCGGTGACCCTGGCCGACCTCGACCGGCTGTATCCGCTGGCCGCCGGCAAGGCCAAGGAAGACCCGGCCTTCCGGGACCGCGCCCGCAAGGCGACGGCGGAACTGCAGAACGGACGTCCCGGCTATCGCGCCCTGTGGGCTCATTTCGTGGCGGTCAGCCGCGAGGCGCTGAAGCGCGAATACGGCGATCTGTCGGTCGATTTCGACCTGTGGAACGGCGAGAGCGACGCCGATCCGCAGATGCCGGAAATGCTGGCGCATCTGAAGGCGACCGGCCTGCTGGTCGAGGACGACGGCGCCCAGGTGGTCCATGTCGCCAAGCCCGGCGAGACGCGCAAGAAGAAGCTGGCCGACGGTTCGGTGATCGAGGCCCCGTCGCCCCCGCCCCTGCTGGTGATCAGTTCGGAAGGCTCGGCCATGTACGGCACGACCGACCTGGCCACGATCCTGGACCGCAAGAAGGCCCTGGCGCCGGACCTGGCCCTGTATGTGGTCGACGAACGCCAGGCCGAGCATTTCGAACAGGTGTTCCGCGCCGCCTATCTGGCCGGCTACGCCGCCGAAGGGGCGCTGGAGCATCTGGGCTTCGGCACCATGAACGGGCAGGACGGCAAGCCGTTCAAGACCCGCGCGGGCGGGGTGCTGAAGCTGCGCGACCTGATCGATCAGGCGACGGACAAGGCGCGCGAGCGGCTGCACGAGGCCAAGCTGGGCGACGACCTGTCGCCGGAAGAGTTCGAGGCCATCGCGCACAAGGTGGCCATCGCCGCCCTGAAGTTCGCCGACCTGTCGAACGCGCGGACCACCAGCTACGTCTTCGACCTGGACCGGTTCATGAGCTTCGAGGGCAAGACCGGCCCCTATCTGCTGTACCAGTCGGTGCGGATCAAATCCCTGCTGAGGAAGGCCGCCGAACAGGGGGCGGCGCCGGGGCCCATCGTCATCGCCGAACAGGCGGAGCGCGATCTGGCCCTGACGCTGGACGCTTTCTCGACCGCCGTGTCCGACGCCTATGACAAGCGGATGCCGCATCTGGTGGCCGAGCATGCCTATCGGGTGGCGCAGTCGTTCTCGAAATTCTACGCCGCCTGCCCGGTGCTGGTCGCGCCGGATGAGGCGACGCGGGCCTCGCGCCTGGCCCTGTCGGCGGCGGCCCTGCGTCAGCTCGAGACGGCCCTGACCCTGCTGGGGATCGAGACGCCCGAACGGATGTGACCGGCGTTATGTGACCTGAAAGACGCGGACTCCGCTTCTCGGCTCTGGTTAAGCTTTGCCAGGGACAGGGAGCGGACGACGGATGGGGAAACCCGACGGTCAGCAGTCGAAGGGGCGCAAGGCCTGGGGGCAGCATCGGGGTCGTATCCGCATGGCGGACGCGGCCTTGCGCCCCTTTGGTCCGGGCGACCTCACGCCGCCGTTCCTGAAACGCCGCGCTGTGCTTTATGTCGACGGCTACAACCTGTTTCACGCCTTGCTGGATCAGAAGCGGCGCGAATGGCTGTGGCTGGACTTGCAGGCCCTGGGGCGAGGCCTGATCGATCCGATGGAGCGGCTGACCGGCGTCGTCTGGGTCAGCGCACACAAGCCCCAGGCCCGGGCGCGGATGGAGGCCCTGTTCCGTTATGAGGCCGCGCTGAGGGCCCGACGCGTGCGTTGTCTGATGGGCCATTTCATCGTCCATGGCGAACACTGCCGCGCCTGCGGCCACGGCTGGAGTTCGGCGACGGAGAAGCAGAGCGACGTCAATCTGGCCCTGGCGGTGGTGGACGATGTGGCCGCGAACCGGGTCGATAGCGTCTATCTGCTGACCACCGACGGGGACCATGCGGCGACCGCGCGGTTCGTGCGCGAGGCCTATCCGAACAAGCGGATCGTCAGCGTCGCCCCGCCCGGCCGGCTTCATAACCGCCAGATCGCCAACTGGACCGACGAACTGGTGGGGATCGGCCCCAATCTGGTGGCCCGATCCATGCTGCCCGACCGGCTGAAGACGGCCAAGGGCTGGATCGAACGGCCCGAGGCCTGGAGCGCCCGGCCCAGCCTGCCCCCGCCGCCCGATCCACCGCCCAACGACGACGCGGGGAAGACCAAGGCTGGACATCTGCGGCTGGTGGTGTCGAATTGACGCCTTCTCTCCGAAGGATGCCCCATGTCGTTAGACGCCTATATCGCCGGCCTGCCCAAGGCGGAGCTGCACTTGCACATCGAGGGCTCGCTGGAGCCGGAGCTGATGTTCGAACTGGCGCAGCGCAACGGGGTGTCCATCCCCTATGACAGCGTCGAGGCGGTGCGGGCGGCCTATGATTTCTCGAACCTGCAGGATTTCCTGGACATCTATTACGCCGGGGCCGCCGTGCTGCTGACGCGCCAGGATTTCGAGGATCTGGCCTTCGCCTATTTCCAGCGGGCGGCCGCCGACAATGTGCGCCACGCCGAGATCTTCTTCGATCCCCAGACCCATACCGACCGGGGCGTGCCCTTCGGCGTGGTGGTGGAGGGGCTGATCGCGGGCATGGACCGGGCCAAGGCGGAGTTGGGCGTCAGCTCGGGGCTGATCCTCAGCTTCCTGCGTCACCTGACCGAGGAAGAGGCGTTCGCGACCCTGGAGGCGGCCAAACCCTATCTGCATCATTTCATCGGCGTGGGGCTCGACTCGTCGGAGGTCGGCCATCCGCCGTCCAAGTTCCAGCGCGTCTTCGCCGCCGCCCGCGACCTGGGCCTGAAACTGTGCGCCCACGCCGGTGAGGAAGGCCCGCCGGCCTATGTGCACGAGGCGCTGGACCTGCTGCACATCGACCGGATGGACCACGGCAATCGGTCGATGGAGGACGAGGTTTTGGTCGAGCGGCTGGCGCGCGAACAGATGACCCTGACCGTCTGCCCCCTGTCGAACCTGAAACTGTGCGTGGTCGACGACCTGAAGGATCACCCGGTGCCCGAGATGCTGCGCCGGGGCCTGCACGTCACCCTGAACTCGGACGACCCGTCCTATTTCGGGGGGTATGTGAACGACAACTACAGCCGGTTGGCGGCGGCGGTGGGCCTGACGAAGGATCAGGTGACGCTGCTGGCGCGGAACAGTTTCGAGGGGTCGTTCCTGGGCGAGGCGGAGAAGGCGGCGTTCGTGGCGGAGGTGGAGGCCTACGCGAGATTGCAAGTCGGATGATCGAAGCGCTGCTGTCTATTGCATTATGTCTGAGCGGGGCGACCGCCGTCGCGACCTCATTGGGAGCGCACTTCGCTGCCGATTATTTCAAGCGAAACAAGATCGTGAAAAAATCAGCGCCCGATTTCATTCGGTCAGGGCCACCACCGTTCTTAGAGACGGGCATATCACTGGGCGACATTTTCTCCGAAACGCACAAAGCGTACGGCAATAAGTTCATAAGCCGGTGCGTTTACATCGCGCGCGCTTCGATCATCGCCGTAGGGACTCTGTCCGTCGCCCTGGTGATGGTCGTCGTCATCTGATCGAAGAGGCTGAAGCCATCTCCACCACTCCCACCGACTGAAAGCTGTTCCCCGCTGCTGCTGTCTGCATCTCGATGGCGCCAGACTGACATTCTCTTTCGTCATTCCGGGCGAAGCGCAGCGGAGACCCGGAACCCAGCGGCGCGCGGGAGCGCGAACCTGTCGCGGACTGGCCGCTCAACATAGTGCGGCTGAGCCATTTCGCCTTCGGCGCCGCTGGGTTCCGGGTCTGCGGGCCGAGAGGCCCTTCGACCGGAATGACGAAAGAAAAGGGAGCGTCAGCCGAGGACGGTCGCGGCCCCGATCTCCGCCACACCCAAGGCCCGGAAACTGTCCCGCGCCGCAGCCTCGGTCTGCGGCGCGATAGCGCGGCTGGCGTCGGAGATGACCACGGCCTCAAAGCCTTCGCGCACCGCGTCCTCGGCGGTGAAACGAACGCAATAGTCGAAGGCCAGGCCGGCCAGGAAGACGCGGGTCACGCCCAGGTCTCGCAACAGGCCCGCCAGGCCGGTCGGGGTGCGGTGGTCGTTCTCGAAGAAGCCGGAATAGGAATCGACCGCCGGATTATAGCCCTTGCGGATCACCGCCAGGGCCTTTTGCACCGTCGGCGCGATATCGGGATGGAAGTCGGCGCCGGGCGAACCCTGGATACAGTGATCGGGCCACAGCATCTGGCGGCCGTAGGCGACCTCGATCTCGGTGAAGGGGGCCGCGTCGGGGTGGTTGGAGGCGAACGAAATCTGGTCCGGCGTGTGCCAGTCCTGGGTCACGACCACCCGCGTGAACCGTTCGGCCAGCCGGTTGATCAGCGGCATGATCCCCGCCCCGCCTGCGACCGCCAGACTGCCGCCTTCGCAGAAGTCGTTCTGCGGGTCGATGACCAGGAGGGCGTCGGTAGGGCGGATAAGCATCACACGCCCGCGTAGGCGTCGATCTCGTTGGCCGAGCCCAGGGCGACCGGGATACGCTGGTGCAGGTGCTCGGGCTGGATGTCCAGGATGGGCTGCGTCCCGTCCGTCGTCGCCTTGCCCCCGGCCTGTTCAACCAGGAAGGCCATGGGATTGCCCTCGTACATCAGGCGCAGCTTGCCAGGCTTGGTCGGTTCGCGCTTGTCCCACGGATAGAGGAAGACGCCGCCGCGCATCAGGATGCGGTGGACGTCGGCGACCATGGCGGCGACCCAGCGCATGTTGAAATTCTTGCCGCGCGGGCCTTCTTCGCCCTTCAGCAGGTCGCCCACATAGGTCTGCACCGGCTGGGACCAGTGGCGCAGGTTCGACATGTTGATGGCGAACTCCTTGGTGTCCGGGGAGACGGCGATGTCGTCGTGGGTCAGGATCCAGTCGCCGTCGTTCGACAGGGTGAAGCCCTTGACCCCGGCGCCCGTGGTCAGGACCAGCATGGTCTGGGGGCCGTACAGGGCGTAAAGGGCGGCGACCTGATTGCGGCCCGGCTGCATGAAGTCGGCCTCGGTCGGCGAAGGCGTCGCGGACTTCAGCACCGAGATGATGGTCCCGACCATGGCGTTGATGTCGATGTTGGACGAGCCGTCCAGCGGGTCGAACAGAACCAGATAGTCGCCGGTCGAATGGGGGGCCGGCTGGACCTCGTCCATTTCCTCCGAGGCGACGCCGGCGACGGCGGGGCTGGCCAGAAGGGCGTCGGTCAGCATGTCGTTGGTCATGACGTCGAGCTTCTTCTGCTCCTCGTCCTGAACATTGATCTGGCCCGAGGCGCCCAAGGCCCCGGACAGAGCCCCGCCGGCGACGAGCTTGCTGATGTCGGCGCAGGTCGCGGCGGCGACGGTCAGCACCGCTTTCAGACCCTCGGGCGCATCCAGGGCGGCGATATGGGCGTCGAGGCGGGTGCGGTCGGCGGTCATGCGGTCGGTCCGGTGCGGCTGGGAGCGTGCTTCGTTCTTGGCGGGCCGGCGGCGCGAGGGCAAGGCTGAAACCCTCTCAGCATCCTTCCGCACTCAGTGCAGAGTGCGGAACTTCAGCGTTCCCGGCACCGTCTTCAACGTCCGCAGGGCCTCGGGATCATAGTCCCGGTCCACGTCGGTGATGACATAGCCGGTGCGTTCGTCGGTCTTCAGATGCTGCCCCAGGATGTTCAGCCCCGCCGCCGCCAGGGCGCGGTTCAGTTCGGCCAGCACGCCCGGCTGGTTCTTGTGGATGTGCAGGATGCGGTGCGCCCCAGACACCTCGGCCAGTTGCACGTTCGGCAGATTTACGCTGAAGGTCGTGTCGCCCCGGTTCAGATAGCCCAGCAGCCGCTCGGCCGCGAACTCGGCGATAGCTTCCTGCGCCTCCTCGGTCGATCCGCCGATGTGCGGGGTCAGGATCATGTTCTTCATCCCCTGCAGCGGGCTTTCGAACGGGTCCGAATTGGTGCGCGGCTCCTCGGGGAAGACGTCCACCGCCGCGCCGGCGACCCGGCCCGAGCCCATGGCCTGGGCCAGGGCGCCGACATCGACCACATGGCCCCGCGACAGGTTCAGGAACAGCGCCCCCTCCTTCATCCGCGCGAACTGGGCCGCGCCGAAGATGTTGGAATTCTCCCGCCGCCCATCGACGTGCAGGGTCACGACGTCGCTCTCGGCCAGCAGGGCGTCCAGCGAGCGCATGCGCCGGGCGTTGCCAAGGGCCAGCCGCTCCGACAGGTCATAGAACAGCACCCGCATGCCCAGGTTCTCGGCCAGGACGGACAGCTGGCTGCCGATGGCGCCATAGCCGACGATGCCCAGGGTCTTGCCGCGCAGTTCCTTAGATCCGGTCGCCGACTTGTTCCATTGGCCCACGTGCATGGCGGCCGACTTGTCCACCACGTCCCGCATCAGGACGATCATCAGACCGATGGCCAGTTCCACGACCGAGCGCGTGTTCGAATAGGGGGCGTTGAACACCGCCACGCCGTGATCGGAGGCTGCGTCCAGATCGATCTGGTTGGTGCCGATGCAGAAGGCCGCGATCGCCATCAGCCGGTCGGCCTCTTCCAGCACGCGGCGGCTGACCGTGGTCTTGGAGCGGATGCCCAGCACATGCACGCCCTTGATGGCGGCGATCAGGTCGTCCTCGTCCAGGGCGCCCTTCATGGTCTCGACCGAGTAACCCGCCTCCTCCAGTTGTTCGACAGCGGCGGGGTGGATGTTCTCAAGCAGAAGCATCTTCATCCGGCTGCGCGGGAAGGACCAGCGGCCGACCAGGCCTTCGGCGTGGAGCACTTCGTCCAGGGATGCGGCCTCGGCGTCGGCGACCTCGACCACGGGCGCGCGGCGGGCGACCTCGGTGAAGGCGTAGAAGGCGTCGGCGGCCCCGGCGATCTTGACCTCGGCGTCGTTCCAGCCGTCGCCGACCATGACGACGCGACCCGGCAGCTTCAGGGCGTGGATGACGGCCGGCTTGCCGTCGGCCTGGGACAGGGGATTCGCGTCATCGACACCCGTCACCCGGTCATCGGCGTCATAGACCAGGTCGTTGCACAGCACCCGGTCCGGCGACACGCCCAGCATCTCAGCCACCGGGGCGATCACCTCGCGGAAACCGCCGGACAGGATGACGACCTTGCCCTTGTGCTGCTGGAAGAAGTTCAGATTGCGCCGCACCGAGGCGGTCAGATGATCCGGCGCCGTCTCCGCCAGGGCCGCGACGTGGGCGCGGGTCAGGGGGAGCAGGGACAGCCGACGACGCAGCGCCTCGCCGAAGGCCAGTTCGCCGGCCATGGCCTTGTCGGTCAGGTCCGCGATCTCGGCGCGGGTCTTCTCCGCCTCGGGCGAGTCGGCCAGGGCGATATCGGCCAAGGCTTCCAGTGTCTCGAAGGCGACCAGGGTCGAATCGAAGTCGAAGATCAGTGTGGGGCGCGCGCTCATGGGCGGCGTCTTAGCGGCCTTCGCGCCCGCGGCAAAGCCGAGCCGTGCTGATGAAGCCGATCAGTTGCGCTTAAACCTTGCCGCCCGCCGGTATTTTCGCCGCGGCGGACGGCAAGAAATATCAGAACCGGGCGATGCGGCGCACGTGGCTGTCCGGACGACGGCTTTCCAGCACGGCCGCGCCGACGGCGGCGGCGAGGGTGGCGACGGCCAGAAGCGCGCCGCCTTCACGGGCATGATCACGGGCGTAGGCGCCGGCGTCGTCGGCGTAACGGCGCGCCGTCTTGCCGTGCTTCTTCAACGCCTTCTTGGAGCCCTTGCGGGTCGAACGGAACCATTCGTCGGCCCGATCGCGCGCGTCATGGGCCACGTCGCTCGCGCGATGGCGCGCTTCACGCGAAAACGCCTCGGCCCGCTCGCCCGCGTCTTCGGCGCGATGACGGAAGGCGTCGATGGCGTCGTGGAAACGGTCGCGCAGTTCGTCCGTGTCCACCCATCCGCGCGGATCGATACGGGTCTTGATACGCTGATAGCGCGTCGGTCCGCTGCGCTGAGTCAGATACAGGACCACAGCGGCGCCGGCCGCGAGGGCCACGAGGCTGCCGGCGGTGACGCCCGGACGTTTGCGGACTTCGGCCAGGGCGCTGAAATTACGGACCATAGGATAGTGAACCTCTTCATCGAGGCCGTCCTCGGTCGGGTCATAGAGCCCGTCGTCATACGGCCGATAGGCGGAACGGCGGTCCCGCATCAAAGATGGAGCGAACCGCGCCAGCAGAGGTTCCGCAATCCCCGGCAAAGCCGAGTAAAAAGACGCAATGACGCGCCCTCCCCCGCCCACGGTGATCTCGCGGATCGGATGGGTGGCGCAGTACAGGATGGTGTCGGCGACCACATGGGTCGCATAGACGGGCTGCGGATTGTGCATCGCCTGACCCGTCAGGTTCCGGGCGTGCCGGCTGATTGGCGTATTGATCGCGCCGGGCTTGACCAGGCTGACCGCCACCGGCGCCTGTTCGCGCAACAGCTCGATACGCAGGGCGTTGGTGAACCCCTTCACCGCGTGTTTGGACGCGGCGTAGACGCCCTGCATCGGCAGGGGCAGGTCCGACAGGATCGAACCGACATTGATGATGGCGCCGCCGCCCGGCCGCGTCCGCAGATGTTCGACCGCCGCCATCGCGCCATTGACCACGCCCCAGTAGTTGGTCTCGAACAGGCGGCGTTGATCCTCCAGCGTCGTCTCCCGGATCGATCCGAACAGCCCCACCCCGGCGTTGTTGACCCAAGTGTCGAAGCCCCCGAACAGCCGCACGCATTTGTCGGCCGCCGCCTTCAGCGCTTCGGCGTCCGACACATCGGCCACCGCCCAGGCCACGCGCGATCCCAGCGCCTGCAACTCTTCGCACAGGGCCCGCAGGTCCGCCTCGCCGCGCGCGATCAGAAACACCCTGGCCCCGGCCCGCGCCGCCCGACGCGCCGTCGCCAGCCCTATCCCCGATGTCGCGCCGGTGACGACGATGGACTGCTCGCCCAGCGGCTTCAGCACAGGTTTCGCGCGCATGTTCGTCCTTGCATTCCGCCTCGACAAATTCTCGAGGTTCTCCATGGTTTGTAGAGCCGGATTCTACAGGTTTTTCGAGACGACGGCGCGCCTTTGATCGCCGCACCCGGATCGGCCGATATCCACCAACGACCTCGCCCCCTTATCAACGGGGCTTTGGATGCCTAAATAGCCGCGATCCCGAAATGACGACTTCCAAGGACCCCGCCGTGACCGATCACGCGCCTCATTCCGCCGTTTCCGACGACCTGGCCGCCGCCTTCCAGATCGAGGGCTGGCCCGTGCGCGGCCGCCTGGTGCGGCTGGGTGCGACCATCGACAAGATCCTGGCCGCCCACGCCTATCCCGAGCCGGTCGCCGCCCTGCTGGGCGAGGCCTGCGCGCTTGCGGCCCTGATCGGCTCGAGCCTGAAGTTCGACGGCCGCCTGATGGTCCAGGCCCAGGGCGACGGACCGGTGCGCTATGTCGTCGCCGACTATGGCACAGACGGCACGCTGCGCGGCTACTGCCGCTATGACGAGGCCGAGGTGGCCGAGGCGTCGAAGGGCTTCGCCCGTCCCGGCGCGCAAACGCTTCTGGGCCAGGGGGTCTTTGTCATGACCCTGGATCGCGGCCCCGACTTCGAACGCACGCAAGGGATCACCCCCATCGAGGGCGAGAGCCTGTCCCTGTGCGCCGAACACTATTTCCAGCAGTCCGAACAGGTGCCGACCAAGGTGCGTCTGGCGGTGGGCGAGGTGCTGACCGAGGCCGGGTCGCAATGGCGCGCCGGCGGGGCGATGATCCAGATCATCGCCGGCGACGAGGCGCGCGGCTCGACCGAGGAGGTCTGGGACCGCACCCGCGCCCTGTTCGGCACCCTGGGCGACGACGAGCTGATCGACCCGACCATCTCGCCGGAAACCCTGCTGTTCCGCCTGTTCCACGAGGACGGCGTGCGACTCGAGGGTGCACGCGAACTGACGGCGGTGTGCCGCTGCTCGCGCGACCGCATCGCCTCAGTCCTCGCCTCCTTCGACCCGTCGGAACGCGCCGACATGGTCGAGGACGACGGCAAGATCCGTGTCACCTGCGAATACTGCGCCACCGTCTATGCGCTAGAGCCGGACGAGATCGTGGCTGAACAGATCTAAAACGAAGAAAGGCGGCCGGTACGGCCGCCCTTCTATCTCAGCCTTCCAAATCCAGCGAATAGCCCGCCGAACGGACGGTGCGGATCGGGTTGGCGCTCTCGCCGATGTTCAGCGCCTTGCGAAGCCGGCCGACATGGACGTCCACCGTGCGGGCTTCGACATAGACGTCCGAGCCCCAGACGGCGTCCAGCAGCTGTTCACGGCTGAACACCCGGCCCGGGTGCTGCATGAAATGGTCCAGCAGGCGGAACTCAGTCGGGCCCAGATGCACTTCCTGGCCCGAACGCTTCACCCGGTGCGACACGCGGTCGATGATGATGTCGCCGTGGTTCAGCCGGTCGTCGGCCAGGCCCGGCCGGATGCGGCGCAGCACGGCGCGGATGCGGGCGATCAGTTCGACCATCGAAAACGGCTTGGTCAGATAGTCGTCAGCGCCCGTGTCCAGGCCGCGAACCCGGTCGCTTTCCTCGCCCCGCGCCGTCAGCATGATGACCGGCAGGTTGCGCGTCTCGGCCTTGCCGCGGATACGGCGGCAGACCTCGATGCCCGACAGCTTGGGCAACATCCAGTCCAGCAGCACCAGATCGGGCTGACGCTCGTCGATCTGGAGCATGCCCTCCTCGCCGTCGGCCGCGACGGTGACGTCGTAACCTTCCTTTTCAAGATTATACTGAAGCAAGGTCGCCAACGCGTCCTCGTCTTCCATCACAAGGATATAGGGCTGCACGTCAGGGCTCCGGTCGCGGCTTAGTGCGAGGTCGTCAGGTTGGGGGTAGAGGCTTCGTCTTCGGCGCCGGGATGCGCTCGCGGACGTTCGCCCAGCATGTCGTCGCCGGTGATCTCGTAATGGACGGTCTCGGCGATATTGGTCGCGTGATCGCCGATCCGCTCCAGGTTCTTGGCCATGAATAGCAGATGGGTGCAGGCGCCGATCGTGCGCGGATCGCCCATCATATAGGTCAGCAGCTCGCGGAACAGCGAGTTGTAGTGCTCGTCCACCTCGTCGTCCGTCTGCCAGACGGCCACGGCGCGATCCAGTTCCGAGGCGGTATAGGCGTCCAGCACGTCGCGCAGGCGGGTCGACACCAGCCGCCCCATTCGTTCGATCGAACGGGTCAGCGGCTGCATCGGCTCGCTCTCGGCCAGGATCAGCGCCCGCTTGGCGATGTTCTTGGCCAGGTCGCCGGTGCGTTCCAGGTCGGAGGCCATCTTCATGGCGCCCAGGGTGCGACGCAGGTCGCTGGCGACCGGCTGACGCAGGGCGATCAGGCGAATGGCCTTCTTCTCGATGTCCCGATGAAGGGCGTCCAGCTTCAGATCCCGCTCGACCACCGCGCGCGCCAAAGCTATGTCGCGACGGGCGACGGAATCGATTGCGTCCGACACCTGGGCCTCGGCGAGACCGCCCATGCGGGCGACCTCGGCCGTGATCTGGTTCAGCTCGTCGCCGTAAGCCTTGACCGTGTGCTGGTTCATCAGCCGAACCTTCCGGTGATATAGTCGAGCGTGCGGCGCTCACGGGGATTCTGGAAGATGTCTTCCGTGTCGCCAGTCTCGACCAGACGGCCCATGTGGAAGAAGGCGGTGCGCTGCGACACCCGCGCGGCCTGAGCCATCGAGTGGGTGACGATGACGATGCAGAACCGCTCGCGCAGTTCGTCTATCAGTTCCTCGATCCGCGCCGTGGCGATGGGGTCCAGAGCCGAGCAGGGCTCGTCCATCAGGATCACTTCCGGATTCACGGCGATGGCGCGGGCGATGACCAGACGCTGCTGCTGACCGCCAGACAGACCCATGGCGGACGATTGCAGACGGTCCGCGACCTCGTCCCACAGGCCGGCCCTCTTCAGGGCGCTTTCGACGACCCCATCCATCTCAGACTTGGCGCTGACCAGGCCGTGGATCTTGGGGCCGTAGGCGACGTTTTCGTAGATCGACTTGGGGAAGGGGTTCGGACGCTGGAACACCATGCCGACGCGGGCGCGCAGCAGCACCGGGTCGATCGAGCGATCGTTGATGTCCTCACCGTCCATCGCGATCCGGCCGGTGACCTTGGCCCCGGAAATCGTGTCGTTCATGCGGTTCATGGTCCGCAGGAAGGTGGACTTGCCGCAACCCGACGGCCCGATCAGAGCCGTGACGGTCTTGTCGGGGATGTCCAGCGAGACGTCGTACAGCGCCTGTTTGCCCTCATAGAAAACCGAGACGTCGCGGGCGGCGATCTTGATCGGTCCGACGGGAGGACTATCGACCACGGTCGGTCCAGGCAGGTCCGACGCCTCGTAAGCGCGGGGCTCCTCCGCGGCGTTCGCCTTGGCGTTCGTCGTGGCTTCAGGCAGGACCTGCCCGCCCATGCGCGGGGTTTCGGTGGGATCGACGGGGCCGGACCCGGTCTGATCTTCGGCGGAGCGGAAAATACGGAATTTCATTCTCTTACCACCGACGCTCGAAGCGCCGCCTCAGGATGATGGCCGCCGCGTTCATGATGATCATGAAGACCAGCAGAACGATGATCGCAGCGGCGGTGCGTTCGTGGAACGCCCGCTCTGAGGCGTTCTCCCAGATGTAGATCAGCGACGGCAGGGCGCCGACCGGTTGGTCGATGGCATGCGGCACGCCCGGCACGAAACTGACCATGCCGATCAGCAGCAGGGGTGCGGTCTCGCCCAGGGCGTGGGCCATGGAGATGATCGCGCCGGTCATGACGCCGGGCATAGCCAGCGGCAGGACGTGGCTGAACACCGTCTGCGTCTTCGAAGCGCCCATGGCCAGGGCCGCCTCACGAATGGACGGCGGCACCGCCTTCAACGCCGAGCGCGTGGCGATGACCAGGGTCGGCAGGGCCATCAGGGCCAGAACCAGGCCGCCGACGATCGGGCTCGCGCGCGGCAGGTGCATCCAGTTGATGAACAGGGCCAGCCCCAGCAGGCCGTAGACGATGGAGGGCACGGCCGCGAGGTTGTTGATGTTGACCTCGATGATGTCGGTCAGCTTGTTCTTGGGCGCGAACTCCTCGAGCCAGATTGCGGCGCCGACGCCCAGCGGAATGGCGATCAGGGCCGTGACCATCAGCATCAAGGCCGAACCGACCACGGCGCCCAGGACGCCGGCCAGTTCAGGCTGGGTCGAGTCGCCGTTGGTGAACAGCGCCGTATTGAAGTGGGACCCGACCACGCCCTCGGCCTGCATTCGCTCGAGCCAGGTGATCTGCCGGTCGCTGATGCGGCGCTGATCCTGCGGCGTCGCCTGGGAGATTTCCCCCTTCAGATACAGGTCCGCGTCGTCCGAAAGCGGAACCGCCAGCGGGACCGTCTCGCCGATCACGTCCGACCGTTTCGCCACCAGATCGGCGGCCACGAACTTGAGCTCGGACGAGAACAGCGCCTTCATTTCGCTGGAGGCGGCGCCCGCCGCGTCGTCCTGAATACCCCAACGCGCCAACTGCTGCTCGGCCGCCAGTTGTTCGAAGTTCGAACCCTGGGGATAGGCGCGGTCGATCCGGGCCGGGTCCATATAGACCGGCACCGTTACCGTATGGGTGTAGAAGGCGGTGTGGCCCTGCTCGACGATCCGCACCAGCAGAACGGCGAGGAAAAGCATGGCGGCGGCGATGGCCAGCCGGCCGAACCACTTGAACCGGGCTTCCTTGGCGTGACGGCGCTTCAGGCCGGCGCGCAGACGATCCAGCCGCCCCTTCGCGGCCGCGCCGTCGATCTGATCGGGGGTCGCGTCAGTCATATTGTTCCCGGTAGGTCTGGACGATCCGGTGCGCCACGATGTTCAGCACCAGGGTCGCCAGGAAGAGGGTCAGGCCCAGGCCGAAGGCCGAAAGGGTCTTGGCGCTGTTGAACTCCTGGTCGCCGGTCAACAGGGTGACGATCTGCACCGTGACGGTGGTGACGGTGTCCAACGGGTTGAAGGTCAGGTTCGCGGCGAGGCCGGCGGCCATGGTCACGATCATGGTCTCGCCGATGGCCCGCGACACCGCCAGCAGCAGAGCCCCGGCGATGCCCGGCAGGGCGGCGGGCAGCAGAACCCGTTTAACAGTCTCGGACTTGGTGGCGCCCATGGCGAAAGACCCGTCGCGCAGAGACTGAGGCACAGCGTTCAGGATATCGTCGGACAGGGAGGACACGAACGGGATCAACATGATCCCCATGACGGCGCCGGCGGTCAGGGCCATCTGGTTCTGCACCAGGGCCAGATAGTGGCCGAGGCCGTCGAACGGTCCGCCGACCTTGATCAGGAACAGCCCGATCTCGTTGAAGAAGACCCGCAAGATGGGCCCGACCGTCAGCGCGGCGAAGAAGCCGTAGACCACGGTGGGCACGCCCGCGAGAATCTCGAGCAGCGGCTTGATCACGGCCCGCGTGGTGCGTCCGGCGTATTCCGAAAGATAGATGGCCGACAGCAGGCCGATCGGGGCCGCCACACACATGGCGATCAGCATGATCAGCAGGGTTCCGGCGAACAGCGGCACGGCCCCGAAGGCTCCGGTCGAACCGACCTGGTCGGCGCGAATGGCGATCTGCGGGCTCCACTGGGTGCCGAACAGGAAGTCGAACACCGGCACGGTCTGGAAGAAGCGGAAAGAATCGAAGGCCAGGGAGGCAATGATGCCCAGGGTCGTCAGGACGGCGATGGCCGAACACACGAACAGGGCGCCATAGACCCAGCCCTCGACCCGGTTCCGGGCGCGGGTCTGCGGCTTGATCTGGCTGAAGGCGAACAGGCCGCCGATCAGGGCGGCCAGAATGGCGCCCAGGCCGCCGCCCCATTGTAGGGTGCGTTCGATGCTGACCATGCGCCGCGCCTCGACTGGAAGCTGCTCGGCCAGCGGGCGTTCCCAGATTTGCAGGGCCGGCTCGCCACGGCCAACGCGGTGAGCATCGGCGAAGAAGGCGTCACGACGGAAGGGGTCAAGCGCCGCCACAGCCTCGGGCGTGCCGGCAGCGGTCAGCTGGCGTTCCAGCGGGGTCGCAAACACGCTGAGAAGGATCAGCACCAGCAAGGCGGGAGCCGCAACCCAGATCAAGGCATAGGCGCCATGCTGGCCCGGTCGCGAATGCGGCTTGGCCCCGACCGCGCGACGACGCGCAAGCTCGCGACCGCCTAAAAAGGCGGCGGCGCCCAGCGCAACAAGGAACAGCAAATAAATCCAGATCATTCCGGGTCCGAAGCGGGGGCAGGCGCGAATCGAAAGGCGACCGGGGATCCGGGCTCGACGCGGCGCGACTACTGCCTGTGAATGGTCAGCGCATTAAGACGAGTTGATGACAGTTCGGTAACAGCGTGGCCCTTTGGCGCCTCAGGCGGCAGCAGTACGCGGGTCCCGTCGCTCGCTCACCATAGGGAACCAGGCTGTAAATGCAGTGCCCAGGCCGGGCGCGCTTTCAACCACAAGACCGCCCTGGTGGCGGTTGATGATGTGTTTGACAATGGCCAGGCCCAGACCCGTCCCCTGGCGCTCACCGCTCTTTTGGCCCTCCACGCGGTAAAAACGCTCGGTTAGGCGCGGCAGATGTTCACGCGCCATGCCCGGCCCGTGGTCGCGAACCGTCACAGCGGCGTAGAAGACCCCAACAGCGCGATCCGGCGTGACAAGCGGCAAACGCGTCGCGCCCGGCATACGCGAGGCCCAAGCCTCGTCGAACGACAGGTCAGATCGCACCGAGATTTCTACGGCCCCGCCCCTTGGGGAATATTTGACCGCGTTATCCAACAGGTTCTGGACAACCTGAAGAATCTCGTCCCGGTCGCCGCTGATCGAGGCCCTCGCCTCCCCCTGATCGACCATCACATCGATCTGCTTCTCCTGGGTCAGCACGCTGACCGCGTCAACGACGTCCGAGGCGGCGCGGTCCAGATCCACCCGACCCGATGGCGGAATATGCTCGTTCAACTCAATCCGGCTGAGCGACAGAAGGTCGGCGACCAGCCGGCCCATGCGATCCGCTTGAGCCGACATGATGTCCAGGAAGCGGTCACGGGCGGCGACGTCGTCGCGCGCATGGCCCTTCAGCGTCTCGATGAACCCGCTCAGCGAGGCGAGCGGCGTGCGCAGCTCATGGCTGGCGTTGGCCAGGAAATCGACGCGCATCATCTCGGTTCGCCGCGCATCGGTCTCGTCACGCAGGATGACCATGGCCAAGGCGCCGCCGCCCACGCCTTCCTCGTAACCGAGCGGTCGAGTCCAGGCGCGCCACCGCCGGTCTCTCTGTCCGCCGGTCGTATAGTCTGTCGTACGCGACATGCCTCCGAACAAGGCCTCGTCCACCGCCTCCAGAACGCCGGGCTCTCGCAGCACCTGCACCAGAAGCGCGCCCTGGCTTTGAATCCGCAGCAGATCGCGGGCGACCTTATTGGCCATGACAATACGGCGACCGGCGATGTCGTCGGGCTCGCCGCCGCTGATGATCAGGACCGGATCGTCCAGAGCCTCGAACACCCGATCCAGCAACTCGGCCTTCGCCGGGTCAGCAGGCCTCTCGACGGGCGCGCCGGTCGATTCCGGGAGAGGCGTCGTAGACGATGGGTGCGCATTGAGGATCCAGGCCGAGAGAGCCACGATCACAGCTCCGCCCAACAGCCAATTGGCGATCTGGGGATGAATGAAGGCCAGTCCCACCAACACAGCCACAGCGATTGCGATGCTGATCCCCACGGTCCACAGACGCGAGGTCGAAATCGGCGCTACGGGCGAAGGCGAAGATTCGTAAGGCATATGCGGCGCACGCCTCCAGATGGGCGACCGAGGGGGAAACCCATCCTTGCACGGATTCTGTGACGGCGCGCCGACACACGCCGTCGTTTTATTTTGAGCTTCGCCGCACGGTTTGTTTAGGAGTTTCGGTCATCGTCCCCCTTCGAAGGGGGCGCCGTGGACCGGGTACTTTATTGCATCTCGAATGACCACGACTGGCGGGTAACCCTGCTGGCCGCCATCGTCTGTCTGGCCGGCATGGGTTCGACCTTCCGCTTCATCGACCGCGCCCGGATTACAGACGGCGCGCGCCGTAGACGGCTTGCGATTTCGGCAAGTCTGATTGGCGCACTGTCGATATGGGCGACGCACTTCATCGCCATGCAGGGCTATGTCGGCGCGGGCGACCTGACCTATGACCCGGCGCTGACCCTGGCTTCAGTTCTGGTGATCATCCTCGGCGCGGGGCTGGCCATTTTCGTGTCCCTGACAGGCAATGACCGCCCGCGCCGTGTTTTGAGCGCCTTTGTCGCGGTCTCCGCCGTCGCCGCAATGCACTATCTGGGCATGGCGGCGCTGCGCGCACCGGCGGTGCTCAGCTGGAATCCCGAACTGGTCCTCACCTCACTGATCGGCGGCATGGCTATCGGCGGAACCACCGCCTTCTTCCATCAACGAGGCAGTCTCCGCCGGCTGGCCGTCACGGCCGTGGGCGCCTCGCTCGCCGTTGTCTTCCTGCATTTTGTGGGCATGGCCGCGATCACCGTGACGCCGGACCCCAGCTTGGGGGAACAGACAGGCCTGACACCCGACGCCATGCGCACCGTGGTCTTCATCCTCGCTCTATCGATCGTGGGCGTCGGCGCCGCTCTGGTCTTCATGGCCTATATGGCGCGCGCGGGCGCCCTGGGTCACATCCGCGAGGCGGTCGAGGCCATGTCGGACGGTTTGGGCTTCTACGACGCTGACGACCGCCTGGTCTTGTGGAATGCGCGCTACGCCGAGGTGAACCCGGAACTCGCGCCCTTCCTGAAGGTCGGAATGACCTTCAGGGAGATTCTTCAGATCGGTATCAACGAAGGCCGGTACGACGAGGCCATCGGCTGCGAGGAAGAGTGGATCGCGGAACGAATCCGCGTCCGCCGCCAGGGATGTTCGACCATCGAACAGCAGGTCGGCGGCGACCAATGGCTGCAGATCCAGGATCGTCGTACGCCCGGCGGCGGCACTGTCACCGTCTGCAACGACATCACGGCGCTGAAGCGCGACGCCCACGCCCTGCGTGAGGCGCGCGACGCCGCCGAGGCGGCCAATGTCGCCAAGAGCCAATTCCTCGCCAACATGAGCCATGAGATCCGTACGCCGCTGAACGGCGTGATCGGCCTGTCTCAAGCTCTGTCAAAGACCGAATTGACCCCCGACCAGCGCGAGATGCTGAATTTGATGCAGGCCTCCGGCCGGACGCTTCAGACCCTGCTCAGCGACATTCTGGACCTCGCCCGGGTCGAGTCCGGCAAGCTCGAACTGACCGAGGACGCCTTCGAACTGGAGGTCGCCGTGCGCGAGGCGGCGCAACTCTATGCCGAGAATGCGCGAGAGAAACACCTGGGCTTCTACGTCGATATCGACGTGGAAGAAGGCCTGTGGATTCGAGGCGACATGGTGCGCCTAAAACAAATCCTGACAAATCTCATTTCCAACGCGGTCAAATTCACCTCCAAAGGCTTCGTGGGGCTGACCGTCCAGCGCGGTCCCGACACGAACGGGACCCCGACCCTGCGGTTCACGGTCGAGGACACGGGCATTGGCTTCGACGCCGCGACCCGCGAACGCCTGTTCAGCCGATTCGAACAGGCCGACGGCGGCATTACGCGCAGATTCGGCGGCTCCGGACTGGGCCTCTCCATCTGTCGACAATTGGCCGAGATGATGGGCGGCGACCTGGACTGCGAGAGCGAACCCGGAGGCGGGTCGGCCTTCATGCTGACAGTTCCGATGAAGGTCTGCGACAAGCCGGCGCAGAGCGAGCCCAAAACGGCAGGCGGGCCACACGGGGGGCTTGGCGCGGTTCGTGTCCTGGTCGCCGACGACCATCCCACCAATCGCCGCGTCATCGAACTGATTCTCGGCCAGGCCATGGCCGACATCTTCGCGGTGGAGAACGGCGCCGAGGCCGTCGAGGCGTTCCGGACCCAGGACTTCGACCTGGTGCTCATGGACATGCAGATGCCGGTGATGGACGGGCTGACCGCGACGCGAGAAATTCGTCTGCACGAGACGGCCATGGGCGGCGCGCGCGTGCCGATCGTGATGCTGACGGCCAACGCCATGCCAGAACATGTCGCCGCCGGACGGGCGGCCGGGGCCGATCATCATCTGGCCAAACCGTTCGACGCCGCCGAACTGCTGGCCATCGTCGCCGATCCCGAGGCTCTACTGAGCGGCGTGGTCAGGGCGGCCTGATCTCGCGCGGGATCTCGACCATGGCGGTTGCACATCCGTCATGATGCGTGTAATAGCCCGCGCTCTTGAATTCGAGGGTTCATGACCCCCGCCGCGCGGGCCCAGGGTTGGCGCGGTGTTTCCGTTGTTGTTGAGGCGAGCCAGATGGCCGAGATCATTCTGAACGTGGACGTCCGCGATGGCGTCGGCACCGGTGGCGCCCGCGCCGCCCGTCGCGCCGGTTTCGTGCCGGGCGTCCTGTACGGCGGCGACAAGGCCCCCGTCTCCATTTCGGTGAACGAGAAGGACTTCCGCAAGTCGCTCTACACCGGCAAGCTGCTGGGCCACCTGGTGACGCTGAAGTACGGCGAAGAGACCCAGCCGGTCATCGCCAAGGACGTGCAGTTCGACCCCGTGTCGGACCGCCCGATGCACTTCGACCTGATGCGCGTCGACGAGCACGCCCCGGTCAAGATCGAAGTGCCGGTTCACTTCAAGAACGCCGACGAAGCGCCGTTCGCCCGCCAAGGCGGCTCGCTGGAAGTCGTCCGCCATGCGGTCGAAATCATGGTCAAGGCCGACAGCATCCCGGAAGAACTGGTTGTCGACCTGGCCAAGGCCCAGATGGGCGACACCATCCGCTTCTCGGACATCGAACTGCCCAAGGGCGTCGAGCCCACCATCACCGACCGCGACTTCGTGATCGCCACGATTAAGGTCTCGTCGGCCGCCCTCTCGGCCGCCGCTGACGAAGCCACCGAGACGACCGAAGCCTAAGCTTTCGTCGCTTCGACAAGATCAGGCCCCGCCCGGTTCGCCGCGGCGGGGCTTTTCTTTGTGCGACGCACACGGCATGAGGACGCCATGATCATCATCGCCGGGCTCGGCAATCCGGGCGCAAAGTACGAGAAGAACCGCCACAACATCGGCTTCATGGCCGCCGACGAGATCGCGCGGCGCTGGCGGTTCGGCCCCGAGCGGGCCAAGTTCCAGTCGATCGTCAGCGAAGGTCAGGTCGAGACGGCGAACGGGCCGGTCAAGGTCCTGCTGATGAAGCCCCAGACCTATATGAACGAGAGCGGCCGAGCGGTCGGCGAGGCCGCGCGCTTCTACAAGATCAAGCCGTCCGAGATCATCGTCTTCCACGACGAGATCGACCTGGCCCCCGGCCGGTTCCGCATGAAGACCGGCGGGGGCGCCGCCGGCCAGAACGGCGTCCGCTCGCTGATCAGCCACCTGGGCGCCGACTTCCGGCGCGCCCGCATGGGGATCGGCCATCCGGGCGAGAAGGACATGGTCATGCCCCATGTGCTGGGCGACTTCCACAAGGCCGAACAGCCCTGGCTGGACGCCCTGCTCCAGGCCTGCGCCGACGCCCTGCCCTTCGCCGCCGCCGGCGACGACGAGCGCTATCAGGGCGAGGTGATGCGCCTGGCCCCCGCGCCCAAGTTCAGCCCTCGCCAGGCGGCGCGCGGCGAACTATAGCCTGTACGCCCCCGGCGAAAGGCCGTAGAGGCGAGGCGTGAACCATTCCGACGCCGATCACTGGTCGACATCGAGATCGCTCGCCTTCCTGGCGGCGGTGTTCGCCATCGTGCTCGGAAGCCTGCTGCCCTTCGGGGCCCTGGCGGCGGCCCAGCCGGGGCAGCCTCTGGTCATCTGTTCCGCCGAAGGGCCGCAGACCATCCAGACCGGCGGCATGGACGGCCCGGTCAACAAGCACCTGGGGGCCAAGTGCGCCGCCTGCGTCGTGCCTCTGGCCGCCGCCCTCCCCGCCCCGCCCGCGCCCGAACCGGCGCCGGTCGTTCGCACGGTCGAGACCGTCGTCTATTCGCCCGCCCGCGTCAGCCCCCCGCCGCCGGCCCGCGCCCCGCCGCGCCCGCCGTCCACCGCCCCGCCCCACGCCTGAACCAGACCTAAAGCCCGCGCCGGCCCTGCGCCCGCGCGCCCTTCTCGTTCTGACTTCAGGATCATCATGTCTCTCAAGACCACTGCGGCGCCCTGCGCCCTGCTGCTCGCCTCATTGGCCAGCCCCGCGCTGGCGCAACAGGCTTCCGAGCCCGCCGTCCTCGACACCGTCATCGTCACCGCCCGGCGCAACGCCGACGACCCCGCCGTCGTCGCCGAGGCGCGGGAACGTCTGTCGCGTACGCCCGGCGCGGTCGCCGTCGTCTCGGCCGAATCCTACGCCGACCGCTATGCGCCCAACCTCGCCGACGTTCTGCGCGACGCCCCCGGCGTCTACGCCCAGAAGAAGTGGGGCGGCGACATCCGCCTGTCGATCCGGGGCTCGGGCATCGGCAATTCCAGCCATAACCGTGGAACCCTGCTGGCCCAGGACGGCGTTCCCTTCAACGAGGCCGACGGTTTCGGCGACTTCCAGCTGATCGACCCGCTGATCGCCCGCTACACCGAGGTCTACAAGGGCGGCAACGCCCTGCGCTTCGGCGGCGCCCTGCTGGGCGGGGCGGTCAATCTGGTCACCCCGACCGGGCGCACGGCCGCGTCGAACCTGAGCCTGCGTCTGGACGGCGGCTCCTATGGCACGGTGCGCGCCCATGCCGAGGTGGCGGGCGTTCGCGGCGACTGGGACGGCTTCGCCGCCGTCACCGGCCAGAGCGTGGACGGCTGGCGACAGCAGAGCGAGGGCAAATCCCTGCACCTGTCCGCCAATATCGGCCGCAGCTTCGGTCAGGACCGCGAGGTGCGCCTGCTGATCTCGGGCGGCGACATCCATCAGGAAATCCCCGGCAGCCTCAGCCTGTCGGACGCCTTGACCAAGCCCCAGACGGCGACGCTGAGCAACGTCACACTGAACTATCAGCGCAATATGCAATCGATCCTCACGACGGTGCAGACCCGCTGGCGGCTGGACGAGTCCACCGTGTTCGAGGGCGCGGTCTATGGGACCTGGAAGGATCTGGACCACCCCATCTTCCAGGTCATCGATCAGGAAAGCCGCAACTACGGCGCCTTCGGTCGGTTCGACTGGCTGGGTCAGGTCTTTGGCCTGCGCGCCGACGCCTTCTACGGCGCCTGGTATCGCCAGGGCGACCTGGACGCCAAACAGTGGGGCAATCTGGCCGGCCAGCAGAACGGCCTGCGTTCCCGCAGCTTCCAGAACGGCAAGGGGCTGGACGTCTTCGGCGAAGGCCGGCTGTTCGTCACCGACCGCCTGGCCCTGGTCGCCGGGGGAACCTGGGGCCGCGCCGAGCGCGATTATCAGAGCTATGTGGTCCCCGGCGTCGCCGGCACGATCGACCTGAGCGTCGACAAGACCTTCGACTGGTTCGCGCCCCGCGCCGGCCTGTTGTGGGAAAGCGAGGAAGGCGATCAGGTCTTCGCCAATGTCACCCGCTCGGTCGAGCCGCCCAACTTCTCGGCCCTGTCGCCGACCGCCGGCGGCTATCAGCCCCTGGTCCCGCAGGAAGCCGTGACCTGGGAGGTCGGCACGCGCGGTCGCCGCGGCCCGGTGACCTGGGACGTCACCGCCTATCGCGCCGACCTGGACCATGAGCTGCTGAATTTCGTGATCGACAACGCGCTGGGCATTCCCGCCTCCACCTTCAACGCCGGGCCCACGGTTCACCAGGGGATCGAAGCGGGGGTGGACTGGCGGATCGCGCCGCAGTGGCGCCTGCGCCAGACCTACGCCTTCTCGGACTTCTACTTCGACGGAGACAAGGTCTACGGCGACAATGACCTGCCGGTCGTGCCGCCGCATCTGTACCGGGCCGAGCTGCGGTATGATCACCCGGCCGGCTGGTTCGTGGCGCCCAGCGTGGAATGGTCGATGGCGGATTCCTGGGTCGATTACGCCAACACCCTGAAGTCGCCCGCCTATACGGTGGCGAACCTGAACATGGGCTGGACCGTGCGGCGCGGCCTAACCGTCTTCGCCGACGTGCGCAACCTGTTCGACGAGGCATATGTCTCGAACTTCAGCGCCGTCACCGACGCCAGCCTGGCCAGCGTCTCGACCGCCGTCTTCTTCCCCGGCGAAGGCCGCTCGGCCTATGTCGGCGTGAGGATGAGCTACTGATGGCCGGTAAGGCCGCAACCCAGGCGCCGGACGATCTGTCCGGCGCCTACCGGGCCGTCTGGCGCTGGCATTTCTATGCCGGCGTCTTCGTCATGCCCGTGCTGATGCTGCTGGCCCTGACGGGCGGCCTGTATCTGTTCAAGGACGAGATCGACGGCGCCCTCTATCGCGACATGATCCGCGTGCCTGTGGTTCAGTCTCAAGCGCCCCCGGAGACCTGGGTGGCGTCGGCGGACCAGGCCGCCGGCGGCGGTCGGGTCGCCAATCTGGTCCTGCCCGCCCGGCTGGACCAGGCCGTCCGCCTGCGCGTGGATCGACCCGACGGGGTGCAGAAGACGGTCTTCGTCGATCCGCACACAGGCCGCGCGACCGGCGTCATTCCCGCCGGTGGGTTCATGGAACTGGTCAAGAAGACCCACAGCCTGACCCTGCTGGGTCGGCCGTTCAACATCCTGGTCGAGATCGTGGCGGGCTGGACCATCATTCTGTTCGCCACCGGCCTCTATCTGTGGTGGCCGCGCGGACGGGCCGTTGCGACCTTCTCGCCCCAGACGAACGACACACGACGACGTCCCTTCTGGCGCGACCTGCACGCCCTGACCGGCCTCTATGTCGGCGGGGTCGTGCTGTTCCTGGCGGTCACCGGCATGCCCTGGTCGGCCTTCTGGGGCGACACGGTGATGGACGCGGTCAAGTCCAGCGGTCTCGGCCGCCCGCCGGCGCCCGTCGCGGGGGCCTGGCAGCGCGCCGAACACCATGACCAGCCCATCGGCGCCGGTTGGGCCATGGACGGAATGGTCATGACCCACGACCACGCGGGCCACGGCGCCCTGGACCGGGTGCTGAAGGCCGCCGACGACGCCGGTCTGGCCCGGCCCTACGCCGTCTCCATTCCCGCCGCCTCGGGCACGGCCTATACGATCACGACCCAGGCCCGGCGGGTCCAGGACAGCCGCTCTATGTACATCGACGCCGCTTCAGGCCGTGTGCTGGCCGACCTCGGCTATGACCGGTTCGGCGCCGGCGCCAAGGCCATCGAATGGGGGATCTACACCCACCAGGGCACCCAGTACGGACAGGTGAACCGGATCATCATGCTGCTGGGCTGTATCGGCGTCTGGCTATTGGCGATCAGCGGCCTGGTCATGTGGTGGAAGCGCCGCCCGCCGAACCTGTCACGCCTTCGCCTGGGCGGCCCGCCCGCCCCGCCCGCCCCGCCCGGACCGCGCGTCCGCGCCGCCATCCTGGGCATCGTCCTGCCTCTCGCCCTCCTCTATCCCCTGACGGGACTGAGCCTGATCCTCGCCGTATTGCTCGATCGAGCCGTGCGGCCGATGATCCGGCGTCGTCCCGCCGTTTCCTGAAAGAACCGACGCCATGAAAACCCACCTGTCCCTCGCCGCCGTCGCCCTCATTCTGGCGGCCTGCAACCCGCCTGCGGACAAGCCGGCCCCTGCTGCTGAGGCCACTGCTGCTGTCGTGACCGCCGCCGACGCCTGGTGCAGGCCTTCGCCGAACGGGGCCAAGGCCGGCGGCTGCTACGTCACCCTGACCGCCGCGACCGACGACCGGCTGACCGGCGGCGCCACGCCCCGCGCCGGAGAGCTTCAGATCCATGAGATGAAGACCGAGAACGGCATGATGAAGATGGGCCAGCTGACCGAGGGACTGCCGCTTCCGGCCGGTCAGGCGGTCGCCCTGGCGCCCGGCGGCAATCACCTGATGCTGATCGGCCTGACCGCGCCCCTGGTGGCCGGTGAGACCGTGCCCCTGACCCTGAAATTCGCCTCGGCGCCCGAGGTGACGGTGCAGGCGGCGGTGCGTCAGCCCGCAATGGCGGCCATAGCGGGCATGGATCACAGCGCCCACTGACGCCTTTTGCAGCGCGAGCCTGACAAACGGGATCGAACCCGCTAAAGGCTCGCGCTCACGAGGAATACCATGGCTCTTAAAGTCGCGATCGTCGGCCTGCCCAACGTCGGCAAGTCCACCCTGTTCAACGCCCTGACCAAGACGGCGGCGGCCCAGGCGGCCAACTATCCGTTCTGCACCATCGAGCCGAACACCGGCGACGTGGCCGTGCCCGAGGCGCGTCTGAACGCCCTGGCCGAGATCGCAGGGTCCAAGGAAATCATCCCCGCCCGCATCACCTTCGTCGATGTCGCCGGCCTGGTGCGCGGCGCGTCCAAAGGCGAGGGCCTGGGCAACCAGTTCCTCGCCAATATCCGCGACTGCGACGCCGTGGCCTTCGTCGCCCGCTGCTTCGTCGATGACGACATCACCCACGTCGAAAACCGCATCGATCCGATCGCCGATCTGGAGATCATCGAGACCGAGCTGATGCTGGCCGACATGGAAAGCCTGGAGCGCCGCCGGCCCCAGCTGGAGAAGCGCGCCAAGGGCGGCGACAAGGAGTCCGGCCTGACGCTGAAACTGGTCGATCTGGCCCTAACCCAGCTGAACGCCGGCAAGCCCGCCCGCACCGCCGAAGTGTCCAAGGAGGACGCCAAGGCCTGGCACATGCTGCAACTGCTGACCGCCCTGCCCGCCCTCTATGTCGCCAATGTCGAGGAAGGTTCGGCCGACAAGGGCAATGAGCTGTCGGACAAGGTCGCCGCCCGCGCCGCCACGGACAACGCCAACTCGGTCGTCATCTCGGCCCAGATCGAGTCCGAGATCGCCGTCCTGGACGACGCGGAGCAGAAGGAATTCCTCGAGACCCTGGGTCTGGAAGAACCCGGCCTGAACCGCCTGATCCGCGAGGCCTACAAGCTGCTGGGTCTACAGACCTATTTCACGGTCGGCCCCAAGGAGGCCCGCGCTTGGACCATCAACGTCGGCGACACCGCGCCCCAGGCGGCCGGCGTCATCCACACCGACTTCGAAAAAGGCTTCATCCGCGCCGAAACCATCGCCTTCGACGACTTCGTCGCCCTGCGCGGCGAAGCCAAGGCGCGCGAGGCGGGCAAGCTGCGCGCCGAGGGCAAGACCTATGTCGTCAAGGACGGCGACGTGATGAACTTCCTGTTCAACTGACGCCAATCGTCCCCGCCGTCGAGACGGCGGGGGCGTTGTTCCCCTGAGCCGCCGTCGTCAGAAGTCGTAGCGGATCGAGAAGTTGACGGTGCGGCCGTTGGCGGCGCGCCCCATGCCGACACCCGTGGCCGGCACGGACGGGGTGGTGATCTCGATAAAGGCCACCTCGTCGAACAGGTTGTTGGCGTCGACCATCAACTGAATCCGATCCGTCGGACGGTATTGGACGAAGGCGTTGACCAGGACATAGCCTGGCATCTTCATCTGGTTGACGTCCTGCACCCAGCTGCTGGTGGCGCCGATGACATTGGCCCCGACCGTGAACCTGCGGGTTTCATACTGGGGGCTGGCCTGGAAGATGTAATCGGGCTGACGCCGCGGGACCATGCCGGCCACAGCGGCGTTCAGCTTGTCGCTGACGATCTCGGCCTGGGTCCAGGTGACCCCGCCCGTCAGGCTGAAGCCGCCGCGGCGATAAGCGGCCTCGGCTTCCACCCCATAGGCGGTGTATTCCCGGTCCGTCGTAATCGCGCCGGCCTGAACATTGGTGTCCTCTGTATCGGCCTGGAAGCCGGTGACGTTCACCGTCAGCTGAGGCGTGCGGTATTTGAATCCGCCCTCCAGCTGTTCGACGATGTCATAGCCGTCGTCCGGATCGGGCATGCTCCCGTCGATCGTGCTGACCTTACTCGAGAACAGCACCTTGTCCGCCCCCGCCCGCGCGCCCCGGCTGTAACGGGCGAACAGGGCGAAAGGCTCGGACACGCGGAAGTTTATGCCGCTGGAATAGCTGACATAGCTGTAGTCGTAATCGACCGGCGCAGGACGATCGAGCGGCGTGAAGGCGGTGCGGGATTCCGCGATCGAGATCACGCCGTCGCCGTTGAAGTCGAACGACTGGATGCCGACACGACCGCCGCCCAGATCAGCCCCGTACAGCTGGCCGCCGACCTGTCCGCTGTCGTATCGAACACTGGCACCAACCGCGACCCGTCCAAGCCGGTAGTTGACCGAGCCATAGGGGGCGACGATGTCGTAATCGACGTCGTATCTGCGCCGGAAGAAGGCGGTGGGGCCTGAGCGGTTAAAGCCACGATAGCCGTCCTGGGACTGAAGCACGCCGCCAGGGGTCGTATAGTTGATCAGGGCCGACTGACCGCCGCCGGCGATGTCCTGGAGGTGGTTCGAGTAGAGCCAGTCGCTTCTATAGCTCTGGGTCGAGTTGTAGACGCCACCGGTCAGGGTCAGCTCACCACTATGCACGTCGAAGACCCGGGTGGCGCGCAGATCGCTGATGAAATTGCCCAGATCGCTGGAGTCGATTCGGTTCAGGGCCGAGGCGACGACCAGGCCGTTTCCGTTGATGGATCCGATGTCGGTGATCACCTGCCCCTTGTTGGGACCGGTCGCATAGGTGAAGCTCCCCGCCCCGCCCCCCAGGGAGGCCGGCAGGGCGCTGCCGGAATAGATGGCCGAGACCAGGTTTCGGGTCGTCCCGCCGGCAATTTCCGAATAGCGGGCGCGATGGATGATGGTCCAGTCACGGACGTCGAAACGGGACTCCACCCCGATGGACCGCACATGGGCGTCCTGCCCCTGGCTGCGTCGAAGAACGGCGGGATTGTTGTCGGAGTCCAGGGTGATCACATCGCCGAGATGGCCCGACATGATGAAATCGCGCCGAACGTCATAGCCCTGGAAACTGCCGAAGACCGGGTTGTCATTCGTACCGGTGATCCGAACCGGGCCAGGCAGATAATGAGGCGACCGATCGTCCAGGTATTTTCCGGACAGGCGGACATAGCCGTTGGCGAAGGTCTTAGTGAGGTTGAACTTGAACTGCCCCCCCTCATAGGCCCGGAAACCGGCGTCGCGCTGACCCTCGCCCGAGCGATAGAAGCCGCCCATATGAAAACGCAGGGTGTCGGTGATAGGGCCGCCGTAGCGGAAGTCCACCCGGTTGCTGTCGTAGTCCAGCCCGGTGGTCACCTGGACGGCGCCGCCTTCGACCTCGCCCGTGTTGGAGATCAAGTTGATGACCCCGCCCGGCGAGTTCGAGGCGAAGGTCGACGCCGAACCGCCCCGGATCGCTTCCACCGCCGCCAGGTTGAAGTCGGCGCGGATGAAGATGTCCGTCGCGCCGTTGAAGAAGTCGCCGAACTCGAGGACGGGTAGGCCGTCCTCCTGGATCTGCATGTATTTGGAGCCGCCGGACGCGAGCGGAAGCCCACGGATCGTATAGGCGGAACTGCCGTCGCCGGTCGACGACTCGGTCCGGATCCCAGGAATGTTGCGCAGGATGTCGCCCAGCGAGCGAGCTCCGAGGACCTGGATCGCATCCTGCCTCAGGGCGCTGGTGGACGTGGCGCTGTCCAGCGGATCACGTCCCCGGGCCACGCCTGTAGAGAAGATCGCTTGAGCGGTCGCCGAGGCCGGAGGTCTCGCGGTCATGTTCTGATGCTGGGTGACAATGGCTTCACCAGAGACGCCGCTCCGCTCCTCCGCTTGAGCTGAGGCAAAGGCGGAAGCAACCATCACCGATCCGATCGAGATGAATACTTTTTTCACTATCACGGGCGTCCTCCAGGCTTATTTTTCCTGAGGACGCGCCCACACAGGTTAACATCTATATAAATTCGCCATTGCAATCATTCAATCTAACCATTCTATGGACTATCACTTAGTCTAATATACTTAGATGAATACGATTCTCTACGTAGAGTCGAGCTGCCGTTTTTGAGATGCATTCCGAGAATGAAATTCGGCATCTAAACTTCAGTCTTTCGCACGATGGACTAGGAGTGCGTCCAGCGGCCGCCCAGCTTTAGACTTCGTCGAGCAGCGGGCCCCTGCGCCATCCTGAGGGCGCGGGCGCCATTTTACTGTTCCGTCTTGAGCATCTTCCCAAGCGGATTAGTCGGATCCGGCGCCCGCGGCGACCCTGGGCACCGCGCCAGCTTGACTGTCGTCATATCACGGTCGATCCAGGTCAGGTTCATGACGTCGCCGCTGGCCGCCATGTGAACCCGTTCTGTCGCCGTTCGCCCCTCCGCCGCACAGGTCAGGGTCGCGACATAACCGTTAGGCGTCTCATCAATGCGGGCGATATCGCAACTGTTCTCATAGCCCTCGAACCGCATCGGCGTGACGGTGATCGGCCGACGCTCGCCGGCGGACCGGGCGCACCAGGCGGGATTGGCCGCCCATACTCCTACGAAGCTGCGCGGCCCCCGAGACGCCAGCGACGAGGGCCCCGGCGGTTCAACCGCCATCATGGCCTCAGGCGTCCTCAGCGGGGCGGCCGGTTGGTCCGGCGGATTAACCTGATGCTCGCCACAGGCGCTCAGGACCAAGGCAATGACGGTAAAGGCGGAAGGCGCGGCTAAATTCATCCGCCGACAACGCTGGGACGACGGCCAAGGTTCAATCCGCCTTGTCGTCCGGCGCGCCTCATGGACGCCGCTGATCCGCGGTCGCGTCGCGAATGGCGTTGAACTCCGCCGTCGGCTTCCATGCGGGCCAGGTTTCGCTATCCGCCACCGTCAGCCCAAGCCGGTACAGCAGGTCCAGGTTCTGCACCGCCGCTGTGAAGTCGTAGTCGGCGCGCCACTCGTCCGTCAGCTTGTGATAATAGCTCGCCATCTGGGCCTCATAGTAGGGCGTGCCCGCCTCCATGCCGCCTTCGACGAAATCGCGACCGCTCCACGGCATCAGGGCAGGCACCCCGCCCGCCGCGAAGTTGAAGTGGTCGGAGCGGTAGTAGAAGCCTTCCTTGGGATAGCCGTCGCCGGTCACGGTGCGCCCCTGAACCGCCGCGAACCGCGCCAGAATATCCTCCAGCTCCGACTTGCCGACGCCGAACACCGCCACGTCCCGGGTCGCGGGCGTGAAGGGCAGCATGTCGATGTTGATATCCGCCGCCGTCTTCGCCAGCGGATAGATCGGGTCGGCGGCATAGGCCTCGGAACCCAAGAGCCCCTGCTCCTCGGCCGTGACGTGCAGGAAGACCACGGTCCGCTCCGGTGCCGGCCCCGCCTTGAAGGCCCGCGCCATCTCGATCAGGCCCGCCGTGCCCGACGCATTGTCCCAAGCGCCGTTGAAGATGTCGTCGCCCTCGGCGTTCGGCTCCTTGGCCTTGCCGACGTGGTCCCAGTGGGCGGAATAGACCACATATTCGTCGGGGCGGGTGGCGCCTGGAATTTTCGCCAGCAGATTGTTCGAGTGGATGACCTCCGTCGTTTCGGCAACACCCAGCGACAGGCTGCCTTCCAGAGCGACGGCGCCGCCGAGACCGGCGGTCTTGGCCCGTACGACCGCCTCCGTCAGTGCTGCGCCGCCGATCAGGCTCCCCGTCGCCATAGTGATGGAGCCGGTGAACCGCGCGTCCGCGGCGCCCTTGACGGTCATCTGCGGCCGGGTCGCGCCACCGACGGCGCGACGCCAGCGGCTGTTCTCTTCCTGCAGGGTGATGACGCCCACGGCCCCGCGCTTCAACGCCTCCTGCATCTTGTGCTCAGTCGATCCGTAGAAATTCGGATCGACGCCCAAGGGTTCGGGCTGACCGCGCAGGATGACCGCCACCTTGCCGGTCAGGTCGGAGGCGCCGTAATCGTCCCATCCCCGCTCCGGTGCGACCACGCCGTATCCGGCGAAGACCACAGCCAGGTCTTCGAGTTTCAGCGCAGGATCGGCAGGACCGGCGCGCAGGGTGATGTCCGTCCCCGAGACCAGGTCATGAAGAACGCCGTCCGCCCCTGTCCAACTCGCCGTCGGCGCACGCTCAGGCGTGAAACGCACCAGTTCGACCGGCTGCAGCCAGCTCCCATTCCGGCCGCCCGGCTCCAGCCCCATGGCTTCATACTGACCCTGGAGATAGTCCAGGGTCAGACGTTCGCCGACCAAGCCGGGGAACCGCCCCTCCAACTCATCGGAAGCCAGGTATTTGATGTGATCCGATAGCCGATCGGCGCTGAACTGAGGCCTGGCGGACGACGCCGTTGCAAAGGCGTCGGCCGAGACCGGCGCCGCACCGGCCGGGGCGGCCGCCACTATCGCAAGTAGCAGCGGCGCCAGCGCGATCAGTCCAGGCCGAAAAAACATGAACACTGCTCGAAAGGGATATAAAAAGGAGAGGGCCGGGAGCGGCTCCCGGCCCTTGATAGAGCCTTAGCGGCGCTGGGCCGCCGTCGTGGCGCGCACGGGCGCGAACTCGGAGCCCGTCTTCCACTCCGGCCAATCGCGACCATTGGCCAGGGCGCGGCCCACGTCATAGAAGACCGTAAGGTCTTCGATCATGCCGCGATAGTCCCAGTTCGGCGACCACTCGTCCGCCGCCTGGTGGTAGCGTTTGGCGCCATATTCGGCGCGGTCGGCCTGACGCTGGGCGATCGGCTCGTCGCGGAAGTCGCCCCGGCTGCCGGCATAGGCCATCGGCACCCCGCGCTTGGCCAGGGGGAAGTGGTCCGAGCGGTAATAGGTGCCGGCCGCGTTTTCATAGTCCGGCGCCAGGGTGCGGCCCTGGGGCTGGATCGCCGCCGCCAGACGCTCGTCGAAGTCGGACTGGCCGTAGCCCGTCACGCCCAGCTCGGCGACGCGGCCGTAGACGTTCATCGAATCCATGTTGAACCCGCCCACCGTCTTGGCCAGCGGATAGACCGGATTGACGGCATAGTATTCCGAACCCAGCAGACCGCTTTCCTCGGCGGTGAAGCTGATCATAACCACCGACCGTTCGGTGCGTGGGGCGCGTCCATACATCCGCGCCAGTTCCAGCAGGCCGGCGGTGCCCGAGGCGTTGTCGACCGCGCCGTTGAAGATCCGGTCGCCCGTCGCGTCCGGCTCGCCCATGCCGATGTGGTCCCAGTGTGCGGTGTACAGCACCGTCTCGTCCGGATGCGTCGTGCCCGGCAGGCGGGCGATGACATTGTGGCTGGTGACCTGGTTGGTCGCAACGTCGAACTCGGTCGAGAAACCGGCGCCAGGCAGGGCCACGGGCTGGAAGTCACGGCTGCGCGCCTGGACCTTCAGCGCTTCAAAATCCAGCCCCGCGCGGCGGAACAGGTCCACCGCCACATCGCGCTGGATCCAGCCCTCCATCGGCACCCGCTCGGCCGCCGCATTGGGCCTCAGGATGTCGAACTGCGGCACGCCCCAGGAGTTGGCGACGGTCGCCCAGCCGTAAGAGGCCGGCGCCGTCTCATGGACGATCAGAACGCCCGCAGCGCCGTGTTTAGCCGCCTCCTCGTACTTGTAGGTCCAGCGGCCGTAATAGGTCATGGCCTTGCCGCCGAAGGTGTTCAGCGCCGGCTCCTCGAAGTCGGCGTCATTGACCAGGACGACCAGGATCTTGCCGCGCAGGTCCTGGCCCTTGAAGTCGTTCCAGTTCCGCTCGGGCGCCGTAATGCCGTAGCCGACGAAGACCAGGGGCGCGTCCTTCAGGCTGACATGCTGGGCGGGGCGACGCGTGGAAATGGCCACTTCCCGCCCCTGGGTCATCGGCAGGCTCCAATCCCCCAGCTTCAGCGAGACGCGGACATTGGATTGCACGAAGCGGTTCAGAACCACGTCCTGGGTCCACTGGCCGTTCGGCCCGCCCGGCTCGAACCCGGCGGCGGCGTAGCCCTCGCTCAGATAACGCTCGACCTTGTCCTCGGCCGGGGTGGCGATGCCGCGCCCCTCGAACGCGTCGCTCGACAGGACGCGGATATCCTCTGAAATCCGCGCGGCGTCGAAGGAAACGGCGGCTTGATCCGATCCGGCGGTGGCGCAGGCGGACAGGGTGACGCCGGCCAACAGCACGGCGGCGAAAGACGAGACGATACGCATGAACACTTGGCCCCACAGCCGGAAATGAAGTCGCCGACCCTAGGGGGCGAAACCCACCGTGTCGATTCCATGTCACGCGCCTTTTGTCGCAAACAAAAGCCCGCCGAAGCGGACTTCGGCGGGCTGATGAGCAGGTCGTGTGAGCGACGCCTAGTGGGCGACGCCCTTCCAGACGCGGCGATAGCTGGCGTAGGTGAGGCCCGCAAAGATCAGCAGGAACAGGATGACCCCGAACCCGGCCTGTTTGCGCTCGACCATCTTGGGTTCCGACGTCCAGGCGATGAAGGCCGCAACGTCCTTGGAATACTGATCCACCGTTTGGGGCGAGCCGTCGTCATAGGTCACCTGGCCGTTCTGCAGCGGCGGCGGCATGGCGATGAAGCCGCCCTCCGGCACATGGTGGGGATCGCCCGTCCAGAAGGGCGTCAGATCGCCGGCCATATAGGGGTTGTAGTGCTGCCCCTCGCGGATCTGCAGACCCGCCGGCGCGGCGCGATACCCCGACAGCAGCGAGTAGATGTAGTTGGCCCCGTCGTGGCGCGCCTTGGCCATGACCGACAGGTCGGGCGGCGCCGCACCGCCGTTGCCCGCCGCCGCCGCCGTGGCGTTCGGATAGGGGCTGCGGAACTTGTCGGCGGGCGTGGCGTCGCGCTGGATCGGCTCGCCGGTCTCGCTGTCGATATCCGGCACCTGAACCTCAGCGGCAAGAGCCTTCACCACCGGATTGTCGTTCGGGTTCGGATATTTGGGATTCCAGAACGGCCCGTGGCGGTCGCCCAGATTGCGATAGTGCATCAGGTTCATGCCGTGACAGGCGGCGCAGACTTCCTGGTAGACCTTGTAGCCGCGCTGCAGCTGGCCCTGGTCATAGACCCCGAACGGCCCTTCGAAACTGAACCCGCCCGAGCGCGGATGAGCCGCTCCGCCAGCCGCCAGGGCCGGAGCCGCCGCCAGAAGACCGACGGCCACGGCGGTCGACGCGATGATTCTGGACACCGAAACTTTGATTTTTCCGATCATCATGGCCCTCACCCCTTCTTCTCAGGCGAGGCCGGAGCGAGCGCCGGCATCGCGTCCGCGCCGGTCAGGACCGGCTCGGAAATGGTCGCCGGGATCGGCAGGGGCGTCTCCTTCAGACCGACGAACGGCATGATCACGAGGAAGAACAAGAAGTAGTAGGCCGTGAACAGCCGCGTCAGCCACAGGTACGAGTTGATGTTACCGTCCAGCAGAACGAACCCGCCGAGGCCCGGAATAACCGGCGCATCCGGCAGCTGACCACCGCACCAGCCCAGACCCACGCCCACCACCAGGAAGATGAAGAAGAAGGTCCGCATGGTCGGGCGATAGCGCATCGACCGAACCTTGGACGTATCCAGCCAGGGCAGGACGAACAGCACGCCGATGGCGCTGAACATGGCCACCACGCCGCCGAACTTGTCCGGGATGGCTCGCAGGATGGCGTAGAAGGGCAGCATGTACCACTCGGGCACGATGTGCGCCGGCGTCTGCAGCGGGTTGGCCGGGATGTAGTTGTCGGCGTGGCCCAGGGCGTTCGGCTGATAGAAGACGAAAATCGCGAACAGCAGCAGGAACAGGATGATCGCGAACCCGTCCTTCAGCGTGAAATAGGGGTGGAAGGGCAGCATGTCCTTCTTCGAGCGATCCGCAGGGATCAGGATGCCGACCGGATTGTTCTGACCCGCCGAGTGCAGCGCCCACAGGTGCAGAACGACGCAGCCCAATATGGCGAAGGGAAGCAGATAGTGCAGCGAGAAGAAGCGGTTCAGCGTCGCATTGTCGATCGCCGGTCCGCCGCGCAGCCAGATCAGGATCGGCTCGCCGATCACCGGGATGGCCCCGATCAGATTGGTGATCACCTCGGCGCCCCAGAAGGACATCTGGCCCCAGGGCAGGACGTAACCCAGGAAGGCGGTGGCGATCATCAGGAAGAAGATGACGCAGCCGATGATCCAGATCATCTCGCGCGGCGCCTTGTACGAGCCGTAGTACAGCCCGCGCAGCATGTGCAGATAGACGGCGATGAAGAACATCGAGGCGCCGTTGGCGTGGACATAGCGGATCAGCCAGCCGCCGTTGACGTCGCGCATGATCCGCTCGACCGAGGCGAAGGCCATGTCGACGTGCGGCGTATAGTGCATGGCCAGAACAATGCCGGTGACGATCTGCGTCATCAGGCACAGGGCCAGGATGCCGCCGAAGGTCCACCAGTAGTTCAGGTTTCTGGGTGTCGGCAGCGACATATAGTCTGCGCCGAAGCGGATGATCGGCAGCCGGGTGTCCAGCCACTTCTCGACGCCCGTTTTCGGGACGTAGGTGGATTCGTGTTCGCTCATGTCCTCCCCTTCGCCCTCAACCGATTCTTACGCGGGTGTCGGACGTATATTCGTAGTCCGGCACGATCAGGTTCAGAGGCGCCGGCCCCTTTCTGATCCGCCCGGACGCATCATAGTGCGAGCCGTGGCAGGGGCAGAACCAGCCGCCGTAGTCGCCGGCGTTGAAGGTGGGCACGCAGCCCAGGTGCGTGCAGGAGCCGACCACGACCAGATACTGTTCATGACCGGACTTGGTGCGTTCCGCGTCGGTCTGCGGCGGGCTGCCCACGGCGCCCTCGGTCACGACCTTCTGCAGTTCGGCCGGCGTGCGATAACGCACGAACACCGGCTTGCCCTGCCATTTGATCACGACCTGCTGGCCTTCCTGAACCTTGGTCAGGTCGAACTCGATCGAAGCCAGGGCCAGGGTGTCGGCGGCGGGGTTCATCTGGTTGATCAGCGGCCAGGCGATCATCGCCCCGGCGCCGACCGCAGCGGCGCCCGCTGCGATATGGATGAAGTCGCGGCGATTCGGATCGCCCTCGCCTTCCGGAATCACACCCGTTTCGGCCACGTTTCACCTCTCGAAGACCGCCGGGACCGCCTCTATTGGCGCTCCTCTTTTGCGGCACGAACCCTAAAAGCGAGACCCAGTATTCCCCTCGGCCTGTATTTGCGGCCTATGACCGCAAGTCGCTGACGTTTCTTGCGAAACGTTCGCAGACAGACCGCGACAAACCCCCAGGTCGCGTATATCTAGGGATTAGAATGCGTCTCGCCCTTTTTCAACCTGACATTCCTCAGAACGTCGGCGCCTGCATCCGGCTATCGGCCTGTTTTGGGGTTGAGCTGCACGTCGTGGAGCCTACAGGCTTCCGTTTCGACGACCGCGCCATGAAGCGGGCGGCCCTGGATTACGGCCCTCTGTCTCATATGCGCCGCCATTCCGACTGGGATGGGTTTCAGCGCGACCGCCCCGCTGGCCGGCTGATTCTGTTCACCACCCGCGGCGCCACCCCCCTTCCCGATTTCGTCTTTCAACCCGACGACACGCTTCTGTTCGGCAAGGAAACCTCCGGCGCGCCCGACTATGTCCACGCCGCCGTCGACGCCCGCGTGGTGATTCCCCTGCGTCCTGATGCGCGTTCGCTGAACCTGTCGGTCACCGCAGGCATCGCCCTGTGGGAGGGACTGCGCCAGACGGGCGGAATCGGCTAGAGGACGATCGTCCGTTCTATGCCTATGGCGTCCAGAAAGTCGGCGTCATGACTGACTACGATCAGGGCGCCGTCATAGGCTCGCAGCGCGCCTTCCACGGCGGCCACCGAGTCGAGATCGAGATGATTGGTCGGCTCGTCCAGAATCAGCAGCTGCGGCGCCGCCGCCCCGGTCATGACACAGGCCAGGGCCGCCCGCAGCCGCTCGCCGCCCGACAACTCGCCGACTTCTCGGTGCGCCGCCACGTTCCGGAACAGGAACCGCGCCAGCGCCGCCTGAGCGTCGTTGACCGAGCCCTCAGGATTGAGCCGTCGCCAGGCCTCGACCAGGGTTTCATCCGGTTTCAGGATCGTAGCCTCCTGATCCAGCAGCACCGCCCGACACGGCCGCTCCACTCGCCCGGTCGTCGGTTCCAGCGCCCCATGGATCAGTCGCAGCAGGGTTGTCTTGCCGGCCCCGTTCGGTCCTGTGATCGCGACCCGTTCAGGCCCCGTCAGCCGCAGGCTGACCGGCCCCACCACAGTGCGCCCCTGCGGCGTCTCCCAGGTCGCATCGTCGAGGACCAGCAAGGTCCGGCCTGACGCCAGGCCACTCGATGGCATGGGAATCGACAGGGCGCGGGTGTGCTCCACCCGCTCGCGCGCCGTGGCCAGGGCCGCCTCCGCCTCTGCGGCTTGCCGCGCCGCCAGCAGCCGGTCGCCGGCGCCGCTGTTCTCGGCCCGCTCCGCCCTCGCGCCGATCAGGATCTTCGGCATGTCGCCCTTGGCGCCCTTGCGCCGCCCGGCTGCGTCGCGCCGCGCCTTCATCTCCGTACGGCGCTGGGCGTCCGCCCCCACGCGAGCGGCCGTCCGTTCGGCGCCGGCCAGATCGCGTTCCGCCGCCGCCCGCTCGGTCGCCTTGCGCTCGGCGTAGAGATCGTGGTTCCCGCCGTGGACGGCGACGCCCAGGCTGGAGACCTCGACGATCCGGTCCATGCGCCGCAGCAGATCGCGGTCATGGCTCACCACCACCGCCCCGCTGTCCCAACGGGCCAGCATGTCGGCGACCACTCGCCGCGCCTCGACATCCAGATGATTGGTGGGTTCGTCCAGCAGGATCAGGTCCGGTCTCGCCAGCAGCAAGCCCGCGAGCCGCAGTCGCGTCTGTTCGCCGCCGCTCAGGCTCGGCGTCGCCCGGTCCATCGCCAAGCCCGCCAGTCCGACCTCGGCCAGGGCCTCGGCGATCCGCAGTTCCAGGCTCCAGTCGGCGTCCGCCAGATCGTCGGCCTCGCCGCTCCCCGCCAGCACGCGATCAACTATCGCCAAGGCCGAGGCGACGCCCAGCGTATCGGCGACCGTCTCGCCCGGCTCAGGATCATGGCGCTGATCCAGCATGCCGATCGTTCCAAGACGCGTCACCACGCCCTCGGCCGGCGAAAGGTCGCCTGAGATCAAGCGCAGCAAGGTGCTTTTGCCCGTCCCGTTGCGACCGACGACGCCGGTGCGCTCAGACCCGAACGTCAGGCTCAGATTGTCGAAAAGCGTAACGCCGACTGGCGTTCTAGCGGCGACCTTGTCGAGGGTCGCGAGCGCGCACGGGGACGCGCTTCGGCTTGGGCTGGTTGGCATGGAGGATCACGAGCAGCATGGCGGACAGGGCGGAACCGGTGGCCAATGCGATGATCATGATCGTCAAACCTTCTGCAAAACGCGTCAGAACAAGGAGGATGGGTCGTAATCCTGCAATGCGCAAGTCTGGCGTCGAACACGGCCGCGTGAGGTTGGGCGGATCGTCCAGTGGCGCGAGCTTCAACGCCCGGCTATTCCCCGCCCTATGGAAAGCCGTTTCCGCATCGAAGACCCCGCCGGCGCCGCCGCCCGTCGCGACGCCGCTGTTCAGCGCTTGCGCGACGAGACCGGTATAGACGAGGCGATGATCGACGCCCTGGTCGAGGGCTTCTACGCCCGCGTCCGTGACGACCGCCTGATCGGCCCGATCTTCGCTGACCGTATCACCGACTGGGCGCCCCACCTGGCGCAGATGAAACTGTTCTGGTCGTCCGTCGCCCTGTCGACTGGGGTCTATCAGGGGCGACCTATGCCGAAGCACCTGCCCCTGCCCATCGACGCCCGCCATTTCGATCGCTGGTTGGAGGTTTTCGTCGAGACGGCCCGCGACCTGTGCCCGCCCGTGGCCGCCAACCACTTCATCGAACGCGCCCGCCGCATCGCCGAAAGCCTGGAACTGGGCGTCGCGACCGCCAATGGAGTGATGCTGGCCAAGGGCGAGCGGTTCGTACGGCCGACGCAGGCGTGGACGCCGGAGTAGGTCAGGCCGGCCTAATCACCTGGCGAACGCCAATCCTCCCTTGAGTGGAAGACGTGGGAAACCACAACGCGTCGCCGCTCCACCCGATAGAGGATCACATAGGCTCCGTCGCCAAACGGGGCTTTGAGCCTACGGGCGCGGTCGTCGAGCTTCTGACCCCGGTTCGGCATATCAGCAAGCGAACGCAGCGCCTCCTTGAGCACGGAGCGCATACGCGCGACGGCCGACGGCGCGGCCTCAGCCAGGAAAGATGTCAGTCGCAGCAGATCCCGTTGCGCAGACGGGAGCACCACGACAGTGAACCTCATCTCGCCTTCGCGCGTAGTTTCTCGTCCAGAGCGGCGTCGAACGCGGCCAGAGCCTCTTCAAGCGGGATGGTCTCACCGGTCCGCTCATACTCCGCCCAGCGTTCCGCATCTTCCGTAACCCACGAGGCCGGATATTCGCTCACGCCTGCGATGCTGATGCCGCCGATTACGCCTTCGAGCGTCCGGATCGCATAGGCTGTCGGGTCCAAGCCGGCCGCCTCGGCAGCCGCCTTCAGCCAGCGCGCCTGATCTTCGTTTAGATGAATGTCGAAACCATCGGCCATGCCCGGATGGTACCTCAGCCCGCCAGTCGCCGCAATGTTCGCACATTGTTCTTGCTTCAATCGCGCAATTCATCCCCATATAGAGATGTCGCGCCGGACCCGACCGGCCCTACCCGCGTTCCCGGAATCCATGACCGAAAAGCACAACTTCATCCGCGTTCGCGGCGCTCGCGAGCATAATCTCAAGGGCGTGGACCTCGACATCCCCCGCGAACAGCTGGTGGTGATGACCGGCCTGTCGGGCTCGGGCAAGTCGTCCCTGGCGTTCGACACCATCTACGCCGAGGGGCAGCGCCGCTATGTCGAGAGCCTGTCGGCCTATGCGCGCCAGTTCCTGGAGCTGATGGGCAAGCCGGACGTGGACCTGATCGAGGGCCTGTCCCCGGCCATCTCCATCGAACAGAAGACCACCTCCAAGAACCCGCGTTCCACCGTCGGCACGGTGACCGAGATCCACGACTATATGCGCCTGCTGTGGGCGCGGGTCGGCGTGCCCTATTCGCCGGCCACCGGCCTGCCGATCGAGAGCCAGACCATCAGCCAGATGGTCGACAAGCTGGTCGCCCTGCCCGACGGCGAGCGCATCCTGCTGCTGGCCCCCGTCGCTCGGGGCCGCAAGGGCGAGTACAAGAAGGAAATCGCCGAGTGGCAGCGCCAAGGCTTCCAGCGGCTGAAGATCGACGGGCAATTCTATCCGATCGACGAAGCCCCGACGCTGGACAAGAAGTTCAAACACGACATCGACATCGTCGTAGACCGGATCGTCACCAAGCCTGACCAGGAAGCCCGCTACGCCGACAGCCTGCAGACCGCGCTCGGTCTGGCCGACGGCATCGCCAACGCCGAATGGGCCAGCACGGCCGAGGGCGAGACCGCGCCGCGCAGCCTGCTGTTCTCCGAACGGTTCGCCTGCCCGGTGTCCGGCTTCACGATCAGCGAAATCGAGCCGCGGCTGTTCTCGTTCAACAATCCCTTCGGCGCCTGCCCGGTCTGCGACGGCCTGGGAGTCAAGCTGGCCTTCGACGCCGATCTGGTGATCCCGGACCGCGACAAGAGCCTGCACAAGGGCGCCGTCTCCCCCTGGGCGCGCGGCCCCTCGCCCCTCTACACCCAGACGCTGCAGTCGCTCAGCCGCCACTACGGCTTCTCGATGGACGTGGCCTGGCGCGAGCTGCCGGCCCAGGCGCACAAGGCCATCCTGTATGGAACCGGCGCCGAGAAGATCAAATTCACCTACGACGACAACGCCCGCAAATATGAGGTCTCCAAGCCGTTCGAGGGCGTGCTGCCGAACCTGGAGCGTCGCTGGCGCGAGACCGACAGCGCCTGGGTGCGTGAGGAACTGGCGCGCTATCAGTCCGAGACGCCCTGCGACGCCTGCCACGGCAAGCGGTTGAAGCCCGAGGCCCTGGCGGTCAAGGTCGGCGGCCAGGACATCGCCGATGTCTCCACGCTCTCGATCAAGAAGGCCTACGACTGGGTTCTGGCCCTGCCCGAAGCGCTCAGCGAAAAGCAAATGGAGATCGGCCGCCGCATCCTGAAGGAGATCGGCGACCGGCTGCGCTTCCTGAATAACGTCGGCCTCGACTATCTGTCGCTGTCGCGATCCTCCGGCACCCTGTCGGGCGGTGAGAGCCAGCGCATCCGTCTGGCGTCGCAGATCGGCTCAGGCCTGACCGGCGTCCTCTATGTGCTGGACGAACCCTCCATCGGCCTGCACCAGCGCGACAACACCCGCCTGCTGGAAAGCCTGAAGGGGCTGCGCGACCTGGGCAACTCGGTGCTCGTCGTCGAGCATGACGAGGAAGCCATTCTGACGGCCGACTATGTCATCGACATGGGCCCGGCCGCCGGCGTCCACGGCGGCACGGTCTGCGCCGAGGGCACGCCCGCCGAGGTCATGGCCAATCCGAACTCCCTCACCGGCAAATACCTGACCGGCGAACGCGAGATCGAGATTCCTGTCGATGGTCGCCGTCCCATCGACCGCAAACGGATGCTGAAGATCAGCGGCGCCAGCGGCAACAACCTCAAGAGCGTGACCGGGGAAATTCCCGTCGGCGTCTTTACCTGCATCACCGGCGTATCCGGCGGCGGCAAGTCCACCTTCACCATTGAGACCCTGTACAAGGCCGCCGCGCGTCGCCTGAACAATGCGTCCGAAGCCCCCGCCCCCTTCGACCGGATCGAGGGGCTGGAGCATTTCGACAAGGTGATCGACATCGACCAGTCGCCGATCGGCCGCACCCCGCGCTCGAACCCGGCGACCTACACCGGCGCCTTCGGCCCCATCCGCGACTGGTACGCCGGCCTGCCGGAATCCAAGGCCCGCGGCTACGGACCCGGCCGGTTCAGCTTCAACGTCAAGGGCGGCCGCTGCGAGGCCTGCCAGGGCGACGGCGTCATCAAGATCGAGATGCACTTCCTGCCCGACGTCTATGTCACCTGCGACGTCTGCAAGGGCAAACGCTATAACCGCGAGACGCTGGAGATCGTCTTCAAGGGCAAGTCCATCTCGGACGTGCTGGACATGACAGTCGAGGAGGCGGCGACCTTCTTCAAGGCCGTGCCGCCGATCCGCGACAAGATGCTGACGCTGGAACGGGTGGGCCTGGGCTACGTCAAGGTGGGCCAGCCGGCGACCACCCTGTCCGGCGGCGAGGCCCAGCGGGTCAAGCTGTCCAAAGAACTGTCGAAACGCGCCACCGGCCGCACCCTGTACATCCTCGACGAGCCGACCACCGGCCTGCATTTCGAAGACACCCGCAAACTGCTGGAGGTGCTTCAGGAACTGGTCGAGGCCGGCAACACCATCGTGGTGATCGAGCACAATCTGGATGTCATCAAGGTCGCCGACTATCTGCTCGACTTCGGCCCCGAAGGCGGCGACGGCGGCGGCGAGATCGTCGCGGTCGGCACGCCCGAACAGGTGGCCGACAACAGCGCCAGTTGGACCGGCAAATACCTCAAGGAAGTGCTGGACCGGCACGAGACCCGCCGCAAGGCGCGGGTCGCGGCCTTGGGCGGGTCGGTGGAGCCGGCGAAGAAGAAGCGGGCGAAGGCCTCGGCCTGACGGTCAGGCGATGTCGCGAACAGTGGCGGCGAACGGCGTCCACAGCAGCACCGAAACCAGCATCGCGCCAAACGGAATCAGCAGAAGCAGCAGCAGGTTCGGGACCAGGGCTGCCGCGCCCCCTCCTCCAAGAGCGGCGCCCAGAGGCCAACCGATCAGGAACAACAGCACCACGACGAAAAGCGCCATGACGAAGGCCAGGACCATGATCCCCAGCAGCGGCCAAAAGACGCGCCCCGACATGCGCCAGCCTTCAGCAAAGCTGAACTTGTGACGCTTCAACGTCAAAGGGGCGATCAGCGACAGCCGCACGCTGAGAAACACCGATAGAGCCAGGCCCAGGAGATTGAAGAAGAATCCCCCAAGCAACCCCACAGCCTCGCTCGAAAATCGAACCAGGAACTCGCTGGCGCTGCTGACTGTGAAGCTGATGACGGTAACGACCACCGTCACGATCAACAGACGAACCTCATCCAGCCCCATGCGCAGGAAGCCGAAAGCCTTCTTCTCCGGCTCCAGCACGGCTCGGTAAACTGCGGCCGAGACAATGGTCTGAACCCCGATCACGAAGGGCGCCGCGATCGCCATCATCAGGTAGACCGCGCGCGTCGCCTCGGCGGAAAGAGCGGTCGGATCGCCCGAGGCAGCCTGGATTTCAGCGGCATAAGGCGCCGCGACCGGTACGGCGACCATTGAGGCGATAAACAACCCCGCCAGCCAGACGAGCGCCCAGAGGAGAATAGGCAGGGGATTGGCGCGGGTGACGCGAAATCCCTCAAAAGCCGCGTCCGTCGCGGAAAAGCTCATATTCAACTCCAGCCCAAAAAGCGTCGGAAGAGCGGTAAGATACTGCACCACGGTCAATCGCTTAGACCGAAACCGTCCCCGACGTCGCGGACCTTCTCTAGCTCTCGGTTGATTGTGGCGTCCAGTACTCCAGCTGCCGATAGGCCGCGCCCAGAAACGCCATCGTCAGCGGCGCCTCGAGACCGCACAGAGCCACCGCCGACACGGTCCAGCCGACACCCCCCGACAACATGCCCCCGCCCGCCAAAACCAGCAGCCCGACCTTGGGCAGGCCGACGACGACCAGTCCGCCCAGCAACGGCCAGAAACTGCCCTGGGCGACACCCATGCTGTTCAGCGACACCATGTGTCCCCGCCCCAGGGTCGCCGGCGCGAACAGCGACAGCCGTACGACCATCACCAGCAGGCCATACAGGGCCAGCAGGGTCACGAGCGCCAGCAGCGCCAACTTCCAAACCGGCCCGACCGCCGCCCAGTTCCGTTGGTTGATCGCCTCGGCGTCCAGACCCGCCATGCCGAACACCGCCAGCAGCAAGAGGGCGACGACGGACAGGATCATGGCCATGAAGACCGCGCACAACAGGGCGGCCCCCAGCAGGCGAAACTCGGGTAGGCGAAACTGAAGCCCCGCCGGACCCAGCCCCAGTCGTTTCGCCGCCTGCCTGTCATCGCTGATGGCGATCCGCGTCAGGCCGCCGATCAGCGCCAGTGTCGCCATCAACCCAAAGGGCGCCCAGATCACACGCGCTGCGCCCGGCGCCAGCCAGGCCGAACTCCACACCAGAATCCCGACCAGGATCGCGCCCCAGGCGCCGCGCCAGGCGCGCGGAAGCCCCGCGAAGGCCGCCGACAGGGCTTGGCCCAGCCGCAGATGACGATGACTGCTCACGCTTACGCCCCCATATCCCCCCTCCGACATAGCAGGGGATCATGACATCACGCCAGACGACCGCTAGAAGGCCGCGATGACTGCTTCCCCCTCTCCTTCCCCTATTCACGTCATCGGCGGCGGCCTCGCCGGCTCGGAGGCCGCCTGGCAGATCGCCCAGGCCGGCGTGTCCGTGATCCTGCACGAGATGCGCGGCGTCCCAGGCGTAAAGACCGACGCTCACCAGACCGACGGCCTGGCCGAACTGGTCTGCTCCAACTCCTTCCGGTCGGACGATTGGGAATACAACGCCGTCGGCCTGCTGCACGCCGAGATGCGGGCGCTGGACTCGATCATCATGGCCTGTGGCGACGTCAATCAGGTGCCGGCAGGCGGCGCCCTGGCCGTGGACCGTGACGCCTTCTCCGCCGCCGTGACGGCGAAGCTGGCGGCCCACCCGCTGATCACCATCGTGCGCGAGGAGATCGGCGGCCTGCCGCCTGAGGACTGGGACAATGTCATCGTCGCCACCGGCCCCCTGACCTCGCCCGCCCTGGCCGAGGCCATCCTGAAGGCGACGGGCGAGGAAAGCCTCAGCTTCTTCGACGCCATCGCCCCCATCGTCCACGCCGACAGCATCGATTTCGACATCGCCTGGCGTCAGTCGCGCTATGACAAGGAAGGCCCGGGCGGCGACGCCGCCGCCTACGTCAACTGCCCGATGGACAAGCCCCAGTACGAGGCCTTCATCGACGCCCTGCTGAACGGCCCCAAGGCCGAGTTCAAGGACTGGGAGCACGTCCCCTATTTCGACGGCTGCCTGCCGATCGAGGTCATGGCCGAACGCGGCCGCGAGACCCTGCGCCACGGCCCGATGAAGCCGGTCGGCCTGACCAATCCGCGCGACCCGCTGGTCAAGGCCTACGCGATCGTCCAGCTGCGCCAGGACAACGCCCTGGGCACCCTGTTCAACATGGTCGGTTTCCAGACCAAGCTGAAGCACGGCGTCCAGGCCGAGACCTTCCGCATGATCCCCGGCCTCCAGAACGCCCAGTTCGCGCGCCTGGGCGGCCTGCACCGCAACACCTATCTGAACAGTCCCCAGTTGCTGGACAAGCAGTTGCGGCTCAAGGCCATGCCCCGCCTGCGCTTCGCCGGCCAGGTGACCGGGGTCGAAGGCTATGTCGAAAGCGCGGCCATGGGCCTGCTGACCGGCCGCCTCGCCGCCGCGCAAGCGCTGGGCCGCGACCTGTCGGCGCCCCCGCCCGAGACCGCCATGGGCGCCCTGGTCGAACACATCACCGGCGGACACCTGGAAGGCTCCAAGTTCCAGCCGATGAACATCAACTACGGCCTGCTGCCCCCGCTTGAGGCGCCCAAGGTCGACGAAACGGGCAAACGCATCCACCCCAAGGAACGCGGCCGGGCCAAGAAGCGGCTGCAGAGCATCCGCGCGATGGACAGCCTGAAGGCATGGCGGGATGCGGGCTGAGGCTCAGCCACTTGAGGGTGGCTACGGTTAGGGCCGCGCGCCCATTGTGTCCGGAGGGCAACAGCCGGGCGCCCTTGGTCAATCATGACCAAAGCTTCACATCGTAGACACGGATCGGCCATGGACACACGGTCTTAACGGGGCTGTGGCAGGTTGGCCACGGTCGCTCTTTCCCTTCCCGAGCCGGGATCGGGCGGTCGTTGCGATCGTTGTCACTGGGCCTCCTCCCTCCTCTCCGTCTGGCGCCGTCTTGACCTTCGCAACTGCGATCCGCCTTCCGTCCTCCCGCTCGCGCAGCCGCACGCTGCGCGCTTTGAAGCGTTGGGCGCTGATGGCCGGCGGATTGTTCGTGGTCCTGCTTGGGATCCTGATCGCCCCACTGCCCGGCCCGGGTGGGATTCCCGTCATCGCCGTCGGCCTGATGCTGATCCTCAAGAGCTCCTTCTGGGCCAAGCGCCAGTTCATCCGCGCCCAGTACGCCCGGCCGAAGTGGGTCTATCCCTTCCGCCGACTCATGCGGAAGAAGCCCGAGTTCGCCCCGGTCTTCTGGCAGCAGGCGCTGCGGGCCGAAAAGGTCGTGCTTAAGAGACCCCGTCGTCGCCTGATCCGGGCACGGAAGAAGCTGCGGCGCTATTTCCGGAAGCTTTTCCGCTAGTTGACAGGCTATCTCGCGGTTGCGTTGTCGCAACTGCTAACCACATCATCGTGAACGCCCTTCTCCCTCTACAGGCGTATTCTGCCGGGGCGTTATCAGAGAACCACCAATGCGTTGGGAGGCGCTAAGGTCATGATGTCACGCGTACAAAAGGGCATGATTGCGGGTCTCGCCGCCACCATTGCCGTTTCCTTGCTTGAAATACCCAATCTGTTCCTGAACTGGTTCGACCCCTTTCAGGGGGTGATCGCCACCATGATCGGCATGCCCGGCAACATGGCCGTCGGCTGGGCGATCCACGCCGTCAGCGGCGTCTTCATCCTGGGGCCGCTGTTCGGGGTGCTGTGTCCCCGCATGCCTACGGACACTCCGGAAACCAAGGGCATCGTCTTCGCTGTCGGGGCCTGGGTGGTGATGATGGGCGCCATCATGATGTTCGGCGACTACCGAACCTTCACCGCAGCCGCCGGCTTCGGCACCTTCGGCTGGCTGCTGATCACCCACGCGGTGTTCGGCATCGTGCTGGGCAATGTCTATGCCCGACTGGTGACGCGCGAGAAGCGGCATGCGGCGCACTTCATGGACGGCGCCACCGCCCACTGAAGCGGGCAACCGAAAATAAGAAAAAGGCCCCCAGCGACGCCGGGGGCCTTTTTTCGTTCAGCTGAGCCGGCCGTGCTCAGTTCAGGCGGTCGCCGATCTGGGCGATGGCAGCGTCGAGCAGCGGGTCCTTGGCGCCACCGGCGAGGCGGGCAGCCAGGATCTGTTCCGCAGCCTTGGCGGCTAGGTCGGCAGCGGCGGCCTTGACCTCGGCGGAGGCTTGGGCCTCCGCCTGGGCGATGCGGGTTTCGGCCATCTTCTGGCGACGGGCCAGGGTCTCTTCCAGCTTGGCCTTGGACTCGACCTCCAGACGACGGGCGTCGGCTTCCGCCTGGGCCATCATCTCGGCGGCCTGAGCCTCGGCCTCGGCCTTCTCCTTGCGGATCTGGGCCAGCAGGGCCTCGGCCTCGGCGCGCAGACGGGCGGCCTCGTCCAGGTCAGCCTGGATCTTGGCGCCCTTGGCGTCCAGCTGGGCGGCGGCGATCTTGGGCACGCCGGCGGCGATCAGGATGCCGAAGAAGATCAGCAGGCCGATGCCGACCCAGATCTCCGCATTGGCGAAGCTCCAGATGCCGTGTTCGAAGATCAGGTTCATCAGACGGCTCCCTTGGCCGTAGCCAGTTCGGCCGAGGTGGCGGCCTTGCCGGTCAGGCGCTCGACCATGGCGGCGGCGGCGTCGGAGGCGATGACGGCGACATTCGCCATGGCGGCGTCGCGCGTCTTGCCGATGGCGGTCTCGGCCTCGGCGATGCGGGCGTTGACCACGGCTTCTTCAGCGGCCTGACGGGCATTGGCGTCTTCGGTCACGCGGGCCTTGGCGGCGGCGGCCATGGCGCGGGCGTCGGCGCGAGCCTTGGCGACCTCGGCCTGAGCCAGGGCGGCCTGTTCGGCGGCCTCGGCCTGGACCTGACGCGCGGTGGCGACGGCGGTGGAAATGGTGTCGGCCCGTTCGTCCATCACCTTGCGAAGGCGAGGCGCGAAGACCTTGGAGACCAGGACGTACAGGATGACGAACAGGATCAGCAGATAGCCGATCTGGCCCGCCCAGTGTTCAAACTGGAATTGCGGCAGGCCGCCCGAGCCGTGCTCGGCGGCGGTCGCCGTCTCGGCGTGCAGGTCCGCTTCGACCGAAGCGGGAAGCGCGTCGTTGGTGTGGGTGCTGGCCATGAACCGTCTGCTGCAGGATCAGATGAAACGGCGCGCGGGCGAACCCCGCGCGCCGGTATCGGCTGATATCAGCCGAAGATCATCAGGATGCCGAGCACGAAGGCCAGGATGCCCAGGGCTTCGGCCAGAGCGGCGCCGACGAACAGGTTGCCGACTTGGCCGGCGGCGGCCGACGGGTTGCGCAGGGCGCCGGCCAGGAACTGGCCGAAGATGTTGCCCACGCCCAGGGCCGAACCGATCATGCCCAGGGTTGCGAGACCGGCACCGATGTACTTGGCGGCTTCAGCGTCCATGATTGTATTCCTAGATTAAGTCGTTGGTGGTTGGGGTGAAGAGACTGGTCCGGCCCTTAGTGGGCGTGGTCCAGGTTGACCACATCATTCAGATAGATGCAGGCCAGAACGGCGAAAACGAAGGCCTGGAGGAAGGCCACGAGAAACTCCAGCGCGGTCAGCGCCACGACCATGCCCAGCGACAGGGCCGCAACCGGGAAGGCCAGCAGGCCGACGCCGCCGCCCAGACCCAACAGGCCCAGCGAAACGACGAAGCCGGCGAAGATCTTCAGCGCGACGTGGCCGCCCAGCATGTTGCCGAACAGACGAAGCGCCAGGGTGACCGGACGGAGCAGGAAGGAGACGAACTCGATCAGGCCGACGACCGGGCGCAGCGCCAGCGGCGCGCCCATGGGCCAGAACAGCTTGAAGAAGCCCAGGCCGTTCTTGGCGAAGCCGACGACCAGCACCAGGCCGAAGGTGATCAGGGCGAAGGTGACCGTGATGGCAAGCTGCGAGGTCGCCGTGAAGGTCAGGAACAGACCCAGGATGTTCATGCCCAGGATCAGGACGAACAGGGTGAAGACGAACGGGAAATACTTGCGGCCTTCGTGACCGATGATCGAGTCTGCCAGATTGTCGATCAGGCCGAACAGGCCCTCGCCGGCGGACTGAAGACGACCCGGGACGACCTGGGCGTTCGATGTCACGGCGGCCAGGAAACCGACGATCACGACGAAGGCGGCCGTCATGGCGATGTGCGAATTGGTGATCGCCAGATCGACAGCGCCCAGCACAGGCAGGGTCACGTCAGGAAGGTCGATGACCTTCTGAATCTGAAACTGATGAATCGGATCGGCCATGAAGCCCTATCGTTCCCCGTCTTCGTCGGCCTCGACGTAAGGATCGGCCGGAGCCGGTGTCCCTAACGCCTTGGCCTGCGCCATCAGCCGGTTTGCTGTGCGACGCGCCATGTAAATCGACAAGGCGAAGCCCAACAGGACCCCGCCGATCAAACCCCACGGGCGGGTCCCAAAGACCCAATCCGCGATAAATCCGAACGCCAGACCTATCAGAACCCCGCCGAGAAGCTCGGCGATGATCTTGTAGGCCTGCCCCGCCACCTGATGGCCGGTCAGCTCGGCGGATTTCTCCGCCGTCGTCCGCGCCTCCAATGCGGATGCGCTGTCTTGGAGGCGTTTGATCGCCTCTTCGCGCGATTCCGACATGGGGGACAGGACCTGTGCGCTCAGCGCCTGAACAAGCTGTTCGGGCGGGTCTGAATTCGGCGCGGAAACTAATCGTGAGCGGCCGGTTGGTCAAGGCGTCGTGACTCGAAGCTAAATCTTTGTTCGGCATGATCTTTCGTCCAAAACAGCGTGACCGTGGCGATGCGTCGCTGTCTGAGGGCGGGGATTCGCTCGCTCCGCATGGCGATATGACGCGCGAACGACTAGGTTGGCGGCCATGAACATGCACGTCCCCTCCCCCTCGCCCGAACGTCGCTCCATCGCGGTGAGGCTGGCGACGCCGCGCGGCTTCTGCGCCGGGGTGGACCGGGCGATCCAGATCGTCGAGCGCGCCATCGAGAAGTTCGGCGCCCCCGTCTATGTGCGCCATGAGATCGTCCATAACCGCCATGTGGTCGAGCGGCTGAAGTCGATGGGGGCTGTGTTCGTCAAGGAACTGGACGAATGCCCGGATGACCGGCCCGTCGTCTTTTCGGCCCACGGCGTGCCCAAGTCGGTGCCCGCCAACGCCCAGGCGCGCCAGCTCCTGTTCCTCGACGCCACCTGCCCCCTGGTGTCCAAGGTTCATGTCGAGGCCGAGCGTCATCATGCCGCAGGCCGCCACATCATCCTGATCGGCCACGCAGGCCACCCGGAGGTGATCGGCACCATGGGCCAGCTGCCGCCGGGCGCCATCAGCCTCATCGAGACCGAGGCCGACGCCGAATCGTTCGAGCGGCCGGGCGACGCGCCCCTGGCCTATGCGACCCAGACCACCCTGTCGGTCGACGATACGGCGGGCATATTGAAGGTGCTGAAGCGACGCTTCCCCGAACTGCCCGACCCGCACAAGGAAGACATCTGCTACGCCACCACCAACCGCCAGGACGCGGTCAAGGTGCTGGGCGAGGGCTGCGAACTGGTGCTGGTGGTCGGGTCCAAGAACTCGTCCAACTCGGCCCGGCTGGTCGAGGTGGCGATGCGCGCCGGCGCCCGCGACGCCCGGCTGGTCGATGACGCCTCCCAGGTGGACTGGGCCTGGTTCGACGGGGTTCAGACGGTGGGCGTCACCGCCGGAGCGTCAGCGCCTGAACCGCTGATCGCGGCCCTGGTGGACGCCATCGCCGAACGGTTCGACGCCACGGTGACCGAGGACGGCGGCGCGCGCGAGACCGTGACCTTCAAGCTGCCGCGGCTGTTGACGACCTGAGCGCAGGCGCCAGCGGCAGGGTGACGCGGAACAGACTGCCGCAGCCCGGGCTGCTTTCGACCTCGATCCGGCCGCCCATCAGCCGCGCCAGACCATTGGCCGCCGTCAGCCCCAACCCAAGCCCCTCGGCGGTGCGGGTGCTGCTGTCGTCGCCCTGGACGAAGGCGTCGAACAAAACCGCCGCTTCCGCCTTGGTCATGCCCGGCCCCGTGTCCTGAACCTCGAAGGTCAGGCCGTCGCGATCCAGCGCGCGCACGATCACCTCGCCCGAAACGGTAAATCGGATGGCGTTGTGAACCAGGGCGCCGAGCAGCTTCTCCACGTGCACGACATCCCCGATCCATTCACCCTCGACCGCATCGACCCTCAATTTCAGCCCTTTGGCTGAGGCTTCGCTGCGGTGATCGCCATAAAGACCGCGTAGAAGGGAGACGGGTCGGAAGGGACGTTCGTCCAGCGTCACGACGCCGTCACCCAGTCTGACGACGTCGAGCAAGTCTTCGATCAACCGCAGTTGGCGGTTGCCGGACTCCTTCAGCACGTTGAGTCGTTCCCGCTGCCGGGGCGTAAGAACGTCCTGGCCCAGGATTTCGGCCATGCCGAGCACGCCGTTCAGCGGCGTGCGCAGTTCGTGGCTGACGTTGGACAGGAAGCGGGTCTTGGCCGCGTTCGCCGCCTCAGCATGTTTCAGGGCGGCGGACAACGCCGCCTCAGACGACCGCAGACGCCGCATGTCCGTCAACATCCGCCACATCAGCAAGCCGCCGCCCGCCGCCAGCAAGGCCATCATCAGCAACAGAAGCGGCAATGCGTGGGTCAGGATACTGTAGCCGGGGCGCTCGGGGGTCCAGACGACCTGGCCGAGTGGACGGCCTGCGGGGTCGAAGATGGTGATCCCCGTCATGCCATCGATCGGCTGGGTCCCTGCTTGAAAGTGGGCGTCGGACAGGCCCAGACGGGTACGGAGCCATTGCACCTCGGGCTCGAACGCCTTGAAGGACACAATGATGGGATCCGCTGCGGGAACGACGCCGGCCGGGGTGTGACGAACCACGGTCGAGACCCCCACCACATAGATGACGCCGTCGACATCGATGAAGCTCGTCTTCAGCAGGCCCGCCGCCGCGCCGTGGGTCGAACGATCACGATCCCGAGCCTGGGCCGCGAGTTGATCGACCAAGGGGCGGGCCGCACGCGACATAGGGTCGGTTCCATCCGCATGCGGCGGCCGATCGGCATGATTGGCTCGAAGGAGGCGACCTGACGGATCATAACTGAGGGTCGCCAGATGTCCGTGTCGGGAGGTGTAGAAGCCGCCCACAAAGCGGTCGAACCACAATGCGGTGGTAGGCGCGCTCAACTCCCGCACCGCCTCGTCCCAGATCGTCACCGGCGCCAAATCCTCGCCGACGGTCTCAACGACGCGGGCCAGTCTGAGACCGACCACAGCCTGTTCGCGCGCGCGCTGATGGTCGTCGATACCCTTGCTGACAATGCTCAGCACGCCGATCATGCCGACGACGACCGCTAGCATCAGCACGGCAACGATCCGGAAACCGGTCAAATCTGACTTCACGCAGCGTCCCCCGTATACTGCCGCAAGCTAACGGCGGTATGCGCTAGACCCTCGTTAATGGAGCTATAGGGGCTTCCCCCTAATCGCCCCTAGTCGCCGACGAAGTCCTGGGCGAACTCGGGCGCGTCGTCGTCCATGACGGGCCCCTCATCCTCGGTGGCGTCGGTGCGGCCCGGATCAGGCAGTTCGAAGCCCACGGGCAGCGACAGATCCAGCAGCCCGGCGGCCTTCATCTCCTGCACCCCCGGCAGATCATACAGACTGGCCAGCCCGAAATGTTCCAGGAACCGGTCGGCGGTGGCGTAGGTGACGGGCCGCCCGGGCGTGCGCCGACGACCGCGCAGCCGCACGAAACCCATCTCCAGCAACAGGTCCAGGGTGCCCTTAGACAGAGTGACGCCGCGCACGCTTTCGATCTCGGCGCGGGTGACGGGCTGGTGGTAGGCGATGATGGCCAGGGTCTCGAGCGCCGCCCGGGACAGTCGGCGCGGCTCCTCGCGCTCCTCGGTCATCATGAAGGCCAGGTCCGTCGCCGTCCGGAACCGCCAGCGGTCGGCGACGCAGTCCAGCTCGACGCCCCGCCCTTCGTACCGGGCGCGCAGGCCCGACAGGGCGCGGGCGACGTCGGCGTTTTCCGGCAGGCGGGCGGCGATCTCGCCGGCGCTCAGCGGACCGGCGGCGGCGAACAGCAGGGCCTCGACCCGGCGCTCGATCTCGCCATCGTCGGGTTGGAAGGAGAGGTCAGACATGGGCCCTCGTCAATCCGCGCATCACGACGTCAGCTCCAGCGGATGCCCTTCTCCCCGCCGCTTCAGATACAGGTCCGCGAACGGCGCCGTCTGGCGAATGTCCATGGCGCCCTCCTTCACCAGCTCCAGGCTGGCCGACAGGGTCGAGGCCGTATAGCTGGCCTGGCTGGGACCGTCCGCGTCGTCGCGATGGGGCGCTACCTGATCCAGCGGGGTCCAATCCGCCAGACGGGGCATGATCTCGCGCAGCCAGTCGCGCGCCGCCTCCAGCGGAAAGGCCTCGACCCGCTGGCCGGGCGAATAGCGCCGCGACTCCTCGCGCCGGCGCTGGGTCACATAGGCGCTCATCAGGTCATACAGGCTGGCGTCGATCCGGTCGGACGGAACGATCACCGTCGCCTCGGGGTCGCCGCGGGTGAAGACGTCGCGCTTCAGCTGGGGCCGGGCCAAAAGCTGGTCCACCGCCTTGCGCATGGCCTCCAGCTTCTGCAGCCGGAAGGCCAGGGCGGCGGCCATGGCCTCGGCCGGCGGCTCCTCGCCCTTGTCCTTTTCGGTGCGCGGCAGCAGCAGGCGGGACTTCAGATAGGCCAGCCAGGACGCCATTACGAGATAGTCGGCCGCCAGGGCGAAGTTGCGCCGCCGCGCCTCGTGCACGAAGGCCAGATACTGTTCCGCCAGCCGGGTGATCGACAGTTTCAGCAGATCGACCTTCTGCGTCCGAGCCAGGGCCAGCAGGACGTGCAGCGGCCCCTCATAGCCGTCCAGATCGACGACGAAGGCTTCGCGTTCCTCGACCTCCTCAGCGTTGAAGTCGAGGTTCGGCTGAAACGCCTCTCTCACGCCTGCGCCTCCCCCACGTCCGGTCCTTTCGCCGCGTCCATCTTGCCGGCCATCGCCCGGAAGAAACGTTCGTGCCCCGCGACCGGATCGAGGGGCTCCGGAACACGGACGATCCGCGCCATCGCCGCCTCGGCCCTGGCCTTCGCCTTGCCCTTCAGCTTGCCTGTCGCCTCGGCCACGGCCTGCATCTCGGCCAGGTCGCCGTTGCAGTGGAGCACCACGTCGCAGCCCGCTTTCAAGGATTGATGCGCCCGCTCGCCCAGGGATCCCCTCAGAGCCTGCATCGACAGATCGTCGCTCATGATCAGGCCAGAAAAACCAAGATGCCCCCGCATCATCTTGATCGCCTTCTTCGACTGGGTCGCCGGGCGCTTCTTGTCGACGGCGGTGAAGACGATGTGCGCCGTCATGGCCCAGGGCATGTCCGACAGCGCCTTGAAGGGCGCGAAGTCCCAGGCGTCGAGCGTGTCGAAATCGGCGTGGACCGTCGGCAGATCCTTATGGCTGTCGGCGAAGGCTCGGCCGTGGCCCGGCATATGTTTGATACAGGGCAGGACCCCGCCGGCCAGCAGGCCCTCCGCCGCCGCACGACCCAGCAGGGCGACCGTGGCCGGATCCTGGCCATAGGCGCGGTCGCCGACGATGTCGTGGGACCCGGGCACCGGCACGTCCAGCACCGGCAGCAGATCGACATTGATCCCGACCTCGCGCAGATCATGCGCCATCAGCCGCGCGCCCAGCCGCGCCAATTCGCGCGCCTCCATCGGGTCATTCGTCGCCTTCAGATAGGCATTGCCCGGCGGGTATTTGGGCCAGTGAGGCGGCCCCATCCGCTGAACCCGCCCACCTTCCTGGTCGATCAGGATCGGCGCGCCGGCGTCGCCGATCGCGGCGCGCAGCTCTTCCGTCAGGGCCCGCACCTGTTCCGGGCTGTCGATGTTGCGCCGGAACAGCACGAAGCCCCACGGCCGCGCCTCGGCGAAGAAGGCGCGTTCATCCTCCGTCAGCCGGTGGCCTGCGCAGCCGTAAATGGCGGCGGAAGTCACCGAACGATGCAATCCCGCCCAGCGGCCTTCAGGGCGTTGCAGAAGGCGACCGCCCGCTCGCGCGACAGGCCCGTGAAGGTGGTGCGGTACAGGGTCGAGCCGCTGGACGAGGTCACCTCGGTCACGCGCTTCTCGGCGCCCGACGCATATTGGCCGAAGCGGCCGGCGACGGCGGCGTATTCCCGGTCGGCGATCTCGGTCGAGGAGAAGGCGCCGATCTGGACCGAGGCCGAACCGCTGGCGGCGGCGGGGGCTGTCGCGGCCGGAGCGGCGGGCGTCGGGGCCTCGGCCTTGGGCGCCGGGGCGGCGGGACGGGGCGCGGGGGCGGCCGGCGGCAGGCCCTGGCCGGTCGGAGCGGCGGTCGGGGGCGCGGCCGGACGCGGCTGGGGCGCCTCGGGCGGCGGGGTGAAGGTCACGGGGGCGTCGGTGGTCTCGGCCTCGTCGCGATAGACGCGGACGCCTGCGGCCGGATCGACCGGCTGGGCGTCGACCGGCGCGGCGGTCTTCATCTCGCCGACGGGCTGACCCACGGCGGGCGGCGCGTCGGTCGAGGCGCGCATGCCGGACCGGTAGAAGAAGATCACGGCGATGATCAGCACCAGCAGGATCACGGCGCTGACGATCAGGGTCACGGGCGGCGACTTGCCCCCGCCCGACCCGACATTGCGACCGCCGCCACCGCCGGCGCGCGGATCATAGGAGTTGCGACGGAACGGCAGGTCATCGTCGGTCGGGGGCGTATAGGCGCCCTGGCCGGGTCGGTTGTCGTCATCAAAAGACATGGTCGCGCTCCGCCGTTCTGTCCGACGCAGCGAATCGGCGCGTCGAACGGTTAGTCTAACGCCCCGCCGCGGTCTTTCGAATCACAGATCGAGCGCCAGGTCGAGGCTGAACAGTTTCTGGTGGACTTCTATCGCGTAGCGGTCGGTCATCCCGGCGATATAGTCGCACACGGCCCGAGCCCGGGCCGTCCGGTCGTCGGTCGCGGCGGGCACGCCCCACTCCGGCGGCATCACCTCCGGCTCGGCCATGAACAGTTCGAACAGTTGCGACAGCACCCGTCGCGCCTGGCTGCGCGTCCGGTTGACCCGGTAGTGGCGATACATCCGCTCGAACAGGAATTTGCGCAGAATGGCCAGGTCCGCATGCATCGACCGTGAGAAGTCCACCATGGTCCGCGTCGCCGTGCGCACGTCCTCGGTCGAACCGATCCGGTCCTCCTCCAGCCGCCGCGCCGTCTCGGCCAGGACGTCCTCGACCATGACGCCGATCATCCGCCGCACGGCCTCGATCCTAAGCATCCGGTCGTCGATGGCCGGCCAGTCGCGCCGCACCTCGGCCAGCATGGGTCCGATCAGCGGCACCTGATCGAGGTCTTGCAGGGTGATCAGCCCCGCCTGCACCCCGTCGTCCACATCGTGGTTGTTGTAGGCGATGTCGTCGGCGATGGCGGCGCACTGGGCCTCCAGCGAGGCGAAGGTGCCCAGGCGCAGATCCCAGCCCGCCTCCCCGCCCGTCCGGTAAGGCCGCACCACCGACCAGGCCGGCTCGTCCAGCCGGTGCGACACCGGGCCATTGTGCTTGATGACGCCCTCGACCGTCTCCCAGCTCAGGTTCAGCCCGTCGAACTGCGGATAGCGGTTCTCCAGCTCGGTCACCACGCGGAAGCTCTGGACATTGTGGTCGAAGCCGCCGTGGTCGGCCATCTGGATGACCAGTTCGTCCTCGCCCGCATGGGCGAAGGGCGGATGGCCCAGATCGTGGGCCAGGGCGACCGTCTCGGCCAGATCGTCGTCCAGCCTCAGCGCATGGGCCAGCGACCGCGCGATCTGAGCCACCTCCAGCGAATGGGTCAGGCGGGTGCGGTAGTGATCGCCCTCATGCGCGACGAAGACCTGGGTCTTCTCCTTCAGGCGGCGAAAAGCCGTCGCATGGATAATGCGGTCGCGGTCGCGCGCGAATGCCGTGCGGGTCCGGCTGGGCGGCTCGAAGAAGCGGCGCCCCTTGGTCAGATCGGCGCGTTCGGCGTAGTGGGCGAGAGGCATATGGCTCAAGTCATCAACTTTGAGGCTGCTTTGATGCGGGCGGCCCTTTGCGAACGCCCTTGCGCGCCTCATATAGACAGCCGTGAGCACCGTCCAATCCACAGAACCGTCCACACCCGCCTTCAGCGTCGCCACGCGCGCGCCGGAAGGCATAGTCCTGGCCGCCAGCGCCGCCAAACGCCTGGCGAAACTGGGCGCGGCAGAGGGCAAGACCCTGATGCTGCGCGTCGCCGTCGATGGCGGCGGCTGTTCGGGCTTCCAGTACCGGCTCGAACTGGTCGAGACGGCCGAGGACGACGACCTGCGAATCCAGGCCGACGGCCAGACCGCCCTGATCGACCCCGTCTCGGTCCCCTTCCTGAAGAATTCCGAGATCGCCTATGTCGACGAACTGGCCGGCGCCCAGTTCGTGGTCCGCAACCCCAACGCCGCCTCCAGCTGCGGCTGCGGCGTCAGCTTCTCGATCTGACGACGGTCAGCGTCGGCGTCGGATCAAGGCCCAGACGGTGACGATCACGGTCGAGGCCAGCAGGATCGAAAAGACCGCATCCCAGACGCCGTCCCCCAGCAGGGCGCCGATCAGCCCCGTCAGGCTCAGCACGAAGACCGCGACGGGCGCGCCGAAGATGGCCCACAGATTCAGGTCCTTGCGGCTCATGCCGGTTTCCGCCGCGCCTTGACCAGCCAGAGGTAGAGGCCGGACCCCAGGATGGCGATGGTCGCCAGGTCCAGCAGCGCCCAAAGGATTTTCAGCCCCAGCCCGCCATAATCGCCGAAGTGAAGCGGCTGCGACAACGACAGGGCCTTCACATACCAGGGCGTGGGGGCGACGGCGGCCAGCTCCCCGGTCCGGGCGTCGATCAGGGCCGGCGTGGTCAGATGGGCCGTCAGCGGCGTGTCGCCGTGGAAGAAGACGGCATAGTGGTGATCGGTCGAATAGTCGGTGCCCGGGAAGGCGACGAATTGCAGCGTCATGCCCGGCAGGGCCTGTTTCGCCCGCTCCACCGCCGCATCCAGCGAGGCCCGCTCGCCGGTCGGAGCCGGGGCGTCATAGGCGACGGTCAGTTCCTTCAGCGCCGTGTTCTTCCAATAGGCCAGGATCGGCGTGGCCAGGGTGTTGACGACGCCCGTCGCACCGACCACCAACAGCCAGGCCACGGTCACCACGCCCAGCAGGTTGTGATAGTCCAGCCACCGCGTCCGCGCCGACTTGGCCGCGCGCACCGTGCCGAACGGCAGCCGCCGCATGAAGGGGGCGTACAGCACCACCCCCGACACCACGGCCACGATCAGCATCAGACCCATCAGGCCCAGGAACAGCATGCCCGGCAGGCCCAGGAACATGTCGGTGTGCAGCTGGAGCAGGAACTCCATGACCGGATGGCCGGCCACCGGCGGGGCGACCGCGCCGCTGGTCTGGTCGATCGGCTCGAAGCTGTAGGCGCCGGACGGGCCGTTCGGATCCACGCTGGTGACGTTCACCACCGGCCGGTCCTCGTCGAAGCTCATGAAGGCGGGGACCTCGCCCGGGTGAAGCGCCAGGCCTGCGGCCAGCACTTCGTCCAGGCTCAGCAGCGGTCCGCCCGGATTGGCCGGCGTCCACGCCTGCTCCAGCAGGACCTCTTCGATCTCATGGGAAAAGACTAGCGGCAGGCCCGTGACGCACAGCATCAGCAGGAAGAGCGTGGAGACCAGGCTCGACCATTTGTGCGTCCAGGACCAGGCGCGGATGGTCCGCGTCTTCATCCGATCAGAATTCCGCCGAGACCGACAGGCGGAAGGTGCGCGGCGCGCCCAGGGTCAAATAGTTCGAACCCGGATAGCCCCCGACGGCGACCCACTGGTCCTCGTCCGCGAGGTTCTCGACCCGCGCCCGCACCGTCAGATCCTTGCCGCCGGCGACGAAGGCGTAGCGCAGGCCGGCGTCGAACCGGGTCCATTCTTCCAGCTCCAGCGTGTTGGTCGCATTGGCGGGCTGCGCGCCGGTATGGACCGCACGGCCCTCCAGCGTCAGGCCGCTGACCATCGGCACGTCCCATTCGACATTGGCGTTGATCTGGAAGTCCGGCACGCCGATGGCGGATTTGCCCGCGTTCGCGGCGGTCAGCGAGCGGTTGATCTCGGCCTCCAACCAGGTCGCGCCGCCGATCAGGCGCAGGCCGGCGACCGGCTCGCCATAGACGGTCAGTTCGACGCCCTGGTTCTCCTGCTCGCCGCCGTCGGAGTAGACGGCGGTGTCGGGATCGAAATAGGCGCTCGGCAGGGTGGTGCGGAAGACGCTCAGCGTACCGCCGAACGACCCGGCGTCATACTTGGCGCCGACCTCGGCCTGTTCGGCGCGGAAGGGCGACAGGACCTCGCCGGCGTTCTCGACCGTCACGCCATTGACCACCGCCGGCGCCGTCGTGCCGGGCACAAGGGCCTCAGCATAGTTGGCGTACAGCGAGATCTTGTCGCTGGGCTTGTAGACCAGGGCGAAGGCCGGCGTGGTCGCGTCGCTGGAATAGGACGAGAGCCCGGCGGCGGTGTTGTAGTCGTAGGAGCCGGTCTTGATCTCCTGATAGCGGACGCCGACCGTCGCCAGCAACCGGCCGTTCAGGAACGACAGGCGGTCGGCCACGGCGACCGAAGAGTTGCGGACCCGCTCCGTCACGTTGGGATCATCCAGATCGCCGCCGACGAAGAAGTCCGGGGTCGGGGCGGCGACGAAGACGGGATTGTACAGGTCGCTGGCGAAGCCCGAGAAGTTCGAGAAGGCGTAGGCGTTCCTGGACTTCGACTGCACCTGAGAGGCCGACACCACCAGACGGTGCTCCACCGGGCCCGTAGTCACGTCGGCGCGCATCCCGACGTCGCCCGACCAGACCGTGTCCTCGCGCACATTGTCGAACCGATAGGCGCTCAGGGTTCCGTCGGCCTGGGCGGTCGGGTTGGCCAGGACATTGTCTTCCTTGCCCTGACGCCCGCCGAAGGCCGCCCAGGCGGTGACGCTGTCGGTGATGTCAAACTCGCCGCGCGCGGCGCCGAACAGCTGTTCCTCATCGGTATAGGTCCAGGGCTGGGCGAAGTTCTTGTCGGCGGAGGGCGCCTCGGGAACCCCGCCGGAAGGCGTGACGGTCGGACGCGGCGCGTCGATGCGATGGTCCTGCCAGCCCAGGTCGGCCGAGAAGCGGGCGCGGTCGCCCCGGCGGTCGACGCCCAGGCCGATCACGCGCAGCTGGCCGTTCTCGTTCTCCACCGAGCCCTCGCCGTCGCGGCTGACCAGGTTCAGGCGCGCGCCCCATTCTTCCTCGGCCCCGAAGCGACGGGCCAGATCGGCGGCGGCGTAGATCTCGTCATTGCCCGACACCCCGGCGGTCAGGCGCGTCAGGGGTTCGCCGGCGCGTTTGGGCGTCAGGTTGAAGGCCCCGCCCACGCCCGTCCCGCCCGGCGCGGCGCCGTTCAGAAAGGCGCTGGCGCCGCGAAACACCTCGACCCGCTCGATCAGTTCGGCCGCCACGAACTGGCGCGGCAGCACGCCGTACAGGCCGTTGTAGCTCATGTCGTCCGAGAAGACCGGGAAGCCCCGGATCACATACAGCTCCTGGAAATTGCCGAACCCCTTGGACACCCGCACCGTCGGATCGTTCTGCAGCACGTCGCCGATGCCGCGCGCCTGCTGATCGCGGATCAGTTTCTCGGTGTAGTTGCTGGTCGAATAGGGCGTGTCCATCACATCCATATTGCCCAGCAGACCGACCCGCCCGCCCGTGGCCACCTGCCCGCCGGCCGCCACGCTGGTCAGCCGCACTTGCGAGCCGGTGACGACGATCTCGTCCAGCTCGGCGGGCGCAGTCGCCGCCTGCTGGGCCAGGGCGGGCGTGGCGACAGTGAGGGCCAGCAGGCTGGCGGCGCAGGCGAGACGGCGGGTCGAGCGAGCCATGGTTTGCAAAATATTCTCAAGATCAAGGAAGAGGCGGCTCATACGCCTTGATGCGATTGCCTTGCAATGGCGCACCTTGTCTCGCCTCCGCGCGTCTTGCCGCACCCTCTCTTGCAATTAGCCCATCCCCTAATTAGGATCTTTCCTATGAACACCCTGTTCAAAGCCCTGTCGCATCCGGTGCGCCGTCGCATCATCGCCATGCTGCGCGCCGGTCCTTTGGCCTCCGGCGACATCGCCGCCGGCTTCGACATGAGCTGGCCGACGATCACCGGCCACCTCAACGCCCTGAAGGAAGCCGGTCTCGTCAGTCCCGAGCGCGAGGGCCAGACTATTCGCTACCGACTGGAAATCTCCGCGGTCGAAGAGGCCATGGCCTTTCTGATGGACATCGTCGGCACGGGCGCCGCCGCCGAGGTCATGCCCGACGCCGCAAAGGAGCCGCGTCGATGAAGGACCGCCTGTCGCTGCTCGACTATCTGACCCTCGCCGTCTTCGCGATCCAGGCGGCCTTCGCCCTGCATATCGGCTTCAACGGCCCGACCACGCCGATGCCGATGCACTGGAACAGCGAGTTTCAGGTTGATCGCTGGGGCAACCGGGTCGAGTTCGCGACCTTCCTCGGCGGCATGACCCTGATCGGCTTCATCGCCACAGCCGGACTGGGCCTGGGCGCCCTGCGCGCCGTGTCTGAAGGCGACGCCTCGCGCGGCCGTTCCTTGCGGATCGGCCAAGGCATAAGCCTTTTCGTCTTCGCCGCCATCGGCCTGCTGATCAGCTGGACAGGCCTGGGCAACGCCACCACCGAGACCGGGCCGGTCGTGACCATGGCGGGCGTGTCGCTGATCCTTCTGGTCCTGGGCGCCTTCCTCGGCCGGACCGCGCCCAATCCGGTGGTCGGGGTCCGCACGCCCTGGAGCTACAAAAGCCGCCTGGCCTGGGACCGCTCCAACAGGCTCGCCGGGCGACTGTTCTTCCTGCTGGGCCTCGCCGGCCTTATCGCCGCGCCGCTTGCGCCCCAGCCGCTGGGCGCCCTGTCCCTGCTCATCGCCGCCCTGATCGTCGCCGCCCTCTCGGTGTTCGAGAGCTGGCGCGTCTGGCGCAGCGATCCCGACCGCCAGCCCTTCTGAACCCGATCCGCCCCGTCAAGGAGACCGCCATGTTCAGCCTCGCCCTCGCCCTGCTCGCCGGCCCGGTCTCGACCGAGATCGCCCTGCCCGCCCAACCCGCGCCGCTTCACGGAACCCTGCTGACGCCCGAGAATGCGAGCGCCGTCGGGGTCATCCTGCCCGGCTCCGGCCCGACGGATCGGGATGGGAACAGCCCCATGGGCGTCTCAGCTTCGACCTACCGCCTGCTGGCGGACGGGCTGGCGGCGCAGGGAATCGCCACTCTTCGCATCGACAAGCGGGGCGTAGGCCAGAGCGCGGGGGCCGGAGGAGATGAGTTCGATCTGCGCTTTGACGCCTATGTCGCCGACGCCCGCGCCTGGGCCGCCGAGGCCGCCGGCCGCGCCGGCAAGCCCTGCGCCTGGCTGATCGGCCACAGCGAGGGCGCCCTTATCGCCCTGAAGGCCGTCGAAGGCGGCGACGGCCTCGAATCCAGCAAAGTCTGCGGCCTGGTCCTGCTGTCCGGCGCCGGCCGTCCGGCGGGCGCGGTCATCCGCGAACAGTTGGCCGCCCTACCGGAACCGATGAAGACCCAGGCCTTTTCCGCCCTGACCGAACTGGAGGCCGGCCGCACCGTCGCCGATACGCCGCCCGCCCTGGCCGCCCTGTTCCGTCCGTCGGTCCAGCCCTATCTGATCTCCTGGCTGCCTCTGGACCCCGCCGCCCTGATCGCCGCTTACGGCGGCCCCGTCTTCATCGGCCAGGGGACCACCGACATCCAGGTTGGCGTCGCGGACGCCCAGGCCCTGGCCGCCGCCGATCCGCAGGCGACGCTGAAACTGTGGGATGGCGTCAATCATGTGCTGAAGACCGCCCCCGCCGACCGGGCCGCAAACATCGCCGCCTATTCCAACCCCGACCTGCCCCTTGCGCCGGGCGTGGTCGAGGATGTGGCCGCCTTCATCCAGGCCCGAACGCCGCACTGACGACTTGCGGCGACAACAGGTCTGGAGCCCAGGGGTCCGCGTCCCTATCTTGGCGCCATGCCCATCGCCCGCCTCTCCTCCCGCGCCCTCATCTCCGTCACGGGCGAGGAGGCCAGGCCCTTCCTGCACAATCTGCTGACCCAGGATGTGGAGACGCTGGGCGACGGCGAACTGCGGTTCGGCGCCCTGCTGTCCCCGCCCGGCCGGCTGCTGTTCGACCTGTTCATCCTGGGCGAGGCCGAGGGCGTCCTGCTGGACGTGGCCGCCGACCGCCGCGACGCCCTGATCCAGCGGCTGTCGATGTACAAGCTCCGCGCCAAGGTCCAGGTCGCCGCCGACGACCGCCCGGTCTTCGCCGCCTGGCCGGATGCGCCCGCCGGCTTCATTCCCGACCCCCGCACGCCCCTGATGGGCGGCCGCCTGTACGGCGAAGCGGCTGCGGACGCGACCGAGGCCGACTATGACGCCCACCGCCTGTCGGTCGGCGTCCCCGATCCGACCGCCGACGCCCCCCAGGACAAGACCTATCCGATCGAGGCCGATTTCGACCTGCTGAACGGCATCGACTTCCAAAAAGGTTGTTTCGTCGGCCAGGAGACCACCTCGCGGATGAAACGGCGGGGCTCGATCAAGAACCGCATGCTGCCCCTGGACTTCGACGCCCCCCCGCCCCCCTTCGGCGCCGAGGTGCTGAAGGGCGAACTGCGCGCGGGCGAGGTGCTGTCGGGCCGCGACGGTTCAGCAATGGCCCTGCTGCGCATCGACCGTCTCGACGGCGACCTGACGGTCGAGGGCCGCCCCGTGCGCTTGCGCAAACCCGCCTGGATGGGTCAGGACGTCCTTCCCTCCCCAACAGACTGAGACCCTCACATGAAGATCGCAGACCAGATCGTCCTCGTCACCGGCGGCGCGCGCGGCGTCGGCGCGGCCGCCGTCCGCGCTTTCGCGCGCGAAGGCGCCCGCGTGGTGATCAACTGGCGCGCCAGCGGCGAGGCCGCGACCGCCCTGGCGGCCGAGATCGGCGACCGCGCCATCGCCCTCCAGGCTGACGTGACCGACCGCGCCGCCGTCGACGCCCTGGTCGCCGCCGCACAGGCCCATTTCGGGGCCCCGATCACCACCGTCGTCAACAACGCCCTGGACTACAGCTTCAACGGCGACGCCCGGTCTCAGATGACCGACATCGCTTGGGACGATCTCGCGGCCCAGTTCTCGACCGTCGTGCGCGGCGCCCTGAACACCATCCAGGCCACGGCGCCGGGCATGGCCGCCGGCAATTTCGGCCGCGTCATCAACATCGGCACCAACCTGTTCCAGAACCCGGTCGTGCCCTATCACGACTATACCGCCGCCAAGGCCGCGCTCCTGTCCCTGACCCGCACCGCGGCCGGCGACCTCGGGCCCGACGGGATCACCGTCAACATGGTCTCCGGCGGCCTGCTGCGCACCACCGACGCCAGCGCCGCCACGCCGGACGCGGTCTTCGATCTGATCGCCGGCATGACCCCGCTGCGGTCGGTCACGACGCCGGAGGAATTCGCCGACGCCGCCCTCTTCTTCGCCTCGCCATGGAGCCGTGCGGTGACCGGTCAGAACCTGGTGGTCGATGGGGGCCTGGTCAGGGACTGAGGCGCCACGGCTTTCCTTCTCCCCTTGCGGGAGAAGGTGGCCCGAAGGGCCGGATGAGGGGTCCAGCGGTGGGCCAACTCGCACCACCTCCCCCTCACCCTTTCGCGCGAGACCGATCGCTACGCTCTCGGGCGCTCAAGCCCTCTCCCGGCGGGAGAGGGAACTGGACACACTCGAACAAACCAGCAACATCGCCACATGACCGACTCACACGCCTCGGGCCGCTGCGGCTGGTGCGGAACCACCGACCCGCTCTACATCGCCTATCACGACACCGAATGGGGCGTGCCGGAGCGCGACCCCCGCGCCCTGTGGGAGAAGCTGGTCCTCGACGGCTTCCAGGCCGGCCTCGCCTGGATCACCATCCTGCGCAAACGCGAAGGCATCCGCGACGCCTTCGACGGCTTCGACCCCGAGATCGTCGCCCGCTACGACGAAGCCGACATCCAGCGCCTGCTGGGCGACGCCCGCATCATCCGCTCGCGCGCCAAGATCAACGCCGCCATCCGCGGCGCCCAGATCTGGCTTGAGATGCGCGACAACGGCGAAGACTTCTCCGAATGGCTCTGGTCCTTCGTCGGCGGCGAACCGATCCACACCCCCTTCGCCGACTTCCGCCAGGCCCCGACCCAGACCGAACAGTCCGTCGCCATGGCCAAGGCCCTGAAAAAGCGCGGCTTCAACTTCTGCGGCCCGGTCATCGTCTATGCCTTCATGCAGGCCGTGGGCATGGTCAACGACCACCAGACGACCTGCTTCCGTCATGGGGAAGTGCGGGCGATGAGCCTTTGATACCAAGGTCTGGATCCAGAAGTTGAGCGATTTACGGGATCGACCCTTAGGGTCCTTAGGCGCCGAGCAGAAGATTCCCCAGACATCGGAGGGCTTCCAAGCGCAATGGTTTCGCTGCCGAGATTCCGCTGGACAACTTCACCGCTCGCGGCAAGATCTCGTTCATGATCGAGATCTTGCTCTCCGCCGTGCTTCTTGGTCCTCATCCTGAATATCAGGATTTGGAGATATCCCCGATACTGACAGCGACCGGCACGTCATCGACGCGGACGGGTTGGGCGGAGTCCGATGGCAATGGGATCACGCGATACGACGTTTACTTGGTGAGTTCGGGCGAAGGACGGCAAACGTGGGTCCGTCGTCAGCTGAGCACCGGCGATGTTGCTTGGGCATCCGGCGATGACTGCCCAAGCGTCGCGAGCGTGATGGCAGAGTTCAATGAACTGCCCGTGAAGATTGATGCACCCGTATCTTCCTCTGGAGAGCGGCCAATGATGATCCCGTCCGTGTCCTCGAGGCGTTGGGTTTGGGGTCACGGGTCCCAAGCCCACAATTGGATTGAAGTCACCGCCTTCTCCGGGCCGGTGCTGGAGTTCACGAACCGCTCATCGCGGGCTCTGCGAGACTGTTGGAAGTCCGAAGCGCCGACCTAGGCTGACCGACTCGTCTTCCGTCACGCCCAGGTTCGTGCGATGGCGGGCCATGGCTAAAGCCCCCGCCAATCCGAAAGCCTTCCCCACCCTCGCGCTCGAGACCGTGCTGATCCAGCGCGTCAACGGCCCCGTCTGCGGCGTGGACGAGGCGGGGCGCGGGCCGTGGGCGGGGCCGGTGTCGGCGGCGGCGGTGATCCTGAACCCCGACGACCTGCCGCCGGGCATCGACGACTCCAAGGCCCTGACCGAAAAGCGCCGCGCCGCCCTGGAGCCCGAGATCAAGGCCCGCGCCGTCGCCTGGGGCGTCGGGTTTGCGTCGGTGGAGGAGATCGAGGAACTGAATATCCTGCACGCCACCGGCCTGGCCATGTGCCGCGCCATCGAGGCCTTGCAGGTCCAGCCGGTTGCGGCCCTGGTGGACGGCAACTATCGTTTCAAACTGCCGTGCGAGATCCAGACCGTGGTGGGCGGCGACGGCCTGTCCCTGTCGATCGCGGCCGCGTCCATCCTGGCCAAGACGGCGCGGGATCGACTGATGATCCAACTGGACGCCCAATACCCCGGCTATGGTTTCGCCGGGCACAAGGGCTACAACGCGCCCGTCCACCAGGCCGCGCTAAAAAGCCTAGGCCCCTGTCCCGCCCATCGGCGTAGCTGGGCGCCGATCCGAACCCTTTTGGAAAGAACATGAGAACGGCGCTCGACGCATCGCGTGACGCACTCAACAGCTATGAACGGGACTTTGTCGATAATGTCCGCAAGCACGGCTGGTTCAACACAAGCGTCTCCGGGGACGAACAAGGCCCCAGCTTTTCATATTCCACAGGGTACTGGCTTACCACCAGCCAGCCGGAAGTTATCATGTTCGGCTTGCCCTCCAAAACGGCGCATGACATTTTCTGGGATCTTTTCCGCGACGCGCGAGACGGTCACCCTCTGAAACTCAGTACACGCACTGACCGCGTTTTCGGCAACCTGCCCGCCTATGTGTTTCCCGTCGCGAAGCGATTCTATACCGAATACCTTGGCTCTAGCCTTTGGTTTTACGGCAAGGACGACTTTCCCTGTCTTCAGATTGTCTGGCCTGATCGCGCCGGGCTATTCCCCTGGGAAATAGGTTTCGACCCCGCATTTGCTAACGATCAGCCCGACCTGACTGAAAACGGATGGCGCGCCGCCCTGTCTTACTGACGACACGCTCGATACGTAGCGCGCCCTCAGATATGCATGAACCCGCCGAGCAGCGCCCCCATCAGGGCGGCGACGGCGGCGCCGGCGATCATGATCATCCAATGGGGCGGGGGGCTCACCGTGGGCTCGACGTCAGGTTCCGCCACCTCCAGCGGCGCCGCTTCAGCGCGAGCGAAGTGTTCCACATTGTGGGTGTACAGCCGCGCACCCTTATCAGGCCAGGCCGCAGCGTCCGCCCCCAGCGCCTCAACTGGCTGATCCGACACCCACGACTTGGGCTCGGCTGCCGGGCGCACGCGATAATCCTCTTCGCGAGCGGGAATTCCGGTGTGTGTGACGGGCGGTTGCATGGTTGATCAACGGCGCCCGCCGAGTCGGGTTCCCGACGCAAGCTGACCTGACGTCAGGCGGCGACGGGCAGTTCGACTGGCCGGTCCGTGACCACGAACAGATGTTCGACGTTCCGCAACCGCCCCACCTGCCCCACCTTCACCCCTTGCGGATTATGGATGCCGATGCGGGCGCCGACGTAGCGGGGATGGGCGATCTCGACCACCTGGACATGGCCGCGCGACGACAGCATCTCGACCAGGTCCGCCCGGCTCAGATAGCCCTCGTCGTTGAAGCTGACGATCAGGTTCGGCGCCTTGATCCGCTCGACCACCGCGCGCAGGGCCGGGCCGATGCCGGGCCGGCTGTTGAAGGCGCTCTTGCGGGTCTTCACATCCACCCGCTTGTTGGCGATCCCATAGGTCTCGGGCCGGTCCCACAGCACCAGGCTTTCCCAGCAGTGGTAATTGGCCAGGTAGGAATGCTGGTTATAGGGTGGGTCCAGATAGACCAGGTCCGCCTCCACCTGTTCGGCCATTTCGACGGCGTCGCCCTGCGTCGCCCGGCACGGCGCCCCGACCGACGGCAGCAGGTCGGGCAGCCGCAGCTCCAACGGCTTCAGCGCCCGCGGGGCCCACTGCTTCATATAGGCCATCTGCACTCCGGCCGTGGAATCGACCCGATCCGCCGCCTCCATCAGACTGACCAGGACGACCGCCTTCAGCTCGGGCTCCAGCCCCATGGCCTCGATCCGGTCGCGCATAGCGTCGATCCGCGCGCCATTGTCGGGATGGAAATAGCGGGCGTCGTGGCAGAAGGCCTGGGTGAACCAGCCGGCTTGCGGCGCAACCGTCCGCAGTTCGGCCAGCACCGCCTCGGCCCGCTCGACCCAGCGCTCGCGATCCGCCTGGACATAGGCGGTCGCCAGGGTGTGGGCGTAGGCGTTGTGGTCGTTCGACCAGACCTGAAACCCCTGTTTCTTCAGCGCATGACCGACCCGCGCCGTGCCCGAAAACAGATCGCAGACCCGCCCGCCCTGCGGCAACACCCCCGCCACGGCGCCGGTCACATGCCCCAGAAGGGCGCGTTTGGAGCCGATATATTTGATCATGCGGACCGCCGATTCATCCGCATACAGTAGCCGGATCGTCCGGCTAAGCCAGAGGCTTAGCCTTGGCGCGGCTTCAGCTCTTCTTTCGGGGCGCCGCCTTGGCCGCCGGGGCATGGGCCAGACGCAGCAGATTGGCCGCGCCGGGGGCCCCGAACGGCGTGCCGGCCAGGATCAGGATCCGCTGCCCCGGCTCGGCCAGGCCATATTTGACCGCCCCGTTGACGGCGTCGTCGGTGACGTCCTCAAGCGACGAGGGCTGGTCGCCCAGACGCGGCTCCAGACCCCAGACCAGGGCCAGCCGACGCGCCGTGTTCGCATTGGGCGTGAGCACCAGGATCGGCTTCAGCGGCCGCTCGCGCGCCATGCGCCGGGCGGTGCCGCCCAGGGTGGTGTAGACCACCAGACAGCCCGTCGACGGCGCGCTGGCCGCCATAGCCGCCGCCCCGACCAGGGCGTCGACGTCATGCTCGTCCATGCCGGCGTGCTCGGCGCCCATCAGCTTGGGCCACATCGGATCGCGTTCGACCCGTTCGATGATCCGGCTCATGATCTCGACGGACTCCAGCGGATAGTCGCCCGAGGCCGTCTCGGCCGACAGCATAAGGGCGTCCGCCCCCTCATAGACCGCATTGGCCACGTCGGTGGCCTCGGCGCGGGTCGGCGACGGGGCGCTGGTCATCGACTCCAGCATCTGGGTCGCCACGATCACCGGCACGCCGCGATTACGGGCCGCGCGGACGATCTGCTTCTGCGCCACCGGCACGTCCTCGGGGTCCAGTTCGACGCCCAGGTCGCCGCGCGCCACCATGACCCCGTCGCAATAGTCGAGAATCGCTTCCAGATCAGCCAGAGCCGCCGGCTTCTCGATCTTGGCCAGACACGCCGCCTGGCCGTTCACGATCCGCTTCAGCTCGGCCATGTCCTCGGGCTTCTGCACGAAGCTGAGCGCCACCCAGTCCACGCCCTGGCGCAGGGCGAAGGCCAGGTCCTCGCGGTCCTTGGGGGTCAGGGCCGAGACGGGGATGACGGCTTCAGGCACGGCGACGCCCTTGCGGTCCGACAGTTTGGAGCCGCTCTCGACCGTCACATCGGCCCAGTCATCAGTCCGGTCATTGACCCGCAGCCGCACCCGCCCGTCGTCCAGCAGCAGCAGCATGCCGGTGCGCAGGGCCTTGAAGATTTCGGGGTGCGGCATCTGCACCCGTGTCTCGTCGCCGGGCGTCGGGTCCAGGTCGAACCGCATCTTGTGACCCGGCTTGACCGCGATCTCGACATCCTTGAACCGCCCCAGCCGCAGCTTGGGCCCTTGCAGGTCGGCCAGCACGCCCAGCGGCCGCTGAAGCGCCATCTCGGCCCCGCGCACGGCCTTCAGGGCGGCGGCGTGATCTTCATGCGTGCCGTGGCTGAAGTTCAGACGGAAGACGTCCACCCCCGCCTGGGCCAGGGCCTTGACCGTGCCGGGGGCGCGGCTTGCAGGCCCCAGGGTCGCGACGATGCGGGCGCGGCGGGCTCTGTTCATGGGGGACGCTTCCTGTTCGTTTCTGGGTCGCCCGGCTTCGAGAACTCTAGCCTAGGACGATTTGCCCCCTTCTGCCGATGAAACTGTCCCGACGTAAGGCCACGCCCCCGCTGGGAAACATGAGTTTACGGGTGCGAAACAGGAGTTTATCGCGCCGGCGTCGTCTCCGTCGCCGGACAATCGGCCACAGCGAAGCCGTTCAGGTCGATGCAACGGCCCTCAACCTTGGGCGCCGCCACCCCCATCACATGCGCCAGGGTCGGGGCGATGTCGATGGTGCGGATCGGCAGGAACCGCTCTTCGCCGGTCGCGCCGGGCCACCAGAACAGGATCGGCACCCGGCGGTCATACTCCCACGGCGTGCCATGCCCGGCCAGGGTCGAACCGACCCGACCGCCGGCCGTGACGTTCTGGGCCCAGGCGAACTGGATGTCCGGCGACCGCTCCGCCACCGTCGACAGGCGCATCCGCTCGCGCAGACTCATCATCTCTGGTTGGCGGCTGTCCGGCAGGGGCTCCGCCAACAGCCGGTCGCGGGTCTCCGCGAAGGCCACGTCCGGCAGGACGCGCAGCATCTCCACCGCCGCCTCGGCCACCTGGGTCCGCAGCGGGTCGGGCAGCGACCGATGCTGGGCGTCGGCGACCATCAGGCCGCTGCCGCCGGCCTGCAGCGGATCGGCGGTCAGGTTGAACCGGGCCTTCAGCGAGTCGTTCACGCCCTGGATCGCGGCCAGATCGGCGCGGCGGGCGTGGGGATAGCCGTGGTCGTGCAGCCGTTCGACGAAGTCCGAACCGCCGTGGTCGGCCGTCAGCACCACCAGGGCGCCCCCGGGAACCTGGGCCAGCCGATCCAGGAACTCGCCCAGGGCCGCGTCCAACCGCAGCATCTGTTCGCACATCTCCGGTCCTTGGGTGCCGTACATATGGCCGATCCGGTCCGTCGCCGACAGGCTGACGCCCAGCATGTCGGTCGCCGCCCCCTGCCCCAGCTTCTGGCTGTCGAGCAGATATTCGGCGGCCTTCAGCGTCTGTTCGTCCAGCAGCGGCGAGGTGTCGAACTTCAGTCCTGCGGGCGGCAGGGTCGAGTGAAAGGTCTGGCCTCGAATGGTCCAGTCGCCGGCCAGCGCCCGGCACTGGTCATGGGCGTAGTCCCAGGCGACCGGGGTGGCGCTCATCCAGGCCTTGAAATCCCGATTGAAGCCCGCGACCGGCGCCAGTTTAGCCTGCGCCGTCTCGCCCGGTTCGACATAGGTGGTCAGGCCGAAGCCCTCGGTAAACCAGAAGGCCTGGCCCTGATGGCCGGCCAGGTTGATCGCGCCCCGGTCCTTGCCGGACACGGCGACGACCCTGCTCTGCGGGCTGACGGCCTTCAACCAGTCGCCCAGGGTCGTGGCGCGCAGCTGTTCCGGGCCGACTGGACCATTGTCGGTATCGTCGCGTCCGTGGGCCAGATGGTTGGCCGGGGCGGCCAGGCAATAGACTTCCTTGCCGGTTTTGCCGTCGATCCAGTCATTGGCCGGAATGCCGGTCTCGGTCGGGTGCATGCCGGTCAGAACCGTCGAATGGCCCGGGCAGGTCTCGGTCAGGCCATGGGTCTGATAGCCGTTGATCGACACCAGCCCCTGATCCGCCATTCGGCGCAGGCCGCCGGTGTAGCGGCCGCGATACTGGTCGAACAGATTGGCGCTGAACTGGTCCACCACGATGGTCACGATCAGCTTCGGCGGCGTCAGGGCCGCGCGGGCGGTTTGCGGAACCGCAGCCTGCTGCGCCATCACCGGAACGGCGGCGCTTCCCAATGAAAGGGCGGCCAGGGCGGCGACCGTGATGCGCGACAGGGACATGAGCATACTCCGATTACAGGCTTGGCGCTGTACGGGCCGGCGATGGCAAACGCATGACAGCCGGCGCGCTGGCGGCGTCAGTGGGCGGGCTTGGACCGCAACCGCCCCAGTTGATGAACCAGTACGGCGATCACCCCGCCCACGATCACGCCGATGATGGCTGACCCGAACGCCGTCACCAGCCAGCTGACCACGCCGTGAAGAGGCCCCGTCGCCGCCCCGACCGCATGGGCCAGATGTTCCAGCGGCTCCGCCGGCCAGTGCAGGCCCAGCGTATGCGTGCCGTGAACCAGAATGCCGCCGCCGACCCACAGCATCGCCGCCGTGCCGATGACCGACAGGGCGCTCATGACCACCGGCATGCCCTTGACCAGGCCGCGACCCAGGGCGCGCACGCCGCCATTGGGACGCTCGGCCAGATGCAGGCCGATGTCGTCCATCTTCACGATCAGGCCCACGACGCCATAGACGGCGACGGTCATGGCGACGCCCACCACGGCCAGTATCGCCGCCTGGGTCACGATCGGCTGGGTCGAGACGTCGGCCAGGGCGATGGCCATGATCTCGGCCGACAGGATCAGGTCGGTCCGCACAGCCCCGGCCACCGTCGCCTTTTCCAGCGACGCAGGATCGCCCTCGGCGGAGGCCTCTTCTTCATGGCCGCCATGACCGAAGGCCTCCATCAGCTTCTCGGCGCCCTCGAAACACAGATAGGCCCCGCCGCACATCAGGATCGGCGTAATGGCCCAGGGGGCGAAGGCGCTCAGCAACAGCGCTGCTGGCAGGATGAAGATCAGCTTGTTGCGGAACGACCCCAGGGCGATCTTGCCGATGATCGGCAGTTCGCGGCTGGGCGACAGGCCGGTGACATAGCGCGGCGTCACCGCCGCATCGTCCACCACCACGCCCGCGGCCTTGGTCGAGGCCTTGCCCGCCGCCGCCCCCACGTCGTCGATCGAGGCCGCCGCCATCTTGGCGATCCCCGCCACATCGTCGAGCAGGGCGATCAGACCGGAAGGCATGCGAGAATCCCCAGATTGCGCCGCGACAGGCGGTCGCACCCCGCCTAGGGCGCGGCGCGGGTTTTGTCGAGCGCCTCTGCAAACGAGCGAAAGCCCCGCCGGCGAACCGGCGGGGCTTCCATTTCGAACGCATTTTCCGATGTCGATTTTTCTTAGAACTTACGGCCTACCCCCACAGAAACGACCCACGGGTCCAGATCCACATCGCTCTTCAGTGCGCCGTTGTTGACGTCCGCGTCGGTGTTGAACCAGACCTTCTTGACGTCCACATTCAGGCTCCACGGCCCCTGAATGCCGATATCGGCGCCCGCCTGCAGGGCGTAGCCGAAGCCGTCGTCCAGATCGACGGTGAAGCCGTTCTTGTCCTCGCCGCTATAGAACAGCATGTAGTTGATGCCCGCGCCGACGTAGGGGCTGAACCGCCCCTCGGTCAGCGGGCGATATTGCAGGGTCACGACCGGCGGCAGGACCCAAGTTTCGTGAACCGCGACGTCGGTCGTTCCGCCTTGGGCGCGGATCTCATGCTTGGTCGTGCCCAGGATCGCCTCGACCGCCAGATGGTCGGTCAGGAAATAGGTGAAGCCCAGAGTCGGCATGACGCTGTCGCCCACATCGACCTTCAGGCCGGAATCGACGCCGGCGGCGGTGGTGATGGCGTTGTCGGCGTCGGAGAAGACGTCGGTCACACGGCCGGTGATGATCCAGTCGCCCTTCTTGGGCATTTCCCAGGCGGCGGGGCTCTGCGCGAGGGCCGGCGCGGCGAAGGCGGCGGCGGCGACGGCTGAGAGGATCAGGGTTTTCAGTTTCATCTTGCTCATCCCCGACGCCCGCTGCCGCCTCATGCGACCCGTTCCGAGCGTCTTGACGGGGGAGATGCGCCCCCTGCGCGGGTCCGGCCTTGATCCAGCGCAAACCCATGCAGGGGTTGGACAATCTGTCCAATCAGACCACGCGAGCGTGCCGCTTTTCTATATCGACCGCGCCAGGATCGAAGGCGGCGCAGACCGCGCGCACGAACGGCCGGCCCAGGTCCGTGACCGTCACCACCGCCCCGCTGACCTCGGCCAGTCCGTCCAGCTGGAACGGCAGCAGCCGGGGCCAGGCCTCCTCGACCTCGGTCAGCGCTCGCCCGTGTCGGCTGGCGATCGCGGCGACATCGACGGCGAAGTCGCACATCAGCCGCTCGATGATCTCGCCCACGAAGGCGTCGCGCGGATCCAGCGCCACGCCCCGCGCGACCGGCAGGTCGCCGGCCTCGACGGCGGCGCGCCAGTCGCGCTCCTGCGTCAGATTTTGAACAAAGCCCTGCGGCGTGCGGCTGATCGACGACGCCCCCAGGCCGATCAGCACCGGCGACTCGTCGGTCGTATAGCCCTGGAAGTTGCGACGCAGCCGTCCGGCCCGCACGGCCGCAGCCATCGAGTCGTGCGGCAGGGCGAAATGGTCCAGGCCGACCGCCTGCCAGCCCTTCTGCACCAGATACCGCGCCGCCGCCTGGCTCTGGGCGAAACGCGCCTCGGGCCCCGGCAGGTCGGCCTCGTTGATCAGCTTCTGGTGCGGCTTCATCCACGGCACATGGGCATAGCCGAACAGGGCGATCCGGTCGGGCCGCAGCGTGGCGACCTGGGCCACTGTGGTGATCACATTCTCGACCGCCTGAAGCGGCAGGCCGTACATCAGATCCAGGTTCAATGAGGTGACGCCCTGCGCCCTCAGCGCCTCGGCCGCCCATCGGATGGTCTCGAAGGACTCGGGCCGGTTCACCGCCGCCTGAACCTTGGGCGACAGGTCCTGCACCCCCAGGCTGGCGCGGCTCAGGCCGATCCGCCCGGCGGCCTCGACCCACTCCTGAGTCAGGACTTCGGGGTCCAATTCTGCGGCGATCCCGAAACAGTCGCCCAGGTCGAACCGCGCGGCCAGACCGGCGAACAGCCGCTCCAGCTCTTGCGGCGGCAACATGTTGGGCGTGCCGCCGCCCAGGTGGATCGAGCCGACCCGCACCGGGCGACCGATCCGCGCCAGCACGAGGTCGGCCTCATTCAGCAGCAGATCGACATAGCTGCTCATCGGCGCCACCCGGTTCATCGCCCGGGTGTTGCAGCCACAGTACCAGCACAGCCGCTTGCAGAAGGGGATGTGCAGATACAGCGACACCGCGCGATCGAGGGGCGCGGCCGACAGCCACGCCCCCCAGTCGGCGGCCCCGACGGCGGGCGTGAACTGCGCCGCCGTCGGATAGGAGGTGTAACGCGGCGCGTGGGCGTCGTAGCGGGCGATCAGCTCGCGTGTCGTCCGCACGCCGCCATGGCGCGCGCCGGGGGGGCTAGAGAGGGACATCGCCCTCTTTCGCCGCATCGACCGAAAGGCCTTGGTCGCCCTCGTCGAACAGGTGGAACTCGTGCCACAGGCCGTTCAGCACGCCGAACCCGACGGCCAGACCGACACCCAGTATCCAGGAAAAATACCACATGACTTGATGCTCCTTGAGCTCAGTAGAGGTCGGGGTTGGTCTTGAGTGCGGCGGTCGAGGTCCGCCCCCACAGCACGGAATAGACCCAGCTGGTGTAGATCAGCACGATCGGCAGGAAGATCAGCGTGCAGATCAGCATGATGAACAGGGTCACGTGGCTGGAGGAGGCGTTCCAGACCGTCAGGCTGGACTGCGGATCAATCGAGCTGGGCAGGATGAAGGGGAACATCGACAGGCCGACGGTCGAGATGATGCCGACGGTCGAGATCGACGATCCGCCGAAGGCCAGGGGCGCGGACCGCAGCCACATGCCCGACAGCCCGACCACCGCGCCGACGAAGCCCAGGGTCGGGGCGATCATCATCCACGGATAGCGGCCGTAGTTGTCCAGCCAGGCGCCGGGCGCAGCTGCAACCGTGGTGCGCAGCGGGTTGGAGAAGCCCTGGATGTCCAGGTCGCCCGTGATCCGGTAGCCGACGCCGCCGAAGGCCATATACAGGCCGCCCGCCGCGAACAGGACCAGGGCCAGAACGCCGGCGATCGTGCCGTACAGACGCGCCCGCTCCAGCACCGGACCCTTTTCGGCCTTCACCGACAGCCAGGCCGCACCGTGCAGCACCAGCATGGCCACCGACAGCAGGCCGGCGATCAGGCTGAAGGGGGTGAACAGGCCCAGCAGGCTGCCGTCGTAGAAGGAGCGCAGGTCGCTATCCAGGCGGAAGGGGGCGCCCAGCAGGACGTTGCCGACGGCGACGCCGAACACCAGGGCCGGCACGAAGCCGCCGATGAACAGGCACCAGTCCCAGAACGACCGCCACTTGGGCGACGCCCGCTTGGAGCGGTACTTGAACGACACCGGCCGCAGGATCAGGGCCGACAGGACCAGGAACATGGCCAGGTAGAAGCCCGAGAAGCTGACGGCGTAGACGAAGGGCCAGGCGGCGAAGATCGCGCCGCCGCCCAGGATGAACCACACCTGGTTGCCTTCCCAGGTCGCGCCGACGGTGTTGATCACCATCCGGCGCTCTTCATCAGTCCTGGCCACGAAGGGCAGAAGCGAGCCGACGCCCAGGTCGAAACCGTCGGTCAGGGCGAAGCCGATCAGCAGAACCCCCAGAAGGGCCCACCAGATCAGGCGAAGGGTTGCGAAGTCGATTGGAAGATCCATTGTCGGATGTCCTAAGTCTCTCTGGTTCAGGCCACAGCGGGCGCGGCGACGGTCGCGCCAGACTCGTCACGGGGCGCCTCGGGGGCGGGTGCGAAGGCGTCCTGCTCGTGGAACGGACCCTTCTTGATGGCGAACAGCAGCAGCCGGACCTCGACCACGGCCAGGGCGCCGTACAGGGCGGTGAAGCCGATGATGGTCGCCCACAGCTGGGGCACGGTCAGGGACGAGGCGCCGAGGAAGGTCGGTAGCACGCCTTCCACCGCCCAGGGCTGACGCCCGAACTCGGCCAGGATCCAGCCGAACTCGATCGCGACCCACGGCAGCGGCAGGGCCAGAACGGCCAGGCGCAGGAACCAGCGGGTCTGATGCTTGCGCACGGTGCACAGGTAGAAGGCTGTGGCGAAGAACAGGATCATGAACATCCCGACGCCCGCCATGATGCGGAAGCTCCAGAACAGGGCCGGCACGTTCGGCACCGTCTCCCAGGCCGTCTGCTGGATCAGCTCAGGCGAGGCCATGCGCGGATCGGCGACGTGGCGCTTCAGCAGCAGGCCATAGCCCAGGTCGCGGCGATGGGTCTCGAACAGGGCGCGCGCGGCGGGATCGGCCGGATTGGCCTTGACCTTCTCCAGGGCGTCATAGGCGATGACGCCGGACTCGATCCGCGTCTCGGCCGTGGCGACCAGTTCGAAGATGCCCTCAACTGGCTTGTCGATGGTGCGGGTGGCGATCAGGCCCATGACCCACGGCACATGAACGCCGTAGTGGGTCTCGCGGTCCTTCATGCTGGGGATGCCGATCAGGGTCAGACCGGCCGGCGCGGGCTCGGTGTGCCACATGGCCTCCAGAGCGGCGAGCTTCATCTTCTGGTTATCGGTCAGGGCATAGCCGGACTGGTCGCCCAGCACGACGACGGACAGCGAAGCCGCCAGACCGAAGGCCGAGGCCACCGTCATCGACCGCTTGGCGAAGCCGACATGCTTGCCGCGCAGCAGATAGAAGGCCGAAACCCCGAGCACGAACACCGAGGCGCAGACATAGCCGGCGCTGACGGTGTGGACGAACTTGGCCTGGGCCACCGGGTTGAAGATCACGGCCATGAAGTCCGTCACTTCCATCCGCATCGAGTCGGGATTGAAGGCGGCGCCGACCGGGTTCTGCATCCAGCCGTTGGCGATCAGGATCCACACGGCCGACAGGTTCGTGCCCAGCGCCACCATGAATGTGACGAACAGGTGCGCCGACGGCTTCAGCTTTTCCCAGCCGAAGAACATCAACCCGACGAAGGTGGCTTCAAGGAAGAAGGCCATCAGCCCTTCGATGGCCAGCGGGGCCCCGAAGATGTCGCCGACGTAGTGGCTGTAATAGCTCCAGTTCATGCCGAACTGGAACTCCATGGTGATGCCGGTCGCGACGCCCAGCACGAAGTTGATGCCGAACAGCGTCCCCCAGAAGCGGGTGATGGTCCGCCAGATCGGCCGCCGGGTCATCACATAGATCGACTCCATGATGACCAGCATGAACGACAGCCCCAGGGTCAGGGGGACGAACAGAAAGTGATAAAGGGCTGTCAGCGCGAACTGCAGCCTGGATAGGTCGACGACCGCGAGGTCGATCATGGCTCTAGGCTCCTTGTAGCCGGCCCCGACGACCGACGTTTCACCCGCCCTAGAACCAAGGCGGGGCGGTCGCCTTGATTTCGATCAAAGCCCCGTTGCACGGTGGGTCGTAGTGGACTGATCGTCCTTGGACATTTCGCCCAACGACGGTTTGTCCAATGGCTTTCGGGGCGTCCCAAAGCTGGAGTGTTCGAATGACCTCGGCGCCGATCACGGCCTCTCCCGCAGCCTCCCCCGCCGCCTGGCTGAAACAGGCCGCCGCGCCCTGGCGCCGGCTGACGGCCCTGGCGGGTCTTCTGGCCGTGGCAGACGTGGTTCCGGCGGTCGGTTTCGCCGGTGGTCTGGCCATGACCGTGGCGACCTTCGGAGTCTCGCCCTTCGCCGCCCTGCCCTGGCTGCTGCTGGCCGTCGTCAGCCTAGTCGCCCGCGGCCTGGTCGGCCAGGCGGCGGTGGTCGTCGGGGCGCGCCTCGGCCGCTCGGTCAAGACCAGCGTGCGCGACCGGCTGCTGGCCGACCTGTTCGGACGCGGCGCCCGTTCCGATGATCGCCTGACCGCCGTGGTCGAAGGCGTCGGCGCGCTGGACGGCTACATGTCGCGCTTCACCCCGCTGAAGATGGCCGCCGGCCTGTCCCCCCTGCTGATCATCGCCGTCGCCGCCGTGGCCAGCCCCTTCTCGGCCGGCATCCTCATCTTCACCCTGCTGCCCTTCGTCTTCGGCATGATCCTGGCCGGCACGGCCGCCGCCGGCGAGAGCCGCCGCCAGTTCCAGGCGCTGGAACGGCTGTCGGGCCTGTTCGTCGACCGGGTGCGCGCCCTGCCCGCCGTCCTGGCCTTCGACGCCCGCGCCCGCACCACCGCCGAAATCGCCCGCGCCTCCGACGAGCTGGAGCGCCGCACCAACCGCGTCATGCGGATCGCTTTCCTGTCGTCCGGGGTGCTGGAGTTCTTCTCGGCCTTGTCCGTGGCCCTGATCGCCGTCTATTGCGGCTTCAACCTGCTGAAACTGCTCCCCTTCCCCGCGCCGGAGCAGCTGGATCTGAGCCGCGCCTTCTTCGTCCTGGCCCTGGCGCCCGAGGTCTATCAGCCCCTGCGCCGTCTCGCCGCCGCCTATCATGATCGCCAGGCCGCCGAATCCGCCGTCCCCGCCCTGATCACGCCCGAGGCCCCGCCCCGGGACCGCCACATCCTGCCGGAGGACGCCCCGGCGATCCGTTTCTCAAAAGTCTCCATCGCCTATGGCGACGCCGCGCCGGTGATCGCCGATTTCGACCTCGACCTCCGCCCCGGCCAGATCGTCGCCCTGGTCGGCGCCAGCGGCTCGGGCAAGTCCAGCCTGCTGCACCTGTTCCTGGGCCTGTCGCCCCTGACCGCCGGCGAGGTCGAGGTCGGCGGGGCGCGGCTCTCCGAGGCGGGCGGTTTCGCCGGCCAGATCGCCTGGGCCAGCCAGAACCCCGTCGTCGTGCCCGGCAGTCTGGGCGACAACATCCGACTGGCCGATCCCTCCGCCTGCCCCGGCCGCATCCTGGTCGCTGCGGGCGAGGCCGGCCTGTTCGGCGACCTGGACCGCCCCATCGATGAACGCGGCGGCGGCCTGTCGGGCGGCGAGCGGCGGCGTCTGGGCCTGGCCCGCGCCATTCTGAAGCGCGCCCCCATCCTGCTGCTGGACGAACCGACGGCCAATCTGGACCCCGCTTCGGAAGAAGCCATGCTGGACCTGATCCGCCAGGCGACGCGCGGCCGCACGACCCTGATCGCCACCCACTCCGCCGCCGTCGCGGCCATGGCCGACCGCGTGGTGCTCCTGTGATGACCCGTCCCCTGCCCTCGCGCGTCGGCGCCCTGATCGCGGCCCAACGTCAGGCTCACCGAACCCGCCTGCGCCTCGCCGCCGCCGGCGGCGCGACCGTCGCGGTCGCCGCCGCCTGTCTGCTGGGCCTGTCAGGCTGGTTCATCACAGGCGCAGCCATTGCGGGGGTCGCCGGATCCGTCGCCGTGCAGGCCTTCAACTATATGATGCCCAGCGCGACCATTCGCCTGCTGGCCGTCCTGCGCACCGGCGCCCGCTACATCGAACGCGTCGCCGGCCATGAGGCGGCGCTGAAGGCTCTGGCGCGGCTGCGACCGCAACTGTTCGACGCCCTCGCCTCCGCGCCTCCGGCCCAGGCCCTCTCCCTGTCCTCCGGCGAGGCCTCGGCCCGGCTGGTCCAGGATGTGGACGCGGTCCAGACCCTGTTCGTCCGGCTCTCGGCGCCCTGGGCCATGGGCGCGGGCGTCGCCTCGTCCGCCCTGCTCGCGGGCATGGCCAACCCCCTCGCCGGTCTGATGCTGCTGCTCGCCATGGGTCTCGGCGCGGCAGGATCGATCCTGATCGCCCGTCGCCTGGCCGCCCCGGCCGGTCGCCAGGTTCAGATCGCCACGGGCGAGCTCAAGGACCGGCTTTCCGCGCTCGAGGCCGTCTCCCCGGAACTGAAGGCCTATGGCCTGGATCGCTGGGCGGCCGGTGAAGCTTCCCACGCCGCCGCGGCTCTGGACCGAGCCCAGATCGCCCTGACCCAGGCCGGCGGCTGGATGGCCGCCTGGCAGGCGGCGGTCACGGGCCTCGCCGTCGCCGCCGTCATTCCCGCCACCCTGGGCGCGCCCTTGCCGATGACGGCCCTCGCCGCCCTGGCCGCCGTCATGGGCATCGAATCCGCCGCCGGTCTGGTCGGCGCCCTGCAACAGAACGGCGCCGCCGTGGAGGCGACACGCCGTCTCGACGCCCTGGCCTCGGGCTCCCCGGCGCGGCACGGGCCCGCGCCGACCGACGCCGGCCTGATCCTCTCGGCCGACGGCGCCCGAATGGCGCCGCCGCTACGCCTGGGCCTGATCGGTCCGTCCGGTGCAGGCAAAACCACCCTGATCGAACGCCTGGTCGGCCTGCGTGACGCCGTCGCGGACGAGGCGCGACTGGACGGACGGGACATCGCCGACATCGCATCCCACGACCGGCTGGCCCTGTTCGCCTACGCCGCTCAGGACATCCGCCTGATCGACGGCACGATCCGCGAGAACCTGCTGCTCGCGGGGCCCGCAAACGATCATGCCCTGTGGCGGGCGCTGGAAGATGCGGCCCTGGCCGACCGGGTCCGCGCCGATCCGGCCGGTCTGGACGCCCGCGTCGGTCCCAACGGCGAGCGTCTGTCGGGCGGCGAACGCCGCCGCCTCGGCCTGGCCCGCGCCTATCTGCGCCCGGCGCCCTGGCTGGTGCTGGACGAACCGACCGAGGGCCTGGACCCCGCGACCGAGGCCCGGGTTCTGACCGCGCTTGACCGTCGCCTGAAGGCCGCCGGCCAGGGCCTGATCATCGTCAGCCACCGCCCGGCCCCAACGCGTCTGTGCGACCGCACGCTGCGGATCGAGGGCGTCGGAACCGACGGCCGCGTGCGTCTGACCGCCCACCGTCAGCAGGCCCTGGTCTGAAGACGGCCACACTCGGATTTATTTGCGCGTTTATTTGCGCGCGCTGCGATTCACGCTGGGCTGCGGGTTTGCGGCGCGTTTTCACCCTTCAACCCGACAGGCCCGCCCGCCGGGTTACACTCCTCTCCGCGCCACGAACCTCGATGACACAGAGGCGAAGGACACAAGGGATGAAGCTGCATTTTGGCGGTTTGGCGGTTTGGCGGTATGTTTTTACGACGCCACCCAATGCATTTGCCGGGTCTGGGCTTAGGCGTCGCCCTCGGCGATGTCGCGCAGGCGGTCGGGCTGTTCGATCCGCAATTCGTTCAGGGCCAGCAACCGGATCACCCCGGTCGTCTTCAGCTTGGTCAGCACCCGGCTCACGGTCTCGATGGTCAGGCCCAGATAGTCGGCGATCTCCGACCGCGTCATCGGCAGCCGCACCTGGTCCTCGGCCGAGGGCCGCAGCGGGTCGCGGGTGGGCAGGTCCAGCAGGAAGGAGGCGATTCGCTCCTGCGCCGTCTTGCGGCCCAGCAGCAGCATCTGATTCTGCGCCGCCGCCAGTTCGTGAGTCGCCCGGTCCAGCAGGGCCTCTTCCAGCAGCGGCCGCTCGCGGATCAGGGCGCGGTAATCGGTCTTGCGGAACCGGCACAGGGTCGCATCCTCGATGGCCTCGCCCGAAAAGGCGTAGTCCTGACCGGTCGCCAGACCGACGAAGTCGCCGGCGAACAGGAAGCCCGTGATCTGGCGCCGCCCATCCGGCAACAGCTTGTAGATCCTCACCGATCCCGAGGTGATGTTGAACAGGTGGGTCGCCGGATCCCCCTCGCGGATCAGGGACTCGCCCGCCTTCAGCGACACCCGCTCGGCGATCGCGTCCAGCCCGGCCAGATCGGACGGATCCAGGCTGCTGCACACGCTGAACGCCCGCGCGCCGCAGGTCGAACACACCGAATCCTGTCGGCGCTGGGCGCAGTCCGTGGGCAGGGATCTGAGTTCGAGCATGGTCCGCAGAGGTTAGGCTTCGCGTCCGCTGTACGCAAACGGATTGACGGAGATCAAGGCGGTCCTTTCGTCCATGGCCTAAGGGGCCGAGAATGAGCGCCCTCCAATATCGCCGCCTCGAACGCGACGAAGCCGACCAGACCTATGTGCTGGCCCACATGGGGAACCCGCGCCTCACGCTGGACTCGTGGCGCGCCCGGGTCGACGCGCCGCCCGCCTCCGGCGGAGTGCTCGCCGCCGTGGCCAACGAGTGCGTCCGGGCCATACTGGCCTATTCCATCTCCACCACTCCCTCGGGCGAGCGGCAGTTCATGGTCGACACCCTGGTCGCCTTCGACCTTCTACGGCCCGAAAAGCTGATCGAGCCCCTGGTCGCCGCCGCCTGCGATCTGGCCCGCCGGGGTTGCAGCTCCATCGGCCTCTCCAGCCCCATCGACGCCCCGGGCTATGAGGCCGTCATGCGCCAGATCGCCGACGCCGCCGTGCTTCACCGCGTCATCTGACCTTCCGCCGGCGCCGCCTCCGCATACCGCCTGGCCAGAACCGCACAGGCGAACAGCTGGATCTGATGGAACAGCATCAGGGGGATGACGATCAGGCTCACGCTCTGCCCGGCGAACAGGATGGCCGCCATCGGCAGGCCGCTGGCCATGCTCTTCTTGGACCCGCAGAAAACGATGGCGATCTCGTCCTCGCGCGAAAAGCCCAGTCTCCGGCTGGCCAGGGTCGTGACCGCCAGGGCGACGGCCAGGATGACGAGGTCCAGCACCACCACCAACGCCAGGTCCAGGTGCGACAGCCGGGTCCAGGCCCCAGACACGACCCCCGCGCTGAAGGCCACATAGACCACCAGCAGGATCGACCCCCGGTCCACCGCCGAGGTCAGCCGCCCATGCCGCATCAGCCAGCCCCCTATGAACGGCCTCGCCGCCTGCCCCGCCAGGAAGGGCGCCAAGATCTGCAGGGCGATGCTCTCGACCGACGACAGCGACACCCCCGCACTTCCCACCGGCAGCAACAGCATCACCAGCAGGGGCGTGATCACCACCCCCGCCAGGTTCGACACAGAGGCCGCGCAGAGCGCCGCCGGAACATTGCCCCGCGCGATGGACGTAAAGGCGATCGACGACTGCACCGTCGAGGGCAGCAGGCACAGATAGAACAGCCCAACCCTCAGATCCTCCGCCAGCCAAGACCCCGAAGCCCAGAACACCGCCAGCCCCAGCAGCGGAAACAGCACAAAGGTCGCCGCCAGCACCACCCCCTGCAGCCGCCAGTGCGACAGTCCCGCCCAGATCGCCCCAGGCGACAGACGCGCCCCATACAGGAAGAACAACAGCGCGATCGCCGCCGTCGCCACGCCCTCCGCGACATCCGCGCCGCCGCCCCTGGCCGGGACCAACGCCGCCAGCACCACCGTGCCGATCAGCATGAGCAGATATGGGTCGATCAGTCGGCGCAGGGCGTTCATGCCGCCGCTCCTAGGCCCATCTAGAGCCTGCCAGCAAGGTCTCCAGCGCCCCGAGGGGAAGATCGGCAAACGATGCTGATTATGCGATGGGTTTCCCATACGCCGGGGCGTGCTGGAGGAAACTCGGTCGCCTTGCGTCCAAATCAGTAGACGGGGAAGGGAGATAGCAGATGCTCAACCGAATTTGCGCTGCGATTGTGATCGCGGGCGCGCTGCTTGGTGGACCGGCAGCCGCTCAGACAGGTCATATCACCTCCCCGCATGAGGCGTTTGGACATGAGGTCGGCGATGACTATCAGCTGATCAACTACCGGCAGTTCGAAGCCTATCTCCATACGCTCGCCGGCCAGTCGGATCGTATGAAGCTGATGGAGATCGGCAAGACGACCGAGGGGCGCACCCAATACGTCGCTGCGGTCTCCTCTCCAGCCAACATCGCCCGCCTGGATCACTACCGCGACATCGCGCGACGCCTGGCCAAGGCCGAGGGCGTCGATGAAGCCCAAGCCCGGGCCCTGGCCGCTGAGGGCAAGGCCGTCGTCTGGATCGACGGCGGCCTTCACGCGACCGAGACCGTGCCGCCCCAGGCCCTGATCGCCGCCGTCCATGAATGGCTGACCGCTGAAGATCCCGAGGCCCTGCGGGTGTTGGACGACGTGATCATCCTGTTCGCGCCGTTGAACCCGGACGGCTGGGACCTGGTGGCGGATTGGTACATGCGGGAGGAGGCCCCTGAGAAACGGGAGTTCGCCAGCCTGCCGCGCCTCTATCAGGCCTATGTCGGCCACGACAATAATCGCGACTACTATCTGTCTGCGATGACGGAGACGACCAACGTCAACCGCATGCTGTTCCGGGAATGGTTCCCCCAGATCGTCTACAACCATCACCAGTCCGCGCCGGCGGGGACGGTCGTCTTCATGCCGCCGTTCCGGGACCCCTTCAACTACAACTACGATCCTCTGGCGATGACCGCCCTGTCAGAGGTCGGCGCCGCCATGCACAACCGGCTGGTCGCCGAAGGCAAGCCCGGCGCGACCATGCGCAGCGGCGCCCGCTACTCGACCTGGAACAACGGGATGGAGCGTTCCATCACCTATTTCCATAACTCCATCGGCCTGCTGACGGAGATCACCGGCCATCCGACGCCGAGCCGCATCGCCCTGGTTCCGGACAATCAACTGCCGCGCAACGATCTGCCGGCCCCCATCGCGCCGCAGACCTGGCGCTTCCGGCAATCCATCGACTATTCGCTGTCGATCAATCGGGCGGTGCTGGACTATGCGTCGCGCAACCGCGACCGGCTGCTGTTCAACATCTGGCGCATGGGTTCGAACGCCATTGCACGGGGCGAGACCGACACCTGGCGCGTCACGCCGTCCCGCATCGAGGCCCTGAAGACAGCGGCGAGCCAGGGCGGACGATCGGTCGATCCCGCCCTGTACGACAAGGTGTTGCACGACCCGGCGCTCCGTGATCCCCGCGCCTATGTCCTTCCGGCGGACCAGGCCGATTTGCCGACCGCGATCGCCTTCCTCAACAGCCTGATCAAGACCGGGGTGGACGTCGATCGCGCCACCCGCGCCTTCTCCATCGCCGGAACCTCCTATCCGGCCGGCTCCTTCGTCGTGCGGACGAACCAGGCCTATCGGCCGCATGTCCTGGACATGTTCGAACCGCAGGACCATCCGCACGACCTGCAGTATCCCGGTGGCCCGCCGGCCCTGCCCTATGACGCCACCGGCTATACGCTCGCACTCCAGATGGGGGTGAAGTTCGACCGGATTTTCGATCCGTTCGAGGCGCCGCTGGAACCAGTGCCCGATCTCATTTCCGTCCCGGCCGGTCAGGTTCGAGGACAGGGCAAGGCGGGCTTCATCATCGACCATGCGGCGGTCAACAGCTTCATCCTGACCAATCGCCTGCTGAAGGCGGGGCAGCCGGTCTTCTGGCAGAAGGCCGAGGTGCGTGTCGGCGCCCGCACCCTGGCGCCGGGCGCCCTGTGGATCCCGGCAAACGACGTGTCGCGCGCCCTGGTCGAACAGGCGGTCGCCGACCTCGGCCTGAACGCCGAGGCCGTGGCGCGCGCGCCGCGCGGAGACGCCATCGCGCTGAAGCCTGTGCGGATCGGTCTGGTGGATCGCTACGGCGGCTCCATGTCCGCCGGCTGGACCCGCTGGCTGCTGGAGCAGTTCGAGTATCCCTTCGAGGTCGTCTATCCTCAACGTCTCGACGCGGGAGACCTGAAGAAGGATTTCGACGTCCTTGTCTTCGCGCCCGATCTGCTGCCCGGCGACTTCCCGAACGGAGCGGGGCGCGGGCAGCCGGATCCTGAGACGATCCCCGAAGCCTATCGATCTTGGCTGGGCGGCGTCACGCAAGAGAAGACCCTGCCGCAGTTGACCCGCTTCGCCGAGGCCGGGGGCACGATCGTGACCGCCGGTTCGGCCCACAAACTGGCCCTGGCCCTGGGAGCGCCGATCGACGACGTCCTGTCGACCGAAAACAAGCCCCTGCCCTCCACCGACTTCTTCATCCCCGGCGCTCTGCTGGCGGTGGATGTCGATCCCGCCGACCCGCTGGCCTATGGCCTCCCGGCCCGACTGAATGTCTTCTTCGACGAGAACGCCGCCTTCACGGCGCGGGGGGACGCAGGGGTCGCCGCCCGCTATTCCTCGCCCGCCGTAGTGTCCAGCGGATGGGCCATAGGTCCGGAGAAGCTGGCCGGCGCCGCTGCCGTGGTGAATGCGCCAATGGGCCAGGGGCGGCTGATCATCCTGGGGCCGGACGTCATCAATCGCGCCCAGGCCCGCGCCTCGGTCCGCCTGTTGTTCAACGCCCTGTTCTACGGCCCCGCCGCCGCGCCTGGATCCTGAAACGAAAGAGGGCGTCGGCCCTGCGAACGACGCCCTCTCTTCGCCTTGATCTGAAGTCAGCGGGGAGCCAGTTGCCCTCCGAGAAGGGAGCGGGCATTGGGCTCCAGTCGCGGCGGGGGTTGCGCTCCCCTAATCCAGCAAGGCCCAAACGGCTACGGACGAAGTGAGTAAGCGGACGTGGACTTTGGTCCGATCATCGCCGGCGATTGTCCGTCTGCGTCCCCGGACGAATTTAGAATGGAGGCGAGGCGCGTGAGCGCCTCGAGAAGGTCCCCCCCTCCCGCAAGCGGGAGAAGGTCTTAAGCCCACCCCGGAACCGGCAGTCCCTTCGACGTCAGGAACGCCGGATTGAACAGCTTGGACGCATAGCGCGAGCCCGGATCGCACAGGCAGGTGACGATGGTCTTGCCCGGCCCGATCTCGCGGGCCAGCCGCACGGCGCCGGCGATATTAACCCCGGCCGATCCGCCCAGGGACAGGCCTTCGTACTTCACCAGATCGAACAGGATCGGCAGGAACTCGGCGTCTTCGATCCGATAGGCGTGGTCGGGCTTGAAGCCTTCCAGATTGCCGGTGATCCGCGCCACCCCGATCCCCTCGGTGATCGACGAGCCCTCGCCCGTCATCTCGCCCTTGGTGAACCAGTTGAACAGGGCCGCGCCGGCGGGGTCGGCCAGGGCGATGGTCACCTCGGGCTTCTTCTCCCGCAGATAGGCGGCGACGCCCGAGATGGTGCCGCCCGAGCCGACGGCCGAAACGAAGGCGTCGATCTTGCCGCCCGTCTGCTCCCAGATTTCCGGAGCAGTCGTCGCATAGTGAGCGTCGCGGTTGGCGGTGTTGTCGAACTGATTGGCCCAGATCGCCCCAGCCGCCTCGCTCTCGTTCAGCTCGGTCGCCAGACGCCCGGAATAGTGGACGAAATGGTTGGGGCTGGAGAAGGGGGCTGCGTCCACCTCGACCAGGCGCGCGCCCAGCGAGCGGATGGCCGACTTCTTCTCTTCGGACTGGGTGCGGGGCATGACGATGACCACCGGATGGCCCAGGGCGGCGCCGACCAGGGCCAGGCCGATGCCGGTGTTGCCCGCCGTGCCCTCGACAATGGTCCCGCCGGGCTTCAGCGCCCCGGACGCCCGCGCGCCCTGGACGATCGACAGAGCGGCGCGGTCCTTGATCGAACCGCCGGGGTTCATGAACTCGGCCTTGCCCAGGATCTCGCAGCCCGTCTCGTCGGACAGGCGGTTCAGGCGGACCAGCGGCGTATGGCCGATCAGGTCGATGACGGACGGAGTGACAGACACGTTTCAGCTTTCAGGCGAGGTCGAACGGGAGGGGGATCAGGCGGCGACCTGACGCTTGCCTAGGTGGATGCCGCACTCGACCTTGTCCATCCCCGACCAGCGTCCGGCCCGCGCCTCTTCGTCGTCTTCGACGGGGCGGGTGCAGGGCCAGCAGCCGATAGAGCGGTAGCCCTGCTCGACCAGAGGATGACGCGGCAGGTCGTGCGCCTCCAGCCAGGCCTCGACGTCCTCGGCGTCCCAGTCCGCCAGCGGATTGATCCGCAGCACCCCGTCCAGCACCTCGAACGGCTTCAGCTCGGCGCGCGTCGCGGCCTGATAGCGTTTGCGCCCGGTGATGACGGCGTTGAACCCCGCCGTCGCCCGCGCCAGCGGCCGCACCTTCCTCAGGTCGCAGCAGGCGTCGGCGTCGGTCCGCCACAGGTCGTCGCGGGCGTCCAGGCTCGCCTTCTCATTCGCATCCGGCGTCACCAGCCGCACATCGGTCAGGCCCAGGGCCTTGGTCAGCTGGGTGCGATAGGACAGGGTCTGGAGGAAATGCTGGCCGGTCTCCAGAAACACCACCGGCACGTCCGGTTTGGTCTCGGCGACGATGTGCAGCAGGGCCGCCGATTCCGCCCCGAACGAAGATATGGCGCCGACGCGCAGCCCCAGGGCTGGATCCAGCGCCGCCTTCAGGATCTCGGACGCATCCCTGCCCTCGGTCTCGCTGTTCAGCCGGTCGGCCAGCGCTTGCAGATCCGGGTCGTTCGACGCCGCCCGCCGCCTTTGCCAGATGGTCGGCGCCGGATCGACGGCCGGCTGATACGACCCGCTGAACGCCTGATCCATCCGCGCCCAGGCCGCCGTGTCCGCGCCCGGCGCCAGTTCGACCGCGTCAAAACCCGAGCGCCGCAGATGCCGCGCCTGGTCCGGCAGGACCTTGCCCGCCGCGATCAGCCGCCCGGCATAGCCCCGCTCGCGCAGCACCGCCGCCAGCGAGAAGCCGCGTCCGTCGCGAAAGGCGTCGAACTCCAGCACCAGGACGTCGGTCGCGGCGGCGGCCGTCTCGACCTCCTCCAGCGGCGTGGTGACCGACAGCCGCGGGCCGTTCTGAACCCCTTCAAGCGTTTGCAGCATCGAGCGTCTCATAGATGGCGTCGCGGAAGGGATCGGGACCGACGCGGCGCACCGTGTCGATGAACCGCTCGCCCTCGGCGCGGATTTGCAGATAGCGGTCCAGGGTCCGCTGGATCGCCGGCGCGACCTCGTCCGCCGGCAGGCTCTTACCGACGATGTCGCCCAGAGCCGCCTGTTCGTCAGGCGAACCACCGACAGTGATCTGGTAGTATTCCTCGCCCTTGCGATCCACGCCCAGCACGCCGATGTGGCCGACGTGGTGGTGGCCGCAGGCGTTGATGCACCCGCTCATGTTGATGCGGACCGGCCCCAGCCTCTCCTGATAATCCATGTCGGCCAGCCGCTTCGACAGTGCCTGGGCGACCGGGATCGACCGGGCGTTGGCCAGGCTGCAATAGTCCAGCCCCGGACAGGCGATGACATCCGTCGCCAGATCAGCGTTGGCCGTCGCCAGCCCCACCTCCAGCAGCGCCCGCCACAGCGTCGGCACATCGTCCAGCTTCACATGGGGCAGGACCAGATTCTGCTCATAGGCGGCGCGCAGTTCGTCGAAGGCGTAGCGCTCGGCCAGATCCGCCACCGCGTCCATCTGGTCCGCCGTGATGTCGCCCGGCACCCCGCCGACCGGCTTCAGCGACACCACCACCGAGGCGTAGCCCGCCTGGCGATGACGCCGCACATTGTTCCTCGCAAACCGGGCGAAGTCCGGATCGGCCAGCAGGGCGCGGTCGAACGGCGCGCTGGCCTTGGGCAGATCCTCGAACGGCGGCGGGGCGAAATAGGCCTTGATCCGCTCGGCCTCGTCCTCAGGGATCCGCAGGTCTTCCAGGCGCAGGGTGGCGTAGTGCTTGTCCACCTCCTCGCGGAAGGCCTCCAGCCCGACCGAGGCGACCAGGATCTTGATCCGCGCCTTATGGATATTGTCGCGCCGCCCCAGCAGGTTCCACGCCCGCAGGATGGCGGTCAGATAGGCCAGCAGGTCCGCCGCCGGCACGGCCGAAGCAATCTCCTGGCCGATATGGGGCAGACGCCCCTGCCCCCCGCCAACGAAGACGCGGAAGGCGGTCCCGCCATCCGCGCCGCGCACGATCTGAAGGCCCACATCATGGGTCCGGATCGCCGCCCGGTCCTTCTCGCCCCCGATCACCGCGATCTTGAACTTGCGCGGCAGGAAGCTGAACTCCGGGTGGATGGTCGACCATTGGCGGATGATCTCGCACCAGGGGCGCGGATCCTCGATCTCGTCGTCGGCGGCGCCGGCGAAGACGTCGGTCGTGGTGTTGCGGATGCAGTTGCCCGAGGTCTGGATGGCGTGCATCTCGACATCGGCCAGATCGCTCAGGATCGCCGGCAGGTCGGTCAGGGCCGGCCAGTTGTACTGGATGTTCGTCCGCGTGGTGAAATGGCCGTAGCCCTTGTCATAGGTGCGGGCGATATGGGCCAGCTGGCGCATCTGCCGACTGCTGAACGTTCCATAGGGAATGGCGACCCGCAGCATATAGGCGTGGAGCTGCAGATAGACGCCGTTCATCAGCCGCAGCGGCTTGAACTCGTCCTCGGTCAGGGTGCCGGACGCCCGGCGCGCCACCTGGTCCGAGAATTCCTCGACCCGTTCACGCACCAGGGCATGGTCGAACTCGTCATAGCGATACATCAGGCGGGCTCCCGCACCAGGCTGTTGCCCACGGTCGGTCCAGTCGCGCGGATACGCTCCTTCAGCCGGTCCCGGCCCGAAGGCGTATGGTCCTCAACCTCGAACAGATAGGGGTTCACGAAGATGTCGGGTCGCGCAGCGACCTCGGCCAGCACGATCTCCGCCGTCGCCTCATCCAGCACCAAGGCCTGGGCCAGTTGCTCCACCGGCTGATTGCCGGCGCCCGCATAGATGACGCGGCCGTCCGACAGGCGGTTCGCCGTTAGGATCTTCACGCTGCGACCTCGTCTCGCGCATCGATCTGAACCGTCGAGAACGCCGCCGTCTCGCCCACGAACAGCAGAGCGGGCCCGCTCAGGTCTGCGCCCCGCACCAAGGCGCCCAGCCCGTCCAGCCGGCCGGTCAGAACCCGTTCGTCCGGCCGACTGCCGTTCTCGACGACGGCCACGGGGGTCGACGGGGACCGCCCGGCGGCCATCAGACGATCAGCCGTCTCTTCGGCCCGGTCCGTGCCCATATAGATGGCCAGGGTGTGGTTCGGTCCCGCCAGTCGCGACCAGTCGGCCTCGACCCCGCCGGGCTTGGCCTGGGCCGTCACGAAGGTGACCGCCTGGGCATGGTCGCGGTGGGTCAGCGGAATCCCCGCCGAGGCCGCGCAGGCCAGGGCCGCCGTGACGCCCGGCACGACGAAGACCGCCACGCCCGCCGCCCGCATCGCCTCCAGCTCTTCGCCGCCGCGACCGAAGACGAAGGGATCGCCGCCCTTCAGCCGCACGACCCGGTGGCCGGCCTTGGCTTCCTCGATCATCAGGGCCTCGATCTGATCCTGGGGCACCGAATGTTCGCCGCGCGCCTTGCCGACATACAGACGTTTAGCGTCGCGCCGGGCCCGCTCCAGCACGGCGTCCGGCACCAGACGGTCGTGAATAATGACGTCGGCGTCCTGCAACACCCGCAGCGCCTTCAGCGTCAGCAGCTCCGGATCACCCGGCCCCGCCCCGACGATATGGACCACGCCCTGTTCCGGCGCGGCCGAATTCAGCAGCCGCAGCATCTCGCGCCGCGCCTCGGCCGTGCGGCCCGCCGCCGCAAGATCGGCCGCCGGTCCCCGGAAGGCCTTCTCCCAGAACCGACGCCTAGCCATGAAGTCGGGCACATTGGCCTTGACCGTGTCGCGCAACTCCCGCGCCAGCCGGGCCACATTGGCCAGACCGGCCGGCAGCACGCCCTCGATCCGCGAACGCACGTCGCGCGCCAGTATGGGCGCTGATCCGCCGGTGGCGATCCCGATCACCACCTCGTCGCGGTCGATCAGGGCCGGGGTCTGGAAGTCGCTGAGGTGGGGCTTGTCCACCACATTGACCTGAGCCCCCGACGCCCGCGCCAGGGCGCCCAGCCGCGTCAGCTCATCCGCATCGTCCAGCGCCATGAAGACCAGACGCGCGCCCGCCAAGTCGCCGGCGTCCGGCGACCGCAGCAGCGGCGTCGGCGCGGTCAGGGGCGTCTCCATCCGGGGCGGCGCCCCGTCCGGCGTGAACCACAGCAGCTCAGCCGGCGTGTTCAGAAACAGTCGCAGCTTCGCCAGCGCCGGCTCGCCGCCGCCGATGATCACGATCTTTGCGGCCTCCAGCGGGATGGCGGCGAGAAATACACGCATGGGTCTTGCTTTCAGGGTCGCCAGGAGAGGAAGAAGGGACGACGGCAGGACGCGAACCATCGGCTTCCCCATCCAGACCCGCAAACCAGATTGCCTTTGGCTCGCTGATAGGATTTCTAACGGCGATGGCCCGTTCCCTGCTCCCGCTCAACGCCCTTCGCGCCTTCGAGGCCGCCGCGCGTCACCTGAACTTCTCGCGCGCCGCCGACGAACTGGCCGTGACGCCGGGCGCCGTCAGCCAGCAAATTCGCCTGCTCGAGGACATCGTCGGCGGCCCCCTGTTCGTGCGCGAGGCGCGCGGCCTGCAACTGACCGACCTGGGCCGGTCCTCGGTCCCATTGCTGCGCGAAGGGTTCGAACGGCTGATGGACGCCTCGGCCCTGCTGCGCGAACCGCCCCGCCGCCGTCAGGTGTCGATCAGCGTCGCCCCCGGCTTCGCCTCCAAATGGCTGATGCCGCGCATGGACGACTTCCACGCCGCCCATCCCGAAATCGAGCTGTGGATCTCGGCCGACATGGAGCCGGCCGACCTGACCGAGGGCAAGGTCGATCTCGCCGTCCGCTACGGCCCCGGCGACTATCCCGGCCTGACCGTGGACCGGCTGATGACCGAGACGGTCCTGCCCGTCTGCGCCCCGTCCCTGATGGACGGCGAACACCCGATCCGCACACCCGCCGACCTGATGCGCCACACCCTGCTGCACGACATGTCCAACGACGGCGACCCCAGCCGCCCCGACTGGGCCATGTGGCTGAAGGCGCGCGGGGTGCGCCATCCCGACCCGCGCCGGGGCTCGCGCTTCAACCAGTCGGGCCTGTTGATCGAGGCCGCCATGGCCGGCCGCGGCGTCGCCCTGGCCAAACGCACCCTGGCCCAGGCCGACCTCGCCTCGGGCCGCCTGGTCGCCCCCTTCCCCGACGGCTCGGAAGCGGTCGGCTTCGCCTATTCCGTCGTCCAACCCCGCGACCGCCCGCCGTCGCCCAGCGCCACCGCCTTCGTCGCCTGGCTGAAGCGACAGGCCGTGGATCACGACAATACGATGGGGCAGCTCTAAGGCGTTTTAGACCGAAGGCGTTAACCCGCCAGTTCGCACTAACAGCCATCTTCTCTGTTTTGGAGAAAGACGAACTGCTGCGGCTCGAGTCTTGATACAAGACTTGGCGCGGTGCGATGTGGCCGCTTAGAACGTGCCGAAATGCAACAACCGTCTCGCAGAAGGTCAAGGACAAGGAAGGCCGCCCGCCTGGACGGCCGTTGGTTCACGCCCGCGATCCTCGGTCTAAGCCTGATCACTGCGATCGGGGCGGCGGGTATGGCCGCCAGCCTGACCTGGCCCGCGATCCCGTCGCCATTCGGCCTGGCTGCACATCACGAAAAGCGCGCCAATCTCGCCTTGGACACGGACAAGCCGACAACGTTCACGCTTGAACGCGCCGGCCTGGAAAATGAACTTACCCTGGCGGCCGCGCCCACGACGGCGACCGCCTGGCTGCGCGCCGCCTATGTTCGTCAACAGCAGCAGTTAGGCGCCTTGGACGCCGAGAGCCTGCGATATATCGAGACCTCGTATCGCGTCTCCCCGCTTGGCCCCGGGGCAAGCCCTTGGCGAGTGCTGTTCGTATTCGAAAACTGGAACCTGGTGACACCCGCAATAAGGGCGGCGGCGATGACGGAGCTTCGATCATTCGCCGCTCACGACTACAGGGCGCGCGTCCTAGTGAACACCATCAAAAACCCTGCCGGACGGCTGGCCGCCAGACTTGCGATCCGTACGCCCCTTGCAAAAGCCAACTCCTGACAGCGTCGCCAAAGCTCAATAGCCACGTTGACCGACGCATGATCATAACGTCGTTTTTTTCTGTATCAACTCGCAACAATAAACGCTATATTCACCAACAATGAACTGATGGGCTGCCGCAGTCCATGTTCGAAGGGGATCATTATGAAGAACTTCAAGCTTGCACAGGCTGCGCTAGCCGTTGCCGCACTTACCGTTGTGACCGGGCCGGCGATCGCCGCCGATTGGACCGCCGCCGCTCAGGTTAGCGCGTCTTCCACGGTGTCCGTGGCGCAACTGTCCGTTCAACTAAAGGCCGCAGTGACCCAGACGACCGCGAGCTTGGCGGGTCAGAGCCTGTCCGCCGCCGAGGCCCAGGCGGCCTATGAGACGGCGCTGCAGGCCGTTATCGCCGCAAGCGGCGCCTCGCCTGAAGTGGCTTTGGCCGCCATGGAGGCGGCCATGATGGAACTGCAGGCGACCGCTTCGCTTCCGCCGGCAGCCGCCGTCGCCGCTCGGCAGACGGTCCAGGCGATCCGCTCCACCCTGATCTCTGCTCCGGCTGCCACGGGTGGTCAGACCGGCGCCCAAGCCATCGGCGCGCCTCCGTCGTCGGGCGCCGGCGGCGGCGGTCCCGATTACAGCTCGGGCACCTAGTCCTCTGATTTCGAATTAAAGCCGATCCTCCCCGATTTGGCGCCTCAAAGGACCTAAAAGACCATGCGCTTTAAGAGCAGCAATAATTTCCTGCGCGTCGGCGCGGCGTCGATCATGGCCTTCGGCTTCGCCGCCGTCGCCTCTGATGCATCGGCCCAGTCGATTGCGTCCGCACAGTCCCAATCCGTGGACATGTTCGCCCGTGATCGCGGGGTCGGAGTTCGTGAACGCGCCAAGCCCGAGTATGAAGCGCTTGGGATTGCCTCGGGGGCCTTCACCATCTTCCCGAAGGTTCAGGTCGATGCGGAATACAACAACAACATCTTTGCCTCGAGCTCAGATGAACAGGACGACGTCGTCTTCCGCATCCAACCCGAAGTCTCGATCGAATCCGACTGGTCTCGGCATGCTCTGCAAGCCTTCGCCAACAGCGTGATCAGCCAGCACGTCGATTTCGATAGCGAAGACACGACGGACTGGACCGTCGGCGCCAATGGCCGTCTTGACGTTGTGCGCGGCTCATCGGTGAGCGGCGGCGCACAGTACGGCCACCTGACGGAACCGCGGACCTCCACCAACACGGCCCAGTCTTCGGTCAACCCGATCGAATATGATCAGGCCTCTGCCTATCTCAGCGCAGTGCGGTCGAAGGGTCGCGTACGCGTGTCCAGTCGCGCCGATGTAACCTCTTTCGAATATGAAGATGGCCGGACGGCTGCCGGAGACATAATCGATCAGAGCGCGCGCGACCGCACCACCTTCTCGCTCGCGGGACGTCTCGACTACGCCCTCAGCCCGGCCACGGCTGTCTTCGGACAGATCACGGGCAACGAGAAAGACTATGATCAAGGGACCAGCACCACGCCGGCCCGAGACTCGTCGGGGTATGAAGCCCTCGTCGGCGTCAATTTCGAACTGGGCGCCGTCAGCCGCGGCGAAGTCGCAGCCGGCTACATCAGCCAGAGCTATGACGACGCCGCCTATTCGGACATCGACGGCTTCGGCGGTCGCGCTCAGCTTGAGTGGTTCCCCACCGAATTGACCACGATCACGGCTTCGGCCTCGCGCACCATTCAGGACGCGGGCATTGTTGGATCCGCTGGCTATCTGAGCTCGCAGGTCGGCGGCAAGATTGATCATGAGCTGATGCGCAACGTGATCGTCAGTGGCCAGCTCAGCTACAGCAAAGACGACTATAATGCAGTGGATCGCGACGACCAGCGTGTCACCACGTCGCTGGCCGCCACCTATCTGATCAACCGCTATTATGGCGTCACCACCACGGTCTCCTACCTCGACCAAAGCTCCGACGGCGCTCTGGCCGGCCCCAGCTATGATGTGACGCGCCTGTTCGTTTCGCTCGTCGGCCAGTTCTGATCTCGGAAGACGACGCACAGATGAAGGCCGAACTCGCCGTCGTGTCCGATGACGGCGCTTCCGGAAAAACTAGACGGCGCAGACGCAGTCGCCCTGCCGCCACAGCCCCAAATCGACAGCCCGTCGATTTGGGGCTGTCTGATTATGTGCTGTTGGGCGTCCCGGTGCTGGTGTTCACTTTCGCCCACCTCTTCGGCGGCGCGGCGGATCCCACGGCGGCCCTGTGGTTCACCGCGATCATTGCTCTTCTTTTGCCCGCAGCCGTCTTCTTCGGAGAGCGCCGAAGCGAAGTAGGCCTGATCTGGCCTGGACGGCCTGTCGCCGTCCTGTTCCTTCTGGTCATCCTCGTCGCCCTCTGGACCCTCGTAGCGCCAGCGCGCGGAACCTCGACCCCGTGGGCGGCCATAAACGGGCCGGGCGCCATCGCTTGGGATAAGTCCTCGACGACTATTGAAATCGTCAAACTCTGCGCCCTTGCCAGCCTTTTCGGTCTGGGCTGTTTCGACGGCGTTCGGCGGCGCCGCGTTACGGCGGCGCTTCGCGTCATCCTCGTCGTCGGTGCGGCATGGGCGGCCTTTGGTGCAGTCGTCATGCTCGGTGGTTTCACCGGCGACCTCCCTGGCCTCCATTTCGATTTCGGGGGGCGCCTGTCCGGCGGCTTCCTGAGCGCCAACAGCGCCGCGTCGGTCTATGGGGTGCTGCTGGTGCTCTGCGTGGCCATGCTGGCCCGCGCCGTCCGCAATCTGAGGCTTGGGCGCAGCCCTCAGCGCACTCTGGCCCTTGCAGCGGCTATAGGCGGCGCCCTGCTGTTCACCACCTGCCTCCTGTCCACGGCCTCGCGCATGGGGGTGACGGCCACCGCCATCGCGGTTGCGGCCTTCCTCATTTGGGAAAGTCTGAGCCGAAAGGAAATCCCGTCCCGCCGGCTGGTCCTCCTGACCCTCGCCGGCGCCGCGGTCGCGGCGCTGGTCATCGGCGGCGCCGACACCCTCTGGACCCGTCTCGAGAGCGTGGACTCCGATTCCGCGACGCGGAACGTCATATTCTCGGTGCACTGGAACGCCTTCCTCCAGTCCCCCCTGTTCGGTCATGGCCTGGGCAGTTTCAGCGCGATCAACTCCCAAAAGATGACGCCTGAGAATTTCGGCGCCCTGCGGACGATCGGCGCCACCCACAATGTCTACATCCAGTGGCTCGAAGAGGCGGGCGTCCTGGGCGCCCTGCCTATGTTCGCCCTGATTGCATTGATCATCGGCACCGCCATCCGGCGCGCCGCGTTGCAGGATACGGGCGCCACACTTCAACGGGGCTTGATCGCCGCCAGTCTGGTTCTGCTGATCCACGGCACGACCGACTATGCGATCCAGGTGCCCTCTATCACGGCCTTCTGGGCCTATCTGCTGGGCCTGCAGTTCACCTATGGCAAGGCGCGCGCCGGCAAGACGTCGGCCTGACGCGAACCAAAGCGGCCCCATTCGGCTGGAATCCCGGGTTTTTGCGGGGGCCGCCGCCACAAACCTTGACTCCCGACCGCCCCGGACCGACACGACCGGCCCATGATCACCCGCTATTCCCGCCCCGCCGCCGCCGCCATCTGGTCGCAAGAGACCAAGTACAAGATCTGGTTCGAGATCGAGGCCCACGCGGCGACCAAGATGGCCGAACTGGGCGTCATCCCTCAGGAGGCGGCGGACGCCATCTGGGCCAAGGGCAAGGACGCGACCTTCGACGCCGACCGCATCGACGAGATCGAACGCACCACCAAGCACGACGTCATCGCCTTCCTGACCCACGTCGCCGAGATCGTCGGCGACGAGGCGCGCTTTCTGCACCAGGGCATGACCTCGTCGGACGTGCTGGACACCTGTTTCGCGGTCCAGCTGGCCCGCTCGTCGGACCTGCTGATCGACGGCGTGGACCGCGTCCTGGCCGCGCTGGAGACCCGCGCCAAGGAGCATAAATACACCCCGACTGTCGGCCGCAGCCACGGCATCCACGCCGAGCCCGTGACCTTCGGACTGAAGCTGGCCGGCTATCACGCCGAGTTCCAGCGCGCCAAACGCCGCCTGATCACCGCCAAGGAAGAGATCGCCACCTGCGCCATCTCCGGCGCCGTCGGCACCTTCGCCAACGTCGATCCGGCCGTCGAACAATATGTCGCCGACCAGATGGGGCTGCAGGTCGAGCCGGTCTCGACCCAGGTCATCCCGCGCGACCGCCACGCCGCCTTCTTCGCCGCCCTGGGCGTCGTCGCCAGTTCGGTCGAACGCCTCGCCGTCGAGATCCGCCACCTGCAGCGCACCGAGGTGCTGGAAGCGGAAGAGTTCTTCGACAAGGGCCAGAAGGGCTCGTCGGCCATGCCGCACAAGCGCAACCCCATCCTGACCGAGAACCTGACCGGCCTGGCTCGTCTGGTCCGCTCGGCCGTGACCCCGGCGATGGAAAACGTCGCCCTGTGGCACGAGCGGGACATCAGCCATTCGTCGGTCGAGCGCGGCATCGGCCCCGACGCCACCATCCACCTGGACTTCGCCCTGCAGCGTCTGGCCAATGTGGTCGAGCGGCTGAACGTCTATCCCGAGAACATGCAGGCCAATATCGACCGCCTGGGCGGTCTGGTGCATTCGCAGCGGGTCATGCTGGCCCTGACCCAGGCGGGCATCTCGCGCGAGGCCGCCTATGCCGCCGTGCAGGAGAACGCCATGAAGGTCTGGCGCGGCGAAGGCGCCTTCCTGGACTTCCTGAAGGCCGACGAACGCGTCACCCTGCCGGCCGAGCAGCTCGAAGCCCTGTTCGACCTCGGCTACCACACCAAGAATGTGGACGTCGTGTTCAAGCGGGTGTTCGGCGAGGGGTGAGCCCCCAGCCGCAAGACGACCGCCGCATCGGCTTCCTCCCTGTCGTCGATGCGGACACCCGCCTGCTGATCCTCGGCAGTCTGCCCGGCGACGCGTCTTTGAAGGCGGCGCAATATTACGCCCATCCGCGCAATGGGTTCTGGCCCCTGATCGGCGGCGTGCTGGATGAGCCCATGGCCGCCCTGCCCTACGCCGACCGGCTGGACCGGCTGAAGGCGCGCGGCGTCGGCCTGTGGGACGTGATCGCCTCGGCCCAGCGATCCGGCAGTCTGGACGCGGCGATCCGGTCGCACGAGGCGGCGGATCTGCTCGGTCTTGTGGAGAGCTTACCCGAACTGAGGGCCGTGGCCTTCAACGGCGGTCTCGCGGCCAAGCTGGGACGGCGAATCCTAACGGGCCTCGACGGCGTCGCCTTGGTCGATCTGCCGTCCTCCAGCCCCGCCCATGCAATATCCTTGTCGGCAAAGGCGGCGAGCTGGGCCATACTGGGCGACTTTCTCCCGGATAAGCCTGCCGCCTGATGATCCTGACCCTTTCCTGCCCAGACCGCCACGGCATCGTCGCGGCCGTGTCCGCCTTCCTGCTGGAGCGAGACGCCAACATCTCGGACGCTCAACAGTTCGGCGACGCCTCCAGCGCCACCTTCTTCATGCGCGTGGTGTTCGAGCCGCGCGAGGGCGACGCCCATGAGGCGATCCACGCCGCCTTCGCGCCTCTCGCGGAGCGTTTCGCCATGGACTGGACCCTGCGGGGCCCTGAGCCGCGCAAGGTGATGATCCTGACCTCGCGCTTCGACCACTGTCTGGCCGACCTGCTGTACCGCTGGCGGATCGACGAACTGCCGATGGAGGTGACGGCCGTCGTCTCCAATCACCCCCGCGAAATGATCGGCCATGTCGATCTGGGCGACCTGCCCTTCCATCATCTGCCCGTCAGCGCCGCCGACAAGCCGGCGCAGGAGGCGGAACTGCTGCGCCTGATCGAAGAGACCGGCACGGAACTGGTCGTACTGGCGCGCTATATGCAGATCCTGTCCGACGACCTCAGCAGCCGCCTGACCGGGCGGTGCATCAACATCCACCACTCCTTCCTGCCCGGCTTCAAGGGCGCCCGCCCTTATCACCAGGCCCATGCACGCGGGGTGAAGGTCATCGGCGCCACCGCCCACTATGTCACGCCCGACCTGGACGAAGGCCCGATCATCGAACAGGACGTCGAACGGATCAGCCACCGCGACACCCCGGAAGATTTGATCCGCAAGGGTCGTGATATCGAGCGACGCGTCCTGGCTCGCGCGGTCCGAAGACATCTCGAGGACCGGGTTTTGCTGCACGGCACAAAGACCGTCGTGTTCGAAGACTGAATGGCCAAGCTGCGTCCTCTTGTCACGCCGCACGCATCCTTTAGGTGAACTCGAACGTAACCTTGTCGTGACCGCCACAGCGCGGGCCAACAGGGAACGAAACACCATGACAAATCTTCGCACGCTCATGCTCGTCGCCGTATCCGGCGGGGCGCTGATGGCGCTCGGCGCCTGCAACAACAACGAAACCACCACGCCCGCGGACTCCACCGCCATGGCGCCGGCCGAAGGCGCGGCCATGGCCCCCATGGGCGCCGACCCGATGGTGGGCGGCGCGGCCATGAGCCCGAACGAGACCATCGTCGCCAACGCCTCCAAGGCGTCGAACCTGTCCACCCTGGTCGCCGCGGTTCAGGCCGCAGACCTGGTCGAGACTCTGCAGGGCCCCGGCCCCTTCACCGTCTTCGCCCCCGACAACGCCGCCTTCGAGAAAATTCCTGAAGCCACCCGCACCGCCCTGCTGCAACCGGCGATGAAGGACGACCTGACCAAGATCCTGACCTATCACGTCGTCGCCGGCCGTCTGACCGCAGCCGACATCGCCAGCCAGGCCCAGGCCAACGGCGGGACCGCCACCCTGGAGACGGTTCAGGGCGAGGAACTGAAGGTCGCGGCAGGTCCGAACAACACCTGGGTCATCACCGACGCCAAGGGCGGCACGTCCACCATCACCCAGGCCGACGTGGCCCAGTCGAACGGAATGGTCCACGTGATCGACACGGTGCTGATGCCGTAAAAAATAATATCAGTCCGGTCGGAACGGGCTGAAACCAAATCCGGCGTCTCGTGTTCTTCAAGGGCGCGAGACGCACAGTACGCCGGGTCAGACATCCCCCAACGTCCCCGGCAAAAAGAAAGGGCCGCACTTTCCCCCGGGTGCGGCCCTTTCGACGTCTGCGATCAGGCCAGAAGGCCGATGTCTCTGATGATTATTCGCTGCGCGGCTCGCCGGCGCGAATCTGCTCGCGGGCGATGGAGGCCAGCTCGTCGATCTTGGAGCGAATCTCGCCCTCGGACACTGACAGGCCCGAGGCCTTGAAGTCACCGGCGACCTTGCGGAACACGTCCTCGTCGCCCGGCTGCTCCATGTCGGCGCGCACGATGGCGGCGGCGTACTGGTCGCTGCTTTCGGCCGACAGGCCCATCTTTTCGGCCGCCCAGTGGCCCAACATCCTGTTGCGCCGGGCGATAGCCTTGAATTCCTGCTCCTGATCGAGGGCGAACTTGGCCTCGAAGGCCTTTTCCCGATCGTCGAAGGTCGTCATGTCGCCAGCATAGCTCCGCACGCCCCGCTAACCTCGGGGCAAGCGCCGTCTATAGCTGGACCGCGCCTGAACGCAACATGACTTCCGTCGCACCCTCGCCGATCGGCTTTACGGCTCCGCCTTATTTGTATCGGGAGCCGCCTTAAGCTAAGGAGACCGCGAACGAGATTGACTGCCCGAACGATTCCGAAACGCGCCGCCAGGACCGGGTCTTCCCCTTTCCACCATGGCCGCGCGATTTTTGTTTCTGGAGGGCGCCCGTAAGCCGGGACCGGATTATGAACAGCAAGCGCAAGAAGATTTACGAGGGCAAGGCCAAGATCCTTTACGAAGGACCCGAGCCCGGCACCCTGATCCAGTATTTCAAGGACGACGCCACCGCGTTCAACGCGCAGAAGAAGGCGGTCCTCGAAGGCAAGGGCGTGGTCAACAATCAGATCAGCGAATTCATCATGTCGCGCCTGAACGGCATCGGCGTGACCAACCACTTCATCAAACGCCTGAACCTGCGCGAGCAGCTGATCCGCGAAGTCGAGATCATCCCGCTGGAAGTCGTCTGCCGCAACATCGTCGCCGGCTCGATGAGCCAGCGCCTGGGCATCGAAGAGGGCACGCCTCTGCCCCGCTCGATCATTGAATTCTACTACAAGAAGGACGAGCTCAACGACCCGATGGTCACGGAAGAGCACATCACGGCCTTCAACTGGGCCTCGACCCAGGAACTGGACGACATCCTGGCCATGACGGTGCGGGTCAACGACTATCTGTCGGGCATGTTCGGCGCGGTCGGCATCACCCTGGTCGACTTCAAGATCGAGTTCGGCCGCATCTGGGAAAACGACTTCAGCCGCGTCATCCTGGCCGACGAAATCAGCCCGGACAGCTGCCGCCTGTGGGACGCCACGACCGGCGAAAAGATGGACAAGGACCGCTTCCGCCGCGACCTGGGCAATGTCATCGAAAGCTACACCGAAGTCGCGCGTCGCCTCGGCATCATGAAGGGCATGCCGACTGTGATTCAGGGAGGGCTGCACTAGTGGCTAAGGTCAAGGTTCACGTCTTCCTCAAGCCCGGCGTCCTGGACGTCCAGGGCAAGGCCGTCGAAGGCGCCCTGCAGGGTCTCGGCTGGGCCGGCGTGTCCAACGCCCGCGTCGGCAAGCTGATTGAGTTCGACCTCGCCGGCGCCGAAGATCCCCAGGCCGAGGCCAAGAAGATGTGCGAACAGCTTCTGGCGAATACGGTTATCGAAGGCTACCGCATCGAGGCGGCCTGAGGCGCACGAGCCGAAGGCTTTACGGACCCGGCTTCGTTGCAAACCTAGCGCAAAACAACTTTGAGTTGACTTAAGCCAATTTGACAACCATCGTTCTCCCAATCCTTGGGAGAACAACCAATGACGTTCACCGATATCCAACAGGCCCTGAAATCTCAGGGCTTCGATCCCGGTCCGATCGACGGCGTCTGGGGGACGCGGACCGCCGCTGCGGTTCGCGCCTTTCAGGCCAGCAAGGGCCTGACGGTCGATGGCATAGTCGGCCCGCGCACAGCTGCGGCCTTGGGGCTCGACGCCACGGTGACTAACCCCCTGGTGGACCCGTCGCTGGTCTGGTTCCAGGCCGCTTGGCGTCTGCTCGGTACAAAGGAAGCGCCGGGGACCGCCAACAATCCCGACATCCTGCAATGGGCGTCGGCCCTGGGCATCCCGTACAAGGGCGACGACGTCGCCTGGTGCGGTCTTTTCGTCGCCCACTGTATCGGCTCGACCCTGAGCGCCGAACCCCTGCCGAACAACCCGCTCTCCGCCCGCAACTGGTTGAAGTTCGGCGTCCAGACGACCGGGCAAGCCGGGGCCGTCGCCGTCTTCTATCGCGGCGATCCGAACGGCTGGCTGGGCCACGTGGCCTTCTACATGGGTCAGGACAATGAGGCCTATCATGTCCTGGGCGGCAATCAGTCGAACGCCGTCAGCGTGGCCCGTATCGCCAAGGATCGGCTCCTGGGCTTCCGCTGGCCTTCGACGGTCCCGCCGGGATCCGGCAAGCCCGTCCTTCTGACCCCCAGCGGGCAGCTGTCGACGAACGAGGGCTGAGCTTTCCGTTCGGGATCAGGATGACTAGTTTTGGCCTCCCTATCGGAGCGCCCCATGACCTTCACCCTCACCTCCACCGACATTCAGGACGGCGGCGTCCTGCCCGACGCCCAGGTCCACGCCAAGGGAAACACCTCGCCTCACCTCGCCTGGTCCGGCGCGCCCGAGGGCACGAAGAGCTACGCCGTGACCTGCTATGACCCCGACGCCCCGACCGGTTCGGGCTTCTGGCATTGGACGGTCGCCAACCTGCCCGCCGACGTGACCGAACTGGCGACCGGCGCCAGTTCGCCCGACGGCCACCTCCCGCTCAGCGCCGTCCAAGGCCGCACGGACTTCGGCAAGGCCGGCTTCGGCGGCGCCGCCCCGCCTCCGGGCCACGGCCCCCACCGCTACATCTTCACCGTCTTCGCCGTGGACGTGGACCGGCTGGACGTGACCGCCGACGATTCCGGCGCCGTCTTCGGCTTCAACCTGTATTTCCACACCCTCGCCAAGGCCTCGATAACGGCGACCTACGAAAACCGCGGCTGACGCGGTTGATCCGGAGAGGAGGCGACCTATGTTGCATCGCAGCATTTCCCTCCCCCCCCCTCATGGATCGTTTTTATGGCCGCTGGCGGCGCCGTCGTTGAGTCCGACACCCCTTACCGACCCATGGCCGCCGGCCAGGTGGCCCTGGTCCTGATCGCCCTGGCCATGGGCGGCTTCGCCATCGGCGTGACCGAGTTCGCGGCCATGAGCATCCTGCCCGACTTCGCCGCCGGCCTGGGCGTTGACGCCCCGACCGCCGGTCATGTCATCAGCGCCTACGCCGCCGGCGTGGTCGTCGGGGCGCCGATCCTGGCGGTGCTGGGCGCACGCAGCCCGCGCTGGCTGCTGCTGATCGGCTTCATGGCCCTGTTCGCCATCGGTAACGGTCTATCGGCCCTGGCGCCGACCTATGAGTGGATGCTGGTCTTCCGTTTCCTCAGCGGCGTGCCGCACGGCGCCTATTTCGGCGTCGCAGCCCTAGTCGCCGCCTCGGTCGTGCCGCTGCGCCTTCGCACCCGCGCCGTCTCGACCATCCTGATGGGCCTGACGGTGGCGACCGTGATCGGCGTCCCCTTCGCCAATATGATCAGCCACGCCTTCGGCTGGCGCTGGACCTTTGCGATCGTCAGCGTCCTGGCCGTGATCACCATGGGTCTGGTCGCCCTGTTCGCCCCGCGCGATCCGGCCCACGCCGACGCCAGCCCGATGCGCGAACTGGGCGCCCTGAAGCGGAGCCAGGTCTGGCTGACCCTGGGCGTCGGCGCCATCGGCTTCGGCGGCATGTTCGCCGTCTACGCCTATCTGGCCTCGACGCTTCAGGCGGTGACCGGCGTGGGGCCGGAGATCCTGCCCTGGGTCTTCGCGGTCTTCGGCGTCGGCATGTTCCTGGGCAATATCCTGGGCGCCTGGGCCGCCGACCGGATCGGCTTCCCCGCAGCAGGCGGCCTTCTGCTCTGGAGCGCCGCCGCCCTGGCCCTCTACCCATTCGCCGCGCCGCACCTGTGGGCGGTCATGGTCGTCGTCTTCCTGATCGGCGGTGGCGGCGGCCTGGGCTCCATCCTCCAGACCCGGCTGATGGACGTCGCCGGCGACGCCCAGACCCTTGCGGCCGCCCTGAACCACTCCGCCTTCAACACCGCCAACGCCATCGGCCCCCTACTGGGCGGCATGGCCATCGCCGCCGGCTACGGCTGGACCTCGACCGGCTGGGTCGGCGTCGGCCTGTCCCTGGGCGGGTTCGTTATCTTCCTGGTGGCCTGGCTGACAGGGCGGAAGCACGCGACGGCCTGACAAGCGAAAAGAACCCTGCTAAAGGCCCGCGCCATGAGCGCAGCCGTCATCGTCTTCCCCGGTTCCAACTGTGATCGCGACTGCAAGGTCGCCGTCGAACGCTCCACCGGCGAGCCCGTCTCGATGGTGTGGCACGCGGACACCGAACTACCTTCGGGCCTGGACCTGATCGTCATTCCCGGCGGCTTCTCCTACGGCGACTATCTGCGCTGCGGCGCCATGGCGGCCCAGTCGCCGGTGATGCAGGCGGTCAAGAAGGCTGCGGACGACGGCGTCGCCGTGGTCGGCATCTGCAACGGCTTCCAGATCCTGTGCGAGGCCGGACTGCTGCCCGGCGCCCTGCTGCGCAACAAGGGCCTGAAATACGTCTGCAAGCCCATCGCCCTGACCGTCGCCAACGGCCAGACCCGTTTCACCGCCGGCTATCAGGGCCAGCGCGAGGTGACGATGACCCAGGGCAACGGCGACGGAAACTTCTTCGCCGACGCCGAGACCCTGGCCCGGATCGAAGGCGAGGGTCAGGTCGTGTTCCGCTACGTCGACAACCCCAACGGCTCGGTCAACGACATCGCCGGCATCCAGAATGCGCGCGGCAATGTCCTGGGCATGATGCCCCACCCCGACCGCGCCTTCGAGGCCGAACTGGGCTCCGCCGACGGCGCGGTTCTGTTCCAGAGCATCTACGCGGCGGCTTGATCACTTAAAGACCCGCGTTCTCTCGCGCTTGTGACGCGCGATGATCGCGTTCTCCGCTAACCTGAAGATGCATCAGCGTCTTGGGGGCGATCATGGCGACAATTCTCGACCCACTGCCCCAGGCGGTCCGCGATGACCTGGATCGGCTGAACGCCCTGCTCGACGCCGTTCCGCCCAAGACGGCCGGCGACAATCTGCTGATGGCCACCTGGAACATCCGCGGCTTCGGCAGTCTGACCGAGAAATGGGAAAGCGAGGAGGGCGACAGCCCCCGCCGCGACTTCCACGCCGCCGTCCTGATCGCGGCGGTGCTCGAACGGTTCGACGTCATCGCGGTGCAGGAGGTAAAGGCCAATCTGCGCGCCCTGCGCCATGTGCTCAAGAAGCTGGGGCCCGACTTCGGCTTCCTGATGACCGACGTCACATACGGCGATCCCGGCAATGACGAGCGCCTGGCCTATATCTACGACGCTCGGCGGCTGAAACCCTCCGGTCTGGCCTGCGAGCTGGTGGTGCCCGAGGATCTGGACACTCCCTACGCCACCCCCGCCAACGCCTTTCAGCGCCAGTTCGTCCGCACCCCCTACGCCGTCAGCTTCAACGCCTCCGGCAAGACCTTCGTCCTCGTCACCCTGCACATCGTCTATGGCGAGAAGGGCGCGGACCGCGTCGCCGAACTGACCGCCATCGCCAAATGGCTGCGCCACTGGGCCGAGTCGATGGACGACTACGGCCAGAACCTGATCTGTATGGGCGACTTCAACATCGACCGCCACGGCGACCCGCTGTGGCAGGCCTTCACCTCGACCGGCCTGGTCACCGCCCCCGGCCTGGAAAAGGTGCCGCGCACCCTCAGCTCCTCGCTCGAACGACCCGACCTGGCCAGCTTCTTCGACCAGATCGCCTGGTTCGAACGGCGCAAGGACGGCAGACCCTATCTCTCGCTGAAATTCCGGAAGGCCGGCGGCCTCAACTTCCAGCGCGTGGTCCTGCCCCACCTGACCCGCACCCAGCTGTCCTGGCGGATCAGCGACCACTATCCGCTGTGGGTCGAGTTCGGGCTGGACTGACCCCCTTCAGGTCCCCAGCTTCGGCGTCGTCCCGCCCCCGGCGTCGATGGCGTCGAACAGGGCGCTGATAAGCCCCTGCTCTTCCTCGGTGATCTCCGGCTTCCAGACGTCGAAGATCAGGATGGTCCGGTCCTGGCCGCTGTCGTTCCAGGCCTCGTGCTCGATCGTGTCGTCGAAGGCCCAGGCCTGGCCCTCCTCCCACTGACGCAGGTCAGACCCCACCCGGAACCAGGACCCCGGCGGCGCCACCAGCGGCAGGTGGCAGATCAGGCGTGTATTGATCAGCCCGTGATGCGGCGGGATCCGCGCGCCCGCCGCCAGTTTCGAAAACAGGATCGACGGCGAACGCCCTGGAATGATGCTCAGCGGCGCGGCCTCCAGCGCCTTCAGGGTCTGCGGACACCGCGCCGCGATCTCGGGAACCACCACGCCGTCCTTCCACAGGAAGACCGCGCTCCATTCCGGGTTCTCTAGCATCCCCGCCTGTCCGCTGCGCGGCCGGTTGGATCGATCCTCCACATAGGGCGCGAACAGGCTCGGCTCGGCGAGCACCGCCTCCAGCTCGGCCCGGATGGCGGGCGCCGCCGCCTCGATCTCCGCCAGCCAGGGCGTGTCGGCGCGGGGCTGGAACTGCACCTGCGGCAGGCCCGGAAACAGATAGAATTTCGGCTGCTGCTGATAGAGCGGCTTGCGTCCGGTCAGCAGGTCCAGCGACAGGGCGAACCGCGGACTGGACCGCGTTTCGTCGAACCCCCGCGCCTTCACCCCGGCGATCAGGTCGTCTTCGAAGCGGCGTTTCATGTCCGCCAGCGCCTGCTGCGCCCGCTGCAGTTCGCCCCTCAGTTCGGGCGCCGCGCCCCGCTGCTGCGCGCTGGCCAGAGCCGCACCGTAGAATGTCGAGGCGGAACGCGGATCGCCACGGGCGGCCAAGGCGTCAGCCTTGAGAATCAAGCCCAGGATATTCCGCCCATCAGCCTGAAGCACCCGCTCGGCCGCCGCGAACGCCGCCTCCGTTTCCCCTCGCGAACGGGCGGACAGGGCCTCACGAAGAAGCGCATCCAGGGCGACGGCGGGGTTCGCGTTCATAGGTTACATGAACGCCGATCATCGAACCCCCGTCAAGCAATCGACGGCCCGATCGGATCAGTCCGGACGCGCCGACTGTCCATTCTCCAGCTCTTCATCCTCGTCAGCCGTGGCGACGCCGCCGGGCTCGCGCTGGGCGGCCAGTTCGCGGGCGCCCACGCCCTGACCCTGTTCTATCGCGTGATTGGCCTCGACCTCGTCGGTTTCGAAGCGGGGGGTGTCATCGTCGCGGTCGGCCATTTCGGTCTCCAGTTCGTGCTGGTCTGACAACCAGCCGCCGCCCCGCCGGTTCCGCTAACGACCGAAGAAGGGATCCAGACTGGCGCGCGACAGCGGACGAAAGACCAGGAACTGCCCCGCGACGCTGACCGTCGCCTCATGCGCCTGCGGGCGCTGTAACACCGCCGGATCATCCAGCGACACCGCCCGACCCGAAGACAGGTCGCGGACATCCAGCGTCGGCATGACCGGCCGACCATTCGCCGTCGCCAGCGCCGCCAGAAAGGCGCGAACCTCCAGCGCCTGCTGCTGCGGCGTCGCCGCCAGCCGCACCCGCGCCCACGCCGCCTGCGCCGACGCCGTCAGCACCACCGTCTGTTCGGTCTGTGTCGTCGTCTGGGCCTGCCCCGCCGTCGCGACCACGCACCCCGTCGTTGCGACCAGAACCAGGATCAGACGTGCGGCGGAGTTCCTCATGGCCGCAGCCCAGCACGCGAACCGCGCTTTCGGCAAGCTTCACATTTCGCCTCGATACGGTGAACCTTCCGGCCTCTCAGCGCGTACACTCAACCTGACCGCCGCCGTATCGGAATCCGCATGTCCTCGATCCTCCGCCCCACCCCCGCCCAGCGGACCCGCCGTCTGGTGGTCCTAGCCGCCGCCGTCTTCGCCCTGGTGGTGCCTATGGTGCAGAATCTGGCCGGTCTGGGCCTGACCCAGGCCGAGTTTGCGGCGGATGGAAACTCCACCCTGCGCGTCGCCGGCTACGCCTTCTCGATCTGGGGGCTGATCTATCTGGGCCTGCTGGCCTACGCCGTCCGTCAGGTGTTGCCCCAGACGGGCGAGAGCACTCTGATCAACCGGATGGGCTGGCCGTCGGCCGTGGCCTTCTTCGGGATCGGCATGTGGATCGTCGTCGCCGCCCTGAACCTGAAGGCGGCCAGCGTCATCGTCATCTTCGCCTCCCTGATCGCCCTGCTCGCGCCGCTGGCGGCCTATTCCGGCTCCATCCGGGCGCTCAGCCGAACGGATCGCGACCGACTGCTGCTGGTCTGGCCCCTGGCGGCGCTCGCGGGCTGGCTGACGGTGGCCGCGCCGCTGAACCTGATCACCACCCTGACCGCCTTCGAGGCCCTGCCGGCCGCTCTGTCGCCCAGCGCCTGGGCCATCCTGGCCATCGTCGTGACCACCGGCGTCGCCCTGGCGGTGACGGCGAGCCTGCGGACCATCGCCTATCCCCTGCCGACGGCCTGGGGCCTGCTCGGCGCCTTCGTCGCCGAACAGACCGACAAGCCGGCGGTCGCCTTCACCGCCTTGGCCGGGGCCATCGTTCTGTTGGTTGGCGGCGTGCTGCTGGCCTTCCGGCTGAAACCAGGGGTCGAGCGTTAGGGCTCCTTGCCGGGCGTGACGGGCGTATCGGCCGTCGGGTGTTCGTCGGCGCCGACATCAAAAGCGCCGGTCTCCTGAAATCCGACGCTACCGATCCCGGTCGCCTGTCCGGTCAGCCGCTGCCGGCGACTAATCATCGCCTGCTCAGGCGCGGCCTTGTCCATTTCTCGTGTGGTCTCAGGATCATTGGACCGATCCATCTGCTGGCCGGTAGCCGGCGTGACCTTTGTGGAGGGGGTGGAGGACATCAGATGCCCTCCCCCTCGTTTTTGACTTCATCTTCGTTCTGCGCCTGCTCGGCCATGGCCGAGGCGCCGGCGTCGTCGGCGGCGACCTCGGGCAGATCCTCGTCTTCCGGGGTTGCGGCGGGGTCGATGGGGGTGTCGGTCATGACGAAAACTCCGTGTTGGCTACACACGAAATGACACCCGAGCCCCAGACGTTCCCCTCGCTCAGATCGTGATCGCCACGTCCGTCTTCGAAAAGTCGTCGCCCTTGAACAGCAGCGGTTCCCCGCTGCTCAGGCTCAGCGCATAGGCGAAACAGTCGCCATAGTTGAGCCGCGCCGGATGCCGCCCCTTGCCGAACCGCACAATGGCCTCGCAGGCGATCCGCATCTGCGCCTGATCGACGGGGACCAGGTCCAGCCGGTACTCCTCCCCAAGACGCTCGAGCACGGGCCGGGCGTCCACGCCGAGCCGGGACGTCAGCACCGCCGCCAGTTCGACCCAGGTCGCGACACTGACCCGGCGCGTCGTGGCCGACCGAATCCGCTCATCGAACGCGGCCGCTTCCGGCTCTCTCAGAACAATGGCGACGAAGGCGGAGGTGTCGATGACCATCAGCGCGGCAGACCGTGCTCGTCGTACATCTCGTCATCGATTTCTTGAAGAGAGCGGCCATCGCCGGGCGGCAGGGTCCGCAGATAGGCGAACAGGGCCTCGCGCTTCCTGGCCCGCTCCGCCGCCGCCTCGTCGGCGGTCAACTCCTTCCAGGCCTTGTCCAGAGCGATGTCGATGGCCTCGGTCAGGCTGACCCCCAGCCGCTCGGCGACGGCGCGCGCCTTGCGCTCCGTCTCGGCGCGCTTGATGCTGAGGCCCATTCTAGAACTCCCAAAATACTGTCTAGAATATAGCCTATCGGCCCATCTGCGGCTAGAAGCCCCGCCATGAGCGCTCCCCAGAAGAACCCCGCCAAGACGATGGCCGAACTGGCCGCCGAATACGGCCTGGCCCCGAACGAATATCAGGTCGTCCTCGACCGGCTGGGCCGAGAGCCCAACCATGTCGAACTGGGCGTCTTCTCGGTCATGTGGTCCGAGCACTGCTCGTACAAATCCTCCAAGATCCACCTGGGCAAGTTCCCGACCACCGGCGATCGCGTCATCTGCGGGCCGGGCGAGAACGCCGGGGTGATCGACATCGACGACGGCGACGCCTGCATCTTCAAGATGGAGAGCCACAACCACCCCTCCTATATCGAGCCCTATCAGGGCGCGGCGACGGGCGTGGGCGGCATCATGCGCGACGTCTTCACCATGGGCGCCCGGCCGGTGGCCCTGCTGAACGCCCTGCGCTTCGGCGATCCGTCGCACGAGAAGACCAAACGTCTGGTCAAGGGCGTCGTCTCCGGCATCGGCGGCTACGGCAACTGCGTCGGCGTGCCGACCGTGGCGGGCGAGACCAATTTCCACGCCGGCTACAACGGCAACATCCTGGTCAACGCCATGTGCGTCGGCCTGGCCAAGGCCGACAGCATCTTCTATTCGGCCGCGCCCTCGGCGGGCCTGTCGGTCGTCTATTTCGGCTCCAAGACCGGCCGCGACGGCATCCATGGCGCGACCATGTCCTCGGCCGAGTTCGACGATGAGTCGGAATCCAAACGCCCCACCGTCCAGGTCGGCGACCCCTTCGCCGAGAAGCTGCTGATCGAGGCCACCCTCGAACTGATGGCCTCAGGCGCCGTCGCCGCCATCCAGGACATGGGCGCGGCCGGCCTGACCTCCTCCTCGGTCGAAATGGCCGGCAAGGGCGGCGTCGGCATCGAACTGAACATGGACGCCGTGCCCCAGCGCGAAGAGGGCATGACCGCCTATGAGATGATGCTGTCGGAAAGCCAGGAGCGGATGCTGGCGGTCCTCAAGCCCGGCCGCGAGGCCGATGGCGAACGCATCTTCAAGAAATGGGGTCTGGACGCCGCCACCATCGGCGTCACCACCGACACCGGCCGTCTGGTGCTGAAGCATCACGGCGAGACCGTCTGCGACGTGCCCCTGGCGCCCCTGTTCGACGACGCCCCCCTGTACGACCGCCCCTGGGTCCAGCCGGAACTGCAGCCCAGGCTGAACCCTTCCGACATCCCCGCGCCCGAAAACTGGGCCGATGCGGTGATGAAGGTGATCGCCTGCCCCGACATGGCGTCCAAACGCTGGATCTGGGAACAGTACGACCGCCACGTCATGGCCGACACGCTGCAGGACTCGGCCACCGGCGCCGACGCCGGCGTGGTCCGCGTCCACGGCACGGACAAGGGTCTGGCCGTCACCAGCGACTGCACCCCCCGCTATGTCCAGAACGACCCCTATGAGGGCGGCAAACAAGCCGTGGCCGAGGCCTGGCGCAACCTGACCGCCGTCGGCTCGCGCCCCATCGCCATCACCGACAACCTCAACTTCGGCAACCCGCAGCGCCCCGAGATCATGGGCCAGATCGTCCGCGCCATCGACGGCATGGCCGAGGCCTGCCGCGAACTCGCCTTCCCGGTCGTGTCCGGCAACGTCAGCCTGTATAACGAGACCAACGGCGTCGCCATTCCGCCCACCCCGACCGTCGGCGCCGTCGGCCTGCTGCCCAACTACGACGTGGTCACCAACTTCTCGACCATGGCGGCCGGCGACACCCTGGTCCTGATCGGCCAGACCGTCGGCGAACTGGGCGCCTCCATCTATCTGCGCGAGGTTCTGGGCCGCGAGGACGGCGCTCCGCCGCCCGTCGATCTGAAGCTGGAAAAGAAGACCGGCGACTTCGTGCGCGACCTGATCGAGGCCGGCGACCTGACCGTGGTTCATGACCTCTCCGACGGCGGCCTGATCGGCGCCGCCGCCGATCTGGTCCTAGCCTCGGACGTCGGCGTGACCCTCGACGCCTCCAGCGCGACCCACGCCCACATCTTCCTGTTTGGCGAGGACCAGGCCCGCTACCTGGTCGCAGTCCCCGACGCCGACGCCCTGATCGCCAAGGCCCAGGCCGCCGGCCTCCACGCCTCGGTCGTCGGCCACGCCGGCGGCGACGCCTTCGGCTCGAAGGGCGACAAGGGCGAACTGTTCAGCATCCCCGTCGCCCACCTGCGCGAATGGCACGAAGGCTGGATGCCGGGCTGGCTCGGCGACGCCGCATGATCCGCACCGCCCCGCCGATCGCGCTGCTCCTCGTGCTAGGGGCCTGCGACGGCGGCGGCGATCCGGTGCAGCAGGCGCTACGTGAAGCGTCGGCCGCCAACCAGGCGGCGGCGACCCGCACCACGGCCGAAATGCAGGCAGCGGCCCAGACTGCGGATCAGACTGCGGATCAGGCCTATGTCGCCAAGATGATCGCCAACCACGAAAGCGCCGTCGCCACGGCCCGGGTCGCCCTGCGCGACAGCCGCGACCCGGAAATCCGCCGCATGGCCCAGATGGTCATCGACACTCGAACGCGTGAGATCGCCGAAATGAAGACCTGGGCGCCGACCGCCCCTAAGGCGAACTGAACTTGGCTAAGGGATCCTATCCCGGCGGCGGAAAACGGGCGCGTCCTCCCGGTTCCAAAACTGCGCCGACGGGACGTCTTGCCGAGCGGAAGCCGGGGCGGCCTGCCGCACGGACGCCGTCCAAGCCTTCACAGATCACGAGAGACGAACTGAAGCACTTCAGTTTTCGCGGTCGATCCAAAGAGGCGTTTCTGGATGAGCTCGATCCGTGGCTCCGCGCCTGTTTCAAGAACGGCTTCACCCGGCCCAACGAGATCGCCGGCCTTCTGAACAAATTGGGGAAGATGACCGCCTGCGGCCAACCGTGGACGCCTCACCTTGTCTGGGGTCTTCAACGCTTCCTGTTCGAGCGACGCGAGAAGCGCAGAGCCGCTCAATCGGGTGAAGCGGCGCCGGCGGCCCCGGTTTTGAAGCCCGCAGCCTCAGGCCAGGGCTCGAAAGATTTGAGCGCGGACGACATGGCGCGACTGCTCGGCGCGATCGGCAGGGCGTCGCCTTCTCGTTGACGTCGTACTGGTCCACTATGCTTCATGAACGCATGCACCAGATCGCGCGTTTTAGGGACGACGCGCCCGGCTGACGGGCGATTTGCACAGGGAGCGTCTTATGGACGCGACGACCGCCGACACCATCTTCCGCCCCGCCGTCCCGCCCCGTCGCACCGGCGGCCCCCTGCCCCTGCTGCCCTTCCTGTGGATCAGCTGGCGCGACCCGATCCGCATGTGGTCAGAGCGGCATTTCACCGAGCCGCAGCTGCACGGGAACAGCGCTTTCGGCGAGATTCTGGTGGTCAGCCACCCCGAGGGCGTCCGCCACGTCCTGACCGAGAACGCCGCCAACTACGTCAAGGGCGACCTGCAACGCCGCGTCCTGGGCCCCATGCTCGCCGAAGGCCTGCTGCTGACCGAGGGCGACATATGGCGTCGCGCCCGCCGCATCCTGGCCCCGCTCTTCACCCCCGCCAAGATGGCCACCCTAAACGCCCGCATGGCCGAGGTCTGCCAGGCCCGCGTCGCCGGCTGGTCCCTGTCCGCGCGCGGCCGGGTGCTGGATATCGACAGCGAGATGTCCGGCCTGACCTTCGACATCCTGTCCGCCACCATGTTCTCGGACGAGTTGGGCGGCGAGGCGCGCGGGTTCGAGCGCGCCCTGAACCAGTTCCTGGCCAATGGCGCTCGCATCGATCCGCTGGACGTGCTGGGCGCGCCGGACTGGGCCCCGCGCCTGGGCCGTCTCGCCAGCTTCCGCTCGGCCCGCTTCTTCGAACAGCGCGTCACCACACTGGTCGAAGCCCGCCGCGCCCGCATCGAGTCCGGCGACACCCCGCCCGACGACCTGCTCAGCGCCCTGCTGCTGGCCCGCGACGAGAATGGAGGGCCCGGCCTGTCGGACGAAGAGGTCGCCGCCAACATCCTGACCTTCATCCTGGCGGGGCACGAGACCACCGCCCGCGCCCTCGGCTGGACCCTGCACCTGCTGTCGCGCCAGCCCGAATACCTCGCCCGCCTGCAAGCCGAGGCCGACGCCTTCGACGTCTCCGATCCCAAATGGGCCGACGCCCTGCCCTGGACCCGCGCGGTGCTGGACGAGACCATGCGCCTGTTCCCGCCCGCCCCGACCATGGCGCGCAAGGCCCTGGCCGACGACGAGATCGGCGGCCAGCCGATCAAGGCCGGCGCCACGGTCATCATCTCGCCGTGGATCCTGCAACGCCACAGCCTGCTGTGGGACGACCCCGACGCCTTCAAGCCCGAACGCTTCCTGCCGCAGAACCGCAAGTCCATCGACCGCTACGCCTACATCCCCTTCAGCGCCGGCCCCCGTGTCTGCATCGGCGCCGCCTTCGCCATCCAGGAGGCGATGATCGCCCTGGCCGCCATCCTGCGCGCCGCCGAGGTCGAGGCCCCGACCACGGTCGAGCCCCGTCCCGTCCACCAGATCACCCTGCGCAGCCGCGACCCCATGCGCCTTCGACTGCGCGCACGACGACGCTAGGCGAAGGGCCGACGGGCCACCGTTTACAAATCCGTCGCCGACAGGACACAAACCGCCTATAGGCGGCGAAAGTCTCTTTTCGGAACGTCCCGTGCGCACCGCCGTCCTCCTGCCCCCCGGCTGCCGCTTTTCCGAAGCCCAGCCCAATTCGATGGAGACGGTGGTCCGGACCTTGCGGACCACGGGGGGAAAGAACGAGACGCGGATCTTCTGCTGCGAAGGCGGGGAAGACCACTCAGCGCCCGGCGTCGTCGCCCTGCCCCACAGCGGCCGTCAGCAGGCCCTGTTCGCCGCCCTTGAAGCGTTCAAACCCGACCTGATCGAACACCACCAGCAGGTCAAACAGGCCCTCAGCGTCTCCGCACGCTTCCCCAAGGCCGCCCACCTCCTGTATCGGCACAACGCCCTGAAGCCGGCCCGCCATCTGCTGGACCGCTGGCGCTATGCGGCACGCTACGCCCGGATGGACGGCTTCATCTTCGTCAGTCTCGCCGAGCGGGACGCCTTCGCCCGCACCTTTCCTGCCCTCGCCGACCGCGCCCACGCCCTGCCCAACGCCATCGACGCCGCCGCCTGGTTCGCCTCGCCCGACGACCGCCATCCGGTCATCGCCTTCGCCGGCCGCGCCATGCCGGAAAAGGGGCTGGACGTCCTGTGCGCCGCCCTGCCCGCCGTGCTCGACGCCCATCCCGACTGGCGCGCGGTGCTGATGTTGAACGACTGGGACAAACACGCCGCCTGGGCCGCGCCCCACCTCGCCCCGCTTGAACGCTACGGCGCCCGCGTCGCCGTCCTGCATTCGGCCCGCCTGTCGGAGGTGCGCGACCAGATGAAGACCGCCGCCGTCGCTCTGACCCCCTCGGTCTGGGACGAGCCCTTCGGCCTGACGGCGGTCGAGGCCCATGCGGCCGGCGCGGCCCTGATCTCGTCCGGCCGGGGCGGCCTGCGCGAGGCCAGCGGGCCCCATGCCCTCTATGTCGACGCGGTCACGCCCGAGACCCTCACTGCGGCCATGGAGCGTCTGATCCAGAACCCGGACGAACGCCTCGCCCTGGCGTGCGCGGGACAGCGGCATGTGATGGACGCCCATACGCCCCGACAACGGGCCGCCGAGCTGGAGCAGATCCGAAAAGCCGTCGCCCTGTCGCGACGCCGCTCGGCCGCCTGACGCCCGAAACGACGCCCCCGCCCGGCGACGCGGGTGTAAAATCTGTCACATCGGGGCGATAGAGCCAGACTTCAGTTCGGGGATATTCGATGACCACGCTCGCCCTCTCCCGCCGGTCCATGCTCGCCGCCTTCGGGGGCGGTCTGGCCCTGTCGCCGACCGGCCCCGCCCTGGCCCAGGCCGTCTTCGACGTGAACCCCTTCCGACTGGGCGTGACGGCCGGCGATCCCCTGCCCGACGGCTTCGTCATCTGGACACGCCTGGCCCCTGACCCCGTCGCCTACGGCTCCGGCATGCCCCGTGCGCCCGTCGCCGTAAAATGGGAGGTCGCCGCCGACCGCGGCTTCAACACCGTCGTCCGATCCGGCGAGGTGATCGCCCGGCCAGAACTGGGCCACTCAGTCCACGTCGAGGTCGAGGGGCTGGAGCCCGCCCACCCCTACTTCTACCGCTTCCAGTGCGGGACCGAGCGCAGCGGCGTCGGTCGCGCCAAAACCGCCCCCCTGGCCGGCGCCTCCGTCTCGGCCGTCCGCTTCGGCGTCGCCGGCTGCCAGGCCTATGAGAGCGGCTACTACACCGCCCACCGCAAGATGGCGGAAGAGGATCTGGATTTCATCTTCTGCTACGGCGACTACATCTATGAAGGCCGCGGCAACCCCATCTATCAGTCCGGCGCCGGCCCCCAGGACAACACCCGCGTCCACCTGGGCGGCGAGATCTACAGCCTCGACGACTATCGCCGCCGCTATTCCCAGTACACGATGGATGCGGACCTCCAGGCCTCGCGCGCCTCGGCCGCCTGGTTCTGCACCTATGACGACCACGAGGTCGACAACAACTGGGTCGGCGACATCGATCAGGACGGCGCCCCGCCTGAAGTCTTCCTGCTGCGCCGCGCCGCCGCCATGCAGGCCTTCTACGAGTTCATGCCGATGCGGAAGTCAGCCTTCCCGCGCGGCGTCGCCATGCAGGCCTATCGCCGGGCCCAGTACGGCGACCTGCTGGACATCGCCTTCCTCGACACCCGCCAGTACCGCACGGACCAGCCCTGCGGCGACCGCTACAACGCCACCTGCCCCGGCATAAATGCGACCGAGGCCCAGGTGCTGGGCGACGCCCAGGAAGCCTGGCTGCTGACCAACCTCGACCGCTCGAAGGCCCGGTGGAAGGCCCTGGCCCAGCAGGTCATGATGATGGATCTGAACCGCAACACCTCCGGCGGCCAGGGGATCAACACCGACAGCTGGGCCGGCTACCGCGTGCCCCGCAACCGTCTGCTGCGCCACATCCGCGACCGCCGCATCGACAATGTCGTGGTCCTGACCGGCGACGAGCATCAGAACTACGCCGGCGGCCTGTGGCTGGACGGCAGCCAACCCGAGGGCGCCCCCATCGCGGTCGAGTTCGTCTCGACCTCGATCAGCTCCGGCGGCGACGGCTCGGACCGCGGCTCCGACTATGACCGCTTCCTCTCGGCCAATCCCCAGCTGAAGTTCCGCAACACCCAGCGCGGCTATGTGGTCTGCGAAGCCACGCCGAACCTCTGGACCACCCAGTTCAAGGTGTTGGACAAGGTGTCGGACCGCTCGGGCGTGCTGACGACCCGTCAGACCCTGGTGGTCGAGGCGGGGTCGAACACGCTCACCGCCGCCTGATCCTTGAGGTAAAGCGTCAGACGTTCGCGATCACCTTCGAAAAGACGGTCGACGAACGCCTGTACCTCATAGTCGAGATAGTCTTCCCGGCTGACCTGGGGGACATAGACCAGAACGCCCGACGTCTTGTCGGATCGGATGATCTCCTTGCGCATCAGCCGGTTAAGCAAAGTCTTGATGGTGGCGTCCCCCCACGACTGCTCCTTTCGGACTTCCTCGAGCAAGGCCTTGGGCGACAAGGCTCCCCTCCGCCAAAGCGCGGCCATGACCGCGCTTTCGGCTTCGGTGATCGCAGCGCGCAGCATCAGGCGTTCAGAACGGCGCGATCGATACGAGCATCGACCGCCCAATTGCACGCCACAGCCACCACGCCGACGAGAAGTCCGAGCACCAAGACCAGGGTGGCTTCCGCCAGCCCCGGCGCCAGCACTTCTAACGGAACCGGGCGCCCCACCCCGGCTATGGCGAGAAACCCCCACAGGGCGTTCAGACCGGCCCCCACGAGACCCAACAAAGGACCAGCAAAACGTAGGGCGGACAGATAGGCGGAGCCGCCGCTGATATTTGGCGAAAGCAGTTTGCGCCCTGTGATTACAACTGCAGCGACCATCGATGCGCAAAGCACCAGCATCATCAGCTTGATCGGAATCGCCGCATCGAAAAACACCGTCGCCGCCGTAAAGTCAGAGCCTGCGAAAGCGGGCGAAGACATGCCGATCAGCGGAACGGACGCCGGCAGAACGAGATAGGCACGTGACATGACGTTCTCCAAGATTACGTTTGTAATCTTTCGAAACTACACGCGTAATCCGTTCCGTCAAGCTACAAAACCGGCACCGCCTGGCTCAGCCGCCCGCCGACCCGGATCGGCTCGACCCGCGTCGCCAGCCCCGTCTTGTCGTCGGTCTCCACAAAGACGCCGCACACGGTCGCCGGACCGGACGCGGGCGTATAGCGCCCACCCGACAGCCGGGTGGTGAAGCGGCGCAGCGGCTCTTCCTTCTCGTTGCCGATGACGCTGTCATAGTCGCAGCAGCCGCCGGCGTCGGTCTGATAGGCCGTGCCGCCCGGCAGGATCTGGCAGTCGGCGGTCGGAACGTGGGTATGGGTGCCGACCACCAGCGACGCTCGCCCGTCGCAGAAATGGCCCATGGCCATCTTCTCGCTGGTCGCCTCGCAGTGCATGTCGACGATCACCGCGTCGGCCACAGCCCCCATGGGCGCCGCCGCCAGCTCGCGTTCCACGGCCCCGAACGGATCGTCCATCGGGTCCATATGCACCCGGCCCAGCACATTCATCACCAGGACGGTGCGGCCCGTGTCCGTCTCGAACAGATTGGCCCCGGCGCCCGGCGCATCCATCAGGCGCGGATAGTTGGCCGGCCGGATCAGGCGCGGCTCGCGCACGATATAGGTCAGGGCCTCGCGCTGATCCCACGAGTGATTGCCCAGGGTCAGGCAGTCGCCCCCCGCCATGAACAGCTCGCGCGCCGTATTCTCGGTAATGCCGAACCCGCCGGCGGCGTTCTCCGCATTGATCACCACGAAGTCGAGCTTCAGGTCGCGCTTCAGGCCCGGAAGATGATCGCTGATCCCGTCGCGGCCGGACTTGCCGATAACGTCGCCGAAAAACGCCAGTCTCATTTGACGCCCGGCGCGTTCGGACCCGCAGGCCAGTCTTCGACCCGCAAGCCTTCGACGCGTTCGAACTCGCGCAGATTACCCGTCACCAGGATCAGACCCCGACTACGGGCGTGCCCCGCAATCAGAATGTCGTTTGAACCGATCAATTCGCCGCGCCTTTTCAAATTGGCCTTGATGTCGGCCGCGTGTTCGGCCGCAGCCGCATCGAAATCAAGCACGGTCATCCGCGCCAGTAGTCTTTTGGCCTGTTCTCGCCGCTGCTCGGGCCGCTCAGACACGGCCGCGCCATACAGAAGCTCCATCGCCACAATGGTCGACGCCGCAATGGAATCGGCCGCATCGTTCAGCCGGTCCGCCAGGGGCCCGCTCAGAAACGGCCTGTTTCTCAGAATTCGGACACAGACATTGGTGTCCAGGCTGTAGCGCAGCATCAGAATTCCACGACGGAATCGTCGATCGAATCTTCAGGCTCGCAAATATCTATGCCGGGCTCGGCCAGAAAATCGGTCCAGACCGCGTCCGCAGGCACAAGAAGCAGGCTTCGCCCCTCCTGTATGACGCGCAACTCTTTCACGTCATCGGGAAAGGCCACGGCCTTGGGCAACCGCACCGCCTGCGAGCGGTTGGACATGAAGATCGAAGCCTTCAGCGGCGCTTTCCACGGGGCGTTCATTTCGAAATGATGGGGCGAAGCAAGGTATATGTCAACGACATATCCCTCAGAACGCCCGGTACCCCGCCTCGGTCAGCACCCCGTGCAGCCGCATGTCGTGCGCCTCCAGGCTCATCACCTCCACATGCTGTCCCGCATAGGCGAAGCCGATCCGGATCACATCGGGCCGCGCCGCGAAGGTGCGGTCGTAAAACCCGCCGCCCTGCCCCAGCCGCCCCCCGACCGCGTCGAAAGCCAGCAGCGGCGTGATGATCAGATCCGGCTCCAACACCTCGGCCAGCGGCAGGGGCGCGGGACAGCCTGCGGCGTCCATCTCCAGCGGCTCGCCCGGCGACCAGGCGCGAAAGACCATTGGCGCGTCCCGCTCCAGCACCACCGGTAGGCACAGCCGCCGCCCCGACGCCTCCAGCGCCAGAGCCAGGGCCTCGGTGTCCAGCTCGAATCCCATGGCGCTGTAAAGGGCCACGACCTTCCCGGGCGGCAGGGCCTCGGCATGATCGGCGGCGCGTTGGGCCGCCATCGGATCGGCCTCGGCCAAACCCTTGCGCCGCGCGCGGGCGGCCGACCGAAGTTCGTGCTTGTCAGACATGGTCGCGCTCGGTTGGAGCGCGTCTTACGCGCAAGGCGAAGAAGGGGAAGGGTTGGCGGCGCCGCAAGAACCGTGAAGGGCGTTTAAATCCTCTCGAACCTGGGTAGCCAGGTGGGCTCCATATGCCCAGGCCCTCGAACCCGGACAGGGACAGATCCCTTTGAGTGAATTAAGGTCGCGAGGAAATGTATGCCTTCGACGAGGGCCGCAGCAGGACCCGCCGTCAAACAAGATAGGCGCTGCGCCCCGCCTTCTCAAGCGCCGTGATCAGATCGACCGTGATCAGATAGATTGGGCGATCTTCTCGATCCGCGCCGCCACGGCGTTCAGCGCCTCGGCCACCCCGTCGCTGGTCGGCGGCGCGGCGGCTGTCTGCGGCGCAGGACCCCCGCCCCCGTTCAGGCGCGCCTCGTGCAGTTCGTCCGACAGGATCAGGGCCGACATCAGGAACAGCCGCAGGTCCCCGACATGGCCGACATCCTGGGCCACCTGGCGCACCTGGTTGTCGAACTGTTTGGCCAGGATTCGGACCCGCTCCTCCTGCCCGTCGGCGCAGCCCACCGCATAGGGTCGGCCGTTGACCTCCACCGTCACCGTCGCCATCAGCCGGCCTCGCTTTCGGTCTCTTCGTCGTCCTGATCCAGCACCTCGCGCACCGCCGCCGCCGCCCGCGCCAGGGCCTGCGACGCCTCGCGCCCGGCGGCCTCCAACTCGGCCACGCGCGCCGCATCCGCCCCATTCCCCGCTCTGGGTGCGAACAGGTCGTCGTCGGCGATCGCCGGCGCCGAGGCCGGCCGGGCCTTCAACTCCAGGATCTTGCGTTCAAGTTCGGCCAGGGCCCGGTCGATACGGGCCCGTGCGGCCGTGGTGGCGTCTGCCATCGGTCGCTCCTTATAAATTCCGTATAGAACCCGAGGACGCGCCGGGGTAAAGCGGCGCGCTTCTGAATTTCCGCTTCCGCCGAAAGGTCTTCCCCGTGACCGACGCCAAATCCGCCCCCAAGGCCACGCCCCAGCAGATGGCCAACGCCATCCGCGTCCTCGCCATGGACGGCGTCGAAAAGGCCAAGTCGGGCCACCCCGGCATGCCCATGGGCATGGCCGACGTCGCCACCGTCCTGTTCTCCAAATTCCTGAAGTTCGACGCGAGCCGCCCCGACTGGGCCGACCGCGACCGCTTCATCCTGTCGGCCGGCCACGGCTCGATGCTGATCTACGCGCTTCTGCATCTGACCGGCTACAAGGCCGCGACCAAGGAAGAACTGTCCAACTTCCGCCAGTGGGGCTCCAAGACCGCCGGTCACCCGGAATACGGCCACATGCCCGGCGTCGAGGTCACCACCGGCCCCCTGGGCCAGGGCTTGGCGACTTCGATCGGTTTCGCCATGGCAGAGCGTCACCTCGCCGCCAAATACGGCGACGACCTGGTCGACCACCGCACCTGGGTCGTCGCCGGCGACGGCTGTCTGATGGAGGGCGTGTCCCAGGAAGCCATCGCCCTGGCCGGCCGCTACAAGCTGAACAAGCTCACCGTCCTGTGGGACGACAACGAGATCACCATCGACGGCAAGGTCTCCCTGTCCGACACCACCGACCAGAAGGCCCGCTTCAAGGCCGCCGGCTGGGCGGTCAAGGCCATCGACGGCCATGACATGGACGCGATCAAGTCCGCCCTCAAATGGGCCACCCGCCAGGACAAGCCGACCCTGATCGCCTGCAAGACCAAGATCGGCAAGGGCGCCGCCACCATGGAAGGCAGCCACAAGACCCACGGCGCCGCCCTGGGCGCCGCCGAGATCGCCGCAACCCGCCTGGGTCTGGCCTGGGATCACGAACCCTTCGAAATGCCCCAAACCATCGCCGACGCCTGGGCCAAGGTCGGGCGTCGCGGCGCCAAGGACCGCAAGAAGTGGGAGGCCCGCCTCGCCGCCTCCGGCCAGGCCGCCGACTTCACCCGCGCCATGAAGGGCGACCTGCCCGAGGGCGCCTTCGACGCCCTGAACGCCAAGATCGCCGAACTGATCGAGACCCAGCCGGCCCAGGCCACGCGCCAGTCCTCGGGCGCCGCCCTGGACCAGGTCTTCGCCGCCATCCCCGAACTGGTCGGCGGCTCGGCCGACCTGACCGGCTCGAACAACACCTTCGTCGCCGGCACCCCCATCCTGGACGCGCCGTCCTATGAGGGCCGCTACGTCAACTGGGGCATCCGCGAGTTCGGCATGGCCGCCGCCATGAACGGCCTGGCCCTGCACGGCGGGATCATCCCCTACGCCGGCACCTTCATGGTCTTCTCGGACTACAGCCGCCCGGCCATCCGTCTGGGCGCCCTGATGGGGGTCCGCGCCATCCACGTCCTGACCCACGACTCCATCGGCCTGGGCGAGGACGGCCCGACCCACCAGCCGGTCGAACACCTGGCCGCCCTGCGCGCCATCCCCAACCTGAACGTCTTCCGCCCCGCCGACACGGTCGAGGCCATGGAATGCTGGCAGATCGCCCTGCAATCCAAGACCACCCCCTCGGCCATGGCCCTGTCGCGCCAGAAGACCCCCGCCGTACGCACCATCGCGGGCACGGAAAACCTGTCCGCCAAGGGCGCCTATGAGATCAAGGCCGCTTCGGCTGAAGCCAAGGCCACCCTGTTCGGCACCGGCACGGAACTGGCCCTCGCGCTCAAGGCCGCCGAGACCCTCGAGGCCGAAGGCGTCCCGACCCGCGTCGTCTCCGTCCCCTGTTTCGAACTGTTCGAAAAACAGGACGCCGCCTACCGCGCCTCGGTCATCGGCCGCGGCACGATCCGCGTCGCCGTCGAGGCCGCCATCAAACAGGGCTGGGAAGGCTTCATCGGCGAAGACGGCGCCTTCATCGGCATGACCGGCTTCGGCGCCTCCGCCCCCGCCGAAGTCCTCTACGACAAGTTCGGCATCACCGCCGACGCGGTGGTCGCGGCGGTCAAAGCGCGACTGTAATCTTCGTCATCCTCCGGCAAGCCGCGAAGCGGCGCAGACCGGGGGACCCAGCGGCGCGCGAGAGCGCGAACCTGTCGCGCACGCTGGCCGTTGGTCTTGTTGAACCATTTCGCCTTCGGCGCCGCTGGGTCCCCCGGTCTCGCTGCGCTCGCCGGAGGATGACGAAAGGAACACGTCGATGAATCTCGGCACCCCCCTCTCCGACACCGCCGTCCGCGTCATGCTTCTCGGCTCCGGCGAACTGGGCAAGGAGGTCGCCATCGAGCTGCAACGGCTCGGCGTCGAGGTCATCGCCGTGGACCGCTATCCCAACGCCCCCGCCATGCAGGTCGCGCACCGCAGCCACGTCATCCCGATGACCGACCCCCAGGTGCTGAACGGCGTCATCCTGGCCGAGGCCCCGCACTTCATCGTGCCCGAGATCGAGGCCATCGCCACCGAGGTCCTGGCCGATATCGAGGCCGCCGGCCTGGCCGTGGTCATCCCCACCGCCCGCGCCGTGCAACTGACCATGAACCGCGAGGGCATCCGCCGCCTGGCTGCCGAGGACCTGGGCCTGCCCACCAGCCCCTACGCCTTCGCCGGTTCGGCCGAGGAACTGGCCGCCGGCGCCGAGACCGTCGGCTACCCCAACTTCGTCAAGCCGGTCATGTCCTCGTCGGGCAAGGGCCAATCCTTCGTCGAAAGCCCCGATGAAATCGTCGACGCCTGGACCTATGCGCAAGACAGCGGCCGCGTCGCCGGCGCCCGCGTCATCGTCGAGGGCCGCATCGGCTTCGATTTCGAAATCACCCTGCTGACCGTCCGCTCGCGCGCCGCCGACGGCTCGACCCGCACGGACTTCTGCGCCCCCATCGGCCACCGCCAGGTCAAGGGCGACTATGTCGAGAGCTGGCAGCCCCAGGCCATGACCCCCGCTGCGCTCGCCGCCTCGCAAGACATCGCCGGCAAGGTCACCGAGGCCCTGGGCGGTCTCGGCGTCTTCGGCGTCGAACTGTTCATCAAAGGCGATCAGGTCTGGTTCTCCGAGGTCTCGCCCCGCCCCCACGACACCGGCCTCGTCACCCTGGCCAGCCAGACCCTGAGCGAGTTCGCCCTCCACGCCCGCGCCATCCTCGGCCTGCCCGTCGACGTCACCCAGCGCGAACCCGCCGCCAGCGCCGTCATCTACGGCGGCCTGGAGGCGCAAGGGATCGCCTTCGAAGGCGTCGCCGAAGCCCTCTCCGTCCCCACCGCCGACCTGCGCCTCTTCGGCAAACCCGAAGCCTTCGAGCGCCGCCGCATGGGCGTCGCTGTCGCCCGCGGCGCCGACGTCGATCAGGCCCGCGAACGGGCCCGCGAAGCGGCGGGCCGCGTTAAAGTCGTGCGAGGCTAAACAGACCGCCACAAGCTCACCTCCCCGTTCGCGAAGGCGAACGGGGAGGACAGGCGGGAGCGTCAGCGAACGCCAGGAGGGGGCGACCCGGTGTCTGAAGCTGGTCCGGTCATCACCACCGCCAGCGTCGCCCCCTCCTGGTCGCAAGCGCGACCTGTCCTCCCCCCGCGCCTTCGCGCGCGGAGAGGTGACGCCAGCCTTCCCCCTCTTTCGTCATTCCGGGCGAAGCGCAGCGGAGACCCGGAACCCAGCGGCGCGCGAGAGCGCGAACCTGTCGCGGACTCGCTGTTCCAACATCGTGCGGCTTACAGATTTCGCCTTCGGCGCCGCTGGGTTCCGGGTCTGCGGGCCAAGCGGCCCTTCGCCCGGAATAACGAAAGAGAAGAGGCTGCGCGCACAATGACGCTGCCTCGACCTCAAAGAATACAACGCTCTAACAGAATCTCACCCCCCTCTTCTAACCACCCCTCAAAACGCGCGCATACTCCTGTCGGTCTCGTCGCTAGGAGGGCTCGTAAGGCCTGCGACCTTGCGGCGGCGGGAGCGTAGGGATCAGGGGCGGGGGTGGGATTCCCCCGCGCCGCATGACGGTGCATCGGTGGGCTCATCCCGCGCAGAAACGTCGGCGGAGGACTCGGGGTTAGGAACCCGGTCGCACTCGGGACGATCCTTCGCAGGGATCGCCGACCTGACGCAGGCCATGGGGAAGAGGCATCACAACTGCCGCTTCAATATCCCCGGCCGGCAGAAACACCCTGCGCGCGGAGCGTCTGTCTTCGTCGAAACGGTAAAAACTAATCCATCCCGGGCGAGGCCCGGCGCTCCGTCCTGCCCTCCACACTTCGCAGCGAAAGCGCGTCGGCGCCTCCGCTTGACCTGTAGCCTTCCGCCGCCCGAACCCTTAAATGCCGTCCCCTGACGAAAGATCGCCCCGTGAGCCCCGACGACTTCGACCTCGATCTCCCGCAAGACCTTCAGGACGGCCTGATCGCCGTCGGCGAGGCCGCGCGCGATCTGGATCAGCCGTGGTGGATCTTCGGCGGGGCGGCCATGGCCCTGTACGGCCTGCCCGACCTCCACGTGCCCGACATCGACGTCCTGTGCGCTCCGCGCGACGCCCGCGCCCTGCTGGCGGCCCTGGACGGACAGATCGTGCCCGATCCGGGCGAAGGCCTGTTCCGCTCCACCGTCTTCGGCCGCGCCCCGGACCAGCCGATCCTGGTCGAGGTCATGGCCGGGCTCGAGACCCGCGACGGCGCCGAATGGCGACCGGTCGCCTTTACGTCGCGCCGTCCGGTCTTCATCGACGACGTCGCTCTGTTCGTGCCCGATATCCGGGACCATATCGCCCTTTATCGCCTGTTCGGCCGTCCCAAGGATCTGGCGCGGATCGAACAGCTTGAACGACTGATCGCCTGATGCCCTTCCCCTTCGAGATTTCCGCCAAAGAGGGTCGCGCCCGCACCGGCGTGCTGAAGACCGCGCGCGGCGACATCCGCACCCCGGCCTTCATGCCCGTGGGCACAGCCGCCACGGTCAAGGCCATGACGGTGGACCAGGTCAAGGCGACCGGCGCCGACATCATTCTGGGCAACACCTATCACCTGATGCTGCGCCCCGGCCCCGAGCGGATGGAGCGTCTGGGCGGGCTCCACAACTTCATGGGCTGGGACAAGCCGATCCTGACCGACAGCGGCGGTTTCCAGGTCATGTCCTTGGCCGGAATCTCGAAGGTGAAGGAAGAGGCCGTGACCTTCTCCTCCCATATCGACGGCTCCAAACACGTCCTGACGCCCGAACGCTCGATCGAGATCCAGGCCGACCGGATCGGCGCCGACATCTCGATGCAACTGGACCAATGCGTCTCCTGGCCGGCCGAGCGGGACGCGGCGCAAAAGGCCATGGAGCTGTCGATCCGCTGGGGCGCCCGCTCCAAGGCCCGGTTCGGCGAGCGGGAGACCCAGGCCCTGTTCGGCATCCAGCAGGGTTCGACCTATGAGGACCTGCGTCGCCAGTCGTCGGACCAGCTTCAGGAGATCGGCTTCGACGGCTACGCCATCGGCGGTCTGGCCGTCGGCGAGGGCCACGACGCCATGTGCCGGGTGCTGGACTACGCCCCCGAGATGCTGCCCGCCGACCGGCCCCGCTATCTGATGGGGGTGGGCAAGCCGATCGATCTGGTCGAGGCCGTCTATCGCGGCGTCGACATGTTCGACTGCGTCCTGCCGACCCGCGCCGGTCGCCACGGCCAGGCCTGGACCTGGGACGGTCCGCTGAACCTGAAGAACGCCCGCTTCGCCGAGGACCAGGATCCGCTCGATCCCGCCATCGACGGGCCGTCGTCGCAATATTCCAAGGCCTATCTGCACCACCTGATCCGCGCCGACGAAATCCTCGGCAAGGTCCTGCTCAGCTGGCACAATATCGCCTTCTACCAGGCCCTGACCGCCGCCATGCGCGCCGCCATCTCGGAAGGCCGGTTCGAACAGTTCCGCCGCGACTTCCACGCGCGGCATGTGTCGAACTGACCCCCGGAACCATTTGATGCGTATCGAGAAGTCAGGCTTCCACGCCTACAACACCTATCTGGAAGAGCCGCCCCGCGACGCGGGGAACGAGACGGCCCTGCACCGCCACGTCATCATCATCGGCGGCGACAAATACTCATTCTTCGCCCACTGGTCCGGCAAGTTCGCGCACAAGGGCGAACGGATCTCCTTCACCTGGGACTGGGACCGCACCGGCGAGTTCCGCAACATCGACAAATCCTCCTTCGAGGCCTTCGCCAAGGACGGCGCGGTTCAGATCAGAGGCGATCGCACCGACAAGCGCCGGCCTGCCGGCAGACGTTAGATACTGTCGGTCGTGGATCGAACGGCCAAGCCGCCCCTACCGCTTCGGTCGGAACCAGCTCGGCGCCGCCGGGGGAGCGCAGTTCCTCTGCATGCCGATCCCCTTCAGGAAGGCCCGCCGCATCCGCCCCGACTGGATGGCCGACTGGACATGACGACTATGCTGTTCGGCCCCGCTCAGTTGGCGAATCCAGCTGCGGCCCGGAATGAAGTCGGTGGTCGTGCCGCGGATGGCGTCCAGCGTCGCCTTGGCCGCCGCATCGGCCGCCTGTTCGCTGCGATAGGAGCCGTCCTGGCGCGGCGGTTCGTCCGTGTCGGGCCCCAGGGCCTCGTCCAGCCGCGCCACCTCGGCGCCGATGGTGGTGCACTGGTTCAGATTGCGCAGATCATAGGGATTGGCTTCCGCCTGCAGCAGGACGGTCGGAATCAGCTGGCGCCGCAGATTGAAGTCTTCAAGCGGCGCGGTGACCGCTTCGCCAAATCCAGCGCCCACCTGTTCCGCCCCGCCCATGGCGGACCGGCCGGCGTTGCAGCTGGACAGGACGAGGGCGGCCGCGAGGACCGGCAAGAGGATCGGCTTCATCCGGCCTTTAGAGCACGCAAGCCGCTCCGATCAAAACATCCGGGCCAGGCCTGCGACCATGACGCCCCAGGCGAGCAGGCTGAACACCAGGCCCAGGGCCAAGCCTCCCGCGAAGTCGAATTCGTGATGTTGATCGTGTCTCATACTCGCTCCCTAGGGTCTTTTTTGTTTATCCCCGGAGCTAATCCCAAAATGGGCCGATCTGCAATCAGGCTTCTTACGGATTATCCATCACGAAACCGTCGTCTTCGCCCGCAGTCGGCCCGGCAGGGGTCAATTCACTACATCCCGCGCCATCAGCATGGCCCCGTCCAGCCCGGCGTGCTCGCGCTCGGCGGCGACCAGATAGCCGCCCTCGCCCATCACGACCGCCGCGCCGTAGCCGTTGATCCGGCCTCGCGCCGCCGTCTCAACCTCGGCGATCAGCCCAGGCGTGGACATCACGCCGCCGCCCATGACGATTCGGTCGGGGGACCAGGCGAACACCAGGCCGGCGACCAGCTGCCCCAGATAATCGGCGGTCACGGTGCGGACCTCGTCCGCCTCTTCCAGCCGACGCCCCGCCAGCCGGGCCTGCACCGCCGGTCCCGCGGCCAATCCTTCGGCGCAATCGGGATGGAAGGGGCAGGCGCTGGGCTGGACGTCGCCCTCGGCCCGACGCACGAACATATGCCCGATCTCCGGGTGCAGCGCCCCCTTCAGGGTCCGGCCGTCCACGCACAGCCCGCCGCCGATCCCGGTCCCCACAGTGACATAGGCCACGGCCCGGGCGTCGCGCCCCGCCCCCAGTCGCGCCTCGGCGACGGCGGCGGCGTTGACGTCGGTATCCACGGCGAAGGGCGCCTCGAAACGCTCCGACAGGGTCTTCGCCAGATTGAAACCGGTCCAGCCCGGCTTGGGCGTCGCCAGCATCAGGCCCCGGTCAGGCGAGGCCGGATCGACCACCAGCGGGCCGAAACTGGCCACGCCCAGTCCCGCCACCGTCCTGTCGCCCACCGCTGCGATAAGGGCCTCCACTGCGGCCTCGGGCCGACCTGTGGCGAATCGCCCTTCATCCAGCACGGCGCCGGCCGCGTCCTCGATCCGCCATACGATCTTGGTCCCGCCGGTCTCGACCGCGAAGAAGACAGGCTGGCTCATCTGGGGCCCCAAAAAAGGAGAAAATGGTACGTCCTCTCGGGCTCGAACCGAGGACCCTCTGATTAAAAGTCAGATGCTCTAACCAACTGAGCTAAGGACGCACCGTGCGACGTCCGGGGCTGGCCCGAACCGTCGAAGGGCGCCTTCTGTTGCAATCCGCCCTTCCGGTCAAGACCAGGTCTGCTACTCGATGCACATGAAACCGCTGAACGGACTTCGCATCCTCGAATTCGACGGCCTGGGGCCGGTCACATTCGCGGGCATGATGCTGGCCGACCTGGGGGCCGAGGTCCTGCGCCTGACCCGTTCGGCCTCGGCCGGCGCGTCCCCCTTCGACGAGGTCGGCGGCGCCCTGCTGCACCGGGGCCGGACCGCCGTCCCCGTGGATCTGAAATCCGAATCCGACCGCGCAGCCGTCCTCGCCCTGGCCGACCACGCCGACGCGGTGATCGAGGGCTTCCGACCGGGGGTCATGGAAAGGCTGGGCTACGGCCCCGAGGTGCTCCAGGCGCGCAATCCGGCCCTGGTCTACGGTCGGGTGACGGGCTGGGGCCAGACCGGGCCGCTGGCGAACCAGGTCGGCCACGACCTGAACTACATCGGCCTGACCGGCGTGCTGCACGCCATGGGCGAGCCGGACCGCCCCCCTTCGCCGCCGCTGAACCTGATCGGCGACTATGGCGGCGGGGCCATGATGCTGGTCACCGGCGTCCTGGCGGCCCTGCTTGAGGCAAAGACAACGGGTCGGGGCCGGATCGTCGACGCCGCCATGACCGACGGCACGGCCCTGCTGGGCGGCCTGTTCCAGGCCCTGCACGGCCAAGGCGTCTGGAGCGACCGCCGGGGCGCCAACCTGCTCGACGGCGGCGCGCCCTTCTATCGCTGCTACGCCTGTCGAGACGGCGGCTTCGTCGCTGTCGCAGCGCTGGAGCCGCGCTTCTACGCCGCGCTGTTGCAGGGTCTGGACATCGAACCGTCCGCCGCCCCCCAGTACGACACCGCCGCCTGGCCTGCGCTCCAGGCCCGTTTCGCCGCCCTGTTCGCCACCCGCGACCGCGACGACTGGGCCGCGCATTTCGCGCAGACCGAAGCCTGCGTCACCCCCGTGCTCACCTTCGCCGAGGCGCCGAACCACCCTCACAACCTGGCTCGCGCCACATTCGACCAGGGCCTGCCCGCCCCGGCGCCCCGCTTCGACGGCCCGGCGCCGCAGACCGCTGCAACGCCTCCTCTCGCCTCGCTGAACGACGCCCTGTTCGCCTGGCGCCCGGAGGCGGGATGACCCCCGGCGTTTTCGGCGCTATGGAACGAGACGACGCCCAAGGCGTTGAAACGGCCGACACCCTGGGGACCTGGTTTGATGAGACGCTCGATTTTCGTTCTGGCCGCGACCGCACTCGGCGTGCTGGCGCTTGCGGGCTGCGACGACTTCCAGTCGGGTTCGCAGGACGACTACGCCGATGTTCCGCCGATCGAAGAACAAGCCCCCTCTGCCGAGGACTCGGCCGAACCTGTCGTCGCCCCCGAGGTGACCGATCCCGCCCCTATGCCTACGACGCCTCTCCCGCCGGAAGAGCGGACGTCCGAACAGTCGGTTCAGCCCGAAAGCGAAACCTTGTTCTATTGAGGCGCGCCACGTCGTCGCCACATCGGCACGCCAGGGCCTATACCGGCGCCGACTTGGAGTTCGCGCCCTTGACGAAAGCTAGAGTTTGACGTTCCGGCCCACCCTGTTTCTCGCCGCCCTGGCGACCTGCAGCCTCGCCGCCCAGGCCGCCGCCGCCGACCCGCGCGCCGCCATTCGCGGCGACATGGACGCCGAACTGCGCCGTCTGCTGGAACGGGCGGTGGGCGAGGTGGACGGCGCGCCGGAAAGCCGCTTCGAAGCCCGCCGACGCGCTCAGGGCGCCCTGTCCGCCGCCGAGGCCCTGCTGCGCTCTGAAGCCTATTACCAGCCGGTGCTGGAAGATGTCGTCGAGGGCGAGGACCGACCGTCGGCCATCATCGCCGTCCAACCCGGCCGTCGCTTCCTGCTCACACAGCCGACCATCTCCTGGATCGAGACCGCTCCCGACTCCGACAGCGCCGCCGACGCTCTGGAGGCGATCGGCCTTAAGCCCGGCGATCCCGGCCGAGCGGTGGACGTCATCGCCGGCGAGGGCCGGGCCGTGGCGACCCTGTCCCGCAACGGCTACGCCGACGCCAAGGCCGAAACACGCCGCGTCGTGGTGGACCACGCGGCCTTCACCGTCGCCCCTGAATACCGCATCAACTCCGGCCGGCTGGTGCTGCTGGATGGGGTCGTCCTGCAAAGGGCCGGACGCACCAATTCCGCCTGGGTCGCCGGACTGGCGCCCTGGACGGAAGGCGAGCGTTACGACCCGGAAAAGGTCGCCGAACTGGAGCGCCGTCTGCTGGACACCGGCGTCTATGACGGGGTCGGCGTCGCCCTCAGCCCGATCGATCAGACCAATGCCGACGGCCACCGGCCCGTCATCGTCAATCTGACGGACCGTCCCCGGCGCGTCATCGAGGCCGGCGCCACCTGGTCGACGGCCGAAGGCGCGGGCATCGACTTCATCTGGACCCGACACAATCGCTTCGGGCGTGCCGACACCCTGCGGCTCGAGACCCGTTGGGCCGACATCGACAGCCGCATCGGCGCCGACCTGTCCCTGCCCCACTGGCGCAAGCCGGGCCGGACGCTGAAGCTCAGCGCCGGCGTGGTCCAGGAAGACACCGACGCCTATGAACGCACCGCCCTGGTGCTGGCGGCGGAACTGCAACAGCGGATCGGCCGGACCTCCTACTTCAACTACGGCCTCGGTCTGGACGCCGGTCAGTACAACGAGAACCGCTACGACTACACCTCGGTCCCGCCCAGCGCGGTGACCTTCGACCGCGACCTGGCCATCGTCACGGGCCGGACCAGCGCCTATATCGACAACTCGAACGACCCGCTGAACCCGACCAAGGGATGGCGAATGACGGTCTCGGTCCAGCCCACCGCCGTGGCGGGCGAGGACACCATCCTGTTCCTGCGCAGCGAGAGCCAGGCCACCGCCTATCTGCCGCTTCAGGACCAGGCCCGCACCGTCCTGGCCGGCCGCGTCCGCATCGGCGCCATCATCGGCGGCGACGAACTCAGCGTGCCGTCCGACCGTCTGTTCTATTCGGGCGGCGGCGGCTCGGTGCGCGGTTACTCCTATCAGGGCGTCAATCCGGAACTGCCGGACCAGACCCCCCGCGGCGGCCTCTCACTGTTCGAAACCTCGCTGGAGGTGCGTCACGACATCGGCCAAAGCTTCCAGGCCGTGGCCTTCGTCGACGCGGGCGCCGTCGGCTTCCAGGAAACGCCAAACTTCAGCAATATGCGCTACGGCGCCGGGGTTGGGGTGCGCTACAAGCTGCCGTTCGGTCCGATCCGCGCGGACATCGCCGTGCCTCTGGACAAGCGCGACGGCGACTCGGCCTTCCAGATCTACATCAGCATCGGGCAAGCGTTTTGACCGAAGCCCCGCCCGAGACTCCGACTGAAACCGCAGCCGCCGTGCGCAAGAAGCGCAGCCTGCCGCAGCTGCTGGCCCTGATCGCCGGCAGCGTGATCGGCGGCCTGCTGGTTCTGCTGGCCATCGCCCTAATCGGGGGCCGGATGTACATCGTCTCCGACGCCGGGCGCGAACTGGTGACCGGCTTCGTCCAGGGCCAGAAGATCAGCCGCTATGGCCGGATCAACGTCTATGGGCTGAAGGGCGACCTGTTCGACGACTTCACCCTGGACCGTGTCACGGTGACCGACCGCGACGGGGTCTGGCTGGACGCCCGCAACGTCCGGGTCGACTGGTCTTACTGGCCCCTGATCACCCGCCGGTTCCACGCCACCGAGATCAGCGCCGGCGTGATTCAGGTGATCCGCCGCCCCATCCTCGACGCCCCCAGCGGCGAACCCGGCGGCCCCCAACCCATCGACGTCGATATCGACCGCTTCTCCGCCCGGGTCGAACTGCTGGAAGGCTTCTCCAAGGAATACGGCCGCTGGAACCTCGCGGGCGACGTCAGCCTGCCGCGCCGGGGCGCCAAGAGCGCGACGGTCAACGCCGACAGCCTGAACCGCCCCGGCGACTATCTGCGGCTGACGGCGACCTTCGGCGGCAAGCTGGAAGAAACCCGCGTCAACCTTCGCGCCAACGAGGCCGACGGCGGCCCCTTGGCAGGTGCCATGGGCTATTCGCCCGACGAGCCGTTCTCGGCTGTCGCCCTGCTGAACGCCGATATGGTCCACGCCAAGGTCCAGACCGGCCAGTTCATTCCCCTGACCGTCGACGGCAAATTCGGCGAAAACGGCTCGCGCGTGTCCGGCTATTTCGACTTCAGCGGGTCGGACCTGTTCGCCCCCTTCATCGAACGCGTCGGCCGCACCGCCCGCTTCGGCTTCACCATGACGCCCACCAGGGACGAGGCCTATCAGCGCGTCGGCTGGAAGCTGACGTCCGACAATATCGCCTCCGAGGCGAACGGTCTGATCCGTATGTCCGACCGCAGTTCCCCAGAAGGGATCCAGCTCGAGGTTCAGGCCGCCTCGCTCAGCAAGCTGGTCGGCTCTGACGTCGCCGGCCCCGCCGCCTATTCCGGCCTGTTCAAGGGCGACGCCGAGACCTGGACCCTGCAAGGCCAGGCCACACTATTGAACGCCAACCTGGCCAGCTATCGCGCCACCCGTATCGCCGGACCGCTGAACGTCCAGGTCAAGAACGGCCGCATAGATCTGGACGGCGACATCCGCGCGAACGGCGGGTCGACCGAGGGCCTGATCGGCGGTCTGCTCGGCGCCGCCCCGCGCGTGCAGCTCGAGGCCGCCCGGATGAAGGACGGGGCCATCCTGCTGGAGAAGGTCGATCTGCAAGGCCAAGGCCTGACGCTGAAGGGCTCCGGCTCCCGCAATCTGCTGGGCGGCATGGGCTTCCGGGGCGAGGCCCAGCTTACCGACGCCTCGCGCGTTCTGTCGGACGCCAACGGCGCCTTCGGCGGCCCGATCCGCGCTTCGTCAGCGAAGACGGGAGCGCCCTGGGTGCTGAACTTCGACGGTCGCGGCCGCAATCTGACGCTCGGAATGGACGAACTGGATCGCCTGCTGGGCCGCACGCCCCGCCTGCAACTGGCCGGCAGGCTGAACGGCGGACGGATCGAGGTCGAGCGGGGCGAACTGACCGGCGCCGCCGGCCGCGCCGGCGCCAAGGGCCTGATCCAAACCGACGGTCGGCTGGGATTGGCGCTGAACTGGAACGCGCGCGGACCGTTCGCGGCAGGCCCGGTCGAGATCGGCGGCGACATGAACGGGCAAGGCTCCCTGACCGGAACCCTGTCGCAGCCGCGCGTCGATCTGACCGCCGGCTTTGACAAGGTCACGGCCGGCGGTCTGACCCTAACTGACGCGGACCTGATCCTCAGCTTCCGCCGCGGCGCCGACGCCTCTGATGGTCGGATCACTGTGACCAGCGGGTCGAACTATGGTCCGGCCCGCGCATCGGGGAACTTCTTCCTGGGCGGCGACCGGATCCGGTTGACCGACCTCGACGTCAACGCCGGCGGCGTCACGGCCCAGGGCGCGGTGGCCCTGTCGGACAATATCCCCTCCAGTGCGGACCTGACCTTCACCGCCCGCACCGGCGCCTTCCTCGCCGCAGGCGAAGCCAATGGCCGCATCCGCCTGACCGAGGGCGGCGGATCGGACAGCGCCATACTGGACGTCAGCGGCCGCAACATCCGTCTGGCCGGCCAGAGCTGGAACATCCGCACCATCGACCTGGACGGTCGGGGCACACTAAACAACCTGCCTTTCACCCTGGCTCTGGACGTGGGCGGCGGAAACCCGGCGCAGTTCAACGGCACGGGCGTCTATTCACGGCGCGGCGACGCCCAGACCCTGACCCTGCGCGGCGGCGGTCGGGTGCGGGAAGTGGCCTTCACGACCCGCAGCCCTGCGTCGATCATCCTGGACGGCGCCACGCGGACCGCCCACCTCGACCTCGGCGTCGGCAGCGGCGTGCTGCTGGCCGATCTGCGCCAGGACGCCCGCACCGCAATCATCCAGGCCGACTTGACCAGCGTCGATCTGCAGACCCTGTCGCCGCAACTGCGAGGCCGCGCCACCGGCCGCGTGGCGCTGCGGGGCGCCGGCGACGACCTCTCTGGCGCGGCCAATGTCACCCTTGAGGACGTCCGCAGCATCGACGCCCCGCGCGGTCTGGCCGTCGACGGTCGTCTGGATGCGACCCTGATCAACAACAGCCTGACCATCAAGGCGACGGCTACGGACGAGGATGCGGTCCAGGCTTCCGCCGACCTCGTCCTGCCGGTCGAAGCCTCGGCCGCCCCCTTGCGCCTGGCCATCGCCCGTCAGCGGCCGATGTCCGGCGCCGTCTCGATCAATGGCCAGATCCAGCCGATCTGGGACCTCTTCCTCGGCGGCGAGCGCAGTCTGGCGGGACAGGTGGCGGGTCAGGCCACGATCGCCGGCACCCTGGCGGCTCCGCGCCTGAACGGCCGGTTTGACCTGACCCAGGGCTCCTACCGTGAAAAGAGCGTAGGCTTGGTGCTCGGCGACCTGAACCTGCGCACCAGTTTCGACGACACCGTCGCCCAGATCGAGACCTTCACCGCCAATGACACGGCCGGAGGAACCGTCACGGGCCAGGGCCGGATCGGCCTGCGAGAAGGCTCTGGATCGACGGCGCGGCTGACGCTGAACCGGTTCCGCGTGATCGATAACGACATCGGCGAGGCGCGCGCCTCGGGCCCGATCACCATCGTTCGGGGCCAGGACGGCAATATCCAGCTGTCGGGCGAGATGACCATCGACGAAGCGCGTATCGAGCCTGAGGTTCCGGGTTCGACCGGGATCGTCTCCATGGACGTGGTTGAGATCAATCGCCCCGGCGGCGATCCGGAGGAGACGGTGACTCGCCGAACCGGTCCGCAGATCGGCATGGACATCAGCCTGCGTTCGACCGGCGGCAAGGTGCGGGTCAGCGGGCGCGGCCTGAACGTCGTGCTCGACGTCAACGCCCGGGTGCGCGGCACCATCGCCCAGCCCCAGCTGAGCGGCACGGCCAATGTGGTCCGCGGCGACTACGAGTTTGCGGGCAAGCGGTTCATCTTCGACGACACCGGCCGCGTCACCCTGTCCACCGATCCGAAGCAGATTCGCCTCAACCTGTCGGCGACGCGGGAGGACACCTCCCTCACGGCCTCAATCAATGTGACGGGCACGGCGGACCAGCCGCAGATCGCCCTGACCTCGACCCCCGCCCTGCCCCAGGACGAAATCCTGTCGCAGGTGTTGTTCGGCCGCTCGGCCTCTCAGCTGTCGCCGTTCGAGGCGGCCCAACTGGCGGCGGGCGTCGCGGCCCTGGCGGGCGGCGGCGGGTTCGACGTGATCGGGAACCTGCGCGAACTGGCCGGGCTCGACCGCCTGTCCTTCGGCGGCGAGGCCTCGGCCGTCACCGTCGCTGGCGGCCGCTACATCACTGACAACGTTTATCTGGAGGTCATAGGCGGCGGCGAGGGCGGCGCGGCCGTGAAGGTCGAGTGGCAACCGCGCCGCAACCTGGCCATCAGCTCGCAGTTCGGCGGCCAGGGCGACACCAGCCTGTCGATCCGCTGGCGCCGCGAAAGCCGTGAGGCCGGCCAGCGCGCCGACCGTCGCCCGAACCGAAACTAAAGCCTCAGCAGCCCGACGTGCCGCCCGCGACCTTCACCTTTGGCCCCGCGACGGCTAGAGTCCGACGATGCGGATTCTGACCACGGACCAGGCCGTCCTCGACCACGTCGCCGCGCGACGCGAGGCGATCATCGGCCGCACCATCGACTGGGCCAATATCAACTCCGGCAGCCGCAACGCCGCGGGACTGAACGCCGTGCTGGACGCGCTCGAGGCCGAGGCGAAGACCCTGCCCGCCGTCGTGGAACGCATCCCGACCCAGGGCTCGACCACCGTCGCCGACGACGGCTCGGTGCGGACCGAAGCCCACGCCGACGCCCTGAAGATCACGGCTCGTCCCGAAGCGCCGATCCAGGTCGTCCTGACCGGCCACTACGACACCGTCTTCCCCGCCGAAAGCCGTTTCCAGACCGTGATGACCCGTGCTGACGGCGCCCTGAACGGCCCTGGCGTCGCCGACATGAAGGGCGGGATCAGCGTGCTGCTGGCCGCCCTTGAAGCCTTCGAAACCCACCCCGACCGACACGGCGTCGGCTGGACCGTGCTGCTCAGCCCGGACGAAGAAATCGGCTCGCCCGCCTCCGCCCCCCTGCTGACCGAACTGGGCGCGCGCGCCCATGTCGGCCTGACCTATGAACCGGCCCTGGCGGACGGCACCCTGGCCGGGGCGCGCAAGGGCAGCGGCAACTATCACCTGATCGTCACGGGCCGCGCCGCCCACGCCGGTCGCGCCTTCGACGAAGGCCGCAACGCCGTCGCCGGGGCCGCCATGATCGCCGCCGCCCTTCACGGACTGAACGGCCAGCGCGAAGGCGTCACCGTGAACGTCGCCAAGATCTCGGGCGGCGGCGCCCTGAACGTCGTCGCCGACAACGCCGTGGTTCGGTTCAACGTCCGCGTTCCGGACAAGGCCGCCGCCGACTGGATCGACGCCTCGGTCCGCGCCATCGCCGCCCAGCCGCCGTTCGAGGGTCTGACCCTGGACCTCCACGGCGGCTTCACCCGCGCCCCCAAGCCCATGGACGCCGCCCAGACCGCCCTGTTCGAGGCGGTGAAGGAAGCCGGCGCCCTGCTGGGCCAGCCCATCGCCTGGAAGCCCTCGGGCGGCGTCTGCGAAGGCAACAACCTCCACGCCGCCGGCCTGCCCAATATCGACACCCTGGGCGTCCGGGGCGGCGAGATCCATTCGGACCAGGAGTTCGCCTGGTCCGACAGCTTCGTCGAACGCGCCCAGCTCAGCGCCCTGATCCTGTGCAAGATCGCCTCGGGCGAGATCGACGCGGCCAAACTCAAAGCCCTGCGGATGGAAACCCTCTGAATGCTCGTCGTCCGTCCCGCCGGCCCTGCCGACCTCGACTATCTGCTGGAACTGGCCATCCTGTCCGGCCCCGGCTTCACCAGCCTGCCCGAAGATCCCGACGTCCTGTCCGATCGGCTTGAACTCAGCCAGGCCAGCTTCCGCGGCGAGGTCGCCTGGCAGGAGGCCTGGTACACCCTGATGCTGGAAGACGGCGACACCGGCGACATCGACGGGGTCGGCTCGGTCAAGGCGACGGTGGGCCTGAAACGGCCGTTCTTCTCGTTCCGCGTTGTGAACAACACCGCGTCCTCGCCGTCCATTGGCGTCAAGCTGGATCACCAGACCCTGGTGCTGGTCAATGAATGCACCGGCTGGACCGAGGTCGGCTCGCTGTTCCTCAAGGCAGACCGGCGCAAGGGCGGCGCGGGCCGGCTGCTCAGCCAGTCGCGCTATATGCTGATCGGCGCCCAGCCTGAACTGTTCGCCGAGAATGTGCTGGCCGAACTGCGCGGTGTCTTCACCCCCGACGGTGCCTGCCCCTTCTGGGACCATGTGGCGCACAAGTTCTTCCCGATGGAGTTCGACGACGCCGACCGGATGACCGGTTCGACGGACAAGCAGTTCATCCTCGACCTGGCCCCGCGCCACCCGATCTATACCGAGCTTCTGCCGGAACCGGCGCGCGCCGTGATCGGCAAGGTCCACCCCCAGGGCGTGCCCGCCATGGCCTTGCTGGAGAGCGAGGGCTTCCGCCCCAACGGCCTGGTCGACATCTTCGACGCCGGTCCCACCGTGTCATGCGGGCGGGACAATATCCGCACCGTCCGCGACGCCCGCCGCCTGACGGTCGAGGTCGTCGATACAGTCCAGGCAGAACTTCCGGCTCTGATCTCGACCAATAGCATCGCCGCCTTCCGCGCCGTTCGCGCCAGGGCTGACATCGACGGCGACATCGCCCACCTGACCGCCGAAACCGCCGCCGCGCTGAAGATCAAGGCCGGCGCCATCGTCCGCGTGAAATCATGACCCTGTTCAAATCCACCGACCCCGCCACCGAAGCGACCAACTGGGAAGGCGAGGCCGCCAGTCCCGCCCAGGTCCAGGCCGCCGTTGACGCCGCCCGCGCCGCCTTCCCCGCCTGGGCCGACGCCCCCCGCGCCGAGCGGATCGACGCCGTCAAACGCTATCAGGCCGTTCTGAAGGACCACGCGCCCCAGATCGCCGAAGCCATCGCCCGCGAAACCGGCAAGCCGCTGTGGGAGACCAAGACCGAAGCGGCCGCCATGATCGGCAAGGTGGACATCTCCATCCGCGCCTATGACGAACGCACCGGCGAACGGACCAGCGACACCGCCTTCGGCCGCGCGACCCTGCGCCACCGTCCACACGGCGTTGCGGCGGTGCTGGGCCCGTTCAACTTCCCCGGCCACCTGCCCAACGGCCATATCGTCCCGGCTCTGCTGGCCGGCGACACCGTCGTGTTCAAGCCGTCGGAGGAGACGCCCCTGGTCGGTCAGGTCATGGCCGAGGCCTTTGCCGCCGCCGACCTGCCGACCGGGGTGGTCAATGTGGTCCAGGGCGGGCGCGAGACCGGCGCCGCCCTGCTCGACGCCGGGATCGACGCCCTGATGTTCACCGGCTCAGGCGCGGCCGGCGCTCACTTCCGCCGCAAGTTCGCCGACGATCCGCACGTCGTCCTGGCGCTGGAGCTGGGCGGCAATAATCCTCTGGTCCTCTGGGATGCGGCGGACGCCGAAGCCGTAGCGGGCATAGCGGTGCAGTCCGCCTTCATCACCACCGGCCAGCGGTGTTCCTGCGCCCGTCGCCTGATCGTGCCGGAGGGCGCGCAGGGCGACGCCATCATCGAAGCTATAGCCGCCCTGTCCGACCGCCTGGTCTTCGGCCCGTGGGACAGCGACCCCGAACCCTACGCCGGACCGCTGATCTCGGCCCGCGCGGCGGAGGCGGCGTTGAAGGCGTTGCAGGACCGGATCGACAGGGGGGCCAAGGTCATCCGCGCCTCGGGGCCCATCGCCAACCTGCCCGGCGCCTTCGTCAAGCCCGCCATCATCGACGTGACCGGGATCGACGTCCCCGACGAAGAGATGTTCGCCCCCTTCCTGTCGGTGATCCGCGTCCCCAGCTTCGACGCCGCCATCCAGGCCGCCAACGCCACCCGCTACGGCCTGTCCGCCGGCTTGGTCAGCGACGATCCGAAGAACTGGGACCACTTCATCCGCCGCATCCGCGCCGGCGTGGTCAACTTCAACCGTCCGACCACCGGCGCCGCCGGGGACATGCCCTTCGGCGGCCTAGGCGCCAGCGGAAACCACCGCCCCAGCGCCTATTACGCCGCCGATTACTGCGCTTATCCGGTCGCCAGCTTCGAGGCAGACGCAGTCGCGAACATTGAAGGCGAGATCAAGGGGTTACGGTCGTGATTCCTTCTCCCCTTGCGGGAGAAGGTGGCCCGCGCAGCGGGTCGGATGAGGGGTTTCTCCCTGCCGGCCGCCTGCGTGACCCCTCACCCGCTCGCGCCAGGACGACGGCTTGCGCCGTCGTGCGCGACCTCCCTCTCCCGCAAGGGGAGAGGGCCGAATGACCCCCGCCGTCGAAGCCAATGCCGACGGGCTGATTGGGCCGACCCACTCCTACGCCGGTCTGTCGCCGGGCAATCTGGCCTCCAGTCTGAACAAGGGCGAGGCGTCAAACCCGCGCGCCGCGGTGTTACAGGGGCTCGACAAGATGAAGACCCTGGCGGACCTGGGCCTGCCCCAGTTCGTCCTGCCCCCCCACGAGCGGCCGAACATCCCCTTCCTGCGCACGCTCGGTTTCACCGGCTCGGACGCCCGCGTTCTGGAACGGGCCTGGAAGGACGCGCCGTCCTTCGCTGCCGCCGCCTGTTCCGCCTCGCCCATGTGGGCCGCCAACGCCGCGACCGTGACCCCCAGCGCCGACGCCGCTGACGGGCGGGTGCACTTCACCCCCGCCAACCTGATCACCAACCTGCACCGGTCGCTGGAACACGAGCAGACAAAGCGGGCGCTGGACGCCCTCTTCCCTGATGCCGAGCGGTTCGCGGTTCATGACGCCCTGCCCTCGGTCGCCCATCTGGCCGACGAAGGCGCCGCCAATCATGTTCGCCTGTGCGCCGAGCATGGGGCGCCCGGCGTCAATCTTCTGGTCTGGGGTCGAGAGGCGTTCACGCCCTGGGACGGTCCCTACCCCGCCCGGCAAACCCGCGAAGCCTCTCAGGCCGTAGGCCGTCGCCATGGGGCGAGCGGCGTCGTCCTGGCCCAGCAGTCGAAGGCCGCCATCGCCGGCGGCACCTTCCATAATGACGTGGTCTGCGTCGGGGCGCTGGACACCCTTTTCTTCCACGACCTCGCCTTCGAGGACACGGCCGGTACTCAGGACGCCATCCGCCGGGCGGCCGAAGGCCTTTTCGACCCGATCTTCGTCGAGGTCTCGTCGGCCGACCTGCCCCTGGCCGATGCGATCAGCTCCTATCTGTTCAACTCGATGCTGATCCAGATTCCGGGCGAGGATCGTCTGACCCTGATCTGCCCGACCGAGACCCGCGACAACCCGCGCAGCCATGCGGTGGCGCAATCCCTGGCCGCCTCAAACGGTCCCATCGGCCAGGTCCGTTACGTCGATGTGCGCCAGTCGATGCGCAACGGCGGCGGGCCGGCCTGCCTGAGGCTGCGGGTGGTGCTGAACGAGGCGGAACTGGCCGCGACCAATCCGGCGATGCGCTTGACGGACGCTCTGCACGCCGAGTTGTCGGCCTGGGCCAACCGCTGGTACCGCGACGAACTGCGCCCCGCCGACTTGGCCGATCCGGCTTTGCTGGACGAAAGCCGGGGCGCGCTGGACGCACTGACCGCGATCCTGAACCTGGGCGGCGGCTTCTATCCGTTCCAGCAGGCTTAGGCCGCGAACCGCCCCCCCTTGGCCGCATAGGCCTGAGTGCCGCGCGTGAAGACCTGGTCGCTGGGAAGAACGGTCTCAATCGGCAGATCGGCCTGACCTTTCAGGGCGTCATAGACAGGCCCGAAGTCCTTCAGCGTCTCGTCCTTCAAAGCCTCCAGGCTGTCGATGACGAAATAGACCTGCTGGAAGTCGTCGATCCGGTACAGGGTCCGCATCACCCGCTCCAGGTCGAAGCCGAGACGGTTCGGCGAAGGGTCTTCCAGAGCAAAGACGCTCTCGGTCGCCGACGAGACGATGCCTGCGCCATAGATCCGCAGGCCATCCGCTTCCTTCATCAGGCCGAACTCGACCGTGTACCAGTAGAGCCGCGCCAAGTTCGGCAACATGCCCAAACCGGCCGCCCGCTGTCCGCCCTTGCCATAAGCCTCCATATAGGCGGCGAAGTCGGGGTCGGTCAGCATGGGCACGTGGCCGAAGACGTCGTGGAAGATGTCAGGCTCTTGCAGATAGTCGAGCTGATCCGGCTTGCGGATGAACTGGCCCGAGACGAAGCGGCGGTTTGCCAGGTGATCGAAGAAGACCTCGTCCGGCACCAGACCGGGCACGCAGACCACGGTCCAGCCGGTCAGGGCCTGAAGCTTGGGATTGATGACCTCGAAGTCGGGAATGCCGCCGGCGTTCAGGTCCAACGAGTCGAGCCCGCGCAGGAAAGCGTCGCACGCACGGCCGGGCAGGATCTTCATCTGACGGGCATACAGCGTGTCCCACGTCTGATGTTCAACTTCGGTATAGGCGGCCCAGTTCTGGGGGATGGTCCAGTCGGCGGCCGCGCCTTCGGGCGGCTGTTCGAAGACGTGTTCGAAGTCGGACATGGGACGCTCCTCTTTTGCCCCATCCTAACGCCCGGTCAGCGCCCGTTCAAAGGCCTGGTCAGTGAATGGCTTCGTGCAGGGGGGCGTGATGGCCTTGAGCATCGACGGTGAACCAGCGTTGGGCGTCGTCGGGCAGCAGGACGGATTGGCCGTCCTCCAGCACGCCCTCGGCGGCATAGGCCACGAAGCCGCCGTCCTCGCCCAGGGCGAAGACGCGGTAGAAGGGTTGGTCCGGCGAAACCGCGCCTGTGTCGACCGCCGGGCCTTCGTAGGCGGGATCCACGTCCATCACCACGCCCCGGAAGGCGTCGTCGCGGTGGCGGACGATCTGGCCGATGGCGAAACGGGCTGTAAGAACCTGGGTCATGGGCTTCTGATACGCTCGGCGCGATGACCCCGATCCCTCCAGGCTGTTCATCTTCCTGACAGAATGGCTTGGCGCGGACGATCTTGGCGGGCTAGGTTGATCGGGACGGGCGCCGCTTTGGACCGCCCACATCGGAATGACGGCCCATGCCGGAGACCCACGGCGCGCCCCGGAGGCGCGACGAGCGGTCCCAGCCTTCCCGCGAGCGGGATGCGTCGGGTCGGGATGCGCAACTCTATGGCGCGCTCGATCTGGGGACCAATAATTGCCGGCTGCTGATCGCGCGGCCGTCCCGCGACGGCTTTCGAGTGGTCGACAGCTTCAGCCGCATCGTGCGGCTGGGCGAAGGCCTGTCCCGCACGGGACGGCTGGACCCGCGTGCGATGGACCGGGCCTATGACGCCCTGGCCCTTTGCGCCGACCGGATCGTCAGGAAGGGCGTCGACTCGGTCCGGCTGAGCGCGGTCGCCACCCAGGCTTGCCGCGCGGCCGAGAACGGGGCGGAGTTCATTGATCGGGTGCGTAAAGGCACCGGGCTGCGGCTGCGGATCATCGATCCGGCGGAGGAGGCGCGGCTGGCGGTCGAGGGCTGCCTGAACCTGATCGACCCCCGAGCCGAGGGGGTGGTGATCATCGACGTGGGCGGCGGATCGACCGAACTGTCCTGGCTGAAGCGCGAGGGATCGGACTGGAAGACCACCGACTGGATGTCCGCGGCCCTGGGGGTCGTCACCCTGGCGGAGCGGCATCCGGAGCCGGAAGGGGCGGGCGAAGCCCAACATGAGCAATGGTATGAGGCCATGGTCGCCGATATGGGCGCGGCCCTGGCCGGGGGCGGGATCGAGGATCCGGGCATGCTGGACCTGCTGCGGCGGGACAGGGCGCATCTGATCGGGACCTCGGGCGCGATCACCAGCCTGGCGGGCATCCATCTGAACCTGCCCCGCTACAATCGCGACCGGGTCGATGGCCTGTGGATGACGCGCGGCGACTGCGAGGCGGCGGCGGAGCGGCTGAAGGTCCTGGGGCCGGACGGGCGGGCCAAGGAGGCCTGTATCGGGCCGGACCGGGCCGATCTGGTCCTGGCCGGGGCGGCGATCCTGGAGGCCATCCAGCGGGCCTGGCCGTCGGAGCGGGTGCGGGTCGCTGATCGGGGCCTGCGCGAAGGCCTTCTGTTGCAGCAGATGCGGGAGGACAAGAAGCCGCCCAAACGGCGCAGGCGGCGTAGGGGCCGGGGTCGGGGGCAGCCAGCGACATAACCCATTGTATTTCATCCCCATTTTATGGAGATGAGACAAGGCGGGGTCAGCCCGGCGTCGCCATCCGCACCGGCACGTCGATGTCGCAGACCGAGAAGTCCGCGCCCTTGGCCTGGCGCGCCTGGTCGATCAGAGCGCGGAAGGTCGGCGATGTGGTGTTCAGCATCTGCACCGCCGGGCGTTCAGTGGCGGGCAGGTCGGAGGCCAGGCGGACGCGGGTCATGCGGTCGGGATCGACGACGACGCCGCTGGGCTCGGGGCTGGCCTTCAGGGCGCGAACGACTTCCAGCCCCACCACCACGCGGCCCCAGACGGTGTAGCGCTTGTCCAGGGCGGGATAAGCCTGGCGCATCAGGAAGAACTGGCTGTTGGCGGTGTCATTGCCCTCGTCGCGGGCCATGCCGGCGACGCCGGGGCAATAGAGGCCCCAGCCGTGGACCTTGCGGTCGGCCGTGCCCGCCATAAGGGCGTCGGGCTGGGTCTGGACCGGGACGGAATGATAGAAGCCGATCAGGGCGCCGGCCGGCGCGGCGGCGGGGGTGAAGGCCATGTCCGGGCCACGGCGGAAGGTGAACTCGGCCTTCAGATCGGGATACCAGCTCTGGCCGTCGCCGGTGCCCAGGGGGTCGCCGGTCTGGGCCATGAACCAGTCGATGACCCGGTGCCAGGCCAGATTGTCGTAGAAGCCGCGCGAGGCCAGAAGCTTGATCCGCTCGACATGGGCCGGGGCGATCTCGGGGGCCAGCTCGACTAGGATCCGCCCCTTGGTCGTGTCGATGACCAGCAGATTATCGGGGGCCACGGCGCGCCATTCGGTCGGACCGGGCGGGGGCGGCGGAACGGCCGCCTGCTGAGCCAGGACGGGGCCGGACACCAGAGCGGTCAGCCCCGCCGCGATCAGTGCGTTTCGAACCTTCATAGCCCCTGCCCCCTCATGAAATCCTTTAGCCGCCGACGACCTCGGCCACCGGCTGGACGTCGCAGATGCTGAAGCCGCCGCCGCGTGCGGTGCGGGTGGCGGCGATCCGTTCGGCGAAGGCGGCGCTGGCGGGGTTCAGCACCCGCACGGTGGGACGTTCGCCCTCCGGCAGGGCCGAGGCCATGCGGACCCGCGTCATGACGTCGGGGTTGGCGACCTTGCCGTCGTCGGCGTCGGAGCCCGTGTTCAGCTTGTTGACCACATCCAGGCCCGAAACCACACGACCGAAGGCGGTATAGACGCCGTTCAACTGATCCCGGTCGCCCATCATCAGGAAGAACTGGCTGTTGGCGGTGTCAGGCGCGCCGGCGCGGGCCATGCCCAGGACGCCGGGGCAGAACAGGCCGTGGGCGCCGACCTTGAAGTCGGCGGTGATCATCATCTGGGCGTCGGGCTGGGTCTCGACCGGCAGAACGCCGACCAGACCGCGCACGCCCTGTCCGGCGTTGGGCACGACGACGAAGCCGGCGTCGCGGCCGCGGCGGAAGTTGAACTCGGCCTTCAGGTCCGGCAGTTCGCTGCCGCCCTCGCCCGTGCCCTGGGGGTCGCCGGTCTGGGCCATGAAGTCGGGGATGACGCGGTGGAACTTGAGCCCGTCATAGAAGCCCTGGTTGGCCAGGATGCGGATGCGTTCGGCGTGGGCGGGGGCGGCGACCGGCGTCAGCTCGACCAGGATTCGGCCCTTGGGAGTGTCGATGACCAGCAGATTCTCGGGGGCGACGGTGCGCCAGTCCGCAGCGGGAGCCTGAACCGGGGCTTGGGCCGGGGCCTGGGCCACGGCCGGAGCCTGGGTCGCAGCCGACGCCAGAAGAGCGGCGGCGGCCGCCGCGATCACACCAAGACGCATTGACGCACTCATCCTCTGTTCTTGACCTTGTCCCGCACGCGCGCGGCGATGGCGGGGCTGACGAAACTGTCGATCGCGCCGTCCAGACGGGCGATTTCCTTGACCAGCCGCGAGGCGATGGCCTGATGCCGCGGATCGGCCATCAGGAATACCGTCTCGATGTCCTGATTGAGGCGCTGATTCATAGCCGTCATCTGGAACTCGTATTCGAAGTCGGCGACCGCGCGCAAACCGCGAATGATGACATTGGCGTTCAGCTCTTCCGCGAAATGCATCAGCAGGGTCGAGAAGGGCTGGACCACGATGTCGCCGCCCAGGTTGGCCACCTCGGCCTGCAGCATCTCAACCCGCTCGGCCGTGGTGAACAACGGCCCCTTGTCGTCGTTCTGAGCCACGCCGATGACCACGCGGTCCACCAGCTTCAGCGCCCGCTTGATGATGTCGGTGTGACCGTTGGTCACTGGATCGAAGGTGCCCGGATAGAGTCCGATGCGCATGGCGTGTCTCCCCAGCCTGTCGCCCACTGTTCGGGTGACTTAGCAGGTGCGAAAGGTTCGGCCTAGCAGCCGGTTGGCGCAGTGACGTGTCGTAAAAACAGGGTGACAAAGCGCCAAAAGCGCCAAAAGCGCCAATGCAGGCGGGTGGGACGGCGGGGCGGGTTTTGGCGTCACATCGGTCATTGGGCAACCTTACACCCGCCGTAAACCCAGGCGCGCCGATTGCTGAATCTGCTGACGACGGAATTGATTTTACTGGATCTTTCTTGACGAATTAGGCGTGCCGGCCTGTCAAAGGCAGCGGATCATTGGCGGCCCAGGCGGTTTCGATCGCCGTCATCAGGGTCGGATCGACGGCGAAAACCGTGTGGTCAACGGCCGTGATGGGACAGGCCGGCGTGGCGCTGTTGCACAGGAATGCGCCATCGAAGCCCGCCAGTTCGGACACATGCACCGGGCGGGTCTGCGACGATAGGCCCAGTCCAGCCAAGCCCCGCTCGATCAGGACCTGGGTCACGCCCGCCAGCATCGGCGCCTGGGGCCAGACGATGTGGTTCCCCTGGATGAAGCCGATGTTCCAGGTCACGCCCTCGGACACATGGCCCTGGTCATCGACAAACAGGGCGTCGTCGAAGCCCGCCGTCCGCGCGGCCCGGCGCACGCGTGTCTGACCGAAGGTGGCGACATGCTTCAGGTGGGGCGTCTCGCGGCCATGAGGCACGGCCGTTACCCGCATTTGCGCAGCCAGGGGCGGCGGGGGCGGCGAGACGACGGTCATCACCTTGGGGCGGCCGACGAAGGACGGATTGCGATGGCCGATCTCGGGCGAGAACAGGCTGACGCGCATCCATGCCTTGTCACGTCCCTCAACAGCGAGCGCCAACAGACGCCGGAACTCGGCCTCGCCGGGGCTTTCGCCGAACAGTTCGACGGCGGCCTGGTCGAGGCGGGCGAAATGCAGGTCCAGGCCCCGAACCGCGCCATGCTCGACGCGGAAGGAGGTGTAGGCACCGTAGTTGACCAAGGCCTGATGGGCCAAGTCGTCCGGCGTGGCGGGTTGGCCGTCGATCAGAATATCAGTCATTCAACCGCCTGCGAGACGATGCTCTTCTTGGGCTGCCGCGCAGGTTTTGGACGCCATTTTCCCAAGACCCAGAAGAGGATGGCCGGCAGCGGAAGGGCGAAGAACATCACCCATGAGTCTGTGATGAGCGGTCCCTTGATGAAACCAGCGCCAAGCACAGCGAACTGCAACGCCTGAAACTGGATCGCTCCGGTCGCCCAGTTCAACGAAATCTGTCCAACACCGAACAAGCAGAAGACCATCCAACCCCACCTCCGCCGAAAAGCTGCGAAGCCTACGGTGACGAGGCAGATGAGGGGCGTGACCACCAGCGCGGCAAGGATGAGATAGTGAAGCGGAGACTTGTTCGTGATCGTGAAACGACCGAGCGCGATCTGCGACGCCGAGAAGCTGTTGATATGAACGGCATCGACCTGCCAAGCGCTCCCTTTCCCACGCGCCATCACCGTGTCGAACTGAACGACTTTCTCGGGATAGGTGTATTCGCGCACAATCCTGTAGGCGCTGACCTGAGGCGTAAAGTTCGATTGCCACTGAACGGTCTTGGCGGACACAGGCTTCTGAACCGATCCATAGCCTTTCATCTGCTGCAGCACGTCACCGCTTAGATTGGCTTTCAGGCTATCGGTCGCGATCGAGGCAAGACCGGTCTCGTCACCAGCGGCGACGAACCCGTAAGCTCGGTCGGTCTGGACCTCGCGCGCGGGATCCGCAGGCGGCATTGAGCAGGCCGCCACAAGGAACAGCAACGCAAAAGAAATATACCGTATCATCGAGCCCCCTCCCCCCAACATGCGGGGAGAGGCAAGCAATAGCAATCACTCGCCCGTGTCTGGGCTTTCGCCGAACAGTTCGACGGCGGCCTGGTCAGACGGGCGAGGATGTAAGGTGTGGCGGGAACGCCGTCGATCAGGATGTCCACCGCCAGCTCCCGCTCAATCTTCCTTCTCCCCTTGCGGGAGAAGGTGGCCCGAAGGGCCGGATGAGGGGTCCGCCGGTGGGCCAGTTCGCACCACCGGCCCCTCACCCTTTCGCGCCAGAACGATCGCTTCGCTCTCGTGCGCTCAAGCCCTCTCCCGGCGGGAGAGGGTCTTGGTTTTATGCTTCGGCCGCGCCGCCCTCTTCACTCGCGGCGTCCGCCTCATCCGAACCGCCGCTTTCCGGCAGGCGTTCGACCGAGACGACCTTTTCGTCCTTGCCGGTGCGGAAGATGGTGACGCCCTGGCTGGAGCGGCCGACGATGCGGACTTGATCCATACGAGTGCGGATCATCTGACCGCCCGATGTCACCAGCAGCAGGTCGTCCGTCTCCTCGACCGGGAAGGCCGCCGCCAGGCGTGTGCCGGCGCGACCGCCCAGACCGTGAGCCGTCAGGCCCTGGCCGCCGCGACCGGTGCGGCGGTACTCATAGGCCGAGGATCGCTTGCCGAAGCCGGTCTCGGTGACCGTCAGGATGAACTGTTCGGCGGCGCCCAGTTCGGCGATCCGTTCGACCGTCAGAGCGGCGTCGGCGACCTCGTCTTCGGCTTCAGCCGGAGCCGCGACATCCTCTTCCGCCTCCGCGCCGGCCAGGGCCTTGCGCATGGCGTTGGCGTGTTTGACATAGGCCGAGCGTTCTTCCGGCGTCGCATCGACGCGGCCCAGGATGGCCATGGAGATGACCTCGTCGCCGTCCTGCAGGCGCACGCCCCGGACGCCGGTCGAATCCCGGCCCTTGAAGACGCGCACATCGTCGGCCTTGAAGCGAATCGCGCGGCCCAGGGCCGTGGTCAGCAGCACGTCGTCATCGGCGGTGCACAGGCCGACGCCGACCATGCGGTCGTCGCCTTCCAGCTTCATGGCGATTTTGCCGGCGCGGTTGACCGTGGCGAAGTCCGACAGCTTGTTGCGGCGCACGTCGCCCGAGCTGGTGGCGAACATGATGTCGTAATCGCCCCAGGTCGTCTCGTCCTCGGGCAGGGGCAGGACGTTCATGATGCTGTCGCCCGGCTCAATGGGCAGCAGGTTGACGAAGGCCTTGCCGCGCGACTGCGGGTTGCCCAGCGGCAGGCGCCAGGTCTTCAGCTTGTAGGCCTTGCCGTTGGTGGCGAAGAACAGGACCGGGGTGTGGGTCGAGGCGCTGAACACGCCGGTGATGGCGTCCTCGTCCTTCATCGACATGCCCGAACGGCCCTTGCCGCCGCGATGCTGGGTCCGATAGGCGTTCAGGGCGACGCGCTTGACGTAGCCGCCGTGGGTGACGGTGACGACCATGTCCTCGCGCGGGATCAGGTCTTCGTCCTCCATCTCGCCGTCGCCTTCCCCGATCAGGGTGCGACGCGGGACGGCGAACTTGGCCTTCACGTCGATCAGGTCGTCGCGAATGATGGCCAGGACGTTCTTGCGGTCCGACAGGATGGTCAGGTGGCCCTGGATGGTGTCGGCCAGGCCGTTCGCCTCGCCGAAGATGTCGTCACGGCCCAGGCCGGTCAGGCGCGACAGGGTCAGGGCCAGGATGGCGCGGGCCTGTTCGTCGGTCAGTTGCAGGCTGTCGCCGTTGATGACGACGCTGCGCGGGTCGGCGATCAGTTCGACCAGGGCCATCATGTCGCCGACCGGCCAGGGCTTGGCCTGCAGACGTTCGCGCGCCTCGGTCGGATCGGCCGAGGAACGGATGATGTGGATGACCTCGTCGATATTGGCGACGGCGACGGCCAGACCGACCAGGACGTGGCCGCGGTCGCGGGCCTTGTTCAGCTCGAACTTGACGCGGCGGACCACCACCTCCTCGCGGAAGTCGAGGAAGATCTGCAGCAGGTCGCGCAGGCCCATCTGTTCGGGTCGGCCGTGGTTCAGCGCCAGCATGTTGACGCCGAACGAGCTCTGCATGGCGGTATAGCGCCACAGCTGGTTCAGGATCACGTCGCCGGAGGCGTCGCGCTTCAGCTCGATGACGATCCGCATGCCCTGACGGTCGGATTCGTCGCGGACGTCGGAAATGCCTTCCAGACGCTTCTCGCGCACCATTTCGGCGATCCGCTCGATCAGGGTCTGCTTGTTGACCTGATAGGGCAGTTCGGTGACGACGATGGCCTCGCGATCCTTGCGGATCTCTTCCACCGAGGCGCGACCGCGCACGACGACCGAGCCGCGACCGTCGCGAAGCGCGTTGCGCGGCGCGGTGCGGCCCATGATCTCGCCGCCGGTCGGGAAGTCGGGACCGGGCACGATGTCCAGCAGGGCGTCGTCGGTGACGTTGGGATCGTCCAGCAGGGCCAGGGCCGCATCCACGACCTCCCCCAGATTATGCGGCGGGATGTTGGTCGCCATGCCGACGGCGATGCCGCCGGCGCCATTGACCAGCAGGTTGGGAATCCGGCTCGGCAGGACGACCGGCTCCAGCTCCTTCTCGTCGTAGTTGGGCTGGAAATCGACGGTGTCCTTGTCGATGTCGGCCATCAGGGCGACGGCGGCCGGGGCCATCCGGGCCTCGGTGTAACGCATCGAGGCGGGCATATCGCCGTCGACCGAGCCGAAGTTCCCCTGGCCGTCGACCAGCATCAGACCCATCGAGAAGGGCTGAGCCATCCGCACCAGGGCCATATAGACCGAGGCGTCGCCGTGGGGGTGGAACCGGCCCAGCACGTCGCCGACCACGCGGGCGCATTTCGAATAGCTGCGCTCGGGCGTCATGTTCAGGTCGTGCATCGAATACAGGATGCGACGGTGAACCGGTTTGAGCCCGTCTCGGGCGTCAGGCAGGGCGCGGCTGACGATCACGCTCATGGCGTAGTCGAGGTACGAACGCTTCAGTTCGTCCTCGATCGTGATCGTGGAAATATCGGAGCCGCCGCCTCCCGGAACGATGGGGGTCGCGGCGTTTTCGTAGCTGTCGTCGGTCAATGAAGCGTGGCTTTATGCGGCCGGAATCGGAACGTGATCCGCTGTGACGATTTCTAGCATTCCAGGGCCTCGGTGGCAAAGCGACGTCGCCGTGAAAGCCCGTCTCTGAAAGGACTTTCCACATGCGCGCAAACCACATCGCCGCCGCCCTCCTCCTCGCCTCCCCTTTGGCCCTGATCGGGGCCTGCGCTTCGACCGCCGACGCGGCCCAGATGCAGGCCGAACGCGCCCCCGTCGGCGCCACCGGACAGGCCGTCCTGGTCAATGCCCAGGGCGCCAATATCGGCCGGGTCGATCTGCGTCAGGGGCCGACAGGCCTGGTGATCAAGGTCGAGGCCTCGGGCCTGACGCCCGGCTGGCACGGCATCCATATCCATGCGACCGGCCAATGCGCCGCGCCCTTCACCTCGTCCGGCGCCCATATCAACCACGGCGAGCCCAAGGCGCCGCACGGCCTGCTGAACGCCGCCGGTCCCGATGACGGCGACCTGCCGAACGTCTACGCCGGCGCCGACGGCAAGGTGAACGCCGAACTGTTCACCACCCGCGCGCGGATTTCGTCGGAAGGTCCGGGACAATGGCTGTGGGACGCTGACGGATCGGCGGTCATCATCCACGCCAATCCCGACGACCACGCCAGCCAGCCCATCGGCGGCGCCGGCGACCGGGTGGCCTGCGCGGCGTTGAGCGCGAGCTGACTTCTCTCGCCCTTGCTCCGTCATCCTCGGGCTTGACCCGAGGATCTGACGCCGGTCGGGCTGTGCGTCGCCCCTGACGCAATGCGGCTGAACCTCCTGTCCTCGGGTCAAGCTCGAGGATGACGGGGGTGGGGCGTCAGCGCCCTTTCTGAGCCAACAGCCGCTCGATCATTTCGGTCTGTTCCTGCTGGCGCGCGGTCAGGTGTTCGACCTTGTCCAGCAGGGCCATGATCTCGATCTCGGCCTTCAGGTTGACCTGGTAGTCGTTGCCGGCGTCCAGCCGGTCTTTCGTCGCCTGACGGTTCTGACTCATCATGATGATAGGGGCCTGGGCGGCGGCCACCATGGACAGCATCAGGTTCAGGAAGATGAAGGGATAGGGGTCGAAGGCCTCGCGGCCCAGGATCAGGTTCAGAACCGTCCAGAGCGCCAGGGCCGCCCCGAAGGCGATCAGGAAGGTCCAGGACCCGCCGAAGGTCGCCACACGGTCGGCCAGCCGGTCGCCGAAGCTCTGGCGGTCGTCGAAGGTCTCGTTGATGTCGCGCGACACCGGCCGACGCGCGGCGGCGCTGTCGACCACCTGCCGTTCGTCGGCGTCCAGCTCGGCATGGCCGCGGCCCAGCCAACGGCGAGACAGATGATCGGGGTCGAGGGGGTTGTGCATGGCCGGCTCCGGAAACTGCGGCCCTAGATCAAGCCTTGGCGGCGCCCGCGCGCAAGCCCCGTTCGGCCAGGGCGACCAGGGCCACCCCGCCCATGGTGATGGCCGAGCCGGTCAGGATCTGGGGCGTCAGCACATCCCCCATCAGGCCCCAGCCGATCAGCATCGACACCACCGGCGTCACCAGCAGATAGGGGGTCACCCGCCCCGCCTCACGCCTTTGCACCAGCCAGAACAACAGAGTCGTCGCCAGCACCGACGAGGTGATCCCGGCCCAAAGCAGCGCGGCCCAGACCATGGGGGTGGCGGCCTTCACCGCCTCCCATTGACCGTGTTCGAACACCGCCGAGCCGAAGGCCATGACCGGGAAGGCGCCCAGGGCCAGCAGTCCCTGCATCTTCAGCGGCGGAATCGAGGTGGTGCGACGCGCGACCACCGTGGTCACGCCCCAGGCGGCGCCGGCGGCGATGGCGACCAGGATGGCCTTCCAGTCCTGCAGCGCATGGGCGTCCAGCGTCATCCAGGCCACGCCGACGAAGGCCACCCCCATGCCGATCAGGGCCGCCTTGCTCAGCCGCTCGCCCAGGATCAGGAAGGCGAACAGGGTGGTGAAGGGAATCCACAACTGGTTGGCTACCGTCACGGGGCTGACGTCGGTGGCCATCCAATAGGCGGTGTAGGCCAGACCATATTGGATCGGCCCGCCGAGGATGACGATCAGCGTCAGGCTTTTCCAGTCCGGAAAGGGGGGGCGGACGAAGACGATCAGACAGGCGGTGGCGATCCCGAACCGGATCGCCCCGACCAACAAGGGCGACAGTTGCTCAGTCGCCAGCTTGGCGCCCGCATTGTTCACACCCCACACCACGATGATCGCCAGGATGGCGGCGATCTCAAGCCCGGTCAGGGCGTGAGGCTTGGCAGGCGGCGCGGCAGGAGGGACGACGGTCATGCCCGCCTATCGCACGCCGTGAGCCGCTTCGCCCGTCAAATGGCGTGTCGGCTCATTGCATTGACATGTACATGCCTCAAGCGCAGCATGTACATATGGCCGAAGTCACCTTGACCGCCCTGCGCAAGGACCTGTTCCGACTGGTCGACAGCGTGCTGGAAACCGGCGAGCCGCTGGTGATCCGGCGCGGCGGTCGGCGGCTGACCCTGATCGCCGAGACGCCCGCCAAGCCGACGACGCCTGAGGAACGCTGGGACGCCTATATGGCCCAAGGCGTGCGCGAGGGCGCCGACGACTGCCCCGACGATATCGACACCAACAAGAGCCATTGGACCTGGGATCCGGACACCAAGTTCGACTTCGACGACAAGTGATCCATCTCGATACCCAGGTCGCCCTCTGGCTCTACTATCGGCTGGACCGGCAGATCAGCCGCTCGGCGCAGGCGCAGCTGGCGCGGGCTCGTGACTTGCGTCTGTCGCCCTTGGTGCTGGTGGAGATCGAAATCCTGATCGAGATCGGTCGGGTCAAGCTGAAGACGGCCGATCTTCTGCTGCGGGATCTTGAGGACCGGCTGGACCTGTCGCTATCGAACGCTTCGACCGCCGCCGTCGCTGAGGCGGCCTGCCGCTTCGCCTGGACGCGCGATCCGTTCGACCGGCTGATCGTCGCCAACGCCATGGCCGACGGGGCGAAGCTGGTCACCGCCGACCAGGTGATCCTGCGCCATTTCGACCAAGCGGTCTGGTAGGAAGAAGGGGGGCGAAGCCTGAGCTCGCCCCCTCCATTTCACCTTAGAATGGAATGTCGTCGTTCAGGTCGTAGCTTTCCTTGGGGCCGCTCGGCTTGTTGGCGCCGCCGGTGGAGAAGCCCGAGGAATAGTCGTCGTCGCCGCGACCACCGCCGCCGCCGCCGTAACCGCCGCCTTGCGAGGCGCCGCCTTCAGCGCGGCCGCCCAGCATGGTCAGTTCACCCTTGAAGCGGCTGACCACGATCTCGGTCGAATACTTCTCGACGCCCTGCTGGTCGGTCCATTTGCGGGTCTGGAGCGCGCCCTCGATATAGACGGTCGAGCCCTTCTTCACATAGTTCTCGACCACCTTGACGATATTGTCGTTGAAGATGACGACCCGGTGCCACTCGGTCTTTTCCTTGCGCTCGCCCGAGGACTTGTCGCGCCAGGTTTCCGAAGTGGCGATCGACAGGTTGGCGATCCGGTCCCCGTTCGGCATGGACCGGATTTCGGGATCGCGGCCCAGATTGCCGACCAGAATGACCTTGTTGACGCTGCCCGCCATGGAAACTTCCTTCTCGTAGGGAGCGGCGAGTCCCTCGCCTGCTCCGTAATTCAGCCGGATGTCTTAGAGCCGCCGCCGGTCACCGCCAGCCGCATTCGACATCTGACCCGCCAAACCGGTGGATGGATTAACCGTTTGTTCCACCTTTGTTCGATTTCCGCAAGCCCTTGGCCAGGGCCTGCGCCCTACTTGGTCTCGGCCGGCGGCGCAGCGATCGCGATCGGGCGCCCGGTGTCGTCGCGCTGGATGGCGCCGGGGATGGCCAGACGGCCGTCGCCGGTGCGGGCCATGGCGAAGAAGCGGCTGCCCGTCAGGCTCTTGCCGAACTTCACGCCTTCGCGGTCCACGAAGATGAAGCGGCCCTGATAGGCGCCGGCGACCTCCTGGTTCGAGCCGCCCATGCGCAGGAAGCGCAGGCGCATTTCTTCCAGCTGGCCGGCGCAGAGTTCGATCTGGGCGACGTTCTCGCCCATCTTCTGCAAGCGCGGCGGCTCGCCGTCCGGCGTGGCGACGAAATAGCAGACGCCGGGTTCGAACTCGAACTTCGGCTCGCTGGAGCAGGCGCCCAGAGTGGCGACAGCGGCGGCGGCAAGGGCAAGCACGCGCATCAGTTCAGACCCGGGAATTGGCAGTTGCGGTCCTGCTCCGCCAGGGTGCGGAAACGGGTATTGTCGCTGGACTGTTCCACACGACGCGGCACCAGCCGCAGGGTGGTCTCGCCCCAACGGCCGTACTGGGCGTCGCCGGGACGCACGCAGGTTCCGGCGTAAAGGGCCTGGACGCAGGCGTTCAGGCTCATGCCGCTGGACAGGACGCGCCATTCCGAACCGGCATGGCGCAGACACTGGGAGCCGGCGGACTGCGCTGGGGCCGGGGTGCTGGGCGCGGCGGCGCCCGGAGCGGGGCTCGGCATGGGATCGGCCTCAGCCATCTCGACCGGGGGCAGTTCCGGCGGCGGGGCGAAGGCGGCGGTCGGGGCGGCGGCCAGGGCCCCGGTCTCGTCGATGCCAACATCCAGGGCGTCGGTGGCCAGACCGTTGCGCTGGGCGCAGTCAGCCAGCGTCGCCATGCCGACGAACTGACCATCGACGAAACAGCGCAGCTCGCGCGTCGGCTCCAGCGAGGGGGCGTCTGCCAGATCGACCGTCAGCCCGCCCTTGGCGGCAGGCGGGGCTTCAGGCGTCTTGTCGCCGCCGCCGGTGAAGATCAGGGCCAGCACCACGGCGGCGATGATCACCAGACCGGCGCCGATGGCGATGATGACGCGGTTGTCGTTCGGAAGGGCCATGGGGGGCTTTCGCAACTGAGGCGTCCAATAACCCGGAACCGGCGCCGGGCGTCAACCGCCTAGCCGTCGCTTAGGGCGATGAGGCTCAGATCAGGCCGTCAGGCGGTTGAGCGCGGCCTGGAAGTTGGCCAGTTGCGTCTGCTGATAGGCGGTCGACGACTTGTTGCCGGTCTGGGTGTTGGTGATGGCGGCGGTCGACGGCGCCAGCGACTTGTAGGCCGACCTGACCGAGGTCAGGGCGTTGGCCAGGGCTTCGTTCGCCGCCTTGATTGAATCGGCGTTGCTGAGGTTCAGCGCATTGGTCAGATTGAGCCCATAGGCCTTCTTTTCCTTGTCGCCCGTGTTCCCAATATAGCCGGGCGACAGGCCCAGGGCGGCCAAAGCGTCTTTGCCGACCGCGCCCGAGGAGACCGTGGCGCCCTGTTTGCCATCGGCGGCTACGATCTGGATTCGCTCGGTCGGCGGCGAGACCTTCTTGTCTGTGACCACCGTAGCGGTGAGCTGCCGGTTCGAGGCGCTGGTGATCTTCTTGGCCAGGCTCGCCATGGTTTCGTTCGCGGCGATGGTCACGGTTATGGCCCGTGTGCCGTTGCCGGGGGTTATGCTGAACTGATCGCCCGCGCGGGCGGAGGTGGCGACGGTCAGCAGCTTGGAATCCGACTGCATGATCTCGCCCTGCGGCAGGCCCAGCCTGTCCAGAACGCTGGCGCCGCCGGACACGACCGTCAGGCTGCCCGTCACCGCCTGGTCGCCCTGGGCGCGCCAGGTCTGGCTATATTCGACGGCACCGGTCAGAGGGTCCAACCGCGCCAGATAGGCCTGGGTCGGATCGGTCTTGGCCGCTCCGGCGGGACGGTCGGCGACGCCGGTGACCCAGACCTTGCCGTCCTTGACCTGGACGTCGGACGCCGTGTCCACGCCGGCGCCGCCATAATAGGTCAGCCGCTCGTTGGCGGAGGGTTGGAGGTCGGGATCCAGAACCGCCACGAACACGTCCGTGCCGCCTGCATGGGAATTCGTGGCGCCGCCGACGTCCAGAGCGGCGTTGTCGGTCTGACCCGTCAGGATGACGCGACCGTTATCGACCGTGATCCCGGCGATCCCGCCCTGAGCCGCGCCGAGGTCGCGGGTCGACGACAGGGTCGGCGCGCCCGAGGCGTCCAGTGTGAACTGACGGACCATGATCCGACCGTTCTCCACCCCGGCGGTATAGAGGTTCGAGCCGGAGGTCGTCATGGCCTGGACATTGTCGTCGCCGGCCGTGCCGAACTGCGTCGCGCCCACCATAAGACCGCTGAGCGGCGAGGTCGGGGTCAGCCTATGCTCGCCGAAAGCCTGGAGGTAGCCATCCCATCCGCCCAGCGCGCCCTCGGAGCCCGGCATCATGGAGCGCGACCGACCGGCGACATAGACCGTGCCGTCGGCGCCGAAACTGACCTCGGTCGCCTCATCGGCCGCCTTGGCGCCGCGCCGCTGGGTCCAGACCTCCTTGCCTGAAGAGTCGAAAACGGTGACGAAACTGTCCGCCACATTGGCGTCGTCGCCGCTCTTGCCGGCGTCCAGGGCGCCGGTCACCGAGCCGGCGACCGCGATCCGGCCGTCGTCGGCGATGGCGAGAGAGAATCCGTTGGCGCTGGACGCCGCCCCCAGCAGCTTGGTCTGGGTCAGGTTCCCGGCGGAATCGAACTTCATCAGGGCGACGTCGCGCTGCCCCTTGATCGGCTGGTTGTCCTCGCCTTCGGTCAGGTCGGCGAGCACCCAGACCGAGCCGTCCGCAGCCACGGCGCTGTCCCGCACGGCGGCGACGCCGTCCGGCAAGGCGACCTGACCGGTCCTTCCCTCGACCCAGAAGGTCTCGCCCAAGCCTTGCGTCGCCGTCGGCGCGCTTCCGCCGTCGGCTTGGAACTTCAGGAGCTCCGCACCGGCGCCGGTGGTCTGGGTGACATAGACGGCGTCAGACGTGTCGGCTGCGGAGAACGAGACGGTTTCGCCCGCCCCGCCCCACACCTTCAACGCCCACTGATCCGGGCCCGCAGGCAAGGTGACGGTCTTGTCTCCCGCCTTGACCGTCTTGGCGGCGCCTGGAATTTGCTCGCGCCCGATGCGCGTCTCCACCCCGGCCGCGTCCAGCTGTTCGTTCATGAAGGCGGTGACATTGTCGAATGTGCGGGGGGTCGAGCCCATGTCCGCCAGGTCGATGTCGATGGTCTTTTGCGCGCTCCCTGAGATCGAGACGCCGATGGAGAAGCGCACGTCCCCTTCGAACGCATCGACCGTCTCGGTGAGCGCCCCCTCATGCACCGGCGCGGTGACGAAGGTGCTGGACGTCTTCTCTATCGCTGCGGTCGTCTTGACGGTGTTCTGGGCGACGCCGTCGACCATCCGTAACCCTTCGAACTTCGCCGTAGCCAGATAGGTTGAAAGCTCGGCCAGCCCTGAGGCGAACCGCTTGTTGAGCAGGGCGGATTCCGACGCGCTGACGCCGCGGGTGCCGGCCCGATCCGCCAAGGCGGAAAGCGTGTCGAGGGCCTGATAGGTCGCGAAAAGCTTGCGATAGTCGGCGGAGGCTGAGGTCAGGTCGACGTCCACCGCCGCCTCGTTGACGATCCGACGGCCCGCCAGGGCCGAGCGCACCATTTCGCTGGCGGTCGGGACGTTCTCCGTCGCCGTCCACGGCGCCGTGGGCTGGGTGCGTTTGGTCGGAGTCGTAGACGTGTTTGACGTGGAAGACGTCGTGGAAGACGTCACCCCGTACAGTCCCAACAGATAGCTGTTGTTGATCATCGATCGGCTCCGCTATCCAGATTGCGCCGAGGGCCGATAACGAACTCTTAAGTCGGACCTAGTTCTGGAACAGCGACAGGATGACCTGCGGCGCCTGGTTGGCGATAGACAGGGCCTGGACGCCCAGTTGCTGCTGAACCTGCAGCGCCTGGAGACGGGCGCTTTCCTTGGCCAGGTCGGCGTCCACCAGATTGCCGATGCCGGATTCCAGCGCGTCGGACAGCTTGCTGACGAAGGTCGTATGGCGTTCAATCTGCTTCGCTTGGGCGCCCAGTTCCGCGAGACGCGAACTCGCCGTGGTGATCGCGGTCGTCACCGCCGTCAGGGCCGCAGTGGCGTCCGCCTCGGTCGTCAAATCCTGGCCCGTAAGGCCGAGGCCGGCGACGGTGAGATTTTGGCGGTCCAGGGCGACGGTTTCGGTCGCGTCCGCATTGGCCAGGAAATCAAGCGCGACGGTTGACGTGCCGTCCAGAATATTGGCGCCGTCGAAAGTCGCATTGGCCGAGAACGACCCGATCGAGCCCAACAGGGCCTGGAACTCCTGGTCATACGAGGCGCGGGTCGCAGCCGTGGCGCTGGGGTCAGCCGCCGCCGTGGCCTTGGCCTTCAGATCCAGCAGGAGGTCTGAAATCTGCTCGCCCGCCGCCAGCGACACGTCGGCAATCGAGGTCGCGCGGTTCAGGCTGGTCGTCACGGATTCAAGCGAACCCTTGTCCGCCCGCTGGCCCTGAGCGACCGCCCAAACGGCGGCGTTGTCCTTGGCGCCCTGAACCTTCAGGCCGGTGCTGACCCGGCCCTGCGTCGACGCCAACTGGTCGTTGGTGCGGTTCAGGTTCTGCAGGGCGATCATCGCCGAGGTGTTGGTGTGTACGCTAGTGGTCATGGCTTCAAGCCCCGGACTTCTGTTCCCTACAGGATTAACCATGAGTCGTGAGCGTATGGTTAACGGCGAAGAAACCACGATAGCGCCGTCCGGCAAACCGGCGGCGTTGCAGTCTTCGACCTGAAAAGCCTTCGTCTAGACGGAGGTTTTCAGCAGATTTCCGCCCCGGTAGCCCGGGTTGTCGGCGAGAGTCTGAACGACTTCCCGCGGGAGTTTCAGCACGACCTTGCCCGTGATCGGATCGCTGATCGTGTATACAAAGCGACCGTTCTCGGCGGACTCGATGGTCAGGCGATAGTTGGTCGATTCCGCTGCTTCCTCGGCCTGCAGCGAAGGCTGCGACGGCGCGGGGGCAGGGGCAGGAGTGACGTCGGCAGGATCGGGAGGAAAGAAGTTTACCGAGGACACGCTCGCGACATTGTCAGCCATGGCTCCTCGCGCGGAACATCCGCGCCCTTCTGGATTCAAACGGGAGTGAAGGGCCGGGGCGGCGTAAGCCGCCCCGGCCTATCATCTTAACGGAACAGGCTCAGCAGGATCTGGCTGGACGAGTTCGCGATCGACAGCGCCTGCACGCCGAGCTGTTGCTTGGTCTGCAGGGCGGTCAACTTGGCGCTTTCCTTGGCCAGATCGGCGTCGACCAGGTTGCCGATACCGGCTTCCAGGGCGTCTTCCATCTTGCTGGCGAAGGTGACCTGACGGTCCAGCGACTTCGACTGCGAACCCAGGGTCGCCATGTCGGCCGTGAAGGCCTCGATTGCGGTCTGGACTTGAGCAGCGGTGGCGCCGGCCGGGGTGCCGTCGGCGGGCGAGGCCATGCCGACCGTGAACGTCGACGCCGACGTATCGGTGATCACGGAAGCCGAAGCGGTCCACAGATTTTCGCCGTCGAACTCAGCGCCGGCGAGAGCGCTGTCGATTTCGGTCTGCAGGGCGTCGTAGTCGGCTTGCAGAGCGGTGGTCGTGGCGGAGGAACCGCCGGCTTCGATGGCGACGGCCAGCGACTTCATTTCCGTCAGGGCCGCGACGACGGTCTCGCCGGCCGCCAGGGCGACGTCGACGATGGACTGACCACGTTGCAGCGATTGCTTGACGGCCCCTTGGGCGGCCATTTCAGCGCGCTGGTTGGTGGCGATGGCGAAGATGGCGCCGTTGTCCTTGGCGGACGAAACGGCCTGACCGGTGCTGACGCGGTTTTGCGTCGTGGCCAGGGCCTTGTTGGTGGCGTTCAGGGTCTGCAGGGCGACGTTGGCGCCCATATTCGTGTTAACGCTGTTAGCCATTTTGGCTGTCCTTTTCACTTCGTGATGTCCGGCGTCGTTTTGACAACCGGGAGCTTTTTGCCCGATTGGACTGAAGCAATTGCCGGGCCAGGAACCGTTAACCCGACACCTCTCAAGTCATTGTTTTTTCTACGTTATACTGTTGTTTAGATTAATCTGCCCCGGCAGATTTCGCCTAGCGGGGCAGATTTTGCCGACTGGGTAGGAAAAATCTGCCGGGCAAAAGCTGCCAACCAAGCAAGAAGGCGGCCGGACCAAGGTCCGACCGCCTTTTTGACGTTTGATATTGAGGCGCAGGCCGGAGAGGCGAGACGCCCTGGCTTTTAGGATCGGAACAGGCTGGTCAGGATCTGGCTGGAAGTGTTCGCGATCGACAGCGCTTGAACGCCCAGTTGCTGCTTGGTCTGCAAGGCGGTCAGGCGAGCGCTTTCCTTGGCCAGATCGGCGTCGACCAGGTTGCCGATGCCGGCTTCGACAGCGTCTTGCAGCTTGCTGGTGAAGGTCACCTGGCGATCCAGAGACTTGGACTGGGTGCCCAGGGTCGCCAGATCGGCCGTGAAGGCGTCGATCGCGGTCTGGACAGCCGCTGCGGTCGCAGCCGTGGGGGTGCCGTCGCTGGCGGCGGCGATGCCGATGGAGAAGGTGCCGCCGGAGGTGTCGGTGATGACGCCGGTCACGGCGCCGTCGGTCCACAGGTTGACGCCGTCGAAGTCGGCGCCGGCCAGGGCCTTGTCGATTTCGTCCTGCAGGGCGTCGTAGTCGTTTTGGAGCGCGGTGGTCGTCGCGGAGCTGCCTCCGGCCTCGATGGCGACGGCGAGCGCCTTCATTTCAGTCAGGGCTGCGACGACGGTGTCGCCGGCGGCGAGCGCGACGTCGACGATCGACTGGCCGCGTTGTTGCGATTGCATCACGGAGTTGAGCGCGCCCATCTCGGCGCGCTGGTTCGTCGCGATGGCGAAGATCGCCCCATTATCCTTGGCGCTGGAAACCTTCATTCCCGTGGAGACACGGTTCTGCGTCACGTCCAACATCTTGTTGGACGCGTTAAGGTTTTGCAGCGCGACCATGGCGCCGACGTTCACGTTGATGCTGTTGTTAGCCATTTTGGCTGTCCTCTTCACTTCGTGTGATGTCCAGCGCCATTTTAGCGCCAGGAGCATTTTGCTCGCCCTCTAGAGAGCAAGGGCGGGGCCAGACGGAAATGGGCGAAACGGCATAGCCCCGCACTGATTTTACGGGCTTTTTTCGGACGACCCGCGCCGCACCTCGGCAAGTTTCGACGCCCAGCGGCACAAGTTGCCGAGTCGTTTTTGCCGCTTTGGTCAGGGCGGAGGCCTGTCCCCTCCCCCGGCTTGAGAATCCAACATCGCCCGCTCCGCCAGCAGGACCTCCAGCGCCAGCCTGCGCGCGCCGTCACAGGCGAGGATCTGGGCGCCGCGCAGCACATAGGCGGCGTCCAGATCCGCGGTTGTCGGTTCAGCCGGAAGCGCCGCCAGGGCGCACGGCCGGGTCGCCGCCTCCGGCAGGCTCAGCCGCGCCGGCGCAACCGCCGAGATCCGGGGCGAGCCGGCACAGCTCGCGGTCATGGCCGCGCAGATAATCGGCGCGGCGGCGGTCCAGAGGGGTTTCGGCGTCATCGGCGCTCCTTGCCTGGGCGACGGCGGCGGCGGTCACGCCTGCGGTCGCCGTCTGTTGCTGTTGAAAGTCGTCGAGGCGGCGCAGCACGGTCTGGGCGCCCTCGGCTTCGAGGCGACGCGCGCCGGCTTGAGCCTTGGCAGCCCCCTCGCCTGCCGTGGCCCGCGCCTGGGCCGCCGCCAACCGCCGCTGCTGCAGGCCCAGAGGGTCCCAGCGGAAGCCGAGCCCGCCGAGAAGCGTCGCCGCGAGGCCGATGGCCGCTGCGGCGACCAGGATCCAGCCGAGCGGCGTCAGCGCCTTCAAGATCGACCAGGGCCTCACGGATAGACCCTCCGGTCCAGCTCGAAATGCGGGCCGTCGCGCAGGCTCTTCCAGTCGCCGCCCCAGACGATGGGGGTGTTCAGGTCCCGCGCGGCGGATTTGAAGGCTTCGGCGATCCGGCCATAGAGCGGCCAGTCCCACCGCACCTGGCCGTCCACCAGGGCCGCGACGTCGACGGCGTGTCCGGTCAGATGCCGGGACCTGAGCGTCCGGCTGGCCCCGGCCTTGACCAGGCTGGCCTGCCGCGCCGGCGTCCGCAGGCCCTCGGTGATCATGAAGTCCACCGGACTGCGCGCGAGAGCGGCCTCGACCACGGCGACCAAGGCGGGGTGGACGCCCGTCAGACGGGATCGGGAACGAACGGACAATCGCGCGCTCATGAGCGGCCTCCCGTCAGGCGCAGCCGGGCATTGGCCAGCACGGCGACCAGTTGCTCAGCCGTGGGCGCCACCAGGTAGAGGATCAGGATCAGGGCCAGCAGCCCCATCAATCCGTCCGTGATCTTGGGCAGCATCTCGGGCGGCATCCGCGCCACGGTCCGCATCAGCAGCAGCCACAGTCCGGCGCTGACGGCGAAGGCATAGAGCCTGCGCCACAGCCAGCGGCCTTCGGCCAAAGTATCGTTTCGGGCGCGACCCGGCGCCGGGGTTCGGGTTCCGGTCATTCCTCGTCCTCCTTGTCCTGGATTTGCCGATCGCATCGACCGTCGAAGCCGGTCTGGGCGCGGCGGGCTGTGTCGTTCAGAGTCCTGGGGGCGTCCCAGGCTTCGGGGTCGAGCACCTCGATCGGCTCGGGCAGATAGGGTCGCCGGCTCATCCGACGGCCGTGATGCGAACCACGCCTCCGCCGCCTGCGCCGCCCACGCCCGACTGGGTCAGGCCCGCGCCGCCTCCGCCGCCGCCGGCCCCGTACGAGGCTCCTGCGCCGCCTGCCGCGCCAGCGCCTGCGGACGAGGCGTCGCCCCCTCCCCCGCCGCCGCCGACCAAGGACAGGCCTGGCGCCGACGAACCCTGCCCCGCCGCGCCCGCCGCGCCCCCGTCCGCTCGTCGCACAGCCCAGCCGCCCGCCCCGCCGGGACCGCCCGCCTGAGCCATATTGCCGGCGCTCAGACCGCCGCCGGCCCCGCCGCCGCCGGAGCCCTCAGGGCAGACTGTTTCTCCGCCGCCGGACGCAGCCGCCGTGATCCGACTATCGCCCCCCGGATTGCCGACGCGCTGCCCCAGGCCGCCCGCGCCGCCTGGCCCCGCTGCGGCGGTTCCGTCGGCGCCGCGAGCGCCGCCTCCGGCGCGCAGCAGCACGACGCCTTCCAGGCTTATTGTCGTCTGGCCGCCTGAGCCGCCGGTCGCGGCAGAGCCTCCGCCGCCGACGGCGACAGCCAGGGTCTCGCCCAGATCGGCGACCGCCCAGATGGCCTGGCTCAGACCGCCCGCACCGCCGCCGCCGCCGCCGAAGCGCGCGGTTCCGGCCGGTCCGGCCGTGCCTGCCCCGCCCGCGCCGCCGCCGCCGACACAAACGGCCTCGATCCATCGGGCCCAGGCGGGCGGCGTATAGACGCCGTCGGCGTCGAAGATCGTCGTCTCGCGTCGGGTCGCGCCTCGGTCGAAGGCGACCCGACCGGTGGCGCGGTCCACGCCGAAGGCGCGGCGCCAGGTCGATCCGTCCGGGCTGACCTTCAGGCTGAGGTCGTCGTCCCCGACCAGGCCCAGTTCGGCCCGCCCGCCGTAGCCGCTCTGGAACAGCAGCGACAGGACGTCGCCCACCGCCGTCTTGTTCAAGGTCAGACGCAGATCTCCGTCGCCGCCTTCGGCCTGGGCGCGCGCGGTGAACAGGGCGGTGTTGGTCTTGATCGCCAGCGGATTGGCGGCGTCGGCCGTCGTCCCGACCCCTAGGCGCGACAGGCCCTGAACCTCGTCCAGCCGCCGGCCCAGCGGCGCCCAGCCGCCTTCCTCTCGCACCACTAGGACGGCGGCGTCCAGCACCAGGGCGATCAGTCCGACCGGCGCGGACACCCGGCTCCAGCCGCCCGCCTCGAACCGCATCAGGGCGCCCACGGGCTGGCCGCCCCAGGCCGCCCCCTCGGCCCCTTCCGGCAGGATGTAGAGGTCGCCGTCGAACGGCGCCGTCGGCTGGACGGCCGTGGTCCCGCTGACCACCGCCGTCTGCAACAGGGCGTCCAGCCGCGTCAGCGCCGCGTTCAGGGTCACATGTTTCTGCATCTGCCCCGCCGCAAGATAGGGCAGGCTCAGACGCGCAGTGAAATCGTCGCTCATCAGGATCTCCGTTCTTGTCGGAGATCAGTCTGCGGGCGCCGCCAACTCAGGCGCGCTGTAGGGCCGAATTTTTACTCAAGCCATTGATCGCACGGATGTTCGAATGACAAATTAGGAAACCAGACGACCGCCAGCGCGCGCAATTCAGTCGTGCAGATAGACGATGCGCCGCAGTTTCTTGTCGTTGCGAACCGTCTCCAGGTGCCGGTCATGATCGCCGCTGGCCTTGGCCCCCGCCTCGCTATCCTCGACCCAGTGGGTCGTCTCGATGTCCTTCTGCAGGGCCTTGGCCGCCAGCAACTGTCCGGGAAAGAAGGTATCGACCACGTCGCCGGCCAGAGGCACCGTGCCCGTCGCCGTATCCACGGCCATATAGGCGGCCATCCGCGCCAGGGTCGCCGGCGAGGCCTTGGCCCGGACCGCCTGCATCACCAGCCAGGCGCCGGTTCCCACCGTATAGACCGTACCGACCACCGGCACCCAGGTCAGCAGGCCGTCCATGCCGATGCCGAACGGGCCGATGCCGATCACCCGGTCGGACAGCTTCTTGATCCCCTCGACATTGGACCAAATCTTTTCGATATCTGTGATCGACCGTCTGGCCATGTCGCCCTCTCCCAAGCGTCGCCCTAACGCGGCATAGGCAACAGCGTTCACCAGGAAAGGCAACACACGATGTCCCTGCTCAAGCTGGCGGCCAATGCGGCGGCCTGCCTGGTCCTGATCGGCCTGTCGATCTTCGGCGTGGCGGCGCTCAGCGGCGTCGATCATCGCTGGGTGGACATCCTGGCTCAGTTCACGGGCCCCGTGCTGCTGGCGGCGGCGGGTCTGACCGTGGGCTGTGGGCTTCTGCGGCTCTGGCCGGCGGTGGGCGTGGGCGGGCTGGCGACCCTGATCCTGTTCCTCGCAGTCTGGCCCCAGTGGATGCCGCCGACGGGGCTGCGCCAACCGGACCAGCCGGTCATCCGGGTCTATTCCGCCAACCTCTGGGCGCCCAATACCGACGTCGACGCCATGCGCGCCTCGATCGAGGCGGCCGATGCGGATATCGTCATCCTGGTCGAGGTCGGGGACGCGCCGATCGCCCAAATTGACCGCCTGCTCGCGGGCTATCCCCACCGTCGGGTCAACGGACGACTGTCGCCGGGACCATCCGGGGCGCGGGCCATCATCGCCTCCCGCTATCCGATCACGACGAAACTGCCGGGGCGACCGGACGGGCTCAGCGCCGTCGGCGCCGTCGTGGCCACGCCGCTGGGACCGATCACCGTCTTCGGCATCCACCTGACCCGTCCCTGGCCCTATGAATATCAGTGGGGACAGATCACCCAGGTCATGGCCCTGACCGAACGTCGCAAGGCGGCCGCGCCGGGGACCACCCTCATCGCCGGCGACTTCAACAGCATCTCCAGCGCCCGGATCGGACGTCAGATCAAGGCCGACCTAGGCCTGATTCCTGCGCCGGGCTTTCCCGGCACCTGGCCAAGCCGCCTGCCCGCCGTCTTGGGCATCACCATCGACCAGGTCTACCGCTCGCCCGACCTGGCCCTGGTCAGCCGCCGCGTGGGCCGACAGACCGGCTCGGACCACTATCCGGTCGTGACCGAATTCACTCGAGCGAAGCCATAAGCGATTTCAGTCGGGCCTCGTGGCCGTCGATCGGGAAGTCGTCGGCGACCCAGGCGTCTTCGAACGCCTTCAGGATGCGCCCCGTCTCCGGTCCCGGCGTCCGGCCCAGCCGGGCCAGGTCCCGCCCGCCGACCGGCATTGAGGGCGGCGTCCAGACGGTCGCAAGGCGTCGTAGAGGGGCTCCGTCGCGACCGCTCCGCGCCTCCGCGCGCGTCAACCGATCTTCAAAGCCGGCGCGCCCCACCCGATAGATGGCCGCCCGCGCCGCCGCGTCAGTCATGCCGGGCGTCACCACCGGGCCGTCGGCGACGGCAGCCGCCATCCGATCCCGCACCGCGTTCGACAGCCGCAGTTCCTGCGCGATCCGCACGACGACGGCCGCATCTTCCGGCAGCAGGGCCGACAGACGCATCACCGGATCATCGGTCAGCCCGCACATAGCCTCGAACAGATCCAGCGGCTGAACGTCCGGCAAGACGACGGCGAGCACCCCGGTCTCCGCCATGGCGCGCACCGAAGGGCGGGGATCGACCGCCGCCAGCAGCTTCAGCAGTTCCTTGGACACCCGCTCGGCCGACAACCGGCCCATCCCGTCCTTCAGCGCGGCGCAGGCGGCCAGGCCGGTCGCATCGGGTTCGCCCCGCCCGTACCAGGCCTGAAAGCGGAAGAAGCGCAGGATGCGCAGATAGTCCTCGCGGATCCGCGTCTCGGCGTCGCCGACGAAGACGATCCGCCCCTCGGCCGCGTCCGCCAGGCCGCCGCCGGTCGGATCGAACACGCGCCCGGCCGCGTCGGCGTAGAGGGCGTTCAGGCGGAAGTCCCGGCGCGCCGCATCCTCGGCCCAGTCCTCGGTGAAGGCGACCACGGCGCGGCGCCCGTCGGTCTCCACATCCCGCCGCAGGGTGGTGATCTCATAGGGTTTGCGCTCGGACACCCCGGTGATCGTGCCGTGCTCGATCCCGGTCGGCACGGCCTTCAGCCCCGCCGCCTTCAGCGCCGCCATCGTCTCCTCCGGCCGCAGCCGGGTGGCGATGTCGATATCGTCCACGAACCGGCCCAGCAGACTGTTGCGGACGCAGCCGCCGACGAACCGGGCGCAGTCGGTGCCGCCCGCCGCTTCCAGAGCCGCCATAACGGCGCGGGTGGCCGGCGCCTCCAGCCACGGCTGACCGAGCATGGACACGCTCACGCCGCATCCTCTTCGGCTGCGATCTGGGGCGCGGGTTCGTCGCCGTAGAGCCGGGCGTGAAGCCCCTTCAGAATGCCCGCCGTGACGCCCCAGATATAGCGCTCGCCCCAGGGCATGGCCCAGAACCAGCGCCGCAGCCCCTCGTCCATGTCGTAGAAGTCCTGCCGGTGGTTGGCGGCGTCCATCAGGAAGTCCCACGGCGTCTCGAACACCTCGGCCACTTCGGCCGGCGCCGGGGTTGTGATGGGCGCCTCGTGCAGCCAGCCGATCACCGGCGTGACCAGAAAGCCGGTTCCCGTCTCATAGGCGTCGGACAGGCCCAGCACCTCGACCTTCGCCGGGTTCAGCGACACCTCCTCGTCCGCCTCGCGCAGCGCCGCCTGGACGGCGTTCTCTCCAGGGTCCAGCCGACCGCCTGGAAAGGCGATCTGACCCGTATGCCGCACCAGTGTGTCCGCCCGCCGCGTCAGCAGCACCGTCGCCCCCTCGGGCCGCGCCACCACCGGGATCAGCACCGCCGCCGGCCGCAACTCCCGCACCGGCCGCGTCGCCTTGGGATTCAGGTCGAAGTCGGACCGCGCCGCCAGCCCTTCCGGCCGCCAGGCCTCGACCGGGTCCAGCCGCTGAACCAGCCGGCTCCTCAAGGTCGCCAGCGTCACGCGACCGCCCCCAAGGAAAACGTTCGCCCGCCGGACCGCACGACCAGCCGCCCGTCGACCTCCTCGGCCGTCTCGACCAGTTCATAGAAGACCGAACGCGTGATCCGCGCCCACAGGTCGCGCCGCACATGGACGCGCGGCGCTGGCTCGCCCGTCTCCGGATCGGTCTCGACCACGATGGGATCGGCCTCGCCCGCCCGCACCTCGTCGCCGACGTCGGTGGTAAAGACCAGGTCGTCGCCGTCCCGCCGCACCGCCACGGCCCGGAACGGCAGGTCCTCGACCGCGATCTTCAACTTCTCGACCGGCGTCACCAGATGATAGCCGTCCGGATCCTTGCGCAGCACGGTCGAGAACAGCCGCACCAGTTCCTGGCGGCCGATGGGCGAACCCTCGTGCATCCAGACGCCGTCGCGCCGGACAACGATGTCGATCTCGCCGCAGTGCTCGGGATTCCACAGATGCACGGGCGGCAGGCCGCGGCCCGGCGCCTGTTTGGCCGCCTCGGCGACCGCGTTCAGTCCTGACTTGGGATCATCGGCGTTTGTCATGTCCGACATGACTTAGGCCCCGCACCCTGCATGGGAAAGGTCAGCCGATGCGAACGGGTCCAGAAACAGCCTCGACCCTGGTCGGCAGCCACAGGACGCGACGACGGTCCACCGGCCCCGGCAGGATGGCCTCGGGCGCGCCGACGAAGCCGAACCGTTCGAAATAGGCGCGGTCGCCGACCAGCAGCACACCGCCGACCGCCATCGACTGCGCCTGATCGAGACAGGCCTGCACCAGTTCTGCCCCCAGGCCGTCGCTGCGACTGGCCGCGTCCACGGCGATAGGACCAAGGAACAGACCGCTCGTCTCGCCGATCAGAACCGGCCACAGCCGCACCGACCCCACGATCCGTTCCCCCCGACGGGCGACGAAGCCCGCCGCAGGACGCGATCCTTCGCGCAGCCGCTCCGCCGTCTTGGCGAAACGGCCGGGACCGAAGGCGGCCATGATCAGGGCCTCGACGCCTGCGGCGTCGGTCGAGGTCTCGGCCTCGATCCGGCTGGGCGCCGCCGTCATGCCCAGATTCAGGGCCAGATTCAGAACAGGGGCGTGCGACATGGGCGCTCCGACGGCGAGGCGCGCGCACTAGGACCAAAGCCGCGCCAAATCAAGGCGCGGTCTTGTGACAGTCAGCCCAGTTTGGAAAAGTCCGGCGCCCGTTTCTGAGTGAAGGCCATGAAGGCCTCCATGGCCTCGGGGCTCTTCATCTGCGAACCAAAGGCCTCGCCCTCGCGCTGCATCAATGCCCACAGCCCCTCGGCGTCGCGCATCAGCCGCTTGGTCTTGCGGATGGAGTTGGGCGCCCGCGCCGCCACCTTGGCCGCCAGATCCGCCGCCGTAGCCTCGACCTGATCGGCGGGGACCGCGCGGTTGGCCAGGCCCCAGGCCAGGGCGGTCTTGCCGTCCAGCGGCTCGCCCAGGGCGAACATCTCGAACGCCCGCTGGTGACCAATTACCGCCGGCAGCAACAGGCTGGAGGCCGCCTCGGGGGCCAGGGCCAGGTTGACGAAGGGCACGGACAGCAGGGCGTCCTCGGCCACCACCACTAGGTCGCAGTGCAGCAGCATGGTCAGGCCGATGCCGACCGCCCGCCCTTTCACCGCCGCCACCAGCGGCTTGTCCAGGTCGGCCAGCGCCTTCAGGAAGCGGAACACCGACATGTCGAACGGCTGTTCCGTCTGGGCCCCGATGGCGATGAAGTCGCCGATGTCGTTGCCGGCCGAGAAGCTGTCGCCCTCGGCGCGAAGCAGCAGCACCCGCACCGTATCGTCGGTCCGCGCCTGTTCGACGGCCTCGGACAGGGCCGAGTACATGGCCTGGGTGATGGCGTTCTTCTTGTCGGCCCGGTCCAGCGTCAGGGTCAGGACGCCGTCGGCCAGTTCTTTGCGGATATGTTCGCTCACGTCGTTTCCTCGTCCCGTTTGACGGCTGTCCACCAGTCGACGCCGTTCTCGTCTCGCGTCCGCTGCGCGCGGCCGCGTCGTTCCAGATAGTTCAGGTGCGCTTGGGCCTCGCCCGTGGCCATGCCCAATACGCCATCTCCGACCGCCCGGCCGAACACGGCCGAGAAACCGTCGATCACTCTAGACGGTTGACGCAACGTCCGCTCAAGCCGTTTCAGCGCCGTCTCATGACCGCGCTTCAGGGCGTCGAGCCGCGCATGAACCCCGTAGAAGGGCTCGCCATGCGCCGGCAGGACAAACGCCCCCTCAGGCAGCAGGTCCCGCAGCTTGGCCAGGGAGTCCATCCAGTCGCCCAGCGGATCGGCTTCAGGCTCGGTGGGCCAGACCGAGACGTTCGACGAAATCCGGGGCAACACCTGATCACCAGCGATGAAGACATCATCCGACCGCCGCCAAAGGCAGACATGTTCGGGGCTGTGGCCCGAGCCGACCACCACGGTCCAGTCGTCGCCGTCAATCTGGACTACGTCTTCGTCGGACAGCCGCAGATAGCTGCGCGGCATCGGCGCCACCCCCTTGGCGAAGCCGCCGTAGTCCGCGCGCCAACGATCAATCTGCGCCTCGCTCCAGCCCGCAGCGCGAAAATAGCGTTCCCCGTCCTCCGGCGCGTCGCCGGTCCCCTCGGCCATCAGCATCCGGGCGGTGACATATTCCAGACGCGACATCAGAAGCGGCGCGCCGCTGCGGTCGCACAGCCAACCCGCCAGACCGATGTGGTCGGGGTGCATATGGGTGCAGATCAGACGCCTGATCGGCCGGCCTTCCAGCGCGCCGTCCAGCGCCGCCTCCCAGGCCGCAACACTGTCCGGCGTGCGCAGACCGGTGTCGATCACCGTCCATCCGTCGCCGTCACGAACGGCGTAGACGTTCACATGGTTCAGTTGGAACGGCAGGGCGAACCGAAACCACAAGACGCCCGGCGCGATCATGATCGCCTCGCCCGCCTCGGGTCCGTCCGGCAGGGGATAGGTCAGGCCGCGCGCATCGCTTCCCAGCTTCGCCGTTGTTGCATCGTCCGCCAAGTGCGTCTCCAATCGAAACGCTCAAACACTAGTCCGTTCTTCCCTCTGACGTCCACCGCCGCCTTGACCCCGCCCGATTAGATCGCCACGAAGCCTCCAGCCGTTCCGATAATTCGAGGTGTCCCCATGAAAGCCCGCTTCGCCGCCGCCTTCGCGGCGCTGCTGTTTAGCGCAATCTCAATCGTCCCCGCCGCCGCTCAGACCACGCGCGAAACGGACGACAACGGCCGCCCTGTGGCGACAGAAGGCTCCTCCCGCGCGGGCGCGGGCCGTTCACGCCGTGGCCGTCAACCAGCGGCGCCATCGCCAGAACAGGTGATGGCGGCGGCGCAGGAGCAGGCGACGCTCGGCAACACCAACTGCCAGGTCACCGAAGCCAAGCTGCTGGGCACGACAGCAGAACAGACCTCTGTCTACGAAATGGCTTGCGCGGCTGGCCCCGGCTACATCATCGAGTCCAAGACCCCTCCAGTGGTGACCGATTGCGTCATATTGGCGGACTCGGCTGTGAAGATGCGCGCCGCCGATCCCCAGGCAGACGTTGGTCCGCAATGCACGATCGAGGCGAACACCGACACGCAGAAATTCCTGCGTGAATACGCTCAACAAGCCGGTGTCGCCTGCACGGTCGACGAAGTTAAGGTTCTGGGTCGCGCATCTGACGGGGGCATTGCCTACGAAGTCGGTTGCTCCGACGCAGCGGGCTTCTGGATCAAGAAGCTCAATAACGCATGGACCAAGACCCCCTGTATTCAGGTCCTGGCGGAGAACGGGACCTGCGCCTTCACCACCTCGGCTGAGAACGCCGGCCTGGTGAAATCCTATTTTGCGGGTTCGGAGGCCGCCTCCTGCGATGTGACCGAAGCCCGTCTGATGGGCCGCAACGCCAACGGCGTCTTCTATGAAGCCAAGTGCGCGGCCGGCGACGGCCTCATCGCCCGCCTGAACACTGAAAACGTCGTCCAGCAGGTCTATCCCTGCGCCACCGCCCAGCAGATCGGCGGCGGGTGCAAGCTGACCACCGCGCCCGCCGCCGCTCCGGCGCCGGCCGGCGGTCGTCCGTAAGCGACCACCGCAGACCAGACGAAGGGCCGTCGGAGCGATCCGGCGGCCCTTTTGTTTTGCGCGGCCTCTTTTCCGAAACCGTGACGCGCCCTACCGTCGCCCTCATGCGCATCGCCACCTGGAACGTGAACTCGGTCAACGCCCGCCTGCCCACCGTGCTGGCCTGGCTGGAGCAAGCCGCCCCTGACGTCGCCTGCTTCCAGGAAATCAAATGCGTGGACGAAAAATTCCCGCGCGAGGCCTTCGAGAGCCTGGGCTATAACGTCGAGACCCACGGCCAGAAGAGCTACAACGGCGTGGCCATGCTGTCGAAATACCCGCTGTCGGACATCCGGCGCGGCCTGCCCGGCGACGAGACCGATGAACAGGCGCGCTACCTGGAAGCCGTAGTCGAGGCGCCCCGCCCGATCCGGGTGGCGTCCATCTATCTGCCCAACGGCAATCCGATCGGGACCGAGAAGTTCGACTACAAGCTGGCCTGGTTCGAACGGCTGAACCGCCACGCGCGCGGCCTGCTGGCCTTCGAGGAGCCGCTGGCCCTGTGCGGCGACTATAACGTCATCCCCGAGGCTGAGGACGCCAAGAACCCCGCCGCCTGGACCGACGACGCCCTGTTCCAGCCCCAGAGCCGACAGGCGTTCCGCGCGTTGAAGAATCTGGGCCTGGCCGACGCGCATGAGGTCGGGGGCGAACCGGCCGGGACCTATAGCTTCTGGGACTATCAGGCCGGCGCCTGGCAGAGGAACCACGGCATCCGCATCGACTTCGCCCTGCTGTCGCCCCAGGCGGCGGATCGGTTGCGCGGGATCGAGACCCATCGCGACGCGCGCGACATGGACAAGCCCAGCGACCATGTGCCGGTGGTGGTCGATATCGACCTGTCGGCCGGGACGGAGGTCTGAGCCATGGCCGAGGTCGTGCGGGTGATCCTGCTGATCGCCTTGGCGGCGGCCCTGCTGACGACCCTGGCCCTGGCCCTGTCCTGGTGGATGGAGCCGCCGCGCCGCATCCGCCGCGCCTTGCTGAAGGCCCTGGGCGCGCCGCCCGAGGTCGAGGCCGGTTCGCCCCGCGAGGGCCGGGCCTGCGCCCTAAACTTCGACATCGAACAGGTTGTCGTGCTTTGGGCCAACGGCGCCCACGGCCTGGCCTACGCCTTCGAGGAGGTCGAGGGCGGGGAAATCATCGTCGACGGCCATGTGGTCGCCCGCATCCGCCGCGGCGAGGCGCGCAAGTCGCTGGACGTGCTGGCGCCCGACGCCGAACAGGTGGTGCTGCGGCTGATGTTCGCAGACGCCCGCCATCCGGAGTTCGAACTGGCCCTGTGGGACGCCACATTCACAGGCGGGACCGGCTCGCCCGGCGAGGCCCTGCGGCTGGGTCGGCGCTGGCTGTCGCACCTGGAAGCCCTGTTGAAGAGCTGACCGCCCCCCTTCCGATTGGGCGGCGAGAGGTCTAGAACCCCCGCTCATTCCTATCGACACGCCTTTTTACGGGAGGCCGCCTTGGCCCGCCTATTCGACGCCTATGTCGTCGCCGACTGGACCGCCGCCGAAACCAAGAAACTCGGCGACACCTCGCTGTGGATCGGGGTGGCGAAGCGCGACGTGCGGTTCCGCCTCTATACCGAGACGCACAATGTCGCCACGCGGGCCGAGGGCGAGGCCCTGCTGGCCTCGATCCTGGCGGATCACAGGAAGCGCGGCGACCGGGTTCTGGTCGGTCTGGACTTCAACTTCGGCTATCCGGTCGGCACGGCCGCGCGGCTGAAGCTGGACGGAACCCCTTGGAATTCCATGTGGAAGTTCATCGCGTCTAACGTCGTGGACAAGGCCGATAATACGAACAACCGCTACCAGGTGGCGGCCAAGATGAACCGGCTGATGACCGACGAGGCCTGGCCGCTGTGGGGCGCCCCGGCGAAACAGGCGCAGCGCTGGCTGACCACGACCAAGCCGCCCGCAGGCGCGGGCGCCGACATTCCCGAGTTCCGGGCGACCGAGAATGCGGCGCGCAAGGGCCGGCTTCAGCCCAAGAGCGTGTGGCAGATGCACGGGGCGGGCGCCGTGGGCGGCCAGACCCTGGTGGGCATCCCGGCCGTGCGCAGGCTGTTGGAAAGCCTGGGATCTTCCGGCGCCGTCTGGCCGTTCGGCACCGGCTGGCGCGAACTGACGCCCGACGACGTCGAGCCCCTGTCGGCCCTGGTGGTCGAGGTCTGGCCCTCGATGTTCGACGCCAAGCCCAATGAAGGCGAGTTCAAGGATCAGGCCCAGGTCCGCTCCACCGCCGAGGCCCTGGCCCACATGGACGAGACCGGCGACCTGGCCAAGGCCTTCGGCCCGCCCAAGGACGCCACGCCCGAGCTGATCGCCCAGGTGGAGCAAGAAGAAGGCTGGATTCTGGGGGTCTGAACCTGGAGAAAACCTCGACAAATTCTGGAGAATTTGTCGAGGTTCTCGATATCAGGACAGGCGGTCGCGGAACTCGGAATAGTCGAATTCGCGGACCAGTTTCAGCGCATCGGTGTCGCTGTTCCACAGGGCGATGGCCGGCAGCGGCACCCCGTTGAAGGTGTTGGTCTTCACCATCGAATAGTGGGCCTGGTCCAGGAAGGCGATGCGGGTTCCGGCGGTCGGCGGCGTGGCGAAGCCATAGTCACCGATGATGTCGCCGGCCAGGCAGGAGGGGCCGCCCAAGCGATAGGTCACGCCGCCCTCGCCTTCGTTCAGCATGGCGGGGCGATAGGGCGCCTCGATCACATCCGGCATGTGGCAGGTCGCCGATATGTCGGTGATAGCGATGGCCAGGCCGTTGTGGAAGGTGTCCAGCACCTCGCCCACCAATATGCCGGCGTCCAGCGCAATGGCCTCGCCCGGCTCGATATAGACCTGAAGCCCGTAGCGCTGCCCCAGATCCTTCAGGAAGCCGACCAGGGCGTCGATCCGATAGTCGGCACGGGTGACGTGGTGCCCGCCGCCCAGGTTGATCCACTTCAGGTCCGGCAACAGGGGCGCCAGCTTGGGCTCCACCGCGGCCCAGATCCGCTCCAGCGGCTCGAACCCCTGTTCGCACAGGGCGTGGATGTGCAGGCCGTCGACGCCGTTCAAGTGTTCCGGCGTCAGTTGCGACACCGGGAAGCCCAGGCGCGAGCCCAGTTGGCAGGGGTCGTATTTGGCGACCTCGCCCTCCGAATGCTCGGGGTTCAGCCGCAGGCCGATATCGAACGTCTCACCCTCGGCGCGGGCGGCGGCGATCAGGTCGGCGAACCGGGCGACCTGGTCCGGGGCGTTGAAGATGACCGTATCCGACAGCCGCAGGATTTCGGGCAGGTCGGCGGGCTTGTAGGCGGGGGAATAGGTGGTCAGGTGGCCCTGATAGAACTCGCGCGCCAGCCGCGCCTCCCACAGGCCCGAGGCGCAGACGCCGTCGAGGTATTCCCCGACGACCTCGGCCAGCGACCACATCGAGAAGGCCTTCAGGGCCAGCAGCACCCGCGCATTGCCCCGCGCCCCGACGTCCTGAAGGACCGACAGGTTGCGACGCACCGCGACCTCGTCCACCACGAAGGCGGGCGACGGGACGCGGTTCAGATCGAACCGGGCGAAGGCGCCCGGTCCGCCGGCCTGGGTCTGCATGACCATGGGCGTATCCTCAGAAGTCCAGCGGAGCGGACAGTTCCTCGACCGTCCACGGCAGGCCGTGCTGGTTCAGCATGTCCATGAAGGGATCGGGATCCAGCTGCTCCATGTTGAACACCCCCTCGCCCTTCCACTGGCCGGTCAGCATCAGGGCCGCGCCGATCATGGCGGGGACGCCGGTAGTATAGCTGACGGCCTGGTTGCCGGTCTCGGCATAGGCGTCCTGGTGGTCGCAGATGTTCTTGACGTAGACCGTCTTGGCCGCGCCGTCCTTCTGACCGGTGGCGATGGTGCCGATATTGGTCTTGCCCTTGGTGATCGGGCCCAGCGACGAGGGTTCCGGCAGCAGGGCCTTCAGGAACTCGATCGGGATGATCTCGCGGCCCTGGAACATCATCGGCTCGATCGAGGTCATGCCGATGTTCTCCAGCACTTCCAGATGCTTCAGATAGGAGTCGCCGAAGGTCATCCAGAAGCGGATGCGCTTGATTTCCGGATAGAATTTGGCCAGCGATTCCAGTTCCTCATGATACATGAGGTACATGTTCTTCTGACCCACGCCCTCGAAATCGAAGGCCTGCTTGTGCGACAGGGCCGGACCCTCGACCCACTGGCCGTCGGCCCAGTGGCGCGACGGGGCGGTGACTTCGCGCAGATTGATCTCGGGATTGAAGTTGGTCGCGAACGGCAGGCCGGTGTCGCCGCCGTTGCAGTCCAGGATGTCGAGCGTCTCGATCGAATCCAGCAGGTGCTTCTTCGTATAGGTGGTGAAGACCGAGGTCACGCCGGGGTCGAAGCCCGAGCCCAGCAGGGCCATCAGCCCGGCGTCCTTGAAGCGGTCCTGATAGGCCCACTGCCACTTGTATTCGAACTTGGCCTCGTCGCGCGGCTCGTAGTTGGCGGTGTCGAGATAGTTGACCCCGGCGGCCAGACAGGCGTCCATGATGGCCAGGTCCTGGTACGGCAGGGCCAGGTTGACGACCAGGGCGGGCTTGACCGCCTGGATCAGGGCCGTGGTCGCCGCCACGTCGTCGGCGTCGATCGCCGCCGTGTCGATGGTCACGCCGAAGCGCGACTTGACGGATTCGGCGATGGCGTCGCACTTGGACTTGGTGCGGCTCGCCAGAGTGATGTGCGAGAAGATGTCCGCATTCATCGCCATCTTGTGGACCGCGACCGAACTGACGCCGCCGGCGCCAATGACCAGCACCCTGCTCATGTGTGCTTCTCCTGAAGACTGAAAGGCCTCGGCGACATCGCCGCCCGTATAAAGGGCGGGGCTCTTAGCACGATGATGACAGGACCGCTAATGCGGGGGTCGTTTGGGGAGAATTCGGGGGATTGTTGGCCGGTGACCGGCCGCCCTCCCCTTTCCCCCGTCATCCCAGGGCTCGTCCCTGGGATCCATACGCCCGGTGCCGCAGAGCGCCGCCTCCAGACACCGGGAGTATGGATCCTCACCACAAGGGCGAGGATGACGGGCGTGGGAGGGCGGGGACGACGCCCCTTTTCTTGCAGCCCCAGCCCTTGTATCGCTCAGGTTGCATGAAGGGGTCTCGGATGTGGTCTAAAACAGCGTGCGCCTGTACAATCGCCGCGACCGCCTTGGCGTCCGTCGCCCTCGCCCAGACGTCTGAGACGCAGCAGGAAGAGCCCGCGACGTCCCTTGAGGATATCGAGGTCGTGGGAACGCCGGAGGCGAAGACCGCCGCCGCCTATGTCCGCGCGATAGGGACCGGCCCTGTCGGTCGGCTGAGCCCGGTTTGGCGTCGCAGCCTGTGCGTGCGGATTATCGAGATGGACGTCGAGCACGCGCGCTTTCTGAAGTCGCGCATAGAGACGGTGGCCGCCGCCGTCGGCCTGTCGACCGAGACCTCGCCCATCTGCCGACCCGACATCTCCATCTACGCCTCGACTGATCCGGTCGCCCTGGCGACGACCCTGATCGAGGCGGCGCCGCGACGGTTTCAGCCAGCCCCGAACAATACGACCCTGGGGGATGCGGCGCTGGAGGCCTTCCGCACCTCTTCGGCGCCCATCCGATGGTGGCAGGTCAGCCTGCCGGTGATGGCTGACACGGGTCAGCCCGCCATGATCGAGGGGACCGGCGAGTCGCGGGACCCGATGGCGCGATCCGTCGTCGTTCGGAACGCATCGCGCCTGACCGGCAATGTCCGCGACGACCTGGCCGGGGTGACGATCATCCTGGACACGCGCCGGCTGGCGACCACGCCCTTCGGCGCCGTCAGCGACTATGTCGCCTTCGTCGCCCTGGCCCCCGTCGATCCGCGCACCCCGACCGCCGCCTTCGACACGGTGTTGAACCTGTTCGAGCGACCAGGCGTCACGGGGCTGACGATGACGGATCAGGACTATCTGTACGCCCTCTACGCCAGTTCCCCGGCGCCGGCTTCGGCCTCCCTCCAGGCGGCGGAGATCGCGAGCCGGATGGCGGCGGAGCGGCGGCGGCGGCGGCGGCGGCGGCGGCGGCGGCGGGGGCAGTGAGGAGAGGCTGGATCGACACCTTCAATGGCAGGCTGCACTTTTAGGTTTCGATATCTCGCCATGTGCAGCCGGTCATGGACCGCCCCTCAAACGAGGACCCCTTTATAGCCTTCGTTGATTTTTAAGCTCCGCTCCCCTATATATCCTCGCGTAGGACGACAGATCGGTTGAGGTGCCCGAAAGGTCACCAACAGCGTTCCCCCGCCCCACAAGGGGCCCACGCGTGATGCGAGATAGCCGCAAGGTGAAGTGGGTATCGAGTGAAGGACGGCTTCGGCCGTCCTTTTTCGTATCCGGTCAACGCCCGTGAAACTTGGTCGGCTTACCGTCCAAAACGGTGTCGCACAGCAGGTTGAACTTGACCTTTTGATAGGCCGTAACGGGGAGAGGGATGGCTCGCGCGGCGTCAGGCGAATAAGCACTTTCCACATACAGGCGAAGGCGCTTCTTCTGCTCCATCTTTCGGACATTGAAGAACACCCTATAGTCGCGGCCTGAGTTCGTCGTGATGATCGCAAAGTTGGACTCGCGCGTCTGATAGACCTTCGAGCCCGGCAGGCCCGAAAGTAGATTCCTGAGCTGCATCGACAGCTCATACCGTTCCTGATCGAAGCACCGCTCCACCCCACGATCGTCGAAGACCGGCACGTAAACCGGATGCCGTTCAGGGTCGTATTTGTCAGAGAAGCAATGCGTGCTGAACGTGACGAAGCACCAGACGCCCTGACGCTTGACCGTGTCGAACGCAAAGCTGAATTCGTGCAGATGAGTCAGATCAATGTCCGCCCCGTTGATCGACAGCGGTGGGAACCGACCAGCTACTGGAGGCGCTGCGGAATGCTCTGGCGACCTGGCCATGCAAGTCGGACAACTGCGACCTAAAGGCATTAGCTGTCGAGATCGCGGCCCCAACGCCATTTCAAAGGCGCGCGTCTGTCGCTTTTGGCCCAGGTCACCCAGATGAGGGCGGCGGAGATCGCGACCACATAGATCATAACCAACCAGGGACTTATCGCTGCGCGGTCTCCCGCCGCTAGACCAGCGGTCAAGGCGACAAGATAGGTCGCAAGCGCGACCACGCCCTGCCATGAGGAAGGGGTAAGCCCGTAGCCATAGCGCTTATTCGAGAACCAGGGCTTACCGTCAGACATAACCGTCCCTCCGCCGAACAAGACTACGCCAACGGTGATGCGACACAAGAGGGACAGGCGGGTGCGTCTGCGACCTCGCCCATCCAAGGCCCGACGCCCCCTACCCGATCAACGCCCGCGCCGCCGCCCGCGCCTCATCGGTGATCTCCGCCCCCGACAGCATCCGCGCGATCTCTTCCTGACGGCGCGCGTCGTCCAGGGCCACCACCGTAGTGGTGGTCGTGCCCTCGTGGTCGGCCTTCATCACCTTCCAGTGGGCGTGGCCGCGGGCGGCGACCTGGGGGCTGTGGGTGACGACCAGGACCTGGGCGCCGGTGGACAGGCGTTTCAGGCGCGAGCCCACGGCCTCGGCCACGGCGCCGCCGACGCCCTGGTCCACCTCGTCGAAGATCATGACCGGCTGGCGCATGTCCTCGCGGCTGGCCAGGGCGGCCTTCATGGCCAGGGCGAACCTGGCCAGTTCGCCGCCCGAGGCGATGGCGTCCAGCGGGCCGAAGTCGGTTCCGGCGTTGGTGGCGATCTGGAAGCGCACGGTCTCGACCCCGTCGGGGCCGCGCCGGCCCTCGATCGGCTCAAGCGCCACACGGAACCGGGCGCGCTCCAGCTTCAGCGGGCCCAGTTCGCCCATAACGGCGGTGGTCAGGCGGTCGGCCGCCGCCTCGCGCGCCGAGGTCAGGAAGGTGGCGGCGAGGTCATAGGATTCGGCGGCCTCGGCGGCTTCGCGGCCGGCGTTGGCCAGGGCCTCCTCCCCGTCCTCGATCAGGCGCAACTGCTCGCGCAGGCGGATGCGTAAGGACGGCAGGGCGTCGACCGTGGTGTTCAGTTTCCGCGCGGCGGCGCGCAGGGCGAACAGCCGTTCCTCGGCCTTGTCCAGGCGGCCGGGCTCATAGTCGAAGGCGTCGGCGGCGGCGTCCACGGCGGCGACGGCCTCGGCCGCCTCGACCATGGTGCGGTCGATGGCCTCGACGGCGGCGGACAGTTTGACGATGACCGGGTGGTCGCCCTCGGCCCCCGCCTGGCCGGCGCGCTGGCGGGCGTGTTCGACGGCGCGCAGGGCCGCGCCCAGCTTCTGGCTCAGCTTGTCGCCGCCCAGCTGGGTGCGGGCGTCGGCTAAGTCGGCGATGGCTTTTTCGGCGGCGCCCAGCAGGGCCCGCTCGCCGGCCAGTTCCGTCTCCTCGTCGGCGCGAGGGTCCAGGGCGTCCAGTTCGGACAGGTTCAGGCTGATCTCGTCCAGACGCGCGGCGGCGTCGGCGGCCTGGGCCTTCAGCTCGGCCAGTTTGGCCTCGGCGGCCTTCAGCTTGGTCGCGGCGGTGGCGACGGCCTGCAATTGAGGCTGAAGACCGCCATAGGCGTCCAGCAGGCCCCGGTGGGTGCGCCAGTCCAGCAGGCCGACGGTCTCATGCTGGCCGTGAACCTCGACCAGGGCGGCGCCGATCTCGCGCAGGGCCGTGACCCCGGCGGGCTGGTCGTTGACATAGGCCCGGCTACGGCCGTCGGCGTTCAGCACACGGCGCAGGATCAGGTCCTCGCCCGGCTGAACCTCGAACCCCTTGTCCGCGATCAGGGCCAGCAGGTCCGGGTCGTCGGGGGCGCTGAAGATGGCGGTGGCCACGGCCTGTTTGGCCCCGTGGCGCACCAGGCCGGCGTCGCCGCGCCCGCCCAGGGCCAGGCCCAGGGCGTCGAGGATGATCGACTTGCCCGCCCCCGTCTCGCCCGTCAGCACGGTCAGGCCGGTCTCGACGTCGAGATCCAGCACGTCGACCAGGACGACGTCGCGGATGGAAAGGGCGGTCAGCATGGGCGCACGCGATTCGGCATGGGGCGCAGTCTAGCGCGCGGCGGCGTGAAAGGAATCAGAGACCGGAGGCCCGGCGAAGCGCGGCGTTGATGCCCGACTGCCAGCCCGGCCCCTGGGCGCGCCAGTGTTCCAGCAGATCGGCGTCCAGCCGCAAGGTGACCTGCTGTTTAGGCGCCTCGGCCTTGGGGCGGCCGGGGGCGCGTTTGAACTGGTTGAGGATATAGTCGGGCAGGACCTCGCGTGCGGGGCGAAGTTTGGCGGCCCGCTCTGCAGTCAGCTCCGGCGTATCGTCGTCGTCGAGAAAGGGCTCAGTCGCCGCTTCCGACACCCCTTTGTTCTCGGACATATCTCCGCTCCCGGTCATTGGCCTTGCGCAGGCTGACGGCCCGCACCCTCGCGTCTCGAACCGTAAAGGCCAGAACGTGCAGCCGCCCGTCCAGTTCGCCATAGGCGATCCATCTCGGTTCAGCGTAATCGAAGCGGTCATCCACCTCGATCCAGGCTTCTTCCATCTGGATTTCGTCGGCTCGCAACAGCGAGACGCCGTGCTTGGCGATATTGGCCTCATCCTTCGCCGGGTCGAAGACGATCATTTATGTAACTACATAAATCTGACCGTCAAGAGGACGTTCAGCCCGGGATGATCCGCTGCAGCCAGGATTCGCGCTTGGCCTCGGGGGCTTTTTCCGGAGCCTGGCCGTTTTCGGTCAGCAGGGCGTAGGCCTCGGCGTACCAGGGGCTGCCGGGGAAGTTGTAGCCCAGGACGGCGCCGTTGCGGGTCGCCTCTTCCTTCAGGCCCAGCTGAAGATTGACCTCGACCAGGCGGTACAGGGCCTCGGGCGTGTGGGAGGTGCGCTGGAACTCGGGGTTGGCGATGACGGCCTTGTAGCGGTTCAGAGCCGCCAGCGGCTGGTTGGCGCGCTGGTAATAGCGGCCAATGTTCATTTCCTTGCCGGCCAGCTGGTCGTTGACCATGTCGATCTTGACGGCGGCGTCGGTGGCGTAGGGCGTGCCCGGGTAGCGACGGGCCACATCCTTAAGCCCGGCAAGGGCGGCGTTGGCGTAGCCCTGGTCGCGGCCGACGTCGGTGATCTGTTCGAAGTTGCACACCGCCTTCATGTAGAAGGCGTAGGCCGCCGACGGATTGCCCGGGAACAGGGAGATGAACCGGTCCGAGGCGGCGATGGCCTCGGCGTAGTTGTTGTTCTGGTAGTAGGCGTAGACCTGCATCAGGATCGAGCGACGGGCCCAGTCCGAATAGGGATGCTGGCGTTCCACCTCCTGGAAATAGTCGATGGCGTCAGCCCAGCGCTTCTGTTCCAGACGCTGATAACCGGTGTTGTACAGCGCCTCGACCGGCCGCTCCTCATAGGCGAGCTTGGGGCGCTGATTGCCGGCGCAGCCCGAAATTGTCAGAGCGGCGGCCGCCGCGGCCATCAGCACCAGGCCGGAACGAAACTTAGAAGCGGACAAGGACGACCCCATGACGAGCGGAGCCCTGCCTCAAGACAGGCCTCCGGAAACGAACGCGGCGATCTCTAGCACCCACGACCGGGACACGCCATGCCGACGAAAACTCTCCGCACACGACTTGCCCTGCCCGGCTCCGCTGGTAAAGAGCGCGCCAACCGACCGCCGTTCATGGGGGTCGGATGACGGCGAAAGGATGACCAGCTGATGAAGCTGCTCTCAGGCAACTCCAACCGGGCCCTTTCCCAGGCCATCGCGGACCACCTGGACGGTCCGCTGACCAAGGCCCAGGTCAAGCGTTTCGCCGACAACGAGGTCTTCGCCGTCATCGAGGAGAACGTCCGCGGCGAGGACGTCTTCATCCTTCAGTCGACCAGCTATCCCGCCAACGACAATCTGATGGAGCTGCTGATCATCACGGACGCGCTGGTGCGCGCCTCCGCCCGGCGGATCACGGCCGTGATGCCCTATTTCGGCTATGCCCGTCAGGACCGGAAGACCGGCGGCCGTACGCCGATCTCGGCCAAGCTGGTCGCCAATCTGATCACCCGCGCCGGCGCCGACCGGGTGCTGACCATGGATCTGCACGCCGGCCAGATTCAGGGCTTCTTCGACATCCCGACCGACAATCTGGTGGCCACTCCGGTCCTGGCCCAGGACATTCGTGAACATTATTCGCGCGGCGACGACCTGATGATCGTCTCGCCCGACGTCGGCGGCGTAGTGCGGGCCCGCTCGCTGGCCAGCCGCCTGAACGCCGACCTGGCCATCGTCGACAAACGCCGCCCCAAGGCGGGCGAGAGCGAGGTCATGAACATCATCGGCGACGTCGAGGGCCGTCGGTGCATCCTGTTCGACGACATCGTCGATTCCGGCGGCACCCTCGTGAACGCGGCCAAGGCCCTGATGGATCAGGGTGCGACCGAGGTCTCGGCCTATATCAGCCACGGCGTCCTGTCGGGCCCGGCTGTGCAGCGGATCACCGACGGACCGCTGAAGGAGCTGGTGATCACGGACTCGATCGAACAGCCGCACGAAGTCGCGAACTGCAAGAAAATCCGCACGGTTTCCGTGGCTCCGCTTATCGGTGAAGCTATCCGACGGATCGCCAACGAGGAATCCGTGTCGAAGTTGTTCGATTAATCTTCGGCAAACCCGTTTCGGCACGTTATAAGCGCCTTCCAGTAAGCGCCCCTGTCGGGGTGCACAGTTCTGTGGACGCGCCCTATGCCCAAGGCCTTCATGACCCGCGGCCTGTCGATCGCCGCCCTTGCAGCCGCCGTTTTGCTGGCGAGCTGCAGCACCAAGGAACCGGAGGTCGCGCCTCCGCCGCCGCCGCCTCCGCCGCCGCCCGTCACCTTGAACGAAGGCGTGGCCCAGGCGGCCTCGATCTATGTCGCCTTCCTGAGAGAAGCCGGCACTATTCAGCCCGGCGGCTTCCCGGACGCAGAGTCCATCCAGTCCGCCATCCGCAAGGGGGCGTCCTATGAGCCGGCCCAGCTGTCGCGCGGCCTGATCGCCTATGGTTCGATCATTGCGCTTCAATCACCGGAGTTTGTCGCGGGGGTGCGCCAATTCGCCGTTGATCCCGTCCAGCGTCAGCAGATGGTCGCCCAACTGATCGCCGATCCGGCCTATGCGGCCACCCTGCCCGGCGCCGATGCGGCTGCGGGCCTGATCGCGGCCACCATCGGCAAGGACGCGGTTGCGATGCGCGCCATCGCCGAAGCGGTGGAGGCCGACGCCTATACGGTTCAGGAACGGCGCGATCCGCGTCGCCGCTGGGCCGTCACCCCGATTACGAACCGCGAAATCCGGCTTGAGAGCGCCAAGACCCTGTCGGCGGTAACCATGCTTCCGTCGGCCGAGGAATCCAGCCGCCTGTTCACGGCGGCCAACAGCGGCCAGGGTCTCTCCGTCGAACCATCCCGCAAGGCCCCGCCCTATACGCCGGCCGTCACGCGCTCGCTGGCCATCGCCGCCCTGGCCGCCCTCGGCGCCGCCGGAGACGAGGCGCGCGCCAACACCGACGCCCTGGCGGTCGAGAGCAACAGCGAATTCTGCCTGAATATGTCGAAACTGATGCTGTTCCAGTGCTTGGCCGCCTCGCGCCCCAGCTATGAGGACATGTTCTGCCTGGGCCGCCACGTCGCCCGCGACCTGGCCACCTGCACCACCCAGGCGGTGGTCGCCCCGCAGGTTTCGGTCGGCGAACTGCTGGACGCCGGCGCGGAGCCTCCCGCTCACGCCACCCAGACGCCGGTTCAGGTCAGCCAGACGCCGAGCCAGACCCCGGCGCCGTCGCGCTGATCCTCACCGAAAAGGACAAGGCTCGCCCCGAGCAATCGGGGCGGGCCTTTCTCTTTGGGAGCACGCGAGACCTATTCGTAGCCGTGCGCGGCCTCGTTGATCACCTGGGACGGCATGGACGAGAAGTCCACGGCGATCGGATTGGCGACCTTGGCCTGATAGGTCCGCAGCACATGCGTCATGCGACGGCGCACCTCGCGTTCAGCCTCGGTGCCGGCGTCAAGCGCCAACGGCGCCAGGCAGAAGTCGATGATGGCTTCGGTTCGGGTCAGCGGTTCCATGGAGGTTCCTTTCCTTAAGCTGGGGGGCCTTAAGCCGCGTGGGTGAACTGGGCCGTCTCGGTCGAGTCTTTCAGCGCCGTCGTCGAGGAGGTGCCGTTGGAGATGACCGTGGCGACCTGGTCGAAATAGCCGGTGCCGACTTCGCGCTGGTGACGCGTCGCGGTGTAGCCGATGGCCTCATTGGCGAACTCGCGCTGCTGCAGCTCCGAATAGGCCGCCATGCCGCGATCGCGATAACCGTCCGCCAGCTCGAACATCGAGTTGTTCAGGGCGTGGAAGCCGGCCAGGGTCACGAACTGGAACTTGTAGCCCATGGCCCCCAGCTCGCGCTGGAACTTGGCGATGGTGGCGTCGTCCAGCTTGGCCTTCCAGTTGAAGGAGGGCGAGCAGTTGTAGGCCATCAGCTTGCCGGGGTGCTTCTTCTGCACGGCCTCGGCGAACTTCTTCGCGTCGTCCAGGTCCGGGTGCGACGTCTCCCACCACAGCAGGTCGGCGATGTTGGCGTAGGACAGGCCCCGCGCGATGCAATGGTCCAGACCCGTGCCTTCCTTCAGGCGGAAGAAGCCCTCCGGCGTGCGGTTGTCGCGGTCGATGAAGGGCTGGTCGCGCTCGTCGATGTCCGAGGTGATCAGTTGGGCGCTTTCGGCGTCGGTGCGGGCGACCGTGATGGTCGGCGTGCCCATGACGTCGGCGGCCAAACGCGCAGCCACCAGATTGCGCTCATGCGCCTGGGTCGGGATCAGAACCTTGCCGCCCAGGTGGCCGCACTTCTTCTCGGACGCCAGTTGGTCTTCGAAGTGGACGCCGGCGGCGCCCGCCTCGATGAAGGCCTTCATGATCTCGAAGCTGTTCAGCGGGCCGCCGAAACCGGCCTCGGCGTCGGCGACGATGGGCACAAACCAATCACGCTTGGCGCCGCCCTCGGCGTGCTCGATCTGGTCGGCGCGCTGCAGGGTGCGGTTGATGCGGCGGCACAGTTCCGGCGCGGCGTTGGCCGGGTATAGCGATTGGTCCGGATACATGGCGCCGGCCGTGTTGGCGTCGGCCGCGACCTGCCAGCCCGACAGATAGATGGCCTTCAGCCCCGCCCGGACCATCTGCATGGCCTGGTTGCCGGTGACAGCGCCCAGGGCATTGATGAAGGGCTCGTCGTGCAGCAGCTGCCACAGGCGGTTGGCGCCGCGCTCGGCGAGCGTATGGGTGACCGGCACCGAGCCGCGCAGGCGCAGGACGTCTTCCGGGGTGTAGGGGCGCTCGATGCCGTCGAAACGGCCGGCGGGCGAAGGAACCAGATCGGCGAAGGTGGTCATGGTCGAACTCGGTCTCTGAATGGCGCGGCCGCAGCCGCCGTCTCGGAGACAAGAACACGCCGAAGTCACGAATGACACAGCAGCACCTGACCTATTGATGTCACTTTGTCACATCATGACTTTGCATCGTCGGTCATGTTATGACATTCTGCAGCCATGGAAATCGCCGCAGATCGCAAGCTTTTCCTCGGCGCCCGGCTGAAGCGGCTGCGGCGCGACCTGGGTTTGACCCAGACGTCGATGGCCGCCGATCTGGGAGTTTCGCCCAGCTATCTCAATCACATAGAGCGCAACCAGCGCCCCGTTTCGGCCCAGCTGCTGCTGCGTCTGGCCGAAACCTATGACGTCGATCTGCGCAGCCTGAACCAGGGCGGCGCGGCCGATGAGGCGCGGCTGACCGAGATCCTGGCCGACCCGCTGTTCAAGGGTCTGTCCGCCCCGCGCCACGAACTGGTGCAACTGCTGGAGGAGGCGCCGGGCGTCGCCGACGCCATGCTGCGCCTGTACCAGGCCTTCGACGACGGCCGCACCCGGGCGCGCGCCGCCGCCGAGAACGGCGAAGGCCTGGTCGAGACCAGCCCGGCCGAATGGGTGCGCGAATACATCCAGTCGCGCGGCAACCACTTCCCTGAACTGGATCAGATGGGCGAGGCCCTGGCCGACGCCCTGGCGGCCGAGGCGCCCGCCCACGCCGACGGGTTCGAACCCGCCGCCCGCCAGCGGCTGGCGGCCAAACACGACTTGGGCGTCCGCACCCTGCCCGCCGAGGTCATGGTGGAATGGACCCGCCGCTATGACCTGCACCGCCGCCGCCTCTTGCTGTCCGAGACCCTGGGGCCGTCGTCGCGCGCCTTCGCCATCGCCTATCAGCTGGCCCTGGTCGAACACGGCCCGGCCCTGCACGACATGGTCCAGGCCTCAAGCGCGCCGGACGCCGCCACCCGATCCCTGCTGAAGGTGGCCCTGACCAACACCCTCGCGGCGGCGACCCTGATGCCCTACGCGGCCTTCCAGCGCACGGCGGAGGAGACCGGCTATGACCTGGCCCGGCTCCAGGCCCGGTTCGGGGTCAGCTACGAACAGGCGGCGCATCGGCTGACCACCCTGTCGCGGCCGACTGCGCGGGGGGTGCCCTTCTTCCTGATGCGGGTCGATCAGGCCGGCAATATCTCGAAACGCTATGCGGCCGGCGCCTTTCCCTTCTCGCGCTTCGGCGGCGCCTGTCCGCGCTGGCGGCTGCACTCCGCCTTCCGAACGCCAGGCCGGATCATCACCCAGATCATCGAGACCCCGGATGGCGGCCGCTGGTTCACCTTCGCCCGCACGGTGGAACGCCAGGGCCAGGACGGTTATGGCGACGCCCATGATCTGGCAGTCGGCCTGGGCTGCGAACTGCGCCACGCCCCCCGCCTGGCCTATGCCCACGGCCTGGATCTCGAGCAGCCCGACGTCACCCCCATCGGCCCCGCCTGCCGCCTGTGCCACCGCCACCCCTGCGCCGAGCGCGCTGCAGCGCCCGTGGACCGGCAACTGGCCGTGGACGACTGGTCCAAGTCGGTCAGTCCCTACCCGTTCGCAGCGATGTGAGTTCACAACCACTCATAGTTGTGGCATGATTCGGTTATGGCCGATTACGTCCTGACCCTTCCCCTGACTGACGAAGCGCTTGAGCGGCTCAAGGCCGCTGCGCGAGCGGCGGGCATGGAACCGGAGGCGTATGCCGTCGCAATCTTGGACAAGGCGCTCGCGAGCGGGCCTGCTTACGCCTCGAATGAATCCGAAGTTCGGGAGACGGAAGCGACCTTCATCATGGACGACGCCAATCCGACTTGGCCTCCGACCACGCCTTACGACACCGCCGAGGCCAAACGTCGGCTGGCCGAGTACGACCGCACCGGCAAGTTCATAGAATTCGAAGACTGGGCGGCGGGGTTCGAGACGGACCTCGAGACGATGCTGAAGGCCAAGGCTTGAAGCTTCGGCTGTCCCCCGACGCGATTCAGGATCGCCGTCGGGTCATCGTCTTTCTAAAGAACATCGACCCAAACGCCGCCCGGCGCGCGAGCCAGACCATCATCAAGGCTTTAAGGCAATTGGCGCAGACGCCCCTTATCGGGATCGACCTGGACGGGTTACGCCACCTCTATATCCCCTTCGGCGGCAGCGATTATGTCGTCCAATACCGCGTCGATGCGGACGTCGTCATGGTCGCCCGCATCTTCCACGCTCGCGAAGAGCGCTGAGGCCTCAGTGGCTCAGCAGCAGCCAGGACTGGCTGCGGTTCAGCAGGGCCTGGGTGACGCCGCCCAGAACCCATTCCCGCATCCGCGAATGGCCCCAGGCGCCGCAGACGATCAGATTGGCCCCCATCTGTTCGACCAGGGCCAGGATACGGTCGCCCGCCGGACGTTCATCCCGCACCTTGGCCTCGCTCTCGGCGACGACGCCGTGACGGCGCAGCCAGGCGGCGACATCGGCGACGCGGGCGGCTGCAGCGGCGGCGTCGGCCGAGGCGCAAATCTCCACCACCTTGACCTCGCGCGCCTGTTTCAGCAGCGGCAGGGCGGCGGCGACGGCGCGTTGGGCCTCGCGCCCTTCCTTCCACGCCACCAGGACGACGCCGTCGACCGGCGCGGCCGAGGCCCGGGGCGGCGCGACCAGGACCGGTCGGCCGATATTCATGATCAGGTCGCCGGCGTCCGGCGCGCGATAGGGCAGACGCCCGGCGTCACGCCCCACCAGGATCAGGTCGGCCGCGCGCGCGTGGTGCGAGACGCAGGAGGCGGGATAGCCGGTCTCAGACCGCCATTCGTGGTCGATGCCCGTATCCTTCATCGCCTCGAGGAACCGGGCCTTGGCGGCGGACAGTTCGCCGTCCGCCTGGTCCCGCCGCAGGGTCAGGATTTCGCCGGCCATGCCGCCGGCGACATAGGCGTCCACCAGGGGCGGCTCGGGCTCGCTGACGGATATGCCGATCAGGGTCGCGTCATGAATGGCGGCGAGATCGCGCGCAAAACCGATCCGCGCGACATTGTCGGCCTCGTCGTCCACATAGACCATCAGGCTCGCATAGGTCATGGCGATGCTCCTTGTTGCCACAGCCTGGATGCGCCTTTCGGGCCCGTCGCGCCTTGATCCGCGTCAAACCGTCAGGTCAGGATCACCCGGCCGTTTTCGAGGCGGAAGGCGACGCCAGTGCGCTGGAACAGGCGGGCGATGACAGCGGACGGGTCGGCGACGCCCTGGTCCAGCAGGGTCGATATGTCGTTTGCCAGGGTGGGGTCGCGCGACAGGCGGGTCAGTTCGCCCAGCCATTCGTCGCGGCTGAGGATTCCATCCTCATTGTCCCGCCGCTGGAACCCGGCCACGACGTCGAAGAAGTCGCCGCCGTCCGCCTGCTTCTGGGCGGCTTCGATGACCATGCCCCAGACGGCGCCGCAGGCGTAATAGGCCCGGTGCTCGCCCCTCTGGGCGGCCGAGGAAACCGGCTTGCCGGCGGCCAGCCGGGTGCAGTCATCCACCTCGCGCTGCAATTCGGCATGCGCATCATAGGCGGGATCCATGGCCTGAAGCGCGCGCACGGCCATCAGGTCAGCGCCGCCCTCGGTGATCCAGGCTTCGCGCGCGTACTGATATTTCAGCCCCTGCGAGCCCAGCCAGAAATGCGCCGCCTCATGGCCGATGAACCATCGGGCGCGGGCCAGGACGCGGGCGTCCGGGTCCACGACCCCCTCCCCTTCGAAACTCATCGAGATCAGGCCGGGCAGGACGCTGCCGCCCATGCTGGTGATCGAGTCCGTCGGGCCGGTCCAGCTGACCATCAGGGTCGGCGTGTCGCCCTTGGCCTGGCCCAGCCGGGAGGCGTAATAGGCCATGACGCGAGGCGTGAAACCGCCCAGTTCGTCGCCCAGCCAGCGCGGCAGACCCGGGTCGATCACGGTGGCGACCCCGTCGCCCAGACGGGTCGAGGCCTCGCCGAACAGGACATAGGTGTCGACGTCCAGGGCCGTGACCTCGGCCTCGCGCTCCCCCTTGAACAGGACGGGACCGGCCCGGTCGCGCCAGGTGATCCGGGCCGGACCGCCCGGCACATCGACGCCGTTCAGATCGCGCGGCAGGTCGCGAGCGGCGGCGGCGCTGGTCAGCGCAAAGAGGTCGAACTGGCCGGAATAGAGGGCCACCGTTCCGTCCGAGAACATCAGGGCCGGATCATACTGGGCCTCCAGATCCCCTTCCTGCGGCGTCATGGCGATGCGGACGCTGCGGGGGACCGGCCCGCCGTCCAAAGTGCGCAGCACGTCATAATCGCCGATCCGCTCCAGCACCACGCCGGGGGTCTCGACCCGCCACCAGGCCGGCCGCCAGGGCTGGCGCGTCTCGCGCAGCAGGGCCGAGCGGAAGAAGGCCCAGGCGGGGGCGTCGCGGTCCAACACATAGTCCGCCGTCCAGCGATCGCCGTCGCGCACCACCGAAACGGCCACCGGTCCCTGCTCGGCTGCGACCTGCGACGAGGCGACGGGGGCCGGAGCGACGACGGGCGTGGCGCAGGCGGCCAGACCGGACAGGCCGGCGAGGGCGCAGGATATGAGGGCCGACTTCAGACGCATGACGATCTCCGATAGGGGCGGAACCGCGATAGCGACGGCCGGCGTCGGCGTCACCTTAAGCCTTGTTCATCCGCGGGCCGCGTCCAGAGCGCGTCCGGCCGCCGCCAGTTCCCCGGCCATGACCGCCTTCAGCCGCTCGGGGGCCAGGATCACCGCCTGCTCGCCCCAGGTGAACAGGTGCCAGGCCAGTTCGCGCATGCCCGACGCCCGGAACCGCACGATCACGCCGCCGTCCGCCTGATCCTCGAACGACTGGGTCGGGTGCCAGCGCCAACTCTTGGCCTCGGCCGCGCCCTCGGGGGCGATGCGCAGCACCACCTCCTCGATCTCGTCCTGATAGATGCCGAACGACTGGCTGGCAAAGACGCCCAGGTCGAAGTCGGCGGGCGGGATCGCCACCCCGTCCTGCGGGGCGACGCTGCTCATCCGGTCCAGGCGGAAGGTCTGGATGCGGCCCGTCTCCCGGTCGGCGGCGACCAGATAGTTGGCGCGACCGAACATGACGCCGCAGGGGGCGACGCTGCGGCGACGCGGTTCGGCGCCCGGTCGGGAATAGGTGAAGCCCAGCGGCTGTTGCGCCAGCACCGCCCCGCGAATGGCGGTCAGCAGACCTTCGTCCGCCGAGGGGCGCGGCCCCGCCTGGACGGCGATGGTCTCGGCCCGCACCAGGGCCTCCAGATCCGGGGCCATCCGGTTCAGGGTGGTGGACCGCATCGCCGCCTTCAGCTTGCGCTCCAGTCCCTCCAGCGCCGCCGCCCGCGCCGGTTCGCCCGCCGCGCGCAGGGCCGTGGCCGCCTTGGACAGTTCCAGCATCTCGGTCGAGGTCGGCGCCTGTTCGAAGGCCGACAGGCCGCCGCGAATGCGCCAGCGTTTCGACGGCGGGTCCGACACCTCCTCCACCGTCGGGAACAGCATGAAGACGGCGTCGCGCATTCGCTCGGCGGTGCGGCGGCTGACGCGCATGTCGCGCGCCATCTCGTCCAGGGTCAGGCCTTCGGCGCTGGCGGCCAGCCGCCGCGCCAGGTCGATCACCATGGCCGCCTTGTCGTGTCTCACCGTCGCTCCTGAATGATACGTCCGTTTCTGACGCATCAGTGCGCCATAACACCATCATCGACAAGAGGCCGACCGCTTCAGGAGATCATCAAATGGCTCGTTTCCAACCCACCCACGCCGTCAACGCCAACCGTTATCTGATCGTGCCGTGCGAAGCCGACGGCTCGTCGGACCTGGCCGTCATCTGGGATCGGCTGGAGGAGCAGGTGGTGGACGTCATCTCCGCCGCCGCCATCGCCCGCTATTCGGACGAGGACGCGCTGTGGGACGAGGCCCGGTCGGACCCGGCGGAAACGCCCTGGCTGATGGCGGCCTGAACTCAGGCTGTTTTCGGTTTGGTCCAGCGATCGATCAGACGCTGGGCCGGGCGTTCGACCCGATTGTGCGCCACGACCGCGATCACGACGATGAAGCCGAACAGACCCAGCGCGAACAGGTCGTTCAGCCAGACCGAACCGAAATCGACGCGCCGCCCGCCGGGCAGCCAGTCCAGCTTGCGCGCGATGATCAGCATCACGGTCAGGATGAACATGTGGACCATGTAAATGGAGAAGGACCAGCGCCCCAGGGTCACCAGGGCCGGGTGGTCCAGCAGCCGCGACACCCGCCCTTCCTCGCCTGCGAACACCCAGACCAGGACCACGAAGACCAGGGTCACGGCCACCGTCACCGGCCCCTGGGCCCAGGCCACGAAGACGCAAGTTCCGACGACGGCCGCGATCTCCAGCCCCGTGGCCGCCAGGCCCTTCAGGCGCGGGATGTTCATCCATAGACCCTGCAACAGGCAGCCCAGGAAGAATCCATACACCGCGCGCGGCACGGCGAAGTCATAGGTGGTGTTCATCCAGCGCCGGGCGTAGCTGACCACCAGAACGCCGCCGACGATGGCCAGGACCAGGCCGATCCAGCGGAACCGCTTGGGCGCGACCAGCACCAGGCCGGCGAAGATAAGATAACAGGCCCATTCGGCGCTCAGCGTCCACGACGGCCCATTCCAGGTCAGATGCGGATGGACGTGCCAGGCCTGAATCAGCGCCAGATTGGTGAAGATGGCCCACACCGACCGATCCCCGGTAAACGGCGCCGCACTATCGAAATGGAAGGCCAGCCGCGCCAGCTCCAACCCGACATAGGCCGCCAGCATCAGCACGTGCATCGGCCAGATCCGCCCGAACCGCCGCACCATGAACCGCCCTGCGTCCGCCCCCGTCTTCAACCGCTCGGCATAGGCGTGGGCGATGACGAAGCCCGACAGGACGAAGAAATAATCGACGAACAGATAGGCGTGCTGGATGAAGTCCCACGTCCGCCAATGGCTGGCCACCGGCATATGGAACATGACCACCAGAACGGCGCACACCCCGCGCAGGGAATCGAGCGCCTCGAAACGGCGATGGGCGACGGGGGCGGGTTTGGACAGGACGTTCACGGCCGCGTGATAGCGCCGGTCAAGCGCGGGCGATAGGGGTTTCAGCGGTCGGCGAGACGATGGGCGGCCTTTCGGCTTGACGCCCAACTCACCCCTCTCCCACCCGTCATCCTAGGCCTTGTGCCTAGGATCCATACGCCCGGTGTAAATGCCGCGCCCCTTGCGGAGACGCCTGTGTTTATGGATCCTAGGCACAAGGCCTAGGATGACGAACGTGGGGCGTCACAGCCCCTTCACGATCCCCTCGACCATCTTCTTGGCGTCGGCGAACAGCATCATGGTGTTGTCGCGGAAGAACAGCTCATTCTCGACGCCCGCATAACCCGAGCCCATACCGCGCTTGATGAACAGCACCGTCCCGGCCTTTTCGACGTCCAGGATCGGCATGCCGTAGATGGCGCTGGTGGGGTCGGTCTTGGCGGCGGGGTTGGTGACGTCGTTGGCGCCGATGACGAAGGCGACGTCGGCGGTGGCGAACTCGGCGTTGATGTCCTCCAGCTCGAACACCTCGTCATAGGGGACGTTGGCCTCGGCCAGCAGGACGTTCATGTGGCCGGGCATGCGGCCGGCGACGGGGTGGATGGCGTATTTCACCTCGACCCCCTCCTCCTTCAGCTTGTCGGCCATTTCGCGCAGCGCATGCTGGGCCTGGGCCACGGCCATGCCGTAGCCGGGCACGATGATGACCTTGGAGGCGTTCTTCATGATGAAGGCGGCGTCCTCGGCCGAGCCCTGTTTGACCGGCCGGGTCTCCTTGGCGCCGGCCGGACCGGCCGCGGCGTCCGCGCCGCCGAAGCCGCCCAGGATGACGCTGATGAAGCTGCGGTTCATGCCCTTGCACATGATGTAGCTCAGGATGGCGCCCGACGACCCGACCAGGGCGCCGGTGATGATCAGGGCGATGTTCTCCAGCGTGAAGCCAAGCGCCGCCGCCGCCCAGCCGGAGTAGGAGTTCAGCATCGACACCACCACGGGCATGTCGGCGCCGCCGATGGGGATGATCAGGGTCGCGCCCAGCACCAGGGCGATCAGGAAGACGCCCCAGAAGGCCCAGGTCGCCGCGCCGCCGGTGCCGATCAGAATGCCGATCAGGAAGACCAGGCCCAGGGCCAGGCCGACATTGATCAGGTGCCGCGCCGGCAGGATGATCGGCGACCCGCTCATGTTGCCGTTCAGCTTGGCGAAGGCGATGACCGAGCCGGTGAAGGTGATGGCCCCGATGGCGACGCCGAGCGACAGCTCAATGATCGACAGGGTCTTGATGCCCGTCCTGTCCTCGGACAGGATTCCGAAGGCCTCGGGCGCATAGACGGCGCCGATGGCGACTAGGCAGGCGGCCATGCCGACCAGGCTGTGGAAGGCGGCGACCAGTTGCGGCATGTCGGTCATGGCCACGCGCCGCGCGATCAGGGCTCCGGCCCCGCCGCCGACGATGACCCCGCCCGCGATCAGGGCCAGGGTGACCTTGTCCAGCGCCCCGGTGGTTCCCAGGGTCAGCAGGGTCACGCCGATGGCCAGGGCCATGCCGATCATGCCGAAGGTGTTGCCCTGACGGCTGGTCTCGGGGCTGGACAGGCCGCGCAGCGACAGGATGAACAGGACGCCCGAAACCAGATAGGCCAGTGCGGCCAAGGATGCGTTCATCACGCCCCTCCCCTCAAGACGTGCGCGCCAGCCGCCACAGGGCGGCGGCGATGAACAAGGGGCCGATGAAGAACAGGGCCCATTCGAAGACGCCCAACGGCCGGTCCTGGGTCACGACCCGGACCAGAATGGCCGAAAAGACAAATGCGATGCCGCAGTCGTGCAGCCGCTGGCGCTTGATCGGAACCTTGGTCCCAAACCAACCGTACAGCCACAGGCCGAACCCCAGGCCGGTGGCGATCCAGGAGCCGGTTATGGCGATCTGCGCGGGATCGATCATGCGGCGCTCTTGGGAGCCGGCCGCTCTTTCTTCTTGTACATGGCCAGCATCCGCCGGGTGACCATGAAGCCGCCGAAGATGTTGACGCTGGCCAGGGTCACGGCCAGCACGCCCGCGCCCTTGGCGATCCAGGCGCTGGGTCCGGTGACGTCGCCCGACACGGCCGCCGCCGCGATCAGGCCGCCGACGATGATGACGCTGGACACCGCATTGGTCACGGCCATCAGCGGCGTGTGCAGGGCTGGGGTCACGCTCCAGACGACATAATAGCCGACGAAGATGGCCAGCACGAAAATGGCCAGGCGGAAGACGGTGGGATCGACGTGTTCCATTTTCAGCCTTCCACACGAGGGAGATTATCAGACGTCTGCTTGGGCTCTAGCCCTGCGGCCTTTGCCGCATAAACCGCGAGCCCGATAGCGACCGCGACGGCGAGCGGCGCCCATGTCGATCCGACCCAGATCAGCACTGCCGTCGCCGCGACGGCTAGACACAGACCCGCGACCAGAAACGGGAGCATCTTGGGCAAATGAGGCTTCGACAGCCGATTGAAAACGTCCTGGCCCGCAAGCACCAGCATCAACCCCAGCCCCAAGACAAGGCCGATTCCCAATCGCGCGCCTTCGTCCCCGGCAAACATCCATACGGACGCTTCAGGCTGCTCGCTTCTGAAGTCTGACCACCGCTCCCAGAAGCTTTGTGCGAATATGGCGACGGCCAAAATCCAAACGCCCGCGCCAATCCATCGAGAGAGTTTCATCCCCTTACCCCCTCATGCACCACGGCCCCGCCGTGCGTCACAACGGCCGCCTTCAGGATCTCATCCTCCAGATCCACGGCCAAAGCCCCGTCCTTGATCATCAGCCCCACGAAGGCCGTCAGATTGCGGGCGTAAAGGGCGCTGGCGTCGGCGGCGATGCGGCCGGGCAGGTTGGACCAGCCGACGATGGTCACGCCGTTCGCCGTGGTCACCACCTCGTTCAGCTTCGAGCCCTCGACGTTGCCGCCGGCCTCGACCGCCAGATCGACGATGACCGAGCCCGGCTTCATCGAGGCCACATGGGCCGCCGTCAGCAGCACCGGCGCGGCGCGGCCGGGGATCAGGGCGGTGGTTATGACGATGTCCTGCTTGACCACATGGCTGGCGGTCAGCTCGGCCTGTTTGGCCTGGTACTCGGGCGACATGGGCTTGGCGTAGCCGCCGGCGGTCTGGGCGTTCTTGAACTCCTCGTCCTCGACGGCCAGGAATTTGGCGCCCAGGCTTTCGACCTGTTCCTTGGTGGCGGGGCGGACGTCGGTGGCGGTGACGACGGCGCCCAGCCGCCGCGCCGTGGCGATGGCCTGAAGCCCGGCGACGCCGACGCCCATGACGAAACACTTGGCGGCGGCGACCGTGCCGGCCGCCGTCATCATCATCGGGAACCCCTTGCCATAGGCGTAGGCCGCCTCGATCACCGCCCGATAGCCGGCCAGATTGGCCTGGGACGACAGCACGTCCATGACCTGGGCGCGGGTGATGCGGGGCACGAACTCCATGGCGAAGGCGGTGGCGTTGGCGCCGCGCAGGGCCTCGACCGTCGCCTTGTCGCGCCAGGCGTCCAGCATGGAGATGACGATGGCGCCGGGCTTGAGCGCGCTGGTCTCCTGGGCCGTGGGGCCGCGCACCTTCAGCACGATGTCGGCGCCGTCCAGCACCGCACGGGTGTCGGGCTTCACCGCCGCGCCGGCCGCGACATAGTCCGCGTCGGGAATGGACGAACCCAGGCCGGTCCCGGCCTCGACCGACACGGTCGCGCCCAGGGCGATCAGCTTCTTGACCGTCTCGGGCGTGACGGCGCAGCGCGTCTCGCCTTCGCGACGTTCACGGGTGACGGCGATAGCGACAGCCAAGCGAATCCCCTTGTTCTTATTATGGGACGCGAGACTAGGCCGGTTCCGAGGACGCCGTCAAAGCGCGTCGTTATTTCGCCGCTTCAGTGACCGGCGTCGGCCTTGGGCTTCAGGGCGACAAAGCCCACGACGCCCAGCGCCACCGTGCCGACCAGGGCCGCCATCAGGTTGCCGCCCGGATGGAACCACAGGGTCAGGAACAGCAGCAGACAGGCCACGGCCAGCGAGCCCCACTTGGCCAGGTCCATGAACAGTTTGAAGGTCGCCGCCTGTTCATTGATCTGCATTCCGCCCCGGACATAGGCGGACGCATCGGCGTCGGCTTCGGCGGTGGCGGGGTTTTGGGCCTTGGCCATGAGAGCTCCCTCAGTCTTGTCGTTGGCGCGACTATAGCGCGGCTTCAGCCGGACGCCAGCCTCACCCCAGGGCTTCGAACTGATCCACCAGCCGTTCCAGCCGCTTGCAGCCCACGCTCCAGAAGGCCGGGTCGCGCGGGTTCAGGCCGAAGGGCTTCAGCGCCTCGACGTAGGTCTTGGCCCCGCCCCCGGCCAGCAGGTCGCGGTACAGGGGGGTGAAGCCGATCGGATCGGCCCGCCGCGCCTCCATCAACGCCGCCACCAGCAGGTCGCCGAAGGCATAGGCGTAGACGTAGAAGGGCGAGTGGACGAAGTGGCTGACATAGGCCCACCAGTGCTCGTAGCCGGGGTTCAGCGTCACCGCCGGTCCCAGCGAGGCCCCCATCTCGGTAAGCCACAGCTCGTTGATCCGCTGCTGCGACACTTCGCCCTTCTGCCGCTCGTCATGGAAACGGGTCTCGAACCGGTGGAAGGCGATCTGGCGCACCACGGTGTTCAGCCCGTCCTCGATCCGCCCGGCCAGCAGGCCGCGCTGCTCGCGCTTCGGCGCCGTCGCCAGCAGACGGTCGAAGGTCAGCCCCTCGGCGAAGATGGAGGCGGTCTCGGCCAGGGTCAGGGGGGTGTCGGCCAGAAGCGTGCCCTGGTCCGCCGCCAGGGTCTGGTGCACCCCGTGGCCCAGTTCGTGGGCCAGGGTCAGGACGTCGCGCCGCTCGCCCATCCAGTTCAGGAAGACATAGGGGTGGCGGTCGGCGGTGACCGGATGGGCATAGGCGCCCGACTGCTTGCCCGGCCGGGCGCGGCCGTCGATCCACGGCTTGTCGAAGAAGCCGGCGGCGCGTTCGGCGAAGTCGCCGCCCAGGTCCGAGAAACTGTCCAACACGATCTCGCGCCCCTGGGTCCAGGTGAAGGCGCGCGGGGCGGTGGTCTCGATGGGGGCGTTGCGGTCCCAGTGGTCCAGCCGCGCCTTGCCCATGGCCTTGGCCTTCAGCGCATAATAGCGGTGCGACAGCTGCGGATAGGCGGCGGCGACGGCTTCAGCCATGGCGTCCACCGCCTCGCCGTCGACCTCATTGCCCAGGTGGCGGCCGTCGGCGGGCCGTTTGAAACCGCGCCAGCGATCCTCCATCGCCTTGTCGGCGGCGACCGTGTTCAGCACCAGGGCCAGGGTCGGGGCGCGGGCGGCCAAGGCCTCCGACAGGCCCTCGGCGGCGGCCTTGCGGCGCGCGGGCTTGGCGTCCGACAGCCGGTTCAGGGCCTCGGCCAGGGTCAGGCTTTCGCTCCCGGCCTTGGCGCGCAGGGCCGCCAGCTGTTCGTCGAACAGACGCGGCCATTGGGCCGTGATCGGGCCGCGTTCGGCGATGAAGGTCTCAAGCTCGCTCGACAGCTCGTGCGGCTTCATCGCCCGCACCCGCCGCAGCCAGGGCCGCCAGCGCGATGCGCCGGCATGGGCGGTCAGGGCGGCCTCCAGGGCGGCGTCGTCGATCTGGTTGATCTCCAGCGTCAGCCAGACGGTCGGGGTGGCGATGGCGGTGATCTTCTCGCGCACATCCGCCTCGAACCCTTGAGCCCCCGCGTCGTCGCGCGCTGTCGAGGCGGCCAGGAAGGCGTAGGCGCCCAGGGCGCCCAGCACGTCCGACGCCTGTTCATACAGGCTGATCGCCCGATCCAGCGCGGCGCCCAAGGACGCCGGATCGCCCCCCTGCCCGGCCAGCCGGCCTTGCAGGCCGTTCATCTCGTCCACCAGGGCGCGGGCCCTGGCCAGGTCGGCGGCGATCCGGACGTCGTCGCGAGACCCATAGAGGTCGGTCAGGTCCCACAGCGGGGCTTCGATGTCAGGCGTCTTGAAGGGGGCGTTCATGCCGCCTTTGTGGGGGCGCGGCGAGGCCGATGCAACGGCCGGAAGCCGCCAGACGGCGCGCGCGGATCGTCGCAAGCAGAGGACCTCAACCCGGAGATCCCGCATGACCTACCGTATCGAAGCCCTGCCCCTGGCGCCCTTCACGCCCTATTTCGCCATGTCCGATAAAGACTTAGCCGCCGTCGGCGCACGCCGCTGGGTCGCCGACGCCCCCGGCCGCGCCCCCTGCCGGGTCAGTCTCCGCGACGCCGACGCCGGAGAGGCGCTGGTGCTGGTCAATCACGCCCATCTGACCGACCCGACCTCGCCCTATCGCGCCTCCGGCCCGATTTTCGTGCGCGAGTCGGCGGTGGAACAGGCGCCGATCACCGGCCCGGCGCCGGAGACCCTGACCAAGCGGCCGCTGTCGCTGCGCCTCTATGACCGTCGCAACATGATGCTGGAGGGGCTGGTGATCGACGGCGCCGATCTGGACGCGCGGCTGGCCGAGGCGTTCGACCATCCGGCCCTGGACCATGTCCACATCCATTTCGCCCCGCGCGGCTGTTATCTGGCGCGGGCCTGCCGGGTCGAGGCGGCGCTTCCCTGAACGCCCCCGCTGCGGTTAGATGGCGCGCCCAGGTCGGTCGCCCACTCGGGCCCCGAGCCGGGCGAAGGGGCGCGTCATGACCACCGAAGCGGCGAATATTCTCGGCACGGGCTGGGGCGGAACCACGCCGGACGGCGACCGTCGCCGGATCGCCATCGTGCGGCTGGCCGTCGGTCTGTTGCAGGGGATCGTCCTGTACCTGCTGCTACGCGCCACCGAGGGCGACAGCGCCAGCTGGTCCCAACGCCACCCTGACCTGTTCGCCCCGGCCCTGCTGACCGCCTTGTTCCTGCCCGCCGTCCTGCTGTCCGGCGTCGGCAAGCTGCGGCTGTGGGTCTATGTGATCTGGAGCCTGATCGCAGGCGCGGCGCTGGCCCTGCTGGCCTGGCACGACATCGCCCGCCAGGCCGACGGCGCCCGCGAGGCGACCTTCCCCCTGTTCGTCTTCGCCGCGGCGGCCCTGTTCATCGCCCATCATCTGGTCGTGCCGGCGGACCGTGAGCGTCGGCTGGTTGCGCCCTTCGCCGCCTATTTCGACGCCGCCTGGATGGCAGGGGTGCAGGGGGTGCTGTCCGTCGGCTTCGCCGGCGCCTTCTGGCTGCTGCTTCTGCTGGGAGCGGCCCTGTTCAACATCATCGGGCTCAGCTTCCTCAGCGACCTGCTGCAAGAGAGCTGGTTCTCCCTGCCCCTGACCGGCCTGGCCTTCGCCACAGCCGTGCATCTGACCGATGTGCGCGACGGCCTGATCCGGGGCGTACGGACCGTGGCCCTGATGCTGTTGTCCTGGCTTCTGCTGGTGATCACCGTGTTGGTCGGCGGCTTCCTCGCGGCCCTGCCTTTCACCGGTCTGGGCGGCCTGTGGCAGACGGGCAGCGCGACGGCCCTGGTCCTGTCGGCGGCGGCGGCCCTGATCGTGCTGATCAACACCGCCTATCAGGACGGCCGTCCCGACCATCGTCCCCCGGTGGTCCTGCGCTACGGCGTCCGGGTCGCCTCGGCCCTGATCGCGCCCCTGATCGGCCTGGCCTTCTGGGGACTGGCGCTGCGCATCGGCCAGCACGGGCTGACGCCGGACCGGATCATCGCCACGGCCTGTGCTGTGATCGGCGCGGTCCATGGCCTGGGCTATCTGTTCGCCGCCTTGCGCCCCGGCCCCTGGATGAAGCCGCTGGAGCCGACCAACATCCTCGCCGCCGTCCTGTCGGTCGCGGTCATCCTGGCCCTGTTCAGCCCCCTGGCCGACCCGGCGCGCCTGTCTGTCGCGGACCAGGTCGCCCGGCTGGAGCGCGGGGCGGTTAAGCCTCAGGATTTCGACTATGAATTCCTGCGGTTCGACAGCGGCAAGGCGGGGCTCGCGGCGCTGGATCGGCTGATGCGGTCGCCGGATGCGAAGACGGCCGAACTGGCGCGCTTGGCAAAGGCCAGTAAGACAAGGTCGCGCTATTCCGTTCAGGACAAGAAAGAACGGGTGGCGGAAATTCGGATCGAGCCGGTCGCAGGCCAGACGACGCCGCCCAGTTTCACCGCCCAGTTGGATCGTCAGGACGCCCTGATGTACGCCTGCGCCAGCGATAGACCCTGCCGTCTGCGCAGTCTCGATCTGGACGGCGACGGCCGCATGGAGGTCCTGCTGGCGACCTCCAGCGCAATCCTGACCTTCTCTCAGGACGCCCAGGGGCAATGGTCGCCAAGCGCGAGCTACGTCGTCACATGCGCGCCCCCATCGCCCGATGAACTGGCGCAGGCTTTCGCAGAAACCTTCGCCGTCGCCCCCGCCCGCCTGCCGGATCTGGTCGTGGGCGGTCAGAGACTGCAGGCCCAGCCCAAGATCAGCTGCCCGCCGCCGACGCCCCGTTAACCCCCCGCTCACCACGCCCTCTCACCCGATTTTCACCTCGTCCCCCTAGAAATCGTCCCGAAACGGGCCAGTCCGATCCACGGGCGGCTCCTCGGTGATGACAAGGGACGCCCCATGGCCAAGACCGTTCTGGTCGTCGACGACGATCCGACCCAGCGCCGCCTGTTGCAGGCTGTGCTCGAACGCGACGGTCACGCCGTGGTCCATGCGGCCGGCGGCGGCGAGGCCATCGACCGGATGACGCGCGGCGGCGGGGCCGACGTGATCCTGCTGGACATGGTCATGCCCGAGATGTCGGGTCTGGAGTGCCTGGCCGAGTTGCGCAGCGCGGGCTTGACCACCCCGGTCATCGTCCTGACGGCCAACGGCGGCATCGACACCGTGGTCAAGGCCATGCAGGCCGGCGCCCAGGACTTCTTCGTCAAGCCGGTCGGGCCGGAACGCCTGCTGGTCGGGGTGCGCAACGCCCTGAAGCTGGACCAACTGACCGCCGAGGTCGGCCGGCTGACCAAACGGGCCCAGGGCCGCGCCAGCTTCGACGACATCATCGGCGACAGCGCCCCCATGCGGATGGTCAAGGCCTTCGGCGCCCGCGCCGCCAAGTCCTCCATTCCCGTCCTGATCACCGGCGAGAGCGGCGTCGGCAAGGAGGTCATCGCCCGCGCCCTGCACGGCGCCAGCGACCGGGCCGGCAAGCCCTTCGTCGCCGTCAACTGCGGCGCCCTGCCCGCCAATCTGGCGGAATCCATCCTGTTCGGTCACGAGAAGGGCGCCTTCACCGGCGCCGTCGACAAGACCCTGGGCAAGTTCCGCGAGGCCGACGGCGGCACCCTGTTCCTGGACGAGATCGGCGAACTGCCGCTGGACCTCCAGGTCAAGCTGCTGCGCGCCCTGCAGGAGAGCGAGATCGACCCGGTCGGCGGAAAACGCCCGGTCAAGATCGACGTCCGTATCGTCTCGGCCACCAATCGCGACCCCGCGCAACAGGTCAAGGACGGCGCCTTCCGCGAGGACCTGTTCTACCGCCTCAACGTCTTCCCGATCGAGGCCCCGTCCCTGCGCGACCGCCGGGAAGACATCCCCGCCTTGGTCGATCATTTCATCGCCCGGTTCAACGCCGAGGAAGGCAAGCGGATCATGGGCTGCGCGCCCGAGACCCTGGCCATGCTCCAGGCCTTCGACTGGCCCGGCAATGTGCGCCAGCTCGAAAACGCCGTGTTCCGCGCCATCGTCCTGGCCGACTCGCCCTTCCTGCAGCCCTATGATTTCCCGTCCATCTCGGGCGTCGTGGCGCCGATGCCGGCCACGGCCGCCGCAGCCCCGGCCAACGCCGCCCCGTCCTACACGGACCTGCCGCCCCTGCCGGAACAGCCGATCCGCATCCTGGACGACCGCGGCCACCTGCGGACCCTGGAAGACATCGAACGCGACCTGATCCAGCACGCCATCGAGGTCTACGCCGGCCACATGAGCGAAATCGCCCGCCGCCTCGGCATCGGCCGCTCCACCCTGTACCGCAAGGTCCGCGAACAGGGGCTGGAAGGTCAGCTGAAAGAGGCGGGCTAAGATCCAGCCGGCGGAGGACCGTAGCGGTTCACCGTCTTCTTACCGTCCAGCACAAGCAGGATGACGAGACCGATCAGGCTGGCCATGTAGAGGACGTTGTTGAGAACCAGCAGCATGAACAGGCCTATGTCCGGCGCATCCTCCTGCATGACGCTGGTCATCACAGCGGGAAACGCCGTCAGGCCGATCGTCAGGAACACCACAGGCGGCAGACCCCAATAGCCCGCCCGGCCGGTGTCATGCAGACGGCGCGTCACGGCGGCGGCCAAGAGGATCACAACCGCTGCCACGCCGATCCTCAGAACCAGGAAAAACGGGCCCATATCCGGCATGAAGGTCGGATCGTGGATTTCGACCGAGTAGTGCCCCGGGCCGCTGACAACGGTCGCTGCCTCGGGGTTTGTCGCTGCGGCCGCAGACGCCTGTTCAAACACGGCGGTCATCGTCGGGATCATACCCAACCAAAGCCCGACGAAGGACAGTCCGACAACGGTAAGGGCATACGGCCAGAACTGCGATCGCCTGTCCCGTCCTTTGAAATCCGCCAAGCGGCGAAAGCCGGCTAGGATAGCGTACATCAGTCTTCCCCCGTCGTGTTGCCGTCATCCTGAGGTCGATTCGAGCCAGACGTCTTGCTGCGTCCCCAACGCTTCGGCTCCTCGCCCTTCGCCTTGGCGGTGATCTCCTTCAGCTTGCGGCCTTGCATGGCCGACAGGGCCTGACCGGGCGCGCCCTTTTCGGGGTCGGCGAAGGCGCGGCCGTGGGTCTTGACCCGCTCGCCGACCGAATCGAGGAACTCACCCTCCCATTCGGACAGAGAAACGCCCGCCTTCTCTGCCGAGCGGCGGGCGCGTTTCAATGCGTTGAGTGCGGCGCGCTTGGCCGCTTCGCGCTGGATCTCAAACGGGCTCGGCGGAGCTTTCTTGGGTGCGCCATCGCCCTTCGGGCTGCTTGAGCGCGTGTTGAACCCGCTACCGCCCTTCAGCCCGCCTGAGCGCGAAAGGCCGCCGCCTGGCTTGAAGGGGGTGCGCTTCAAGCCGGGTCAGCCTCAAATCTCGCCCAGGGCCGACATATAGAGGTCCAGGATGGCGTCCTCTTCCTGGCGTTTGGCCTTGTCCTGCTTGCGGATGCGGATGACCTTGCGCAGGATCTTGACGTCATAGCCCTCGCCCTTGGCCTCGGCGAAGACCTCCTTCATGTCGGTCATGACGGCCTGCTTGTCTTCCTCGAGGCGCTCCAGGCGCTCGATGATGGTGCGCAGCCGGCCCTGGGCCGTCGCGGTGAGAACGTCGGGACCACCGTCGAACGAGGCGTCGTCAGCCATGGGGGAATACTCCAGAAATCAGGCGCGGACGCTAACCATGCCGCAAGGCGCGACTCAACCGCGAACACGAAAAAGGCCGCGGACAAAGCCCGCAGCCTGTGGATCGTCAGCAAAACCCTGCGTGCGCACGCCGCCGAAGCGGCGCGCAACGAACGCAGCTTAGCCTTGCTTCGCCTTGAAGCGCGGGTCGGTCTTGTTGATGACGAAGACGACGCCCTTGCGACGCACGACCTTGCAGTCGCGGTGACGGGTCTTCAGGGACTTGAGCGAGCTGCGGACCTTCATGGTCGGACGTCCTGAGAGAAGCCAATAAGAAAGCCGCTGATCCGGGCGGATCGCGGCGGAGGCGGTCGTATAGAGAGCGGTCCGGAGAAGGTCAACCCGCTACAGGCCGAAACCCTACAAAAGCCAATCCCCGCCTGACCAACAAGGGCGCTCCCCCGCCCCGTGCTCACGTAGCCCGAAGGGCGGCAGCACCCAAAACCATGTGCTCAAGCAGCGCGAAGCGCGGTAGCACCCAAAACCATGTGCTCAAGTAGCGCGAAGCGCGATAGCACCAAAAATATGGAGGCCTGACCTCCGAGTCGAACGGAGGGTTTCCGGGGTTGCACGCCCGTTGCGTCGCCACTCCGCCATCAGGCCGTCAGAGCACCCTGCGCCAATACGCCGCAGCGCGTTAGCGCGTCGATGAAATTGAGGGTTAACGACGTCAACGGGGGAGTTTGCGGCGCCGCTTTCGCCCCACAGGCGCTTTATGACCCGCAAGTCGCATTCGCGCGTATGTCATTTCCCCTAATGGCTCAGGGACTGTAGTCTGAATCTCATGCGCTTTTCCTATCGCCTGCTCCTGATCGTCTCGGTCGCCGCCTGTGCGCCGATGTTGCCGGAACCGCCCGTCAGCCTGCCGACGCCGCAGCCCGCCCCCGCCCCGCCGGTGGTCGTCCCGACTCCGACGCCCCAGGCGCCGCCGCTGAGCGCCTATGACCAGCAAGGATTCGAGGGCTGGAAACAGACCTTCCTGGCGCGCAAGGGCGGCGCCCGCCGCGCTGAATACGAACGCGAACTGGCGGGACTGACCCCCGACCCCTCGGTCGTGCGGCTGGACCGCAACCAGCCCGAATTCTCCAAGCCAGCCGGCGCCTATATCCAGAACGCCGTCACCGCCTCGCGAATCGCCCAGGCCAAACAGCGGATCGACCGCGTGCCGTGGCCGGTGGTTCAGAAATTCGGCGTGCCGTCCGAGATCCTGGTCGGCGTCTGGGCCCAGGAAAGCGCCTTCGGCCAGGTCCAGGGCGACTATGACGTTATCCGCTCGCTGGCGACCCTGGCCTATGACGGCCGCCGCCGCGACTGGGCCGAGGCCCAGTTGAAGGACGCGCTGGACATCGTCGTCGACGGCCGCCGCGAACGCGCGGGCCTGAAGGGCAGCTGGGCCGGCGCCATGGGCCAGACCCAGTTCATGCCCGACAACTATCTGCGCCTGGGCGTCGATCAGGACGGCGACGGCAAGGTCGATATCTGGGCCGACGACGCCGACGCCCTGGCGTCGGCCGCCAATCTGCTGGCCCAGGCTGGCTGGAAACGCGGCCAGGGCTGGGGCTACGAAGTCATCCTGCCCGCCAACTTCAACTATGCCGAGGCCGAAGGGCCCAAGCACAACTGGACCTATTGGGCGGCCAAGGGCGTGCGCCTGGCCCAGGGCGGCACGCCAACCGGCGCCGAGGCGGTCGAGGACGCGACCATCCTCCTGCCCCAGGGCGCGAACGGCCCGGCCTTCCTGGCCCTGCCGAACCATTATGTGATCCGCCGCTACAACAACTCGGTCTCCTACGCCCTGGCCATCGGCCTGACGGCGGACGGGATCATGGGCAAGCCGGGCCTGACCAAGGCCTGGCCGAACGACGCCTCCATGTCGCGCGAACAGCGGATCGGCGCCCAGGCGGCCCTGACGCGTCTGGGCTATGATACCCAGGGCATTGACGGGGTGATCGGCTCCAACACCCGCGCCGCCCTGCGCCGCTGGCAACAGGCCAACGGCCGCATCGCCGACGGCTATCTGACCGCCGCCCTGGCCGACGAACTGATCCGCAAGACGAACTGAGGCTTCGGCTCACCTCCCCGCGCGCGAAGGCGCGCGGGGAGGACAGGCGATCGCGTCAGCGAGCGCCAGGAGGGGGCGACTCGGTGTCAGAAGTCGGCACGGTCATCACCCCTGTCGGAGTCGCCCCCTCCTGGTCGCTGCGCGACCGGTCCTCCCCGTCGGCCTTCGCCAACAGGGAGGTGAAGTTCGCTCAGGCCGCCTTATCCCAGTTCAGCACCACCTTGCCCGACTGCCCCGACTTCATCGCCTCGAAGCCTTCGCGGTAGTCGGCATAGTCCAGCCGGTGGGTGATCAGCGGCTGCAGGTCCAGACCGGCCTTCAGCAGGCCCAGCATCTTGCGCCAGGTGGTGAACATCTCGCGGCCATAGACGCCCTTGATCGTCAGGGCCTTCAGGATAATCGCGCCCCAATCGGTCTCCATCGGCTTGCCGGGGATGCCCAGCATGGCCATGCCGCCGCCCATGATCAGGGTGTCGACGCACTGTTTGAAGGCGATGGGCGAACCCGACATCTCCAGCGCCACGTCGAAACCGACCTTCAGGCCCAGCTCCTTCATGACGTCGTGGATGTCTTCCTTGGTCGTGTTCACGGTGCGCACGCCCGGCGCCACCTTCTGCGCCAGCTCCAGCCGGAAGTCGTTGATGTCGGTCAGGACCACGGTGCGCGCGCCGGCGTGGCGGGCCACGGCGGCGGCCATCATGCCGATGGGGCCGGCGCCGGTGACCAGGACGTCCTCGCCCAGCAGGTCGAACTGCTGCGCCGTGTGCACCGCATTGCCGAACGGATCCAGGATCGAGCCGATCTCATAGGGCACGTCGTCCGGCAGTTCGATGACGTTGAAGGCCGGGGCCACCACAAACTCGGCGAAGGCGCCCTGGCGGTTGACGCCGATGCCACGCGTCTTGGGGTCCAGGTGGAAATGGCCGGCGCGGGCGGCTTCGGAGTTCAGGTCGATGACATGCCCCTCGGCCGAGACGCGCTGGCCGATCTTCAGCGGGCGATCCACATCCTTGCCGACGGCGACGATCTCGCCGGCGAACTCGTGGCCGGTGATCATCGGGGTCGGGACGTTCTTCTGGGACCACTCGTCCCAGTTCCAGATGTGGATGTCGGTGCCGCAGACAGCGGTGCGGTGCACCCGGATCAGCACATCTTCCGGCCCCGCCTCGGGGATCGGCGCGTCGATCAGTTCCAGACCGATGCCCGGTGCGGTCTTGGCCAGGGCTTTCATCGTGTCGGTCATAGTCTCAACTCCCTGAAATCATGGCCTCGGCTTTGTTCCGAAGCCCGCGGCTGAGGCCCCACGCCTCCTCACCGCTTGTTCTTCGTCGATGGCGCGCGAAGAGGGCTAAATGACGCCCAATTCCCGGCCGGCCTGCGTAAACGCCGCCACCGTCCGGTCGATCTGCTCGAACGAATGCGCCGCCGACATCTGGGTGCGGATACGGGCCTGACCGCGGGGCACGACCGGGAAGCTAAACCCGATCACATAGACGCCCAGCTCCAGCGCGCGGGCTGCGAAGTCCTGGGCCAGTTTGGCGTCGCCCAGCATGACCGGGATAATCGGGTGTTCCCCGTCCAGCAGGGTGAAGCCGGCGTCGGCCATGGCGTTGCGATAGCGGTGGGCGTTGGCCGACAGACGGGTGCGAAGCGCGTCGCCCTCGGCCCCCTGGGCGATGCGGATCGCTTCCAGCGAAGACCCGCACACCGCCGGCGCCAGGGCGTTGGAGAACAGATAGGGCCGCGCCCGCTGCTTCAGCAGTTCGACCACCGACTTCTTCGCGCAGATAAAGCCGCCCATGGCGCCGCCCAGGGCCTTGCCGAAGGTGCCAGTGACGAAATCCACCTCGACCCCGTGGTGGGCGAAGGAGCCCTTGCCTTGCGGACCCAGGAAGCCTGTGGCGTGGCAGTCATCGACCATGATCAGGGCGTCGTACCTGTCGGCCAGCACCCGGATCTCGTCCAGTTTGGCGATATAGCCGTCCATCGAGAAGGCGCCGTCGGTGGCGATGATGATGTCGCGGGCGCCGGCGGCCCGAGCCTCCTTCAGACGGCTTTCCAACTCATCCATGTCCGAGTTGGCGAACCGGTAGCGTTTGGCCTTGCACAGCCGCACCCCGTCGATGATCGAGGCGTGGTTCAGGCTGTCCGACAGGATGGCGTCGTTCTCGCCCAGCAGGGGTTCGAACAGGCCGCCGTTGGCGTCGAAGGCGGCGGCGAACAGGATGGCGTCCTCGAAACCCAGATAGCCGGCTATGGCGGCTTCCAGTTCCTTGTGGATCTCCAGGGTGCCGCAGATGAAGCGAACCGAGGCCGTGCCCGCGCCCCACTTCTGCTGCGCCGCGATCCCCGCTTGGGTCACCCGCTCATCGCCGGCCAGGCCCAGATAGTTGTTGGCGCAAAAGTTCAGCACGTCGCGGCCGGCGACCTGGATCACAGGCCCCTGGCGCGAGGCGATGATGCGTTCGGGCTTGGTCAGGCCCTGGGCGTCGATCTCGGTCAGTTCGCTGGCGACGCGGTCGTAGAAGCTCTCGGTCATGGGCCGCGACCTACGCCGATTTCGAGCGGGTTTCCACCCGTCTTAGGTCGCCATCTGAGGATCGGCCTCGGCCCGGATCGGACTGACACGAACCTTGCCGCTGCAGGGCTGAAAGGCGAAGTCCAGGCTGACTGTCGCCGTATCGTTCGGCGCCGTGACGCGCAGGGTCGCCGCGCTCGGACAGGCCTTCTGCGTCGTCTCGTCCGGCACGACGCTCCACGCCACCTCGAAATAGGCCTTGGACCGGGGCGCCAGTTCGACCGGCGTCGGCGCCTGACCCTGGCGGAAATAGCTGCCGGGGCTCTGGTCGGCCCGGATCGAGGTCAGGGGCCGTCCCTGCCCGTCCAGCAGGGTCACGCCCGGATAGCCGGTCAGGCTGCACGCTTGGGCGCCGATGTTCTGGAAGCTGAAGTTGCGCACCCGGTTGCCCGCGCCGGCGTCGCCGCCCTCGGCCGCCAGCTTCAGCTGCGGCCCCTTGCACGGCGTGGACGCAGGCAGGACGCCGCCCGGCGCCGGCGTGATTGTCTCTTCCGGCAAGGTTTGCGGAACTGGTGCGACGGCGGTCGCCATCGGCCGCGCGCATTGCTCCAGCACCGCCACCCCGACCTCTTCGTTGGGGCCGAGCCGGCTCAGGGTCGCCTTCTCCTGGCCGTCGCGGGGCGCGGTCCACCATTCGACGCCCGAGCCGACATAGCGGGCGCCGCTCGCGGCCTGGACCGAGCGCAGATCATAGGTCTGCCCCTTGTAGGCCAGCTGCGCCGTCGCCGTGTCGGGATACCGCGCCTCGACCATCGCCCCGCTCTCGCAGGCGTAGCCGACAGCTGGAGCGGTGGACGCAGGCGCCGGCTGGGGCTCGACCGGAGCGGTCGGCTGCTCCGGCTCGGCCTGCTGACAGGCGGAGACCCCCGTCAGGGCGGCGATGGCGACGAAAGCGGTCAGGCGGCGCATCATGGTCAGGTCTTTCCCGTTCGCAAAACTTAACGGCGAAGCTGGCGAAAAGCTCCAGCGATCAGTGCTCGCCCTTCGGCGTCTCCATCAGTTCGATCAGCACCCCGCCCATGTCGCGCGGATGCAGGAAGACGACCGGCGTCCCGTGCGCCCCGATGCGCGGCTCGCCCGTGCCCAGGATCGTCACCCCCTTGGCCCGCATCTCGGCGATGGCGGCGTGGATGTCGGCGACCTCGAAACAGACGTGGTGCTGGCCGCCCTTGGGGTTCTTGGCCAGGAAGCCGACGATGGGGCTGGTCTCGTCATAGGGTTCGATCAGCTCGATCTGGGCCGTCGGGGTGTCGATGAAACAGACCTTCACCCCCTGCGCCGGCAGGTCGAACGGCTCGCCGATCTTTGTCGCGCCCAGCACGTCCCGATACAGTTTGATCGAGTCCGCGATGGACGGGGTCGCGACCCCGACATGGTTCAGGGCGCCGATCATGCGGTCTCCTTAGGCGCGGGCTGGGCGTAACCCAGCCGCTGGTTCAGCTTCTCGATCAGGTCCACCGCCGTGTCGGCGATGGCCGAACCGGGCAGATAGACGGCGGCCGCCCCCATATCGAGCAGGGGCTGGACGTCCGACGGCGGGATAACCCCCCCGACCACGATCATGATGTCCGGCCGCCCCAGCCGCGCCAGCTCGGCCTTCAGCTCCGGCACCAGGGTCAAATGCCCCGCCGCCAGGGACGAAGCCCCCACCGCATGGACCCCCTTGTCGACCGCGTCCTTCGCCGCCTCGGCCGGGGTCTGGAACAGGGCGCCGGCGGTGACGTCGAAGCCCAGGTCGCCGTATCCGGTGGCGACCACCTTCTGACCCCGGTCGTGCCCGTCCTGCCCAAGCTTGGCGATCAAGATGCGCGGCGGCCCGCCGTCATTCTCGACGAAGGTGGCCACCATCTCGCGGGCGCGGGCGAAGCGGGCGTCAGACCCCGCCTCCTTCGCATAGACGCCCGACACGGTCTGGACCGTCGCCACATGGCGCCCGAAGGCGGCCTCCAGCGCGTCGGAGATTTCACCCACCGTCGCCTTGGCCCGCGCCGCCTGCACCGCCAGCTCCAGCAGATTGGCGGTCCCCCGCGCACCGTTCGTCAGCGCTTCCAGCGCCGCATCGGTCGCCGCCTGATCCCGCTCGGCCCGCAGCCGTTTCAGCTTGTCGATCTGGGCGGCCAGCACCGCCGCATTATCGACCTTCAGCATCGGAATATCGTCGACGACGGGGTTCAGATATTTGTTCACCCCCACCACCGTCTGCTGGCCGGTGTCGATCCGGGCCTGGGTCTTGGCGGCGGACTCCTCGATCCTCAGCTTGGGAATCCCGGCCTCGATGGCCTTGGCCATGCCGCCCAGGGCCTCGACCTCGGCCATATGGGCCCGCGCCCGCTCCGCCAGTTCGTGGGTCAGTCGCTCGACATAGAAGCTGCCGCCCCAGGGATCGATGACCCGCGTCAGCCCCGTCTCCGACTGCAACAGGATCTGGGTGTTGCGCGCGATCCGGGCCGAGAAGTCGGTCGGCAGGGCCAGGGCCTCGTCCAGGGCATTGGTGTGCAGGCTCTGCGTCTGCCCGCCCGCCGCCGCCATGGCCTCGACCATGGTGCGCGGCACATTGTTGAACACGTCCTGCGCCGCCAGGCTCCAACCGGAGGTCTGGCAGTGGGCGCGCAAGGACAGCGATTTCGGATCGACCCCGCCCTCCTTGCGCACCGCCTCGGCCCACAGCAGGCGGCCCGCCCGCATCTTGGCCACCTCCATGAAATAGTTCATGCCGATGGCCCAGAAGAAGCTCAGCCGCGGCGCGAACCGGTCGATCGGCATCCCCGCCGCGACGCCCGCCCGCAGATATTCGATCCCGTCCGCCAGCGTATAGGCCAGCTCGATATCGGCCGAGGCCCCCGCCTCCTGCATGTGATAGCCGCTGATCGAGATCGAGTTGAACTTCGGCGTCTCCTGCGCCGTCCAGGCGAAGATGTCGGCGATGATCCGCATCGAGGGCTCGGGCGGATAGATGTAGGTGTTGCGAACCATGAACTCCTTCAGAATATCGTTCTGAATAGTCCCGGTCAGGGCCGCATGCGGCACGCCCTGTTCTTCCGCCGCGACGACATAGAGGGCCAGGATCGGCAGCACCGCCCCGTTCATCGTCATCGACACCGACATCTGGTCCAGCGGGATCCCGTCGAACAGGGTCCGCATGTCATAGATGCTGTCGATGGCCACGCCGGCCATGCCGACATCGCCCTTCACCCGCGGGTGATCGCTGTCATAGCCCCGGTGCGTCGCCAGATCGAAGGCGATGCTCAGCCCCTTCTGCCCCGCCGCCAGATTGCGACGATAGAAGGCGTTCGACTCCTCGGCGGTCGAGAAGCCGGCGTACTGGCGGATGGTCCAGGGATTGCCCGCATACATGGTCGGATAGGGCCCGCGCACAAAGGGCGCGAAGCCCGGCAGCCCGTCCTGGTGATCCAGCCCCTCCAGCGCCTCGGGGCCGTATGCGGTCTCGACCGTCAGCCCCTCGGGCGTCAGCCACGGATCACGCGTCGGCCCCTGCCCGGTCGGCGCCAGGTCCAGGGCGATCTTGCTGAAATCGGGGAAACTCATTGCGCCGCCTCCTCGAAGGCCGCGGCGAAGCGGATCGGGCTCAGGGGTTCGCACACCCGCTCCACCGCCGCAGCCGCCTCATCGCCCGCTTCGACCGGCGCTGGCCGCACGTCCGCATCCACATATTTCGTCACCCCGATGATCTGGGCCACGCCCTTCGCCAATGCCGCCTCCCTCAGAGCCCGGGCGCGGGCGATGCGGGGCTGGATCACCGAACCCTTCAGGGCATCGACCAGACCGCCCTCGGCCTCGATCATCTGAAACTCGGCCCAGCCGGCCTCGGCCAGATCCCGCGTGCGCGCGTCCAAGTACCAGCTCCCCGCCGCCGGATCGTCGACCCGGCCCAGATTGGCCTCCTCCATAAGCACCAGCTGTGTGTTCCTCGCCTGCCGCCGAGCGAAGGCGTCGGACCGGCCCGAGGCGCGGGTGAAGCCGTCCAGCACCACCACATCCGCCCCACCCACGGCGCCCGCAAACCCCGCCGCCGTCAGCCGCAGCAGATTGGGCCAAGGGTCGCGCGCCGACAGCATCCGCCGCGACGACCGCGCCTCGATCACGGCAGGCGTCTCAACGCCAAACCCTCGCGTCACCCCAGCCCAGATCAGCCGCATGGCCCTGAGTTTGGCCAGGCTGTCGAAATATTCCGCATCGACCGACAGGCCGACCACCGTGCCGCGCAAGGCCGCCTCGAACGACATCCCCGCGTCCGCCGCCGCCTTCGCATGGGCCACGACGCTGGCGGCCGCAAAGGCCAGCTCCTGCGCCGCCGATCCGCCCGCCTCGTGCGCCACGCGCCCGCTGGCCATGAAGAAGCTCGCGTCGGGATAGGCCCCCGCATGCCGCGCCGCCGTATTGGCCGCCAGGCTCAGATGCTCTTCCACCGAACGCGGCGCCCCGCCGGCCTCGGCGAAGGCCGAGACCGGGTCCATGTGGAACCTCAGCTTGGCGCGCGGCGAGCCCTTGGCCACGACGGCCAGGGCGTTGGCCGCATCCGGCCCGTCGATCCCCGCATCCAGCGCGACCGGCGCCAGCTCCAGCGCCACGCCTTCCAGCGCCCGCCCCAACGGCGCAGAATCTTCCAGCACCCGCCCCTTCAGCACCACCGAGGCGGCGCCGTTCTCCAGATCGGTCAGCACGGCGTCATTCACCGCCTCAGCGTCGTCCCCCTCCACCAGGGTCCGCAGGTCCCAGGCCCGGCCTTCAGAGTCCGACGGACGCGGCGCAAAGATCGCCTGCACCCCGCTCGCCCCCGCATACAGCGGCCGCGTCACCAGCTGGTCCGCGTCGAGCGACATCAGCGACTCGATCGGCCGCTCCTTCAACGCCTTCTGCGCAGCCTCGCGCCATTCGAGGGGGGTGGGTGTGGGAAAGCTCATGCGAGCCCCTCCCCGCCCGTGCGGCGTAAAGAGCCCCTCCACCGCTTCGCGGTCCCCCTCCCCGCTTCGCAGGGAGGAGACGCATCGCCCCCCTGTCTCCTCCCCACGCAGTGGGGAGGTGGATCGACGCGCAGCGGCGAGACGGAGGGGCTCTGCCGCATCACCCGAACTCCACCAGCACGTCATCCGCCGCCACCGGATCCCCGTCCTTGGCCCCCACGGCCTTCACCACCCCGTCGCGCTCGGCCTTCAGGATGTTCTGCATCTTCATGGCCTCGATGATCGCCACCGTCTCGCCGGTCTTGACCTCCTGCCCCACTACGACGGGGATCGACACCACCAGCCCCGGCATCGGCGACAGCACCAGCTTCGACGTATCCGCCACCGCCTTCTCCGGCAGGCGCGCATACAGTTCGGCGACGTGCGGCCTCAACACCCGCACCCGCGCCCGCACCGCCCGGTGGCGGATATCGAAGCCGTCGGCCACGCGCTTGACCTCGGCGGTGAAGGCCTCGCCGTCCAGCTCGGCCTTGAACTGGGCCAGGCCGGGCCGCCAGTCGATGTCCGACAGGCGGATGTCGCCCCCGCCCGTCAGGGTCAGGATCATCTCCTCGTCCTCGTCATAGGACAGGCCCACCCCGTGCGGGGTCTTGTCGATCATCACGATCCAGTCGGTGCGGTCCGACGGGTCGCCGTCCTGTTCGGCGATGACCTCGTGCATGGCCAGGGCCGAGGCGATCAGGATCCGCTCCTGCTCCACCGTCGGGCGCAGGCCGTGGAAGCCGTCCGGGAATTCGTCCTTGATATAGCTGGTCGACAGGTTCCCCGACTTGAACCGCTCCTGGTCCATCACCGCCGCCAGGAAGGGCACATTATGCCCCAGGCCCGACAGGTGGGTGTCCTCCAGCGCCCGAGCCATGCCCGTCACCGCGTCCTTGCGCGTCTCGCCCCAGGCGCACAGTTTGGCGATCATCGGGTCGTAGAACATGCTGATCTCGTCGCCCTCGCGGACGCCGGAATCGTTCCTGACAGTATAATCCCCCTGATCGCCCTCTTCCGGCTGTTCATAGCGGACGAGGCGCCCGATGGAGGGCAGGAAGCCGCGATACGGGTCCTCGGCATAGATGCGGCTCTCGATGGCCCAGCCGTTGATCGACAGGTCCTTCTGCTCGAAGGCCAGGGCCTCGCCCCAGGCCGAACGGATCATCTGTTCGACCAGATCGACCCCGGTGATCAGCTCCGTCACCGGATGCTCGACCTGCAGCCGGGTGTTCATCTCCAGGAAGAAGAAGCTCTTGTCCTGACCGGCCACGAACTCGACCGTGCCGGCGCTGTCATAGTTGACCGCCTGGGCCAGGGCGACGGCCTGCGCCCCCATGGCGGCGCGGGTGGCCTCGTCCAGCAGGGGCGACGGCGCCTCCTCGATGACCTTCTGATTGCGGCGCTGGATCGAACATTCGCGCTCGAACAGGTGGACCACATGGCCGTGCTTGTCGCCCAGCACCTGGATCTCGATGTGGCGCGGGTCGATGATGAACTTCTCCAGGAAGACCCGGTCGTCGCCGAAGGCGTTCAGCGCCTCGGCCTTCACCGCCGCAAACCCCTCGGCCATGTCGGCGTCCGAATGGGCCACGCGGATGCCCTTGCCGCCGCCGCCGGCGCTGGCCTTGATCATGATCGGATAGCCGATCTCGTTGGCGATCTTGACCGCCTCCTCCGGCGTCTCGATCAGCCCCATATGCCCCGGCACGGTCGAGACCCCCGCCTCGGCCGCCAGCTTCTTGGAGCTGATCTTGTCGCCCATGGCCTCGATGGCCTCGGGGTTCGGCCCGATGAAGGCGATCCCCTCGTCCCTCAGCCGCCGCGCGAACCCGGCGTTCTCGCTCAGGAAGCCAAAGCCCGGATGCACGGCCTGCGCCCCCGTCTGGCGCACCGCCTCGACGATCTTGTCCGCCAGCAGATACGACTGCGCCGCCGGCGCCGGCCCGATCAGCACCGCCTCGTCGGCCATCTCGACCGCCAACGACCCGGCGTCGGCCTCCGAATAGACCTGCACGGTTTTGATGCCCATGCGGCGGCAGGTCTTGATGATCCGAACCGCGATCTCGCCCCGGTTGGCGATGAGGATTTTGGAGAACATTCAGGCGGTCCTTGAGGGCAGCGAGGGCGTCGGACGGAAACGGGAGGCGACAAGACCGGCATTACGCCAGTAAGTTTGGCGGGCTGTAGTTTGGCGGCGGGTCGGGTCAGCGAAATGGCGTCTTTTATTTGTGCGACGTGCGGGAAGGTCCACGACGGTCTTGCCGCTCTCACTTTCCATGCGCCCGCGCCTTATGACTGGGCGACACCCGAGGAACGCGCGGGAGACTGGGTTCTTCAGAGTGACTTCTGTCGGTTTAAAGACGTGGATTTCTACGTTCGCTGCGTTCTTGCTCTGCCCATAATCGGCAGCGATCAAACTTTGGAGTTTGGCGCCTGGTCCACGCTCAGCAAAACCAATGTCGACCGCTATTGGGACACGTTCGAGGATGCCGACCAGTCGAAGCTTGGAGTCATGTTCGGCTATTTCGCGAACGCAATACCGGGCTACCCCCAGACGACTGCGCTGATGTGCGATGTCGTTCCGCAAGACGATGGGCATCGTCCACTCATTAAACTGCACGAGGCCGACCATCCGCTGGTTCATCACCAACGAAACGGCATCAGCTTCGATGAAGCGATGGCCTACTATCACGCACATATGGCTCAGCACTGAAACGGCTCCGGGTTTCATCACCTAAAGCGGAATATTATCGTGCTTCTTCCAGGGGTTCTCCTGGACCTTGTTCTTCAGCGTCCGCAGCGCCTTCACCAGCCGCCGCCGCGTCCCGTGCGGCATGATAACGTCGTCGATATAGCCCAGCCCCGCCGCCACGAAGGGATTGGCGAACCGGTCCTTGTACTCCGCCTCGCGCGCCGCCAGGGCCGCCGGGTCGCCAGCCTCCTTGCGGAAGATGATCTCGACCGCCCCCTTGGCGCCCATGACCGCGATCTCGGCGGTGGGCCAGGCGTAGTTGACGTCGCCGCGCAGGTGTTTCGAACTCATCACATCATAGGCGCCGCCATAGGCCTTGCGCGTGATCAGGGTCAGTTTCGGCACGGTCGCCTCGGCATAGGCGAACAGCAGTTTGGCCCCGTGTTTGATCAGGGCGCCATACTCCTGCTTGGTCCCCGGCATGAAGCCCGGCACGTCCACCAGGGTCACCAGGGCAATGTCGAAGGCGTCGCAGAAGCGCACGAACCGCGCGGCCTTGCGGCTTGAATCGATGTCCAGCACGCCCGCCAGCACCTGGGGCTGGTTGGCGACGATCCCGACCGTCTGGCCGTCCAGCCGCCCGAAGCCGCAGATGATGTTCTTGGCGAAGTCGGCCCCGATCTCGAAGAAGTCGGCCTCGTCGACCACCTTCAGGATCAGCTCCTTCATGTCATAGGGCTGGTTCGGATTGGCCGGGATCAGGGTGTCCAGCGACGGCTCGTCCCGCTCGGGCTCGTCATAGCTCTCGCGCACCGGCGGCTTTTCGCGGTTCGACAGGGGCAGGAAGCCGATCAGGCGGCGCACCTCCGACAGGGCCTCCAGGTCGTTCTCGAACGCCCCGTCCGCCACGCCCGACTTGCCCGCATGCACCCGCGCCCCGCCCAGGTCTTCGTGGCTGACGACCTCGTTGGTGACGGTCTTCACCACGTCGGGGCCGGTCACGTACATATAGCTCGTGTCCTTCACCATGAAGATGAAGTCGGTGATGGCGGGCGAATAGACGTCGCCCCCCGCGCACGGCCCCATGATCACGCTGATCTGGGGAATGACGCCGCTGGCGAGCGTGTTCTGCAGGAAGATATCGGCGTAACCGGCCAGGCTCTCCACCCCCTCCTGGATCCGCGCCCCGCCGGCGTCGAACAGGCCGATGATCGGCGCGCCGGTCGTCAGGGCCATCTTCTGCAGCTTGACGATCTTGGCCGCATGGGCGCCCGACAGGCTCCCGCCGAACACCGTGAAATCCTTGGAGAAGACATAGACCAGCCGCCCGCCGATGGTCCCCCGCCCCGTCACCACCCCGTCGCCGGGGATGCGTTGCGTCTCCATCCCGAAGTCGTGGCTGCGGTGTTCCACGAACATGTCGGTCTCCTCGAAGGAGCCCTCGTCCAGCAGAACGTCGATGCGTTCGCGCGCCGTCAGCTTGCCCTTGGCGTGCTGGGCGGCGATACGCTTTTCTCCACCGCCCAGTTTGGCGGCGGCGCGACGACGCTCCAGTTCTTCAAGGATGGCTTGAGTCATGATCGGTTTAGGCCTCGTGTTCCCTGCGAAAGGCGTGGCGCCTTCATCGCAAATTGGCAAACGCAACTTTGCAAAAGGTGCGGAACTGCGCGGACTTGCAAAGGCGGCGACGATGAACAGCAAACTTGCGAATGGCTGAGAAGCTTTTTCTGGGCGCCAAGCTGCGCAAGCTGCGCGAGGCGCGCGGCTGGACGCTGGAGGCCTGCGCCGAGCGGCTGGGCCTGTCGCCCTCCTATCTGTCGCAGATCGAGACCAATCAGCGCCCGGCCACCGCCCGCGTCCTGATCGCCCTGACCCGCGCCTTCCACATCGACGCCAGCCTGTTCGATCTGGAGGGCGACGCCCGCCTGATCGCCGACCTGCGCGAGGCCACCACCGACATCGCCGGCCCGGTCAGCGGCGGGGCCGAGCCCCCGACGGCGGCCGAGCTGAAACAGGCCGTCGCCAACACCCCGCGTCTGGCCCATCAGTTCCTGGCCCTGCACCAGGCCTTCCGCCAGCTGGACGAGCGGGTGAAGGCGCTGGACGACACCCTGGGCCGCGACGAACTGGGCGCCCGCGTCGCCCTGCTGCCCTATGAGGAGGTCCGCGACTTCTTCCACTACCGCGACAACTACGTCGACAGTCTGGACACGGCGGCCGAGGCCCTGGCGGCCGAGATCCCTCAGGACGGCCCGATCGAACGGGCGCTGGAGACCCTGCTGGCCGACCGGCACAGGGTCCGCACCGTCTATGTCGCGGGGCAAGAGGCCCTGCGCCGCTACGATCCCGCCAGCCGGATCCTGAGCCTGGACGCCTGGCAGCCCGGCGCCACCCGGTCCTTCCAGCTGGCCCACCAACTGGCCCTGCTGTCTTTCCGCGACCTGATCGAGACCGAGCTGGACCAGGCCGCCTTCCGCACCCAAGCCGCGCGCGACGTGGCTCGCGTCGGCCTGGCCAACTACGCCGCCGGCGCCCTTCTGCTGCCCTACCGCGCCTTCCTCGAGGCGGCGCGGGCGGAGAAACACGACATCGACCGCTTGCGCACCCGGTTCCAGGTCAGTTTCGAACAGGTCTGCCACCGGCTCTCGACCCTGCAGCGGCCCGGCTGGCGCGGCGTCCCCTTCTATTTCGCCCGCGTCGACATGGCCGGCAACATCACCAAACGCCACAGCGCCACCCGCTTCCAGTTCGCCCGCTTCGGCGGCGCCTGCCCCCTGTGGAACGTCCACGAAGCCTTCGCCACGCCCGACCGGATCGGGGTGCAGCTGGCCGAGATGCCCGACGGCTCGCGCTACATCTCCATTGCACGCTCCGTGTCCAAGCCCAGCGGCTCCTACCTGGCCAACGACCGTCGCTACGCCCTGTCCCTGGGCTGCGAGGTCGAACACGCCGGATCCCTGGTCTACGCCGCCGGTCTGGACCTGAACGGCCCCGCCGCCCGGATCGGCGTCAGCTGCCGCATCTGCGAGCGCACCGACTGCACCCAGCGCGCCTTCCCGCCCCTGGACCGCCCCCTTCACGTCCCCGAGAACGAGCGCGGCGTGGTGCCCTATGTGCTGGATGGCCCGCGCCCGGACCGCTATTGATCGGGGCATGACCTCAAACGCACCCATCGGCGTCGCCGTCGTCGGCTACGGCCTGGCGGGCCAGACCTTCCACGCCCCCCTGATCACCGCCACCCCCGGCCTGACCTTGACCGCCGTCGTCTCGTCGCGCCCTGAAGCGGTCCACGCCGACATGCCCGAGGTCGCAGTCCTGCCCGACCTGGACGCTGCGCTCGCCCGCGACGACATCGGCCTGATCGTCGTCGCCACCCCCGACGCCCTGCACGCCGAACAGTCGATCGCCGCGCTTCAGGCCGGCAAATCGGTGGTGGTGGACAAGCCCTTCGCCGCCACCCTGGCCGACGCGCAAGCCGTCGCCGCCGTGGCGGCCGCGTCGCCTGGCGTCTTCAGCGTCTTCCAGAATCGCCGCTGGGACGCCGACTTCCTGACCCTGCGCCGCCTGATCGCCGAAGGTGAACTGGGCGACATCGCCGTATTCGAAAGCCACTACGACCGCTTCCGCCCGACCGTGACCGACCGCTGGAAGGACCAGCGCGACGGCGGCGTCTGGGCTGACCTGGGCCCGCACCTGATCGACCAGGCGGTGCAGCTGTTCGGCCCGCCCCTGGGCGTCTACGCCGACCTCCAGGCCCAGCGTCACGGCGCGACCGCCATCGACTACGCCCACGTCCTGCTGCGCTACGACCGGCTGCGCGTCATCCTGAACATGAGCCACCTCGCCGCCGAGGCTTCGCTCCGCTACGTCGTCCACGGCACGGGCGGCAGCTTCATCAAACACGGCCTCGACGCCCAGGAGAGCCAGTCCAAAGCCGGCCTGCGCCCCGGCGACGCCGACTGGGGCCTGGACCCCTCGCCCGGCGTCCTGACCCAACAGATCGACGGCCAAACCCTCCGCACCACACCGCCCCCCGAACGCGGCGACTACCCCGCCTTCTACGCCGCCGTCCGCGACGCCATCCAGGGCAAGGGCCCGCCGCCCGTCCCCGCCGCCCAGGCCCTGACCGTCATGCGCATCCTCGACGCGGGACTACGCAGCGCCGCCGAGGGCCGCGAGGTGTCGCTCTAGCCTTCACCTCCCCGCGCGCGAAGGCGCGCGGGGAGGACAGGTCGCGCTTGCGACCAGGAGGGGGCGACTCCGACGGTGATGATTACCACGCCGGCTTCACACACCGTCTCGCCCCCACCTGGCGTTCGCTGACGCTCCCGCCTGTCCTCCCCGCCGGCCATCGCCGACGGGGAGGTGAGAGCGCCCCCACCCTACCGCGAGTTCATCCGCCCGCCTCATTCCCGCCCCAATCCGCTACACATGTAGCGCTACAAACGTAGCGTCAACAGCCACGGGAACAGCCTCATGATCGAATCCCTGCCCCGCCGCGAACGCGAGATCTTCGAGACCCTGTGTCGGCTCGAGACCGCCGCCGCCGCCGCCGTCCGCAACGCCCTGGCTGACCCGATCAGCGACTCCGCCGTCCGCACCCTGCTGTCGCGGCTCGAGGCCAAGGGTCTGATCGAACGCGCCCCTGGCCCCGACGGCTATGTCTACAGCCCGGTCCAGCGCACCGAGGCCGTCGCCGCCGGCGCCCTGCAACGGATGATCGACACCTTCTTCGCCGGCTCGGCCGCCAGCGCCGCCACCGCCCTGCTGGGCCTGGGCCAGAAGCTGACGCCGCAAGAGGCCGCCGCCCTCGAACGCATCATCGACGAATCCGTGGAGCGCAAGTCGTGACCTGGGCCCTTCTCCTTTCGCTGCTGGTCAAGTCCAGCCTGATCGCCGGCGCCGGCCTGGCCTGTTCGCGCCTGCTGGCCCAACGGCCGGTCGACCGGGTCGATATCCTGCGCGGCGTGACCTGTCTGCTGTTGGCTTTGCCGGTGATCATGGCGGTCCTGCCGTCGCTGGAACTGGCCCTGCTGCCCGCCGCCGACCCCCTCCTGACGCCACAACCCATGCCCATGTGGCAGGGCGAGGTCGGCCCCGTCGCCGGGGTCGAGATCTCCGGCGCCCTGCCCTGGCCCACGCCCGCGCTGATCGTCGGCCTGATCTGGCTGATCGGCGTCGCTGCGGTGGCCGGCCGGCTGCTCTTGGGCCTCCACACCCTGGAGCGCTGGACCCACGAAGGCCGCGCCGTCAAATGCCCCGCCTGGCGCACCGCGCTGGACACCCAGACCACCGGCCAACCGCCGCGCCTGATCGCCAATGACCGGCTGTCGGGTCCGCTCAGCTGGGGCGCCGCGCCCGGCGTCATCCTGGTCGATCCGGCCAGTCTCGCCGAACGCCAGGCCGCCCCCGCCATCCTCGCCCACGAACTGGCCCATCTGCGGCGCAAGGACTGGGTCTTCCTGGTTCTGTCGCGGCTCAGCCTGGCCCTGTTCTGGTTCAACCCCCTGGTCTGGGCCCTGCACCTCGACCTGGTCGCCCGCACCGAAGAGGCCGCCGACGCCGACGCCCTGACCACCGTGGACCGTCAGGTCTACGCCCGCGCCCTGGTCCGCCTGGCCGCGCATCCCGTCCCCCGCTCCATTCCCTGCGCCGCCAGCCCCATGGCCGCCGACGCCCGCACCCTGAAGACAAGGATCGCCTGCATCATGTCGAACACGCCGTCCCGCCGTCGCCCGCTGACCGTCGCCCTGACCGTCGCCGCCCTCGCCGCCGTCGCCACGCCGCTGGCCGCCCTGGAGCTGAGCCGTCAGGACTGCGCCAGCCCGCCCGAAGCGCCCGTGCCCCCGGCCCCGCCTGCGCCGCCCGCCCCGCCGTCGATGGTCGTCCCGCCGGCGCCGCCCGCGCCTCCGGCTCCGCCTGCGCCGCCGGTCTCTCGCTCAAGCTATACCTACACCTACAGCGGCGACCCCTCGCCGGAAGCGGAACGCGCCGAAGCAGAGCAGGCCCGTACCGAAGCCGATCAGGCCCGCGCCGAAGCCGACCTGGCCCGTCGTATCGCCGACCAAGGCCGCGCTCACGCTGACCAAGCCCGCCGCATCGCCGACCAAGGCCGCGCCCGGGCCGAGGTCGCCCGCGCTCACGCCGCCCAGGCCCGCGTCGAAGCTGAAAAAGCGCGGCGGCTGGGTGAACAGGCTCGGCTCCAGGCCGCCAGCGACCGCGTGGACGCCCGCCGCCAGATGGCCCTCGGCGCCGAACAGATGCGCAAGAGTGCGCAGGAACTGCGGACCGAAGCCGTCCGCCTCCGCGACCCCGCCTACCGCGCCCGCCAGATCGCCGAGAACCGCGCACGCGGCAACCGCGTCACCGACGCCGAACTCCGGGCCGTCGCCGCCAGCCTGCCCGCCAAGGCCAACGAAATGGACCGTGACGCGGACCGCCTGGCGCAAGACGCGCGGCGCGCAGACTGAACTAGGCCGCTGGTCCTCCGGCGGCGATCAGGGCCAGGCCGAACGGCGACAGGTTTCGCTCTAAGCCCGGTCCGCTTCCCTTTCGTCATTCCGGGCGAAGGGCCGCTTGGCCCGTAGACCCGGAACCCAGCGGCGCCGAAGGCGAAATCTATCCGCCGCACACTGCCTGAAGATCAAGGCCGCGACAGGTTCGCGCTCTCGCGCGCCGCTGGGTTCCGGGTCTCCGCTGCGCTCCGCCCGGAATGACGAAAGCTCATATCCGGCGTGTCAGCCGGCTTACGCCCCTTGCGTCCACCGCTCCACGTCGGGCTGAAGACCGATCAGAGCCAGGCCGGCGGCGATGGATTCGAACTCGCCGCCGGTCTCGATCCGCTCCGTTCCGAACCGGCGATGGAACATCGTCCGCACGGCGGGGGTCAACGAGGTGCCGCCCGTCAGGAAGACCCGGTCGATCCCCTCCGGCGCCAGGCCCGAGACGCGCATCGCCTCTTCCAGCGCCTCGTCCAGCGCCGTCTCAATGGCGGTCAGCTCGGGCGCGATCCAGGCCTCGAACTCGGCGCGCGTGACCGGCTTTTCGATCCGAACATCGCCGGCCACGAACGAGAAGTCCGCCGCCTCGGCCGCCGACAGATCCTGTTTCAGCGTCGAGACCGCGCGGTACAGGGCGTGGCCGTGATTGTCGTCCAGCACCTCGATCAGCCGGTCGATCTTCTCGGGCTCCAGCGAGGTCGTGGCCAGGCCCCGGATGTCGCGCATGTCGCGCGACGCCCGCAGCAGGGCCAGCTGATCCCAGCGGGCGAAGGCGGAATAATAGCGCTGCGGCACCGGCAGGGTCTTGCCCACACTGGCGTAGAAACTGCCCTTGCCCAGTTCCGGCGACACCAGATTGTCGATGATCCGATAGTCGAAGGCGTCGCCCGCCACCCCGACCCCCGACCGCGCCAGGGGCGTGGACTTCAGCCCGTCGGGCGTCCGTTCGAAGCGGATGATCGAAAAGTCGCTGGTGCCCCCGCCGAAGTCGGCGACCAGCACCGTCGCATCCTGTTTCAGGGTCCGCGCGAAATAGAAGGCGGCGCCCACCGGCTCATAGGCGTAGCGCACATCCTCGAAGCCCAGCCGCTTGAAGGCGGTCTCATACCGCTCCAGCGCCAAGGCCTCGTCCGGCCGGCCGCCGGCGAATGTCACAGGCCGGCCCACGATGACGCGCGGCGGAAGATCGGCCATGGCCGCCCCCGCATGGTGGCGCAGCTTCAGCAGGAAGGCCGCCAGCAGGTCCTCGAACGTATAGCGCCGGTCGTGGATACGGGTCTCGGTGAAGGCGGCGCTGGCGGCGAAGGTCTTGAACGACTGGATGAAACGGGTGTCGTGCGGATCGTCGACATAGGCCTCGATGGCCCAGGGCCCGGCCTCGACCACCCGCTCGGGCCGCCCCGCGCCCTCAGCGGCGTGGAACTGGAAGCTCAGGGCCGAGCGGAAGGTCGAGCTTTCGCCCCCCTCCACTGCAAACTGCACCAGGACGGCGCCCGTCGTCGGGTCCGCCACCGCGACCACCGAATTGGTCGTGCCGAAGTCGATGCCGATCGTCAGCGGCTGTGGCGTGGTCATGACCCGGCTCCTTGAAGGGCGGGCTTCCTACAGTGTCCGGCGGCAATAGGAAACTGAGCTTCGTCGCCCTACGGACATTGGACCGAGCGCGAGAGCGTCGCCGCGCTGTCGGAGCGGCACGCGCTCTGCCGCTCCAGTCCGTCGCCGATCAGCCGGAACACCGCCGCCCAGACCAGCAACGAGAAGATCGCCGCCCCGCCCCAGCCGATGAATCGCCGGTAGGTTCGGCCGGCGGGATCCAGGTCCGGGATGATGTCAAGGTCGTCCATATCGACGTCCGATCAGAAACAGACCCCTTCATTCGCCTCCAGCGCGAGTCCCGCAACCCGGCAAGATACTTAATCGGATCAGCATCTGTGGACGGTCGTCGCCGTCATCGGCTCGCGGCTTTGTGGCGCGCCAGCAAGGCCTCGGCCTGCACCAGATGCAGCCGCTCCACCATGGCGCCCCCCACCCGGATCGCGCCCCGCCCCTCGGCTTCAGGCGCGGCGAAGGCTTCGACCACGGCGCGGGCCGCTTCGACCTCCGCCTCCGACGGAGAGAAGGCGGCGTTGGCGGCGGCGATCTGCGACGGATGGATCAGGCTCTTGCCGTCGAACCCGTACAGCCGCCCCTGCGCCGCCTCGGCCGTCAGTCCGTCCCCGTCCTCGATCCGGTTGAACACCCCGTCGATCGCCACCAGCCCGTGCGCCCGCGCCGCGACGACCACGGCCGCCAGCCACGGCTTGAACGGCTCGCGATCCGGTGATGCACCGGTCCCCAGGGCCTTGGCCAGATCGTTGACCCCCAGCATCAGCCCGTCCAGCCGCCCGCCCGCGCCCGCAATATCGTTCAGCGCGATCAGCCCACGCGGCGTCTCGATCATGGCCCACAAGGCCGCCCCCGGCGCACGAGCCGAGATCGCATGGACCGTCTCCACCGTCTCCACCTTGGGCGCGACGATCAGGCCGGCGCCCGCGTCCGCCAAGGCGTCCAGATCATCCGCGCCCCATTCGGTGTCCAGGGCGTTGATCCGCACGCCCAGCCTCGGCCCGAAGCCCCCCGCCTTCACCGCCGCCACCGCCGCCGCCCGCGCCTCAACCTTGGCCTCAGGCGCCACCGCGTCCTCCAGGTCCAGGATCGCCACGTCGCAGTCCAGGGTCCGCGCCTTCTCCACCGCCCGCGCGTTCGACGCCGGCAGATACAGCACGCTGCGGACCAGTTCGCCCCGCATCAGACCCGCCCGGTCACAGGGACCAGCGCCCCGGTCATGGCCCGGCTCTCGGGCGAGGCCAGGAACAGGATCACCGCCGCCAGATCGGCCGGCGCGACCCAGGTCGCCGGATCGGCGTCCGGCATGTCCTTGCGGTTGGCCGGGGTGTCGATGATCGAGGGCAGGACGGCGTTGACCGTCACCGCCGTCGTCTTCAGCTCCTCCGCCAGGGCCTGGGTCAGGGCGTGCACGCCCAGCTTGGCCGCCCCATAGGCCCCCATGCCCGCCCCGGGCTTCAGCGCCGCGGCCGAGCCGACATTGACGATCCGCCCGTCGGCCGCCGCCTTCAGATAAGGCAGGGCCGCGCGGCTGGCGTTCAGGGCGGTGGTCAGGTTCAGCGCCTGCATCCGGTCCCAGGCCGGCGCCGCATCCTCCGTCGTCTGCCACACGAAGCCGCCGGCGATATTGGCCAGTACGTCCAGCCGCCCGAACCGGCTGATGACAGAGGCCACGGCCCCCTCGGCCTGAGCCGCGTCGGTCAGGTCGACCCCGCCGATCTCCAGCACCCCGGCCGGGACCGGATGACCCTCGGCATGGTCGATGACCGCGACCGCCAGCCCCGCCGCCCGCGCAGCCTCCAGAACGGCCCGGCCCAGCACCCCGTGCCCGCCGGTAATCACCATCACCCGTTGCGTCATCTCGTCCTCCATCCCTTCCCCCGTCCTTCAGCTCAACCGGCGGCGAAGACCTTGGCCATCAGCCGCTCCAGCCCGACCTGGTCCACGGCGTCAAAGGCGGCCGGCGTCGTCGCATCCACGTCGAACACGGCGATCAGGTCGCCCGCCGCGTCCAGCACCGGCACGACGATCTCGCTGGCCGAGCGGCTGTCGCAGGCGATATGGCCGGAGAAGGCGTGGACGTCCTCGACCAGCTGGGTCTGGCGCGTCGCCGCCGCCGTCCCGCACACCCCGCGCCCGAAGGCGATCCGCAGGCATCCCAGCGTCCCCTGATACGGCCCGACCACCAGTTCATCGGTCTTGTCCGGCGCCACGACGTAAAACCCCGTCCAGAAGAAGTCGTCGAAGGCGTCGGCCAGCATCGAGGCCACCGTCGCCATCCGCGCCGTCAGATTCGGCTCCCCGTCCAGAACGGCCAGAATCTCGGCCTCGAGCTCGACATAGAGATCCGCCTTGTCGGCGGGGCGGTCGTCGCGGGCGACATAGGACATGGGCGGCTCCTTCGATTCGCAGCCGATATAGGCGGCGGCGCCCCCGGAAGCGAGCCTCCGCGCAGAAAGCTCAATTTCTTAAATATCGGAAATCGCACAACAAGGTTCGAACACCCGAAAAATGTCGCTTGCTGTGGCGCCGCTTTGTCGCAAAACATCGTTAACCATGTTTGACGGTCTGACCTGTCGGCGCCTGCGCGCCGCCCTGCGTCACGTCGATAAGTGGGTTTGCGGGAGCGACAGGACAGTATGGGGGAGTACGACAACGCGGATCGCGGTCCGTCCCGGCTCCAGCGGCATCGCATGCCCCTGGCCGGCGGAGCCGTGGCGGTTCTGGTCCTGCTGATCGCCGTCCTGCTGCTGGCCAGCTGCGGCGACGGCGCCCCCGCCTTCTGGCGGCGCGGCGGCCAGAACGAGGCCGCCCTGTCCTGCCCTCGCCCGGCCTCGGTCACGGGGTCCGAGTTCAACGCCCAGGAGGCCGGTCTGCGCCACCTGCGCCGCGCCGCCTTCCGCGGCGACGTCTTCGCCCAGCTCGAGCTGGGGTCGCGCTACGCCGCCGTCCGCGCCACCGACAAGAATATCGAGGACCCGATCGAAAGCTCGGTCTGGTACGCCATGGCCCTGGCTAACGACGAGGGCTACGCCCCGATCAACGGCGTCGATCGCAAGGGCGGCGTGTTCGGCGGCGGCCTGCGCCCCCTGTCGAAATACGACGACTGCCGCGCCTTCGAACGCCACCGCGCCTATCAGGTGCTGGACCGCCAGCTGTCGCGCATGAGCCGCGAGGAGCAGGAGGCGGTGCGCGACCGGGTCATCTACATCCTCTCCACCCAGGACGCCGAGGGCTACCGCACCCTGGCCCGGCTGCACGACGGCCTCTACGGCCCGTTCGGAGAGCCTGCGGACAATCGCGAGGCGCGCGAGGCGCTCGGCCGCAAGCCCGACGGCAAGGGCCTCAGCCAGCCCCGCTCGCGCGGCGGCTACTGGGCGGCGGTAAACCTGTTCCAGCGCAACGACGTCGATGCTTACCTCTACAACTATCTCGCGGTTCAGACCGGCGACGTCGGCGCCTATGTGCTGATGAAGGACTTCGAACGCTCCTCGCCCGGCCGCGCCCAATACGCCGGCTTCGTCGAGGCCAAGGCCCGCCAGTGGACGCCCCCGTTCGAATTCTACCCGCTGGAGGCCCCGGCCTCGGGCGTGCCCTTCTCGGACGAAAGCCGCCCGCGCGGCGACGCCTATGAATACGCCCTGTCGCGCCTTCAGGGCGAACTGCCCTTCGTCCATGTCGGCCGCGCCCTGCGCTATCTCGGCGTGACCCAGGAGACGGCCACCGCCCCCGAACAACTGTCCCGGCAACAGATCGAGGCCTTCGAGGCCATGATCGGCCATGCGACCGAAAGCCGGCTGTCCCCGGTCGAACGGGTCCGCGCCATTCAGCTCGCGGCCGTCAATGGCTCGTCCGAGGCCCAGCTGGTCCTGGCGGTCATGTACGCCGAGGGGATCGGCCTGCCCGCCGACTACGCCCGCTCTTTCAAATGGTTCAGCGAGGCCGCCCGCCAGGGCAGCCCCGAGGCCAAGTTCGCCATGTCCACCTATTTCGCCCTCGGCGTCGCCGGGGTGGCGGATCAGGACAAGGCCGACGCCGTCGCCTTCCGCATCGAATCCGCGCTGTCGGGCTTCGGCCCCTCGGCCTCGCGTCTGCAGGCCCTGCTGTCCCAGGTGTCCCGCGCCCAACAACAGCGCCGTTAACAGGGAGGGTCTGGTCGCATGAACATCCGCTCGCTCGCGAAAGTCTCGCTCCTCGCGGCCTTCGCTTTTTCAGCCCTTTCGGCCCTGCCCGACCCGGTTCAGGCCCAGGTCGCCGCAAAGGTCGAGGCCCAGACCCGGCCGAACTTCGGCGTCCTGCTGGACCCGCCGACCCGCAGCCGCCCGCGCGCCCATCGCCGCTATGACTATGGCCGTTATCGCGGTCCCGACTGGCGTCCCCTCCCCCGTCCCCCGCACCAGGAAGAAGTCGTCCTGGTCGATTGCGGCGGCAATCCCGGCTCGGGCGCGATCGAAAGCGCGGTCCAGCGCGTGCGCCCCGGCGGCACCCTGATCATCCGCGCCAAGGCCGGCGCCTGCGTCGGCTGGCTGAACATCGACAAGCCGATGACCATCATCGGCGACAGCGGCTTCGATCCGCGCCGCTGGGACGCGGCGACCCCGACGCTCGTGGCCCCGGACGGCCTGCCCTGCCTGACCGTTGCGCCCGGCGTCCGGGTCGAGGTCCGCGACCTGGTCTTCGCCTCGCCCCGCGCCGGCGACGCCGCCTGCGTGGTCGGCTATAACGCCGAGATCGTCATGAGCCGCGTCGGCTTCCGCCACGCCGGCGACGAGGCCGCCATCTACGCCGACGGCGGCCTGCTGGACCTGCGCGACGTTCTGATCGACGCCCGCACCGTCTCGGCCGCCATCGTCGCCGACGGCGCCGCCGCCACCCTGTACGAACTGGCCATCACCGGGGCCCAGTCGGGCGTCGATCTGACGCCGGGCTCCGGCGCCCCGTCCACCCTGACCTCGGTCACCCTGATCGGCTCGGAACAGCCGAACAATTTCGGCCCCCGCGCCATCGGCGTCATCGTCCGATCCGCCCGCGACTACGGCCAGGTGGCCATCAGCAACGCCAAGATCTGCGGCTATGTCGAGGGCGTGGCGGTCGAGGGCGCCTCGGTCTCGGTCTCCAACAGCCGGATCTGCAAGGGCGACAAGGGCGCCGTCCTCTACAACGGCGAGCTCGTCTTCGATCAGAACCGCGTCCGCGTCAGCCAGATCGGCGTCGCCGCCGTCTCGGGCCGGGCCGTCGTCACCGGCAACAGTTTCGCCGGCGTCCGCGACGCCATCTACGCCGAGGACCGCGCCAATATCGAGGCCCACGACAACCGCGTCTGGTCGCGCGACCTATGCCGCCCACGCTTCGAAAACCGCTACCGCGACCGCTACGCCCCGTCCTGGGGCAGCCGCGGCCGCGATTACGAATGTCAGTACACCCCCTATCCCCGCGACTGGTGGGAAGCTGAAGACGGCCAGTACTACGACCACGGCTACGCCCTGGACGGCTACGACCGCTACCAGCAGGGCTACGGCTGGTACGACCGCGACGGCCGCTACATCCCCGACGACCGCTACCGCGGCGACGACCGCTGGCGCCGCAGCGGCTGGTTCTAGGCCGCTCTTCAGACCCTCTCCCGCTTGCGGGAGAGGTGGCCCGGCGTCCGCGCAGCGGACCAGGGTCGGAGAGGGAAGTGTCGCCGGAAGTAAGACTTCCCCCATCGTCAGCCGTCTCGCTTCGCTCGACGAGCTGACACTTCCCCCGCAAGCGGGGGAAGGTCTGTGACCGCCGCGCTCACCTCCCCGTTCGCGTAGGCGAACGGGGAGGACCGGCGGGAGCGTCAGCGAGCGCCAGGTGGGGGCGACTCGGTGTCTGAAGCGGGCAAGGGTCATCCCCACCGCCGGAGTCGCCCCCGCCTGGTCGCAAGCGCGACCTGTCCTCCCCCCGCGCCTTCGCGCGCGGAGAGGTGAGCTAGCGCGCACAATGACGCTGCCTCCCCCTCAACGATTTCAACGCCCTAACAGAATCTCACCCCCCTCTTCTAATCACCCCTCAAACCTCCCGCATAATCCTCTCATCCCCGCCGATGGGGAGGGCGTCGGATCCAACGCCCTGACGGCGGCGGGGCTGTGGTCGAGCGATGAAGCCGGCGGGATGGAGACCGCCGGGGTCCTTAGGGGCGGCGATGGATGCCGTCTCCTGCTCGCCGCACGCTTAGGAAAGCGGACCGCTGTCGATTGTCATCGGCATGTCCGCCCCGGCGAAGCCGTCGCAAGGCGGCCCGCCGATCCGGCAAGGCTCGAAGAATAGGGCCGCCAGCCGGAGCGCGTGTGGAAAACGACCGCGTGGGACGACGACTGCGCCGAAACGGTACTTAAAACTCCAAACCCCGGGTGCAGACCCGGCGTCCCACGCCCTCCCCAACTTCGCCGTGAACGCGGCGAAGGCGAAGACGCATGCCCGACGCGACACTGCGTCATCTTGTCAGACCCGCCGACGCCCCCCACCTGAACCCTACCCCCAAACCAGACCCTCGCCCGCGACAGGAGCCTCGATGCCGCATGCCGACAGCCTGATTCTCACCCTGGTCGGAGGCTTCGTCCTCGCCTTCGTGTTCGGCATGTTGGCCAATCGCCTGAAGCTCTCGCCCCTGGTCGGCTATCTGGTCGCCGGGGTCGCCGTCGGGCCCTATACGGGCGGCTTCGTCGCCGACACCGAACTGGCGCCCCAGCTGGCCGAGATCGGCGTCATCCTGCTGATGTTCGGGGTCGGGCTGCACTTCTCGCCCAAGGATCTGATGCAGGTCCGCAAGGTGGCCATCCCCGGCGCCCTGGTCCAGATCGGCGTCGCAACGGTCCTCGGCTGGGCCCTCGGCCGTTTCGTGCTTCAGCTCGGCGACGTCGAGGCCCTGCTGATGGGCTTCGCCCTCTCCGTCGCCTCCACCGTGGTCCTGCTGCGCGCCCTGGAAGAGCGCAAACAGGTCAAGGGCGAGATCGGCCGTATCGCCGTGGGCTGGCTGATCGTCGAGGATCTGGTCATCGTCATCGCCCTGGTCATGCTGCCGATGATCATCCTGCCCGCCGGCGCCCAGACCGATCTGGCGGCCCTGGGCCTGAACATCGGCTGGACCCTGCTGAAGGTCGTCCTGTTCGTCGTCGCCATGCTGGTCGTCGGCGGAAAACTGGTGCCCTGGCTGCTGGTCCGCATCGCCCACACCCGGTCGCGCGAACTCTTCACCCTGGGCGTCCTGGCCATCGCCCTCGGCATCGCCTGGCTGGCCTATTATCTGTTCCACTCGTTCGCCCTCGGCGCCTTCCTGGCCGGCCTGGTGATGAACGCCTCGCCCCTGGGCCACAACGCCGCCGAACGGTCCCTGCCCCTGCGCGACGCCTTCGCCGTCCTCTTCTTCGTCTCGGTCGGCATGTTGTTCGACCCGATGATCCTGGTGCGCCAGCCCTGGGCCGTGCTCGGCGTCCTGGGCATCATCATCATCGGCAAGTCGGCCGCCGCCCTGGTCATCACCAAGACCTTCAAACTGGACCGGCCGACCGCCCTGACCGTCGCCGCGGCCCTGGCCCAGATCGGCGAATTCTCCTTCATCCTGGCCGCGCTCGGCGTCAGCCTGGGGGCCATGAGCCGCGAGACCCACGACCTGATCCTGGCCGCCGCCCTGCTGTCGATCTCGCTGAATCCCTTCGTCTTCCTGTTCACCGACCGATTGGGCGGCCGCCCCCGTCCGCCGGCCGCCGGCTCGCCCGAGGCCAAGCAGGCGGCGATCGATCAGAAGGCCGACCGGGCCGGTCCCAATCCGGCGACGGCGTGAAACTCTCCTTGGCCTCAGCGGCCGATCATCGTTAACTGGCCCCCATGGACAAAACCCTTTCCGCACAGGCGACCCTTCATTACGGCGACGGCGAATTCGCCGTTCTGAAACCCGGACGCTTCGTCCGCTGCGCCGTCACCGAACAGCCGATCCCGCTTGAGACGCTGCGCTATTGGAGCCCGACCCGGCAGGAAGCCTATTACGGCCCGGCCGAGTTCATCGCCGGGATGAAGGCCGGGTGATCGGCCGCCGCGCCATTCTGCTGGGCGTCGGCGCGGCCCTCGCCGTCCCGCACAGACTGGGCGCCTATGTGCCGGTTCCAGGCCAACTCGACCTGATCCTGAACGGCGCCTGGCGTCAGGGCGGCTACGCCCTGGGCCGCACCGAGCCTCGCGCCCTGATCTTCGTGGACGGCGAGGCCCTATGCACCGCCTCGGCCGACGGCCTCTTCGTCGTCGGCTTCGACCGCGACGCCCCCGCTGTGGTCGAGATCGCGGCCCGCTCCGGCGACCGCACGACCCGCCGGCTCCTCGACATCGCACCCCATGACTTCCCCTCGACCCGCATCGACGGCCTGCCGCCCGCCACCGTCGAGCCCAGCGACCCCGCCCTCTTGGCCCGCATCCAGCGGGAAGTCGCCCTCAAGACCGAAGCCTTCGCCAGCCGCGCGGACGCCGACGATTTCCGCGACGGCTTCATCTGGCCGCTCGAGGCCTTCCGCATCTCCAGCCAATGGGGGGCGCAGCGGGTCCTGAACGGCACGCCCGCCCGGCCCCACTACGGCATAGACCTCGCCGCCCCCGCCGGAACCCTGATCCGCGCCCCCGCCGACGGCCGCGTCATCTTCGTCCGCCCCGACATGCATTTCGAGGGCGGCCTGACCCTGATCGACCATGGACAGGGGCTGATCAGCGCCTATCTGCACCAGTCGCAACAGGGCGTGGCTTCAGGCCAGACCGTCCGACGCGGCGATCCCCTGGGTCGTGTCGGCATGACCGGCCGCGCCACCGGCCCCCACCTGTGCTGGCGCCTGAAGTGGCGCGACCGCAACCTGGACCCCTCGCTTCTGGTGGGCGTCCACACACCCTGACGCAGATCAGCGCGACAACTGCAACGCTTGCGCGAGTAAGGATAACCCCGTAATATCAGCGCTTGTTTCGGTGGGGGCTCCGGATGTCATTGCTGCGGTCGCTGAATGTCCTCGTGGTCGATGACCACGACCATATGCTGACCATAGCCTCGACCATCCTGCGCGCCGCCGGCGTCCGCAGCGTCCACGAGGCCAGCGACGGCGCCGCCGCCCTGACCATTCTTGGCAGCAAGCCGATCGACCTCGCCTTGGTCGACTACAATATGTCCCCGCTGGACGGCGTCGAACTGACCCGCCGCGTCCGAACCGCAGCGGATGGCGCCAACATCTACATGCCCATCATCATGATGAGCGGCCACGCCGAGAAGAGTCGCATCCACGCCGCCCGCGACGCCGGCGTGACCGAATTCCTGGCCAAGCCGCTGACCGCCAATTCGATCATCGAGCGGATCAAGGCTGTGATCCTGAATCCCCGCCCCTTCATCAAGATCGACACCTATTGCGGCCCCTGCCGTCGCCGCAAGGAAGCCGCCAACTACGACGGGCCGCTGCGCCGCGCCGTTGACGCCGACCCGTCGTTCAACGCCGCATAGACCTTGTCGGGCCACCGCTTGTGGACCCAGAACCAGTCTTCTGGAACCTCACGAACCCGGTCCTCGACGAAGCGGTTCACCGCCTGGACGCCCGCCAGGATGTCGGCGTCACGGCACCCCGTCTCGGACACCCGGATCGGCTCATGGGCCGTCACCCGGAACCGCACGCCTGGCAGCCGCACCACCGACAGGGGCTGGATCACTGTGTCGAACTTCAGCGCCAGCCGCGCCGCCCCCGGCGAGGCGTTGACCGGCTGATCGAAGAACGCGACCTCCGGCCCCTGATTGTACTTTTGATCCACCAGCAGGGCGATCGAATCGCCCCGCTTCATCCCCGCCATCAGTTCGCGCGTCCCGTCTCCCTTCGGCGCGAACAGGCGGATGCCATACCGCTCCCGGCTCTGACGGATCAGGGCGTCCACATAGGGATTGTTCGCCGCCCGATAGGTCACCTGGCACGGCAGGCCCGAAGCCATGATCACCGCCGCCATCACTTCGAAGTTCGCCAAATGGCCCGAGATCAGCACCGCCGCCTTGCCGCTGTCACGCAGGGCGTGCAGCCGCTCCATCCCGACCACCTCGACCCGCCCGCCCTCGGGCGTCAACCGATCCATGACCGCCAGTTCGGCGAAGGTCCGCCCCGTCCGGTCCCACTGTTCCAGCGCAAGCACCTCGCGCTCGGCCTCCGGCATGCCCGGAAACGCGATCCGCAGATTGCGCATCACCGTCTTCTGGGTGCCCGTCTTCGGCCCCAGGGTCCGCAGCAGCCAGCCTCCCAGGCCCGAAGCCCGCTCGACGCCCAGGAAGCGCAGGAAACCGAACAGCGCCTGGAAGCCGAAAGCCTCCAGGCGCCACATCAGATCCTGCCGCCAATCATTCCGCTTACCAGGCAATCGTCAATCCACCGTCCACCACAAGGGTCTGCCCCGTCACATAGGCCGAAGCGGGGCTGCACAGATAGACCGCCGTGCCGGCGATTTCATCCGGCTGACCGATCCTTTTCAGCGGCGCGGGCTCGGTCACCGTCTTCAGCAGCTCCGGGTTCTCCCACAGGTATTTGGCGAAATCGGTCTGGACCAGGCCCGGGGCGATACAGTTGACCCGCACGTTCGACGGCCCCCACTCCACCGCCAGGTTCCGCACCAGCTGCATATCCGCCGCCTTGGAGATATTGTAGGCGCCGATCAGGGCGTTGCCGCGCAGCCCCCCGATGGACGAGATCACCAGGATCGCCCCGTCCCGGCGCTCCACCATCTGCGGCGCGACCATCTGGATAAGCCAATGGTTCGAGATGACGTTATTCTGCAGGATCTTCTCGAACTGATCATCGGCGATCCCGCCCATCGGGCCGGCGTAGGGATTGGTGGCGGCGTTGCACACCAGGATGTCGATCTGGCCGAAGGCGGCGTTCGTCTCGTCCACCAGCCGCTGCAGATCTTCCTTGGAGGCGATATTGGCGGGCACCGCGATGGCCCGGCCTTCGCCATACTTGCCGTTGATCTCGGCCGCGACCTCGTCGCACGGCCCGGCCTTGCGGGACGAGATGACCACCTTGGCCCCGTGTTCAGCCAGCCGCTCGGCGATCGCCTTGCCGATGCCGCGCGACGAGCCGGTGATGACGGCGACCTTGCCGGTCAGATCGAACAGTTCCATTGCGTTTCCCTTGGGTTCCGCCGGGTTATTTGCACCCCGGCTCTAGCCGAATGACATTGATAGCCTGATACTCAGGCGATTCCATCCGGGAGTGGCCACCGCCAGTCGATGCGTAACCTGACCACGGGCTTTCTGTATTTCGCCTATCTGTTCCTCGGCATGACCGTGGGCGCCTTCCTGTGGCGCGCCGGCCTGGGCGCCGGCGCCGGCGTGGCGGGGGCGCTCGGCGCCCTGGGCCTGCTGGGCGCCTTCCACGGCATCGTCACTGGAATGGTTGCCCGTCGCGCCCTGAAGAAGGAGATCGACCAGGTGCGCGAGGCGCACCGGTTGCTGGCCGATGCGATGGAATCGACCCAGGGCGCCCTGACCGAACTGGCCCACGCCATCGAGAGCGGCGCCTTGACCGACACCGACGCCCTGACCGGCGAGGTGCGGATGCTCGAGACCCTGGTCCAGCAGATGAGCGACAGCATCGACCATCGGCTGTCCACGGCGCCAAACATTGGCGTGGAGACCTTCGAAGGCCGCCGTCTGGCCCAGTCGAACGTCCTGCTGCGCACCATCCATGAGGCGCTGAGCGAGGGCCGGGTCGATCTGTACCTCCAGCCGGTCGTCTCCCTCCCCCAGCGCCGGACCATCTTCTACGAGAGCTTCACCCGCCTGCGGGACGCGACGGACCGGGTGATGATGCCGGCCGAGTACCTGTCGCTGGCCGAGGGAGAGGGCCTGGTGCCGGCGATCGACAATCTGCTGCTGTTCCGCTGCGCCCAGATCGTGCGCCGGCTGGCGCGGCAGGATCGCAAGGTCGGGGTCTTCTGCAATGTGGCCCTGACCTCGCTGGGCGACGACACCTTCTTCCCGCGCTTCCTCGAGTTCCTCAGCGAGAACCGTGACCTGAACCAGGCCCTGATCTTCGAACTGGGTCAGGCCAACTTCGACGCGCGTGGCGCCATTGAGGCGCGCAACATGGCCAAGCTGGCCGATCTGGGCTTCCGCTTCTCGCTGGACAAGGTTCAGACGCTGGACCTCGATTTCGCCGATCTGCAGCGGGCGGACGTCAAGTTCATCAAGGTCTCGGCCGACCTGCTGATCGAACAGCTTCTGGACCTGGACGGCGGCGCGCCCCTGCGCTCCATGCCCGACATCCAGGCCGCCGACTTCGCCGCCCTGACCCGCCGCTACGGGGTCGAGGTGATCGCCGAGAAGGTCGAGTCGGAACGCCAGATCGTCGATATTCTGGAACTGGACGTCGCCATGGGCCAGGGCCACCTGTTCGGCGAACCCCGCGCCATCAAGGAGAAGGTGCTGGCCGAAACCGACCCGCCGGCGGACTTCCTGCGCTCGACCCTGCGCAGCGCCGAACAGCGGCGCCGGTTCAGCTGACCAAGCTTCTCCCGCAGGGGGAGACGGGCTAAGAGGAGCCCATGACCCTCCCCCACGCTCTGCCCCACCTCGGCGCTGTCGCCGGCGACTACGACATTCTGCTCTGCGACGTCTGGGGGGTGATCCATAATGGGCGAGAGAGCTGGTCGGCGCCGTGCGAGGCGCTGATGCGGTTCAATCGGGAGGGCGGCCATGTGGTGCTGATCTCCAACTCGCCGCGCCCGGCCTCGGACGTGATCGCCCAGCTGGACGGACTGGGCGTGCCGCGCGAGGCGTGGAAGGCCTTCGTCACCTCCGGGGACGCCACCCGCGCCGAACTGGCCAAGCGGGCGCCGGGGCCCGCGCTGCTGCTGGGCCCTGAGCGCGACGCGCCGCTGTACGCCGGGCTGGGCCTGGATGTGGCGAGCGACGCCGCAGACGCCGCCTTCGTCTCCGTGACCGGCCTGGTGGACGATGAGACCGAGACGCCCGAGGATTATCGCGAACGCCTGACGGTGGCCGCCGCGCGGGATCTAGAGCTGATCTGCGCCAATCCCGACCGGGTGGTTCAGCGGGGCGACAAGCTGATCTACTGCGGCGGGTCGCTGGCCGACCTGTACGAGTCGCTGGGCGGCCGCGTGGTCATGGCGGGCAAGCCCTACACCCCGATCTATGATCTGGCGATCCGGGAGGCGCAGGCCCTGCTGGGGCGGCCGGTCGATCGGTCGCGCGTCCTGTGCATCGGCGACGGCGTCGTTACCGACGTCATGGGGGCCAATGCCCAAGCCCTGGACTGCCTGTTCATCGCCCAGGGCATCCATGGCGACCAGGCCAAGGGCGAGGATGGCGCGCTGGACCCGGCCCGCGCCGCCGACCTGCTGAAGGCTGAAACAACATATGCGCGATACGCCGCGCTCGAACTGTCTTGGTAAGGCTCGCCATTTTGTCGCACCGCAGCTAAAGCCTGATCCATGGTCGAATTGGTACAGCAGCATCCGTCTGGCGGTTACATCCTGGACGAACTTCACGTCGGCATGGCCGCGGAGAAAATCGTCGTCGCCACGGAGGATCGCATCCGCCTGTTCGCCGAGGCGTCCGACGACTTCAATCCCGTCCATCTGGACGAGGCCTTTGCGTCCAAGACCGCCTATCGCGGCCGGATCGCCCATGGCCTGCTGAGCGCCTCGTTCGGCTCTGCCGTGGTGGGGACCATGCTTCCGGGCGCCGGGTCGATCTATATCTCCCAGACCCTGGCTTTCCATCAGCCGGTGCGGATCGACGACGTCGTCCGTATCCTGATCACCGTGATCGAGGTCGAGGCCGAGAGCGCGCGGGTCAAGCTGAGCTGCGAAGGCTTCGTCGGCGAGACCATGATCATGGACGGCGTCGCCGTCGTTCGCGTGCCCCGCCGGCGCAAACCGTCCCAGCGCTGATGCAGATCGTCCGCGACTGGCGCGACGTGCCGGACGCCCTGAAGGGCGCGGCGGTCGCGGTCGGCGCCTTCGACGGCGTGCATCGGGGGCACCAGGCGGTCATCGCCGGAGCAAAAGCCGCCGCCGAACGACTGGGCGCGCCCCTGGGCGTCGTCAGCTTCGATCCCCATCCCCGCCGCTGGTTCCAGCCCGAGGCGGCGCCGTTTCGCCTGATGACGGCGGACCAGATGGCCCAGGCCCTGGCGCCGCTGGGCGTGGACATCCTTTACCTACTGCCGTTCGACGGCGAGATGGCCGGCATGAGCGACGCCGACTTCGCCGAACAGGTGCTGGCTGGCGGGCTGGGCGTCCGTCACGCCGCCGTCGGTTTCGACTTCACCTTCGGCAAGGGCCGGTCCGGATCGCCCGAAGCGCTGCGAGCCTATGGCGAACGGCTGGGCTTCACCGTGTCGGTGGCCGAGCGGCTGGATGACGCCGACGGCCTGAAACTGTCGTCCAGCGCCGTGCGCGAGGCGCTGAAGGCCGGGGACATGGACCGGGCCGCCGCCATACTGGGTCGCCCCTTCGCCCTTCAGGGCGAGGTGATCCACGGCGACAAGCGCGGTCGCACCATAGGCGTGCCGACCGCCAATATACCGCTGGGCGACTACATGCGGCCCGCCTATGGGGTCTATGCGACCCGCAGCCGGCTGGCCGACGGCCGGGTTGTGGATGGGGTGGCCAGCCTGGGCGTGCGGCCCATGTATGCGCTGGAGACCCCGCTGCTGGAGGTCTGGCTGTTCGACTTCGACGGGGACCTTTACGGCCAGATCGTCGAGACGGACCTGGTCGCCTGGCTGCGTGGCGAGGAAAGCTTTGACGGGCTGGAGGCCTTGAAGACCCAGATCGACGCGGATGCGGCGGCGGCGCGGGCGGTTCTGGCTACCTAATCCCGCGCATCCTGACGAAAGCCGGATGAGCGGGATTAGAGGGGGCGCAGATCAGCCGCGAACCTTTTCCAGTTCTGGACATAGTGTTCGGCCGACATCTGCAGCACGGCGATCTGGTCGGGATCGCGTTCGCGCACCACCTTGCCCGGCTGGCCCACCACCAGACTGTTGTCGGGAATGATCTTGCCCTCGGTCAGCAGGGCGTTCGCGCCGATGATGCAGTTGCGGCCGATCTTGACCCCGTTCAGCACCACCGCCCCGATGCCGATCAGACTGTAGTCGCCGACCTCGCAGCCGTGCAGCATGGCCTGGTGGCCGACGGTGACGCCCCGGCCCAGGGTCAGGGGCGAGCCCATGTCGGTGTGCAGGACGCTGCCGTCCTGGATGTTGCTGTCAGGACCCACAATGATCGGCTCATTGTCGCCGCGCAGTACGGCGCCGAACCAGACGCTGGCGTTGGGGTGCAGAATCACGTTCCCAATCACCGATGCGTTCGGCGCCACCCAGTATTCGCCTTGAGGCGGGAACTGAGGTTTGCTGTCGCCTAAGGCGTAGATTGTCATCAGAATGCCGCCTAATCTTCGAAAATTGAGGGCTTTAACAGATTTCTAACCACGATAGCATCTAACTGTTGATGCGATTCGCGGGTCGCCATTTCGGCCCCGGATCCGAAGCCGGATCAAGCCCGATCCGGCCAGTTGTCGGGGCTTTCGCTTGGCGCGTTGGGATCCTGGTTCGGTTGTTCGGCGGCGGGTCCATCCCGTTGCAGACGGCCCAGCTGTCGATCCGGGCGGTCGCCGTGACGCAGGCCGCGACCTTTTCCTCCCCAAGACCAGCCAAGGCGGAACCCGTGTGGGTCCGCCTTTTTTCATGCCCTGGAGGCGTCCATGACCAAGCGTGCGGCAATGAAGCGTCAGTCCCGTGAGAGCGGTATTCTCGACTCGCGGGAGTTCATCGAAGAGTCGAAGGTTCGCCGACTCCACGGCCCTCACAATGAACGGTCGGGGTGGTCGCCCCACCCGTCCAACGATGATCGCGAGCAGGGCTATCTGAAGACGCTGAAGCCGAAGTCAGAAGGCCAGATCGAACTGATGGCGGCCATCGACGCGCACAATCTGGTCATGGCCCTGGGTCCCGCAGGCACCGGCAAGACCTATCTGGCCGTCGCCAAGGCGGTCGAGGCGCTGGAAGCCGGCAAGGTCGGGCGGATCGTGCTGAGCCGACCCGCCGTCGAAGCCGGCGAGTCGATCGGCTTCCTGCCCGGCGACATGGAGGACAAGCTGGCCCCCTATCTGCGCCCCCTCTATGACGCCCTGTCGGATCGGCTGTCGATGAAGCGGGTCAAGGCCTTGATGGCCGAGGGCCTGATCGAGATCGCCCCCATCGGCTACATGCGCGGCCGCACCCTGAACAACGCCTTTATCGTCGTCGACGAGGCCCAGAACTGCACCTATGTGCAGCTGAAGATGCTGCTGACGCGGCTAGGTTGGCATTCGACCATGGTGGTGACCGGGGACCCGCAACAGTCCGACCTGCTGCCGGGCATATCCGGCCTGTCCGACATCTCGGCCAGGCTTGAGGCCATCGAGAATATCGCCGTGGTGCGGCTGGCGGAACGCGACATCGTGCGTCACCCGCTGGTGGCCTCGATGATCGGGGTGCTCTGAGCCAGAGTTCGCGCGTCGGTTTCACCGGCGATGAACGCGACGCTTATGGATGAAGCGCAGCGAGGGGCCGGCGATGGAGATCATCGCCGGCTTCTCAGCCGTTAGCGAACTCCGTTGCCCCGACAATTCGCGCCGCCGGGGATTTGTGTCGGAATCGGCAACAGATCGTCTGCGGCTGGGCATCGGAATGGGCTGAGACGAGGACGAAACCGCCCCGTGAGAACAGGTCACACGGCCCATCCAATTGATAAAAATGGAGAAATCCTGGCCTCAGGCCAGCGACCGCTTCCACGCGCTTGAAACGACTTGTGAACAACCAAGTCTGATACCGACGTTCGATCGTGTCCATTTCGTGTTGTGAACGCTCTCAATCCATGCTTACCTGCGTCTGCGAGGGGCCGGAGAGCCCCCGTACAGGGAGCGGAAGATCATCGGCCATAGCGGTCGGTGGAACCTGACGTCACAGACGTCATCCGCAAACATGATCGAAAAGCCTGCTGCAGCGGGCGATGCTGACGGCTGTCCGCCGCCATCATGGATTGTGTGTGCGTCTCCCAAACTCTTGTTCTGACGGCGGCGGCCGTCGCGGAGTTCGGTCTTGGGGGATGTTTTGAAGTTTCGTACGCCGTCGTTGATCAGCCGTCTCGCCCTGGCCCTGGCCATAGGCGCGGCGCCGCTTTCCGTGCTCGCCCATTCGCCGGAAGGCGCAGCCGTCGCCGCGCAGGCGCCCGAAGGCACCGTCGCCGCGCCGACGAATGTGTCTGCGCGTGCGGACGCCCTGCTGGCGCAGATGACGCGCGACGAAAAGCTCCAGCTGATCCACGGCTATTTCCCGCCGATGGCCGAGCGTACGCCCGGCGCGCCCGTCGCCGACATGATCCCCTCGGCCGGCCATATCCCCGGCATTCCGCGCCTGGGCATACCGAACCTGCGCGAGAGCGACGCCAGCCTGGGCGTCGCCAACCAGGTCGAGCAGCGCAAGGGCGACGTCGCCACAGCCCTGCCCTCCAGCCTGGCGACGGCCGCCACCTTCGATCCCGAGATCGCCTATGCGGGCGGGGCCATGATCGGGTCCGAGGCGCGGGCCAAGACCTTCAACATCCTGCTGGCCGGCGGGGTGAACCTGACGCGCGATCCCTGGGCCGGACGGAATTTCGAATATCTGGGCGAAGACCCGCTGTTGGCCGGGGTCATGGCCGGGGAACATATCCGCGGCGTCCAGTCGAACAAGATCGTCTCGACCATCAAGCATTTCGCCTTCAACTCGCAAGAGACCGGGCGGATGATCATGGACGCGCGCCTGGACGAGGCGTCCCTGCGCGAAAGCGATCTGCTGGCCTTCCAGATCGCCATCGAGCGGGGAAATCCCGGCTCGGTCATGTGCGCCTACAACAAGATCAACGGCGACTGGGCCTGCGAAAACGACTTCCTGCTGAACCAGGTGCTGAAGCGCGACTGGGGCTATGACGGCTGGGTCATGTCGGACTGGGGCGCCGTCCATTCGACCGAGAAGGCGGCCCTGGCGGGGCTGGATCAGGCCTCGGGCCAGGAGCTGGACCGGGCCCTCTATTTCGATGCACCATTCCGTGAGGCGCTGGACGCCGGGCGGATCCCCGAGGCGCGGCTGGACGACATGGTGCGCCGCCTGCTGGTCGGCCTGATCGAGACTGGAGTGCTGGATGCGCCGGTGGTCACGACCGAACAGCCCATCGACTACGCCCGGAATGCAGAGGTCGCCCAGCGCGCGGCCGAGGCGGGGATCGTGCTGCTGAAGAACCAGGGCGGGGTGCTGCCTCTGGCCAAGACGGCCAAGCGGATCGTGCTGATCGGCGGTCATGCCGATGTCGGGGTGCTGTCGGGCGGGGGTTCGTCCCAGGTGCGGTCGGTCGGGGGCGCGCCGGTGGAGATCCCGCTGACCTCGGGCGCGGCGGCCTCGTTCGCGCGGATCACCTGGCATGCGTCGTCGCCGCTGAACGCCATTCGCGCCGTCGCGCCGGACGCGACCGTCACCTACGTCGACGGCAGCGATGCGGCGGCGGCGGCCGCTGCGGCGCGGACCGCCGACATCGCCGTGGTCTTCGCCACCCAGTGGACGACCGAGGCCCAGGATGTCGAAAGCCTTTCGCTGCCTGACAATCAGGACGGACTGATCGAGGCCGTGACCGCCGCCAACGCCAAGACGGTGGTGGTGCTGGAGACCGGCGGGCCGGTGCTGATGCCCTGGCTGGAGAAGACCCCGGCCGTGATCCAGGCCTGGTATCCCGGCCAGCGCGGCGGCGAGGCCATCGCCCGCATCCTGTTCGGCGAGGTCAATCCGTCCGGCCGCCTGCCGATCACCTTCCCCGCCTCGGCCGACCAGGCCCCGCGCCCGACCGTGCCAGGCCTGGAGGCGCTGAAGGCCGTGGACGCCGCCGCGGCCTCGAACCCCGGCGCCCCGCAAGGGGCCGAGCTGCAGCCCTTCACCGTCGATTATCCGGAAGGGTCGGACGTCGGTTATCGCTGGTACGCCCGCGAGGACCGCAAGCCCCTGTTCCCGTTCGGGCACGGCCTCAGCTACACAAGCTTCGCCTATTCCAACCTTGCGGTGTCCAGCGCCGACGGCGTCAGCGTCAGCGTGGATGTGACCAACACCGGCGACCGCCTCGGCGCCGAGGTTCCGCAGCTGTATGTCACCGCTGGCGATCAGCCCCGCCGACTGGCCGCCTTTGCGCGCGTGACCCTGGCGCCGGGCGAGACGCGCCGCGTCGTGCTGACGGCCGAGCCACGCATCCTGGCCGAATACGACACGGCCCTGCCCGGCTGGCGCATCGCACCGGGCGATTACCGCATCACCGTCGCCCGCGACGCCGCCGAGGCGGGGTTGAGCGCGAAGGCCACGCTTTCAGGGTCCACCATCAAGCCTTGAACCAATGCCGCACAACAAAACGCGGCGCCAATGAGGAGGGAGAAAGAGATGAGAATCCACAAGAGGCCCATGCTGGCGGCCTTGATGGCGAGTTCGGCGCTTGTCGCGCCGGCCTATGCCCAGACCGTAGAACAGGCGCCGATTCCGGCGCCCCAAGACCCGACCGAAATCGGCGAAATCGTCGTCACCGGCATCCGGGCGTCGCAAGCGCAGGCCATCAACATCAAGCGTAACGAATCGGCTCTCGTCGATGCGATCTCGGCGGAAGACATCGGCAAACTGCCCGACGTCACCGTGGCCGACGCCCTGCAACGCATTCCGGGCATCCAGGTGCAGCGGTCCGCCGGCGAAGGCTCGACCGTCAACATTCGCGGCCTGCCTCAGGTCATCACCTTGCTGAACGGCGAGCAGTATCTGGCGCCCGGCAACCTGGGCACGGCGCAACCGAACCTGAACGACGTGCCGTCGCAGCTGATGAACTCTATCGTCGTGTTCAAGTCGCAGGACGTGTCCAACGCCCTGTCCGGCATCTCGGGCACCATCGACCTGCGCACCCGTCGCCCGATGGACTTCAGCTACGGCCCGACCGTCGCCGGCGCAGCCGAATACCAGACCGGCGAGCGCACGGCGGAGGACGACTATCTGGTCAACGGCCTGCTGAACTGGCGTGGCGATCGGATGGGCGTGATGATCTCGGGAGTCATGAGCTCATCGAACCTGGGCAACAACTATTCGGGGATCAGCCAGAGCGTCTTGGGAAACAACGACTGGAGCGGTCCCGACTCGACCGACCCCAACTGGATTTCGCCCCACGGTTACGACAGTTTCAGCCGAGTGGTTGAGCGTGAACGTTACAGCCTGAACGGAGCCTTCCAGTTCGACATTGAGGACGGTATCCGCCTGACGGCAGAGGTCTTCTACACCCACCAGCAGGAATACAACCGCGCCGCTGGCCTGAACATCTCGAACCGTTGGAGCGGGCTGGGTTGGACGACGCCGACAGACTTCGTCGAGACCGGCGTGAACGGCGGACCCAATGGTCTGCCCTGGTTGAATGTCAGCGAATACGACCTCGACGTCTGGTGGATGAACTCATTCACCGTGAACCGGGCGACCGAGAACGAGTCCAAGAATTTCAATCTGGAACTGGACTACGACAAGGGCGGCCCCTTCACCTTCAGCGCGAGGGCGATCAAGGCCGACGCCAACCTGGAAAGCATGAACGGCCAGGTCCAGGGCGATCTCTCCAACTGGGAATACGGTCCGGATCGGGCCTTCACCCTGTTCCGCCAAGGGGCGGACCGGACTCGGGGCACCTTCTATCCCGCTTCCATCGCGGCGCTTTATCCCGCCTCGCGATACACCAACGGCGTCGTCGGCAGCCAAGGCGGGCGCTATATCTCGCCCAACCCGTTCGGCTATGGCGCAGACCCGCAGCTGCACATCAACCAGACGGGCTCCAGTCTGGCGTGGAGCGGTTTCGACACGCCCCTGCCGGGCGGTCTGGGGACCGTGCCGCTGACCGACTATATGTCCAATCTCGATTCCTACACCGTCGGCGCCTATTCGTCGGAAGGCAACCAGCGCAACAATTCCGACCTGACCGTGGTCCGCTTCGACGGTGGCTATGAGTTCCAGGACACGCCGCTGTTCGGCTTCGTCAACAAGATCGACGTCGGGGTCCGGCACAGCGCCCGCGAAGTCGAAATCCGCAACTTCCACCTGTTCTCCGACTTCTACGCCGGACAAGGCGCGGGCAACCAAGCGGGCTGTGCGGCTCAGTGGAAGGCCATCGACGTCGTGATGGACAACACTCAGTGCCAGTCGGGTGAGTTCGTCACCAACCCCAGCTTCAACGCATCGCTTCCGGTCGCTGCGACGCCCAACAGTTGCACCGCTGGGACCGTCGCCAACACCCCGACCTGTTTCCAAGGCTATACAGTCAACCGTCCGACCCTGCTGCGCGAGAACAACAACACCTACTTCATGTCCGACTACGGCTCGATCACCTCGGGTCTGCCGGGCGTGTGGGTTGCCGATCCGCGCGACTTCGACGACGTGCGCGCCTTCCAGGAGCGCGTGTTCGGCAACGCCTACGAAGTCATTATCCCAGGCAATACCTATGACGTGGATCTGTACGAGGACAGCGCCTACACGAACTTCGCGCTGGGCTTCGGCAATCTGACCGGGGATCTGGGCGTGCGGATGGTGCGCACGGAACTGCGCGCTCGCCAAAACCTGACGGGCGACACACGCGCCTATGGCGACACCAACAATGACGTCGGCGACACCATCTCTAGCCGCAGCTATACGGACTGGCTGCCGACGGCGAACTTCCAGTACGATTTCAGTGACAAGCTGAAACTTCGCGCCTCCTACGCCAAGACCATGATCCCTCTGGATCTCGGCAATTACGGCGGCGGCGTGACGATCTCGACGGTGGACTCCCTGGGTCCGACCCCAGACGATCCCAGCGCCCCGCCCCTCGGCATCCGGCGCGTCACCGGCGCGACCATCGGCGGCACGGTCGAGCTCGATCCCTGGCGCTCGACGAACTATGATCTGGCGCTGGAGTACTATTTCGGCCCGGCGACCATGTTCAATGCGGGTATTTTCCGCCTGAACATCGAGAGCTTCGTCAAGCGCGAAACCGTGCCCCTGAGCGGCTCCTATCCTGACGGCGACGGCATCATTCGCCGCATGGTCGACGTCAATCGCCCAGTCCAGGGCGAGGGCGGCGAACTGCAGGGCGTCGAACTGGGCGCCAAGATCGGCCTGTCTGACTTCATCGACACGCCGATCTGGAGCGATTTCGGCTTCGACGGCAGTTATACCTATTCAGACAGTTCACAGAACGCGCAGAATCTGTCGGGCGAGGATCTGCCCTTCCCCGACAACTCCGAGCATTCGATGAACGCCGCCGTCTGGTACCAGGGCGACCGTCTGCAAGTTCGTGTGGCGTGGAACTATCGCACGCCGCGCCTGGCCAACACCTTCGGCGCAATCCCCATCTATCAGGATACGTCGCAGTACGTGGACGCCAACATCACCTATGACGTCAATGACATGGTGACCGTCTACGCCAACGGCTCGAACATCTTCGGTGAAATCGAGGAATACTATTTCGAGTTCGAACCCGGCCAGAAGCAGTTCCACAGCCGCAATCAGTTTGAGCCACGCTACATGCTCGGCGTGCGCGCTCGCTTCTGATTTCTTCCTGAGCAGACTGGCCGGCGACATTCGTGTCGCCGGCCTCTTTTTTCGCGTACTGGGATCAGGCCATGGATGAGATCGACGATCCTCGCATCCGTTCCATCGTCATCGTCGGCGGCGGCACCGCCGGCTGGATGACGGCTGCGGCCCTGGTTCAGCATTTCCGCACCACCCCGCTGAAGATCACCGTGGTCGAGTCCTCGGACATCGGCACGATCGGCGTGGGCGAGGCGACTATTCCCACCATCCGTCGGTTCTATGGGCAGCTGGGGCTGCGCGATGACGACGTGATGCGCGCCACCCAGGCGACGTGCAAACTGGGTATTCGTTTCATCGACTGGTCCGGCCCCGGCTCGGACTTCATCCATCCCTTCGGCCTGTACGGTCAGGACGTCAAAGGGATCGGGTTTCATCATTACTGGCTGAAACAGCGCCGCGCGGGCGATGCCGCGCCGCTGGCGGCCTATTCGCTGGGCGCGTCGCTGGCTGCGGGCGGCAAGTTCACCCTGCCCTCGCCCAATCCGCCGTCGCAGTTGTCGGTGTTCGACTGGGCGCTTCATCTGGACGCCGGCCTGTTCGCCCAGCATCTGCGCGCCTATGCCGAGGCCGGGGGCTGCGCCCGGATCGACGCCCGCATCCGTTCGGTCGAGTTGCGGCCCGAGGACGGTTTCGTCCGCGCCCTGACGCTGGACGACGGGCGCGAGGTCGAGGGCGATCTGTTCGTCGACTGTTCGGGCTTCAAGGGACTGGTGATCGGCGAGGCGTTGGGCGTCGGGTTCGAGGACTGGGGCCGCTGGCTGCCCTGCGACGCCGCCTATGCGGTACAGAGCGAGAACCGGCCCGGCGACGCGCCGGCGCCCTTCACCCGTGTCACCGCTCGTTCGGCCGGATGGCAGTGGGGGATTCCGCTGCGCCACCGGGCCGGCAACGGCCTGGTCTTTTCCAGCGCCCATCTGAGCGACGATCAGGCGCTGGCCGAGCTTATGCCCCATCTGCTGGGCGATCCGCTGACGGAGCCGCGGCGCATTCCGTTCCGTCCCGGTCGGCGGTCGCAGGCCTGGGCCAAGAACTGCGTCGCCATCGGCCTGTCGTCCGGCTTCCTGGAGCCGCTGGAGAGCACCAGCATCGCCCTGATCGAGACGGGCATCGAGCGACTGAAGGCCCTGTTCCCCGACCGCCGCTTCGCCCAGCCGATCCTGGACGAGTTCAATGATCAGACCGCGCGGGAAATGGAGCGGGTGCGGGACTTCATCATCCTGCACTACAAGCTGAACCGGCGCACCGACACCGACTTCTGGCGCGACTGTCGCGCGATGGCGATCCCCGAGACGCTGGAGCGCAAGATCGCCCTGTGGACCGCGCGGGGCCAGTTCGTCCGCTATCGGTGGGAGATGTTCCACCCGGCCAGCTGGCTGGCCATCTATGACGGCTTCGGCCTGTATCCCGACCATCATGATCCCGCCGTGGACGCCATGGACCCGGCTTATCTGGCGCGCAGCCTGGCCGAGATGCGCGCCAATATCGCCGATCTGGTCGCCCGCACCCCCGACCATGCTCAATTCCTGGCGGGGCTCGATCCCGCCGCCTCCGCCGCCCCCGCCTCAGCCGCATGAGACCCGACATGGACCAGCCCCGCCGCCCCCTGAAGAAGATCTGCATCGTCGGCGGGGGCACCGCCGGCTGGGTCGCCGCCGCCCTGATGGCCGAACATTTCAAAGGGCGGATGGCCGAGATCGAACTGGTCGAATCCGACGACATCGGCACGATCGGCGTCGGCGAATCCACCGTCCCGCCCTTCCTGGAGATGCTGAAGCGGCTGGGCATCGACGAGCGCGACTTCATCCAGAAGACCCAGGCCAGTTTCAAACTGGGCATCCAGTTCGAGGACTGGACGCAGAAGGGCGAGAGCTATTTCCACCCGTTCGGCGCCGTTGGGGTTCCGGTGGATATCAGCGACTTCTATCCGGTCTGGCTGAAGGCGCGGATGAACGGTTATGACCGGCCGCTGATGGATTTCGCCGCTGCGGCCCGGATGGCGTCCCAAGGGCGTTTCATGCTGCCGTTCAAGGCCCAGCGCACCCCGATCGGTGGCGCGTCCTACGCTGTCCATGTCGATGCGAAACGGGTGGCCCGTTATCTGCGCGACTTCGCCGAGGCGCGGGGCGTCAAACGCACCGAAGGGATCGTCGAGGATGTGATGACGCGGCCCGACGGCTTCGTCAGCGGCCTGAAGCTGAAGTCGGGCCAGACGGTCGAGGCAGACTTCTTCATCGACTGCACCGGCTTCCGGTCCCTGCTGATCGGCAAGACCCTGGGGGTCGGCTATACGGACTGGTCCGAATGGCTGATGTGCGATCGGGCCATCGCCGTCCAGACCGAGAATGTCGGACCGCCCACACCCTATACCCTGGCTCAGGCCCAAGACTGCGGCTGGCGCTGGCGCATCCCGTTGCAGCACCGCACCGGCAACGGCCATGTCTTCTGCAGCCGCTACATGTCGGACGACGAGGCGACGGCGCGCCTGTTGGCGCAGGTCGAGGGGCAGCCGGTGGTCAATCCGATGGTGGTGCCGTTCAAGACCGGAGTGCGCGAGAAGATCTGGGACAAGAACGTCCTGTCGCTGGGCCTGGCCAGCGGTTTCATCGAACCGCTGGAATCCACGGCCATCCACCTGATCTATCGCGGCATGGACTTCCTGTTCCGGCTGATGCCGGACCTGGACTGCGATCCAAACCTGGCGGCCGAGTACAATCGGCGGATGACGGTGGACTACGAGGAGATCCGCGACTTCATCATTCTGCACTACGCCCTGACGCGACGGGACGACACGGCATTCTGGCGGCAATGCCGGGACATGGTCCTGCCCGAGGGCCTGCAGCACAAGCTGGAGGTCTTCCGCGCCAACGGCAGCCTGGTCGAGGCGTTGGATCCGCTGTTCCGCAATGTCAGCTGGTATTCGGTGATGGACGGGATGGGGGTGCGGCCCCGGTCCTATCCGCCGCTGGTGGACCGGATCGATTTCGCCGGCCTGACCGACGAGATGGACCGCGCCGCCAATATTCTGAACGCCTTCGTCGCCGACCTGCCGACGCACCAGGCCTTCATCGACACCCATTGTCCGGCCCCATCGGTCAATCTGCCCACGCCGTTGGCCGTGCCGGCCTGACATCGGCGCGCTTGCCTTGGCGCGGCCAAGCCTGACACAATGACGGCGGGGATAAGGGATCAGAGTTTGCGCCGCGCCGTCACCATCAAACACGTCGCCGCCGAGGCGGGCGTTTCGCTGCAGACCGTGTCGCGGGTCATCAACAACGAGCCGAACGTTCGCCCGGTTGTGCAGGAGCGTGTACGCGCCGCCGTGGCCAAGCTGGGCTATGTTCCCAGTCTGGCGGCGCGGCGAATGGGGGGATCGCGCTCCTATCTGCTGATGGCGCTGAACGACCGGGACCGGACCATAGAAGGCTGGAAGTCCGGCGAAGGCACCGACTGGGTCGACCAGATGCTGATGGGCGGCATGCTGAAATGCGAGGCCCACGGCTATCGGATGATCTTCGAACTGGTCGACACCCATTCCGATCATGTCGACGCCGCCGTGCGCGGGGCGATTGCGGCCTTGCACCCAGACGGCGTCATCCTGACCCCGCCGCACAGCGAAAACCCCGCCATCACCGGCCTGTTGAGCCGGCTGGGCCTGCCCTTCGCCCGCATCGCCTCCATCGCCGAGGGAGACGGGTTCGCCGTGTCGATGGACGACGCCAAGGCGTCCGCCTTCGCCGTCGATCACCTGCTGGGTCTGGGCCATATCCGCATCGGCTTCATTACTGGCAGCGAGGAATATGCGGTTAGCGGCGCGCGGCTCGAAGGGTATCGCCGCGCCATGTCCGCCTCGGCGCACGGCCTGGACGAGACGCTGATCGCGCGGGGCGATTTCTCATACGACTCTGGCGTCGCCGCCATGGAGACCCTGTTGGCCCTGCCGTCGCCGCCGACAGCCGTCCTCGCCAGCAACGATCGCATGGCCCACGCCGCCTTGCGCACGGCCAAACGGCACGGCCTATCGGCGCCCGCCGACCTGTCGGTCATCAGCTTCGACAACACGCCCCTGGCCCGGTTCGCCGACATGACGGCCGTCATTCAGCCGATCGCCGAAATGAGCGCCGTCGCCGCCGAACTGCTGATCCGTTCCACGGCAGGCGACGCCGACCTGCCCAGGCAAAGCATGGTCGATTTCGGCTTTGCCCCGAGAGGCTCGACGGCCGCACCGAAAGCCTGACCCCCGTCCGCTTTCGTTCCGGCGGTTAATGAAACGTACACGGCTGGAATGTCTTTCATCCGCCGCCTCAACGTCATCCATCAGCATTCCCAGCGTCGCCTCAGCGACATGGCCGCCGGTTACTGATCGCCGTTCAGGCCAAGCTTGGGGAAAAACGATGGCGAATGAATTCAAGACGCGGCTTATGGCTGCGGCGGCGATGACCGGCGCGATGGCGGCGGCGCACGGGGCGCAGGCCCAGACGACGGAGCCGGCGAGCCTCGACGAGATCATCGTCACGGCCCAGCTGCGCGAACAGAAGACCATCGAGGTGCCGTTCGCCCTGACCGCCTATTCCGGCCAGTTCCTAGGAGACCTGGGCATTCAGGAGTTCGAGCAGCTTTCGGCCTTCGTGCCCGGCTTCCTGGTTCAAAATCAGTCGCCCAACAACCCCGGTTTCGTGATGCGCGGCATCACCTCCGACTCCGGCGCCGCCACCGCCGAGCCCCGCGTGTCGGTGTTCCAGGACGGCGTGTCGATTTCCAAGTCGCGCGGCTCCTATGTCGAACTGTTCGACCTGGAGCGGGTCGAGATCGCCAAGGGTCCTCAGTCGACCCTGTACGGGCGCGGCGCCCTGATCGGCGCCGTCAATCTGGTCCAGAACCGCGCCCAGCCCGGCGAGACCGAGGCCTATGCCAATATCGAGGCCGGCAACGAAGACTATCGTATGGTCGAGGGCGCGCTGAACCTGCCCGTCGGCGAGACGGCCGGCCTGCGCGTCGCCACCCGCCTGAAGACGCGCGGCGGCTCGGTCGAGAACCTGCTGGGCGGCGAAGACTATAACGCCATCGAGACCAAGGCCGTGCGACTGTCGGGCGCCTGGGAGCCGTCGGACGCCATGCGGTTCGACGTGATCGGCAACTATCAGAACGACAACGCCTCGGGCACCTCGTTCAAGTCGAACGCCTATGAGCCGGCCAATCCCACCACCGGCGCGGTGCTGGGCGGCACGGAGCCCTGGGAAGGCGCGGCCCTGACGTCGGGCGCCGATTTCGACGGCGGCAAGACCCTGGGCCTGAGCCGTGAAGTCTGGGGCGTCACGGGTCTGGCCCGGATCGATCTGAATTCGGCCTGGACCCTGAACTCGACCACCGCCTATCGCGAGTTCGACAACTACGAGACCTTCGACGCCGACGGCGTGTCCCTGCCGATCCTGACGGCGGCGGAAGAGACCCATGGCGAACAGTGGAGCCAGGAGCTGCGTCTGGGCTTCGACAACGGCGGCCAACTGACGGGCTTCGTCGGCGCCGGCTGGTTCCATGAAGAAGGCTATCAGCGCACGCCGACCCAGTGGAACGAGAGCATGGCCCTGGCGCAGTTGTCCGGCCTGCTGGACGGGTCGCCGACGGCGGTCGGCGACAACACCCTGCCCGCTTCGCTGTATCCGACCGTTGCGCGTGGGATCCTGGCCTCTCTGCTGACGCCGCTGGGCGCCGGCGCCCTGGCCACGCCGATCGCCGCCAACCTGGACTCGAACCATATCGAGACCCCGATCAACAGCTCGGAACTGACGTCCTACGACGTCTTCGCCGACGCCACCTACGCCTTCACCGACCGGTTCGAAATGTCGGCCGGCGTCCGCTACACCCGCGACGACAAAACCACCGGCTACGCCAGCTCGGTCGAGAGCCGTTCGGCCCTGGGCGCCCTGCTGGCGATCCAAGCCGGCGCGATCCCGGCGGCCCAGCTGCCGGCCTTCCTGTCGGCCATGGCCAGCCCGGCCTTCGCCAGCCTGCCGGCCAGCGCCTTCCCGCTGTTCGGCCTGACGTCGCAGCCGACCGCAAACAACGGCGACTTCTCCTACTATGACTCCGAGGACGACGGCGTGACCTGGCGGGTCACGGCCCGTTACGAGCTGACCGATGCTGCCAATGTCTACGCCAACTATGCGCGCGGCCGTCGCCCGGAAGTGATCAGCGCCTCGGGCCCCTCCGGCCCCGGCGGCGCGCCGCGCTTCAGCCCGGTCGACGCGGAAACCGTCGACAGCTACGAGATCGGCGCCAAGTCGGCCATGCTGGACGGCCGTCTGCGCGTCGACGGCGCGGTCTTCATGTACAACTATGAAAACTTCCAGACGACGATCCAGGAAGGCACGCAGACGATCACGACCAATGCGGGCGAGGCCAAGTCCTACGGCTTCGAGGGTCAGGCCAACTTCGCCGTGGCGTCGATGCTCGATCTGTTCGCCACCTATGCCTACAACCACTCGCGCTTCGAGAACGGCATCTACGAAGGCAACCAGTTCCGTCTGTCGCCGGACAACGCCGCCTCGATCGGCGCGACCTGGCGCCTGCCGGTCGCGGGCGGCGAGATCGAGGTCCAGCCGACCTATACCTGGCAGTCCAAGGTCTTCTTCGACGACGACAACGACATCCCGGCCCTGCAGACCAGCAACATCGTCGCCGACCTGGTCCAGGACGAATACCAGGACGCCTATGGCCTGCTGAACCTGCGCGTCCGCTATACGCCGGAAGGTGGGAACTGGGGCGTCGAAGCCTTCGGCGAGAACGTCCTGGACGAGGAATATATCAAGGACGCCGGCAACACCGGCGACGCCCTGGGCATGCCGACCTTCATCGCCGGTCGTCCGGCGGCGTACGGCCTGGTGTTCAAGCTGAAACTCTGAGGATCGAACGATGAATCTGGATCGCCGCAGCCTTCTGGGACTGCTTGGCGCGGGGGCGGCGACGCCCGCCGTCGCCCAGTCCGCCTATACCGGTCAGGTCGCCTTCCTTCACGGGGTGGCCAGCGGCGATCCGGGTCAGCATTCGGCGGTCTTCTGGACGCGCGTCACCCCGACCGATCCGTCGGCCGGGGATGTTGCCGTAACGCTGGAGGTGGCGAACGACGCCGCCTTCGCCGACGTAGTTCGCCGCTCTTCCGGCCTGCGCGCCCAGGCCACACGCGACTTCACCGTCAAACACGATCTGGACGGCCAGGGCCTGGAGCCGGGCCGCGAGTATTTCTATCGCTTCATCGCCAATGGCGTGACCTCGCCGGTCGGGCGGGTCCGCACCCTGCCGCATGGCGCGACGCCCGACCTGGCCCTGGCCGTGGTGTCCTGCCAGCTCTATCCCGGTGGTCTGTTCAACGCCTATGAGGCGATCGCGCAGCTGGACCGGTTGGACGCGGTCGTCCACCTGGGCGACTATATCTACGAATACGGCGCCGCAGCCGACGACTATGGCATGGCCACCGGCGCAGCCCTGAACCGGGCGCCCCAGCCCCCGCACGAGATCGTCAGCCTGGCCGACTATCGGATGCGCCACGCCCAGTACAAGACCGATCCCGACCTGCAGGCCGCCCACGCCCGCGCCGCCTTCATCTGCGTCTGGGACGACCACGAGGTGGCCAACGACACCTGGATGCTGGGCGCCGAAAACCATCAGCCGGCGACGGAAGGCGATTTCGCGACGCGCAAGGCGGCGGCTCTGCGCGCCTATTACGAGTGGATGCCGATCCGTGAAGCCAAGGCGGGCGGCATGAAGGAGGCGATCAACCGAAGCTTCCACTTCGGCGACCTGGCCAGCCTGCATATGGTCGAAACCCGGCTGCTGGCCCGCAACGAGCAGATGGACTTCGCCAACATCCCCAAGACCGCCGACGGGCGGCCGGACATCGCGGCCTTCGAGGCCCAGCGCCAGGAGCCGTCGCGCGACCTGCTGGGCGACAGCCAGCGTCGCTGGCTGGGCGAGGCCATGAGCCAGTCCAAGGCCGCCGGTCGCCCCTGGCAGATCCTGGGCAACCAGGTCGTCATGGCCCGGGTCAAGGGACCGAACATCGAAGAAATGGTGCCGCCGGCCCAGCTGGCGCAGATGATCGCCGGCCTGCCCGCCGAGTATCAGCCCCAGGTTCAGGCCGCGATCCAGTTGTTCAAGCTGGGCCTGCCGTTCAACCTGGATAGCTGGGACGGATATCCGGCCGGGCGCGAGCGCCTTTACGAGACGATGAAACAGGCCGGGGTCGAGCCCATTGTTTTGGCCGGCGACAGCCACGCCTTCTGGGTCAACGAATTGCACGATAACGGCGGGGAGCGCCGGGCGGTAGAGTTCGGGACCTCGTCCATCTCCAGCCCCTCGCCGGGGGATCTGGTGGCCGGCTTGCCGTTGGGCCTAGCGCTTCAGGCCGCCAATCCCGAGATCAAGTTCTGCGACCAGTCGGCCAAGGGCTATGTGCTGCTGACGCTGGAGCGGGATCAGGCGGTGGGTGAACTGCGCGCCGTCTCGACCATCCTGGCCAAGCCGTATGAGACCAGGACGCTGAAACGCTACCGACTGGCGCGGACCGAGACGGGTCTGGGCCCGCTGGAAGACATCACCGCACCCGCCTGATCGAGGCCACCGCCAGGGTCGCCCCGCCGAAACAGGCGGTGGCGGCCAGGAACAGGCTGCGGAAGTCCAGGCCCAGGGTCTCGAGCAGGACCAGGGCGATCAGGGGTGCGATCGCCTGCGGCAGGGTCACGGCCAGATTGATCAGGCCCAGGTCCTTGCCCCGGTCCTCGACCGACGGCAGGACATCGGTCATCAGGGCGATGTCGATGGCGCCGTAGCAGCCCTGGCCCACGCCATAGAGGGCGAAAGCCACGACCACGGTGGTCCAGTCCTGGGTGGTCGCCAGAACCGCTGCCGCGATGGCCAGCAGCACCCCGCCTGCAATAGCCAGCGGCTTGCGCCGCGTGATCCGCGAGCCGCCCATGGCGACGATGGTGCTGACCCCGACCACCCCGACCACGGCGATGGCGGTCAGCAGCGAGTGGCCGGCCTCGGCCGAGCGTCCGGGGAAGAGGCGCGGAAACCCGATGGCGTCGGCGATGTAGAAGAGCAGATAGAAGGCCACCAGCGAATAGCCGGTCACCACCAGGAACCGATAGGTCCAGGCCAGGGTGAAGTCGCGAACGGCGAAGGGGCGCAGCAGGCTGGGCAAGGAAAAGCCCGACAGGGGCGCTCGCACCCGGTCGGCGGGCACGGGATCCTCTCGCGACAGCAGGGCGAAGGGCACAGTGGCGACCAGGACCACGGCGGCCAGGGTGGCGAAGCGCGCCACCTCGCCCTGCGGCCCCCAGGCCATGACGACCGAACCGATCATGGCGGCCAGCGGATAGCCCATGCCCATCACGGCCGACATGGCGCTGCGCCGATTTTCAGGCACCCGGTCGGCGAACAGGGCGATCAGCGGGGCCAGCAGGATGTTGAAGGTCAGCTGAAAACAGACCAGGCCCAAAATCAGTCCCAGAGGGGTCGAGGACTGCTGGATGGCGGCGTAACTGCCGACCGTCAGCACCGCGCCGACCACGATCCACGGCCGCCGCCGCCCGTGCCGCGATCGGGTGCGGTCGCTCAAGGCGCCGCCGATAATATTTCCGACCCCGGCCGCCATACAGCCCCAGAACAGGGCCTGGCTGAGCAGAGGCCCCTTGTCCTGGCCGTCGATCAGCTCGGCGTGGAGCGGCGCGAGCACCTGAAGCAGGGGCGCGACGCCGATGAAGGCGCCGATATAGGCGACGGCGTAGCCGATCAGGAAGGCCGACCCGACCGGCCGGGGAGACGCGCCGGCGGTCATGCTTCTGGTCTCAGGCCCGTACGGCTCGGGTCGCTTCGACCCCCAGCGCGGTCAGGGACGCCGCCGCGATATGTTCGGCGTTCAGGCCCGCCTGGGCATACATGGCGGCGGGGGCGTCCTGGTCCTGGAAGACGTCGGGCAGGTTCAGGGTGCGGACCTTGAGTCCACGATCCAGCGCGCCCTTTTCCGCCAGCAGCTGCAGGACGAAGGCGCCGAAGCCGCCCATGGCCCCCTCCTCCACCGTGATCAGGGCCTCGTGCTCGCGCGCCAGACGCAGGATCATGTCCGCGTCCAGGGGCTTGGCGAAGCGGGCGTCGGCGACAGTGGCGGACACGCCCCGCGCGGCTAGAAGATCGGCGGCCTTCAGCGATTCTTGTAGCCGGGTGCCCAGGGACAAGATAGCGACGGACGTGCCCTCGCGCACGATCCGGCCCCGCCCGATCTCGAACGGGGCGGCCAGTTCCGGAATCTCGACCCCGACGCCGTCGCCGCGCGGATAGCGGAAGGCGCTGGGGCGGTCGTCGATAGCCAGGCTGGTCGAGATCATGCCCGCCAGTTCCGCCTCGTCGGCGGCGGCCATCAGCACCATGCCGGGCAAGGCGCCCATGAAGCCGATGTCGAACGACCCGGCGTGGGTCGCCCCGTCGGCGCCGACCAGACCGGCCCGGTCCATGGCGAACCGCACCGGCAGCGACTGGATGGCCACGTCGTGGACCACCTGGTCGTAGCCGCGCTGAAGGAAGGTGGAATAGATGGCGCAGATCGGCTTCATCCCGTCGGCGGCCAGGCCGGCGGCGAAGGTGACGGCGTGCTGTTCGGCGATGCCGACGTCATAGGTCCGCTCGGGGAAAGCCTGGCCGAACAGGTCCAGACCGGTGCCCGAGGGCATGGCGGCGGTGATGGCCACGATCGAGGGATCGACCTTGGCGTGTTTGATCAGTTCGGTCCCGAACACCTTGGTGTAGCTGGGCGCGTTCGACACGGACTTGGCCTGTTTGCCCGAGATCACGTCGAACTTGACCACCGCATGCAGTTTGTCGGCGCTGCTCTCGGCCGGGGCGTAGCCCTTGCCCTTTTGCGTCACGACATGGACCAACACCGGCCGGTCCTCGATGGCCGCCGCCTTCTTCAGGATCGGGACCAGGTTCTCCATGTCATGCCCATCGATGGGGCCGACGTAGTAGAAGCCCAGTTCCTCGAACAGGGTGCCGCCGGTGACCATGCCGCGGGCGTATTCCTCGGCCTTCTTGGCGGCGTTGCGGAAGGGGCGCGGCAGGTGCTGTGCGACCGAACGACCCAGGCGGCGGACGTTTTGATAGGCGCCGCCGGACACCAGACCGGCTAAATAGGCGCTCATACCCCCGACCGGCGGGGCGATGGACATGTCGTTGTCGTTCAGGATGACCATCAGCTGGCCATTGGTCGCCTCGGCCGCGTTGTTCATCGCCTCATAGGCCATGCCGGCGGACATGGAGCCGTCGCCGATGACGGCCACGACCTTGTTCTTTTCGCCCTTCTGATCGCGCGCGGCGGCGAAGCCGAGGGCGGCGCTGATCGAGGTCGAGGCGTGGGCGGCGCCGAAGGGGTCGTATTCGCTCTCGCTGCGCTTGGTGAAGCCCGACAGGCCGCCGGGCTGGCGCAGGGTGCGGATGCGGTCGCGACGGCCGGTCAGGATCTTGTGCGGATAGCACTGGTGGCCGACGTCCCAGATCAGAATGTCCTTGGGCGTCTCGAACACATGGTGAAGCGCCGTGGTCAGTTCGACCACGCCCAGGCCTGCGCCCAGGTGGCCGCCCGTGACCGAGACGGCGTCGATGGTCTCGGCCCGCACTTCTTCCGCCAGCTGCTTCAGCTGGGCGATGTCGAAGCCCCGCATGTCGGCGGGAAACTTGACGGTGTCGAGAAGCGGGGTGTCGGGCATTGAAGTTATTTAGTCCGAGAGAAGACCTTAGGCGAGCGTCCATGTCGCCCGAGGGGTTATCTTTCAACCCCTCACCGGCTGTGATGGTCCGCCAACTGCTCGGCGAGGCGTTTGGAATCGCCTCTAGTCGACAGCCAGATGAGACCTTCGGTCGCTCCCGAGATCAGGCTTTCGAGCCACCCGAAGCCGGCAGAGCGACGGCTCTGGGTGGCGTACTCGAGGTGCGCCATCTCCTCGACCTGAATGACCTTGATCGTATCGTGCAGTTCCGGATCGTGCATCTCCGTCCAAGCGATCTGATCGTTGAGGTGTCGATGAACCGTTCTTTCGACTGCCGCTGTGCAAGCCAGAATCGCTTCGCGGCCAAGCAGGGACGAAACCAGGCCGAGCCCAGTCCCGCCTAGAATCCATATCCACATGGCGCGACATGGCTTGCTGTCGCGGGCGGGCATTAGATTGCGGAACTTTGCCTGATGTTCTCGTTCATGCGCCAATGCTTCGAGTAGGAAGGGCCGGAGATCCGGCGCTCGCCATCGCGCCACGGCGATTTGCGCGCGATAGATGAGTATGGCGCCCGTCTCTCCGCCATGGTTCACGCGCAGAATGCGAGCCGGAATGGTCGCGTTCCAGGCCACCCGTCAGGACCGGCGCTGTAGCACAAAGTCCACGCTGGCCTTGAGGATTTCCGCCTCGAGTCCGAAGGGCTCAAGATGGGCGCGGGCCTGGTCGGATAGGTGGGCGACACGTTGGCGCGCCTCCTCCAGGCCCAGCAGGGTGACGAAATTGGTCTTGCCCAAAGCCGCATCCTTGCCGCCGGCGGCCTTGCCCATTTCCTCGGGCGAACCTTCCGCATCCAGAAGATCGTCGACGATCTGATAGGCCAGGCCGACATCGTGGGCGAAGCTGATCAGGGCGTGCTGATGCTGGGCCGAGGCCTCGGCGATGATCAGCGGAATCTCGAAGGCGTAGGCGAACAGGGCGCCGGTCTTCAGCCGCTGCATCCGGGCGACGCCCCCCAGGTCGTCGCGCACGCCCAGCAAATCGATCATCTGGCCGCCGGCCATGCCCCGCGCGCCCGAGGCCAGCGACAGTCGCGCCGCCAACTCGCAACGGACCGCCGCGTCGTCGTGGGTATCCTCGTGCAGGATGATGTCGAAGGCCGCCGTCTGAAGCGCATCGCCGGCCAGGACCGCCGTGGCCTCGTCATAGGCGCGGTGGACGGTCGGGCGACCGCGCCGCATGTCGTCATCGTCCATACAGGGCAGGTCGTCGTGGACCAGGCTGTAGGCGTGGACGCATTCAAGGGCGCAGGCGGCGCGCAGCACCGACCGCTCGTCGATGTCGAACAGCCGCGCCGCCTCCAGGGCGAAGAAGGGCCGCAGCCGCTTGCCGGGACCCAGCGCCGCATAGCGCATGGCCTCGGTCAGGCGGGCTTCCGGGCCCTCGGCGCGGGGCAGCAGTTCGTCGAGCGCCACGGTCACCAGATCGGCGACCTCGGCGACCCGGTCGATCACAGCCTGCTCAGGCGAATTGGCCGCGAGGATATGGGTCAAAACAGCCGCCCGCCCAGCGGCAGGTCGCGATCCACACCGACCAGCACCACCTCGCCGTCCGCGTCGGGGAAGCCCAGGGTCAGGACCTCGGACTTCACCGGCCCAATCTGGCGCGGCGGGAAGTTGACCACGGCCGCGACCTTGCGGCCCTCCAGCTCTTCCAGCGTGTAGTGGCGGGTGATCTGGGCCGAAGATTTCTTGACGCCGATCTCGGGGCCGAAGTCGATCTGCAGCTTGAAGGCCGGGTTGCGCGCCTCGGGGAAGGCTTCCGCCTTGACGATCCGGCCGACGCGGATGTCGACCTTCATGAAGTCGTCGAAGGTGATCGCCTGCGTCATTCGAACGACGCCGCCTCGACGCCCTTGGCCTGACCGTCCGGTCCGACCACGATCTTCTCGACGCGCAGCTGGGCCGCCTTCAGACGGGCCTCGCAATGGGCCTTCAGCTTCGCGCCCTCCTCGTACAGGGCGATGGATTCCTCCAGCGGCGCCTGGCCCGATTCCAGGCGCGAGACGATGGTCTCCAGGCGCTGCAGGGCGTCTTCAAAGCTGAGGTCGGCGGGGATAGCGGCGGCGGTATCGGTCATGGCGCGGACCCTAGAGGGGGTCGAAGCCTGCATCAACGGTGGATGCGGCTATCGCTTCTCGTAGCGGCGCTGGGACCAGTATTTGAAGCCCTGATTATGCACCAGTTTCCAGCCGTCGGCCTTCAGCCGGGCGCCGACCATGTGATTGAAATAGCCGTGGGCGAAGACCAGCACGTCCTGGCCGGTTTCGGCACGGGCGATCAGTTTGCGCGCCGCCTGTTCGGCGCGGACCTCGGCCTCAGCGCGGGTTTCCTGGCCGCCGTGGTGGTCGAACGCGTGCCACCAGAAGCGCGACACCACGCCCCACCATTTCGGCGACAGCTTGATCCAGTCGGGGATCGGCGGCGGCGGCAGGGGCGCCTCGATGAACAGGACGTCGGACATCACCTCACGCCCCGCAGCGACCGCGGCGGCGGTTTCCTGGGCGCGCTGACGGGTCGAGGCGTAGATGGCGCCGGCGCCCTGGGCTGTGGCCACCAGTTCCGGCGGCGGGGTCTGGCCGGCCAGCAGGCCGCCGATCTCGTATTTCGCCCACCAGTCGCCGTACTGACGCGCGGTGATCAGGCATTTGCGCGATAGAGCAGGCTCGCCGTGGCGCGTCAGGGTGATGGCGCCTGGGCGGACGCCGACCAAGGCGCGGGACGCAGACCCGCCGGCCGGCTGGGCGGCAGAGTCTTCGGTCGAATCGAGGGACAGGGCGGGGGATGACATGGCGATCGGACGGGCCTTAAGTTTCAAGGCGTTGTACGTCCTATTCCTCCCCGAGCGCGGCGACGTGTGCGACCGCGGAGCGGCCTAGTCCTTCAAGGTCGTAACCGCCCTCGAGCGCGGACACAACCTTGCCTGCGCAGGTCCGGCGCGCGACCTCCAGAACCGCGCGGGTCGCCCAGGCGAAATCCTCGGCCTCCAGCGACTGGTGGGCCAGAGGATCGCGGCGGTGGGCGTCGAAGCCCGCAGAGATCAGGATCAGGTCCGGCCGGAAGGCGTCCAGCGCCGGCATCAGTCCGCCGGCGAAGGTCGCGCGCCAGGCCTCGCGCGCCGCATGGGGCGCCACCGGGGCGTTGACGATATTGCCCACGCCGGTCTCGGACGCCGCGCCCGTGCCTGGGTAAAGCGGCATCTGGTGGATCGAGGCCAGGAAAAGGCTGTCGTCGTGTTCGAACGCCGCCTGGGTGCCGTTGCCGTGGTGGACGTCGAAGTCGACAACCGCCACCCGCGCCATCCCCTCGGCCTGAGCCACCCGCGCCGCCACAGCGACGGACGAAAACAAGCAGAAGCCCATGGCGCGATCCGGTTCGGCATGGTGACCGGGCGGACGGACGGCGGCGAAGGCGCGGTTCATCTCGCCCCGCGCTACGGCCCGGACCGCGTCGATAGCCGCCCCCGCCGCCAGCCGCGCCGCCGGCACGCTGCCGGGCGACAGCACGGTGTCGGCGTCGAGCGCGTTCAGCCCCTCCGTCGGCGAAGCCTCAAGCAGGCGGGCGACATAGGCCGCCGGGTGAACCCGCTCCAGATCGGCGACTTCGGCGAGGGTCGCGAGGCGCCGGTCTGCGGTCAGACCCGCATCGTCCAAAGCGTCGAGCACCGCCTTAAGACGAGCGGGGCTTTCGGGATGACCGACGCCCGGCGTATGGGCCAGCATCGACGGATGGGTGAAGAGGGGGATGGACATCCAGATCACGATACGCCGCCGGTTCGGCCTTGTCGCCGGTGACGCGCGGCTCGCCCCATTGTAGAGCCGGGTCATGACCGAGCCCCTGATCCGCCCTGCCCGCCTCGAAGACGCCGAACCCCTGGGCGCCCTGGGTCGGCAGACCTTCATCGACACCTTCGTGACCGGTTTCGGTATTCCCTATCCCGAGGGGGATCTGAAGGCCTTCCTGGACGCCAGTTTCGATCCCGAGCCGACGCTGAAAAAGCTGGCTGAGCCCGGCTGCGCCTGGTGGGTGGCCGAGCGGGACGGCGAACTGCTGGCCTTTGCCAACGCCGGTCCCAACGGCCTGCCTCACCCCGAGGCACGTCCGGACCATATGGAGCTGCGCCGCCTGTATGTGTCCAAGGCCGCGCAAGGTCTGGGCCTGGGCACTCAACTGCTGACCCTGTCGCTGGACTGGATGGAGGCCCAAACTCGGGGCCCGCTTTGGATCGGCGTCTGGAGCGGCAACGAAAAGGCCCAGCGCCTTTACGCAGCCTATGGGTTCGAGAAGGCGGGCGAGTATGAGTACCCGGTCGGCGCCTGGCGCGACCACGAGTTCATCTTGCGGCGCGGATAGACTATGGTGCGGGCATGACCCGCGCCGAACTGCTGGAAAAGCTGCGTGAGCTGAAGCCCTGGCTGGAAGAGCAGGGCATCATCAACCTGCGCCTGTTCGGCAGCTACGCCCGCGACGAAGCGGGACCGGACAGCGACGTGGATTTGCTGGTGGATACTTCCAGGCCCATGGGCATCGAGTTTCTGACAACGGAACGCCTGCTGGCGGAAAGACTGGAAACGCCGGTCGAGTTCTGTTCCTGGGAAGTCATGCGGCCCTATGTCAGGACGAAGGTCGAGGAAGACCTGATCCTTGTCTGACGAAGCCGACGCGAACCTGATCGCGGAAATCCTGGACGCCGCCAGCCGTGTAAAATCCTACATCGCGCCTGAAGGCCGGGAAGGCTTCATGTGTCAAACCTTGGTGTATGACGCCGTCTGTATGAACCTGTTGCGGACAGGCGAATGCGCCCGCTTCCTGAGCGACGCCGTAAAGACGCGCCTGCCGGACATTCCATGGCCCGACATCGTCAGTCTGCGAAATCGAGTGGCGCACAGCTACGAAACGTTGAAGCCGGAAGTCCTCTGGCTGATCGCCAGCGTCAGCCTGCCACAACTGGACGCGGCGCTTCGCAGCCTGGGTGAAGCCTGATGCTCCTCCCCTTCTTCACCGCCCTGCGCGACGCCAAGGTTCCGGTGTCGATGAAGGAATGGCTCCATCTGATGGAGGCCATGGATCGCGATCTGGCGGGGCGCGAGATCGAGGCCTTTTATCACCTGTCGCGCGCGGTGCTGGTCAAGGACGAGAAACACTATGACCGGTTCGACCAGGTGTTCGGGACCGTCTTCAAGGGCGTCGAATCTGTCGGGACGGGCGAGGATCTGACTACGGACATCCCCGAGGACTGGCTGCGCCTGCTGAACGAGAAATATCTGTCCGACGAGGAAAAGGCTCAGATCGAGGCGCTGGGCGGGTTCGACAAGCTGATGGAGACGCTGAAGCAGCGGCTGGAGGAGCAGAAGGAGCGCCACTCCGGCGGATCCAAGTGGATCGGCACGGGCGGGACCAGCCCCTTTGGCCACGGCGGCTATAATCCCGAGGGCGTGCGGATCGGCGGACCCGGTAAGCACGGGCGGGCGGTCAAGGTCTGGGAGAAGCGCGAGTTCAGGAACCTAGACGACACGATCGAGCTGGGCACGCGCAACATCAAGGTGGCGCTGCGTCGCCTGCGCCGGTTCGCGCGGGAGGGGGCGGCGGAAGAGCTGGACATCGACGGCACCATCGACGGCACGGCGCGCCAGGGCTGGCTGGACATCCAGATGCGGCCCGAGCGGCGCAACACGATCAAGGTGCTGCTGTTCCTGGACATCGGTGGGTCCATGGACGGGCACATCAAGCTGGTGGAGGAGCTGTTCTCGGCCGCCCGGACCGAGTTCAAGAACCTGGAGTTCTTCTATTTCCACAACTGCCTGTACGAAGGCGTCTGGAAGGACAACCGGCGGCGTCACACCGAGCGGATCGCCACCTGGGATCTGCTGAACAAATATCCCAGCGACTGGCGGGCCATCTTCGTCGGCGATGCGACCATGTCGCCCTATGAGATCACCATGCCGGGCGGTTCGGTCGAGCACTGGAACGAGGAGGCCGGCGCCGTTTGGATGCAACGCGCCCGGCGGCAGTGGGAAAAGTCCGTGTGGCTGAACCCGGTGCAGGAGCGGTACTGGAGCTATACGGCTTCCGTCGGCCTGCTGCGCGAGGTGATGGACGACCGAATGTTCCCCCTGACGCTGGAAGGGCTCGACAAGGCGATGCGAGCGCTGACAAGGTAGTTTTCGCGTCCCGGGCGAACCGCCCCGAAAATAGTAAGAGGCCTGAGACATGCTCGCCGCCGTCGCCCTGCTTCTTCTGGCCCAACAGGCCGCCCCCGCTGTGGTCTGGGAAGCGCCTGCGCCAGTAGCCGAGACGCCCGCGCCAGCCGTGGCGCACACGGTGCCGCAGTGGGGTCTTGCCGATCCGTTCGGCTATGAGCGGGCGCGGTGCAGCCCGCAGCTACGCGGCGCCCGGTCGCTGGAGGCGTGTCAGACCGAGGTGCGGGCCCAGCTCGCCCTGGCCCTGGGACCCGACCTTCCCGACGCCCTACGCCCAGCGGGCATGGCGGGGGACTGTCAGATGACCCAGGCGGCGGAGGGCGGCGGCTCGCCCTATGGGCTGCAATGCGGCCCCCAATCACGCGCCCCGACGGATTCCCCCCTGCCCAAGGAGGTGGACTGCCGCCCCCGTCCCGTCGAGGGGGGCTTCAGCTCCGAATGCCGGCCGGTCGGCGCGACGGAGGACAAGGGTCTGAAGCTGAAGCTGTGGGGCAACGACTGACCCAAAGGAAACGCCGCCCGCTTTCGCGGACGGCGTGTCTGACAATCTCAGTATCTGGTCGCGTCAGTTGCGATTGTCGCGGACGCTATCCTTAACGCCGCCGACGGCGTTCTGGACCTTGCCCTCAACCTGATCGGCCTTGCCTTCGGCCTCCAGCTTGGAGTCGCCGGTCATCTTGCCCGCGCCTTCCTTGATCTTGCCGCCCATGTTCTTGGCGGAGCCTTCGATGCGGTCTTGATCAGCCATAGAAATTCTCCTTTTCAGGCGGCACTGTCATAACGCCGCGACGTGAAAGAAGAACGGGATGGCGGGCAGCCTTGTTCCGTAAGGCTCAGCTTGCCCGACGCAACCAGACAGCAACGGCCCAGGCGTGGGCGTCATGGCGCAGGCGCGACAGGGCCACGGTCGGGTCCAACCAGACCAGGGTATGATCATCCTCGCATTTGGCGTCCGGGTTCTCGGCCGCGACCGATGCTGTCCAGAAGCCGCCGACGTTGTAGAGCGGCTGGCCATTGCTCTTCAGATGGTACTGGCCTGCCTCGGCGATGCGGTTCAGGGGCGTCACGGTAAGCCCCGTCTCTTCGACGAACTCGCGCACCAGGGCCTGAACCTCCGTCTCCTCCCCGTCCACGGCCCCGCCAGGAAGATCGAAATAGGCGCCGGCCGGACGCTCCACCCGGACGCAAGCGATCAGGCCGTCGCGTTCGACGACGCCGAAGGCCGTCGCGCGATGGCGATAGTCTAAACCGGGATTGCGAAGGCCGAACTGGAGCATGGCGAATGTCCGACCTCAGAGGTCGAAGGCCAGTCTGGCGCGAACGCCTTTGTGGGCCCCGTCGAACTCGACGGCCGAACGCAGGCCCGAGGCCATGGCCGAGATGATCTTGCCGCCCAGGCCGGTGCCCTTGGGCGTGCCGTCGCCCAGACCGGGACCGTCATCCTCGACGGTCAAGATCGCGCGATGTTCGCCGTCCGGTTTCAGGCTGATGCGGATCTCGCCGCCCTGCCCCGGCTGGTAGGCGTATTTGACCGCATTGGTGACCAGCTCGGCGACCACGACGCCCAGAGATACGGCCTGGTCGGTGGTGACCCACATGGGAGCGGCGTCCACCACCAGACGGGGCGAGCCTTCGCCGGGGCCGACCGATTTGGACAATTCGTCCATCAGGCCTTCCAGATATTCGTCCATGGCCACGCGGCTCATGTCGCCCGAGGTGTAGAGGCGGCGATGGACATGGGCCACGGCCTCGATCCGCGCCTGGCATTCGCGCAGGGCTTCACGGGCGCGTTCGTCATCGATGTGCCGCATCTGCAAGGAGATGAAGCTGGACACCAGCTGCAACGAGTTGCCGACGCGGTGATTGACCTCGCGCAACATGGCCTCGGCGCGGTCTCGGGCCAGGCGGATTTCTTCCTGGGCGATCTCGTTCTCTCGCTCCAGCCGGCGGCGGAGCAGCGCGTCCTCCAGCGCGGAGCGAAGCAGGGAGGTGAAGTCCTCGGAGACGTCCTTGATCACATAGTCGGCGGCGCCGGCCCGCAGAGCCGCGACCGCGATCCGGCCGTCCTGGGCCCCGGTCACATAGACGATGGGCGGCGGTGCGGTTAGAGCCAGAATATCCGGCAGGACGTCCAGCCCGTCGCGGGTCGGCATGTAGTGATCCAGGGCGCAGACGTCGTATTCGTTGGCGGCAAGCAGGGACAGGCCCGCGTCCCCGTCGGGCGCGCAGGTCACGGCGTAGCCGTGGCGGCTCATCTCCTTCTCGACCAATCGCGACAGACCGCGATCATCGTCGATATAGAGCAGCCGAATGGCGCCCGAGGTTTCTATCACTCGATCTCCGGAGCCTGCATCACCGACAGGAACAGACCCAGTTGGCGGATCGCGCCGGCGAAGGACTCATAGTCCACGGGCTTGGTGATATAGACGTTACAGCCCAGGTCGTAGCAGCGCTGGATCTCGACCTTGTCGTCCGTCGTGGTCAGAACGACGACTGGGGCCCGCTTCAGGCGGTCGTCGGATTTGACCCGTTCCAGAATGTCCGTTCCCGACATGTCCGGCAGGTTCAGGTCCAGCAGGATCAGCAGCGGCCCATTGGCCAGGATCTCAGGGCTGAACAGATAGTCGAGGGCCGCGCCGCCTTCATCGAAATGCTTGATCTCGTTGTTGATGTTGGCGCGACGGATGTTTTTTTCGATCAGCTTGGCGTGACCGTGGTCGTCCTCGACCATGATGATTTTGACGGCTTGCGTCACAGTACGCCTCCGGGTTCCGACAGGATCAGTCGTTTGGGGAATTTCAGCAGGAAAGTCGAGCCCTTGCCAAGCTCGGACTCCACATCGATCGTGCCGCCGATACGGCGCACGCTGTTGCGCACGAAGGCCAGGCCCAGGCCCTCGCCGGCGCGGTCCTGTTTGCCGGAGCGGCGGAACAGTTCGAAAATCCGCTCATGGTCCCGCGGAGCGATACCGCGGCCGTTGTCGGCGACGCGATAGACAACCCAGCCGCCGGCGATCTCTTCGCCCGAGACGATGATCTCGCCGGGGCGGCTCGCATCCAGGTATTTGACGGCGTTGTCGATCAGATTGCCCAGGATCTGCTCCATCGACAGGCGGTCGCTATCAACCGACGGCAGGTCTTCGACGATGATGCGAGCGCCGGACGCCTCGGTCTGGTGGTGGACGCTGTCGGCAATGTTCTGGGCCATGGCAGCCATGTCCAGGGTCTCGGGCAGCAGGTTGCGACGCCCCTCGCGCGACAGCTTCAGGATGGCGTTGATCAGCCGGTCCATCTTCTCGGTCGAGGCGCGGATGAAGCCGATGGCCTCCGGCATATCTTCGCGAACGGCCATGATGACGTCCGTTGGGACGGCCTCACGGCTCTCGACCTCGGTGATCACCTTGTCGATGACCTTTCCGGCCTGCTCCAACTCGGAGGTGTAGCCCATCACATTAACCAGGGGCGCGCGCAGGTCGTGGCTGACGATATAGGCGAAGCGCTGAATCTCGTCGTTGGCGCGGGTCAGGGCGGCCGTGCGGTCCCGCACCGTGTCTTCCAGGCCCGCGTTCACGGCGTCCAGTTCTTCGCGGGCCCTCTGAATTTCGCCGACGTAGCGACGGACTACCCAGGCCGACAGGATCGCCAGCACCAGCACCAGCAGACCGGCGATGGCGTTCATCACGACGGTCAGGACGCCGAGCCGTTCCGACATCCGTGTGCGCTCGACGATGCGCGTCGATTTGAGGGTATCAAAAGCTTCGATCGTCCCCCGCAGTTCGTCCATGTAGCGCTTGCCCTGCCCCGACCGCACCAATTGGATCGACTGGCCGATCCTGCCGGCCCGCGTCAGGTTCAAAGTCTTGTCCATCTCGCCGAACTTGGCGTCGGCGAGGGTGTGGATGCGGGTCACATAGGGGCGGAGCGACGGATCCAGGGCCGCGCCCTCGTCCAGCAGGGTCAGAGCGGGAGCCAGTTCGCCGCGCGCCGCCTCGAAAGGCTCCAGGAAATCGCTTCGTCCCGTCAGCAGAAAACCGCGCTGGGCCGTCTCGGCGTCGATCATGGCGATCAGAACGGTCCGCGACGCCCGGCGCATCCGCTGCGCATTCTCTATCGCGTCGTTGATCGTCGCCGTGCGCTGGATCATCACGAAACTGGCGACATTGACCGTCAGCAACAGGACGAAGGCCAGGGTGAGGAGCGCGGTGATCGACCGCACCAGCGACGGCGTCCGCACGAAGTCGCTGAAACGCGACCAGTTCTGACTTGAGCGAGGTATCATGACGCGGAGCATTAGCGGCGCAGCCGCGCGCGTCAAACGCCCGTTGCACGAAACCTGAAGGCGTTTGGCGACTTAGGGTTAATATGGCCCGGCTTGGACTTGCGGGGGCAGGTCAAACATGGGGAGCGGGACGATGATCTGGTGGTGGTGGGTTTTGCCGGCGGCCGTGGCGCTGATCGGCTTTGTCATATTGATCCGAGGCCTGCGGGCGCTGTTCGGGGGCAAGCCGGTGCGGGGCGTGGCGGGTTCGCTGTTCGGGGGCGGAGCCCTGTGGGCGGCGTCGTTGGCGGCGCTGTTCGGCATGAATCTCCAGACCTACGAGCGGCTGACCTATGAGCGTCCGGTGGCGACCCTGGCCCTGCGCCAACTGGGGCCGCAATATTACGAGATCAACCTGACGCAGCCGACGCCGCAGGGACAGACGGCCGACGCCGGAACCCTGTATCCCGTTCACGGCGACGACTGGCGGATCGAAGCCCAGGTTCTGAAGTGGCGGCCGTGGGCCAATGTCATGGGTCTGGATTCGCAATACCGGCTGGATCGACTGTCCGGTCGGTACCGCACCATCGAACAGGAACTGCACGGCGAACGCAGCGCCTATGACTTGGCGGCGGCGGCGTCCAACGCCCGCAACGGCAGAGTTCCCTTCAAGGTCGAAGCCTGGGACGCGATCCGCAAGTACCGCCCCTATGTCGATGCGGCCGACACCCTGTACGGGTCCGCCGCCTATATGCCGATGGCCGACGGCGCCCGGTACGAGGTGTGGATCACCCAGTCGGGCCTGGTCGCCCGCCCCGTCAATGACGTAGCGCGCAACGCCTCGGCCGGTGGTTGGACCGTCGCGAACTGAGCCTCATATTGGGGCCTCAGACTTGGCCCAGGGTCCGCAGCTTGGCGCGGGGGTGAATTTCGTTCTGGCTCATTACCACGGTCTGCCCCCGGAACCGCTCGATGATCGAGCGGACATAGGGGCGGGTCTGCGGGCCCGTCAGCAGGACCGGGTTCTCACCGGACATGGCGATCCGTTCGAAGGTGTCGCGCACCGAGCGGATGAAGTCCTGAAGCCGTGACGGCGCCATGGCCAGTTGCTTGTCCTCGCCGCCGCCGATCAGGCTCTCGGCGAAGGCGGCCTCCCATTCGGGCGACAGGGTGACGATCGGCAGGGCGCCGTCGCCGCCCTGATGCTGCCAGCACAGCTGCCGGGCCAGGCGCGCACGGACGTGTTCGACCAGGGTGGTGACGCTGGAGCTATGCGGAGCCGCCTCGGCCAGACCTTCCAGGATGGCGGGCAGATCACGGATCGAAACCTTCTCGCGCAGCAGGGACTGAAGCACACGCTGGAGCGTGGTGACGGTGACGACCGTGGGGATCAGTTCCTCGACCAGCTTCTTCTCTTCGACGCCCAGTTCCTTCAGCAGCTTCTGGGTCTCGCTGTAGGACAGAAGATCCGCCATATTTTCCTTGAGGATCTCGGTCAGGTGGGTCGTCAGCACCGTCGAGGGATCGACCAGCGTATAGCCCTGGAAGGTGGCTTCCTCGCGCAGGTTCTCGTTGATCCAGGTGGCGGGCAGGCCGAAGGCCGGTTCTCGCATATGCTCGCCAGGCAGTTCGACCTGACGGCCGGAGGGGTCCATCGCCATCAGGTGGCCCAGACGCACCTCGCCCTGCCCCGCCTCCATCTCCTTGATGCGGATGGCGTAGCCCTGGGTCGGCAGGCGCATATTGTCGAGGATGCGCACCTGAGGGATGACGAACCCATATTCCTGCGCCAGCGAACGTCGCAGGGCCTTGATCTGATCGGTCAGCCGTCGCCCCTCGAGATCATTGATCAGGCTGAGAAGAGAATAGCCCAGTTCGATCTTCACCTCGTCGATGGTCAGGACATTGCTGATCGGCTCCTCGACCTCTTCCCTTGGCTTGGCGGCGGCGATCTCCGCCTCGGTCGGCTGGGGCTTCAGTCGCCCACGGCCCAGCCTCCAGGCCATGAAGCCGGATCCGATGGCCAGGGCCGCGAATGGCAGCAGCGGCATGCCGGGGATCAGGCCGATCAGGCCGGCGGCGCCGGAGACGACGCCCAGCGAGACCGGGTTGGTGGCCAACTGGGTGACCAGGGCCTTGTCCGCCGTGCCCTCGACGCCCGCCTTGGACACCAGGAAGCCAGCGGCGATCGAGATGATGATGGCCGGCACCTGGGTGACCAGACCGTCACCGATGGTCAGCTGAACATAGGTGTTGGCGGCCTCCATGGCCGGCATGCCGTGCGTCAGGGTTCCGATCAGGACGCCGCCGATGGCATTGATGAAGGTGATGATCAGACCGGCCACGGCGTCGCCGCGCACGAACTTCGAGGCGCCGTCCATGGCGCCGAAGAAGGTCGATTCCTGCTCCAGCTCCTTGCGGCGCAGCTTGGCCTGATCCTCGGTGATCAGGCCCGACGACAGGTCGGCGTCGATGGCCATCTGCTTGCCGGGCATGGAGTCCAGGGTGAAGCGAGCCGACACTTCGGCGATCCGGGTCGAACCCTTGGTGATGACGACGAAGTTCACCACCAGGATGATGGCGAAGATGATCACCCCGATGATGAAATTACCGCCCATCATCAGTTGGCCGAAGGCGTTGATCACCTGCCCCGCCGCGTCATGGCCTTCCTGGCCGTGGGTCAGAATCAGGCGTGTGGAGGCCAGGTTCAGGCCCAGCCGGAACAGGGTCGAGACCAGCAGGACCGTCGGGAAGATGGCGAAGTCCAGCGGCCGCTTCATCATCACGGCAGTCATCAGGATCAGCACGGACGAGACCAGCGAGATCGCCAGCAGCAGGTCCAGAAGCATCTTCGGGACCGGCAGGATCAGCAGCATGATCACGCCGATCACGCCGACGGCCATCAGCACTTCGCCGCGATTAACCCAGCTCAGCACATCGCGGCCGGTGGGACGCGCCATGCCGTCCTTCATCATCGTGGGCGTGTCAGGCGCGACAGGCGTGTCAGTCACGGCCCAGCGCCTTCAGTGCGCGGCGGGTCGCTTCGGCGATCACGGCGTCGCGCTGATCGTCGGTCGCCTGGGCCGCGCCGGTGAAATAGGCGGCGACGATGACCGGCGACCCGCTCAGCGGCGTCAGCATGGCGATGTCGTTGGCCGTGCCGTTGGCGCCGCTTCCGGTCTTGTGGGCGACGGTCCAGCCTTCGGGAACCCCGGCCTTGATGCGGTTCGGGCCAGTCGGCGAGGCGATGAGCCACCCCTGCAACAGGGCGTCATATTCAGGCGCCAGCCGGTCACTGAAGGTCATCTCCCGGATGTTGGCCAGCGTCTGCTCGGGCAGGCAGGTATCGCGCGGGTCGTCAGGCAGGGCGGTGTTCAGGTCCGGCTCCAGGCGCGAAATGACGGTCGTCGTGTCGCCGAACGTCGGCCACCACGCACGCCATACGGCGATTCCGCCCATTTCGCGGATCAGGATATTGGCGGCGGGATTGTCGCTGACCTCCACCGCCGCCTGCATCAATTCGCGGATGGTCAAGACGCCGCCGACCGCTTTCTCGGTCACAGGCGCATGGGGAACCATGTCGGCCTGAGTGATGCGGACGGCGCGATCCAGGCCTTCCTCGTCGCGCTCGACCCGTTGCAGGGTCGCCGCCGCCAGGAAGGGTTTGAAGGTCGAGCAGAAGGGGAACCGTTCCTGGCCGCGCCAAAGCACGCGCCGGCTGCTGCCAACGTCCAGGGCGGCGAAGCCCAGCCTACCGCCGTGGCGGGTCTCCAGATCGGACAGGAAGAAATCCGGTTCCTTATCGGCGGGAGTCTCGGCCTGGCGACGGGGCGAGCAAGCCATCAGGCCCAGGCCTAGGCCGCCTGTGATCAAGCCCCTACGATCCACGCCGCCACTCATGTTCAGGCCGCGTAGCCCGAGGCCGACACGCCCGACTGCGGGGCGGGAATAGTCGTGCCTTCGTCGGCGTATTCGTTCAGCTTGTTGCGCAGGGTGCGGATCGAGATGCCCAGAATGTTGGCCGCATGAGTCCGGTTGCCCAGGCAGTGGGTCAGGGTGTCCAGGATCAGGGTCTTTTCCATCGCCGCCACCGTCTGGCCGACGAAGCTGCGCGTCACGGCGTCAGCGGCCTGAGCCGCACGCGCCGCCACGCCGCCGCCGCCGTAGGGGTTCTCATGGCCCGTAGAGGCCGCGCCCATCATGCCAGATGTCGGGGTCAGGGGCTGACCGTCCGGCAGACGGATCGCGTCGACGTCGATCTCGGGACCGGTCGCCAGCAGCACCGCGCGGTGCATGGCGTTTTCCAATTCGCGGACGTTGCCGGGCCAGCGGTGTGCGATGATGGCTTGGTGCGCCCGCGCCGACATCGGCCGCACAGGCACGCCGTTTGCGGCCGCATACTTCTTGATAAAGTGATCCGCCAGAACGCTGATGTCGCCCGGGCGTTCGCGCAGGGACGGCAGGCGCAGGTTGACCACGTTCAGCCGGTACAACAGGTCCTCGCGGAACGTGCCTTCCGACACGGCGCGGGCCAGGTCACGGTTGGAGGTGGCGATGATGCGGATATTGACGGGCACCGGCTTGGAGCCGCCGACACGATCGATGATCCGTTCCTGAATCGCGCGGAGCAGCTTGGCCTGAAGCCGGGCGTCCATCTCAGAGATTTCGTCCAGCAGCAGGGTGCCGCCGTCGGCCTCTTCGAACTTGCCGATGCGGCGCGCGACGGCGCCGGTGAAGGCGCCCTTCTCGTGCCCGAACAGTTCGGATTCCAGCAGGTTGTCGGGAATGGCGGCGCAGTTGACGCTGATGAAGGGGCGTTCCGACCGGCGCGAGTTGTCGTGCATGTAGCGCGCCATCACCTCCTTGCCGACGCCGCTCTCGCCGGTGATCAGGATGGAGGCTTCAGAGCGCGCCACCTGGTCGGCCAGTTGCAGCACCGCCTTCATCGACGGGTCGGCCGAGATCATCGGCTTCTCGTCGTCGGCGACGGCGGCCAGGACGGCGGCGATCAGTTCCGCGTCGGGCGGCAGGGGGATGAACTCCTTGGCCCCTGCCTTGATCGCCGCCGCAGCCTCGCGCGCATCGGCGTCGACGCCGAAGGCGACGACCGGAACCGTGATCCGTTCGGCCTCGTTCGCAGCGATCAGGGCCGCGATGTCGAGCTGGTAATCGACCATCAGAAGGTCGGCGCCCTGCCCCCGTCGCAACTGCTCGGTCGCCTGGTCCGCACGCTCGACGTGGCTGACCTTGGCGCCGTGCGCCATGGCCATCTTCACCGCCGAAGCGAGCTGTCCGCTCAGTCTGCCTACCACTAGAAGACGCATTGTTCTTCTCCTCTAAACTTTCATCCGGGTCGCCGTCGTTCAGCCGCGCAGAGCCTGCGCGGCGTCGCCTCAGCCTCCCGAGTCCTCGGTCTTGATGATTTCCGTCATGGTCACGCCCAGCCGGTCGTCGACGACGACGACCTCGCCGCGCGCGATCAGGCGGTTGTTGACGAAGATGTCGATGGCCTCGCCGACCTTGCGGTCCAGCTCCAGCACCGACCCCTTGTTGAGTTTCAGCAGTTGAGCGACCGACATGTGCGACTTGCCCAGGACCGCTGAGATATTCACCGGCACTTCAAACACTGTCGCCAGGTCGGCGGCGGTCTTGTCGCCATGATCATCGACCACGGCCAAAGCGGTGGAGTCCGGGAACTCCTCGAGCGAAAGATCGTCGGAGGCCATCAGAAATCACTCCGGTCAGTATTGATAGGGGGTTCAGCGTGCCCAGCCTCGGCGGCCAGGGCGGCGGTCAGGGCTTCGGCCACGCGTTGGGCCGAGCCTTCCGGATCATGGTCGGCGCGGCCGTCGGCCCATTCCAGCTGGAAGGCCGCAACTCCCATGCCCGGCTCGTCGCGGAAGGCGACGACGCCGGTGAAACCGCTGTCGGCGCAGGCGCTCTCGATCTGGGCGCGGCCTTCGTCGTCCAGACCGGCCGCGCGCACGACCAGACGCGGCGAGGCGTCGATCTCCTGAGCCAGCGCCTCGAGCGCGGCGCGTAACGGCGCTTGAGGGAAGCGCTCCAGCGCTGCGCCGCCGATAGCGCGTGCGGCCGCCAGGGCCAGATCGGCCGACTGTTCGCGGTGCGCCTGGGCGACGCCGCGCAGCGACGGCATGGCCGCCGCCACGCCCTGGGCGATATTGGTCAGGGCCATGGCGCGAATATTCTCGACCTCGGCCAGCGCCTGTTGGCGGGCCTCCAGCTTGGCGTGCGCCACCAGGGCGTCCACCTCGGCCGGCAGATAGCTGCGTTTGGCCGGCTTCCAGGTGCTTTCGCGCACCACCGAGCCATCGGCGCTGAACTCTGTATCGAAGGCGAAGGGGGTGCTCATGTCAGTAGATCAACTCGTCGTCGGAGCCTTGGCCGGCCAGCATGATTTCGCCCCGCGCCGCCAGATCCTTGGCGACCTGGACCATGGCCATCTGTGCGGCGTCGACGTCCTTGAGGCGGACCGGGCCCATGGACTCCATGTCCTCGCGCATGATCTTCGAGGCGCGTTCGGACATGTTGGAGAAGAACATCTCGCGCAGCGGCTCGGATGCGCCCTTCAGGGCCAGACCCAGCGAGTCCTTGTCCACAGCGCGAAGCAGGGTCTGGACGCCGCCGGGGTCGAGCTTGGCCAAGTCCTCGAACACGAACATCAGGGCCCGGATCCGCTCGGCCGACTCTCGGCTGCGCTCTTCCAGGGCGCCGATGAAGCGGGCTTCGGTCTGGCGGTCGAAGCTGTTGAATATGTCGGCCATCATCTCGTGGCTGTCGCGCTTGGAGGTGCGCGCGAGGTTCGACATGAATTCGGTGCGCAGCGTCGCCTCGATCTTGTCCAGGATCTCGCGCTGGACCGGCTCCATCCGCAGCATCCGTTGCACGCATTCCAGGGCGAAGTCTTCCGGCAGGGCCGTCAGCACGCGGGCGGCGTGATCGGACTTCACCTTCGACAGGATGACGGCGACTGTCTGGGGGTATTCGTTCTTCAGATAGTTGGCGAGGACCGCCTCGTTCACATTGCCCAGCTTGTCCCACATGGTCCGGCCGGCCGGACCGCGGATTTCCTCCATCAGCCCGTCGACGCGATCCTTGGGCAGGAAGGCGGCCAGTAGCTTCTGGGTCTGTTCGAAGCTGCCCACGACCGCGCCGGAACCCGCCAGGCCGGAGACGAATTCGATCATCAGGGCCTCGACCGCCTCTGCGGCCACGGAGCCCAGGGTCGCCATGGCCTGGGAGATCTCCTTGACCTCCTCGTCGTCCAGCCGCTCCCACAGGGCCGTATGGTCCTCGCCGAGCGCCAGCAGGATGACGGCCGCCTTCTCCGGTCCCGTCAGCTTGTTGGGATCGTCGATAGTGTTCTTCTTGTTGACGAGCTTGGCCATCAGCCTTCCGCCACCCAAGTGCGCAGGATGTTGGCCGCCTCGTCAGGATGGGCTGCGACGAAATCAGCCACCTTCTTGACGGAGGACGCCTTAACCTGACCTTCGATCCGCGCGATGTCGATCTTCTGGTCCATCTCGTTTGGGGCAGGAAGCTGAACCAGTTGCGGCTGTCCGTCCGGTCCGATGACGGTCGTCGTCACCATCTCGACAGGCACGCCGTCAGGACCGGCGACCATCTTTGACGCGGGACCGCTCCCCGCCGTCTTCAGCAACGGGCGCAGGACGAAGAAGATCAGCAGCAGGGCGACCACGGCCAGGATAGCCAGCTCGATCAGCCGCATGATGTCGGCGCGCGAGAAGTCGAACAGCGACGCCTTGCCTTCCAGTCCTCCGGCGATGCCCGTGTCGTGGTTGAAGCGAACGTTGATCACTTCGATCTTGTCGCCACGGGCTTCGTCGATGCCCGCAGCGGCGGCCACCAGCGACTTGATCTGGGCGATCTCCTCGGCGGTGCGCGGCGCATAGGTCGGTTCGCCCTTGCCGTCTGCAGCGGGGGTCCATTTGCCGTCGACCGCGACCGCGACCGCCAGCTTCTTGACCTCGCCCGGCTCCTTGGTCGTCGTCGTGGTGGTGTTGGAGATTTCGTAGTTGGTCGTCTCGGCGTTCTCGGCGCTGGTCGCGCCGGCCGGCGTATTGGCGGGCGGCGCGCCGCCGGGAATGTTGTTGGCGGCCGTCACGCCGCCGTCGTTCTGGCCGGTCGTGTCCGACGATTGCGATCCGTTGGCTGTGGTCGAACGCACGACCTGACCGTCGGGGTCGAACTTCTGCTCCTGGGTGGTGGAGCGGCTCTGGTCGATGTCGGCGGTCACCTGGACCCGCGCAGCGCCGATGCCGACGACGCCTTCGACGATATCCTTGATCCGCGCCTGCAACTGAGCCTCGGTGTTGCCCTTGGTCTCGGCGGCCGAGGCGGAGGAGAAGGTCCCATCGTCAGAGCCGGCCGCCAGGGTGCGGTTATTCTGATCGGCGACGGTGACACGGTCCGGCTTCAGGTTCGGCACGGAGGAGGCCACCAGATTGCGGATCGCCCGCACCTGATCCGGCGTCAGATCACGACCGCCCAGACCGACCAGGACAGCCGCAGTCGGCTCTCCGGCGGCCGAAGTGAACATTTCGCGGCGCGGCATGGTGATGTGGACACGCGCGGCGGTGATGCCACGCATTGACATGATCGTACGCGACAGCTCGCCCTGCAGCGCGCGTTGCTCGTTCAGTTGCTGCTGGAATTCGGTCTGCCCCAGCACCGACTGATTATCGAAGATTTCGTAGCCGACGGAACCTGAGGTCACGAGACCCTTCTCGGCGATCAGCATCCGGGCCGTGCCGACATCGTCGCGGTTGACCATCACGGTCGAACCGTCGCCCTTGGAGGCGTATTTGATACCGGCCTGTTGCAGGGCGGCGGTGATCTCTCCGGCTTCGCGCAGATCCAGATTGGAATAGAGCAAGGCGTCAGGCGCCTGGCCCATGCGCAGCATGACGGCGACCAGCACGGCGGTCACGCCTGCGGCGACGCCGAGGACCGCAGCCAGACGGCCGATCCCGAACTTCTGCAACGCCGCCGTAAAGCCGCCCACTCGTTCCCGCCCCAAACTCGCGGAAGACACAGACGCTCCGCTAGGCAGAAAATGCCGCCTGGATGGTAAACGTCGCGTTAAGAGACGTTTACGCGCTGTCCTCGAGGAACATCCTTAACGCGCCGCCTCGTCTCATTCTTGTGATCCCAGGCCGAGAACCCAAGCCCCGACTCGAGCGTATGATCCATATACGCCCCCGTCAGAGGGGCATGGAGGATGCTATGACGATCTGGAATCCCGACCACCGTCGCCAATTCGGCGGCGGTCTGCGCGCCACGATGGCCTATGCCGTTGCGGCGGTTCTCTCGATCGCGGCCTGGGTCTTTCTGGCCAGCCTTATGGCCTGACGGCGGTCGCCTGTTGCAACTGAGGCAGGACTTCGGGCGCGCCTGACGGCAGCGGGTCCGACGGGTCTCTTAACCAGGACACGACGTCGCGATAGACGATCTCGGCGTCGAGATCGCGGTTCAACAGATGCCAGCCGTTCGGATACCAGGCTGTGCGCAGCCTCCCGCCTTCAGCGCGTGCACGTTCCAGGGCGATCCGCATCGGACCCTTTTTGACGATGTCGTCATGCGCGCCATACATCAGGATCGCGTCGCCCCGAATACGACCCAGGCTGCGCGCCGAGGTCTCCATCAGATCGACCAGCCCATAGACCGTATCGAACCGGGTCGAGAGGATGCTCATCGGATCCCGCCCGTTACGGATCAGCTCCAGCGTGTTCGATGAGGCATGGATGTCGCGGGTGACGAACTCCGGCGGCGCCAGGGCCACATCCCCAAGGGCGCGCGCGGCGATGTTCAGGGCCGTGCTGTTCAGCGGCCCCTGCGTCGACCAGCCCCACACCCCCGGCGCCAGCAGCACCACCCGATCGGCGTCCGGCGGGTTGTCTGAGCCGAAGGCCGCCGCCGTCACCGAGCCGCCCATGCTCTCGCCCACCACGGCGATGACGGCGCTCGGATAACGGGCGCGAGCTAGGGCCGTGATCTCGCGCAGATCGTCCGTCATCCGTTGCTGTCCGGCCCAGACGCCCCGGCCGGGCGCTGCGCCGAAGCCGCGTTGGTCATAGGACCAGGTCTCAATCCCCTGCTCGGCCCACCAGGGTCCCGCCAGACGGAAGCTGGCGTTGTGGTCATTCATGCCGTGCAGGGCCACGATAACGGCCCAAGGCGCCTGATCGGCCGGTCCCCAGCGTAGATAGGGCAGCCGCGCACCGTCCGACATAACTAGAGCCCGATCCTCAATGTGAGCGCCGGCGAACCCTGGCGGCGGCGTCATCGGCGGCTGGATATGGGGCGCCGCGCAGGCCGACAGGCCTATCGTCAGAGCCAGAACGGTAATGGAAACGACGGCTTTCATGCGCACATCCTTGCGGAGCCCATCAAGATCGACCGCACCCGTTCCCGCAGATAAGGAACCACCTCGTCGTCGAACCACGGGTTCTTCCTCAGCCAGGCTGTATTGCGCCAGGACGGATGCGGCAGGGGCAGAAGGTCCGGCGCATAATCCCGCCAGGCCCGCACCGTCTCGGTCATGCTTGGCTTCGCGCGCCGGCCCAGAGCCCAGGCTTGGGCGTAGCCGCCGACCAGCAAGGTCAGCTCCATTTGCGGCAGGGCGTCCAGCAACTGGGGCCGCCACAGGTCGGCGCACCGTTTAGGCGGCGGATAGTCGCCGCCTTTCGGCGCCGTTCCCGGATAACAGAAGGCCTGGGCCGCCACCCCGATGCGACGGTCGGCGTAGAAGGTCTCGTAGTCCACGCCCATCCAATCGCGCAGCCGGTCGCCCGACGGGTCGGTGAACGGCAGGCCGCTTTCATGAACCCGCCGTCCCGGCGCCTGGCCGCAGATCAGCAGCCGCGTCTCGGGAAAGACCCGCACCACCGGGCGCGGCGTATGCGGCAGCACGCCCGCGCAGGCGCGACAGGCGCGGATGTCGCTCAGGACTGAGTCGAGATCAGTCGTCATCATCCTCGACGACCGGCGGACGGCGGCTCAGAGCCAGGGCCGTCTCCTCCTCGGTCGCTTGACGCAGACGCGTCACGCCGCGGAAGTCGTCCGGATCGACCGGCTTGCCCTTCTTGGTGATGGTCAACTTGCCCTGGCGCATCAGGACCAGTGCCGTCGCCCGCACCTTGGGCAGCATGCGCTGCCATTGCTCAGGCTGTAGCGCCTTGGCCACTTCAGCAGGCTCGATGCTCTTGCCGGGCTCAAGCGCGGCGATTTTGTTCAGGATTGCGGTTTCGATCGGATCGCTCATTGCGCCTATATGCTGCACAGCGAGACCAGAAGTAAGGCCGAGTCGTCATGCCGAAGAAAATCACCGTCACCGAAGGCGAATTCGCCGGCTGGCAGACCTATGACCTCCACGACACCTTCGACGTCGTGGTCGGCCCCTTCTACGGCCGGCTGGACCCCGACGGTCATATGCGCTGCGCCTTCCGCGCCGAGCAGAAACACATGAACGCCGGCGGACGGATGCATGGCGGCTGCCTGATGACCTTCGCCGACATCGCCATGTTCCAGATCGCCTATCAGGAGATGGAGGGCGCCTCGGGCGTCACGGTCCAGCTGGATTCCACCTTCATCGACGGCGCCTATGTCGGCGAACTGATCGAGGCGACCGGCCAGGTCACCAAGGCCGGCAAGAGCCTGATCTTCGTGCGCGGCCAGATCAATACGGGGGAACGGCTGCTGATGACCTTCTCGGGCGTCATCCGCAAGTTCACGCCGCGCGGTTGAGCCGCACGATCAAGGCCATAAGCAGGGCGAAGCCGGCGGCGGGCCAGAGGGCCGCCAGTCCCAGATGGCCGAAGGTCAGGGCGCCCAGCACCGCCCCGAAGCTAAGCCCTGCCCACAGGGTCAGATAGGCTTTGTAGGCGTATCGGTCTCCGCCCTTTACAGCGCCGGCCAGGGCCTGGCCCAGCTTGACCAGGGTTCCGGTCATATAGGTCAGACTGACCCCGACCTCTCCGTTTCTCAGAAAGACCGAGTTCTCGGCGCCCATGGCCATGACCATCAGGCCGACGGCCGCAGGCGTCAGCCCCATGCCAGCCGCAGCAGCGGCGATGGCCAGCAGCAGGGCCTCGAACATCAAGACCCGGCTGCGCGAACGGGCGTCCTCGCCGCCCGCGACCAGGGTGCCGAGAAACGAGCCCAGAACGAACAGGGCCAAAATCGCCGCCAGATTTGCGGCCGCCGGCCAATGCCCTTCAGCGAGGTTGGCGGCCAAGCGTGTAGAGTTGCCGCTCATGAAGGAGACGAAGACGCCGCCGAGCTGCAGAAAGCCGAGGCTGTCGACGTAGCCGGCCAGCCCCGCCAACAGCAGGGCCAGCCAGCGATCCGACGGCGTCAGCGACCGCAAGGCCGCTCAGACCCCGGCCTTGGCCGCCGGGCGCTCGCGACAGGCGTCGAACCAGCGGTGCAGGTTCTCGAACTCGGCGGGAGGCCGATAGCGGACCATCCGCGCAAAGTCCAAACCCACCACGGCGACGATGTCGGCGATGGTGAACCGGTCCAGGGCGATGAACTCACGCTCGGCCAGATGCCGGTCCAGGGTCTTCATGAACCGCTCGGCCGACAGCTTGTTGTAGTCCGCCACCTGCGGGATCTGAACCGCCTCCAACGCGGCAAGAGCCGGGTGGGAGTGGCGCACGTTCAGCATGATCGGATTGGACAGATAGAATTCGCACCGCCGGGTCCACATCTCGACCACCGCCTGTTCGCGCGCGTCACGGCCGAATAGGTTCGGCTCCGGATACAGGGCCTCCAGATAGCGGCCGATGGCGACGGATTCCGAAATGGTCGTCCCGTCGTCCAGCTCCAGCGCCGGCAGGTGGGGCACGCCGACCTTGTTCCGATATTCCGGCTTCTTGTGATCGCCGGTCAGGATGTCGATCTCGATCAGTTCGACATCCTCGACGCCCTTCTCGGCCATGACCCAGCGGACACGGCGCGGATTGGGGGCGCGGTGCGAGGTGTAGAGCTTCATGGCGGCGTCTCCGTTGTTTTGGGAAACGCTACTGCCCGAACACCGCCGCTGGCAAGGCGCCGACGATGGCGGCGCTCATCAGGGTGGCCATGAAGCCGGCGAACAGGGCCTTCCAGATCAGGCCCAGCACCTCGTGACGGCGCTCGGGCATCAGCACCGACAAGCCGGTCACGGTGATGCCCACCGAGCCGATATTGGCGAAGCCGCAGAGGGCATAGGTCATCAGCATCCGCGTCCGCTCGCTCATCGCCTCGGGGGGCAGCTTGCCAAGTTCGATGAAGGCCACAAACTCGGTCAGGGTCAGTTTGACCCCCAGCAGCCAGCCGCCCAGCCCCGCCTCACGCGTCTCGACGCCGACCAGCCAGGCAAGGGGGGTGAACAGGACGCCCAGGATCCGCTCGACCGTCAGCGGCTCGCCGAAGACGATGAAGCCGCCCAGCATGATGTTGACCAGGGCCACCAGGGCCACAAAGACGATCAGCACCGCCGAGATGTTCAGCACCACCATCAGGCCGTCCGACGTGCCCTTGGAGATGGCGTCGATGCTGCTGTCGTACTTCAGCGCCGAGTCATAGCTGATCGACTGGATGGCTTCCTTGTCCGGCTCGGGCACGATGATCCTGGCCAGCAGCACCCCGGCCGGGGCCGAGACGATGGAGGCGACCAGGACGTGGCCCGCGGCGTTGGGCAGGGTCTGGGACAGGATGCTGGCGTAGGCGACCATGGTCGAACCCGCTACGGTCGCCAGTCCCACGGTCATCATCAGGAAGATTTCGGACCGGCTCAGCTTGTCCAGATAGGCCTTGATGACGATGGGGCTCTCGATCGTGCCCAGGAAGATGTTGGCCGCTACCGCCAGGGCCGAGGCGCCGCCCAGGCCCATGGTGCGCTGGAACAGCACGCCGAAGCCGCGGATCAGCCATTTCAGGATCTTCCAGTGCCACAACAGGGCCGACAGGGCCGAGATGACCATGATCAGCGGCAGGACGTTGAAGGCGAAGGTGAACAGCGCCCCCTCGTTCTGAACCGCATAGGGCTGATCCCCCCCGGCCAGATAGCCGAAGACGAAGCGCGTGCCCTCAGCCGTCGCGACCGCCAGGCCGTCGATGGCGCCCGTCACCGCCGCCAGAACGGTCCGCGACCCCGGAATGGCGAACAGGGCCAGCACCAAGGCGGCCTGAACCGCCACGGCGCCGATGGCCAGTTTCCACGGAAAATCGCGCCGGTTCTCGGAGATGGCCCAGCACAGAGCGATGATGACGACCAGGCCGAACAGGCTCTGGAGGTTCAGAAGACTGAACATGAAAAGGCGATCCCTGCCCGGCCCGCGCCGGCTTCATCCGCTTCAAGGACAAAGTGACGCGGCTGACAAGGGGCGCGCGCGTATCAGTCGATCTTCAGCATACGGTCCAGACTGATCGCACCCGGTCCGCGGGCGATCAGATAGGCCAGCGGCCCGGCCCAAAGCAGGTGGACGGGCCAGCCGCCGGGCTCCACGAAGAGCTGGATCACCAGGGTCATGAACAGCAGGCCCGCCGCCGCCGGCCGGGTCGCCAGACCCAGCACCAGCAGGAGGGGCAACAGATGCTCGGCATAGGTCGCCAGATGGGCCGCCAGGTCGGGCGGCAGCAGGGGTACGCGGTATTCCTCGGCGAACAGGTAGCGCGTCGAAGTCGTGATCGTCAGCAGCCCCTCGACCTTGGTCCGCCCCGACAGGAAGAAGGGCGTGGCGATCCCGACGCGCAGCAGCAGGGCCAAGGCGGCCTCGGGCACGGCGGCGGTGATGCGGCTGTGAATATCCGCGATGCGGTTCATGGTCGGTCCTTTAAGATCGAGGGTGAGGTGAAGACGCCCAGCGCGATGAGGCCGGCGAAGAGGGCGGACAGGTCCAGACCGGGCGCCGCCGCCTGGGCCGCAGCCGCAGCGACGCCGAACGGTCGGTTGCTGCGGCAGGCGTCCAGGAAGACCCATTCCGCACGGCTCAATCGCCGCGCCTGGACCTCGGCGCCTGGCCGGTGCACGAGCAGGCCTTCCGCCTCGGCTCGCCATTCAAGAGACGCGTCCGGGGACGGATAGCGATGGGCCAGCCAGAGCGAGGGCGCGGTCCACTCGAACCAAAACAACTGAACCGACGGGTGCAGGTTGGCCGTCACGCCCGCCAGGGCGGGGCCGAGCACTGCGGCCTCGCGCGCCTCGAACGGCGGCGCGTCTTCGGCCAGATGGGCTTGGGTCCAGGCCCGGTCCAACCGGGCGCAGGGCGCGAGATAGGTCATGTCCCGCGCCGGCTCGAAGCGGGCCAGCCAATCGGGGAAACCAGCGCCGTAATCGACCAGCACCGGCGTATCGCCCGGCTGTTTTGCGACAAAGGCGGTGGCGGCGGCGCGGAACCAGTCTTCGCCGACCATCTGCAACACGGTGGGATAATTGGCTTCGAGGGCGTCGATCCGCGCCTTGATCGTCGTGTTGCAATAGACGGCCAGCGCCCCCAGCGTCCGGTCGCCCGGCTGCAGGTGCGGCCATAGAGACTCCCGGTCGCCGGTCAGCGCCCTGTCGAAAGCGGCGTGAAACCCGGTCACGCCACGGCCTCCACGGCGGTCATCGCTGCGGCGGCGCGCGCCTGTTCGGCCAGAAGGACCGGGAATTCGGGAACATCGCCGTCACGCTCGACCAGGGTCGGCCGAGGGCCGATGCGCGCGATCAGACGCTCATAAAGCGCCCAGACGATCTCGGACACGGGGGCGTCGTGGCTGTCGATCAGCAGGGCCTCGCCCCAGACGGGATCGGGGCGATGGCCCGCCAGATGGATTTCGCCCACCAGCTCGCCGGGCACGGCGTCCAGCCAGGCCTCGGCGGAAAAGCCCATGTTCGAGGCGCTGACATGGACATTGTTGACGTCGATCAGCAGGCCGCACCCGGTCCGCCGGGCGATCTCGACCAGAAACTCGACCTCGTCCCACTCATGACCCGCCAGGGCCAGATAGGCGGACGGGTTTTCGATCAGCAGCCGTCGCCCCAGGGCCTGTTGCGCCTCGTCGACGTGGTCGCACACCAGGTTCAGCATCTCGCGGCTGCGCGGGACGGGCAGAAGGTCGGGATGATAGACGCCGCCGCGTCGCGACCAGGCCAGATGTTCGGACACCACAAAGGGCTCGAACCGGTCGATCAGGGCGCGGAACCGGGCCAGATGCTCGCGGTCCGGGCGCTCGTCACCGGCCAGGGACAGGCCCACCCCGTGCAGCGACAGCGGGCGCGCGGCGCGCACTGTCTCCAGCCATGACAGGCGGGGCCCGCCCGCGACCATGTAGTTCTCGGGATGAACCTCGAACCACAGGCCGCTCTGGGCTCCGGCCGCCGGACAGGCCGCGGCCTCCGAATAATGCTGGGGCTTCAGGCCCAGTCCGGCGGTCGGAAGCGACGACATCAGCGGTTCGCGATCGGGGTCAGCGAACCATTGCCCTTGGGCGTCTGGATCGAGGTGCAGGTGCCCTTGGCGACCAGTTTCCAGGCATTGCCCTGATAGTCGCGCACCGAGGTGCCGGCGCAGGTGGTGCCGGGGCCGGCGGCGCAGTCGTTCTTGCCGGCCTTGGCCACGCCATAGCATTTCTCCATGGCGTTTTCCTGCTGGGCGGTGGGGTGGTTTTGCGCGGCGGCGGCATTGGCGCCGAGAGCCAGCAGAGCGCCGGCGCCGACCAGGATCTTGGTGGAGATGTTCATGGGATCGCTTCCTGTGTGACAGCCGTCCAGGGCGGACCAGCTTGACAGGAAGGGGTTCGGTCGGGGCGCGACCAAGGTTACGCCGACGAGCCGAAAAAGAATTCGTCGCCGATCTGCACCAGCCATGTAACCTTCGCCGCGTCCGGCGCGAATGGGATGCTGCGTGGTCGACAGAGAAGCCGAGCTCAAACGTCTGATGTTACGGGGTCTCGACGGCGACCCCGTGGCCTGGCGCGCCCTGTTGACCGAAATGCGCGGCGCCCTGACCCCGTTTTTCAAACGTCGCCTGATCGGCTGCGAAGCCGATGCGGAGGATCTCGTGCAGGACTGCCTGATCGCCATTCACGCCAAGCGCGCGACCTATGACCGGTCGCTGCCCTTCACGGCCTGGGCCTATGCGATCGCGCGCTACAAGCTGATCGATCATTTCCGCCGCCTGGGCCGCCGTCCCGACGTGCCGCTGGAGGAGGCGTCCGTTATTCTGGCTGAACATACGGTCGAGGACGGCGTCGTTCGCGGCGACCTGAAGAAGGTCCTGTCCATCCTGCCGCTGCGCCAGCGCCGCCTCATCGAGGATGTGCGGGTCGGCGGATTCAGCCTGGCCGAAGCCGCCCAGCGCAACGGCTTTACCGAGGGCGCGGCCAAGGTCAGCGTCCACCGCTCCATGAAGACGCTGGTCGCCAGCGTGAACCCAAATGAAGACTGACGACCTGATCAACGCCCTGGCCGCCGGTATAGAGCCCGTGCGCCCCGCCCGACTGGACCCGGCGCTGCTGGCCTGGGCCGGCGGCGCCGCTGCGGTGGCTGTCATCTTGTTGCTGGGAGCGCGGTCCGACCTGCCCCAGGCGCTTCAGGCGCCCACGCCTTGGTTGAAGGCGATCTATACGGCCGCCCTGGCCCAGACGGCGATCTGGCTGGCGACGCGGCTGGGACGGCCCGGCCTGGACCCGCGGCCGGCTCTGTTCGCCCTGCTGGCTGTGGTCGGGATCGCCATGGCGTGGGGCGGGATCGAGACGGTTCTAACGCCGCCGGACCAACGGATGGCCGGCTGGCTGGGCCAGACCTGGGACATCTGCGGCCGCAACATCGTGCTGGTCTCGGCCTTCGCCGCGCCGCTGGTCTTCTTGTCGGCGCGACGGCTGGCGCCGACACGGCCGACGTCGGCTGGTCTGGCGCTGGGCCTGGCGACCGGCGGCCTCGCCGCCACCGCCTACGGCCTGCTGCACTGTGGCGAGGCGACCGCCGCCTTCGTCGCCACCTGGTATACGCTAGGCGTCGCGGCCGCCGGCTTGATCGGCGCCGCCGTCGGCCGCTTCGCCCTGCGTTGGTGACGCCGCCTTAGGCTTGGCGACGCACCAGCCGGCCGTAGGTCTCCATCAGGTCCAGCGACAGGGCGCCCGGCGTGAAGCGATAGTCGCCCACCTCGGCCACCGGCGTCACCTCGACGGCGGTGCCGGTCAGGAAGCACTCCGAGAAGTCCGACAGTTCTTCCGGCAGGATGTCGCGAACCACGACCTCGATCCCCTTGGCCTTGGCGATCTCGATCACCGTCTGACGGGTGATGCCGTCCAGGATGTGCTCGACCTTGGGCGTGTGCAGCACGCCGTCCTTGACGAAGAAGACGTTGGCGCCCGTGGCCTCGGCCACATAGCCGCGCCAGTCCAGCATCAGGGCGTCGGCGTAACCGTTCCGCTCGGCCGTATTCTTGGACATGGTGCAGATCATGTACAGGCCCGCCGCCTTGGCGGTGGTCGGCGCGGTGGCCGGATCGGGCCGGCGCCACTTGGACCATTCAAGCTTTAGGCCGCGGGCCTTGACCTCGGGGTCGAAATAGCTGGGCCAGTCCCAGACGGCGACCGCCAGGTGAACCTTGTTGTTCAGGGCCGAAACGCTGGTCTGTTCCGGGCCCAGATAGGCGACCGGGCGCACATAACAGTCGGTCAGACCGTTCTTGGCGCAGGTTTCGTTACAGATGGCGTCGATTTCGGCGACGCTGTAGGGTATCTCGAAATCGAGCAGGTTCGCGGACCGCTTCAGGCGCTCCGAATGCGGCGTCAGCTTGAAGATTTCGCCGCCGTACATACGCTCACCCTCGAAGACCGACGAGCCGTAGTGAAGGGCATGGGTCAGAATGTGCGTCTTCGTTTCCCGCCAGGGCACGAAATCGCCGTCCATCCAGATCCAACCATCACGATCGTCGAAAGGAACTAAGGCCATTGAAACACGTCTCCCGCAGAATTGCCGGTGTTAGAGCCGCCCGAATCGTTCAGGTCAACGCCCTGATCGCGGGGAACGTCGCATGAGCATCACCGAATACCGTTCGCAAGGCCGTTCGGGTCCCATCGCCGGGCCGGGCGTGGGTCGCCATCTGCTGATCGTCGACGACGACGACCGCATCCGCGAGTTGCTGAAGGAATATCTGTCGCGCGAAGGCTATCGCGTCACCGGCGCCGCCCACGCGGCGGCGGCCAAGCGGATGATGGAGCTGATCGAGTTCGACCTGGTCGTGCTGGACGTCATGATGCCGGGCGAGAGCGGCCTGGACCTGACCTCCTGGGTTCGCGCCAAGGCCGAAACCTCGAAGACGCCGGTACTGCTGCTGACGGCGCGGGGCGACCCCGAGGACCGGATCGAGGGGCTGTCGCGCGGCGCCGACGACTATATGTCCAAGCCGTTCGAACCGCGCGAACTAGTGCTGCGGATCGAGGCCATTCTGCGCCGCACCGGCGGCAAGCCGATCGGCCCGCGCGAGATCAAGCTGGGAACGGCCGTGTTCGACATGGAGCGGCTGGAGCTGATCCGCGACGGCGCCCCCCAGCGCCTGACCGAGGCCGAGGCGCAACTCCTCAAGACCCTGGCCCTGCACGCCCATGCCCCCGTCGAGCGCATGAGCCTGTCGCCCGACACGGCCGACATCACCGGCCGCGCCGTGGACGTTCAGGTCACCCGCCTGCGCCGCAAGCTGGAAGCCGACCCCAAGAACCCGCGCTATCTCCAGACCGTGCGCGGCGTCGGCTATATGCTCGCGCCCGACTGATATGCGGCTGCTGCCCGCCCCCCTGTGGCCGCGCTTCCTGAAGCGGCGCCTGCCGACCTCGCTCTGGGGCCGTTCGCTGCTGATCATCGTCCTGCCGGTGCTGGTCATGCAGGTGGTGGTGACCTGGATTTTCTTCGACGCCCACTGGCAGACGGTGACCGCGCGCCTGTCCGAAGGACTGGCCGGCGACATCGCCTGGGCCGTCGAGAGCTATGAAGACGATCCGAGCGCGCGAAATCTGGACAGGCTGGCCGACCGCGCCGAACGCTCCATGTCCCTGTCGATCGTGCTGCAGGAAGGCCGCAGCCTGCCCACCGAGCAGAGACGCGGGGCCATCGGCGTTGTCGATCGCGTACTAGACAAGGCGCTAGCGGCGCGGCTGGACCGGCCCTACTGGTTCGACACCACCCGTTACCCCGCCTATGTCGATATTCAGGTGCAGGAGCCGCAGGGCGTGCTGCGCATCATCGCTCCCCGCGAACGCGCGGTGGCGACCCAGGCCCATATCTTCGTGCTGTGGCTGACCATCGCCACCGTCCTGCTGATGTCGGTGGCCATCCTGTTCATCCGCAACCAGGTCCGCGCCATCGAACGCCTGGCCGATGCGGCCGAGGCCTTCGGCCGGGGCGAGACCGTGCCCCGGTTCAAGCCGCACGGCGCGCGCGAGGTTCGCGCCGCCGCAGTGGCCTTCCTGGCGATGCGCGACCGCATCCAGCGCCATATCGACCAGCGCACCGCCCTGCTCGCCTCGGTCAGCCACGACCTGCGCACACCCCTGACCCGGCTACGGCTGGAGCTGGCCCTGGCGCCGCCGTTCAAGCGTCAGGCCGCCATGCGCGGCGACCTGGACGAGATGGAGCATATGATCGACGAGTACCTGGACTTCGCCCGTGGCGAGGCTGGAGAACCGCCCCAGCCCGTGTCCATCGCAGACCTGCTGAAGGCGGCCGGCGAGGATGCGAAGCGCGCCGGCGCCCAGGTGGATGTTGCGGTGACGGAAGGGCTGACCGCATCGCTTCGCCCGCTCGCCTTCAAACGCGCCCTCGTGAACCTAGCGGGCAACGCCGCCGCCCATGGCGAAAAGGTGCGTCTGTCGGGCCGATCCCTAGCCTCGGGCGGGCTGGAGATCACGGTCGAGGATGACGGCCCCGGCATTCCCGAAGAGATGTACGACGAGGCCTTCCGACCCTTTTCGCGGCTGGACGAGTCTCGCAACCAGAATCGCAAGGGCGTGGGCCTCGGACTGGCCATCGCTCGCGACGTGGCGCGCGGTCACGGCGGCGACGTCACCCTGGATCGCAGCGACATGGGCGGGCTGAAGGCAATTATTCGCGTGCCCGGCCAGGTCACAATCATCGCCCCCCCTAGCGCAACAACCCCATAAGGCGCATCTTCGAATCCGACAGGGCATGGAGACAAACACGATGCGTAAACTCGCCTGCTTCGCCCCCCTCGCCGCGACGCTCGCCGTCGCCGCCATGGCCCAGGCGCAGACCCCCACCGTCAACGTCACGGTCGGCCCCGAACTTCAGCGACAGATGGAAAAACTCGGCGACCAGGAGGTCAACGAACAGATCGCCGCGCTCCAGACCGAGGTCGCCCAGGCTTTGGCGCAACGCTATCCGGGCGCCACGGCAAATCTGGTCCTGGTCGATCTGAAGCCCAACCGGCCGACCATGGAACAGATTCGTCAGACCCCCGGCCTCGACCCGATCCGCAGCATCTCGATCGGCGGCGCCGCGATCAAGGGCGAGATCGTGACCGCTGACGGTCAATCCCGACCGGTCGAGTTCTCGTACTTCTCCCCGACCCTCCGCGATGTCTGGGGCTTCAGTGTCTGGCGCGACGCCGACCGGGCCTTCGAACGCTTCGGAGATCGGATCGAACAGGGTCGCTACTGATCGCTCGCCCCTCTCCGCCCAGGAGAGGGGCGACAATCAGCCCATCTCGCGATTTCGCCGCACGGCCGCCGCGACCGTTTCATCCAGCATGACGCCTAGACGGCCGTCTTTCGCGAGGGCGTCCAGGCCGGCGCGTGTCGAGCCGCCGGGCGAGGCGATCCGCCCGATCAGAGCCTCAAGTGCATCCTCCCCCATGGAATCCGCCGCCGACCGCAGGGTGGCTCGCGCCAGGATATCGGCCGTCGTCGCGTCCAGTCCGGCCGCCTCGCCGGCGCGGGCCAAGGCCTCGGTGAAGGCGTAGAAATAGGCGGCGCCCGATCCGGCGACAGCCGTCGCCGCATCCATCAGGGTCTCGTCCGCCAGCACGACCGTCTCGGCCATCGGCTCGAACAAGGCACGCCCCAGCGCCCGCGCCCGATCGTCCGCCGCCCAGACCGAAGCCACGCCGCGTCCGCGCGACACGCCGGTCGTCGGCATGACCCGCACGATGGGCAAGCCACCGATCCCTTCGACCAGGGTCGGAGCGGTGACGCCGGCCATGACCGACAGGATCACGGTCTGGTCGCCGAGGAAGGGCAGCAGGGGTGTAATGACCTCGCGCCACATCGCCGGCTTGACCGCCAGAACGATCACGCTTGCCTCAGCCAGGGTTTCCAGCGGCGGATTGATCCGCGCGCCCTGCGCCCGCGCCGCCTCGGCGGCCGGCTTTTCAGATGGGCTGAGAATGATCAAGTCGGGGGCCACGACGGTCTGGGTCAGCAGCCAGCCTTCCAGAATGGCGGAGCCCAGCCGGCCGCAGCCGACCAGGACGACGGGGCCGGCCACAGGCATCAGGCGTTGCCGGCCGTCTCGAACAGGCAGGCGTCGATCGCCTCCTGCGGCTTCTTGTTGCCGCGCACCATGAAGTCGAAGGCGGGATAATAGCGATCCGCCGCCTCAATGGCCGCATCGATCATCGAAGCCGCCTGGGCCAGGGTCGGCCGTTCGCCCATGGGCAGGGCCAGGGAGTGACGGAAGACGATTTCCCCGTCCTCGGCCCAGACCTCGAAATGGCCCATCCAGGTACGCTGATTGATCAGGCCGACCAGTTCATAGGCGGCCGTCTTGCGGCTCTTGGCCACCTTCAGGTCCAGGGCGCAGCACAGTTGCAGACAATCCCCCTCCGGACGCCAGGCGAACCAGAGCTCGTAATCCTTCCAGTCCCCCGCCAGGGCGAAGGCCAGGTCGCCGTCGTCGGTGCGGTCGAAAGGCAGGTTCTCGGCCGTGAGAACATGCTCCACGACCTCCAGCGGGTCGAAGGGCACGTCCGTTTCCTCGGGCCGGGCGATGTCCATCAAGTCTCTCGATTCACGCTGCCGCGAGAATCGCGGCTGTTAACAGAGTGGTAAGCCTGTTCGCGGATTCGGCTCAACCGGCTGCGTCCCCGGGTTGAGTTCCATCTGTGGACGTTCCCGCCGCTGGCTTGCTCGACGCCTTGGCAGCCGGCTTCTTTGCCGCCTTCAGGTCGGCGATCTCGGCCCGCAGGGCGGCGATCTCGTCCTTCAGCACGTCAAACTCGTCGCGACGGACCAGGTCCATCTCGGCGGCGATCCGGTCGGCCTGGGCGCGCCAGGCGGTCTTGGCCTCTTCGCCGGCGGCCTGGGCAAGGCCCATGGCGCCCGTCGTCAGCTTGGCGAACTCGTCCAGGATGGGGTTGCGGGTCTGCATCGAAGGCTCCGAGTCAAACGTCGTTAAGGGAGGATCACCAATCATGGTGAACGAAACCTTTCTTTCTGCTGCTTCGGGGACGCCATCAAGGCGTCGTGATGCGTCTTCACAGGCGACGGCGGCGGCGGCGCTTGCTAAACCGCCCTCAGAGACAGGCCAGCACAGGAACGCCCCTTGCCCTTTCCCGAATTCGATCCGGTCCTGATCCATCTCGGACCGCTTCCGATCCGCTGGTACGCCCTGGCCTATGTCGCCGGCATCGTTCTGGGCTGGTGGTACGCCGCACGCCTGGTGAAGACCGAACGCCTGTGGACGCCGGGCAAGCCGCCGATCAACACGACGCAGCTGGACGATCTGGTGCTGTGGATTGTGCTGGGCATCATCCTGGGCGGCCGGCTGGGCTACGCCCTCTTCTACAAGCCGATTATGTACGCCCAGCTGTTCACGGGTCAGACCCTGGGCGAACGGTTCGAGCTGTTCCAACTCTGGACCGGCGGCATGAGCTTCCACGGCGGTTTCCTGGGCGTCTGCCTGGCCATCGTCCTCTACTCGCGCGGCCAGAAGATCAACATGCTGCGCCTCGGCGACGTCGTCGCGCCGGTCGTGCCCATCGGCCTGATGTTCGGTCGACTGGCCAACTTCATCAACGGCGAGCTGTGGGGTCGCGAGACGACCGTCCCCTGGGCCGTGCGCTTCTGCAACGCGCGTATCCAGCAGATGTACGGCTTCTGCCCCGCCGGCGACGCGCCCCGCCACCCCAGCCAGCTCTATGAGGCCGGCCTGGAGGGGATCGTGCTGTTGTCCATCCTGTCGCTGGGCATCTGGAAGTTCGATCTGCTGAAGAAGCCGGGCTACATCACCGGCCTGTTCCTGGTCGGCTACGGCGTCTGCCGCGCCGCGCTGGAGAATGTGCGCGAGCCTGACTACGGCATGCCCGACTTCCCCCTGGGCCTGACCATGGGGATGATGCTGTCCATCCCAATGATCCTGATCGGCGGCTGGTTGATCTGGCGCGCCTGGAAACGGCCCCCCGTCGAAGCATGAGCGATACCGAAACCCTGAAGACCCGTCTGGCGCGCGAGATCGCCCTGACGGGGCCGATGACGGTCGCCGACTATGTCACCCGCTGCCTGCACGATCCCAGGGGCGGCTACTACGCCTCGCGCCCCGCATTAGGGGAAGGCGGCGACTTCATCACCGCTCCCTTGGTCAGCCAGATGTTCGGCGAACTGATCGGCCTGTGGGCGGTCGAGACCTGGAACCGCCTCGGCGCGCCCGAGCGGTTCCGCCTGGTCGAGGTCGGGCCCGGCGACGGAACCCTGATGAGCGACGCCCTGCGGGCCGCGCGCCTGGTTCCAGGCTTCCTCGAGGCCTGCGACCTGATCCTGATCGAGCCCAGCGCCCCATTGCGCGATCTCCAGGCCAAGGCCCTGGCCGGCGCCGACCTGTCGCCCCGCTGGGTGCGCGACCTGACGCGGATCGAAACCGACGCCCCCGTCATCCTGCTCGCCAACGAGGTGCTGGACTGCCTGCCCGCGCGGCAGTTTGTTCGCACCGAGGGCGGCTGGGCCGAACGCCGCATCGGCGTCACCGACTACAACGACCTGATCTTCGGCCTGACCGCGATTTCCGGTGGCTTCGAGAAGCCCGTCTTCGACGTCGAGCCCGGCGGGATTTTCGAGATTTCCGAACAGCAGGCCATCTTCGGCCGCGACCTGGCCCTGCTGATGAAGGCCGCCTCGGGCGGCGCCCTGCTGATCGACTACGGCCGCGCCCGCCCCGAGGCCGGTGACACCCTCCAGGCCCTGCGCCGTCACCAGAAGGTCGATCCGCTGGAAGGCCCCGGCGAGGCCGACCTGACCCAGTGGGCCGACTTCCCGCGCGTGCTCGAGGCCGCCGTTCGCGCCGGCGCCGACGTCACCGGCTGCCTGGGCCAAAGCGAGTTCCTGCGACGCCTGGGGATCGAAGCCCGCGCCGAACGATTGAAGTCGGCGCGACCCGACGCCGCGCCCGTCATCGACCGCCAACTGAACCGCCTGACCGCAGAGGACCAGATGGGAAGCCTGTTCAAGGCCGCCGCGATCTTCTCGCCCCGCGCGCTGATCGTTCCGGGGTGGGAGGTGTGAGCGCCCTCGCCCCCATCACCCATCCGCTGCTCAGCGCCGCCGGGATCGACCACGGCTTCTTCACCCGCGCGGGCGGCGTCTCGACCGGCATCTACGAAGGTTTGAACGCCGGGGTAGGCTCCAAGGACGATCCCGCCGCCGTGGCCGAGAACCGCCGGCGCGTCGCCGCCCATTTCGGCGCCGACGCCGATCATCTGAACGGCTGCTACCAGATCCATTCCGCCGTGGCCCGCGTCGCCGAAGCCCCCTGGCATGGCGACCGGCCCGAAGGCGACGCCGTCGTCTCGGCGGAACCCGGCCTGCTGTGTTCGGTCCTGACCGCCGACTGCGCGCCGGTGCTGATGGCCGATCCCGAGACCCGCATCGTCGCCGCCGTCCATGCCGGCTGGAAGGGCGCCCTGGGCGGCGTGGTCCATTCAGCCGTCGCAGCCATGGAGGCCCTGGGCGCCGATCCGCGCCGCATTCTGGCGGTCGTCGGCCCCTGTATCGCCCAGGCCAGCTATGAGGTCGGCGTCGATTTCCAGGACCGGTTCGCCCACCACGACCCCGGCAGCGAACGCTTCTTCCGCCCCGGCTCAACCGACGACAAACGCCAGTTCGATCTGCCGGGCTTCGTCCTGTGGCGGCTGCAGCAGGCCGGGGTCGGCCAGGCCGTCTGGACCGGCCACGACACCTGCGCCGATGCGGATCGCTTCTATTCGAACCGCCGCGCTTATCAGCAGAGCGAGCCGGACTTTGGCCGGTTGATCAGCGTGATCGGAGCTTAGACGGCCTCAGCCCGCCTGCGCCAGCTCAGGCACGCGGGTCACTTCCCGCCAAGCATGCGGCGCAGCCAGCAGGGCCCGGACCAGCTTGTTGTTGACCGCGTGACCGGCCTTGTAGCCTTCGTATCGACCCAGCAGGGGCGCGCCAAGGACATACAGATCGCCGATGGCGTCCAGCGCCTTGTGCCGCACGAACTCGCGTTCCATGCGCAGGCCGCCGGGGTTCAGTATCTCGTCGCCGTCGATGACCACGGCGTTCTCCAGCGAGCCGCCGCGCGCCAGGCCGGCCTGACGCAGCGCCTCGACCTCATGGGCGAAGCCGAAGGTGCGGCAGGCCATGATTTCCTTGCGGAAGGTCGGCTCGTCCACGACGAAATCGATGATCTGGTTGCCGATCACCGCCGAAGGGAAGTCGATCTCGAACCGCATTTCATAGCGGTCGCACGGCAACAGGGCCGCGTGCTTGTCGCCTTCGGTGACGTGAACCGTCTCCAGGATCTCGATATAGCGCTGCGGCTGCGCCTGGGGACGGAAGCCCGCCCGGTCCAGCAGTTGCACGAACTCCAGCGCCGACCCGTCCAGGATCGGCAGTTCCGGCCCGTCCACCTCGACCACGGCGTTTGAAACGCCCAGAGCGCAGAAGGCCGCCATCAGATGTTCGATCGTCGACAGGCGCACGCCGGCGCTGTTCTCGATCATGGTGTTCAGGCGCGCGTCCACGACGGCCTCGCCCGACACGGGGATACGATTGTCGCGATCCGTGATGTCCGTCCGCACGAAGACAATGCCCGCCCCCGCAGGCGCAGGACGAACCGCCAGCCGCACGCGGCGGCCAGTATGCACCCCGACACCGGCGATGATCGCCGGCGCGACGATGGTGCGCTCGTGATGGTCGTTCCTGACCGACAAACTCAAACTCGCTTCAACCTGTGCGGACCGCCTTGATGTGCGGATTACGCCCCACGACCGATCTAGCGCGGGGGGCTCAAGCTCGAAATGAAAGTCGAGTTTCGGATTGTTTCGTTCCGGGACTCCCGCCCTGGAGCTCCCGCCAAAGAAAACGCCCCGGAGCCTGGACTCCGGGGCGCGATCTTCAAAATTTCAATCAGTCAGTTTGCGAGCCGGCGGAGAAAAGAAGGAATCTCCAGGTCATCGTCCGCCTCGCCGGCGGTCGGTTGCGGCTGGGCCTGCGGCTGTTCAGCCGTCCGCATCTGCGACGTCGGCCGGGCGCTGTAGGTCGGCTCGGGCTGCGGCTGTGCGCGCTTTCCCCGGCCGAACAGGCTCCAGCCGCTGCGGCGGTGATCGCGGTCGTCATAGTCTTCGACGGCCGGTTCCGGCGAGCGGGCGGCGTACAGATCGGGTTGCGGCTCAGGCGCCCGCGTCGACTGCGCCGACGGGGTGCGGGTCGTCTCATACTCCTCGACCCAGGGATCGACGATCGGATCCAGGGCGCGCGGGGTCGGTTCCGCGACGCGGATCACCGGCTCGGGCCGAGGTTCCGGCGCGGGAGGGGCCTGAAAGGTGGGGACGACAGGCGCAGGCTCGATGCGAGGCTCAGGGCGGGCCTCGAAACGCGGCTCAGGCGCGCGTTCGGCGCGGACCGGCTCGCGATAAGTTTCGCGGGCGGGCTCGGGCGCAGCGCGCGAGGTCTGGGTTCCGTACAGGCCGCCGGCCGAGCGACGGGCGCCGTGATCGGCCAGCGGGGCGGCGGGAGCCGACGGCTCGGCGCGCTGCACCATGCCCTCGTCCATGCCGGTGGCGACCACCGAGACGCGGATCTTGCCGTCCAGGGCCGGATCGAAGGCGGCGCCAAAGATGATGTTGGCGTCGCCGTCCACTTCCGCGCTGATAGCGTTGGCGGCTTCGTCGACTTCCAGCAGGGTCATGTCCAGACCGCCGGTGATGTTCACCAGCACAGCCTTGGCGCCCTTCAGCGAGGTCTCGTCCAGCAGCGGGTTAGCGATGGCGTTCTGGGCGGCCAGCAGGGCGCGATCATCACCGGACGCCTCGCCCGTGCCCATCATCGCCTTGCCCATTTCGGACATGACGGCGCGCACGTCGGCGAAGTCCAGGTTGATCAGGCCCGGCAGGATCATCAGGTCGGTGATCGAGCGCACGCCCGAGTGCAGCACCTGGTCAGCCATGCCGAAGGCGTCGGCGAAGGTGGTGCGTTCGTTGGCGACGCGGAACAGGTTCTGGTTCGGAATGACGATCAGAGTGTCGACATAGCGCTGCAACTCGGCGACGCCGGCATCCGCCAGGCGCATCCGGTGGCGGCCTTCGAAGGTGAAGGGCTTGGTCACGACGCCGACGGTCAGGATGCCGCGATCCCGCGCGCATTTGGCGATGACGGGGGCCGCACCGGTGCCGGTGCCGCCGCCCATGCCACAGGTGATGAACACCATGTGCGCGCCTTCGAGGTGCTGATGGATCTCGTCGGCGGATTCCTCGGCGGCGTTCATGCCGACTTCGGGGTGAGCGCCGGCGCCCAGGCCCTGGGTGATGGTCTCGCCCAGTTGGATGCGACGATCCGTCTTGGCGAACGACAGGTGCTGCGCGTCGGTGTTGGCGACAACGAACTCGACCCCTTCGAGGCCGGCGTCGATCATATTGTTCACGGCGTTGCCGCCTGCGCCGCCGACGCCGAACACGACGATCCGGGGCTTCAGTTCAGTGTGTTGCGGCTTGACCAACGAGAGCGACATATTTTTCCGACCTTCCGAGCCCTGGACCCTTCGCACCAAAGCGAGCACCCCGCCGAATCGCTTTGGTTATGAGCGCGTTAATGATTGCGCCCACGAGGGTTAAGAGAAGGTTACGGCGATAATGTGAGTCGGCTTTAAGTGAAGTCCCCTAATCGAAGCCTTGCCGCACAAAACCGGGGAAAAATCGCTTCAATCGGCCAATTTTCCGTCTCGCCTTGTGGCTGTTGCGCTGACGCTTGCCGTGGGCAGAGCAATTTGGTTCATTGCGGCCACAATTGGGCCGGCGTTCGACCGGTGTGGGGGTTTTTGTAATGTTGAGATTAACGGCCGCAGCGTTCAGCGCTGTTCTCCTACTTGGCTCGACCAGCGGCGTGGCTATGGCGCAGGCGACGACAGGTTCTGCTCCTGCGCCGACAGTCGAGCAGTTCGCCGCCTTCCCGCTCATGTCGAGCTTCACGGTGTCGCCCGACGGAAAACACATCGCAGCCCTACAGGCGCGGGGCGAAGAACGGGTCATTCTGGTCTGGGACGCCGAACACCTGGACCGCGCCCCAACGGTGATCGGCTCATCTCAGATGAAGCTCCAGGGCGTCACATTCGTAAAGAATGACGTGCTCGGCGTCTCGATGTGGCAGCCTTACGACGCCGCACAGGGCACAATCATCAAGACCTTCCTCAGCAAATTTCTGCTCACCGACCTCCAAGGTCGGAACTGGCGCGACCCTATATCGTCGTTCCGCCCTCGCTCGGACGACGAGGCGGAGTTCCTTAAGACACAGAGTCCGTCGGTTCTCGATTCTCTGCCCAACGATCCGGACAATATCCTGATCGAGATCAACGGCGACGTCCTTCGGCTGAACGTCCGCAACAACCGCTCGGAGCGCATCCAGCGCTCCAGCGAACGCGTGATTGGCTACGACACCGATCTGAATGGAGATCTGCGGGTCCGCAATATCGCCGACCGCGATGCCGAAGGTTTATACATCGCCACCCAATTCAAGAATGCGGGCGGCGGCTGGGACGAGCACTTCCGTAGCCATGTCAAGAACCGCGAAGTCTTCGCGGTCGCCGGCTTCAGTCCCGATCCGAATATCGCCTATGTCGTCTCCAACCGCAGTCGCGACAAGGCGGCAGTCTTTGAGTACAATATTGCTACACGCCAGCTCGGCGAAGTGGTCTTCGAACACCCGTTGTTCGAGGCGGCCGGCATGAGCATCAACCGCGTCCAGGGCCCGAACTTCGGTGAAGTGCGGTCCTTCAGCTATAGTGGACCGCGCGGCACCGAATTTCCGATCGCACCTGGTTATGAGAGCCTGATCACTGGCCTCGAGCAGGCTCTAAACATCGAATCCCATCCACTACGCGTCACCGATCCGGCGACAGGGTCGACCCGCACCATCGCCTATCAGACCGACCGCTATATGGAGGTCGCCGCCGCGTCCCAGGACTGGGGCACCGTGGTCGTGTGGTCAGGTGCGTCGAACGATCCCGGCGCCTATTTCATCTTCCGCAACGGTCAACTCACGCCCCTGGGCCAGCCCTTCCCTCAGATCAATCCGGCGACGATCGGCAAGACCGAACTGGTCTACTACAAAGCCCGCGACGGGCTCGACATCCCAGCCTTCCTCAGCAAGCCGCCGGCTGACGTCTTCGGCCCTGGCCCCTATCCGACCGTGATCATGCCCCACGGCGGCCCCTGGGCGCGTGACGAGATGACCTGGGACTATTCGTCGTGGCGCGCCATGATGACGTCGCGCGGTTACGCCGTCCTGCAACCCCAGTACCGAGGTTCCGACGGCTGGGGCAAACGCCTCTGGATGGCCGGCGACAACGAGTGGGGCCAGAAGATGCAGGACGACAAGGACGACGGCGCCAAATGGCTGATCGACCAGGGCGTTGCGCAGCGGGGCCGCATCGCCATGTTCGGCTTCTCCTACGGCGGCTATGCCGCCATGGTGGCCGGAATCCGTCCCGAGGGCCTGTATAAATGCGCGATCGCCGGCGCCGGCGTATCGGATCTGACCAAGATCCGGTCCAGCATGTTCCAGAACCCCTATACGCGGGAAGCCCAACGCGACACAGTCAACGGACTTAACCCCATCAGCCGGGCCAACCAGGTCCAGATCCCTATGATGGTTTTCACCGGCGATCGCGATCGCACGGTGACTCAGGATCACTCCGACCTGTTCGTCGGCCGCGCACGCGGCAGCGGCCAGGACATCCAGTACCACCTGATCAAGGACTATGCGCACGGCCCAGCCTGGACCCGCGAGATCATGGCTGAACAACTCGGCTATATCGACGACTATCTGCGCACCGGCTGCGGAGGCTCGGGTCTCTAACCCGGACTTTCGCCCGAACGCAAAAGGCCCGCCGTTTGGCGGGCCTTTTTTTCTTGTGCGTTGGGCGGCCCTAGAGGTTGTCCCTCAGCCACCCAGCCACACGGCCCACCACATTGCCGCGATGAATGCGCGGCGCATCAGCCGCTGTTATCTGACGCGCCATCAGCTTCCGGGCGGACACGGCCTCGCGCGGCCCATAGGCGGCGCGCAGCAACACTCCCGCAGTGGCGCAGAAGGCCGGACCGGATGCGGCGTCGGCCAAATGTGGCGCCCGTTGGGGCTTTCCGAGGCGAACGGGACGGTCGAAGACGCGGACGGCCAGTTCACGTACCCCGTTCAGTTGGCTGGCGCCCCCGGTCAGGACGAGTCCGGCGCCGGGCTCCAGACCCACGCCGGCGTTCTTCAGCCGGTCGCGCAGAAGCTCCAGCGTCTCCTCGACGCGCGGGGCGATGACGGTCTTCAGCATGGCCCGCGGGACAATGACCGGGCCGGCGGAGGCGTCCTCGCCGCGCGGCGGGGCCTCCAGCATTTCGCGGTCTTCGTTGGCGCTGGCCATGGCCGAGCCGTGCAGGGTCTTCAGCCGTTCGGCGCCGGCCTTGGACGTCGATAGGCCGCGCGCGATGTCGGAGGTGACATGGTCGCCGCCGACGTTCAGGCTTTCGATGTGCAACAGGGAGCGCCCGCCCCAGACGGCGGCGCTGGTCGAGCCGCCGCCCATGTCGATGCAGACGGCGCCCAGGTCCATCTCGTCCTCTTCCAGCGCAGCCAGAGACGAGACGACGGGCGCGGCGGCCACGCCCTGCAGGTCCAGGTGCGCCAGCTCGAGACAGTGGCTCAGGGTGGTGAAGACGTTCTCAGCCATGGAGACGACCAGCAGGTCGAGCCCCAGCGAACCGCCGCGCATCGAACGCGGATCATGCACGCCCCGCGCGCCGTCGACCGACCAGGCGATGGGCAGGACGTGGATCGGGCGGCGGTTGGGCAGACGGATCTGGGCCAGGGCCATGCCGATGGCGCGCGCCAGATCGGCGTCCCCGACCGGATTGGCGCCCAGGGAGACCCGGGCCTGGACGCGGTGGCTGGCCATCTGGCCGATGGCGGTGGTGACGACGACGCCGGAGACCGGGCTCTGGGCCGCGCGCTCGGCCCGTTCGACCGCGTGGCCGATGGCCTGGGCCGCCTCATCCATATTGATGATGGCCCCGCCCTTCACGCCCCTGGACTGGACGTGACTGGCCCCGGCGACGCGGATGGTGCGGTCGGCGTGGCGCACGCCGTCAGGCTTCATGATGAAGCACGACACCTTGGACTGGCCGATGTCCAGGGCGGCGATCACGGGGGCGCGGCCGGCGCGGGGGTCCATGCCCCGGCCCTGGTCGCTCGCCGATCCGCGCTGCTTTCCCGCCATGTCGTACTGGTCCTTTAAGCGTCGGCGGCGGGTCGCACCGCGACCTCGTCCGGCGTTCTGAGATCGACCCGGGCGAAGCCCAGGTCGAGCAGGCGTTCGCGCTGATCCAGCGCGTCGAGACGTATCAGGGCCGCCTCCTGTTCCACGGCGGGCAGCTGGATCAGGCTGCCGTCCTTCAGGCGCAGGTCCCAGCGGCGCTCGTCCACCCGCACGAGGGCGTCGATCCGGCTCATCAGACGCGGACGTTGGGCCAGCAGGGGCAGAACCTCGCCGGCGGCCAGATCCGCGCCCTTGCCCACGACCAGAGGCAGGGTGGGATAACGGCGGGCGTCTGCGCCCTTGATGACCTGGCCCCGCGCGTCGATGACCTTGATCTGACCGCCCTCCTGCCAGACGGCGAGGCGGTCATGTTCCTTGATTTCAACGATCAGGGTGTCGGGCAACAGGCGCACCACGCGCGCCTCCTTGACCCAGCCGACGGCCTGCACCCGGTCGCGGATGGCGTCCAGGTCCAGACTGGTGATCGGTTGGCCGGAATACAGACCCAGCGCCTGCTGGATGGCCGGCTCGGCCTCGGCCGAGGCGCCGGTGATATGAACCCGCTTCAGCGACAGGCCCATGCCCGCCGTCATCCCGTCGATCCCGTGCGAGACCGACTGGCCGATCCGCTCGGCCCGCGCGCCGGTCGCCAGAACCCCGACGACCAGCAGGGCGCTGGCGCCCAGAGCGATCATGACGGTGCGGGGCGAAACATCGATACGGCCGATGGCGGCCATCTTGCCGGGGATGGCGGACACGGGCTTGGGCGCGCCGCCGCGCGGCCGCCCGCCCTTCTTGGAGGCGCCGCCACGCGAGGAACCCGAACTCTGTCGCCGACCGCCGCGAACTACCGCGGGCATGAGGCGTCCTCCACCATCCACCGTACCAGTTCTTCGTAGCTCATTCCGGTATGGGCGGCCTGCTCGGGAGCGAGCGAGGTCGGCGTCATGCCCGGCTGAGTGTTGACCTCCAACAGAACCAGATCGTCCTTAACATCATCATAACGGAAGTCGCTTCTGGACACGCCTTGACAACCCATAGCCACGTGGGCCGCCTCCGCCTGACGCAGGGCCGCCTCGAAAACGGCAGGCGGGAGGACGGCGGGCAAGACGTGGACGGAACCGCCCGGCGCGTACTTGGCCTCGTAATCATAGAAGCCCTTGGTCGGGGTGATGTCGGTCACGGTCAGGGCGCGCGGGCCCGACTTTTCGCCGATCACGGCGACGGCCAGTTCCTTGCCGGCGATATAGGGCTCCACCATCACCTGCTCGCCATAGGTCCAGGCGGGATCGCCCACCTCGACGACGGGCGCATCGCCCTCGCGCACCAGATAGACGCCGACGGACGAGCCTTCGGCGTTCGGCTTGACCACATAGGGGGGCTCGACCACGTGGCGCGCCGCCACCTCATGACGGTCGTACAGACCCCCGCCGGGCACCTTGACGCCCGCCGCCTTCAGCACGGCCTTGGACTTGTGCTTGTCCATGGCCAGGGCGGAGGCCAGGACGCCCGAATGGGTGTAGGGGATCCGCAGGGTTTCCAGCACGCCCTGGACGCAACCGTCCTCGCCCCAGGCGCCGTGCAGACAGTTCAGCACCACATCCGGCTTGATCAGGCCGGACAGCACATTGGCCAGGTCGCGCCCGGCGTCCACCCTGCTGACGCGCACGCCCTGCCGTTCCAGCGCCTGGGCGCACTGCTCGCCGGAGGTCAGGGACACCTCCCGCTCGGCGGAAAGACCGCCCATCAGGACGGCGACATGAAGGTCTTTGAAAGCGCGGGTCATGGGCTCTCCGATTGCGGCCGACTTGTTTAACAGGCCGTCAACCTTATCGCCCGCGCGGCGTGAAAAATGTGTGTCAAACTCTGGCGGTCAGAGCCGCCGGCCGATCCGCTTAATTTCCCAATCCAGCTGAACGCCGGTCTTCAACAGGACGTCCGCCCGCACCGCCTCGCCCAGGCCTTCGATGTCGGCGGCGGTGGCCTCGCCGGGGTTGATCATGAAGTTGGAGTGGAGGTCGCTGAACATGGCCCCTCCCCCGGTTTCGGCGTGCAGTTTCCCGCGCCAGCCGGCCTCGTCGACCAGCTTCCACGACGAATGGCCGGGCGGGTTCTTGAAGGTCGACCCGCCGGTCTTTTCGCGGATGGGCTGGGTGGTCTCGCGGCGGCTGGTGATTTCGGTGATGCGGGCGGCCACGGCCTCGGGCGCGTCCGGCGTCCCGCGATAGACGGCCTCGACCCAGATGATGTCGGCCGGCGCCTGCGAATGGCGATAGGTGTAGCCGAAGTCGGCTAAGGCGTAGTCGACCCGCTCGCCCGCCCGCGTCAGCCCCCAGGCCGAGACCAGCACATCCTTGGTCTCCGCGCCGTAGCAACCCGCGTTCATGGTCAGGGCGCCGCCCACGGTGCCCGGGATGCCGGCGTAAAACTCCAGCCCCGCCAGCCCCGCCTTCGCACTCGCCTTGGCCACCATGGAGTCCAGCGCGCCGGCGCCGGCCGTGATCGTGTCGCCGTCGGTCGTCACCTGCGCCCAGGGCCGGCCCGCCAGACGGATCACCACGCCCTCGACCCCGCCGTCGCGGACGATGACGTTGGACCCGACGCCCAGCACGGTCACGGGGACAGACGTATCCAACGCCTTCAGGAAGTCAGCCAGGTCCTCGGCGTCCGCCGGAATGAACAGGGCCTCAGCCGTCCCGCCCACCCGGAACCAGGTGAAGGGCGCCAGGGGCTCGTCCCGCAGCAGCTTGCCGCGCACGGTGGGGAGGTTGTCACGCCAAGTCATCAGGTCCTCATCTCTTGCTTCCTTCTCCCCTTGCGGGAGAAGGTGGCCCGCAGGGCCGGATGAGGGGACCGCCGGTGGGCCAGCCCGCACCACCTTACCCCTCACCCTTTCGCGCCAGAACGACGGCTTCGCCGCCGTGCGCTCAAGCCCTCTCCCGGCGGGAGAGGGTGACTATCACCCCAGCGCCTCCAACTGCGCCGGCAGGCCATAGGCCCAGCTGGTGATGTCGCCGGCGCCCAGCAGCACGACCACATCGCCCGGCTTGGCCTCTTCCTTGATCAGGCGCGGCAAGACGGCGGCGTTCTCCAGCGCCTGGACATGGCGGTGGCCATAGCGGCGGATGCCGTCGGTCAGGGCGTGCTTGTCCACCCCCTCGATCGGCTGCTCCCCGGCCGGATAGACGTCGGCGACGATCACGCTGTCGGCGTCGGAAAACGCCGTCGAGAAGTCGTCCATCAGATCGCGCAGCCGGGTGTATCGGTGCGGCTGAACCACGGCGATGACCCGGCCTTCGGTCACTTGCCGCGCGGCCTTCAGCACGGCGACGATCTCGACCGGGTGATGGCCATAGTCGTCGACGATGCGCACGCCCCCGACCACGCCCGTGGTGGTGAAGCGCCGCTTGACCCCGCCGAACCCGGCCAGGCCCTCGCGGATCGCCTCGTCCGACACGTCCAACTCGCGCGCCACGGCGATCGCGGCCAGGGCGTTGGAGACATTGTGCCAACCGGCCATCGGCAGATGCAGGTTCTCGATCCGGTGGATCTCGCCGTTCTGGATCACGACGTCGAACCGGCAACCGTCTGGCCCCATCTCGACATTGTCGGCCCGCACCATGGCCTGGGGATTGGTCCCATAGGTGACCAGCCGCCGGTTATCGATCGAGGCGACCAGCTTCTGCACCTCGGGATGGTCCAGACAGACGGCGGCGAAACCATAGAAGGGGATGTTCTCGACGAAATCGACAAACGCCTTCCGCACCGCGTCGAAGTCGCCGTAGTGGTCCAGGTGTTCCGGGTCGATATTGGTCACGATGGCGACGGTGGATTTCAGCCGCAGGAAGCTGCCGTCGCTCTCGTCCGCCTCGACCACGATCCAGTCGCCGTCGCCGACCTTGGCGTTGGTGCCATAGGCGTTGATGATGCCGCCGTTTACCACCGTAGGATCCAGACCGGCCGCGTCCAGCAGGGCCGCGACCATCGAGGTCGTCGTCGTCTTGCCGTGGGTGCCGCCGACCGCGATGGAGAATTGCAGACGCATCAGCTCGGCCAGCATCTCGGCCCGGCGCACCAGGGGGATGCGACGCTCGCGCGCGGCCTTCATCTCGGGATTGTCGGCCTTGACCGCCGTCGAATAGACCACGGCCGACACGCCTTCGCTGACGTGAGCGGAATCGTGACCGATGAAAATCCGGGCGCCCAGTTTCTCCAGCCGTTCGGTATTGGCGCTGGCCTTGGCGTCCGAGCCCTGAACCGAATAGCCGATCTTCAGCATGATCTCGGCGATGCCGCTCATGCCTATGCCGCCGATGCCGACGAAATGGACGGGACCGAGGTCAAACGGGACGGGGCGAAGGCGAGCGATCATCCGATGCGCTTAGCAAGGGATTAAGCGGAATGCACGGGGGCGCGTGTATCCAAGTTTCGAAGCCTGCACCGGGCGGCTCGCGTCCGGAACGACGGATACGTCTTACGACTTTAGTCGATTGGCCTTCGGCAGGCCTATCGTGCAAACAGACCGTGAAACCGTCAGCCGTTCGGTCGAGTAGGAGTTAGTCGTGGGCAAGCTCAGCACCCCCTTAATCTTTGGCGCTATCGCCATCTTGGGGGCGGTGTCCCTCGGCGTTATCGCCCTGCACCAGGGCGAGAGCATCAGCGCGGTCTGGATGGTGGTCGCCGCCGTCTGCACCTACGCCATCGCCTATCGCTTCTACAGCCGCTTCCTGGCCAACAAGGTCATGCAGCTGCAGCCCTCGCGCCCGACCCCGGCCGTGCGGCGCGACGACGGCCTCGACTATGTGCCGACGCCCCGGAACGTCCTGTTCGGCCACCACTTCGCCGCCATCGCCGGCGCGGGACCGCTGGTCGGGCCGGTGCTGGCCGCCCAGATGGGCTATCTGCCCGGCGTGCTGTGGATCTTGGTCGGCGCCGTGCTGGCCGGCGCGGTTCAGGACATGATGGTCCTGTTCATGTCCACCCGTCGCGACGGCAAGTCGCTGGGCGACATGATCCGCACCGAGATGGGCAATATCCCCGGCATCATCGCCCAGGTCGGCGTGCTGATGATCATGGTCATCATCCTGGCCGTTCTGGCCCTGGTCGTGGTCAAGGCCCTGGCCGAGAGCCCCTGGGGCACCTTCACCGTCGCCGCCACCATCCCCATCGCCATCTTCATGGGCCTGTACACCCGCTTCCTGCGGCCAGGCCGCGTGGGCGAGGTCTCGGTCATCGGCGTGGTCCTGCTGATCCTGGCCATCATCGGCGGCGGCCATGTCGCGGCCGACCCGTTCTGGGGCCCGGCCTTCACCCTGACCGCCCCGACCCTGGCCATCCTGATGATGGTCTATGGCTTCATCGCCTCAGTAATTCCGGTCTGGCTGCTGCTGGCGCCGCGCGACTATCTGTCGACCTTCCTGAAGATCGGGGCCATCGTCGCCCTGGCCATCGGCATACTGATCGTGCGTCCGCACCTGCAGATGCCCGCCGTCACCCCCTTCATCGACGGCACTGGCCCGGTCTTCGCCGGCGCCCTGTTCCCCTTCCTGTTCATCACCATCGCCTGTGGCGCCGTGTCGGGCTTCCACGCCCTGATCTCGTCGGGCACCACGCCCAAGCTGCTCGAGAACGAGAGCCAGATCCCGCTGATCGGCTATGGCGCCATGCTGTGCGAAAGCTTCGTCGCCGTCATGGCCCTTATCGCGGCCACGGTCCTGGACCCGGCCGTCTATTTCGCCATGAACAGCCCGGTCGCCATCATCGGCAATGACGCGGTCTCGGCCGCCGCCGCCGTGGCCCAGTGGGGCTTCCACATCACCCCCGGCGAGCTGGAGCAACTGGCCCGCGACGTGGGCGAGCACTCGATCCTGTCGCGCGCGGGCGGCGCCCCGACCCTGGCCGTGGGCATGGCCCACATCCTGTCGGGCGTGATCGGCGGCAAGGCCATGATGGCCTTCTGGTATCATTTCGCCATCCTGTTCGAGGCCCTGTTCATCCTGACCACGGTGGACGCCGGCACCCGCGTCTGCCGCTTCATGATTCAGGACCTGCTGGGCGTGGCCGTGCCCAAGATGCGCGAGACCAAGTCCTGGGGCGCCAATGTCGTGGCCACCGCTTTGACCGTCAGCCTGTGGGGCTATTTCCTCTACACCGGCGTGGTCGATCCCCTGGGCGGCATCAACAGCCTGTGGCCCCTGTTCGGCATCGCCAACCAGATGCTGGCCGCCATAGCCCTGATCCTGGGCACGGTCGTCCTGTTCAAGATGAAGCGCGAGAAGTTTGCCTGGGTCATGGCCGTCCCGGCGACCTGGCTGCTGATCTGCACCCTGACGGCCGGCCTGCAGAAGCTGTTCCACCCCGAGGTCCGCATCGGCTTCCTGGCCCACGCCCGGAAGTATCAGGAGGCCCTGGGCGCCGGGGAACTGATCGCCCCGGCCAAGAGCGTCGGCGACATGCACCGCATCATCGTCAACGACTACGTCAACTCGGTCCTGACGGCGGGCTTCCTGTTCGTAGTTGTGACCATGGTGGTCTATGGCGTCCTGGCCTGCCTCAAGGCCTATCGCAACAACCGGCCGACCGTGCGGGAATATCCCGAGAGCCACGAGCTGACGGCGGCCGACGACGCGGCGGATGTGGCCCGTGCCTAGTCCCTCGAACGAGGACCTGCTCTGCCTGTGCCGCGACACCGCCCTGCGGTGGGGTCGCGGCGTCAAGCGGACGGCCGGCGCCATGATCGGCCAGCCCGATTATGACGCCTATGTCCGCCACGCGGCGACGACCCATCCCGACCAGCCGCCGCTGGACAAGGTCGCCTTCTTCCGCCTGCACGAACAGCGCCGCTTCGGCGGCTCCGGGGCTTTCAAATGCTGCTGATCTAAAGGCCTGAGGTCGTGCCGGCGACCTGGGCTTGGCTGGTTCTCTCGGCCTGCAGCGCGGCGATCGCCGCCTCCAGGGTCGGATCCTCCCCCGCGCGGCGCTGGGCCACGGTGCGGGGGGCCTCAATGTCCGGCGTGACCCCGTGCTTCTCCAGCCGCACCCCGCCCGCCGTAACGAAATTGGCCCGGCTCAAGGTCAGCCGCCCGCCGTCCGGCAGTTCCGTTTCCTGGGCGATCAGAACCGACCCTATGGTCTTCTCCCCCACGACGATCCCCCGCCGCGCCTCCTGCAAGGCGGCCGGGGTCAGTTCGGCAGCGCTGCGGCTGCCACGGTCCACCAGCACCGCCACCTCGTTGGGCACGGGCTCTCGCCGGTCGCCGCAGTCGCCCGATGCGGTCAGGGTCACCGACCGTCCCGTCCGTCCGGTCTGGGTCGCCCAGACCCGGTCGCGCGGCAGGAAACAGGTCAGCACAGACTCCGCCTCCGACAGACGCCCGCCCGGATTGGCCCTCAGGTCCAGGATCACATCCACGTCCGGCGACAACCCGTCCAGTTCCCCGCCCAGCCAGCGTCCCAGACCGGCGTCGAACTGCTCCACCGTCAGCACCAGCACCCCCGGCCGGGTCTTGTCCGCCGTAAACGGCTGCGGCCCGTCCATCAGGCGCGGGACCAGGGTCGTGTCGCGCCGCGCGCCCGTCTCGTCGGTCAGGACCAGACGCACAGCCCGCCCGTCCTGTACCTCGACATCCGGCCCCCAGGGACGCCCATCGACGCTGTTCAGGGTCCAGCCCAGCTGCACCCCAGCCTCCTCCGCCGGCGAGCCCTCACGCACCCGCTCCACCGTCCAGATGTCCGGATCCTCGCCCCGCATCAGGGTCATGCCCATGACCGCGCGCCGCTCATACTGCGTGTCCTGACGGCGCACGGCGGCCGGGGGGCTGGCCCCGGCGTGACCGTCGTCCAGCAGGTCCAGCATCTCGTTCAGCACCCGGTACAGGGCGCGATCATCGCCGGCCGACGCCGCCAGGGGCCGGAACCGATCCCGCGCCGCCCCCCAGTCCACCCCGTGCAGGCCGGGGTCGTAATAGCCGCGCCGCACCTCACTCCAGACCCTGTCGAACACCCGCTGGTTCATGCGGGCGCGGTCTCGCGACGGCGCCATCTGCACGATGTCGGAGAAGCGGGTCCCGGTCGTCGCTTGGGGCGCGCTCGACGCCGATCCGGCCGCAAGCAGCAAGCTTAACGACAAGGCGCTGGAAACACTCAGGAAGCGACGACCGGACATGGGACGATCCTTGGCCGAACCCCGCTCGCCGCGCAAATCACGAAGAGTCGCGCGTCTTGTCTTCGCCACAGGCTCGGGCCAAGAGCCCCGCACCTGATTTGCGGACCGCGCCCCGGACGACCCCCATGCCCATCACCACGGTCGGCCTCGATGCCGACGACACCCTCTGGCACAATGAGACGATCTTTCGTCTGACCCACGCCCGGTTTGTCGATCTGCTGGACGATCACGGCGACGCCGCCACCATCGAGGCGCGCCTGGCCGAGACCGAGCAGCGCAACCTGCGCCTCTACGGCTACGGCGTGAAGGGCTTCACCCTGTCGATGATCGAGACGGCCATGGAGCTGTGCGACGGCGGCGCCCCGCCCGAGGTGGTGCGCGAGATCCTGGCCGCCGGTCGCGAAATGCTGGCCCACCCGGTCGAGACCCTGCCCGGCGTGGACGAGGTGGTCGCCGAACTGGCCGAAAACTACCGTCTGGTCCTGATCACCAAGGGCGACCTTCTGGACCAGGAGCGCAAGCTGGCCGCCTCGGGCCTCGGCGACCGGTTCTCGGCGGTCGAGATCGTCTCGGAAAAGGACCGCGCCACCTACGACCGCGTTTTCACCCGCCACGGCACGGGGCCGACCGAAGCCGTCATGGCCGGCAATTCCATGAAGTCCGACGTCCTGCCCGCCATCGCCGCCGGCGCCTTCGGCGTCCACATCCCCTACCACGTCACCTGGGCCCACGAACTGGCCGATGCCCCGGTGAACGAGCCGCGTTATGTCTCGCTGTCTCGCATCGGCGAATTGCCGGATTGGATTGCTGCGGTCGCTAACTGACCAATACATTTTCGCAACACATCGCGAGATGAAGCGACCAAACTGCGAAATTTCGCCGCAATTTGGCGGAATGCCGACAGAATTATGACGACTATGTGTTGACCTTATCTCGCAAGTGCAAAATCCTCCTTGGTTCACAGTTTGGGGGATACAAACTTGCGCAGTTCCATTTTCACACGCGGCGCCCTGCTCGCCTCGTCCGCCCTTATGGCCGTCTTCGCCGTGCCAGCCGCAGCTCAGGAGGCGGATCCAGCGCAGCAGCTCGACGAGATTGTCGTCACCGGCTCGCGCATCGCAGTCGCCACGGAGAACGCCCAGCAACCGTTGCAACTGATCACGGCCGAAGCCTTTGACGCCGTCGGCGCCACGAATGTCGCCGATGTTCTGGACCGTGCGCCCGCCCTGCTCGCGTCAGAGAGCCGCGCTCAGGCGGACGGCACCTCTGTCACCCTCAACATGCGCGGCCTCGGCAGCAATCGCACCCTCGTCCTTGTGGACGGCAAGCGTCACGTCGCGGGCGTGCCCGGTTCGGCCGCCGTCGATGTCTCGACCATCCCGTCCGCCCTCGTCGAACGGGTTGAGGTCCTCACCGGCGGCGCCTCGGCCGTCTATGGCTCAGACGCCGTGACCGGCGTGGTCAACTTCATCATCAACGACGATTTCGTCGGCACCGAGGTCGAGGCTCAATACGGCATGTCCCGCTTCGGCGACGGCCAGGAAACCTCTCTGGCCATCACCCACGGCCGACGCTTCGGGGAAAGCGACAAGGGGCATTTCGCCTTCTCGGTCCAGGGCACGATCAACGAACCGGTCTATGCCGGTGATCGCAGCTATCTGCGCAACAATGGCCAGCAGACCGATCAGGCCAACCCCGCGCGCTATTTCCAGGCCGGCGACCCCCTGCCCCCCGGCGTGTCCGAATACGCCGCGATCGGTCGCTCGATCCTTCTGACCAGCGGCGCCCCCCGATATCCCGGCACGCCTCAGGCGCTGATCGACCGCGCCACCAATGCGACATCCAACGCCTTCATGCCCAACGGCAATTTCCATATCTCCTCGACCGATGGCGTCATAGGCTGGGATCCCTACGGCATCGGCTACGCCGGCGGCGCAACGGCGGGCGGCTATGACGACTTCCTCAACACCCCCGACCTGGACAGCAATGGCGTCCACGACTGTCTGCAGAGTTTCGGCGGGCGCGGCGGCCCCGGCTGGTTTGTCGGCTGCTGGGTTCAGGATCGCGTCACCGGCGAGATTCGTCCCTTCCAGGACGGCCTCATCGCCGGCTCGCAGAACTCCTTCGGAGGCGACGGCGCCGAGATCACCTTCAACGGCGACTCGATCTTGCCGGAGAACAACCAGCTCAACGCCAACCTCTTCCTCAGTTACGAGGTTTCACCGCTCTTCAAACCCTATCTGCAAGTGAAGGCGGTCAAGAGCACCAACTACGTCTACGCGCCCTACAGCACCTACGACGACTCCATCCGCATCCAGCTCGACAACCCCTTCATCCCGGCCGCGATCCAGGAGATCATCGACGCCGAAATCGCCTCGGATCCGGCCGCAGCCGCCGGCCTCGTCACCCTGTCTCGCGATCACGCCGACCTGGCCAACCCCAAGGTCGTCTATGAGCGCGAGACCTTCCGGATCGTCGGCGGGTTCGAAGGCGAGTTCTCGAACGGCTGGAGCTATGACGTCTCGCTGAACTATGGCCGCACGGAGCAGGACGTCACCTCGTCCGCGCGCCAGGAAGACCGATTCTTCGCGGCGCTCGACGCGGTCATCGACCCCGCCACCAACCAGCCGACCTGCCGCGTAAATCTCGACCCGACATCGCTGGCCCTGCCCAGTTCGCTGGGCACCTATTATCCCGGCTATGTCACCTTCGACCCGACCGCCGGCGACTGTCTGCCGTTGAACCTGTTCGGTCAGGGCAACGACAACGCCGCTGCGGCCGCCTGGGCTTTCCCGCGCGTCACGGACACGGCCCTTATCGAACAGAAGGTCTTCAGCGCCGTGCTGGTCGGCGACAGCGCGCCTCTGTTCAGCCTGCCCGCCGGTCCGATCGGCTTCGCCGTCGGTGCAGAGTATCGTGAGGAAGACAGCGACTATACGCCCGACCCGTTGAACACTCTGTGGGACGCCGACACCAACCCGAACGGCGGCCTGCCCTTCCGCGGCATCGCCGACGACGCCACCCGTGGCGGCTTCGACGTCGCCGAGGCCTTCGCTGAACTCAGCATCCCGCTGCTGGTCGATCTGCCGTTCGCCAAGCTGTTGAGCCTCAGCGTCGCCGGCCGTTACGCCGACTATTCTACGATTGGCGAAGCCACGACCTGGAAGGTGGACGGAATCTGGGCGCCGGTCGACGATATCCGCTTCCGCGGCGGCTACTCCGAAGCCATTCGCGCGCCGAACATCGCCGAACTCTACGCGCCCCTGACCTCGCAGGGTTTCCAGCCCAACGATCCCTGCGACATCAACTTCATCAACCTGGACCCCGACCGCTTCGCCAACTGCCTGGCGTTTGGCGTGCCGGTGAATCAGGCTGGCGGCTGGGCCAACCCGGCGACAGCTCAGTTCTACGGACAGACCGGCGGCAACCCGAACCTGCAGGAAGAAACCGCCGAGACCTGGACCCTGGGCGTCGTGCTGAAGCCCCGCTTCCTGCCGAACCTGACCGCGACCGTCGATTACTGGAACATCGCTATCGACAACGCCGTGGCCAGCGTCAGCGCGCAGGACATCGTCGACTTCTGCTACGACAGCGACACCGGCATCGACAATCAGTACTGCGCCCTGGTCGGTCGCGATCTGGACCCGGGTTCGATCTATTATGGCGCGCTGGACTATCTGCTCCAGACCCAGCTCAACTTCGCGCGCACCGAGGCTGCCGGCTATGATTTCTCGATCAACTACGGGTTCGAGATGGCCTCGCTGGGTCAGCCGACCTGGGGCGCGCTCGATCTGACGGTGAACGGCACCTATCTGGAAACCAACCAGGACTATCCGTCGATCAGCGACCCGGACTTCATCAACCCGGCCCTCGGCCAGACCAGCTTCCCCGAATGGGCGGTCAACGCCAGCGCGCGTTGGTCGCTGGACCCGTTCACCGTCTACTGGAACACAACCTATCAGTCGAACCAGTCGATCGTGGAGATCGAGGACGTCGCCCTCTACACCCCCGCCTACAGCGGCGAGGTCTGGATCAGCGACGCTTCGGTCCGCTGGGACATGGATGAGACGACCACCATCAGCGCCGGCGTCAACAATATCTTCGAGGAACGCCCGTTCATCAGCAGCGTGGCCACTCCGGTATCGGCCATCGGCCGCTACTTCTTCGTCCGGATCACCGGGCGCTTCTAAGCCGCCGACCTTCCAAGGAACAGCCCCGCGATCTCGTATCGCGGGGCATTTTTCTGCCCGCAAACCGTCCGCCGACCGCGCGATGGAAAGCGTTCACCACTTCGGGCGTCAAAACGGCTTGCCCCCCCGCCCCTCCCTCTCTAAACGGGCCGCTTAACCGACAACCCGACGCGAGCTCCGCATGGCGACGCCCTGCGGCGGCTACGCGCGCGCAAACTACGAAGGATCAGGTCGCCCCTTGGACGCCTCGGACATCAGTCATGACGAACGCGACGCCATGGTGCGCGCGGCGCTGGCCGAACAGGGCGACAGCGGCGTGACCCCACGGCACACGCTGTTCTTCTTCCTCGGCGACGAAGACGCCCACGGCGACCTGTGCGAGGTGGCGCGGCGCGCCGGCTTCATCGCGCGCGGCGACGGCGACATGACGATTCTCGAGACCACCATGGCCGTCGATGCGGAGAGTTTCGCTCCCGTCTCGTCCATGATGCAGACCTGGGCCGCGGCCTTCCAGCTGGAGTACGACGGCTGGGAATGCGCGGTCGTGACCCATTAGCGTTCAATAAGAAGAAGAGCTGGCGATGCCCAAGCGCACAGACATAAAGTCCATCCTCATCATCGGCGCCGGCCCGATCGTCATCGGCCAGGCGTGCGAGTTCGACTATTCCGGCGTCCAGGCGTGCAAGGCGCTGAAGGCCGAGGGGTACCGGGTCATCCTGGTCAACTCGAACCCCGCCACCATCATGACCGACCCCGAGGTGGCCGACGCCACCTATATCGAGCCGATCACGCCCGAGATGGTCGAGAAGATCATCGCCAAGGAACGCCCCGATGCGCTTCTGCCCACCATGGGCGGCCAGACCGCGCTGAACACCGCCCTGGCCCTGGACGCCTCGGGCGCGCTGAAGAAGTACGGCGTCGAAATGATCGGCGCGAAAGCCGACGTGATCGACAAGGCCGAGGATCGCCAGAAATTCCGCGACGCCATGGACAAGCTGGGCCTTGAAAGCCCCCGCTCCAAGGCCGCCCACTCGATGGAAGAGGCGCTGGAGGGGCTGGAGTTCGTCGGCCTGCCCGCCGTCGTCCGCCCGTCCTTCACCCTGGCCGGCACCGGCGGCGGTATCGCCTTCAACCGCGAAGAGTTCGAGGAGATCGTGCTGCGCGGCCTCGACCTGTCGCCGACCACCGAGGTGCTGATCGAAGAATCGGTGCTGGGCTGGAAGGAATACGAGATGGAGGTCGTCCGCGACACGGCGGACAACTGCATCATCATCTGCTCGATCGAGAATATCGACCCGATGGGCGTCCACACCGGCGACTCCATCACCGTCGCCCCTGCGCTTACGCTGACCGACAAGGAATATCAGCGGATGCGGACCGGCTCGATCAACGTCCTGCGCGAGATCGGGGTCGAGACCGGCGGATCGAACGTCCAGTGGGCCATCAATCCGGCCGACGGCCGGATGGTGGTGATCGAGATGAACCCGCGCGTGTCGCGCTCGTCCGCCCTGGCGTCCAAGGCCACCGGCTTCCCCATCGCCAAGGTCGCCGCGCGTCTGGCCGTCGGCTACACCCTGGACGAACTGACCAACGACATCACCCAGGTCACGCCGGCCTCGTTCGAGCCGAGCATCGACTATGTCGTCACCAAGATCCCCCGCTTCGCCTTCGAGAAATACCCCGGTTCGGAGCCCCTGCTGGGCACCTCGATGAAGTCGGTGGGCGAGGTCATGGCCATCGGCCGCACCTTCCAGGAATCGATGCAGAAGGCCCTTCGCGGGCTTGAGACCGGCCTGTCCGGCTTCGACGAGATCGAGATCGAAGGCGTCGCCGACGTCGAGGACGCCGGCGCCGCCCGCGCCGCCGTGGTCCGCGCCCTGGGCATCCCCACGCCCGACCGCATCCGCGTCATCGCCCAGGCCTTCCGCCACGGCCTGACGGTGGAAGAGGTCAACGCCGCCTGTTCCTACGAGCCCTGGTTCCTGCGCCAGATCGCCGACATCGTGCGCGAGGAAGGCCACGTCCGGGTCAAGGGCCTGCCGACCGACCCGACCGAGTTCCGCCGCCTGAAGGCCAAGGGCTTCGCCGACGCCCGCCTGGCCCAACTGACCGGCGCGACCGAAAAGGCGGTCCGCGCCGCCCGTCGCGGCCTGAACGTCCGCCCGGTGTTCAAGCGGATCGACACCTGCGCGGCCGAGTTCGCCAGCGCCACGGCCTATATGTATTCGACCTATGAGACCGGCGCCCTGGGCCAGATCCCCGAGTGCGAGTCCCAGCCGTCGGACAAGAAGAAGGCCATCATCCTGGGCGGCGGTCCGAACCGGATCGGCCAGGGGATCGAGTTCGACTACTGCTGCTGCCACGCGGCCTTCGCCTTCGACGACATCGGCGTCGAGTCGATCATGGTCAACTGCAACCCCGAGACCGTCTCGACCGACTACGACACCTCCGACCGCCTGTATTTCGAGCCCCTGACGGCCGAGGACGTGCTGGAGCTGATCGAGGTCGAGCGTTCGAACGGCGACCTCATCGGCTGCGTCGTCCAGTTCGGCGGCCAGACCCCGCTGAAGCTGGCCCACGCCCTGCAAGAGGACAATATCCCCGTCCTGGGCACCAGCGTCGACTCCATCGACCTGGCCGAGGACCGCGAGCGCTTCCAGCAGATGCTGGAGGCCATCGGCCTGAAACAGCCGCCCAACGGCCTGGCCCGCAGCGCCGAAGAGGCCGCCCAGAAGGCGGAAGAGGTCGGCTATCCCGTCGTGCTGCGCCCCTCCTACGTCCTGGGCGGCCGCGGCATGATGATCGTCCACGACCGCGAACAACTGGACCGCTATGTCCACGAGGCCATGCGCGTCTCGGGCTCGGACCCCGTCCTGATCGACCACTATCTGAACCGCGCGACCGAGGTGGACGTGGACGCCCTGTGCGACGACGAGACGGTCTTCGTCGCCGGCGTGCTGGAACATATCGAGGAAGCCGGCGTCCACTCGGGCGACAGCGCCTGCTCCATGCCGCCCTGGTCTCTGTCGGCCGAGACGGTGGCCGAGCTGAAGCGCCAGACCACCGAAATGGCCAAGGCCCTGAAGGTGCGCGGCCTGATGAACGTGCAGTTCGCGATTGAAGAGCCGCACAGCGAAAACCCGCGCATCTTCGTGCTGGAGGTCAACCCGCGCGCGTCCCGCACGGCGCCCTTCGTGGCCAAGACCATCGGCCAGCCGATCGCCTCGATCGCCGCCAAGGTCATGGCCGGCGTGCCGCTGAAATCCTTCGGCCTGATCGACAAGCCCTACGACCATATCGCGGTCAAGGAAGCCGTCTTCCCCTTCGCCCGCTTCGCCGGGGTCGACACCATCCTGGGCCCGGAAATGCGCTCGACCGGCGAGGTCATGGGCCTGGACTGGAAGCGTGAGGGCGAGGCCGACATGGCCCCCGCCTTCGCCCGCGCCTTCGCCAAGTCCCAGATCGGCGGCGGCACCACCCTGCCGACCTCGGGCTGCGCCTTCGTCTCGGTCAAGGAGGACGACAAGCCCTTCATCGTCGAGGCGGTTCAGACCCTGCTGTCCGAAGGCTTCTCCATCATCGCCACCAGCGGCACCCGGGACTATCTGGCCACCCAGGGGATCGAGGTCGGCCTGGTCAAGAAGGTGCTGGAAGGCCGCCCGCACATCGTCGACGCCATGAAGAACGGCGAGGTCCACCTGGTCTTCAACACCACCTCGGGCAAACAGTCGCTGCAGGACAGCTTCAGCCTGCGCCGCACCGCCCTGATGATGAAGATCCCCTACTACACCACCACCGCCGGCGCCCTCGCCGCCGCCCAGGCCATCGGCGCCATCAAGGCCGGCGATCTGGATGTCCGGCCGATCCAGGACTACGCCTGATGGAGGCCGCCGGTCGCATCGTTCTGGCGACCGGCGGCTCCCTCGGGGATCTGCACCCCTTCATCGCCCTGGGCCGCGCCCTGCAGTCGCTCGGCCATGACGTCGGGATCGCCACGGCTGTCGATTATCGCGACAAGATCGAGGCGGCTGGTCTGACCTTTCATCAGGTCGGCCCCAGCATCGCCGACCTAACGCGCGAGACCGGCATGGATCTGCCGGCCCTGACCGCCGCCATCGCCAAATCTGATCGCTTCCTGTTCGGGGACATCCTTTTACCTCGGGCCGAACAGGCCGCCCGACAGCTGATCGCGGTCACCGAGGGCGCGGCCGCCGTCGTGGGCTCCACCCTCGCCATCGGGGCGCATTTTGCGGCCGAGCACTGGCGCATTCCCTCCGTGGCCGTGTCGCTCCAGCCGACAATGGTCTTCTCGCGTTACGACCCGCCCTTCCTTCCCGCCGCGCCCTGGCTGAAACCGGCGACTAGCGGGCCTCAACTCTGGCTGAATGATCTCACCAGGACGCTCGGTCGGATGAGCACGGCCCGCTGGACCGCGCCGATGAACGCCATCCGCGCCTCGCTGGGTCTGCCCCAGACTAAGGACAACATCGTCTTTGATGCTGGCCGTTCGGCGGACCTGTATCTGGGGCTTTACTCGCCCCTGCTGAGCCCCCGCCAAGCCGACGCCGCTCCCAACTTCGACGTCGTCGGCTACGCCGCCTATGACAGCGAGACCGGCGCGCCCTCCGCCCTCGCTCCCGAACTCGAGGCCTTCCTGAAGGCCGGGCCGCCGCCGCTGGTCTTCACCCTCGGCAGCGCGGCGGTGAACATCCCCGGCGACTTCTATGTCGAGAGCCTGAAGGCCGCCCGCCGACTAGGCCTTCGCGCCGTCCTGCTGGTTGGTCCCGACGGCGACCGAACCTTGGCCGAAGACGACCCCTGCACCCATGTTGCGGCCTACGCCCCCTTCTCCCTTCTGTTCCCCCGCGCGGCGGCGATCGTGCATCAGGGCGGGATCGGCACCGTCCATCAGGCCCTGAGCAGCGGTCGCCCGCAACTGGTCGTGCCTCACCTCGGCGACCAGTATGACAACGCCGCCCGCGTGGTTCGGCTGGGCTGCGGTCGGTCGCTGGCGCGACCTCGCTACAGATCTGAGACGGTCGCTGCGGCCCTTCGCGCGCTGGCGGAGGATCCGCTGGTTTCGGCCCGCGCCGAGGCGGTCGCCCCTCAGGTCCGCGCCCAGGACGGCGCCGCCAATGCGGCGGCGCGCATCGGCCGCCTTCTCGGCGGATCATGAGCAAAGCTTAACTGGACGCCCCCCGGCGCCCCATGATCCCCTTCCTGTCGATATCGACGAGGGGGGCTTTCGATATGGCTGAACCGCGCAGGGTCGGACCGGGCTTTTACGTCCTCCTGCTGTTGATCGCCGTGGCGACCTTCGTCCTTCACGAAGGGGCGCACTGGCTGGCCGGCGTCGCCCTGGGGCACGAGATGACGGTCACCCTGAACAGCAGCGCCCCGGTCGGCGCCGTACCCCACGACCATGACCTGTTGATCGCGGCCGCCGGGCCCTTGGTCACCCTGGCCGGAGGCCTGATCGCCTTCGCCCTGGTCCTGACCCGCGACAGCCTGGCCGCCTATGGCGTCCTGTTCTTCGCCCTGTTCATGCGGCTGATGGCGGCGGTGATCAGCCTGATCAACCCGAACGACGAGGCCCGGATCAGTCTGGCCATGGGACTGGGCCCCTATGTCCTGCCCCTGATCATGGTCGGCGCGCTGTTGGTGCTGACGATCGTCGCCAGTCGGCGTCTGCGTCTGGGTTGGAAGACCAACCTGATGACCTATCTGGTCTCCACCCTCGCCGTCACCGCCATCGTCGCGGCTGACCAGTTCATCATCGCGCCCGGCTGACGCCCTCTTGTCTCGCCGCGATCCCGGTCTAAGGTCGCGAACGGGGTCGGGGGATCGGACATGAAACGCGCGATATTGACGACGGCCGCTCTGGCCCTGGCCCTGGCGGCCGGGACGCCCGTTCTGGCGCAGGACGCCGGTCTGAAGGCGGCGGTGAAGGCGGATTATGACGCCAATCTCGCGACCCTGTTCGACTGGTTCCACCGCAATCCCGAACTGTCGGGGCAGGAGGTCCAGACCTCGGCGCGGCTGGCGCGCGAGCTGACGGCGCTCGGCTATCAGGTCACGACCGGCGTCGGCGGCACGGGCGTTGTCGCCGTGCTGAAGAACGGCGACGGGCCCACCGTCATGATCCGCGCCGACATGGACGGCCTGCCGCTGCAGGAACGCTCGGGCCTGGCCAACGCCTCGACGGCGCGCCAGCTGGACGCCGACGGGGTCGAAAAGCCGGTCATGCACGCCTGCGGCCATGATGTGCACATCACCGCCCTGGTCGGCACCGCCCGCCAGATGGCGGCGCGCAAGGCCAACTGGTCCGGCACCCTGGTCCTGATCGGCCAGCCGGCGGAAGAACGGATCTTCGGCGCCCGCGCCATGATGCAGGACGGCCTCTATTCCCGCTTCCCCAAGCCGGACTACGCCCTGGCCTTCCACGTCTCGGCCGACACCCCGACCGGCAAGATCGAGGCCCCGCTGGACATCACCTCGTCCAGTTCGGACAGCGTCGACATCGCGGTGCGCGGGGTGGGCACGCACGGCGCCTATCCGCACCTGGGGGTCGATCCGGTGCTGGTCGCGTCCCAGATCGTGGTCTCGCTCCAGACCCTGCGCAGCCGCGAGGTCAGTCCGCTGGAGGGGGCGGTGGTCACCGTCGGATCGATCCACGGAGGGATCAAGCACAACATCATTCCCGAACAGGTCGATCTGCAACTGACCGTCCGCGCCGACAGTCCCGAGGTTCGCACGACCCTGCTGGACGGGATCGACCGGGTGGCCCGCAACACGGCCCTGGCCCTGAACGTGCCCGAGGACCGGCTGCCCGTCGTCACCCGCTCGGCGACCGAGACCACGCCGGCGACCATCAATGACCGCGAGACCGCCCAGCGGGTGCGCGACATCTTCGCCTCGACCTTCGGCCCCGACGTGCTGCGCGACACCCCGCGCGGCGGCATGGGGGCCGAGGACTTCGCCTATTTCGTTCAGCCCGAGACCGGGGTGAAGGGCGTCTATTTCAGCGTCGGCGGCACGCCCGAGGCCGAGCTGGAACAGGCCGCCGGCCACCACTCCCCCCTGTTCAAGATCACCCCGGAACCGGCCGTCACCCTGAGCGTCGAGGCCTCAGTCGCGGCGGCGGAAGGCCTGATGCCCCGGACCAACTAGGGACCAACTAGGCGGCTTCGGCCGCCTCGTCTTCCCCGTCCTCCCCCGCCACGATCCGCGTCGCCGCCAGGTCGGCGGTGACATTGCCGACGGTGCGGAAGATGTCGGGGATGACCTCGACCGCCAGCAACAGCGGCAGCACCCCCAGCGGCAGGCCCATGGCCAGGCAGATGGGGCCGACGCTGGCGAAGAAGCTGACCTGACCCGGCAGGCCGACCGAGGCGATGGAGACGGCGACAGCCGTCAGCCCGCCGGCGATCAGGGCGGCCAGACTCAGCTCCACCCCGTTCAGCTGGGCGACGTACAGACAGACCGCCAGATTGGCGACCGGGCTGGTGATCCGGAACACCGCCACCGCCAGCGGCAGGACCAGACCTGCCGAGGTCTGGGGCACGCCCAGCCAGTCGCGCGCCCGTTCGATCATGACCGGCAGGCTGGCCAGGGACGACTGGGTCGAGACCGCCACCACCTGGGCCGGCGCCACGGCGCGCGCGAACCGGCCCAGCGAGATCCGCCCCCAGACCGTCGCCACCACATAGATGATCAGGATCAGGCCGATCTGGCTCAGGCAGACGATGGCGACATAATGGGCCAGGGTGCCGGCCACGCCCAGGCCGGCCCGCAAGCCCACGCCCAGCGCCAGGGCGAACACGCCGAACGGCGCGGCCAGCAGCACCCAGTGCACGATCACCACCAGGGTCTCGGCCACAGCCTCGAAAAAGCCCGCCAGGGGCCGGCGCAGCTCGGCCTTGATCCGGGTCGCGGCGAAACCGAAGGCTAGGGCGAAGACCACCACGGCCAGCACCCCGTCGTCCGCCGCCGCCTTGATCAGATTGGCCGGCGCCAGGCTGGCCAGGAAGGCGCGCAGCCCGTCCGTCCGCGCCGCCTCGCCCACCGTCGCCAGCGAATCCGCCGGAACCCCGGCCAACAGGGCCCGCCCCGCCTCCGGATCAATGGGCCACAGCGCCAGCAGCCCCAGGCCCGCCAGGATCGCATAGACGGTCGCCCCGACCAGCAGGACGCCGAACACCGTCAACGACCGCACCGCGATCCGCCCCGTCGCCGCCGCGTCGGCGATCGAGACGATGCCCGTCACCAGCAGGCTGAACACCAGGGGGATGACGGTCATCCGCAGCGCGTTCAACCACACCTGCCCCAGGCTCTCGACCACGCCCAGCGTGCCGGTCAACCACTGGGCGTCGGCTTCCTGAGCCAGGGCGCCGACGACGACGCCGGCGGCCAGGGCCGCAATGACTAAAAAGCTCAGGGAGGTGAAGAAGGCGGCGACGCGAGATCTTTTCATGACGCACGGCTAGCACCGCTTTCACCGTCGCGCCCGTCGAAATTCGCGGTTGCGCCTCCAGTTCATGTCGTCGCAGGCCGAAACGCGACGTCCGCCGGCGCGTTGAGCCGGGGAAGGAGCCCTCCATGTCCCGTCTGCACAAACTCGTCCCGCTGCTCGGCGGCCTGCTGTTGTCACGGGGCGGCCGCCGCGTCGCTGGCCGACACGCCGGCAAGCTGGCGCTCGCCACCCTGGCCTATGAGGTCTGGCGCAATCGCCGCGAAGGCGCCGCCCCCAAGCCGCGTCCCGAACCCCGCACCCGCTGGAGCGGCCGCACCCCGCGATAGGTCTGGACTTCCCCGACGGCGGCGCGGAATAGTCTGGCCCGTTCGAACGGAGCCGACCCATGATCAAAGTCCACCATCTGAACGACAGCCGCTCCCAGCGGGTGCTCTGGCTACTGGAGGAACTGGGCCTGGACTATGAGGTGATCCGCTACGAGCGGGATCCCGGCAGCCGTCTGGCCCCGCCGGCGCTTCTGGCGATCCATCCGCTGGGCAAGTCGCCCGTGATCGAGGACCGCGACATCAAGGTCGCCGAGACCGGGGCCGTCGTCGACTATCTGCTGGAAACCTATGGCGCCGGCCGGCTTCGCCCCGCCCCAGGAACCGAGGATGGGCGGCGCTTCACCTATTGGCTCCACTATGCCGAGGGCTCAGCCATGCCGCCCCTGCTGCTGAAGCTGGTCTTCTCCGTGCTGCCGCAGCGCGCGCCGGGCCTGCTGAAGCCCCTTGTGAAGGGCGTCGCCGCCAAGGCCCTAACCGGTTTCGTCGATCCGCAGCTGCGCACCCACGTCGGCTTCTGGGAGGACGAACTGGGGCGTTCCGAATGGTTCGCCGGCGACCAGTTCACGGCGGCGGACATCATGATGAGCTTCCCGGTCGAGGCCGGCGCCGACCGCGCCTTCGACCCGGCGACCAAGCCGAGGCTGAAGGCTTTCCTCGAGAAAATCCACGCCCGCCCGGCCTATCGCCGCGCGCTGGAACGGGGCGGCGCCTACAGCTACGCCTGACGCGACAAGACTCTGACGCGACAGGACAAGGGGGACGCAACCCGCCGGGTCCTGCGGCGTTAATCCCCCATGAAATTCCGAACCATCCAGATTGTAGCAGGCCTGACGGCGGCGGTGGCCTTCGTCCTGGCCTTCATGGCCGCCGGCGCCGCCCTCGTGTCCGGCCTTTTCATGCTATTGGGTCTCGCGGCCATCGGCTGGCTGGCCTACAGCCTGATCAAGGGCATGACACGTCGCAATTCCAAGGCCGAACCGCCCGCCCGAGCCTGATTTCCGCCATCGACGCGGGGCAGGCCTTGAATTTACAAGTGCGAAACCCTAGTATTGATGCCCGGCCGCGCCCGCCCCGCGGCCTTTTGTGTGCCTATTTCGCGTCTTTCCAGTCTCCGGGCGAACCAGAAAAATCACGACACCAATGGAAAAAGTGCCGATGACGGGCGAGGGCTATCGCGTCCTCGACGATCAACTGAAGCAATTGAAGTCGGTCGAAAGGCCGAGCGTCATCGCGGCCATCTCTGAGGCCCGCGAACACGGCGACCTGTCTGAAAACGCCGAATACCATGCCGCCAAGGAGCGTCAGGGCTGGATCGAAGGCCAGATCGCCGAGATCGAGGACAAGATCAGCCGCGCCCAGGTCATCGACGTGTCGAAACTGTCGGGCAGCCAGGTCAAGTTCGGCGCCACGGTCACCGTGGTCGACGAGGACACCGAGGACGAGGCCCGCTACCAGATCGTCGGCGAACACGAGGCCGACGTGAAGAAGGGCAAGGTCTCCATCGCCTCGCCCATCGCCCGCGCCCTGATCTCCAAGGAGGTCGGCGACGTGGTCGAGGTCAACACCCCCGGCGGCGTGAAGGCCTACGAGATCCTCAAGGTCGAGTGGAAGTAAGATCGTGACCGGAGCCGCAGAAACACGCCAGCCTCTGGTGTCGCATGTTTCTGTGGGCGTCTCCGATCTTGAGAAGGCGGGTGCCTTCTATGACGCCGCGCTTGGCGCGTTGGGGATCGGCAGGGTCATGGACCATGTCATGGGCATGGCCTACGGCCGCGCTTTTCCCGAATTCTGGGCCTCCATCCCCCATGACCGCCAGCCATGCTCCGCAGGCAATGGCGTGCATGTCTGTTTCGCCGCATCCGATCGGGACGCTGTTGATCGTTTCCACGCCCAGGGCCTGGCGGCGGGCGGCCGCGATGACGGCGCCCCCGGGTTCCGGCCGGACTACGCGCCGGGCTATTATGCCGCCTTCCTGCGCGACCCTGACGGAAACAAGCTCGAGGCCATGACATGGGTCAGGCCGGCGTCGATCGACGCGTGACTGCCCCCTCGTCTTCCCGCGTCCTGACCATCTGGGTCGTCTCGGACGGCCGCGCCGGGATCGAGAACCAGGCCTTGGGCCTCGCCGAGGCGGTGGAACGCCTGACCCCGGCCGAGATCGCCGTCAAACACATCCGCTGGTGCCCCCTGTTCGACCGCTTGCCGTCGGCCTTCAAGACCCCGGCCATGCTGGCGCCGACGTCCGACCCGCTGACGACGCCATGGCCCGATCTGTGGATCGCCACCGGCCGCGCCACCCTGCCGCTCTCGACCCGCGTCAAGGCCTGGAGCCAGGGCCGCACCTTCGTGGTCCAGACCCAGGACCCGCGCTGGTCGAACGCCAGCTACGACATGATCGTCGCCCCGGCCCATGACGGCCTGTCGGGCGACAATGTCTTCGAGATCACCGGCTCGCCTCACCGCATCACGCCCGACCGGATCGCCCAGGCCGCGCCGGCCTTCGCCGACCGGATCGCCCCCCTGCCTCACCCGCGCGTCGCCGTTCTGGTGGGCGGTAGATCCAAGGCCTTCGAGCTGACCGAGGCCCATGCGGCGGACCTGGCCGACCAGATCGCCGACGCCGTTCGCGCAGCAGGCGGTTCGCTGATGCTGACCTTCTCGCGCCGCACGCCGCAGGCGGCCAAGGCCGTGATGACCGCCCGCCTGTCCGATCTGCCCGGCTGGATCTGGGACGGAACCGGCGACAACCCCCTGTTCGGCTTCCTGCATTTCGCCGACCACATCCTGGTCACCGAGGACAGCGCCAACATGGCCGGTGAGGCCGCATCCACAGGCAATCCCGTCCACATCCTGCCCATGATCGCGCTCAAGTCCGGCGACAAATTCGCCCGCCTGCACGATGACCTGGCCGAACGCGGCGCCACCCGCCCCTTCGACGGAACACTGGACGGCTGGACCTACGCCCCCCTCTCCGAAACCGACCGCGCCGCGCGAGCGGTGCTTGAGGCGATGGGGACGCGGTAAATCGCACCCTTCACCTTCGTCATCCTCCGGCAAGCCGCGTCTTCGCGGCGCAGACCGGGAGCCCCCTCGACATCCTCCGGCCCGCGAAGCGGGACCGGGGGAGGCGCCGAAGGCGAAATCTTTCCGCGGCAAGATGCGGAAAGAGCTGGTCCGCGACAGGTTCGCGCTCACGCGCGCCGTTGGGTCCCCCGGTCTCGCTACGCTCGCCGGAGGATGACGAAAGGAGGGATTCAGTCGCCCCCGCCTCCGCCATCCCCACCACCGTCGGAGCCGCCGTCGGAGCTACTGTCCTTGGCTCCGTGACGATGCGTGTCGCCGGCCGGGATTACCGTCCCGCCGCCGTCCGACCCGTCGCCCTTCTTGGATTTGGCTTTCGCGCTGGAGGCTGCGCCCAGCCCAGCGCCGATGGCGACGCCCAGCGCGATGCCGAGGGCCAGATTGTCCATGGCCACGCCCAAAGCCACGCCGATCGCAATCCCCGTGCCAATGCCGATAGACAAATTGGCCGCCTTGTTATCGCTCATCCCCATCTCCCTTTAACTCCCGAGGCGAGACTAACATCGCGCAAACGGGAATCAGCCCCTAAATAGGGGCCATGACCCAAGCTCGTACCGTACGCGTCGCCATCATCGGTTCCGGCCCCGCCGGCTGGACCGCAGCTATCTACGCCGCCCGCGCCTCGCTGAACCCCGTCGTCATCGCCGGCATCCAGCCCGGCGGCCAGCTGACCATCACCACCGATGTCGAGAACTATCCCGGCTTCGCCGAGACCATCCAGGGTCCGTGGCTGATGGAGCAGATGCAGGCCCAGGCCCTGCACGTCGGCACGGAAGTTATTCACGACATCGTCGTCTCCGCCGACCTGTCGCAACGCCCGTTCCGGCTGAAGCTGGACGGCGGCGAAGAGATCCTGGCCGAGACCGTCATCATCTCCACCGGCGCCCAGGCCAAATGGCTGGGGCTGGAGTCAGAGGCCGCCTATCAGGGCTTCGGCGTCTCCGCCTGCGCCACCTGCGACGGCTTCTTCTATCGTGGCAAGAACGTCGTGGTCGTCGGCGGCGGCAACACCGCCGTCGAAGAGGCGCTGTTCCTGACCAATTTCGCTTCCAAGGTCACGGTGGTCCACCGCCGCGACGAGTTCCGCGCGGAGAAGATCCTCCAGGACCGCCTGTTCGCCCATCCCAAGGTCGAGGTCATCTGGAACTCGGCGATCGAGGAAATCGTCGGCGTGGTCGACGGCATGGCCAAGAACGTCACCGGCGTCCGACTAAAGAACGTCGAGGACGGCTCGTCCCAGCACATCCCGGCCGACGGCATCTTCATCGCCATCGGCCACGCCCCGTCGTCGGAACTGTTCAAGGGGCAGCTCGAGACCAACTCGGGCGGCTATCTGCGGGTCAAGCCGGGTACGGCCCAGACCGCGATCGAGGGCGTCTGGGCCGCCGGCGACGTCACCGACGACGTCTATCGCCAGGCCGTCACCGCGGCGGGAATGGGCTGTATGGCTGCGTTGGAGGCCAGCCGATTCCTCGCCGAGGAAGACCACGCCAAGGCCAACCATCCGATCAGCCATAAGGAAGCCGAGAAGATCGGAGCCTGGTGACAGACCCCCAGTCGTCTGTCAGCCGAACAGCTGCAGGCCCGGCGGCGCGTATTGCACCGGCTCGCCCTGACGGCGTCGCAGGGCGTAGTCGATGGCCGTCTGAACGGCGCGTTCGTCGGTCGGCTTCGACAGGACGCCGATCGTGCCGGCCACGCCTTCGCGCACCATGCCGGGGTTGGCGGTCATAAACAGGACGGTCACGCCCATGTCCTGCCCCAGTTCCCGCCCCAGGCCGATGCCGGTGGGGCCGTCCGAAAGATGGATATCGACAAGCGCCAGATCGACGTCGGTCTCGCGCGCCATGTCCCGCGCCGACTTAGACGTCGCCGCAACCCCTACGACTTCGTGGCCCAGATCTTCCAGGACGAAGCGCAGCTCCATCGCCACAAGGGCTTCGTCTTCGATGATGAGGATACGCGCGGTCATAAGGGTCTGAACTTGTGTTCGGGAACGGACAGAACGCAGACGGGTCCGAAGGGTTTCAAGCGAGGCTTGATCAAATCGCCTTTTCCGCTGCTCGACGTCGAGAAAGCGCGGTGGATGGCAAATCCACCACAATCTTCAGGCCTTCGGGTCGCCATTCGCTCACCAGCCTGCCACCCAACTGGCCTTCGACCGACAGCAGCGCCAGCGACGACCCAAACCCCGTCTTGGTGGGCGCACCGTCCAGGACCGGCCCCCCAGTCTCGGTCCAGGTCAGCACGAACCGGTCTTCTTCTCCCCGCGTCGTCAACTCGACCCGGCCTCGATCATTGGACAGCGCGCCATACTTGGCCGCGTTGGTCGCCAGCTCATGGAACAGCAGGGCGACCGATGTGGCGGCCTGGTCGTCGAACACCGCATCATCCCCGGATATGACGACCCGAGCCGCCCCCGCATCGTCCGCATAAGCCCCAAACAAGTCCGACAGGAAGGCATGCAGGGTCGTCGGCCCCACCGTCGGCTTCGAGGTCTCGGTGTGCGGCCGCACGAACTCATGGGCGCGCGCCAGGGCCGCGATCCGCGTTCGCAGCGAGGCCGCGAAGGCCTTCGCCTCCGGATACTGTCGCGCCGACAGGGCGACCAGGGCCGTGATCACCGCGAAGATGTTCTTGATCCGGTGGCTCAGTTCCTGGCTGATCAGCTCCCGGCCCTGCTCCAGCCGCTTCAGTTCGTCAATGTCGGTGCAGGTGCCAAACCACCGCGTAATCTCGCCCTCGTCGTTCAACACCGCCACCGCCCGGCCCAGCGTCCACCGATAGACGCCCGAATGATGTTTCAGCCGGTATTCGATCTCATAAGGCTCCCCCGTCTCCAGGGACCGGCTCCAGCGCTCCCACGCCCGGGCCTGATCATCGGGATGGAACATGTCGTTCCAGCCCTCTCCGTCGGTCGAACCCGCCGGCACGCCCGTGAACTCGTACCAGCGCGCGTTATAGTAGTCGTGAAACCCGTCCGGCCGCGTCGACCACACCATCTGCGGCATGGCGTCCGCCAGGACGCGGAACTGCGCCTCCATTTCTTTTCGCAGACGAAGGACGCGGCGCAGCTCCATGTGGGACATGACCTGACGGGCCATGGTCTCCAGCGCCATGACCTGGAGGTCGGTCAGACCCTCCGGCCGAGGCTTGGTGTCCAGTACGCACAGCGTGCCCAGCGGGAGGCCTTCCGGGGTCTTGAGAAGCCGTCCGGCATAGAAGCGCAGACCCGGCTCGCCGGTCACCAGCGGATTGTCGATGAAACGCGGATCCTCCGCCGCATCCGGCACCACCATGCCGTCTTCCTGCAGCAGGGCGTGGGCGCAAAAGGAGGTGGCCAGGGGCGTCTCGCGCACGCCCAGTCCGGTCTCGGCCTTGAACCACTGCCGGTCGGCGTCGATCAGATTGACGACCGCAATGGGCGTTTCGCAGATGCGGGCGACCAGGGCGACCACGTCATCGAACGCCGCCTCCCTTTCGGTATCCAGAACACCATAGTCCCGAAGGATCGCCAGACGTTCGGACTCGTCCCACCCAGGACTGTCTCTATCGGGCACGGTCACTCAGGCGTCCTCGTTCGGCGTCGGTCAAGCCGGTCCTCAATGCTTCAATCCGGCGAAGCGTTGCATTGCGTCCCGGCGCCCAAGTCAATTCGCGGGTCGCCCCACTTCCTCCACCGGCATCCTCGTCACGCCTTCGGGCGCCACGACGACATTGGGCGCAGAGGGCGCTGCGCGTTCGAGCGCCTGAAGCCGGGCGTTGATCGCGGCGACCTCGTCATGGGTCGGCAGGCGACGGCCGCCCAGGCTGACCACGCCGACGACCCGCTGTTGTCCATCGATCTCGACGGTCTTCATCGGCGTCGCGGCGGCTTCGGGCGGCGGCGCATCCGGATCCGCCCCGCCGGTCGCCTGACCGGGTTGAACGCCGGGGCGCGGGCGCGAGAACCGCGCCTCGTCGATTACCGGCTCATGCCCCCTATAGGCGGTGCGGAAGGCGGCGGTTTCGCCATAGACGCCCTTCCAGCGATAGAAGATGTGCACCCCGATCTGGTTCACCTTGGCCACCGACGGCGCCCACCAGGGATCGACATAGTCGGCGTGATAGTGCGTGGCGGTTCCCACCTGCTGGGCCACTTCGCCGTTCAGCGCCTTCTCCGCCGCCTTGCGCGCCCGCTCCCAGGCCCAGGCGACCGGCGCCTGGGACAGCGACCCGTCGCAGGTGAAGCTGAACTGACAGCCGGTGACCCGCTCGGCGCCCTCGAACACTACGCCGCACACCGTCTTGGCGTAGTTGGGATCGCGCACCCGGTTCAGCACCACCTGGGCCACCGCCGCCTGACCGGCGTCCGGCTCAAGCGCCGCCTCGAAATAGACCGCCTGGGTCAGGCAACGCAGCGCGCGCCGGCGATCTTCAGCGCTGCCCTTGAACACAAAGGGTCGGGCCGGGCGCAGAGCGCCGGTCGCCAACAGAGTATCGTCAGGCTTGTAGACCACCGGCTGCAAGCCCGGGTCGTGGCGTTGCGCCAGCGCCAATTGAGACGGCGTCAACCGCCCCTTGACCGCATCCAGACCCGCCGCGCTCAGATCCCCGCCCGTCACCCGCGCCACCGCCTCGGCCGTGCGATCCACGTCGGGCCGGACGGTCGATCCCGCCGCCATAGCGACGCCCAGCACGGCGCCGGCGGCCGGCAAGGCCGCCGCCGAGCGCTTCAGCGCCGTCCAGACCGTCTTCCAATGCGTCAGTGTCATTCATGTCCACAAAAGACGAGGCTCCAAAAACGGAGCCTCGCTTCAAGACGATCATGGCCCGACTTCGGGGCCGTTTTCAGGCGCCAGAACGACCGACGTTATCGCCCGCCCAGCGTCGAGCGTAGCATCCAGGCGAACTTCTCATGCGCGCCCAACCTCTGGGTCAGCAGATCGACGGTCACGTCATCGCCGTCGCCGTCCGCCACATCCAGGGCGGCGCGCATGGTGGCGATCAGGGTCTCGTGGTCCCGCATCAGCTCGCGCAGCATCTCGGGCGCCTCCTTTTCCGGATCACCGTCGCGAATGCTCGTCAGATTGGCGAAGACGCCATAGCCCTGCGGGGCGAACTCGCCCAGCGCCCGGATGCGTTCGGCGATGGTGTCCAGCGCCTCCCACTGGTCCCGGTACTGCTGCTCCAGCAGATTGTGCAGGGCGAAGAACTCCGGCCCCCGCACGTTCCAATGATAGCCGTGGGTCTTCAGATAGACCGCATAGGCGTCGGCCAGCACCCGCGTCAGCTGCTCGGCGACATCGCCACGCTCGGTCTGGGACAGTCCGGTGTCGATCGTTGCGGTCATATTCGCTCCATCCGTTGATTAGTCTTTACGTCGGACAGGCGCTGTCCGAGCATGACGCTAAGGAACGCGAATCACGAGCAAGCGTTGCATCAACAAGCGCCGCACAAGATCGGCGCGATAAGGGCGGAGCGGCATGAACGCAAATGCGTTCTTCACGCGATTTCTGGACGCTGATCGCAGCCTTCTGGCGCTCGCACGCTTAAAGCGCGGCTCTGTCGGAACACGTATCCTGATCGGCGTGATCGGCGCCGGGGCCGCACTGGCGATGCGCGCGGCGGGGGCGGCCTTCTACGGCGAGATCACCGGCTTCATGATCCTCTTGCCGGGCGTGATCCTGGCGGCCTTGGCCGGCGGACGCCTGTCGGGCGCGACAGCAGTCTTCACCGCCCTGATCGGCGGGTGGGTCGTGGTGAGGCTCAGCGCCGGATCCGGCTCCGGCATGCCCCCGGGTCTCAGCCTGATCGCAACGGTGAACTTCACTATCGTCGGCCTGTTCAGCGCCTGGCTCGGGGCGTCCCTGCGCCGCGCCCTGGCGCGTCTCGATGCGGTGGTCTCGGCCTTGTCCCTGTCCAACGCCCGCGTGGACGAGACCGAGGACCGGCTTCACATCATCAGCGAACTGGCCCCGGTCATGCTCTGGATGACCGACGCGAACGGCGACGTCATCCACCTGAACGGCGACCAGCGCCTGTTCTGGGGCGATTTGGCGGACCTGCGCGCGTTCGACGCCGAGGCCATCCTTCACCCTGACGACCGCGATAGGGTCCTGGCCGTTTCCCAACAGGCCAACGACGCCCGCACCGGCTATGTCGTGGAGGCTCGCCATCGTCGCCAGGACGGCGAATGGCGCGTGCTGCGCACCGAGGCCCGCCCCCGTCTGAACGCCGCCGGCGACTTCATGGGCATGATCGGCGTCAACATCGACGTCACCGACGCCCGCGCCGCAGAAGCCGCTCTGCGCGACAGCGAGACCCGGTTCCGTCTTCTGGCCGACACGGCGCCGGTCCTGATCTGGGTCACGGATCAGAACCGACAGAGGTCGTTCGTCAATCAGGCCTATGTCGCCTATTTCGGGTCGGATTATGAGACCGCTCGGGCCGCCGACTGGCGCGCCTCCCTTCATCCCGACGATGTGGAACGCATCATCGAAGAATCCATCGCGGGCGAAGCCACCGGCGAACCCTTCTCGCTCGAGGCGCGCTATCGCCGCCACGACGGCGAATGGCGCTGGCTGAAATCCTTCTCCCGCCCCCGCCTGGCCGGAAAGACGGTGATCGGCTTCGTCGGCGTCGCCTTCGACGTCACCGACATGCGCGAAGCCCAGGCGCGGCTGGCCGAGTCCGAAGTCCGCTTCCGCACCGTCGCCGACAGCGCACCGGCTCTGATCTGGATGACCGACGACTCGTCCCGGATCATCTTCGCCAACAAGCGCTACCGCCGCTTCTGCGGCATCCGGTCCCAGAAACAGCTGGCCGACGCCTGGCGCAGGCTGGTCCATCCCGACGACGAGATCGTGGTCGAGGCCGCCTTCCTGCGCGCCTTCCAGGCGCGCGATCGTTTCGAGGCGCTCAGCCGTGTCAACCATCCGACCCTCGGCCTGCGCTGGATCCGCACCGAGGGCGTGCCGCGTTTCGACGCCTCAGGCAGCTTCCAGGGCTATGTCGGCGCCAGCCTGGACGTCACGGACGCCAAGCGGGCCGAGGACGACCTCAAACATATCAACGAACTGCTCGAAGTCCGTGTGGCGGAGGCCTTGAAAGAAAAGGCCGCCGCCGAGGCCCACCTGATGCACGCCCAGCGTATGGAGGCCGTGGGCCGCCTGACCGGCGGCGTCGCGCACGACTTCAACAACCTGCTGACGGTCGTCATCGGCGCGCTGGACATCATCCTGCGCTCGAACGATCCGGCCAAGACGAAGAAGCTGGGCGAAGCCGCCCTGGCCGCCGCAAGGCGCGGCGAGAGCCTGACTCACCAACTGCTGGCCTTCTCCCGCCGTCAGGCGCTGAGGCCGGAACCCCTGGACCTGAACGGGCTGATCCGCGAGGGCGAGCCCCTGCTGCGCCGCGCCGTGGGCGAGGCTGTGGATTTCAAGGTCAAGCTGAAGCGCGGCGGCGCACGGGTAAAGGTCGACCCGGCCCAGTTCGAAGCCGCCCTGCTCAATCTGGTCGTCAACGCCCGCGACGCCCTTGGCGATGTCACGGGCGGCAAGGGCGCGCGGATCACGATCCAGACCATGAGCTGCGCTATCGAGGCCGGTCAGGTCGCCGAGTTGGCGCCGGGCGACTATGTCTGTGTGACGGTGTCGGACAATGGATCGGGTATGTCGGCCGAGGTGATCGACCGTGTCTTCGAGCCCTTCTTCACCACCAAGCCGGTCGGCAAGGGCACCGGCCTGGGTCTCAGCCAGGTCTATGGCTTCGCCCGCCAGTCGGGCGGCGGGGTCCACGTCATATCGACGGTGGGACGCGGCTCGGAGGTCCGTCTCTATCTTCCGCCGCTGCGCGCGGAAGATGTCGTCACCCCCGTCGCCACAGGCAGCGCCGGTGAACGGGCTTCCATCCGAGGCGGACGGATTTTGCTAGTCGAGGACGACGCCAGCGTCGCCGCTGTGGCCCTGGATCTGCTCGAAAGCTTCGGCCTGGAGGTGCAATTGGCTGAGAGTGGGCCGGATGCGCTCGAGGCGCTGCGCAACGCCCGGTTCGACATCATGCTGACCGACATCGTCATGCCCGGCGGCATGAGCGGCATCGATCTGGCGCGTCAGGCTGCGCAGGACTGGCCCGAGATGCGTATCGCCCTCACCTCGGGCTATGTCGGCGACGACGTGGACCAGGCCTTGGCCGGCACGCCCTGGCCCTTCCTGCGCAAACCCTATTCGACCGAACAGTTGCGCAGCATCGTCGACGGGCGGGCCGCCCTCCCGGCGGAATAGGTCCGCTTTAGGCGCCGCGACGCTGCAGGCAAAGAAAAGCGCGCCGCGAAATTCGCGACGCGCAAATCTTTAGGTCATACGGCCAGTGAACTAGCGACGCGCCTTGCGGGCGGCGTAGCGGGCGTCCCGCTTGGCCTTCTGCTCTTCCTTGGTCAATTGCTTGCGCGCCTTGCGGTCGGCGCGCTTCTCGGCCTCGATCTCCTCCTGGGCCGCGAGTTCGGCCGCCATACGGGCGGCGTCCTTCTCGGCCTTTTCACGGCGCTGTTCGGCCTTGGCCAGCTCGTGCTGCTGGCGCAGGGCTTCCTTTTCGGCGGCGCGCTTTTCGGCGAGGCGTTCGAATTCGGGGTCGGGGGCAGCGGCCTTCGGCTTGAATTTGGCGAGCAGGGCCTTTTTGGCCTCCTGCTGGGCGGTAATGCGGTCGGAAAATCCGGTCTTCAGATCTTTCATGCGAAAGCGTCAGGGTTCCTTGTGAACAGCCAGGGGCGGCTATCGGGGGTCGGGCGGCGATTAGAAACGCGCGACCCGAAGCGGGGCGCACAAACCCGATACGCACGCCAAAAGCAAGGTTTGCAGCGGCGAAATCGAGCCGACGCGCCGTTTGAAGCGCATATCGCGCGCCTCGGGCGCCTTAGTGATGCAGATAGGTCGCGCCCTCGCGATGACAAGGGCGCGCCGTGGCCTAGTTCGGCTTTTGCGCCTGACCGACCGCCGTACCGGCGGCTCCGCCCACCGCCGCGCCGACCGGTCCGCCGACGACAGCGCCCGCGACGGCGCCGCTGGCCGCCTTCTGTTCTATGGTCGTGCCGCAAGCGGCCAGGACCAAGGCTCCAGCGGTTACAGCCGCCAGGGTGAGGATTTTCGACATGGGCTTCTCTCCAAAGGTGAAGTGTCAACGCTGAACAGATATTCAGGTTCCGTAGCGATCCGAATACGCGACTCGGCCCAAATGCGAACAGACGATTCCCGTGTCTTAGCTGAAATGCGTTCGCGACCCCCCCGTCGAATGAAGACACAATGAAACCCAATACAGTATTCGTCCTCAGGACTGTCACATTGTCGCCCCAGCTGCGAAAATGTCCCGAGATTACAGTGAAAATACCTAATCCTTTCGAAGCCTTAACCCCACACTTGCGAATCAGCCACATTCAGGTCACAAACTCCGTTATATAGGCCCGTCCTCGACGTCGGGCGGATTACGCCGTGCGTTGAAACGTCATCCGGAATGCGACTGTCACGGTCGCCTGGAAGGCGAGACTACCCGGGGGCAGCGTTTCTCGCCCTGCTGAACAGGACGAACCGTTGTCGCATTCCTCTCAGACGCGCGCCGCGTCGCGCGCCGATCGTGTGGCGAAGATCAAGCCCATGACGGCTGCTGCGGCCTTTGGCGGTCTGGTGGGACTGGCGATCGGCGGCGCCTATCTGGGCGGGACCTTGGCGCGCACGACGACGTTGCGCGCCCAGGCCGAGCGGATTCAGGGCGCCACCGCGGCCGGTTTCACCGAAGAGGCCCTGTCGGCGGCCGCTGGCGGGCTGGACGCCAGCGCCCTGTCCATCGCCCGTCGCCACGATCCTTATACCAGCTCGGGCTCGGCCCAGCGGGACCGTCAGGCGGAGCTGCTGACCGCCCGCCTCGACCAGTTGGACAATAACCGCGACCCCAACCTGCGTCGCGCCAACCTGACCTCGCCCGTCGGCGCCAAGCCGTTCCGTATGGCCAGCGCGCTGGACGCCAGCCGCGATCTCGATTGCCTGACCCAGGTGGTCTATTACGAAGCCCGCGGCGAAGGCCGCGACGGCATGCAGGCCGTGGCCCAAGTAGTCCTGAACCGCGTCCGCCACCCCGCCTTCCCCAAGACCATCTGCGGCGTCGTCTATCAGGGCGCGGCCCGACGGACCGGCTGCCAGTTCTCCTTCACCTGCAACGGCGCCATGCGCGGCCGCGTCAACACCGCCGCCTGGAACCGCGCCAAGACCATCGCCTCGGGCGCCTTGTCGGGTTCGGTCTATTCGGCTGTGGGCAACGCCACTCACTTCCACACCACCGGCGTGGCGCCCGTCTGGCGCAATTCACTGATCCGGGTGAACCAGGTCGGCAGCCATCTCTTCTACCGCTTCGGCGGCCGCTCGGGCTCCAGCGGCGCCTTCACCTACGCCGCGCGTCCCTCGACCTCGGACGATCAACCCCGCCTGATCCAGGCCGGGCTCGATCCGGTCGAGGCCGCCCGCCAGGCCGGCCAGGCCGTGGCCTATTCGCTGGTCCTGGCCCAGGAAGGCCTGTCCGCGCCTGAACCGGCCCCTGCGCCTCAGCCGCGCCCGCAAGCCGCACCTCAGACTGAGGCCGGCGCCCCGCGCGCCCAATCCGCGCCCCAGCCGGCCGCCCAGGCTTCAGCCCGCGCCACCCGCCCTTCGGTCACGCCCGCCAAGGCCGCCGCCAAGGTCGAAGCCACGGACGTCTCCAACCCGGCCTGAGCAGAGACGGGAGCGGCCTCAAACGGCCGCTCCCCGCCCTACAGGTTCAAAACGCGTCCAGGCCGATGTCCAGCACGGGCGCCGAATGGGTCAGTGCGCCGACCGAGATGACGTCCACACCGGTCTCGGCGATGGCGCGCACGGTCGTCAGATCGACCCCGCCCGACGCCTCGAGCGTCAGCCGCCCGGCGACACGCGCCACGGCGGTCCTCAGGTCCGCCAGGCTGAAGTTGTCCAGCATGACCACGTCCGGCGCCACGCCCTCGGCGATCAGGTCCAGCACCGCGTCCAGCTGATCCAGCCCGTCCACCTCGACCTCCACCTTCATCAGATGGGGCGCAAAGGCCCTGGCCCGGCGCACCGCCTCGGCGACCCCGCCGCACACGGCCACATGGTTGTCCTTGATCAGGATGGCGTCATCCAGGCCGAAACGGTGGTTCATCCCCCCGCCGCAGGCCACCGCATGTTTCTCCAGCGCCCGCAGGCCCGGCGTGGTCTTGCGCGTATCCGCGATCCTCGCCCCGGTCCCGGCCACCGCCTCGACATAGGCCCGCGTCAGGGTCGCCACGCCGCTCATCCGCCCGACTAGGTTCAACGCCGTCCGCTCGGCCGACAGAAAGGCGCGCGCATCGGCCTCCACCACCACCAGCACCGCCCCCGCCTCGAACGCCGCCCCATCCCTCAGCCGCACATCGACCGAAGCCTTGGGATCCATGGCCAGCACCGCCAGCCGCACACAGTCGATCCCCGCCAGCACCCCCGGCTTGCGCGCGACAAAGGCCGCCTTCATCAGCGCCCCTTGCGGAATACAGGCCAGGGCGGTCACATCGCCCGCCCGCCCCAGATCCTCGGCCAGGGCCATGCGCACGACCGGTTCGATCAACACGTCAGGCAGGGCGCGGCTCATTCCGCCGCCTCCAGCACCGCCGCCCGCGCCGCCCGGACGCGCGTATGGTCCGCCACCGCGTTCGTCTGCGGATAATCCGCCCGATAATGACCGCCCCGGCTCTCGCGCCGGTCCAGCGCGGCCTGCACGATCAGCCGCGCCGCCAGCAAGGCCGCCGCCGGTCCATACTGCGCCTCCAGCCGGTCGATCAGGGCGATCAGCCCCGCCAGGCCGTCCGCAGTCCGCACCACTCCCGCATGATCCGTCATCCCCGCCCTCAGCTCCGCCAGGGCCGCCTCGGGCAGGTCCGGCGCCGCGACGACCGGCAGGGCGCGCCCGCCGCCGGCCTCGCCCGCCACCGCCCGCCCGGCGCGCCGCCCGAACGCCGCCGCCTCGAGCAGGGAGTTGGACGCCAGCCGGTTGGCGCCATGCACCCCCGTCGCCGCACATTCCCCCACCGCATACAGGCCCGCGACCGTGGTACGCCCATCGGCGTCGGCGGCGATCCCGCCCATATGGTAGTGGCAGGCCGCCATCACCGGGATCGGGCTGAGGCGCGGGTCCAGGCCGCTGCGCATACAGGCGGCGAACACCGCCGGAAACTCATGCGGGAACGCGTCGCCTATGGCCGTGCGCGCATCCAGAAAGGCGCCCCGCCCGTCGATCCGCGCCGCATGCACCGCCCGCGCCACCACGTCGCGCGGCTTCAGGTCGGCGTCGTCCTCAGCCCCCAGCAGGAACCGCCCCTGCCCGTCGATCAGCCGCGCCCCCTCCCCGCGCAGCGCCTCAGTCGCCAGGGGCGCCGGGTCCAGCCCAACGTCTATGGCCGTGGGGTGAAACTGCACGAACTCGGGATCCAGGATCTCCGCCCCCGCCCGCGCCGCCAGCGCCATCCCCTCGCCCTTCAGCGCCGACGGGGTCGTCGTCGCGGCGAACAGGCCGCCCGCCCCACCGGTGGCCAGCACCACCGCCGTGGCAGTAATCTCGACCAACCGGCCGCCGCGCTCGACCACCGCCCCGACCACCCGGCCGTCGGCGTCCTGCACCAGGCCCTTCAGCCGCGCGTCGTCCCAGACCTCGATCAGCTTCTCGGCCCGCACCGCCGCCACCACGGCCGACAGGATCGCCCGCCCGGCCCCGTCGCCGCCGACCCGCGCCACGCGCGGCACGGAATGCGCCGCCTCCAGGCTGACCACGAAACCGCCATCCGCATCCCGGTCGAACGGCGCGCCCTGGGCCGCCAGCCATTCCACCGTCTCGCGCCCCGCGCCGGTCAGGGCCTGGGCCGCGCCCGGCTCGACTAGGCCCGCGCCCGCCGCCTCGGTGTCCTTCGCGTGCAGGTCGGCCGAATCCACAGCCGTCAGGGCCGCCGCCATCCCGCCCTGCGCCCAGGCCGAGGAACAGGCGTTCAGCAAGGGCTCCGGCGTCACCACCAGCACCTTCGCCCCCGCCCGCGCCGCCTCCAGCGCGGCCGACAGCCCCGCCAGACCCGCGCCGACGATCAGCGGCCCGTCATGTCGCGTTCGGTTCATCACCGCACTCCGAGAGAGTTGAGGCCCAGGCGCACCGCGCTCGCGGGATCGCCTTCGACCATGGGCATCAGGGCGCCGACCGCCGCCGCCGCACAGACGGCCAGGGTCAGCAGATAAAGCGCCAGGCTCTTGCCCGCCTCGGGCCAGCTCAGCGTGCCCCAGGCCGCGCGCCAGACGCCGCGCTTCATATGGCTGAACACCGACAGAGCCAGGAAGGCGGCCAGGATGAACCGGCCCGTCGACAGCCCCCACCAGACCACGGCCACGCCGATGGCCAGCAGCACCACCTGCTCCAGCCGCGGATGCACCCGCGTCAGCACCGGCCCCAGGGCCTTGGACCCATCCAGCGGCGGCGCGGGGACCAGGTTGACCAGGTTCAGCATGGCGATGAAGAAGGCGCCCATCAGCCATTCCCCCTGCCCTGTGGCCATCCACACCCCGACGAACGGGATCATGGCCAAGAGCCCGAACGCCGGCCCGGCCAGCGACACCAGCACCCCGTCCCACTCGCTCTTGGCCGCCCGCCGCGCCTTGGCCAATCCGCCCAGGAAGGGAATGATGTAGATCCGCGCCGGTCCCATGCCGAGCTTGTTCATCACCACGGCGTGCCCCGCCTCATGGACGAACAGACCGATCAGAACCGCCCCCGCCACAATGGCGCTGCCTGTGATCCACCACAGGAAGCCGGCCATCAGGGCCGTCGACAGCAGGGCCCAGACCAGGCTCTGGTCCTTCTCGACCGGCTCCTCGAAGGCGGGCTGGGCCTGCGCCTCGCGAACGGCGACCTCCTCGGGTTTGATGTCCCAAGGACCCGGCGTGCGGCTGGGTGTGCGGGCGGGTGTGTCTGTGTTGTTCATGGCGTCCAGATGGGCGTCGCGCGCGCTCCCGGCGAGGGGACCGAACGCCGCGCCTCAGATCAGCTCCACATCGACGTGATGCCGCGCCTTGACCAGGTCATAGCGGGCCGGAACGACGGGCGGCGGCAGGTCGATCATCCGCTGCACGGCCATGCGCCCGCGCTCGATCATCGCCTCAGGCACCGTCACCTCGAACTGCATGTGCAGCAGGCAGTCGTGGATGTTCTGCAGCGTGATCCGCTTCATGTGCGGGCACAGGTTGCAGGGGCCGATGAACTGCACACCCGGCACGTCCCCGGCGACGTTCGAGGCCATCGAACATTCGGTGATCATCACCACCTGTTTGGGCCGACGCGCCTCGACATAGTCGGTCATGGCCGCCGTCGAACCGGCGAAGTCCGCCGCCGCCAGCACGTCTTCCGGGCATTCGGGGTGGGCCAGAATCTCGGCCCCCGGATAGGCGGCGCGCATCTCGGCGATGTCGTCCACCGTGAACCGTTCGTGCACCTCGCAGCGGCCCTTCCAGGCGATGATCCCGACCGTCGTCTGGGCCGCGACATTGCGCGCCAGATATTCGTCGGGGATCAGGATGACCCGATCCACGCCCCATTCCTTGGCCGCCCATTCGACCACCTGAACGGCGTTGGCGCTGGTGCAGCAGATGTCGGTCTCGGCCTTCACATCGGCCGTGGTGTTCACATAGGTCACGACCGGCAGGCCCGGATAGCGCTGCTTGATCAGCCGCACGTCCGCCCCCGTGATCGACGACGCCAGCGAACATCCCGCCCGCAGATCCGGGATCAGCACCGTCTTTTCCGGGCTCAGGATCTTCGAGGTCTCGGCCATGAAGTGCACGCCCGCCTGGACGATCACCTTCGCTGTCGAGATCGATGCTTGCTTGGCCAGGCCCAGGCTGTCGCCGACATAGTCGCCGACCCCGTGGAAGATCTCGGGCGTCATATAGTTGTGGGCCAGGATCACCGCGTCGCGCTCGCGCTTCAGCCGGTTGATCTCGCTGATCAACCGCGCCTGGGCGGGCCACTCCAGCGGCGTGACGTGGTCCTTGACCTTCGCCCACACCCCGGCGGTCTCCCGCTCCAGTTCCTTCGTCAGACCAAAGGCCCCAAGGGTCGAACCCTCCGCCATGACCGTCTCCCTAGACCCTTATGCTCAAAGTTAGCATAAGCACATCCAATGTAGGCCGATGGAGGCCGTACGCAAGCGGATTGTTCAGTCGATCAGTTCAAACAGATCGCCCAGCGGAACATCCAGCGCCTTCGCCAGGGTCAGGGCCACCACCACGGACGGGGTGAAGACCCGGTTCTCGATCGTATTCACCGTCTTGCGCGACAGCTTGGCCCGGTCCGCCAGCTCCTGCTGCGTCAGACCAGCGGCCGTCCGCACCTCCTTCAGCCGCACAGCTAGCCGAGGCTCAGCCACGCGACGCCTGCCGATCCAGCCACCAGTAGCGCAGCGCGGCAGTCATCGCCGCCGCCTGGAACACGACCGGCATTCCCGCGACCGTCAGGGGCGGCTGAAAAAGACCGGCGACATAGAGAACGGCCACCGACGCCAGCGACACCCGAAACGCCCAAGCCGTCGCGCTTCGGCGGAAATGGATCGTGAGTTCGTCGGCCGCCTTGGGCAGGGCCCCGGCGCGCCTTTGCCACACCTTGCCCCCCAATATGACGCCCATGACGGCCAAGGGCATCGCCACGCCCCCCACCGCCGACTTCCAGTCGTCGAAGTCGCCCACGCCGGACGCGATCCGCCAGGCCGCGTCCACGCCGAAGGCCGTATAAAGCAGACCAAGCGCCGCCAAAAAGACCAGGCCCAAGGCCTCGGCGCTTTGAACCTGATCCCTGTCCAGTCCGCCCGCCACGGCCTCGATATCCGCTTCGCGCCGCCCCCAAAGATCGAACGCCAAAACCACGGTCAGACCCAGGACAGCCAGACCAAACCCGAACGCCGCCATAAACAACAGCGCGGAGCCCTTAAGCTGCCCCGCCACGATCATCAACGCGAAGGCGGCTAGGGCCAGCCCGGCCAGCATCAGGCCTTCGCGCCTCATACGCTTCAACCGCGCCCGCGCCCGCGTTCTCGACAGAGCGATCCGCTCCGCATTCCAGTCCGTCTCACCCACGGTCGGCCTCGCGATCCAGAAGATAATAGCGCAACACCGCCGCCGTGGCGGTTAGGTAGAGCAGGGCCGGCAAGGCCGCGACCGCCGCAGCCGGCCGCCAGAGCCCCAGCGCAAAGACGCCGACCATCCCGACGGCGGCAACGCCCAAGGCCATGGCCAGCGCCTTGTGCCGGAACGACAGGGTCAGCTCGTCCTCGAGCAGCCGCTTCATCCGCCTGTCGCGCGGATTATCCAGCCCGGCGACCATCAGCAGCATGAGGCCCGCGACCATGGGACCGACCGCCACCATTAGATAATCCACCCCACCCGGCGCGCCAGACGCCAAACCCCAGCCGGCCTTGACCGACAGGAAGGTCAGATAGGCGCCGGTGATCGGCATGAAGGCCATCGAAAGCGCCCGTTGCCGCTGCACCTTGTCGCGATAGCCGGAGCCGGTCTCCAGCTTGAACGTGTCTGCATTGGGCAGGAAGCGCCGCGCAAAGAAGGCGCTCGCAATCATGGCGACGACGCCCGCCGCCATCGTCGAGCCGCCGATAAGACGCCCCATCTCGGGATTCGCCGGCCACTCCTCCATGACCAGAAGGCCGGTCACCAGCAGGGCCAGTCCAGCTCCGCCCAGACCGGCGCAGATCGCCAGACGCTGTGTGCGCCTCCGCTCTCTCGCCCGTACGTCTCGTCTTTCCTGATCGTCCATAACGGCCTCACGTCACCTACAGGTGACATATAACCTATGGGTTACTAACCCCGTCAAGAGGGTCGTTTGCATGCGCCGCTCCCCGCGCCGTCCTGTGAGAGGTTCAGCCGCCCATCGCCCACAATGCCGCTGGTCGCCGCTTCGCAATTTCAACGCCTTGCGGAATTGTCGAGGCGAGTTTCAAGCCCGAGCGCGGACCACCCGTATGATAGACGCGATGAAAGCCGCCCTTTCCAGTTCTGCGCCTGATCGCCCCCTCCGGCAGCCGCTCGTGGGCGTCGGTTTGGCGCCTTTGGCACGTTTGGCGCTTTGTCACCCTGTTTTTGCGCCAAACACCGTCGCCGCAAACGGCAAGAACCGTTCCCAAGCCCGGCAGGTTCGCTTAGACAGCGGCCAACTTCATTCCTCAGAACGCCGCCTTCCCGACATTTCCATGCAAGACACCATCCGCCGCATCCTCACCGCCCGCGTCTATGACGTGGCGGAGGAAACGCCCCTCGATCCGCTGCGTCGCCTGTCGGCGCGGCTGGAACGCCCCGTGCTGCTGAAGCGCGAGGACCTGCAGCCGGTGTTTTCGTTCAAGATCCGCGGCGCCTACAACAAGATCGCCGGCCTGTCGCAGGCCGAACTGTCAAAGGGCGTCATCTGCGCCTCGGCCGGCAATCACGCCCAGGGCGTGGCCCTGGCCGCCGCCCGCCGCAACATCCCCGCTGTCATCGTCATGCCGACCACCACCCCCGGCATCAAGGTGGCGGCCGTCCGCGCCCTGGGCGGCGAAGTGGTCCTGCACGGCGACAGTTTCGACGAGGCCTACGCCCACGCCCGCTATGTGGAGAGCCAGACCGGCGCGGCCTTCATCCACCCCTTCGACGATCCCGACGTGATCGCCGGCCAGGGCACGGTGGGGCTTGAGATCGCCCGTCAGCACGCCGACCCCATAGAGGCCGTCTTCGTGCCCATCGGCGGCGGCGGCTTGGCCGCCGGGATGGCGGCCATACTCAAATTCCTGCGCCCCGAGACCCGCGTCATCGGCGTCGAGCCGGTGGATGCTCCCACCATGAAGGCGTCCATCGACGCCGGCGAGGTGGTGACCTTGAACGAGGTCGGCCTGTTCGCCGACGGGGTGGCCGTGCGCCGCGCCGGGGATCACACCTTCCGCCTGTGCAAGGACCTGCTGGACGAGATCGTCCTGGTGGACACCGACGCCATCTGCGCCGCCATCAAGGACATCTTCGACGACAGCCGCGCCATCGCCGAACCCTCGGGCGCCGTCGCGCTTGCGGGCCTCAAGGCCTGGGCCGCCGCCCACCCCGGCGCGGGCACGCTGATCGCCGTCAACTCGGGCGCCAATCTGAACTTCGACCGCCTGCGCCATGTCGCCGAACGCGCCGAGATCGGCGAGGGCGCCGAGGCCCTGCTGGCCGTGGCCATGAAGGACGACCGCGACGACTACCGCCGCTTCCTCGACAGTCTCGACGGCCGCTCGGTCACCGAGTTCAACTACCGCTGGTCCGGCGACGGCGAGGCCCAGATCTTCGTCGGCGTCGCCCTGCGCAACGGCCCGCACGAGCGCGACGACTTAATCGCGACTCTTCGCGCCAGCGGCTACGCCGTCGAGGACATGAGCGACAACGAGACCGCCAAACTGCACGTCCGCTACATGGTCGGCGGCCGCACCGTCGGCCTGCCGCACGAACGCATCCTGCGCTTCCAGTTCCCCGAACGCCCCGGCGCCTTCCTGCGCTTCCTCAACAGCCTCCAGCCCGCCTGGGCCCTGACCCTGTTCCACTACCGCAACCACGGCGACGACGTCGGCCGGGTGCTGGCCGGCGTCAGCGTCCCCCCCGAAGAACAGGCCCACCTGTCCGCCGCCCTCGCCGACCTGGGCTACCCCTACGTCGACGAAACCGCCAACCCCGCCTGCCGCCTGTTCCTGGACGGCACCTAAGCCACGAAAAAGGGGCGACCGTCACCGGCCGCCCCTTTCCATTAACCACCTAATAAATCAGGCCTTTTCGATAGCCGTCGCGATCTGATCGGTACTATGCCCCGTCAGGTCCTTGGCGATTTCGCCGGCCAGCTTCCCCTGCAGATCCTTATGCCAATGCTTGCGCAGCTCGCCCAAAGTCTTGGGGGCCGCGATGACCAGCAGCTCGTCGATCTTGTTGGTGAGGGACCATTTGTTCAGCACCTCGGCCACGCCCATCGCGAATCCGTCCTCGGCCTGAGTATCATTGTCCGGGTTAGCCTCGCTGGAGCGCCGCCCCGCCGACCCCGAGACCCGATCCTCGATCTCCGGCGTGTCCAGGGCCGTCAGCCGGATCTCCTGAGCATTGGTGTTCTTGAACAGGGCCAGCTTCTCGCCGTCGACCACGGCCACCAGGGCGCCATTGGATAGTTTCATCGTCGATACTCTTTCGGTCTGTGGACTTGGGTAACGGTCGGGGACCGATGCCGTTGCCTCCCCGATCAGAGCAGCCGCCCGCCGGCCTCGTGCGCCAGCAGCCAGCGCTTCCGCTCCAGCCCGCCCGCATAGCCCGTCAGGGTCCCGTTCGCCCCGATCACCCTATGGCAAGGCACGATCACCCCGACCGGGTTGGAGCCATTGGCCAGCCCCACCGCCCGCACAGCCTTGGGCGACCCGATCGCCGCCGCCAGCTGCCCGTAGCTGCGCGTCTCCCCCGCCGGAATGGTCCGCAACGCGGCCCACACCGCCTGCTGGAACACCGTCCCGCCGGTCTTGACCGCCACCCCGTCGAACGCCGCCAGATCACCGCCGAAATAGGCCTCCACCGCCCGGCGCACCGCCTCCGGCGCCCGCCCCTCGACCAGTTCGACCGGGCCATAGTGAAGCCGCAAAAGCCGCCGCATCCGCTCCTCGTAATCGTGGAAGTCCAGCGCCCGCACCGCCCCCTCGCCATCGGTCGCCACCAGCACCTCGCCCACCGGCGAGCCGATCCGATCCAGGGTCAAGGTCATCGACTGTCTAGGCATCGCCCGTCTCCTTCATGGTCCAGTACAGCGCCCCATAGGCCCGCCACGGCCGCCACCGTTCGGCCCGCGCCGCCAGGGCCGCATCCGCCGTCGCCAGCCGGTCGCTGGGCGCATCCTCCCCGGCGTCGATCCAGTCGCCCGCCGGCCGCAGTCCCGGCCAGGCCTCGAGCGCCGCACGCAGGTCCGGATCCGCCGACAGATCGCGCCGGATCGCCTCGGGATCGGCAGCCAGGTCAAACACCCGCCGCACCCGCGCCAGCACCCCGGGCAGAGCTTTCAGCTCATCCACCCGCGCCTCCACCCCCGCCTTGCCCTCTGCCACAGGCCGCACGGAAACCTCGCCCTGCGTCCCGTCCACCGCGACCCGCAGCCGCCGCCGCCAGACCCCGTCCACCACGCTCTCGTCCGGCGCGGCCCGCGCGGCCAAAGCCAACATCATCGCGGGCCAGTCATAGGGCGGTCGATAGGCGAGGCCCAGCTTCACCGCGCCCCCGCCTTCGCCCTCTCCCGTGCGCCGCCGCAGCTCCGATGGAGGCCGCCCGTACAGAGCCTGAAACGTCTCGTTGAACCGTCTCACGCTGCCGAAACCCGAGCCCATCGCCACCTCGGCCATCGACAGGTCGGTCTCGTGGATCAACTGCTTAGCCAGCAAGACACGCCGCGTTTGGGCCACGCTGACCGGCGCCGCGCCCAGGTGCTGGCGGAACAACCGCCGCAGATGCCGCTCCCCCACACCAAGCCGCGCCGCCAGGGCATCGGCGTCGCCCCCGTCCAGAGCCCCCGCCTCGATCAGGGCCAGGGCCCGACTGACGGTGTTCGACGTCCCCCGCCACGCCCCCATCTCGGGCGCCGTCTCGGGCCGACACCGCAGGCACGCGCGAAACCCCGCCGCCTCCGCCGAGGCCGCCGTGGGATGAAACACCACATTCTCGCGCCGGGGCGTCCGCGCCGGACAGACCGGCCGGCAGTAAATCCCCGTCGAGGTCACGCCCGTGAAGAACCGCCCGTCGAACCGGGCGTCCCGCGCCCCCAAGGCTCTCCAGCAGGCCTCCTGATCCAGCGTCTGTTCCATGACGCCAAGATGGCGGCTCGGCCCGACGATGTCTCGCGGTTTTCGGACATGAATGAGCGAGCAGGCGCCATTTCCTTTTCCAACCCTGCGGTTAAGGTGACGCCTTCCCGGGGGGTTAGTTCATGTCCAGTCATCGTCGTTCCGTGCGTCCGCTCGCTTTCGCCCTGGCCGGCGCCTGCGCCGCCGCCTTGCTCGCGGTCCAGCCCGTCTCGGCGCGTCAGACCGCCGCCGACATCCCCACCGTGCGCCAGACCCTCGGCTATGACAGCGGCCAGGAGATCACCCGCGCCGCCGACGTGCGCCGCTATTTCGAGGCCCTGAAGACCGCCGCCCCCGACCAGGTCGCCATCGGCGACTATGCAAAGACCTGGGAAGGCCGCCCCCTGTTCTGGGCTGCCGTCGGATCGCCCGCCAACATCGCCCGGCTGGACCAGATCAAGGCCGCCTCCCGCGCCCTAGGCGACCCACGCCTCACCTCGCCCCAGCAGGCGTCCGCCATCATCGCGGACCAGCCGGTCCTCGTCTGGATGGCCTATTCGGTCCACGGCAATGAGATCAGCCCCGCCGACGCCGCCATGGAGGCCGCCCGCCGCCTGCTGACCGACCCGACCGCCCAGGCTTGGCTGGCCAACACCGTCGTCGTCTTCGTCCCGACCCAGAACCCGGACGGGCGCGAGCGTTTCCTCAACAGCTTCGCCTCCGGTCGCGGCTCCCTGCCCAATCCCGATCCGGCCTCGGCCGAGCGGGACGAGCCATGGCCCAGCGGCCGCTACAACCATTATCTGTTCGACCTGAACCGCGACTGGTTCATCCAGACCCAGCCGGAGACCCAGGGTCATTCCGCCCAGGTCCGCGAATGGCGCCCCCAGGTCGTCGTCGACAGCCACGAAATGGGTTCGGACGAGACCTTCTTCTTCCCGCCCGAGGCCGAGCCGCTGAACCCGTGGATCTGGCCGCGCACCCTGGAGAACCGCGCCCTGTTCGGCCGCAACACCGGCGCCCGGTTCGACGCGGCCGGCCTGCCCTACTTCAACCGCAAGGTCTTCGACGCCTTCTATCCCGGCTACGGCGACGGCTGGCCCGGCTATCTGGGCGCCGTCTCCATGACCTACGAAGTCGGATCGGCGCGGGGTCTGGCCGCCCGGCGCAGCTCCGGGGAGATCTTCACCTACGCCGATACCGTCCGCGCCCACCTGACCGCCACACTGGCCACGATCGAGACGGCCTCAGACAATCACGACCGCCTGCTGAACGACTTCTACGCCTATCACCGCGACGGCGTGGCGGGACGCGGCGCCTATGTCCTGTCGCGGGCCTCGGATCCCGCCGCCGCCGACCGTCTCGCCGGCCTCCTGGTCCGCTCGGGCATCGAGGTCGGGGTCGCACGCCAGGCCTTCGCCTGCGCCGGCCAACACCGCGCGGGCGACTATGTGATCAACCTGGCCCAGCCCCAGCGCCGCATGGCCGAGGTGTTGCTGACCCGCGACGTGCCCATCCCGCCCGCCTTCCTGGCCGAGCAGGAACGCCGTCGCGCGCGCGGCCTGGGCGACGAGATCTATGACGTCACCGCCTGGTCCCTGCCCCTGATGTTCGGCGTCGATGCGAGCCGTTGCGACAGCGCGCCCGGCGTCGCCGTCGATGCGCGCGGCCCGGAACTGGTCACGCCCGCCGCCGTCCAGAACGCCGAGGCCCGCTACGGCTTCCTGGTCGCGCCCGGATCGAGCCAGCCGCGGTTCCTCGCCGCCGCGCTCCAGGCCGGGCTGACGATCAGTTCCGCCGACCAACCCTTCACCCAGAACGGCCGCAACTGGCCCGCCGGCACCTTGATCCTTCCGAAGGCGGGCGCCCCCGCCGACTTGGTCGCCACCCTGAACCGTCTCGCCGCCGACACCGGCGCCGAGGTGATCGGCGTCGATGAATCCTGGGTCGAGCGCGGCGCCGGCTTCGGCTCCAGCGACGTAGTGCGGCTGCGCGCCCCGCGCATCGCCCTGGCCTGGGACAGCCCGACCGCCCCCGACGCCGCCGGCGCGACCCGCTGGCTGCTGGAACGCGACCTGGGCTATCCGGTCACCGCCATCCGCGCCGCCAGCTTCGGCGAGGCCGACCTGTCGCAATACCAGGTCCTGATCCTGCCAGAGGGCCGCAACTACGCCTCTGCCCTGGGCGAGTCCGGGGTCAAGGCCCTGCACGACTGGGTCTCGCGCGGCGGCACCCTGATCAGCCTGGGAACCGCCACCCGCCTGCTGACCGACGCCGACAGCGACATGCTGGCCTCCCGCCGCGAGACCGGCGCCTCGGACAAGGACGAAGGCAAGCCGGAAAGCCCCGCCCGGATCGCCAACCAGACCGACTACGCCGCCCTGCTGGCCCACAGCGACCACGGGCCCGACTCGGTCGCCGGCGTCCTGGCCCGCGCCCATGTCGATCCCGACCACTGGATCGGCGCCGGCCTGCCGTCCGAGTTGAACATCCTGGTGCGCGGCGCCGACATCTACGCCCCGCTGAAACGCGGCGAGGGCGTCAACGCCGTGCGGTTCGAGGGCTCGGACCGGCTGCTGGCCTCGGGCCAGCTGTGGGCCGAGAACCAGGCCCAGCTCGGCTTCAAACCGATCGTCATGGTCGAGACCCTGGGTTCGGGCCAGTTGATCGCCTTCACCCAGGACCCCACGGTTCGCGGCTATCTGGAAGGCTTGAAGCCCCTGTTCGCCAATGCGGCGTTCAAGGGGCCGGCCCACGTCTCGCCACGCTGGTAAGGTCCCAGAGCCTGATCGCGATCAGGGCTGGACACAGGCTCAGAGGGGCATAACCTCGTTTTTCGCCCGCAGAGGCGCGAATAGAAAAACGGGAGCTACGCCTTGATACGACTGTCTCTTTCCACCCTTGCCACCATCGGCGCCGCCGTGGGGGCCGCCGGCCTGGTCGCCTTCACCGCCACGGCCCAGGATCGTCCCAGCCCGGAGCCCGCCGCCTCGGGCCGCGCCCTGCCGGTCGGCGCCTATCGCGAGACCTGCCGCAGCATCAGCCTCAACGGCGATCGCCTGCGCGCGCGCTGTATCGCCAAGGACGGCCAATCGGTCTCCTCGACCCTGAGTGTTCGCAGCTGCCGGGGGGCCCAGATTCAGAACGACAATGGTCGGCTGACCTGCGCAGCCGCCCCCACCCGCTCCACCTGAGCACCATCAAGCGCCGGTCCCAGCTCGCAGGGACCGGCGCGTCCTACATCGGCCAGAACAGCAATATGGCCGGCGGACCGATCACCAGCACCAGCAGGCTCAACGGCGCCCCCAGCTTGGGATAGTCCGAGAACCTGTACCCGCCCGGCCCCATGACCAGCGTATTGCACTGGTGCCCGATGGGGGTCAGGAAGTCGCACGCCGCCCCCACCGCCACTGCCATCAGGAACGGATCCGGCCGATAGCCCAGTTGCTGGGCCAGGGTCGCGGCGATGGGCGCCACCACCAGAACCGTCGCCGCATTGTTCAGGAAGGGCGTCACCGCCATGGCCGCGAACATCATCCCCGCCACCGCCACCACCGGCGGTATGCCCTGGAAGATCGACTTCAGCCCTCCGGCGATCAGATCCGCCCCGCCCGTCTGCTGGATCGCGTCCGACACCGGGATCAAGGCGGCGATCAGCACCAGCAGCGGCCCGTCCAGCGCGGCATAGGCCTCGCGCATCTTCAGCCCGCCCAGGGCTACGATCACCACCGCCGCGCCGAAGAAGGCGATCGACACCGGGATCACGCCGAACCCCACCATCACCATGGCCGTCGCCAGCACCACGGCCGGCAGGAATTTGCGCCGCTGACCGCCCAGCCGCATGTCCCTTTCCGCCAGGGGCAAAAGACCCAGGGTCGCCAACCGCCCGGGCAGGCCGGCCTCCGACCCCTGCAGCAGCAGTACGTCCCCCGCCTGCAGCCTGGCCGTCCGCAGATGCTGGGTCAGCTCATAGCCGCTGCGAGACACGCCCAGCAGGTTCAGCCCATGCTGGCCGTACAGGTCCAGCGACCGCACCGACTGCCCGATCAACAGCGAGTCCGCCCCGATCACCGCCTCGGCCAGGCTGACCTCGTCCTTTGCCTCTTCCAGCAGCACCGGCCGATCGCCCCGCACCAGTTTCAGCTTGGTGGCGTCGATAAACCCTTCCAGCGCCTCCTGATCCCCCTTGATCAGCAGGGTGTCGCCGGCCCGGACCAGGGTGTTGCCGCGCGGCCGGGTCTTGCGCTTGCCGTCGCGGATCAGGGCCATGACCTGGATCTCGTCCGGCGCCATGGCCTTCAAGGCGCTGATCGCCTTGGCCTCCATCGTCCAGTCGTCCGGAACCCTCGCCTCCGTCAGATAGGCGTTGGCGGACAGAGCCGCCGACAGGCCGATGCTCCCCGTCCGATCCTTGGGCAACAGCCGATACCCAAACGCCAGAAACACCAGAGCCACCCCGGTCAGGATCAGGCCCACCGGCGCATAGTCGAACATGCGGAACGGCTCGCCGATCATGTCCTGGCGCACCTCGGCCACCAGGATATTGGGCGCGGTCCCGACCAGGGTCACCATACCCCCCGCCATGGCGCCGAAGGCCATGGGCATCAGCAGCCGCGATTGTTTGGTCCCCGTGCGCCGGCTGACCTGCAACGCGACCGGCATCATGATGGCCAGGGCGCCGACATTCTTGGTCACCATAGACAACAGGGTCACGGCCGTGGTCAGCACGGGCACCTGCGACCGCTCGGTCTTCAGATACGGCATGATCCGCTTCAGGGCCATTTCGACGATGCCCGACTTGGCGAAGGCCGCCGACACCACCAGGGCGCAGGCGATGATCACCGTCACATCGTTGGAAAAGCCTTCGAACGCCGCCTCGGCCGGGATCACCCCGATGGCCAGCCCCGCCACCAGGGCCGCCACCGCGACCAGGTCATAGCGGAACCGGCCCCAGATGAAGGCCGCGACCGTCAGGCCGACGAGGCCGAAGGCCAAACCCTGTTGTAGTGTCACTCAGATGCTCTCGCCCCCGGCCGCCCAGCGCCGCCGATCGACAGCAACGGCGAAACCGGCCGGAGGTTCAACGCCCCTTCATCGTCCCGCGACCAGTCGCCCCGCCGCCCGCAAGATGCGCCAGATCTCGCCCAGGAAGGCCCAGACCACGATCAGCATCAGGATCGCCGCCAGCCCGCCCCCGTCGCCCGCCGTCCGATGGAAGGTCGACTGGAGGCGCTCGGCGAACTCCGTCACCGTGCCGACCCAGATCACCGGCGTCAGCGGCGACCAGAACCACAGCCACGCCACGCCCCAGGCCGCCGCCGCCCCGAAGCCGATGTCGCCCAGCGCCGTCAGCCGCACATTGCCGCCCGACGCCGCCCGCATCAGGTCGAACACCACCTTGGCCGCCGCGAACAGGGTCACGGGCCAGTAGGCGGCATTCACGATCTCGGCCAGGATCCGGCCGTAGTCGACGCCGTCCAGCACCCCCGCCACCTCGTCCGGCCGGATCGAGGCCACCGGCAGCAGGCCGGTCCACCACAGCAGCAGCACCGCCCAGGCGATGGCGCTGGACACCGCGCGCGCGACCGGCGACATCTCGGCGCTCTTGCGCACCTCCGGCCCCGATTTGGCGGCCACGCCTTCACGCAGCGTCGCCCCGCCGCGCGCCAGCCTCTGCCCCCAGGTCTCGGCGTCCAAGTCGCCGCCCAGTTCAAAGAGGCCCAGGTCCTTGACCCGCCATTTGGCGATAAAGTCGGGCTTCTTCTCCTGCCGCTCCAGCACGAAGCCGATCAGGGTCACGACCCCGATCACCGACACCGCCCCGTTGAACAGACCGCCGACGACCTCGCCCAGGCTTTGCCCCGCATAGACGTCGCCGGTCAGGACCTGCACCCCCACCCCGATCAGGGTGACGCACGCCATCACCAGCAGCGCCGTCTTCACCGCGAACAGCCACCAGGGATACAGCTCCGGCCCGATCAGCGCCTGCGGCCCCGACCGATACCGCGCCGCCACCGTCAGCGGATGGCCGACCTCGCGCAGCAGGGCCTCGACCTCGTCGTCGCTCGGCGTCCGGCCCAGCCGCTCTTCCAGCGCCTCGAGCCGCCCCATGATCTCGTCGCGCAGCTCGGCGACGATGTCGTCGCGCGTCGCCTTCGGCAGCTGGGCCGCCACCGCCTTCAGATAGGATTCAACCAGGTCCATCCCACGCTCTCCCTCTTTCCCGATGTTCACAGCATCTTCTCCAGCGAGGCCGACAGGCCCCGCCATTCGGCCGCCAGCCGCGCCAGCATGGCCTCCCCGCGCGGCGACAGGCGGTAGAACCGCTTCTTGCGCCGCTCCTCCTCACGCCATTCGCTGTCCAGCAGCCCCTGGCTCTCCAGCCGGCGCAGCAGCGGATAGAGGGTGCTCTCCTCCATCTCGACCCCGACCTCGCCCAGCGCCACCCGCAGCGAATAGCCGTATTGCTCGCGCCGCAAGCTCGCCAGCACCGCCAGGATCAACGACCCCCGCCGCAGCTCCAGCCGCAAGCTCTCGAACAGCAGTTCCTCATCCTGACTCACCCGCTCGCTCCAACCGACGCGCCGCATAGTGTGCGACACACAGTGTATGCGGCATACTGTGCGAGAGTGTCAAGCGAACCCTGTCGCCAGTGTTTCAGACACGAAAAAAGGCGGCGGACCGAAGTCCGCCGCCCCTATTTCAGCCCCAAGAAGGGCGTTCGACTTAGAACGACTTCGTCAGATTGATGAAGGCCGAACGGCCGAAGTAGTCGTAGCTCGACGACAACGGCACATTACCGACGCGGCTCGCGTATCCAGCAGTGATATAGGCCGGATCTTCGTTAAACAGATTGCGAACACCAGCCGTCACAGACCATTCGTCGGTGCGGTACTGAATAGACGCGTTGTGCAGATAGTAGTCGTCAACTTCGTTATTAATGCCGTAGTCATTGATCAGGGATTGGCCGTAACGGTTCTGATAGTAGTCTTCGTAGCCGGACGCTGCGATCCACTCCAATCCGTAGCGAACGCGCCAGTTATCCCACGAATAGGTGGCGTCGAACGTGGCCGAGAACTCGGGCGTGCCGATGGTGCCGACCTCATCATAGATGGGATCGTCAGCAAACAGCGTGCTGTAGCGCTCGGTCATCTGCGTAACGTTCAAGTTGAACAGGGCAGTGCCCGGTCCGAAATCTCGGCGATAACGAGCCGTGTAATCCAGCCCCTTCACCACATCCGTCGCGACGTTGACGTAGCTGTCATAGACCGTCAGGGCGTTTACGGAATCACGCTCAACGAGGGCGCAATAACCAGAGTTGGATGCGAAATCAGACGCGGACGAGTTGTAGCAGAAGCTCATGATCGCGCCCGATCCGATCCTCGACACGCCGTTATCGACCTGGATTTCGTAGTAATCGACGGCAAAGGACAGGTCGCCCCAGCCCGAGGGCAGGGTCGGCTGGAAGATTGCGCCGACAGTCATGTTGTCGGAGGTTTCAGCCTCAAGACCGGCAACAGCTCCACCCGAAGTGATCACCCGAACGCTGCTGGTCTGAACGAACGTAGAACCCAGACCTTCGCTGGCGCAGTTGGCGACGACAGCGGCAGGATCGTTCGGCGACTGTTCCGAGCAAGGATCGTTCGAGCCTGCGATGAAGCCACTGGTGGCGCCGACAAACTGTTCGAACAGCGCAGGCGCGCGATAAGAGGTGCCGTAGGTGCCGCGCAGCGACAGCCAGTTCACCGGCGTATAGACCAGACCGATCTTGTAGGTCGTGTCTTCGCCATACGACTCATAATCCGTGTAGCGGGCCGAGGCACTGAGGGTCAGGGCCTGGGCGAAGGGCAGGTTGGCCAAAAGCGGCGCTTCCAACTCGCCGAACACTTCCCACACTTGGTCCGAACCCCGGGTAATGCCAGCGGTCGAGAAGCCATAGATATTCGAATTTTGCATATCCAGGGCGGGCGTATCGTCGATCTCGGCTTCACGCCATTCGGCGCCCACGAAGGCCGAAACCTGACCTGCCGGCAGGGTGAACAAAGGACCGTCGAGGCCGAAGCTGACGACCTTCTCGGTGTATTCTGTGGTGCCGGTAATCGGGCGGAAGACATAGTTCTTCCAATCCTCCGGCAAATCGCCCCCGACCGTGGCCGATGTTAGGAAGGGCGCCGGAATACAGCCCGCCGTCGGATCGGTGATGTTGACACGGCAGGTCACGGTCCCGGTCAAACCGGTGGACAGAACGCCCGTGCGGGTCAGGCTTGCCGGGGTTCCCGCCGGCGCGACGACCACATCCAGAGAATTCCGAAGCAGATCAGTAATGAACTGCTCGAACATATACTCCGCCTTGGACGTCGTATAGCTCGCATAGGCGTCATAGCGCCAGTTCGGGACGATGAAGTCGCCACGAATGCCCACAACTTCCTTATTGAAGTCAACGGTCTGCTCGCTGTCATACAGGCCGTAACCGACGAAGGCGCGAACGCCGACGCGAGCGTTAGCGAAAGGTCCGGTCGTGGGGCTCAAGCCCCCGGCCGGATTTGCCGAGAAGTTAGAAGCGGTCAGATTGGACGGGATAAGCAGGTTGCCGCGGTAGTAGTCGAGGGACAGCTGGCGATAACCGACTTGCGACGACTCGCGACGATTGAACAGAATTTCACCATACAACTCTGCATTGCCCAAAGCCTGCAAGTCATAAGCGCCTTCGGTATACAGCGTCGTCACCGTAACCGGCGACATCAGCGACTCCTTCAGCATGTCCTCTTCGAAGCTGTCGCGGTCGTAATAGCCCACGCCTTCGAACCCGACGAGACCAGTCGTCACGGCCGAATTCGGCCGCCAGCGCGTGAAGGCGCCTGCAGTCGAGGAATTGCCCGGGCCAGGAACGCCGGCCAATGCGCTGGTGCCGATGGTGTTGATCGTTACCCCGCCGCCGTCGATCGTATAGCATTTCGGCTGGCCGGTCATCGGATCGATGAAGTCGGAACCGTCAGCGTAGCCGTCGACCGCGCAACGCGCCCAGTCGCGCGCCCCCAAGGTCATTTCCTCACGGTTCATATACTCGGCCGAACCGGCGACATGCCAACGATCGCCGCTGGTCCCGGCGACGATCGACAGACGGCCTTGCTGACCTTCGCCGTCTGCGTCAAGCGGAGCGTTATACTGCGCCTCAAGTGTAAGGCCGTCGATATTGTTGCGGGTGATGATGTTGACGACGCCGGCGACAGCGTCAGAACCGTAGATAGACGAGGCGCCGTCCTTCAGCACCTCAATACGCTCGACCATGGCCGAGGGCAGCACGTTCAGGTCGGTCGAACCCACCGAACCGCGCGAACCCGCTGGCGCAACGCGACGGCCGTTCAGCAGGATCAGGGTGCGGGTGGCGCCCAGGCCGCGCAGCGACAGGGTGTTGGCGCCGGGGCCGCCGTTGGTGACATAGCCGCCGTAGGCGTTGTTGATCTGGTCCGTACCGCCGGAGATGGCGGTGCCCTGCAGGACATCGGTGGTCGAGGCGAAACCAGCCAGCGTGGTTTCGTCGCGCGTCACCACCTGAACCGGCGACGGCGAATTATAGTTGTCGCGGCGCAGGCGCGAACCGACAACGACGACTTCTTCGACAGCGACGGCTTCATCCGCCTGGTCGGTGGTGGTTGCCGTCGATTGCGCGAACGCCGTCGGCGCGAAGCCGATCACAGCCACGGCCGCTAGGCCCGCGACCATGGTCGAACCCAGCAGTTGGTTCTTGAATTGCAGCATATTCCGTACGCCCCTCTTTCAAATCATCACGCGCCGCCTCGTCGAAACGGGCGAACCGATGACGCTCTTATAGAACGACGGACACAATGGGACAGGGATGCGGTCGCCTTCCTGCCACTTTCCACGCAATGACGTTACATTTCCGCCACATCACGATGACAGAAGCGTGTTGAAAATTTGACGCGAAATCGGGCCGTTCATCGAACATTAGTGCTTGTAGCTGGTATCGGCGGTGATTTTTATCCCAGTTGGCGGGCGATGTTGGATTTTCCCTCGCTTTTGACGAGCCCGTCTCCCCTTGTTCATGACAACGTCGAAATCGTTTTCGCCCCATTCCAACCGCAAATTTTGTCGGCAGGCGTCGAAATCACGAAAAAGGCGGCGGACCGAAGTCCGCCGCCTCATTCATTTGGAACCGTCGTGAGCCTTAGAAGGCCTTGGTCAGGTTCACGAAGGCCGTGCGGCCCAGGTAGTCGTAGCCCGAGTACAGCGGGGCGTTGCCGACCCGATTGTAATAGCCCGACGAGATGGTCGGCGGGTTGTCGTTCAACAGGTTGCGGACGCCGAGCGTGGCGGTCCAACCGTCGGACGCATACTGAACCGACGCATTGTGCAGCCAGTAGTCGTCGGCCTCGAGGTCCAGATCCGACGTCGCCGGATCTTCTTCGTAATAGGCGTAGCTGTCGGTGCCCTGGATCCATTCGACGCCGTAACGCACGCGCCACTTGTCCCAGGCGTAGGAAACGTCAGCCGTTCCGGTGAACTCCGGATTGTCGATCATGCCCAGGTCGTCTTCCAGGGCGTCTTCGGCGAACAGCTTGCTCGAGATTTCCGTGTACTGGGTGATCGCCAGGTTGAACAGCGCCGTGCCGGGGCCGACGTCCTTGCGATAACGGATGGTGTAATCCAGCCCCTTCACATTGTCGGTGGCCAGATTGACGTAGCTGTCCGAGACGGTCAGGCCGTTGTCGGCCGGATTACGCGAAACCAGGCGGCAGAAGCCGGCGTCGGCCGCGAAGTCCGACGGATTGGAGTCGTAGCAACGGTCCAGGATCTCCGTGGCGCCGGTGCGGGACACGCCGTTCTCGACCTCGATCTCGTAATAGTCGACGGCGAAGGCCAGATCGCCCCAGCCCGAGGGCAGCGGCGGCTGGATCACCAGGCCGACAGTCATGTTGGTCGAGGTTTCAGCCGACAGGCCGGCGTCTGCGCCGCCTTCCGTGATGACCTGCACGCCGGTGGTCGCCTCATAGGTGTCCGGCAGGCCTTCGGCCCGGCAGTTGGCGACCCGGTTGGGGTTCACTCCGTCTGCCGTGTACTCGTTGCAGGCGTCGCTGCCGCTCGACAGGAAGCCCGAGGTGGCGCCGACGAACTGTTCGAACAGCGCCGGGGCGCGGTACGAGGTGCCGTAGGTGCCGCGAACCGTGACCCAGTCGATCGGACGATAGACCAAGCCGACCTTGTAGGTCGTGTCGTCGCCGTAGGAGTCATAGTCCGTGTAGCGGAACGAACCGTTCAGGGTCAGCTCGCGCACGCCCGGCAGATCCACCAGGATCGGCGCTTCGATCTCACCGAACACTTCCTTGACCGAGTCCGAGCCGCGCGTGATGGCCGAGGTCGAGAAGTTGTAGGTGTTGCCCAGCTGGCTATCCAGGCCCGGGGTGTCGTCGATCTCGGACTCACGCCATTCGGCGCCAAAGAAGCCCATGACCTGGCCTGCAGGCAGGCTGAACAGCGGACCGTCGATGCCGATGCTGACCACCTTCTCGATGAACTCGGTCGTGCCGGTCACCGGACGGAAGACATAATTGACCCAATCCTGCGGCAGGACGCCGGCGATGGTCTGGGTCGTCAGCGCCGGGGCGGCGACGCAGCCCGGATTCGACGCCAGATCAGCGCACTGGAACCCGCCCGAACCATTGCTGACGGCGTCTAGGGACGCGATCAGATTATCGGTCAGGAACTGTTCGCTGGTGTAGGTCGACTTGGACCGCGAATAGCTGGCGTAGGCGTCATAGCGCCACTCCGGCAGGAAGAAGTCGCCCTTGATGCCGACGACATAGCGGCCGAAATCGACTTCCTGCTCGGAATGGTCGTTGCCGAAGCCGATAAAGGCGCGCACGCCCACGTTGTCGCCCTGATTCAGACCTTGGTCGGCGAAGGCGACGCTGCCTTGCAGGTTGGTCGGGATCAGCGGGCTGCCGACGGCGTAGTCCAGCGCCAGTTGGCGATAACCGGTCTGCGACGACTTGCGCTGGTTGAACAGGGCTTCGCCGTACACTTCGGCATTGCCCAGGGCTTGCAGATCATAGCCGACTTCGCCGTACAGGGTGGTGATGTCCACCGGCGTGATCAGCGACTCGTTCAGCATCCGGTCTTCGAAGGTGTCACGAACATTGACGCTGTTGCCGGAGCCGCCGACGCCTTCGAACCCGACCAGGCCGGTCGTAACGGCCGAGTTCGGACGCCAGCGGTTGAAGGTCGTGCCGACCGCGCCGGGGGCGGCGACGCCCGTGGTCGCGCCCGTGGCGATGGTGTTGATCGTCACGCCGTTCGAGCCGGTCGTGGTGATCGGATAGCATTTCGACTGGCCGGTCAGCGGATCAATATAGTCCTGGCCGTTGCGCAGGCCGTCGGTCTGGCAACGGGTGAACTCGCGGTCGCGCAGGGTCAGTTCGTCACGCTCATAGCGTTCAACCGAACCGGCGGCGCGCCAGCGGTCGCCACGGACGCCGGCCGTCAGCGACAGACGGGTCGAACCGCCCGCGCCATTGGCTTCCAGCGGCTCGTTGCGCTGGGCTTCGAGGGTCAGACCTTCGAAGTTGTTGCGGGTCTGGATGTTGACCACGCCGGCGACGGCGTCCGAACCATAGACCGACGATGCGCCGTCCCGCAGAACTTCGACGCGGTCGATGATGGCGGTCGGCAGCACGTTGAGGTCGGCCGCGCCGACCGAACCGCGCGAACCGGCCGGCGAGACGCGACGGCCGTTCAGCAGCACCAGGGTGCGGCTGGGGCTCATGCCGCGCAGGCCGATGGTGTTGGCGCCGGGGCCGCCGTTGGTGACGTAGCCGCCGTACGAGTTGTTGATCTGCGAGGTGCCGCCGGTGACGGCCGTGCTTTGCAGCGCCTCGGTCGTCGAGGCGAAGCCCTGCAGGGTCGCTTCTTCACGCGTCACCACCTGGGTCGGCGACGGGGCGTTGTAGTTGTCGCGGCGAATGCGCGAGCCGATGACGACGATATCGTCGATGCTGGCCGAGTCTTCAGCCGGCATGACCGAAGCATCCTGCGCCAACGCCATGGACGGGGCAAACATCGCCATAGAGGCGACTGCAATTCCACCGACCATGGTCGATGCAAGAAGGTTGTTCTTACGAGTACGCATACGCCTCTTCACAGATAAGATTGACACAATACTCGAACACGATATGTATATCGGTGTTATGTATCATCGATATACAGAATGCATCCGTTATGCGACCGGCCTAAGCGCACCGAAAGCGAACTGCAACTAAAAAGTCGCATAAAAGTTGAGAACAAGGACAAATTGCGCGCGAAATGCATCATTGCACGGCGTAAAGTAGCATTTTATTTCTACATTACGCCGTTTTATCGCCATTTTTGACGCCCGCCTTCTTTCAGAGCCCAGAAGCGCTCGGCGCGGGTATGGCGGAGGCCGGACCCCCGCACTAAGTTCTGTTCATGAACCGTTCCTCGACGCCGAAGCCCGCCGCCGCAAAGCCGGCCAAGCCCGTCCACACGCCTGACCCCGGCGTGCGAGAGGCCGCTGCGGCGTTCAAACGCGACACCGGGAAAATGCCGATGTTCGCCCCCGTCACCGGCCCGCGCCTGACGCCGGAGGAGCCCGTCGCCGCCCCTGCCGACTGGGTCCCGCACCGCCCCTCGCACGAGGGCAAGAAGAAGGGCGGCCGCTTCCGGCTCGAGACCAAATACACCCCCGCCGGCGACCAGCCCGCCGCCATCGCCGAACTGGTCGCCCAGGCCGAGGCGGGCGATCGCGATCAGGTGCTGCTGGGCGTCACCGGCTCGGGCAAGACCTTCACCATGGCCAAGGTCATCGAACAGACCCAGCGCCCGGCCCTGATCCTGGCCCCCAACAAGACCCTGGCGGCCCAGCTCTACTCCGAGTTCAAGAGCTTCTTCCCGGACAACGCCGTCGAATATTTTGTCAGCTACTACGACTACTACCAGCCTGAAGCTTATGTTCCGCGTACGGACACCTATATCGAGAAGGACTCGTCCATAAATGAGCAGATCGACCGGATGCGGCACTCGGCGACGCGGGCGATACTGGAGCGGGAGGATGTGATCGTCGTCGCCTCCGTCTCCTGCATCTACGGCATCGGGTCGGTCGAGACCTATACGGCCATGACCTTCACGCTGAAGGTGGGGGACCAGATCGACGAGGGGAAGCTGCGGGCCGATCTGATCGCGCTGCAGTACAAGCGCAACGACCTGAATTTCGACCGCGGCATGTTCCGCAAGCGCGGCGACGTCATCGAGATCTTCCCGGTCCACCTTGAGGACCGCGCCTGGCGCATCAGCCTGTTCGGCGACGAGCTGGAGGCGATCCAGGAGTTCGACCCCCTGACCGGCAAGAAGACCGCCGACCTGACCGAGATCACCGTCTACGCCGCCAGCCACTATGTGACCCCGCGCCCGACGCTGAACCAGGCCACCCAGGGCATCAAGGCCGAGCTGAAGGAGACGCTGGACTGGATGATCGAGAACGGCAAACTGCTCGAGGCCCAGCGCCTCGAACAGCGCACCCGTTTCGACCTGGAGATGATGGAGGCCACCGGCAGCTGCGCCGGCATCGAGAACTATTCCCGCTGGCTGACCGGCCGCGCCCCCGGCGAGCCCCCGCCCACCTTCTTCGAATACATCCCCGACAACGCCCTGCTGTTCGTGGATGAGAGCCACGTCACCATCGGCCAGATCAACGGCATGTTCCGCGGCGACTACCGCCGCAAATCCACCCTGGCCGAATACGGCTTCCGCCTGCCCTCCTGCATCGACAACCGCCCGCTGAAGTTCGAGGAATGGGAGGCCATGCGCCCTCAGACCGTCCACGTCAGCGCCACCCCCGGCGCCTGGGAGATGGACCAGGCCGGCGGCGTCTTCGTCGAACAGGTCATCCGCCCCACCGGCCTGATCGACCCGCCGGTCGAGATCCGCCCGGTCAGCGGCGCCACCCGCAACCAGGTCGACGACGTCATCGACGAGGTCAAGGCCACCACCCGCGCCGGCTACCGCAGCCTGGTCACCACCCTGACCAAGAAGATGGCCGAGGACCTGACCGAATACATGCATGAACAGGGGATCCGCGTCCGCTACATGCACTCCGACGTCGACACCCTGGAGCGGATCGAGATCCTGCGCGACCTGCGTCTGGGATCCTTCGACTGCCTGATCGGCATCAACCTGCTGCGCGAGGGGCTGGACATCCCCGAGTGCGGCCTGGTCGCCATCCTGGACGCGGACAAGGAGGGCTTCCTGCGCTCCGAGACCTCGCTCATCCAGACCATCGGCCGCGCCGCGCGCAACATCGACGGCCGCGTCATCCTGTACGCCGACCGCATGACCGGCAGTATGGAGCGCGCCATCGCCGAGACCGACCGCCGCCGCGAACGCCAGATGGCCTACAACACCGAACACGGCATCACGCCCGAAAGCGTCAAGCGCGACATCAAGGAGCTGATGGACAGCCCCTATGAGTCCCGCGAAATGGACCGCCTGACCCGCCCCGGCGTCGCCGAAGCCTCCAAACCCTTCGTCGGCTCAAACTTCCAGGCCGCCCTCAAGGACCTGGAAGGCCGCATGCGCGAAGCCGCCTCCAACCTGGAGTTCGAGGAAGCCGGCCGCCTGCGCGACGAGATCAAGCGCATGAAGCTGCTGGACCTGGAATTCGCCAACGAGGCCCTGACGGGGGCGGGGGAAGAGGTGGACCGGTCGGCGCCGAAGAAGTGGCGCGCGGAGGCGGCGGCGGAGAAGGCGGAGGCGTTCAGGAAGGGGCGGCTGTAGGGGGCGCTCCCGCTTCCTTCTCCCCTTGCGGGAGAAGGTGGCCGAGCGAAGCGAGGTCGGATGAGGGGTCACGCCGGCCCTAACGATCCACGCCGAACCGACCCCTCATCCGGCCCTTCGGGCCACCTTCTCCCGCAAGGGGAGAAGGGACGCGCAATTTAGAGGTAACCTTCGCTCAGGCCTTTTCGGGGCCTTCGAGCTCTTTGATCCGCTTCTCGATCTGATCAGACAGTTGATAGATGTCCGTCAGGTCGCTGATCAGGTGTCGGATTTCGTCCTTGTCGGAGAAGGTGCCGACATACTTCTTGGTGACGCCGTTGAAGTGCAGGCGGGCGATGGTCTTGCGGTTGTTGTCGTCCAGCAGGATCGCGCAATAGGACTGGGCGTCGCGCATGACGATGCGTTTGGGCTTCACCACTTTCGAGGCAATTGCCTGGATGATGTGGAAGCCGGACACCTCCTCTTCCGTCGTCACGACGATCTCGGGATCGCTCGGCGGGGCTTCGTCTTGGTCGGTCATCGACGGGCCGGTCGCGTTCAGGGCCGTGGACAGGCGCTCGTTGACCTTGTCGCGAATGATCGAAGAAAAGGTCGCCACGACCATTTTGCCGAAATTCTCGCGGACCTGAGCAGTGACGCGCCCCTCGTGGACACGGGTGGCCATCATCCGCACGAACTCCTCCGAGGGCTCGGCCATCTCTTTTTCCAGTTCCTTGCGAAGCAGGGACTGGAGTTTCAGCAGTCCCGCTTCCTGAACGATCTTGTCGATGTCGAACGAGAGCTTGGTGAATTTCTCGACCGTGCGGCCATCGGTCGGCTTCAGCGCGTCCATGCTGAAGGTGAAGAACGGCTTGTCGTCCATCTTGTTGGTGGCTTCGACGTCGGAATAGAACTGGTAGACGACGCCGTTGGTCAGGATAGCCAGCCGGGCATCCGTCACCGAGAAATAGCGAAACAACTGGCTGGCGTGGTTGAGGTTGAGCGCCACATTGCTAGGCTTACACTCGATCAGAATGCGGATCTTGCCACCATGGCAGATGGCGTAATCGACTTTCTCACCCTTCTTGGTGCCAACGTCGGCTGTATATTCCGGAATGACCTCGGACGGGTTGAACACGTCGTAGCCCAGCGCTTGGATGAAGGGCATGACCAAGGCCGTCTTTGCGGCCTCTTCGGTCAGCAACACCTCTCGATGCTCCATCGTGCGTTTCTGAAGTTCGCCCAGTTTCGTTTGAATGTCCAAGGCTTTCCCCCTTATTGAACAACGATAGCTAAGCCGCAACCGGCACGGGAGTCTAGCGCCGTCGGCGGACAATCAATCTGGATGAGGGGTTTCACCGGGCCCTAACGATCCACGCCGAACCGACCCCTCATCCGGCCCTGCGGGCCACCTTCTCCCGCAAGGGGAGAAGGAAGGGCGATTAGCGCACTGGTAAAGACCGTCGCCGTCATACTAACCTAAGGTTGGTGGGGAGAATGGGTTGGTCGATCAGGGCAAATATGGCCGCGACTGGGATAAGGAGGAGTTGGACCTCATCGTCGCCGACTATTTCGCCATGCTCGACGACGCCGTCTCTGGTCGCCCGCTGGTCAAGGCCCGTCACGCCAAGGCGTTGTCACAACAGATCGGCCGCACGGTCGGCTCGGTCGGTCAGAAATACGGAAACATCTCCGCCGTCCTGACCGAACTGGGCATGCCCAAGCTGAATGGTTTCGGTAGTCGGCCGAACTACCAAGAAGCCATCTTCTCCGCACTGGAACGCCATCTCGACCAGAATCCCGCCGCTTGGGACATCGGGATGCCATTGCGCGACTCCCTGCGGGCCCAAGCGACCGAACAGCCGGCGTATGGAAGCGGGGTGTCGGAGCCCTCGACCGCGTTTGAGCCGGCGCCCCTGCTGATGACCTCGGCCCCTCCCCTTGGCGCGGAGAGGCCCCGACGACCCGTGGGCCTGTCGCGACTGGTTCGGAAATTCGATCCGGCGGCTCGCGATCAGCGGAACCGGCAGCTTGGCTTGTTGGGCGAGGAGCGCATCTTCCACCACGAACGCGCCCATCTGATCGCCCATGATCGGGCGGATCTAGCGAAGAAGGTCGAATGGACGTCGCAGGAGCGCGGAGACGGGGCCGGATACGACATTCGCAGCTTCGACCCGACGGATGGTCGTGAGCGACTGATCGAGGTGAAGGCCACGCGTGGCGGCGCATCGACGGACTTCTTCCTGACCCGAACGGAATGCGAGGTGGCGCAGGAGCGGCCTGACGCATGGCGGCTTTACCGCGTGCATAGCTTGCCCGTCCGGCCGGAATTCTTCGTCCTCGCGCCACCGTTGGAAAGCGCGGTGGTGCTGACGCCGGAGGCGTGGCGGGCGTCCTTCTGACCCCTCATCCGACCTCGCTGCGCTCGGCCACCTTCTCCCGCAGGGGGAGAAGGAAGAGGTTGCAATCTTGGCGGGCGTTGCGCACAATCTTTATATGAGCGACTGGCTGCAATCACGCGCCAAACAGATGCGCCGCGAGCCCGTCCATTATGAGCGGCGGCTGTGGGGGCTGTTGCGGGATCGGCGGCTGGCGGGGCTGAAGTTTCGGCGGCAGATGGTGATCGGGCGGTATATCGTCGACTTCATCTGTCTGAGGCATCGGCTGATCGTCGAGGCGGACGGGCCGCAGCATGACGACCGGATCGAGGACGCCGAGCGGGACGCCTGGCTGCGCGAACAGGGGTTCCGGGTGCTGCGGTTTCCGAATGGGATGATCGGGAACCAGCGGGAAGCGGTGCTGTCGGCCATTGTGGCGGCGACGGAGGAAGGCCTGACGCGCGACTAAACCTTCCTTCTCCCCTTGCGGGAGAAGGTGGCCGAGCGAAGCGAGGTCGGATGAGGGGTTTCACCGGCTCTGACGGTTCAGGCTGAACGACCCCTCATCCGGCCCTCCGGGCCACCTTCTCCCGCAGGGGGAGAAGGAAGGGCGTCTCCGGGTCGAGGACGCGGTTCAGTTGGGCGCGGCGGGTCTCCATTTCGGCGGTCCTGGCGGTGCGCGTCAGGCCCTGGGCCTTCATCGCCGTTCTGATCCCTTCTCCCCTTGCGGGAGAAGGTGGGCGAGCGGAGCGAGGTCGGATGAGGGGTTACACCGGCCCCGACGATCCACGCCGAACCGACCCCTCATCCGGCCCCCCTGGTCTTTCATCATCCTCCGGCAAGCCGCGCCTTCGCGGCGCAGACCGGGGGACCCAGCGGCGCGCGTGAGCGCGAACCTGTCGCGGACGCGATCTTCAAACGCCGTGCGGCGGATGGATTTCGCCTGACGGCGCCGCTGGGTCCCCCGGTCTCGCTACGCTCGCCGGAGGATGACGAAAGGCGGGGCGGGTTGACGGCTAAACCAACTCCACCTTCAGCGAACGCCCCAGCACCCGAGCCGCGCGGCTGAGCGTGTCCAGCGTCACGTTCGACGCCTCCGGGTCGAGGACGCGGTTCAGTTGGGCGCGGCTGGTCTCCATTTCGGCGGCCATGGCGGCGCGGGTCAGGCCCTGGGCCTTCATCGCCTGCTGGAGCTGGAGGGCGATCACGCTCTTGACCGCGCGCAGGGTCACTTCCTCGCGGATGCCGTCCTCGTCGAGGAAATCGTCCAGGGTGGCGAGGTCCGACGGATCGCGGAACTTCATGTCTGAGGTCATTCGACGCTCCTTTGATTAAAGGCTGCGCTCCTTCATGCGGCGTAGCGCGATCTCGATCTCGGCCTTTGGGGTCTTCTGCGACTTCTTGAGGAAGCCGTGGACCACGACCAGCGCCTTGTGCGCCGTATCGTGGAAGAAGATCATCCGCACCTCGCGATTGCCGCCGAGGCTGGACCGGACCTCCCACAGGCCGCCGCCCAGCGAACGGCAGAGCGGAAGCCCCATCGGAAACCCGAACTGGACCCGCTTGAGGTCGTAGCCGAGGATCGCGCGGTCCGGCTTATCGAAGGATCGCAGCCACTCCTGAATGACCGGCCGACCGGCGGGGGTCTGGTAGAAGCGGACCGTGTGCATGGGTCACTCGTCTAACGGCGTGATGATGGTGCATGGCTTGGTCCCTGGCAGGTTATAGGGCAGATCGTACCATAAATAGTCCATTGAGCAATCCTGCCTTTTAGCGGCGATTTGCAAGAAGCACGGGGCAGGCCCTGGGCCGCCATCCCCGTTCTGATCCCTTCTCCCGTAAGGGGAGAAGGAAGAGGTTGCAATCTTGGCGGGCGTTGCGCACAATCTGGATATGGACGACTGGCTGCAATCCCGCGCCAAACAGATGCGCCGCGAGCCCGTCCATTATGAGCGGCGGCTGTGGGGCCTGTTGCGGGATCGGCGGCTGGCGGGGCTGAAGTTTCGGCGTCAGATGGTGATCGGGCGGTATATCGTCGACTTCATCTGTCTGAGGCATCGGCTGATCGTCGAGGCGGACGGGCCGCAGCATGACGACCGGATCGAGGACGCCGAGCGGGACGCCTGGCTGCGCGAACAGGGGTTCCGGGTGCTGCGGTTTCCGAATGGGATGATCGGGAACCAGCGGGAAGCGGTGCTGTCGGCCATTGTGGCGGCGACGGAGGAAGGCCTGACGCGCGACTAAACCTTCCTTCTCCCCTTGCGGGAGAAGGTGGCCGAGCGAAGCGAGGTCGGATGAGGGGTTTTACCGGCCCTGGCGGTTCAGGCTGAACGACCCCTCATCCGGCCCTGCGGGCCACCTTCTCCCGCAAGGGGAGAAGGAAGAGAGGGTTGCGTCCAACTTTGGCGTAACGGCGGTTTAGGCCGTGGGGACATGAGCCAGGGCATTCACCGCAAGATCCGATCCGACGCCGTCTGGGCCGAGGTGCGCAAGGCGTGGGAGGATGGGGAGACCGCGCGGTCGGTGGCGCGGCGGTATGACGTCGGGGTTCACGCCCTGTGGAAGCGGCGCGAGGCGGAGGGCTGGACGCGGCCGGAGCCGAAGGCGGGGCCGGTGGAGCCGGCCGAGGGCTGGGGCGCCTATGTGCAGGGGCGGCGGGACGCCTTCGAGGCGCGTCTGGAAGAGGCGCGGGCGCTGGCGGAATGTCTGGTCGAGGCGATGAAGGACGAGCGGCTGACGCGGGCGCCGCACTGGCATATTCCGTGGCTGTATCGCTGGCGCGCCGACCATCTGGGGGCTGAGGCGGCGGCGCGGGACCGGGAGCGGGCGCGCGAGGCGGGGCATCCGTGGGCCGAGGTGTTCTGGGACGAGGACGGGGTGCTGAGGCCGCTATGGCGGCTGGATGAAGAGATGGCGCGGCTGCACCCGCAGGACTGGCGCCGGGCGCTGGGCGTGCCGGAGGGGGTGGAGGTGGGACTCCTTCTCCCCTTGCGGGAGAAGGTGGCCGAGCGCAGCGAGGTCGGATGAGGGGTCGGTTTGGCGTGGATCGTCAGGGTCGGTGTGACCCCTCATCCGGCCCTGCGGGCCACCTTCTCCCGCAAGGGAGAAGGAAGAGGAGTCTAGTCCTCGTCCATCTTGAGCGCGGCGATGAAGGCTTCCTGCGGGATTTCGACCTTGCCGAACTGACGCATCTTCTTCTTGCCGGCCTTCTGCTTCTCCAGCAGCTTCTTCTTCCGCGTGGCGTCGCCGCCGTAGCATTTCGAGGTCACGTCCTTGCGGAGCGCGCGCACGGTCTCGCGGGCGATGATCTTGCCGCCGATGGCCGCCTGGATCGGGATGACGAACAGGTGGGGCGGGATCAGCTCCTTCATCTTCTCGACCATGCCCCGGCCGCGCGTCTCGGCGCGGGCGCGGTGGACCAGCATGGACAGGGCGTCGACCGGTTCGGCGTTGACCAGGATGTTCATCTTCACCAGGTCGCCGACCTTGTATTCGGTGATCTCGTAGTCGAACGAGGCATAGCCCTTCGAGATCGACTTCAGACGGTCGTAGAAGTCGAACACCACCTCGTTCAGCGGCAGCTCATAGACCACCATGGCGCGGGCGCCGACGTAGGACAGTTCGATCTGCTGGCCGCGGCGGTCCTGGCACAGCTTGATGACGCTGCCGAGGTATTCGTCCGGCGTCAGGATGGTGGCCTTGATCCAGGGCTCGCTGATCGTCTCGATCTGCATCACGTCGGGCAGGTCGGCCGGGTTGTGCAGGTCGATCTCGGAGCCGTCGCGCAGGCCGATCTTGTAGACCACCGAAGGGGCGGTCGCGATCAGGTCCAGGTTGAACTCGCGGCTGAGCCGTTCCTGGATGATCTCGAGGTGCAGCAAACCGAGGAAGCCGCAGCGGAAGCCGAAGCCCAGGGCGGCGCTCGATTCCATCTCGTAGGTGAATGACGCATCATTCAGCCGCAGCTTGCCGATGGCGGCGCGCAGGTCCTCGAAATCGGCGGCGTCGACCGGGAACAGGCCGCAGAAGACCACCGACTGGACCTCCTTGAACCCCTTCAGCGGTTCGGCGGTCGGCTTTCTTTCATCGGTGATGGTGTCGCCGACGGCGGCGTGGGCGACTTCCTTGATCTGGGCGGTGATGAAGCCGACCTCGCCGGGGCCCAGCTGGTCCACCGGGGTGTTCTTGGGCAGGAAGACGCCGACCCGGTCGATCAGGTGGGTCGAGCCGTTGCGCATCATCTTGACCCGCATGCCGGTCTTCAGCACCCCGTCGAAGACGCGCACCAGGACGACGACGCCGAGGTAGGGGTCGTACCAGGCGTCGACCAGCATGGCCTTCAGCGGGGCGTCGGGGTCGCCCTTGGGGGGCGGGAGTTTGGTGACGATGGCTTCGAGGACGTCCTCGATGCCGATGCCGGACTTGGCGCTGCACAGCACGGCCTCGGAGGCGTCGATGCCGATGACGTCCTCGATCTGGGCGCGGACCCGCTCGGGCTCGGCCGCCGGCAGATCGACCTTGTTCAGGACGGGGACGATCTCGTGGTTGTTGTCGATCGCCTGATAGACGTTCGCCAGGGTCTGGGCCTCGACCCCCTGGGACGCATCCACGACCAGCAGCGACCCCTCGCACGCCGCCAGGCTGCGCGACACCTCATAGGCGAAGTCCACGTGGCCCGGCGTGTCCATCAGGTTCAGGACATAGTCCTGCCCGTCCTTGGCGAGGTAGTTCAGGCGCACCGTCTGCGCCTTGATCGTAATGCCCCGCTCCTTCTCGATATCCATATTGTCGAGCACCTGCTCGGACATCTCGCGCGCGGTCAGGCCGCCGGTGAATTGGATCAGTCGGTCGGACAGGGTGGACTTGCCGTGGTCGATGTGCGCGACCACGCTGAAGTTCCGGATGTTCGAGATAGGGGGAGTCGTCATCCGCGCGCCCCTATCACGCGTAGAGGTCCGGGACCAGCGGGCGCGGCGATCCGCGCCCCTGACAGTGTCAGATTAAGGCTTTGCAATAAAGCGCATGGGCGTTTGAGGACCGTTCGCAGACGAGGTAAGAAGCGGGTCTGTGATCACCGGCGCCAGCCGGGCGGTCCGCTTCGCCTGCAACCGAGGAAATCTCCCGTGTCCAAGACGACCCGAACCGCCTTCAGCCTTGGCGCTCTCGCCGTGTCGGCCTTCCTGCTGGCCGGCTGCGGGGGGCATGGCGACGAGGCGACCGAGGAGAAGGCCGCCGGCGGCTCGCGCCAGACCGTCACCGCCGCCACCGTGACCCAGACCAATCTGCGGCGCACCGTCACCGCCTCGGGCACCGTCTCAGCCTGGGAGGAAGTGCCGGTCGCGGCCGAGACCGGGGGCCTGACCGCCGTCGCCGTCTATGTGGATGAAGGCTCCTATGTGCGTCAGGGCCAGCCCCTGGTGCAGATGAACGACGTCCTGCTGCGCGCCCAGCTGCGCCAGCAGCAGGCCCAGGTGCAGCTGGCCGAAGCCAATGTGGCGCGCGACGACGCGGCCCTGGACCGGGCGCAACAGCTGAAGGAACGCGGCTTCCTCAGCCAGGCCTCGCTGGACACCGCCCTGGCCAATCAGCGGGCGTCCAACGCCAATCTGGCCGCCGCCCGCGCCACCCTGGCCCAGACACAGACCCAGTTGTCGCAGGCCACCGTCCGCGCGCCCGTCGCCGGCCTGGTCATCAGCCGCAGCGTCACCAAGGGCCAGATCATCGCCGCCGGGACCGAGCTGTTCCGCATGGTCCGCGACGGCCGGCTGGAGTTGGACGCCCAGGTGCCCGAGACCGAACTGGCCCAGGTTCGCGCCGGCCAGTCGGCGACCGTCTCCTCGAGCGAGGCTGGAACCACCGCGGGCACGGTTCGGATCGTCACGCCCGAGGTCAACGCCAACACCCGCCTGGGTCTGGCGCGCATCTCGCTGTCGCCCGGCGCCCCGCTGCGGCCGGGCATGTTCGCCCGCGCCGACATCGACGTCGGCGACCAGCCGGCCACCACGGTGCCGACGGGCGCGGTCCTGTATCGCGACAACAAGCCGGGGGTCTTCAGCCTGGCCGCCGACGGTCGGGTTCACTTCCAGCCGGTCGTCATCCTGTCGCGGACCGACACCCAGACGGCCGTCACCGGCGTCAATGTCGGCGCCCAGGTCATCGTCGACGGCGCCGGCTTCCTGAACGAGGGCGACCGCGTCAACGTCGCCCAGGCCCCCGGCGGCGCCCGCCCCGCTACACAGCCTGCGGCCAAGTAGGACCGACCGATGAACCAGATGTCGTCCTGGGCGATCAAGAACCCGATTCCGATCATCCTGCTGTTCCTGCTGCTGACGCTCGGCGGCGTGGTCGGCTTCATGGGGATGCGGATCAATCAGAACCCTGACATCGACTTCCCGCTGGTCAATGTCACCGCCGCCCGCCCCGGCTCGGCGCCGGCGGAAATGGAGGTCCAGGTCACGCGGCTGATCGAGGACTCGCTGGCCGGCCTGTCGGGCGTGCGCCACATCACCTCGAACATCAGCGACGGCGTCTCGACGACGGTGATCGAGTTCGAACTGGGCACGGACACCGACCGCGCGACCAATGACGTGCGCAACGCCATGACCGGCCTGCGCGCCAGCCTGCCCCAGGACATGCAGGAGCCGGCGGTCCAGCGCATCGACATCACCGGCGACGCCCTGATCACCTATGTGGTCCGGTCGCCGACCATGACGCCGGAAGAGATCAGCTGGTTCATCGACAACGAGATGAGCCGGGCCCTGCTGGCCCTGGGCGGCGTGGGCGAGGTCAACCGGTCAGGCGGCGTGGATCGCGAGATCCGGGTGGAGCTGGATCCGCAACGGCTGTCGGCCTACGGCGTCACCGCGGCCGAGGTCAGCCAGGCGCTGAACAACGTCAACAACAACCTGCCCGGCGGCCGCGTCACCATCGCCGGGTCCGAGCGCGCCGTCCGCACCCTGGGCGCCGCCACCTCGGTCGCACAGTTGCGCGAGACCCTGGTGCCGCTGGGCGACGGCAAGACCGTGCGCCTGGATAACCTCGGCACGGTCGAGGACAAGTGGAGCGAACCGCGTCGCCTGGCCCGCTACAACGGCCAGGAGGCCGTAACCTTCAACTTCCTGCGCTCGCGCACTGCGTCCGAAGTCAAGGTCGCGGAACGGGTCCGCGAAGAGGTCCAGAAGATCGACGAGGCCCATCCCGAGCTGACCATCAGTCAGGTCACGGCCAGCGTCGAGGAGATCGAAGAGAGCTATCTGGCCTCGCTGGAGGCCCTGCTGCTGGGCGCCGTCCTGGCCGTCATTATCGTCTTCATCTTCCTGCGCGACTGGCGCGCCACCCTGATCGCGGCGACGGCCATGCCGATGTCGCTGATCCCGACCTTCGCCATCCTGGGCCCGCTGGACCAGTCGCTGAACGTCGTCACCCTGCTGGCCCTGTCCCTGACCATCGGCATCCTGGTCGACGACGCCATCGTGGAGATCGAGAACATCGTCCGCCACATGCGCGACGGCAAGCCGCCCTATGACGCCTCGCTGGAGGCGGCGGACGAGATCGGCCTGGCGGTCGTGGCCACCACGGCCACCATCATCGCCGTCTTTGCGCCGGTCGGCTTCATGCCGGGCATCATCGGCCAGTTCTTCAAGGCCTTCGCCCTGGCGGCCTGCGTCTCCGTGGCCTTCTCACTGTTGGTGGCGCGGACCCTGACGCCGCTGATGGCGGCCTTCATCCTGAAACACACCCACCATGAGGATCGCGATCCCTTCTGGATGAGCGGCTATCTGAAGGCCCTGCGCTGGTGCCTGGGCAATCGCTGGAAGGTCTTCATCATCGGCATCCTGTTCCTGGTCGGGTCGATCGGAACCTCGATCGTGGCCAAGATGTCGTTCGAGTTCATGTCGCCCGGCGACACGGCCCGCGCGGCCTTCCAGGTCGAGCTGCCGCCGGGTTCGACCCTGCGCCAGACCGACGCCGTGGTGCAGCAGATCACCCGCAAGCTGGAGGCCCGCCCCGAGGTCACCTCGGTCTATGCCGCCATCGGCGGCCAGGACGTGACCCAGGCCAACATCTACGCCGACATGGTGCCCAAGGGCGACCGCGAACTGAGCCAGCAGGCCTTTGCGCGGGTCATGGTCGACGAGATGAAACAGATCCCCGGCGCCCGCATCCGCGCCGGCATCGCTCAACAAGGGGGCGGGCCGGGCGACGGCACGACCTACACCTTCTCAATTCTGAGCGACAATCCTGAGGCCCTGACCGCAGCCGCGCGCAAGGTGGAGGAGGAGATGCGCGGCGTCCCGGGCCTGGCCAACGTCGTCAACTCGGCCGCCATCGCCCGCCCGGAAATCCTGGTCACGCCGCGCGCGGACGAGGCCGCCCTGGCCGGGGTTTCGGCCGGCGCCATCTCGCAGGCGGTGCGGGTCGCCACCATCGGCGACGTCGATCAGAACCTGCCCAAATATAATCTGGGCGACCGCCAGATCCCGATCCGGCTGCAGTTGACCGAGGAAGCCCGCGAGGACCTGAGCGTGCTGGAGACCCTGCGCGTGCCCGGCAACAACGGCGCCTCGGTGCCGCTGAGCGCCGTCGCCGACATCGAGTTCGGCGCCGGTCCGGCCACCGTCACCCGCCAAGACCGGTCGCGCATCGCCTCGATCAGCGCCGAACTGGACGGCATCACCACGGGCGCGGCCGGCGTGGCGGTCAACCGCCTGCCCTCGGTTCAGAACCTGCCCGCCGGCGTGCGTCAGGTGCCGGCCGGCGACGCCGAGTTCATCCAGGAGATGCTGACCGGTTTCGGCATCGCCTTCGCCTCGGGCATTCTGCTGATGTATGCGGTGCTGACCCTGCTGTTCAAAAGCTTCGCCTATCCGATCACCATCATGGCGGCCCTGCCCCTGGCCATCGGCGGCGCCTTCATCGCCCTGGCCATCGGCGGCGCCAACTTCTCCATGTCGGCCCTGATCGGAGTGCTGATGCTGATGGGGATCGCGGCCAAGAACTCCATCCTGCTGGTCGACTATGTCATCATGGCCGAGAAGGAGGGGATGCCGCGATACGAAGCCATCATGGATGCGGCGCACAAGCGCGCCCGGCCCATCCTGATGACCACCTTCGCCATGGGCGCGGGCATGGTGCCGATCGCCATGGGGATCGGGGCCGACGTCCAGTTCCGCTCGCCGATGGCGATTGCGGTGCTGGGGGGGCTGATCTCCTCGACCTTCCTGTCCCTGCTCTATATCCCCGCCATCTTCACCATCATCGACGATGTGGCCAAGTGGGCGCGGCGCATCCTGCGCCGGTCGACGGCGGGACAGCGGGAACTGGCCCAGCCGAGGCAGGGGCCGTTGGTGGAGTAGTGGGTTCCCGTAAATCCGTCTCCTTGTCCTGACGGCGCGGCGCCGACATCGGTCCCGGCGACCGTTCGGGCTGGTTTATGAAGGGGGGCGGCGCCCCCGGGCTCAAGCACGGTCTGAAAGGACCAAGGGCGGCCGGTGCGCCATCAACCTGGACAATCAGACGACGCCGTCAGCAGACAAGGGTGACGGATTTTTGGAGGGACGGAGATCGCGGCGGAAACACGGCGACGCACTGGCGCGACGCAAAAGCCGCGGTTATAGCTGGCGGATAAGGCGAGTTCATCGCCAGCCTAATTATAGAGATGAAACGCATGGCCGACGCGCACGCCGCTCCGCACCACGACTATCACCTCGTGCCGCCCAGCCCGTGGCCGCTGCTGTCCTCCATCGCGGCGACCATCATGTTCATCGGCGCCGTGATCTGGATGAAGGGGCTGGCCCCGGCCGAGAACGGGCCGATCGCCGCCAACTTCCTGGCCGAGGGTCGGCAGGGAGTCTTCTTCGCCGGTCTGGCGGGGGTGCTGATCTCGGCCTTCGGCTGGTGGTCGGACGTGATCAAGGAATCCAAGGCGGGCGATCATACGCCGGTCGTGTCCATCGGCCTGCGCTACGGCATGATCCTGTTCATCGCGTCGGAGGTGATGTTCTTCGTCGCCTTCTTCTGGATGTTCTTCGACATGGCCCTGTTCCATGAATCGCGGGCGTTGACGCCGGAAGTCGGAACCTGGGCGGATACGGCCAAGGCCTGGTCCACCTGGCCGCCGCAAGGGGTCGAGGTGCTGTCGCCCTGGCAGCTGCCGCTGCTGAACACCGTGACCCTGCTGCTGAGCGGCTGCACCGTGACCTGGGCCCACCACGCGATCCAGGTCGGCGACCGCAAGGGCGCCAAGATCGCCCTGGTCATCACCGTGATCCTGGGCGTCTTCTTCACCTGCGTTCAGGTCTACGAATATCAGCACATCCTGCACGAGCACCTGTTCTTCAACGAGGAAGCGATCAACTCGGGCCTGTATGGGTCGATCTTCTTCATGGCGACGGGCTTCCACGGCTTCCACGTCCTGATCGGCACCATCTTCCTGGCGGTCTGCCTGATCCGCCTGCTGGCCGGGGACTTCACCCCGCAGAAGCATTTCGGCTTCGAGGCGGCGGCCTGGTACTGGCATTTCGTGGACGTGGTCTGGCTGTTCCTGTTCGCCTTCGTCTACGTCGTCTTCGGTTGATCCCGGACACCACGGACAAGATTGCGGCGGCGGGGGACGAGGGATCGTCTCCCGCCGTCGCCGTTTCCGCTGTGCGGGCGGGCGTAAAGGGGCGGTGCCCGCGCTGTGGTCAGGGGCGGCTGTTCGCCGGCTTTCTGAAGGTGCGGACGGAGTGCGAAGCCTGCGGCCTGGACTACACCACCATCCAGACCGGCGACGGGCCGGCCAGTTTCATCATGCAGATCGCGGGCTTTGTGGTCGGGTTTTCGGCCCTGGTGGTCGAGATCAAATTCCATCCGCCGATGTGGCTGCACCTGATTGTCTGGCTGCCGCTGGTGGTGGGCCTGTCGCTGGCGCTGATGCGGCCGGGGCGGGGGCTGATGATCGGCCTGCAGTACAGGAACCAGACGTGATGCGGTTTCCCTGGATACTGACCGTTCTGACGGTCGCGGCTCTGGCGCTGCTGATCGGGCTGGGCCTGTGGCAGGTCGAGCGGCTGAAGTGGAAAGAGGGGCTGATCGCGGCGTCCGAGGCGGCGGCGGCCAAGTCGCCTGCGCCGCTGGATCAGGTGCTGGGCCCCAATCAGGACGAGGGCGATCTGGAGTTCAGGAAGGCGTTGATCGTCTGTCCGGGTCTGGCCACCGCCCCCTATGTCGAGCTGCAGTCGATCCATGACGGCGAGGCGGGGGTGCGGCTGATCTCGGCGTGCAAGCCGGCGGGGGCGGAGTTCAGCCTGCTGATCGACCGGGGCTTCATCGCCGACGGAGTGAACGACCGGCCGCGCGTGATCGAGACCAGCCTGCCGCTGGTGCTGATCGGGGAGTTCCGCAGTTTCGATCCGCCCAGCGGCATGACGCCGGCGCCGGCGAACGGCCGCTTCTACGGCCGCGACACGGCGGCCATGGCCGAGGCCCTGAAGGTTCAGGGGCCCGTGAGGCCCGAGGCGGTGTTCGCAATCAGCCCGACCAATCCCGAGTTCGCGGCCCTTCGGCCGTCCGCGCCGCCGGCGGCCTTTTCCAACAATCATTTCGGTTACGCCCTGACGTGGTTCGGGCTGGCGATTGCCCTGGCGGGCTTCTATGTGGCCCTGCTTCGACGTCGAACCAAGAAAGACATCCCCTGACGGCTTCCCTGCACACCCTGTCCAACGGCGTTCGCGTCATCTGCGACCCCATGCCCGGCCTGAAGACCTTGGCCGTCGTCGTCACCGTCAAGGGCGGGGCGCGGTGGGAGGCGGAGGATCGTTCCGGCTGGTCGCACCTGCTGGAGCATCTGGTGTTCAAGGGCGCCGGCGACATGGCCGCGCGCGAGATCGTCGAACGGATCGAGGCCGAGGGCGGCACGATCAACGCCTCCACCGGCTATGAGCGGACCAGTTTCGAGGTGCGGGGCCTGGACGGGTCGCTGCCGCTGGCGATGCAGGTGCTGTCGGACCTGGTGTTCCGGCCCACGCTCGACCCCGCCGAGATCGAGCGGGAAAAGGACGTGGTGGCCCAGGAGATCGCCGAGGCCTTCGACACGCCCGACGACCATGTGTTCGAGATGGTCCAGACGCGCGCCTTCGCCGGCCAGCCGCTGGGCCGGCCGATCCTGGGCTCGGTCGCCAGCCTGAAACCGGCGGACAAGGCGACGGTCGAGGCCTGGCGGGCGCGGTTGTATTCGCCCGACCGGATGGTGGTGTCGGTCTCCGGCGCGGTCGAGGAGGGCGAACTGCTGGCCCTGGCCGAGCGTTGGTTCGGCGCGGCGGCGGCGACCCCCGTCGAGGCGCCGGCGCCGGCCCTGTTTGTCGGCGGGCATGCGGCCCTGACGCGCAAGATCGAACAGGCCAATCTGGTGTTCCAGCTGCCGGCCCTGTCGGCGACCGACCCGGCCCTGTCGTCGATGCGGTTGTTCGGCGAGATCCTGGGCGGGGGCATGGCCTCGCGCCTGTTCCAGAGCGCGCGCGAGGAGCGGGGCCTAGCCTACGCCATCGACGCCTATCAGGAGCCGTATGAAGATACGGGGGTGCTGGGCATCTACGCCGGCGCGGCGGCGGACCGGGCGAAAGAACTGGCCCAGGTGGCGGCGGGCGAGGTGCGGGCCCTGGCCGAGACGGGGCCGACCGAGAAGGAGCTGTCGCGGGCCAAGGCGGTGATGAAGGCGGGCCTGTGGATGTCGGACGAGAATCCGATGAGCCGGGCGGGACGCAACGCGGCCCAGACCCTGATCTTCGGCGCGCCCCGGTCCAGCCTGTCGATGACCGAACAGCTGGAAGGCCAGACGGTCGAGGACGTGCGGGCGGTCGGTGCGCGGATGCTGGCGGGCGGCCGGGCGGCCAGCGCCGTGCTGGGGCCCAAGTCGGCGGCTCCGGCGGGCGAGGCGTTTGCGGCGGGGCTGTTCGGGGGGTAGCTCCCAGCCCCAAAAGAAAGGGCCGCCTCTTTTCCGAAGCGGCCCAAGTTTGCTCAGGGGAGAAATCAGAAGCGGTAGTTCATGCCCACCGCGAAGGTCCGGCCATAGCTCTGATAATCGATGGTCTGACGGTCATCGCCGTTCTGGAAGGTCTTGAACGGTTCATCGGTCAGGTTGTTGACCTGCGCCAGGATCGACAGGCCTTCCAGCGGGCCGGACTGGAACTCATAGCCGACCTGGGCGTCGACGACGGTTTCCTCGGCCACCGAACGCAGGGTCCGGCCGTTGCCGAAGCCGGCGACCTCGCCCAGGAAGTCCGAACGGTAACGGGCCGAGACGCGGCCCTGGAAGCCGTAGCGTTCATAGTAGAGCGTGCCGTTCATGACCGTTTCCGACAGGCCCGGCAGGGTGGTGGGCGGGTTGGCGGGATCCGGCTGGACCTCGCTGTCCGTCTGCGAGGCGCTGAACAAGCCGCCGAAGCCTTCCAGCGCCGGGTGGAAGATATCAAATGGCGCGGAGACCGAGAATTCCAGACCCTTGATCCAGCCGCCGTCGCCGTTTTCAGGCGTCGTGAGAACACCCTCATTGATCACGGGCGTGACGCCGCCGGTCGGATAGCCGGTGAAATCGAACAGCACGCTACGCGTGTAGACGTAGCTTTCGAGGTTCTTGTAGAAGGCCGCCAGCGAGACATAGCCCTTGCGGTTGGCGAAGTACTTCTCGAACGAGACGTCGACCACATCGGCGATGAAGGGCTTCAGCTCGGGATTTCCGCCGCCGCCGCCCCACGGCGAGTTCTGGGTCGGCGTCGCGTTTGCGTTGTTGTTGCCCGCGTTGAACGAGAAGTTCCGCGAGGCGCGCATGTCGTCCATGCGCGGGCGCGCCAGAGTGCGGGCCACGGCGAAGCGGGCGAACATGTCGTCGCCGACCTCCAGGATGAAGTTCGAGCTGGGCAGGATTTCCAGATATTCCGCGCCGCCGGTGAGTTCGGCGACGGCGGCCACGCCCTGGCTGATCTGCTGGGCCTCGAAGCCTTGCCCCTGCTGATCGGTGTAGACGAACTGCATGCCGACATTGCCGGTCAGCGGCAGGCCGAACAGAGAGTGGTCGATGTTGGCGCGGACATAGGCGGTCGAGACCTTTTCCGTGACTTCCCAGTTGCCGGCGGCGACGTCGGCGTTGGGGTTGCGGACTAGGTCCAGCAGGCCGCTGTTGACCAGGCCGAGGGCGTCATAGCTGAGCACCTGCGAGATGCCGAGGTAGCCCAGGTCGGTCGGGTCCAGCAGATACTCCGACGGCACGAACAGATCGCCGCCACCGGGGACGCCGATGTAATACTGGTCGTTGACGAAGGTCTTGTTCCGCTCGGAGTAGTTGAAGCCGAAGTCGATCGACTTGAACGGGCTCTGGTGCAGTTGGCGGTTCGCGGTCAGGCGCACCGCCTTGATCTCGTCCTCGATGGACGGGGTGTTCATATAGCCGACCTGGCCGCCCGTGATGACGTCGCTGCCCCAGCCCTGGGCTGAGGTGATGCGGATCAGGGTCGGGTCGGCGTAGTCGAGCTGGCTGGTGAAGCGGGTGACGCCGTCATCGGTCAGTTCGAAGCCGAGGGTGTCCAGCGCGCCGTTGATGTTACGGCCGGTGCCGGCGTTGGTCTCGAGGATGATGTCGTTCCGCTCGACCTTCGAATAGTTGACGTCGAGCGCCAGGGTCCAGTCGTCGTTGGCGACGAACTCGGTGTTCCAGCCCAGGGCCGTGATGTTGCTGTCACGCTTGTTCAGGTCGTTGCGGACGACGCCCTTGATGTTGTCCCAGGTGCCGGCGACGATCAGGCCGTCCTCGACCGTATAGCCGGGGCGCAGAGACGGGCCAGGACGGCAGACGGCGCTTTGAACATTGCCGCCCGCGGCGCAGGCGCCCGACGCAGCCTCAGCCGAACCGCCCCAGGCCAGCGGGAATTCGATGCCGCGCAGGACCTGGGTGTTCTTGAACTCGGAATAGAAGGCGTCGATCGTCGAATGGATACGATCGTTCGGGCGCCATTCAAGCACGCCCATATAGCCGTCGCGCTCCAGCTCCGACGACATGACATAGGGTTTGACGCCGCCGGTCAGCAGATTGCCGTCGCTGTAGTTCGGATAGCCCCAGGCGTTGAACCGCTCCGACTGATACGGCGAGCTCATGTGAGCGTAACCCAGGGCGACGCCCAGGGTCCCGTCCATGAACTGGTCGATGTAGGAAATCGTGTAGCGGTCGCCGCTGTCGGTCGTGCCGGAGTTCAGGGCGCCGATGTCGTTCCACTCGTGACGATAGTTCACGGCGATGGCCTGGCGGCCGTAGGCCAGCGGGCGGACGGTGCGCAGGTCGACGGTGCCGGCCAGGCCCTGGCCGACCAGGGCCGAATCCGGGGTCTTGTAGACGACCACGCTGCCCAGCAGTTCCGACGGGAATTGGTCGAACTCAACGCCGCGGTTGTCGCCGGTGGTGACCAGTTCGCGTCCGTTCAGCAGGGCGGTGGTGAAGTCCGGGCCCAGGCCGCGGATGGAGATCTGCTGGCTGCGGCCGTCCAGGCGCTGCATGGTCACGCCCGGCAGGCGGGCCAGGGATTCGGCGATGGAGACGTCCGGCAGCTTGCCGATGTCTTCGGCCGAAATGACCTCGACGATCGAGGTGTTGTTGGCCTTGGCCGAAATCGAGGCCTCGATCGAGCGGCGGATGCCGGTGACGACGATTTCGCCGACTTCGGCGGCCTGGTCGTCGGCCGGGGCGGCGGTTTGGGCGTGAACGCTGCTGACGGCCATCAGCATGGCGGCGCCGAATGCGGCGCCCGACATCAGGCGCACGCGCCGGTTAAGACGTTGAGACATGGTCATCCTCCCTGAGGCTGTCGCGATTCTGAATGTCGCAACCGAAGCCTTCGCAAAAATATGCAAACATTTGTCATTCTTGCAAGCAGTTAATCTCTGCGGCTCATTTTTGCCGCACCTCAAGCTTGGCGTTTACCCCGTATTTGCCCTTATTTCGCCTGTTCCTGCCCTATCTATGCTGCGACGCAGCATTGTAATGCGCGTTGACACATCGCGCCGCGACTGCAAAATCTTGCAAATCGATCTGGAAGGCTTTGCACTTTCCGGACAGGAGGACGACAGGATGACGCTCAACCGACTGTGGAAGACGCCGAAGCGCGCCATGATGATGGCTGCCGCCCTGCTGGCCTCGACCTCTCCCCTGCCGGTTCAGGCGTCGGACGCCCTGACCGCGCTGCGTCAGCGCCCGCCCCAGGACGAGGTCATCTATTTCCTGCTGCCCGACCGTTTCGCCAACGGCGATCCGTCGAACGACCACGGGGGCTATGCGCCCGAGCGGCTGAAGAGCGGCTTTGATCCGTCCGACACCGACTTCTATCACGGCGGCGATCTGGCCGGCGTGACCCAGCGGCTGGACTATATCCAGGGCCTCGGCGCGACGGCGGTCTGGCTGGCGCCCATCTTCAAGAACAAGCCGGTCCAGACGCACGGGAACTACACCGGCGCGGCGCACCACGGCTATTGGATCACCGACTTCACCGCCGTCGATCCGCATTTCGGCGACGAGGCGGCGATGCACGCCCTGGTCGATGCGGCCCATGCGCGGGGCATGAAGGTCTATCTGGACATCGTCGCCAATCACACGGCCGACGTGATCCGTTATCGCGAATGCCCCGACCGGCCGTGCGAATACCGCAGCCGGGCCGACTATCCTTACACCCGTCTCGGCGGGCTGGACGGAGCGGCGATAAACGAGGGTTTCGACGGGCGGGACTTCTCGCGCCTGACCCGGCCCGACTACGCCTATACGCCTTATGTTCCGGCGGGCGAGGAGAAGGCCAAGGTTCCGGCCTGGCTGAACGACCCGATCCACTATCATAACCGGGGCGACAGCACCTTCGCCGGCGAAAGCTCGCTGGACGGGGATTTCGCCGGCCTGGACGATCTGCTGACCGAGGATCCGGTCGTGATCCAGGGCATGATCGACATCTTCGGCGGCTGGATCGACAAGTACGGGATCGACGGCTACCGCATCGACACCGCCCGCCACGTGAACCCCGAGTTCTGGCAGGCCTTCATCCCCGCCATGCTGGAGCGGGCGCGGGCCAAGGGCATCCCGAACTTCCACATCTTCGGCGAGGTCTATGACCATGACCCGGCGGTCACGGCGCGGTTCACGCGGGCGGACGCCTATCCGGCCGTGCTGGATTTCCCGTTCCAGAAGACGGCGGTGGACGTCGCCTCGGGCAAGTCGGGGACCGACACCCTGGCCAAGCTGTTCGCCGCCGACGCGATCTACGCCAAGGGGGCGGACACCGCCGCCATCCTGCCGACCTTCCTGGGCAACCACGACATGGGCCGCGTCGGCTTCTTCGTGAAACAGGCCAATCCGGACGCCGATGAGGCCGAGATCCTGGCCCGGGTGAAACTCGCCCACGCCCTGATGATGTTCAGCCGCGGCGTGCCGACCCTCTATTACGGTGACGAACAGGGCTTCGCCGGCGCCGGCGGTTACGGAAACTCGCGCCAGGACATGTTCGCCAGCCAGACCGCCGTCTATGCGGCGGAGCAGCCCATCGGCGGTCGCCAGCCCGCCTATTCGACTGAAGCGCCCCTCTATACGGCCATCGCCGAAATGGCCCGGATCCGCGCTGCGGAACCGGCGCTGCGCCACGGCCGTCAGGTCGTCCGCGCCGCCGGCGACACGCCGGGCCTGTTCGCCGTGTCCCGCCTCGACGAGGCCGGCGGAGAGACCCTGGTTCTGTTCAACACCTCGACCGCCGCCGTCACCGCACAGGTTGAGGTGGAGCCCGCATCGCTGCGGTGGCAAGCTGTTCGCGGCGACTGTGCGGCCCAGGCTTCGGCGCCGGCCAGCTACGCCGTCCGCATCGCCCCTCTCGACTATCTGATCTGCAAGAGCACGCCCAAGTGAACGCCCACACCCTCGACCTCGCGACCGCCGCCCAGCCGGCGACCGCCCACACTGAATGGTGGCGGGGTGCGGTGCTGTACCAGATCTATCCGCGCAGCTTCGCCGACGCGAACGACGACGGCGTCGGCGACCTGAAGGGGATCACCGAGCATCTGGACCATGTCGCCTCGCTGGGCGTGGACGGGATCTGGCTGTCGCCCTTCTTCACCTCGCCGATGAAGGATTTCGGCTATGACGTCGCCGACTATTGCGACGTCGATCCGATCTTCGGGACCCTGGCCGATTTCGACGCCCTGGTGGCCCGCGCCCACGCGTTGGGTCTGAAGGTGGTGATCGACCAGGTCTTTTCGCACACCTCGGACGAACACCCCTGGTTCCTGGACAGCCGCGCGTCGCGCAGCGGGCCGCACGCCGACTGGTACGTCTGGGCTGACGCCAAGCCGGACGGATCGCCGCCGTCGAACTGGCAGTCGGTGTTCGGCGGTCCGGCCTGGACCTGGAACGCCCGGCGCGGCCAGTACTATATGCACAACTTCCTGGCCTCCCAGCCGCAGTTGAACGTGCGGAACCCCGAGGTGCAGGACGCCCTGATCGCGGCGGCGCGGTTTTGGCTGGACCGGGGGGTGGACGGGTTCCGGCTGGACGCCATCAACTTCTCCATCCACGACCTGAAGCTGACCGACAATCCGCCGATCAACGACGGCAAGAAACGCACCCGCCCGTTCGACTTCCAGGACAAGATCAACAATCAGAGCCAGCCGGAGATCATCGGCTTCCTGAACCGGATCCGCGCCCTGACCGACAGCTACGAGGGCCGGTTCACGGTCGCGGAGGTGGGCGGCGACCACGCGGATCGGGAGATGAAGGAATACACCGCCGGGGCGGACCGCCTGCACTCGGCCTATGGCTTCCTGTATCTGTACGCCGACACGCTGAAGAGCGAACTGGTGGCCCAGGGCGAGACCATGTGGCCGGATCAGCAGGGCGAGGGCTGGCCGTCCTGGACCTTCTCGAACCATGACGCGCCGCGCGCCGTGTCACGCTGGGCCCAGGGCCGGGACCGCAAGGCCTTCGCCGAGATGGCCCTGCTGCTGCTGGTCTGCCTGCGCGGCAATGTCTTCGTCTATCAGGGCGAGGAACTGGGCCTGCCCCAGGCCGAGGTGCCGTTCGAACGGCTGGTCGATCCCGAGGCCATCGCCAACTGGCCCGAGACCCTGGGCCGCGACGGCGCCCGCACCCCCATGCCCTGGCATGCGGATCAGGCCAACGCCGGCTTCTCCACCGTCGAGCCCTGGCTGCCGGTCGATGCCCGCCACCTGCCGCTGGCGGTGGACGCGCAGGAGGCCGATCCGGCCTCGACCCTGCAGGTGGCGCGCCGGATGATCCGGCTGCGTCATCAGCATGCGGCCCTGCGCTACGGCGGGATGACGCCGATCGAGACCTCGGACCTGCTGGTGTTCGAACGACAGGAGCGCGGCGGCGACGGGGAGAAGCTGCTGTGCGTCTTCAACCTGGGCCACGACCCGGTTGATTGGCGTCCGCCCGTTGATGCGACGCGGGTCGAGGCGATCAACTGGACTGAGGCCGACGGTTCCGCCCTGCCCCCGCTCGCCGGACGGGTCTTCAGACTGGCATGAGCCGATCAGCCGCCACAGGTCTCGCGAACGATCAGATCGGTGGGAACGCGTTCCGACCGACCGGCGGTCGCGCCCCCGTGATCCAGCAGCTTGGACACCATCAGCCGGCCGGCCTTCATCGTGTCCTGGGCGATGGTCGAAAGGGCCGGGCGCGAGTAGCGGCTGAAGGGCACATTATCGAAGCCGATCACCGAGACGTCGCCGGGCACGGTCAGGCCGGCGTGTTCCAGCGCGCGCACCGCGCCCAGGGCGATCTGGTCGGAGGCCGCCACCACGCCGTCGAACCGCACGCCCCGGCGAACCAGGGCGTCTACGGCCGCCTCGGCGGACTCGACCTCGAAATGGGCGGGGACGATCAGTTCGGCGTCCACCGACAGACCCGCCGTCTCCAGCGCCTCCAGATAGCCCCGGTGTCTCTGCATCGCCTCGGGCGGATCGAGGTCGCCCAAGAACACGATCCGCGTGCGCCCCAGCCGCGCCAGGTGCGAAGTCGCGCGGCGACCGCCGGAGAAGTTGTCGGAGCCGATGGAGCAATAGTCCTGTTCCGGCAGATCGGCGCCCCAGACCACGAACCGGTAATCCCCAGCAGCCAGCCGGTTGAAGGCGGCGTGCAGGCTGGACTGGCCCAGGAAGATCACCCCGTCGGCTCGGCTGGTGTTCATCGCCGCCGCCAGCTCGTCATACGTGGCGGGGGATATGTGGCTCATCAGCAGGTCGCAGCCGCGTTCGCGCGCCGCCTCGCCCACCCCGGCCAGCAGCTCCAGGAAGAAGGGGTCGGAGATCCGGCCCTCCCGCCCCTGAGGTCGCGGCGTCACCAGGGCGATCGTGCCCTGGGCCCCGATCGGTCCGGCGGGCATGTAGCGGCGGAACGGGTAGTCGTGCTCCTTCGCCAGCTTCCAGATCAGTTGTTTGGTGCGGTCGTTGACCGCGGGGCTGTCGTTCAGCGCGCGCGAGGTGGTGGCGACCGACACGCCGGCCAGGCGCGCGATGTCTTCAAGTCGAGTGGTCTTGCGGCTCAAGGTCGCGGGTCCCCAGCACAGTCTGTTCTGACTGCAAATTTTTCTGCAAACATTTCAGCCACCGTTCGCGGCGGTTGGCAAGAGGCGGCGTAACGGAGTTCCCATGATGCAGCGCAGATCCTTCCTGGCCCTTGGCGGCGCCTCGATCCTGGCCTTTGGAGCGACGGGCGTTCGCGCCCAGACCACGCCGACCCATGCCCGCGCCAGCTCGCCCGGCGGCGTCCTGACGGTCGAGGCCTTCACCGACAACGACGGCCGGCCGATGTACGCCGTCCTGCGTCAGGGCCGGATGGTCGTCGCCCCGTCGAAGCTGGGCTTCCTGCTGACCGACGCCCCGGCGTTGGAACGCGGCCTGGCGATCACCGCCGGCCAGCCCGTGACGGTGGACGAGACCTGGGAACAGCCGTGGGGCGAGCGCCGCTTCATCCACAACCACTACAACGAATGGCGGGTCAGCTACGCCGAGACCGCCGGCCTGCAACGCCGCGTGGACGTGGTGTTCCGCCTGTATGACGACGGCCTGGGCTTCCGCTACGAGTTCCCGGACCAGGCCGCGCTGAAGACGGTCCGCATCGGTTCGGAGATCACCGAGTTCAACCTGGCCGAGGACGGCGAGGCGATCTGGTGCCCGGCCTGGGAATGGAACCGCGAGGAATACCTCTACAGCCGCACGCCGATCAGCGCGGTCGGCAGCGCCCAGACACCGATGACCGTCAAGGGCCAGTCGGGGCTGCACGTCTCGATCCACGAAGCCGCCTGCATCGACTACGCCGGGATGAACCTGCGCCGGTCGGAGGAGACGAAGTTCCGCGCCCAGCTGACGCCGGGCCTGACCAGCGCCGCCGTGGTGCGCGAGGCGCCGTTCCATACGCCTTGGCGGACGCTGCAGGTGTCGGACACAGCGGCCGGCCTGATCGAGTCGAGCCTGATCCTGAACCTGAACGAACCCAACAAGCTGGGCGACGTGTCGTGGTTCAAGCCGATGAAGTACGTCGGCGTCTGGTGGGAGATGCACCTGGAGCTGAAGAGCTGGAACTCCGGCCCCAAACACGGGGCGACGACCGAGAACACGATCAAGCACATCGACTTCGCGGCCAAGCACGGCTTCGGCGGGGTTCTGGTCGAAGGCTGGAACAAGGGCTGGGACGGCCAATGGTTCGCCAATGGTTCGGACTTCAGCTTCACCGAAGCCTATCCGGACTTCGATCTGGAACGGGTCACGACCTATGCCGCCTCCAAGGGCGTTCAGCTGATCGGCCACCACGAGACCGGCGGCAACGCCTTCCATTACGAGCAGCAGCTCGAAGCGGCGATGGAGTTGTACGGCCGCATGGGCGTCCGTTCGGTCAAGACCGGCTATGTGGCGGACGCGCAAGGCGCCCGTGTCGCCGGACCGGACGGCCAGATGGTCATGGCCTGGCACGAGAGCCAGGCGATGGCCCAGCACCACATGAAGGTCGTCGAGGCGGGCGCGCGTCACAAGGTGGCGATCAACGCCCACGAACCGTTCAAGGACACCGGCCTGCGCCGCACCTATCCGAACATCATCAGCCGCGAAGGCCAGCGGGGCATGGAGTATTCGGCCTGGGGCAACCCCGGCAATCCGCCCGAGCATGAGCCGAACCTGGTCTTCACCCGCCTGCTGGCCGGACCGATGGACTATACCCCCGGCATCTTCGGCATGGAGACGCGCAGTCCCGGCGGGGTGCAGACGACCTGGGCCAAGCAGCTGGCCCTCTATGTCGTCATCTACAGCCCCATCCAGATGGCGGCCGACCTGCTGGTCAACTACGAGGCCAATCCGGCGCCCTTCCAGTTCATCAAGGACGTGCCCTGCGACTGGGCCGAGACCCGCGTGCTGGCGGCCGAGATCGGCGACTATGTCGCCATCGCGCGCAAGGATCGGGCGTCGGACGTCTGGGCCTTGGGCGCCGTCACCGACGAGCATCCGCGTGTTCTGACCGCGCCCCTCGACTTCCTGGATGACGGGCGCCGCTATCGCGCCGAGATCTACCGGGATGGACCGGACGCCGACTATCGCGGCAAGCGCGAGGACATCGTCATCGAGCAGCGCGAGGTGACGTCGGCGGACGTTCTGACCCTGGCGCTCGCGCCCGGCGGCGGCCAGGCGATCCGGTTTGTGCCGCTGGGACGGAGCCGTCGTCGATGAGCGGCCCTCAACCCTCAAACCCGTCATCCTCGGGCTTGACCCGAGGACCGGATGATCAGCCGCTCATGCGAAGGGGCGATGCACAGCCCGACCGGCGCCCGGTCCTCGGGTCAAGCCCGAGGATGACGGATTGGGGGAGCGCCACATGACCCTGGTCGCCCACCGCCCGCGCCTGTCCGGCCTGGCGATCTGGAACATGTGCGTCGGCTTCTTCGGCATCCAGATCGGCTTCGGCCTGCAGAACGCCAATACCAGCCGCATCTTCCAGACCCTGGGCGCCGAGGTCGACAGCCTGGCCATCCTGTGGATCGCCGCGCCGCTGACCGGCCTCCTGGTTCAGCCGATCATCGGCCATTTCAGCGACCGGACCTGGACCCGGTTCGGGCGTCGGCGTCCCTATTTCCTGGTCGGCGCCATCGCCACCACCCTGGCCCTGATCGCCATGCCCAACAGCCCCGGCCTGTGGTTTGCCGCGGCCATGCTTTGGATCATGGACGCCTCGATCAATATCACCATGGAGCCGTTCCGCGCCTTCGTCGGCGACAATCTGCCAGAAGAACAACGCACCGCCGGCTATGCGATGCAGAGCTTCTTCATCGGGGCGGGCGCGGTGTTCGCCTCGGTCCTGCCGTGGCTGCTGTCCAACGTGTTCGGCGTGGTCTCGACGGCCGAGGCGGGCGTCGTGCCCCTGTCGGTCAAGATCGCCTTCTATGTCGGCGCCGCCGGCCTGTTCTCGGCCGTGCTGTGGACCGTGCTGAGCACCAGGGAATACAGCCCCGAACAGATCGCCGCCTTCGAGCGCGCCAAACAGGAAGCGCTGGGGGCGCCCGCCGAGGACGGCCCCGAGGCGCCGGCGCGCAGCGTTCAGGGCTGGATGACGTCGGGCCTGGTTTGCGCCGTCCTGGGCGGGCTGGGTTTCGTGCTGATCGGCGCGCTGGACCTGGAGAAGGAGCTGCTGGTTCTGGCCGGCTTCTTCGCCGGTTTTGGGCTGTTGCAGATCGCGGTCGGCATGATGCAACGCCGCCAGATCGTCAACGCGGCGACCGAAATCCTGAACGACATCTTCCGCATGCCCGAGACGATGCGCGGTCTCGCGGTCGTCCAGTTCTTCAGCTGGTTCGCCCTGTTCGCCATGTGGATCTACACCACCGCCGCCGTCACCCGTGTCCATTACGGGACCAGCGACACCACCTCGGCCGCCTATGCCGCCGGGGCCGACTGGGTCGGGGTTCTGTTCGGGGTCTATAACGGCGTGGCGGCCCTGGCGGCCTTCACCCTGCCGGTCCTGGCCAAGCGCATCGGCCGCAAGGCGACCCACGCCCTGATGCTGCTGCTGGGCGCGGCGGGCTTGTTCGGGGTCTTCGTCATCCGCGATCCGGGCCTGCTTTGGCTGCCAATGATCGGCGTCGGCTTCGCCTGGGCCTCGATCGTCTCCATGCCCTACGCCATCCTGTCGGCGGCGGTGCCGGATCGGAAGATGGGCGTCTATATGGGCGTCTTCAACATCTTCATCGTCGTGCCGCAACTGTTGGCCGCCACCGTCCTGGGCCTGATCCTGAAGACCCTGTTCGACGGCCAGGCCATCTGGGCCTTGGTGCTCGGCGCCGTCTCCTTCGTGCTGGCGGCGGCGAGCGCCCTGCTGGTGCGCGAACATTCCCCCTCCCCCACGCCCAACCCGTGAGGCTTCTCCATGCGTAAGTTCAAAACCCTTTGCCTGGCCGGCGCCGCCGGTCTCGCCGTCGCCTCGGCCGCGTCCGCACAGTCGGTCGCGCCAGGTTCCGTCGCCCCGGGCGCGCCGGGCGATCTGCCGACCTGGTCCAGCGCCGCCAAGACCGGCGCCGGCGCATCCTATGAAGCCTATGTCGACGGCCAGTATCGCGACGGCGGTCCGACCGGGGCGGTGTCCAAGGTCTGGTTCTCCATCGCCGACGGGGTCCTGACCGAGACTATGTACGGCCTGATCCACGAGGCCCAGATCAAGGCGCTGCGCTTCGCCGTCGTCACGCCGGATGGTCTGGCGCTGGAAGGCGACGACACCACGGCCAAGACCGAATACCTGCACGTGGACACCCAGGGACGCCCGCTGTCCCCCGCCTACAAGGTCACGACCCGCGACAAGGCCGGCCGGTTCGAGATCGAGAAACGGATTTTCACCGACCCGGACCGCAACGCCCTTGTGCTGCGCGTTCGGATCACGGCCCTCAGCGGAGAGGCCACGCCCTATCTTCTGCTGGAGCCGCACATCGCCAATACCGGCGTCGATGACCACGGCGCGGTGACAACCCAGGGCTTCCACGCGTGGGAGGGTGACACGCATCTGGTGCTGAAGCCCAGCGAGGCCTTCACTGCGGCCAGCGTCGGCTTCGTCGGTGCGTCGGACGGGCTGACTGATCTGAAGGACGGCAGGCTGGACTGGACCTATGCTTCGACCGGCGAGACGGCGGGCAATACGATGATGACCGGGGCCCTGCCGCGCCTGCGCATGGGCCAGAGCGTTCAGCGCGACTTCGTTATCGGCTTCGGCGACAGCGAGGCGGCGGCCCAGGCGGCGGCGGACGGCGCCTTCGCGACCGGACTGGACGAGGTGCTGGCCCGCTTCAACGGCGAGGGCGAGCGCGCGGGTTGGGAGGACTATGTCGCCTCGCTGAGCGAGCTGCCGCGCATCGCCGAACAGTCCACCGACAGCGGCAAGCTGGCCTATGCCTCGGCCCTGATGCTGAAGGTGCAAGAGGACCGCACCCACGCCGGCGCCCTGATCGCGTCGTTGTCGAACCCCTGGGGCGACACGGTGGACGCGTCGAAATCCTCGACCGGCTACAAGGCGGTCTGGCCGCGCGACTTCTATCAGGTGGCCATGGCCCTGGCGGCCCTGGGCGACAGGGAGACGCCACTGGCGGCCTTCAACTATCTGCCGCAGGTGCAGGTCGGCCCGAACACGCCCGGCAATACGGGCGTCGGCGGCTGGTTCCTGCAGAAGACCCATGTCGATGGCGAACTGGAGTGGGTCGCGGTCCAGCTGGATCAGACGGCCATGCCGATCATGCTGGGCTACCGGCTGTGGAAGATGGGCTGGCTGTCAGACGCCCAGATGACCGAGCACTACAACGCCATGCTGAAGCCGGCCGCCGACTTCCTGGTCGATGGCGGCAAGGTCGGGCTGTTGTGGAACGACGCGGAGATCAAGCCGCCCTTCACCCAGCAGGAACGCTGGGAGGAGCAGCAGGGCTATTCGCCGTCCAGCACCGCCGCCGTGGTCGCCGGCCTGACGGTCGCCGCCGAGATGGCCCGCGCCTCGGGCGATGCGGCGGGCGCGACCCGCTACCAGACCGCCGCCGACGGGTATGCGTCCAAGATCGAAGAGCGGATGTTCACCACCAACGGCGACTTCGGCGACGGCGGCTACTACATCCGCATCAGCCAGAACGAGAACCCGAACGACAAGGCCCCGATCGGCGCCGCCAACGGCCAGATCGCCCCGGCCGAGGATCGGGTGGTGGACGGCGGCTTCCTGGAGCTGGTCCGCTACGGCGTGCGCAAGGCGGACGATCCTCACATCCTGTCCACCCTGCCGGTCTATGATGATCAGAGCCTGGAAGACCTTTACCGCGTCCGCTACGACTTCGGGCCCGAGGGCGACAAGACCCCGGGTTGGCGACGTTATGGCGTGGACGGCTATGGCGAGGATCATCTAACGGGCGCCAACTATGGCGTCGGCGGCGAAATGAGCCCCGGTCAGCGCGGCCGGGTCTGGCCCTTCTTCACTGGGGAACGCGGCCATTATGAACTGGCCCGCGTCAGCGTGAACGGGACGCCGTCCGCCGCTGACATCGCCGCCATCCGCCAGACCTATGTGCGCGGCATGGAGCGGTTCGCCAACGACGGCCTGATGCTGGCCGAACAGGTCTGGGACGGGGTCGGCGATCCCACGGCCCACGACTACGCCCTGGGCCAGAACACGGATTCGGCCACGCCCCTGGCCTGGACCCATGCCGAATATCTGAAGCTGTTGCGATCTTTGGCCGACGGCAAGGTGTGGGACCGGTACGACCCTGTCGCAGCCCGCTACGCCCGCTGATACGGAGAAGGCCCCGGAGATTGCTCTCCGGGGCCTCTTTCTTAGAGTGGTGATGGCTGGGATCAGAAGACCAGCTTGACCGAACCGACCACTCGGTCCTCGGCGCCGGGCACGCCGTCCACGTCGGTGTCGTGGTAGCGCACATCGAGAGCCAGGTTGTCGGTCAGGGCGTAGGCGACCCCGGCGTTCCAGGTCACATAGTCATCGGTGACGTCCAGCCACTGCTGGCCCACGGCGCCCGAGATCGTCCACTTGTCAGCGGGGCTGAAGGCGCCGTTGATTTCCGCATAGGTGGCGGCTTCGTCCGCACCGAAGAAGTCGGGCGAGTAGTAGACGGCGGCGCCGACCGTGGCGGGCCCTACAGCACGCGAAGCCGCCGCCTTGAACTCGGCGTAGTTATAGTCCGCGCCATCGGGTTCACCGGGGTACAAATAGCCGATCACCCCGAAGTCGAGGGCGAAGCCGGCCGCTTCGGTGCGATAGCCCCCGTAGATGTCGATCTCAGCATCGGTGGCGTCGCCGAAATCGACGTTCGAAGCCCAGGCCCCGGCATAGAAGCTGCCGGACGTGATATCGACGCCGCCCTGGATGGCGGGATCTTCGCTCGTCTGGCTGAAGCCGCGGAACACGTAGTCGGTCACGATGCCGGCGTTGAAGGCGACGTCGACGCTTTGCGCCGAGGCGGGCGCGGCCAGACCGATCAGGCCGGCGGCGAGAGCGGCCGCAGCGGCGGCGGAACGGAAGAATCCAGATTTCATAGTTATATCCCCTTGATTATATTTGTTTCTGTAGCGCCGAGGCTCACTCGGCAGGCGGGACGCGGCCGGCGGAGCCGCGTCCCGATTCCGTCAGTGATCCAGGCTCTCGCCGTGCAGCGAGGTATCCAGACCGGCGGCTTCTTCCGCCTCGCTCACGCGCAGGCCCGTGGTGAACTTGCAGATGATGAGGATGACGAAGGTGCCGACTGCGCTGTAGGCGATGGTCCAGGCCAGGCCGAGGGCCTGGGAGCCGACATTGGCGCCTTCCGACAGGCTGTTGATCGCGGTGGTCGCGAACACGCCGGTCAGCAGGGCGCCGATCAGACCGCCGGCGCCGTGGATGCCGAAGGCGTCCAGGGAGTCGTCGTAGCGCAGCAGTTTCTTGATCCAGACCGACGAGATGTAGCAGACCGGTCCGGCGATCAGGCCGATGATGACGGCGCCCTTGGGATCGACGAAGCCGGCCGCCGGGGTGATGGCCACCAGGCCGGCGACCACGCCCGAGAGCATTCCGATCAGCGAAACCTTCTTCTTTTCGATCAGTTCGATGATCTTCCAGGTCAGGGCGGCGGCGGCGGCGGCGAGGACGGTGTTCAGCAGAGCGACAGCCATCAGGTCGTTGGCGGCGCCCGCCGAACCGGCGTTGAAGCCGATCCAGCCGACCAGCAGCAGCGAGGCGCCGATCATGGTCAGAACCGGGTTGTGCGCGACGATGGGTTCAGCGCCATAGCCTTTGCGACGGCCCAGGAAGATGGCGCAGACCAGACCGGCCACGCCCGAGTTGACGTGGACGACCGCACCGCCGGCAAAGTCCAGCACGCCGGCCGAACCGAGGAAGCCGCCGCCCCACACCCAGTGACAGATGGGCGAGTAGATCAGCAGCGACCACAGGGCCGTGAACAGCAACAGACCCGAGTATTTCATCCGCTCGGCGAAGGCGCCGGTGACCAGGGCCGGGGTGATGATGGCGAAGGTCATCTGGAAGGCGATGAACAGATATTCGGGAATACCCGTCAGCAGACTGTTGGCCGTGCCCAGGGTGACGCCGTTCAGGAACAGCATCTCGATGCTGCCGACATAGGGCTGAAGCATCGGGTCCGGATTGGCGCCGAAGGCGATGCTGTAGCCGGCGATGAACCAGACCAGCGACACGACGGCGAAGACGCCGACCGACTGGGTGATGGTGGCGATGACGTTCTTGCGGCGCACCATGCCGCCGTAGAACAGCGCCAGGCCCGGCAGGGTCATCAGCAGGACCAGGGCGGTCGAAGTGCCCAGCCAAGCCGTGCCCGCAGCGTCCAGCTCGAGCGCCGACTGATGCGCCAGAAGCGCAGGGCCCGCCTCGGGCGTTTGGGCGAACGCCCCGCCCGCGTAAAACAGCCCGATGGTCAGAAGCAGGAGCGCGGCGGCTCCCGGAAGTCGATTCCAGACACGCGACATGAGCAAAAATCCCCCTTAGCAATCTCGCAGATGCGAAGGTTTTACTGCAATCGCGTTCGACGCAAGAGGCTTGACCGTAAACGGTGCAACTTTCTTGCAACGGTCATTAAGAAAAAGTGAAGCCCCGCATGATCCGTGCGTCACGCGGGGCTCTTTGTATTAATTCGTGTTCCGACAAACGGTGTTTGCGGCACGAAATTCGGACTGCGATCTGGTCAAGCCCAGTGCATTTGCACCCGATGCGCCGCCGCCCAGTGGATGGCCCGGATGGCGTCGATGACCGCCTCGGTCGCGGCGCGCGTGCCCAAGGCTCCGCCCAGATCGGCGGTAACGGCGCCGGCGGCGAGGACGGCCGCCACGGCGGCCTCGATCGAGTCGGCCTCATCCTCCAGCTTCAGGCTGTGACGCAGCAGCAGGGCCGCCGACAGGATGGTTCCGACCGGATTGGCCAGATCCTGTCCGGCGATGTCCGGCGCCGAGCCGTGGATCGGCTCGAACAGGCCCGGCCCTTCGGTCCCCAGCGAGGCCGACGGCAACAGGCCGATCGAACCGCCCAGCACCGAGATCTCGTCCGACAGGATGTCGCCGAACATGTTCTCGGTCAGGATGACGTCATATTCGCGCGGCTTGCGGATCAGGTGCATGGCCATGGAATCGACCAGGGCGTGTTCCAGCGCGATCTCGGGGAATTCCTCGGCGTGGATGCGGGTCACGACCTCACGCCACAGGCGGCTGGTCTCCATGACATTGGCCTTGTCGACCGAGGTCACCTTGCCGCGCCGCTGGCGGGCGGTCTGGAAGGCGGCGCGGGTGACGCGCTCGATCTCCGGCACCGTGTATTCGCACAGGTCGGTGGCGCGGTCGGCGGTGCGGGTCTTCTCGCCAAAATAGACGCCGCCTGTCAGTTCGCGGAAGACGATCAGATCGACGCCCTCGACGATCTCCTTCTTCAGCGGCGAACGGTGCGCCAGCACCGGCGAGACCTGCAACGGCCGCAGATTGGCGAACAGGCCCATGGCCTTGCGGATGGCCAGCAGGCCCTCTTCGGGCCGACGCTTGCCGCCGTCCCACTTGGGCCCGCCGACCGCGCCCAGCAGAACCGCGTCGGCGGCGACGCAGGCGGCGCGCGTCGCCTCAGGCAGGGGCTCGCCCGTCTCGTCTATTGCGGCGCCGCCGATCAGATGTTCGGAGAAGTTGAAACTGTGGCCGTAGAAGTCGCCGATGACCGCCAGGACGTCGCGCGCGGCGCGCGTCACCTCCGGCCCGACGCCGTCGCCGGGCAGCAGAACGATATTATAGGTCTTGGGGGCGGTATGGGGCATCAGACGGTCTCTCTCGAACGCTCATAGGCTTCGATCTCAGGCAGGTTTGATTGTAGCCAGCCCAGGGTGTCCACCCCGTTCAGCAGGCATTCGCGCGCGAAGGATTCAACCGTAAACGACACGGGCTGAGCATTGCCGCGCCGGATCTGGTTGGCTTGAAGGTCGATCGTGACCGGTTGGTCCGGTTGCGACGCCAGATCGTCCCACACGCCCTGGCTGACGACGATGGGCAGCAGGCCGTTTTTCAACGCGTTAGATGTAAAAATGTCAGCGATCTCAGTCGAGATCACCGCCCGAAACCCATAGTCGTACAGGGCCCAGGGGGCGTGTTCGCGCGACGAGCCGCAGGCGAAATTCTTGCCCGCCAGCAGGATGCGATGCTCGGCCGGATCGATGCGGTTCAGGATGGCCTCGGGCTTCTCCGATCCGTCCGTCTCATAGCGCCAGTCATAAAAGGCCGCCTTGCCCAGCCCCTCGCGCGAGGTCGTGGTCAGAAAGCGCGCGGGGATGATCTGGTCCGTGTCGATATTGGCCTGACTCAAGGTCACGGTCTTGGAGGTCAAAACCTGAAAGGGCTCAGACATGCTCAACCTCATTCAGATAGACGCGCGGATCGGTCAGCACCCCGGCCACCGCCGTCGCCGCCGCCGTCGCGGGACTGGCCAGGATGGTGCGGGCGTCCTTGCCCTGGCGGCCTTCGAAATTGCGGTTGGAGGTCGAGACGGCCAGCTGACCCGGCGCGACGAAATCACCGTTCATGGCGATACACATCGAACAGCCGGGAATGCGCCATTCGGCGCCGGCGGCGATAAAGACCTCGTGCAGGCCTTCGGCCTCGGCGTCGCGACGCACGGCCTCCGAACCGGGAACCACCAGCATGCGCAGGCCCGGCTTGACCTTGCGGCCGCGCAGCACCTCGGCGGCGGCGCGCAAGTCGGGCAGACGGCCGTTGGTGCACGAGCCGATGAAGACCACGTCCACCGGCTGGCTGGTCGTCGCCTCGCCGGCGGTGAAGCCCATATAGGCGATGGCCTTGCGGTCGGAGTCCGACTGGGGTTGCGGCACGGGCGTGCCGATCGGCGCGCCCGCGTCGGGAGTCGTGCCCCAGGTCGCCATCGGACGGATGGCGGCGCCGTCGATGGCCACTTCCTTGTCGAAGACTGCGCCCGGATCGCTGGACAGTTTCAGCCATTCGGCCGTCGCCGCCGGATAGTCGGCGGGGACGTGTTTCCGGCCGCGCAGCCAGTCGATGGTGGTCTGGTCCGGGGCGATCATGCCCGCCCGCGCGCCGGCCTCGATGGACATGTTGCACAGGGTCATCCGCCCTTCCATGTCCAGCGACCGCACCGCCTCGCCGGCGTATTCGATGACATAGCCGGTGCCGCCGCCGAAGCCGATGGCGGCGATCACGGCCAAGGCGACATCCTTGCCCGAGACGCCGGGCTGCAGACGCCCGTCCACCGTCACCCGCATAGCCTTGGCCTTGCGCTGCAACAGGCACTGGGTCGCCAGCACATGGCCGACTTCCGAGGTGCCGATGCCGAAGGCCAGGGCCCCGAAGGCGCCGTGGGTGGCGGTGTGGCTGTCGCCGCAGACCACAGTCATGCCCGGCTGAGTCAGGCCCAGTTCCGGTCCCATAACGTGGACCACGCCCCGGTCGTCGGAGTCCCAGCCCGCCAGGGGCACCCCATGCGCGGCGCAGTTCTTCTCCAGCCGATGCACCTGAGCCTCGGCCTGGGCCGTGACATAGGGCTTCAGCCCGTTCAGCCCCGCCGGCAGGGTCGGGGTCGAATGGTCCAGGGTGGCGTAGGTGCGGTCGGGGCGGCGCACCTTCAGGCCACGCGCCTCGATCTCGCTGAAGGCCTGCGGGCTGGTGACTTCGTGGACCAGGTGCAGGTCGATATACAGAACCCCAGGCGTGTCAGCGGTCTCGGACCGCACGACGTGGGCGTCCCAGACCTTGTCGAACAGGGTTTTGGGATCAGGCATACTGGGCCACCGTCACGCCGTCGACACGGTCGATGATGGCGATCAGTTCGGCGTCGCTGATCTCGCCGATCTGGTCGGCGCGCTGCTTGAAGCCGGCGACCACCGCAACCAGCCGCTCGCCCTCGATGGGACGGCCGATGGTCTCGGCGCGCTTGGCGATGGCGTGGCGGCCCGAATGCTTGCCCAGAACGAACCAGCTGCCTTCGAAGCCCACGTCCTGGGGCCGCATGATCTCATAGGTGCGGCTGTCGGCCAGCATGCCGTGCTGATGGATGCCGGCCTCGTGAGCGAAGGCGTTGATTCCGACCACCGACTTGTTGCGAGCGATGACCGTCTCGGTGATCTCGCACAGGATCTTGGAGGCGCGAACCAGATGGCGGCTGTCGGCGCCGGTCGTGACGCCGTAACGGTCCTCGCGGACCTTCAGGGCCATGATGACCTCTTCGATCGAGGCGTTGCCGGCGCGCTCGCCGATGCCGTTGATCGCGCCTTCGACCTGACGCGCACCGCCCTCGATGGCGGCCAGGGAGTTGGCGACCGCCATGCCCAGGTCGTCGTGGCAGTGGGCCGAGAAGATCACGTGCGGGTGGCGCTTGTGGATCCGCGCGGCCAGGGCGCGATACGTCTCGCGCACCTCTTCCGGGGTCGCGTAACCGACGGTGTCGGGCACGTTCAGGGTCCGGGCGCCGGCGTCGGCGGCGGCCTCCAGCACATCGGCCAGGAATTCGGGCTCGGTGCGGAAGGCGTCCTCCGCCGAGAACTCGACGTCATCGAACAGGCTGGCGGCGTATTCGACCGAGCGGACGGCCGTCGACAGCACCTCGTTGGTCGACATCTTCAGCTTGGCGGTGCGGTGGATCGGGCTGGTGCCGATGAAGGTGTGGCAGCGGCGATGCGACTTGGGCGCCGGCTGCAGGGCGCGGAAGGTGGCGTCGATGTCCTTTTCGTTGGCGCGCGACAGCGAGCAGAAGATCGGCCCTTCGACCTCCCCGGCCACGCGGCGGATACAGTCCTCGTCGCCCGGCGAGGCTGCGGCGAAGCCGGCCTCGATAACGTCGACGCCCAGGTCCTTCAGGACCTGGGCCATCTTCACCTTGGCTTGGGCGCTCATGGAGAAGCCGGGCGCCTGCTCCCCGTCCCGCATCGTCGTGTCGAAGATGATGACGCGGTTGGGGTCGGCGGCGATCTCCTCAGTTCGGGATACGCCGGATACTCGTACTTTTTCGGCGGTCATTACGCGGCCTCGGATTGAATAATGTCGTTGCCGATGCGGCGCACGCCGAACAGGCGGTCGATCTGGCGGCCCAGATTCTCCATGCACCGGCCGGCGTCGCGGCCGCGCACGGTCAGGGCGATGCGGCGGAAGGCTCCCTCGTCGGCCATGTTCATGCCGTCGATGTGGAAGCCCCGGCGCTCCACAAGGCCGATGAGACGCTGAAGCGAACCGTCTGCACGGTCGATCTGGATGTGGATCGTGTTGCTCATCTCAGGAGCCCTCCATCATTTCGGCGTTGCTCTTGCCCGGCGGAACCAGCGGCCAGACATTGTCTCGGGAATCGATGACCACATGGGCCAGGCAGGGGCCTTCGGCGGCCAGCAGGCGCTGGATGCCGTCGGACACCTGATCACGGCGATCGATACGGAAGGCCTCGATGCCAAAGGCCTCGGCCACCTTCACGAAGTCCGGATTGTCGGACAGGTCGATCTCGGAATAGTTCTCGGCGAAGAACAGCTCCTGCCACTGGCGCACTAGGCCCAGCGAGGAGTTGTCGATCAGCACGATCTTCAGCGGGATGCCGTAACGCTTCAGCGTCGCCAGCTCCTGGATGTTCATCATGAAGCCGCCGTCGCCGGCGATGGTGACGACGGTCGCCGACGGATCGGCCAGCTTGGCGCCGATGCCGGCGGGCAGGCCGAAGCCCATGGCGCCCAGGCCGCCCGAGGTGATGTGGGCTTCGGGCCGCGAGAAGCGGCAGTGCATGGCCGCCCACATCTGATGCTGGCCCACGTCGCAGGCGGCGACGAAATCATCGCCGGCCGCTTCGGACACTTCCTTCAGCAGGGCCGGGGCATAGACGCCCTCGCCCGGCGCGTCATAGCGATAGGCGCCGACGGCGGCCGCCTGGGCGCATTCGACGGCCCACGGCTGAATGTCCAGGGCCGGGCCGCCGGCCAGGCGCGCCGTCAGGGTCTCGATCCCGTCCTTCAGCTCGCCGACGACGGCGACATTGGCCGCCCGCAGCTTGCCGACTTCCGAGGCGTCGATGTCGAAATGGACGATGCGGGCGTTGGGCGCGAACTCGGCCAGCTTGCCCGTCGCGCGGTCGTCGAACCGGGCGCCGACGACGATCAACAGATCGCTGTCCTGGACCGCATGATTTGCGGCGCGAGCGCCGTGCATGCCCAACATGCCCAGCATGCCGGGCGCATCGGTCGGGATGGTGCCCAGGGCGTTCAGGGTCGAGACCTGGGGGATGCCGGTGGCCGCGACGAAGGCGCGCAGGGCCTCGGTCGCACGGCCGATCTTCACCCCGCCGCCGATATAGACCAGCGGCTTCTTGGCGGCGCGAATCGCGGCTTCAGCGGCGGCGATGGCGTCGTGATCGATGCGCGGCGTCTCGTTGGGAATGTGGAAGCCGTAGTCGTCGCTGGTCGTGGCGAACTGCACGTCCTTGGGCAGATCGACCAGGACCGGACCGGGGCGGCCCGAGGCGGCGATATGGAAGGCCTCCTCAATGGCGGCCGGAACCTCGGCCGCGTCGCGGACCAGGATCGAGTGTTTCACGATCGGCAGGGTGACGCCCAGGATGTCGATCTCCTGGAAGGCGTCGGTGCCCATCAGGCCCTGGGCGACATTGCCGGTGATGCAGACCATCGGCACCGAATCCATCATCGCATTGGCGATGCCGGTGATCAGATTGGTGGCGCCGGGGCCGGAGGTGGCCATGCAGACCCCGACCTTGCCGCTCTTGCGGGCATAGGCGTCGGCGGCGAAAGCCGCGCCCTGCTCGTGGCGAACCAGGATGTGCTTCAGCTTCGATCCGGCCAGGGCGTCATAGACCGGCATGATGGCGCCGCCCGGATAACCGAACACCACCTCCACGCCCAGCCGCTCCAGGGTGGAGACCAGCAGGCGCGCCCCCGATTGCGGGGCGGCCTCGGCTGAGGATTTGAAGGCGGCGGCGGTCATCAGGGTCATCCGGTCTTTACGCTTGGGCTCAGGCCGCTTCGGACTTGGGCGTGTTCAGCCAGGCCATCCGCTCGCGCAGACGGGCGCCGACCTGTTCGATCTGGCTTTCGCGGTCCGCCTTCAGCCAGGCCTCGTACTGCGGCTTGCCAGCCTCGTTCTCGGCGATCCAGTTGCGCGCGAAGGTTCCGTCCTGGATCTCGTCCAGGATGGTCTTCATGCGGGCCTTGGTCTCTTCGTTGACGACGCGCGGGCCGCTGGCGACGGCGCCGTACTTGGCCGTCTCAGAGATGAAGTGGTGCATCTTCGAGATGCCGCCTTCGTAGAACAGGTCCACGATCAGCTTCAGCTCGTGCAGGCATTCGAAATAGGCGATCTCGGGCTGGTAGCCTGCCTCGACCAGGGTGTTGAACCCTTGCATGACCAGCTCCTTGGCGCCGCCGCACAGGACGGCCTGTTCGCCGAACAGATCGGTCTCGGTCTCTTCGCGGAAGGTGGTTTCCAGCAGGCCGCCGGTCGCGCCGCCATTGCCCTTGGCGTAGCCCATGGCCCGGTCGCGGGCCTTGCCGGTGACATCCTTTTCGATGGCGAACAGCGAAGGGACGCCGCGACCGCGCTGGAACTCGCGACGGACCAGATCGCCCGGTCCCTTGGGCGCGACTAGGATCACGTCCATGTCGGGACGCGGGGTGATGCGCTCGTAGATGATCGAGAAGCCGTGGGCGAACAGCAGGGCCGAGCCTTCCTTGGCGTTCGGCTCGATGATGTCGCGATAGACGTCGCCCTGGACCATGTCGGGGGTCAGGATGGCGATGATGTCGGCGCCCTTGACGGCCTCGGCCGGTTCGGCGGTCGGGACGCCGTCGGCGGTGGCGTGTTTCCAGCCCGTGCCGCCGTGGCGGACGCCGGCGACCACGTCATGGCCGCTGTCCTTCAGGTTCTGCGCATGGGCCCGGCCTTGCGAGCCATAGCCGATGATGGCGATGCGCTGGCCGGCGATGGCGCCCGGCTTGATGTCTTCGTTGGTGTAGATGGTGATGGCCATGAGAATTCAGGCGTCCTGAGCAGCAGTGGATTTGTGAGACGCCTGACCAAAATCGGGGATCTGGGCCGGCGGCGGGTTGGGAATGGTGACCGCGCCCTGGGCCGCCGAGGCGACCGAGGCGCGGTATTTGGCGAAGACACCTCGCGCCGGGCGGACTACGTGGGGCGTAAAGCCCGCCCGGCGCGTCGCCAGATCGACATTGACGTCGATGCGGCGGTTGGTGACGTCGATGGTGATGCGGTCACCATCGCGAATGAGAGCGATCGGGCCGCCGACGGCGGCTTCCGGCGAGACGTGGCCGGCGACGAAGCCGTAGCTGGCGCCCGAGAAACGGCCGTCGGTCAGCAGGGCGACATTGTCGATCTTGCGGCCCTTCAGGGCGGCCGTGACCTGCAGCATCTCGCGCATGCCGGGGCCGCCTTTAGGCCCTTCGTAGCGGATGATGATGACGTCGCCTTCGCCGACCGAGCCATCCTGAACGGCGTGGAAGGCGTCTTCCTCGCTGTCGAAGACGCAGGCCGGGCCTTCGAACTTATCGACCTTGTGGCCGGTCAGCTTGATGACCGCGCCTTCCGGGGCGACGTCGCCATAGATGACGGCGAAGCTGCCACGGTCCATCACGGGTGCGTCGAAGGTCGTCACCACCACCTGGCCGGGGGTTTCCTCGGCCTCGGCCGCCTCGGCGAACAGGCTGCGGCCGCTGACGGTCGGGGTGTTCACGATCTTGCCGGCCTCGGCCATGCGCTGCGTGACCAGCCGGGTGCCGCCGGCGGCGAACAGGTGCGAGGCCAGGAAGCGGCCGCCCGGCTTCAGGTCGCAGATGACCGGCGCCTCGACACAGGCCTGGTGGCAGTCCTCGACCCCGAAATCGACGCCGGCCTCGGCCGCGATGGCGGTCAGGTGCATGACGGCGTTGGTCGATCCGCCCGAGGCCGAGACGGCCACGGCGGCGTTCTTCAGGCTGGCGCGGGTGATGTATTTGCGGGCCGTGTCGCCGGCGAAGACCCGCTCGACGATCAGTCGGCCGCAGCGCTCGCCCTCGGCGGCCTTGCCGGGATCGACCGCCGGCACGTCATTGGCGCCCATGGGCGAGATGCCCATGACCGACAGGGCCATAGCCATTGTGTTGGCCGTGAACTGGCCGCCGCAGGCCCCGGCGCCGGGGCAGACGGCTTGCTCGACCGCCTTCAGACCGGCGTCGTCCAACGCGCCGGCCGAATGGGCGCCGATGGCCTCGAACACCTCCTGGACCGAGACCTCCTTCGCCCCGATCACGCCAGGCATGATCGTGCCGCCGTAGTAGACCAGGCCTGGGATATCCATCCGGGCCAAAGCCATGGCCGCCGCCGGGATCGTCTTGTCGCAGCCGACGATGCAGACCACACCGTCCAGCTGGTGGCCCTCGATGGCCAGTTCGATGGAGTCGGCGACGACCTCGCGGCTGATCAGCGAGGCCTTCATGCCCGCCGTGCCCATCGAGATGCCGTCGGTGACGACGATGGTGTTGAAATCGACCGGATAGCCGCCCGCTGCGACGATGCCGGCGCGCACATCCTTGGCCAAGCGGTCCAGGTGCATGTTGCACGGCGTGACCGTCGACCAGGTGTTGACGATGCCGATCATCGGCTTGTCGAAGTCGGCGTCCTGCATGCCGGCGGCGCGCAGATACGAGCGGGCTGCGGCCCGGTTCGGGCCGGCCGTCACCGCCGCGCTGCGCGCGTTGGGCTTTCTGGGCTGTGAGGTAGAATCTTGCGTCATCGGTCCGGTTCTTTTTGAACCGCCAAGCACGAAAAACCCCGCTTCCTTTCGGGAGCGGGGTGGTGCGAGGCGATCCTGAGTGTGTCTAGGTCAGGTCGCGTGCATCCACGCCGCTTGCGTAAGCAGGCCGAGGAGTACGAGGAGAATGAGGAATACAGGGGCCTCTAGGCCGTTCGGCGCGCGAACGGCCACTACCGCCTGAGCGGTGCGTCCCTTCATCATGTCGCGCGTCATCGTGGCCACGGGGGCTCCTTGTTCTGACGCCAAGAAACCATACCGGCCGGAGTCGCACAACCCCTGTCGCAAAAATTTTGCTCAATGCATGCCAAACCGCCTCCGCAGAGGTGTTTCTTGCCTGGCGCTCTCCAAACTCACCCGAACCGCAACGCTTGCTCACGCCAAGTTAGGCTTAAGGCGCGGCGGCGGGGTTGAAACCGGGCCGCGACAGTTCCATTGAGACGCCCAACAACATAATCGTTCAGAGGAGCCTCCCCATGACCGTTCGCGTCGCCATCAATGGTTTCGGCCGCATCGGCCGTCTCGTCCTTCGCTCGATCATCGAGCACGGCCGCACGGACATCGAAGTGGTGGCGATCAACGATCTGGGCCCGGTGGAGACCAACGCCCACCTGTTCCGCTATGACTCGGTGCACGGCCGCTTCCCTGGCACGGTGACCTCGGGCGAAGACTGGATCGACGTCGGCACGGGCAAGATCAAGGTCACGGCCGAGCGCGATCCGGCCAACCTGCCGCATGCCGAACTGAAGGTGGACATCGCCTTCGAGTGCACCGGCATCTTCACCGCCAAGGACAAGGCCAGCGCCCACCTAAAGGCCGGCGCCAAGCGCGTCCTAGTCTCGGCTCCCGCCGAGGGCGCGGACAAGACCATCGTCTATAAGGTCAACCACGAGACCCTGACGGCCGACGACATCGTGGTGTCGAACGGCTCGTGCACCACAAACGCCTTGGCCCCCGTCGCCAAGGTGCTGAACGACCTGTTTGGCATCGAGCGCGGCTATATGACCACCATCCACTCCTACACCGGCGACCAGCCGACGCTGGATACGATGCACAAGGATCTGTACCGCGCCCGCGCCGCCGCCCTGTCGATGATCCCGACCTCGACCGGCGCCGCCAAGGCCCTGGGTCTGGTCCTGCCGGAACTGAAGGGCAAGCTGGACGGCTCGTCGATCCGCGTCCCGACCCCGAACGTCTCGGTCGTGGACCTGAAGGTCGTCTCCGGCCGCGACACCTCGGCGGACGAGATCAACGCCGCGCTTCAGGCCGCCGCCGACGGTCCGATGAAGGGCGTCCTGTTCACGACGACCGATCCGCTGGTCTCCAGCGACCTGAACCACATCGCCGCTTCGTCCACCGCCGCCCTGCCCCAGACCCAGGTCGTCGACGGCAAGCTGGCCCGCGTGCTCAGCTGGTACGACAACGAATGGGGCTTCGCAACCCGCATGGCCGACACGGCCCTGGTGATGGCGAAGTTCCTTTAAGAACTTGAAATGAGAGCGGTGCTGACAATCCTGGTTCTTTTGTCAGCGCCGTTCGCTCTCATCGCGGTGATTACGCTGGCGGGCTCCTTCGAGGGCCTGCTGGTAACCTCGGCGAGATGGAAACTGCGCGATCTGGGCCTTCCCCTTTCTTACTTTCTCGTGTGGGCGCCGATCGCGGCATTCACGACGTATCTCTGGCTCTCCTGGACCGATCCGCGTCCTACGAGAGGGATAGTCCGAAACCTCCAAAACGCCGCGACTATCGCGTCGCTGCTGATCCTTGGGCTAACCTTTTTGGCCGCACTCGCCTTCACCTACATCGCGCTCAGCTGGGGCGCAGCCTAGCTGGATTTAAATCATGACCTTCCGCACCCTCGACGATGCCAAGGACCTCGCCGGCAAGACCGCCCTGGTCCGCGTGGACTTCAACGTCCCGATGGAGGGCGGCAAGGTCACGGACGACACCCGGCTGCGGGTCGCACTGCCGACGATCCAGCGTCTGCGCGACGCCGGCGCCAAGGTCGCGCTGCTGGCCCACTTCGACCGTCCCAAGGGCCAGCGCGTCCCGTCGATGAGCCTGAAGCCGGTGGTCCTGCCCCTGGAGGAACTGCTCGGCGCCCCGGTCCGCTTCGCCGACGACTGCATCGGCCCGGACGCCGTGGACGCCATCCGCGACCTGGACGCCGGCGGCGTGGTCCTGCTGGAGAACGTGCGCTTCCACGCGGCGGAAGAAGCCAATGATCCGGTCTTCGCCCAGAAACTGGCGGACCTGGGCGACATCTATGTCAACGACGCCTTCTCGGCCGCCCACCGCGCCCATGCCTCGACCGAAGGGATCGCGCACCACCTGCCCGCCTATGCCGGCGAGTCCATGCGCCGCGAGCTGGACGCCCTGGACGCCGCCCTGGGCAATCCGCAAAAGCCGCTCATCGGCATCGTCGGCGGCGCCAAGGTCTCCACCAAGCTGGACCTGCTGAAGAACCTGGTCGGCAAGCTGGACCGGCTTGCCATCGGCGGCGGCATGGCCAACACCTTCCTGTTCGCCCAGGGCATCGACATCGGCGGTTCGCTGGCCGAACGCGACATGGCCGACACGGCCCGCGAAATCATGGCCGAGGCCGAGGCGCGGGGTTGTGCACTGCTGCTGCCGGTCGATTTCGTGGTGGCGACGGAGGTCAAGCCGGGCGCCGCGTCACGCCCCGTCGTCGCCGGCGGCGCCCTGTCGGCCGACGACAAAATTCTGGACGCCGGTCCGGCCACGGTCGCCCGCCTGCTGGAGGCCCTGACGGCGTCCAAGACCCTGATCTGGAATGGCCCTATGGGCGTGTTCGAGGTTCCGCCCTTCGACGCCGCCACCGTGGCCGTCGCCCGCCATGCGGCGGCTCTGGCCAAGGCCGGAGTGCTGGTCGCCGTCGGCGGCGGCGGCGACACGGTCTCGGCCCTGAACCACGCGGGCGTCTCGGACGACATGACCTTCGTCTCCACCGCCGGCGGCGCCTTCCTGGAATGGATGGAGGGCAAGCCCCTGCCCGGCGTCGAGGCCCTCAGGGTTTAACCGTCGGCGCCCGTGCCACGCCGTACTGTCCGGGATAGGGATTGTCGCACGCCCCAGAAGCGGCTTGCGGATCCCTACAGGCCGGCACATCGCAGCGTGAGGATTGTCGGCACGCGCCCTCCAGGACACTTGCCATAGACCCCGCCCAATCGATTTTTGGCGGCGTCGCACACGCGCTCAGCCCTGCCGATAGAGCGAGCATCAAAAACGTACGCATCGTTCGATTCCAACGTGTAAACCACGCCGACGATCTCACGCATCGGTTGTTCGCACAACCGCACCGATGGTGATCCACGGGATTTGCACACGCGGAGGCGCAGCGGAATCGCGCCCCCGACTTCGTAATATCCCAGGAAGGTGGTTGTTACACGGCGTGACTTTGTTGCGCCGCAACGCTAGTCTCCCGCCCAATCATAAAAGACTTTCGGCTCAGGAGATTTCATCATGGCGCGCATCACGCTGCGACAGCTGCTCGACCACGCGGCGGAGAACGACTACGCCCTGCCCGCCTACAACATCAACAATATGGAGCAGGGTCTGGCGATCATGGAGGCGGCCCACGAGGTCAACGCCCCGGTCATCATCCAGGCCTCGCGCGGCGCCCGCAACTACGCCAACGACATCGTCCTGGCCAAGCTGATCGACGCCCTGGCTGAACTCTATCCCGATATCCCGGTCTGCATGCACCAGGACCACGGCAACGGCCCGGCCACCTGCGCCACCGCCATCCAGTACGGCTTCACCTCGGTGATGATGGACGGCTCGCTGGAGGAGGACGCCAAGACGCCCGCCTCCTACGAATACAATGTCGAGGTCACCCGCCGCGTCACCGAAATGGCCCACGCCTGCGGCGTCTCGGTCGAGGGAGAGCTGGGCGTGCTGGGATCGCTGGAGACTGGCATGGGCGAGGCGGAAGACGGCCACGGCTTCGAGGGCAAGCTCGATCATTCGCAACTGCTGACCGACCCGGATCAGGCCGTCGACTTCGTCGCCGCGACCAAGGTCGACGCCCTGGCCATCGCCATGGGCACCAGCCACGGCGCCTACAAGTTCAGCAAGAAGCCGGACGGCGACATCCTGGCCATGAATGTGATCGAGGACATCCACCGCCGCCTGCCCAACACCCACCTGGTGATGCACGGCAGCTCGTCGGTGCCGCAGGACCTGCAGGACATCATCAACCAGTACGGCGGCGAAATGCCCCAGACCTGGGGCGTGCCGGTCGAAGAAATCCAGCGCGGCATCAAGCACGGCGTGCGCAAGGTCAATATCGACACCGACAACCGTATGGCCATCACCGGCGCCATCCGTAAGGCGCTGATGGAAAACCCGCGGGAGTTCGATCCGCGCGCCTATCTGAAGCCCGCCAAGGCCGCGATGAAGAAGCTCTGCCTGGAGCGGTATCAGCAGTTCGGCTGCGAAGGTCAGGCGTCGCGCATCCGCCCCCTGTCCACCGCCCAGATGGCTCACCGCTACGCCTCGGGCGACCTTGACCCGTCCTTCCGCGGCGCCGCCGTCAAAGCCGCCTGATCGATCAGAACACCGGGTAGCGGCCGCTCAGTTCGCCGCGCACCTGGCGCAGGTCCCATTCGGCGCGAACCAGCGCGTCGCGCGCTTCTCGGGCGTTGCGACGCGCGTCGCGGATTTCCCCGCGTACTTCGTCGATCCGGTCGCGGATTCGCTGCTTCTGTTCGTCCGTCAGCCCGTCCTGGCGCAGTTCGCGCTGCTTGGCGTCCAGCTTGTCCTCGCGATCCTCGATACGGGACTCGGCGCTGCTCAGCGCGCTTTCGGCGTTCTCGACCGCCGCCTCGACCTCATGCAGCCTGCGCCCGTCATTATAGGCGGGCAGGAACTCCGCCTCCTCTTCGGGGCGGCAGACGCCGTAGTAGCTATTGCCCGCCCGCCCCTCGACCCAGCCCCGCTGGAAGGTGCAATAGCTTCTCAGCCCGTCCTCGCGCGCCGATCCATAGGCGGCCGGATTGGGCGGCGCCTGATATTTCTCACAGGCCTTGGCGTGGTCGTCCAGCCGGCTCATCGGATAGCCTGCCGCCCCGTCGGCATAGCCCTTTTCCCCCCAGGCGCCGGCCAGACACTCGTCCTTGGTCATGGTCGTGCAACTGCCCAGCATCGCCGCTGCAGCGATCCCGCCGCCCGTGATCAGAAAACGCTTCATCGGATTCCCCTCCGCCCCAAGCTTCACTATCGAACGACGACAGGTCATCGCGCAAGCCGCGCGTCATGCTAGGGAGCGCAAGTGTCCGACCCTGATCTGATCGACGAAGACGACCTGCCCCCGCCCCCAGCCGCCATGGAGGTGCTGGAAGCCCGCATCAACGCGCCCGGGGGTCGCCTGGACAAGGTGTTAGCGGACGCCTTCCCGACTCTGTCCCGCGCCCGGCTCCAGGCTCTGCTGGCGGAAGGCGCTGTCCGTCGCGACGGCTCGGTCCTGACCGGCGGCTCCGCCAAGGCCCAGCCCGGCCTCTATATCGTCGCCCTGCCGCCCGTCGCCCCGGCGACGCCTCAGCCCGAAGCCATCCCCCTGACGGTCCTGTACGAGGACGCCGACCTGATCGTTATCGACAAGTCCGCCGGCATGGCCGCCCACCCGGCGCCGGGCTGCGAGACAGGCACCCTGGTCAACGCCCTGCTCGCCCACTGCGGCGACAGTCTGTCGGGCATAGGCGGGGTCGCCCGGCCCGGCATCGTCCACCGCCTGGACAAGGACACCTCCGGCGTCATGGTCGCCGCCAAGACCGACCGCGCCCACCAAGGCCTGTCCGCCCTATTCGCAACCCACGATATCGAACGCACCTATATCGCCCTGACGCGCGGCGCGCCGTCGCCGTACAGAGGCCGGATCGAAACCCGCATCGGACGCTCGACCGGCGACCGCAAGAAGATGGCTGTGCTGAAGGCCGGCGGCCGCGAGGCGATCACCGACTATGTCGTCCAGACGACCTTCGGCGAACCGGCCAAGGCGGGGGGCGCCCCAATGGCCGCCCGTGTCGCCTGCACGCTCCACACCGGCCGCACCCACCAGATCCGCGTCCATCTGTCGTCCAAGGGTTCGCCCATCCTCGGCGATGGGACCTATGGCTCGGGCAGCCCCTCCGCGCCGGTGCGGGCCGCCATCGCGGAAGCCGGCCTGAGCCGTCAGGCCCTGCACGCCGCCGTCCTCGGTTTCGTCCATCCGGTCACCGGCGAAACCCTGCGCTTCGAGACCGCCCCGCCCCCTGATATGATGAGGCTCGAAGCCCTGCTCTCTGACTTCTGAGGCCTGCCATGCTCGACCCCGAAATTCACGACAATGCCGAGCTCAAGCGTTACGAACTGCCCGTGGATGGCGAGGTGGCGGTCGTCACCTACAACCTGTCTCCGCCGAACCTGATGATCACCGAGACTCTCGTGCCGGAACGTCTCGAAGGCCAAGGCATCGCGAGCCGGTTGGCGAAACATGTGCTGGCGGACGCCCGGGCGCGAGACCTTTTGATCTTGCCGGTCTGCCCCTTCTTCTCAGCCTATCTAAAGAAGCATCCCGAGTACGCCGACGTCGTGCATCCCACCTATCGGGGACTTCTGGGACTCTGACGCGGGGGCGGACAAGCCTCTACCGATCACTTTCGCTCGCCCACGAGTTGTCAGAACGCCCGTCCCTGACATAGCATCAGTAGATAAACAGGGATTTCAGGCCATGATCGTCTTCGTCTTTGCGCTCGCTCTATCTGGGCAGACCGCAAGCCTGCCGCTTCCAACCGCATCTTCCACGCAGCAGGTTCAACCCGCCGAACCGAGACTTGTCGAAGTCGCGACCGCAGAAACAAACGGAAGTGAGGCAGAAGAACGCCGCGCCGGGCGCCGTTTGATCTGCCGGAATGAGACTGTCCTTGGGTCGCGCTTCCCTGTCCGGCGCTGCCGGCCTGCCGATTTGACACCAGATGAGCGCGCGCTTGCCGCCGATCAGTTGCGCCGGCAACAAGGTCAAAACATGAGGGCCGACGGAAGTCAGTTTTGAGCAGAAAACGATATTAAATAGCACCATTATACAAAGAGGTTTCACGCCATGATCATTATCGCATTCGCTCTTGCGCTCTCCGGTCAGACGACAACGCTACCCCTTCCAACCGACTCATCTGCCGTTCCGGTTCAAACTGCCGAAGCCACCACGGCGACCCGCTCGAACGGAACGGCGGCGGAAGAACGCCGTGCCGGACGGCCATTGGTCTGCCGCAACGAGCCGGTCGTCGGATCGCGTTTTCCCGTTCGGCGTTGCCGGCCTGCTGATCTGACTCCGGAAGAGCGCGCGCTCGCCGCTGACCAACTGCGCCGCCAGCAAATCGTCACCATGAATGGCGACTGATCTGCGACTAGCCAGAGGCGCGTCTTGAATAGCAACTGACCAAGTTCTATATCTGACGCCAGCCGGCACGAGTGGCGCCGGGGTAACGGTCACGCTTTTGTGTGACCTGCGCATCTAAAAACGGCGGCAACCCATCGCTACTTTACCGGTTGAGGGGTGAGACGTTGGCGCACACGCCGTGGCCGACGACGAAGAGCCCGCTCGTTTGACGGTCGGAGGGACCATATGGCTGCCAATAGTACGCTCGCGGTGATGTCGCCTGAACAAGGCCTGTCGCGTTATCTGACGGAAATCCGCAAGTTTCCGATGCTGACCAAGGACGAGGAGTTCATGCTCGCCAAGCGTTGGTCGGAGCACCAGGACCCCGAGGCCGCCCACCGTCTCGTGACCTCGCACCTTCGTCTCGTGGCCAAGATCGCCATGGGGTATCGCGGCTACGGCCTGCCGATCGGCGAAGTGATTTCCGAGGGCAATGTCGGCCTGATGCAGGCCGTCAAGAAGTTCGACCCGGACAAGGGCTTCCGCCTGGCCACCTACGCCATGTGGTGGATTCGCGCCTCGATCCAGGAATACATCCTGCGCAGTTGGTCGCTCGTGAAGATGGGCACCACCGCCGCGCAGAAGAAGCTGTTCTTCAACCTGCGTAAGGCCAAGAGCCAGATTTCGGCCTTCGAGGAAGGCGATCTGCACCCCGAACACCTCGCCGCCATCGCCACCAAGCTGGGCGTCAGCGAGGAAGAAGTCACCAACATGAACCGCCGCCTCGGCGGCGACGCCTCGCTGAACGCGCCGCTGCGCGCCGACGGTGAAAGCGAGTGGCAGGACTGGCTGGCCGACGATACGGCCGTTTCCCAGGAAACCCAACTCGCCGAAGACGAGGAAAAGGGCATCCGCATGAGCCTCCTTCAAGAGGCCATGGAAGAGCTGACGGATCGCGAGAAACACATTCTGACCGAGCGCCGCCTGAAGGATGACCCCGTCACTCTGGAAGAGCTCGCCGGCGAGTACGGCGTGTCGCGCGAGCGCGTCCGCCAGATTGAGGTCCGCGCCTTCGAGAAGCTGCAGAAGGCCATGCGCGCCGCCGCTGAAGAGCGCAACCTCGTCGACGCCTGATCCGAAGCCGACGTCACCTGTGGCGACGCCTCAGGTGACGTCGGCTCAGGACGCCCGGGCCATCTCGACTACAGGAGCCGATCTTGCAGTCGCCAACAGTTCGTCAATCGGCATCAACAGCCCCGCCTTGGTCACGGCGCCGGATCCCATGAAGGCTTCCAGCCCGCCGGCTGCAATAGCCAGTTTGGCGTCACCGCCCTTGACCGCCAGGCCCTTTAAAGTTTGGGCCTGCTGGTGAATCGCCCGGATAGCCTGAGCGGGATCCTGATCAAACTGGGCTATGGCCGCCGCCAAGATTCGGATGGCCTGATCCTTGACGTCAATCTTGACGCCGCTGGCGCCGTCAGCCCGGCGCTTGCGCGCTCCGGAATATTCGCCAGAGTTGAAGCGACGCCGATCAGGACCGACGTAGCCGACGGCCTCCACCCAGGGCCGTGACTTCAAGGCGACGTTCTCCACCCGTTTGAACAGGTCGCCAATCGTATAGGGCTTGCGCAGGAACTCGTGCACGCCGGCGTCGCGCGCGCCCTTGATGGCGGCGGCCGTGGCCTCATTGGTGATCATAATGATCGGCGCCGTGCGGCACGCCATGTTCGACCGACGAATCCGCCGCGCCAAGGTCTCCCCGTTCAGCGCCTCGCCGGCGCGTTCGGTAAAGATGATTCCCGGCTCTACATCGCGCAGCAGCTCGAGCGCGCCTTCTTCGTTCACCGCGACATAAACCTCGCGCGCGCCCAGGCCCTTCATGATGTCGGACAGAAGTCGCGAGGCGGCGACGTTCGGCTCGACGATCACGACCCGGCGCACTGCGGGCTCGATGCGGCTCAGGGTTCTGGTGTCGGCGGTGAACAAGGGCTTCTGCTCCGGTTTCAGTCGGAACCCTAGCTTCTGCTGGTTAAGGCCCGTTGAATCGAAGCGCCTTTTCGTCTCACCCCTGGAAGGGATCTCGCATCAGGATCGTGTCATCCCGCTCGGGACTGGTCGACAGCAGAGCCACCGGCGCGCCGATCAGTTCCTCGATCCGCCGCACATATTTTATGGCGTTGGCATTGATGTCCTTGAAGCTGCGGACCCCGGCGGTGCTTTCGCTCCAGCCTTCCAGTTCCTCGAATACGGGTTCGGCCGCCGCCTGGGCCTTCAGGCTGGAAGGCAGATAGTCGAGTACCTCGCCATCAACCTTGTAGCCGACGCAGATCTTCAGCGTCTTCAACCCGTCCAGCACGTCCAGCTTGGTCAGGGCGATTCCGTCGATGCCGTTGATCGCCACCGACTGGCGCACCAGCACGGCGTCGAACCAGCCGCAGCGCCGCGCCCGGCCCGTATTCACCCCGACCTCGCGGCCGACAGTCGCGAGATGCTGTCCGACCTCGTCATCCAGCTCGCAGGCGAACGGGCCTTCACCGACGCGGGTCGTATAGGCCTTCACGATGCCCAGCACATAGCCGACGCCGCGCGGCCCGATGCCCGATCCGGCGGCCGCCTGGCCCGCCACGGTGTTCGAACTGGTCACGTAAGGGTAGGTGCCGTGATCGACGTCCAGGAAGGCGCCCTGCGCCCCCTCGAACAGCACGCGCTTGCCGTCCTTTTGCGCCTGATCCAGCACGCGCCAGGCCGGCTTCACATAGGGCAAGATCTTCGGCGCGATCTCCAGCAGCGACGCCAGCAGCGCCTCCGGGTCGATCGGCTCCAGCCCCAGGCCCGCACGCAGCGGATCATGGTGCGAGCGCAGACGCTCGATCTTGACCTTCAGGTCGTCTTCATTGGCCAGGTCGCACACCCGGATGGCGCGGCGGCCGACCTTGTCCTCATAGGCCGGGCCGATGCCCCGCCCGGTCGTGCCGATCTTAGCCCCCGGCGCGCTGGCGGCCGCTTCGCGCGCCACGTCCAGCGCCGGATGGATCGGCAGGATCAGACAGGCGTTGTCGGCGATGGTCAGGATGTCGGGGCTGATGGCCACGCCCTGAGCCTCGATCTTCGAGATCTCACCCACCAGGTGCCAGGGGTCCACAACCACGCCATTGCCGATGATCGACGGCTTGCCCTGAACCACGCCCGAGGGCAGCAGGGCCAGCTTATAGACCTTGCCATCCACGACCAGCGTATGGCCCGCATTGTGACCGCCCTGGAACCGCACGACCATGTCGGCGCGGTTGGACAGCCAGTCCACGATCTTGCCCTTGCCCTCGTCGCCCCACTGGGCGCCGACCACCGCTACGTTCGCCAAAGTCCGTACTCCGCCTTAGCGTTCTCCTCGGAAAACGCGTCAAAACCAGCAGGCGCCGCAGCATCGCGACGGTCTGAATGCGGGCGCAGCCTATAGCGGGGGAATCGTCCGGTGTCGTCCCGAACCGTCGTATTTTACGACAGTTCCTCCACGGCCGTCTCGAACGCCCATTCCAGCCACGGCGTCGCCTCGACCACATCGGCGACCTCGACCGTGCAACCGCACCACAGCCTCAGTCCCGGCGGCGCATTGCGGTGGGGCTCCATGTCGAACACGGCCGCCTCGCCTTCCAGCAAAGCCTTGAACCGCATCACGAAGGCTTTCTGCGCCTTGGCGTCCAGAGCGGCGATGCGTGGGTCGGTGAATTTCAGACAGACCGAGGTGGTCGAGCGGATCTCGGGCCGGTCGGGCAGGAAATCAATCCAGTCGGTCCGCTTCACCCATTCGGCCAAGGCTCCATAATTCGCATCGGTCCGCCGGATCAGTTCGCGCAAGCCGCCGATCACTTGCGCCCACTCCAGCGCGTCAATCCAGTCCTCGAGGGTCAGGATCGAGAAGGTGTTGATCGCCACCCCATCGCCCAGCGCCCGGTCGAACCTCTTGCCGTCCGTCAGCCGCAGCAGCTTGGGAATGGCCCGATCCGGCCGGTAGGAATCCAGCCGCGCCACCGCGCGCGGCGACAGGGCCACCACTCCAATGCCCGCTTCCCCGCCCAGCGCCTTCTGGAAGCTGAAGGTCACCACATCCAGCTTGTCCCAGGGCAGATCCATGGCGAACGCGGCCGAGGTGGCGTCGCAGATCGCCAACCCTTCGCGGTCGTCGGCGATCCAGGCGGCGTCCGGCACGCGCACGCCCGAGGTCGTGCCGTTCCATGGAAACACCACGTCCTTGGACCAGTCCGCCCGGCTAAGATCCGGCAGTTCGCCCCAGGGCGCCGTCAGGGCTTCCGGTTCCAATCCCAGATGATCCCGCACGTCCGCCAGCCAGGTCAGACCAAAATTCTCGAACGCCACCACCTGCACCGGCCGAGCGCCAAGCATGCCCCACAGGGCCGCCTCGACCGCGCCGGTGTCGGAGCCCGGCGTATAGAGCAGCACATGGCTGTCGGGGACTTCCAGCACCGCCCGCGTCAGCCGCAGGCCATGCGCGAACCGCTCCACCACTTCCGGCGCGCGAATGCCGCGCCCCAGCAGATCGGTCCGCAGGCCCGCCAGGCTGTAACCCGGCCGCTTGGCCGTCGGGCCGGCCGAAAACCACGGCCGCGCCGGCTTCATATCGGGCTTTGCGATCATGGTGTCCCCTGCTCGAGCGCGGCTCAACGTCCCGGCGTATACGGCCGCTTGGCGCGCCAGTCTTCGGCGAATTTGACCAGGGCCGCGTCCGGCTCGTCCGGCAGGGTCACCACCAGCCGCGCCAGCAGATCCCCGCGCCGTCCCTGGGCGAAGGCGCCCCGTCCCTTCAACCGCAACAGCTTGCCCGAGTTGGAGCCGGCCGGAATCGTCATCTGCACCACGCCCTCGGGCGTTGGAACCCGCACCTTGGCGCCCAGCACCGCATCGGGCACCGAAACCGGCAGATCCATAGTCAGGTCCGCGCCGTCACGCTTGTAGATGGGGTGCGGCTCGATCTTCAGCTCGATCAGGGCGTCACCGTTCTCGGCGCCACGTCCGGGCGATCCCTGCCCCCGCAAGCGAATAGTCTGGCCATCCGCCGCCCCCTTGGGAATGGTCACATCCAGCGTGCGTCCATCAGAAAATTGAATTCGCTTGGTCGCCCCGGCGATCGCGTCTTCCAGACTGATGTCCAGCGTCGCCTTCACATCCTGACCGCGCGCGGTGAAGTCCCGCGCGCCGCGCTGACGCCCGCCGCCGCCGAACATGCCGAACAGGTCGTCCAGATCGACGCCCTCGAAGTTGGCGCGCCCGCCAGGGCCGCCGCCGCCCGAAAAGCCGCCTTGCCCGAACGGACCGCCCCCCGCACGGCCGCCGCCGCCGAAGCCCCGGTACTGTTCGTTGCCGTCGTTATCCAGCTGGCCGGCGTCGTACTTGGCCCGTTTCTCGGCATCGCCCAGGATATCGAAGGCGGCCGTCACCCGTTTGAACTTGTCCTCGGTGATCTTGTCCCCGGGATTCTTGTCGGGGTGCAGCTCCTTGGCCAGTTTGCGGAACGCCTTCTTGATCTCGTCCGCGCTCGCGCCCTTCGAAACGCCTAGTTCCTTATAGGGATCGCCTGCCACGTGCGTTGCCGCTCCAACTGAAAACACCGAGAGGCCGTCAGTTAAGCCATGCCCCCGCCCCCGCAAAGGCCCGAACCCGGCATATTTGCTCAGACCAGCCCAATTTCCGCCTCGACGCCCCAGCCGAACCCCTCGCCCCATTGCGCTACGCCGATACGCGCCGTGGGCGTCACCCCGCCCGGAAAGTCTGCGGCCAAATCGGCTGCGGAATAAAGAACGGTCGTACCCTCGACCTCCATCGCCCGCACCACCGCATCGGCATTGAGCACCCGGACCTGGAACAGGATGGGATCAACTGCGGTCGGCTCGCCGTCCCAGCCGTCGCCGTACAGCCGCACGCGCGGTGTCCAGCGCACCGCCAATCCTTCGTCCCCAGCCTCGACCGTCAGTCCTGCCGGAGACCAAGGCCGCGCATAAAGCCCGTGTAAGGTGAAGCCGAGCTCGCTGAACCCCGCCCCTCCCGGCGCAGCCCCCGCAGGTCCGACGCGACAGACCAGCGGCAATCCCCGCTCATTCCGCCCGATCTCCGCCCGCGCCAGCCTGTCGTCCAGAAATACCACGACCGCACCGGACCGCGGCCCCGACCGCATCTCGACCTCGGTTCCCTGCTGCCCGCGCAGCAGACCCGTCAGCCGCCAGATCTCCGGCCCAACCAGCACGGCCGATCGATATTGCACCACCTCCCACCCCGAAGGCGTCTCGACCGCCAGCCTATTGGCCCCGCCCAGCACCGCCGTCTCATTCGTGCTCCCCGGCGCCGCCCCCTCGACACGGACGATGATCGCGTTGACCTCGTCCCAGCGGTGACGCACCCCAGGCTGCAGCCGATCGACCAGCACCCCGACCGTCGCCGGCGCGGCCATGTCTGCCCGTTCGGTCAGAGCATTGGTGGAGGCTCCGGCGTGCAGCCGCATCGTCCGCCACGGCTCCGCCGCCGCCGCCACGACTGGCCGCCCATCGTCCTCGCGGCCGATCAGCGGCGGCAGGTCCATGACCCGCACGAAGGGCGCCCCGACCACAGCAGGCGTCTCGCTGCCGCCTCCACCGACCTGGTCCTCGTAGGATCGCCTGTCTCCAATCGGTTCCAGCACGGCGGACGGAGCGTCATCGGCCGTGACACGCGTTACCCGCCAATCGCCTTGGCGCCCCTCAGGGCGCAGGACATCCCCCGGCTCCACCCGCAAGGCCTCTAGCGGCCCCAGCGCCAGGGTGACCGTCTCCACGCCTGCTTCTTCCAAGGCCCGCACCGCTGCCGCCCGCGCCAAACCGTCGCCGCACGCCAACGGCAGGTCCAGATCGACACCGCCGCCGGTCCTGGCAGCACCGTCGTTGGCCCGCACCGTCACGGCTCCAGTCTGATAGTCCGCCACTTCGTCGACAAAGCGCACCCGCGCCTCACCGGGTCTTGGCTCCAGTGCTCGGTCGGCTGTTTCGGCCGCCCCCTGGTCCGGCAAAGCCAGAGCCTCCCGCCTAAGATCGGCGCAAACGGCGGTCCGGCCCAACACCGCCACCCGCCCGTCGCGTTCGGCCGCTACGGCGTCAAAGGCGGCCAGCAAGGGCTCCAGCGCATCGCGCGTCCGCATCGGTCGGTCGATGACATAGCCGGCCGCGCGCCCCTCGATTCCCTCGACAATCTTCTCGTCCGCCGCCAGTCCCCCGCGCCACAACACAGCTTCGATCAGGTCGCGCCCATCGCCCGCCAGCCGTCCGTTCAGCCAATGCCCGGCCCTCCAAGCCCCTGCATCCGCCCAAACATCCGCCCGCCCCGGAAAGGCCGGGTAAGGCCGCGCGTCCCAGCACCAGGCATCCGCGCCTTCCAGCATCCGCCCGCCATAGACCGCAGACACCGGATTGTTCTCGGCCCGACCATAGTGGTTCAGCACCGCCTCCAGCGCCGCCCGCTGCACCGCGTCGTCACGCGCTCCGGTCGATCCCGGCGGCAGACTGCTCTCGTTGCTCTTGGGATCCTGGAAAAGGTTCGGCGCATTGCCGCCTCGGTCCACCGCCGCACAGCCGAATTCTGACAACCGCACTGGCTTCATCCCAGGACCCCAGGCCGTCGGCATCGCGCTCCGCACCCCGAACGGCCGGTCATGGTGCGCGTTCGACCACCAGGATTTCAGATCCTTGGGCCGAAACACCCAATCTTCGCCATACGCCGTATCGACGATGGATGTCCGCACTTGCGCCGCGCGATCCACCTCATTCGCATAGTACCAGTCGAACCCGTCCCCGCCCGCGACGCCCGCAGCCAGATAGGCCGGGTCCGCCGCGCCGCTGAACACGGCTGCATCCATGCCGCCGTCGCCCTCGCGCCAGTCGGTCAGCGGCGGATACCAGTCGATTGACACATGGTCGATGTTCGGATCGGCCCATAGCGGGTCCAGATGGAACACCACCTCTCCGCCGTTCTGCCGCCCGAAATATTCGCTCCAGTCGGCCGCGTAAGACAGCTTCACCTCCGGCCCGACCACCACCCGGCATTCAGCCGCCAACCGCTGAAACTGTTCGACCGCCGGAAAGCCCCCAGCCGCATCCCGCGTCCAGGTCACGCCCCGCATCTCCGACCCGATCAGCAGGCCGTCGGCGCCCTCCTCGGCGGCGATCCGGGCGTAGTGCAGCGCCATACGCCGCAGCCCCCAATCCTCGGCCCCGCCAAACAGGGCCGCGATCTCCGCCGTCGCGCCCGCACCGTCCACGCCCGCCACCCGTCCCCGCCACGGATAGCCGGGGCAATCCATGAATACGAAGGGGTACAACGTCACCTCCAACCCCCGCGCCTTCAGCTCCCGGATCGCTTGCCGAACGCTCCCGTCCGACGGCGTCCCTCCATAGGCCGGCGCCCCATCCACCCGACTGACCTCATAGGCCTGGTGGCGCTCCAACCCCGCCACTGACCAGATCATCGGCTCGGTAGGCTTGCTCCGCCGCTCCACCCCCGGCCGCACGCGGCAGGCGCCCGCCCGCAGATCATCCCCAAACCACCCCACCACCAAACTGACCCGTTTCAGATTCGGCAACTGCGCCTGCAGCTGATCCAGCGACACCACCAAGTCCGCCCGCCCCTCGCCATTATGGCCGTTCTCCGCCGTCGTCCGCGTCAGCCCCTCGCGCCGCACCACCGCCTCAGTCGCCAGGGCGAACTCACCCGCGCCGGGGATCAGGCACACGCCTTCCAGCAGATCCTCCAGCCGCGACTCCGCCCCGCGCGGCCGACGAAAAACCTCGAAACTCAGCTGCGGAACCCGATCCCCGAACGGCCCCAATGGCAGGTCCTCGAACACCACATAGGCCGTGCCTCGGTAAGCCGAAGCATCCCCCTCGACCGCCTCGATCAGCGGGTCGGGCGTCTGTGCCTCGCCCCCGCGATACACCCGCATCGCCACGCCGCTCAGGTCCATCAGCCGCCCGTCGGCCCAGACCCTTCCGATGCCGTCGATCTCCCCCTCGCACAGGGCCACGGCGAAGCTGAGCGAATAGACATAATCGACCGTCTTCAATCCGCCCTTGCCCGCTTGTCCCTTGTTCTTGCTTTCCAAAAACCGGGCCGCCCAGATCACCTGCCCCGTCACCCGCGCCCGTCCGAAGACACAGGCCATCGGCGCACCCTCCGCCGTCCCCTGCACCTTCAGAGCCTCCAGCCTAGGCCCGACCTGCCGCGCCGGCGACAGCGATCCGATCACCCGATTGTCGATCGCCCGCCCGATCGTCGCCCCGATCACCCGACCGACCGGCCCGCCTACCGACTGCCCCACCGCGCTCAGTACGACTTGCGCCATTCAACCCTCCTGCAAACCACGCTGCGGGAACCGGAACACCGCCACCAGACGCCGACGCCACCAGACGCCCATCCAGCTTTCCACCACCGCCCGGCCCCAATAGGCGTGGATCATCCTCGGCTCCGGCCCATCGCGATCGCTCAGGATCGCGCAGTGTTTCGCCGCCGCGCCCGGCGACATCCGGAACACCAGCACGTCACCCGCCCGCATATCCTCGACCGGCACTGGCCTTAGCCACCGCTCCGCCGCCTCCAGAAGGGTCTCGCGCCCGCCGGTCTCGGCCCAGTCCGCCGAATAGGCCGGCGGCGTCTCCAGCTCGTCCCCAACCACCTCGCGCCACACCCCGCGCACTAACCCCAGGCAGTCCGCCCCCACGTTCTTCACACTGGCCTGATGCCGATATGGCGTGCCCAGCCAGGACCGGGTGGCGGCGATCACCTCTCCCCTCACCGCCGGCTCCCGCCGTCGTTCCGCGCGTTCCCCGCCGGATAGGCCGTCAAGAAATCGTCTCCCGGGACATCCGCGAACCCTCGGAAGTTCACGCCATTGCCGAACGTCCGGACGCAGGTCTCCCACCGCTTGTCACACCGCCGCCCCGCCGCCTCCAAGACCCCGCAGCGCTCGTCGCCGAGCCGCGCGTCGCACATCCGCCCATAGGTCCGCCCGATCACCCGCTCCAGCTTCGCCAATGGCCCTTCCAGATCGGCCACGAAACGCCCCTCCTCACGGCGTATTCGTGCCAGGGTCCCGGTCCACAGCCGCACCTTCAGCCTGGGTTCTGACCAGTCCACCCGCCACAGCTCCACCGCCGCCCCGTCGAACAGGCCCGCCGCCACATCCGCCTCGCTGATCGCCGCGTCGTCCAACGCCCCTGCCAATGAAACCGCGCCCGCCGCCAGACCCACCGCGCTCTCCGCCGCCCCGGCGGTCCAGCCGCTCCCGGCCCGACAGATCACCCCGTCCACCACTAGGTCGCGGTCATGATCGGTGAACCCCGTCACCGTCCCGTCGACCCGCTCCAGCCGCCAGACATGACAAAGCCGCGCCGCCGCGCTCTCGATGCGGGCGGCCATTTCGTCCGGTACGTCTCTCATGATCAGACCCGAACCTCGATCAGCGGAACCGCCGCCATCCGCCCGGCGTCGAAACTCTCCAGCGTTGTCTCGATCCGGTCCGTGTCGAACCGCACGGGCGTGTCGAACAGGAAGCCGGCCGTCACCACCGCCCCGGTCGGCGGCGCGACCGCCAGCCTCACAGCCCCTGTCGCCGCATCCGCCGCAAAGCCCGAGATTTCGACGCCCCCAACAGCAACCCGAACCGATCCCTCGACCGGTTTGGAAATCGGCCGTTCCACGTCGCCGTAGGCCTTGATCAGTTGGAACGCCGTCCGCGTTCCGTCGCCCACGCCCAGCACCTGATCCTCCGCCGACACCGTCCCGCTCGGCGGGCACGACTTGAAGTCGGCGAAGTCCTTGAACCGAAACCCGTGCAGCCGCCCCAGCCGCCCCTCGAAAAAGGCGATCAGCTCGGCCATGTCGTCCAGCGACCTCAGGTTCGCCCCGATCAGATACCGTCGCCGCCCCAGGGCCCACGGCGTCGACCGTCGCTCAAACCCGGACGCCAGCGTCGCGATCTCCGTCCGCCGCTCCACTCCTCCGGTCGAACCGAAGGCCAGCCGCGCGGGCAGGCGCACTTCATGGAAGTCCATCCAAACCTGTCCTCTGTTTTACTTGTTCGCAATGCGCCGCTCGTCCATGCTCGCGGCACTGCGGCCGCCACGGCCGTATCAAGACGGGAGCGAAGACTTGCGCGGCGAAATCCTCAGCTACGACACCACGGCCGGAACCGGCCTGATCAGCGGCGACGACGGCGTGCGCTACAGCTTCATCTCATCCGGGCTTCAGTCGCCGGCCGTTCCCGCCGCCGGCGTTCGCGTCGACTTCGTGCCGGAGGGCGCAGAGGCGACCCAGATCCTCATCCTGGCCGGCGGCCCCTCCACCGTCGGCGTCGCCGGCGGCCTGTCCGCCTCGACCGACACCACCGTCGCCGGCTTCGACTGGCAGAAGCTGTTCCTGTCGTTCGAGGGTCGCACCCGCCGGAGCCATTTCTGGATCGGCTGGCTGGTCCTTTTGGGCGTCGGCGTTGTCGCCAGCTGGCTGCCGATCATCGGCGGCCTGATCTCACTTGCCTTGATCTGGCCCAACCTGGCGATCTCGGTGAAACGTCTGCACGACATGGGCAAGACCGGCTGGCTGATCGCCATTCCGTGGGTCTCATCCATTGTCTTCTTCATAGTCGGGATCGTCATGGTCGGCATGGCCGCCGTCGCCAACGGCATGACCGACTACGACTTCGACGAAGACCCGGCCGCCCTCCTGGCCCTGATCGGCCCCGGCATGATCGCCTTCCTGCTTTCGGCCGTCGTTCCCCTGATCTTCCTGCTGTGGATCGGTCTCGTTGAAGGCCAGAAGGGCGACAACAGCTTCGGCCCGAACCCCAAGGGCGAATAAGCCCAACGCGAGGGCGAGTGGTCGGCGTTCTTCGCCGCCACTCGCCTCTCCACTCTACATCCGTCTCGCGCCCAGGCTGACCGCCCGCGCCAGCATCTGGGCCACCTGGGCCTCGGACCGCAGCAGGGCTGCCGCCCCGCCGTCCACCGTCACATTGACCGTGACCCCGCCGCCCGCCGCTGGCCCGATCTCGCCACCAGTTGCAGGCCGAAACACCTCCGGCCCGCGTTCCCCGACCAGATAGGCCCCGCCGCCCAAGACCGTCCCTCCGTCGGCCCGCGCCCCGCTGAAGCTCGACACCGCCGCCTGGATCGCCGCACTCAGCTCGCCTCCTGAACCGCCGGATCCTGCGGCCGCGTTCACCGCATTCAGCACCGCCTTCGCCAGCTCCGAAAGCGACACCTCCCCGTCCGCCGCCGCCCGCGCCAGTGACCGGGTCAGACTGTCGCCCGCCCTGCCGAACGCCGCTTCGATGGCGTTGGCGGCATCCTCGGCCGGCCCCTTCAGCGCCTCCAGCGCCGCCCCCGCCTCGGCGGCCTTCTGCGGCACATCGTCGATCCCGCCCCGCCCGAACTCATCCCTCATCCGGCCAGTCCTCCATCAGTTTCGCCAGGCCCGCGCGTCCCATCGGCGCCGTCGCGCGCGGCGTCTCGGTCAGCATCCGCCACTCCTTCAGCGACAGCCGCCAGAAAGCCTCGGGCGTCACCCCCATCCGCATCGCCGCCCGCAACATCTCGCCCCACGGGGTCAATTGGGGCGTATGTTCCGCCGTCACCGCGCCGCCGCCTCGAACGCCGCCGCCACCGCCCGCGCCGCCTCGCACGGCTCGACGGCGTCCACCTCAGGTGCGCCTTCGCCGCCACCGCGCAGCACCGCCGCCAGCACCACCATCAGGTCCCGCGCCGACAGAGCCTTCATCCGGTCCGCCACCGCCGCCAGCCCCTCGACCGCTAGCCCGGTCTCGATTTCCGCCAGCGCCCCCAGCGTCAGACACACCCGACGCCGCACTCCGCCCAAAACCACGCCCGCCTCGCCCCGCGCCCCAATCTCCCCCCCTTGGGGGGAGAGGGCCCCGCGGCCCGAGGGGGGCCAGTCCCAGCCGCTCATGTAGCCGAAAACCCGATCTCGCCCGCGCTGGCCAGGCTCAGCGCAAACGTCGCCTCCCCCTCGTGCTCACCGGCGTACTCCAGCGCCGCCACCAGGAACGGTCCCTCCAGCACGCCGAAGTCCGGCACCACCAGCCGCCAGCGTTTCGCCGCCTGATCGAAGAAGGCCTCACGCACCAGGGCGTCCGACGTCGCATCGCGGAAGATCCCCTGCCCCGACACAGCCGCCGACTTGACCCCCGCCCCCGCCAGCAGCTCGCGCCACCGGCCGGCACTGTCGCCGTCGGTCGCATCCACCGTCCGCGCATTCAGCGAGATCGTCCGCGCCCTCAACCCCGCCACTGTCGTAAAGACGCCCGCCGCGCCCTCGATCTTCAGCAGCATGTCCTTGCCCGCCTGTGCGGTCATCCGTCTTCTCCCCCGTCCTCTGTCACCGCCCTCAGCCGCACCACGGCATAGGTCCGACGCCCATCCCCGGCCCGGAACACGTCGGCGAAGTTCGCCCTCAGCGTCGCCGTCCGAACCCCGTCCGCTTCCAGCACGGCCTCGTGCAGGCACGCCCGCACCGCCGCCGCCACGGCCTTGGCCTCTTCCGATCCCGCGAACCGCGACACGCCCGTCAGTGTCAGCCTTTGCTCCACCCCGCCCCCGTCTGCCGCCACCGGCCGGCTCTCGGACCGGCCGAACGTCAGATAGGGGCAAGCCGCTCCCTCCGGCGCCTGATCGAACACTCGCGCACCCACGAGGGCCGCCACCGCCGCATCCGCCTTCAGCGCCGCCAGAACCGCCTTCTGCAGCGCGCTTTCGTGATCCCTCATCGCACCCGCTCCAGGCCCAGCTTGACCCGCCCAGGCCGCAGCGCCTCCACTGAAACCAGGTCCCAATCCGCCCCGCCGAACCGCAGAACCCGGCCGACCGCCAGCCTTTCATCAGCTCGCGCCTCGGCGCTCAGGGTCTCCAGCGTCCGCCGCTGATCCCCTTCACCTCGCTCGACCCGCCGCCGCGCCCCGCATTTCAGCCAAGCCGACCCAACCGCCTCGAACGTCACGCTCCGCCCGCCATAGAGCGTCTCCGCCTCCACCGTCCGGAACAGCCCCGCCAAGGTCCTCACAGCCGCACCACCCGATAGGACGCCACCCATTCGTCGATCGGCGGAACACCCGCGTCGTCTCCCCGCTCATAGGCCCGCAGCACCAGCATCAGGATCGCCAGCCTCAATCCCGCCGGCGAGGTGGAGGTAAGGCTCACCCCCACATCCCCCTCCACCCGCGCCTGGGCCGCCGCGATCAGGGTCTGGATCAGCCCGTCCTCGGCCTCATGCTCGACCCGCAGAAACAGCTTCGCCTCCGCCACCGTCACCGGCTGCGCCATGTTTCACCTCGCTTTGCTCGGAAGTGGCGAGTGGCGTGTGACGAGTGGCGAGCATCGCCCCATCCATGCCGCACGTCGCCGTTTGTCATCGAACGAATGGGCGAGCGGCTCTCGCCACTCGCCACTCGCCACTCGTCACTGCCGCCGTCAGGCGGCCGCGAACTTCATCACCTTCACCGCGTCGAAGTTCTGCACCCCGCCGCCGACGCGCTTGGTCGTGTAGAACAGCACATAGGGCTTGGCCGAATAGGGGTCTCTCAGCACCCGCACCCCCGCCCGATCCACGATCAGATACCCCCGCTGGAAGTCTCCGAAGGCGATGGACAGGCTGTTGGCCGCCACGTCCGGCATGGTCTCGATCTCAGTGACCGGATAACCCAGCAGCGACGCCGTCTCGCCCAGTCGCGTCGCCGGCTGCCAGATATAGTTGCCGTCCGCGTCCTTGAACTTGCGCACGGCCGAGACCGTTTTGCGGTTCATCACGAACCGCCCGTTCGGCCGGTACTGGGCCTTGGGCGCATAGACCAGGTCGATCAGACGATCCGCCGGACTGATCGGTGCGAACCCACCCGCCGCGCCCGAGGCCACATAGCCGATCTGACCCCAGGTCTGGCCGGCGTCCGCCACCGTCGGATAGGTCAGGAAGCCCTTGGGCTTGTTCACACCGTCGCCGTTGACGAAGGCCTGGGTCTCCTGGGCCGCAAAGGCGTCCTCGACTTCGGCCGCCAGCCATTCGTCCAGATCGACCATGGCGTCGTCCAACAGAGCCTGGGTCGCCGCCGGATTGGCGTACAGATCGGCCGAGGGGAACTCCAGCAGGGCTAAGGTCGCCGGGTCCGTCTCCGGCCGCGCGGCCGTCTCCGCCACCCAGCCGCAGGCCACGCCCGCCGTCGACACCGGCTTTCTGAACACTCCGGCCGCCACCGTCCGCACCGTGGCGATCTCGCGCATCGGCGAGGCCGCCATCAGCCGCCGCTCGATGGCCCGCTCGGTCTCATACGGCACGACATAGCCGCCCGAGGTCGCCCCGCCCGACAACCCCGCCTTGACCTCCAGCGCGCCAGATTGGCCCGTCTTCAGATAGCCGTCCCAAGCCGCTTTGGCTTCTGGCGCCGACGCCGGCTCGGCGGGCTCGCCGCCGATAGCCGGACGCCTATTCTGGCTCATCACCCGATCCAGCCGCGCCTGCGCCGCCGCCACCGCCTGGTCGATCCTCGCCACCTTCTCCTCCAGCAGCACATCGGCCACCGCCTTCTTCTCGATCTCGCCCAGCCGGACGTCGTTCGCCCCTTTGAACGCCTCGAACGCCGCCATCATCTCGCGCACGGCGCCGTGCGCTTCGGGCGAGCCCGAAGCCTGTTTGGTCTCTTTCATGATGTCTCCGTTGGAAAAAAAATCGCCGGCCGGCGCCGACCTCTTCAGACGAGGCTGAACCTCGCCTCCGGCAGCATGGGAAAGGTCACGACCGTTCTCAGCATTTGCACAGCGACGCGCCTCGTTTGCGGCGCCAGTGCTGATTGGCTAGGATCCGGACTATGATCGCAAGCGAAAATCAACAAGCCGCTCGCCAAGGCGGGACTGTCGCCGCAATCGCAGTCGGGGTCAGTTTGGGCGTGCTGCCCCATCTGCTCGGCCTCGTCTTGGGCATGATCAACTTCCTGATCACACCGCTTCTCTTGCCCATACTGGCATCGGCTTCAGGATGGTGGCTGGGCCGACGCTTCCCCGCCAATCGTTTGCGCTCGATGTTGTTTGCGTCGGCTTCTGCGAGCTTCGCTTACGTGGCGGCTTTGATAGGCCAACTCGCACTCTTGGCCCGGACGAACGGTTCTTGGCATCAGACCCTGGCCGTTGACGACGCCGTCGAGATGACTCTTGGCGCCATGGCCTTGGCGCTACTGTTCATATCGATCGGGGGGCTGCTTTCGACAGTCAAACGGAAACCGAAAACCGCGCATCTTTGAGGGCCGGAAAGGTCACCAGCGACACCTCCCACAGCTCCACCCCGCTCAGCACCCGCAGCCGCCCCTGCATCCGCGCCCGCGCCGTCCGGTATCCGATCGACAACCCGTCCATGACCCCCGCCCGGCTCAGGGCGGCGGCGAAGCGGGCTTCAGCCGACCAGTCCTCGATCCGGCCCCGCACGAACAGGCCGCGCTTGTCCTCGACGATCTCGTCCCAGACCCCGACCGGCGCCCGCGCGTCATGCTGGTTCAGCATCCGCACCCCCTGCGCGCCTGTCCGCGCCAGGCTCTCGGCGAACGCCCCCGCTTGGACCACATCCCCGTTCAGATCCGCCACGCCCCACAGGGAGGCGTAGCCCTGGATCACCACTTCCCCTCTCCCCTTGCGGGAGAGGGAGACCGCGCACGGCGGCGCAGCCGTCGTCCTGGCGCGGTCGGGCGAGGGGTCAAACCAGCCCTTCCATCCATGACCGGCCAACCCCTCATCCGACCCGCAAGGGGAGAAGGGATCATTCGACGCCCTCATCGCCCCTCCAGCCTCCGCTCGATCCTCTCCACCGCCGCCGCCGTCGCCTCCCCCTGCGTCTCCAGCCGCGCCAGCCGTTCGGCCACCAGCCTCTGCTCCCCGACCCGCTGTTCCAAGGTCGCGATCCGCGCCGCCGCGCCCCCGGCCCAGACCAGCCCCCCGACCGTCTGAACCGCCAGCGCGACAATCAACGCCGCCACCGCCTTCTTCACCGCATCGCTCATCCTTCCACTCCCGCCATCCGCCGTCTCTCCTCATCCGTCAGGAAGCTCGCCGCCTCCAGCCGCGCCCACAAGGCGTCCCGCTCAGGCTGCAGCGCCGGCACGGCCTCCAGGTCGGCCCGCACCTCGCAGCCGGGGAACCGCCCCTCCAGCCACCCCGTCATCGCCCCGGCCGCCTTGCGCACCAGGGGCGCGATCGTCTGTCGCCAGAAGGCGGTGTTGGCCTCGCGATAGTTGGCGTAGGTGGCGTCCCCCGGTATCCCCAGCAACTGCGACGGCACCCCGAAGGCCAGGGCGATCTCGCGCGCCGCCGCATGTTTGCCGGCGGTGAAATCCATCTCGGCCGGGGTCAGGCTCAGCGGCTTCCAGTCCATCCCGCCTTCCAGCAGGATCGGCCGCCCGGCGTTCTCCGCCCCGGCGTATGCGGACGACAGCTGCGCCTTCAGCGCCTCGAACTGACCATCCGTCAGCCGCTCGCCCTTCTGCGCCCCATAGACCAGCGCCCCCGACGGCCGCGCCGCATTGTCCAGCAGGGCCTTGTTCCAGGCCCCCGCCGCATTGTGCGCATCCACCCCCTGCGCCGCCGCCTCCATCGGCGACAGTCCGTACCAGTCGTCCAGCGGGTGCCACAGCTTCAGCTGCATCACCGGCCCCCAGCCGTCCGCCGCCCGCCCGATCCGCATCGACCGTCCGTCGACGCAATACTCCCACGCCTCGGGCCAGCCCGACCGGCCGGGAACCACCTTCACCCGGTCGGACCTCAGCGCCCACAGCTCTTCGGGAACCTCGTCCCCGACCGCCTCGACCCAGGCGTTGCCCGACACCTGAAGCGCCCCATAGACCGCCTCCATCAGCTCCGCCCCCGACTGTTCGGGATTGGGCCGGCGGATCAGCCGCGCCAGCGGATGGGCCTCGTCCCGCACCCCCTCCACAAACACCGCAAAGGGCGCCGAGGCCGCCGCCTCCGCGATCATCCGGATACAGCGATAGGCAACCGCATTCTTCTGATACCCCTCGCGCGCCAGACTGGCGTAGTCATTGGGCGTCCACCGCGCCCGCCCGACGCCCGACAGCAGCACCGCCGCCCGACTGGCCTTCTCTTCCGGCGCACCCACGCGCCCCGCCTGGCCGAACGGCCACCGGATCGAAACCATCAAAATCTCCTGGAAGAATTCTCCCTCCCCTTCATGGGGAGGGACGGCGTGGCGTCAGCCGAGCCCGGGTGGGGCCGTGCGATCCGGCGCTCCGCCGTCAGCCTCAACGTCTTTCAACCGCGTCCTGTCGGACCCCACCCCGATCGCTTCGCGATCGCCCCTCCCCATGAAGGGGAGTGAGAGATGTGGCTTCGCCATCCATCGCAACATCGGCCGCTCGACCCACACATGCACCCCCGCCCCCGCCGCCAGACTGAGGCCGACGGTCAGCACCACCACCCCATCCCCCGGCAGGACCGCGCCCGCCTCGAACACCCGACCCAGCCCCCGGATCACCAACACATGGACCAGATAAACCGCATACGAAGCCTCCCCCATGAAGATCAGCCCGCGCCAGACTGGCCCCCGCCGCGTCTCCCCCACGACCGCCCCCAGCACCACCAACCCCGCCGGCAATCCCCAGATCGCCACCCGCGCCAGCCCGATCAGGGGCTGGTTCAGCGCCGCCTCGCCGTCGATCTCGCCATATCCAAACCCCAGCGACAGCCCGAACCCGACCAGGCCCAGCCCTACCGCGACCGGCCCCCATACCCTCGGCAGGCCGCGCCCCCAGCGCGCGATCCCCACCCCGATCAGGAACTCCAGCACCATCGGCGACCCGACGAACCTCAGCACCGGCGTCGCCACCGCCAGCCCCGCGACCACCGCCACCACGGCGCCGCCCGCCAGCCCCCATCCGGCCCGTCCGCCCCCCGCAATCGCCAGGCCGAACCCGGCGTAGAACAGCATCTCGAAACACAGGGTCCACCCCGCCCCCAGGGCCGGGAACGTCATTACCAGTCCACTGAACGGCCAGAACAGAAAGGTCGCCGCGGCCACATCGGGCGTCAGCGTCCCGCCCCGCGCCATCCCGAACAGGATCGGCAAGGACAACAGCCAATAGAGGGGGGCCACCCGCCGGAACCGCCGCCACAGGAAATCCCCCGCAGCCCGCAGTCCCGTCTGGCCCCGCGTCGTCGTGGCGATGATGAAGCCGCTGATCACAAAAAACAGATCGACCCCCGCCGCCCCGAAATCCTCCACCGTCCCGCCTGCCAGCACAGTCTCTAGACCCAGCCGCCCCGCGCTCAGATCGACCGCATGGGCGACCACCACCCCTGTGGCCGCCACGAACCGCAACACCTGGATGTCGTCGAACCTTCGCCCCATCCGTCACGGATAACACCAGCGCGAACCAGACCCAACCTCAGATCATTACTCGCGCCCGCACCGCCTGTGCGATCCGCGCCTGGCCCGCCGCATTGGGATGGACCGAATCGAACATCAGGCCCGGCGCAAACGTCCCGCCGAACAGGGCCGCCCCGTCGATGGGCGCCGCCAATCCCTTCTCCGCCGCCACCGCCACGGCCGCCGCCGCAATGGCCTGCTGCGTGGCGTAGCTCGCCTTGCCCTGGGCCGGGTCCGACGGCGTCCCCGCCATCATCAGCACATCGCCACTGATCAGGGCCCGCTCCACCAGCAGCCCCAGATTGGCCTGATAGGCCGCGACCGCCGTCCCATTGTTCCAGTCATTGATCGTCAGGCAGATCACCGTCAGATCCGCCCCCGCCGCCGGCAACGCCCCATAGGCCCGGTACGCCTGGTCCGTCGTGGTCCAGTCCGCCACGCGCGATCCGCCCCAGCCGGCGTTGATCACCTGCACCCGCCGCAGCTCGGATGTCCACGCCACGCCCCCGGCGATGAAGACCGCGCCTCCCGACGCCCGCCGCACCGAAATCGGCCCCGTCGTCTCGGGGAAACGGACCGTATGCCGCTCCAGCCCCGGCGCCTTCAGCGTGTCAATGGTCGCCCGCACCACGCCGTCGGTCTCGACCGCGATCACGCCCAGGGCCGTGTTGCACACCGCATAGAGGTCGAACCGGTCCACCGGCCCGTCCGGCTGGAACGCCCAGGTCTCGGTTCCCCAGTCCGGCGTGGTGAACAGCCGCCCGCCCAGGCTGGCCAGGGTCGTGACGCTCCACCCGTTCCCCAGGCTGACGCGCGGATCATAGGCGCCGTATCCTCCCGTCGCCAGATCGCCCGCCCCCGCCCCGACCAGCGACGCCGCCGAGGCCGGCAGCCCGCCCGCGCGCATCAGATCCGCCAGCCGCTTCGGCCAAGCCGCGCCTCGCCCATCCGGCGTCCACCCGCCCGGCACGCCGCCGAACCCCTGGGCCACGCTGTCGCTGACGACCAGCAGCCGCGCGTCCCCCACCCCCGCCAGCATCCCGCGCACCGCCGCCGACCAGCGCGGCAGGTCGGGCACATCGAAGCCCAGCCGCGACGGCGCCAGCATCCCGCCTGGCGCCGCCGTCCTCGCCTCGATCGCGAGGCTCAATCGAACACCGCCACGACCTGGGCCGCCGTCGTCCCCGTGGCCAGAACCCGCCGCACCTGCACAGGCAACCACCCCACCGGATGATTGACGAAGGTCACGGCCTCCCCGTCCTCGCCCCCGACCGTCAGCACCCGCACATTCCCCGCCGCCCCGACATACAGCGCCTTGGCGTAGGTCGTCAGATCGTCCGTATCGCTGGGCGTCACCACCGCCGCGCGCCGCCCCGGCCCGCTGGCGTCCCGCCCATGATTCAGCAACCCGTCCCGCTCCGCTATGGCCGGCATGTCTCTCTCCTGGATGTAGTGGATCACCTCCCACCGGAGGAACGGGCCGCGCACGAGATCGGATGGGATCACCCGCCCGGCTCATCGCTATTTCCCGCCATGCCCAAACAGTACCGCAACAGCGTCCTCAGGCGCGCAAACAGCCGCGACAAAAGCACAAGCCTTTGAAGTCCAACAATTCAGACCAGCGTCATTGTAATAGAAGCCGCCGCGAACCTATCAGGCCGCGGCCGTCAGCCTCGCTCGACCGCCCACTCGGGCGCCTCGAAATCCAGCGCGTCCTCAGGCTCGGCCAGCGACAGTTCCGAGATCGTCTGGCCGCGCACCGACACCCCAGCCGTATGCACCGTCTCCGGATCGCCCGAGATCAGCGGATGCCAGGCCGCCAGCGGCCGCCCCTCGTGCAGCCGGCGATAGGCGCAGGACTTGGGCATCCATTGCAGCGCCTCGATATTGTGCGGCGTCAGCTTGATGCAATCTGGGACCTGGGCCTTGCGATTTACATAGTCCGAGCAGGAGCAAGCCTGGGAATCAAACAGCTTGCAGTGAACACGCGTCGGGATCACCTCGCCCGAATCCTCGTCCTCGAACCGGATCACGCAGCACAGGCCGCACCCGTCGCACAGCCCCTCCCATTCGGCCGGAGACATCTCGGCCAGGGTCTTGGTTTCCCAATAGGGCGGAACGGAGGACGGAACGGAAAGCATGGGACGGCGCACCTAGTCGACGGATGCGGCCATCAGATGGCGGCCGCGTCCTGAACCAGACACCCATACCATCCCAGGCCCTCATAGGTCTCGTATCCGGGCGTGCGGGCATAGCCGACGGTCCGGTCGCCCTTGGAATAGCTGCCCATGGCGCCCGCGCCGACATCCAGTTTCACCGTCTCGCTCAAGACTCCGACTCCGTCGGAGGCCGCCAGCACCCGGTGCTTCTGGTCCAGCAACAGCACCCGCGTCCGGGCCCGCTCCTCGGGCGTCAGCCGCACCCCGTCCACCACCGTCTGCGCCTGGCTCTGCCAGTCGAAATGGATGCCCAACACCCCAATCACGGCCCCGTTCGCCAGGCCGCCCTTGCGGATGGCGGTGGCGTAGGTCGCCACGGGCGCCCCGTTCAGCGCCTCCAGCCGCGCGATGTCCGCCACCGCGAAATCATCGCCCGACTTCGTCGCCATGGCGTCGCGGAACCAGGACATGTCCCGCGCCGACTGCCCCTGGACCCCATAGCGATCCGGCCGTCCATTGGCCACGACCACGCCGTTCCGGTCGCAGATCCAAAGGTCCAGATAAACGGTATAGGCGTCCAGAATGACCTTCAGCCTCTGGCTGGCGTGCTCGGCCTCGGCCGCGTCGGGTTCGGCGACGCAGTCCACTACCGCGCTGTCCGTCGCCCACCAGCGAACGTCGCAGGTCCGCTCATACAGGTTCCGGTCGATGATCTCGATGGCGTTCAGCGCCAGGTCCGCCAGTCTCTGCCCCCGCAGCTGACCCAGGATCGCCCCGCCGATAGCCGACAGTTCCGTCAGATCGCCCCGCACCTGCTGTTCCAGCGCCCCGGCCACATCGTCGATCTGGCCCGAAATCCGCTTGAACTCTTCGGCCACGACCATGAAACTGCGCCCCGCATCCCCGCTGCGCGCCGCCACTACCTGGGCGTTGACCACCAGCATCTTGGCGGCTCGGTTGACCGAGGCGATCTCCCCGATCTTCTCGCCCGCCACGAGGTTCAGCCGCTCGGACAACTCGAGAATACGCTCCGGCCTGGCGGCCGCGCCCACATCGCTCATCTGAGATCCCCACCTCGCCCATCTTGGCGCGCCAGAGGGAGGGAGGGCGAAGCCGAAGATGCCGCAACACCTAAGGCTTTAAAACTTAACGCATTCTAACCATGATTCAGTGAACAATGGTCTTTGAAAACAGATTGATCACCACGACCCCGCCGACGATCATCGCCAGCCCCGTCACTGCCGGCAGATCCAGCCTCTGGCGGAAGGCCAACGCCCCGATCACCGAGATCGCCACCACCCCCAGCCCGCTCCAGATCGCATAGGCGATCCCCACCGGCATCTGTTTCAGCGCGACCGACAGCAAATAGAAGGCCAGGCCGTAACAGATCGCCATCCCCGCCGTCGGCCAGGGCCGGCTGAACTGCTGGCTTTGCTGCAACAAGGTCGTCCCCACGACCTCCAGCCCGATGGCGCCCAGCAGCGCGCCCCAGGTAAGGGGGCTCATGCCTCGTTAGCCCTGATAGGATGGCCGGGCGTCAACAGCGACAGCAGCGCCTGCCGCTGCTCGGGCGACACGTCATGCACCCCGAACAGGTCTGACACCCACAGTCCATCGGCCAAAAGCCGCAACATCAAGGCGTCGTCCGCCCCGACCGGATCGCTGGGATCATCCACCTTCACCCGGTCGATCCAGGTCCGCCAGCGCTGGGCCAGGGCCGGCTCGATGGCGCAGGCGGCCATCACCACCCGGCCGATGCTGACGTCCTGCGGCGTCACCGGCTCCGTAACCGTCGCCCGCAGATAGGCCCGCGCACTGCGGCCATAGGGCTCCGGGTCCCGCGCCGCCTCAGCCAGAATGCCGTCGGTGTGCATCTGCCCCAAATGGTCGATCATCCCCTCCAACAGGGCGATCTTGGTCGGAAAATGATGCAGCAGCGCCCCCTTGCTGACCGTCGTCCGCGCCGCCACCGCATCCAGCGTAAAACCAGACGCCCCCAGTTCGGCCGCCACCTCCAGCGCCTTTTCGATGATCTGGGCCCGAGTGTCTTCGGGGGCGCGTCGGCGTGTGATGGTGCTCATAGCCACTACATACCAACCGGACGGTACGTGCCAAAATGAAAATCCACCGCCCATCAATCTTCGACTTGATGCCCGAAGGATCTGACCACTACAGAGAAGCGTTGCAGTAATCGGGGGTTACGCGTGATCATCGGCATTGACTTGGGGACGACCAACAGCGCGGTCGCTATATGGCGTGACGGCAAGGCGGAACTGATCCCCAACAGTCTAGGTCATCTCCTGACTCCCTCTGCGGTCAGCCTGGATGAGGCAACGGGCGAAATCCTTGTTGGTCTCGGGGCTCGGGAACGACAATCGACCCATCCGTCCCTAACGGCGACCGCATTCAAACGTTACATGGGCTCCAACCGCTTCACGCGCTTGGGCCAAAGAGGCTTTTCGCCGGAGGAACTATCGGCCCTGGTCCTGCGCCGCCTAGTCGAAGACGCCCAGATTTTCTTGGGGCAGCCGGTGACCGAGGCGGTCATCACCGTGCCAGCCTACTTCAATGACAAGCAGCGAAAGGCCACGCGTCGCGCAGGCGAACTGGCGGGGCTCAAGGTCGAGCGCTTGCTGAACGAGCCCACCGCGGCCGCCCTCGCCTATGGCATCCATGAATTGGATGACCAGAGCCTATTCCTGGTCTTCGACCTCGGCGGCGGCACCTTCGACGTCTCCGTTCTGGAAATCTTCGAGGCCGTGATCGAGGTGCGCGCCTCCACTGGCGACAATCGCCTGGGAGGCGAGGACTTCAATCAGGTGCTCATCGAGGACTTCGGCAAGACGATCGGTGATCTCATTTCGACCAAGGACAGGGCTGATCCCGTTCTGCGCGAACGCATCCGTGCGGCGGCCGAGCGGGCGCGACGCGGCCTGACCGACAGCGCCGAGGTCGTCATGTCGGTGACCTGGAAGGACCAGGTGTTCGAACATCTCTTCACTGCCGATCGTTTCGACACCCTGTGTTCTGGTCTGGTGACCAGAATGCGCGATCCCGTACTACGCGCGCTACGCGATTCCGGTCTGCACGCGGGTCAGTTGAAGGAGATCGTCATGGTCGGCGGGGCGACACGCATGCCTCTCGTTCGCCGCGCCGTGACCAAGATGTTCGGCCGTTTCCCCTCCAACGCCGTTGATCCGGATCAGGCCGTCGCCCTTGGCGCCGCCGTCCAGGCTGGCCTTAAGGCCCGAGACGTCGCCCTTAAGGAAGTCGTCCTGACCGACGTCTGCCCCTACACCTTGGGCGTAGAGGTCAGCGAGCGCGGGCCGGGCAACATGATCCGCGGCGGCGTGTTCTCGCCGATCATCGAACGGAACACCGTCATCCCAGCCAGCCGCGTCCAGATCTATTCGACCATGGAGGCGAACCAGAAGTTCGTGAAATTGCCGATCTATCAGGGGGAGTCCCGCGCCGTTGTGGACAACATCCGCCTAGGCGAGGTGGAAATTGCAGTGCCTTCCGGCAAGGCCGGCGAAATCGCGGTGGAAGTGCGCTTTTCCTACGACATCAATGGCCTGCTCGAAGTGGACGTCCATGTCCCCGCAACGGGCGAACGGCGGGAACTGATCATCGCGGACGAAGAGACTATGACAGCGCCCGAGTTTGCCAGGCGTCGAGCCGAACTCGCCGAACTGAAGCATCACCCGCGCGACGCAGACCTGAACCGCGCCGCCCTGGCCCGAGCCGCCCGCTGCTTCGAGGACTCTCTGGGCGATCAGCGGCAGTTCATCGGCCAGCACATGGATCGGTTCAGCTTTATTCTGGAGCGACAGGACCCGCGCGAGATCGAGCACGCCCGCAAGGAACTGCTTCAGGTTCTCGACCAATTCGAGGGCGCCACGTGGCTGTAGACCGTTCGATCTGGCGCGAACTGGCGATTTCGCCGTCCACCGATGAGCGTGAGATTCGTCGCGCCTATGCGCGCCGGCTAAAGATCGTCCATCCCGAGGACGACCCCCAAGGCTTTCAGGCCCTGCGGGACGCCTACGAGCAGGCGCTGCACCGGGCCCGGCAGGCCGCCTGGCAAGGCGCACAAAGCGCGGCGCCCGAGGCGGCGTCAGGCGCCGTGCCTGCCGCCGATCTCCCTCAGCCCGTCGATGAGGACCAGCCGGCGGACAGGGACGCAACGCCCTTGGACGCCATTGCGGCGGATGATGTTCTGGCAGGCGAAATAGCGCGCGATCAGGCGGACCGCGCCGAGCATCAACGACGCTGCGACGCCTTGTTGGCCGCCCTGAATCGCCCGACCTTCGACGAGGAATTGATCCTCAACGCCCTGATCGAGGTCTTCCATTCGCGCGCCCTCGGCGCCTTGGACACCCACCAGTCGACGGAACACTGGCTGGGACAACTCGCGGCCCAGCGCAGCCCCGCCTTCGCCGTCCTGGTCGAACCGACTGTGGCCTTCTTCGGCTGGGATCGCCGCCCGGTCGGCGAACATTGGAGCCCAGGGCTCGGCGCGCTTCAACATCGCGAGGATCTGGACACGCTCAAGCGCCTGAGAAGTCCCGGCCACCCGGCCCACGCCTCCTTCGTCGCCCTGGCCGCGCCCATCAGGCTCAAGGATCGCGTGGCGGCCCGCTTCAGCCCAGATTTCCGCAAGCAGATCGGCGATCTTCTGGCCCGGATCGACTACGAGACGCCTTACGTCCTCAACTATCTGAACCCCGACTCCATCGCCTGGTGGCGCGAACACCTGTCGCGACCGCGTTTCGGCCTTTCCAGCCTGGCCGTGGTCATCATACCGGTCGCGGTCTGCGCCCTCATCGCTGCGGTGCAGAATGGAGCTGGGCGTTCGACCGTGCCTCCCCTAATCATGATTGCCGGCGGCCTGATCGGCGGCCTCCTTTCCGTTCTGGCCGGCCATTACCTCCTCATTCTGCCGCGCTGGAGACTATCGCAGTCCGGGCGGAGCTCCGACTTCTGGATTTCCTGCGGCTGGGCCGTCGCGGCGGCCGGTCTTGCGCTTGTGGCCGCCCTCGTCCCTCCAGGCCTGTCCGACGCGACCACGGGGGTTCTGATCATCAGCATCGGCCCGATCAGTGCGGCTCTTGTCTGGTGGGCCGCAATCGTCCTGGACAACGACGGCTTCAAGACACGCTTGCAATGGCTCTTCACCTGGCCGCCGGTTTTCCTGCCGCTGTGGATCGTCACCCAGTTCGCCTTGCCGGCCCGCCCCATGCTGTGGATCTCTCTCTGGCTGTTGTTGCTGCTGTTCGCCATGGGCGCCGTCCACCTGGCCCGCCGCGCGTCGTCGACGCCCCAGACGCGCCGCACCGCCGACATCGGCCTTATCAGCCTGGCGGCGACCGGCGCCGCCCTGGCCCTGGCCTCCGATGTCCTTCCGGTGGTGCCCCTGGCGGTCGCCGTCCTTTATCTAGCGGCCGCTGGCGGCATCCTGGCCTCGGCGCACCAGTCGCTCTCCATGCTGCGGATAAGGCGCTGGGCGACGCCGATCGGCGTCGTCATTCTTGCCGTCGTATCCTTTTCCGGGTCGGAGACCGATGCTCAGACCATGGGGTCCACTCTCTTCGCCTGGGGCGGCGCCTGGATCGGCGGGCTGATCGCCCTGACCACCCTGGGCGACAGGATCGGGCTGTTCGTCAAACAGAAGCAAAAGCCGAGACCGCGTTCGCTCGGCGCATGATCGACGACCACGGCCTATCCAAGTCAGCGGATGGCGGATCGCCCTCCCCTCCTCTATATGGCCGCCCATGGCAGCCAGACCCCCCCTCGTCGCACTCAAGGACGTTCGCCTTCAGGACGGCCAGCGCCCCCTCTTCGACGGTGTCGACCTCGCGGTCGAACCGCGCAGCCGTGCGGCCCTCGTCGGCCGCAACGGCGCCGGCAAGTCCACCCTGATGAAGGTGGTCATGGGCCTGATCGAGCCCGACAGCGGCGACCGTTCGGTCCAGTCCGCCGTCCGCTTCGCCTATGTGCCGCAGGAGCCGGTGATCACCGGCGATACCCTGCTCGACTACGCCTCGTCGGGCGAGGCCGAGACCTGGACCGCCGAAGCCTGGCTGGCCACCTTCGGCCTGAACCCCGAAAAATCGACCCAAGGCCTGTCCGGCGGCGAAACCCGCCGGGCCGCCCTGGCCAAGGCCTTCGCTGAAGAGCCCGATCTGCTGCTGCTGGACGAGCCGACCAACCACCTCGACATCCTGGCCATCGAACTGCTGGAGAACGAGCTGATCCAGGCCCGGCTCGCCCTTCTGGTCGTCAGCCACGACCGCGCCTTCCTGAACCGCGTCACCAATACGGTCCACTGGCTGGAGAACCGCCGCGTCCGCACCTTGAACAAGGGCTTCGTCGAGTTCGACGAATGGTCCTCCAAGGTCATGGAGGAAGAGGCCGAGTCCCTGCGCCGCCTCACCAAGACCATCGAGCGCGAGACCGCCACCTTCTACTCCTCCATCACCGCCCGCCGCAGCCGCAACGAGGGCCGCGCCCGATCGCTGAACGCCCTTCGCGCCGAACGTGCCGAGAAGATGAAGGACGCCCCGCGCGAACTCTATCTGGGCGTCGATTCCGGCTCGACCTCGGGCAAGCTGGTCGCCGAGATCAAGGGCGTGTCCAAGGGCTTCAACGGCCGCACCCTGTTCAAGGACCTGACCACCCGCATCATCCGCGGCGACCGGCTGGGCATCGTCGGCCCCAACGGCGCGGGCAAGACCACCCTGGTCAAGACCCTGCTGGGCGAACTGCCGCCGGACGAGGGCACGGTCCGCATGGGTTCCAATCTGGAATCCGTCTATCTGGACCAGTCCCGCGAGGGGCTGAAGTCCGACATGACCCTGTGGGACGCCCTGACGCCGGGCGGCGGCGACTCGATCCTGGTGCGCGGCGTGTCCAAACACGTCGCCGCCTACGCCAAGGACTTCCTGTTTTCCGAGGCCCAGTTGCGCCAGCCGATCTCGACCCTGTCGGGCGGCGAGCGCAACCGCCTGCTGCTGGCCCGCGCCCTGGCGAAATCGGCCAATCTGCTGATCCTCGACGAACCGACCAACGACCTGGACATGGACACGCTGGACAAGCTGGAAGAGCTGCTCGAGGGCTATGACGGCACCCTGATCCTGGTCTCCCACGACCGCGACTTCATCGACCGGCTGTCCACCTCGACCCTGGCCCTGAACGGGCGGGGCGACATTGTCGAAACCCCCGGCGGCTGGACCGACTTCATCCGCCAGAATCCCGGCTTCCTCCAGCCCGGCTCCAACCCCCGTCCCCAAGACAAGGCCGCCGCCCAGCGCGCCGCCGACAACCCCGCGCCCGCCGTCGCCCAGGCCGCCGTCAAAAAGACCGCCAAACTCTCCTTCAAGGACGCCCACCGCCTGAAGGAGCTGGAGGCCCTGATCGACAGTCTTCCCGCCGTCATCGCCAAACACGACGCCACCCTGGCTGACCCCACCCTCTACACCCGAGATCCCAAGGCTTTCGACGCCGCCATGAAGGCCGCCGACAAGGCCCGCGCCGACCTTGAGGCCGCCGAACTGGAATGGCTGGAGTTGGAAGAGAAGAAGGCGGCCCTGGCGGGGTGAGGGTCGCGGCCTAAACTCCCGTTTTGCCGTCTTTCGCCTCACCGTCCTGTTCGGCAGGCTTCGGCGCCTCGCGCCGGTTCTGCATGACGCCGACGACGATGAAGGCGACAATCCCGAAGGCGAACCAAAGGCCGAAATTCTTGGTCAGCAGACCGATCAGGCCAAAGATCAGCAAGACGCCAAAGGGTGTGAGCCGTTTCATGGCGCCGACCTTACGGCGGATTTCGGCCTTTGGCGAATTGGCCGACGCCCGCGCCCTTGAAACCAAACCCGCCCTCACCCACTCCAGCAGCATGACCCTGCGCACCCACGTCGTCGACTTCCCCCCGCCCCAGCAGGCGGCGGTGCGGCGGATCAACGCCGTCCTGGCCCGCGCGCCGCGCCTTCGCACCGACGCCTGGCGCATCGAGGCCGGCCAACGCCTGTCGCTCTGGCTGGACGCCGCCGCCGGCGCCGTCACTGTGCCGCGCCTGCGCAAACGCGGCGTCACGGTAGAGATCCTCCAGACCGACGGCGACCACCCCGTTCCCCTGCGCATCCTCCGCCCGGAGGGGCCTCCCCGCGCCGTCGTGCTGGACATCCACGGCGGCGGCTGGGTTCTGGGCAGCGCGGGTCTGAACGACCGGCTCAACGCCCACCTGGCGCGTCACGGCTTCTGCGTCGTCTCGGTAGACTACCGCCTGCTGTCCGAGCGTCGCCAGGTCTATATCGACGCTGCTATCGCCGACTGCCTGGCCGCCGCCCACTGGACGGTCACGAATATCGACCGCCTGGGCGCCGCGACCGTCTTCCTTACGGGCGAATCCGCCGGCGGCCACCTCGCCGCCCTGACCGCCATCGCCCTGCGCGACCAGGGCCTGATCGACCGGGTTTCGGGCTGCGTCTTCACCTATGGCGTCTTTGATCTGTCGGGGACCGAAAGCGTCCGTTCCGCCGGCCCGGACACCCTGTTGTTCAACGGTCCGACCATGCAGGCCGACCTGGCACGGCTGGCGCCCGACCGCGACGAGGCGGGCCTTCGCCGGCCCGACGTCTCGCCCCTCTACGCTGACCTGACCGGCCTGCCCCCTGCCCTCTTCCTGGCCGGCGAGTACGATCCCCTGTTTGAGGACAGCCTGCTGATGGCCACCCGATGGGGCGAAGCCGCCGATGCCGACTTGATCCGCGTGCCAGAGACGCCCCACGGATTCCTGCACTTCGGAGGTCCCGCCGCCCGTGGCGCCCGCAGCGCCGTTCGCGCCTGGCTGAGCAGCCGGCTCACAACCTGAATCATTTCACGATTGTCGCACCGAGGGATTTCCCTTACCGCAGAAACCTTCACCGCCGCGCAGTCCATACGCAGGGAAGAAAAGGAAGCGGCTTTTGAATCCGGCGTGGTTTCGCAGCAATCCGATCTATGGCTACGGCCTGGCGATCTGCGCCTGGCTGACGGCCTTCTGCGTCCGCATGGCCCTGGCCGACTGGTTTCCGCCCGGTTTCCCCTACCTGACCTTCTTTCCGGCCGTGGTTGTCGCCGCCTATTTCGCAGGCCTGTGGCCGGCGGTTCTAACCGCCGTCCTGTCGGGCCTTAGCGCCTGGTGGTTCTGGATCGGGGCGCCCGGCTTCGACTGGAGCACGGCGACCGGCCTCGCCCTGGCCTTCTATGTCTTCGTCGTCGCCGTCGACATCTTCTTCATCATCGGCATGAACTCCGCGACCGACAATCTGCGACGCGAAGTGGCGCGCAACGCCGCCCTGGCCGAGAGCCGAGACCTGCTGCTGAAAGAGGTCCAGCACCGCGTCTCCAACAATATCCAGGTCGTCAGCAGCCTGCTGCGGCTCGAAGCCGGGATGTCAAAAGATCCCGCCGCCCGCCGCGCCCTGTCCGAGGCCTCGGCACGCACTGCCATGATCGCCAATGTCCAGCGCAGCCTGCTCGACGCCGACGGAGCGGCCGCGCCCTTCGACGACCTGGCGCGCCGACTGGTCTGCGACGCCCTGAACGCCGCAGGCCGCACCGACGTGACCGTCGTGGTTCAGGAAGCCCGCCACGCCCTGACGGCGGAGGAGGCGACGCCGGTCGTCCTGATCCTGCTGGAATGCGTCAACAACGCCCTGGAACACGCCTTCCCCAACCGGCCCGGCCGCATCGACGTCCGCCTGTATGAGGAAGGGTCCGAACGCCGGCTGGAGGTGCGCGACGACGGCGCCGGCCCTCCACCGGACTTCGATCCCGCCAAGGGACGCAGCCTGGGCCTGCGGATCGTCCTGGGTCTGGCTGAACAGCTTCACGGCCGCTTCAGCATCATCGACGCCGGCCCCGGCGCGCTCTGCGTTCTCAGCTATCCCGGGACGCCAGAGCACTGACATCCTGTTTCTGTGGACAAGACAAAACGATGATCCGCAAAAGCGAATTCAATCCGTCCACCGATGTTCACAGGCTTGTCCACCGCCGCCGGGCCAATCATGCACATCGGCGCGAGTTCGGACGCTTGCCTCATACCGGGTTTCGCGAGACCGTCAACAGGCCGAGGGACACGGCGGCGCGGAAATCGGGGGAGACTTCGGCATCAAGCGAACCGGCCCGGCTCTACGACCCAGCGTGATCGGGCGATCTTCGGATCGTAACGGGCGGCGGGCGGGATCTACGGCTCCGGCTTTGGACGGTCTCCGGACCGACGTCAGCAGGGGAACCGGATCGGGATCGACGGACGACGCGGACGCAATGCCGCGGGACGCCTGAGACCCTGAGCGCGACAGGAAACAGCCGACCGTCCTTGCGGGCTCGCCCACGACGACGCCCAGGCCAAGGCCCTGACCCAACCGGCCAAGTCCAACCCGGACTTGGCGAGGGGACGAAGTTCACGGGTTCCCCCTGAACGCTTCGTCCCCTCGCTCAATTCCGCCAGATTCACAGGTTTGCGCTAGACAGACGCCCCACCATCTGCACCCATGCCGTGCAGTTGGAGGCCGTCATGCGTGCAGTACATTTCCCTCTCAGCATCCTGGCCGCCGTCGCCGTTGCGGCGTCGGCCGGTTCGGCGAAGGCCGACCGACGGTCGCAGGACGCGGGGCCGCCCCCTCCGGCGCCCTCGCCCATCACCGTCAGGTCAGGCGCCCTGGCCGGGCCGGTCCCGTCGGTCGAAAACACCATCCTTCAGATGCCCCAGGCCGAAGCGACATGCGCGGGCGTCGCGGTGCAGCCCCTCTACAGCGAAGCCCTGCCGGCGCAGCAGTCCGCGCGACGAGGTGTGTCCGACGCAGAGACGATCCTGGCCTTCTCGGTCGCGTCGGATGGGCGCACGATGGATATCCGTCCCGCCGACGCAGCCCCCGCAGCCTTCAACACCCTGCAGGCTGGCCTCGCCGCCTGGCGGTTCTCCGCCCAAGCGCGCAAGGATTGCCGCCTGACGATCCGCTGGCGCAGCGTTCGACTGGACGAAGCGGAAGTCCCGGACCTGCTGAACTATTTTGCCGTCACCCGGACCACCGGGGCCCTACGCGACGCCGTGACGAAACGCCTGGGCGGACAGGGCGCCGACTGCGGCGACCGGTTCGGCGGCCGCCGACCGGACACTGTTGTGTTTCCCGACTTTGAAAAAGGGCGCAAGCCCCCGCCCGGCGGCCGCAGTTGGTCCGTGACTCGCTGGAACATCGACGCCGATGGCCGCGCGACCGACGTCGAGACTCTCGGCTCGTCCGGCGACGTAGACCTGGACTCCGAGGCTCGCCGTGCAGCGGCCGAGACCCGGATGCAGCCCGGACCGGCCCGGACCGGCTGTGTCTACAATCTCTATCGCTCGGGCGAGACCCTGGCGGCTCCGCCGCTGACGCCGGAAGATCAGCGTGAAGACCCGCTGCAGCAATGCCCGCCGGCCGTCGCAGACCGGTTCTCCGTTCGGGCCAATCCCGTATTTCCGACCGTCTTCAACGAGCGCTCCATAGAGGGCTGGGCTCTGATCCGCTTCGACATCGCCCCCTGGGGCCAGATCGGCAACGCCTCGGTGGTCGAAGCCCAGCCGGCCGCCGCCTTCGGCGTCGACGCCCTGCGGCTGGTGCAGTCCAGCCAGGCCACGCCGGGGTTCGAGGCCGGCGTCCGGTGCGTTGTTCCCGTCCGCTACAAGCTGCGGGACGAAACGGCTGCGCCCGACGTGGATCAGAACTGAACCCCCGCCTTCCCAAGGCCCCCATCCCCCCGTAAAGCAGGGCCATGATCCAGCTTGGGAATCGCCTGCTGACCCGTCGCCGCGCCCTGCTCGCGGGCGGCGCGGCCGTGGTCGGAGGCGCGGCGCTCGGCCTTCGCGCCTGCACGCGATCCGAAGCGCCGGTGGACGAACAGGGTCGGGTGCGGCTGCGCTTCGCCACCGACTGGCGCGCTCAGGCCGAACAGGGCGGCTTTTATCAAGCCCTGGCGACCGGCGCCTATGAGAAGCGCGGCCTGAACGTCGAGATCATCCAGGGCGGGCCGGGCGTCAATGTGCCGCAACTGCTGGCCTCGGGCGCCGTCGAACTGGGCATGGGCTCCAACAGCTTCATCCCGATGAATCTGGTCGCGGCCGGCGCCCCGGTGAAGGCCGTCGCCGCCTTCTTCCAGAAGGACCCCCAGGTTCTGATCGCCCACCCCGATCCGGCGCTGGAGACCATCGCCGATCTGACGGGCCGCCCCATCCTTCTGGCCGACGCCTCGATCAACGCCTTCTGGGTCTGGCTGAAGGCCCAATATGGCTTCACCGACGATCAGGTCCGCAAATACACCTTCAACCTCGCGCCCTTCCTGGCCGACGAGCGGGCGGTGCAGCAGGGCTATCTGACCAGCGAACCCTACACCATCGAACAGGAGGCCGGGTTCGAGCCCAAGGTCTTCCTGCTGGCCGACGAAGGCTATCCGTCCTACGCCGCCATGGTCCTGGCCCCCAACGCCTTTGCCCGCGACAACGCCACCGCGCTGCGCAGCTTCATCGCCGCCTCGGCCGAGGGCTGGCGCGACTATCTGCGGGGCGACCCAAAGCCCGGTGACGCTTTGATCCGCAAGGATAATCCGGAAATGACCCAGGCCATCCTGGACCAGGCCCGGCAGAAGCTGCGCGACAACGCCATCGTCGACGGCGGCGACGCGGCCCTCTACGGCCTGGGCGCCATGACCGCAGACCGCTGGCAGGCCTTCTTCGAGGTCACCAGCCAGGCCGGCGTCTTCGATCCCGGCCTGAACTGGCGCGAGGCCTTCACCGACAACTATCTGCCGGGCCGTGGCTGAGCCCATCGCCTCGCTACGGGGCGTGACGGTCGATCTTGTCGGCCGCGCCCCGCTCGGCCCCCTCGACCTGACCGTGGCGCGGGGCGAAATCCTGGCCCTGGTCGGCGCCTCAGGCGCGGGCAAGTCCACCACCCTGCGGCTGCTGGCCGGGCTTCAGCCCGCGAGCGCGGGCGAGGTGTCCCGCACGGCCGGCGCCGCCCGCACCGGTTTCGTCTTCCAGAGCCCGACCCTGATGCCCTGGGCCGACGCTCTGTCCAACGTCGCCCTGCCGCTGGAACTGGCGGGCATGGTCCGGTCCCAGGCCCGCGACCGCGCCGGCGCAGCCCTGGCGGCCGTCGGCCTGGGCGAGCGGCTGGACGCCCGCCCGTCCCAACTGTCGGGCGGCATGGCCATGCGCGTCGCCCTGGCCCGCGCCCTGGTCACCGGCCCCGACCTGCTGCTGCTGGACGAGCCCTTCGCCGCCCTGGACAGCGTCACCCGTCGTCGCCTGATCGAGGATCTGCACGCGCTTTGGGCCACGGCCGATCCACGCCCCGCCGTCGTCTTCGTCACCCATGACGTAGAAGAGGCCGTCTATCTGGCCCAGCGGGTCGTCGTGCTGGACGCGGCGACCGGGCGGCCCGTCGCCGACCTGCCGACGCCGGGCGCCCTGCCACGCCCCTCGCGCTGGCGCGCCGATCCCGCCTATCGCCAGATGGTCGAGGCGGCGGCGGACGCGCTGGAGGCAGCCATGGCCCCCCAGGCTGAGACGGCGGCATGAGACGCCTCGCCGATCTCGTCCCGCCCCTGATCCTGGCCGTCCTGCTGCTGACGGCCTGGGAGGCTGCTTGCCGCCTCGCGGACCTGCCCGTCTATTTTCTGCCGCCGCCCAGCGCCGTGGCCGTCGCCCTGATCCAGGCGGGACCGCGCCTGGCCGCCTCGGCCTGGATCACCTTCGGCATGGCGGTTCAGGCCCTGGTCCTGGCCGGTCTGGTCGGCGGCGGCCTGGCCCTGGCGGTGTCGCTGCACCCGGCGGCGGAACGGGCCATGCGTCCCCTCGCCGTGGCGCTTCAGGTCACGCCGGTCGTCGCCGTCGCCCCCCTGGTGCTGATCTGGGCCGGCCTGGATCACGCCGATCGGGCGGTCGTGGCTCTGGCGGCCATTGTCGCCTTCTTCCCGCTGTTCTCGGGGATTCTGACCGGGCTGAAATCGGCCGATCCGGACCTGGAGCGGCTATTCGACCTCTATGGCGCCACGCCCCTGCAACGGCTGTGGCGACTGCGCCTGCCCTCGGCCCTGCCCTTTGCGCTGGAAGGCCTGCGGGTCGCGGCGGGTCTGGCCGTCATAGGCGCCGTGGTGGCCGAATTCGTCTCGGGCTCGGGCGCGACACAGGGTCTGGCCTGGCGGTTGTTGGAGGCCGGCAACAGGCTGCGCACCGCCGAAATGCTGGCCGGGGTCCTGTGCCTGACCCTGCTGGGCCTGGTTCTGAACGCCGCCGTCGGCGGGATTGGGCGATTCCTGCTGCGCCGTTAGCGGCGGGTTAAGCGATGACCGCCTAGCGTGTGGGCTGTCTATCAATCGCGTGAGAACCGCTCCTTTGCGACGCGTCCTGATCCTGTCGAGTGTCCTGTTCGCCGCCTCTGCGACGTCGGGCGCCGCCATGGCTCAAGCCCAAGGTCAAGCGCAGACCACGGCCAATGGCCTGCGCTACCTGTCCTGGCCGGGCAAGGTTATGACCGGACAGGCTGCCGCCCCGCGCGCTGCGGCGCCTTCGCCGACCCCGGTCGTTCGGTCGATTCCCCTGCCCCGGATCGCCACGCCGGCGCCGGCCGTCTCCTCGACCCGTCGCGGCCTGACCCCAGCCAGCGACTGGACGACGCCGCCAGCCGCCGCATCCAGCGCGACGCTCCAGCCCTATGTTCCGTCGCGCGAGCCAGCGGCCCATGCGCCGACGCCGCCCGTCCACGCCCAGACCGCCACCGCCCCTTCTCCTGCCCCCAGCGCCCTTCCGGAACAGGTTCTGGTAGAGGCCCAAGGTCAGGCCGAGGTCGCATCGGCCGCCGCCGCCTTCGACCCGATGGCCCCTCGACGCGACGCGCCGATCTTCCGGCTGCAGGCGCAAGCGCAGCCGACCGTAGAAGCCCCGCGCCCGACCGTATCCGAGACGTCTGGCTCCAGTTCGGCTCCCGCGCCTGCCCAAACCGGCGCCCAGCCGCAGGTCGTCCAGGCCGCGCTGTCTTCCGCCCCCGTCCTGGGCGCACGCTTCTATTCCGTCCACCGTCAGGCCGGCCGCAAACCCGACCCGATCGCCCCGGCTCAGCCCGTCTATCTGGACGCTCTGCCGGTCGAGATGACCCAGACCCCGTCGTCCGCTGACCTCGCTCGACCCGACGGCCCGCCGGCCCTGCTGCGCAACAACGACGGCACGGTCCGCGCCGCACCCCAGACCCAGGAGGACGATCTGCCGTGACTGACGCCTCCTCTTCCGAACAAGAAATCATTCAGGCCTCGCGCCTGCCCGACCTCATCGCCCTCGCCAACGAGACCTCCAGCGAGAAGCGTCGGCTGCTGCTGCGTGAACTGTCCGACCACTTCCTGGGTGGGATAGAGCATAGCGCCGCCGAGACCGAGCTCTACGGCTCGGTGTTGGAAACCCTGTCCGACGAGATGGAGACGGCCGTCCGCGCCGAATTGGCCGCCCGGTTCGCCACCGCGCCCAATGCTCCAGCCAACCTGATCCGACGCCTCGCCGAGGACGACATCGAGGTCGCCGGACCGGTGCTGCGCGGCTCCACCCTGTTGACGGACGCCGACCTGATTGGCGTGGTCAGCCGCCAGGGCCAGGACCATATGCGCGCCGTCTCCGGCCGGATCGAAGTTTCCGAGGCCGTATCCGAAATCATCGTCGAGCGCGGCGACGATCAGACCCTGGGCGTCCTGCTCCGCAACGACGGCGCCCAACTGTCCCGCGCGGCGTCCGAAACCGCCGTCGAACGGGCCAAGAGCAATCCCGAGCTTCACGCCCCCGCTGTCGAACGCAAGGGCCTGCCCGCCGACCTGCTGAACGACATGTATTTCGTCGTCGAGGCCCGGCTGCGTCAGCAGATCCTCGAACAGAACGCCCAGATGGATCCGGAGCTGCTGGAGGCGGCCCTGGCCGCCGGCCGCACCCGCGTGGCCACCGACGACGGCGCCCTGCCGCCCGACTACGCCGACAGCCAGGCCTATGTCGAAGAGCTTTACGCCGCCGGCCAGCTGACGCCGCAGATGCTGATCCGCTTCCTGCGCTCTAAGGGCCGCACCCCGTTTCTGATCGCCCTGTCGCGCCTGTCGGACGTGGATTTCCACACCGCGCGCAGCATCGTTGATCGTCGCGACCTGGACGCCCTGTCGATCATCTGCAAGGCGGCCGATATCGACCGGGCCATCTTCCTGACCTATGCGGTGTCGCTGCTGGGCGCCGACTCCAACCCCATGGGCAAGGCCGCCGCCTATGGCCGGATGTACGGCGAACTGACCCGCGAGGCCGCCATGCGCACCCTGCGCTTCTGGCGCATGCGCCGCCTCGCACAGGCGGCTTAAGGCGGATCTCCCTCCCCTTCATGGAGAGGGGCGGGGCGCAGCGACGGGGTGGGGCCCGAAGGGGCGCGAGCGGGCGCCTGTTTCTACCTACAAAAACGATCAGCGCGCCTCTGACGGCCCCACCCGGGCTGCGCTTCGCTTCGCCGTCCCTCCCCATACAGGGGAGGGAGAACAAAGACGCCCGCCTCCTTGCGGAAGCGGGCGTCTTCTTACCGGTAAAGACCGGGTCTTACTTCTTGGCGCGCGCGGTGCGGGCGGGTTTGCGGCCGCCCTGACCCAGGCCCATCTGCTTGGCCAGTTCCGAACGGGCCTTGGCGTAGTTGGGCGCGACCATCGGATAGTCTTTCGGCAGACCCCATTTGGCGCGGTAATCTTCGGGGCTCATGTCGTACTTGGTGCGCAGGTGACGCTTCAGCGACTTGAACTTGCGACCGTCTTCCAGGCAGATCAGGAAGTCCGCATTGATCGACTTGCGGATCGGCACAGCCGGCTCTTTGGGCTCGGGCTCGACCTCAACGGGACCATTCGAAACGCCCGACAGCGCGGCGTGAATATTGGCGATCAGCGCCGGCAGGGCTTCAGCCGTGACGGTATTGTTGCCGACATAGGCCGACACGATGTCGGCGGTCATTTCGAGCAGTTCGGGCTTCTCTTCCATTCGCGGCGTCTCTTTCGTGATCTATTTCATTCGACTGAAACGCCAGTCGAACTTTGACGTCGGGTCTTAGGGTTGTTTGGCATCAAAAGCAATCCAGCGAAATACGGGCATTTCGCATCAGTGTCGCAACACTTCCTGTGGTGCTGATCTAACGCCCGAAGTCTTCGGCCAAGGCCATCATGGCCGCTCGCTCAGGCGCCGAATATTCATCAACCGCGTCATCCTCGCCCTCGCGGATCGCGCGCAAGAGATTTGGAGTCAGCGCTGACGACAGAGACCAGTTCCAGTAACGCAATACGGTCTGCGCCCGATCCACCGCCAGAATTTCATAGGTGATCTGCACTCGATCCAGATCCGGGTGCACCGTGCCTTCGGCCGTCGTCTCGGGCCGACGCATCGAGCGCCAGAGGTTGAGCAGATCGACACGCGATAGCCCCGTGGCCTTGCACAGGATTGCCAGGGGCTCGCCACCCGGGTCGCCCAGGATCTTGGCTCCCGTCAGCGGCTTCACCCCCGCCAGGAAGGCGATCTCCGACGCCACCTCGCGCGACAGCCCGTCCTGAGCGGCGACGGCGATGGCGTGCTCCAGTCCGTCATACGGGCTTTTCTCGATCGCGGCGCGGTTGCGTTGCCTCCGTTCGATGAACTGCAGCGCCTTGCGCGACACCGGGTCCGACCAGGCCTCGTCCGCCGCCATGGCGAAGACGTCCTCGGACACCTCCTGCATCAACTCCCGCGACACGGCGAAACGCTGCAGGATGACGCGTCGATCCTCAGCCCCGCACCACCAGAACATCACATAGGCGCCCGACGGCCTCAGCTCGGGCCGTTTCAGCAGCAGGCCGCACAGCCGCGGCTGTTTACGGCTCAGCGCGACCACCGACTCTATTCCCACCTGGGACAGTCGCGCGCTGGAATTGCGCAGGACCGCCTCGATGGTCTCGACCTCGCCGAAGCTGAACAGAGTCTCGGTGACGATTTCGGACAGGCCGCGACGACCAGCCATGATCAGCCGATGTTCGGGCCCGGCGTCCCGTGCGCAGCCGACCAGATCGGCGTCGCTCAGGGCGGCGCACTGCTCGATCAGCAGGCCCGCGATCTCGGGCGCATCGCGCAGCAGCAGCCGCGCCACACTGTCGGGCAGCTCGGCCAATGGCGTCAGCCGCGCCGCGACGCGCCGACGCTCCTGCGGCGAGGCCTGACGCAACATCTCAACCAGCAGATCGCCGGTGACGGCCCGTTCGAAGGCGTTGATCCGGCTGGCCGGAAGAGACACGACGTCGGCCAGGCGTTTCAGCAGGGCGTGCCGCGCCTTCAGCGCCGGCGGCGCCGCCTCGTCGTCATCCAGGGCTGTCGCCTCGTTCATGGCTCCAGACTAGGGCGGCGCGGGTTAACCCGGCGTATCGCCGCCACGGCCGTCAAAGGCCTTCGAACAGGGCCGTGGACAGATAACGTTCGGCGAAGGACGGGATGATCACCACAATGGTCTTGCCCGCATTCTCGTCGCGCGCCGCCAGGCGGAAGGCGGCGGTCAGGGCCGCGCCCGAGCTGATGCCGACAGGAACGCCCTCAACGCGGGCGACCTTTCGCGCCATGTCGAAAGCGTCGTCGTTAGAGACCTGCTCCACCCCATCGACCACCGAACCATCATAGATGGCGGGGACAAAGCCGGCGCCTATGCCCTGAATCTTGTGCGGCCCCGGCGCCCCGCCCGACAGGACCGGCGAGGCCTCGGGCTCGACCGCGATCATCTGGATCGAAGCCTTGCGGGCCTTTAGCGCCTGGCCGACGCCCGAGATGGTGCCGCCAGTCCCGACGCCGGCCACGATCATGTCCACGGCGCCGTCCGTGTCGTTCCAGATTTCCTCGGCCGTGGTCGCGCGGTGAATGGCCGGATTGGCCAGGTTCTCGAACTGCGACGGGCTGACGGCGTTCGGCGTCGAGGCCAGCAGCTCCTCCGCCCGGGCGATGGCGCCCTTCATCCCCTTCTCGGCCGGCGTCAGCTCCAGCTGCGCACCCAGAAGGGCCAGCATCTTGCGCCGCTCGATGGACATACTCTCCGGCATGCACAGGATCAGCTTCAGCCCCTTGGCGGCCGCCACGAAGGCCAGGGCGATGCCGGTGTTGCCGCTTGTCGGTTCGATCAGCACCGTATCGGCCTTGATCTTGCCCGCGTCTTCCAAAGCCTCGACCATGGCCACCCCGATCCGGTCCTTGACCGAGGCGATGGGGTTGAAGAACTCCAGCTTGGCCAGCACCGTCGCCTTCGCTCCATACTCAGCCGACAGACGCGGCAACCGCACAATGGGCGTGTCGCCGATGGTGTCGATGATCGAATCATACACCTTGCCCCGCCCCTTCTTCAGATGGCGGGACGCGTCGTAGCTGAAGTCGGACATGGGGGCTCCGGTCGGTTCGGGTTGTTCAGGGTGCGTAACAGATAGGCGGCGAAGTCGATCCGCAAGGGGGCGACGGCGATGATTTCTATCCGCCCCGCCCAGATCCGGCGCCGCCAAGGCCCGCCTAGCCGAAGAAGACGCCGGACAGGGCGATCCCGAACAGCACCACGATACTGACAAACGAAACCCCGGCGGCGACTGCGCCGAGCCCGAGCACGATCATCAACAAGCGGTCGCCCTTATTGGCCATTGGCCCAGCCTAGCGGCGAGATACCGAAGCGTCGAGCGCGCGCGCCGATCCGGCGCCCCCTAAAACCACCCCTCCGCCCGCAGCGCCGCCACCCGCGCCCGCGACACCGGCGCCGTCAGGCCGCCCTTCAGCCTCAGGCTCAGATTGCGGCCGTTCTCCGCCGCGCCGACGACGGCCGCCCGCGCAACCCACCAGGACCGATGGGTCTGACGCCCCTCGACACCCGTCAGCCCTGCCATGGCCTGTGACAACGACATCAGCACGAGGTCAGACCCCAGGGGCGTGTGTACGCGCACATAGTGATCCTCCATCTGCAGACAGATCACCTCGCGCCCCAGATGGACGGGCAGTCGGTCGCGCGGATCGGCCGACAGCGGCGCTGCCGCGGCCGTCCCGGCGGCGGCGGGCGGGCGGGACATCAGCCATACGATGGCTCCGGTCGCCACGGCGCTGACGATCAGGCTCTGGCCGAACCATTCCAGCAGCCCGACCTCGAAAGTGCGGCCCCAGACCATCTGCGCCAGGGCGCGACTGATCAGCGTCATCGGAGCCGCCAGCAGCACGACCGAAGGCGGCGCCCACAGCCACGGCGACAGCCCCCGCCGCATCGCCTGTCTGGCTAGCAGGGGCAGGGTCAGGCCGAACAAGACCCAGCCGGCCCAGAGGCAGGCCACCCAATACAGTATCCGCGCCGGCGCCGCGCCGTTCATATAGGAGCCGAAAGGCCCGACCAGACCCAGCAGCACGCCAAGACCGGTGGCGACGGCCAGCCCCAGCCGCGCCGCCCGTCCGACGCCCCATCGCGAATCCCCGATCGTCATCCCTCGCTTCTAGCCGTTCGGCGGCCGCTGCGGAATCGCCTCGGCTCTCCTCCGTTCGCCGGATCGCGAACCCGTTCGCCCATTGGCGCAAACCCGGTGGCGCGCCGGGTTCGGCGCACGGCAGGAAGACGGCTCCCGCCCCCCCGACAAACGAGGCTTCCATGTCCCTGACCGCCGCCCTCAATCTCGCCCTGGCCGCCCTGAACCTTCAGGCCGCGCCGCTGCCTGTCGCCCTCCCGGCGTCGCCGGTCGTCGCCGCCCAGACCGTGGACTTCGCCCGGCTGGAGATCCCGGACGGCGCCGGCCCCGCCATAGAAGCCGGGGTCTGGACGCCCCCCTCGAAGGCCGGGACCCGCCGGCCGCTGATCGTCATCTCCCACGGCAACGGCGGCGATTTCCGCAGCCACGAAGCCACCGCGCGCGCCCTGGCCCAGGCCGGGTTCACGGTCGCCGCCCTGACCCACACCGGCGACAACTGGCGCGATCAGAGCCAGGCCACGAACGTCGCCCAGCGTCCGCGCCAGCTTCACGTCCTGATCGATTATCTGGTGAAGGACTGGACGGGGCGCGACGCCATAGATCCGGCTCGCGTCGGCGCCTTCGGCTTCTCCTCCGGCGGCTTCACCGTTCTGACGGCCGCAGGCGGCGAACCCGATCTGGGACGCGTCCTCGATCACTGCCGCGCCCATCCCGAATTCTACGACTGCGGCCTGGTATCGTCGCACGGCGCGCCGCCGTCTGTCATGGACCAGACCTGGGTGCACGACGCGCGGATCAAGTCGGTCGTGGCCGCCGCCCCGGCCCTGGGCTTCACCTTCACGCGCCAAGGTCTGTCCGGCGTGACCCAGCCGGTCCAGCTATGGCGCGCCGAGGGCGACCATGTCCTGCCCAGCCCCTTCTACGCCGAGCCGGTGCGCGACGCCCTGCCTCGCCCGCCCGAGTATCACTCGGTTCCGGTCGCCGACCATTTCGACTTCCTGCCGCCCTGCTCGTCCCGTTTGGCCGCGCTCGCGCCGGTGATCTGCACGCCGACGCCCGGCTTCGACCGGGCGGCTTTCCAGACCGACTTCAACCGGCAAGTCATCGCCTTCTTCAGCCGGACCCTGTGATCTAAAAGGACTCCCACCCGTCAGCGTCCGGGGCGGAAGCCGGCGCCGGCGCTGCGCCGCCCCTGCCGACCGTCTTCAGGGCGGCGACAGGCCGGTGCGTGGGCGCAGCCACGACGCGGGCCGGCTTGGCGGCGCCGCCCACCTGGAACCGGGACACGGCGGCGGCCAGCCCGTCGGCTTCCTGCGACAGCGAGTGGCTGGCGGCGGTGGATTCCTCGACCATCGCCGCATTCTGCTGCGTCATCTGGTCCATCTGGTTGACCGCCGTATTGACCTGCTGAAGACCCGTCGCCTGTTCGGCGGCCGAGGACGAGATCTCCGTCACCAGACCTTCGATCTGGGCGACATGGGCCACGATCCGGTCCAGCGCCTGTCCGGTCTCCGTCACCAGCTTCACACCCGATCCGACCTGCACCGTCGACTGGCTGATCAGGGCCTTGATCTCCTTGGCGGCGTCGGCGGACCGTTCCGCCAGGGCCCGCACTTCCGAGGCGACGACCGCGAAACCGCGACCGGATTCGCCGGCCCGCGCGGCCTCGACGCCCGCGTTCAGGGCCAGAAGATTGGTCTGGAAAGCGATCTCGTCGATCACTCCGATGATCTGGTTGATCTGGGCCGACGAGCGTTCGATCTCGCCCATGGCGGTGACGGCGTCGCGGACCACCGCGCCGCTCTTGTCGGCGTCCGTGCGCGCCGCCTGGACCACGCCGGCCGCCTGGACCGCGCCCGAGGCGGTGGCGCGGACCGTGGCCGTGACCTCTTCCAGGGCGGCGGCGGTTTCCTCAAGGCTGGCGGCCTGTTGTTCGGTGCGACGCGACAGCTCGTCGGCGGCCTTGGCGATCTCGGCGGCGCCGGCGTTGATCGCGCCCGTATTGGCGGCGATGGTGCCTATGGCCTCCTGCAGCCCCTCGACGGCGGCGTTGAAATTGGTCCGCAGCTGTTCGTAGACGGGCGAGAAGGCGTCGGTGATGCGCACCGTCAGATCGGCCTGCGCCAGGGCGTCCAGCCCCCGGGTCAGACCGGAGACGACGACGGCCTGCTCGCGCGCGGCGGCCTCGCGCGACTGATCGCCGACGGCGCGGTCCTGCTCTTCCTTCGTCCGACGTCGGTCCGCTTCCGCCGCCTCGGCCTGGGCGCGGGCGACGATCAGGGCTTGGATATCAACCACGGCGCGGGCGATGTCGCCAACCTCGTCCTGGCGGCGCGCCTCGCCCTGCTTCACATCGGTCTGGCCCTGGGCCATGGCCCGCAGGTCGACGGTCAAGCGTCGGATCGGGGCGACCACGCCGCGCGACCCGGCGACCATCACGCCGATGCTTATGGCCAAGGCGGCCAGAATGGCGGCCATCATCACCAGTCGGCCGGTCTCCGCTGCAGCGTCGGCGGCGATGCGGTTCTTGTCCGCCGTGGCCTCGATCTTGTCGGCCGCCGTGCTCATGGCGGTTTCCAGAGCCGTGAACTGGACCTGAAAATCCGCCATCTTTCCCTGGGCCGCGACGACGTCGCTCTCGGCCAGTTCGACGATCTCGCTCGCCGCCGCGATATAGGTGTTCAGCGGCGCCTCGACCGCGCCCAGCGCCGCCTGCATCTCGGGGTCCGTCGCCAGCGCCCTGTTCTCGGTCAAGGATTTCTCAAAGCTTTCGCGATGTTCGGCCAGGTCGGCCTTCACCGCCTCGATCGAAACCCCATTGGCGGGGTTCGGCGCCAGCATGGCGCCGAACACATCCGACCTCAGGGCGTCATGCATCATGTCGGCCTGCATGTGATTACGCAGAATCGCAGATGAAATTGACGCGCGGTGCAGGGCGTCGCCCAACTGCTGGTTCATGACCAGGCCGACGCTCGCCGTGCCGACCGACAGCAGTAATACGGCGATTCCGGTCGCCGCCACCTTATTGCTGATCGTCAAACGCATGCCGCCGCCCCCCCTCGACCTTATCCGAACACCGGTAGGCGAACAGGGTTAACGCGACGTTTGCACACGCCTACGTCGTTTCCCCACGCCACCCTAAGGACGATTTTCACGGGTCGGAACTAGCTTTGCCGTGGAACAGGACGGACCATGGCCATGCAGAACGCTCAGCCGGAAAAACTGAAATCTCTCACCGCCGCCATCATCGGCGCGACCCTATTCATTCTACCGGCCGTGGCGCGGGCGGCGGATGCCGAGCCGACCTGGACGGTGTCAGCGGAATATACGTCCGACGTCTCGGGCGTCGTTTCGGGCGGGACCAAACGGGCCGGCCGCTATCTGGACAATCTGAGCGTCGAACTGGACGGCGACCTGGAACAGGCCTGGGGCTGGCGCGGCGCGCGGCTGCATATGTCGGGCCTCTACAACGGCGGGGGCGAGCCCAACGGCCTGGCCGGCACCCTGCAAGGCGTCGACAATATCGAGGTCGGGGCCCAGGGCGCCCGCCTGTTCGAGGCCTGGATCGAACAGGATCTGGGCCGATCCGCCACGCTTCTGGCCGGCCTGTACGACCTCAACAGCGAATTCTACGCCACCGAGGCCTCGGGCCTGCTGATCTCGCCGCCGTTCGGCATCGGCTCCGAACTGGCCTCGACCGGCCCCAACGGCCCGGCCATCTTCCCCTCCTCGTCCCTGGCGGCGCGTCTGCGGGTCGGCGACACGGGCAAGACCTATGCCCAGGTCGCCGTCGTCAACGCCGACGCCCGCACCTTCGGCGATCATGGCGGGGTGGACACGGACCTGGATCACGGCGTCCTGGCCATCGCCGAGTTCGGCAGCCGCGCTCCGGTCGGCGCCGCCCCCATTCGCTACGCCTTCGGGGTCTGGCGCTACAACCAGCGTCAGGATGACATCCGCGACCTGACCCCCGCCGGCGACCCCGATCGCAGCATCGCCCAAGGCGCATACGCCCTGGCCGAAGGTCAGATCTGGGGCGCCGCCGCCCCCGAGGGCGCCCAGGTCGACGCCTTCGCCCGCCTGGGCGTGTCCGACGGCGACACCACCGACTTCAAGGGCGGCTGGCAGGCCGGGATCCTGGTGCGCCAGGTCTTCGCCGCCCGCCCCGACAGCCAGCTGTCCTTCGGCGTCCACCAGGGCTGGCTGTCCGACAAGGCCCGCGCCAACCTGGCCGATACGCCCGCCGACCCTGCCCGCTACGAAGAAGGTCTGGAACTGACCTACGCCGACCGCATCGGCCGTTTCACGATCCAGCCCGACATCCAGCTGATCCGCTACCCCGGCGGCCTGAAGGACGCCGACGACGTGGTGGTGGTGTCCCTGCGCGTGATCACGCCGCTGTTCTGACCCTCTAGCGTTGCAGCGCCACGCGAGCGGGATCGAAGCCCACGACTTCACGGATCACGATCATGCTCTTGAAACCGCGCACGCCCTTTTCAGGGATCAGTTCGCGGATGCCGAAGGTCTCGTAGTCCTGCATCAAACGGACGGCGACGGTCAGCAGATAGTCGGTCTCGCCCGTGACGTCCCAGGCGCCCTGGACCTCGGGACTGGCCCTCATGGCGCGCTGGAAAGCGTCCATCACCTTGCGGTCCTGGGTGTTCATCTCGACCTGGACATGCAGGACGATGCGCGGCTCTACGCGGGCGGGATCGATCACGGCGACATCGGCGGCGATGACGCCCTCGGCGCGCAGCCGACGCAGGCGGCGCAGCACGGCGGATTCCGACAGGCCGACCGCCTCGGCCGTCACCCGCGCCGGCTCCAGATTGTTGCGCCGGACCCGCGCCAGCAGCCGATGGTCAAAATCGTCCAGAGTGACGAAATTCGTCATTACGTGCCCTTTCATGACGATTTCAGGCGCACTCAAGCGGAAATTCTCCGGGAAGCGCAAGCCGGATTATATTAGGTTCACGCCATGACCGCCGTGGCCCTGAAACAGCACCTGACCTCGCCGCTCGCCATGCGCCTCATCCCCTATCTGGCGCTGTTCGCCGGCATGGTCACGCTGGCCGGCGGCACCTCTTTCGCCAAGACCCTGTTCCCGGTCATCGGAGCGGAGGGGACGTCGGCCTATCGCGTCGGGATCTCCGCGGTGCTGCTGGTGGCCGTGTTCCGGCCATGGCGGTTCCGGCTGAGCCGCGCGGACCTGGGGGCCATCGCGCTTTACGGCGTCGTGCTGGGGGCGATGAATCTCAGCTTCTACATGTCGCTGCGGACCATTCCGCTGGGCCTGGCCATCGCCATCGAGTTCATGGGGCCGCTGACCTTGGCCCTGATCCATTCCAGAAAGCCGATCCATTTCGTCTGCGTCGGTTTCGCAGTTCTGGGCCTGGGCCTTCTGCTGCCGCTGAAATCCGGAGCGGGGGCGCTGGATCCGGTCGGCATGGCCTTGGCCGCATTCGCCGGCCTGTGCTGGGCGCTGTACATCGTGTTCGGCAAGCGGCTGTCGCATATCCATGCGGGCCAGTCGGTGGCTTTGGGCATGAGCGTGGCGGCCATGGTCGTCGTGCCTTTCGGCGTGGCCCATGCCGGTGCAGCCCTGCTGAACCCCGCCATAATCCTGGCCGGCCTGGCGGTGGCGATCTTCTCCAGCGCCCTGCCGTATTCGCTGGAGATGGTGGCCTTGCGCGGCATTCCCAAGCGCACCTTCGGCGTGGTGCTCAGCGCCGAGCCCGCGGTCGGCGCCCTGGCGGGTCTGATCGTGCTGCACGAACACCTGACCGGCCAGCAGTGGCTCGCCATCGCCGCCATCGTCGTCGCCTCGGTGGGCGCCATCGCGACGACGCGGGAAGAACGGGTTCGTCTCGAGCCGGCCTGAGGTTTCCTCAAACGGATCCGGCTCCTGGGTCCGCCGATTTGAAATAAAACACGACGGCTGCGGCGCCATATTCGGGCAAGCGCATTTGGCTCGAATGACGTTATCGATTGCGTTCGTCGGCGCCGGTCCGACCACCCTCTACACCTTGGCGGCGCTACTGACTGCGGCCCGGCCCGGACTGGCGATCACGGTCTTTGAAGAGGCGGCGACGGCCGGGTTCGGCAGCCCCTATCGTCCCGGCTGGAACGACGCCGCCATGCTGTCGAACATCGCCAGCATCGAAATCCCTCCCGTCGGTGAAACCCTGCTGTCCTGGCTGCGTCGTTTACCCCGGCTCGAGTGCGACGCTCTCGGCCTGGACCCCGACACGGCCGATGAGCGGACCTTTGTCCCGCGCGTGGCCCTGGGCGCCTATTTCCGCGACCAGTTCGCCGTCTTGGTCGAGGGACTGCGGGCGCGAGGCGCTGAGGTCGAGGTTTTGACGGGGGCCCGCGTCATCGACGCCGCCATCCTCGAGGCCGGGATCCGCCTGACGGTCGCTACGCCTCAGTCGCCCGCCCAAGACCGCGTATTCGATTACGCCGTTCTCGCGACAGGTCATCAGTGGCCCAGCCGCCAGCAAGCGCGACCGGGCTATTTCACCAGCCCCTGGCCCGCCGCCGGCTTGTCGGAGATCGGTCCTGTCGCCGTCGGCGTCCGCGGCTCGTCATTGACCGCCATCGACGCCGCCGTCGCGGTCGCCGCCGCCCACGGACGGTTCGAACGTAGCGGCGACCGTCTGGTCTATACGTCCAAGGCGGGCGCCGAGGGTTTCGGCGTCACCATGATGTCCCGAAAGGGACTGCTGCCCGAAGCCGACTTCTTCTTCCCCCTGCCGCATGCGCCGCTGTCAATCCTGACGCGCCAGGCGGTCGGCGCCCTGACGGCCCAGGCCGACGAAAGACTGCTGGATCGGGCCTTCGATCTGTTCAAGCGCGAGCTGATGTGGGCGGACCCCGCCTATGCCAGGGACATCGGCCTGCCCGACGCGGATCTCGAAACCTTCGCCGAACGCTATTTCCAACGCCGAACCGCCGTCGATCCTTTCCGGTGGGCCGAGGCGAACCTGGAGGAGGCGCGGTTCAACCACGCGAACCGCATCACCGTGGCCTGGCGCGACGCTATCTTGCGCATGCACGAGGTGATGGCCGCCATCGCGCCGCATCTGACCGGCGTCGCCTTCGAGCGGTTCAACAGCCACCTGAAGCCGGTCTTCGTCGACAACTACAGTTCGGTTCCCCATGAATCGATCGAGCGTATGCTGGCGCTCCACCGCGCCGGTCGGCTGGAGGTCCTGGCTCTGGGCGACGACCACCATATCGACACCCGCCCGTCCGAAGGCGGCGCCGTGCTGACGCGGGGCGACGGCGAGAGACGACACTTCCCGGCCTTCATCGAGGCCACCGGCCAAAGGGCGCTGTCCGGCCTGCAATTCCCTTTCCTAACCTTGCTCCAACAGGGCGTGGTCCAGGACCAGGTCGAGGACGAGGGCGCGCCGGCGACGCGGGGGATCCGCATCGACGCCCAGTTCCATCCCGTCGCGGAGTCGGGGTCTGTCGACCGCCTGTTCTGCCTGAGCCTGCCCTTCATCATGGGCCGTCATCCCTTCGTTCAGGGCGTCACCAGTTCGCATCACATCGGCCGTATCGTCGGGGCGACGCTGACTGCGATCGTTGCTGGGATGGAGGCTAAACGTGAAATTGAGATCGGGGCCGAAATTGGCGCATCGGGCCCCCTCACGGTAGAGGCGGCCTGATGAAACTGTTTGCGATCTACATCGGCGGCGAACATCCCGGCGCCAATATCGAGGTCCACGACATGCGGTTCGTGGTCGCCCAATCCATTGAAGACACCTACGACGCCCTGCGGCGCCAGTGGTGGGGAAAACCGGGCAGCCTCCACATCGACTGCTGGTCCGAAATCAGCCACGCCGACGGCTATGAGGTCACCTTACGCTCCACGCCGTTTCAGGGGGACGCCCGCCTCTACTACGTCAATCTGGGCGGCTATGACGGGATCGATTTTGCGGAGAAGCACCGCAATGTCTTCGTCGTCGCCGACACCCTGGCGAACGCTAAGACCCGCGCGATCAAACGGGCCAAGGGTTGGGACGCCCCTCACCGTGACGAGATGTTCGAGGCGGAACAGGCCTTCGCCCTGGACAACGCCGCCGCCGCCGAACGGCTGTACATCCACCTGACCCCCGCCGCCCTGACGCAGGACCCGCCCTTCACCTGCCGTTACACCCCGATCCGGGCCTAGGCGTGTTTCCATCGCCGGCGCGGTCTTTGGCCTGCGTCAACACGCCGTTAACCATGATGCCCCATTTGGTTAACACCTGTTCCTGGGGTCCGTCTTGCACAATCTCGTCGCCGCCGTCGAAGCGATCGACCCGTTGGTCGTCACCGGCAAGGTCGCGGGCGTCTCGGGCCTGCTGATCGAGTCGCGCGGCGGCCTGTCGCGTCTGGCCGTCGGGGCGCGGGCCGAGATCAGCCGGCGCGGGCTGGCGGCCCTGCCGGCCGAGGTCGTGGGATTCCGCGATGCCAAGGCCCTGCTGATGCCGTTCGGTCCGGTCGAGGGCGTGGCCCCCGGCGCCGAGATCCGCATCATCGACCAGGCCGCCAGCGTCCGCCCGACCACGGCCTGGCTGGGCCGGATCATCGACGCCTTCGGCCAGCCCATCGACGGCAAGGGCCCCCTGCCCCAGGGCCAGGCCCCCTATCCGCTGCGCGCGCCCCCGCCCCCGGCCCATTCGCGCGGCCGGGTGGGGGAGCGGCTGGACCTGGGGGTGCGGGCCATGGACGTCTTCACCACCACCTGCCGGGGCCAGCGCCTGGGCATTTTCGCCGGTTCGGGCGTGGGCAAGTCGGTGCTTCTGTCCATGCTGGCCAAACAGGCCACCTGCGACGCCGTGGTGGTGGGCCTGATCGGCGAACGGGGCCGCGAGGTGCGCGAGTTCGTGGAAGAGACCCTGGGCGAAGAGGGACTGAAACGCGCCGTCGTCGTGGTCGCCACCTCGGACGAGCCGGCCCTGAAACGCCGCCAGTCGGCCTATATGACCATGGCCATCGCCGAGTTCCTGCGCGACCAGGACCTGGAGGTCCTGTGCCTGATGGACAGCGTCACCCGCTTCGCCATGGCCCAGCGCGAGATCGGCCTGGCGGCGGGCGAACCCCCGACGACCAAGGGCTATACCCCCACTGTCTTCACTGAACTACCCAAACTGCTGGAGCGGGCGGGGCCGGGTCCTGTGCGGCCCGACGGCACGACGGCGGCGCCCATCACCGCCCTGTTCACCGTCCTGGTGGACGGCGGCGACCATGACGAGCCCATCGCCGACGCCGTGCGCGGTATTCTGGACGGCCATATCGTGATGGACCGCAAGATCGCCGAGCGCGGCCGCTTCCCCGCCATCGACGTGTTGAAATCTGTCAGCCGCACCATGCCCGCCTGCCAGACCCCGCCCGAGCGCGAACTGAACAAGCGCGCCCGCCAGTCGCTGTCGGCCTATGCGAACATGGAAGAGCTGATCAAGATCGGCGCCTATCGCACCGGGGCCGACCCCATCGTGGACCGCGCCATCGCGCTGAACCCCGCGCTGGAAGATTTTTTGACCCAGGACAAGGACGACGCCACGCGTCTTACCGATTCCTTTACCCGGCTCGAGCAAATCCTGAACCAAGGCATGATCAGGGAGTGAATACGAAATGACCGCTTGGGCCCAATCCCTGATCCGCATCTCCAACTATGAGGTCGAGACGCTGCAAAAGCGCCTGGCCGAGATCACCGCCCGTCGCGCCACCGCCGAGATGCGTCTCGCCGTGCTAGACGCCGAGGTCGAGATCGAACGCGAGCGCGCCCGCACCGACGCTGACGCCGGCATGATGCTGGCCGCCTATCTGAACGGCTGGAAGGCCCGCAAGGCCGCCGCCGAGGGTGATCTGACCGTGGTCGACGCCGAAGAGGCCGGCGCCCGCGACGCCCTGACCGGCGCCTTCGAAGAGCTGAAGAAGTTCGAACACGTCGCCGAAACCACCCGCCTGAACACCCTGCTCGCCATCGCCAAGCGCGAAACCGCCGCCTTCGACGAGCTGGGCCTGCGGAAACGGGCCGTTTGATCCTCTTCCTTCTCCCCTTGCGGGAGAAGGTGGCCCGAAGGGCCGGATGAGGGGTCACACTGCGGCCAACGGGAAAACTCGAGTGACGAAGACAACCCCTCATCCGTCTCGCTTCGCTCGCCACCTTCTCCCGCAAGGGGAGAAGGCGTGGTCCCGCCGCACCCTCCTCGCCTCAGGCCTCGCCCTTCCTCTGGCCGCGCCCTTGGCCGCCTGCGACCGCACCTCGGCCGAACCCGCGCCCCTTAACGTCCCCCCGCTGAAATCCGCCGCCCCCTGCCCTTTCGGCACGGCGATCAAGGCGATCCAGCTCGACGCCCCCGACTGGGTCGCCCTGGCCCGCGCCAATGTCTCCCAACTGACGCCCGAGTGGGAGATGAAGATGGAATATGTCCTGGCCGACGGCCTGGACCGACCCCGCTTCGACCGCACCGACCGCATCGCCGCCTTCGCCGCCACCAACGGCATGGCCCTGCACGGCCACACCCTGATCTGGTACGCGCAAGGCAAGGAAGCGTTCGAGGGCCTGTCCGGCGCCGCCTTCGACCGCGCTTTCGACGGCTATATCGCCGCCATGGCTGGCCGGTATCGCGGCAAGGTCCGCAGCTGGGACGTGGTCAATGAGCCGATCCTGGACGACGGCTCGGCCCTGCGCGACTGTCACTGGAGCGCCCGTTACGGCCAGGACGGCTATATCCTGCGCGCCTTCGAGAAAGCCCGGATCGCCGACCCCGACGCCGTCCTGTTCCTCAACGAATACAATCAGGAATCCGTGCCGGCCAAGGGCGCCCAGTTCCTGAAACTGGTCGAACGCCTGCTGAAGGCCGGCTGCCCGCTCGAGGGGCTGGGGCTTCAGTCCCACCTATGGATCGACGTAAAGGAAGGCGTCATCGCCGCCTTCATGCGCGAGGCGGCCCAGTTCGGCCTGCCGATCCACGTCTCCGAACTGGATTGCACCCTGCGCACCGAAAACCGGCTGGATCTGCGCAATCAGGCCGACCGCCTGGCCCTCCAGACCGCCCGCGTCGCCGAGCTGGCCGAGGCCTTCATGACCCTGCCCCCGGCCCAGCGCTTCGCCTTCACCGTCTGGGGCCTGCGCGACACCGACAGCTGGTATCGCCAGGGCGAGAAGGACGACGGCCGCGACAAGCCCCTGGCCTTCGACAGCTTCAGCCGCCCCAATCCGATGGCGGCGGCGTTGGCGGCGGCGTTCTCCAACTAATCTCCCTCCCCCGCAGGGGGAGGGACGGCGAGGCGCAGCCGAGCCCGGGTGGGGCCGTCAGAACCTCGCTCACGCCCCTTCGAACGCCACCCCGATCGCTGCGCGATCGCCCCTCCCCATGAAGGGGAGGGAGAAAACGAAAACGCCCGCCGTTTCCGGCGGGCGTTTCAAACTTGCAGAACCTCGAAAGATCAGGCGGCGACGCTGTTGCCGGCCTCGGCCGGGTCGCGCAGCACATAGCCGCGGCCCCAGACGGTCTCGATATAGTGTTTGCCGTCGGCGGCGGTGGCCAGCTTCTTGCGCAGCTTGCAGATGAAGACGTCGATGATCTTCAGCTCGGGCTCGTCCATGCCGCCGTACAGGTGGTTCAGGAACATTTCCTTGGTCAGGGTCGTGCCCTTGCGGAGCGAGAGCAGCTCCAGCATCTGGTATTCCTTGCCCGTCAGGTGCACGCGGTGACCGTTCACCTCGACCGTCTTGGCGTCCAGGTTCACAGCGATCTCGCCGGTGTGGATGATCGCCTGGGCGTGACCCTTGGAGCGACGGACCACGGCGTGGGTGCGCGCGATCAGTTCGTCTTTGTGGAAAGGCTTGGTCAGGTAGTCGTCGGCGCCGCCGCCGAAGGTCTTGACCTTAGTTTCGATCTCGTGGCTGCCAGACAGGATCATGACAGGCGTATTGATCTTGCCGACGCGCAGCTGGCGCAGAACCTCAAGGCCGCTCATGTCCGGCAGGTTCAGGTCCAGCAGAATGAGGTCGTAGTCATAGATCTTACCCAGATCGATGCCTTCTTCGCCCAGGTCGGTCGTATAGACATTGAAGCCTTCCGACTTAAGCATCAGCTCGATGCTTTGGGCAGTTGCGTGATCGTCTTCAATCAACAGGACGCGCATTCGTGCCCCTCCAGGCAAAAGCTTTGCGGTAACCACCCAGCCGCACGACCGGGTAACCTTGTTCGCAGGTTAAGACCCGAAAACCTTAAGAAGGGTTAACGCCGGGCGATTGAGTCGTTCCTAAGCTGATTTGCGAATCGCCGTCGAGAGTCCGGAGTCAATGATTCGAAATTTATTAACCATGTTCGCCGCCCGCCGCTCCTGACCGCCTCCCGGTCCGGCCCGGCCAGCGCTCAGACTCCCCGATCACAACCTCAAGCCCGCAAAGGCCGCACGACCGCTTCTGACGTTTGTTAGGACAATATTCCTATCACAGGCGCCCACCGACCTAGGATGGCGCATCGGAAGTTTGTGACGGGAGGCAAGGAGATGCTGGAGGAATACAGGGCGCCGGTCGGCGACGACGATCGGCGCAAGGCGGGGCTGGCCATCCATCTGGTGGCCGTCCGCACAGGGGCGCTGCCCGAGCGGATGACGGCGCGTGGGCGGCTGGACCCGCTCAGCTCCCGCGCCCGGCGCATGGCCATGTACCTGTCCCATGTCGCCTTCGGCTGGACGCTGGAGCGGGTGGGCCATGTCTTCGGCGTCAACCGCGCCACCGCCGGCATCGCCTGCCGCTGGGCCGAAGACGAGCGCGACGCGCGCGAGGTCGATGACCTGCTGAACCAGCTCGAGGCCTGTATCTCTGGCCTCTACGCCGCGCGCGCGGAGCCCCGGCCATGAGCCGGTCCGTCGAACGCGCCCGCGCCCTCCTGGACCGATCCGGGGCCTGGCTGGCGGCCGAGAACGGGGTCTATGCGCTTCGACTGGGCCCCCGATCGACGCGGCCGCGTCAGCCTGACCCTGGCCGAGCCCGAGTTCCGCGCCCTGATCAACCGCCCCGGCCTGCGTCCCCGCCCCCAAGGCGGATGGACCGCTCGCCCCACCGCGCCCGATCCCGTCGTCAGCCCGCCGCCGGGCCGCCCCGGCGTCATCGACGGCCAACGCGAACTGGTCGGCCCCGACGGTCGCATGATCCGCCACGCCGCCAATCTGGGCGAAAGCCCGATCGCCTGGCTGGCCCGCCGCAAGGACGCCATGGGCCGCCCCTGGCTGACCCCGGCCCAGGTCGCCGCCGGCGAACGCCTGCGGGCAGAGGTCGAACAGGCCCGGTCCGGCCCCTCCCTGACCATGCGCTGGGACGCCCTGCCCCGCGCAGGGTCCGGATCGGCCGAACGGTTCGAGCCCGGCGACCGCACCCTGAGCGCCGCCCGCCGCGTGGAAGAAGCCCTGCGTGCCGTCGGCCCCCGCCTGCGCCCGATGCTGACCCGGATCTGCATCCACGGCGACAGTCTGACACTGGCCGAAACCGGCCTCGGCCTGCGCCGCCGCCAGGGCAAGACTCTCCTCAGACAGGCGCTGGAAGCCCTGGCCGAGCACTATGGGATCGGGTGAAAGGCCCGCCAGTCACCCGGCCGTCGTGCCATTCGCCTCCATCGCCGCCTCGCGGATCCGGCCCACCATGCTGTTCAGACCGTTGGCGCGTTGGCGGGTCAGGGCCGAGGGCAGGCCCAGTCGGTCCAGGGCGGCCTTGGCGTCGAACGCCAGGATCTCGGTCGGGGTGCGGCCGGAATAGAGTTTCAGCAGCAGGGCGATATTGCCTTTGGACAGAGCGCTGTCGCTGTCTGCAGTGAACCACAAACGCCCCCCGTCCGACGCGGTCGCCAGCCAGACCTGGGCCGCGCAGCCCGGCACCTTGTTGGTTTCAATCCTGTCGGCGTCGTCCAGCGGGACCAACCCCCTGCCCAGTTCGATCACATATTCGATCCGCTGTTCCCAGTCGCCCAGCAGGTCGAAGTCCTCGGCCAGCTCCGCCAGAGTCTGGTCCAGATTTTCGGTCGGAGGCGTGCGATCGGTCATGACCGCCAGATAGGCCGCGCCGCCGTTAACGACAACCGGCCGTTTTGTCCCCCGATATTCATGGTGAACGCCGATCAGGATATCCCCTGAAACGGGAGCGGCCTCGCGCCAGCTTGCCCTGGAGGCTAGAGTCTGGGCCAGAAAAACGGCTTCACGCGCTTGCACGTCCACAACCAACAACCTCGGCAAAGCCTGCCCACGACGGACGCCCCGCATCCGTCGACGGCGCCGCCGTCGCCGTTGGCCCCGGCCTTACTGGCCATGTGGCACGCCTGTTGGGCGGTGGCGGTCTGTATCACGGCCTTCGTCGGCGAAAGCCTCGGCGGTCTGCAGGGCGAGGTTCTGGCCGCGCTGTTGATCATGACCCTGCCCGGCGTCGGCGGGGTGGCTCTGATGCTGCGGGATTCCGTCGGCCTGCGCTTCACCCTGATGGCGGCCTGGCTGCTGGCCTCGGTGGCGGCGGCGGGTCTGACGGGCGGCGCGACCGGCGCGGTCCCGGGCCTGCTGGTCATGCCGCTGGCGGCGGGGATCGCACTGGATCATCCCCGTATCGGCGACGGTCGTCTGACCAAGGTGGGAATCGCCGCCCTGACCCTGCCGCTCGCGTCGGGTCTGATCTCGGCCCTGCTGAACGGCGCTGATCCCCAGCCCCCGGTTCTGGCGGCCCTGTCAGGCCTTCTGGCCCTGGCCGCGACCGCCGCCGCCATCCGCCTGACCTGGGGTCAGCGCCAGCTTCGACTGACCGCCGCCGAGGCGAGCAGCGACCGTGTCGAGGCGGTGCTGAACGCCCAGCCCGGCCTCACCCTGCTGCTCGATCCCGCCGGCCGCGCCGTCGCAGCCTGGGGAACGCCACCCCCATCCCTGTCGGTCGAGGCCCTGTTCGACCAGGGTCTGATCGCCGCCGTCCACGCCCCAGACCGTCCCGCCGTCGGCGCCGCCTTGCAACGCGCCCTGGCCGGCCAGCCCGCCGAGATCCTGTTCAGCCCCCGCGTCGCCCTGGACCGTCGCGTGGTCATGATCCTGCGCCGCTTCGACCATGCGGGGGACCGGCCCCAGTTGATCGCCCAGGCCTTCGACGGCACGGCCCAGTTCGCCCGCGAACTGGGGCTGGAGAGCGCCCGCGTCGAGGCCGAGGCCCAAAGCGCCGGCAAGACCCGCTTCCTGGCCAATATGAGCCATGAATTGCGCACCCCGCTGAACGCCGTGATCGGTTTCGCCGACATCATGCGCGAGCGACTGTTCGGCCCCCTGCCCGACCGCTACGCCGGCTACGCCGACTCGATCCACCAGGCCGGCGGCCACCTGCTGGACCTGATCAACGACGTTCTGGACCTGTCGAAGATCGAGGCCGAACGCTACGAACTGTCGCTGGAAAACCTGGACTCGCGCGACCCCGTCTCGGCCGCGGTGGCCCTGATCCGCGTCCAGGCCGACGAAAAGGGCGTCGACCTGGCCCCGGTCCTGCCGCCCACCCCCCTGATGGTTCAGGCCGACGCCCGCGCCCTGAAGCAGATGGCCCTGAACCTGCTGTCCAATGCGCTGAAGTTCACCCCGTCGGGCGGCTCCGTCACCCTGACCCTGGACGGGGTCGGGCCGTACCTCGAGCTGGTGGTGTCCGACACCGGCGTCGGCATCGCCCCGGAAGACCTGCAACGCATCGGTCGCCCGTTCGAACAGGCCGGCGACGCCGACCAGAAGGCGCGCGGCACGGGCCTGGGCCTGTCGCTGGTCCGCTCCCTGACCGAACTCCACGGCGGCCGCATGACCATCGACAGCACCCTGGGCGAAGGCACAGCCGTCATGATCCGCCTGCCGGTGATCCCGGTGGTTCCGGCCGTCGACGAGGCTCAGATCTGAGATTTCAAAGGAGCAGCTTAATAGAGGTGGCAACTCGACATTGAGCAGCGGTAAGAAGTTCGGATGGAAGAAGCAGCTCAATCAAAGAGGTCGGTTCGGGCGCGCGCCGATGCGATCAAACCGTTTCGATGCAAGAACCTCATCGCTGTGATCGAAAATCCGACCGACGTGAAAAACATCGGCACAGTGATCCGAAACGTAAACGCCTTAGGCGTTGAGAAGGTCTATGTGGTCGATAGTCGAGGTTCCTTGCCGGATGACTGGCAAGAATTACGCGATGCCAAAGCTGTGTCAAAGACCTCCGTATCGGCGGTAAAATGGACGTTTGTGAAACGGTTCGACAGCACGGATGCCTGTTTCGACTACCTTGAATCCAAGAATTTCACGTCAATCGTCACGTCCCCTCACGTCAAAGGAAAAACGTCCATATACTTGAATGAAGGCGACTACACGGTTCACCACAAACTCGCTGTTTGGTTTGGAAGCGAGGCCGTAGGAATCAGCGACCGAGCGGTCGAACGGAGCGAAATGTGCGTCAGCATTCCGATGTTCGGCATGATCGAAAGCCTTAACCTCGGCACCAGTTCAGGAATTGTCCTTTACGAGGTCGCCAAGCAAAGACGCGAATATCAAAGCAAATATAGGTGGCGCGATCAGAGGGGAGAGCGCCCGATCCCTTTGCCGACAGTCATGCTTCCGAGCGACTAGAGACGCATCCGTCGTTGATCATCTGAACGGACTGCCGACCTAAGTCCGCCCCATCGACAAAAACGCGCGGCCGGCGGCGAAGTCGCCGGTCTCGAAGCTCGAACGGGCCACGCTGCCGTCGCGGAACAGGAATTCGACGACGAATATCTCGCGCGGATCCAGGGCCGAGACGGCGTCCGCCGCCGCAGCGGGGAACAGCCAGACCTGCCCAGCCTTGCGTCCCTCGACCAGCAGGCCGGCGTCAGCCGCCTCAACCCCCGCCGCCCAGATCGAGCGACGCTGCGAAACCGGCGGAAGTTCGCGCGCCAGCCAGGGCCGGGTCGCCACATTGGCGTCGCGCAGGATGATCCGCACTGCGGTCGGGCGCGACCGCCCCTGCCAGGACACCACCGCCGCCATCTGATCCGGGCGGTCCATCCTGCCGATCACGCCGAACCGCACGGGCGACACGCCGGTCCGCGCGCCCTGCATCAACCGCCAGGTCGGCCGGGCATAGGCCGCGCGATCCGCGCTCCAACCCGCCCGCTCGCCGGGGAAATTCATCCGCGTCACACGCGACCAGCCGGCGAAGGCGTCGCGCACCCGGCTGCTGACCGTCTTCAGATCGGCGGAATCGCACCGCGTCGTCGCCGCTCGCGTCCGGGCGCGCTGCGCCGTCTCGGCCAGATCGGGGGCATTGCCCCCCGCGCGCAGCGCCGCGCCACGCGCCTGCCAGGTGGCGGCGGTCAGGGCGGCGGTCAGTTGCGGCTGGAACAGACCACACCGCGCATTGGCCGCCAGCACGAAACTGCGCTCGTAATAGCGATCGACCGGCGCCGCCCCCGCCAGACTCGGGGCCGCGATCAGCGCAGCGGCGATCAGGGCTTGGGTTCGCCGGGGGGAAAGGCCTATCCTCATCTCCGGACCTTGGCACGTCCCGCCTTTGGGTTTGGTTTCCGTACAGGGTTAGCGAATTGCTTCTATCCAGCGACCTGTGGGTCAGCGCCCTGATCCGCCGGGCGGAGATAGAGGGCGCCTATGCGACCGTGGTCAAGAAGGGCGACGACCGCGCCGGCTCGGTCATCGTCAAGGCCTACGACACCTCCACCCGCACGGCCAAACTCTACACCGAGGCCTTCGGGACCGACGGAGAACGCCTGTGGATCCAGCCCTTATCCAGCGACAGCGAGTCCGAACTGGACGCCTACATCGCCCGCCAGCGCGGCTACGACCCCGACCTCTGGGTCGTCGAAATCGAAGACCGCCAGGGCCGGCATTTCATTACGGAGAAGGTGCAGGGGTAAAAGAGTGACCCCCTAAGGAATGGTCCCGACTTGTTCGCCGCCGACGCCGGGCGCAGCCAAGGGGGCAAGACCGAAAAACAGGCCCTAAGGGCGGGAGATTGGCGTTGAAGACTTGGCTCCTGTCGGCGCTGGCGGCGGTCGCCGCCCTCCTCGCCCTGACCATCGGCTACGAGACGGGATTGTTCAGCTCCGGCAATCTCCACCGCCTCGACGCCGAAGCCTTCCGATCCGCCCAACCGACTCCGGAACGTCTGGCGTCCATCCAGGCGACCTATGGCATTCGCAGCGTCATCAACCTCAGGGGCGAGAACACCGGCGCCGCCTGGTACGATAACGAAATGGCCGCCAGCCGCCGCCTCGGCCTGGTGCACATCGACTACCGGATGAGCGCCAAGGACCGGTTCGACACGAAGCGGGCGGCCGAACTGATCGCCGTCATGCGGGCGGCGCCCAAGCCCGTGCTGATCCACTGCAACGGCGGCGCCGACCGCAGCGGCCTCGCCTCAGCCCTCTATCTCGCCGCCATCGCCCATCAGGGACACTTCCGTTCCGAGTTGCAGCTGTCCCCGCTCTACGGCCACATCCCCCTGCCCTTCCTGCGAGCCTTCCCGATGACCTCGTCCTTCGAAGGCCTGGAACACTGGCTGGGCCTGTCGGACGACTGACGCCCGCCCTATGCCTTCTTCGCGTCGAACGCCGCCCGCGCCGTCTCGATCCGGTCGATGTTCGTCTCCGCCCAGGTCCACACCCCGCAGAAGGCCTCGGCCAGGGTGAAGCCCAGGTCGGTCAGTCGATATTCGACCTTGGGCGGGATGACCGGATGGACCGTGCGCACCACCAGGCCGTCGCGCTCCATCTGGCGCAGGGTCTGGGTCAGCATCTTTTGACTGATCCCTCCGACCAGTTCGCCCACGCGCGTGAACCGCGTCTCGCCGTGTTCGGCCAGGACCTCCAGGATCAGCATGGTCCACTTGTCGGCCACCCGGCCGATCACCTCGTTGACCAGGGCCTCGACGCGTGGATCGGCGACCTCGCCGGTCTCGGGGTGTGAAATTCTCGCGGGCGGAACAGCCGTCATATCCATTTCTTTCCTTGTGGTAAGTATGGCGGTTTCCAGTGCCTACTTTCCAATAGAGAGCGACCGACATACCTGAGCTTCCGCACTGACGCACCCCCTGAGGAGAGCTCCATGAACATCAGCGGAAACACCATCCTGATCACCGGCGGCGGCACCGGCATCGGCCGCGCCCTGGCCGAGGCCCTGCACGCCCGCGGCAATCAGATCATCATCACCGGTCGTCGCGAAGACGTGCTGAAGGACGTCGCCGGCGCCAACCCCGGCATGGCCTGGGCCACTCTGGACGTCGCCGACCCCGCCGCCGTCGCCGCCTTCGGCGAACAGATCGTCAAGGACCACCCGACCCTGAACGCCGTCATCCTGAACGCCGGGATCATGAAGCCCGAAGACCTGAAGGCCCGCCCCTTCGACTTCGCGACCGTCGAGGCGACCATCGCCACCAATCTGCTCGGTCCGATCCGCCTGACAGCGGCCCTGCTGCCCCATCTGCAGGCCCAGCCCGCCGCGACGATCATGACCGTCACCTCCGGCCTGGCCTTCATCCCCCTGGCGGCGACCCCGACCTACAACGCTGCCAAGGCGGCCATCCACTCCTGGACCGAGTCCCTGCGCCATCAGCTGCGGGACACCGCCGTCGAGGTGCTGGAGCTGGCCCCGCCCGCCGTCGCCACCGACCTGATGCCGGGCCATGCCGAGAACCCCGCCTCCATGCCCCTGGCCGACTATACGGCCGAGGTGATCGGCCTGATCGAGAGCGGCAACACCCCGCGCGGCGAAATCCTGGTCGAACGGGTCAAGCCCCTGCGCTTCGCCGAGGCGAACGGCTACGAAGCCGTGTTCGAGATGCTCAACGGCTGACGCATTCTCCCTCTCCCTCCCCCTGCGGGGGAGGGGGGCGGAGGCGGAGCCGAAGCCGGGTGGGAAGGGCCGGGCGACGCATCACAGCTTGCAAAAACAGGTGCGCCCGCGCCCTGCCGCCCCCACCCCGTCGCTGACGCGACGCCCCTCCCCCGCAGGGGGAGGGAAAGTTCAGCTCACCGCCCCACCGTAATCTCCATCGGCCGTGACATGAACAGCCGCACCCCGCCCAGGTCCAGCGCCAGCCGCCGGTCCTCGAACGCCCCCATGCCGATCAGCGCCTTGGGAAAGCCCGGCACAGGCACGTCGTCATAGATGGCCACCTCCGCATTCCGATACAGCTCGTCGCCGAACGTCAGTGTACGGACCGTCACCGCCTCGGCCCGCACCACCCCGCCCAGCACCAGGCTCTGCCCCGGCCGCCGTTCGCGTCCGTCCAGCAGGCCCGCGGCCTGAGCCGTCTCGCGCGTCACCGCCAGAACGGCCGAGGCGCCGGTGTCGATCACCGCCTCCACCGTCGCCCCCTCGACCGTGATCCCCGCCTGCAGAGCCTTGCCGGCCTGCGTCACCGCGACCGGCGCCATGTCCGGCGTCGGCGTCCAGGCCTCGCGCGCCACAAACCGCATCCGCCGTCGCCCCGTATCCAGTTCCAGCACCAGTTCGCGCAACACGTCCTGCCCGAGGATCAGCGGCGCCTCCAGACCCTGCTCCCCGGCCAGCGGCCCCAGTTCCAGGATCGCCGCCCGCAACCCGTCCAGCCTCAGCCCCCCGACCGCCACGTCCAGCGCCGTCCCCCGGCCCATCTGCGGTTCGCCCCCGACGCCATAAGCCACCATCGGAATGCTGAAGACGTCGGTCAGGCCCAGCCTCTGCACCAACGACCGGTCGATCACCGAATACTGCGCCCCCGAATCCACCAGGGCCCGCACGCCCACGCCATTGACTGTCACCGCCACCGTCGGGGTCGGCGCCCGCCGCTCGGCATAGTCCAGCCAGCCGGACGAGCCTTCCGCCGCGAACCCCACGGACGGCCCCTTCCACAGCACATTGTCGCGCAGCCACCAGGCCCCGCCCACCCCGCCGGCGACCAGGCCCAGCCGGATCAGAAGATCGCGTCGTCTCATCCCTCAGACATGGACTGTCCGGCGCTCAGGCGCCAGCGGGGACGATGGTCGCAGGGGGTAGGCACGAACCAGACCCGCATGAATTTGTCGCACAAGCCCCCCCCACCCGTCGCCGCGCCGACAATTTCCTCCCCCGAACGACCAGAAACCGGGTGACGCCGCCGCTCCGGCTGGTTACGACCAGACCATTATGAGCACCTCCAGCGCCCGTTACGTCTCCACCCGCGGCCAAGCCCCCGAGACCGATTTCACCGACGCCCTGCTGCGCGGCATCGCCCCCGACGGCGGCCTCTATATGCCGACCGCCTGGCCCACGCTGTCGCCCTCGGCCTGGGACGCGACCGCCGACTACAAGTCCATCGCCCTGCAAGCCGTCGCCCCCTTCATCGGCGACGCCCTGCCCGCCGGCGCGCTCGACCGCGCCCTGGACCGCCTGACCGCCGGCTTCGCCCACCCCGCCGTCACCCCCCTGGTGGAGCTTGAGCCCGGCCTGTTTGTGCTGGAACTGTTCCACGGCCCCACCGCCGCCTTCAAGGACCTGGCGATGCAGCTGGTCGCCGCCCTGACGGACGAGGCCTTGGCCGCCTCGGGCGAGCGCCTGACCATCCTCACCGCCACCTCGGGCGACACCGGCGCCGCCGCCGTCCGCGCCTTCGCCGGCGCCAAGTCGGTCGATCTGGTCGTCCTCCACCCGCTGGACCGCGTCTCACCGGTTCAGCGCAAGCAGATGACGACGGTCCAGGCGGACAATGTGCTGAACCTGGCCGTGCGCGGCGACTTCGACGACTGCCAGCGTCTGGTGAAGGGACTGCTGGCCGAGGAGTCGCTGCGCGAACGCGGCCGCCTGTCCTCGGTCAATTCGATCAACTGGGCGCGGCTGGCGGGCCAGATCCCCTATTATGTCTCGGCCACGGCCCAGCTGGGCGGCCCGGCGACCTTCGTCGTCCCCACCGGCAATTTCGGCGACGCCTTCGCCGGCATCGCCGCCACGAAAATGGGCCTGCCGTCGAACGGCTTCGTCGCGGCGGTGAACCAGAACGACGCCCTCGCCCGCGCCATCAACGACGGCGTCTATTCGCGCCGTCCGGCGGTGGAAAGCGGCAGCGTCTCCATGGACGTCCAGGCCCCTTCCAACTTCGAACGCCTGGTCTATGAGGCCACCAGCCGCGACGGCGACCGCACCCGCGCCGTGTTCGAAACCTTCGCCCGCGACGGCGCTGTCGCCTTCGATCCGGATCTGCTGACCGCCCTGCGCGCCGCCGTCTCGGCCGTCTCCATCGACGAGTCCGAAACCCGCGCCGAGATCGCCCACGCCTTTGAGGCCTGGGGCCGCGTCGTCTGCCCCCACACGGCTGTTGCGCTGGCCCCCGCCCGCCGCCTCGACCGCTCGACCGGCCCGGTCGTCGCCCTGTCCACCGCCCACCCGTCCAAGTTCGGCGCCTTCGTCTCCGCCGTCCTCGGCTTCGAACCCGAACCCGCGCCGGTCATCGCCGCGCTGGGCGACCAGGCGGAACGGATGACGGTCATCGACGGCACGATGGACGCAGCCCTGGCGGCGATCCGCTAATTCTCCCTCCCCTTCATGGGGAGGGGCGGCGAAGCCGGGGTGGGGCCGTCAGAACAACTCGCTCGCGCCCTAACGGGCCCCACCCTGATCGCTGCGCGATCGTCCCTCCCCATGAAGGGGAGGGAGATTACCTACCGCCGACGCGTCAGCATCCCGACCAGCATCAGGCCGACGCCCGCCACCGACAGGGTTGTCACCAGCGGCCGCTTACGCGCCTCGCCCGCTACGGCCCGCGCCTTGTCGCGATAATCGACCGGGGCCTTCTCAACCAGCCGATCCACCGCGTCCATCGCCTTGCCGAAGGTATCCAGCGACCGGCCCTTGGCGTCCTCGAACGCCCCTTCGACCTGCAGCTTCTGGTCGCCGACCAGCTTGCCGAAACCCTTTTTCGTCTTACCGGTCGCCTGATACGCGGCGCCCTCGATCCGTTCGTCGGTCATGTCTCTCATCCTCGGGGAGCACGGCCCTCATGGCCGCGTGACCAAGAAAAATCCCGGAACCCGCTTCCGTTCCAGCGACAAGGCGGCGCAGGCGCGGCTGTTCGGCTTTTCGATCCGACAGCCGGTTCCCGCCAGCCTTCGCAATGCGCTCGGGGCAAAATCCAGTTGCCCCGACGACTGCGGGGCAGCCTTCATTTGCAACGGGAATTCCCCATGTATCACCTCAAAGACAAAGTCGCCGTCGTGACGGGCGCCAGTTCGGGCATAGGTCACGCCGCCGCCCGACTGTTCGCCACGCTCGGCGCCAAGCTCGTGGTCTCCGGCCGTCGTGACGCCGAACTCGCCGACCTGGTCACGATGATCGAGGCCGAAGGCGGCGAAGCGGTCTCGGTCGTCGGCGACGTCCGTGACGAATCGACGGCCGTCGCCATGGTCCAGACGGCAAAGAACCGGTTCGGCGGCCTGGACATCGCCTTCAACAACGCGGGGATCCTCTCCGAGATGGCGCCGACACCGGACCTGTCCGTCCCCGGCTGGCGCGACGCTCTCGACGTCAACCTGACCGGCGCCTTTCTGTGCGCCAAGCATCAGATTCCCGCCATGCAGGCGCGCGGCGGCGGGTCGATCATCTTCACCTCGACCTTCGTCGGCCACACCGTCGGATTTCCGGGCATGGCGGCCTATGCCGCCTCCAAGGCCGGACTGATCGGTCTGACCCAGGTCGTCGCAACCGAATTCGGTGCGCAGAAGATCCGCGCCAACGCCCTTGTTTGTGGCGGCGCAGACACCCCGATGGGCCGCAGCGTTGCCGACACACCCGCAGCCCTCGACTTCATATCTGGGCTCTACGCCCTCAAACGGATCGCCCAACCCGATGAAATCGCCCGCGCGGCCGCCTTCCTCGCCTCCGACGCCTCCAGCTTCATGACCGGAACGGCGACCTTGGTGGACGGCGGCGTGTCGATTTGCCGGACCTGACCGGGCCCGTGTTGATCGCCTCTCCCCGTCAAGGGGAGGGGCTGCGCCCGCAGCCGCCCCGGCGAACTTGCACTCTTTTGCACGTTGCACCGTCTTTTCCGCCCGGTGCAATTTCACCGCCACGCGAAACACTAGACGAAAATAGACTCCATTTTTTTGAGTCTAATCACGCCGTCTCCAGCGCCCGCCAGTGGTCCATGCGACGCAGGAAGACCGCCGGGTCCTTGGGCGTGACCAGTTTGGACGGGTCGTGGAAGATGCGGTCGTGCAGGCGGGTGACGGTGAACCTCAGGGCCGCCGCCTCGCCCAGTCGCGGCAGGGCCGCGCGCTCGGCCTCGCTCAGCGGCCGCACCGCCTCATAGCCGCGCTGGAAGGCGGCCAGGGCCTCGGGCATCGGCCGGCCCTCGGCGTCGAAGCCCCAGGCCGACAGGGCGACGGCCAAGTCATAGACCAGCGGCCCGGTGCAGCCGAAGTAGAAGTCGATCACGGCGGAAACCGCCCCCTCCTCGAACAGGATATTGTCGGGGAAATAGTCGGCATGGATCGCCCCGACCGGAAGATCGTCCGCAAACGGATCACCCAGCCGCGCCAGCGCCGCCTCAACCTGGTCCAGCAGCACCCGATCCTCGCCCGAGGCCCCCGCAGCGCACCGATCCGCCAACCGCCGCCACATGGCCGGCCCGACCGGGTTGTCGCGCCGCCCGGCGAACCCGGACGCCGTCTGGTGCAGCCGCGCCAGCACCGCCCCCGCCGCCGCCTGATCAGCTTCTGACGGGGTCCGCAGCCAGGCGCCGGTCTTCCACTCGATCACCGCCGCCGCCCGGCCGTTCAGCCGTCCCAGCCAGCCGCCCGACCGGTCCTCGATCGGCGTCGGGCAGGGAAAGCCGCGCCCCGCCAGATGGGCCGTCAGCCCCAGGCAGAAGGGCAGCGACGCCTCGTCCGTCCGCGCCTCGAACAGGGTCAGGACGAACCGCCGCCGGGCCGAGCCGGCCTGGGTCTCCAGCCGGTAGTTGGTGTTCTCCACCCCCTCGGCGATGGCGGTCAGCTCGACCGCCTCGCCCAGGTCGTAGCCGGCCAGGAACCGCCTGGCCTCGTCGAACGATACGGGGGTGAAGACGGCCATGGCCTAGTTCAGGCCCGCGTCGGCGCGGCGCGCGCGCACGATCTCGGCTAGGTCGGCCATGATGCTCTCGGTCGTGGCCCAGCGGCCGGCGCCCCGGCCCCGGCAGCGCCACACCCGCCCGTCGGCGCCGTAAACCTTCAGGGCGTTGCCCTCGCCGCGCAGGCCGGAGAACAGCGGGTCGCCGTGCTCGGCCGTCAGCTTGACCGAGGGCGCGATGACCCCGTCCTTCAGATGGGCGGCGCCGATCTGGCGCACCCCGCCGTCGGCCGATGTGGCCTCGGTCAGGTGGTCGCGCGGGACCTCGCCGTCGGGCGAACGACCGAAGGCCTCGTGGCACAGCAGCCGCACCTTGGCGGCGGCGTCCAGGCCCTCCAGATCCGCCGACGGATCCTCCTCGGCAAAGCCCGCCGCCCGGGCGTCGGCCAGGGCCTCGGCGAAGGCCGCCCCGTCGCCCAGCCGCTCCAGCATGAAGTTGACCGTGCCGTTCAGCACCGCCTCGAACCCGACCACCTCGCCGGCGGCGCGGGCCGCCCGCACCGTCTCGATCATCGGCGCGCCGCCCCCGACCGAAGCCGACCAGAAGATCCGCCGGCCATGGGCCTTGGCCAGGTCCTGCAAGCCGCCGGGATCGCGGCTGACCGCCTGCTTATTGGCGCTGGCCACGTCGCAGCCGGCCTCCAGGGCGGCGCGGATGACCGCATGGCCCGCCTCGCCTTCCGACAGGGCCTCCAGCACGATATCCGGCTTCTTGGCCCAGAGGACGGCCGGGTCGGCGGTGAACAGGGACTGGGGACAGGCGACGTCGCGAACCTTCTTCGGATCGCGCACCAGCACCCCGACCACGTCATAGCGCGGGTCGCTGAGCAGCCGGGCCAGAACCCCGCCGCCCACCACGCCGCAGCCGGCGACCGCCACCTTCAGCGGCGGCAGGGCCGGGGCCGGCCCGGGCGGGGCTGACTTCTTGCCGATGACCGTGCCGTCGGCCCGGTCCAGGGCCGCGACCTCGATCTCCACGCCCCGGCTCTCGCCCAGGTCGATGGCGTCGTGCTGCACCAGGGCGCCGCCCAGTTTGCGCGCCACGTCCCAGGATGCGCGGCGATAGCGCAGGGCCGGCGCGGTCCGGTCGTTCGGATCATGGTCGTACAGGCCGTCGACGTCCTTCACCAGCCGCACCTTCTTCAGGCCCAACTCGGCCGCCAGGAAGACCGCCGTCAGGTCCGATCCGCCCCGGCCCAGCAGGGCGATCCGCCCGTCCGGCCGCACGGCGCCGAAGCCGGGCACCACCACCACCTCGTGCCGGTCCAGCGCCTGTTTCAGATGATCGGGCCGCAGGCCGCAGGGGCGCGAATGCTCCGGCTCCCCCTCGGCGACGATGCCCAGCTCCCGCACCGACAGGGCGCAGGCCTCCAGGCCGATCCGGTCGCAGGCGATGGCCACCAGGGCCGCCGACTTCTCCTCGCCGAGCGCCACATAGCCGGGCAGCAGGTCGTTGGAATGGGCCAGGCCCAGCGCCCGCGCCTCGCCCAGCATCTGGTCCGTCGCCCCGCCGAAGGCCGAGACCACCGCCACCACCTTCCGCCCCGCCCGCACATGGCCATAGACGGCCGAGGCGACCAGCGGCGCCTCCGCCGGGCTGCGCAGGATCGACGACCCGAACTTCAGCACCACCACTTCGGTAGCAGGCTGACTGCTGGGATCGAGGCTCTCGGATTTCTCTACGACGGCGAGTGAGGCGGACATTGGGGTTTCTCGGGAATGTTCGGAGGGGGTGGGGTGAATAGAAAAACCCCGCCAGGCGGACCGGGCGGGGTTCGGGTTCTGCGGTTGCCGGGGTTCGGCGCGCTAAACTCGTCCCGCCCGTGAGGGCATGGTGGTGGTGGTGCCGGTGGTGCCGCCAATAATCGAGCCGCCGAGGGTCATGCCGAGACGCGTCGCGGCGAGGCCGGCGGCGGTCGAAACTTCGGCGATGATCAGGCGCTGTTGCACAGGGCTGGTCCGGTTCAAATCTGAGCCTAGGGTGCTTGGATCACCCCCGCAGTGTCAAGCCGCATTGGATGATTTTTTCACGACAACGCACTTTTGGTCCGTTTCAGGCCCATTCGAACCACCCCGGCCGCCCCATAGGGTCGAATTTTTCTCTTGACCGGCGCCCTGGGTTTGATCAACGTAAGATCACTCATCAAGACCGGCTGAGGGATTAGGCCCTTTGACGCCGGGGCAACCATCGGGTTCCGCCCGAAACGGTGCCAACTCCTGCGGGGTCCTTCGGGCCGCGAGAGATGAGTGGAGCATCGACGAGGCGACGCTCCACGATCTGTCACCGCATCGAGCCTTGCTGAGGCGAGAACGATGCGGACGACGATTGATGACCCTGGCTGAAACATCCCTGCTTGAAGAGCCCTTCTGTCGGCCCCAGCCGGCCTCGACGCCCGTGCGAGAGCGCGGCGGCGCCCGCGACGTCATCGTCCCCATCCCCGCCGACTTCCGCCTGGCCTCGGGCGAGCGGCTGAACCAGCCCAACATCATCGGCCGCATCCACGGCCGCGCCGGCGCCCCGGTCGTGGTAGTCGCCGGCGGCATCTCGGCCGGCCGCTTCGTCCACCGCACCGAGACCAACGGCCTGGGCTGGTGGTCGGGCGCCGTTTCCGTGCGCGGCCCCATAGACCTGTCGCGCCTTCAGGTCCTGGCCGTCGATTTCGCGCCGGGTCAGGAGTTTCAGGACACCCCCGTCACCATCACCACCCACGACCAGGCTCGCCTGCTGGCCCTGGTGCTGAACTACCTGAAGGTCGAGCGGGTCGCCGCCTTCGTCGGCTGTTCCTACGGCGGCATGGTCGGCTTGGCCTTCGCCGAACTGTATCCCGACTGGGCCGAGCAGCTGATCGTCGTCTCGGCCGCCCACCGCGCCCATCCGCAAGCCACCGCCTGGCGCGGCATCCAGCGCCGTATCCTCCAGTTCGCCGTCGCCGCCGGCCGCCCCGAGGAAGGCGTCGCCCTGGCCCGCGAGCTGGCCATGACCACCTATCGCACGGCCGAAGAGTTCAACGACCGGTTCGAAACGACGGCGCCCGAGGCCGTCGGCGGCGCCTATCCCGTCTGCGACTATCTGACGGCGCGGGGCCAGGCCTACCGCACCCACACCACTCCGGCCCGCTGGCTGTCGATGTCCGACTCGCTGGACCGCCACAGCGTGACGCCCGAGGCCATAACCACCCCCGTCACCCTGATCGGCTTCACCTCCGACCGGCTGGTGCCGATCGACGACATCCGCGAACTGGCCGCGCGGTTGCCGACCCTGTGGCGCTTCGTCGAAGCGCCCTCCCTGTATGGCCACGACGCCTTTCTGAAGGAGGACGCCTTCGTCGGCGACATCCTCCGCGCTGCTTTCAAGGACATTAAAGCATGACCCGTATCGCCAACCCGCACACGATCGCCGCCCGCACGGGCGTGGATTCGGACACGGCGCATGGCGCGGTCATGCCGCCGCTCTATCTGTCGTCCAACTATTCCTTCGCCGGCTTCGAGCAGAAGCGGAAGTACGACTACAGCCGCTCGGGCAATCCGACCCGCGACGTCCTGGCCGAAACCCTGGCCGAGTTGGAAGGCGGCGCCGGCTGCGTCATCACCGCCACCGGCATGGCCGCCGTCGATCTGCCCCTGGCCCTGCTGGAGCCGGGCGACCTGCTGATCGCGCCGCACGACTGCTACGGCGGCACCTGCCGCCTGCTGAACGCCCGCGCCAAGAAGGGCCATTTCGAGCTGCTGCTGGTTGACCAGGGCGATCCCCAAGCCCTTGAAGCCGCCCTGGCGCGGAAGCCGAAGCTGGTTCTGGTCGAAACACCGTCCAACCCCCTGCTGCGCCTGGTCGACGTCGCCGACATCTGCACCCGCGCCCATGCGGCCGGCGCCAAGGTCGTCTGCGACAACACCTTCCTGTCGCCGGCGCTTCAGAACCCGATCAAGCTGGGCGCCGACTTCGTCGTCCACTCGACCACCAAGTTCATCAACGGCCATTCCGACGTGGTCGGCGGCGCCGTCGTCTCGGCCGACGCCGAAGATCATCAGACCCTGGCCTGGTGGGCCAACTGCACCGGCGTGACCGGCTCTCCGTTCGACGCCTATCTGACCCTGCGCGGCGTCCGCACCCTGTTCGCCCGGATCGAGCGGCAGCAGGCCACGGCCGGCAAGATCGCCGAAAAGCTGGCCGCCCACCCGGCGGTCAAGGTGGTCCACTATCCCGGCCTGAAGTCGCACCCCAACCACGCCCTGGTCGCCACGCAACAGGCCGGACCCGGCGCCATGCTCAGCTTTGAGCTGGAAGGCGGAACCGACGCCGTCCGCGCCCTGGTCGAAACGCTGGAGATCTTCACCCTGGCCGAGTCCCTGGGCGGGGTCGAAAGCCTGATCGCCCACCCCGCCACCATGACCCACGCCGCCATGACCCCGGACCAGCGCGCTACCGCCGGCATCGGCGACGGCCTGGTCCGGCTCTCGGTCGGGCTGGAGCATGTCGAGGACCTGATCGCCGACCTGTTCCCGGCTCTGGACGCCGTCGTCCCGGCGAAGGCGGAAGCGGCGTAAGTTTTTGCTTGCAGGAGGGACCGATCCGGGGCAAATGCGCCGCCCCGGCCGCGGTCCCTTCGTCTATCGGTTAGGACGTCAGGTTTTCAACCTGAAAAGAGGGGTTCGACTCCCCTAGGGACTGCCACCGGCGCCGATGATCGGCTGGATGAAGAGGCGTGTTGAGCAAGCGCTCCGCCTCCGGATTAAGATTTCAGTAAGTATTTTGTTTGGATTGGGACGCCAAACCCTTCGATTCACGGACTTTTTTTGGACGCACTCAGGAACTATCCACAGACGCTGTGGTTAACTAGCCGTTACTCGGCGCAGAAGCGCCTCTCCCTCCTGAACCGAGACATCATGTTTATCGCCATCGCCCGTCCGGCGGTGGAGCCCCAAGGCCCCGACGCCGTCGCCGTCCCCGGCTCTCCCGCCATCGTCGAACTGTCGCCCCGCGCCCTGCACGCGCGCCTTCTGGAAAACGCCGCCCTCAGGCGGATGCGCGGCTTGGAGCGCCGTCGCGAGCTTCGGCTGGACGACGCCGAATACTGGCTGCACGCCGCCCCGATGGCGGTGCAGAAGGCCAGCGCGCTGCGCGAGCATACGAGCTTCGCGCCCCTGCCCTAAGGGCCTAACGCAGTTCCGGCGTCCGTCGGCGCAGCGACGCCTTCAGCTTGGCCAGCCTTTGGCCCGCCGACTTCGGCCGGACCCGCTTTCGATGCTCGAAGCCGCCGCCCCAACGGTCGTGGACGGCGGTTGCGAGGTGGGAGTGCCGATCATGCTGGTGGACGATAGGGCTGACCGTCCCGTCCGGATTGACCACGCGGCCTTCCTCGAAGGCCAGATCGTCCCCCGACGTGAGGCCCAGGGTCGCCACCCGGCCGTAGTTGGGCTGAGTCGCCGCCGCTGTCAGTCCCTGGTGGATCGCCATGTTGAAGGCGGCCTGGTCGGCGCCGAAGGCCCCGCCGATTTCTGACCTGGGCGTCGCCGCGAGTGACAGAATAAGCCGTGACAGACGCGCGACCTCGGCTCGCGGTCCGACGATCGTCCCAACGCACAGGCAAGGTTGGTCAGCCAGTTGTTCCGCTTGAGCCTCGCCGAACAGGGCGCGCAGATATTTCATGTTGAAGGCGTGTTCGGCCAAAGGCGCCTCGGCCTCGATGAAGGCTTCAAGCCGGGCCGGAGCGGGTGCGAACGGCGCGTCCTGGAAGATCACATCGCGCACGTCGCAGGCCAAGGCCGCGCCTGGCCGGTCGCCCAGCAGACCCGCGAAGGCGACGAACCTCTGCATCACCGGATGGGGCGCCCAGCCGCGCCAGACCGGCGCATCGACGGCGGTCACGTCATTCTGGGCCAGAAAGGCGCGCAGCTCTGGGTCGGCATCCACCACCAAAGCGACAGAACCGTCAAAAACGGCCCGCAGCGACAGCACGAAGGGTGCAATATCGGCCGCATCATAGCCGGTGGCGTAGCCGACCACCGCGTCCCCGTCGGGCAAGGGCGCGGTCCGTCGTCCGACCTCCAGCGCCTGGGCCAGCCAGTCCAGATAGTTCGACCGGACCGCCCCCTGTTTCATGGTGTCAGCGCGTGCCCATCAGATCGGCGAACCGGTCGAACAGATACAGGCTGTCGGCCGGGCCCGGCGAGGCCTCGGGGTGGTGCTGGACGCTGAAGATCGGCTTGTCCTTGACGGCGATGCCGCAGTTGGTGCCGTCGAACAGGCTGACGTGGGTCTCGGTCACGGCGTCGGGCAGGCTGTCGCGATCGACGGTGAAGCCGTGGTTCATCGACACGATCTCGACCTTGCCGGTGGTCAGATCCTTGACCGGATGGTTGGCGCCATGGTGGCCCTGTTCCATCTTCACCGTCTTGGCGCCCAGGGCCAGGGCCAGCATCTGATGGCCCAGGCAGATGCCCATCAGGGGCTTGCCGCTGGCGACCAGTTTCTGAATCTCGGGCACCGCGTATTCGCCGGTCGCGGCCGGATCGCCCGGCCCGTTCGACAGTACGACGCCGTCGGGATTGCGGGCCAGAACCTCTTCCGCCGTCGTCGTCGCCGGCACCACGGTGATGCGTGCGCCGGTCGAGGCGAGGGCGCGCAGGATGTTGCGCTTCACCCCATAGTCGATGACGACCACGTCCTTGCGACCTTGCGTCTTCGGGTGGCCTTCCGGCCATTCCCACAGGCCTTCGTCCCATTCAAACGCTTGCAGCGTTGAGGCGGGCTTGGCAAGGTCCAGGCCGACCAGGCCGGTCCAGGCCTTGGCCTGCGCCACTAGGGCGTCGAGGTCGAACTCGCCGTTCGGGTCATGGGCGATGACCGCGTGCGGCGCGCCGTTGTCGCGGATGATCTTGGTCAGGGCGCGGGTGTCCACGCCGGCCAGACCGACAACGCCGCGCCGCTTCATCCAGTCGTCGAAGCTGGCGTCTGACCGATAATTGGCCGGATCGGTCGGCACGTCACGGAAGATGGCGCCTCGCGCCGAAGTGTCCGAACCGCCGCCCATCTGCTCGATGTCTTCGACATTGGTGCCGGTGTTGCCGACGTGCGGGAAGGTGAAGGCCAGGATCTGGCTCATGTAGGACGGGTCGGTCAGGATTTCCTGATAGCCGGTCATGGCGGTGTTGAAGACAACCTCGCCCAGAGCCGAGCCGACAGCGCCGACGCCGATCCCTTGCAGGATCGTGCCATCGGCGAGCGCGAGGACGCCCGTAGCGCCCGGAAGAATCTTGGTCGTCATGGGCGCGCTCCTACACACGAATCCCGCCCATATGGAGGCGGAAGACAAACGGCGGGGTCGTTAAGCCCTGCCGTGCGCCGGGTCAACGACCATCCGCATTCTAAGCCGGGCCGATCAAGCGGAACTGGGCCGTCGAACCGCCCTGGGCATGGGGCGCCAGCCACAGATCGAACAGACCCGGCTCGATCCGATAGGTGTTGTCCTCGCCGATGAAGCCCAACTGGCGGGCGTTCAGGGTGAAACGCACAGTCTCGCTCTGGCCCGGCCGCAGCGTCACCCGCTTGAAGTCCTTCAGCAACCGACCCGGCTGGGTCAGGCTGGCTACCCGGTCGTGGATATAGAGCTGCACCAGTTCCTCGGCGACATGGGCGCCCTGGTTGGTGACGGTCACGGCCACGTCCAGCGTCCCGGCCCAGGCCAGTTGATCGCTCGCCATCTCGACAGGACTATAGGCCACGTCGCCATAGGTCAGGCCATAGCCGAACGGATACAGGGCCGTATTCGTCGTCTCGCGATAGCGGGCCTTGTACTCCTCGACCTCCAGCGCGGGGTTGGCCGGACGCCCCGTGTTCTTGTGGTCGTAGGAATAGGGCTGCTGGCCCGACTTATGCGGGAAGCTGACCGGCAGACGCGCCGAGGGGCCGTGATCGCCGAAGATGACGTCGGCGACGGCGTTGCCCATCTGCTCGCCCAGGAACCAGGTGACGACGATGGCCTGGGCGTTCTTGACATTGCCTTCCAGAGCCAGGGCTCGGCCGTTGCGCAGCAGGATGACCATGGGCTTGCCGGTGGCGGCCATGGCATCGACCAAGGCCTGTTGCGGGGCCGGAACGACGATCTCGGTGCGCGACTGGGCCTCGCCCGACATCTTCTGGCTCTCGCCGATGGCCAGGACGATGACGTCAGCGTTTGCGGCGGCGCGAACGGCCTCTTCGATACCGCCGGCCAGCGGGGTCTCAATGCCCGAGCCGCGCGCGACGGTCAGGCCCTGAGGATCGCTCATGGCCGCACGGAAACCGGCCTCCAGCGAGACGCGACGCTCAGGCGCGCCCCAGATGGTCCACGGTCCCCAGACATTGTCCACGTCATCGGCGAACGGGCCGATCAGGGCGATCTTCTGGCTCTTGTTCAGCGGCAGAAGCTGGTTGTCGTTCTTCAGCAGAACTACCGATTTGCGGCCCGCCTCACGCGACAGTTCGATGTGTTCACGCGAACCGACCACGGCCTTCTCTCGCACCGGGTCCGTGCCCCGATACGGGTCATCGAACAGGCCCAGGGCCGCCTTGGTGGTCAGAAGACGACGCACCGCCTCGTCCAGCCGGGCCATCGACACTTCGCCGCTCGCCACCAGGCTAGGCAGGTGCTCGAGGTAGAGACCCGACACCATCGAGACATCGACCCCGGCGTTGAAGGCGATGCGAGCGGCGTCACGGCCGTCCTCGGCGAAGCCGTGGGCGACCAGTTCCTGTTCGGAGGTGTAGTCGGAGACGACGAAGCCTTCGAAGCCCCATTCGCCGCGCAGGATGTCGGTCAGCAGTTTGCGGCTGCCCGAAGCAGGCACGCCGTTCACATCGTTGAAGGCGCTCATGATCGACAGGGCGCCGGCATCCACCGAGGCCTTGAACGGCGGCAGATAGACCCCGCGCAGCGTCTGTTCGCTCATGTCGGTGGTGTTGTACTCGACCCCGCCTATGGCGCCCGAATAGGCGGCCATGTGTTTGGCGGTGGCCAGAACGGCGTCGCGGTCGTCCAGTCCCTTGTCGCCCTGGAAGCCGCGCACCCGGGCGGCGGCCAGCAGGTTGTTCAGCAGCACGTCCTCGCCGGCGCCTTCGACATTGCGGCCCCAGCGCTGATCGCGGGCCACGTCCACCATGGGGGCGTAGGTCTGGTGCACGGCGGACGCCGCCGTCTCGACCGCCGCCGCACGCGCGGTGCGTCGCGCAAGTTCGGTGTCGAAGGCCGCCGCCTCGGCCAGCGGCACGGGGAAGATGGTGGACAAGCCGTGGATCACGTCCGCCGCGAACAGCAGCGGAATCTTCAGACGCGACTCCTCGACCGCAACCTGCTGGATACGGCGGCCGGTCTCAGCGCCGATGCCGTTGAACAGGGAGCCCACCTTGCCCTCGCGGATCATGGCGGTGACGCGCGCGGGATCGCCCGTGCCGTCCAGCGGGTTGACCGCGGTGGGCATCCAGCGGAACGGATCGGCCAACAGGTTCAGTTGTCCCGCTTTCTCCTCGACCGTCATCGCCGCGATCAGATCCTCGATCCTCTGGCGGTGACGTTGAACGGTGCGCGAGATTTCAGCGGAAACAGGCATAGGGAAGACTCCGGCGCCCATCAGGGCGAGAAGCCCCAGGCCAGACAAGAAGTTTCGACGGGAAGCCGAAGGCTTTATAGGTCGCGTCTTAATGGGGCGCTCCTTCGGAAAGTTCAGGCGGGGAAGACCGGACTGCGAGGTTCGTGGCCTAACCTCTGGCGACGGGCGCCGTCCAGACCCGCGCCGGATGTAAATGATGTAACTGCCCCTTGGGCGAGCGCGAGAAGCGGCTCAACCCAGGGCTATATCCAGGAACATCATGCCCACCAGGCCGATCATCAGCCCGATCATCGAGCTGTCGCCCTTGGACTGTTCGCGGGTCTGCGGAATGATCTCGGCGGTCACCACATAGATCATAGCCCCGGCCGCCAGACCCAGCCCCCAGGGCAGGGCGCCGGGCAGCATCCCGACGACGCCGGCCCCGATCAGCCCCCCGATCGGTTCGACAAGACCCGAGGCCAGCGCGCCCAGAAAAGCGGGCCCGCGACCATAGCCCAACGACGCCATGGCGGCCGAGACCGCCAAGCCTTCGGGCATGTTCTGGATACCGATGCCCAGGGCCGTGGCCAGCCCCTGGTGCATGTCGCCGCCGCCGAAGCTGACGCCTACAGCGGCGCCTTCGGGGAAGTTGTGCAGGGTGATGGCGATGATGAACAACCAGATGCGCCGCGTCAGATGTTTCGACTGGGCCGGGCCGATGGCCAGCATGTCCACCGGCGCAAACCGGTTCATCAGACCGATGGCCGTGGCCCCGATCAGCACCGCCGCCGCCATTGTTCCCGCCGCCCAGGCCTGGGACGCGCCGCCGGCCTGAAGCACGTCCACGCCGGGAATAATCAGCGAAAAGAACGAGGCCGCCAGCATGACCCCCGCGGCGAACCCCAGAAGCACGCTCTGGGTCTGCTCGCTCGGTCTCTTCAGGAACAGCATGGGCACGGCGCCGACCGCCGTCATCATGCCGGCCGCCAGACTGCCCAGGGCGCCGGCCGCGATCGGGGAAAGGGATTCCATCATTCGCCTGCTGTGGCGGTCGATACGGCAAGAGACAAGCCCGAACAGCCGCGTTAGAGAAACCTTCATGTCCCAGGTCGCCTCCCCCGCCCCGCGCCCAGACTCTGCAACCGACGCCGCTTCCGCCCTGGCGGCGGCGCGCCGGGTCGTGGTCAAGATTGGATCCTCGCTGCTGATCGACGCCGAGACGCGGCGGCCGACGCATGACTGGCTGGCGGCCGTGGCGCGGGATCTGGCGGCCTTGAAGGCGCAGGGACGCGAGGTCATCGTCGTCTCGTCCGGCTCCATCGCCCTGGGGCGGGGCCGTCTGCCGAACCTGGGGACACGGCTGGAGGACAAGCAGGCGGCGGCCTCGGTCGGTCAGTCCCTGCTGATGGCCGCCTGGTCCGAGGCCCTGGCGCCCCACGACTTGGTCGTGGGCCAGGTGCTGCTCACCCGCGACGACACGGAACGCCGCCGTCGCTGGTTGAACGGTCGCGCCACCGTCGAGGCCCTGCTGGGCCACGGCGTCATCCCCATCGTCAATGAGAACGACACCGTGGCGACGGAAGAAATCCGCTATGGCGACAACGACCGGCTGGCGGCGCGGACGGCCCAGTTGGCGCGGGCCGATCTGTTGATCCTGCTGTCGGATGTGGACGGCCTGTACACCGCCGATCCGCGCCGTGATCCGGGCGCCGCCCACCTGCCGCTGATCGAGAGCCTCAGCCCCGACATCATGGCCATGGGCGGCGGCGCCAACGCCCAGGCCGGGGTCGGGACCGGCGGCATGGCGACCAAGCTGGCGGCGGCCCAGATCGCCCGTTCGGCGGGCTGCGCCACCATCATCGCCTCGGGCCAGACGCTGTCGCCCTTGGCGGCCATAGCGGACGGCGCGCGCGCCACCCTGATCACCGCCCCTGACGGACCCATGGCCGCCTACAAGCAGTGGATCGCAGGCAGCCTCTCGCCGGCCGGCGCCCTGACGCTGGACCCCGGCGCCGTCACAGCGTTAAGGGCGGGAAAAAGCCTGCTGCCCGCCGGGGTGACAGCCGTCGCCGGCGATTTCGAAAAAGGCGACTGCGTGCGCTTGATCGACGCCGACGGCGGCGCGGTTGGCGTTGGCTTGGCCGCCTATGCCGCCGACGAGGCCGCCCGAATCCGGGGCCGCCGCAGCGATGAAATCGAGGCGACGCTCGGCTATCGCGGCCCCTCTGTTCTGATCCACCGCGACGACATGGTTCTGGACGACCGATGACCGATCTTGAGACCCGAATGTTAGACTTGGGCCAGCGCGCCCGCACCGCCGCTGCGGCCCTGCGTGAAGCGCCGGCCGCCGCCCGCACCCGCGCGCTGGAGATCCTGTCCGAAAAGCTGACGGTCGCCGAAGCCGACATCCTGGCCGCCAACGCCCGCGATGTGGACGCCGCCCGCGCCAACGGCATGACTGAGGCCCTGATTGACCGGCTGTCGCTGACGCCTGCGCGCGTCGCCGGCATGGCGCAAGCGGTCGCGACCATCGCCGCCGTGCCCGATCCCCTGGGCGTCGAGACCGAACGCTGGACCCCCGCCAACGGTCTGGACATCGCCCGCGTCCGCACCCCCATCGGGGTGCTGGGCGTGATCTATGAGAGCCGCCCCAACGTCACCGCCGACGCCGCCGCCCTGTGTATCCGTTCGGGCAATGCGGCCATCCTGCGCTGCGGATCGGACTGTCTCCAGTCGTCCCTGGCCATCGCCGGCCTGATCGGCAAAGCCTTGGCCCAGGCCGGTCTGCCCGCCGATGCGGTGCAACTGGTCGATACGCCGGATCGTGAGGCCGTGGGCCTTATGCTGGGCGGGCTGGACGGCGCCATCGACGTCATCATTCCGCGCGGCGGCAAGAGCTTGGTGGCCCGTGTCCAGGCCGAGGCCAAGACGGCGGTGCTCAGCCATCTAGAGGGGCTGAACCACACCTATCTGCATGAGGACGCTGATCTGGACGACGCCCGCGCCATCGTACTGAACGCCAAGATGCGGCGAGTGTCCGTCTGCGGCGCGACCGAGACCTTGCTGGTGGATCGCGCGGGCGCCGAACGCCTGTTGCCCTTGGTCGCCGCCGACCTGATCGCCGCCGGATGCGAACTGCGCGGCGACGCCGAGGCCGTCGCCATGGTTCCCCAGATGACGCCGGCCGTCGAGGCCGACTGGACCACGGAATATCTGGCGCCGATTTTGGCGGTGCGGATCGTCGATGACCTGGAGGCGGCGACAGCGCACATCGCCCGTTATGGCTCAGGCCATACCGAGGCCATCGTCACCACCGACGCCCAGGCCGCCGAACGCTTCGCCGCCAAGGTCGATAGCGCCATCGTCCTGATCAACGCCTCGACCCAGTTCGCCGACGGCGGCGAGTTCGGCTTCGGCGGCGAGATCGGCATCTCCACCGCCCGCCTGCACGCGCGCGGCCCCGTGGGGGCGGAACAGCTGACCACCTACAAATACGTCGTGCGCGGCCAGGGCCAGACGCGGCCGTAAAATAAGGAGCCGGAGGCGTTTCCGCCTCCGGCTCCTCTTCATTTATCTCATTCGGACCTCAAGCAGCGCGAAGCGCGATAGGTCCCAGCAAGGAAGCTTATGCTCTGCCCTCGGGCAGAGCATAAGCGATCACATAGTCGCCCTTTGGCGTTTCCATGAAGTGGTGGCCGCCCGCCATGATGACGAGATACTGACGGCCGTTCTGCTCATAGATCATCGGGTTGGCCTGACCGCCGGCCGGAAGCACGTCCGACCAGACCGTCTCACCGGTCTCGATGTCGATGGCGCGGATCAGGTCGTCGGTCGCTGCGGCGATGAAGATCAGGCCGCCGGCCGTGACCACCGATCCGCCGTTGTTCGGCGTGCCGATCTCCAACGGCAGGTGCGAGGGAATGCCCCACGGTCCGTTCTTGCGCGCGGTGCCGAACGGACGGTCCCACAGCGTCTTGCCGCTGCGCATATCGACGGCGGTAATACCGCCGTACGGAGGCTCCTTGCACAGCAGCCCCGTCCATTTCACGCGCCAGCCGGCGTTGACGTCGATGGCGTAAGGCACGCCAATCTGCGGATCGCCCGCCCCTTCGCCCTTGGACAGGCTGCCGCCGCGCACGGTCGCCTCCTCTTGCTGGGCGATGTAGCGAGGATCGTCGCGCGGGAACCAGCCCTTCTCGTTCGCCTCTTCCCGCGGCACCAGACGGTTGTAGTTGGGCATGTCGTTGTAGTTGGCGATGATCACGCCCCGCACCGGATCAACCGCCACGCTGCCCCAGTCCGAACCGCCGTTGTAGCCCGGATAGTTGATGTAGTGGTTAGTCGAAGGCGGGGTGTAGTAGCCCTGGTAGTCGGCCTTCTTGAAGTTGATGCGGCACAACATCTGGTCGATGGGGGACATGCCCCACATGTCGCGTTCCGTCAGGTTCGGCTTGCGCAGAGTGGCGAAGAGAGAGAAGGGCTGGGTGGGCGCGCGCTGGCCCTGTTCGGCGCCGCCCGTGGTCGGGACCGGCCGTTCCTCCACCCCGTGCAGCAGTTGGCCCGTGGCGCGGTTGAAGACGTACATGTCGCCCTGTTTGGTCGGCAACAGCAGCGCCGGCACGACCCCACCGGCCGAGGGGAAATCGATCAGCGTCGCCTGCGACCCCAGGTCGAAGTCCCAGACATCCTTGTGCACCGTCTGGAAATGCCAACGCGGCTTGCCCGTCGTCACATCCAGCGCCACCAGGGCGGTGGAATATTCGTTCTCCTGCGGTCGGCGTGAACTGGACCAGTAGTCCGCCGATGAATTCCCCATGGGCAGATAGACCAGGCCCAAGGCTTCGTCGCCGGTCGCCGTTGTCCACATATTGGGCGTGCCGGGCGTATAGGTCTCGCCCTCCGGCGGCAGGCCGTCGCGGTCAGGACGCATCATGTCCCAAGCGAAGCTGAGCTCCCCCGTCTCGACATCAAAGCCTTGGATGACGCCAGAGGCGTTCCAGCGCTTCTGACCGTCCAGCACCTGGTGGCCGGTGACGATCACGCCGCGAACAACCACGGGCGGCGAGGTGATCGACACCATGCCGGGATAGGGATCGCCCATGCCCCGCTTGATATCTACCGCTCCATTCTGACCGAAGGCGGGACAGGGGCGGCCGGTGCGTGCATCCACGGCGATGATGCGGCCGTCCAGGGTGCCTTCGATGATCTTGGTCGCGCAGGGTTGGGCCGGATCGGCGTCGGCGCGCACGTGGTAGGTCACGCCCCGGCAGGCGGCCGTATAAGGGATGTTCTCGTCGGCGACCTGAGGATCATACGCCCATTTCTGCTGGCCGGTGGCGGCGTCCAGCGCAAACAGCTTGTTGCGAGCGGAGCAGAGATAGACGGTGTCGCCGATCTTCAGCGGCGTGGTCTCGGCGCCCCAGCGTTCTTCCGGCAGATCGCCGGTTCGGAAGGTCCAGGCCCGTTCCAGCCGACCCACATTGTCCTTGTTGATCTGGGTCAGCGGCGAATAGCGCTGCGCGCTGTCCGTTCCGCCCCAGGCAGGCCAATCCGCCCCGGCCTTCAGCAGGGCCGGATCATTATAGGCGCCGCGCGCGCCCGGCAGCGGATTTTCGACCTGCGCCCGGTTGGCCTGGGCGACCGCCACGCCGAACACGACCGTCAGAACCGCCAATCCGAGAGCACCGCCGCCTGCCAATTTGCCGCCGCCGCGCCGCTTCAACACGGGCAGGGTCGCGAGGACCAGGAACATCAGCACCAGCGGGCCGACCAGACGCGGCACCTGGGCCCAGCCGTCTAGCCCCTTTTCCCACAGCGCCCAGACCAGGGTGAAGACAAAGGCCGCGCCATAGACCCAGGCGCCCTTGATGTCGCGGAACGCCAGCAGCGCGCCTGACGCGATCAGCATCAGGCCGACCACCACGTAGTACCAGGAGCCCCCCAGACTCACGAGTTGAACGCCACCGGCCGCCAGCACGGCTCCGATCACAGCAATCAAAAGGCCCAGAAGCAGCGTAAGCCATCCTCCCAGACCTGTTGGCGTCGTCCATCGTGGCATCGGAGCCCCCGTTTTAACTTTGGATGAAGTTCAGCCAACGAGCCGCAGATCAGGCGGTTCCAGTTTCCACCTTCTCCGAGGCTTCAAACCGTTCCACCAACAGCCGCCGAGTCACACGTTTTTACCCAAAAGCCTTCCGCAAACGGATGTTCTTTGCGAATTTTCCAGCTGAGAACCGCTCACAGCAATAATATTTGCCTCAACTGTGCCGATTGCGGCATATGCCCGTCATGCATAAGACCCTGAAGCAAGGCGGGACTTTCGTCGTAGAGCCGCGCCGCCTATCCAAGGCCTCAGCCGAACTGCGCGCACGCGGGTTCGGAGAGATTACGATTCCGCCCTCGACCGAGACGGCGGAGAAACAGGCGTCGCGCTGCACCGACTGCGGCGTGCCCTTCTGCCAGAACGCCTGCCCGCTTCAGAACAACATCCCTGACTGGCTGCGCCTGTCGGCCGAGAACGAGCCGCGCGAGGCGTGGCGCGTCGCCTCCCTGACCTCGACCATGCCCGAGATCTGCGGCCGCATCTGCCCGCAGGATCGGCTGTGCGAGGGGGCCTGCACCCTGAACCAGTCCGGCTGGGACGCCGTGACCATCGGCTCGGTCGAGGCCTGGCTGGGCGACCAGGCCTTCGCCAACGGCTGGGTCGAACCGATCCGGCCGGCGGCGGAACGCGGCGAGAGCGTCGGCATTGTGGGCGCGGGGCCGGCCGGCATGGCTGCGGCCGACCGCCTGCGCAGCGAAGGCTATCAGGTCACGGTCTATGACCGGCATGACCGGGCCGGCGGCCTGCTGATCTACGGCATCCCCGGCTTCAAACTGGAGAAGCACGTCGTCCAGCGGCGCGTGGACCGTCTGACCGACGGCGGAGTCCAGTTCGTCCTGGGCTGCGAGGTCGGCAAGGACGTGACCCTGACTGAACTGCGCGAGCGCCATGACGTGGTCCTGCTGGCCATGGGCGTCTACCAGCCGCGCATCCTGTCTGCGCCGGGCCGTGGGCCGGATTCGACCGTGGCGGCCCTGTCCTATCTGACGCACCAGAACCGGCGCGACCTGGGCGACGCCGAACAGGACGGCTGGCACGAGGCGCGCGGCAAGCGGGTGGTCGTCATCGGCGGCGGCGACACCGCCATGGACTGCGTCCGCACCGCCGTCCGTCAGGGCGCGGCATCCGTCACCTGCCTGTATCGCCGCGACCGCGAGAACATGCCCGGCTCGGCCCGCGAGGTCGTGAACGCCGAAGAGGAAGGCGTCGTCTTCGAATGGCTGGGCGCGCCCAAGGCCCTGCTGTCGCAAGGCGACACCGTCACCGGCGTTCGCGCCGCGCGGATGCAACTGACCGAAGCGGCCCCTGGCGAGCGGCGCGACATCGTGCCCGTCCCTGGCGCCGACTTCGACATTCCGGCCGATATCGTCATCGAGGCCCTGGGCTTCTCGCCCGAACCGTTCGCGGCGCATGAGCCCAATCTTCGCCTGCGCGACGACGGCACCATCAAGGTCGGCTCCGTCAGCTTCGCCACCAGCCTGCCCGGCGTCTTCGCCGCCGGCGACGCGGTGCGCGGCGCCTCGCTGGTGGTCTGGGCCGTCCGTGAAGGCCAAGACGCCGCCGCCGAGATCGACCGTTATCTGAAGACCCGCACCGAGGAGGTCGCGGCATGACCGATTGGCTGGACAAGTACGAAGAGACCCGCGACCGACTGGAAGCCGGCAACGCCTATGATCGCGCGTCAGAGCGCGACGCCTGTGGCGTGGGCCTGGTCTGCTCCATCGACGGCACGCCGCGCCGCGACGTGGTCGAATATGCGATCCGCAGCCTGAAGGCCGTGGCCCACCGGGGCGCGGTCGATCCTGACGGCCTGTCCGGGGACGGCGCCGGCGTCATGTGCGAACTGCCGCAAGGCTTCTTCGCCGACCAGGTCGCCTCGATCGGCCAGTCCCTGCGTCCGGGCCCGATCTGCGTCGGCCAGGTCTTCCTGCCGCGCACCGATCTGGGCGCCCAGGACCGCGCCCGCGCCATCGTCGAGACCGAGGCCCTGCGCGCCGGCTTCTGGATCTATGGCTGGCGCCAGACGCCCATCGACCTGTCGGTGGTGGGGACCAAGGCCGGGGCCACCCGGCCCGAGATCGAACAGATCATGCTGGCCCCGCCCCTGGACGACGCCGGTCAGCCGCTGGACGGCGAGGCGCTGGAGCGCGAGCTGTATCTGTGCCGGCGCCGCATCGAGAAGACGGTCAAGACCGAGAACCTGGCCGCCGTCTATATCTGCACCCTGTCCGCACGCTCCATCGCCTACAAGGGCATGGTGCGAGCCGAACTGCTGGGCAACCTGTATCCCGACCTGGAAGATCCGCGTTTCGTCTCGGCCTACGCCGTCTTCCACCAGCGCTATTCGACCAACACCTTCCCCGAATGGAAGCTGGCTCAGCCCTTCCGCATGCTGGCCCACAACGGCGAGATCAACACGCTGAAGGGCAATCTGAACTGGATGAAGTCGCACGAGATCCGCATGGCCGCCCAGGCCTTCGGGGACCGCGACCGCGAGGTGAAGCCGGTGGTTCAGCCCGGCGGGTCGGACTCCGCCGCCCTGGACAACGTCATGGAGGTGCTGGTCCACGCCGGGCGCCCCGCGCCGATGGCCAAGGCCCTGCTGATCCCCGAGGCCTGGGCCAAGGACGACGTGGTCATGCCGCCCGAGCACCGGGCCTTCTACGCTTACTGCAACGCGGTCATGGAGCCCTGGGACGGCCCGGCCGCGATCTGCGCCGCCGACGGCCGCTGGATCGTGGCGGGCAAGGACCGCAACGGCTTGCGCCCCCTGCGTGCGGTCGAGACGGTCGACGGTTTGCTAATGGCCGGGTCGGAAGCCGGTCTGGTGCCGATCCCCGAGAGTCGGGTAAAGCGCCGTCTGCACATCGGCCCCGGCAAGCTGATCGCCGTCGATATGAAGCACGGCCGTCTGTACGACGAGCACGAGGCCATCGATGCGCTGGCCGCCGCCCACCCCTATACCGAGTGGCTGGACAATATGGTCGATCTGGAGCCGATCATCGGCCCCGGACCGGAACCCCGCTCGACCTCGGGCGAGGATCTGACGCGTCGCCAGATCGCCGCCGGCTACAGCCGCGAGGACCTCGACCTGCTGCTGGACGCCCTGGTCCGCGACGGCAAGGAGGCAGTCGGCTCCATGGGCGACGACGCCCCGCCAGCGGTGCTGTCGGCCCTGCCGCGCCCGTTGAGCCACTATTTCCGCCAGAACTTCAGCCAGGTCACCAACCCGCCGATCGACCCCCTGCGTGAAGCGGGGGCGATGAGCCTGAAGACCCGGTTCAAGAACCTGGGCAATATCCTGGCCCAGGAAGAAGCCCAGACCGACGTCTTCGTGCTGGACAGCCCCGTCCTGACCAACGGCATGTACGAGCGGATGGTCGCCACCGTCGGCGCCGGTTCGACCGTGATCATCGACTGCAGCTATGACACCCCCTCGGAAGACGCCCGTCCCGGCGCCGGCCTGCGCGCGGCGCTGGACCGGATCATGGACGAGGCTGAGGCCGCCGCCCGTGACGGCGCGGCCCTGATCGTGCTGACGGATCAGCAGGGTTCCGCGACTCGTCTGGCCGCGCCGATGATCCTGGCCACGGCTGGGGTTCACGGCCGACTGACCGCTGCGGGTCTGCGGACCTATTGCTCCATCGTGGTTCGCACGGCCGAGACGCTGGACCCGCACGGGTTTGCAGTGCTGGTCGGGGTGGGCGCCACCACCGTCAACGCCTGGCTGGCCCAAGACCTGTTCCAGGAACGTCTGGACCGGGGCCTTTATCCGGGCCTGACGCTGCGCGACGCCTGCCTGAACTACAAGCACGGCATCGAGGCGGGCTTGCTGAAGACCCTGGCGCGCAAGGGGATCAGCGTCATCTCCGCCTATCGCGGCGGCTGCGAGTTCGAGGTGCTGGGCCTGTCCCGCGCCCTGACGGCCGAGTTCTTCCCCGGCGCCCCGTCGCGCATCTCCGGCATCGGCCTGGCCGGTCTGGAACAGGCGGCGATGAAGCGGCACAAGGTGGCCTGGGGCGAGGCCCTGCCCTCGCCCGCCATCGGGGGCTTCTTCAAGATCCGCTCAGGCGGCGAGGCTCACGCCCACGAGGCCAAGACCATCCACCTGCTTCAGGACGCCTGTAACAGGGGCGACTATCGCCGCTTCAAGCAGTTCTCGGAGGCCGTCCGCAATCAGCCGGACCTGAGCCTGCGCGACCTGCTGGACTTCCGCGAGGGCGTCGCCATCCCGGTCGATCAGGTCGAGAGCGTGTCCGACATCCGCCGCCGCTTCCTGACCCAGGCCATGTCCCTGGGGGCGCTTGGCGCTGAGGCGCACGAGACGCTGAACATCGCCATGAACCGCATCGGCGCCCGCTCGGTCTCGGGCGAGGGCGGCGAGGATCCGGAACGCTATCACCCGCGCGCCAATGGCGACGACGCCAACTCGGCGGTCAAGCAAGTCGCCTCGGGCCGGTTCGGCGTCACGGCCGAATATCTGAACCAGTGCCGCGAGATCGAGATCAAGGTAGCCCAGGGCGCCAAGCCCGGCGAGGGCGGGCAACTGCCCGGCTTCAAGGTGACCGAGTTCATCGCCCGGATGCGCCACGCCGTGCCCGGCACCACCCTGATCAGCCCGCCGCCGCACCACGACATCTATTCGATCGAGGACCTGGCCCAGCTGATCTATGATCTGAAGGCCATCAACCCCGACGCCAAGGTGACGGTGAAACTGGTGTCCGCCTCGGGCATCGGGGCCATCGCATCGGGGGTCGCCAAGGCCAATGCCGACGCCATCCTGATCGCCGGCCACAACGGCGGCACCGGCGCCTCGCCCCAGACCTCGATCAAGCATGCCGGTCTGCCGTGGGAAATCGGCCTGGCCGAGGCCCACCAGGTGCTGACGCTGAACAATCTGCGCGGCTCGGTGACGCTGCGGACCGACGGCGGGGTCCGCACCGGCCGCGACGTGGTCATCGCCGCCATGCTGGGCGCCGAGGAATACGGCGTCGGCACCGCCGCCCTGATCGCCATGGGCTGTCTGATGGTGCGCCAGTGCCATTCGAACACCTGCCCCGTCGGCGTCTGTTCCCAGGACGATCGGCTGCGCGAGAAGTTCACCGGCACGCCCGACAAGGTGGTCAACCTGTTCACCTTCATCGCCGAGGAAACGCGCGAAATCCTGGCCTCCATCGGGGCCCGGACGATGGACGAGATCATCGGCCGCACCGACCTGTTGCGTCAGGTCCGGCGCGGCGGGTCGCACCTGGACGACCTGGACCTGAACCCCCTGCTGGTTCGGGTGGACGAGGGCGCGGCCGGCAAGTGGGCGGACAAGGTCAGAAAGCCCATCGCCGACAGTCTGGACGCGCGGGTGCTGAAGGACGCGGTGCGGTTCCTGGATCGCGGCCAGACGCTGGAGCTGTCCTATCCGCTGAACAACACCCAGCGCACCGTCGGCGCCGCCGTCTCGTCCGCCATCGTGCGGCGCTTCGGCGCCCAGGGCCCGGCCGGTCGTCTGAAGCTGCGTCTTGAAGGCATCGCCGGCCAGAGCTTCGGCGCCTTCGCCGCCAAGGGTCTGGAACTGCACCTGACGGGCGAGGCCAACGACTATGTCGGCAAGGGGCTTTCGGGCGCCGAGATCTCGGTCCGCACGCCCGAATGGCGCGAGGATCAGCTGATCTGCGGCAACACCACCCTGTACGGCGCCACCTCGGGTCGACTGTTCGTCGCCGGCGCGGCGGGCGAGCGGTTCGCGGTGCGCAACTCGGGCGCCGAGGCGGTGGTCGAGGGCCTGGGCGCCCACGGCTGCGAGTATATGACCGGCGGCCGGGTCGTGGTGCTGGGCGCAGTCGGCTGGAACCTGGCGGCGGGCATGAGCGGCGGCGAGCTGTTCGTACTGGACCAGCCCGGCTTCGCCGAACGGGCGCTGAACGGCGACCTGGCCGGAGTGGCCGACATCGACACGGCGGCGGCCGAACGGCTGCGTGGATTGGTCGAGGCCCACTTCGCGGCGACGGGTTCTCCCCTGGCGCGACGCCTGCTGGGCGACTGGGAAGCCACGCTTGACCGTTTCGTGCGGATCCTGCCGCTCACGGACATTGTCAGGGCGGAGGAACGGCTTAAGACTTCAGCCTGAGCCGTTCCTCACCTCTCCTCCCCGAGACGCCTGAAATGACCCGAACCGCCGCCCTTTCCGCCGTCGCCCTAGTCGGGGCGGCGGTCGCCTCTCCAGCCGCCGCCGCGCCCCTGCTAGCCCATCAGGCGCCCCTGGTGATCGACAATGCGGCGACGGCCTGGATCCTGACGTCCACCGCCCTGGTGCTGCTGATGACCCTGCCGGGTCTGGCGCTGTTCTATGGCGGCATGGTCAGGAAGAAGAACATCATCAGCGTCATCGCCCAGTCGGCGGCGGCCTTCGCCATCGTCTCGGTGCTGTGGTTCCTGGTCGGCTACAGCCTGTCGTTCGGCAAGGGACCGGATGCGATCAACGGCTTCGTCGGCGGGGTCGAGGCGGCCTTCCTGAACGGGGTCACGATGCAGACGGCGCACAGCCTGTTGCCCGGCCTGCCGGAACTGCTGTTCGTCAGCTTCCAGATGACCTTCGCCATCATCACCCCGGCCCTGATCGCCGGCGCCTTCGCCGAGCGGATGAAGTTCTCGGCCAGCCTGCTGTTCTTCGCCCTGTGGCATCTGATCGTCTATGCGCCGATCTGCCATCAGGTCTGGGGCGGCGGCTATCTGGGCGGGATGGGCGTGCTGGACTTCGCCGGCGGGGCGGTCGTCCACGTCAATGCGGGCGTCGCCGGCCTGGTCTGCGCCCTGGTGCTGGGTCCGCGCCACGGCTTCGGTCGCGACAATATGGCCCCCGCCAACCTGGTCTATAGCGCCATCGGCACCGGCCTGCTGCTGGTCGGCTGGATCGGCTTCAACGCCGGATCGGCCGGCGCCGCCGACGCCCTAGCCGCCACCGCCGCCTTCAACACCATCCTGGCCGCCGGGGCTGCGGCCCTGAGCTGGATGACCATCGAATGGTTCGACCGCAAGCGCCCCACCCTGCTGGGCCTGCTGTCGGGCATCGTCGGCGGCCTGGTGGCCATCACCCCGGCGGCCGGCTTCGTCGATCCCAAGGGCGCCTTCTTCATCGGCCTGATCGCCGGTCCGGCCTGCTATGCGGGCGCGGTCTGGCTGAAACATGCGCTGAAGTACGACGACAGCCTGGACGCCTTCGGGGTTCACGGGATCGGCGGCATCGTCGGCGCCCTGCTGACCGGCGTCTTCGCCACCACCAGCGTCAACGCCCTGTCCGAGGGCGCGACGGTGTGGAAACAGGCGCTCGGCCTGGGCGGCGCCATTGTCTGGAGCGCGGTCGGCACCTTCGTGGTCCTGATGATCTGCAAGTTCACCACGGGCCTGCGCGTCACCAAGGACGAAGAGGTCGAGGGGCTGGACTATACCCAGCACGGCGAAGCCATCCACTGAACGATCGGCCCAGCCTCATCCTCGCCAGCCTCATCCTTGTCTGTTGACGAAGACCAGGGGCGCCAGCCCTATTCGTCCGTCTTCCCCTTCTCCGCCCGCCCGGCCGCCAGCTTGGCCAGGACGCGGCCACGCCCCTTGGCCAGGGCGTGGATGGCGCCGCGCATGGTGGCGACTTCCTGTTCGGAGAAGGCGGCGCGGCCCAGCATGACGCGCAGGTTCTGGCTCATCGAGCGCTTCTTCTCGGGCGGATAGAAGAAGCCGCCGAGCTCCAGCTCCGCCTCCAGATGTTCGTACATCCCGAGCAGCAGGTCGTTCGACGCCGGCGGCTCGCTGTCGCGAAAGCGGGGCGGCGGGGCGTCCAGGATCAGGGTGCGCCACTCATAGGCGTTGATCGCCACCGCCTGAGCCAGGTTCAGCGAATGGTGTTTCGGGTCGATGGGAATGGTGACGATGCCGGCGCATAGGGCGATGTCGGTCGTCTCCAGCCCCGCCCGCTCGCCGCCGAACAACAGACCGGTCTTCAGGCCCGATGCGGTGTCGTCGTACAGGATACGGCCGGCTTCGCGCGGCGTCCGCACCGGCTGACGCGTCTCGCGCGGACGGGCGGTGGTGGCGAAGACGGTGTTCAGGTCGGCGACCGCCTCGGCGACGCTGTCGAACACCCGCACCCCCTCCAGCACCCAGTCGGCGCCAGAGGCCATCGCCCAGGCCCGCTCCTGGGGCCAGCCGTCGCGCGGCGTCACCAGACGCAGGTCTGTCAGGCCAAAGTTCGCCATCACCCGCGCCACAGCGCCGATGTTCTCGGCCATCTGCGACTTGTCGAGGATGACGGCGGGGGGCGTGAGTTCGGCGGCGGCGAAGTCGGAAGAAGCGGACATGGCCGCCTCCCTACCCGTCCAGCCCGTAGCGAGCCAGAGCTGCGCGCAGATCGTCCAGGTGCGGCGCATAATTCTTCCACCGCCCCGAGGCCCGGGCGTACAGCGGTTCGCGCACCTGCCAGACGCTGGCGGTGCGGACCGGCCCCTGGCGCTGATGGAAGTCCATCACCGACGGCTCCCACGCCAGGTCGCAGGCCGCCACCAGATCGCGCACGGCCGGCTCGCCCCGCGCCACCAGGTCGTCGTAGTCGACCTCGTGCACGTCATCCGGCCAGACCGATTTCCAGTGCGCCGCCAGCCGTCGTTCCTGGGCCGTCCAGTGGGCGGCGTGCTCCAAGTCCAGCGCATAGGCCATGTCGTAGGACAGGTGCAGGAAGAAGACCGACAGGGCGTTGTCGATCGGATTGCGCACGGTGTGGATGATCCGGGCCTTGGGGAACAGGGTCTTGGCCAGACCGATATAGAGGATGTTGTCCGGGCGCTTGTCCGTGACCACCCCGACGCCGGGCACGCGCTCGCGCACGGCGTTCAGATAGACGTCGCGGATCTTGCGCCGGCTGGCGTCGTCGAACACGCCCAGGGCTTCGGGGAAGGGATTGAAGACATTGGCGGCCAGAGTAGGCAGCAGGTCCAGCTCTCCACCGGCGCGCACGCCGCTGTGTCCGCCCAAGATGCGCTCGACCAGGGTCGAGCCGGAGCGGAACATGCCGCAGATGAAGATCGGCGCCGCTGCGGGATCATCGTCATCCAGGGCGGCAACCGGCGCCGGCGTCGCCGCGATAATGCGATCAACGAGGGCCTCGGCCTTGGCCGGATCGTAGACGACGCCCTTGGCGCGGGCCAGGGCGGCGCTGGCCTGGTTCGCGGCGACATAAGCGTGGAAGGCGGCGTGATAATCGCCCGCCGCGTCCAGAATCCGCCCCAGGGCGAAGCCCAGATCCGCCTGTCCCAGCCCTTCAGGCGTGGCGGCCAGGGCGGATCGCAGCCGACCGATCAGGGGATCATCGGACGTCGCCACGGTCTGCAAGCCCGCCAGCCGCGCCAGGGCGGTTCCATGGCCGGAATCGATGGCCAGGACGGACTCATAGGCCTGCCGCGCCTCATCGCGTCGCCCAGCGTCCTCGTGCAGATTGCCCAGGTTGAGCCAAGCGGGCGCATAAGCGGGCGCCAGGGCGAGCGCGGTCTTCAGCTCGGTTTCGGCCGCATCGGGCCGGTTCAGATCCTCGGCGAGGATCACGGCGCGGTTCAGATGGATTTCCTGCGGATCGCGCGCGCCCTGGGCCAGGGCCTGATCATAGGCGGCCAGGGCGTCGTCGAGGCGGCGCATGCGCCGCAGAAGCCGCCCGAGATCGTACCAGACGTCGCCCAGTTCCGGTCGCTCGGCCACGACGGATTGATAGAGGACCACGGCCTCGGGGATGCGCCCTTGGCGCTCGAGGGTCGCGCCTTGCGCGAGGCGGACTTGGTGTGCGTCGGACATCAGTCTTCACCAACCATGGCGATCCAGGGATCAACGGTTCCAGCCTCGACCTCGGCCACCTTGACGGCGGGCCAGCCGATGGAGGCGCTGCCCGAGGCGGTCCAGGCGGAGGCGATGAAGTCCCGCAGCTCGGCCGCGCCCGCCGCCAGACGTTGGTTGACGAAGGCGGCGCCGCGCGGATCGCTGTCGCGGAAGCCCCCCGCCTTCTCCAGTCGATAGAAGGGAATGACTGTGCCCACGGTCGTGGTCAGATAGGCGACTGTGCGCGCCTTGACGTCGAAACCGTCCAGATCGGCGGCCGGCATAGCCGCCTCGACCGCGTCCAGACGAGCGACGCGGTTGGTGAACGCGCCTTCGAACAGGGCGTGGGTCTGGCGCGAATTGGTAAAGCCTTCGGGGTTCGGGAAGTCGCCCCAGCCGTTGTAGTGGATCGTCGTGTGGTGGGGTTGGGATCCGTCGCCGACGTAATGGCCCATCACCCCGATGTCGCGCAGAATCAAGGCCTCGCGACGCAGGCGGTCGGCCCGGTACCAGGCCTGGCGCTCCATATTGGTCTCACGCTTCTCTGCGGCGTTCAGCACGCGCCAATAGGCGAAGTCGCGACCCAGATTCTGCCAGGCGTCGATCATGGCGTAGGGCAGATAGCCTGCGTCATCGACGTCCAGCCCCGCCTTTGTCAGAGCGGCGTCGTATTCCGACTTCAGGCGCGGCAGTTCGGCCAGGGTCATGCCGCGTTGGTCGAAGACGTGGCCGTTGTCGTCCAAGTCGATAAAGTGGGCGGTGTCGCGCTCGCGGTCATGCGGCTGGCCCGCGCCCTTCCAGCGGTCGGGCTCTCGCGCCAGTTCGCCGACGTCAGCAATGGCGCTGGGGGTCTTCAGGAAGGCGGGCAGCGCGTCAGGCAGGGCCCGCATCGCCGCCACCCCGATCAGCCTGTGTCCAGTATTGCCCCAGGCGTCCACATGGACGGCAGGCGCGACGACGGCGACGAGGGCCAGGGCGGCGAAGACGAGACGTTTCATGAGGGAACCTGTACGACGATCACGCCCGTCTAACGCATCGTTGATCGGCTCTCCAGCCCGTCAGCGAGCTTGGCGGGTTGCCATTAGGCGACGGCTGCCTAGGTTAAGGACGCTCCTCGTTCCTTTTTGGCCCATCAGGCTCCACATCCTGCGAGGAGGCCGGCGTGACTGCGCCGGCGCTGTCGCCGACGGCCCCTGTGGACGCCAGACCGAAAGGACACGCCCATGCGCGCGCCCCCTCTCGCCTTTCCCCCTCTCGCCCTTATTGTATCCACCGTCGCCCTAGCGGCCGCCGGCAGCGCCCAGGCGCGACAGGCCACGCCGACGCAGCCCGCGACCGCGCAAGCCGCCCCGACGACCGCCCCCTTCACCGACGCCGAACTCAAGATGTTCAGCGACGCCATGACCGAGGTTCGCGCCGTCAGCGACACCTTGAACGGAGCCGAGCCCACGCCGGAGCAACAGGCCGAAATGGCCCGGGCGGTGATGGACTCCGGGTTAGAAGTCACACGCTTCAACGCTATTTCCAACGCCCTGGCCAATGACCCGCAGTTGGCCGCAAGGATCGCGATCTTGTCAGCGCCCCCGCCGGCGCCCGGTTCGGTCGCCGCCAGCGTCACGCCTGAGGAGTTGACCCTCTACACCACGGCCATGACGAAGATGCGCGAGATCGCCGCTGGAACACCCAACGATCAGCTGACGCTGCAGCAGCAGACCGCCATCGGCAATGTGGTGGGCGAGTCCGGCCTGGATCCCCAGCGCTTCAGCGCCATCGCGGATGCTGTGGCCGGCGATCCGGGCCTGCGGGCTCGCGTGAACCTGGAGCGGGCCAGGCTCGAGCGCCAGACCGCCCGGCAATAGGATCAGGTGTCGGCGGGTTCGCGCAACGTCTCCGGCGCCGCCGGACCCGCCTCGTCTTCGTTGAGCAGCCGTCCCTCGCGACGGGGCTTGATATAAGGGGCGGGCTGGGGCGTGGGCATGTTGCCGCGCATCAGCTGACGGCCGGCCTTGATGCCGCCAGTCAGTTGCAGGTCCAGCCGCGCTTCGTCGCGACGGCGCACGTCGCCGATGGCCTCGGCCGCCTGCCCCTCGTCCATACCCAGTTCGATCAGGGCCCGCTCACCGAACTTCAGCGCCGATTCGAAAGTCTCGCGGATCTGGTAGTCGACCCCCGCCTGGATCAACCGCATCGAATGGCCCCGGTCGAAGGCGCGGACCATAATCTTGGTGGTGGGAAACTCTGACTTCACCAGTTCGACGATGCGGTCGGCGACCTCGGGCTTGTCGACACAGACCAGGACAATCTCGGCTTCGTCCGCGCCGGAGGCCCGCAGCGTGTGGAGCTGGGCGCCGTCGCCGTAATAGACCTTGAACCCGAACTGGGAGGCGGCCTGAATCATCTCGACATCGTTCTCGATGATCGAGACGTCCACGTCGCGCGCCAGCAGGGGCTGGGACACGACCTGGGCGAAGCGGCCGAAGCCGATGATCAGCACCTGCCCCCGCAGATCCTTGGCGAAGTCCACGCCCTCGGCGCCCTCGGCCGATACAACCGGTTTGGGCAGAAGCCGCGTCGTCAGCAGACTGGTCAGGGGCGTCAGGGCCATGGACAGGATGACGACGGCCGACAGCATGGCCCCGACCTGGGCGTCGAACAGGCCGGCCGTCACCGCCGCGCCGTAAAGGACAAAGGCGAACTCGCCGCCCTGAGCGAACAGCGCCGCCCGTTCGACCGCCTCGTGGTGCGAGGCCTTGAACAGGCGGGCCACGACATAGATACCGACCGCCTTGACCGCCATGAAGGCGACCACGCCGCCGACAACGAGGCGCCAGTCGGCGACCACCACCGCCAGGTCCAGCGACATGCCGACGCTGAGGAAGAACAGGCCCAGCAGGATGGCGCGGAACGGCTCCACATCCGCTTCCAGCTGATGACGGAAGGTCGATTCAGACAACAGCACACCGGCCAGAAAGGCGCCCATGGCCATCGACAGTCCGCCCAGGGACATGGCCCAGGCGGCGCCGACCACGACCAGCAGGGCCGCCGCCGTCATCACCTCGCGCCCGCCGTATCGCGCCAGCAGACGGAAGATCGGATTGACCAGATATTTGCCGGCCAACAACACGCCGCCGACGGCGGCAACCGCGAAGCCGATCGTCTGCCACAGGGGCGGCGCCTGCTCGTTCGCCACGCCCAGGACCGAGGCCAGGACGGCGACAATGGCCAGAAGCGGCACGATGGCCAGGTCTTCCAGCAGCAGGATCGAGACGGACCGCTGACCGGCGCCGCCGGCGACCTCGCCGCGCTCTTCCAGCATCTGCATGATGACGGCGGTGGACGACAGGACGAAGCCCATGGCGCCGACGAAGGCCACGGGCGCCGAAAAACCCGCCAACATAGCGGTCAGGGTCAGGATCAGGCCGCAGAACAACACCTGTGCGGCGCCCAGGCCGAAGATGTCTTTCCGGAGCCCCCACAGGCGTTTGGGCCGCATCTCCAGCCCGATGATGAACAGGAAGATGACCACGCCGAACTCGGCGACGTGCAGGATGGTCTCGGGTTCCTGGAACAGCTTCAGTCCGAACGGCCCGATGGCCAGGCCCGCCGCCAGATAGCCGAGCACGGAGCCCAGGCCGACCCGCTTGAACACCGGCACGGCGATGACGCCCGCCGCCAGCAGGGCCGCAGCCGCGCCCAGATCCAGTCCCGTCGCTGCTTCAGCCATCGTGTCCCCTGATATGCGAGCGACAATATTGGGGAAGCGAACGCGATAATGCGAGCCCTATCCGCCCGCACCAACGCCGTGTTCAGCCAAAGACGACACCGATTTTCGTCAGGCCGTCTCCGGCTGGAGACATGGCCGACCAATCTTCGGCCAGTCCGTCGGCCAGATTTTTCAATCGCTCCAGAATGGCGAGCATCGGATAGGGACCGGTGCTGATCCGACAAGCGCCCGCCGCGAACAGCGCCGTCGCCGGCGGAGCATCCGGCCCCGCCATCAGGCTGATCGGCCCGCCGACGCCATCGGCCAGACGTTTCACGACGGCGGGCTCGGTCACGCCCGGCAGGAAGACGACATCCGCCCCTGCCTCCAGCCAGGCGCGACCCCGTTCGATCGCCATTCCGACCCGCTCGGCGTCGCTGTCGCCCAGCCCCAACAGGAAGACGTCCGTGCGGGCGTTGATGACTATTTCAGGCGCGGCGGCGCGCATCGCGGCGATGCGCGCCTGCTGATCGGAAACCGACGTGAGGGCGCCCGGGGCAGAATAGTCCGCGTCCTCGAAATTGACGCCGACGGCGCCGGCCGCCCAGGCCTGGCGCGCGGTCTCGGCCGCATCAACCGCAGCGGGGCCGTAGCCGGCCTCGACGTCGGCGTTCAGCGGCAGATCGAGGGCGCGGGCGATGGTCGCGATCTCCCGCATCATCTCGGCGCGCGTCAAACCCTCCCCGTCGCGAGCGCCGCGCGCCCAGGCGACGCCTGCGCTGGTGGTGGCCACGGCGTCGAACCCTGAGGTCTGAAACACCCGCGCGCTGGCGGCGTCCCAGGCGTTCGGCAAAATCAGACCGCCCTGTCGATGCAAGTCGCGGAAGCCTTGGGCGCGGCGTGTCTGATCGGTCATGCTGATCTCCTGTCTGGACGAACATCTGACATCAAATCCAGGCCAGAGGGCTGGCGATTTTCGGACGCGGTCAACAATGGCGGCGTGACGGCCTCAGCTCGCCGCACAGTGGCGGTTCACAGCGGAACCCCGCTGCTTTCGACGGGTTTTACCGCCAAGCCTTCACAAGGAAATCCGATGAAAATCCACGACGTCATGACCCGGGATGTCCACCTCGCCCGGCCAGGCGACACGATCCAGGAGGTTGCGGCGCGGATGGCGAAGGGCGATTTCGGCTTCTTGCCCGTGGCGGACGGCGACCAGCTGATCGGCGCCATCACCGATCGCGACATCGTCGTGCGCGCCCTCGCCGCCGGCGCCGCCCCCACCGCGTCTGTCGTCGAATACATCACCCGCGATCCACAGACGGTCCTGGACACGGATGACCTGAAGTCCGTTCTCGATCTGATGGGATCGCGCCAGATTCGCCGCGCGCCCGTGGTCGACAAACATGGGCGGATCGTCGGGGTGATCTCGCTGGGCGACCTGTCTACGCGGGTCAAGGAGAAGTACGCCGGCGAGACGCTGGAGAGTATCTCGCGTTAACCCAACCCTCACACCGGGCGCTAACGCCCGTCGTGCATCCTCGCGCAAATCGCTGGAGGGTGGGATGGCGCGCGCGCAGTTCCAGAAGGGTCAAAAAGTCTGGGTCGAATGCGTCGGCGCCTGGGCCACCATCGAAAAGGTCCAGCCCGTCTGGGCCAAGGGTTTCGATGAGCCCGTTCGCGTCACCTATGACGTCGGCCTGGGGCGTGAATTCGCCGCCACCGAACTGATGATGGCTGCAGAAGACGCCGCCGGCGCCGAAGTCGGCGACTGGCGCCTGCTGCGAGCGCGCAACAAGTGGCAGGCCGAGGAAGACTGCCTGCATCATCCCCAGCCGGGAACCTATCCCGTCGTCGTCACCGACACCGCCGATTGGGGCGGCTGGCGGGTGCCGGGGGCCGAATATGACCGGGACCCTGAGAAAATCGAATTCCAGGCCCGGCTGATCGCCGCCGCCCCGCGCCTGATGCAACTGGCCGAGAGCTTGATCGATCTGGTGGCTGAAGCGCCCGACGACGCTCCGCCCGCTGTTCTGGCCTTGGCGCGACAGGCCCGCGACACCCTGCGGCCGGTGACCGAGATACTGGAGTCCGCGCCGTCGCGGATTCCATCCCCGGCGGCGGCGGCCTGAGGTTCAGAAACCGTTAACCAAGCCTCGACAGGAATCCGCGACGCAGCCTAGATTCCCCGTGAAGCTGATTTGGTCGGGAGAGCGCCTTGCGGGGCATGGAGCGGAGGCAGGAAGGACGGGGTCGACGTGCCACCGACCGCGCCTCCGGCGCTCCGGCCTGGATGCGGATCGGCGTCTTGGTTCTGGCCTTGGGCGCCACCGGTTATGGCCTGCTGCTGTCACGCGAGGCCGGCCGCCCTGTCCGTGAGGCGCTGCGCCTCAGCGAAGAGAACCTTACCCTCAATGCGCGGCTGACGGCCAGTCAGACCGCAGATCTGATGCGCGCTGCGCGCGACGGTCTGGACGCTGGCGAAGCCGCCCTGAGCGAGGACGCCGAACCCATTGCCGTCGTGGAGGCCGCGCGTCAGGCGGCGCCGGGCATTGGCTTCACCGTCATCGGCGCGGATGGCGCCGTCCTGGCCAGCCAGGGCGAGGGCGAAGTCGCCATGCCTGGATCCGACCTCTGGGAGCGACGGCTGGAAGCGCGGATCACGCCGCCGCTTGAGAAGGACGCCGGCATACGGATCGTTTCCGCCGCTGGGATCGTCATGGCTTCCTTGAACGCCGACGAGCGAGGCAAAACGGTCCAGGCCGTGCTGGGCGTCGCGGCGGGCGACCTGGCCTCGCTGGACCAGCCGCGCGAGATCAAGACCGGCGCGGACGAGCACACAGTCGTCGCCGTGCCGGTCGCGCCCGGCGGCCCCTATGTGGTGGCGGCGGGCGAGCCGCCGGCGCACGGGCTGGCCGCGCTGATCGACGACTCCTGGGTTCTGGGCGCGCCCATCGTTCTGGGCCTGGGCGTCATGGCCCTGTTCCTTTGGCAGGGCGTTCGCCGGGCCCGCGCCAGCCGCGAATGGGCCTCGTCCGAGCGCCGCTTCCGTGTCGCCGTCGAGGCCGCCCGTTGCGGCGTCTGGGAATGGGACCTGGAGGCCGAGGAAGTCACCCTGTCCGACTATATGGCGACCCTGCTGGGCTTCGAGCGCGGCGGCGTGACGTCTAGCGATGCGGTGATGGCCCGCATCCATCCCCGTTTCCGCGACGAGGTGCGGCACGCCCTGCGTCAGGCCTCGGCCTATGGCGCCTTCGAGGTGACCTTTCCCGTCCCTGGCGAAGGCGGGCGCACGCGCTGGATCGACGCCCGGGGCCAGGCGCGCGGCGAACGCGGCGAGACAGGCTTCTCGGTCATTCTCGGCGTGGCTCTGGACATCACCGAGGCGCGACGCGCCAAGGCGGCCGCCCAGTCGGCGGAAAGCCGACTGCGGGACGGGGTCGAGAGCATCTCCGACGCCTTTGTCCTGTTCGACCGGCACGGCAGACTGATCCTGTCGAACCAAGCCTTCGAAGACGCCTTCGGATTCGAGCGGGGCGTGGTGCGACGCGGCGCAGCGAAGGATGAGCTGAATCGGATCGCCGCCCTGGCCATCAAGGCCGAACACGCCCCGGCGCACGGCCGCGCGGGGCTGCGCGAGGTCGAGTTGCACGACGGGCGCTGGTTGCAGCTGTCCGAGCGTTTTACCTCAGAAGGCGGATCGGTCGTCACCGCCGCCGACATCACCGCCATCAAGCGCGAGGAGGCCGAGCGTCGCCGCGCCGTCGAGGATCTGAGCCGGACCGTGGCCCAGCTGGAATCCAGCCAGCAGATGCTGTCGCAACTGGCGCGGAAATACGAGATCGCCATGACCCGGGCCGAGGCCGCCAACCAGGCCAAGTCCGAATTCCTGGCCAATATGAGCCACGAACTCCGCACCCCGCTGAACGCCATCAACGGCTTCTCGGAGATCATGGCCGCCGAACTGTTCGGCCCCATAGGCGACAAGTACAAGGGCTATGCTGGCGACATCCTGAAGTCCGGCCAGCACCTGCTCAGCCTGATCAACGACATCCTGGACATGGCCAAGATCGAGGCCGGCAAGATGACCCTGCACTACGAGCCCGTGTCGCTGCGCGAGGTGTGCGACGACGCGGTCCGTCTTATGCGCGGCAAGGCGGAGGACGCAGGCCTGAGCCTGTCGGTCGAGGCCGGCGATCTGCCCAATATCGAGGCCGACCAGCGAGGCGTGAAACAGATCCTGCTGAACCTGATCTCAAACGCGGTGAAATTCACGCCCGAGGGCGGCGCCGTCACCTTGTCGCTGACGCCGTTCAGGGGACCGGCCGGCGAGGATCGCATCAGGGTCGCCTGCGCCGACACCGGTATCGGGATTGCGCCTGAGGATCTGGTGCGTCTGGCCCGCCCCTTCGAACAGGTCGAGGGGCAGCACTCGAAGACGACCCAGGGCACAGGCCTGGGCCTGGCCTTGACCAAGTCGCTGATCGAGCTGCACGGCGGCCAGCTGGCGATGCAGAGCGAACCCGGGGTCGGCACCGTGGTCAGTTTCGACCTGCCGACCCGCCGGCCGACGTCGTCGGTCACGCCGATGAAGACCGCCTTCGCCGCCTGAGGCGGCGCCCTTCGGCCATTCCACGCGCAAACGAAATCGCCCCGGAGCCTGAGCTCCGGGGCGTTGCACCTGCCTCTGGGACACCGCCCGAGGGCGGTGTCCCGACAGGGGATCAGAAGGCGTAGCGGACCGAGGCCTGGATCGTCCGCGGCGCGCCTTGCGACGCATACGGGCGGCTCGACGCGCTGTAGCCGGGCTCGCCGGGCGTGACCGTCACAATCGTTCCGAGCGAACCATAATAGTCCTCGTCGAACAGGTTGATGACGTTCAGCTGCACATAGGTGCCGGCCATGCCGAAATAGCCCAGGTCGAAGCGGGCGTCGGCGTTGACGGTCGTATAGGCGTCGACCTTCAGATCGTTGACGTCGGTGACCCAACGCTCGCCGACGTATTTGACCTGGACGCCGGTTTGCAGCGGACCGGTCTCGTACTGGGCGCGCAGACCGAAGGTCCAGTCCGGCACCTCGACCAGGGTCTTGCCGGCCGTGTTGTAGGTCGTGGTCGTGTTGTAGACCACGTCGTCCTTGATCTCGCTGTCGTTGTAAGAGGCCGACAGATAGATCGACAGGGGCTCGATCGGCGAGAAACCGAGCTGGGCGTCGAAGCCCTTCAGGTCCACGTCGCCGACGTTGCGATCCGCATAGATGCCGGTCTCTTCGTCATAGGTCGAGAGAATGCGGTTCTCGAACTGGCTGTACCAGAGGCTGGCCGAGGCGATCAGGGTTCCGCTCTGGTAGCGATAGCCGATGTCGAAGGTCTTGCTCTTCTCCGGATCGACGATCGGGCTGACCAGTTCGCCGGAGGCGTTGTACGTCACGGTGTACAGGTTATCCGTCCGCGGCAGGGTCAGGCTTTCCGCATAGGAGCCGTACACGCTCTGGGCGGAGTTGAAGCGCCAGCTCGCGTTCACGTTCGGCAAGATGTCGTCGAACGTCTTCTCGCGGCTGTAGGGCGCGATGTAGTCGGTCGTCGATGTGCCGAAGCGGTAGTAGGTATAGTTGGCCGTCGAGTTCGGCGAAACCGTCGCCGTCTGTGTGGTGCACAGCACCGAACTCGTGCCCTTCGCCGAGTAGCAGTACTGGTTCATCTCGCGCTTGAAGAAGGGCGCGCGGACGCCCAGGCTCAGACGCAGGTGGTCGTCGATGAACTTGCCGCGATATTCGAAGGCGACCTGGTTCAGTTCGGCGTAGGACAGGCGGTCACGCGAGCGCAGGGCGTAGCCGTCCAGGTTGACGACGCGGTTGCCCTCTTCCTTCAGGCCGCCCCAGATGTCGGCGAAGACCGGCTCGGAAGCGTTCGTATAGTCGATGTAGCCATACTGGCCCGTCTGACGGTGGCGCGCCCAATCCAGCGTATAGGCCAGGCGGAACGAATGGTTTTCGCTCGGCGACCACAGCAGCGACGAGTTGATGCCGTAGCGCTGGGTATGGGTATTCGACGGAGACATCACGCGAACAGTGTCCAGCGTGTCGCCGTCGCCGTTCAGATCGACGCCGCCCGAGGTCTGCGAACCGCGCAGCAGAGTGCTGGCCTCGGAGAGGGTCGTCTGCTGCGAGCCGCCGTTGGCCATGACGTACTGGAACGAGGGGTCGAAGGTGAAGATCAGACCCTTGGCCAGGGTGAAGCGCGACTGCCCCCGGATATTCCCGGTGTCGGACGGGTTGATGCGCAGGCCGTAGTAGCTGGTCGAGTTGCTATCAACGTCAGCCGAGCCGTTGACGAAGGTCGGCGCCGTATAGTTGTTGGAGAAGTCGACATCCCAGCCGTAGGGGCTGACCTCGACGTCCGAACGGGAGTCCGTTGCCGACTGGATCAGATACGGGCCATTGTAGGCATTGTTGCGGTTGCGGTTCCAGTGGGCGGCCAGCGAGACGAAGTCGCCGTTGTCCCGGATCGGCTGATAGATCTTGGCATTGTACTGGATCTTATTCAGGTCGCCCTGCCCTTTGAACTTGTCATAGGACTGGTCGGAATAGGCGAACCAGGCGCGCGTGCCCCAGGGGCCGACGGCGCCGGTGTTCAGCAGCATGGCGAACCGCTGATAGTTGAAGTCGCCCAGCGAGCCTTGAACCCAGCCGCCGAATTCCTCAGTGGGCGTCAGCGACGAGATGTTGATCGTGCCGCCGGTCGCCGAAGCGGTCGGGCTGTCGGCGTCGGTCGTGCCCGTGTTGACCGTCGCCTTGTCGACCAGATCGCTGTCGAGCTGCTGGTTCGTATAGAGGGAGTAGTTGCCCGAGTCGTTCAGCGGCATGCCGTCGAAGGTCTGGGCGATGCGGTTGCTGTCGAAGCCGTGCAGACGGATGTTGCCGCCCGACGAGCCGTAGGGGTCGTTGTTGGTGAAGTTCATGCCCGGCACGAGGTTCAGCACCTCGTTGATCGACTGGCCCGAGGCCTGGGTCGAGATGAACTCTTGCGTGATGGTCGAGCGGCTCTTGCCGACCTGTTCCGCCGTGATCACGCCGTCGATGGTGCGCGGACCACGCTGACCGGTGACGACGATTTCGTTCAGTTCGGCGGCTTCAGTGCCGGTCGACTGAGCATAGGCGGTTCCGGCGAGAGAGAGGACGCCGGCCAGGGCGGTCGTCGCCCAGATCAGCTGTTTGCGGCTTGTCATTTAATCGATCCCCGATTGATGCGTCCGGGCGGCCGTGTCGGCTCTCCCGTCGCTCGCCCGGTAATCGGTTCAGTAGAACAATTCTCGAAAATAATGTGAATTATAAGTGACAATCACGGTATTTGACCTCAATATTTCAAATTAGAAATAAAAGATCGTGTCATCTCTACTTTCATGCATCTCAAATGAATCACTAACCCATCAATCGTGTCCATTCCGACAACTAGCACGACCCCCACATGCCCCCGCGCGGAAGTTGGTCGATCCGAGTCGATATAGGCGAGTAATTTTTCAGGCCGTGCGAATGATCCCGCCCGCCGCCGTCACCGGCCAGGGCGTCAGCCGCCCGCCTGCGCACGGACCGCCCCTGCACTCGCCCGTCAGCGGCTCGAACACCGCGCCGTGCCAGCCGCACAAGATCAGCGAACCATCAGGCGTCAGATAGCGGTCCAACTCCATGGCGATGGGAAAGCCGGCGTGCGGGCAGCGGTCGACCCAGCCGGCGACCTCTCCATCCTTACGCACGACGAAGCCGTGAAAGAAGGCGTCGCCGATCTGGAGAACGAAGCCGCGCGACCCAGGATCGGCGATGTCAGCCTCGGCGCACAGGGCCACGCCGGGCGGCGTCTTCCAGACCCGCTTGCGCTCGGTCGCTTCGTCGGACACGGAGGTCAGACCCGCTCGGCCTTCAGAGGTCGCGACAGCAGGCCGTCGATCAGGCCGTCCACGGTGATTTCACCTGCCAGCAGGGCGGCGATGCCCTCGGCGATCGGGGTCTCCACCCCCAGGCGCGCGGCCAGGGCGCGAACAGCCGGGGCGCTCTCATAGCCTTCGGCCACCGAGCGCTTGCCGGCCAGGGCCTGTTCCACCGTCTGGCCCTGGCCCAGGGCAAGACCCAGGCTCATGTTGCGCGACTGGGGGCTGGAGCAGGTCAGGACCAGGTCGCCCAGGCCGCACAGGCCCGCCACCGTCTCGGCCTGTCCGCCCATGGCGACGGCGAGGCGGGTCATTTCCGCAAAACCGCGCGTGATCAGGGCGGCGTGGGCGCTGCGGCCCAGCTGCCGTCCCTCGGACACGCCGCAGGCGATGGCCAGCACATTCTTCAGCGCCCCGCCCGCCTCGGCCCCGACAAGGTCGGTGGCCAGATAGGGGCGGAAGCCCGGCGCCGACAGGGTGTTCAGCAGGGCCTGACCCAGGACCGGGTCGGCGCAGGCCAGGGTGACCGCCGTCGGCAGGCCGCGCGCCACCTCGCCCGCGAAACTGGGGCCGGACAGGACCGCGGCCGGGGCGTCCGGCAGGGTCTCGGCCAGCACTTCGGTCATCAGTTTCATCGTGCCGCGCTCGACCCCCTTGGAGCACAGCACGACCGGCACGCCGGTGCGGTGATGGGGCGCAAAGGCCGTCAGGGTCGCCCGCATATGCTGGGCCGGGGGCACGGCCAGGATCAGGTCGCAGTCGCGCAGGTCGGCCAGATCGGCGGTGAATTTCAGATCTTCGGCCAGGGTGACGCCCGGCAGATAGAGGTCATTGGCCCGCGTCGTCGTCAGGGTCTCGACCAACTGGAGCTCGCGCGCCTGAAGCGTCGTGTCCAATCCGGCGCGGACGCAGACCTGAGCCAGGGCGGTGCCCCAGGCGCCGGCGCCGATGACCCCTGCGGTGCGGAATTCCATGCGCCCTCCCGAGGCGGTCTCGTTGGTCATGCTTTCGCGCCCTTACGGCCCGGCTTGTGCGAAGGATCGGCCAAGGCGCGCGCTTCGTCCAGCGGCCATCGCGGTCGGGCGACCACGTCGATGTCGCTGGTCAGGCCCAGAGCCAGCCGTTCCGCCCCCGCCAGGGCGATCATCGCCGCATTATCGGTGCAATAGGCCATAGGCGGCGCCAGGAAGTCGAAGCCGTGTTTCGCCGCCGTCGCCTGCAAGGTGGCGCGAATGGTCTTGTTGGCCGCGACCCCGCCCGCCACCACGAACAGGCGATGGTCGTGGGTCTCGGCATAGGCGGCCAGGGCCCGCTCGGAACGATCCGACAATTGTCGGGCGATGGCGCTCTGGACCGCATCGGCCAGATCGGCCTTGTCCTGCTCGGTCTCACAGGTCTGGGCGATGCGGAAGGCGGCCGTCTTCAGACCCGAGAAGGAGAAGTCGCAGTCTTTGCGTCCCAACAGGGCGCGCGGAAGATCGATCTTGGATCCGTCGCCCTGCTGCGCCAGCCGCTCCAGCGCCGGTCCGCCCGGATAGCCGAGGCCCAGGGCCTTGGCGATCTTGTCGAAGGCCTCGCCGGCCGCATCGTCGATAGTGGCGCCGATCCGGCTCATATCGCCGACGCCACGCACCTCGAGCAGTTGGCAGTGACCGCCGGACACCAACAGCAGCAGGAAGGGATAGGCGACCTCCTCCCCCAGCCTGGCGGAAACTGCATGCCCCTCCAGATGATTGACCGCTACCAAAGGCAAGCCGCGCGCCAGGGCCGCGGCCTTGCCGAAGCTCAGGCCCACCATTACGCCCCCGACCAGACCCGGTCCGGCGGTCGCAGCGATCCCGTCTAGGCCCTCATAGCCCAGGCCGGAGTCGGCCATGGCGCGGCGCGTGACCTCCGCGATCATCTCAACATGGCTGCGAGCGGCGATTTCGGGAACGACGCCGCCGTAGGCCGCGTGGTCGTCGATCTGGCTATGGACGACCGAGGACAGGACCTCAGCCCTGCCGCCCCGTTCAGACGGGTGCAGTCGCACCACGGAGGCGGCGGTTTCGTCACAGCTGGTCTCGAGACCCAGCACCGTCAGGGCTTTACCAGGAAGGGGGGGGACATCCCGTCCAGTTGCCGCTGCGGCGCCGCTGCTATAGTCGGCGGAACTCTCCATCGGGTCGAGGTAGCGATCCGGCGTCCGGTAAGCAACGACCATGAACCTTCCTCTCCGCATTGGCACCCGGCGGTCCAAGCTCGCCCTGGCCCAATCGGGCATGATGCAACGCGCCATCGGCCGGGCCCTGGGCATAGCCGAGGCCGAGATTGAGACGGCCGTGCCCCTGGTCGAGATCGTCACCACCGGCGACCGGATCCAGGACCGCCGCCTGATGGAGCTGGGCGGCAAGGCCCTGTTCACCAAGGAGATCGAGGAGGCCCTGCTGGCCGGCCGGATCGACATCGCCATCCATTCGATGAAGGACGTCCCCGCAGAACAGCCCGACGGCCTGTGCATCGCCGCCATCCCGGAACGCGAGGACGCCCGCGACGCCTTTATCAGTCGCGACTTCGACAGTTTCGACGCCCTGCCCTTCGGCGCCCGCCTGGGCACCGCCAGCCTGCGGCGCCAGGCCCAGGCCCTGGCCCTGCGGCCCGACCTGAAGATCGAGATGCTGCGCGGCAATATCGACACCCGGCTGCGCCGCGCCGCAGAGGGAGATTTCGACGCCATACTGCTGGCCGTTTCGGGCATGGCCCGATTGGGCGTGACCGAACATATCCGCGAGAAGCTGTCGCTGGACGCCTTTCTGCCGGCGCCGGGCCAGGGCGCCCTGGCCATCCAGACCCGCGCCGCCGACATCGACGCCCCTTGGGTCGCCGCCCTCAACCACCCGGAGACCGCCGTCGCCGTCGCCGCCGAGCGTGGGGCCATGACGGCGCTGGAAGGGTCGTGCCGCACCGCAGTGGGCGCCTACGCCCTGATCGAGGGCGACACCCTGCGCCTGACCACCGAAATGCTCAGCCCCGACGGCTCGGCCCGCTGGCGCCGTGTCGGCGAACTGTTCCAACCGACCGAGGCCGACGCCCGCGTCCTGGGCCAGAGACTGGGCGGCGAGGTTCACGCCTTCGCCGGCGATCAAGAGGTCGATCCCGCGACCCTTGACGGATGACAGCCCCCCTCCCCGAAAGCCCGGCGAAACCGCGCGTCTGGGTCACCCGCGCCGAGCCGGGGGCCTCGCGCACCGCTGCCCGCCTGCGCGACATGGGGTTCGAGCCGCTGATCCATCCGCTGCTGGTAGTGGAGCATCTGACGCCGCCCCTGCCGGACCTTGATCGATTCGCCGCCCTGGCCTTCACCAGCGCCAACGGCGTCGCCGCCTTCGCCGCTCTGACCCCACGCCGCGACCGTCCCGTCTTCGCCGTCGGCGGGGTCACGGCACAGGCCGCACGTCAGGCAGGGTTCGTCGCCGTTCGTTCCGCCGACGGCGACCTGAACGCCCTGGCGCGATTGATCGCCGCCGAGTTGAGCGATGCGGTCCTGCTGGCGCCCCAGGCGGAGACGCCTTCAGGTGATCTGGACGCCGCTCTGGACATCGCAAATGCCCACGGTGTCACTATTCTGCCTCTCAGCGTTTATCGAACGACCTGCGTCGCCCCGTCTGTTCCGACGGCGTTTGAGGGCGTCCTGATCCATTCTCCACGTGCCGGGCGGGCGCTGGCGTCGTGCATGACCAAGCCCGCCGACGCCGTTTACGCCTGTATCTCGGCCGCAGCCGCGGCGCCCCTGATCGCCCTTGGCCTGACCGCGGCCGTGTCTGAACGACCCGACGAGGCGACATTGTTGGCGACCTTGAAAGCGGCGCTTGGCAAGCGCGATACGCCCGTATAAAGAGCCCCTCTCGCGCGGGCTGTTTCGCCTTCGCAACCGGGCCGCTTTAGCTCAGCCGGTAGAGCACCTCATTCGTAATGAGGGGGTCGCGTGTTCGAGTCACGCAAGCGGCACCACCTCGCGGCCTTCGTTGCCGCAGGTCTGAAGCAAACACCGGGCTCGTCTTGGGACGCTTTAGAATTGAGGCCGAAGCGGTCTATCTGAGACCTCCTGTATTAGCCTCGATACATTAACCTTGATAATCGCTTCATGGTTGACAGGAATGATAGTCTGAGTACGTAGCATTCCTCTAAAGTGCAGCTACGGCTTGACGCCTTCGATGATTTGGGGCCTGACGGCGGCATTATCGTCTCCCCCCGAAGGCAAAGATGAGCGACACTGTAGATCCCATCGACATCGCCATCGGCGCGCGTATCCGCAGCCGTCGCGAAGAACTCCGCATAACCCAGGCCCAATTGGCCGCCGGCGCCGGCGTGACCTTCCAGCAGATTCAGAAGTACGAGCGCGGCGTGAACCGCGTCTCGGCCGCCCGGCTGCTGCAGATCGCCGCCGTTCTGAAATCGACCGGCGCCGCCTTGCTCGGCGAACTGGAGACGGCAGAAGGCGACGAACTGGTTCTCGCCTCTCCCGGCGTAGCGGAATTGCTTTCGGCCTTCCGCAGCATCCGCGACGCCGAGAAACGCGACGCCCTGTTGATCGTCGCCAAGGGCCTTCGCGGCTGAGATCAGGGGCGGGGTTGAAGCAGTCGGGCCATGGCCGGGCCCGCGCCCCCGCCAACTGATAGGTCCGCCAGCCACGACTGGACGGCTTCCAGCGCCCGAGCATCCAAACTGTCCGAACGGCCCGAGTCGGCGATGTTCTGACGGACGATTTCCAGAAGGCAGGCAGCCTCGACGGCGCTGGACGGGGCGTGGTTCAGCAACCGCGCTTCGGCCTCGACCATGGGGCCGAGGTCCAGTTCGGCGAGAAGCAAATTATCGCCACTGGACGCAAGGCTGGAGACGCCGAGCTTGTCTGCGATATGCGCAGTTTCGAACCATGACCTGAAAAGCGGCATGAAGTTCGCGAGCGATTTAGAGGTCATAGTTGATATCCTTGTCTTTCACGACAGACGCGACTTGGTGTGCTCTGACTTCTGATTGGAGTAAGGCGCGGCGTTCGCCTCCCAGACGCCGAAAAGTCCCAGGACCATGATTTCAACCCAGGCCACCATGCGGGTGGTCACAATCGACCATGTCAGAGCGTCCGGTCCGACGAGAGACGACACATGGGTGCCCAGCACCAACAGCTGGGCGCCGGCGGCAAGCAGAAGCCACCAACGATCATAGCGAAGGCTGAGTTGGGCCAGCCAGGCCAGCAGCCCGGCGGACACCAACGCCACCGCCCAGCGAAACTCCCCCACGGCAAGATGGTCGACCCAGCCAGACAAGAGTTGCGCCAAGTATAGGCCCGCGGCCGCCTCTCTTTCAGGTCGCTTCCCTTTCCAGATCAGCAGAACCAGCGAGAGATAGGTAAGGCCGACGCCAAACATCCAGAGCGGAGATGGCATGCCGTCGACGCCGATCAGGCCACGAGGTGCAGCACGTCGGCCTGCGCGACAGGATTGGACTTGCTCTCGTGCATGCCATCCATACGCCATCCGATCCGGTGTGCGTCCGCCACAGACGCCAGACCCGCGTGCCCCGCAGTGACGGCCGCGCGAACCGTGGCGAGCCGGTTGAGGCCCGTCACGATGTCTTCCAGCGCCGACTGACCGACCTCGGCCGCCAGACGCGCCTCGACCCGCCCCTCCAGCGAAGTCTGGATCAGTTTACAGACTTCAATCATCGCCTGGTCGACCGCATGTTCCGCAGTTCTGACCTGGCGTGCGACCCTGAGCCCGACGTGCATGTTTCTCATTGTCTCATCCCTCCGAAATGGTCCCCGCGTCAGCGGGCCCATTCGGGAGCGATCCGATCAAACAGGGAGGGAACCACCATGCCTGCCGTCACGATCCCGATGGCGAGCAACAGGGCGACGGCGGCCCCTGCGACAATGACCGCCAACCTACCGCCGACGCCACGAGGCGGAGCAGGAAGGAACCAGGCGGTCCGAAGTCCCGGGCCGTCGTCCTCCGATTGTCCGGCCGACGCCAGACCAACAAGCCCGTCTTCGCCGACATCGGAAATGAGTATCGGCTCCCCTGAGTAAACGTTACTCAGCCGCCGCGCGGCCAGTCGGCGATCGGACACCCCCAGTTTGCCGTACGCGCGATGCAGGTGATTGCCGACGGTTCGCGGCGATATGCCCAGACGCGCGGCGATTTGCTTGTCCTCGAGACCCAGCCCCGCCAAGCGAACACACTCGATCTCTCTTGGCGACAGGCTGTCAGACATTCACGCGCTCCCCACCCATGTCATAGAGGAATTTGCAGTGACAACCAGATACGACGTGCTCCCAAGCGTCAAAGACGGGAAGGTCACTTGAACATATAAACATGTCTTTATATGTTTGACGGATACCATTTCGGGCTGACACAGACAGGAGCCTCTATTGGCCGCTCGTTCTTCCTTCCTCTTCACCTCGGAAAGCGTGTCCGAGGGTCACCCCGACAAGGTCGCCGATCGCATCTCGGACACCGTCGTCGACGCCTTCCTGTCGAAGGACCCTGAGGCCCGCGTGGCGTGCGAGACCATGGTCACCACCCAACGGATCGTCCTGGCCGGCGAGGTGCGCGCCACACAGCCGGGCAACACCAAGGAACAGAACGAAGCCTTCACCCAATCCATCATCGACAGCCTCGAGCCGCTGGTTCGTGCGGCGGTGAAGGACATCGGCTATGAGCAGGACGGTTTCCACTGGGAGACGGCGGAATACGCCTGCTACCTGCACGCCCAGTCGGCCGACATCGCCGTCGGCGTCGACTCGACCAATGAAAAGGACGAGGGCGCTGGCGACCAGGGCATCATGTTCGGCTACGCCTCGAACGAGACGCCGGAGCTGATGCCGGCCACCCTCCAGTACAGCCACAACATCCTGAAGCGTCTGGCGGAGGTGCGCCACGCCGGCGGGTCGCAACTGGAACCTGACGCCAAGAGCCAGGTGACGATCCAGTACGTGGACGGCAAGCCGGTCCGCGCCACCTCCATCGTCCTGTCGACCCAGCACGCCAAGGGCTTGAGCTCCGAGCAGGTCGCCAAGATCGTCAAACCCTACATCCTGGAAGTCCTGCCCGAGGGCTTCACCGACGAGAACACCGTCTGGCACATCAATCCGACCGGCATCTTCGAGATTGGCGGACCGGACGGCGACGCCGGCCTGACCGGCCGCAAGATCATCGTCGATACCTATGGCGGTGCAGCCCCGCACGGCGGCGGCGCCTTCTCGGGCAAGGATCCGACCAAGGTGGACCGTTCGGCCGCCTACGCTTGCCGTTACCTCGCGAAGAACGTGGTCGCCGCCGGCCTGGCCGACCGTTGCACCATCCAGATTTCCTACGCCATCGGCGTGGCCAAGCCCCAGTCGATCCACGTCGATCTGCACGGCACCGGCAAGATCTCGGAATCGGTGCTTGAGGACAAGATTCTGGACCTGATCGGCGGCGCCACGCCGCGGGCCATCCGCAGCCATCTGGGGCTGAACAAGCCGATCTACGCCCGCACCACCGCCTATGGGCATTTCGGCCGCGAGCCGGACGCCGAGGGCGGCTTCAGCTGGGAAAAGACCGATCTGGTCGATCAGTTGAAGGCGCTGGCCTAAGGGCTAGGCGGCCTGGTCGTCAAGGACCAGGCCGCGGACGCCCGTCAGGTTGGCGTCCGTCAGGTCCAGTTGGCGGGTCTGGGCGCCGTGCAGGGTCGCACGCCCAAGATCCGCACCCGTCATGATCGCGCGGCGCAGATCGGCGCCCGAAAGGTCGGCGCCCCGCAGTACGGCTCCGGTCAGGTCGGCGGAAAGCAGTCGATCCGCACCGATCAGCAGGGGGCCCAGTTGCGCCCCACGCATGTCCGCCCCGTTCAACTTGGCGTTCTTCAACCGAGCGCCCCGCAGGTCAGCCCGATAAAGCTTGGCCGAGCGCAGGTCGGCGTTTTCGAGGTGGGCGCCCTGAAGCTGCACCCCCTCCATGTCCAACCCATAGAAGACCGCCCCCTTGGCCGACAGGGCGGTCAGGTTCAGGCCCGTGATCGACTTCAGCGGACGCAGATCGACCCCGTCGAAGACGGACGGCTGGCCCTCGGCCCCGCCCGTCTCACACCAGCGGGCATGGACGCGCAGCATCTCGGCCGCCGGCATTCGGTCAACGGACTCGCCGACGGTGCTCTTGTCCGTCAGGGCGCCTTCCATATTGGCGCCGTCGGCGCACCACATGGTCATCTTGCAGCCCACCAGAATGGCGTCGCGCATGTCGGCGCCGGACAGGTTGGCGCCCGACAGATCCGCACCGGCCAGGTCCGCGCCCCGGAAGTCGGCCTGTTTGAGATTGGCGCGGATCATCTTGCAATCCTTCATCACCGCGCCCGAAAAATCGGCCTTGATCGCGATGACGCCCGACATCTTGGAGCGTTGAAGATTGGCGCCGGCCAGGCAGGCGCCGGTGGCCTCGGTCTCCTGGCGATGGCGGGGCTCGATAACCTTGAAGCCCAACTTCGCGTCCGCAGCGGCGATGGTGCCCTCGCGTAGGTCGGCCTCAAACAGATCAGCGCCGGACAGATCCGCGCCTCGCAGACAGGCTCCGCGAAGATCGGCGCGCCGAAGACTGGACTCGGCCAGGATCGCATCCTGCATGTCCGCGCCAAAGAAGTTGGCGTTGTCCAGCTTGGCGCCGGTCAGGTCGCAGCCTTCCAGGCAGGCGGCGGCGAAATCGGCGTCCGCTAGGTTGCGGCCGGTCAGTTTCAGGCCGGAGATGTCCATCCAGGCGAAGACCGCGCGGGCGCCGCCGGGGCGGGCCTGGAACAGTCGGTCATGGCGGGCGCAGATCACGTCCACTTCCGCCTGGGTCAGGCGCTTGCGCACAAGGGGTTCAGCAGCCTGGGCCATTGGACCAGATTAACGCCCAGCAACTTAAGAAAGCCTTGCGCAACAGGTGGTTGTCACTCGGTCAGCAGGCCCTGCTCGCGAAGGGCGTCCGCCAGTTCTCCAGGCGAGGTCCACAGACGCGTATAACCGGCCTCGCCCAACCGCTTAAGCTCGGTCACCAGATCTGCCTTGGGCGAGGCGGCGAACCGCCCGTCGAACCCGGCGCCGTCCTTGCTGATCCGCACCATCGGCCGTCCGGTCTCCAACCGATGTAGAAAACCCTCGCAAAGGGCCGCGCCCTCTTCGCACATCAGTCCGGTCTCGACCGTCAGGCCCTTGGCGCGCAGGCGCTCGGTGCCGCGGCCGGCGGCAAAGGGCGAGGGGTCCAGACAGGCCACGACGACACGCCCAACCTGGGCCTCAGTCAGGAAATGGGCGCAGGACTGCCGACCGGATGACCGGGCGCCGCACGGCTCCAGGGTGACATAGACGGTTGCGCCCGCAACCTCCGCGCCGGCGGCGGGAACAGCCTGTTCTTCAGCATGGGGACGTCCGCCCGGCGCCGTGGCGGCCTGGGCGATCACCCGACCGTCCTTGACGATGACGCAGCCGACGGCGGGATTGGGCCAGGTCTCGCCCATACGGCCGGTCGCCAGTTCTATGGCCTGGGCCATGAAGGCGCGGTCGGCGTCGGACCAGCTCATGCGACGGCCGGCAGCTCTTCGGCGCGGGCGGCGTCAAGATAACGGGCGGCGGTCGGCTTCAGGTCGGCGTCGAGGTCGATCTCCAGCGGATTACCGGTCGGGATCTCCACCCCAACGATCTTGTCGTCCGGCACCGCGAACAACAGTTTGACGATGGCGCGCAGCGAATTGCCATGGGCCGCGATCAGGACGTCTTCGCCGGCCTTCAGGCGCGGCGCGATCTCGGCGTCCCAATAAGGTTCGACCCGCTCGAGGGTAGTCTTCAGGCTTTCGGTGTCGGGAATAGCCTTGCCCGCATAGCGGGGATCAGCGTTGAAATCGAACTCGCCGCCGGGCGCCAGCGGCGGAGGCGGCACATCGTAGCTGCGGCGCCAGACCTTGACCTGGTCCTCGCCGTGCTTCTGGGCCGTCTCAGCCTTGTTGAGCCCGGTCAGGCCGCCGTAGTGACGCTCATTCAGGCGCCAGTCCTCGACGATCGGAACATCCGTCAGGCCCGCAGATTGCAGCGCCAGGGCGCCGGTGCGTTTGGCGCGCGTCAGGACCGAGGTGAACATGACGGCCGGCGTGAACTCGGCCTCGGCGATCAGTTCGCCTCCACGACGCGCCTGGGCCTCGCCCTCCGCCGTCAGATCGACATCGACCCAGCCGGTGAAACGGTTTTCCAGGTTCCATTGGCTCTGGCCATGGCGGAGCAGGATCAGGCGCGGCATTCGATCGGTCCTCGGCAAAACAGTCTGTCCGGGTAAGCCGCCGTCATGAGCCGGTCAAGGCTTGCGCGCGCCGCCGTGTTGCAGCGCACAGCCAAGCTGGCGCGTGTCGGCTTGTAGCGGCTGGGGGCGGCCGCTAGGCTGTCGCCATGTCCGACCGTCTGTTCTTTCCCATCGCCTTGGCCGCTGTCGCCATTCTGATCGCCCTGGCGGTGGTCTGGCCCTGATCGTTCGTCAGGCAGTCCGGAAGGCAGGAGGGCCCGACACCGCCCTGCCCTCTCCAATCAGTACAGGATCTTGCGCAGGTTGATCCGGAAAACCCGGCCCTGCGGGTCGAGGTAATCGCGCTGATAATTGACCGGCGTCGCCCCGTCGCTGCTGGTGACGGAAATCCGGTCGTCGAAGATGTTCTGCACGCCCAAACCGACACGGGCCCCCTTCAGGAAGGGGAAACGCTCGACCCATGCGGTGCGTTGGGTCAGGTCGGCGAAGGCGAACAGGTTGATCGTTGTCCGGTCGGAGAAATCCAGATTGGCTGAATCCGCAGTATCGCCCTCGACGGTCGTGCCCGATTTCCAGTTTGCGTTCACGAAGGCGCCGAAGCCGTTCTTGAACAGTCCGGTCTGCACCTGAACCTCGTGACGCGACTGGCCGCCCGAGCCGGAGATGGAATCCCCATCCAGAAGGTCCAGCGGCGCCAGGCCGTCGCGGATCACGACTTCGTCCTGAACGCGCCAGGTGTGGGTCAGCGAGAAGTTGAACATCCCTTGGCCGGGTTGCATGCCGGGGGCAGTCGAACCGCGCAGTCGTCCGCCGCCGGGGCCGCCCGGGCCGCCGCCCATACGCACGGCGCCGCCCGGAGGCGGACCACCCGCGCCAGGGCCGCCGGGCCCGCCCGGTCGTTGCCCCATCATGGCGGGATTGGGCTTGCCGAAGGGTTTGGAGAAGTTGAAGCCCCACTGCACGTCCTGCTGCTCGCGGCTGGCGAAATTCAGCGGGCGAGCGTCGATCGACGTCAGCGTGCCGTCGTCGGCGCGGGTGAAGCGCTCAGGCAGGGCCGCTTCCAGGTCGGGGGTGATGGCGGGGAAGCTGGAAATCTCATCCTCGGCCTCGGTGCGGGTATAGGCCAGGTTCAGGCGCAGATCGGTGGCCGACAGGGGCTGCCAGTTGACGCCCAGCTTCAGAATCCGACGATTCTCCGCCTTCAGGTTCGGATCGCCGCCGGTGATCTGGGTGACCTGGACGGTCTGGCTGGTCGAATAGTCGAAGACGGCGGTGTTCGGCGTCGAGATGGTCGGATCGTTCAGTTGCTGGATCGTCGGCGCCTTGTCCTCGTTCGAATAATTGGCCGACAGGGACAGCCGAGCGACTGGCGACCAGTTTACACCACCACCCAGGGCCGAGACGCCGCCGAAGTCCGACAACTCCTGATAGGCCAGATTCATATTGGCGGACAGGTCGCCGATCTTCGGCAGGACGCCGCGATCCACGCTGGAGATTGGCAGGTCGAAGTTGGCCTGCAGGCTGCCCAGGTCGCGCGACTGCGACCGATCGCTGGCCACGCCGGACCGGAGGCTTTCTGAATCCAACGACTGGTGCTCGCCCCCGACCTTGAAGGTGGTAGTGACGCCGCCGGCAGGCAGCTCCCAGGCCGTTCCGTTCAGGACGACTTCGCCCTCGAGCGACTGCGAAACCGAGCTGGCGGTGTCGCGGGCGGCCCTCGTCGCCGCCCCGCTCAGATCGCCGTAGGGATTCACGCTCGTGTCGCCCGCGTCTATTGCGGCCTTAAGGGCGTCCTCGTCGACGCCGCGCCCGGTGGTGGTGTCCGTCTCAGTGCGGCTGTACTCGCCGGTCGCAGTCCAGCGCCAGTCGCCCAGATAGCCGTCGAACACCGTGCCCAGTTCCGCTTCCCGCGTATTGGTCTGGCGTTGCAGCGCGTCTGGCAGGCCGATGTAGCGATACAGATCGACGGGCGCGCCGTCGGGCGACCAGGGATTGCCCTCGGGCAGGCTCAGGCTGACGCCCGGCAAGCCCAGATAGCTGCGACTGCTGCTGTCCTCCAGGCTGCCGCTCAAGGTCATTCCGACCTTGTCGTTCAGGTCGTGCTTGTAGGTTCCCGCCACCGACGCCTCGGCCGTGCGCGGCTGCAGGGTGCGATAGGCGTTCAGATCAGTGTCGCCCACGGAATCGAGCTGCGCGGTCCCGGTACGATCGATGTTCCTTTCGGACTCGTACAAGGCGTTGCTGCTGTTGCCGTTGATATCGAGCGACCAGCGGTCCGCCCCGGCGATGTTGAGGATGTTGTTCTCGTTCGACGTCGTCGTGCGACCGCCCTGATCCGACCGGCTGACGTTGACCGAGGCGGTCAGCGAACGGAATTGGGCCTTGAGGATGATGTTCACGACGCGCTGGTTGGCGCTGTAGCCGTAAGACAGGGCCGTTTCCTCAGGCAGGACCTCGAAGCGTTCGATCGCCTCGGGCGGCACGCCCCGGATTTCGCGGAAGCCCGAGATGCGACGACCGTTGACCAGGAAGACCGGCGATCCGCCACGGGCGCTGCGGGTCTGGGCCTCCAGCAGGGTCACCAGTTCCCCGATATTGGTGGCGCCGAAGGCCTGGATCTGAGTGGAGTCATAGGAGACGATCGGCTCCTGCCCGCCCAGGGCCACGCCACGCTTGGTCGCAGTCACCTCGATATCCGGCAGGACGGTGGTCGCTTCCTCCTGCTGCGGCGACTGGATTTCAGTCCCTGCGGTGGGGGCGAGTGCGAGCAGCATGAGCGCGGTCGGGATCATGAGAACCGTGTTCCAGAGGAAGAAATCAGCCCCCTTGGGACGGGACAATCATGGCCGGAAAGCGGCTAAATTCATGAAGTTTCAGAAAGCGTTGCATGGCTTCAACACTGCCAAAACTTCAGCGACGGAAACCGCTCCGACCCCCGTTAAACAGGGTTTGAATGGAGTCTCATTTTCAAAGAAGAAGGGGCGGAACAAGCGCCCCGCCCCTCCCTATTCTGTCAGAACTCTTCCCAGCCGTCAGAACCCGACCCCACTGTCATATCCCGTCCGTTCGCGACCTTGACGACGCGTTGCTCAACCCTCGGCGCCGGGCGCGAGGGAGGACTTGCCGGCCCACCTTGGACCGACGAAGCCTTCTGGCCCGGTTTTCCACCGGATACCTGGAAGAAGGACACCTGCGCCGACAGTTCGGCCGTTTCCTGGCGCAGCGAATTGCTCGCCGCCGTCGCCTGTTCGACCATGGCGGCGTTCTGTTGGGTCACCTGATCCATCTGGTTCACGGCGATGTTGATCTCGTGCAGACCCGTAGCCTGCTCCTTGGCGGAGGCCGCGATCTCGACGACCAGGGCGCTGATGTCGTTGACCTGGGAGGCGATGGCCTGCAGGGCGGACCCGGCCTCGCTGACCAGGCGGACGCCGTTCTCGACCTCGGAGCCGGAGCTGCTGATCAGGGTCTTGATCTCCTTGGCGGCCTCGGCCGAGCGCTGGGCCAGGGCTCGCACTTCGGAGGCGACCACGGCGAAGCCGCGGCCGGATTCGCCGGCCCGCGCCGCCTCGACCCCGGCGTTCAGGGCCAGCAGGTTGGTCTGGAAGGCGATCTCGTCGATCACGCCGACGATCTGGCTGATCTGGCGTGAGCCGTCCTCGATCTTCTGCATGGCTTCAACGGCGTTCATGACGACCGCGCCCGAAGCCTCGGCGCTTTGACGCGCCCCGTTGGTGACAGTAGCGGCCTTGGTGGCGCCCTCCGCGGTCATGCGGACCGTTGCGGTGATTTCGTCCAGGGCGGCGGCGGTTTCTTCCAGGCTGGCGGCCTGTTGTTCGGTACGGCGCGACAGGTCGTCGGAGGCCTGACTGATCTCGCCGGCGCCGGAGTCGATGCCGTGGACCGAGCCGAGCACGCCGGTGACGGTCTCTTCCAGACGGGCGATCGAGCGATTGAAGTCGGTTTTCAGAATCTCGCTACGCTCGGGGAAGGGCGCGTCGATGCGATAGACTAGGTCGCCGTCGGCCAGGGCGGACAGCCCCTTGCCGAGGCTTTCGATAACGACGGCGTTTTCGGCCGCTTCCTGCTTCGCGGCGGCCTCGCGGCGGCGACGTTCGGTCTCAGACTCGTCGCGCATCGATTCCGCTTCCTGCTCCAGCGCCTTGGCGCGCAGGCCGTTGTCGCGGAAAATCTGCATGGCTTGAGCCATGGCGCCGACCTCGTCCTTGCGCTCCGTGTCGGGAATGGCGACGTCCAGCTTGCCCTGCGCCATGACGGACATTGCGCCGGTCATACGACGAACCGGGGCGACCATCAGGATCGACAACTGCACGCCCAGGAAGACGGCGGCCGCGACCAGGATCAACCCGCCGACAGCAAGGGCGAGGAAGGAGGCTGTGATCGCCGACGCCTGTTCGGCGTCACGCAGGGTCATCCGTTCGACTTCGATGTCGCGGACCTGGGTGATGGCCTTGGTGATATGGGTCACCCGAACCTTGTCGCCCGAGTCGATCACGACGCGACGTGCGGCTTCAATACGCGCCGTATCAAGCGCGGCCTCGGTCAGCGGCGTCCCGAACTCGGTCCGCCAGGCCACGGCATCCTGCTGAGCCTTATCGACCAGCGCCTTCTCTTCGGGGGTTAGATTGGACGCCTGCAGAGCGGCGACGGACGCTTCGAACTGCTCCCAGCCGGTTTTATACACGTCGAGATAGTCAGCATTGCCGGTCAGCAAGACACCGCGCATCTGCGAGTTCAGGCGAATGAAGCCCTTCTCGGCGACGTGCGTGTGATCGATGATCGCCTTGCTCTCTGCGTTCAGCTCGGCGGCTGTCTTCATGGCGGACAACTGGAAGAACACGGCGCCGATCATCGCGGCGGCCACGGTCAGCAAAAGGGCGAATGCGATCGCCAACTTCCGCTGCATCGGAATGTTCTTCGGATTCATGTTATCGTCTCGTTACGGCTCAATACTGTCTTGCGCGTTAATTATGAAGAAACCCGGAACGGAGGACCGTTCCGGGTTGATATTCTAGACTTAGAATGCGGTCTGGACACGGACGGTCGCGGTATTGCCGCTGTCGTCTCCGGCGAAGGTCCCGGTTCTGTTGTCGACCGACCAGGCGCTCCAGTGTGCGGAAATACGGGTATTGTTCGTCGGGTACCAGTTGACGCCCAGCAGCCAGGTGTCGGCCTCGCCGCCGGTAAGATTGTCGCTGTAATCGGCCGTATCATAGCGGCCGACGATCTCCACCGCGCCGTAGCCGTCGGCGCCGAGAGGGTTCAGGACCTTGGGCCGGGTCCAGGTGCCGGTGCGGGCCGAAAGCGGCGGCTTCTCTCCGGTGATGAAGAAGCCGGCCGAGATGCTGTAGGCGTCCTGATCATAGTCGCGCGTAGCGGTTTCCAGCACCCGCTTGCCGCCCTCGGCCATCAGCCAGCCCGAGCGATGCACGCCGCCCAGTTCAAGGCCCAGGCCCTTGCTGCCCTTGGGATCGGTGTACGCTCCAGCAGCAAGCCGCAGATTGTCGTTGCCGCGCGACGAAACGACCAGACTGCGCGAGGCGACCGAGGCGTTGGGCGTCAGATCCTCGACAAAGCCCCAGCCGCCCAGGTGCAGGAAGCCGGCGTCCGTCTTGAACGGCGACCAGTGGGTGCGGCCCATCAGGGTGATGGAGTCGTTCGCCGTGCCGCCGCTGATGGCGTCGCCGGTCAGCGACAACGAAGCGTGCCAGACGCTGCCCGTCAGTTTGGAGGTGACGCCGACGCCATAGGCGCCCCGTTCCGGGCCGACGGTGTTGACCATCAGACTGCGTTCCAGGAAGGGAACCACGTCCTCAGCCGTGCCGCCTTCCACGCCGCGGTCGTTCAGGCGTTGGCCCATCGACACTTCCAGATCGCGACCATCCAGTTTGCGGTTGTAGGACATGAAGGCATTGGCGACGCTGACCGCATTATCGGCGATATCAGCTTCAATCCAGTAGCTGAACCCGCCGGGCGTCTTGCCCTGGGCGCCCAGGCGCAGGCCGCGGAGTTCCGTGGTGGTCAGGTTGCGGCTGTCGAAGTCAGAGCCGAAGGTGTTGGACAGGTCGGCCGTGACGCGAACACGCGGCTTGAAGGTGAAGCCGCCGTCGGGGCTGCGGAGCTCAGGCAGGCCCGTGGCCCAATCGACCGACGAAGGCGCACTGGCGGCCTGGGCGGCCGGACGCGGCGCAGCGGCCGAGGCGACGGACGGCGTTCCCGCTGCGGCAGGGGCCGTAGCCTGGGCCTGCGACTGGGCCTGCGACTGGGCCTCCAACTGCTCAAGGCGAGCGGACAAGGCCTGGACCTGGGCGCGCAACGCGGAGATTTCGTCTGCAGACTGCGTCGATTGGGCGAAGGCTGACGAGCTTAGCGCGGCGAAGCCGACACCTGCCAGCAGGGCGCGTTGAATCATCATGGGGCTGTACTCGTCAGTGAATGATCGTTTGCGCCAGACGTAAAGCCTGACTGTTAACGAAGGGCCAAACCTGGATAAGCAGAACTGCGTATCGCCGGTTGAACGGATTCCGAATGCAGTACAGGCGCCGCGCTTTCGCGACGGCGCCTGTTTTCCGGGGAGGAAATCAGTCGGCGGTGACCAGGTCCTTGTCACCCGGTCCAGCGGCGGGATCCGGCTGGGCCGCGATCGGCTGGGCGGGACCGTTCAGCGCCGCGTGCAGGGCGTCCCGGTCCAGCTCGCCTTCCCATCGGGCGACGACGATGGTGGCGACCGCATTGCCGATGAAGTTGGTCAGGGCGCGACACTCGCTCATGAAGCGGTCGATGCCGAGGATCAGGGCCATGCCAGCGACCGGAACCGTGGGAACCACCGACAGGGTCGCCGCCAGGGTAATAAAGCCGGCGCCGGTGATGCCGGCCGCGCCCTTGGACGACAGCATGGCGACCAGCAGCAGCAGGATCTGTTGTTCCAGCGTCAGGTCGATGTTCAGCGCCTGGGCGATGAACAGGGCCGCCATCGTCATATAGATGTTGGTGCCGTCCAGATTGAACGAATAGCCGGTTGGAACGACCAGACCGACCACCGACTTCGACGCGCCGGCGCGCTCCATCTTGTTGAGGAGCGAAGGCAAGGCCGCTTCCGAGGACGAGGTGCCCAGAACCAGCAGCAGTTCTTCTTTCAGATAGCGGATCAGCTTCAGGATGTTGAAGCCGTTGGCCCATGCCACCAGACCCAGGACGCCGACGACGAAGATGATGGCGGTGATGTAGAAGGTGGCGACCAGGGCGGCCAGGTTGGCGATGGAACCGATGCCGTATTTGCCGATGGTGAAGGCGAAGGCGCCGAAGGCCCCGATAGGCGCGGCCTTCATCAGAATGGCGACCAGCTTGAAGAAGGCGTGGCTGATCGATTCCAGGAAGTTCAACACCGGCTTGCCGACATCGCCGACCATGGCCAGGGCCAGGCCGAACAGGACCGAGACGAACAGAACCTGAAGAATATTCCCTTCAGAGAAGGCCGAAACCATCGTGTCCGGAATGATGCCCATCAGGAAGCCGGTGATGGTCGTCTCGTGCGCCTGCTCGGAGTATTTGGCGACCGCGCCCACATCCAGGGTGGCTGGGTCGATGTTCAACCCACGGCCCGGCTGGACGATATTGGCGATGATCAAGCCGACGATCAGGGCCAGGGTCGAGAAGGTCAGGAAATAGGCGAAGGCCTTGGCCGCCACGCGACCGACGCGGCCGATATCGCTCATGCCAGCGATGCCGGTGACGATGGTCAGGAATATGACCGGGGCGATGATCATCTTCACCAGCTTGATGAAGGCGTCGCCCAACGGCTTCAGGCTTTCACCGAAGGACGGCCAGAAGTGACCGATGACAGCGCCCGCGACGATGGCGGTCAGAACCTGGAAATAGAGATGCCGATAGAAGGGCCGGCGGACGGACGGCTCTGGGGCGGAAGGTAACGCGATCACGGGGGAGGGACTCCTGCACTGCGGGACCATCCCGCGGTTTCCTCGGCGGCCCCCGCTGCTGACGTCGAGGTGCGCAGGCAAATGTCCCGCACGGTTTGAAACCGTCCAAGTTCATTCGAACTATGATATATTTTATTGTTTTATAAAGATAATTTCTGGTTCCGGCAGCCTTGAGCGCATAAGAGTGTGCGAGAGGCCGCACAAAGAGTTCGCGCATTTGTGTGAAATGTCGCACAGATCAGGAATGCAACCGTCCGCGACCCGTCAATTTCTCGAAAGAGCGTCGAGTTTCGCCCGAAATCCCTGGACGGTCTTGGCCGTCGCTTGGTTGGCGGCGAGTCTGCTTCTAGGCGGCGTCGCCGGCGAGGCCGCGAGACGTGATGCACTTGGAGAACTGGAGCGACAGGCGACCGCCGGCGCCGCCATGCATGCGGCGGTGTTGCGCAGCGAGTTGGAAAAGCAGCGCGCCGTACCCGTCATCCTGGCTGAGGACCCCGATGTGGCGAGGCTTCTGGCGACACCCGACGCCCGCACCGTGGATCGCGTGGATCGCAAGCTTGAACGTCTGGCGATCCAGACGCGCGCCGCCGTCATCTATGTCCTGGACGCCAAAGGCTTGACCTTGGCGTCCAGCAATTGGCGGGCGCCCACCAGTTTCGTCGGCATACGCTACGACTTCAGACCCTATTTCACCAACGCGATGCGCGACGCGAAGGGCGAGTTCTATGCGCTCGGCACGCGCAGCGGACGACCTGGCTTGTATCTTTCTCGCCGCGTGGATGCGAGCGACGGAACGCCTTTGGGCGTGGTGGTGCTGAAGCTGGAATTCGACGCACTGGAGTCCGAATGGCGCAGTTCGGGCGAACCCGCCTGGGTCGCCGATCCGGGTGGCGTGGTGCTGGTGACCAGCGTGCCGGAATGGCGTTTCCGCGCCACGGGACCGATGGACGAAACCCGGCGTCGTCTCAGCCAGACAGATCTGACCCTGCGCCCCGACGCCCTTGCCCCACTGCCCTTCCGGACGCCGGACGGCGACCATCCCCGACTGGTGTACGCGGCCGTCGGCGAGGGTCGCCCTCAAACCTGGATGCACTCCAAGACCGGAACGGCCACGCCGGGATGGACCCTGCATCTGCTGACGCCGGAGCGAGGCATGGTCGGGACCGCCGTGGCGGGCGGGCGTGGGATCGCCTTGCTCATCACAAGCCTGTTCGCGCTCGCTGCAGGCCTGCTGTTGCGGCGGCGTCGCCAGGCCACCGCCCGCGCGCGGGCCGAGGAGGAGGGTCGGCTGGAGCTTGAACGCCGCATCCGCGAACGCACCCACGAACTTCACGAGGCCAACCTCGCCCTGAACCGGCAGATCGAGGAGCGGCGGCGCGCAGAAGCCGCCCGGGAACTGCTGCGCGACGAACTGGTTCAGGCCAGCAAGCTGGCGGCGCTCGGCCAGATCGTCGCCAGCGTGGCTCATGAGATCAACCAGCCGGTCGCCGCCATCTGGACACATGCGGACACTGCCGTTCTGTTGCTGGAGCGGAGCGAAACCGACAAGGCGCGCGACGCGCTTCGGAAGATCGGCGATCTGACCCGCCGGATCGGCGCCATCACCCAGGACCTGCGTCTGTTCTCGCGCAAGGCCGCGCCCAGCATCGACGAAATCCGGCTGGAAGACGCCATCCAGGGCGGACTTCAACTGACCCGCGGAAGGCTGGAGGAAGGCGGGATAAGTCTGGAACGGATCGGCGACGGCGACATCACCATCCTCGCCGATCGATTCCGGCTGGAACAGGTCATCGTCAATCTGGTCAAGAACGCCGCCGAAGCCATGGAAGGCCAGGGCGACGCCCGACTGGTCCTGACGATCGAACGCCAGGGCGAGCGGGTGCGCCTGATCTTCGCCGACAACGGCCCCGGCGTCGCGCCCGAGGTGGCCAGCCAACTGTTCACCCCCTTCGTCACGACCCGCGCCAACGGCCTGGGCCTGGGCCTGGTCATCTGCCGCGACATCATCGCCAGTTTCGGCGGCGAGCTGGACCTGATCCCCAGCCCCCGGGGTGCAACCTTTATCGCCTCGCTCAAAGCCGCCTGATGCAACCGTTCCCTTCGCAAACCGTGGCCCTGGTCGAGGACGACGCGGACTTCCGACAGGCGCTGGTGGAGCGCATGACCCTGGAGGGGCTGGAGGTGAATGCCTTCGCCGCCGCCGAGACTGCGCTGAAGGCTGTGACCGCTGATTTTCCCGGCGTGGTCGTCACCGACCTTCGTATGGCCGGCATGGACGGGCGTCAGCTTCTGACCAGGCTTCAGGTCTTGGACCCGACCCTTCCGGTCATCATGATCACAGGGCACGGCGACATCGCCGACGCGGTAGCCGCCATGCACGACGGAGCCTATGACTTTGTGGCGAAACCGTTTCCCTTCGAGCGTCTGCAGGACAGCCTGAACCGAGCGCTGGAGAAGCGCAGTCTGGTGCTGGAAAACCGACGCCTGGCCGCCCTGGCCGCCGGTGACGGCGGCCATGAACTGCCGCTGGCAGGATCATCGCGCGCGATCACGGCGTTGCGGGCCACCATCGCCCAGATCGCCGACGCCCGCATGGACGTGCTGATCGAAGGCGAGACCGGCGTCGGCAAGGAGGCGGTGGCCCGCGCCCTGCACAACGGCGGCCGCAGACGACTGGCGCCCTTCGTCGCCGTCAACTGCGGCGCTCTGCCCGACGGTTTGATCGAGAGCGAACTGTTCGGGCACGAACTGGGCGCCTTCGCCGGGGCCATGAGGCGACGGGTCGGGCATGTGGAGCGGGCGCACAACGGTTCGCTGTTTCTCGATGAGGTCGAGAGCATGCCGCTGGCGGTTCAGGTCAAGATGCTGCGGGTGCTCGAAGAGCGTGAAATCCACCCGATCGGCGCCAACGAACCGCGGGTGCTGGACCTGCGGATCCTGGCCTCGGCCAAGATCGATCTGGGCGAGGCGGCGCGGCGTGGGGATTTCCGCGAGGATCTCTTCTACCGGCTGAATGTCGTGCGGCTGCGGGTGCCGCCGCTGCGGGAGCGTCGTGAGGATATTCCCCTGATGTTCGCCCAGTTCGTGCGCCGCGCCGCAGACCGCCACGGCGTGGAACCGCCGAGCGTCACCGACGCCGTCCGCCGCCGCCTTCTGGAAGAAGACTGGCCCGGCAATATTCGCGAACTGGCCCATTTCGCGGAACGGGTTGTCCTGGGCCTGGAGGAAGGAGCCGGCGGCAAGGAGACCGACCTCAGTCTGCCCGACCGGCTGCACCGGTTCGAGGGAGAACTGTTGCGAGGCGCCCTTCAAGCGCACTGCGGCGATATCGTCGCGGTGCTGGAAGAAATGAGAATTCCACGAAAGACCCTGTACGACAAGCTGCAGCGCCACGGGCTGAAGCCCGCCGACTTCCGCAGCTGAGGCTCAGGCCGCGACGGGGTTCTTCAGCCGCTCGACCGAGCCCATCGCCGCCGCCACGCCGTTAAGCAGACCCACCAAGGTGATCGGCTTGGACAGATGGCCGTCGGCGCCGGCGGCCCGTCCCGCCTCGACATGATCCGGCAGGGCGTTCGCCGTCAGCATGATGATCGGCGTGCGGTCCCGACCGTGCTCAGCCTCGAGCGCGCGAATGGCGGCGGTCGCGGTCAGGCCGTCCATCACCGGCATCTGCATGTCCATCAGGATCAGGTCAAACCCACCCTGTCCGGCCGCTTCCAAAGCCTGCCGCCCGTCCTCGACAAGGATCAGTTCGGTCGGCATGCCCGCCAGCATGATCTCGATGACCTTGCGGTTCGCCGGATGGTCGTCGGCCAGAAGGATGCGAGCGGGGAAGGCGACGTCGTCGAAATCCGCCGTGTCCCCCTGGCTTTGCACGACGACCGCAGCCGTTTCTGCCTGGGTTTGAGCCAAGGGAAGTTCGAACCAGAACTCCGCCCCCTGCCCTGGCCGCCCGTGACAGTCCAGAACGCCCCCCATCAACTCGACCAGCTCTCTCGAGATAGCCAGCCCCAGTCCGGTTCCGCCAAACCGACGCGTAATCGAGCCGTCAGCCTGCTGAAAACGGTTAAAGATGCGCGACTTCTGCTCGTCGTCGAAGCCGCAGCCGGTATCGCTGATCGTGAACCGCACCCGGTCGTCGTCTGCGGCCACGGCCGTGACGCTGACCGATCCCGCCTCGGTGAACTTCAGCGCATTGGAGATCAGGTTCGACAGCACCTGGCGCAGCCGGACCACGTCGCCCTCCACCGCACCTTCAATGAGGGGATCGATCTGGACGCGCAGGGCGACGCCCTTTTCCTCGGCCGTCGGCCGATACAGGGCCGCAGCGCCGCGCACCGTGTCCCCCAGATCGAAGATCGACCGTTCCAGCGCGATCTGGCCCGCCTCGATCTTGGCGGAGTCGAGGATGTCGGAAAGCAGCCGTTCCAGCGTTACGCCAGAGGATTGGATCACCTCCACCATCTCTCGCTCGCGCGGCTCCAGACGGGCGCGCGTCAGGGCGTCCGCCATGGCCACCACGCCGTTCAGGGGCGTGCGGATTTCGTGGCTCATATTGGCCAGGAACTCGGACTTGGACCGGCTGGCTTCCTCCGCGCGCCGACGCGCGACGCGCAGATCCTTGGCCTGGCTCCACATCCACAACAACGCGGCCACCGCCGACAGGGCGAAGACGACGCAGAAGGCCAGCAGTATGCCCTGCAACCGCGTGTTCGCTCGCGCCGTCTCCAGCTGGGCGCGTCGTTCGGTCAACTGGTGCTGCATATCGCCGGTCACCTGGCGGATGCCCCCGCTGAACCGACGGGAGTCGGCGATGCGGTCCTGACGGGCGTGATCCCGAAGCTTTACGAAGGCCTCGGACGCCCGCCCCTCGGCGAACAGTATCTCCGCCTCCACATGGGTGATTTCCGACTGCCCTTCCTCCCGGAACCGGTCGAGGGCGGTGCGGCGGCGGATTTGCTCCAGATCGCTACGCGCGCCGGCGATCTGACCCGTACGGGCGCGGGCTATGGCGCGGACCGGCAGGAGTTGCGCCGCCAGAAAGGACGCCTCTTCCCAATGTTCTCCGTAAGGCTCCAGGCATCGCAGCACCCCCTGCGGCGTCTCCGCCGCCTCGGCCGCCAGGGCGCACAGCCGAGCGTCATAGACCGCCAGGCTGGGCAGACCGGCGCGCAAGGTTAGCCGATGATGCGCCTGATACAGACGCTCGGCCTGCTCGACGTCTCCTAATTGGGCGGAAAGCCGCGACAGGTTGTAGATGGCGTCGAAATCGGGCCGCGGGTAATCGGGGTTGGCGAGGTCGATCTCGAACTGACCGAAGGCGGCCGTGGCCCCGTCGATGTCGTTCAACTTCATCAGGCCCATGCCCGTCATTTCCCAAAGACCGGCCCGAGCTACCCGTGCATACGGAGCCTTGTCTGGAATGAGGGAGTCGGCGTCCGCCAGCAGCTTCAATCCCTCGCCGATCTGGTCGCGATCCATCAGGGCCAAGGCCCAGATACGGATGGCGTGGACGCGGGCGAACCAGTCCGGCTCCATCGCCGCGAGCCGCCGCATCTCCTCGGCGGCGGCGGTTTCGCCCTCATCATAGCGCAGGGTCAGACCGTTCAGTTGAGCGATCCGGACATAGCGTTGGTCCCCCTGGTGTTGCGCGGCCGCAGCCAGACGATCATTCCACATCTCGGCGGTGTCGAACTCTCCTTGGTTCAGGAAAATCCAGGTCACGTGATAGAGGCGCTGCAGACCTTCGCGGTCATTGCGCCTCATCGCGTCGTGCCCGAAGGCTTCCAACGCCGCGAAATTGGTGGCCCCGGCCCGTCGCTCGACCGCCTGGGCCAGCTCAAGAGGCGAGCGCGCCCCGCTGTTCGGCTGGGCGTGCGCGTCATCGACGACGACAAGGCCCCAAAGGAAGCAGACGAGGGTTACAAGAACGGGTAATCTGAACATGCGGCTTCCGATTTGGACGGATATTGGCCGACATTTCGTTGAATAAGCTTTATCGGCCTCGCCCAAACGACGCTTGAGGGGGCGGAAATCAGACTCCGCGTTGACCACCCCCAGGCTTTCGGCTATAGGCCCGCCCTCTTGAGATTTCCGCGCCGTGGACGTGTGCTCCGCGGCGTTTTCCGTTCGAAGGTTTGAAATGGCTAACAACCCCGGCGCCCGCAAGGCGATCCGCAAGATCGAAGCGCGGACCGAAGTGAACAAGGCGCGTCGTTCGCGCGTCCGCACCTATCTGCGCAAGTTCCAGGAAGCCCTGGCCGGCGGCGACGCCGCTGTCGCCAAGACCGCCTTCGTGGAGGCTCAGTCCGAGCTGATGCGCGCCGTTTCCAAGGGCGTTGTTCACAAGAACACCGGCTCGCGCAAAGTCTCGCGTCTGGCCGCCCAGCTGAAGAAGCTGTCGGCCGCCTAAATCCCCTCAGGGATTCCCAGCGTACGGAGCGGCTGTCGCCGTTCCGTTACGACATTAGTTCGCGTTTTCAACGGCGAAGGAGCATGTGCTCCTTCGCCGTTTTGCGTTTGGCTATTAACTCTCTTTACGCACGAATACGGACTCCACATGCCCGAAACGGGGAATTTCCCAAGCAGGATTAGCGTTTGACGGAGTCAAACAATTTAACTGCGAATCGACCAACGAATCAGCGTTGACCGGACCGGCGTGCGGCGTAAGTTTTGGCCTCTAACGCACTTCCATCCCAACACGGATGAAGACGGCGCGGGACGATAGTTTCGCGTTGGCGGGAGATGTCTGTCCAGGAGCTCGGCCCCGCCCGAAAAGCATCGCTTTTCGGGGCAGGAGAAGTCGTCCCTGAACCATCGCCCTGAAGTGCCGAAGGTCGGAATAGTTTTTTGAATCGGGTGGCGGAATTATGGTTGGGGGTGCGACGGCGGCAGTGAGTGGCGTAAACGGATCGAACATGACCGACCCGGATCGCATCTGGAACGAGGCCTCTGTGCGTCTGCGGGCCGAAATCGGCGACGGTCCCTTTTCGTCCTACATCGCGCCGTCCGCCGTGCGGATGGATTCCGCCGGACAGCTGATCCTGGTGACCCCGACCGCCTATGCCCGCGACTGGGTCCGCAAGAACGCCCTGCGCCGGATGAACGAACTGTGGCTGGGGCTGGACGGCCTGAACCGCCGCCTGGACGTCCGCTGCCGCGCCGAAGTGGGTTCGGTGCCCCCGGCCTCGGCCATCATCACCGGCAATGTCCTGGACGCCACCCCGCGCCTGGCGGCCCTCGCCAACCCGACCGTCGCCCCCATCGCCGACGGCGCCCGCGCCGTCCGCGCCGCCGGTCTGCAGGACCGTCTGACGTTCGACAGCTTCGTCGAAGGCCAAGGCAACGCCTTCGCCCTGGCCATCGCCAAACAGGTGGCCAGCTGGGCCGACGGCCATTTCAACCCGGTCTTCTTCTGCGGCCCCTATGGCTACGGCAAGACCCACCTGCTGAACGCCATCGCCTGGGAAGCCCAGCGCCTGCGGCCCGAGGCCAAGGTGGTCTATCTGACCGCCGAACGTTTCCTGTCGACCTTCGTCAAGGCGATGCAGGACCGTTCGACCGCCGCCTTCAAGGAAAGCCTGCGCTCGGCCGACATGCTGCTGCTGGACGACGTTCAGTTCGTGGGCGGCAAGACCTCGACCCAGGAAGAACTGCTCTCGACCCTCACCGCCCTGATCGAGGACGGCAAACGGATCGTCTTCTCGGCCGACCGCGCACCCATGGCCCTGACCGAGGTCGAGCCGCGCCTGCGCAGCCACCTGGCCGCCGGCCTGACCTGCCCGGTGGAGGCGGGCGACCGCGAACTGAAGATCGCCGTGGCCCAGAACCGTCTGAAGGCCCTGTCGGCCCTCGGCGTCGTCCAGGGCGAGGCCAATCCCGAGGTTCTGGCCCAGCTCGTCGATCGCACGCCGGGCTCGATGCGCGAGCTGGAAGGCGCCGTGAACACCCTGGCCGCCGCCGCCGGATCGCGTCTGTCGACCGTCTCGGTCGACGAGGCCTCCACCCTGCTGGGCGCCGCCCTGCGCGGCGGGCCCGAGCGACGCATCACCGTGGACGAGATCCAGAAGACGGTGGCCGACCACTTCAACCTGAAACAGGCCGACCTGCTGAGCGAGCGCCGCACCCGTTCGGTGGCCCGTCCGCGTCAGATGGCCATGTACCTGTGCAAACAGCACACGACCCGCTCCTATCCCGACATCGGCCGTCGCTTCGGCGGGCGCGACCACACCACGGTGCTGCACGGCGTGCGCAAGATCGAGGAGCTGATGGGCCAGGACGACCAGATCGCCCGCGACGTCGAGGCTCTGACGCGCAAGCTGCGGGGGTGAATTTCCCCTCCCCCTGCCGGGGAGTGAGAAATCTGTGAACGGCTCGAACCGCTTTCCTTGCCCCGCCCGCCTAATCCGCTAGTGTCCTAGGCCACTTAACCGCGACCCTTCGAGTCGGGCCGCGCCGGGCGAGACGACATGCAACTGACCATCGAACGATCCGCGCTCCTGAAGGCCCTGGGCCATGTGCAGAGCGTGGTCGAACGTCGAAACACCATCCCGATCCTGTCCAACGTCCTGCTCAGCGCGGGCCGGGACCGGCTGGCTTTCGCGGCCACCGACCTGGATATGGAGATGGTGGACGAGGCCGAGGCGACGGTGAACGTCGAGGGCCAGATCACCGCCCCCGCCCACACCCTGTACGAAATCGTGCGCAAGCTGCCGGAAGGCGCCGAGGTGTCGCTGCTCTATTCGGGCGACGATCCCCGCCTGGTGGTCTCGGCCGGCCGGTCGCGCTTCAACCTGCCGGTCCTGCCGGCGGGCGACTTCCCGGTCATGTCCACCGACAGCGCCGGCGCCTCCTACGTCATGCCCAAGGAAGACCTGGCGCGGCTGATCGACAAGACCCGGTTCGCCGTCTCGACCGAGGAAACCCGCTATTATCTGAACGGCCTGTACCTGCACACGGTGGCTGAGGCCGGCGTGCCCCTGCTGCGCGCGGTCGCCACCGACGGACACCGCCTGGCCCTGGCCGAGACCCCGGCGCCCGAGGGCGCGGCCGGCGGTCCCGGCGTCATCGTGCCGCGCAAGACCATCGATCAGGTCCGCCGCCTGCTGGACGACGCCGGCGGTCCGGTCGAGGTCACGGTCTCGGCCCAGAAGATCCGCTTCCAGATGGGCGAGGCGTCCCTGACGTCCAAGGTCATCGACGGCGCCTTCCCCGACTATCTGCGCGTCATTCCCAAGGGCAATGACAAACAGGCCGACATCGACAACGCCCTGTTCGCCAAGGCCGTCGACCGCGTCGCCACCATCTCGGCTGAAAAGAGCCGTTCGGTGAAACTGGCCTTCGACAACGACCGGGTGAAACTGACCGTCCGCAACATGGAAGCCGGCCAGGCCGAGGAAGAGGTCGAGATCGGCTATTCCGACGAACCGTTCGAGATCGGCTTCAACGCCCGCTATCTGCTGGACGTCGCCGGCCAGATCACCGGTGAAAACGCCGCCTTCCGCTTCGCCGACCCGGCCTCGCCGACCCTGGTGCTCGATCCGGGCGATCCGGGCGTGCAGTATGTGCTGATGCCGTTGCGGGTGTAGGCAAGAGATTCCGCTCATCCCGGCGAAAGCCGGGACCCAGTACTTTCGTTCGTACCGGAGGCTGGCCTTGGCGTTCTTCACCTACATCATCGCCAGCCGCCGAAACGGCACGGTTTACACTGGATCGACCGACGATCTGATCAAGCGGGTCGCCGAACACCGCGACAAGCTGCGTCCCGGCTTCACGCGTCGATATGGCGTGGCGCTCCTGGTCTGGTACGAGGTGCATGAGACGCGCCATACGGCCTTCGTGCGCGAACGGCAGATCAAGGAATGGAAACGGATCTGGAAGCTGGAGCTGATCGAGCGCAAGAACCCGGCATGGGCGGATTTGTTTCCGACGCTGCTTGGTTAGATCGTGCCGAGCGAAAGGACTGGGTCCCGGCTTTCGCCGGGATGAGCGGATAGATTGAGCCTGATTTCCCTCTCCCTTACCGACTTCCGCTCCTATGCGAGCGCACGGCTGGAGCTCGCCTCCGGCCCGGTGGTGCTTCACGGCCCGAACGGGGCGGGCAAGACCAATCTGCTGGAGGCGATCAGCCTTCTGACCCCCGGCAAGGGGCTGCGGGGCGCGACCGCCGCCGAGATGGGCCGGCGCGAGCCCGGCGAGGCGGTGGGCCGCGCCTGGGCCGTCATGGTCGAACTGGACGACGAGACGCGTCTGGGCACCGGGGTCCAGACGGCGGCCGCGGCGCGGCGCATCGTCCGCATCGACGGCGAGACGGCGCAGCCGGGGCGGTTGCTTGATTACCTGCGTCCCGTCTGGGCCACGCCCGAGCAGGATCGGCTGTTCTCCGACGCCCGGGCCGAACGGCTGAAATTCTTCGACCGGCTGGTCTTCGCCGCCGATCCCGACCATGCCGCCGCCGTCTCCGCCTATGAGAAAGCCCTGCGCGAACGCTTGCGGCTGCTGAACGACGCACAGGATGGGCGCGAGGCCGACCCGGTCTGGCTGGACGCCCTGGAGGCCCGGCTAGGCGAGGCGGGGGCCCGCGCGGCCCTCGCCCGGGTCGCCGCCCTGCACGCGCTCCAGGCCGCCATCGACGCCCGCAGCGACCGCCCCTTCCCCCAGGCCGACCTGGGTCTGGACGGGCCCGCCGAACAGATGGCCGAGGCCGGCGCTGAAGAAGACGAGATCGCCGCCGCGATCCGCGAGGGCTTGGCCAAGGCGCGCGCCCGCGACGGCGCCGCCGGCCGCTCCCTGTTCGGCCCGCACCGCACCGACCTGACCGCGCTTCACCGCGAGAAGAACCGCCCCGCCGCAGAGGGGTCGTCCGGCGAGCAGAAGGCCCTGGTCCTGAACCTGATCCTGGCCCAGATCAGCCGCCTGTCGCACCATGAGGCCGCCGGCGCCGCCCGCCCCGTCCTGCTGCTGGACGAAGCCCCCGCCCACCTGGACGAAGCCCGCCGCGCCGCCCTGTTCGACGAGATCGTCGCCCTGAACCTCCAGGCCTTCATGACCGGCACCGAACGCGCCCTGTTCGCCGGCCTGGACGGCCGCGCCCAGTTCGTCCGCGTCGCCGGCCGGACCTTGGAAAACGACTAGGATTCCACGCCGGAATTCCTCGCTTTTTCGCCGCAAATTCCTATATGTTGCGGGCTTCGGCCCGGTGCGATCCCGGCGTCGATTCGAGCGCCCGAGGCGGCGCTCAATCCCCGTCCCGGTCGGGACTTCAGAGCCATAGATTTCATGACCGATCCGATTGCCGACATGCCCGAATACGGCGCCGATTCCATCAAGGTTCTCAAAGGCCTGGACGCGGTGCGCAAACGTCCCGGCATGTATATCGGCGATACGGACGACGGTTCCGGCCTGCACCACATGGTCTATGAGGTGGTGGACAACGCCATCGACGAGGCCCTGGCCGGCCACGCCGACCTGGTCCAGGTCATCCTGAACGCCGACGGCTCGGTCACGGTGACCGACAACGGCCGCGGCATTCCCACCGGAATCCACGAAGGCGAAGGCGTCTCGGCGGCCGAGGTCATCATGACCCAGCTGCACGCCGGCGGTAAGTTCGACCAGAACTCCTACAAGGTCTCGGGCGGTCTGCACGGCGTGGGCGTGTCCGTGGTCAACGCCCTGTCCGACTGGCTGGAGCTGAAGATTTATCGCGACGGCAAGGCGCACCAGATGCGATTCGAGCGCGGCGACACGGTCAAGTCGCTGGTGATCACCGGCGACGCCCCGATCCGCGAAGACACCGGCAAGCCGCTGAGCGGCACCGAGGTCACCTTCTATCCGTCGGTCACGACCTTCAGCCACATCGACTTCGACCTGAAGACGCTGGAACACAGGCTGCGGGAACTGGCCTTCCTGAACTCGGGCGTGGTCATCAAACTGGCCGACCAGCGTCATGCCGAACCGGTCGAGATGATCCTGCACTACGAGGGCGGGGTCGAAGCCTTCGTGCGCCACCTGGACAAGTCCAAGGCGCCGATCCTGAAGGACGTCATCGTCATTCGCGGCAAGAAGGAAGGGATCGAGCTGGATCTGGCCCTGTGGTGGAACGATAGCTACCACGAGACCATGCTGTGCTTCACCAACAACATCCCCCAGCGGGATGGGGGCACCCACCTGTCGGCCTTCCGCGCCAGCCTGACGCGCGTCATGGGCGGCTATATCGAGAGCTCGGGCGCCGGCAAGAAGGAGAAGGTCTCTGTCACCGGCGAGGATGCCCGCGAAGGCCTGACCTGCGTCCTGTCGGTCAAGGTGCCGGACCCCAAGTTCAGCTCACAGACCAAGGACAAGCTGGTCTCGTCCGAAGTGCGCCCCGCCGTCGAGGCCCTGTGCTCCGAAGGCCTGGCCCAATGGTTCGAGGAACACCCGGTCGAGGCCAAGATGGTCGTCGCCAAGATCATCGAGGCGGCGTCCGCGCGTGAAGCCGCCCGCAAGGCGCGCGACCTGACCCGCCGCAAGTCGGCGCTGGAAATCAGCAGCCTGCCAGGCAAGCTGGCCGACTGCCAGGAGCGCGATCCCGCCAAGTCCGAACTGTTCATCGTCGAGGGCGATTCCGCCGGCGGCTCGGCCAAACAGGCGCGCAACCGCGAGAATCAGGCCGTCCTGCCCCTGCGCGGCAAGATCCTGAACGTCGAGCGCGCGCGCTTCGACCGGATGTTGTCGTCGGACCTGATCGGCACCCTGATCCTGGCCCTGGGCACCGGCATCGGCCGCGACGACTTCAACGCCGACAAGCTGCGCTATCACAAGATCATCCTGATGGCGGACGCCGACGTCGACGGCGCCCACATCCGTACCCTGCTGCTGACCTTCTTCTATCGCCAAATGCCCGAGCTGATCACGCGCGGCCACGTCTATATCGCCCAGCCCCCCCTCTATAAGGTCTCCAAGGGCAAGCAGTCGCGCTACCTCAAGGACCAGGCGGAGATGGACTCCTATCTGATCGAGGAGGGCTCGTCCGAGGCTGAGCTGGACCTGTCGACCGGCGAGCGTCGCCTGGGTCTCGATCTTCAGGCCCTGGTGCGCGAGGCCAAGGCCTTCAAGGGCGGCGTCGATCGCCTCAGCCAGCGCGCCCCAGCCTTCGCCATCGAACAGGCGGCGCTGGCCGGCCTGTTCAACGACAACGCCGACATGACCCAGGCCTCGGCCGCGGCCGCCGTGCGTCTAAATCTCTATGCCGAAGAAGGCGACGGCGACTGGACCGGCGCACCGGGCGAGCAGGGCGCGGTCGTCTTCACCCGCACCCGTCGCGCGGTGCAGGAAACCATCGTGCTGGAAGAAACCCTGCTGCGTTCGCTGGACGCACGTCGTCTGGCCGAGCGCGCCGCCGCCTTCGACGGCGTCTTCTCCGCTCCGGCCACCTATCGCCGCAAGGAAAAGTCCACCACCATCCGCGGGCCGCTGGACCTGCTGAACGCGGTGCTTGACGCCGGCAAGAAGGGCCTGGCCATCCAGCGCTACAAGGGTCTGGGCGAGATGAACCCGGAACAGCTGTGGGAGACCACGCTGGACTCCAACGCCCGCACCCTGTTGCAGGTCTCGGTCGAGCACGAGGAAGACGCCAACGACCTGTTCGCCAAACTGATGGGCGACGTGGTCGAGCCACGCCGCGAGTTCATTCAGGAAAACGCCCTGGACGCGGCGGTCGACGTCTAAACCAGTTCGACGCCCATGGCGGTGGCCTCGCCACCGCCGATGCACAGGGCGGCCATGCCCTTGGTCTTGCCGCGCGCCTTCAGGGCGGACAGCAGGGTGGTCAGCACACGCGCGCCCGAGGCGCCCAGCGGATGGCCCAGGGCGCAGGCGCCGCCGTTGACGTTGATCTTGTCATGCGGAACGCCCAGTTCCTGCATGGCGATCATCGGCACGATGGCGAAGGCCTCGTTGACCTCCCACAGATCGACGTCGTCGGCGGTCCAGCCCGCCTTGGCCAGGGCCTTCTTCAGGGCGAAGACCGGCGCGGTGGTGAACAGGCTGGGCTCATGGGCGTGCGCAGCCTGGCTGACGACGCGGGCGATCGGGGTCAGGCCCAGGGCGTCCGCCGTCGATTGACGCATCATGACCAGGGCGGCGGCGCCGTCCGAGATCGAGGCGGCCGAAGCGGCGGTGATGGTGCCGTCCTTGCCGAAGGCGGGCTTCAGATTAGGGATCTTGGACGGGTCGGACTTGGTCGGCTGTTCGTCTCGGTCCACGACCACCACGCCCTTGCGCGTCTTGACCTCGACCGGCGTGATCTCGGCGTCGAAGTCGCCGCTGTCCTGGGCGCGTTTGGCCCGGCCGGCGCTTTCGGTCGCGTAGGCGTCCTGCTGTTCGCGGGTGAACTGATAGGCCTTGGCGGTGTCCTCGGCGAACTGACCCATCAGCTTGCCGGGCTCATAGGCGTCTTCCAGACCGTCCAGATACATGCTGTCGGAGATGACGTCGTGGCCGATCCGGGCGCCGCCCCGGTGCTTCTGCATCAGATACGGCGCATTGGTCATCGACTCCATGCCGCCCGCCACGATCACCTCGGCCGAACCGGCCAGCAGGGCGTCGTGCGCCATCATCGCGGCCTGCATGCCCGAGCCGCACATCTTGTTGATCGTGGTCGCCTCGGTCGAGATCGGCAGGCCCGCGCCCAGGCCCGCCTGACGCGCCGGCGCCTGGCCCAGGCCGGCGGGCAGGACGCAGCCCATGATGATCTGCTCGACTTTGTTCGGATCCAGGCCCGCCCGGTCGAGCGCCGCCTTCACCGCCGTCGCGCCCAGGTCAGTGGACTTGGCGTCCGACAGCGCGCCCTGGAAACCGCCCATCGGCGTGCGGGCGTAGGAGACGATGACCACAGGATCGGCAGACATGGGCGAGCTTCCTCTTGCTTTGGCGTCTGAGATAGCGATCCGACCGCCCGATGTGAACGGGCGCCTGCTCAATCAGGCGAAGTGCAGCCGCCGGTAGCGGCCCCTGAAATAGAGCAGCGGGTCGCGGCGCGGCTCAAACCGGGCGCGCGTGACCCGGCCGATGAAGACCAGATGGTCCCCGGCCTCGACCACCTGATGGGTCGCGCATTCGAAACTGGCCAGAGAACCGGACAGGATCGGCGCGCCCGTGTCCCAGGTCTCCCAGGCCACGCCGTCGAACCGTTCGGCCGAAGACCGGGCGAAGGCGCCCGACATCGGCTGCTGGCCGATGTGCAGCACATTGATGGCGAAATGCTCCGCGCGCTTGAACCGCTCCAGGTTGGACGAACTGCGGGCGAGGCAGAACAGGATCAGCGGCGGGTCCAGCGACACCGAGGAGAAGGAGTTGGCGGTCAGGCCGACCGGTTGACCGCCCTCGTCCAGCGTCGTCACCACCGTCACCCCGGTGGCGAAACAGCCCAGGGCGTCGCGCAGGGTGCGGGGATCGGAGCCGGCCTGGTAGTAGAGGGCCTCGCGCGGCGCCTGGCGTTCCAGAAAGCCCAGTATGGCCGCCTCCGCCGCCTCAGCTGGATCGGCGGGGTCCAGACAGAGGATCGACAGGCCATCGAGCATCGCCTCAGCCTGCGGCGGCGCATCGCCGACGACGATCAGGCAACTGGCCAGGGCCGGCCCCTTGACGACAAGCGCCGGCGCAACGCTGCCCAGGGTCTCCGAAGCACATAGAATGGCGGGCCGCGACGAGATGTCGGTCAGCAACCCCCGCAGAGCGGCGGCCTCTTCGCCTTTTTCGAGAACCGACGCCAGCAGCACGTGCCGTCCCGCCTCTTCCAGCGCCCGCACCCAATGGCGCCAATCCGGCGACAGGCGCTCGGGCGGTCCGATCAGCAGGACGACCGGATCCTCGGGATCGCCCCAACCCTGGACGTCCAGACCTCCGATCCGGGGCGGCGATACAGTCATGAAGCGAGGCGGTCCAATCCGGCGGTGAAGAGACGTCTAATAGGGCAGGTCCGGCCGCAGACGCCACGATTTACGCCGGCGGCCGGGGATCGGATCATCCCGCGTCCAGATCGCTCAACCGCCCCCGTAGCATCTGTAGCATGGCCGAGAAGTCTCGCCCGCCGTGGCCCAGGCCGTCGAACAGGGCGTACATCGCCTCGGCCTGCGCGCCCAGGGGCGTCGAGGCGCCGGACTTGGCCGCCGCATCCTGGGCCAGCTTCAGATCCTTCAGCATCATGGCCGTGGCGAAGCCGCCCTGATAGTCGCGGTTCGACGGCGCGGTCTGCACCGGACCGGGCCAGGGGTAATAGCTGGTCACGCTCCAGCACTGGCCCGAGGATTTGGACGCGATCTCGAAGAACCGCTCCGGATCCAGGCCCAGCTTCTCGGCCAGAGCGATGGCCTCGCACGTGCCCAGCATGGACACGCCCAGCAGCATGTTGTTGCAGATCTTGGCCGCCTGACCGGCGCCGTGATCGCCGGCGCGGATGGTGATCCGGCTCATCGGCTCAAGCGCCGCTTCGACGCGCGCGAAGTCGCCTTCGTCGCAACCGACCATGAAGGCAAGTGTCCCGGCGTCCGCCGCCGCCGTACCGCCCGACACCGGTGCGTCGGCGAAGGCGTATCCCGCCTCCTTGGCCAGGCCCGCCACCTTGCGCGCCGTTTCGACGTCGATGGTCGAGCAATCCAGCAGCAGGGCGCTGGACGGCGCCGCGCCGATGATCTGTTCAGCATAGACCTTATGCACATGGGGGCCTGCGGGCAGCATGGTGATCACCACCTCGGCGTCGCGTACAGCCTCCGCGACCGAGGCCGCAGGCGCACAGCCTGCCGCCGAAGCCCGCTCCAGCGCCGCCTCGCTCAGATCGAAGGCGGCGACCGCATGGCCCGCCTTCGCCTGATTGGCGGCCATGCCGCCCCCCATATTGCCCAGGCCGATGAAGGCGATCTTGGTCATGGTTCTCTCCCTTGGTCGGCGTCGCTGTCAGGGCAGCGGCGTCCATTTTTCGTTGTCCGGCAGCGGCGCGAACAGCGCGTCCAGCGTCGCCTCCGTAACGCCCGACAGGTCCGAAGGGGACCATTTCGGCGCATTGTCCTTGTCCACGATCACGGCCCGCACGCCTTCCTGGAAGTCGTGGGTCTGCACCACCCGACCGCCCAGGGCGTATTCCATCGCCATGTTCTCGGCGAAGCCGGCGAGCGTCGCGCCGGTCCGCAGCTGGCGCAACGTGACCTTCAGCGATTGCGGCGACTTGGTCTTCAACGTCGCCAACTGCGCCAGAGCCCAATCCGAACCGTCCGCCTCCAGCGCCGCGAAAATAGCCTCGACCGTGTCGAAGGCGAACAGCCGGTCGATGGCCTCGCGATGAGGGTTCAGCGGCGCCTCTTCCGGGTCGGTGGCGCAGACCCAGCGGTTCGCCTCTTCCAGCGGGTCCGCAGGGTTCGCCAGCAGCGCCGCCTTGAAGCCTTCGATATCGATAGCCGGAACGAAGTGGGTATGGATTCCCAAGGCCACCGTGTCCGCCGCCTTCAGCCGCGCGCCCGTCAGCGCCAGCCAGACGCCGGTCTGGCCCGGCAAACGCGGGAGAAACCAGCCGCCGCCCACATCGGGAAACAGGCCGATGCCCGTCTCCGGCATGGCGTAGGTGGTGCGCTCGGTGGCGATACGGATGGCTGCAGGCTCCGATATCCCGACGCCGCCGCCCATGACGATCCCGTCCACGATCGCCGTAATCGGTTTGGGATAATCGAACATCAGATGGTTCAGCCGGTATTCGGCCAGGAAGAAGGCCTTGGCCTCGGACGCATCCCCCGCCCCGCTCTCGGCTATCATGCGGATGTCGCCGCCGGCGCAGAAGCCGCGCTCGCCGGCATGATCGACCAGCACCGACTTCACCGCCTCATCCTCGCGCCAGGTCAGCAAGGCCTCGGTCATCGCCTCGCACATCGCCCGGTTGAGCGCATGGATGGCCTTGGGCCGGTTCAAAGTGATGCGGCCGACCCCGTTCTCGATGCGGGCGATGATTTCGAGTTCGGTCATGCTCTGGACATCTCCCGCGCGATGATCACCCGCATGATCTCGTTCGTCCCTTCCAGGATGCGGTGGACCCGCAGATCGCGCACGATCCGCTCTAGCGGATAATCCTTCAGATAGCCGTAACCGCCGTGCAGTTGCAGGGCCTCGTCGGCGATCTGGAAACAGGCGTCGGTGGCCAGACGCTTGGCCATGGCGCACCATTTGGTCTTTTCCGGATGGTCGGCGTCGATGGCCCAGGCGCCGCGCAGCACCATCAGCCGCGCCGCCTCCAGGTCCGTGGCCATGTCCGCAAGCTTGAACTGCAACGCCTGGAACTCGCCCAGCGGCCGACCGAACTGTTTGCGGGTGGCGACGTAATCCTGCGCCGTCTCCAGCGCCAGACGCGCCCCGCCCAGCGAACAGGCGGCGATGTTCAGTCGCCCGCCGTCCAGCCCGGCCATGGCGTAACGGAACCCCGCCCCTTCTTCACCCAGCAGATTGGCGACGGGCACACGGGAGTCGTCGAACTGGACGATGGCGGTCGGCTGGGCGTTCCAGCCCATCTTGCGTTCCTGCGCGCCGAACGACAGGCCGGCCGTCCCGGCCTCGACGACGAGAGCGCTGACACCCTTCGCCCCCTCCCCGCCCGTGCGGACCATGACGACATAGAGATCGCTGGTCCCCGCGCCCGAGATGAAGGCCTTGGACCCGTTCAATACATAGTGGTCGCCGTCGCGCACCGCCGTCGTCCGCAGCGCCGCTGCGTCCGACCCGGAGCCCGGCTCGGTCAGGCAATAGGAGGCGATTTTCTCCATCCCGACCAGATCCGGCACGAAGCGGGCGCGCAGATCGTCCGCCCCGAACCGGTCGATCATCCAGGTCGCCATATTGTGGATCGAGATGAAGGCCGCCGTCGCCACGTCGCCGCGCGACAGTTCCTCAAAGATCAGCGCCGCCTCGACCCGGCCCAGGGCCATGCCGCCGTGTTCCTCACCCGTGTAGATGCCGCAAAAGCCCATCTCGGCCGCCTGCTTCATCACATCGACGGGGAAATGCTTCTCCTCGTCCCACTTGGCCGAATGGGGCGCCAGTTCGGCCTCGGCGAAGGCGCGGGCCGCGTCCTGAATGGCGCGCTGGTCATCGGTAAGGGCGAAATCCATGATCTCTAAACCTGCTCAGTCATCCTGGGGCGTCCCGACCACCGGCCACACTGGACAGCAATGGGATACGCCCCACGATGATGATGGCTGACTATCTCGCCCCCGTCAGCACCCCATACAGATCCGTCCGCCGATCCCTGAAAAAGCCCCAGACTGCGCGGTACTTGTCCAGCTCATCCAGGTCGAAGCGGTGCACCAGCACCCCCTCCTCCTCGGCGCCCAGGCTATCGACCAGTTCGCCCTGCTGATCAGCGATGAAGGAATGGCCGTAGAAGGTCTGGCCGACCGCCGTCACCGTCTCATGCCCGATCCGGTTGGCGCCGACGACGGGAACCGCGTTGGACACGGCGTGCCCCTGCATGGCCCGGCGCCACGGCTGGGCCGTGTGGAGGCTCGCGTCGTGCGGCTCGGTGCCGATGGCGGTCGGATACATCAGCACGTCGGCGCCCATCAGCATCATCGCCCGCGCCGCCTCCGGGAACCACTGATCCCAGCAGATGCCGACCCCGACCTTGCCGAAGCGCGTCTTCCAGACCTTGAAGCCCGTATCGCCCGGCCGGAAATAATATTTCTCCTGATAGCCGGGGCCGTCGGGAATATGGCTCTTGCGATAGACGCCCAGAGCCTCGCCGTCCGCATCCAGCATGACCAGCGAGTTGTAATACTGCGGCCCGTCTTTCTCGAAGATGGAGACGGGAATGGCCACGCCCAGTTCTTTGGCCACCGGCGCCATGGCCGTGACGCACGGATGCTCGCGCCATTCATAGGCCTGGCTGAACCAGTGCTCCTCCTGCGACACGCAGAAATACGGCCCCTGGAACAGTTCCGACGGCAGGATCACCTGCGCGCCCTTGCCCGCCGCCTCGCGCACGAAGTCGATGGTCTTGGCGATGTTCGCCTGCATATCCTCGCCATACGAGGTCTGGATGCCGGCGACAGTGATGTTGCGGGTCATGCGGGCTCCTGCTGGGAGATACAGTGGAACGAGCCGCCGCCGGTCAGGATAGCCTTGGACGGAAGCGGGATGATCTCGCGATCGGGGAAGGCGGTCGCCAGGGCCTCGCAGGCGAACCGCGCGGCCTCGTCGTCGCCATAGGTCGGCACCACCACGGCGCCGTTGGCGATCAGGAAGTTCATGTGGCTGGCCGGAATCGGGCGTTCGTCCTCGTCCAGCACCAGGCCCGGCGACGGGATCCTCAGCACACGGAGCTTACGTCCCTCAGCATCCGTCATGCCCGACAGATCGCGCGCCGTGGCGTCATAGACCTCGGCGTTGGGGTCGTTCCGCCCCCAGGCGACCGGGCAGGCGACGACGCCCGGCGCGACGAAACGGGCCAGGTTGTCGACGTGTCCGTCGGTGTGATCGTTCAGCAGGCCGTCGCCCAGCCACAGCACGGCCTTGGCGCCGACGGCCGTCTCCAGCGCGGCGGTCGCGACCGTCTCATCCTGATTCCAGGCCGGGTTGCGGTTGGGGTTCAGCAGGCACTGACGCGTGGTCAGGACCGTCCCCTCCCCGTCGTGGTCCAGCGACCCGCCTTCCATAACGAAATCGTTCCACGTCAGGGCCACGCCCGAATGCTCGCCGATCTGGCCCGCGACCCGTTCGTCGCCCGGCATGCCATACTTGCCGCCCCAGCCGTTGAACCGGAACGCCGCCGCCGTCTTGGACCCCGCGCCGAAGATCGGCCCGGTGTCGCGCAGCCAGATGTCGCCGAACTCCCCGGCCACCACCTCGACATTCTCGACGCCCTCAAAGCGCGCCTGGGCGTCCGCCAGCACCTCGGCCTTGCCGACCATCAGCCTGACCTGTTCACGCCCCGGCCCGGCCAGCGCCCGCACCAGACCCTCGACCTCGTCCTGCGCCTGCTCCAGCGCATCAAACCAGTACTCGGCATGACTGGGCCAGCCCACCCACATGGCGCGGTGCGGAGCCCATTCTGCGGGGATGGGAGCGGAGATGGGAGCGGTCATCGGCAAACTGATCCTGTCTTTGTCCCGGGGCGTATCCGGAGACGAAACGCGAGCCGCGCCATATGGCCCCTCCCGTCCCCGACTTCAACGCCGGGCCTCAGCAAAGAAAAAGGGCGGCCCGCGAACGGACCGCCCTTCGTCGTTTCAGTCTGGCTTTGCCTTAGAAGGCAGCGCGCAAGGTCACCATCGCCGTACGGGGCGCGCCGAGCTGGTAGCTGGCAGAGCCGGTCGTCGAGGTCGAGATATCGGCCAGATATTCTTCGTCGAACAGGTTGATCACGTTGAACTGGATATAGGATCCACTATTGCCGAGGCTGGCGAGGTTATAACGGACGTCCAGATCGAAGGTGGTGTAGTCGGGCGCGACTTCAGTGTTGATGTCGTTGGAGAAGCGCTCTCCGACATATTTGCCCTGCAGGCCCAGGTCGAACGGACCCACCGAATAGGCGACCCGCATGCCATATTGCCACTCCGGAGTTTCGACCAGTTGATTGCCGGCGGTTTGGATGAAGACCGGCACACCATTGACGACGCCGTTGGGCAGATTGCTCTTAACTTCGCTGTCCGTATAGGTCACCGAGCCGGTGATGTTGAACTTCTCGAACGGCGACCAGCCGAGTTGACCGTCAAAGCCCTGAAGCGTCACGTCGCCGACGTTGCGGGTCAGGAACAGGTTCTCCGCCTCATCGAAGGTCCGCACGATACGGTTCGAATAGTCCGTCTTCCACGCTGCGATCGAGCCGATCAGGCCAGGAGCCTGGTAGCGATAGCCGATGTCGTAAGAGTTGGTGCGCTCGGGCTCCGGGTTCACGTCGACCTTGTCGTACAGATCGTCCGTCCGAGGCGCCGAGAAGCCTTCGGCGTAGCTGACATAGACCGAGTTGTGATCGGCGAAGCGCCAGGTCAGGCCGCCATTTGGCAGGACGGCTTCATAGCTCTTGCTGAACGAACGGGGCTTGCCGTAGGTGTTCGACGCGCTGCTGTTCATCGACGAGGCCGGGAAAGTCACCAAGTCCGTTCCAGCCACCGGCGTTCCGACCTGGGTCGTGCAGTAGGCGTTGAAGGTGTCGCGCTGGTAGCAGTAGTTGTTCAGCTCGCGGTCAAAGTAGGGCGCGCGGACGCCAAGATCCAGGCTGACCGCATCGTTGAAGAAGTTGCCGCGATATTCGGCGGCGATCTGATTCAGCTTGGCGTAGGACAGGCGGTCGCGACGGCGCAGGATGGTACCGTCCGGCAGTTTCACCGACGTGCCGTTACGGCCGGCGAAGGGGTCTTCCGGTTTTCCATTGGCGTCGATGTAGCCGAACTGACCCGTCTGGCGGTGACGGCCGTTGTCGTAAGTATAGGCGACGCGCAGGCGGTTATCTTCGTTGATGTCCCAGATCAGCGAGCTAGTCAGGGCGTACCGGTGGGTGTTGGTAATATTCGGGCGGAATAGGGTCACGCGGGTCGCGCCGTTGATCACGCCGTCGCCGTTCAGGTCCACACCAGCGGCCGAAGAATTGCCCCGCAGTTGCGCGTCGGTTTCACTCATGGTCTGAGTGCCGCCGCCGTGCGCCAGGACGTACTGGAAGGACGGGTCGACCGTCAGGACAAGGTTGTCACGCAGCGTAAAGCGCGAAGCGCCACGAATATTGCCCGTGTTCGACGGGTTGATGTTCACCAGGGTGGAAGACAGCGAGTTGCCCGAGTCGTAAGCCGTACCTGCGTTGAACTGAGCAAGCGTCTTGCGAGCGATGAAGCTGTTGCGGTTCTCGTTGTAGTTGGCGGTCAGCGACAGGAAGTCGCCGTTGTCGCCAAGCGCCTGGTAAAGGCGACCATTATACTGCGTCTTATCAACGCCGCCGGCGCCGATGAAGTGGTCGTACTGGGTTTTCGACGCCGAGAACCAGGCCGTTGTGCCCCAGGGCCCGAAAGCGCCGGTGTCCACTAGGCCGAAGAAGCGGCGATAACCGGTCTCGCCGATCGAGGGCTGCAGTATGACGCCGAACTCTTCTTCCGGGCGGCGCGTGGAGTAGTTCACGGTGCCGCCGGTCGCCGAAGCGGTCGGACTATCGACGTCGGTCGTGCCGAGGTTGACGGTCGCCCGGCTGATCACCTCAGGGTCCAACTGCTGGTTCGAATAGATGGCGTAGTTGCCGGTATCGTTCAGCGGAACACCGTCCTGAGTCAGCGAAATGCGTGCCGAGTCGAAACCGCGAATCGTCAGATCACCGCCCGACGAACCGAACGCGTCATTGTTGGTGAAGTTCACGCCCGGCAGCAGGTTGATCGAGTTCAGGATCGTCTGGCCGGGAGCCTGGGTCGAAATATATTCTTCGGTCACGGAAGCCCGCGACTTTGAGACGTTTTCAGCCACGATAGCGCCGTCGATGGTGCGCGGGCCGCGCTGACCGGTGACGACGATTTCGTTCAGTTCGGCGGCTTCCGTACCGGTCGATTGCGCGGAGGCGGCGCCCGCGCCGGCCATGACGCCGACGATGGCGGTGGTCGCCCAGAAGAGGCGCTTGCGGTTGATCATTGCATCTATCCCCAGATGGAGGCCGAACAGGCCCAAAGGCGACAGGCGGGGTCGCCTGCCGAAATCTGGCCCCATCTACGTCCGCCATTGCAACGTCAGGCGACAGTTATATGACAGTGATATGACGCGCCACATCTGTGGCCGGATCGCAACATTCATGCCGTTCTATGTCGGATTGGCTAGAAAATCCGCCCGAACATATCCGCCACGCCTTGCGCCGTCCGCTCAATCGCCCGGGGTTCGTGGAAATTGCCGTTCACTTGGCTTTGAGCGATCACATGGGCACGGAAACGGGCGAAGAGGGCCGGATCTGGCGCCTGGGGCGCCGCCCAGAAATCGTCCAGCGATTTCTGATCCGTCAGACCGTCGAAGTCGAAGAAGGCGTCGCCCATCACCTTGACCGGGGTCTGGAAGCCCAGAGCCGACAGGGCGGCGCTGGAGTTATTGACCACCATGCCACGCGAGGCCCGGCACAACTGGGCCAGATTGCCGCCGTCAATGAAATCGACCCGGCCCTGCAGCCCGCGCTCTATGACCAGCCGGCGAGTCACCGCCGCCAGATCGACCACGCCCGGGTCAAGCGGATGGTTCTTGACCACGAGACGGGCCTGTTTGGGCGCATGGGTCGCAAAACTGGTCATAAGCCTCGCCAGGAAGGCGGTATTGTCCGGATAGCGCGAATAACGCAGCAGTTGGGCGTCGCCCTCGCGCTGAAGACAGGCGATGAAGAAATCGCCCCGCGGCGCGATGGCGTCCACATGGCTGGCGGCGGAGGACTGGAAGGCCAGACCCAGATAGCGCCGAATATGGCCCAGGCACTGGGCCAGGGGCGAAAACGTATAGTGGTTGACGTAGCGCGGGAAAAGCAGCCCGCCCACCCCCTGGACCAGATGATAGGCGCTGATGTTCAGCACATGGTACGGCAGAATCCGGCCGACCTGGACGGGCTCGGGCAGTTTTGGAGCCGGCGCGCCATAGGCCTGTTTGAAGCGTGGCAGGCCGCTGGACGCGTTCACCCCATTACGCTCCACCGTAATCCAGTCCGGACGGAAATAGCCGTTCTCAAGCACCCAAATCTTGGCCTTCAGGCCCTCGCCGGCTGACAGAACGGCGCGGTTATAGGGACCGCCCTCGCCGAACAGGACAATGTCGGTGAATTCCGCCGTCATTTCCTGAAGCCGCGACGCCCAGACATCGGCCCCGCCCTTGAACACCACCCCGCCGCTTCGCCGCCACTCCATGGCGTCGCCGGCGTTGAATATCATCCGCCGCACCGTGGCGCCCCGCGCCTCCAGCACGGCCGCCAGGGCCAAACTGAACCTACCGAACGGCGCCGAAACGATAAGAAACCGCCGCCCCTCCAGACGCGCGGATTGCGATCTCTCCGCCTCCGCGGGTCGAGCGAGGACATAGGTCAGCCCGCCAATCTTTTCAGCTGGTTGGGGCTTGTGCAGGGTTCTGATCCTGGCCTGGGCTAGGCCTGAACCGTCGGCGCGAAGCCGGTAGCGGCGCGAGCGCCTCGCTGACACGGACCGATGAACGGGACGAAGATCGACCATCTAGACGACTCTCGATCGCATGGCGCCGCCCGGGCAAGACACGCAGGCCGGACCGGCGCACTCGAAACGTTTGGCGAAGAGGGCGATCATCTTGCTCTATGTGGCTTGTCGCTGAAATTCGTTCAACCGAAATGACGGACCGTCAAACAGGTTTTTGGCTGCGATGCGCAGGCGCCAAAACCAGAAAGCCGCCGCTTCCAGCAAGGAAACGGCGGCTCTGGCCGTCAACTTCATAAAACCTCGACCTTAGTGGCCGACCCGACCGGAGCCGGGTCGGCACTCAAGGCTTAGAAGTTGATGTCGATGGTGGCGCGACGGTTCAGCGGCTCACGCACGCCGTCAGCCGTGGGCTTGGCCAGGGCGGTTTCGCCCTTGCCGTCCAGGGCGATGACGCCGCCGTTGACGCCTTGTGCGACCAGGGCGTCCGCGACGGTGCGCGAACGACGGTTCGACAGGCCGAGGTTATAGGCGGCCGAGCCCGAGGTGTCGGTGTAGCCGACGATCACGACGCGGGTCGCCGCGCCGGTCTTGGCGTAGTTGGCGGCCTGGGTCACGACCGAACGGGCTTCAGCCGTCAGATCCGAACGATCCCAGTCGAAGTAGACCACGAACTGACGCGCGGCCGGCTTCTGAGCGACCGGCGGGGGCGGCGGCGGGGGCGGAGGAGGCGGCGGGGGCGGGGGCGGCGGGGGCGGAGGCGGCGGGGGAGCCATCTCTTCTGCGCCGAAGCTGTAGCGCAGGCCCAGGGTCACGGTGTGCGACTGGTCGTAGTCGCCGTCCCATTCGCCGAAGGCGGTGCCGCCGACAGTGGCCGAATCGAACGAGACGTCTCCGGTCAGATAGCGGTAGGTCAGGTCGATGTTGGTACGGTCGCCGATGGCCCAGGCCAGGCCGGCGATCGCCTGAGCGGCGAACTCGGTCGAGTCCTCGTCGGTGTTGAAGGTGGCGCCGCGGTTGTCGCGCAGATTGCCCGAAACCTTGGTGTCAACGCGGTTCACGCCGGCGCCGAGACCGACGAACGGACGCAGAGCCCAGTCGGGAGAGCCGAAGTCATAGATGACGTTCGCCATCAGGGTGGCGGAGTCCATGCTGCCTTCAGGAGAGAAGCAGCCGCCGGTCGCCGGGGTGACGTTGCAGACGCCGCCGGGGCCCGACACGGCGCGCACGGTGCCGATGTCGCCCGAGCGGTAGCCGCCTTCAAGTTCAACGCGCCAGTTGGGGTTAAAGCGATAGCCGAGACGGGCGAAGGCCGCCCAGCCGTCGTTCACTTCATAGTTCCAGTTCACGCCGGTCGTCGACGACTCGGCGTTGACGTCGTCGATGATCTGATAGCCGCCGTCGATGGCGCCGTACCAGCCGTTCGGTTCCGCCGAGGCCGCGCCAGCTGCGAACAGCCCTGCTACGGCGACGGAGGCGAGAAGTTTGAGCTTCATAGCTTCCTCAATCTGTAAAATGCCGAAGCCGAGCTGCTGCCCGACGTTCCCGAGCCAAACGACATCACCTGGCCCTAGTTCCGCCCGGCTTCGACGAATGTGGCGACTGTGGCGCCATTTCAACACAATGAGCGAACGCAGATTGGTCAAGCGGCGCCGTTCCAAGCGACCCGCGTCTTGCGTTGACGCTACGTGAGGCGCCTAACTTCGGAACCGAGGAAACATCCCAAGCCACGTCTTAAGTGGTCCAACCAGACAGGAACGGGGCTCCAGCAGCCCCAAGGGCGATAGCCCCCCAGGAGCAAGTCCCATGCGCGAAGCCGTTATCGTCTCTACCGCCCGCACCCCGATCGGCCGCGCCTATCGCGGCGCGTTCAACGACACCCAGGCCCAGCAGCTCGGCGCCCATGCGGTGAAACACGCAGTCCAGCGCGCCGGCGTCGATCCGGCCGAGATCGAGGACGTGATCATGGGCGCGGCCCTGCAGCAGGGCTCGACCGGCACGAACGTCGCCCGCCAGATCGCCCTGGCCGCGGGCCTGCCCTCGACGGTTCCGGGCATGAGCCTGGACCGCCAGTGCGCCTCCGGCCTGATGGGCATCGCCACGGCGGCCAAACAGGTGGTGTTCGACCAGCAGAAGATGGCGGTCGGCGGCGGGCTGGAGAGTATCTCCCTGGTCCAGAACCAGCACATGAACCTGTACCGGGGCAAGGACGAGGCCCTGCTGAAACTGGCCCCCCATATGTATATGTCGATGCTGGAGACGGCCGAGGTCGTGGCCCGGCGCTACAACATCAGCCGCGACCGCCAGGACGAATACGCGCTTCAGTCCCAGCAGCGCACGGCCCAGGCCCAGGCGGCAGGCAGGCTCGACGCAGAGATCGTGCCCATGACCACCACCATGCTGGTCACGGACAAGGCGACAGGCGAGACTTCCTCGAAAGGGGTGACCCTGTCGAAGGACGAGGGCAACCGGCCCGACACGACGCTTGAGGGCTTGAAGGCGTTGAAGCCGGTCTTCGGCAGCGGCGAGGAGATTCAGCAGGGCGAATTCATCACCGCAGGTAACGCGTCCCAGCTATCGGATGGGGCCTCGGCCTGCGTCATCATGGAGGCCGGCGAAGCGGTGAAGCGCAATCTCCAGCCGCTGGGCGCCTATCGCGGCATGGCGGTGGCGGGGGTCGAGCCGGACGAGATGGGCATCGGCCCGGTCTACGCCGTGCCCAAACTGCTGAAACGCCACGGCCTGACGGTGGACGACATCGGCATCTGGGAGCTGAACGAGGCCTTCGCCGTCCAGGTTCTCTACTGCCGCGACCAGCTGGGCATCCCGGACGAGCTGCTGAACGTCTCGGGCGGCGCCATCTCCATCGGCCACCCTTACGGCATGTCCGGCGCCCGCATGACCGGCCACGTCCTGATCGAGGGCAAACGGCGCGGCGCCAAATACGGCGTCGTCACCATGTGCATCGGCGGCGGAATGGGCGCGGCGGGATTGTTCGAGATCTTCTGACGCTCCCGTCTCCTCCCCGTCGCGAAGCGATGGGGAGGTGGCGCGGCGCGCCTTTGCGCCGTGACGGAGGGGTTCTTCACCGCATCACAGGCGCCAGTGGGACTTCAATAGCCCCTCCACCACGCTTCGCACGCCCCCCTCCCCGCTTCGCAGGGAGGAGACGGTCTAGATCTTCTCGCTGACCTTGATCGCCACCCGGCACCCGGCCTTGATCACCCCGCTCAGCAACCGGTAGGCCGGGGCCTCGCGGCTGCCGTGGTCGATGGCGTGGTCATGGTGGGCCAGCTCCTCGTCGCGGAACTGTTTCAGCTCGGCGGCCAGGGCCGGGTCGCGGTCGCCGATCTCGGCGATCTGGTCGGCATAGTGTTTCTCGATCACGCTCTCGACCGCCTCGGTGCAGGCGTGCGCCGCCTTCTCGCCCATCAGGGCCGTGCCCGCGCCCAGGGCCGAGGCCGCGATCCGCCACAGCGGCGTCATCGCCGTGGGCCGCACCCGGCGTTCGTTCAGCAGCCGTTCGAACCGCGCCAGATGCACCGCCTCCTGGTCCTGCATCTCGCCCAGGTCGCGCACCATGTCGCCGTGCGCCTTGCGCCCTTCGAACACCGCCTTCTGGGCGCGATAGATCAGCACGGCCGCATATTCGCCGGCGTGATCGACCCGCAGGATCTCGTCCATCCGCGCCTTGCTGGCGCCCATTCCGGGACGAGGCAGCGGGATATGAGGGGCGGCGTCGGTCATGGCGTCAGGCCTTTTCGAACCGGGGGGCGCGGGCGTCCTTGGGGCGTTTGGCCGCCAGCAGGCTGAATATCGCCAACGCCAGGGATATCAGGCCGTTCCAACCGGCCATCGACAGACCCAGCCAGCTCCAGGCCACGGAATCGCACATGGCCACCCGCTGGCTCGGCCCCGTCCCCAGCGCCAGGGCGGTCAGGCTTTCCAGATCGACTCCGCCCCCGCCGACGCAGGTCGCCGGCAGGCTCCACCACTTGTATTCGCCGCCCATGTGGAAGATTGCCGTCACGGCCCCGGTGGCGAAAACGGCCGCCAAAAGGAAAGAGGCGATCCGCGGCGTGCCGCGTCGGCTGCCGCTCAGAATGGTCCAGGCCGTCGCCACCACCGCCACGGCCACCGCGCCCCAATAGACCTCGCGCTGCTTCAGACACAGGTTGCAGGGCGCCAGGCCCGCGAACCGCTCAAACGCATGAGCCGCACCCAGCATGGCCAGCGACGCGGCCAGGGCGAAGGCGGTCCACCAACGGGTCAGCAGGCGATAGAGTTTTCTCATCGTGAAACGGTCTTACTCCGGTCCAGTCCCGTCGTCGACTTACAGAAGCTTCAGCACGACGATCAGGGCGATCAGCACCACCAACCCCGCCCCGGACCACAAAGCCAGCCGCTTCTCGACTTCGGCCAGCATGACCGGCCCCCAGGTCTTCAGGATCCAGGCCTCCAGGAAGAACCGCCCGCCCCGCGTCGCCACCGACGCCGCCATGAAGATCGGGAAGCTGAAGGCCGCCAGACCCGAGGCGATGGTCACCAGCTTGTAGGGAATGGGGGTGAAGCCCTTGATCAATATGACCCACAGCCCCCACTGCGCGAACCATTCACGGAAATGGTCCAGCCCGTCCGCGTGGCCAAGGAACCGCAGAATCGCCAAGCCGACGTCGGTCAGGAAATAACCGATAGCGTAGCCCAGGATCCCGCCCAGAACCGAAGCGAGGGTGCAGACGCCGGCGTAGAAATAGGCCTTCTCCGGCTTGGCCAGAATCATCGGCGCCAGCATCACATCGGGCGGAATGGGAAAGAACGAACTCTCGGCGAAGGACACCACCGCCAGCGCGGGCGTGGCGTGACGATGGCGCGCCAGATTGAAGACGCCGTCATAGAGCTTGCGAAGCATGGATAGTCCCCCGGGAGACCTGAAGCCGTAGCAAGACCCGGCCTTCCCGTCACCCGCTGCGACACCGCAACGCTCGCGACCGCAGCCGCCGCCGTCTAGAAGGAGCGTCAAATGACCGCTCCCCGCCCGACCCGCCAGGCTGACGACGTCAGCCACAATATCACCCGCCTGCTGCGCCGCCTGTCCGATGAAGGCGGCGAGGCGGGCCTGACCCTGGACGAGATCCGCGACCGTCTGGACGAACGGGCCTACGGCCTGCTGATCCTGCTACTGTCCATTCCCTGCCTGGTGCCCGGCCTTTACGGCGTGCCCCAGGTGGTCGGCGTCGCCATCATCCTGCTGGCGGCCCAGATGCTGGTCGGCCGCGAGGAACCCTGGCTGCCGCGCTGGCTGCTGAACCTGCGCGCCAAGGCCTCGTGGCTGAAGGCCATGGCCGATTTCGCCGAGTCGAAACTCGGCTGGATCGACCGTCTGTCGCGCCCCCGCCTGCGTCGCTTCGCCGACGGGCCGGGCGAGAAGCTGGCGGCGGTCTTCATGATCCTGGCCACCCTGACCATCGTCCTGCCGATGACCAACACCATCCCCTCCATCGCCCTGGCCCTGCTGTCCGTCGGCCTGATCCAGCGCGACGGCCTGTTCGTGATCGCCGGGGCGGCGGTGACGACCGCCTGGCTGACCCTGCTGGGCATGGTGGCGACCGGCGTGCTGCTGGGCGCCGAATGGGCGACGCGGCTTCTGCCGGGCTGACCCTATGCCTCGGGCCGGGCCGTGAACCCCCGTTCGATCCGGATCAGATCCAGCACGCCGATGATCTGACGCGAGCGCCACTGGCTCATAAGATAGCTCAGGGGGCCCAGGCCCATGATCGCCAGAATACTGATCACCAGGGACATGTGGGCGCGAGTAAAGCTCAGCAGGCTGTCGCCGGCCACATCGGCCGTCAGAGCCAGGATAGAGACCGGAACGGTCAAGTAGCAGATGATGACGAACCGCAGCATCTGGTCCTGGCGCCGTGCATTCAGGTCCGCCAAGGCCGCGAGCGCGTCGAAGCTGGCGCGGTCCAACCCGTCCAGCAGGGTGAAGGCCTTCAGGGTCGAGGGATTGCGGCGAAAGCCGCTGACGAAATCCACGCCCGTGTAGCCCCAGGCGCCGGGCGTATAGACGCTCGACGGCAGCAGGCTCCAGACCGGAAACAGCGCCTTCAGTCGCCGCCAGAGGGACCACAGCTCGCCGTTCGGTTCTAAGTCTTCCATGACTTGCGCACTGCGCCCCTTATGCCTCGCGTCTCAGCTTCGCGACGAGATCATGATTCTGCGCGACCATCCCTGATCATCGCAGAATGTCCAAAGTTTAACGGGAGTTTCCCTCAACTTTGTCGGAAGACATGTCTGACGTCGCGTTCAGCGACCTGTTTTTACACTTGGGCCGAACGCAATGATCCGTCTTGCCTCCTCTCTGATCCTCACCTCTATCTTCCTGACCTTGGGCGTGGCCTCGCCTTCTCTGGCCCAAGAGGGAGTCGCGCCCGACTACAGGCCCAGCTTCGACCCATCCGCTCTGAAAGGGCCGCCGGCGGGGCCGCTCAATGAGGTTCTGGTTCTGGGGACCCTGCATCTGTCGGAACTGGAGGAGGGGTTTCAGACGGATCTTCTGTCGCCGCTGCTGGACCGTTTGACCGCCTGGCGTCCGACCGCCGTGGCCACCGAGGACGTGTCGGGGCTTCAATGCGACAGCCTGCGCCGTTATCCCTCGCGCTACGCCGAAAGCATCAAGTACTATTGCTGGGATCCGACGCCGGCGAACCAGGCGACGGGCCTGGACGTGCCCGCCGCCAACGCCGAGGCGGAACGTCTTCTGGCCGACTGGCCCGCCCAACCCACGGCCGCGCAGCGGCGGCGCCTCGCCGCCGTCTTCATGGCGGCCGGAGAGCGCGGCTCCGCACTGGTGCAATGGTTGCGTCTGGCGCCGGAGGATCGGATCGCGGACGGCGCGCTCACCCTCGAACTCATCGCCATGCTCGAACGGCTCCGGACGCGCCGGAACGAGACCTACGCGATCGCCGCCCCTGTCGCGGCGCGGATGGGGCTGGAGCGTCTGTGGAGCGTGGACGACCATTCCGCCGACACGCCCGAACCGAACGACAAATCGGAAAACGAAGCCGCCCAGGCTGCGATCATGGCGGCCTGGAGCAATCCGGCCAGCGAGACGCGCCGGGAAGAATACGCCCGACTAGTCGAACGGATCTCCCAACCCGGCGGCCTACTGGACATCTATCGGGCCAATAATTCCGCGGAGGCGCAGCAGATGGCCTATCGCTCCGACTTCGGCGCGACCCTGGTGGAGCCGTCGCCGCAGATGTTCGGGCGCCAGTATCTCGGCTACTGGGAAACCCGCAACCTGCGTATGGTCGCCAATATGCGTGACGTCCTGGGTCGCTATCCAGGCACGCGGATGCTCGCCATCGTCGGCGGCTCGCACAAGGGCTACTACGAAGCCTATCTGAACCAGATGCACGATGTCCGACTGATCGACGCCGAGGTCGTGCTGCGCTGAGGCCGGCGGCGCGCCCTCCATCACGACCCCGTGGGACTGCCTTGGCTCTGTCGTCATCCGCGACTAGGTTCCGCCCCAATCGGCGGCCCCTTTCGGTTAAGCCCGCCACAAAAGCTACGCGGGAGACGCGCCATGAACGACATGACCCTATCCAAGGCTGAACAGATCAACCTGGAAAACCCCCTCGGCATCGACGGATTCGAGTTCGTCGAATTCACCGGCCCGGAACCGAAGGCGATGATTGCGCGCCTTGAACTGATGGGTTTCACCCAGACCCACGTGAACCCGAAGACGGATGTGGTGCGCCTGAAACAGGGCGACATTTCCTTCCTGGTCCACCGCACGCCGACCGGTCAGGCCCAGGCCTTCGCCGCCGACCACGGCCCATCGGCCAACGGCATGGCCTTCCGCACCACCGACGCCAAGGCCGCCTATGAGGGCGCGCTCGAACGCGGCGCCGTGGCCGCAACCGATGCGAACGGCGGGGCGCTGGGCGACTATCCCTATATCCTCCAGGGCATCGGCGGTTCGCTGCTGTACGTCATCGACCAGTATGGCGACGCCGGCTCGCTGTATGACGCCTGGGACGAGATCGAGGGCTGGGAAGAGGCCGAGCGCAAGAACTCGATGGGCCTCGAGATCCTGGACCACCTGACCCACAATGTCCGTCGCGGCCAGATGCGCACCTGGTCGGGCTTCTACGGCTCGGTCTTCAACTTCGAAGAGCAGAAATATTTCGACATCAAGGGCAAGGCGACCGGCCTGTTCTCGCAAGCCATGATCGCGCCCGACCGCGCCATCCGCATTCCCCTGAACGAGAGCCAGGACGACAACTCCCAGATCGAGGAATTCCTGCGCCGCTACAACGGCGAAGGCATCCAGCACATCGCCCTGACCACCGAGAACATCTTCGAGACGGTCGAGGCCATGCGCGCGCGCGGCGTCGACTTCCAGGACACGATCGAGACCTATTTCGAACTGATCGACAAACGCCTGCCCAACCATGGCGAGGACGTGGAGCGGATGCGCAAGAACCGCATCCTGATCGACGGTTCGGACGAGGAGGGCCTGCTGCTGCAGATCTTCACCCAGGACACCTTCGGGCCGATCTTCTTCGAGATCATCCAGCGCAAGGGCAACGAAGGCTTCGGCAACGGCAACTTCCAGGCCCTGTTCGACTCCATCGAACTGGACCAGATCCGTCGCGGCGTCATCAAGGTCGACGCCTGAATGCGGATGCGGCCGCCGACCTGGCTGCCCTATCTGGGGCCGCCTCTGGCCGGGCTGGGCGCCGGGATCGTCGGGGCGTGGCTGGGCGGCGGGTTCTGGATTTCCCTGCTCGCCGCCCTCATCGTCGGCTTCGCCCCCATCGTCGCCTACCGCGTGTGGAAGCAACTGCACCATCGGGGATGAAGGTTCTCCGCCCACTCCCCCACTCTCGTCATCCTCGGGCTTGGCCCGAGGACCGGGCGTTCCGCCGCAAGGCGGCCAGGGCGACGCACAGTCCGCCCAACGCCTGATCCTCGGGCCAAGCCCGAGGATAACGGGGGAGAGAGCGGCTTGAACACTCCTAATTTCTTTTGTCGCACTCCTGAAAACCCACGCCTTTTCAGATTTTCGTTACAATCGACCTGACACGCCCCGACGCCCGGTTAGGATGGCGATCTCAATCGGGGAGCCGGCCATGATGCGGACTGCACTAACTGCACTAATTGCACTGTGTTTCTTCGGCCTGACGAACGGCGCCCAGGCCCAGGAAGGCCCTCGCTGGTCCCTGGCCATCCACGGCGGCGCCGGCGTGATCGAGCGATCCAGCCTGACGCCGGAGCAGGACGCGGCCTATCGCGCCGCCCTGCAACGGGCGCTGGACGCCGGATCGGCGGTGCTGGCGCGCGGCGGCGCGGCGCTGGACGCGGTCCAGGCCGCCGTTCAGGTCATGGAGGACGATCCCCTGTTCAACGCCGGGCGGGGCGCCGTCTTCACCGCCGCCGGCCGCAACGAGCTCGACGCCGCCGTCATGAACGGGTCGGACCTGACCGCCGGCGCCGTCGCCGGCCTGACCACCACCCGCCACCCGGTCGCCGCCGCCCGCGCGGTGATGGAACAGTCGCCGCACGTCATGCTGATCGGCCCCGGCGCCGACGCCTTCGCCGCCCAGGCCGGTCTGGAACAAGTCGATCCGGCTTTCTTCTTCACCGAACGCCGCTGGCAGGGCCTGATCAAGGCCCTGACCGAGGCCGGCCTGCCCCTCCCGGAACGCCCGGCCGGCGCGCCCGCGCCCGAAGCCCCCGCGCCCGGAGCCCAAGCGGCCGTCGCCCCGCCACTGAACGAGAAGAAGTTCGGCACCGTCGGCGCCGTGGCCCTGGACAGCCAGGGCCGTCTCGCCGCCGCCACCTCGACCGGCGGCATGACCGCCAAACGCTGGGGCCGGGTGGGCGACGTGCCGATCATCGGCGCCGGCACCTACGCCTCCAACGCCGACGGCTGCGCCGTCTCCGCCACCGGCTCGGGCGAGTATTTCATCCGCTCCACCGTGGCCCGCGACATCTGCCGCCGCACCGCCGACGGCGCGACCGCCCAGGCCGCCGCGGAGGCCGAGATCGCCGATGTCGGCTCCATCGGCGGCGACGGCGGCGTCATCGTCATGGGCCTGACCGGAACCCCGGCCTTCGCCATGAACACCTCGGGCATGTATCGGGGGGCGGTCGCCTCGAATACGCCGCCCCGCGTCGCCATATACGCCGACGAAGGAGATCCCCGTTGACCGACGACGAACTGACCAAGATGGTCGAAGAAGAGCTGGACGCCGCCTGCGCCATGCCCTTCGTCGAGCTGAAGAAAATCACCCCCTGGGGCGACACCTTCGAGGGCTTCGCCCCCTCCGGCCGCACGGTCGAGGTCGAGCGCCGCTATCTGTGGGCGGTCGAGCCCGAGGGCGGCGTCATCGTCGAGGTCGAGGTGCGCGACCCCGCCGCCCGCGCCGGCGCCGAGGCCCGCGCCCTGCTGACCGCCGCCCCCTGATCCACTGTCGTTAACCTTTTTCTTGGCCCAGCTTCGCCGCTGCGGCATCATGGGTCGGCGAACAACGGGTTAGGCAGGGTGCGGCATGTCGGCGAGCGTCTCCAACTATCCGCAGGACTTCCAGACGCCCGATCCGGCGGCGCTCGAACCTGTTGATCCCATTCTGTTTCTAGGCGTTCACCCGCTGCTGCTCCTGCTGCTGGGGGCCCTGATCCTGGGCCTGATGGTCCTGGCCTGGCGGGCCGGCAAGGGCGCCACGACCACCCAGCCTGACGCCGCCGAATCGATCTGGCGCGCGATCGACCGCGCCTGCCAGGCGGCCATGACCGCCAACAGCGACGCCCTGGTCGGCGCCGCCAAGGCCCTGCGCGCCACCTATGACGACTGTCTGGGCGCCGTCGTGGTCCTGGCCGAGGGACCGTCCAAGCCCCTGAAGGCCGTCGATCACGCCCTGAAGGGTCGGATCAAGGAGACGGTCAAGCCGAAGGACCCCGAGCCCGCACCGCCCCATCCCCACGGCGCCGCCCACTGCGAACCGCGCCGCCCGGGCCATCCTCATCCCCCCGTCATCCCCGCCAATGTGACGGTCGTCTCCAACAGCCATGTGGTCATCAAGGGCGATCACATCGACAACAACGTCCCCGGCGGCGCTTGCTCGGGCCACGGATCTGGCGCTGCGGTGCTGGACAAGCCCGCCTACGCCCCTCATCCGCCCAAGCCCGCTTCGCCGCACGGATGCTCGCCCGCCCCGGCGCCGGAGCCGGCGCCCGCCAAGCCGGCGGAGAAGGAGGTCGAGCGCGACATGACCAAGGCTGAGCAACTGACCGCCCTGCGAGAGGCCGTGGCCCAGTTCAACGACCACTGGTGCCGGCGCGAGGAGCGGATCCGCGAACTGCGCGCCGCCCACCGCCAGCTGTCGACCCTTCGCCCCGGCGCCCCGAAGCCCGAACACGGCGGCGGCCCCCGTCACTGACCGCCCCTCTGTTCCCCTCGGCGCGATTTCGGTCTAGGCCAAGGGCATGAAACTCGCCTCGCTCAAGCACGGCCGCGACGGCCGCCTCGTGGTCGTCTCGCAGGATCTGCACTGGTTCACCGACGCCTTCCTGATCGCCCCCACCCTTCAGGCCGCCCTAGACGACTGGGACCGCTGCGGGCCCCGGCTTCAGGCCCTGTCCGAGAGCCTCGAGCATGAGGCCGTGCCGCGCGGCCGCTTCCATGAACGCGACGCCGCCTCGCCCCTGCCCCGCGCCTATCAGTGGGCCGACGGCTCGGCCTATGTGAACCATGTCGAGCTGGTGCGCCGCGCGCGCGGCGCCGAGATGCCCGCCAGCTTCTGGACCGATCCCCTGATGTACCAGGGCGGCTCCGACGACTTCCTGGCGCCGCGCGACCCCATCCCCCTGGCCGACCCCGCCTGGGGCTGCGACCTGGAGGCCGAGATCGTCGTGGTCGTCAGCGACGTGCCCCAGGGCGCAACGCGGGACGAGGCCCTGGCCGCCGTTCGCCTGGTCGGCCTGGTCAACGACGTCTCTCTGCGCAACCTGATCCCCGCCGAACTGGCCAAGGGGTTCGGCTTCGTCCAATCCAAACCCGCCAGCGCCCTGTCCCCCGTCCTGGTCACGCCCGAGGCTCTGGGCGACCGCTGGAAGGACGGCAAGCTGCACGGCGAACTGACCGTCCAACTGAACGGCGCCGACTTCGGCAAGGCCGACGCCGGCGTGGACATGACCTTCGACTTCGGAACCCTGATCGCCCACCTGGCCAAGACCCGGTCCCTGTCGGCCGGGACGATCATCGGTTCAGGCACGGTCTCCAACCGCGACGCCGACGGCGGCCCCGGCAAGCCGGTGTCCGAGGGCGGGCTGGGCTATTCCTGCATCGCCGAGGTCCGCACGGTCGAGACGATCCTGCGCGGTCAGGCTGAAACGCCTTTCCTGGCCCATGGCGACACGGTCCGGATCGAAATGCTGGACGACCACCATCACTCGATCTTCGGCGCCATCGAACAGACGGTCGAACCACTTTTACGCGAGGCCTGACCACACTGGATTGACCGATGCGTCCGCACGCACCAAACACGCTGTGGTTGGCGGGCCGAACCCGCACATGGAGGTGACCGCGTGAAATCGACTGTGCTTCCCCTTGTGTTTTGCGCGGCGAGCCTGTGGGCCGGCGCATCCGCTGCGCAGGACGCCGGCGCGGCGGGCGAAGACTGGGACCTGGTCAAGGACACCAAGAAGAAGAGCACGGTCGCCTATGTGACCACGACGACAGGCCTCTCCATCGCCACCCGCTGCCTGGACTCGGGCTATTCGGCGTTGATATTCGGCCTGCCGGAGGTGACCCGCCGGACCAAGACACGCCCCTTGCAAATCACCTTCCGCGATGAAGAAGCCTCGGAGTGGCGTTGGAACGTCACGACCGATCGGGCGGGCGCGGTGGCCGATTTTCCTGCCCCCTTCGCTCGCGAGCTGCGTCAGGGCGGCCGTGTTCAGATCGTCGTGCCGGACGGCGCCGGCGAGGGACGCAACCTGCGCTACGATCTGAACCTCCCGGCTTCAGGCTCCGCCATCGACGAGACCTTGACCGCCTGCGACCGTCCGCTGGAAGATCCGCGTGACCAGGAACTGGACGCCATCGCCGAAGACGGTCTCCAGGTCGGCATGCGCTGGGACCGCCGGATTCGCCCACGCTATCCTTTCCAGAGCCGTTACTCGGAAGGCTTCGCTGTCACGACCTGCGTCGCTCAGCCCGACGGAAGGCTGCGCGACTGCGTGATCGAGACCGAGCATCCGGGCGACGGCCGGTTCGGCGAGGCGGTGCTGAAGGCCGCCGGCGACGCCACCGTCGCCTATGACGGCGACCAACCTACAGCGCCGCGCATGATGGCGTTTCGCGTGAACTTCATCATGCAATGAAGACGCCTCTGGACCGGCCGCCCGCCTCTGTGGCATGAGGCGGTCCTTCCGCTGCGGGCGTGGTGGAATTGGTAGACGCGCTGGACTCAAAATCCAGTTCCGAGAGGAGTGCCGGTTCGACCCCGGCCGCCCGCACCACCTTCTGAAGTTTATGGAAATTCGCGCTCTAAGGCGGTCTTCATATGGAGACGGCCCGTCCCGGAGCCAGCAGGTTCGGCGCGCATGCGCGCACCGGAGCCAGATCAGGTTCGGAACGGGCCGTAAAAGATCGGTACGAATACTTAAATCCGACCCGAAGCCATATTGGCATTAAGTCGCATTGTTGGAAAGGTGCACCGCTAACGAAATGCGCTTCACCCGCAAAAAGACCGGTCATTGACTCAGCGCTCTGTGGAAGAAGCCTGTCACATCAGCCAGCACGGTCGCCTTTTTGCGGAACAGCGGGGAGAAGGTAGCCACTAGGTCTGCATGGTCCAGCCCCGGATAAAGTCTCGCCTCCGACCGACCGCCCGCCGCCCTCATCCGTTGGTCGAGGATGGTCGTGTCCTCGGCATGGACCACGACATCTTCCGTTCCGTGGCCCAGCCAGATCGGCGGGGCGTCCGGCCGGACGAAGGTGACCGGCTGGGTCAGGGTGGGGTCCGGCGCGCGGCCGAAGGCGTTCCGCGCCGCCCCCGCATCAAGCGGCAGAAAATCGTAGGGCCCGGCCAGACCCGCCGCCGCCTTGATCAGGCCCGGACGCCTCACGGCCTCCATATAGCGGCGGTCTAGCGCGATCATCATGGCCAGGTGCGCGCCCGCCGAATGGCCCAGAACACCCAGTTTGTCGGGGTCTCCACCATGGGCGGCGGCGACGTCTGCTGTCCTGGCCGTAGCGGCGGCGGCGTCTTCGATGAAGGCGGGAAAAACGGCCTGGGGCGCCAGCCTATAATCGGGGAGAGCTACGACGAAGCCTTGGGCCGCCAGGGCCTGCGCCGCCCAGCCGTACAGGTCGCGCGACCCCGAATCCCAGCCTCCGCCATAGAAGAAGACCAGGGTCGGATAGGGTCCCCGCGCGCTGGGGGCATAGAGATCCATCCGCTGCCGGGGGTCGTCGCCATAGGCGATGTCGCGCGCAACACGGCGCGCGCCGGCGTCTCGAGGCCCCAGGCTGTTGAGCAGGCTCAAGGGCGAACAGGCGCCGGCGATAAGGCCCAGGACGGGTGCGAACAGCCCCCGGCGTGTCATGCAAAACGATCCATGGCTTCCAATACGTCGTCGCGCCCGCTTCGGCTCATCCCCTTGAAGATTATCGCGCGCCCGCGATCAATCCGCCGCAGTCGGCGTCTTCGGCCAGACCGGGATCGACGAAGGCGAACAGGGCGGTGACCGGCGCCGCCACCGTGCTCAACAACCCGGCCAACCCGCCCTGACGGACCACCGCGCCGACATCGACGCCCACGCTCGGCGCCGTCAGCGCGCCGCGAACCGTGATCGGCGCCCAGACCCGCAGCAGACGCGGCTTCTTGGACTCGCCGTCGATGCGCAGGTTCAGGGTCTCGGCCCCCAGGTCGATCGAACCCGTCCCTTGGGCCAGGACGACATCCGTGTCGATCACCAGAGTCTTGGCCGTCGCCTTACCGGCGCGTACGTCGAAATCGGCCACAGCGCAGCGGATCTGCGCCGTCGATTGATCGCCCCGCAGCAGCTTTAGCAAACCCGCGCTGGCGTTGATGCCCAGCAGTTCGGCGAAGGCGGACCGCATCTGACCATTGGGCACGACCAGGCTGAGCGAGCCTTTCGACCCCGCCGCAAAATCATGGATCGACGCCCCCGGTCCCTCCAGCTTGGCGCGCCCCAGCGCCCGGCCCGTCAGGGGAGCGGACCCGCCGCGCGCGGGGATGATCGATTCCAGCGGATAGCCGGCCAGGCGGAAGTCGACCACGCTGTACGGGGTGTCGCGCGTGGCGTTGATCCGCGCCGTGCCGTTCAACTCGCCGCGATTGAAATTGAAGCTGACCGGATCGAGATTGAGGATTCCATCCTTCAACTCAGCCCCAAGATTAACCGCACGCACGTCCAGATCGTTCGCCTTCACTGTGGTGGCGCGATAGGTCAGGCTTCCATCCATGGTCCGCAGGCGCTCGGTCTGCAACGGCGCGTCCGGCAGAAGCTTGCCGCCGACCACGACCGGGGCTTCGGTATTGGTGCCGGCGTCATTGGTTTGGGTCCGCGCGCCCAGCACGGCGGCCAGGTCGTCGATATCCAGGCGACGCGACGTCAGGCGCGCATCGACCCGCAGCCGCTCGGCGGCGTCCACCCGCACAGTCCCGGCCAGATCCGACGCCCCAACCCGACCGTTGAAATCCTTGAAGGCCCAGATGTTCTCGTCTCGCTTCAACGCGCCGGCCAGACGATAGGGCGGCGTGTTGGGCAGGGTCACGCCCGTCAGCAGATACAGGTCCGACAGATCCCGCCCCTGGAGGGTCAAGGTGGCGTCAAACCTGCCCAGATCGAACGGCCGGGTGACGGCGCCTTTCGCTTCCAGGCTGGAGCCTGCGCCACTGACGCTCGCCTCAAACTGATAGGGCCGGTCGCGGCGAATATTGATGAAGGGGCCGCCCTGAATCCGCAGCTTCAACGGCGAACTGTTCACCGTGCCCTGACCCTCCAGGAGGAAGCCCGCCGCCCCGTCTTGACCCTCGCGCGCATCGACGACCGCCTCCAGCTTCAGATTCCGGCGACGTTCGTCGAAGATCAGCCTGCCGTCGGTGATGATCAGTTGCTGGATGACCGGCAGCTTCATGCCCTCGCCCGTGTCCGGCTTGTCAGGGCTCAGTTCCCAGCTTTTACGGCCGTCCTCCGAGGCGATCAGGACCACTTCGGGCCGGGTGAAGCTGAGCAGAGGCATTTCAATCTGGCCGGCGAACAGTTTGCGCAGCCGCACCGAGGCGCGAATCTCCTCCACATCAGCCGTGTCGCGGTCCCGCGCCCACTCTGGCCCGCCGATTTTCAGCCCGCGCACCACCACCGACGGAGTCCAGCTGAACAGGTGGACGTCCAGATCGCCGCGCAGCGCGATCTCGCGATCATATTCCGCCGAGGCCCACCGCCCGATCGGCCCGCGCAACATGTTCCAGTCGAACAGGATCAGGGCCAGCACCACCAGCCCGATCAACATCAGGCCGATCCCGCCCGCCCAGGCCTCGGCCCGGCCGGGACGGCGAACGGCGGCATAGACGGGATCGTTGGCCCGGACCCAGTCGCGAAATTCCCGCGCTCGCACGACCGCCGGCGCTACGCCCTGACGGCGCAGTTTCGACCAGAGTTCGTTCCATTTCAACATTTTGGCCCAGACGTCGGCTCTAACAGCTCGACTCAACGCGGCAAGCGGAGTTTGGCGCCACTGGACGGTGCTGAGCCATGGCTCGGGGACAAATATCGTCCGATACCACCCTAGTTGTCGTGAAAGCTTTACATCTCTCGAAAACGGCGCATATTTCGTCAGAGCCCTGATCTTAATTCAGGCCATAGGAGGATGCCCGATGACCCGTTTCGTAACGCCTGTCTTGATCGCCGCCACTCTGGCCGCGTTCGCCACCCCCAGCCTAGCCCAGTCTGCACGCACCCAGACCGCCCAGCCGGCCAAGCTTCAGTCCGTCATGGTTTGCGCCACTGACGCGGCCACCCGTCGCGCCTATCAGCGCGAATTCGGCGCCGCCCCGGTCTTCGTCACCGCCCAGGAAGCGGTCGACGCCCGCCAGGCCGGCCAGCGCTGGGCCGCTCCGCGTTGCATGACCGAGCGGCAGTACGACCGCCTGGTCTCCATGACCCAGACCCGCGCCTCGCTCTGACCCCTGAGGAGGCGCAGCAAAAAGGGGCGCGGCCTTGCGGCTGCGCCCCTCTTTCGTTCTGGAAATGACCAGACCTATTGGGCTGGGGTCAGGTATTTGTTCAGCCAGCCGAACACCTCGTCATGCCATTGCAGGCTGTTGGCCGGCTTCAGCACCCAGTGGTTCTCGTTTGGGAAGACGATCAGGCGGCTGTCGATGCCCCGGCGTTGCAGCGCCGTGTAGGTGGACAGGCCCTGAGCCGTCGGAATGCGGAAGTCCAGATCGCCCTGCACAACCAGCATCGGGGTCTTCCAGTTCTCGACATGGTTGGCCGGGTTGAACTTCTGGTAGCCTTCCGGCTTGTCCCACGGCGTGCCGCCGTATTCCCACTCGGTGAACCACAGCTCCTCGGTCGAATAGCCCATGCCGAAGGTGTCGAAGACGCCGTCGTGGTTGACCAGACACTTGAACTCATTGGACCAGTTGCCGGCGATCCAGTTGATCATATAGCCGCCGTACGACGCCCCGAGGGCGCAGGCATTATCGCCGTCTAGGAAATCATATTTCTGCTTGGCTGCGGCCCAGCCCTTCTGCAGATCCTCCAACGGCCGATCACCCCAGTGCTGGCTGATGGCGTCAGTGAAGGCCTGGCCATAGCCGGTGGAACCGTGGAAATCGATCATCACCACCGCATAGCCGGCGCCCGCATAGGTCTCGGGATTCCAGCGATAGGACCAGCCGTCGCCGAACGAACCCTGTGGCCCGCCGTGGATCAGGAAGGCGACCGGGTATTTCTTCCCTTCCTCATAGCCGACCGGCTTGATGACATAGCCGTGGACCGTCTCGTTGTTCCAGCCGGGGAAGCTGAACTGTTCGTACTCGCCGAAGGCCTTGGCGTCGAAGGCGGGGTTGGCCTGGGTCAGGCGGCGCTGCATTTCACGACCCAGATAGGTCTTGAAATACAGGTCGCTGGGCGACTTCAGACTGTCCTGGGCGAAGACGAAGCCCGCCGGCGTCTGCTGGAAGGCCGAGACATGGCCCGGACCGGTGACGGGGGTCACCACCCCGTTACGCGTATCCACCGCGAACAGCTTGGTCGAGCCGACGTCGCCGGCGGTCGTGTACAGGGTCTGGCCGTCGCGCGACCATTGCAGGGTGTCGGCCGAACGGTCCCAGTTCGACGCGATCTCGCGCTTCTGGCCCGACTGAACATCCATCAGCACGATCTGATAACGGTCGGCCTCGAAGCCGGGCCGCGCCATGGCGCGATAGGCCAGGGTCCGACCATCCGGCGAAAACACCGGACCCGCATCCCACGCCGGATTGTCCGGCGTCAGGTTCGAGAAGGTTCCGTCGCCGGTCAGGCCGTTGGTCTTCCACAGGTCGAAATTGGTGCTCCACGGCTCGGTCTTGCCGGCCAGTCGCGCCGAGAAGACGATGGAATCCCCCGCCGGAGTGAAGACGAAGTCGCTTTCGTCGCCGAACGGTTTGGACGGGGTGTCGCCATCGAAGCCTTTGGTCACCCAAACCGGGTTCCCGGTCGTCTGGCCGTTGCGGCCGATGGACTGGACGAACAGGTGGTTCTGGGTGTGGTCGTTCCACGTATCCCAGTGGCGCACGAACATGCGGTCATAGACCTGGCCGGTCGTTTTCCGTTCGGCCACGGCCTTGCCCATCTCAACCGAGGCGTTCAGGTCGGCCGCGTCCGGATAGACGGCCAAGGACACCGCCACCTTGTCGCCGCTCGGGCTGATCCGATAGGCGTTCACGTCCAGCGGCAGATTGGTCACCTGCACCGGGGTCGCCGTCGGCGAGGCCACCCGCCAGACCTGGCTGGCGCCCGACTTGCCCGACAGGAAGTACAGATTTCCGTCCCCGCCCCAGCGGGCGGTGTTGGCGCCCTGATCCGAAATGGTCAAGCGGCGCGGCGCCACGTCCGGCGTCTCCAGATCCAGCATCCAAAGGCTGCCGGCGCGGCGGTTCGCCTCCACATCCGTCGTCGTCACCGAATAGACGACATAACGGCCGTCCGGCGACACCTGCGGATCGCCCAGGCGGTTGGCGGTGATCATGTCGCGATAGGTGAAGGCGTCGGGCGTGGCGGGCGCAGCCGGAACCGGCGCGGGCGGAACCTGGGCCAGGGCCGGGGCGGCGCTCATCAGGGCGCCCGACAAGGCAATCCCCGCGCAGGCGGCGGACAGGAGAGAACGGTGGCGCATGGGGCATTCCTCGCAAAACTCGCAGCGGCGAGGCGTAGCACCCCCGTTCGCCGGGCGAAAGTTGCTGACGGCTCAGAAGTTAGCTAAGCTGCTTGGACCAAGGAGCGCGACATGACCACTGTCACCGTCCACCACGCCAAGACCCATCTCTCAAAACTGATCGCCGCCGCCGAACGTGGCGAAGAGGTCGTCATTGCGCGCGGCGACAAGCCCGCAGTACGGATTGTGCCCTTCGAACCGGCCGCGAAGCCTGAACGCAAGCCGGGCCGGCTGAAGGGCATCGGGCAGTTTGACGACAGCTTCTTCGACCCGCTCCCCGAAGACGAACTTCGCCTCTGGGAAGGTCGCGGCGATTGAATATCCTGCTCGACACCCATGCCTTGATGTGGTGGGTTTGGGACAATGAACGGCTGTCGCACACGGCCAGCCGCGCGATCCGAAATGCTGAAACCGTCTTCGTAAGCAGCGTCTCTGCTATCGAGATCTCCATCAAATACCGCATCGGCAAACTTCCGAACGGTCAAGTTCTGGCCGAGCACTTTGTTCAAGTCATGCAAAACGAGGCCTTCGATGAACTGCCCGTGAGTTGGCAGGAAGCAAGCCTGGCCGGCCGGATGGCGGGCGAGCACCGCGACCCGTTCGACCGGCTGCTGATCGCACAGGGCCTGATCAACAACCTGACGCTCGTCTCCAATGAACAGCTGTTCGACACCTTCGGCGTGGCGCGCCTCTGGTAGGCTTGCTCCCTTTCCCCGAACCGGCGACAAGCGGTCGTCCATGAATTCCGCCCCCCTTCCCGTTCGTCGTTCGCCCCATATCGTCGATGACCTCATCGCCGAGCGCGCCCCGCGTCTGACCGCCTCTCGCTTCTGGCCGGTTGTGCGGCCGGCCCTGTATTCCATGCTGAACTACAGGGCGGCTGTGCGGATGGCCGACGCCATCCAGAACCTGTCGGGCGCTGAAACCCTGGACCACGTCTCGGACCTGCTCAGCCTGAAGGTCTCTACCGCCCATCTGGACCGTCTACCCGCGACCGGCCGGTGCGTCGTGGTCGCCAATCACCCCACCGGCATCGCCGATGGGGTCGCGGTCTATGACGCCGTCCGCCAACGCCGCCCGGACGCCATCTTCTTCGCCAACGCCGACGCCCTGCGCGTCTCGCCGCGACTGGCCGAGACGGTCATCCCGGTCGAATGGGTCCACGACAAACGCACCCGCGAAAAGACCCGCGCCACCCTGAACGCGGCCAGGGACGCCTTCGAGGCCGAACGCTGCGTCGTCATGTTCCCCGCCGGCCGTCTGGCCCGCGAGAAGAACGGCGTCCTGACCGATCCCGAATGGGCGCCCACCGCCGCCTCCCTAGCGCGCAAATACGCCGCCCCGGTCATTCCCATGCACTTAACCGGCCCCTACAGTCGGCTGTTCCACCTGTTCGACAAGGTCTCGCAGGAACTGCGCGACGTCACCCTGTTCCACGAACTGCTGAACAAGGCGGGCAAGCCCTTCGGCGTGGGGGTCGGTCAGCCCATCCCGCCCGAGCGGCTGGACGTGGACGCCGTAAAAGCCACCGTGGCCCTGAAACATTTCACAGAACGCACCCTGGCCGCCGATCCCGACGCGGTGTTCCCATGAAGATCGAACTCCCCGACGCCGAGGCCACCACCCGTCTGGGCCAGGTCATTGCGCCCCTTCTGGCGGCGGGCGACAGCCTGCTGCTGTACGGGCCGCTGGGCATGGGCAAGTCGACCCTGGCGCGCGGCCTGATCCGAGTCCTGACCACGCCGGACGAGGACGTGCCCAGCCCGACCTTCACCCTGGTTCAGTTCTACGAGAGCGACCCGCCCGTCGCCCATTTCGACCTCTATCGCCTGACCCGGCCGGAAGAGGCCTTCGAGATCGGCCTGGACGAGGCCCTGGACGAGGGCTGCGCCATCATCGAATGGCCCGAGCGTCTGGGCGAGGCGCCCGAGCGGTTCCTGGGGCCGGATCGGCTGGTCATCGAAATTTCCGAACACGGCGATGGCCGTGTTGCGACCGTTTCCGGCGCAGGCCGGTGGGAAGACCTGATCGACCATGTCCGTTTCTGACCGCGAACAGCTTCGCCTCGACTTCCTGGCCTCCGCCGGCCTGGCTGCGGCCGCGCGCGCCCCCTTGCCCGGCGACGCCTCGACGCGGCGCTATGAGCGGCTGACCACGCCGGGCGGCGCCAGCCTGATGCTGATGGACCAGGCGCCCGCCGCTGAAAGTCCCCCCGCCGACCCATCCTGGACGCCGCAGCAGCGCCAGGCCGCCGGCTGGAACGCCGTCGCCCGCCTGTCCGCCGGCCGGATCGAGGCCTTCGCCGCCGTGGCCGCCCATCTGAAGGCGCTGGGCCTGTCCGCCCCTGAGATCCCGGCCCTGGACGCCCCGAACGGCCTGGCGGTGCTGGAGGATTTCGGCGACGCCCTGTTCGCCCGGGTGATCGAGGACGGCGCCGACGAGACGCCTCTCTATCTGACCGCCATCGAGGCCCTGGCCGCCCTGCACGAGGCCGGAAACCCGCCGCAGACCCTGCACGGCCCCGGCGGCGACTGGCCCCTGCTGACCTATGACGAGACGGCGCTTCAGGGCGGGGCCGACCTGTTCGTCGAATGGCTGCCCCGACTGGACGACCGCGTCGCCTTCGACGCCGCCGCCGTCGCGGAGTGGCGCGAGGCCTGGGCGCCCCTGGTCGCCTCGGGTGCAGCCGGGGCCTCGGTCATGGCCCACCGCGACTATCACGCCGAGAACCTGATCTGGCTGCCCGAGCGCGACGGCCCCGCCCGCGTCGGCATGATCGACTTCCAGGACGCGGTCCGCGCCCACCCGTCATGGGACCTTCACTCCCTGCTGCAGGACGCCCGCCGCGACGTGTCGCCGGCGCTGGAAGCCGAGGCCCTGGACCGCTATTTCGCCCTGCGCCCCCAGGTCGACCGCGCCGCCTTCATGGCCGACTACGCCGGACTGGCCGCTCTGAACGAGGCGCGGATCATCGGCATCTTCGCCCGGCTGATCGCCCGCGACGGCAAGCCCCGCTATCGTGAGTTCCTGCCGCGCATGTGGCGGCACCTGAACGCCAATCTGGACCAGCCGGCCCTGGCGCCCGTCGCCCGCTGGTTCGACCGCCATGTCCCTGCCGAGGTGCGCGCATGACCGCTCCCAAGACCGCAATGGTGCTGGCCGCCGGCCTGGGCACCCGCATGCGTCCCCTGACCGACGACCGGCCCAAGGCCCTGGTCGAGGTCGGCGGCCGCGCCCTGATCGACCATGTGCTGGACAGACTGGCGGACGCGGGAGTCGAGCAAGCGGTCGTCAATGTCCACTGGTTCGCCGACCGGCTGGAGGCCCATCTGGCCGCACGTGGACGCGGTCCACGGATCATCATCTCCGACGAACGCGCCGAACTGCTGGAGACCGGCGGCGGGCTGAAGAAGGCTCATCCCCTGCTGGGCGACGATCCCGTCTTCGTCGCCAATATCGACAGCGTCTGGATCGACAGAGGCGACGCCCTGACCGATCTAATCCGCCTGTGGAACCCGGACACGATGGACGCCGCCCTGCTGCTGGCCCGCCGCGAGGGCTCCATCGGCTTCGAGGGCGACGGCGACTTCTTCCTGGCCGAGGACGGCCGCCTGACCTTCCGCGGCGACGCCCCCTCCGCCCCCTTCGCCTATATGGGCGTCCACATCACCCGCCCCGGCTATGCCGACCACGGCCCCGACGGCCCCTTCTCCCTCAGCCCCCTGTGGCGCAAGTCCGCCGCCGAAGGGCGCCTCTACGGCTGCGTTCTGGACGGCGACTGGATGCACGTCGGCGATCCCCAGGCGCGGGATCAGGCCGAGGCGAAACTGGCGGGAGACGCGTGAGCGCGTTCGATCCTTTCACGGCGTCCAGCCCCCGCTGGTACGCCGTCCCGGCCCACCGGCCCTTCCTCGAAGACTTGGCCGCCGGCGTCCTGGCCTGGCTGGGCGATCTGCCGCCCGAGACCCTGTCGGACGCCACTATCCTGCTGCCCAACCGCCGCGCCGCCCGCGCCTTCACCGACGCCCTGTCAAAACTCTCGCAGGGGCGCCCCATCCTGCTGCCCCAGGTCCGGCCATTGGGCGATCTGGAGGAGGACGAGCCGCCCTTCACCCCTGGGGCCCTGGGCCTCGACCTGCCGCCCGCCATCCCCGCCCTGACCCGCCGGTTCGAAATGGCGCGGATGATCGTCGAACAGTTCGACAACGACCTGAGGCCGATGCGGGCCCTGGACCTGGCGGATGCGCTCGGGGGCTTCCTCGATTCCTGTCAGTTGGAAGAAATCCAGAACCCCGAACGGATCGCCACACTGGTGGACGGCGAAATGGCCGAACACTGGGAACGGTCGGCCGAGTTCCTGGGGCTCGCCGTCACCGCCTGGCCCAAACGCCTCGCCGAACTGGGCCTGGTTGATCCCGCCTGGCGCCGCGCGACCCTGCTGCGCCGCCTTGCCGAACTGTGGGACCACACGCCCCCGACCCAGGCTGTCATCGCCGCCGGTTCGACCGGCACCGTCCCCGCCGCCGGCGACGTGCTGAAGGCCGTGGCCAGGGCGCCGCTGGGCTGCGTCGTCCTGCCCGGCCTCGACCTCGATCTGGATGCGGCGGTCTGGGACCGGCTGGACGAACAGCATCCGCAGAGCGCGATGAAACGGCTGCTGGACCGCTGCGACGTCCCCCGCGAAGCCGTCCGCCCCTGGTTCCGCCCCCCGGTCGCCCCCGCCGCCTCGGCGCAAGGCCTGGCCCGCCAGCGGCTGGTCAACGAGGCCCTGCGCCCCGCCGAGGCCACCGACGACTGGCGCCGCGCCATCCGTGATCTCCGCTCGGCCGCCGCCGCGCGGGGCGAGGCCCGCGACCCCATCGCCGAAGGTCTGCAAGGCCTGTCCCTGCTCACCGTCCGCGCCGAGGAAGAGGCCGCCGCCGCTATCGCCCTGATGATGCGCGAGACGCTGGAAACGCCCAATCCTGATGGAACGGGTCGCACCTGCGCCCTCGTCACCCCCGACCAGGCCCTGGGCCGCCGCGTCGCCGCCCGGCTGGAACGCTGGGGCGTCATCCCCGATTCCTCGGCCGGCGCCCCCCTGTCGCGCCTGCCCGCCGGCGCCCTGGTCGATCTGTGCGCCCGCTGGATCGCCGATCCGGTCCAGCCCCATCTGCTGCTGGCGATCGTCAAACATCCGTTGGTCCGGTTCGACCTGGGCGACGCCCCTCAAGCCGCCGCCGTCACCGCCCTGGAGGAACACGCCCTGCGCGGTCCTCGCCCGCGCGACTTCGCCGCCATCCGCCGTCGCCTGCTCGAGGCGGTCGAACCCGACCGGCGCGGCAAGGCCCCGCCCGAGTGGAAACGGGAACGCCTGTCGGCCGCCACCCGCCTTGTCGAGCGTCTGCAAACCGCCATCGAAGCCGCGACCGCCGTCTTCTTGCCCCAGACCGAGCGAAATGGGGCCGACCTGAACGTCGCCGCCTCTGCCCTGACGCGCCTGATCGAGACCCTGGCCGGCCAGGACGCCTGGGCCGGCCCCGACGGCGAGGCCGCCGCCGCCCTTCTGTCCGGCCTGATCGAGGGCGGGGCATCGCTGGGCCGTATCGACCGGGCCGACCTGGCCGAGTTGACCACGTCCCTGGTGCGCGAGACCGTGGTCCGCACCGGGGGCGCCACCCATCCATCTCTGCGGATCCTGGGGGCCATCGAGGCGCGGCTGGTGCGCGCAGACCGGATGATCCTGGCCGGGCTGGAGGAAGGCGTCTGGCCCCAGGCCGCGCCCACCGACCCCTTCCTGTCGCGCCCGATGCGCGAGGCCCTGGGCCTGCCCCCGCCCGAACGCCGCCTGGGTCAGACGGCCCAGGACTTCGTCCAGGCCGCCTGCGCCGACGAGGTGATCCTGGTCCACAGCGAACGGCGCGGCGGCCAGCCCGCCGTGCGGTCCCGCTGGCTTTGGCGGCTGGAGATGCTGACCCGCGGCGCCCATTCCGCCGAAACCCCGGTCGAACTGCCCCGGCCCCGCACCGTCCTGGACTGGGCCCGCGCCCTGGACGCGCCCCCGCCCGGCCCGCCGCGCTTCGCCAAACGGCCCGAGCCCCGCCCGCCGGTGCATCGCCGCCCACGCAGCCTCTATGTCACCCGCATCGAACGCTGGGTGCGCGATCCCTACGCCATCTACGCCCTGTGGGTGCTGGGGCTGGAGGCGATGGAGCGCCCCGGCGCCTCTGCCGAAGCGCTCGCACGCGGCAACGCCGTCCACGCCGCCATCGAACGGCTGACCCTGGACTGGCCCGACGACCTGCCCGACGACTGCGAAGCCATCCTGCACGACCATCTGCTGCGCGAACTGGGCGCGCGCGGCTTCGAGGATGCGGCCATGGCGCGCGAGGCGCCCCTGGCCCGCAACTGCGCCCGCTGGCTGACCGATTTCGAGCGGCGGCGCCGCGCGCGGGGCATCGACATCCTAGTCGAGCAACAGGGGACCATGACCTTCGACGCCCCCGCCGGCCCCTTCACCGTCAAGGCCTTCGCCGACCGCATCGAACTGGCCTCCGACGGCGCGGCGGTGATGGACTTCAAGACCGGCGCCGCTCCATCCGCCAAACAGGTCAAGTCCGGCTTCGCCCCGCAACTGACCCTGACCGCCGCCATCCTGGCCGACGGCGGGTTCGAACGCACCAACGGCCCGGTCACGCCAGACGAACTGACCTATGTCCGCGTGGTCGGGCGCAAGACGGCGGGCGAGGTCATCACCCGCGCCTCGGGCGCCGAGGCCGCCGACCTGGCCCAGGCGGCGCTGGACGGGCTGAAACGCCGCATCGCCCGCTTCGACGACGAGAACACCCCCTATGTTTCCTGGGCCGCGCCCCAGTTCATGGGCAACCAGGGCGGCAACTACGACCATCTGGCCCGCGTCTGGGAATGGTCGGTGATCGGCGATGGGGACGAAGAATGAGCCTGTCGCCCCAGATCGTCGCGGCAGACCCGCGCCTGACCGTCTTCGTCACCGCCAACGCCGGTTCGGGCAAGACCACCACCCTGGTCAACCGGGTGGCGCGGCTGCTGCTGGATCAGGTCGATCCCGGCGCCATCCTGTGCGTCACCTACACCAAGGCCGCGGCCGCCGAGATGCAGGCCCGGCTGTTCGACCAGCTGGGCGGCTGGGCCGTGCTGGACGACGCCGCCTTGTCGCGCGAACTGGCCCGGCTGGACGACGGCGACCCGCAGGCGATGGACCACGCCGCCCTGTCCCGCGCCCGCAAACTGTTCGCCCGCGCGCTGGAGACGCCCGGCGGGCTGAAGATCCAGACCATCCACGCCTTCTGCGAAAAACTGCTGCGCCGCTTCCCGCTCGAGGCCGGGGTCTCGCCCCGCTTCACCGTGCTGGAAGACCAGGCCGCCACCGCCCTCAGCCATTCCGCGCGCGAGGACCTGGCCCGCGCCGCCGTCGCCTCCCCGGACGGCCCCATCGGCTCGGCTTACAGCCATTTCGCCGTCGAGTTGGACTGGCAGAGGTTCCAGGCCCTGCTGTCGATGATCGAGGCCAAACGCGCCGACCTGCTGGACTATATCGACCGCGCCGAGGCCGGGACCGCGCCAGATCCCTACGCCCTCACCGGCGCCGAGGCGGGCCGCAGTCCCGAGGATCTGGAACAGGACTTCATCGCCTGGATCGACCCCGCCGAATGGAACCGCATGGCCGAGGCCATGGAGACCGGTTCGACCAACGACCGCAAGATCGCCGACGCCATGAGCGTCGCCGCGCCCCCCTACGCCGGGTTCGCGGCCCTGGCCGGAGTCTTCTGCACCCAGGCGGGCGAGCCGCGAAAGAGCATGGGCACCAAGTCGGCGCCGCAAGGCGCGGTCGGCTGGCTGCTGGACCTCCAGACCAAATTCCTCGCCACGCGCGAGGCCTTGCGCAAGGCGCGGATCGCCGACGACACGATCAAGGTCCTGACCCTGGCTCGCGCCCACGCCGCCTTCTACGAGGCCGCAAAGGCCCAGCGCGGCGCCCTGGACTTCCCCGACCTGGTCGCCCGCGCCGCCGCCCTTCTGACCCGCAGCGGGGCCGCCGCCTGGGTGCTGTACAAGCTGGACGGCGGGGTCGATCACGTCCTGATCGACGAGGCCCAGGACACCGCCCCCGAACAATGGGCCATCGTCCGCGCCCTGACCGGGGAGTTCTACTCAGGCCAGACATCGGGCCGCACCGTCTTCGCCGTCGGCGATGAGAAACAGTCGATCTACTCCTTCCAGGGGGCCCGGCCAGAACGGCTGCGCCAAGAAAGGGATGTCTACAGCCAGTTGGCTATCGGGGCGGGTGTTGAGTATCGCGGGCCGGAGCTGAACACCTCCTACCGCTCGACCGAAGAGGTGCTGGCCTTTGTCGACGCCGTCTTCGCCGATCCCGACCGCACCCGCGCCCTGACCGGCCCGCAAGGCGACATCGCCCGTCATATCCCCGCCCGGATCGGCCAGCACGGCGCCATCGACCTGTGGCCCCTGTTCCTCGACGAACCCGCGCCCGAGACCGACGCCTGGGACGATCCGGTTGATCAGGAAAGCGTCGGCAGCGCCCGCAAACGCCTGGCCCGCGACCTAGCCCGCGAAATCCGCCGCCAGGTCGAAAGCGGCCTCGCCGTCTTCGACCGCAGCACCCGCGAGCTCCGCCCCGCCGGCTACGGCGACTACATCGTCCTAGTCCGCCGCCGCGACGCCACCTTCGAAGAGATCATTCGCGCCCTGAAGACCGAGGGCGTCCCCGTCGCCGGGGCCGACCGGCTGAAGCTGTCCAGCCATATCGTCTTCGACGACCTGATCGCCCTGGCCCGGTTCGCCCTCTTCCCCGACGACGACCTGTCGCTGGCCGAGGTGCTGCGCAGCCCCCTGTGCGACGTGGACGAGGACGGCCTCTACGCCCTCGCCGGGCGCGAGAACCGCAAGCCGGGCCAGCTGTGGCGCGACCTGCGCGACCGGGCCCACGAACGCCCCGAGTGGACCCGCGCCCGCGACGCGCTTCAGGCCGCCATCGCCGCGCGCGGCGGCGACCCGTTCGCCTTCTTCTCTCAGGCCTTGAACCGGGTGGACGACACAGGCCGATCCGGCCGCGCCCGCATCCTGGCCCGGCTGGGCCGTGAGGCGGAAGAAGCCGTCGACGAAACCCTGAACCAGGTCCTGGCGGCCGAGAACCGCGGCGCGATCGACCTGGAGACCTGCCTCGCCCAGCTGGAGGCCGCCGACGTCGAGGTGAAACGCGAACTGGAGGGGGCGCGCGGCGAGGTCCGCGTCATGACCGTCCACGGCGCCAAGGGGCTGGAGGCGCCCATCGTCATCCTGCCCGACACCACGATGAAGGCGAAGGCGCAGGGGCCGTCCCTGATGCCGGCCGTTACGCCCGAGGGCGAAGGCGAAGCCTGGCTGATGGCGCCCGGTTCGGCCAAGGACGACTGCCCCGCCTCGGCCGACGCCCGCGCGGCGCGCCAGGCCCGCACCGACGACGAGACCCTGCGTCTGCTCTATGTCGCCCTGACCCGCGCCCGCGACCGGGTCATCGTCATGGGCCGCGCCTCCAGCCGGGGCGCCGAGCCCGGCAGTTGGTGGTCGGTGATCGAGGAGACCTTCGACCGGCTGGGGGATCAGGTGCGCGAGGTCGAGAACGGCGTTCGCCGCTTCGGCTTCGACCCCGAACATCGCCCGACGCAGGCCGCCGCGACCGCCTCCGCCGACGCCCTGCCCGCCTGGGCCGCAGTCCCGCCCCCGCCCGACGCCGCCGCCCGCTTCGCCTCGCCGTCGCGGATGGAGGGCCAGGTCCGCATCCCCGCCCCCTCGCCGCTCGCCCGCAGCGCGGCCGGCGGCGCCGCGCTGGGCCGGTTCCGTCGCGGCGACCTGATCCACCGGCTGCTGGAACGCTTGCCAGAGATCACCCCCGTCGACCGTCCCGACGCGGCGCGCCGTCTGCTGGCGCGCGAGACCGATCTGGACGAGGCCCAGCGCGCCGAAATGATCGCCGCCGCCTTCTCAGTCCTGGACGACGCCCGCTTCGCCCCCGTCTTCGGCCCCGGCTCCCGCGCCGAGGTGGCCCTTACCGGCGCCCTGCCTGGCCCGTCCAGCGTGGCGATCAACGGCCGCATCGACCGGCTGGTGGTCACGCCCGACCAGGTGCTGGTGATCGACTACAAGACCAACCGCCCCGCCCCCGACACCCTGGACCGGGTCGATCCCGCCTATGTCTTGCAGGCCGCCGTCTATGTCGCCGTGCTGAAACGCCTCTACCCCGACCGCCCGGTCGAGGCCGCGCTGGTCTGGACCGACGGCCCGAAACTGATGCCCATCCCGCAGGCGATGCTGGACGCGGCGCTCGCGTCTTAAGCCCGTCGCTCGGGCTTAAGACGCGAAGCTCTGGCCCGCCGCCGCAACGACCTTCAACGCATAGCCGCGTTCACCGCCCTGCACTCGGGACGAGCCCAGGAGTGACGAATGGAGGGAGCGAGATCAGGGCGGCGGAGGCGCGTCCAACGGCGGCAGCGGCGGCGGAGACTTTCCGGCTCCCCGCCCTTCCCGCGCTGCGCCGCCCGGTCCCTTGCGGGCCAACAACTCGGCCAGGGCCGCTCGGTCCCGGACGTCCAGTTTTTCGAGCATGGCGATGGTCCCGCCCTCGAGGCGGGCGCGGGCGCGCAGCTCGGCCGTGCGGGATTGCTCCAGCAGAGCCCGGACACGCTCCGGATCCATCTGCGGCTGTTGGGCCGCTTCGACCGCCTGACGCCGCGCCTCTCGCGCCGCCTCGAAATCCGGGCGGGCCGACAGGGCGACAGCGCGCATCGAGGTGCGAACCTCCCGGCGGGCCTCAGGGCTGAGGCGGCTGATGAGTTGGGGGAAACCGCCTTCGCGGCCGGGGCGGCGTTGTTCGGCGACCCGTTCATCCACCTTGGCGCGGCTGATCAGAAAGGCCGTCCCTGCGCCCAGGGCGAACAGGTTCAGCGCCACCGACGCCGCCAGGGCGATCTTCAGGGTGCGACCGCTCATCCCAGAACCTCCGTGTCGTCCACCGCGACCAGGGTGGATTGATACAGGACCGCATCGGCCCGTTCATTGGCCGTGACATGGGTGGTCAGGCCCACGCCCGCGACAACCCCGGCGCAGGCCGCAGCCGCCCAGCCGGCGCCGAGATAGAGGGCGATCCGGTCCAGATGAAAGCGACGAGCCTTGGTCTTCGGGGCGGCGGCCAGAATACGCGCCGCCAGATCGGCCGAGGGCGTCGGGGCGGGCGAGGCGTCCAGCAGGGCGTCCAGAGCCGCCGCCTGGTTCAGCACAGCCCGTAGCGAGGGATCGGCCGCGATCAGGCTCTCGGCGAAGGCGCGTTCGGACGCGGGCCACCGACGCAGGTCGGCGCCGTAAGCCTCCGCCAGGGCGTGCAACCGTTCCGCCTTCATCGTCCGTCTCCTTCACTCGCCCCTGGGGCTATATCCGCCAGGGCCAGACGCAGTGCGCGGCGTCCGCGCGACAATAAACTCTCCAGCGCCTCGACGCTGATCTCCATCAGGGCGGCCGCCTCGATATTGGACAGCTCCTGATAATGGCACAGGACCAGCGCCTCGCGCTGGCGATCCGGCAGGCGTTTCAGCGCCGCATCGACCCGCACGCCCGTCTCGGCCGCCAGCAGACCCCGATCCGGCGCCGGGCCTTCGTCGGGACGGTCGGGCGGCGTGTCCGTAGGGATCTCGCGCCGCCGCCGCAGCCGGTCGTAGCAGAGGTTCAGCGCCACCCGGTGCAGCCAGGTGTCGAACCGGGCCTTGCCGGGGGTCCATTTCGGCGCCTGACGCCAGGCCTTCAGCATCGTCTCCTGGGCCACGTCCTCGGCCTCGGCCGCATCGCCCAGCATCCGTTGGGCCAGGGCCAGGATGCGCGGCAGTTTGCGCGCGACAAGCGTCTGCGCGGCCGCCGGGTCGCCCTGACCCACGCGGCGCACCAGATCCTCGTCGGGGTCGACGATCGCGACCAAACCCGCCTCTTCCGCTGCTGACGAAAGGGACCGATTCGCAAGCGAAGGCCGACCCCGACACTGTTCTTACTCCGAAGCTGGGGGCGGGGAAGCCGGTTCTTGGCCCGGACCTTGATGGCGGCGGTGATCGGGACGCTCGCCGCGACGGGCCGGCATGGCGGCGCGACGTTCCTCGGCGGTGACGACGCCGTTCTTGTCAGTGTCCATCTTGTCGAAGCGCTCGCCCAGCTTGGCGGCGACTTCGGCGATCGCCACCGGGCCGGGTTCGCGACCACCGGGACCGCCAGGACCTTCAGGACCTTCAGGACCGCCGGGACCGCGCATCGCATGGCGAGGGCCGCCGCGGCCCGGGCCAGGTTCACGACGGGACCCACGGTCGTCGCCGTCGGCTCGCTCGGGACGGTCAGCCCGATCGGGACGGCCGGCGTCGAACTCGGCGCGGCTGATGGCGCCGTCGCTGTTCGCGTCCAGCTTGGCGAAGCGTTCATTGGCTCGCTCGGCGCGCTTGGCCTGCATGGCGGCCTCACGCTCGGCGACGCTGACCGTGCCGTCGCGGTTGGCGTCCAGGGCGGTCAGGCGGGCGACGCGCGCATCGACGAAGGCGGCGCGGGTCAGGTCGGCGGTGCGATCCGGAGCGTCCTCAAAAGGACCGTCCATGTCATTCGGCGGCGGGGGCGCATCAGCCGGCGGCGGCGGCGGCGGAGGCGGAGCCTCGGCTGTGGCGGCCCCGGCGACGGCGCCCATGGCCGCAGCCAAGGCGACGGCGCTGAGGCTGTTCAGAAAGATCTTTCTCATCTCGATATCTCCATGAGGCCGCTTTTCGCGGCCTTCGACATGCCCTGTCAGGAGATTGAACGCGGCCCCGACTAATCTCCGTCGCGGGCCTCTTCGCGACCGGCGGGGACCGCCCGTTCGAAGGCCTTGCGCGCCCGCGCCCGCAGTTCGGTCAGTTCGGTCTTCAGCGCCGCAAAGTCCTGCGCCCCCGCCGCCTCGGCCAGCCGCAGCTGGAAGACCCCCGGCTCGGCCTCGGGATCGACCCGGCCTTCGAAGGCGGCGGCCAGCAGATGGGCCAGCCGCTGCTGAACCCGCCAGGCCTCGGCCAGGACGGGGTCGTCGTGCAGAGCCTCCAGCGTAGACAGGGTCAGGGGCTCGCCCGCCACGGCGGCCTGGAGCTGGCGGTACTGGGCCGCGAACTCGGCGTCCACCTGGCCGCCGGGCGAGAGCTTCAGATCCCAGAAGCCGTGCGGGCGGCGTTCGCGGTCCATCAGGGCGCGCATCTTGCGGATATCGGCGGGGACATCGACGCCGGGACGGGGGCGGCGCAGCGCCGCCTCGATCGCCGCCGAGACCCGGTCGCCGAAGACGGGATCGCTGGCCCAGACCACGCGGGCGCGGGTCAGGACCATGAACTCCCAGGTCTCGGCCTCGCCGGCGTAATAGTCGTCGAAGGCGGACAGCCGCACCGAGACCGGCCCCTTGGACCCGGTGGGGCGCAGCCGCATGTCCACCTCGTACAGGCCGCCCTCGGCCGTATGGGCCGACAGGGCGGCGATCAGCCGCTGGGTGAAGCGGGCGTAGAAGACGTCGGCGGTCCAGCCCTTGATTTCGGACACCGTCTCGGGCGGGGCGTCGTACAGGATCATCAGGTCCAGGTCGGACCCGGCCGTCATCTCGCGCGACCCGGCCTTGCCCAGGGCCACCACCGCCACCGCGCCGGGGAAGGCGCCGCCCAGCCGTTCGGTCTCGGCCAGGGCGGCCGGGGACAGGGTGCGCATGGCGGCGTCGGCCAGGGCGGCGTAGGCGCGGCCGGCCGCTTCGGGTCCCGCCCGACCGGTCAGGGCGTGGATGCCGATGCGGAACATCTGTTCGCGGTGCAGGCGGCGCACGGCGTTCATCGCCCCTTCGAAATCTTCCGTCTCATCCGCTTCGCGCAGCATCTGTTCGGTCAGGCCGGTCTCGTCCGACAGGTCGGCCAGGAAGCGGGCGTCCAGCACCCCGTCCAGGGCCGCCGGCTGACGCCCCAGGGTCCGGGCCAGACGCGGCGCGAAGGCCATGACGCCCAGCACCATCTCGAACAGTTTCGGCTGGTTCAGGAACAGGGCCTGGACCTGAACCCCCGCCGCCAGACCGGAGAAGAAGACAGCGAACCGGCGGAAGGCGTCGTCGGGCGCGCCGGACCGGGCCAGGGCTTCCAGCAGGCGTGGCGCCAGCCGCGTGAACAGTTCGCGCCCGCGCTCGGTCCGGGTCGCGGGGATGCGGCCGTGGTGCCAGCTGCGGATGGTGTCGGCGACCGACGGCGCCTCGGAAAACCCCATGCGGCGCAGGGTCTCAAGCGTCTCGGGGTCGTTTTCGACCCCGGTGAAGACCAGGCTGCCATAGCTGGAATCCAGCTCTTCTCCGCCTTCGAACAGTTCACCGTAGCGGGTGTTGACCCGGACCAGCAGGGCCTCGACATGGGCATCGAAGGCGGCCAGGTCGGTCCAGCCGGCCAGGGCCGCGACGGCGGCGCGGGCCTGGTCGTCCTCGGGCAGGCGGTGGGTCTGCTCGTCGTCCAGCATCTGGACCCGGTGCTCCAGGCCGCGCAGTTCGACATAGGCGGCGGACATCTCCTGAGCGACGGCGACGGGGATGTGGTCGGCCTGGGCCAGGGCCGTCAGGGCGTCCAGGGTCCGCGTCGCGCGCAGGTCGGGGTCGCGGCCGGCCAGGATCAGCTGCTGGGTCTGGGCGTAGAATTCGATCTCGCGGATGCCGCCCCGACCCAGTTTCAGATTGGCGCCCGCGGCCTGCAGCCCCTCGCCGGTCTTGTGGACGTGGATCTGGCGTTTGATGGCCTGGATGTCGAGGACAGCGGCGTAGTCGAGGCTGCGGCGCCAGACGAAGGGCCGCAGGGCCTTGACGAACCGGGCGGCGGCGCGCTGGTCGCCCAGCACCGGCCGCGCCTTGATGAAGGCCGCCCGCTCCCAGTTCTGGCCGACGCTCTCGTAATAGGCCAGGGCCATCGGTCCCGCGACCACGGGCGGGGTCGAGGACGGGTCGGGCCGCAGCCGCAGATCGACGCGGAAGACATAGCCGTCGGCCGTCCGTTCGGTCAGCAGGGTCGCGATCCCCTTGCCGACCCGATTGGCGAAGTCCTGCATCTCCTCGCCTTCGCGCAGGGCCAGGCCCATCAGGCGCGGCTCGAAGAAGAGCGAGATGTCGATGTCGGACGAATAGTTCAGCTCGTTCGCGCCATGTTTGCCCATGGCCAGGCCGAACAGGCCGGGGATCGGCCCGCGCGAGTCGTCGGGCGGCGAGATCAGCCGGCCCCGCGCGCGTTGTTCGATGGCGACGGCGCGCAGGGCGGCGCGGCAGGCGGCGTCGGCGAAGCTGGACAGCGCGCCCGTCACCTGATCCAGATCCCAGACCCCGCCCAGATCGGCTAGGGCCGTCAGCAGGTGCAGATCGGCCTTCAGCACCCGCAGCGGGGCGCGGACATCATCGGGTTCGGCGTCCAGAGCGTCGGTGTCGGCGAGGATGCGGATCAGGCCCGAGGTGGGATTGGTCTCCAGCAACCGACGCAGATGGGCGGGGCGGCGACGCATCAGGCCGGCGAGATAGGGCGAGGCGCCGGCCACAGGCGCCAGGGCGGGCCAGGCGGCGTCGAGGGTGTCGCGCCAGCCGTCGGCCTCGGCGGCCTCGGTCAGGGTCTCCAGCAGGCGTTCGGCAGCGGCGGGGTTGGCGACGGGGCCTGCGGCCTTGATCCGCTGGCCCAGCGGGATCGTCGCGGAGGTTTCAGTATCGGCCATCAATTTATCCGCTCATCCCGGCGAAAGCCGGGACCCAGTGCTTTCGCTCGGCACTGCGTTGGACCACGATCCTGACACACGCCACAAGTCCGACCGCCCAAAGAACTGGGTCCCGGCTTTCGCCGGGATGAGCGGAAATATCTAATTCTGGCTCGCCGGGGGCAGCACCAGCGCCACCCGCAGGCCCGGTCCGAAGCCGTCATAGGCGCCGGGGCCTTCGTCCAGCACCACCCGGCCGCCGTGGGCCTCGGCCACCGCCGTGACCAGCGACAGGCCCAAGCCGGAGCCCGGCTCGGTGCGGCTGTTGTCCAGGCGCACGAAGCGCTGGACCACGCGCTCGCGGTCCTCTTCCGGCACGCCGGGGCCGGTGTCGGTGACCGAATATTCGATCTCGCCCGACGACCGCCGCCGCGCCCGCAGCTTCACCGCCCCGCCGGCCGGGGTGTATTTGATGGCGTTGTCGATCAGATTGGCCAGGGCCTGGGCCAGGAAGGGCTGGTTGCCCTCGATCATCAGGCCGGTCTCGACCTCGGACGAGAAGTCGATGGACTTGTCCTCGGCCGCCGGTTCGTAAAGCTCGGCCATGTCGGCGGCCAGTTCGGCGGCGTCCATGAGCTTGGGGTCCGGCGCGCCCCCGGCTTGCAGACGGGCGATGGCCAGGACGGTGTTGAAGGTCTTCAGCAGATGGTCGGCCTCGTCCAGGGCGATGCCCAGGGCGTCGACCCCGTCAATCTTGCCCGCCTCGGCGTCGATCAGGGCCACCTCCAGCTTGGCCCGCATCCGCGTCAGCGGCGAGCGCAGGTCGTGGGCGATGGCGTCACCGGCGTGGCGGATCGAGGCCATCGATCCCTCCAGCCGGTCCAGCATGGTGTTCAGCCCCTGGCCCAGCTCGTCCAGCTCGTCGCCGGTGTGGCGGATGACAGCGCGTTGCTTCAGATCGCCGTCCTGCACCGCCTGGACGACACGGTTCAGCCCGCCCATGGCGCTTTCGACCCGGCGGCTGATATAGAGGCCGCCCGCCAGCCCCAGCAACATGACCAAGCCCATGGCGCCCCACAGGGCCTGGGTCAGGCGCGACAGATATTCCTCGATCCCACCGATATCCTCGCCGACGAGCAGGGTGTCGCCGCCTGCCAGCGGCATGATCACCCCGATGGAGCGGCGAGTTTGCACGCGACCGTCGGGATCGGTGCTGGTCAGACGGAAGGTGCTCCACTCCCCCCGCCCGACTTGCGGCGCCTCTTCCAGATCGAAGGGCATGACGGACAGGTTGCCGGTGACGATCTTCCCGTCCGGCCCGGTCAGCAGATACAGATAGGGACCGCCCCGGATGGTCCGTTCGACCAGGGCCTGGTTCAGGGCGTCGATCCCGCGCGTGCGGTGGACGGCGATCAGGGCCTCAAGCTCGGTCTCCACATCCGTCCGCGCCCGCGCCTGGGCCTCCGACGCCGAGGCGAAATAGACATAGGCCAGGATCGCCCCCGCCGCCGCCACGAACAGGGCCAGGAACAGCAGCGTCAGCCGGAAGGGCGTGCGGCGAAGGAGGGAGGGAAGGCGCATCAGGGGATAGCGGGCGGCTGTCGGCGGCGGGGGTTAGTGAGGAGTGCAAGTGAGCAAGGGGTGAGCGAGGCCGCGACCTTCATCGACATCGCAGCTCACTTCTTGCTCACTCGCACTCTTCACCCCCTCGCCACCGACGTCTACGCCTCCAACCGATAGCCCGCGCCGCGCACGGTCTGGAGCATGGCCTTGTCGAAGCCCTTGTCGATCTTGGAGCGCAGGCGGCTGATGTGGACGTCGATGACGTTGGTCTGGGGGTCGAAATGATATTCCCACACCTTCTCCAGCAGCATGGTGCGGGTCACCGACTGGCCGGCGTGGCGCATCAGGAATTCCAGCAGCTGGAACTCGCGGGGTTGGAGGTCGATCTCGGTCTCGCCCCGGTGAACCGTGCGGGCGATCAGGTTCATCTCCAGGTCGCCGACCTTCAGCACGGTCTGCACCCCGCCGGTCTCGCGACGGCGCGACAGGGCCTCGACCCGGGCGATCAGTTCGGCGAAGGCGTAGGGCTTGACCAGATAGTCGTCGGCGCCGGCCTTCAGGCCCGTGACCCGGTCCTCGACCTCGCCCAGGGCCGACAGGAACAGGACCGGGGTCTGGTCCCCGCCCTTGCGGACGGTCTCGACCATGCCGACGCCGTCCAGGCGCGGCATCATCCGGTCGACCACATAGACGTCGTAGCCGCCCTTCTGGGTCTCCAGCAGGCCGAACGCCCCGTCCACGGCATGGGTCACGTCATGCCCCGCTTCGGACAGCCCTCGCACCATGGCCGTCGCCGCCTCGGCGTCGTCCTCGACCACCAAAATCCGCATGGAACCCCTCCCGGAATCAAAATCGCCGCCGATGGTAGCGCATCGGCGGCGATTCAGTGAGTTACGGCTTAGTCAGCTTTCTTAAGCTCCAGGACATAGGGCACATTCCCCGCGCCCCGCGCCCAAATCAGCAGATAGGCGCCCGGCCGGCCCGAAGCCCTGACCGCGTTGACGGCGTTCCGGAACTCCTCGACCGTTCGGACCGGGGTGTTCTGGACCTGCTGGATCACCACGCCCTGCGACAGCCGCGGATCAACGCCGTTGGCGACGCCAGTGATCGCCAACCCCTCCACGGAGGCGGGTGCGCCAAGACGCTGACGCAGCGCCGGCGTCAGCGGCGCGACGGTAAGGCCTTCAACCGTCGCCGAGGCGCCGGGCGTCGTGCTGGGCGCGTCGCCGCCGCTGCTGCTTCCATCCTGGCTGTTCAGTTCGGTCTCCGACGGACGCTTGGTGGACCGGGCCGTGATGGTTTGACGGCGACCGTCGCGCAGCACTTCCATCCGCAGGGTGTCGCCCGGCTTGGCGGAACCGACCATACGCGTCAGCTTGGTCGAGGTGTCGATCGTCTCGCCGTTGAGGGACACAATCAGATCGCTGAACCGCAGACCGGCGCGATCCGCCGGGCCGTCCGGCGTTACGTTGGACACCAGAGCGCCCTTCTGATTTTCCGGCAGGCCCAGGGCCGCCAGTTCCTCGGCGGTCGGGGTGCTGATCTGGACGCCCAAATAGCCACGCTCGATCGTTTCGCCGCGCATCAATTGCGTGGTGATCCGCTTGGCCGTTTCAGCGGGGATGGCGAAGCCGATGCCGACCGATGAGCCCGTGGGCGAAAGGATCGCGGAGTTCACGCCTATGACCCGGCCGTGGACATCGAAGGTCGGACCGCCCGAATTGCCCCGGTTGATGGCGGCATCGATCTGAAGGAAGTCGGTATAGGGACTTTCGCGTCCGCCGATGTCGCGCGCCTTGGCCGAAACAATGCCGGCGGTCGCCGTGCCGCCCAGGCCGAACGGGTTGCCGATGGCGATGACCCAGTCGCCGACGCGCGGATCGGCCGTCTCTTCAAAGCTGACGTATTTGAAGTTGTCGCCATCGACCTTGATCACCGCTAGGTCCGTCGCCTCGTCGCGCCCCACCAGCCGTGCCGGAAGCTCACGGCCGTCCGACATCTTGACCTTGATCTCGGTGGCGTCTGCGACGACGTGGTTGTTGGTGACGATGAAACCGTCCTGCGAGATGAAGAAGCCGGAACCGGCGCCCTGGGTCGTCTGGGGCTCGGCGTCCTCGCCTTCGCCGCCCCGGCCCTGGGGCGGAACGAATTGGAACGGCAGGCCGGGGATCTGGAAGGAACCCTGGGGCTGATCGACCTTGACCGTCACATCGATCTGAACGACGGCGGGGGCGACCTGTTCGAAGATGTTGGCGAAACTGTTGGGCGCGCCGGGCGGGGGCGAGAAGCTGTCGCCGTTGGCCGGGACGGGGGTGATCCGATTCACAGCCTGGGGGTCGGCATGGGCGCCGGGCCAGTTGATGACCCCGCCCGCAGTCGCCGCCGCCGCGAGGGTCAGGCCGGCCGCGGCCCCGAGAATGAACTCTTTACGCTTCAGCATCGTGGTCCTTGCGATCCTTTGTCGGGGCGAAACCGCCTCGTCTTCGCGATTGATATAGGCCGAACGGCCCTGACGCCAATTCCGGCGTTCGATGGATGATCTCGACTAGCGCCCGTCGTGAGGCGAGGTTGCGTCCAGATCGCGGCGAAGCTTCTCATTTCGGAGAACTTCGTCCAGCCGCCGTTCCTCGTCCGGCGAAAGCGGCGCGGCCTCAGGCGTCGGGCGGCGTGCGCGCAGCGCCAGGACCAGCGCGGCCAGCGCAACCAGTCCGAAGGGGCCGAACCACAGCAGCCAGGTCCCGGCTCTTACCGGCGGGGTGAACAGCACATAGTCGCCGAACCGCCGCACCAGGTCGTCGCGCACCGCCTGGTCGGAGGCGCCGGACGCGATTTCCTCGCGGATCAGGCGGCGCATGTCGCCGGCGACGCCCGCCGGACTGTCGGCGATGGCCTCGTGCTGGCAGACGACGCAGCGGACGTCCTTGAACAGGGCCTGGGCGCGGGCCTCCTGGGCCGGGTCGCTCAGCGGTCGGTCGGGCGCTGCCGGGGGCTCGGCCGCCGTGAGCATGATCGCCAGGACGGGCGCGGCGAGCAGGATCGACAGCCGCCTCACGCCGTCTTCCTTCGACGCGGCCCGACGCCGAGACGCAGCCGGCGGTCCAGCAGGGACAAAAGCCCCCCGAACGCCATGATCATCGGCCCGAGGAAGATCAGCCGCGCCCACGGGTTCCAGTACAGGCGCACCACCCAGGCCGGTTGTTCGGGCGTTCCCGCCCGCTCGCCCATCACCACATAGACGTCGTCCGGCCCCCGGAAATCCAGGCCCACCTCGGTCGTCGTCTGCCCCCCGGCGGGGAAGAAGCGGCGCTCGGCCGTCACCGTCTTCGCCCGGCCCCGGTCGTCGGACGGCCGCACGGTCAGCCGGCCCTGTTCCGCCAGATAGTTCGGGCCCTCAACCACGCGAACCTGATCCAGGGTCACGGTCCAGGGACCGGCGGAGACGCTCTGACCCAGGGAAAGGGCGCGCGCGGCCTCAGCCTTGAAGCCGGTCTCAACCACCGCCCCCAGGATGAAGACGCCCAGGCCCAGGTGGGCCAGGCTCATGCCCCAGGCGCCCAGGGGCAAACCTTTCAGGCGACGCAGGGTCTCGGCGCCCGAGGCGCGGAACAGGCGCGCCCGTTCGGCGACCTCGGCCAGCGAACCCAGGATCAGCCAGGCGCCCAGGCCGATCCCGGCGGCGGCCAGCGCCTTCCTGGGCTCCCACAGGGCGTAGGCGGTCAGGGCCGAAACCAGGGCCAGCCCCGCCGCGACGGTCAGCCTTTGCATGGCTCCGGTCAGGTCGCCGCGTTTCCACGCCAGCAAGGGACCAGCCGGCAGGATGATGAAGGCGACCGTCATCAGCGGAACGAAGGTGGCGGCGAAATAGGGCGGGCCGACCGAGATGGTCGCGCCGGACGCGGCCTCCAGGATCAACGGATAGAGGGTGCCCAGCAAGACGGTCGCCGCCGCCGCCGTCAGGAACAGATTGTTCAGCACCAGCGCGCCCTCGCGGCTTACGGGGGCGAACAGGCCGCCGCCCTTCAGCTGGGGCGCGCGCCAGGCGAACAGGGCGAAGGCGGCGCCGGCCGTGAGGCCCAGGATGGCCAGCAGCATCAGGCCGCGCTGGGGATCGACGGCGAAGGCGTGAACGCTGGTCAGCACCCCCGACCGCACCAGGAAGGCGCCCAGCATGGAGAAGCTGAAGGCCAGCAGGGCCAGGAAGACGGTCCACCCCGCGAGCGCCCCGCGCCGTTCGGTCACCACCGCGCTGTGCAGCAGGGCCGCGCCCGCCAGCCAGGGCATGAAACTGGCGTTCTCAACCGGATCCCAGAACCACCAGCCGCCCCAGCCCAGCTCATAATAGGCCCAGAAAGAGCCCAGGGTGATGCCTACGGTCAGAAAGGCCCAGCTGGCCAGGGCCCAGGGCCGCACCCACCGGCCCCAGGCGGGCCAGAAGGCGGTCTGGGCCCGTCCCTCGATAAGGGCGGCGACCGCCAGGGAGAAGCAGACGGAGAAACCGACATAGCCCGCGTAGAGCAGCGGCGGATGGACGGCCAGGGCCGGATCCTGCAACAGCGGATTCAGCGACGCCCCCTGCAAGGGCGCCGGGTTCAGGCGGGTGAAGGGGCTGGAGGTGAAGACGGCGAAAGCCAGGAACAGCGAGCCCAGCGCCCCTTGCGTCGCCACGGCCGAGGCCTTCAGCCCGAACGGCAGGCCGCGGGCTCGAGCCAAGGCTCCGCCGAAGACCGTCAGGACCAGGCACCACAGCAGCAGCGACCCCTCGTGACTGCCCCAGGCGCCGGCGACCTTGTACAGCATCGGCTTGTCGGTGTGGCTGTTGGCCGCGACGTTGGAGACCGAGAAGTCGGAGACGACGAAGGCGTAGATCAGGGCCGCGAAACTGAGAGCCACCGCGCCCGCCGCCGCCAAGGCCGCGCCTTGCGCCGCGCCGGCCAGCACGGGACTGCGCCGGGCCCGTCCCGCCGCCGACAAGGCCGTCTGCAGGATCGACAGGGCCAGAGCCAGAGAGAGGGCGAAGGCCCCGAGTTCAGCAATCACAGGGGCTTGGTCCCTTGTGTCTCCGGCCGCCACTCGCCCTTGGCCTTGATCCGATCGGCGACCTCGCGCGGCATATAGTTTTCGTCGTGCTTGGCCAGGACCTGGCTGGCGTGGAAAACCCGGTCGGCGCCGAACGATCCCTGGGCCACAATCCCCTGGCCTTCGCGGAACAGGTCGGGCAGGTCGCCGTGATACTGAACCTGGGTCGCAGCGATATTGTCGGTGACGGTGAAGACGACCAGGCCGTCGCCGGATTTCTGCACGCTGCCGGTCTCGACCAGGCCGCCCAGACGAATGTCGCGGCCCTCCGGCGCCTTGTCGGCGGTGGCCTCGGACGGGGAATAGAAGAAGGTCACGCTGTCCTGCATGGCCCACAGCGACAGGCCGACCGCCAGGGCCAGGATCGGGGCCACGGCCGCGACGACCCACAGGCGACGACGCGCCTTCGGCGATTTCGGCAGCCAGCTCATGGGTTTGCGGTCCCGCTCCCCGACGGAATTTTCTTTCCGTCTATAGGGGCCTGCGCCCCGCGCCAACGCGTCATTGCGCCCTCGGCAGGCGGCGTTCCAAATCCTGGCGACGCGGATCGGCCGGGTCCAGGGCGGCGATCAACGGCGTCCACTGGGCGCGCGTCGCCGCCGCATCGCCCCGCTCGAACGCCGCCTGCCCCAGAAAGAAGCGCGCGCCCAACTGGTCCGGGTCCAGCCGCACCGCCTCGCGGAAGGCGGCCTCGGCGTCGCCGCCGATCCGGCCGTCATTGGCCCGCACCAGGCTTTCGCCCAGCCGCGCCCAGGCTTGGGCGTCGGTCGGCTCCAGTTCGATCAGCCGGCGAAAGGCCGAGGCGGCGCCCAACGGGTCGTCGGCCGCGAACCGGGCCGCGCCCAGCATGGCCAGGGCCTGACGATCTTCGGGATTGTCCCGCGCGACCCGCGCCGTCACCGCCGCCAGCTGCGCCGGCTCAAGACCCTCTAGATTGGCGGCCCAGTCATCGACCCGCCGCTCATACTCCTGGTCCGGCAAGCCGGGCGATCCCGTCGCAACATAGAGGGCCAGGGCCCCCGCCGTCGCCGCCGCAATCCCGGCCAGCACCCAGACGCGGTCACGCCGCCCCACGACCGGCGCCGTCACGGCCGGCCCCACCAGCAGTCGGCGGCCCGCCTCGGCCCGAGCCGCAGCATGCGCCGCCTCGTCCAGCAGACCCCGCGCCTTCAGCCGATCCAGTTCGTCCAGTTCCCGCCCGCCAATCTCGGCCTCGCCGGCCGCAGCCGTATCGGCCCCGCGTCGCGCCCCGGTCAGCACCAGCAGCCCGGCCATCGCCGCCGCCAGGCCGGTCATTATCCAGAAGACGATCATCCCCGCCGTCTATCGCATCAGACGACGCCGGGCGAGGCCTCTCTCGTCGCCCGCAGGGCCTCGGCGGCGGCGGCGCGTCGTCGCACCGCCCGCGCCGCCTCCAGCGCATCGAGCAGGGTCAGGAAGCGCGCGGCCACCCCGATCAACCGCAGGGCCTGGTCCGGATCCTCGACATCCCCGTCCGCCACGCTGTCCAGCGCCTCATTAGCCCAGGTGGACAGATAGTCGGTCAGCTCGGTCTTCAACGCCATTCGGTCCGCCTCGCAGCCGAAGGTGTTGGCCGCGCCGCGCAGGCTGGAGACCGCCGACAACAGAGCCGCCGCCGCCTCGATGGGTTCGCCCTTGGCCGGCGCCTCCAACCAGGGACACTGGCGGGTCATGCGACCGGTTATGACCTGACGCTTCATCGGCAGCGCGGCGTGAACGGCGACTGAGGTGGACTTCATCAGGCCCGAGAGCTGGCCCACGACCTGGACCCGCGACATCCGCGCCGCCCGCCCCCAGGGGGAGTCGGGCCGCACCTGAAGGGTCAGGTCCATCTCGGCGAGAACCCCGGCGCACCAGGCCACATCAGCGACGACCTCGGCCATGGCTGTCTCGTCCTGCAATGGCCGGGCGGCGGCGATCCGCTGACCACGCGTCTGGACCGAAGCCAGCAGGCGTTCGACGAAGACCCCCATGTCCGAATGGCTCAGAACGAACTCGCTGTCGGCCAGCCGGCTGGTTTGGGTGACGACCCGAAGCATCCGTTCTGCGTCGGCGACGTGGGCGAACAGGATGTCGATCATCCGCCGCCCGCCCTCCGGGGACACCGCCATGGCGTCCTGGATCAGCAGCCTTAGCCCCGCCAGCTGATTGGCGTCGGGTCGCTCCAGCCAAGCCGGCAGGCGCGGCAGGGCGCTGCGCGCCAGGGGGACCAGGTCGAAACAGCCAGCCAGTTCGGTCGGGGTCGCGGGCGGCGCGTCCGCCTGGGGCTTGCGATACTCCGGCCAGACCTCGCCGGGTCGATCCCGCAGCACCGCCGCCGCATGGGCGCACAGCCGGTCCGCGACCAGGGTCCATTCCCCGTGAGAGGGACCGGCCCCGTCCAGCAAACTGAGAAGCGCCTCCTCGTCCTTTTTGGCCTCGCGCCATATCCGCGCCAGAAGGAAGGACGGGAAGACCAGGGACGGAGTGGCGTCCAATCGCGGTTGGAACAGGGGCAGCACGGGCGCAAAGGCTGTATCGCGGCGGGCGCGGTCGCGCGCCTCCTGCACGATCATGACCGCCAATTCCGCCGCCTTGTCTCCGCCCAAGGCGGGCACGGCCGCGCCCAGCTTCGCCAGGGCGACGTCCGGCGCGGCCTGAACCACCGCCTGAAGGGCGGCGCGATGGGCGGCGGACAGCGAGGACAATGGGCGCTCCCGTCAAAGGGCGTCGAAGACGACACCGTGCCTGCTTTCGGTTAACAACGGCTTCTCGACGTGCGCCCCCCTTGAGCCCGGACGACGGAACGCCATATTCGCGCCACGACGCCGGGCGCGAGAGTCTCGGATTACGGAGCGCCGATGCCGGTTATCGAGATCCAAGGCCTGACCAAGACCTACAAGTCCGGGCTTCAGGCGCTGAAACGCGTCGATCTGACCATAGAAAAGGGCGAGATCTTCGCCCTGCTGGGTCCAAACGGGGCGGGAAAGACCACCCTGATCTCCATCGTCTGCGGCATCGTCAACGCCACGACGGGGACGGTGGTCGCCGACGGTCACGACATCCGCAAGGATTTCCGCGCCGCCCGCACCAAGATCGGCTTGGTGCCGCAGGAGCTGACCACCGACGCCTTCGAGACCGTCCTGGCCACCGTCACCTTCAGCCGGGGCCTGTTCGGCAAGCCGGGCAACCCGGCCCTGATTGAGCAGATCCTGAAAGACCTGTCGCTGTGGGACAAGCGCGACGCCAAGATCATGACCCTGTCGGGCGGGATGAAGCGCCGCGTGATGATCGCCAAGGCCCTGAGCCACGAGCCGGACATCCTGTTCCTGGACGAACCCACCGCCGGGGTTGATGTCGAGCTGCGCCGTGACATGTGGGCCATGGTCCGCAAACTGCGCGAGCGCGGCGTCACCATCATATTGACCACCCACTATATCGAAGAGGCCGAGGAGATGGCTGATCGGGTGGGCGTGATCCTGAAGGGCGAACTGATCCTGGTCGAGGAAAAGACCGCCCTGATGAAGAAGCTGGGCAAGAAGACCCTGACCCTGAACCTGATCGAACCACTGGCCGCCCTGCCGGCTGAACTGTCGGACTGGGACCTGACGTTGAACGCAGACGGGGGCGAGCTGGAATACAGTTTCGACGCCCAGGCCGACGACACCGGCGTGCCGTCGCTGATCCGCCGGCTGGAACGGCTGAACATCGGCTTCAAGGATCTGAACACCCGCCAGAGCTCGCTGGAAGACATTTTCGTCAGCCTGGTCCACCGCGACGGGGAGGCCGCCTGATGAACTTCAACGGACATGGCGTCTGGGCCATCTATCGGTTCGAGATGGCGCGGGCCCTGCGCACCCTGTGGCAGAGCGTGGTCACGCCGGTGATCACCACCGCCCTGTATTTTGTCGTCTTCGGCAGCGCGATCGGCGGTCGGATGGAGGCGGTCGACGGCGTCGCCTACGGCGTCTTCATCGTGCCGGGCTTGATCATGCTGAGCCTGTTCACCCAGTCGATCTTCAACGCCTCTTTCGGCATCTATTTCCCGAAATTCACCGGCACCATCTACGAGATCCTGTCGGCGCCGGTGTCGTCGCTGGAGGTGGTGCTGGCCTATGTCGGAGCGGCGGCGACCAAGTCGGCTGTGCTGGGCCTGATCATCCTGGCGACCGCGGCCCTGTTCGTCCCGCTGCAGGTGCTGCACCCGGTCATGATGCTGGCCATGCTGGTGCTGATCTCGGTGACCTTCAGCCTGTTCGGTTTCATCATCGGTATCTGGGCCGGGAGTTTCGAACAGCTGAACTTCATTCCGATGCTGATCGTGACGCCCCTGACCTTCCTGGGCGGATCCTTCTATTCGATCGACATGCTGCCCGAGGGCTGGCGCACGGTCGCCCTGTTCAACCCGGTAGTCTATCTGATCTCGGGCTTCCGCTGGACCTTCTACGGCGCGGGCGACGTGGCGATCGGGATCAGCGTGGCCGCGACCCTGGGCTTCTTCGCCCTGTGCCTGGCCGTGGTCATGTGGATGTTCAAGACCGGTTATCGACTGAAGGCCTGACGAACACGACCTGACGCTCCGCCAGAGCCGTCACGAAACCGGCTAGATCGCCTGCGAGTAGAGTAGCATGTCCGACGACGCCAAGAGCCCGACTGAACCGACCGCACCCGCGGGGTCGACGCCGGAGCCGTTCCAGCGCAAACAGGTGACCTGGGGCCGGATGCCCACGACCACCTTCCATGTCGGCCCTGTGCCGGTCGCGCCCAACCCGCTGGATCGGATTCCCAATCGGCCGCCGTTGAAGACGCCGTTGGGTCAAGCTCAAGCGGCGCAACCGCAGCGGGCGCAAGCCCGTCGGGCGACGCCAGCGCCGCGCCCCGGCGCCGGAATACTGAGCGGCTCGTTGATCCCCCAGGCTCGCCCCGCATCCGCCCCCCTGCCGACGCCGTCCACCGTCCCGCCCAAGCCCGCCGTTCAGGCGGCGGCCGATGTCGATCTGACGGTGCGTCCCCTGCCCAGCGCAGCGCCGGAGCCCGCGCCGACGCCTGCGCCCCAGGGAGCGGCAGACCCCACGCCGCCCGTCCCGGCGAGCGCCCCAGTTGTTGAGAAGCCCGAACCCGCCCCTGTGGTATCGCCCGGCATCGCCCGCCCGACCCGAAGGGCCTCCCGACTGCCGGCCTATATCGGTTTAGGCGCGGCAGCCGCCCTGATCGTCGGCGGCGGCCTGTGGTTCGCGCTGCGTGCCGCGCCCGAGCCTGCAGCGCCGCTGAACGCCGCACCCGCCGCTGCGCCGGCGGCTACGGCCCCCGCCCCTATCACGCCGGTCGCCGAGACGCCTCCGCCCGCCCCGCCCGTCGAGTCGGCGGCGGTCGAAACCGCCGCGGCCGGCGCCGCGACGCCCCGGCCGACGGCGTCGGCTCCCAACCCGACGAGCGCTCCAAACAGAACGCAAACGCCACCGACGACCCAGCCCGCCCCGCCCCCTGCTCCGACCGTCGCCACGCCGTCCCAACCTGCGCCGACGACCGCTCAGCCGCCCCAGGTTGTGATAGTCCCCGCGCCGACCGCCGCTCGCCCGACCCAGACGGACCCGGACGCCCCCGTCGTGACGCGGCCGCAGCCGCTGGACTGACCGCGCTCGGATTGACGGCTTCAGGGCGGCGGAGAAAGCCAGGGCCGCCGCTTCCTTCAACTTGGTTATTCTCCCGTTAACCATCTTCCCGGCATTTTCTGCCCAGTGATTTGCGGGAGCCTGTGGCGATGAACGGCGCGGAAGTTCTGGATGTGGGGCGCGACGCCATCTGGCTGACGATCCAGCTGTGCCTGCCGGTCTTGCTGGTCGGCCTGGTCGTCGGCGTGGTGATCGGCCTGTTCCAGGCCCTGACGCAGATCCAGGAACAGACCCTGATCTATGCGCCCAAGATCATCGCCATCTTCGTCTCCCTGTTGCTGTTCCTGCCGCTGATGGGCGCTCTGCTGGGCGGCTTCATGCGCCAGATCGCGGCCCGCATCGCGGGCATGTAGACGGGTGGAGGCCTACGCCACCGCCGATCAGGTCTGGGCCGGCGGGCTGATCTTCGCCCGGATCGGGGCGATGCTGATGGTCATCCCCGGCTTCGGCGAGACCTATGTCCCGCCGCGCGTACGCCTGTCCCTGGCCCTGGTCATCAGCCTGGCCCTGTGGCCGGTGGTGCGCGGAACTCTGCCGGGCCTGCCCGAAACCGTAGGCGGCATGGCCGGATGGATCATCCGCGAAGTGGTCGTCGGCCTGATGATCGGCATGCTGCTGCGGATGTTCCTGACCGCCCTCACGACGGCGGGCGAGATCGTGTCGCTTCAGACCACCCTCAGCTTCGCCCAGACCGCCAACCCCCTCCAGGCCGCGCCCGGATCGACCATCTCCTCGTTCCTGATGCTGTTCGGGGTGACGCTGATTTTCGCCACCAACACCGATCATCTGTTCATCGCCGGCATGGTCGGCTCCTACGAACTGATTGCCCCGGCCAAGCCCCTGATCATGAGCGACTTCACCGAAATGGCGGTGCGGACCTTGGGCGACAGCTTTCTGCTGGGGGTGCAGCTGTCGGCGCCGGTTCTGGTGTTCGCCCTGATCTTCAACCTGGCCTCGGGCCTGATTGCGCGGGTCATGCCCTCGTTCCAGGTCTATTTCGCCGCCGCGCCTCTGAGCGTCATCCTGGGCCTGTCGATCTTCGCGCTCAGCCTGGGCGCCCTGGGCACCGTCTTCATCGACCGCTACCGCCGCCTCGCCGAGGTGTTCGCGGCCGGCGCCTTCGGGGGAGGGGCGGGTGGCTGACGACACCGACCCCGAGTCGAAAACAGAAGACGCCACCCCTCGAAAACTCGAGGAAGCGCGCAAGAAAGGCGACGTCGCCAAGTCCCAGGACGTCGGACAGGTTCTGTCCCTGGCCGGGGCGGCGGCCGTAGTCCTGGGATCCGGGGGATGGTTCGCCGGGTCGATGGCGCAACAGCTGCTGCCCTTCATCGCCCAGCCGCACCAGATGCTGGGCATGCTGGATTCCGGCGCCGGGACGCAGATCCTGGCCAAAGCCCTGTGGGCCATGACCCCCTTTCTGGGGGCGGTGATGCTGGCGACCATTCTGGGCGGCGCGGGCGGACATCTGGCTCAGTCGGGCCTGATATTCACAGCCGAAAAGCTGAAGCCGCAATGGTCGGCGGTGAACCCGATGTCGGGCTTCAAGCGGATTTTCGGACCCGACGGTCTGATGCAGTTCGTCAAGACCTTCCTGAAGCTGATCGCGGTCTGCGTCGTCTGCTGGATGGTGCTGAAGCCCCATGTTCGCGAGTTCGAAAACATGGTGACGCTGAGCCCCGCCGCCTTGCTGCCGCTGGCGCGGGACATGAGCCTAGCCTTGATTATCGCGGCCATCATCCTTCTGGGCGCGACGGCCGGGGCCGACTTCATCTGGCAAAAGATGCGCTTCGCCAAGCGGATGCGGATGACCAAGGAAGAGCTGAAAGAAGACTACAAACAGTCCGAAGGCGACCCTCACGTAAAGGCCAAGCTGAAGCAGATCCGCATGCAACGCAGCCGCCAGCGGATGATGGCCAATGTGCCCAAGGCCACGGTCATCGTCACCAACCCGACCCACTATTCGGTGGCCCTGCGCTACGAACCCAGCGAGGGTGACGGGGCGCCGGTGTGTGTGGCCAAGGGCGTCGACGCCCTGGCGCTGCGGATCCGCGAAGTGGCCAAGGAACACAATGTGCCGATCGTCGAGAACGTGCCGCTGGCCCGCGCCCTCTACGCCTCGGTCGAGATCGACGCCGTCATTCCCAAGGAACATTTCGAAGCCGCCGCCAAGATCATCGGCTTCGTCTTCCAGTCCCGGAAACGCCGGTAAGACCCAGTAAGGCCCCAGGCCCGATTTGGGGGTATGATTCAGACCACTGATTCGCGAGGCCGCATGAAGTCCACCCGTCGTCTTCCGTTCGACCTGCTCGCCGTCGCGACGGCGTTCGGCGTCGTCGTGGCCATCGCCGCCCTGGCCTATCCGGCCTTCAAGGCCAATCCGATGTCGGCGCCGGGGATGATCCTGCTGGTGACGGCGGGTCTGATCGCCCTGATCGGCCTGTTCGGCTTCCGCCGCGCCGAAACCGTCAAGCCGTCCAGCGACGTCGCCGTCGACATGCTGGACGCCATGGCCGAGCCGGCGGCCCTGGTGTGGGAGACGGGGCAGGTGCTGGCCTTCAACGGCGCCTGGGCCCAGGCCAACGGCACCATCACCGCCCTGCCACGCGGCAAGTCGGCCCAGGCCCTGTACATGGCCTTCGCCCAGGCGCGTCGAGGCGAGCCCGGCCACGCCATCGTCCAGATCGGAGAGCGCGAGGTCGAGGTCGTGATCGGCAAGGCCGGCGACAACCGCTTCCTGCTGCGCGTCGCGCCTGAGGCCGTCCTGCCCGTGCCGGTCGCGGCTACCGCGCCGACGAACGGCGCTGCGGCGGGCGAATCCCGCGCCATGGCCGCCGGCGCCCCGTTCGGCTCGGCCGTTATCGACGGCGCCGACCTGTTCGCCGGCCGCGCGCAAGAGGCCAACGCCGCCCTGGCTGTCCTGACCGGTCCCGGCGCGGCCCGCGACGCCGCCTTCGGCCATCTGTTCGAGCCGATGGGCCTGGCCGAGGCCCGGGTGAAGCTGGCGGCCGGTTCGTCCGGCCCCATCGAACTGGTCGCCCGAGCCTATCCCGACAAGATGCTGCACCTCTATGTGGCGCCGGAAGGCGAGCGCAAACGCATCTGGCTGTTCGACGTCTCGGCGCAGAAGTCGATGGAGCTGCAGCTGTCCCAGGCCCAGAAGATGCAGGCCGTGGGCCAGCTGGCCGGGGGCGTGGCGCACGATTTCAACAATCTGCTGACGGCCATCCAGTTGCAGCTGTCCGGCCTGCTGGAGCGGCATCCGGTCGGCGATCCCTCGTATGAGGGGCTGAACGAAATCCGCCAGACCGCTATCCGCGCCGCCGACCTGGTGCGCAAGCTTCTGGCCTTCTCGCGCAAGTCCACCGTCCGGCGCGAACGTCTGGACCTCGGCGAACTGGTCGGCGAGTTCGCCGTCCTGCTGCGCCGTCTGCTGCGTGAGGACGTGCGGCTGGAAACCGACTACGGCCGCGACCTGCCGGTGGTGCTGGCCGACAAGAGCCAGCTGGAGACGGCGGTCATGAACCTGGCCGTCAATGCCCGCGACGCCATGCGCGGCGTGGTCGAGCCCGGCGACGCGGTCGTCACCATCACCACACGCCGCCTGACCGGGAACGAGGCCCGCCAGCTGGGTTGGCCTGACGCACCGACCGACGAGGTCGCCCTGATCGAGGTGTCCGACACCGGGCCCGGCGTGCCGCCCGAACTGGTGGACAAGATCTTCGAACCTTTCTTCACTACCAAGGCGGTGAACGAGGGCACCGGCATGGGCCTGGCCACCGTCTACGGCATCGCGCAACAGGCCGGCGGCCATATCTCGGTCAGCAATATCGAAGGCCCCCACGGCATGAGCATGGGCGCCGCCTTCCGCATCTTCCTGCCTGCGGCGGGCGAGGCGGAACTGGCAGAGGTCCAGCCGGTCGAGGTCAAGGTCAAGGCGCCGCGCGACCTGTCGGGCGCCGGCCGCATCCTGTTCGTCGAGGACGAGGATGCGGTGCGCGGCATCGCCGCCCGCCTGTTGCGCCAGCGCGGCTATGAGGTGATCGAGGCCGCCGACGGCGAGGAGGCCCTGATCCTGGCCGAGGAATACGCGGGCCAGATCGACATGATGATCTCCGACGTCATCATGCCCGGCCTTGACGGACCGTCCCTGCTGAAGAAGGCGCGCAAATACCTGGGCGACGCCCCGGTCATGTTCATCTCGGGCTATGCCGAAAGCGACTTCTCGGACCTGCTTCAGGACGAGGTCGGCGTCTCCTTCCTGCCCAAGCCGCTGGACATCAAGACCCTGGCGGAAAGGGTGAAACAGGAACTGCACGCGGGCTGAGACGCCCGCCGCCGGTCGCTAAGCGGCGCGGCGCAGGGCTGAGGGTGATTTGACGTACAGGCCCTGGCGGCCGCTGACGGGGCGGAAGGCGACGGTTTCGCCTTCCAGCTGTTCGTTCAGGCCCAGGAACAGGCAGCCGTCGTCGACCAGCCTGCGTTCCAGCCCGTCCAGCACGCGGGCCCTGCGCGACGGCTCCATGTCAGCCAGCACATTGCGGCAGAAGATGACGTCGAAACGGGCCTCGTCCGCCGGCTCGTCCAGCAGATTGGCGCGGGCGAAGCGCACTCTGTCGGCCAGTTCGTCACGGACCCGCCAGTTGTCCTCGGCCGGCTCGAACCAGCGCAGCATGGTATGGGCGGTCAGGCCCCGCTGAATCTCGAAACCCGTATAGAGACCGGACCGCGCCTTCTCGATCGCACGCTGGGAAAGATCGGTGGCGACCAGATCCACGGCGACTCCGGCGTCCAGACCGGCCATGGCGATGGACCAGGCTTCCTGGCCCGTCGAGCAGCCGGCAGACCAGACGCTGACCCGGCCGCCGGGCCGCGCCCGGCTCAGGGCCGGCAGCAGCTCGTTCTCAAGCACTGCGAAGGGCGCACGGTCACGGCGAAACCAGGTCTCTACGTTCAGCAGAGCCTCGATCACGGCCCAGCCCAGGGAGGCGACCGGATTGGCCCAGAGATTGGTCAGCAGGGCCTCGACATTGGCATAGCCTTCGCGGCGCGCGATCGGGCCCAGCCGGTGTTCGGCCAAGTGGATGCGATCCCGCGTCAGCCGATAGCCGGCGCGGGTAGCCAAAAGTCCTTGGAGTCTGTCGAAGTCCTCGGGGGTCATGCCGCGATCGCACCGACCTCCGTCAATTTGGATTGCAGGATCTCGCCGTCGAACGGCTTCATCACATAGTCGTCGGCCCCGGCGGCCAGGGCCTCGGCGATCCGTTCGGGTCGGGTCTCAATGGTGCAGAACAGGACCTTAGGCCTGTCGCCGCCCGGCATGGCGCGCAGGCGGCGTAGGAAGGTCAGCCCGTCCATCACGGGCATGTTCCAGTCGATCAGCAGCAGATCGGGCATGACGCCGGTGCAATAGGCCAGGGCCTCGGCGCCGTCCGCAGCCTCATCGACTTCATAGTCCAGACCCTCGACGATTCGGCGGGCCACCTTGCGGATGATCCGGCTGTCGTCGACGATGAGGCAGGTTTTGAAATCCAAGGCGAGGCTCCCCAGGGGCGCTGGGCTTCCGACAGAAGTCACGCGTCCCGCACCATCGCCCGATTCCAGTTAACGAGTCGTTTGGAAACGCCTCAGAGCGGCATTCTCGCGATCAGAGAAACCCGCCCTTCCTCGACCGTCGTCTGCAGGTCGCCGCCCGCCTGAACGACGGTCAGCCACAACCAATAGGGCTGAATCCACTGGCCCGCCAGACCTTCCGTCAGCCGCTCTCCGGCCAGGCCCGTGACCGCCTCAGGCTTCAGCCTTGCGCGCGCGCCCTCGGCGAAACCCTCGAAAACCAAGGCGCCGCCTTCGACATGCGACTGGATCACCGCATTGCCGCCCATCGGCAGGGCGCCGACGGTCAGATAAGCCAGATTGATCAAGGCCCGCGCCTGGGGCTTGGAGAACTCGCCCTCGACGATCCGCCAGTCCAGCGACGCGCGGCCGCCCTCGGTCATGGCGGCGACCAGGGATTGAAGCTCGCGGGCGTTGAACCGTTCGCTGGTCGTCGCGGCGCCGAACGCCACCCGGGCGAAATGCACCAGGGAGACCATCTTGCGGGCGCTTTGCTCGATCAGGGACAGGGCGTCCTCGCGCATGTCCTGGGCCGTGGGATCGCGCATCAGGTCCAGGCCCGAAACGATCGCGCCCGATGGGCTGATGAAGTCGTGGCACAGCTTGGCGGCGATGTAGGTGGCCAGCTCAGTTCCGTCGACGGGCAGGTCCAGCGGGGCTTTGGCGGCGGCGGTCGAATTCATGGAGTCGAGCATACTCTCGTCGGCGTTCAGGTCACAGTTCGTGTCGCGCGCGAGGCTGACGTGATTTGCCGGTTCATGGAACCGCCGTGATGGTCTATCGAGCGCCTAATGACGACCTCCCCCACCAACACCCTGTCCCAAGACCTCGAATCCGGCGCCCTGGCCTTGGCCATCGCCGAGATCGCCGAAGACGCCGCGCGCGTCATCCTGCCCTTCTGGCGCAACGACACCGCTGTCGAAACCAAGTCGGACGACAGCCCCGTCACCCAGGCTGACCGCGCCGCTGAGGCCCTGATCCTCGAACGGCTGGCCGCCCTCTATCCCGGCGTCCAGACGGTGGCCGAGGAAGCCGTGGCCGCGAACGGCGCCCCGGCTTCCGCCGACGACTGGTTCTGGCTGATCGACCCGCTGGACGGCACCAAGGGATTCGTGCGCGGCGGCGAGGCCTTCACCGTCAATATCGCCCTGATGCACGCCGGCTATCCGGTGGCGGGCGTGGTCACAGCCCCCGCGACGGGCACCACCTGGCGCACCGACATCCCCGGCGCGGGCGCCTTCCGCCGCCAGTTCGGCGAGCAGCAGCAGGGCGAGGCCCACGCCGGCGCCGAATGGCGGCCGATCAAGGTGCGCGACCGCCCGCAGGAGGGCATGGCCCTGCTGAGCCACAGCGTCTCCGACGAAGAGGCCGCGCGCCTGGCCGCCCGCCACGGCTGCACCCGCTGGCAGGGCACGGACTCGTCGCTGAAGTTCTGCCTGATCGCCGAGGGTCGGTTCGACGCCTATCCCCGCTCGGGCCCGACCTCCGAATGGGATACGGCGGCCGGTCAGGCCGTGCTGGAGGCGGCCGGCGGCCGCGTCCTGGCCGACGACGGCCAGCGCCTGACCTACGGCAAGCCGAAGTTCCTCAATGGTCCCTTCGTGGCCATGGGCGGCTGACGCTGAGAGACGGGAGAGGATTCTCTCCCTTCATCTTTCGGGCCTATATGGAGATCGACGACCGGCGCGCGCCGGGATAGCGGACGATCCTATGGCCGACACCACCCTGTTCCATTCTCCCAAGACCCACGGTTTCGTGCGCGTGGCGGCGGCGACCCCGATCAGCCATGTGGGCGACCCCAGGGCCAACGCCGAGGAGCACCTGGCCCTGATCCGTCAGGCCGCCGATCAGGGCGTGGACCTGATGGTCTTCCCCGAACTGTCGCTGTCGGCCTACGCCATCGACGACCTGCATATGCAGGCCGCGCTGCTGGAAGAAGTGGAACGCCAGATCGCGGTCATCGCCCAGGCGACGGGCGAGCATGATCTGGTGGCGGTGGTCGGCGCGCCGATCCGCAACGGCGACGCCCTGTACAACTGCGCCGTGGTGATGGGCGCGGGCGAGGTTCTGGGCGTCGTGCCCAAGACCTATCTGCCCAACTACCGGGAATATTACGAGAAACGCTGGTTCGCCCCGGCGGCGGCCCGCGCCGAGGACGTGGTCCGGCTGAACGGCGAGACGGTGGACTTCGCCCCCGGCCTGGTGTTCGAGGCGGTCAACCGGCCGGGCTTCGTCTTCGCGGTCGAAATCTGCGAGGACTATTGGGCGCCCCTGCCCCCCTCGACCCGCGCGGCCCTGGCGGGCGCGCGAATCCTGCTGAACCTGTCGGCCTCCAACATCGTCATCGGCAAGGCTGACGAGCGCGCCATGCTCAGCGCCAGCCATTCGGCCCGCACCCTGTCGGCCTATGTCTTCACCGCCTCGGGCTGGGGCGAAAGCACGACCGACCTGGCCTGGGACGGGCAGGCGACCATCCACGAACTGGGGTCGAAACTGGCCGAAGGCGAGCGGTTCGCCCTGGAGAACCACCTGACCCTCGCCGATGTCGACGTGGACCGGATCGGACTGGACCGCCTGAGAAACGGCACTTTCGCCGAATGCGCGCGGGTCGAGGGCGAGGCGGCGACGGTCGTGCCCTTCATGGCGCGCGAGGATGCGGTCGAGAGCGAGCTGATCCGCCCGCTGGACCGTTTCCCCTTCGTGCCGGACGACGCCGGGCGGCTGGACCAGGACTGCTACGAGGCCTTCAACATCCAGGTCCAGGGCCTGATGCGTCGGATGGCGGCGACGAACGGCGAACGTCTGGTGATCGGCGTGTCGGGCGGGCTGGATTCGACCCAGGCCCTGCTGGTCGCCTGCCGCGCCTTTGACCGGCTGAACCTGCCACGCACCAACATCCTGGGCTTCACCATGCCGGGCTTCGCAACCTCGGACGGGACCAAGTCCAACGCCTGGGCCCTGATGAAGGCCCTGGGCGTCACCGGGGCCGAGATCGACATCCGCCCCGCCGCCGAACAGATGTTCAAGGACATCGGCCACCCCTATGCGGCGGGCGAACCGGTCCACGACATCACCTTCGAGAATGTGCAGGCGGGGCTACGGACCGATTATCTGTTCCGGCTGGCCAACCAGAACCGGGCCTTCGTCCTGGGCACCGGCGACCTGTCGGAACTGGCCCTGGGCTGGGCCACCTATGGCGTCGGCGACCATATGAGCCACTACAACGTCAACGGCGGGGTGGCGAAGACCCTGATCCGCCACCTGATCCGCTGGGTGGCCGCGCGCGAACTGGTCGGCGCCGAGGCGACCCCGACCCTGCACGCCATCCTGGACACCGAGATCTCGCCCGAACTGGTCCCGGCCAGGGACGGCGTGATCCAGTCTACCGAAGGCACGGTCGGCCCCTATGCGCTGAACGACTTCTTCCTGTTCTACATCAGCCGCTTCGGCCTGAAGCCGTCCAAGGTCGCCTTCCTGGCGCACCAGGCCTGGGGCGACGCCGGCGCCGGGCATTGGCCCGCGAACACCCCGGATGACGAAAAGGTCGAATACGACCTGGCGACCATCAAGGCCTGGCTTCGGAAATTCCTGATCCGCTTCTTCCAGACCGCCCAGTTCAAACGCTCGGCCCTGCCGAACGGCCCGAAGGTGGTGACCGGCGGCTCCCTGTCCCCACGCGGCGACTGGCGCGCCCCGTCGGACGGCAATGCGCGGGTCTGGCTGGACGAACTGGACGCCAACGTCCCGGACGCCTGACGGCGTCGGTTCCCTGTTCGGGCTATCGCGCTTCGCGCTACTTGAGCCCGCGACACCGCTCATATCCACATCGGAAGTGCGGATATTGCGTGACGCGTCTGGCATCGGTCGCTAGAAGCTTCGCCATGACCGAAGACGTGACCAAAGACTCGAACGGCAACATCCTGGCCGACGGCGACAGCGTGACCCTGATCAAGGATTTGAAGGTCAAGGGCTCGGGCGGCGTGACGCTGAAGCGCGGCACCTTGGTCAAGAACATCCGTCTGACCGGCGACACCGACGAGATCGAGGCCAATGTCGACAAGGTGCGCGGCCTCGTCCTGCGCGTCGAGTTCGTGAAGAAGGCCTAACCGCCCCCTCTTTCCAAACGGGACGTCAGCCGCCATCTAGCGGCCTATGACCGACACCCTCGCCGCCCCCGTTTCGACCGCCGCAACTGGCAAGATCCCCGTCACCGTCCTGACCGGCTATCTCGGCGCGGGCAAGACCACCCTGCTGAACCGGATCCTGACCGAGGATCACGGCAAGCGGTACGCCGTCATCGTCAACGAGTTCGGCGAGATCGGCATCGACAACGACCTGGTGGTCGGCGCCGACGAGGACGTGTTCGAGATGAACAACGGCTGCGTCTGCTGCACGGTGCGCGGCGACCTGATCCGCGTGGTCGCCGGCCTGATGAAGCGCCAGCGCCCCGGCAAGCCCGCCTTCGACGCCATCATCGTCGAGACCACGGGCCTGGCCGATCCCGGTCCGGTGGCCCAGACCTTCTTCGTCGACGAGGACGTCAAGGCCAAGACCCAGCTGGACAGCGTCACCACCCTGGTCGACGCCAAACATGTGATGGCGCGGCTGGACGACTCAAAAGAGGCCCGCGAACAGGTGGCCTTCGCCGACCGCATCATCCTGAACAAGGTCGATCTGGCCACGCCCGAAGAGCTGGACGCGGTCGAGGCCCGGCTGCGGTCGCTGAACCCTCTGGCCCCCATCGTCCGGGCCGAACGCTCGAACGTGCCGCTGGACCAGGTGTTGGGGCTGCACGCCTTCGACCTGGATCGTATTCTGGAGGTCAAGCCGGACTTCGTGAACCCGCCCCACGGCGCCGATGGTCATGTCCACGACGAGCATTGCGGCCACGACCACCATCATCATGACCATGACCATGACCACGGGCATGACCATGATCATCACGACCACGCCCACGGCGCGCACACCCATGGCGCGCGCGGCCACGCCCACCAGGACGACATCAAGGGGATTTCCCTCTCGCTGGACCGGCCGCTGGACGGGGCGAAATTCACCGCCTGGCTGGACCGGCTGCTCGGCGAACAGGGTCAGAACATCTTGCGCGCCAAGGGCATCATCGACGTCCAGGGCGAGAACCGCCGCCTGGTCTTCCAGGCCGTCCACATGATCCTGGAGGGCGACCTGCAACGCGAATGGGGCGAGAGCGAACGCCGCTGGAGCCGCGCGGTCTTCATCGGCCGCGAGCTGGACGAGGCCGCGCTGCGAGCCGGGTTCGAGGCCTGCGCGGCCTGAGGATCACCGTCCGGGCCGCGAGGCCCGGACGGATCTCTCAGATTAGAACGGCAGCAGGTTGCGCTGGCGGCTGTAGCTCATGGTGCCGACATTGGCGCCCAGACGCAGGCCGACGCCGGTGCGGATCGGCGCCAGCACGATGCCGTCCGCCTGCTGATAGTTCACACCCAGGCCGGCGATCAGATAGGCCGTACCCTCAACGCCAGGGTAGCGGCGATAGATCATGTCGGGGTGGTACAGGCCATAGACCAGGGTGAAGACCCGGCTGGCGTTGCCGCCCCAGTCCCAACCCACCGAAGCCCCCTGCCAGAAGACCTCCTGCGAGGCCGACAGGTCCTTCATGTGCAGGGCGCCGCGGCCATAGCGCGCGCCCACCACGACCGCGCCCGAGCCCTCTTCGCCCGCGATATAGGCGGTCGGCCGGTCGCCCTGATCGGCGAAGATCCGTTCGATGGCGCCGCCCACGGCCTCGGCCGCGATCCCCAACTCCTTGGACCCCGCCGCGACCAGTTCGTCGAAGCTGTAGGACTGGGCCTGGTTGTCCGACTGGATCGGATAGTTGGGATTGGCGGGCGCGGTAGCGCAGGCGCCCATCGACGAGGCGCCGGCGGCGGTGGCCAGGCCGGAAAGGATCAGTTGGCGGCGATGCATGGGGGCGCTCCGAGAACGGCGAGAGGACAGCCGGCAGGTTCGCCGGGTTTGTAACAGAGTCCCCGACCTTTGCGGCAGCCTTGCGGCTTCAAGGTTAACGGGGGCTTACGGGGCGCTGTAGCGCTTCCTTCTCCCCTTGCGGGAGAAGGTGGCCGAGCGGAGCGAGGTCGGATGAGGGGTCGCTCCCCGCCGCCTGCGTGACCCCTCGCCCGACCGCGCCAGAACGACGGCTTCGCCGCCGTGCGCGGTCTCCCTCTCCCGCAAGGGGAGAGGGAGACTCAATCAGCCTCGCAGCTTGCCGCCCTGCTTCTCCACCGCCGCCACGATCTTGGCGGTCAGAGCCTCGATCTCGGCCTCGGCCAAGGTCGCCTCGCGGGGTTGGATCACCACTTCCAGGGCGACGGACTTGAAGCCCTCCTCCACGCCCTTGCCGCGATAGACGTCGAACACCCGGACATCGGCGATCAGGGCCTTGTCGGCGCCGGCGGCGGCGCGAACCAGATCGCCCACCGGCTTGGCGTCCTCGACCACGAAGGCGAAGTCGCGGGTCAGGGGCATGAAGGCCGACAGGTCGGCAGATCCCCGCGCCTTGCCCGACTTGCCGCGCGGCTCGGGCACAGCGTCCAGCACGATCTCGAAGCCCAGCATCGGACCGTCCGCGTCCAGGGCCTTCAGCACGCGCGGGTGCAGTTCGCCGAATTCGACCATCACATTCTTGGGGCCCAGTTGCAGCCGGGCCGAACGGCCGGGATGCCACCAGTCGCGGTTCTGACCCTGGGCCAGTTGCAGCGAGGCGACCGGGGCGCCGATCTCTTCCAGCAGGGTGGTCAGATCGGCCTTCAGGGCGAACAGGGCGTCCTCTCCGGCGCCGGCCCAGTGCCGGGCGGCATGGGGCGCGACCAGGCCGGCGATGACCGTCCGCTGATCCTTGGGACCGTCGCCCAGATAGATGGGGCCGATCTCGAACAGGGCGGCGTCGGCGAAACCGCGCGCGGCGTTGCGCGCCGCCGCCTGGATCAGGTTCGGCAGGGCCGAGGGCCGCATGCAGTCCAGATCAGCCGCGATGGGGTTCTCCAGCACCAGCCGGTCATCCCCGCCGCCGAACAGGGCCGCCGTGGATTGCTTGGTGAAGGACCAGGTGACGGCCTCGGCATAGCCCAGGGCGGCCAGGGCGCGACGCGCCGTGCGGACGCGGGCCTGGCGGGGGCTCAACACCCCGCCGGCGGGCCGGGCGACTTCGGGCAGGGGCGTGTCGGGCAGGTTGTCGAAGCCCTCGATCCGCGCCACTTCCTCGACCAAGTCCGCGCGCCCTTCGACGTCGCGCCGCCACGACGGCGGGGTCACGGTCCAGGGCTCGGCCTGATCGGCGGGGCCGGCGGTGACCTTGAAGCCGAGCTGGCCCAGTATGGTGCCGATCCGGTCGTCGTCCAGATCCATGCCGCTGAGACGTTTCACATAGGCGGGGTCGAAGGCGAAGGGCGCCGGGCTGGCCGGGGGTTCGCCGACGAAGACGATCTCGGACGGCTCGCCGCCGCACAGGTCCAGGATCAGGCGGGTGGCCAGTTCCAGCCCCGGCGTGACCGAGACCGGATCGACGCCGCGCGCGAACCGGTACTGGGCGTCGGAATGGATGCCGAGCGCGCGGCCGGTCTGGGCGATCACCAGCGGGTCGAACCAGGCGCTTTCGATAAAGACGTCGGTCGTGGTCTCGTCGCAGCCGGTCGACTCGCCGCCCATGACGCCGCCCAGGCCGATGGGACGCTCGCCCCCGGCGTCGGCGATGACGCAGTCGGTCACGGCGGCCGTATAGGTCTTGCCGTCCAGGGCGATCAGATGCTCATGCTCGCCGCCCTCGATATGGGCGGTCCCGGCCGAGACCTGTCCGCCGCGCACGACGATCTCGGTCCCGACCAGCTTGGCCACGTCATAGACGTGCAACGGCCGGGCGCGGTCGTAGGCGATCAGATTGGTCACATCGACCAGGCGGTTGATCGAGCGCAGGCCGATGGCGGTCAGGCGTTTTTGCAGCCAGGCCGGCGACGGGCCGTTCTTCACGCCCCGGATCACCCGACCGGCGAAGACCGGGCACATCTCGGGCGCCTCCAACCGCACGCTGATCGGCGACGGGAAGCCCCCGCGCACCACGGCGATGTCGAAATGCTTCAGCTTGCCGACGCTGGCGGCGGCGAGATCCCGCGCGATGCCGGCGACGCCCAGCCAGTCGGGCCGGTTCGGCGTGACTTCGAAATCGATCACAGGTTCCGCACCGAACAGACCGGCGACCGGCGTCCCCACCGGGATCTCGGGCGGCAGTTCCTGAATGCCATCGCTCTCATCCGCCAGCTCCAGCTCGGAGGCGGAGCACAGCATGCCGTTGGACACGACCCCGCGCACCGGCTTCTCGACCAGGGTCACGCCCAGGCCGGGCACATAGGCGCCGATGGGGGCGTAGATGGTGGTCAGGCCCGCCCGCGCATTCGGCGCGCCGCAGACGATCTCTTTCACGCCATCGACGGTCTCGACCTGGCAGACCTGAAGCCGGTCGGCGTTCGGGTGACGCTCGGCCGACAGGATCTTGGCCACGGTGAAGGGCGCCAGCTTGGCGGCGGGATCGAGAACCTCTTCGACCTCCAGCCCGGCCATGGTCATGGCCTCGGCGATCTGATGGACGTCGACCTCAGTCTCGAGATGATCCTTGAGCCAGGAAAGGGTGAACTTCATGCTGCGGCCCCGCCCAGCCCCGCAATCATCTCGTCAAGGAAGCTCTGCGGACCGGTAAAACCGACGCCCAGGAAGCGGCAGCGAATGAATTTGCAATCCTTGACCGTGACCGTACCGGTCACCCGCTCAGGGCCGACGGGCTTGAGCATCAGGCTGCGAGGGTCGCCCTGAGCGTCGCCCATATTGCAGCCGTCGAAATTGCAGCCCGACAGGGGCAGCAGGACCGCGGGGCCTTCGATCAGGCATTCTATGAAGGTGCGGCCCTCGATGTTCGCCTGGCCGACGCGGCGGGTTTCCAGAAACAGCTGCGGCAGCCAGATCGAACCGTTGCGATATTCCGGCCCGGGGCCGATGGCGTCGAGGGTGATCGGGGCGGCTTGGATGTCAGTCATGGTAATCCTCGAAGATCAGCTCAGGCCCGAGGCCGGATTGGGGGCCGCGAAGGCCGAGAAGCCGTAGTGCGCCAGCCAGCGCGTATCGGCGTCGAACATGGGGCGCAGGTCGGGCACGCCGTATTTCAGCATGGCCAGGCGATCCACCCCCATGCCGAAGGCGAAGCCCTGATATTCGTCCGGGTCGATGCCGCAGTTCTTCAGCACATTGGGATGCACCATCCCGCAGCCCAGGATCTCCAGCCAGTCGTCGCCGGTGTTGAACACCAGTTTCCCGCCTGACCGGTCACAGCGAATATCCATCTCCGCTGAGGGCTCGGTGAAGGGGAAGTGATGCGGACGGAACCGCGCCTGGACCTCGTCCAGCTCGAAGAAGCGGGCGATAAAGGTCTGAAGCGTCGTCTTCAGGTGGCCCATATGGATGTCGCGGTCGATCACCAGGCCTTCGATCTGGTGGAACATCGGCGTGTGGGTGGCGTCCGAATCCTTACGGAAGGTGCGGCCCGGCGCGATGATGCGGATCGGCGGCGTCTGGCTCATCATGGTGCGGACCTGCACCGGCGAGGTGTGGGTGCGCAGCACCTTGCGCTCGCCCGTCTCGGGATCGGGCTTCAGGAAGAAGGTGTCGTGCATCTCCCGCGCCGGATGCTTGGGCGGGAAGTTCAGGGCGGTGAAATTGTGGAAGTCGTCCTCGATGTCCGGACCTTCCGCCACGGCGAAGCCCATTTCGGCGAACAGGGCGATCATCTCGTCCATCACCTGCATGGTCGGGTGGACCCCGCCCTTCCTGCGCGGCCGGGCCGGCAGAGTCAGGTCGACGCGCTCGGCCTGAAGCCGCGCGTCCAGCTCGGCGGCCTCCAGCTCGGCCTTCTTGGTCGTGATGGCGGCGGCGACGCGGTCGCGCAGGCCGTTGATCATCGGCCCCTGTTCGCGGCGTTCGTCGGGGCTCATGGCCCCCATGCCCTTCAGCAGCCCGGAGACGGAGCCGGACTTGCCCAAGGCGGCGACGCGCACCTCTTCGAGGGCGGCGACGCTCTCTGCGCCGCCGACGGCGTTGATCAGTTCGAGTTCGAGTGTGGCGAGATCGGTCATTTGGCCCGTGCATTAGCGGGCCGGGGGCCGTTCGTCACCCTTGAAGGCGCGCGGCGGGATCGATCAGGGCGCGGAGGCGATGGCGGCAAGCTCCGTCGCCGGCGCCTTGTTCGCCGCGACGATCCAGGCGGGTGGTTCCGGCTCCCAGCGGATGGGCTTGCCCTCGGTGCTGTTCCAGCGGTGCAGCCACGAGATTCCGTTGGCCCGGACATAACGATCTTCATGCGCATAGATCGGGTCCGACAGGGCCTCTTCCAGCGTCACGAACCGATAGCCGCGCGCCAGATACAGGGCGTGGATCTGCGGATAATAGGCCTGGTTCAGGCTGTTGGCGTGCAGCAGCAGGACCTGTGCCGGCTCGCGCCCGCCGGTCAGTTCGGCGCTGTAGGGTTCGAAGAAGTCCAGCGCCGTGGTCATATGCGCCACATAGGCTTCGCCCACCCTGCGCTTCAGCGTCTCGTCGCCCAGTTGCTCGGCCTTGCGATAGACATCGGCGAACATCCAGTCGTTGTTGTCCAGAGTGACGGGCGCGACCGTATAGCCGCGCTGGGCCAGGCCGGCGGCGATGGCGTCATGCTTTTCCTGGGTCTCGCCGGTGAACAGATAGGGGTGGCGGAACCAGTGCAGGGTCCGCCCCCGCGCCTCCAGCGCCCCCCGCGTGATCGGCGCGCCCGCATCGACATCGGCCAGATAGGCCTCGGCCGTCGTGCGGTGGATATTGATGTGGCTGAAGCTGTGGTTGCCCAGATCCAGCCCGCCGTCCAGCCAGACGTTCAGAGCCGTCGGCAGGGTCGAACCCCGGGTCGGCTCGCACACCTTGCCCTCATTGACGAAGGCTGTGCCATGGGTATCCAGCGGCTCGAGCATGGCCACGAACTCCGTGGTCAGCCGCATCAGTTGGGCCGGATCGCACAAGGCCTCGTCCGCCGCCTGATACGGCAGGTCGTCGAACGTCACCGCGACCCGTCGCTCCTGCGCGAGCGCCGGCATGGTCAAGGCCAAAGCCAACATCAGGCCGAGGATTGGAACACGTTTCATCATGCACTCAGCCTAGCCCAAACTGCGGCTGGAGAACACCAAAGCAGCATTCCGTCTGAATGCGGACGACTTGTCCGAAACGCGCCGCGAAAGGTTCATGAACGGCAAAGCCGTTGTTAAATATCACCGGTTAAGCCCCCGTCGTGGACATTTAGGGGGGCCGAATGCCGCTGATTGGTGATTTCGTTGACTTGATCGCGCCGGTGGCGCCGTCCACCCCGTGCGCCGAGGTTTTTGAACGGTTCCAGACCGAACCCAACACCCTGGCCCTGGCCGTGGTGGCGGAAGACGGCCGCCCGGTCGGCATCATCGAGCGCAACGCCTTCACCCTGCGGATGGCGGCCGAGTTCGGACGGGCGCTCTACGCCAAGAAGCCGGCCGAAAGCCTGATGGACCGCAACGCCCCCATCGCCGAGGCGGCGACCAGCGCCGAGACCTTCTTCCAGGCCTATGGCGCGGCCGAACTGGGCGCCCTGCTGAGCGGCTTCGTCATCGTGCAGAACGGTCTCTATCGAGGCGTCGGCACCGCCCTGCAGATCGTCCAGGCTGGGGCCGCCCTGCACCGCCAGCGCGCCGAGGAAATGGGCGCCCTGGCCCGCGATCTGGCCTATGCCGAGGCCGAGGCCGTCGCCTCCAGCCGCGCCAAGTCCGAGTTCCTGGCCGTGATGAGCCACGAGATCCGCACCCCGCTGAACGGCGTCCTGGGCGTCGCCGCCTTGATGGACAAGAAGCTGGAGCAGGAAGAACTGCGCCCCTATGTCCGCACCGTCATCGATTCCGGCCAGAGCCTGCTGCGGTTGCTGACCGACGCCCTGGACATGTCGCGCGCCTCGGCCGGAATGCTGACCCTGGAGGAAGAGCCGCTGAACCTGTCGGCCGTGGCCTTCGACATCGACGCCCTGTGGCGGGCCCGCGCCGAGGAGAAGGCGCTGAGCCTGACCGTCCGCACCGACTTCGAGTCCAGCCCCTGGGTCCGGGCGGATGGGATGCGGATCAAGCAACTGCTGAACAATCTGGTCGGCAACGCCCTGAAGTTCACCCAGACCGGCGGCGTCATCGTCACCCTGGCCAGCCATATGACGCGCGACGGTCTCCGGGTCGAACTGACGGTGGATGACAGCGGCCCCGGCGTGCCCGAGGCTGCGGCGGCGACCATCTTCGACCCGTTCAACATCGGCAAGGCTGGACGCGAAGGCGCCGGCGCCGGTCTGGGCCTGGCCATCTGTCGCCAGATCGCCGAGCGCATGGATGGGACCATCGGTCTCAGCGTGTCCCCGCTGGGCGGAGCGCGCTTCCACGTCGTCCTGCCCTTGAACGCCTGCCCGGCCGACGAAGCGGGCGCCGCCCCGCTCATGGCCGAGCCGACGCCGCACGACACCCTCCATGTGCTGGTGGTCGACGACAATCCCACCAACCGCTTCGTCGCCGCCAAGCTGCTGGAGATGTTCGACTGCACCGCAGAAATGGCCGAGAACGGTCAGGAAGCCCTGGAGGCGGTTCAGACCCGGCGCTTTGACCTGGTGCTGATGGACATCAAGATGCCGGTCATGGACGGGGTCGCCGCCACCCGCGCCATCCGCGCCCTACCCGGCCCGGCCGCCCACCTGCCAATCCTAGCCCTGACCGCCAACGCCGACGAACGCGACGAGTTGGACTATATCGCCGCCGGCATGAACGGGGTGGCGCAAAAGCCGATCCAGCCCGACACACTGCTGAACGCCATGCGGCTCGTGCTGGCCGAGGCCGAGGCCGACCGCACGGTCGAGAGCGCGCCCGAAACCTCAGCGGCCTAGTCCCGCGCCCCAAAACGCAGAACGCCCGCCCCGGCGAACCAGGGCGGGCGTTGATCCTTGTCGCGACGGCCCCAGCTCAGGCCGCCACCCTTAGGCCAGAGCGGCGCGGACCTTGTCGGCGACGGCCTTGAAGCCGATCGAGTCGGCGGCGATCGAGGCCAGAACCTTGCGGTCCAGTTCGATGCCGGCCTTGTTCAGGCCGTTGATGAACTGGCTGTAGGTGAAGCCTTCGATACGGGCCGCAGCATTGATGCGCTGGATCCACAGGGCGCGGAAGTTGCGCTTCTTGGCGCGACGGTCGCGATAGGCGTATTGCCCGGCGCGGTCGACGGCGGCCTTGGCCGTGCGGATCGTATTCTTGCGGCGGCCGGAGAAGCCCTTGGCCTGCTCAAGAACCTTCTTGTGCTTGGCGTGCGAAGTTACGCCACGTTTAACGCGAGCCATGTCGCTATTCCTTCAAATTCTTTGGGTTGAGATCTATCGTACAGCGCGCGCCGATCAGGCGTACGGCATGTAGGACTTGATCTTCTTGGCGTCGGCGTCGGCCATGACCGAGGTGCCGCGGTTCTGGCGGATGTATTTCGAGTTGTGGCTGATCAAGCGGTGACGCTTGCCCGCAACCCCGGCCTTCACCTTGCCAGTGGCCGTGAATTTGAAGCGCTTCTTGGCGCCCGACTTCGTCTTCAGTTTCGGCATTTCAGTCTCCTTTTTGGAGGGCTACCGTCCTTCGGACTACTTGAGCCCGAGGGGATGACCTTCCAGAGTTTAAGAACCGCCTAGGCATGCCTGTTCGCCCGGCGGTTCGGTACGCGAAGGCGCGGCTTCTACGTGAAGACCGGCGCCATTGCAAGATGAGTCACGACGGGGCCTTGGCGTCGGCGCCGCCGTTGCGAATGACGCGGCCGGCGTTCAGCGCCATCACCGCCGCCGGGATGGTCAGAAGCGCCCCGATCAGGAAGGGCCAGTCGTGCCCCAAGCCCGAGAACAGCGCCCCGGCGACCATGGGTCCGAAGATCCGCGCCACCGAGCTGGAGGCCATGTTCAGCCCCAGCATCGCGCCCTGTCGGTCGGGCGGCGAGGCCCGGCTGATCATGGCCGAAATATTGGGCATGGCCAGCGACATGCCGCAGGCGCCCAGGGCCATGACCAGAGGAATTACCCACCCCTGGACCACCGGCAGGGACAAGCCGCCCAGCTCCAGCCGGGTCGCGGGAAACCAGGCGACCGGCGCCAGCACCTGCAGCACCAGCGATGCGCCGAACAGCAGCATGCCGGTCGCCAGCACCCGCGCCTCGCCGAACCGCCGCGCCAGCCGTCCGGCGAAGAACCCCTGGTTCAGGGTCGAGATCACCCCCACGATCATGAAGCTGAGGCCCACCTCGCGCGCGCCCCAGGCGTAGCGGCTCTCGGACCACAGGCCGAATACCGCCTCCATGGCCGAGAAGCCGGCCATATAGATCAGGGTGACGATCAGAACCCGCGACACCACTGGATTGCTCCGGGCGTCCTTCAGCCCCGCCAGGAAGGGCGGGCGCGCCGCCGTGGGATCGGCCTTGGCCCGGCTTTCGCGCAGGAAGACGATCACCCCGAGCGCCGCCAGGGCCGCGAGGGCCGCAGCGAGGAAGATCGGCAGCTGATAACCCAGCCGTCCCAGTTGCGGCTGGGTCAGCAGTCCGCCCAGCCCCGGCCCGACGATGAAACCCAGGCCAAAGGCCGCGCCGATCAGCCCCATCCGCCCTGCCCTCTGCTCCGGCGGCGTCACATCGGCGACATAGCCCTGGACGGTCGAGATATTGCCCGCCCCCAGTCCGGTGAACAGCCGCACCGCGATGGCCAGCCAGATATTGGGCACGAAGGCCAGCATCAGATAGCCCAGCGCATTGGCCACAAGCGTGACCAGCAGGACCGGCTTACGACCGATCCGGTCGGACAGCCGCCCCCAGAAGGGCTCGGCGAAGAACTGGCCCAGCGAATAGGCCGAAAACATCAGGGTGATCTGCCACGCCTCGGCCTTCAGGCTCTGGGCGAAGAAGGGCAGCAGCGGCACCACCAGCCCGAACCCGACCAGATTGATGAAGACCACCGAGAACAGCACCGCCAGGGCGGGCGCACGGACGGCGGGAGGCGGGGGCGTCTGGCTCATGCCCCACGCTTAGCGCGACGCTTGGCCTGCGAGAAGCGCCCTCGCGTCACCGCCACCTCGACCGCTCAATTCGGCCCGACGGGATTGTTCGCTTCCAAGAACCGCACCGTCTCGCGCAGCATCTGTTGGCGAGTGTCGGCGCGTGACAGCCAGTGGTCCTCGCCCGGCAGCTCTATGAACTCCACCGGTTTGCCGGCTCTGCGCATGGCGTCGGCCATGACCCGGCTCTGCTCGATGGGCACCACCGTGTCGTCCTTGCCGTGGATCAGCAGCAGAGGCCGGTCGACTGTTTCCGCGAGACGGGCCGGCGACAGCACATCCAGCGCCCGGTCGTTCAATCGCGCCGCCCCCATGAAGCGGTTCCAGTAGCGCACCGTCTGGCTGTCGTTGCGGCCCTCCTGCCGCGCCTCCCAGTTGACCATCCGGCGCAGGTCCGACACCCCGGCGACAGCCACTCCGCAACGATAGACGCCAGCGTCCAGCGTCAAGCCCGCCATGGCCGCATAGCCGCCGTAGCTGGCGCCGACGATACAGACCCGTTCGGGATCGATGATCCCCTCGGCCGCCAGCCAGCGCACCCCATCCGACAGATCGGTCTGCATCTTGCGGCCCCACTCGCCATAGCCAGCTTCCAGGAAGGCCAGGCCGTAGCCGGTGGAACCGCGGAAATTCGCCTGGAGCACCGCATAGCCGCGCGACGCGAGCGCCTGCGCCCACCAGTCAAAGCCGGCCACGTCCCGGGACGCCGGCCCGCCGTGGGCCAGCACCACCAACGGCAGGTTTTTCGGGGCATCGACGCCCGGCGGCAGGGTCAGATAGCCGGGAATGTCCAGGCCATCGGCCGCCGCATAATGGATCGGACGCATCTCGCCGACCTGAGCAGGCAGGATGGTCGGATAGGCCTCGGCCAGAACATCGGCGGCCCCACGCGAGAAATCGACCAACTGATACAGGCCCGAATCCCCGATGTCGTTGAACACCACCACCCGATCCTGCGCGTCGTTCCAGGACGTCAGCAGCGGCCTCTTTCCCGCAAAAGCCCGTTCTATGGCGCCCCAACGCCGCGCGGCAGCCGGATCGATGAACTCGTAGTGCGTGCCGTCCTCCTCCGTGCGGCCGCCGCCGATCAGCAGGCGCGTGCGCGGATGATGGACCAGAAAATCGGGGTGATGTTCGAACGGCAGCCGGCTCCACTCGCCCGTGTCCACATTGACTTCGAACAGGACGTCCGATGTCTCGGAATCCTCGTCCTCGGGCGCCAGATCGGGCCGGTCGGCTCCAATGATCACCGTGCGCGGCGTGCGCCCCATGCCGAGCAGGCTGGGCGTATCCACCGGCGCATCGACCACCCAATTCTCATGGAACCCGCCCCCCTTTGGCAGTCGCAGCGACCAGCGCCCCCCGCGTTCGACATAGCGGGCCATGGCGATCACCTGGCCTTCGCCGTCCAGAACATAGTCCTCGATCTCGCGGTCCATGGACTTGACCGCCCGCCCCCGGCCCGTGCGCAGGCTGATCCGGTGCAGGTCGATCTGGCCGCTGTTGATATTGACCCCACGAGCGAACAGCGTCGGACCTTCTTCGGTGCTGCGGATCGAGGCGGGACCGTACAAAACGGCCAGAACATCCGGCGTCCGGTCCAGCACCTGGACCAGCTTCTTTTTCTCCAGATCCAGAATCTGGCCGAAGAACAGCTCGGATCGAGGCACGCCCAGCATGGGGATGCCCTGCGTCTGCGAGGTCACGACCAGAACATGCCCCTCGCCGATCCAGCGCAGATCGCGGACCTTGATGGCGCCGACGTCCGCAGCGAACAGATGCTCGCCCGTGCTCATCCGAGTCACGGCGATGGCGCGAATCTCGTCCACCACGCTAATCCTGGCGACCAGATCGCCGCTGGGCGACAGCTCGATATATTCGATGGCCGGCGTAGCGCTATAGGCCTCCAGCGGCGGCGGCGCCTGAACCTCCGCCGCGGCGTTTCCCGCACACAGCCCCATTGCGATCGCCAAGGCGACCGCCTTCACCCCTGAACTCAACACCACGCACGTCCTCCCCCGAGTCGAACCTCCTTTTCAGCTGCCCCGCGTACAAGTTGCAAGAGGTCCACGCTCTGCGCGCGAAAAAGAAAAGCCCCGACCGGGTCCGGTCGGGGCTCTTCACATCAGCAATGGATCGTGTCGATCAGCGCGGGGCCAGGATCATGATCATCTGGCGGCCTTCCATCTTGGGCGAGAACTCGACCTTGGCGACTTCCTCGAAGTCGGCCTGGACCTTGTTCAACAGCTTCATGCCCAGTTCCGGGTGCGCCATTTCACGACCGCGGAAGCGCAGGGTGACCTTCACCTTGTCGCCCTCTTCGAAGAAGCGGTGCATGGCCTTGGCCTTCACCTCATAGTCGTGGGTGTCGATGTTCGGACGGAGCTTGATCTCCTTAAGCTCGACGACCTTCTGGCGCTTGCGCTGCTCGGCCTTCTTCTTCTGCTCCTGGAAACGGTGCTTGCCGTAATCGAGGATCTTGGCCACCGGCGGTTCGGAGGTGGAGACGATCTCGACCAGGTCCATCCCGGCTTCCTCGGCGGCTTCCAGAGCGGCGGAGGTGGGCATGACGCCCTGTTTCTCGCCATTCTGATCAATGAGCAGAACGCGAGGGGCGCGGATATCCTGGTTCATACGCGGCCCGTCTTTCACGGGTGGCGCTTGCATGGGACGGCGAATGGGCGTCGTTTCCTTATGTGGTCAAAGAAGGCGTGTGTCGTGATGAGCGAATGCACGCGGCTGTCGCCACGTTCCCCTCAAGCCCGCAATATGCGCCGGGAAGCCCGGTTTTTCAAGGCTTGGCGGGCGTTCCGGCGATATAGGCGTCATGAAGCGCCAGCACCGCGTCGAAGACGTGATCGACGCTCAGATCCTCGATGGGAGCGAACTGGCCGCGCGTCTCGTTCGAGGCCGCCGTGCGCGTCTTCGGTCCCCAGGGACCGTACAGCCACCACTCCGTCGGGCCGAACAGGCCCAGTGTCGGCCGCCCCAGGGCCGCCGACACGTGCATCAGGCCGGAGTCATTGCCGACGAACAGGTCGGCCCGGTCGATGGCGGCGGCCGAGGCCAGGATGTCGCCCTTGCCGACGAAGTCGATGCCGCGCGCTCCCGCAGCTTCCAAGGCCGGGGTCGCCGGCGGCCGGTCGCCCGGCCCGCCTACCGGCATGAACCGCCAGCCGTCGAAGCGCGGCTCGGCCTTCAGCTTCTCCACCAGGGTGCCCCACCGGTCGGCGGGCCAGCTCTTGCCCGGCTGGTGCGCGATGGGGGCCAGGGCGATGATGCGACCGGGACCGGCGCCGCCCGCCAGCTGCGGATCGATGACGGCGGCGGCCTCGGCCCGCGCCTGATCGTCCAGGAAGATTTCGGGGTCCAGCGGCGTCTGCGATCCCATCAGACGCGACACCATCTCGATCTTGCGCAGCCCCGTCTCCCAGGACCGATTGTAAACGATGCGCCGCTTGGCCGGGACCAGATAGCTCAGGGCCGAACCGCGGATGTCGATCACCAGGTCCCACCGCGTGCCGACCGCCTGTTTCCACAGATCGACCCAGTGTCCGGCCATCTTCTTCTTGTCGAGCACGATGGTGCGCACGACGCCGGGCGCCGAACGGAAGAAGGGCGCGGGCGGACGGCCGCAGGCGACGGTGATCTGCGCTCCCGGAACCTGACGCGCGATCTCGCGGATCACGCCCGAGGAGATGACGCAGTCGCCGATGCGGTTGGAGGTGACGAACAGGACTTGGGACATGTGGCCTTATCGACCGCCGTGACGGAAGATCAAGTCGCTATTGCTTGGTTTGCTTGAACTCGCCCGTCGCGTCGGAGGTCGGAGATTTCAGCTCTCGCGCCATCGTGTCCCGGATTTCGTCGAGCGCCGATGCGCTGCTTGTCTCCAGGCCCGCCGCCACCAGCGCGTCGCTCAGGTGACGCGCCATGTCAGCAAGCATCACTCCCCAAACCGTCGCTTCGCGCAATCCACTGTCTCGGTATGTCCCAACATTGAGGACACAATGGAGGCCACGGTTCGCCACCCAGAGCCGAGCCATTTCCACGGACATTTCGTCCTCCAGCGCAGCAGGCGGAATTCCAATTGATTTCATCAGCGTCTCTCACGACACGAGGAGGGAACAGGCAACTTCGGACGCTCCATGGAACACCTTACACGCCCCGATGGCGAGACACTCGCCTTCAAATGTGTCGATGGCTCCGGCCCGACCGTCGTCTGGATCGGCGGCTTCCGCTCGGACATGGAGGGGACCAAGGCCCTGGCCCTGGAGGCGGCGGCGCGCGAACGCGGCTGGACCTTCCTCCGTTACGACCATTTCGCGCACGGCCAGTCCTCCGGCGACTGGCGCCAGGCCACGATCGGCCGCTGGCGTGAGGACGCGGTCGCCTTGATCGACAGCCTGTCGGGCCCGATCATCCCGGTCGGCTCGTCGATGGGCGGCTGGGTCGCCCTGCTGGCGGCTCTGGCGCGGCCGGAACGGATCAAGGGTCTGGTCCTGGTCAACCCGGCCCAGGACTTCACCGAACGACTGATGTGGCCCGGCCTGGCCGATCACGAGCGCCAGGCCATCCTGCGCGAGGGCGAGACCCTGATCGTCGAGGAGGGCCTGGGCGAATACGTCCTGACCCGCCGGATGTTCGAAGAGGCGCGCGACTGGCTGCTGCTGGACGGCGTCATCGACATCGCCGCCCCAATCCACATCCTCCAGGGCCGCGCCGACGACGTGGTCCCCTGGCGCCACCAGGTCGAACTGGTCGAGCGTTTGAACGGCGGCCACGTCCGCCTGGACCTGATCGACGGAGGCGACCACCGGCTGTCCAAGCCGGCCGACCTCGATCGACTGGTCGCGGCGGTAGAGGGGATGCGGGGCTAGGCCCTACCCGCGGTCATCCGGTCATCCTGAAAGGCGTGGCCAGGCCGTCGACAGACGGCGTTGGGTGTCAGCGCATCGTCGGAATGACGAAGGAGCTGTCCGAGTGCTCCAGCGCCGAATCGGGCCAGCGGGCCGTCACGGTCTTGGTCTTGGTCCAGAAGCGGACGCCCTCCATGCCGTGCTGGTTGATGTCCCCGAAGGCCGAGCGCTTCCAGCCGCCGAAGGTGTGATAGGCGACCGGCACCGGGATCGGCACATTGATGCCGACCATGCCCACATTGACCCGGGCGGCGAAGTCGCGGGCCGCGCGACCGTTCTGGGTGAAGATGGCGACGCCGTTGCCGTACTGGTGGTTCGACGGCAGGGCCAGGGCCTCCTCGAAGGTCTCGGCGCGGACGATCTGAAGCACCGGGCCGAAGATCTCTTCCTGATAGGACGACATCTCGGGCTTCACATGGTCGAACAGCGACGGGCCGATGAAATAGCCCTTCTCATGCCCCTGCAGGCTGAAGTCGCGGCCGTCGACGACCAGTTCGGCGCCTTCCTGCACCCCCCTCTCGATCCAGCCGGCGACGCGGTCGCGGTGCTGGGCCGTAACGACGGGACCATAGTGAGCGCCGGCGTCGGTCGAGACGCCGACCCGCAGCGAGGGGATTTCGGCGACCATTCGCTCGCGCAGTTCGTCGGCGGTCTTCTTGCCGACCGGCACGACCACCGGCAGGGCCATGCAGCGCTCGCCGGCCGAGCCATAGGCCGCGCCCGCCAGATCCTTGATGACCTGATCCATATCGGCGTCCGGCAGGACGATGCCGTGGTTCTTGGCCCCGCCCATGGCCTGAACCCGTTTATGGTTGGCGGCGCCGGTCTGATAGACATAGTGGGCGATGTCGGACGAACCGACGAAGCTGACGGCGTGGACCAGCGGATGGGTCAGGATGGCGTCGACCGCCGTCTTGTCGCCATGCACCACGTTCAGCACCCCATTGGGCGCCCCGGCCTCCAGCATCAGCTCGGCCAGACGCACCGGCAGGGACGGATCCCGCTCCGACGGCTTCAGCACGAAGGTGTTGCCGACGGCGATGGCCACGCCGAACATCCACATCGGGATCATGCCGGGGAAGTTGAACGGGGTGATGCCCGCCACCACGCCCAAGGGCTGGCGCATCGAATAGACGTCTATGCCGGGGCCGGCCCCTTGGGTGTATTCGCCCTTCAGGGCATGAGGGATGCCGCAGGCGAACTCGATCACTTCGAGCCCGCGCTGGATGTCGCCCTTGGAGTCGGCGATGACCTTGCCGTGCTCGCTGGACAGCAGTTCTGCCAGCTCATCCATCCGCGCCTCGACCAGGCGCTTGAAGTCGAACATGACGCGGGCGCGGCGTTGCGGATTGGTGCTGGCCCAGCCGTCGAAGGCGTTTTGCGCCGCCTGGACCGCCCGATCGACCTCGCTGACGCTGGCCAGCTGGACGCGGGCCTGGACCTCGCCGGTATTGGGATTGAAGACGTCGCCGAAACGGCCGGACGCGCCTTCGAAAGCCGCACCGTCGATGAAATGGCGAATGTCGCGCACCATACCTGAGATTCCCTATGACGTTCTTGCTGTTACGACCGTCATAGCAGGCAAGATTGGTCTCTTGCAGCCCCAAGCAGCGGAAAACGCTCCCCACACTCAACGGCCGACGTGCGCGCTTTAAGATAACGACAACAGTTCTCAAACAACAGGGCCCGCTCCACCCTCATGGACGTAGGGTCATTTACGTACACAAGTGTAAAAATATTTCCGCTAATGATTGTCACGAAGCTTGACTGTCACCGTACTGAAATAGTTGTTCCAACTCCCTTCTAAGTTGATATAAAACCCTTCAATTCAACCACCGACGTTAACTCGCCCTCTAGCGGCGAAGCGTCGGTCGGGACTGGGCGGGAGGCCAGGACGTGGAGTCTTTTGCAGAAAGCATCCTCATGGATGCCCCTATGGCTATTGTCGCGATCAACGGGTGCGGCACGGTTCGCTGCGCCAATGCCACTGCTGAGCGATTTTTCGGTCGATCCTTGATCGCGCCTGCCGTCGATATTCGCGAGTTGCTCGAGGATTTCGACGTCGCTGCGCTGGCCTCGCCCTCGGCGGTCGAAGATATCAACGCCGCAAGCCGCAGCGCCGGAAAAGACCTGCACAGAAGGGCGAGGCGCGTCGATGGCGGGCAAGCCTTCGTCGACGTGCAGGCTGCGCGGTTCTCAATGGCGGGAGAAGACCTGGTCACCCTGTTCATCCAGGATATGACGGCCTCCGTCGCGGCCGAGGCGGCGCTTCAGGACGTCAAGCTGCAGATCATTCACAACTGGCGGCTGAACTCACTCGGAGAAGTGGCGTCAATGCTGGCCCATGAACTCAATCAACCGCTTGGCGCCGCTGTCAATTATCTTGCGGCTGCGGACTCAGCCCTAGGCCGGCGCGAGACTACCACCGAGGTGGCGGACATGATGCGAGCGGCCCGAGGTCAGGTCGAGCGTGCAACAGACATCATACGGCGCCTCCGGTCACTCCTGACCCACGACAAGGGATTCCAGACTCGAGAGAATGTCGCCGAGGTGATCAACGAGATCCTGCCGATCCTGCACGTTCATGCACGAGAAACAAAGGCCGAGATCACCGCCCGGATCGATCCGGGCGACTTCACCCGTTGCGACCGCGTCCAACTGCAGCAAGTCGTGTTGAATCTGGCCAGGAACGCCATGGACGCGCCGACCACAGGCGCGGCGCGCAAGGTAGAGATTTCGGGCCGGCCCACACCCCAGGGATACCTCATGGTGGTCAGCGACAATGGTCCGGGCGTGCCGTCGGAAATGGCCGAAAAGCTGTTTGAACCGCTCGTCAGCAGCAAGCCGGGCGGAATGGGACTTGGCCTTACGATCTGCCGAACCATTGTCGAAGCCCATGGCGGCGGCATTAATCTCGCACCAAGTCCACTCGGCGGCGCCGCGTTCGCCTTCACCCTCAACGCCAATGTGCATGATCTTCATCTTCCCGGCGACGCTCCCGAACGGGACGTCAACCAACACAAGTACAGGCAAGGCCCTGCAAAGGCCGCAGGAAGGCGCTCATGATCACGACTACAGTCGGCAAGCCTCTGTTTCGTCGCCAATTATCGACGCCGAGTAGGTACTTGCCACTATTGAACGCCGCATAGGCTAAACTAGAAATGGTGTATGGGATCACGTGGAATCATTGCCGCCGAACTCCTGCCGGCTGACGACAAGGCGGCCGCGACGCTGATCGCCTTCGACACCCTTATTCAGCAACTGGATCAGCTTCTCGACCATCGGTTCGTTGATGGAAACCTGAGTGAATCGACGGTCCAGGCCTTGAATATCGTCGAAAGGGCCGGCCGGCGCGGCCTCAGGCAGTGTACGCTGGTCGACGCCATGAACCTGCCCGCAGCGACCATCTCACGAATGGTCGATGGCCTCGTCAAGAACGACCTGATCAACCGCAGCGCCCATCCGACGGATCGGCGTGTCACGATGCTCTCCCTGACGGCGGTGGGCGAGCAACGTCTCGCGCGTCGTCGCGCCGACTACCGCGGCTTTGCTGCGGCTCTGCCTCCCGAGGCGGTCGAGGCCATGCGCACGATGTCGCCGATGTTGGACGACTTCATCCAGTCCCTTGCGACGACCGCTCGGGAAGAAGCCGCTTAGGACAAAGGTTGCACACAGCAACCTTTTCACACCTCAACTCAGATTAACCCTGACTTAGGCCTAACCGCACATCCTTTCCGGAGCATACGAAAGGGTGAGCATGTCTGCAGATATGGAACTTCAGAAGCGGTTGGATTTTCTGAAGTTGGACGCTCGCGCCAAAACGGCGCTTTCTCAAACGCGACCTGCGATTGAAGCTGCCCTGGGGCAGAGCCTGGACGCATTCTATGATCAGGTCCGCGCCACCCCTGAAGTCGCGAAGTTTTTCAACTCCGAAGACCATATCTCGGGCGCGAAAAATGCTCAATCCAAGCACTGGTCCCTTATCGCCTCGGGGGATTTCACGCCCGAGTATGTCGAGGGTGTGCGTCGAATCGGACTTACCCATGCCCGGATCGGGCTCGAGCCGCGCTGGTATATCGGTGGCTATGGACTGATCCTCAACGGTCTGATCAAGGCCATCGTCAAGGCGCACTCCAGCAAGCGCGGCCCGTTCGGCCGCAAGGACGACGGAGACGCTTTGGGCGAGGCCATCGCCAGCGTGGTCAAGGCCGCCATGCTGGACATGGACATCGTCATCTCCCTTTATCTTGAGGCGGCCGAAACCGCTCGGCGAGAGGCGGACGAGAAGCGCGCCCAGGCCGAGGCCGAACAGAACCGCGTGGTCGCCGCCACGGCGGACGCCCTGACTGCACTGGCCCAGGGCGATCTGACGGCGCGGATCCACACCGACTTCCCCGGCAGCTACGCGCGGCTGAAGGAAGACTTCAACGCGGCCATGGCCCAACTGGACGCCGCCATGGCGGAAATCTCGGGCAACACCCAGGCCATGCAGGCCGGGGCAAGCGAAATCAGCGAGGCCGCCGACGACCTGTCGCGACGCACCGAACAACAGGCCGCGACCCTGGAAGAAACGGCCGCCGCCCTCGACGAGATCACCGCCACGGTGAAGAAGACCGCAGAAGGGGCCCACCAGGCCGCGACGGTCGTGGAGACGTCGCGCGTCGCGGCGGAGAAGTCGCGGGAGATCGTGCATCGCGCCGTCGACGCCATGGGGGCGATCGAATCTTCAGCCGACAAGATCGGTCTGATCATTGGCGTCATCGACGAGATCGCCTTCCAGACCAATCTTCTGGCGCTAAACGCCGGCGTCGAAGCGGCCCGCGCGGGCGAGGCCGGTCGCGGCTTTGCCGTAGTCGCCTCCGAGGTCCGGGCCCTGGCTCAACGCTCGGCGGAAGCGGCACGAGAAATCAAGTCCCTGATCACGGCCTCATCCGTTCAGGTGAAGTCAGGCGTAAGTCTGGTCGGGGAGACGGGTGAAGCCCTGTCGGCCATCGTCGCGCGGGTGATGGAAATCGACCAGTTGATGTCCGAGATCACCGCCTCCACCCAGGAACAATCCACGGCGCTTCACGAGGTCAATACAGCGGTAAACCAGATGGATCAGGTGACGCAGCAGAACGCGGCCATGGTCGAGGAATCCACAGCCGCCAGCCACAATCTGACGCAGGAGGGCGCGCGTCTGGCCTCGCTCCTCGCACGGTTCCAGGTCACAAACCAAAACAGTGCGGGACAGGCCGGCAGGGCAACAGCAAAGCCTTCCCACAGCGCGCCGTCGCCGCGCTCCTCACGCCCGGCCCAACCGGCCATGCGGCAAATAGGGTCCGCAGCGCTCGCCGCAGCGCCCCAAACAAGCGATTGGGAAGAATTCTAACCCAGGCGCGTCACCACTCTATGGGCCTTCCGTCCCAGGCGAAAAAGCGGCCGCTATCAGACGGCTGCAGCCCATCGACGACCCGTAGAAGCGCCTGAGCCGCGTCAGTCGGCGACAACCGGCCGGCGACCGGCGAACGCGCGGGAAAGGGAGCGCTGAGGCGGGTTTCGACCGTTCCCGGATGTAGCGCGGCACAAATCCCCAGCGGATGGGTCCGTCGGTGTTCAACGGCTAGCGTGGCGATGAACATGTTAAGCGCGGCCTTGGAGGCCCTGTAGCCGTACCACCCCCCCAGCCGATTGTCCGAAATACTGCCCACGCGCGCGGACAGGGCCGCAAAGACACTGGGCCGGTCGCGGGGCGTCAATGGCAGAAAATGCTTCGCCACCAAGGCCGGTCCGACGGCGTTGACGAGAAACAACTGCTGGAGGGCAGAGGCGTCCAGAGCCCGCATCGTCTTCTCAGGCGTCAGGCCCTGACCTTGAAGCAAACCGGTCGCGACGATGACGCGCGACGGCAGTCCCTGGAGAGCGACGGCCTCTGCCGCGCGGGCGATCTGCGCCTCGTCGGTGATGTCCGTCTCGATGAAGCGCCAAGCCGCGTCGTCAGGCCAGTCGGACGGCCTGCTCCGCCCCAGCCCGATCATGCCGTCATAACGATTCTGCGCCGCCAGTCCTTGCAGCAAGGCGGCCCCGATACCGCCCCCGGCGCCGACCACAACGGCGAGATTTCCTGTCCCGGTCATCAGCCCCTCAGTCACTTTCAAATATGGCGTCGATCCGCCGCGCGAGAACCTTCATTTCGAAGGGCTTGGTCAGAATATGCATCCCCGGGTCGAGATCCCCGCCGCTCAAGACAGACGTCTCGGCATAGCCCGTGATGAACAGCACCTTCAGTCCAGGCCGACCGACCCGCGCTGCGTCAGCCAACTGCCTGCCGTTCATCCCACCGGGCAGTCCCACATCGGTAATGAGAAGATCGATGGCTCGCCCGGAGTTCAGGATGGCCAAGCCTTCACGACCATCCCCCGCTTCCAACAGCTTATAACCGTCGTCCGCTAGGCCCTCCGACAGCAGCATACGTATCGTGGCTTCGTCATCGACGATAAGCACCGTCCGCTGTCCCCGCGAGAGCGTAGATGCGGGCGCATCTTCGACGTCTTCGCCAAGGTCGAGTGCGCCGAGATATCGAGGCAGATAAAGGCAGATCGCGGCGCCCTCGCCCGGTCGGGAAAAGATCTGAACCTGCCCGCCTGACTGCTGGACGAAGCCATAGATCATCGACAGGCCGAGGCCGGTGCCCTGGCCGAGGGGCTTGGTGGTGAAGAAGGGATCAAAGGCGCGCACGATCACGTCGTCCGTCATGCCCACGCCCGTATCTGTCACGCAGATGCGCACATACTCGCCCGCCTCCAGATGAAAGCCGGCGTCCACGGACCTGTCCATCCAGCGGTTGGACATTTCAAGCGTCAACTGTCCGCCGTCCGGCATAGCGTCGCGCGCGTTGATGCAGAGGTTGAGGAGCGCGTTCTCCAGTTGGCCCGGATCGACCAGCACCGGCCAGAGACCGGTTTGATAGCCGGTTTCGAACTGGATGGCCGGCCCGATGGTCTGACGGATCAGGTCCTCCATGCTGCGCGCCAAGCTCTCAACGTCTATGCCCTTCGGCTCCAGCGTCTGGCGACGCGAGAAGGCGAGGAGACGATGCGTCAGCGCACTCGCTCGTTGCGCCGCCGCCTGGGCCGCAGAAATGAACCGGCCCGCCTCCGCCACTCGCCCCTCGGCGATCCGCTTGGCCAGAAGCTCGAGACTCCCCGAGATGCCGGTCAGCAAATTGTTGAAGTCGTGGGCGATGCCTCCGGTCAGTTGACCCACGGCCTCCATTTTCTGCGACTGGCGCAGGGCGGCCTCGCTGGCCATAAGTTTGGCGGTCCGCTCCTCAACCGTCCGTTCAAGGGACGCCGCCAACTTGGCCAGATGCCGTTCGGCCCGTCGGCGTTCGCGCGCCGCCAGGGTGCGCTCGCCGACGTCGCGAAGAAATCGAAGCTCGTCCTCTTGCCAGGCGCGCGGCGAAGCGTGGTTTAGATAGACCAACGCCACCATGCCCGCCTGGTCCCGCAGGGGCATGTTTACGACAGCGCGGGCCTTGATGGCTTCCAGCATCGGCGCGGTCGCCAAGGTGCGCGGGTCCTCCCGGGCATCAGAAAAGGAGACGGTTTCGCCCCGCTTCAGGTCTTCGATATAGGAGCCGTAGTCGCGGAAGTTCAGCACCCCCGCCAGGGTCTGCACGCCCGGCGCATTCCAGTCGCGTGTGATCGTGATCGTTTCCTCGTCTCGATCCACAATGCCGAATCCAACTCGGCTTAACTCCAGGGCGCGCCCCAGTATCTCTGATGCGGCATAGGTGATCTCCTCCGGATCCTCGAGATCACGCAAGACGTCCGAAAGCTCCACCATGGCCGTACGGAGGCGTTCGGCTCGTACACGCTCGGTGACGTCCGTGGTCACGCCCGCGATGCGACGAGGCCGATCTTCGGCGTCGAGCACCAGTATGCCTCTCGCCTCCATCCAGCGCACATCACCCGACGGAGTAATGACCCGGTGAATGATGTGATAATCGGCGCCGTCCCGAATGGTCGCCTCGCTTTGCGCGAGCACCGCGTCGCGGTCGTCGGGATGGATCATCTTCTGACGATCCTCGTAGGTGAAGGTCGTATCGACCGGCCAACCCATCAGTGTCTTGTAAGCGTCAGAGGCGACCAGGGTGCGTGTCTGCACATCGACGCTCCACGCGCCCAGACCACCGGCCCGCATCGCCAGATCCAACTCGCGATCCCGGTCGCGATCCGCCCGCAGCCTGTTTGTCAGTTCAGCCTCAAGCGCGGCCTTGTCGATCTGCAAACCGGCGAGGCGCTCGCGCTCAATAGTCACGTCGACCTGGCTGGCGAAGAAGTATGTGAGCGCTCCGTTCGCATCGAACACCGGCGCCATCAGCAGACGGTTCCAGAAGCCCTGCCCGTCCTTGCGATGATTGCGGATGTCGATCTCAATCGGTCGGACGGCGTCCACCGCTTGCCGGATCTGACGCACGGTTTCGGGGTCCGTCTCAGGCCCCTGCAGAAAGCGGCAGTTGCGCCCGACGATCTCCTCACGGGCGTAGCCTGTGAGCCGACAGAAGGAGTCGTTGGCGAACACCACGGGATTGTCGGCTTGCCGAGGGTTGGTGATGATCATCGGCATACGCGTCGCGCGCACCGCCGAAACGAAAGGGTCCGTGCCGCCGTCCAGGCCCAGAACCTCCGCCGCAATCCGCTCAGCTTCTCGCCTGAGGTGGTCTGCGCTTTTCGGATCATAAGGGTCGGACTCAGTCAATCGCCTTCACCTCCGCTGCGCATGGTCAAAGGGGCGCACGGGCATCAAAACACACGAAAAGCTCTACGGTTCATCACGCCCGTCGGATGTCGAGCTCGGGCATTTGGGGCACCTTGAAGACCCAGAACGCGCCTTTGACCGATTTCGTACACAAAATGCCCGCACCGCTCAGCTTAAACTACCGTAACCATTAAAGAAATCCCGAACATAGCGGAACCGACTCCGCGCCCGGCCATTAGTTTTGGCGGCCCGGCTTGGCGGGTCGGAGCACACATCATGAAGATCGCGCAGGTCACCCCGCTTTATGAGGCCGTTCCTCCGAAGCTATACGGCGGAACCGAGCGCGTCGTGGCGCATCTGACCGACGCCCTGGTGGATTTGGGGCACGACGTCACCCTGTTCGCCAGCGCGGACGCACAGACCCGGGCGCGGCTGGTTCCGGTTCGCGATCAGGCCATTCGCCTTGATCCAGCCCCCCTGAAATCTGACCTCGCCGCCCACATGTCGATGCTGGGAGAAGTGCTTGACCGCGTAGATCAGTTTGACGTCATCCACTTCCACACGGATATGATCCATTTCCCCGTGTTCAGACCCTATGCGGACAAGACGGTGACCACCCTTCACGGTCGTCTGGACATGAAGGATCTGCCGGGCGTCTATGCGCGGTGGACTGAATTCGGCCTCGTCTCCATTTCTGACGACCAGCGCAGGCCGCTGCCGCTCGCCAACTGGAAGGCCACCGTCCACCATGGCATGCCGGGAGAGCAATACCTGTTCTCCCCACAGTCGCAGGGCTATCTGGCCTTCCTCGGTCGGATATCCCCCGAGAAGCGCCCTGACCGCGCCATCGAGATCGCCACCAAACTGGGCAAGCGCCTTAAGATCGCGGCCAAGGTGGACGCCGCCGACAAGATCTATTGGGAGGAGACCATCCGTCCGCTGGTTGAGGGCAATCCGCTGATCGAGTTCGTTGGCGAGATCGGCGACCACCAGAAGTCGGCTTTCTTGGGCGGCGCCGACGCCCTGCTGTTTCCGATCGACTGGCCCGAGCCCTTCGGCCTGGTGATGATCGAGGCCATGGCTTGCGGCACGCCCGTAGTCGCTTTCCGTTGCGGCTCAACGCCAGAGATTATCGAGGACGGCGCCACCGGCTTCCTGGTCGACACCATGGAACAGGCTGTTGCGGCGGCTAGTCGCGTCCATCTGCTGGACCGCGAGGCCGTCAGGGCCCGGTTCGATTTGCGTTTCTCGGCCACCGCCATGGCCCGCCGCTATCTGGACGTCTATGGTGATCTGCTGGCGCGTCGGCCGTTCGCCGCAGCGGCCTTGGGCGCCGCGCCCCCCCTGAATAGCGGCGTCACCCCCATTCGCCCAATCACCGAAGACCGCACCTTCGCCGCAAGCGCCTAGCGTCGCCTTACCGGTTTCATGAAGAAAAACAGGCGGCGGAGGTGAACCCTCCGCCGCCTTCGCCATTTGATCACTCAAGCGGCTCCTGAGCGCCGCAATAGGGTGGATAGGCTCAGGACAGGCCTCAAACGACCGGGAGAGACCGCATGGACGACGCCTACACCACCCAATTAAGCGCAGGCGAAACCATCGAGGCCTCGGGTCTCGAACAGCTGATGGCGTTGAAGGAGGGCGACACCTTCCTCGTCGCCGACGGCTGGGGCGACATGACCGGCGGCGCCGACGGCCTGTTCGCCGGCGACACGCGCGTCCTGTCGCGATGGACAATGACAGTGGGGCTGCTGAAGCCGTCACGGCTGTCGTCAGGCGTCAGCCAGGACAACGTCTTCTTCTCCTGCCACACGACCAACCGGCCGCTGCCGCCCATGGGTGGACGATCAGCGCCGGCCGGCGTGCTGCACATCGAGCGGCGTCGGTTTCTGTGGGGGCGTCGGCTGTTCGAGCGCATTCAGATGGTCAACCACGGGGTGGAGGACATCCTGTTGCCCCTGGCCTTCGACTTCGGCGCGGACTTCTCCGACATTTTCCAGGTCCGCGGCACGCCCAGACCCAAGCGCGGAACGCTTCACGCTCCGACGACGGACGGTCGGCGCGTCACCTTCCGCTACACCGGACTGGACGGCGTAGACCGCGCCAGCTGTCTGGCCTTTTCCGAGCCCCCGGCGCGGCTGACGCATCACCGGGCCGAGTTCATGTTCAGCCTTCCCAAGGGCCGGTCCATGGACCTGTTCATTGAATGCGGCGTCGATTCCTGTGAGACGCCGGACGCCGGCCGGTGGCGTCAGAACGCCGTCCACGCCCGCCTGGCCATGCGCGCCAAACGTCGGCGCGGCGCCTCGGTGCGGGGGCCGCGCAGCCCGCGGTTCAATGACTGGCTGGATCAGTCGCGGGCCGACATGGCCCTGCTGACCACCGACCTGCCCACGGGCCCCTACCCCTATGCCGGCACGCCCTGGTTCTCGACCCCGTTCGGCCGCGACGGCATCATCGCCGCCTGGCAAATGCTGTGGCTGGACCCGTCGCTGGCCAAGGGAGTCCTGACCTATCTGGCCTCGCGCCAGGCGACCGAGACCTCGCTGTTCCAGGATAGCCAGCCCGGCAAGATCATGCACGAGACCCGCGGCGGCGAGATGAGCGCCCTGCACGAGGTGCCTTTCGGCCTCTACTACGGCGGGGTCGACACCACCTGCCTGTTCATCGCCCTGGCCGGCGCCTACGCCAGCCGGACCGGCGACCTGGATCTGATCCGTGAACTCTGGCCCAACCTGGTCGCCGCCGCCAACTGGATGCGCGACTATGGCGACTCCAACGGCGACGGCCTGATCGACTATCAGCGGGGCGCCGACACAGGCCTGTCCAACCAGGGCTGGAAGGACTCCGAGGACTCGATCTTCCACGCCGACGGTCGCTTCCCCAAGGGTCCGATCGCGCTTCTGGAGGTGCAGGGCTACGCCTTCGCTGCCTGGCGCGCCATGGGCGATCTGGGCGAGCGTCTGTACGACGACCGCACGCCTGAATGGCGTATGCGCGCCGAACAGGTCCGCGCCCTGGTCGAGGACAAATACTGGATGGAGGACGAGGGCTTCTACGCCGTCGCCCTGGACGGCGACGGCGAGCAGTGCCGCGCCATCGCCTCCAACGCCGGCCATCTGCTGTTCACCGGTCTGCCCTCGGTGGAGCGCGCGCGGCGGGTCACCAAACGCCTGCTGTCGGCCGAGTTTCGCACGGGGTGGGGCATCCGCACGCTCGAGCTGGGCCAGGCGCGGTTCAATCCGATGAGCTATCATAACGGCTCGGTCTGGCCGCACGACACCGCCATGGCGGCAGCGGGGATGGCCAACTATGGCGAGCGGCAGGCAGTCGCCGACATCCTGGCGGAGATCTACGCCGCCGCCGCCCATTTCCATCTTCGCCTGCCCGAATTGTTCTGCGGATTCCCGCGCGAACCGGGCGAGCCGCCCATCGCCTATCCGGTCGCCTGCCTGCCCCAGGCCTGGGCGGCGGGTTCGGTCTTTTTGATGCTCCAGGCGGCGCTTGGTCTGTCCATCGACGCCTGGACCGGAACGATCGACATGGCTGACCCCGTGCTGCCTGCGGGTCTGGAACGGTTGAAGATCACCGGGTTGACGATCGGAGACGCCGTGGTCGATCTTTCGATCCGGCACGTCGATGGCCGCGCCGTCGTTATACCGGACCATCGTCAGGGGCGGCTGGCGGTCAGAACGCTTCGTTGACTCTTCGATGACCCCTTCCGCCCTCGCCGCCTCGCGTCTCGAACGCAACTATCTCCGGGATCTCGGACGCGCGTTCGCCGGCGCGCTCGTGTTCAGCATTCCCCTTCTGATGACGATGGAGATGTGGGAGGCCGGGGTGGCGATGGACCGGTGGCGGCTGCTGCTGTTCGTCGGCGCCGGCCTGCCCCTGCTTTATGGCCTGGCCTATTACGCCGGGTTCTCGAACCGGCGCGGTCTATCTAATGACCTGCTCGATACATCTGTGGCCCTGGCGGTCGGCTTCATCACCACCTCCGTCCTGTTGCTCCTGTTCGGCGTCATCCAGTGGGACGCCTCTCCGCATGAAGCCGTGGGCATGGTCGCGCTACAGGCGATCCCCGGAGCAATGGGAGCCCTGCTGGCTCGCAAGCAGCTGAGCGGCGGCGGCAGGGGCGAAACGGACGAAGGCCAAGCCTCCTACCTGGGCGAACTGTTCCTGATGGCGGCGGGCGCCCTGTTCTTCGCCCTGAACGTGGCGCCGACAGAGGAAATGATCCTGATCGCCTACAAGACCACAGCCGTCCACGCGCTTGGAATGATCGCCCTTTCCATCCTGCTGCTGCACCTGATCGTCTTCAAGGCTGGCTTTGCGGGTCAGGAAGAAGCGGATCGTCCCGTCGAAGCCTTCCTGTATTTCACCTTGCCCGGCTACGTAATCGCCCTGGGGATCAGTCTCTTCGTCCTGTTCGTCTTCGGTCGCACGGACGGCCACTCGCTGGGCGGGGTGCTGCACACAATGATCGTCCTGGGTTTTCCAGCCGCCATCGGCGCGGCCGCAGCCCGTCTTCTGGTCTGAGCCATGAGTACGAAAAACAGCGCCGAGAAAAGACCTGTGCTGCAGTGGATCATGGCCGTCGTGGGCGCGTGTGTGACGGCGTCGGCCGTCGGCGTCATGGCGTGGGAGGGCGTGCGGCCCAGCGCACCGCCCATGCTCAGCGCGCGCATCGTCGAAGTCGAGACCACGGCCACAGGTCATATCGCCAAGATCAAGGTGAAGAACGACGGCGACGACACCGCCGCAGCGGTGAATATCGAAGCCGTGCTGGGTGATCAGACCGCCACGGCGACCCTGGACTATGTGCCCGGCCACGGCGACGCCGAGGCCTACGTCCGGTTCGACGCCGATCCCCGCCGCGCCGTCGTCAGGGTCGAGGGCTGGTCGGCCCCGTAAGACGTTCGACCTGGCTTGAGGAAACGCCGGGGCCTCTGCGGCGTTAGGGCAGAAAGGAGACGATCATGGCCGCACGACCCACCTGGCAGGGACATCTGAAACTGTCGCTGGTGACCTGCCCGGTCGCCCTCTACACGGCGACCTCGTCCACCGCCCATGTCAGTTTCCACCTGATCAATCCCGACACCAACAACCGTATCCGGATGGTGCCCACCGACCCGGACACCGGCCCCATCGAGCGCTCGGATCTGGTCAAGGGCTATGAGGTGTCGAAGGACGAATACGTCCTGTTCGACGATGCCGATTTCGACAAGGTGAAGCTGGAGACGACACGGACCATCTGTATCGACAGCTTTGTCGATGAAGACGAGATTGATCGGCTCTACTGGAACGACCCCTTCTACGTCGTGCCGGAAAAGGGCGTCGGGGCCGAAGCCTTCGCCGTCATCCGCGACGCCATGAAGAGCGCTGGAAAGATCGCCATCGGCACTCTGGTGCTGCGCGGCCGCGAGCGTCAGTTGGCGCTGGAGGTGCGGGGCAAGGGGTTGGTGGCCTATTCGCTGCGCGCGCATGACGAGGTGCGCGAGGCCGACGACTATTTCGACGATATTCCGACGGTGAAGGCCGACAAGGACATGGTCGATATCGCAAGCCGGATCATCGCCCAGAAGCAGACCGACTTCGACCCCGCGACCTTCAAGGACCGCTACGACGATGCCCTGCGCGAGATGATCAAGGCCAAGCAGAAGGGCGGCAAGGACGTGATCGAGGCGCCCGAGCCCGACGACACCAATGTGATCGACCTGATGGAAGCCCTGCGCAACAGCCTGAAGGGCGCGGCGACCGGCGCCAAGCCGGCAGCGAGGACGAAGACCGCCAAGGCTCCGGCAAAGAAGAAGCCGGCGTCTCGCAAGAAGGCCGCCTGAGGCGGAGCCTTGGTGAATAGTGTTAGTGAGCAAGAGGTGAGCGAGGCGGACGTGGGCAGCTCACCTCTTGCTCACTAACACTATTCACTGAAACCACGACAAAGCCGCCTACAGCCCCATCGCCTTCAGCACCGGGCGCAGACTGACTTCCCCCGCACGGAAATCCTTCCACGGGTCGGCCTTCTTCAGCAGGGCGGACGCGTCGTGCAGGGTGAAGGCCTTCGGGTCCAGCCCCGCCTTCACCTGACCCCACGACAGGGGGAAGGCGATCCCCGCACCCGGCCGCGCGCGCACCGACCAGGGCGCCACCGCCGTGGCCATGCGGCCATTGCGCAGATAGTCGATGAAGATCTTCCCGCCCCGCGCCTTCTTGGCCAGGGTGGTGGTGAACCGGTCGGGATCGGCGCGTCGCACCTCCTCCGAGATCGCCTTGGCGAAGGCCTTGCACTGGTCCCATTCGATGCGGCTGCGAGCATCGGAACGGATCGGGACGACGACATGAAGCCCCTTGCCGCCGGTCGTCTTGACGAAGGGATGCAGGCCCCGCTGTTCCAATTGCGCCTTCACCGTCTTGGCCGCCGCAATCACCGCCGCGAAATCCAGGCCTTCATCCGGGTCGAGGTCGAAGGTGATCTGTTCCGGCGTCTCGGGATCGCCCGGCCTGCAGCCCCAGGGGTGAAGCTCCAGTCCGCCCGACTGGGCGACGGCGACCAGGCCGCCGACATCGGTGACGGCGACATAGGGGTGGCGTTGATGGACGTCGATCAGCTTCAGGCGGGGGTTGGACCCCGGCATGGCGTGGCGCTGGAAGAAGGTCTCGCCCTCGATCCCGTCCGGCGCTCGGATGATCGAGACTGGCCGGTCGGCGACGTGGGGCAGAATCCGCTCCGCCGCCGCCTCGTAATAGCGCGCCAGATCGGCCTTGGTGACCGCCGGCCGACCGCCGACGGCGGGCCACAGGATCTTGTCGGGCTTGGACAGGGTGACCCCGGCGACGACGACCTTGCTGGATGCGGAGGTTGAAGCGGTCTTGGTCTTCCGGACGGCGGGCTTGGCGGCGACAGCCGCCTGCGGATCGTCGGTCACGTCCTGGGCCGGCTTGTCCTCGCGCAGGCCCTTGAAGGCCGCGTGCCGCAACGATCCGCCCTCGGTCAGGCCGCCATGTTCCAGCTCGGCGACCAGCACCGGCTTGACCCAATGAATGTCCTTGCCGCCCCGCGGCGCGCTCTTGCCGACAAAGGGCGAGGGTTCAGCCGCCGCATCCTTCAGGGCCGGCAACAGAGTCTTTAGCAGAGGAGCGGCATAGCCCGTGCCGACCCGGCCGAGGTAGCGCAGCCCGTCGTCCTCCGCCACGCCGACCAGCAGGGAGCGGAACCGCGTCCCGCCTTCGGACGACCAGCCGCCGATCACCACCTCGTCGCGCCCTCGGCATTTCGACTTGACCCAGGTCGAGGATCGACCCGCCCTATAGGGGGCGTCCAGCTTCTTGGAGATCACGCCTTCCAGATCCATACGGCAGGCGCCGTCCAGAACCGCCTGCCCGGTCGAGGCGAAATGATCCACATACCGCAGCCGTTTGCGCGCCTTGGCCGGAACGCGGTCGATATGGGCCTGCAGCCGCGCCTTTCGGTGCGACAGCGGCAGGTCCTGCAGATCGTCTTCGCCCTCGCGCAGCAGATCGAAGGCGAAATAGACCAGCTCGCTCGTCTTCTGATCTGCGATGGCCGCCTGCAGGGCTGAGAAATCCGGCGTGTGATCCTCGCTCATTGCGCACAGCTCGCCGTCCACCACCCCGTCGGGCCAGGCCGCCGCATCCGCCGCCAGTTCAGGAAAGCGATCGGTCCAGTCGTGACCGCGCCGGGTATAGAGCCGCGCCTCTCCGCCCCCGGTCGCCACCTGGATACGGTAGCCGTCGAACTTGATCTCATGCACCCAGCCCGCGCCGCCGGGCGGATGGTCGGCCACCTTGCACAGCTGGATGGGGACGAAGGCCGGCGGCTTGGCCAGGTTCGCCTCGCCCGACCTGGCCTTGGGCTTTGCCGGCCCCTTGCGCGCCACGGGGCGAGAGGCGGTCCATTGTTTCTTACCCTCGGCTATCTCCGCCAGGCTGCGGCCCGAGGCGACGGAGGCGTCGATCTCCATATTGGCGTCGCCCTCGCCCGGTACGGCCGCCTCGTCCTTTTCCTTGATCAGCAGCCAGTTGTTGCGCTTCGACGGCTTGCCCCGATCAGACTTGAGCCGGACCAGAGCCCAGCCGCCGCTGAGCCGTTCGCCGTGCAAGATCATCTTCAGCGAGCCCCGCTTCAGCGCCGCCTCGACGTCCGGCTCCTGGGGCTCCCACTCGCCCTGGTCCCACAGCTGGACCGTGCCGGCGCCATAGTTGCCGGAAGGGATGGTCCCCTCGAAGCTTCCATAGTCGAGCGGGTGATCCTCGACCTCCACCGCCAGCCGTTTGACGGCGGGATCACGCGACGGGGCCTTGGTCACGGCCCACGATTTCAGCACCCCGTCATGTTCGATGCGGAAGTCGTAGTGGAGCCGTGTCGCGGCATGGCGCTGGATCAGATAGGTCAGACGCCCCTTGCGGGACGCCTTCCCCTTGCCGGACGGTTCGGGCGTGCGGGTGAAGTCCCGTTTGGCCCGATAGGTGTCCAGTCCGTGCGCCATGCCGCCTCGCCCACCCGTTACTGACGCGGCGCGATACGCCAGACCGTGTTGGACAGGTCGTCGGCGACCAGCAGGATCCGTCGCTGCGGATCAAAGGTCACGCCGACCGGACGACCGCGCGCCTCGCCGTCCTTGATGAAGCCGGTGGCGAAATCGACCGGCGGACCGGCGGGACGACCGCCCGAGAAGGGCACCCAGACCACCTTGTATCCTGCCAGGTCCTGACGATTCCAACTGCCGTGTTCGCCGATGAAGGCGCCCTGGCTGAAGCCGCCGCCGAAGCCGCCATCCTGCGCGAAGCTGAGGCCCAGGGCGGCGACGTGCGAACCCAGGGCATAGTCCGGCTTGACGGCCTTCTGCACTAGATCAGGCTTCTGCGGATGGACGCGCGGATCGGTGTTCTGGCCCCAGTAGGAATAGGGCCAGCCATAGAAGGCGCCCTCACGCACCGACGTCAAATAGTCGGGGACCAGTTGCGGGCCCAATTCGTCTCGCTCGTTCACCACGGCCCACAGGGCGGCTGTGGTCGGCTCGATGGCCAGGGCGGTCGGGTTGCGGATGCCGGTGACGAAGGTGCGGTGGGCGCCGGTCTCGCGGTCGATGGCCCAGACCACCGCACGTTCCTCCTCCACCGCCATGCCGCGCTCGCCGATATTGCTGTTCGAGCCGATGCCGACATACAGGGTCTGGCCGTCGGCGCTGGCGGTCAGCGACTTGGTCCAGTGGTGATTGATCGCCGACGGCAGCTTGGTCAGCTCCTGTCCCTGCGCGGTGACCCGGGTCTGGCCCGGCTGGTAGGGGAAACGCAAAAGCGCGCCCTGTTCGGCGACATAGAGGGCGCCGTCCACGAAGGCCATGCCGTAGGGGGCGTCCAGATTGTCGATGAAGGTGGTGCGGACCTCGGGCTGTCCGTCGCCGTTGGCGTCGCGCAGCAAGGTGATGCGGTCGCCGCCCTTGACGGAAGTCTTGCCCTTGGCCTTGATGATGCCGGCGATGAAGTCCTTGGGCCGCAGCTTGGGGGCGTGGCCGCCCGAGCCTTCGGCGATCAGGATGTCGCCGTTGGGCAGGACCAGGATCTGACGCGGAATCTGCAGGTCGGTCGCCATCGGGGTGACGACGAAGCCGTCCGGCACGGTGGGCAGTTCGCCGTTCCAGCCGATCGGATTGGCGATCTTCATCGGCGGAACCAGGGTCTCGTTCAGGCCCGGAAGATCGGGATTGGCGCCCGTCTGTTTCAGATCAGGGTCGCTGCGGCTGCAACCCGCCAGGGCCAGGACCGCGACAGTGGTGCAAAGGAGGGTCTTGATCATCACGCGATCTCCCGCACGGTCGAGTTGGAATAGGCCAGCCAGCCCGCGATCAGGACCAGAAGGGTCGACAGGATCGACAGGGTCAGACCGAAGGCGCCGACCGAACTCCAGGCGTCCTGGCTGTGCTTGAAGGCGTTGATCAGGCCAAAGATCCAGGCCAGGGCCAGGGCGGCCAGATGGATAACGGCGGCCCGTCGCGCAGGTGTGCGCCAGGACAGAGCCAGATCGATGATGGCCCACAGGCCCGCGAGTCCACCGAAAACCAGGGCGCCGACGATCAGCCAGGCCGAAAAGTTCGACCACTGCATCTGGGCGGACTTCAGATAGGCGATGTCGCTGATGAGGGCGGAGGTGAACAGGGCGATGGGGAAGGCCATCAGGATTCCGCGTAGCGGATTCAGCCTCTCACGGAAGGCGGCGACAGCGGGCATGAGAGGGTTTCCTGCGGCGTCGCCACGATACGGCGACGTCGAACCCAACACGCGGCCCGGACTTTGGTTCATCCGGTCGAGCGCGACCGAACGCAGCAGAACGGGCCGCCGGCGAGACGCCGACGGCCCGTCACAGGCTTAGAAACGCTTGGTCAGTTGAACGCCGTAGGTGCGGGGTTCGTTGACGAAGGCGGTCAGGTTGTTGAAGTCGATGGCGCCGATGACGTTCTCTTCATCGGTGATGTTGCGAACATAGGCGGCCGCTTCCAGCCCCTTGTTCAGATCCCGCCAGCCGGCGCGCAGGCCGCCTTCGAACGCCGTGTCTTGCATGAACTCGACCGATTCATACAGGAACAGGTTGAAGTCCTTCTGCATGGCCCAGTCCGTCGAGGCGAAGAACTCGGTGTCGTCGCCCAGAGGCAGGACATAGTTCAGCGTCAGGTTGGCGGTGTATTCCGGCGCCTGAGGGAAGGGGTTGCCGTCGACGTTGGCGCGACGGGTCGTGCCCACAGTCACGATGGGGTCGGTGACGGTGCAGTTCGAGCCGCAGATAGCCACCAGCAGGCCGCTGTCCTTGATCTCGGTGTGGTTCCACGCCGCGCCGGCCGACAGGCTGAAGCCCGCGCCCAGATCGATGTCGCCGTCCAGCTCCAGGCCGTAGCCTTCGCCCTTGTCGGCGTTGATCAGGCGGTTGGAGTTGTCCGCGCCGCCGATGGCGGTGAACTGCATGTCGCTGACTTCATAGGCATAGGCCGTCCCGTTCAGGCGGGCGCGACCGTCCCACAGGCGGGCCTTGAAGCCGGTCTCGTAGGACATGACCGTCTCGGACTCGGCCGTGGTCAGGACCGGCAGGTTGCGGCCCTGGATCGACGGGCCGCGATAGCCCTTGGCCACGCGGGCGAACAGATTGAGGCTGTCATTGACCTCATACAGGGCGCTGACGTCCCAGCTGACCTGTTCGTCGCCGACCGAAACGGCGCCCTGGCCGCCCACCGGCGTGCCGGTGACGATACGGCCGAAATAGTCGCGGCTGTCGTCGGTGTAGCGCACGCCCGCCGTCACCTTCAGGGCCTCGGTCAGCTTGTAGCTGCCCTGGCCGAACACCGACCAGGAGTCGGACTTCTGGGTGATGTCGGTGACCTTGGTCGGCTGAAGACCGCCGACGCCGTTGAAGGTGCCCGAGACCAGGTTGATGCGCTCGTCCCAATAGAAGGCGCCGATCTGCCAGCCCAGGCGGGCGTCGTCGTTCGAGGCCAGCCGCAGTTCGTAGGTATTCTGCAGCAGGTCGCTGGACAGGGTGCCGGTCTCGGAGTTGAACGGCGTCTTGTAAGGAGCCGTCGCCGGGGCCGAAGCCACGCCGCCGTCGATGTCGCCGTCGCCCTGGGACCAGCCCTGGTACGAGCCGACGATCCCGGTCAGGGTGGCGGGGCCGAAATCATAGGCGACGCGCAGCGACTGCGAGGTCGTCTGCTGCTTCTGGAAGTTGTTGCGGCCGCCGTCGTAATAGACGGTGTCGCGGTCGAAATTGCCGTTCAGTTCGTTCGAACCCTTGGTCAGGGCGTTGGCGCGGTTCATCGTGCCCGTGCCGTCATAGTCGCGCGCCTGCAAGGTCAGCAGGGTCGAGAGCCGGTCGGTCGGGGTCCAGGCAACGTGGACGCGGGCGGCCAGATCGTCAAAGCCGCCCAGGTCGTCATCATTGGCGTCGGCGAAGGACGGGTTGTAGGCGTTGTTGACCCAATCATCGCGGTGGTTCCACAGGATGGCGCCGCGCACCTGAAGCGTGTCCGACGCCGGCAGGGTGACGGCGGCCTCGGTCCGGGTCGAACCCAGGTTGCCGTAGGTCAGCGAGCCGAAGCCCGTGAAGGCGTCCGACGGCTTGACGGTGTCGATCTTGACCACGCCGGCCGGGGTGTTGCGGCCAAACAGGGTGCCCTGCGGACCGCGCAGAACTTCCAGCTGCTGCACGTCGAACAGGGGGAAGCCCTTCAGATAGACGCTTTCCAGCACCACATCGTCCAGCACCACCGAAACCGGCTGGGAGGCGGTGAAGTCGAAGTCCACATTGCCCAAACCGCGGATATAGAAGCGCGGCGCATAACGGCCGTTCGAGCTTTCGACCTGAAGGCTGGGCACGCGCGCCGACAGCGACAGGATGTCGGCGCCGCCTGCAGAAATTTCTTGCAGCGTCTGGGTGTTCAGGGCGGTGACGGCGAACGGCACCTCGCGGATGTTCTCGCTGCGGCGTTGGGCGGTGACGACGATGTCGTCGACGCCGGCCGGCTCAGCATCGGTCTGGGCGAGGGCGGCGCCGGCGCTCAGCAGGGCGACGCCGCTGACGGTGGCGGCAAGCAGGGCTTGACGAAGCATGGGATTATTTCCTTGGCGACATGGGAAGCTGTCGCGCGTGCCCGTAAGGCCTCCGGAGACGAGTCGCCAGCCGAGACCGCACCGGAAATTTGAACCTTTGAAGACGCGGACACAGGGGTGCGACAATCGAACAGACATCAACAGGCGCGACGTCGCGCGATATTGTGCCGCTTGATTTCAGATGCGAAACTGGAGGCCTGCGTGGCCTGGTTCCGCATCCCTCCCGACATATTCAGGTTCGTGCATGTCCTTCGTCACGCCATCTCGCCGCCGGCTGCTTCAACTCGCCGGAGCGGCGGTCCTGACGCCCGGTCTGGCGGCGGCTCGGCGAAACCACGTGATCGGCCGCGTGCTGGCGGTCTCGGACATGCATTCCGCCTACGAACGGACCGGTCGGCTGCTGGCCGCGTTCGAGCGCGAAGTGAAGTCTCACGGCGTCCCCCATGTGATCGCGATCAACGGCGACATCTTCGAGCACGGCAACGCTGTGTCTGTCCGTTCGGGCGGCGCCGTCGACTGGGCCTTCCTGGCCGAGGCGGCCCAGCTAGCGCCCACCGTGGTCAACCTGGGCAATCACGACAATGATCTGACGCCGGATCTGGCCGAGGTCGTGGCCCGGATGCGAAGCCTGGGCGTGCTGGTCGTCAGCAACATCGTCGATACAAGGACCGGGGCGACCTACGCCGCGCCGAGCACGACCGCCCCGTTCGGGTCACGCAGACTGCGGATCGTCGGCCTGGCGACCAATGCCTTGAACACCTATCCGCAGGCGTCGCGCGCGCAGCTGTCCATCCCGGCGCCGGGCGAATGGGCGAGCGCCCATCTTGCCAAGCTGACGCAGGGCGCCGATCCGGTCCTGGTCCTGAGCCACGCCGGCGTCGTGGCCGATCGGACCATCCTGCCCCTGCTGCCGGACGGGGCGCTGATGATCGGCGGCCATGACCACCTGCTGTTCCAGCATAGCCAGGGGCGCAGCGCCTATGCGCACACCGGCTCCTGGACCAACGCCTACACAGTGGCGGACTTCCATGAAGACGGGTCAGTGACGGCCGAGTCTCGCGCGGTCATGGCCGACGCCCCGTCCTGGCCGCCGCTACAGGGCCTGATCGACGCGACCCTCGCGGCCCAGCTGACGGATGAGGACCGCGTGGTGCTGGGACGCCGGGCCCATGCCCTGTCGCTCGGCGACACCGGCCGCCGCATCGCCGCCGGTTTCGCAGAGGCGGCCGGCGCCGACGCCGGCTTCATCGGCCACACCACTTTGGGAACAGGCGCGCCGGCCGGACCCGTCACCCGGCACATGTTTGGTTCCATCGTGCGGTTCGACGGCCGGCTAATGGCGGCCGATGTGTCGTTCGCCCAGTTGGACGCCTTCATGGCCCGCGCCAATCAGGATCGGCCAATTCCGCTGAACCAACGAACCGGCGACTTCCTCTATGGCGCGACCTCACGCCAATGGTCGGGCGACACAGGAGGGGCCGGCGACACGCGCATCGTCACGACCGACTGGTGCGCCGCCAACCAGGCCGAATACTTCGGGACCACGACCCTCCGGTTCACAGAAATCCCGGACCGCAGGGTCAAGGCGGTCGCCGCCTCGGCGCTTTTCGAGGCCTGAGGAAGGCTTGGAAGCAGGCGCCCTGTCGCAGGGGCCGGTTGATCGTCACCACCGCGCGGGGCTCGAGGATTTCACCTGCAGCCGCTGACCCCTCGCCTAAGGCTTCAGGACCACCTTGGTCCATTCGTTCTGATTTTCCTTGAAGTTCTTGTAGCCTTCCGGCGCCTGTTCAAGAGGCAGGCGATGGCTGATCAGATCCGTGGTGTCGATCTTGCCGTCGAGCACCAGTTGGAGCAGTTGCGGCAGATAGCGCTGAACATGGGTCTGGCCCGTCTTCAACGTCAGCCCCTTCTCCATGAAGGCGCCCACGGGCCATTTGTCGGCGACCCCGCCATAGACGCCGGGGACCGAAACCGTGCCGCCCTTTCGCACCGCCATGATGGTCTCGCGCAATACATGCGGGCGATCCGTCCCGAGCCGGGTCTCCTGTTTGACCGCGTCGATGATGTTGTCCGGCGAGAAGCCATGGCTCTCCATGCCGACCGCATCGATACAGCTGTCAGGCCCCAGACCGGCGGTCATTTCCTGAAGGGCCTCGCGCACCTTCACCTCATGATAGTTGAGCACCTCGGCGCCATTGGCCTTGGCCAGGGCGAGACGGTTCGGGTGGCGGTCGATGGCGATGACGCGGCCGGCTCCTTGCAGGATGGCGCTCTTGATCGCGAACAGGCCCACCGGGCCGCAGCCCCAAATCGCCACCGTGTCGCCCGGCTGGATCTGCGCATTCTCGGCCGCCATCCAGCCGGTCGGATAGATGTCCGACAGGAACAGCACCTTCTCGTCTTCTATCCCGTGGGGGATCTTGATCGGCCCATAATCGGAATACGGCACGCGGGCGTACTCCGCCTGGCCTCCGGCAAACCCGCCCGTCAGGTGCGAATAGCCGAACAGGCCGGCGACGGGGTGACCATAGGCGATCTCGGTGGCGTCGGACTTGTCGGCGGGGTTTGAGTTGTCGCACGCCGCCGGTAGCGAACGCTCGCAGAAGAAGCATTGTCCGCAGGCGATGACGAAGGGCACCACCACCCGGTCGCCCTTTTTCAGGCTGGTGTTTCCCCGGCCGACTTCCACCACCTCGCCCATGAACTCGTGGCCCAGAATGTCGCCGTTCGACATGCCGGGGATCATGCTGTCGTAAAGGTGCAGGTCCGAGCCGCAGATGGCGGTGGCCGTGATCTTGATGATGGCGTCGCGCGGGTTGACGATCTGGGGATCAGGGACGGTGTCGACCTGAACATTGTGTTTGCCGTGCCAGGTGAGAGCGCGCATGGGCGGTTCCTTATCTAAGAATGGACTGGGATCAGAAGTGGCGCGAGGCGCGCGGCGCCGCGTCCGGCGCCTTCGAGGTCGAGATTTCGCCCGTCTCCATCAGCTGTTTGAAGCGGCGGAGTTCGCGCCGCGCCTGAACACGGGGTTCGCGCTGCATGACCTTGGCGACGACCTTGCCGACGACGCCGGCAGGCGGGTCGTAGCTGATGAAGACCCGGACCTCCGTGCCCCGGCCGAAGGCGTTTTCGCGGAACTCGACCCATCCCTCGTGATCGATGTCGGACCCTTCGGTGGAGGTCCAGGCGATCCGCTCGCCGGGAACGTCGTCGGTGATTTCAGACACCAGGTCGATGTCCGCCCCGGCCGGTCCTGCAATCGTCCACTGCGACCGTCGGTCCTCCAGCACCTGCACCGTCTTCACGTTTTCCATGAAGGCCGGCAGGTTTCTGAAGTCGCGCCAGAAGGCGTAGAGATCCTGTTTTGGGCGATTGATCAGCACCGCCTGAAGGCTGGAGGCGTCATGGTCGCCTTCCCTTCGATCGCTGTCGATGAAGGCGGTGGAACCGACATCGGCGTCGGTGGAAACTTCGCTATGAGACATGGGTTTGGCTCCGATCAGCTGAAACTCGTCAACCGCGCCGCACGCTCTTCGTTCCGTCGGGTTTTTGGTCGGAACAGCGCCCCGTTGCAGGAGTTCTCCAGCCAATATCCGCGGAGACTCCATGACCGACGCCCTCGACCAGACCGCCGCCGAAGCCGCTTGACCCCTTGCCGTCGTCACCGGCGCCTCGTCGGGAATCGGCTATGAATTAGCCAAGCTGTTCGCAGACGACGGCTACGATCTGGTGGTCGCGGCCGATACCCCCCTGGTCGAAGCGATTCAGGTGCTGGAAGGCCTCGGCGGGCGGGTCGATCCGGTCCGGCGCAGGCCGAACTCGCCTCGGAAGAGGCTTTGACCCGAGCGACGCCGACGATCCGTTTCTAGGTCCGCTTTGAGACAGAGGAACGCGGATGCGGGTTTTTGCGCTGTGAGGTCAAACCCCTGGAGGATTCATGTCCGTCATCGACAAGGCGCTGGCCGCCATCACCCCGCAACCGTCTGAAGAGCATCGCCGCGAGGCGACCGAGAAGGCCAGGGCCGCCGCCCAGTCCGGCAACTGGCTTTCGCTCGCCCTAGACCACCACGAGCTCATTCGTTCCGCCTTTGCCGAGGGTCGAACCGCGAAATCGGCGGCGGACCGCACGGCGGCGATGCAGAACCTGGCGCTGGTTCTGAACGGTCATTCCCTCGCCGAAGAGCTCGTCCTCTATCCGGCCATGGCGCAGCACAGGCACAAGCTCCAGGCGGGCGTCGCCTATTCCGAGCAGACCACGGCCAAGATGCAGATGGCCGAACTGGAGAATATCGCGCCCTCCTCCGACGCCTGGCTCGACAAATGGGAGCATATCGAGGGCGCGGTGCTGACTCACATGTTCGAGGAGGAGAACGGCTGGTTCATGCACCTGAAGGAACATGGCGAACACCAGGACCGACTGACCGCCCGCTACACCGAAGAGTACCAACGCTATGTCGGCTGAGCCCTCTGCCAGCCGCTCCGGCCTCGCCCAGGGCGGCCTCGGCGGACCGGAAGATCAACTGCTGGAGGCGGGGCAGGAAGAGGTCTTCTCCCGCGCCGAGGTCGAGAGCGGGCGTATCGAACATCACGCCGACACCCAGACCAAGCCGTCGTCCGACGAGGTGGAGCCCTCATCGCCCAACGCAGACGGGGATGGACAGGAAGGCGCCCCGATGGACAAGGCGGGCTGACAGCATGGCGCAGGGTCTGAACGCCGAAATCCCGGCCTCGGCGGTTCATCTCTGCGTCGATATGCAGAGGATGTTCGTCGAGGACACCGACTGGAAGACGCCCTGGGCTGAACGGGTTCTTCCGGTGATCGTTCGCCTGTGCGAGCAACGCGCCGACCGCACCTGTTTCACGCGATTCATCCCTGCTGCACGACCCGGGGAAGGTCGGGGGACCTGGCGCAAATACTGGGACCGCTGGCCCTCCATGACCCTCGAAGCCTTGGGAGAGCCCATGGTGGACCTGGCGCGAGATCTGCAGCCTTTCGCACCGCCGGGCTGGATCTTCGACAAGACCCTCTATTCGCCCTGGACCGGAACCGACCTGAACGCCGTACTGCGGCGCAGCAGCGTCGACACGCTGGTGGTCACGGGGGCTGAGACCGATGTCTGCGTGCTGGCGACTGTGCTGGGCGCGGTGGACCTCGGCTACCGCGTCGTGGTGGCGACCGACGCGCTATGCAGCTCGTCGGACGAGGACCATGACGGCCTGATCGCGCTTTATCACCGCCGCTATGGGCAGCAGATCGAGACCGCGGAGGTCGAGGATATCCTGTCGGCGTGGCGCTCGGCTTAAGCCGGAGGTCTAGTTAGGGCTGGGCCAACAGCCGGATCAGCCACCCGGCAAGAACGGTCGCGACCATAAGGGCGACGACGATGGCGACGCGCCCCCACCGAAACGTTCGCTCGATGCTCCGCGCAAGGATTTCGGGATCGGTTGGCGGCAAGGGGGCGCTTCGTTTTGCGAGTAAGGATCCGGCGGGCGCAGCGCTGACGCAGCCAACCGCCGGACAGGCTCTGAAAGCCCCTCAACCACGGGCGGTTGCTGCGTGTCGGGAACCCGACGCGACTTGCGCTTCAACGCAGGACAGGGTTGCCCAATGTCCGATTTTGATCGCATCAGACGTCGGCGGTGCAGTCACGGAACACACGCGGGCCACAGGGTTTTCTTGGTGACATCACCGGAGCAAGCCCATGAAAATCTTGAACCTAATCACACTTCTCCTCGTCATCGTCGGCGGCCTCAACTGGGGCCTGGTCGGCGCCTTCGATTTTGACCTCGTCGCCGCCATCTTCGGCCAGGGTTCAGCCCTGTCTCGGATCGTCTATGTTCTGGTCGGCCTGTCGGCCCTGTGGCAGATCGTGCCCTTCCTGGCCGCGATGAAGACGGACGAACCCCACGCAGAGGCCGGCGTGCGGTCCTCGACGGGTCGTGTCTGACGCAACCCCATGTCGGATCCCGAGCGCCAAAAGCCCCGCAACCTCAAAGATCGCCGTCGCCTCGGCCGCCTCGCGATCCTGCTGCTGATCGCCTTCGCCCTCCTCTATGTGGGCGTCGGCGCGACGGCCTTCTTCAGCACTCAGCCCCCGCCATTCTAGGCGCGGGGACTGAGGTCGTATCCGAGCCCTAAACATCGCAGAGATTAGAAGGGGAAGAATACCGGTATCGCCACCATGGCCGCGATCCAGGTCACCAGGTTCAACGGCAGACCAACGCGCACGAAGTCCATGTAGCTGTAGCCGCCCATGTTGAAGACCAGCACATTGGTCTGATAGCCGAAGGGGGTGGCGAAAGCGGCCGAGGCGGCCATCATGACGCAGACCAGGAAGGGCCGGGGATCGACGCCCAGGCTTTCAGCCAGGGCGACGGCGATGGGCGTAATGAGCACAGCGACGGTGGCGTTGGACAGAAGTTCGGTCGCAAACAGGGTCACGCCATAGAGCACGATCAACGCGCCCAGCGGCCCCATCGGCCGTATGATGTCGATCAGACGATCCGCGCCGGCCGAGGCCAGGCCGGTCACCTCTATGGCCGTGCCGACCACCACCATGCCGGCGATCAGCAACAGGATCTCAGGCCTCAGGCCGGCGTAGGCTTCTTCTGGCGTAATGACTCTCAGCAGGATCAACGCCACTGCGCCGGCGAAGGCCGAGGCGGCGATCGGCGCCCACCCCAGGGCGGCCGAGGCGATCACCAGGACGAAGATAGCCAGAGAAATCATCGCCGGACGCAGACGGAAGGGCCGATCCGCCGCTCCGTACAGATCGACGTCGCCCAGGTGCGCATCGCCTGAACCGTCCGACTGGTTGCGGGACTCGCCAAGACGCGGCAGGCCGAAGGGCAGTATGCGTTTGCGCCGCCCTGCGGCGTCGGTCTCGGCGCGCTGTCGCGCCTCTTCCATCTCAGCCAGGCGCGCGGCCTCGGCCTCGTCCATCGTGACGGACCGGCCCAGTTGCCGGGCGCCGACGAAATAGAGCCATAGTCCGCCGACGATCGCGATGAAGAGCCCCACGGGCGTGATCTCGAACAGGCCGAAGACGGGCTGGCCGGCGTTGCGCGCCATGTCGTTGACCAGAAGGTTGGTCGAGGTGCCGATCAGCGTCAGCAGTCCCCCCATGACGGTGACATGGCTCAGCGGCATCAGGAAACGCTTGGGCGAAAGCCTCAGGGATTTGGCCACGTCGCGGATCACCGGCGCGGCCAGCACCACGACGGGGGTGTTGTTGAGAAAACCGCCGACCGATCCACAAAGACCGATGACGATCCAGATCCCCCGCGCTCCGATACGGGCTGCCAGTTGCGTCGCCTGCCGGATAAGCAGGCCCAGCAGCCCTGACAGCTCGATGGCGTAGGCGATGACGAACAGGCCGGCCAGGGCGATGACGGCGGGACTGGCGAAGGCGCCTTGCACCTCGACAGGTCGGACCACGCCCAGAAGCAGAAGGGCGGCGGCGCCGGTCAGGGCGACGACGTCGGCGCGTAGCTTGCCGTGGATCAGCACGCCGATCACGCCAATGAGCACCGCCAGCGCAGCGATCTGGTCGAAGGTCATAAGCCCGTGCAGACCGCCCTCTATCGCTTTCGTCAACCTATTTCGGGAATCGCCCCCAAAACAGCGAACCCCGTGCTAGGATGGTTTCATGCTCGAACCGATCGCGTCGCCTCGCCCCTCGGTCGTCGCGCTTGCGGCGTCCGTTCTGATTTTCGGTCCCGTCCTTGCCGGCTGCCAGCGCGAGGACGCAGCGCCTGCGCCGACCACCGCTCCCGCTCAGACACAAACGCCAATCGTGGCTGTCGGGCCTGCGCCGACGCTGGACCGCGCCGGACTGCTCCAGGCCATGGATGTGGCCGCGTCCGCCTATGCGGCGGGGCGCGAGGTCGGGGGTCCCAGTCTGGTCGGACGACGGTTCGTGGTTCGTCAGGCCTTCGGCTGCGCGGGCGCAACGCCGCCCCCCGCAGACACGGCGACGGGCGACGGTCTCGCCGCTTGGTCCTGGGGGGAGCGGAGGCGGAGCCTGAAACTGAGCTTGGCGCCGGGCGACTGGACAGCGTCCCCCCTGGTCGCGGGCGGCGCCGAAACCTGGGAGAGCGTCGAGGGATTCTGGTTGCCGCGTCCCTGGCTGCGGGCGGACGGCTGCCCCGGGGCGCAGGGCGATCCCCTGGCCAGCGGACCGGCGGCGCCCTCGCCCCAGACGATGGGTCTCGCGGCCGTCTTCGAGGAAGACGGGCCCCGCACCGGACGTCGAAACGGCCGGGCCTATGATTTCATCGTGCGCGGCGAAGACGGGCAGCCGGCCGTGACGCCCAGTCGAGGCTATCGCCTGGTGCTGGAAGGCCGAATGGCGGCCTTTGCCGATGGTCGCGCCATTCGTTGCCGCGCCGCCAATCCCGATCAGCGCCCCGTCTGCATCGGCGCGGTTCAACTTGATCGCGTCGCCTTCGAGGACGCCGAAGGCAGGATGCTCAGCGAGTGGCGCGACGGCTGACGTCCAAGTCGATCCTGGCCGACAAGGAGAACTTTATGATTGCGGGAGCGGACTACGGCTCCACATCGCGATCATCCCTCTTTGACTGGCCGTTATCTTCGCTGAGAAGCCCTCCGTCCTTAGGCTCTCGCTTTACAAGAAGATGACCTGAGGCCGCACGTTCCTGCTGGTGGTGCAGGAATCGCGTTGTGGATTCAGCCTATTCACTGCGTCCCGGTAGCGGGACGTCTTCACCCAGTGTGTTGCGGACATAAAGCAGCTTGATCCAGACCAGTCCGACCACCAGCAGCGGCGAGGCGAATACGACGCCAAGCGGCCCGAACAGCGTGCCCATCCCGAGAACGCCGAACAAGGTTAGGACGGGCGGCAGATCGACCGCGCGCTTCTGGATTACCGGGTAGATCAGATTGCTCTCGATCTGCTGGACGATGAAATAGACCGCCACGGTGAGAAGGAATCTCCGGCCCCTGATCCAGCGCAAGAAGCATGGCCGGCACGACCGACACGAGAGGCCCCACGATGGGAACAAAGGCCGCCAGCCCGGCGAAGAGGCCCAGCGCGACGGGCGACGGCAGGCCGATCAGCGCCGTCCCTATCCCGGTTAGAACGCCGACGACCACCATGGATGCAAGCGTGCCGACCAGCCAGAGGCGAAGCGCGCGGCCGCTCTCGTCGGCGGCCTGGCGGAGCGGCTGGCGCGGCTTTTCCGGGATCAGCAACAGCAGACCGTCCCGCGCCCGCCCGGGTTGGGCGGCGAAGTACAGGCCTGCGAAAATGACCAGCAGCAGATTGGCGCCCGCGCCGGTCACCGCCATCACATAGCCGCCGACCTGGCTAACCATGTTCTGCAAATCCGGCGTGGCGGCGCCATTCAGACGACTGGCGATTTCCCGGCCAAACGGCAGGGCTTCCAGTAGGACCTCCAGTTCGACGAGTGAACGGGGAATGCGGTCGGCCAGGGCGTCGAGTTGGGAGACGATCGTGGCCCCAAAAAGCCAGCCGGATCCGACCAGCACGCCCATAATAATGGAGGAAGCCAAAGTCAGGCTGAACCCCGTGCCGAGGCCGGTGCGCGCCCGGATCGGGTCCGCCAGACTGCGCAAGAGCACGGCGATGATGACGGAGGCGAACGCTAGAAGCAGGATGCTCGCCAGCTTCCACGCAAACGCCAGGAAGATGATCAGGCCGGCGATGAACAACGCCTTGTGGACGAAGACGGGGTCCAGGCGCGGGGCTGGGCGGGCGGTCTCGCTCATGTATCAGCTTTCCAACTTATAGGGATCGGGGAACACGGCAGCGGCCGGTTGCGACGGTGATATGGTCACGCAGATCGGCATCGGCGCTCGAGACGAACCTAGGTGGACGATCGGCGTCTCGACCGGGTGGAAGCGGTTGCGGAACCCGAAAATCCACCAGGCGCCGATAGTCGTCGACGCGGATGCGGCCCGTACTCAGCGTTCGTCGCGTGTTCGAGCAGGCTACCCGGTCTGGAGCATGGAGATAAATGCGGTGATCGTTGGTCATCACGAGTTTGGCCGGCCCCATGCTCAGACATCCGGCTGATCCCGGCGCCGCCGAGCAATTTGCAGGAATAGCGTTGATCCGGTCATGGGGTCCGCCTCACCCCTCCATCAAAATCTCTTGAGACCTGTTAAAATTGCCGCCCAACAATGTTACCCGATCAACATGGGACGGCTGCTCGACAAGCTACGCAATGAATCCTGTGCCTGCAGGATTGTGCCCGAAGGCGAGGGTGTTCTTCTGGTGGCCCATAAAGGGTTGCGAGACGAGTTCAGCGATTTGGTTCGCGATCTGGTCCGGACATCGGGCGAAGACTACGTCGCTTTCCCAACCACAGATGGACATGCCGGCTACGAGCGTGTCTTCCTTCTGCCCCTCGATCCAGACTCCTGATCGGCAGGTTTCACTGCGCACCAGCGCCCCACAGCGGCTACCGATCTTTCCCAGCCGCCCGGACTGCCCGCGATCATGGTCAGGCCTTAGCACCATCCCTCCGCAGCCCGGCTTCCTAACGCAGCTCAAGCCTCTAGCGATGTGAATGAGCAGGTGCGTGTACCCAGTAGCCGACGCCCTCAATCTGTCGCCGGGGCTGGCTTTGGTGCGGCAGCCGCGCCCGGCGTGACATCCGAAAGCTCGGCCGCCTGCGAAAGCGCCGGCGGCCCGTCGGCCTGCTGGAGGCCATCGTCCTGTGCCGCCTCGATACCGACAATCCGTTCTCCCGATACCATCAGGGGCGCAGCCGCATCGGCGGCCTGGACGCCGGTCTGCGACGGAACCCGAACCTTTCGCTCCTCGCCGTCCCGCTCAAGCCGAACATCAAAGAATCGCGTGGTCATGGCAAAGCTCCTTCGTTGTCATAAGGAGGTCGCCTGCGAGTCGGTTCCGTACCGCCAATTATCGCCAATGCCGCCCTTGATCGGGCACAGCGTCATTCAGCGCCCCTCCCCTTCACATAGGTTGGGTCGGATCATCCCCGGCGCACAAAATGCATCGTCTGAGCACGGGCTTAACCTATGTGAATGCCTTGACCGTTCGCGGTAGGTCAGTGTTCGCACATGTACGCCGCCTCCTCTGATGCGAGAGCCAGTCTCCCTGAACCTGCCCGGATCGGTGACCACTCCCAAGCGGTTCTCGATCATCCTGTCCTGCGGCTGATGCCGGACAAGGTTCAGGACCTGATCCGCCAAAAGGGTCAGTCGCGCAGCCTGCGGGCGGGGGAAGGCGTCGATGGCCGCGCAGCCATTGGCTTTGTCACCGAGGGCGCCCTCGGCGCCTTTGATCGCAAGAATATCGCCTGCGTCGGCTTGCATGGTCGTGGCTCGATGTTCGGCTGGGAAGCGTCGCTGGCGTCAGCCTTCGTCCCGGTGCGTCTTTTGCCGATGCTCGACACGCGATGGATTGAGACGCCGGCCGAGGACTTGGCGGATCTGATGGGACAGACCTGGATCGAGCACGTCTTCGCGCGCCATGCGCTGGATCGGCTCGCGCGCATCCAGGCTGAGGCCGCCTGTAACGCCGTCCATCAAGTGCCGCATCGCACCGCCAACTGGGTTCTTCGACTCTACCAGATTCAGGGCGCCGAACTGCGCACCACCCAAGCCATTCTGGCGCAGGCCATGGGCGTACAGCGCACCAGCATTAACGCCGCGGTCAAGGCTTTGGAGCGCGACGGCGCGGTGCGGTTGTCGCGGGGGCGGCTGATCGTCACCGACCCCGCACGGCTCGAGGGTTTCGCCTGCGGTTGCTGACCGCATCAATGCGGCTTCAGGACAACCGTGGAAGGCGTCGGCGCCGGCTTCGGACGGCTGACCTTCAGACGGGCTCTTTCCAGAAACGCAGATAGAGCGGGTCGAACTCCGCGAGACGGACGAGGCGCGTCCAGTCATTGAGGGTCACCCGCCCCCCTCTCCAGTCCATGAGGCCCGCAGCGCGTAGGACCATCAAGGTGCGGTTGACGTGCACCGACGACAAGCCGAGCACATCCGCCAGCTCGGTCTGGTTGAGTGGAAAGCCGAAGCCGTCCTGGTCGGCCAGCCCCACCGCCTCAAGCCGGACCTGGGTTTCACAGAATAGGTGGGCCATACGAGCCTGCGCATCCTGTCGACCCAGCCCGACCAACCGCATGCGGTGAATGGCCGCGTCAACCACTGTCTCAAGCCAGAATAGACGCCCAAGATGCGGGTCGTCGGCCGTTAGATTTCGCAAGGCGTCGTGTGGGATGGCGGCCACGTCACAATCCGAGATCGCCATCACGCCGTGATCAAGACGCTTCATAATCAGGCCGTGCAGATCCATGAAATCGCCAGGTAATCCAAGCTCGGTGAACTGGCGGCCGCCGTTGTTCAACAGTGCAAATCGCCCCGCAAAACCGGTCACCAGAAGCAGACTGTCGGTTAGCAGCTCCCCTTCCCAGACCATCATATCGCCCGACCGAAAGCGCCGGGGCTCGACGGGCAGTCCGAGAATGGCGTCGCGTTGCGCGCTTGAGATATCGTCGCGGCGTTCCAGCTTGCGCGCTAGAATGTCCGTCATTGAACAGATCCTCGTCGGAGTGATCCAGTATTCCAACTTGCGCGTATTCGACGTCATGAGCGGATACAGACTCGAGCTGGGTGTCGCGGGCCTCGACGAGCGCCTCGAACTTGCGGCCGTCGATGACAACGCGGCTCGCCGTCAAGCGTTGCTGGCGATGGGAGATCTGCTGCGAGACCACGCCATCCAGGGCGTCTACGGAGCCACTGTGGATCTCGTTCTGTTTAATGCGGCCGGAGGCCGCATCTATGAAGTGCATGTCGCGGCGGCGTAGATGCGACCCAGCGCGCAAGCGATTCGCATCAGATCTCCAATGGCCGGACCGGACCGCCCGCCGTCCGCCAAATCTGAGCCCAGGCCTGGGCTGCACGGCCGTCCCCGTCGTCTGGAGGCGACGTCAGACGGCGGCGTCACCGGCGGATTGCCCCGGTTCAATCGGCACGCTTGAGGGGGCAAGGGCCTCAGGGGGGGCTGGACGTCGCCAGAATCTCCTGCACGATCTTGGCTATGATCGGTCGCATCGCGTCGCGCTGTGCCTCGGCGGCTGCAGGCGTGTCGCGGACCACCTCCACCCCCGCCGCGAGAGCGAGCAAAAGCCGGGCGCGCTCCTTTGCCCCCTCTCCGCCCAAGGCCCGGGCAAGCGGGGGAATGAGGCGACGCTCAAATATGCCGCAGATCAGGGCCCTCGCCGCTGGATCGGACGCCGACCGCACCGCAACCAGGACAAGATCATCGATCCGCTCCTGAGCGACGATGCCGTGCTCATCCAATATTTCCGCCCCGTCTTCACGACCGACAGGCTGGTCGAATATCTGACTGAAAAGGTCCGTCTTGGATTCGAAATGCCGGTAGACCAAGGCATGGTCGATGCCCGCTTCCACCGCGATCTCGCGCAGGCTGGCCCCGAAACCTCGCTGGATGAACAGTTTACGCCCAGCGAACAGGATGGCGCTTCGCGTGATCTGTTGACCAGGTCTATGCCGGCCGGAGCGTCGTCCGTGCTTTGGAGATTTCGAGCCATTCCCTTCGATGGGGCCGGGGACGGTCGGGCGTGTCATGAGATGCTCACGGCACGGACGACGTCCCCGGCGCAGATCACCGCAGCCCTCCGCCGAGCGTGCGATACAGCTCCACCAGATTGGTCCCGCGGCTGAGGCGGGTGTTCAGCAACTGCTGCTCGGCGCTGTACGCGGTTCGTTGTGCGTCCAGCGCCGTCAGGAAAGAGGAGACTCCGACGCGGTAGCGAGCCTCGGAAATCGTCGCGGCCGCCCGCGCAGACTCGGCCCGAGCCGTCTGGGCCGAGACCTGTTCAGTGATCGTGCCGCGCTGGGCCAGGGCGTTGGCGACTTCGCTGAAGGCCGTCTGGATGGCTTTTTCATAGGTCGCCACCGCCGCCTGGGCGTTTGCCTCGGCCAGGCGGACATTGCCCAGCCGGCGGCCTGCGTCGAAGATCGGCAGGCTGATGCCCGGTGTCACGGAATAGGCGTAGCTGCCGTCCGAGAAGAGGTCAGACAAGGCCGAACTGGCGCTGCCGTAGGAAGCCGTCAGCGAGATGGTCGGGAACAGGGCTGCGCGAGCCGCGCCAATGTCGGCGTTTTCCCCACGCAGCTGGCGCTCGGCTTGCAGCACGTCCGGGCGCGCCAACAGAACCTCCGACGAAACGCCTGTCGGCAACGCCGCCAGGGTCGCGCCAGCTTCGTTCAGACCTTCCGGCAGAAGATCAGCCGCGACCGGCGCACCGACCAGCAGTTCCAACGCATTGCGATCCTTGGCGACCGTGGTTTCCAGCACAGCGACGTCATTGCGCGCCGACTGATACTGGACGTCCGCCTGGCGGGCCTCCAGCTCCGACGCCGTGCCCAGCCGGAACTGCGCCTGGGTCAGGGACAGGGTCTCCGCATAGCTGTCGAGGGTCTGGCGAGACAGTCGGAGTTGGTCCTGGTCCGCTGCGAGCGTCAGCCAGGCGGTCGCGATTTCCGCGATCAGACTGATCCTGGTCGAGCGCTGGCCCTCCTCGGTCGCGAGATACTGCTGAAGCGCGGACTCGCTCAGATTACGGACCCGACCGAACAGATCGATCTCAAAGGCCGAGACGCCCAGATCGACCGAATAGGACTCCACGTCCGACCCGGGCGCGGCCCCGGCGGCCGCGACCTGGGACGCATTGTCGGTATAGGTCGCAGAGCCGCTGAGAGAGGCGGTCGGAAGCCGGTCGGCCCGGGTCACGCGGTACTGGGCGCGCGCGGCCAGGACATTGGCCGCCGCCACCCGGAGATCGCGATTGTTGTCCAGGCCCTGGGCGATGACCTGACGAAGACGGTCGTCGGTGAAGAAGTCCTTCCACGCTAGGTCAGCGACCGCCACGGGGTTGGCCGCCGCGTCTGGATAGACCCCGCCTTGCGGCAGCGACGCCGGAACGACGCCCGTCGGCTGGACGAAGGCGGGGGCGAGATTGCATCCCGACAGCAGCGCCGCCCCGGCCAACAGGATTGAGATCGACTTGATCATGGTTTGACGCTCTCGGCGGCTTCGCCGCTCTGAAAGGTGGGACTGGGTGGCGAGGCCGGCTTGCGCGACCTGAACAGGTTGGTCACGACGACGAAGAACATCGGCACGAAGAAGATGGCCAGGACGGTGGCGCTGAGCATGCCGCCGATCACCGACTGACCGATGGCGTTCTGTCCGCCGGCGCCGGCGCCGGTCGAAATCGCCAGCGGCAGGACGCCGAAGATGAAGGCCAGACTGGTCATCAGGATCGGCCGCAGCCGAAGCCGCGCCGCCTCGACGGCCGCCTCCATGGCGCCCATGCCTTGACGCACCCGCTCCTCGGCGAACTCGACGATCAGAATGGCGTTCTTGGCCGCCAGACCGATGGTCGTGATAATGCCGACTTGGAAATAGATGTCGTTCTGAAGACCTGTGAACTGCGCCGCGAGAACCGCGCCAAGAACACCCAACGGCACGACGAGCAACACCGCCACAGGCACGGTCCAGCTCTCATAAAGGGCCGCGAGGCACAGAAAGACGATCAGAAGCGACAGGGCGTACAGAGCCGGCGCCTGGCCGCTCGACATCTGCTCTTCATAGGACAGGCCGGTCCATTCCAACCCGGTCCCTGGAGGCGTCTTAGCGTGGATCGCCTCCATGGCGGCCATAGCCGCTCCGGAACTGACGCCTGCGGCCGGTCCTCCCTGGATCTGCATCGCGGGCTCGCCGTTGTAGCGAGTCAGTTGGACCGGCGCCTGCGTCCACGACTGGGTAGAGAAGGCGGTGAAGGGCGCCAGTTCTCCCGAAGCGCCGCGAACGTAGAAATCGCTCAGGGACTCGGGCTTCTGACGATAGGGCTGGTCGGCCTGGATGTAGACCTTCTTAACCCGGCCGCGGTCGATGAAGTCGTTGATATAGGTTCCGCCCCAAACCGTGGAGACGGTGCTGTTCACGGTGGCCAGGTCCAGTCCCAGGGCGGCGAGCCGGTCCTGGTCGATGTTGATCTTCAACTGGGCGGCGTCGTCCAGCGACAGCGGACGCACCTGGGACAGGCTCAGATCCTGAGCCGCCATGCCCAGCATCATGTTCCGCGTCTGCAGCAGGCTTTCATGGCCGGCGCCCGTGCGATCAACCAGCCACATGTCGAAGCCGGTGGCGTTGCCAAGCTCGGACACGGCCGGCGGCACCAAGGCGAAGATCATGGCGTCGCGATATTGCGAGAAGGCGCCCATGGCCCGACCGGCGACCGCTTGAGCCTTGTTGGCCGGGCCTTTGCGCTCCTCCCAGTCCTTAAGGCGGACGAAGGCGAGGCCGGCGTTCTGGCCCTGACCAGCGAAGGAGAAACCGCTGATGGTGAAGACGCCTTCGACATTGGCGGCCTCGTCCTTGAGGAAGTGATTCCGGACGACGTCCAGAGCCTTGTCGGTCCGGTTAAGCGACGCGCCGGACGGGCCCTGAACCATGGCGATCATCATGCCTTGGTCCTCTTCAGGCAAGAAGCCGCTCGGCAGGCGCATGAAGGCGAACGCCATGACGCCGCAGATCAGGAGATAGACCAGCCACGACCGTTTCCAGCCGTTGGCCGTCTTGCGGACTCCGCCCTCGTAGCTGACGGTGGCCCGGTCGAAACTGTCATTGAACCAGGCGAAGAAGCGGCCCAGCGGTCCGGTCCCGTGGCTCTTATGCGGATCGTGCGGCTTCAGGATAGTGGCGCACAGGGCCGGCGTCAGGATCATCGCGACCAGCACCGACAGGACCATGGCCGTGACGATGGTGATCGAGAACTGACGATAGATGACGCCCGTAGAGCCCCCGAAGAAGGCCATGGGCAGGAAGACCGCCGACAGGACCAGGGCGATGCCCACCAGGGCGCTGGTGATCTGGTCCATAGACTTGCGAGCGGCTTCCTTGGGGGACAGCCCCTCGGTCTGGATCAGTCGCTCGACGTTCTCGACCACGACGATGGCGTCATCGACCAGCAGGCCGATGGCCAGGACCATGCCGAACAGGGTCAGGGTGTTGATGGAGTAGCCGAACAGACTCATCACCGCGAACGTACCCAGCAGCACGACCGGTACAGCGATGGTCGGGATGAGGGTGGCGCGCCAGTTCTGCAGGAACAGGAACATGACGATGAAGACGAGGACCACGGCTTCGATCAGGGTGTGAACCACCTGTTCGACGGAGAGCCGCACGAAGGGCGTGGTGTCATAGGGATAGGTGACCTTGACCCCGGCCGGCAGGGTCTGGGCGATGCGCGCGACTTCGGCCTGAACGGCCTCGACCGTATCCAGAGCATTGGCGCCGGGCGCCAGCTTGATCCCGAAACCGCTCGCGGGCTTGCCGTTGTACTGGCTACGGAATCCATAGGATTCCGCGCCCATTTCGACGCGGGCGACATCACGCAGACGCACAATAGCGCCGTTGGTGTTGCTCTTCACCCGGATAGCGCCGAATTCTTCCGGAGTCTGAAGGCGTGACTGAACCGAGACCGTCGCGTTCAGCATCTGGTCTTCAGGCGCCGGCAGGGCGCCGATCTGGCCTGCAGAGACCTGCGCGTTCTGAGCTTCGACCGCGCTGGTGACGTCGGCGACAGTCACTCCGTATCCCGACATCTTCAACGGATCGAGCCAGATCCGCATGGCGTATTGCGAACCGAATACCTGGATCTCCCCCACGCCGTTGACCCGGCTGATCGGGTCCTGGAACTTGGAGACGACGAGATCGGACAGATCGACCTGGGTCTGGGAGCCGGTGTCGGAATACAGCCCGGTGATCAGCAGGAAGTTGCTCGACGATTTGGCGACCGTGACCCCGAGGCGTTGCACCTCGGTGGGCAGTTGCGAGGTGGCGGCCTGCAGCTTGTTCTGGACCTGCACCTGGGCGATGTCAGGATCCGTGCCCTGCTCGAAGGTCAGGGTGATGGTCGCATTCCCGGCCGACGACGAGGACGACGAGAAGTAGCGGAGGTTGTCGATCCCTTTCAGCTGCTGCTCGATCACCTGGGTCGTCGTGCGCTCCAGGGTTTCGGCGTCAGCGCCGGGATAGTTGGCCGTGATGGTCACGGCCGGCGGGGCGATGGTCGGAAACTGCGCGATAGGCAGGCTGCGAATCGCCAGCACGCCGGCCAGCATCAAGCCGATCGCCAGGACCCATGCGAAAATGGGCCGATCAATAAAGAAGCGGGCCATCGGTCAGTGCGCCTGAGCCGAAGGCTGTGTGGGCTTGGCGCCCGCCGCCGCGCCGCCGGCTTGATAAGGCGAAGCCTTGACCGGCGTGCCGGGCATCAGGTTCTGCGCGCCCTCGACGACGACCTTGTCGCCCGGCTGCAGGCCGGACGTCACCATCCAGTCCTGCCCGACGGTCCGGCTGGTCGTGATGGGGCGAGGTTGCAGCTTGCCGTCAGCCCCCACCACCATCACCGAGGCGCCACCCTTGGCGTCGCGGCTCACAGCGCGTTGCGGCGCGAGGATGGCGTTGGAGGCCGAACCTTCGACCAGGACCGCACGAGCGAACATGCCCGGCAGCAGCAGCCCGTCCGGATTGTTGAAGATGGCCCGAATGTTCTGGCTGCCGGTGTCGGCGTCCACGGTGACGTCAGCAAACTGAAGCGTTCCGTCCTGGCCGTAGGTCGACCCGTCTTCCAGCACCAACTTGACCCGGGCGCCGTTTGTATCGCGGGACAGGGCGCCGGACGCGATCTGCTGACGAAGCTTCAACAGGTCCGCGCTGGACTGCGGGATATCGACGTAAACGCGATCGATCCGCTGGATCGTCGCCAAGGGCGATGCCTGGGAGGCGGTGACCAAGGCCCCGACGGTGAAGCTGGAGCGTCCGATCCGGCCCGAGATCGGTGCACGAACAGTCGTCCGAGCCAGATCGATCTGAGCCGTGCGAAGCGCTGCGGCTTGGGCCTGAACATCGGCCTCGGCCTGCTGCGCGCTCGTTTGGGCGTCTTCCAGCTCTTGCTGCGAGACGCCGTTGATCTTGACCAATTCCTGATAGCGGCGCGCCAGACCGGCGGTGGAGGCCACAGCCGCCCGCGCCCGAGCCAGACTCGCCTGAGCGCTGGCTACCTGCGCCTCATAGGGGGCCGCGTCGATGCGATAGAGCGCCTGGCCCGCTCGGACATAATCGCCTTCTTCGAACAGACGCGCCGTGACGAGGCCGTTCACCTGCGGGCGAACCTCCGAGGTTTCGGCCGCGCTGATCCGACCGGGCAACTCCGTCGTCAGGGTGATGGGGCTGGTCTTGATCGTGACGACCGAGACCTGCGGCGGACCAGCGGTCGGCTGCTGAGGCTGTGACGAACAGCTCGCGAGGAGCAACGCCAGGCCCATCGCCGGAGCGACAACTTTCATCCTTAACCTCTCGCAAACCATATGTGAACGAACACTCACTCACTGTTGCACCGGTGTTAGTCGTGGGCTATGGGCCGTGTCAAGTGAGGATGAGTACGAGATGGCTTCGGCGGCGAAGGCGAGAGAGCAACGGGCGCGTGATCGGCGCCAGACGTTGATCGACGCCGCGCGCGCGCTGTTCGTGAAGCAGGGTTTTCACCAGACCGGCATGGCGGAACTCGCTGCCGCGTCCGGTATAAAAATGGGCCAGATCTACCGAGACTTCGACAGCAAGGACGATATTATCGCCGCCATATGCGAGCAGGATATCTCTCTATTGTTGTCGGACGTCCGCTTGTTCGACGAATCAAGGATCGGCGGACCTCAGGCTTTGCGAACCTGGATCGAGGACTATGTCGCTCATCAACCTGGGCTGGACCAATGCAGGATGATGACGGAGATTTCGGCAGAGGCCGGAAGAAACCAACGCGTCGCACACATTCTGATCGACTTGGAATCCCGACTGCTGACGAAGCTTGATTCCACTCTGAACGCCCTGACCAATGGTGAGATCGAGCCCATCGTTCGCCTGCGCATCGTCAAAATTATGTTCGCCCTGAACCTGGGCCTCATGATCCAGAGAGCGGCACAGCCCGAGTTTGACACCACAGGCGCCCTGCGTCCGGCGATGGACCTGATCCTCGGCGAACTCGAACGCCAGATGCTCCATAAATAGGCTCAGCAAGCTGTAACTAGGCTTCACGCCGGGCGATCAAGTCCGGCTTCGTCGCCGCCGTAGAAGCCAGTTTGGCCCGCACGGGAGCAGCTGACCCTCCGCCTGTTCTGGCTCGGCGCTTCGCCGCAGTCTATTCGGCCCGCGGCGGCAGCCCAGCGGCGCGCGTCATCGCATTTGAGGAAGGTCTCGCTTATATAGCGACCCTCCCTTCTGACCTGGGCCCGAGCGTCACCAATCAACATTTTGTTTTCACTGAACAATGCCTACAAATCAAGCACGTAGATTGGCCGTGGCCCCGATGATGGACTGGACGGATCGGCATTGCCGCGCCTTCCATCGGGCCCTGACGACGCGCGCCTTGCTCTATACGGAGATGGTGACGGCGCCGGCCGTGCTGCACGGAGACCGGGATCATCTGCTGGGGTTCGACGCCGTCGAACATCCGGTCGCCCTACAGTTGGGCGGGTCCAATCCGGCGGAACTGGCCCAGGCGGCCAGGGTCGGGGCGGCCTATGGCTATGACGAAATCAATCTGAACGTGGGCTGCCCGTCGGACAGGGTCCAGTCCGGCAAGTTCGGCGCCTGTCTGATGCGCGAGCCGGAACTGGTGGCCGACTGTATGGCGGCGATCAAGGACGCCGTCACCGTTCCCGCCACCGTCAAATGCCGGATCGGCGTCGACGATCAGGACCCGGCGACCAGTCTGTTCGCCATGGTGGACGCCTGCGCCGCCGTCGGGATCGAGGTCTTCATCGTCCATGCCCGCAAGGCCTGGCTGCAAGGCCTGTCGCCCAAGGAAAACCGCGACGTGCCGCCGCTGGATTACGAGCTGGTGCGCCGGCTCAAGCGCGAGCGACCGCACCTGAACATCTCGATCAACGGCGGGATCGCTGATCTGGACGAGGCCGAGGCCCATCTGGCGCAAGACGCAGACGGCGTTCGGCTGGACGGCGTCATGCTGGGTCGCGCCGCCTATCATGAGCCGGCCCTGTTGGGTCAGGCGGACCGACGCCTGTACGGGGCTGATACGGCGGATGTGGACGCCTTCGCCGCGCTGGAGCGCTATCGTCCCTATGTGGCCGCCCGTCTGGACGAGGGGGTGCGCCTGCCGGCCATCACCCGCCACATGCTGGGCCTGATGCACGGCCGCCCCGGGGCGCGGGCGTTCCGCCGTATCCTGACGGTCGAGGCGATCCGACCCGGCGCCGGGCTGGAGGTGTTGGATCGCGCCGCCGACGCCGTGCGAGAGGCCGAGGCGCGTCGCGAAGACGCAGCCTAGGCTGGCGCTCAAAGAGCTTGATAGATTCAGTCGCTTAGCGCCACCCTCACACGCCGGCAGAGCCGCAGGGCGCGGCACGCCCCTTTCTGGCCACAAGTTAACGCGACAAAACCGGCGCCGGCGGCGTTGGGAGCCGGTGCTTTCATGAGCAAATCGGATGATCGGCGCTTCCGCTGCCTTCGCCATTCTGTGGGCCGCCGTGTCTTCGCTGTCGAGCGAGCCGGTCCCTTACAATGTCGTTGTCGCGGCGGATGAAGCCAGGGTTGAAACCCCGGCGCCCGAGATCGGTTCTACCGACGCCTCGTCCGAAATCGAATTGAGCCTCAGCCCAGACCAGGCCGAACTGATGGCCGGAGACCCTGATTGGCGCGCGTCGGCGCGCCTCTATCATGCGGGCGGCGGCGGCGCGACGGGCAACGACTCCCTGGGCTGCCGACCGATCGCCATGCGCACGGTCGCGGTCGATCCCCGCGTCATTCCCCGTCGCACCAAGCTGTTCATCCGCGAGACGGTCGGTCTGCGTCTGGCCGACGGCTCGATCCACGACGGCTACTGGTATGCGTCGGACACCGGCGGCGCCATCAAGGGCCAGAAGGTCGATCTGTTCACCGGACATGGCCGCGGCTCCATGGCCCAGGCCCGTCGCCTGAACATGCAGACCCTGACCATCGCCGACGCCGGCCGGTTCGACGGCTGCCCCCCGGCCTGGGAAGACGCGTCCAACTGATCGGGTCGCGAAACGAAAAACGCCGGCGCGCCTCGCGGCCGCCGGCGTCTTTGTGTTCGCCCTTGTGGTCGAGCCCTAGTCCAGTTCGCTGACCTTCAGCGTGGACTGCACCATGTCGTCCCCGTAGGTCCCGACCCAGACGTCATAGCGACCGCCCTGCGGATTGGTGATCAGCACCTTGGGGTTCACCCCGCCGCCGCTGTCGTCGTCGCAATACCAGCGGCCGTTGGGGGCGTTGATCAGCAGGGTGGTGTCCTCGGACGCCTCGACCAGGAAGGTCAGGTCCATGGAGCCGGGCTCGAAGAAGATCTGATAGTCCGCCGCCGCGCTGACCTTGCCCTCGCAGCCGGCCTTTGCGCTTGCCGCCGGGATCGAGCCGCCAGCCAGGATCGCCTTCTCGTGCGGGTCAGGCGTGAAACCGGTTTCCAGGCTCACCGAGCCGAAATTGGGATCCAGACCGGGGTCCGGCGCACCGGCATCGCTCGCATCCGATCCACCCAGTTCGCTGATCTCCAGCGTCGACTGCACCATGTCGTCGCCATAGGTGCCCAGCCAGATGTCGTACCGCCCGCTCTCGGGATCTGAGATCAGCACCTTGGGGTTCACGCCGCCGCCGCTGTCGTCGTCGCACAGCCATTGCCCGCCCGGCGTATTGACCAGCAGGGTCGTGTCCTCCGACGCCAGCGCACGGATGGTCAGGTCGAACTCCCCGGCTTCGAAATTCAGTTGCAGGTCCGGGGCGGCGCTGACCGAGCCTTCGCAGCCCGACCGCGCGGCCGAAGCGGGCACGGAGCCGCCGGCCAGGATAGACTGGGTCCACGGATCCGGCGTGAAGCCGGTCTCCAACGCGACCTCGCCATAGTTGGGATCAAGCGTGAAATCCGGCTTGGCGCTGCTCTTCTGCGCGACGCTGACGCCGGGCGTGAGCACAAGCGCGGCGCTGGCCGCAATGGCGATAAGCTTCATGGACGATCTCCCTCCCCTGCGGTCTTGCGCCGCAGGACGATCCTATCCGCTTCCGCCGCACGGCACAGCTTCAAATCACAGCAGCTGTGTTCAGAACTGCCGTCGGCCGGACGCCGTCTCGAAGAACAGACGGAAGTCGCCCATCAGGCTCCACAGCGGATATTTGAACGTGGCCGGCCGGTTCTTTTCGAAGAAGAAATGGCCGACCCAGGCGAAACCGTAGCCGACCAGGGGCATGGCCAGAAGCCACCAGGGGTTCAACGTCAACACGAAGGCGACGAAGGCCAGGATCACCAGACCGGTGCCCACGACGTGGATCCGCCGACAGGCCCGGTTGGAATGCTCATGGATGTAATAGGGATAGAAGGCCTCGAACGAGGCGTATCGTCCCTGGGGTTCGGACGGCGTGTTCATGGGCGGAGGGTGCGCCGGTATAGAGCGGGTGGCAAGTCCGGGATCAGAAGGGCCGCCGACCGGTTACGGTGTCGAAGAACAGGCGAAAGTCGCCCATCAGGCTCCAGACGAAATGGCGCAGCCCCAACGGCCGGTTCTTCTCGAACACGTAATGGCCCACCCAGGCGCTCGCGGCGACCGCTGGGAAAATGGCAAGCCATATTGGATTCAGGGTCAGCAGGCCGGCCGGAACCGCGAGGATCATCAGTCCCGTCCCGATGACATGAATCCGCCGAGACACGCGGTTCTGATGCTGACTAACGTAGAAGGGATAGAAGGCCTCGAACGAGGCGTATCGTCCCTGGGGGTCGGACGGCGTGTTCATGAGCGGAGGGTGCGCCTCCGCCCATGATCAGGCAAGTCTCAGCCCTTGGGCTTGCCCTTGAAGCCTTCCTTCTTGAAGCCCGGCTTGGCCTTGAACGGCTTCTTGGCGAACGGCTTGTCGCCGGCCGCGTTGGAGCGCGGGTTGGCGCCGCCGCCATCGGACTTCGGCGCCCAAGGCTTCTTCTTGAACGGCGGGCGGGCGTCGCCCTCGCCGCCGTCGGCGCGCTTGTAGGGGGTCTTCTTGAACGGACGATCGCCTTCGTCGCGGTTCGACTTGCCGGAGAAGCGGCCGGCCTTCATCGAGCCCGGGGTCGGGGCTTCCGACGCCGTGATCTTGACCTCGTCGTTCGAGGCGGCGACGGCCTCGCGGAAGGCCTTTTCGTGGGTCTTGGCGATCTCGAACCGGGTCTCTTCCGGGAAGGTGCGGATGGCGCCGATCTGGGGCTTGGAGATGCCGCCGATGCGGCAGATCAGCGGGATCAGCCATTTGGGGTCGGCGTTCTTGTTGCGGCCCACGTCCAGGCGGAACCAGACCACGTCGTCCGCGCCCAGGCGGTCGCCCGGCCAGGGTTGGGCGGCCGTGCCGTCTTCGTTGCGCACGGTGCGCTCGCGCTTGACGGGGCTGCGATCCGAGCCCGGATCGGACAGTTCTTCCGGCGCCGGCTGCTCCTTGCGCAGCAGACGCACCAGGGCGGCGGCGATCTCGTCGGGCGTGCGCTCGGCGATCATCCGCTTGGCGACGATCATGTCCTCGTCGGACACGTCGGCCTCGAAGAACTCGGGCGACAACAGACGGCCTTCGTCGGCCTTGCGGATCTCGTCGAAGGTCGGGGCGCCGGACCAGACGGCGTCGATACCGGCGTCGTCCATCAGACGCTCGGCCTTGCGGCGGCGCGAATGCGGCACCAGCATCACGGACACGCCCTTCTTGCCCGCCCGGCCCGTCCGGCCCGAACGGTGCAGCAGGCCGGCGCGGTTCATCGGCAGTTCGGCATGGATGACCAGGCCCAGATCGGGCAGGTCCAGACCGCGCGCAGCCACGTCGGTGGCGACGCAGACGCGGGCGCGGCCGTCACGCAGCGCCTGAAGCGCGTCGGTGCGTTCGCGCTGACCCATCTCGCCCGACAGGGAGACGGTCGAGAAGCCGCGCTCCAGCAGAGAGGCCTGGAGGTGGCGCACGGAATCCCGCGTCGAGCAGAAGACCATGGCGCGCGGCATCTCGTACCAGCGCAGGGTGTTGACCACCGCGTGCTCGATCTCGTTCGGGGCGATGCGATAGGCGCGATATTCGATGTCGGCGTGCTGGCGCGTCTTGTCGGTGGCGTCGATACGCACCGCGTCCTTCTGGTAGCGCTTGGCCAGGGTGACGATTTCGCGCGCGATGGTGGCCGAGAACAGCAGGGTGCGGCGTTCGGCCGGCGCGTGGTCCAGGATGAACTCCAGGTCCTCGCGGAAGCCCATGTCCAGCATCTCGTCGGCCTCGTCGAGGACAGCGACCTTCAGCTCGGACAGGTCCAGGTTGCCCCGGTCGATGTGATCCTTCAGGCGGCCGGGCGTGCCGACGACGATATGGACGCCGAAGCCCAGGGCGCGCGCTTCACGCCGCGCATCCATGCCGCCGACGCAGGTGGCGATCTTGGCGCCGGAGTCGGCGTACAGCCATTGCAGCTCGGCCGCGACCTGCATGGCCAGTTCCCGCGTCGGGGCGATGGCCAGGCACAGGGGCGCGCCGCCCGGACCGAAGATCGGCTTGTCGCCCAGCAGGGTGGGGGCTGCGGCCAGACCGAAGGCGACCGTCTTGCCCGAACCGGTCTGGGCCGAGACCAGCAGGTCGCGTTCGGCGTATTCGACTTCCAGGACGGCGGCCTGGACCGGGGTCGGTTCGGCATAGCCCTTGTTGACGAGAGCGCGGTCGAGCGCGGGATGGACGGCGGGAAAGGGCATCGGCTACCTGGAATGACGAACAAGGGCGGTCGCCGAAACGACCGCGCCCGGCCGAGGACAGACCTCAGGCCGGGCGAATAATGGGCGCTCTATACACGGATAAAGGCGCAAGCGGGGCGGAAAACGCCGTTCACCCTGTTTGTTGCGGGGGCGTTGACCGGGACGGGTCCAGAGTGCGGGCTGAAGGAGACCGCCCATGCAGGCCATGTCTGTCGCCGCCGCCGGAATGCTCGGCGCCCAATCCCGGTTCGAGGCCAGCGCGCGCCGCACTGCGTCTGCACCGCTCGACAATCTCGCCGAGGAAACTGTCGAACGCATCCAGGCCAAAACCGCCTTCACCGCCAACGCCGCCGTGGTGCGCACTGCGGACGAGATGAGCGGGAGCCTGCTGGACATGCTGGCCTAGCTGTCGGTCGCCGGCTCAGGCCCCAGGATGCGCCGGATATAGGGCCAGGCCCTGGCCACGGCCGAGATCACGCCGACCAGGCTGGCGAAGAACTGGAAGCCTGCCCAGACGGCGCTGAACACCGCGCCGCCCAGGAACAGCTCGGACAGGGGATAAAGCACGGAGGCGATCGCGATCTGGAAATCGGCATAGGCCACCGAATATTCGATCGACCGGTCGGCGAAGAAGGCGATCACCACCGCCGCCGACACCGGCGACCAGAGCAGAGGCAGGACCAGCAGCACAGCCGCCAGCAGCACCGCCAGCTTGGTCCCCAAGGTTCGGTCCGACAGAAAACTGGCCACCACGCCCACGCCGAGGATCAGGGCGACCAGGGCCAATAGAATCGGCAAAACCAGATCCGCCGCCGCCATCAGGTCCATCAACAGCATGCCGACCAGTATGGCCGCGCCGCTGACCAGGAAGCCCGCCACCCACAGGGCGGCGTACTGGCTGAACCGCTGCTTCAGATGACCGATGTCGAACATGGCGTTCCCTGACGACGCCTCCCCCGAGGCCGCTTAAGGATACTCGCCTTCAGCGCGAAGTCGACTCAGAGAACGGCGGTCGATCCAATATCGTGACCTTCGGGTTCGGCGAAGGACGTCAAAATTCCTCCCAGCCGTCCGCCGCAGGCGTGGTCTGAACCTTGGGCGCCGCCCCGCCGCGGCCGATGGTCTTCAGGGCGGCAGCCATATGGTTCGAGTGGGCCGGCGCGAGCGCCTTGGGCGCGGAACGAGGCGCGGCGACGGGCGCGGGCGCGCGGGTCGCCTCGCCCAACTTGAACTGCGCCATAGAGGCTTGCAGCGCCTCGGCGTCCTGGGCCAGGGCCTGGCTTGCGGCGGTCGATTGTTCGACCATCGCAGCATTCTGTTGGGTGACCTGGTCCATCTGGTTCACAGCCGTATTGACCTGGGCCAGGCCGACAGCCTGTTCCTGGGCCGAGGCGGCGATGTCCGAGACCAGGCCGTCGATCTCGGCGACCCGGTCCACGATCCTTTGCAGGGCCTCGCCGGTCTGGCCGACCAGTTTCACGCCCGAGCCGACCTGGGTCGTCGAGGTCGAGATCAGGGTCTTGATTTCCTTGGCCGCATCGGCCGAGCGCTGGGCCAGGGCGCGCACTTCGGAGGCCACGACGGCGAAGCCGCGACCGGCCTCGCCGGCCCGCGCCGCCTCGACGCCCGCGTTCAGGGCCAGCAGATTGGTCTGGAAGGCGATCTCGTCGATGACGCCGATGATCTGGCTGATCTGGCTTGACGAGCCCTCGATGGCCTGCATGGCCTCGACGGCGTCACGAACGATGACGCCCGAGGTCTCGGCGTCGCCCTTGGCCGCCTGAACCACTTCCGAGGCCTGGCGAGCGCCCGAGGCGGTCTTGTTCACGGTGGCGGTGATTTCGTCCAGGGCCGCAGCGGTTTCTTCCAGGGAAGCGGCCTGTTGTTCGGTGCGGCGCGACAGGTCGTCGGCGGCCTGCGAAATCTCGCCGGCGCCGGAGCGGATGCTCGCCACATTGCCCAGGACCACGCCCATGGCCTGCTGCAACTGAGCGATGGCGGTGTTGAAATCGGTCTTCAACTGTTCGGCGCGCGACGCCACAGCTGTGGTGAAACGGTGGGTCAGGTCGCCGTTCGACATGGCGGACAGGCCTTCGGCCAGGGCCGTCAGGGCCACCCGGTCCTCCTCGGCGACCCGCGCCTTCTCGGCCTCGTTGGCGCGGTGCTCGGCTTCGCTGACGGCGCGCTGAGACTGAGTTTCGGCCTCGAGCCGGATCTTTTCCGCCGCATTGTCGCGGAAGGTTCCGACGGCGATGGCCATGCGGCCGATCTCGTCGCCCCGCCCTTGGGCGGGAATAGTCACATCAAGGTCGCCGCCCGCCAGCCGGTCCATGGCGCGGGTCATGGCGACAATCGGCTGACTCAAGGCCTTGACAAGCCACAGGGTCATCGCCCCGGCGACCAGCAAGGCCAGAATCCCTCCGACGATCAGGGCGGCATAGCCGGCCCGGAACGCCCTCTTCTTGTCGGCCTCTCTCTGGCTCAGAACACGCTGCGCCGCCTCATCCACAGCCGCAACCGCGGCGCGGATATCATCCAGCCCCGCCGTCTGCAGCATCTGCTCCCCCGCCTGTGGCCGGGTCGCCGGGTCGCGGGCCAGGTCCATCAGGCTTTCGGACTGTTGGTGGAAGGCTTTCGTGGCGGCGCTCAACACCCGATGCTGGGCGGCGTAGACGTGGGTCGGGTCGCTGGCGTCCAGGGCCGCGACCGCCTGGTCGAACGCCGTCTTGCGCGCCGTATAATCTTGAAGAGCCTCGTCACGCCCCGTCACCACAAAGGCGCGCATGGCGTTCTGTTCTTCGACCGCCGCAGCCAGGGCGTGGTTTGCGGCTTCGCTGATCTTTCGCGCGGATCCTTCCGCCGTGTCGGACTGCTGCAGCGTCACCAGGCTGAACAGAACCACCAGGGTCGCCACCCCGCAAGCGCTCATCATCGCCCCCAGAGCAATCATGAGCTTGATGGATATCGACAGGGACCTGAACACGTCCGCCTCCGAGCACTAAGTTGGTTCAGGGTCTTAGGAGCTACTCCTTACCAAACCTTCTAAGGCACAGCTTCCATCGTCGCCTTTTCGGGCAGATGGAAAAAGTCCACGAACCGTTCAAAGACGCGGACATCGCCCTTAGTCGCCAGACCGTCCTCCGCCTCCAGCACCCGCAGCGGAACCTTAGCATAGACCGCCGCCGCGACCTGTTCCGGCCGGGCGGTCAGGGTGACGTCCGCATCCTCGACGCCCCCCCGACACGCCTCCAAAATCCCGTCCGCGATCTCGACGCGGAACGACGTCTCGTCAAAGACGAACCCGAGCACCATGGCGGCCTTCCCGGCCCGACCGGCGTTGAACATCGTCTTGAACGACAGCATGATCGAGACCGCGCTGATCGGCAGGGTCGGATCATGTTGGGGCGAACGGGCGGCCCAGCGGCCCAAAACAAGGAAGACCGGCTCGATCTCACTCCCCCAGTCCGTCAACTCATAGACCTGGACAGAGGCCGGCGGCGGCAGCTTGCGGCGACGCACCACGCCCGAGGCTTCCAACCCCTCCAACCTCTGGGTCAGCACATTGGCCGAGATCCCGTGCAGATCCTTCCGCAGATCGCCGAACCGGCGCGGGCCCAGCATCAGTTCACGCACGACCAACAGAGCCCAGCGCTCGCCGATCAAATCCAGCCCATGCGCCGCCCCACAGGCGTCATGATATCGACGCCCCGCCTTAGTAGTTACTTTTTCTAACTTCATAGTTGACTATTTTAATCTCTCGCGGCACGGTTCGCAAACATAGGGAGAGGAAAGACGAATGACCCAGCTGATTTTCATCAATCTGCCCGTCGCCGACCTGAACCGGTCCATCGCCTTCTATGAAGCGGTCGGCGCCACGAAGAACCCGATGTTCAGCGACGATACGGCGGCCTGCATGGTCCTGTCGGACGTGATCCACGTCATGCTGCTGACCCACGACAAATGGCGCACCTTCACGGACCGCCAGATTCCCGACGCACACGCCTCCGCCCAGATGCTGCTGTGCCTGTCGCGCGACAGCCGCAACGCGGTCGATGCGGTGGTGGCCCAGGCCCGGGCGGCCGGCGGGGCGGGGGACCCGAACAAACCTCAGGACTACGGCTTCATGTATGGCCGCAGCTACGCCGACCCGGACGGTCATATCTGGGAGACCATGTGGATGGATCCCGCCGCCATCGCCGCCGGCCCCGAAGCCTTCGCCGCCCATGAACTGACGCCCGCCTGACCGGAAGACCGACATGTCCGATCACTTTGAACTCAGTGTCACCCGCCTGATCCAGGCCTCGCCCGAAGCCGTGTGGAAGATCTATGTCGAGCGGACAGGCGAATGGTTCTGCCCCCGTCCCTGGACCACGCCCGTCGTCGATTGGGACCTGCGTGTCGGCGGCCGCGCCAATGTGGAGATGGCCTCGCCCGAGGGCGAGCGCCACGCCTATTCCGGCGTCTTCCTGGAGGTGGTCCCCGGCCGGCGGCTGGTCTCGACCGGCGCCATGACCGAGGGCTGGGTTCCTCAGCCGGGCGAGATGAACTTCGTCCGTATCGACACCTTCGAACCCGAGGGCGACGCCACCCGCTACACCGCCGTCGCCCGCCACTGGGACGAAAAGGCGATGCAGACCCACCGCGCCATGGGCTTCGAACAGGGCTGGGGCGCCGTCGCCGATCAACTGGCCGAACTGGCCGAAACCAACAGCTGAGGAGAACGACCATGACCTATGTGACCGGCTTCGTGACCCCTGTGAAAACGGCCGACAAGGACGCCTATCTGAGATGCGCCCAGGCCGCCGCGCCCATCTTCAAGGAGTTCGGCGCCCTGGCCGTCGTCGAGAACTGGGGCGTGGATATTCGCGACGGCAAGCTCACCGACTTCAAGATGGCGGTGAAGCTTGAACCCGACGAGACCGTGGTCCTGTCCTGGATCATCTGGCCCGACAAGGCGACCGGCGACGCCGCCGAGAAGAAGATGATGGAAGATCCCCGCTTCCACGAGATGGAAATGCCGTTCGACGGCAAGCGGATGGTCGTCGGCGGCTTCGAGACGATCTTCGAGGCCTGATGCGTTCAGGCGCGCGCGGCCTTGAGCGCCGCCGTCAGGCCTTTGCGGCGCTTAGCGTGGCTGCGCTCCAGGTCCGCGCGTTCGGCTTCCAAGGCTTTCAACCTTTCGGCCAAGGCCGCGTCAGCCTCTTGATAGTCGGCGTCTAGCGTCTCCAGCTCGGCCTGCAGACGCTCGATCTTGACGATCCGCGCCCGCGATGGGCCGGCGGCCTTCTTCGGCTTTGCCGCCTTGCCGATCTTGCCGATGTCAATGGACAGGCCGCGCTCGATCACCTCGCCCGGCGCGGCCAGGGCCGCGTCATAGTCGGGGCCGCCGCTCAGCTCGCTGGCCAGGCCGGTGGCGAACAAATCCTGCTTCGATCCCCAGGCCTCCAGCGCCTTGGGTCGCGAGCTGACCGCGACCGTGAAGGCGTGAAATCCGTCCGACCAGGTGAAGACCTTCAACCTCGGCGCCATACGACCGTCCCTCCGGCGACCGGATCGGCGCCTTAGCGGCAGAAACGCGTGTCGGTCGCTTCCAGATGCAGGTGGTCATAGTGGACGGCGTTGTAGTCGGGGCTCAGCACCGTGCCGAAGATACGGCAGGCGTCGTCGCGGATGCGGCGCAGGAACCTGGCCTCGGGCGCGTCGCCTTTCCAGTCGGCGGTGACGCTGATCCGCCGCCCGTCGCGCAGTCGCACCCCTGCGAAATCCAGCGCCGCCGCCTGGGCGTGGGCGCTGATCCGGGTCGAGCCGGCGCCATTGTTCACATTGCGACAGGCGTAGGCGCCCATGTGGTCGATCTGGACCACATCCGAGCCCAGGATCTCGCGCGCCGCCGGCTCCAGCGACTGCCGCCGCCATATGCTCAGCGCCAGGGCCGTCTGGCAGGTCATCTGCACATCCCCCGGCGCCATCCGCGCCACCGTGCCCATGTCGGCGCCCAGCACTCCGCCCTGGCTCAAACCGCAGACGGCGGAGTTCTGGCGGTCCGGCAAAGGACTGAAGCGAACGCGCGCCGCCGTCAGCTGGGCCATGCACCGCCCCAGCTCGCCACCCTCGCGCACCACCGCGCCCTGCGTCCCGCCGTCAATCGGCCGGTCGATCAAGCCCCCGACCAGGGGCGCCGCCGATTGACCCGGATAGGGCGAGGGCCGCAAGGGTTCGGGCGCGCGGCGTATACAGCCGCTCAGGACGGCCAGCACAGCCAGACCCGCCAGGAGACGCGTCAGGAAAGGGGTCGAGGACATGGCCTCATCTCCTATCCGATTCCCGACGAAACACAGGTCACGAGGCGGAGAGCCGCCTATCGCCGTTCCGCCTGCCCGCCTGCCGCTCTGCACCGGTCCGAACAGAACCGCACCTGATCCCAGTCGCGCGCCCACTTCTTGCGCCAGGCGAACGGCAGGCCGCAGGCGACGCACAGCTTTTGCGGCAGATCGGCCTTGGCCGGCGCGCGGCCCAGATTGACGTGTTTTCGACCCATGCGGGGGCCTCCACGAGAAAGGGCGGCCCCGTCGGAGCCGCCCCTGATCGTCTTCAGCTGTCCAGGAAGGACCGCAGTTTGCGCGAGCGCGAAGGGTGTTTCAGCTTGCGCAGCGCCTTGGCCTCGATCTGGCGGATCCGCTCGCGCGTCACCGAGAACTGTTGGCCGACTTCTTCCAGCGTGTGGTCGGTGTTCATGCCGATGCCGAACCGCATCCGCAGCACCCGCTCCTCGCGCGGCGTCAGGGACGCCAGCACGCGGGTGGTGGTCTCACGCAGGTTCGACTGGATGGCGGCGTCGATGGGCAGGACGGCATTCTTGTCCTCGATGAAGTCGCCCAGGTGGCTGTCTTCCTCGTCCCCGATCGGGGTTTCCAGCGAGATCGGCTCCTTGGCGATCTTCAGGACCTTGCGCACCTTCTCCAGCGGCATGGCCAGCTTTTCAGCAAGTTCTTCCGGGGTCGGCTCGCGGCCGATCTCGTGCAGCATCTGGCGGCTGGTGCGGACGATCTTGTTGATCGTCTCGATCATATGGACCGGGATCCGGATGGTCCGCGCCTGGTCGGCGATGGAGCGTGTGATCGCCTGACGGATCCACCAGGTGGCGTAGGTCGAGAACTTGTAGCCGCGGCGGTACTCGAACTTGTCGACCGCCTTCATCAGACCGATGTTGCCCTCCTGGATCAGGTCCAGGAACTGCAGGCCGCGGTTGGTGTATTTCTTGGCGATGGAGATCACGAGGCGCAGGTTGGCCTCGACCATTTCCTTCTTGGCTTGCCGTGCTTCGCGCTCGCCCTTCTGCACCGTCTGGACGATGCGGCGATAGTCGTCGATCGGCAGGCCGGCTTCCAGGGCCACGGCGGCGACGTCGGCGCGGATGGTGGCGATCTGGCTAGCCTCGTTGTCGCTGAACTTGGTCCAGCGCACGCCCTGGTCCTTAATCCGCTCGGTCCAGGTCGGATCCAGCTCGGCGCCGAAATAGGCCTTCAGGAACTCAGGCCGCGAAATGCCGTAGCTGTCGGCCAGGCGCAGCAGACGGCCTTCCAGACCGATCAGGCGCTTGTTGATCGCATAGAGCTGCTCGACCAGGGCCTCGATGCGGTTGTTGTTCAGCTTCATCGTCTTCAGACGATCCGAGATGGATTTCGTCAGCGTCTGATAGGCCTTGGCGTCCTTGGTGCTCAGCACCTCGCCCTTCAGGCGGGTCTGGACCAGCTTGTCCTGCAGGCTGCGGAACTCGCCAAAGTCGGCGGCGATGAGGTTCAGAACCTCCATCACCCCGTCGCGCAGTTCGGCCTCCAGGGCCGAGATCGACATGCCGCCGCCGTCGTCGAAGTCATCGTCGTCATCGTCGTCGGATTCAGGCTTGTCTTCGGCGGCCGGCTTTTCCTCGGCCTCTTCTTCCTCTTCGCTCTCCGGCTGGGCGGCGCCCGGCAGGGACGAGGGATTCAGCACGCCGTAGGTCGCGTCCAGGTCGATGACCTCGCGCAGCAGGATGCGGTTGTTCTCCAGTTCGTCGCGCCACACCATGATGGCCTCGAAGGTCAGGGCGCTTTCGCACAGACCCGAGATCATGGCGTCGCGGCCGGCTTCGATCCGCTTGGCGATGGCGATTTCGCCCTCGCGGCTCAGCAGTTCGACCGAACCCATCTCGCGCAGATACATCCGCACCGGGTCGTCGGTGCGGTCATAGGCGGCCTTGGCGGGCGCTTCGGCCACGGCGGTTCCGGCGGCGGCGGCGACGTCGGTGGACTGCTGCTCCTGCGCATCCTCCTCGGCCTCGACGACGTTGACGCCCATTTCCGACAGCATGGCCAGGGTGTCTTCGATGGCGTCCGGGGTGACTTCTTCCGAAGGCAGGACCTTGTTCAGCTCCTCCATCGTCACATAGCCGCGCGCCTTGGCCTGTTTGATGAATTTCTTGACGCCGGCGTCGGTCAGATCGAGCAGGGGCCCGTCGGTCGTAACCTCGGCGTCCTGCGTCTCGGTCTGTGCGTTCATAGTCAGTTCGTCTCCAGCCGGAGGGGGTGATCAATCCACCCCGGCGAAAAATACAATGCCTGGCGAGGCGTAAGGTTACGCGCCCGCGCTGTCTTCCCAATTCTTCTCGGCCTGATCGCACGTAGAAGCACATTCCGCACGACCCGTGCCGGCGGAACCCTTCATCCTGCCCTGGCGCATCTCACGCCAGGACCGAGGCGTCGAACGCCTGCGACCATCGGACCCTTGCCTCGGCGAGGGGCGCATTTGCGGCCTGGAATGGCGCGCCGGACTTCGCCGCCGCCTTCTCGACCTCGCGCACTAAGGCATCATGACCCGATTGCGCCAGATGGCGTCGCAACCGGGCAGAGTCAAGCGCATCCGCCTCAATCGGCGCGCCTCAGACCAGGGTGGTCCAGAAATCGGGTGCCGCGAACGAACGCGTGATGGCGTCTCGCTCGGCCTTCAGCCGCACCAGGGCGTCGATGCCTGTGCCCTGGCCCATATCCTGTTTGGCGGTCTCGATGGCGCGCGACAGGGCGGCCAGATGCGTCATCAGGCCGAACACCTTCAGCCAGTGCGCGCGCGATTCCGCCACGGTCAGGTCCGACGACAGGAAGGAGGCGCCCGACTTGGACGCCGCCTTCTCGATCTCCTTCAGCAGGGGATCGAAACCGGAATCGCGCAGCCGATGCCGCACCACCGCCGCGTCCGACGCCTGGCCCGACAGGCGCAGCCGCACCAGTTCCTGGGCCAGCCCCTCCAGCGCGGCGTCGCCGAAACCCTGGACGCTGACCTCTTCCAGATGATCGTCCAGCCGCTCGATGTCGTCGATGGCGGCATAGGCCAGGGCCGCCGCGACCGGACTAACCGCCCGGAACAGCGACTGCATCGCCTGGGCGCCCTCGACCGTCTGGCCCAGTTTCGGCGGCGGGCCGAAACGCCCCCGCCCCTGCCCCGGCGTCCACGGCGCGCGCTGGGGGGTGCGCGGAAACAGGGCGTCGAACCGGTCGAACAGGTCGCGGCGGTACTGTTCCGCCAGATCCTTGTCCTGAATGGCCGAGGCGGCGGTTCGCAATCGCGCCTTGAACCCGGCCTTGCGCTCGGGCGTGTCCAGCGGCTCGACGTCCTGTTCGCGGCGGAACAGCACTTCGGCGAAACCGTGGGTGTCGGCCAGGGCCTGGCGCAGGGCCGGCGCCCCCTTGTCGCGCAGGATGTCGTCGGGATCCTGCCCGCTGCTGAGCAGCGAGAACCGGAACGACCGTCCCGGCTTCAGCAGCGGCAGCGACCGTTCGATGGCGCGATAGGCGGCACGCAGCCCCGCCGCATCGCCGTCGAAACACAGCACCGGCTCATGGCTGACCCGCCACAGCCGCTCCATCTGTTCTTCGGTCAGGGCCGTGCCCATCGGCGCCACGGCCGGCAGGCCCGCGCGTTGGCAGGCGATGACGTCCATATAGCCTTCGACAACGATGATGGCCTGGTCGTTCTTGCTCTCCGCCCCCAGGATGCGCCGCGCCTCGGGCAGGCCATAGAGGGTGGCCCCCTTGTGAAACAGCGGACTCTCCGGACCGTTCAGATATTTGGCCCGGTCATCGGGATTCATGGCCCGGCCGCCGAAACTGACGATCCGCCCCCGCGCGTCCAGAATGGGGAACATCAGCCGATCGCGGAACCGGTCATAGGGCTGGCCGCCGCTGTCGGGCGAGATCAGCAACCCGGCCTCGACCAGTTCCGCCGGTCGCGCCCCGCGCTGGACCAGGGCCTGTTTCAGCCCCTCGCGGTCATTGGGCGCATAGCCCAGGCCGAACCGCTCCCACTGATCCTCAGGCAGGCCGCGTTTCTCGAGGTACTCGCGCGCCGCCTTGCCCGGTGTACGGCGCAGATTGGCGGCGAACCATTTCTGGGCCAGGTCCATCCAGTCCGACAGACCCTGACGCTTCTGCTCGCGCTCAGCCTCCTTCGGGTCTTCGGCCGGCAGTTGCATGCCCGCCTCACCGGCCAGCCGCTGCACCGCCTCGACGAAGCTCAGCCGCTCGGTCTCCTGCAGGAAGGAGATGATGTCGCCGTGTTTGCCGGACGAGAAGTCGTGGAAGAAGCCCTTGTCGTCATTGACGAAGAAGGACGGCGACTTCTCCTTCGAGAAGGGCGACAGACCGACATATTCCCGCCCCTGCCGCTTGAGCTTCACCGTCCGCCCGATCACGTCGGACGGGCGAAGGCGGGCCTTCAGTTCATCGATGAATCTTTCGTCGAAACGCACCCGGCGATCCATAGCGCCAGCGGAGCGCACAAGCGACTCTCGTTGAAAGGCAGCAGCGCTTGACTCGACTAGTTTGATATTTAAAGTAGTCACATCGCAATGGAGACAGTTCATGACCGATGCCCCCTATCGCAAAGACGACGACGATCTCGCCTACCTCAAACGATTGGCGGTTGCTGGTCGCGGAGAGCCGGCGCCTTTTCTGCTTCTGATCGCCGTATTCGGTGGCGCCTATGGTTTTGCGCTTCTCGCGATCCTGGGAGCCTTCATGATCGAGGGATTGCCCAAGCCGGGCTCTCCTGTCGAAGGACCAATCTCCAACTTCGTAGGCAGCTGGGCCATCGTAACGTCCCATCTGGCATTCTTCGGAACCCTGGCTTGGACTGCCTGGCGCACCCTCGGCCCGAACCGGGTTCGCCTCAGCCGAACAGCCTCCGCGACATGGTCCGCCAGCTTCGTGTCCTTGATCGTGACCTATGTCGTCTTCCGCATCTACACGCGCGACGAGCCCTTGACCGACGCCGTTCATACCAGCCCCGTCATGCTTTCGGTCATCCTGGTCCTTTGGGGCGCGGCATGGTGGATCACCGCCCTGTCAAGCGATCGGCGATGGCTCTTTCTGGTGGCGGTCGGGAGCTTCGCAGCGGCAGGAGGGTTGGCTTGGTCCCGTCTAGAGTCTCTGATTGCCCTGCCGATCATCTGCGCCAGCCTGATTTTCCTCGCCTTCGTTCCGGCCGTCGTTCTGATGTGCGAGAAGCGGAGGTGACTGCACACGCCGTCGTCGATCCCGCCTTCGCTCACCAGATACGAGCGGGAGTGATGGCCTATCTGTCGGCCGCAGAGGCCGCTGATTTCACCGAACTCGCTCTGGCCCTGGCCGTCCCTAACAATAGCCTGTCCAGTCACCTGTCGCGACTAGAGGACGCCGGATACATCGAATTGAGACGAGGTTTCATTGGCCGCAAACCGCGAACCCGCGTGGTCCCGACCGACGCCGGACGAGCGGCGTGGATGTTATATCTGGATGAGCGGAGCAGGATCGAATGACTGTCGGAGAACGATCAGGCGGTTCGTCCGGGCATCCCCCGAGGTCCGAACGAACCGCCGCATCGCAGAAGGCGTAAACCGCAGCGTCCCCCAACGCCTTGGCTTAACGAAGTCCTAACGCCTCGCGGACCTGCATCTGACGTTCACTCGCACCGACTGTCGAGAGGGCGACGACCGGCGTGATGCGGATCGTGGCCGGACTGTGTCTTTCTCGCCGCGCCTGGTTTTTGTCACCGGCGCCCGAAGGGCACCACCTTGTTGGCGTAGTCATGCCCAATATCGGCGGACCCCAGGAATTCTATGCCCGATCTCAGGCACCAGTAGCGAACGATCTCATCCGGAGACTGGCCGAAATCGGGATCATTTGGCGTGACATCAGAAACACGTCCCAGGCGAATTCCAGCCACACGTCGGATAGAGTCCTGTCCCGTCAAGTGAAACATCATTCGGTCAATCCGGTAGGCCGCCTCCGACACCTCCTCCAGCATCAGGACATGGCCGGACAGATCGGGCTCCAGGTCCGTGCCCAGCAACTGGTCAATGATGGTCAGGTTGAAGGCGACGGCCGGCCGGGGGTCGGTCGCCAGCGACGGCTCGATCCAGTCCGTCCGTCCGGTCGTCAGCCAGGCCAAGGCGCCTTTCGCCGTCGCATCGTCCCGCACCGAATCCGAGGCCATCGGCCCGTGCGCCAGATGTTCGAACCCGGCCTTGTACATCCCCGCCAGCAGGCTGCCCGCGTCGGAATAGCCCAGATACCGCTTCTTGCGGGCCACGGCGTTCAGGCGCGGGATGACCGACTCAGCGATGCGGCAGGATCCATAGCCGCCGCGCGCAAACCAGATGGCGTCGATGCGCGGATCATTGGCGAACTCGACGAAGGCGTCCGCCCGCGCCCTGTCGTCGCCGGCGAAATGGCCGTGTTTCAGGAAACAGGCGGGGTGAAACACCACCGCCACGTCGCGATCCGGATGGTGCTGCGCCATCCAGGCCTCGACCGCCTCGGCCCGCTCCTTGGAGAAGCGCGAACTGGCGCAGACCACGCCGATCTTGAAGCTGTTGCTGTTCACGTCCGTCTTCTTCGCCGAATATTGCAATCCGCCTCTGGCGGATCGGCCCGATCCCCTGTTCTAAGGGGGCATGAACCAAGACGCCTCCTATTTCTTCTGCGGCATCGGCGGGTCGGGCATGTTGCCCCTGGCCCTGATCGTCCAGGCCCTGGGCCACCGTATCGAAGGCTCCGACCGGGCGCTGGACCAGGGCCGTACGCCCGAGAAGTTCGACTGGCTGCGCGCCCACGGCGTGACCCTGCACCCCCAGGACGGATCGGGCGTGACCCGCGCCGCACAGACCGTGGTGGCCACCGGCGCGATTGAAGAGACTGTGCCCGATATCGGCGCGGCCCGTCGCGTCGGCGCCGTCATCAAAACCCGACCCCAGTTGCTGAGCCAGTTGTTCAACGCCGCCCCGACCTCGGTCGGCGTAGCCGGCACCAGCGGCAAGTCCACCATCACCGGCATGATCGCCTGGATCCTGAGCCAGACCGACCGCAATCCCACCGTCGTCAACGGGGCGGTGATGAAGAATTTCGCCGACGCCGATCATCCGTTCGCCAGCGCCCTGGTCGGCGGGCCCGATCTGTTCGTGGCCGAGGTGGACGAGTCCGATGGCTCCATCGCCGGCTACGACCCCACCGTCGCCGTCGTCTCCAACATCTCGCTGGATCACAAGTCGATGGAGGAGCTGCGCGACCTGTTCGGCGGCTTCACCGCCCGCGCGACCACGGCGGTGCTGAACCTCGACAATCCCGAGACGGCGGCCCTGGCCCAGACGCTTCCGGCCGGCAAGGCGATCACCTTCGCCCTAGGCGAAGAAAAGGCCGACCTGTCCGCCCATGACCTGGTCCCCCTGCCGACCGGCATGAAGTTCCGCCTGATCGAAGGCTGGAGCGAATATGACGTCGTCCTGAACGTCCCCGGCGCCCACAATGTCGCCAATGCCCTGGCGGCCCTGGGCGCGGCCCGGGCGCTGGGCGTGCCGACTGCCGAGGCGGTCAAGGCGCTGGAGACCTTCGCCGGCATCCGTCGCCGGATGGAGGTGGTCGGGACCGTCAACGACATCACCGTCATCGACGACTTCGCCCATAACCCGGACAAGATCGCCGCCACCCTGAAGACCCTGCACGCCTTCGACGGCCGTCTGCTGATCCTGTTCCAGCCGCATGGGTTCGGCCCGCTGAAACTGATGCGGCAGGAATTCATCGACGGCTTCGCCGGCCTGATGCGCGAGACCGACGTCCTGCTGATGCCCGAGCCGGTCTATTACGGCGGCACCACCGACCGCAGCGTCGGCTCCGAGGACATCGCCGCGGGCGTCCGCGCCGCCGGCCGTCAGGCAGAGGCTCTGCCGACCCGCGCCGACTGCGGCGACCGGATCGTGGAGTTGGCGCAACCGGGCGACCGGATCATCGTCATGGGCGCCCGCGACGACACCCTTTCCAGCTTCGCGGCTGACCTGCTGGGCCGACTGGATCAGTCGGCCGGCTGATAGACCCGGACGTAGTCGACCTCCATCCGCTGCGGGAAGACGGCGTCATCGACGCCCTCCTCGCCGCCCCAGGTTCCGCCCACGGCGACGTTCAGGATCAGATGGAACGGCTTGTCGAACGGCCAGGTCTCCACATTCCGCGCCTGATCATTGGCGAAGCGGTGGAAGGGCTGGTCGTCGATCAGGAAGATGATCTCGTTCGGCGTCCAGCGCACCTGATAGCGGTGAAAGGCGTCGCAGGCGTCCGCAACCTGGCGCGTCGCCGTGCTCTGGGTGCCCTTCACATGATTGTAGGCCTCGGTGTGGATCGAGCCGTGCACCACGCCGGGACGATGGCCGACATGCTCCATGATGTCGATCTCGCCGCCGATGGGCCAGCCGGCCGCCTTTTCGGGCAACATCCAGATGGCCGGCCAACTGCCGCGTCCGCAAGGAATCTTGGCGCGCGTCTCGATGAAGCCGCGTGACCAGGCGGTGGTCGAGATCATCCGCGCCGAGGTGTAGGCCTGTCCGCCCCAGTCGGCCGGAGGCGGGTTGAGGGTCTCTCGCCGCGCCTCGATGATCAGCACGCCGTCCTCGATGCGGGCGTTCTCAGGCCGAGCGGCGGAATAGTACTGCAGCTCCTCGTTATACCAGCCGGTCTTGTTGGCCTGGGTGTCGTATCGCCACTTCGAGGCGTCGGGCAGGCCGTCGCCAGAGAATTCGTCGGACCAGGTCAGGACGTATCCAGACGGAGCGGCGGACGTTTGCGGCAGGGTCGAAATCGCCGCCGCCAGCAGCATGGAAATCATCGGTTCCTCCCTTTCTTTGCGCTATTGATGGCAGGAAGGCCCGGCGGGCGGCAGCCCTAATAGACGTCGCGCCGGTAACGACCGGTTTCGAGCAGGTCCAGCAGAACCTCGGCGCCCAAGGCAGTCTCCAGCGCCGCATGAACACCTGCGGCCATGCCCTCCAGACTGCCGCAGACATGAATCGTGGCGCCGCGACCGATCCAGTCGCGCAGTTCGTCCGTCGCCCCGGCGACCAGATCCTGCACATAGCGGCCGTCGCCCGGATCGCGCGAGAAGCTCCGGTCCAGCCGACGCAGCACGCCCGTCTCCAGCCAGGCCTGAAGCTCGGCATCGAAGAATGCGTCATGCGCCCGCGTCCGCTCGCCGAACAGCAGCCAGGCCCCGCCCCCGGCCGAGCTCCGCGCCTTCAGGTGCGCCCGCAGTCCCGCTATCCCTGTGCCGTTGCCGATCAGGACCATCGGCGTCTCGTCCGCCGGCCCGTGGAAGCTGCGGTTGGTCCTCAGCCGCATGCCGATCTCGTCGCCGACCGCCAGATCCTGGGTCAGCCAGCCGGACGCCAGGCCCGGCGTTCCATCCGGATGACGCATCAGCCGGATCAGGCACTCGACCCGGCCGTCCGAAGGCAGGGAGGCGATGGAGTATTCGCGCGATCCAGGCGCTACCCCGTCGCGTTCCGGCAGTCCCACTTCTGCGATGTCCCCCGCCGCCCAGTCCGGCGCAGACCCGACCGGTTCGAACGCCAGGTGATAGGCCGCCCCGCCGGGGCTGCCCGGATTGACCAGGGTCCGCTCGACCAGTCGCCACGGATAGAAGGCCGCCGGCGCCCAGTCGGGGGCCCCGACGCTGCCGGTGATCTGGTTCAGCTGGTGCTGCCAATGGCGGATCGCCCCGGCCTCGCCGTTGTCGACCTCGACCGTATCGAACAGGGGTTCGGCGCCCGATCGCCGCAGCCAGCCGTCCACCGCGTGGCCGAAGCCGCAGAACTGGTCATAGCTGCGGTCGCCCAGCGCCAGCAGCCCGAACCTCAAGTCCGCCAAGTCCGCCGCCTCGCCCATCAGTTTGCGCACGAACCGGGCCGCACTGTCGGGCGGATCGCCCTCGCCGGTCGTCGAGACGATCAGCAGGGCCCGCGCCGCCGCTTTCAATGCCGCCTCATCCAGATCGGCGAACGACAGCACCCGCACCCCGACGCCGCCGTCCTGCAAGGCCTTGGCCGTCATCCAGGCCAGTTCCTCGGCGAAGCCCGTCTGGCTGGCGAAGGCCACCAGAACCGCCTCGCCCTGCCCGGCCATGGCGTCCGACCGCGCGCGCGCCGCCGCCTTGGCCCGGCGCTCACGCCAAACCACAAAGCCCACCAGGACCAGCCACAGAGCCACCGCCCCGGCGGCCCAGAGCCAACGCATCGGGTCGCCTGTCACCAGGGCTCTTCCATCATGGCGGACAAGGCCGGCGTCATCCGCTCCACCGGCCCACGCGGCGTCCGCTCGACGAACAGGGCCGCCAGACCGATGGCCTCGGCATGTTCAGGCCCGTCGAACGGGCCCATGACCGTCAAGGCCGTGGCATAGGCGTCCGCCTTCATGGCCGAGGGGTGCAGCACCGTCACCGAAGCCACAGCGTTGGTCACCGGCCGCCCCGTCGAACCGTCGATCGTATGCGGATAGACCCGTCCATTATGTTCAAAGGCGCGGCGATAGTCGCCGCTGGTCGCCATGGCCATATCGTACAGGGCCGCCACGGTGCGCGGCTCGGTCGAGCCCTCGACCCGTTCGATCTCGACCCACCAGGGCTGGGCGTCCGGCTTGACGCCGCGCCCCTTCAACTCGCCGCCGATCTCGACCAGGTGCGAGGTCGCCCCTATGGCGGTCAGCCGGTCCGAGACCCGGTCCACCGCATAGCCCTTGGCGATGCCGGAGAAGTCCAGCTTCATCCCGCCCATCTGCATCAGGCCGCGCGCGTCGCGGTTCATCCGCAGCCGGCGCCAGCCCGACACCGCCAGCGCCGCCTCGACATCTTCGTCGGACGGCACCGGCAGAAGCGCGCCGCGCGGCCCCGGCGGGCCGAATCCCCACAGATCGACCAGGGCGCCCAGGGTCGGATCGACCGCGCCATTGGTCTCGTCTCCCAGGTCCATGGCCGCGTCCAGCAGGCCCCAGAAGGTCTCGGACACCGACCACATGCCTTCGGGCGCGGCGTTGAAGCGACTGATCTCGCTGTTCGGCTCCCAGGGGCTGAAGGCGGCGATCACCGCCGCCAACTCCTGTTCGATGGCAGCCCGCGCCTCGACCGGCCCCAGCAGGGGCGGCCCGATCAGGCGCACGCTCCACGTCGTGCCCATGGTCTGGCCGTCCAGCGCCAGCACCACGTCGCCGGGCGGACGGGGCGGAACCCCGTCCATCGGCGGAATCAGAACCCGGTTGTCGGCGCGGTCCGCGAGCGGAACCGGGTCGCCGAGCGTGACCGTGGGCGGAGCGGCGCGGGATCCGCGCGAGAAGGGACTGTCAGACATGCCCGTGGCTTAGGGCAGGACTTCCATCACCGCCACATAGCTGGCGTTCGACCCCAGGGTCTCGCCCTGGGCCGGCGCGCGGACCGAGGCGTTCAGCCAATACAGGCCGGCTGCCGGCCAGGTGACGGTGAAGGCGCCGTCAGCGCCGGTCTTGACCGTCATCTCTTCGGGATTGTCACGATAACGCAGGCCGCCGCGCGCGATGGTCACATCCAGATCGGCGGCGGGTTGACCGTCCTTCATCAGCTTGAAGGTCGCGGCCTCGCCGGCGGCCAGGTCATTGGGATGGGTCACGGGCACCAGCTCCAGACCCTCGCCCGTCGGCTTGAACACGGTCTCGGTCGCGTTGTTCAGGGTGACGAAGGTCTCGATCCGGCTGGCGGTGCGGGTCGCCTGGACCTCGGTCGCGCCTGCCGGCAGGGCCGCAGGAAACTCGGCCGCGGTTCCGCGCCAGCGCTTCTGTTCACCGTTCAGCTTGTAGCTGGCCATCACGCCGCCCATGACATTGGCGATCTTGTAGGTGCCGTTCTGCGTCAGATGGACGTCGAAGGTGGTGCGGTACTGGCCCTGCATCAGGTGCTCGGGCTGAACGGCCGAGCCGTCCGGCGCGGTCACGACCAAGCCGTTCATCCGCATGGCGGCGTGGTCGGGGATGAAGACCCCGTTCGACATGCCGGCGTCGAACCCGACCCAGGCGTCATTGCCCGAGAGGCTGGTCGAGGTCGGCGCCATCCAGGCGCGGTGGGCCTGGGCGGCCATGGGCGCAGCCAGGGCGGCGGCGAGCGTCAGCAGAGCGATCGTCTTTTTCATGGGTCTGTTCCTCAACGAGAGACGGTGACGCGCACGGCGCCCAATTCGGTGGAGCCGGAAGCATCGGCGGTGTTGGCGCCGCCCCAGCGGAAGGGCACGCGCACGACCTCGCGCCCGCCCAGTTCACGGGCCGCCTCGACGACGATGTTGTACTGGCCCGGTTGCAGGCCGCGCAGACGGGCGGCGGGGACGGTGATGGTCTGGCGACCCGGCGCGCGGGTGGCGCCCGAGACGCCGTCGGCCGGCAGGCTCATGGCCCGGCCGCCCTTGCGCCACCAGGTGCGCAGATCCTTCAGCCAATCCTTACCGTCGCCCTCGTTGTTGCGGGTCTGCTGGTACCAGACCGCCAGGGTCTGGACCGCCGTCTGGTCCGGCCGTTCGATCCACACCGCCACATAGGGCCGGTGATAGGAGGCGGTGTTCAGGCGCGGCACATCGACCGTGACCGACAGGTCCGCCGCCAGGGCCGGCGCTGCGGCGGCCAGGGACAGCCCGGCCGTGGTGATGACGATGGGAAGCAGGCGCATCCGGAAAACTCTCACGAGGTTCAATGAATGAAGATAAGGGCGATAACGGCGGGGATAAGCAGGCCCAGGGCCGCCAACGGCCAGGTGGACGGCCGCCCCTTGGCGTGAAGCCACATCAGCCCCAGCCCCGTCAGGGCGAAGATCAAGCAGGCGACGGCGAAGACGTCGATGAACCAGAACCAGACGCCGCCGGCGTTGCGGCCCTTGTGCAGGTCGTTCAGGTAGGCGATCCAGCCGCGCGTCGTCGTCTCGTGCAGCACGTCGCCCGTCGCACGGTCGATGGTCACCCAGCCGTCGCCGCCGGGCGTAGGCAGGGCCACATAGATTTCTTCGGCCGTGGTCTCGGTCGGCTTGCCGGCGATCTCGGCCTTCAGCGTCTGCGCCGACCAGCGGGCGACGGCGTCGGGGACGGGATCGGTCGTCTCATCGGGGAAGTCCGCCAGCCGCGCCACCAGGGGCGCCGGCAGGGCGGCGGCCTGTTCGACCGTCACCGGCTCGGCGGGGATCGAGGCCGCGTGGTTCAGGGTGATGCCGGTGAAGGCGAACAGAACCAGGCCGACCAGACTGACCGCCGCCGAAATCCAGTGCCAGGAATGAAGCTGTTTCAGCCAGAAGGACCGCGCGCCGTTCAGCGCCGCCTTCGGCTTCTTCGAGCCCTTGGCGGGGGGCTCGACCGGATGTTGTGCGGCGAGTTCGGTCACAAGGTGGCTGTGCCACTGTTGCGAACCGTTTTCAATAGCAGTCCGTGCGACGAAATCGCCGCACGGATCGTCAGTAGCTGAATCTCACCCCGGCCCGGAGCGTGCGCGGCGGAGCGTAGCCGGCGACGTCGGTCCCGGTCATCGACACCTCGACCTCTTCGTCGAACGCGTTGTCCAAGGCGGCCCAGACCATGACGCCTTCGCGCGCCGCCCATTCCGCCCGGGCGTCCAGGGTCACGGCGGGATCCAGGGTCCGGCTGTTCAGATCATCGTCGAACCGCGCCGATTCATACCGCGCAGCCAGCCCAAGGGTCAGGCGCTGCGTCGCCCGCCAATCCAGACCCGCCGTCGCGCTCCATTCCGGCGCCTGGGCCGGACGCAGGCCGGTCAGCTGCGGCGCCACCGTCCCGCCGTCCACCTCGGCGTCCGTCCAGGACAGGGCGGCGTTCAGCGACAGGGCCTCGGTCGCCTGGACCGACCCATTCAGTTCGACGCCCCAGGCCTCGATGGTCCCGGCGTTCTGGCGTTGGCGCAGCACGCCTCCGGCCGGCACGAAGCCCGCACGGGGGAAGGTGCCCGGCCCCTCGCCGATCGTGACATTGACGATGGCGTCCTCGATCTCGTTCCAGAACACCGTCGCCCCCCAGGCGATCCCGTCCCGGTCGTAGGCCAGGCCCGTCTCGATCCCGCGCAGGGTCTCGGGCTCCAGCGCCGAATTGGCCTCGGTGATGTCGTTGCCGACCCGGAACGGCCGGTGCAGTTCGTTCAGCGTCGCGGGGCGGAAACCGGAATAGGCCGCCGCGCGCCAGGCGTAGCCGGCGCCCAGCAGGCTGCTGAGATCCCGCCGCGCCGCCAGACGGGCGCTGAACACCTCGCCCGACCGGTCTTCGTCCATCTCGTCCAGGATGGGAGCGCCGGTCGCCAGGGTGTATTCGTAGCGGAAGCCCGCCTCGTTCTTCCACTGGTCGTAACGCAGCCCGCCCGCGACCAACCAGGCGCCGTCGGTCCACGACCCGTCCACATAGGCCCCGGCCACCGATGTCTCGCCGCCCGCCCGTCGTCCCCGGGCGAAGCCCGCGCCGGTGGGATTGCTGAAGAATTCGTTGGTCGCACCCTCGTTGAACCGCGCGTCGGCCCCGACCTCCCACTCCAGCCGTCCGCCGGCGAAGTCGGCGGTGCGACGGCGCAGAGCTGTGTTCAAACCCCAGCCCGTCGCGGGGGTCTTGTACTGATTGTTGGCCGGGGTCGTGGTCGATCGATCCGCCGCCACCGCAGCCGAACTGTTGGCGAAATTGCTCTCGATCCGCCAGGCCTGCAGCCGCCAGCCGTATCCGTCGACGGGCGGCGCCTTGGCCGCCGTGGCGCTCAGGCTGTGGCCACTGGCGTTGGACCGGGCGTTGAGCAGGCCAGAGCCGCGATCCTCCTCCCAGGTCGCCGCCCGCAGCGACAGGTTCGCCCCTTCGAGATTGAGCCCGTCCAGCGGCGCATCGACCCGAAGCGCGGCGCTGCGGCTGTCCAGATCCAGCGGCCTATCCGCCGCGCCCGCCGCCGGCCCGCGCACCGGCGTATAGCCGTCGCTGGTCTCATACAGGCCCGACAGGGTCACCCCCACCGGACCCAGCATGGTCGATCCCGACCCCGCCGCTCGCGCCCCGCCGCGCTCGGCGACCGACAGGTCCAACACTCCGCCGCTGTCCCGTTCTGTCAGGCCGATGACCCCGGTCAGGGCGCCGGCGCCATAAGGCCCCGCGCCCGCGCCGCGCACCACATCCACCCGTTCCAGCGATTCCGGCGCGACCTGGGACCAGATCACCCAACCGCCGAACGGATCATTCAGCGGAACCCCGTCCAGCGTGACCAGGGTCCGCCCCGCGCCCGACGGCGCGATGGCCCTCAGCGAAATCCCCTGGGTCGTCGGATTGGCGGCTAGGCTGGAGGTGCGGCGAAACAGGGACACCGCCGGCACGGTCCGCAGGGCCTCGTCCAGCCGGGCGGATCGCTCCAGCACCCGCTGGTCAAGCCGCACCACCGAAAAGGCGGCGTCGGCGGCTGCGGGCGGCAGACGGGCGGCCGTCACCGTGATTTCGGACAATTGGGCGGGCGGAGCGGGGGGAGCGTCTTGGAACATCCCGGTCACAATAGACCAGGTTCGCCTTGGTTCACCCCTGCGACCTTATAACCTCGATTGAGGCCTCGAGGTCACAGGTGAAGGCGACGTCAAACCTCGGACCAGCGCCGCAGCAGGTTGTGATAGACCCCGGTCAGCTCGATCACCGCCTGATCCTTGTGTCCCTTCTCGCGCGCCACCCGCTGGGTCGCGACGTCCAGGCGGAACAGCATCTCGCGGTCGCCGTCGTCGCGGATCAGGCTCTGCATCCACATGAAGGACGAGACCCGCGCCCCGCGCGTCACCGGCATGACCTTGTGCAGGCTCTTGGACGGATACAGCACCAGATCCCCGGCCGGCAGTTTGACCGACTGGGGTCCGTACATCTCCTCGATGATCAGTTCCCCGCCGTCGTAATCCTCGGGCTCCGACAGGAACAGGGTCGCCGACAGGTCGCTCCGTATACGGATAGCGCCCCCGCCCCGCTGCTGGCGGATGGCGTTGTCCACGTGCAGCCCGAACTCGCCGCCGCCCTCATAGCGGTTGAACAGCGGCGGAAAGATCGTGTGCGGCAGGGCGGCGGCGACAAACATCGGATTGGCGTTCAGCGCCTGAACGATCAGGGCCGAAACCTCCCTGGCCACATCCGAATCTTCCGGCAGTTGCTGGTTCCGCTTCGCCGTCGCCGACTGATGGCCCGAGGTCATATTGCCGTCGGACCACGGGCCGGCGTCCAGCCGCGCGCGCAGGGCCTTCACTTCGGCCTTGGAGAAGACTTCGGGGATCTGCAGCAGCACGACAGGTCTCGCTCAATAGAAAACGGCCCCGCCGGAAGGACGGGGCCGTCGAGGATAGGCCGGGGATCGAGCCTTTAGAAGCGGACGTTCAACTTCAGGATGGCCTGCCGTCCCGGGGCCGGGTCGGCGTGGTGAACCCCGTTGGTGCGGATGATATATTCCTCGTCCGCCGCATTCTGCACGTTCAGTTGCAGATTGGCGCGGTCGGTCAGGTCATACGAGGCGAAGACGTCCAGTCGGGTGTAGGCGGGGGCGTAGATTGCGTTGCCGCCACCACCGGCGCCGCCCTGGTTTCCACCATTCGAGTCCGACACGTAGTAGGCGCCGCCGCCCAAGGTCAGCTTGCGCGTCACGCGGTAGGTGGTGAACAGGCTGGCGGAGTGTTCCGGCGTATTGGCCAGGGCTTCACCTTCGAATGCGCTTGGGACCGGAACCCCGTTCACAAGCGTGTACGCTCCCTTCACCAGCTCGGAATCCATATAGGTGTAGCCGCCGAACACGGTCCAAGCCGGAGTGATGTTACCCGACACGCCCAGTTCCACACCCTTGACCTCGATTTCGCCGACCTGCCTGTAAACATTGTCAGCGTCGAGAACCTGGGCCTTCTCGCGGGTCAGTTGATAGGCCGCCGCGCTCAACGTCAGGCGATTGTCGAAGATGATCGCCTTGGCGCCGATTTCATAGTTGGTGGTCTCTTCGGGATCCAGAACGTCGCCGTTCAAGGCTCCGCTTCCGTTCGTCGGCGCAGTGCTCTGGTCGCCGCCCGAGATGGTCGGGGGCGTCGAAGCCGTGGACCAGGAGGCGTAGACGCTGGTGTTCGGCGTCGGCTTGTAGGTCAGACCCGCCTGGTAGTTCACATACTCCCAGCTCGCTTCGCGGGTCGTATAGACCGGGGCCGCAATCGTGCCCGACGCGGTCTTGCCGTCGACCGAATAGTCGTCATAGCGAACGCCCAGGTTCAGCAGCCACTTCTCGCCGAACGCGATCGAATCGAAGACATACAGACCCAGCGTGTCTGTCGTCGTCTCGCTGACCAGACCGCGGGTGATCGACCCGCTCCACGGATCGTTCGGGTTCGGGTCGTACAGGGGCGTGCAGTCGAAGCCCGTCAGCGGCGCCGGGCAGGCCGAACCCGAGGTCGTGGTGACGGTGTAGCCCGCGTTGTGATTGTCCTCGGTCGAATATTCGATACCCGCGTCGAAGCTGTGCTTCAGAGCGCCGGTCGTGAAGGTTCCGAACAGGTCAGTGACATTGGCGAAGGTTTCGGCCGGGTTCCAGCGCGACTTGGTGCCCCGCTTCATCCACCAGACCCCGTTGACCAGGACGGCGGTTCCGCCGTCGCCGGGGTTGGTGACGACATAGTCGTTCAGGGTCTCGGAATAACGGGTGACGTTGCGGATCGACAGGTTCTCGTTGAACCGGTGCTCCAGCTTCAGCGTGACGCTGTCGACCTCGTTGCGCAGATAGTCCCGCGCCTTCAGGCCGTAGAAGCTGTCATAGGGCACGTCCAGCACACCGCTGGCGTCCGGACGGGGCGCCGTCGCGCCGCCGCGCTTGGTATAAAGCGGAATGCCATAATCCGGCATCTGGTCGCTGGTCAGGTGGTAGTAGCTCAGGGTCGCGGTGGTGTCCGTGCCCAGGCCGGTGGCGAAGGCCATGGCCAGACCGTACTTCTCGAAATCAACGGCGTCGCGGCCGGCGACATCGCCTTCGTTCGCCATCAGATTCAGGCGGAAGGCGGTGGTGTCGTTGAAGCGCCAGTTGCCGTCGATGGTGGCGCGATAATAGCTGTCCGTGCCCACGGCGGCGCCGACATTGACCATGTCTGTCAGGTGCGGAGCCTTGGAGCCAAGATTGATGCTGCCGCCGCCCGAGCCTCGACCAGCATAGACCGAGTCCGGCCCCTTGATGACCTCGACCTGCTCCAGGTTGAAGACTTCGCGCTGTTGACCGCCGGCGTCGCGGACGCCGTCCACGAAGATGCTGTTGCCCGAGGATTGGCCCCGGATGAATGGACGGTCGGCGAGCGGCTGCCCGCCCTCACCGGCCCCGAAGGTGATGCCGGGCGAGGTGCGCAGCAGGTCCTGCAGCGACGTCGAGGCCGTCTGTTCGATGATCTGCTGCGGAATGATCGTCACCGCGCGCGGCGTGTCCAGCAGGGGCGCGACGAACTCAGGGCTGGCGGGTTCGCGGCGGATGCGGCGGCCCGTAACGTCGATAGCTTCCAGTCCGTCGTCCTTGGCGGTCTGCGGCGCCGTGGCGACCGGCGCGTCAGCGGCGGCGACCTCGGCGGCCAGGGCCGGCGCGGCGACGAGCATGCCGGCGGCGCTGGAGGCGAACAGGAGGGAACGAAGCGCGGCGGCGCGGGACTCGGACATATTAGGGCGACCTTTTGGCCTGATTTTGCGATGCGGTCGCAATAGACAGCTTCACCGCATCACACAAGCACAATTGAGACTTAATCGCATCGAGCCCCGAAGGACGTCAGGTCACCGCCTTCATTCGCGCCGTCTTCGACGGCGTCAGATCCAGCCAGGTCGGGTCCGGCATCGCCTTATGGGCGGCGGCCAGGGCTTCGGACCAGCGGCGGCCCAGGTCGCGGAAATAGGGGTCGTCCGCATCGATGCGACGCTCCATCCCGGTCAACCCGTCACGCGGAATGACGATCAGATCCAGCGGTGGCCCCACCGCGATATTGGAACGTATGGTCGAGTCGAACGAGATCAACCCCAGTTTCACCGCCTCGGACAGGGGGGTGTAGTCATGAAGGGCGCGATCCAGGATCGGCTTGCCGTATTTCAGCTCGCCGATCTGAAGATAGGGGGTGTCGGCCCCGCACTCGATGAAATTGCCCTGACCATAGATCAGGTAAAGCCCCATCTTGCCCCCGGCGATCTGGCCGCCCAGCAGCATGGAGGCGTTGACGTTCAGGGCGTCGGCCATCGGCGAGGCCGGCGTATTGATCGTGGCCCGCACCGTCGCCATCGCATGCCCCAGGATCTGGGCGGCGCGGAACAGGCTGGTCGCGGTCTCCAGGGTTTCCGGCCCGGTCGAGTCGGGCAGCTTGACCCCCTCGGCCACCATGGCCAGCGCGGTCTGGGTCACCGACAGATTGCCGGCCGTGGCCACGGCCAGGATCCGTTCGCCCGGCGCCTTGAACACGTGCAGCTTGCGATAGGACGAGATGTTGTCCACGCCCGCATTGGTGCGGGTGTCGGCGATCATCGCCAACCCCTCGTCCACCAGCATGCCTACGCAATAGGTCACTTGCCTCTATCCGCTCCCCAGCCTGCGAATCGTTCGACGCTAACAGATTCCTGCGACATGGCGATCAGGACCATCCCCGGCTCTGATGTTGTTGCTGGCTCTGTTGCACAGGCCGCACATGAAGGGCGACCGTCAGGCTGCCGACCCCGCCGCCATAGCTGGTCCCCCGGATCGGCGTCGCCCCCAGCGAGTCCAGCCCCACGGCGATGCGGACATAGTTTTCCGTCGGACAGATGCCGTTGGCCGCATCGAACCCGACCCAGCCCAGCCCCTCGATCCAGGCCTCGGCCCAGGCATGGGCGGCGTCCTGGTCGTGCTGGCCGTCCGACCGGTTCAGATGGCCCGAGACGTAGCGGGCCGGCACGCCCAGGGCGCGGGCGCAGGCGATGAAGATCTGGGCGTGGTCCTGACAGACGCCGCGCCGGATGTCGAAGGCCTCGGCCGCCGTATGGGTGGCGGACGTCGCCCCGACCTCGAAGGCCACGCCGCCATGGATCGCCCCCATCAGCCGGTGCATCCGCTCCAGCGGCGCGCCCTCGCCGATTTCTCGCGCGAAGTCGACCAGGGCGGGATTGGCCTGGGTCAGGCGGGTGTCGCGCAGATAGACGCCCGGCTGCAGCCGGTCGTTCTGGCCCCGGATCACGCCGCCGGTGTCCACGGTCGAGACCTCGCCCGTCACCCGGATGGTCAGGGCGTCGGTCGGCCGCTCGGTATAGAGGCTGTGAACAATATTGCCGAAGGCGTCCTCGCTGCGCCGTAGCCGGGCGTCGACGTCGGTCTCGATCCGCCATTCGCGCACCTGCTGGCTCTCGCACGACTTGGGCGTCAGCCGCAGCATCTGCACGATGAACCGCGCCGGGCGGGCGTAGGCGTAGCGGGTGGAGTGGTCGATCCGTATCCGCATGTTCAGACCAGATATTGTTCGTGGACGGCGGCGGCCAGGGCGTTGTTCTCGTTCAGGAAGCCCTGGATATATTCGTGCAGGCCGGACTGGAAGATGTCCTCGATCCGGGCCTCGTTGAACTGGGTCAGGCGGTTGGAGGCCAGCCGCTGGGCCGGGCCGCGACGGCCGTAATCCGTCGCCAGCTTCTCCAGATAGCTGACGATCATCCCCTGACACGACGCCAGGGACCGCGGCATCTGCCGGTTCAGCACCAGCAGGTCCGCCACCAGCCAGGGGCGCACGCTCTCGCGATAGACCCAGCGATAGGCGGTCAGGGCCGAGACTTCACGCAACAGGGTGGTCCACTGGAAATAGTCCAGCTGTCCCCCCACCCGTTCCCCGGGCGGAAGCAGCAGATGATATTTGACGTCCAGCAGGCGGGCGGTGTTGTCGGCCCGCTCGATCGCCATGCCCAGACGCAGGAACCAGTAGGCGTCGTTGCGCAACATGGTCCGCGACGAGGCCCCCTCCACCGCCAGCGACGTCGATTTCACGAAGTCGAGGAAGTTGGTGAAATCATCCCGCTTGGTCGGCTCGCCCAGTTCGTTCAGCCCGTTCCAGGCGCCGTTGATCGCCTCCCACAACTCGATGGTCAGGGCGGTGCGCACCGAACGGGCATTGGTCCGCGCCTTGGTGATACAGGCCTTGATCGAGGTCGTATTGTCGGCCCCGAAGGCCAGGTATTCACGAACCGACTTCTCCGACACCGTGCGGCCGGTCGCATCGAAGGCCGACTTCACGCCCGACGACGAAATCGCCCCGGCCCAGGCCGTAACGGTGGCCTGATCCTTGGCCGGTAGCGCCGCCAGGCGGATCGCCGCCTCCAGAATACGCGCGAGAAAGTCCGCCCGCTCCATATAGCGGCCGGTCCAGTACAGGCTGTCTGCGGTGCGTGAGAGCATCAGTTATCCAGCACCCAGGTGTCCTTGGTTCCGCCGCCCTGGCTGGAGTTGACCACCAGCGACCCCTCCTTCAACGCCACCCGCGTCAGCCCGCCGGGCGCGACCCGCACCCCGGCCGGACTGGACAGGACGAACGGCCGCAGATCGACGTGCCGCGGCGACAGGTCGCCTCCATTCAGGGTCGGCGCCGTCGACAGGCTCAGCGTCGGCTGGGCGATGAAGTCGTCGGGGTCGGCGATCAGCTTGGCCCGGAACGCCTCGATCTCGGCCTTGGTCGAGGTCGGCCCCACCAGCATGCCGTAACCGCCCGATCCGCCGACTTCCTTGACCACCAGTTCGTCCAGCTTACCCAGCACCTCCTTCAGCGCGTCCGCCTCGCGGCAGCGCCAGGTCGGCACATTTTTCAGGATCGCCTCCTCGCCGGTGAAGAAGCGGATGATCTCGGGCATATAGGTATAGACGGCCTTGTCGTCGGCCACCCCCGTCCCGACCGCATTGGCCAGGGTCACACGACCCGCGAAATAGGCCGACATCAGCCCCGGCACCCCGACCGCCGAGTTCGGCATGAAGGTCAGGGGATCGATGAAGTCGTCGTCGATGCGGCGATAGATGACGTCGACCCGCTTGGGCCCCTCGGTCGTGCGCATATAGACGGTGTCGTCATTGACGAAGAGATCCCCGCCCTCGACCAGCTCGACCCCCAGTTTGTCGGCCAGGAAGCTGTGTTCGTAATAGGCTGAGTTGAACGGCCCGGGCGTCAGCACGACGATGGTGGGATCTTCGCCCGCCCCCGACGGCGCCGAGGCCTGCAAGGACCGCAACAGCATGTCGGTATAGATCTCGACCGGCCGCACCGCATGTTCGGCGAACAGGTCCGGGAACAGCCGCATCATCATCTCGCGGTTCTCCAGCATATAGGAGACCCCCGAGGGCGTGCGGACATTGTCCTCCAGCACATAGAAGCCGTCCTCGCCCGTGCGGACCAGATCGACCCCGGCGATATGGCACCAGACGTCGCCCGGCGGCCGGCGGCCCTGCATCTCGGGCCGATAGTGCGGATTGGTCAGGATCAGGTCGGCGGGCACGATCCCGGCGCGGATACAGTCCTGGGGGCCATAGATGTCCTTCAGGAAGGCGTTGATGGCGGTGACCCGCTGCTTCAGCCCCTTCTCGAGACCGCCCCACTCGCTGGCGCCGATGATGCGCGGCACGACGTCGAACGGAATAAGGCGCTCGTTGGATTCCTCGTCGCCATAGACGGCGAAGGTCACCCCCATGCGGCGGAAGAACAGCTCCGCCTGGCGCGAGCGCGCCTGCAGCAGATCCGGCGGGGCGTTTTCCAGCCAGGCCGCCAGGGTCTTGTAGCTGTCGCGGATCGCGCCGGATCCGCCGCCGTTCATTTCGTCGAAAGCTCTCGTCATCCGCCCCCGCCGCGTTGAGATCACAGCTTGATCGTGACCCAACGAAAAGCGCAACAGTTTTGTTGCACTGCGGCGAAGCTTGAGCGATCAGATCTTCCCCTCCCCCTGCGGGGAGGGAGAAGACCGGTCTCAGATCCCCACAGCCTTCATCGACACAGCGGTATCCGCCAGCTTCACCACATCCACCGGCGTCGCCTTGCCGATCAACTGCTTGCCCGCCATGAACTCCGGCGGCGCATTGACCGCCTCGACGCAGACCACCCGGTCCCCGTTCAGGTGAAACACCGCAAATCCCCCCGCCGACGGATCGCCCCGCACCACCTGACGGTCCGCATCGAACGGCAGACCCGCGATCTGAAGCTTGAAGTCGTACTGATCGGACCAGAACCACGGCACCTCGGCCGTCGGCCCCGGCCGTCCGACGATGGCCGCCGCCGCCTGCTTCGCCTGTTCCAGCGCATTGGGCACGCTCTCCAGCCGGTGCGAAACGCCGCCGTGAACCGGGATCGGCCGCCGCGTCATGTCCCCGATGGCGAAGATGGCCGGGTCGCTGGTCCGCGCCTGCTCGTCCACCACCACCCCGTCGTCGCAGCGCAGGCCCGCCGACCGCGCCAGGCTTTCGCACGCCAGCGCCCCGACCCCGACCAGAACCGCATCCGCTTGAACCACCGATCCGTCCGCCAGCGTCACCCCGTCATGAGCGACCGCGACCACCTCGGCCCCGGTCAGGATCTCAACCCCATGCGCCCGATGCTGAGCGGTGAAGAAGGCCGACAGGGTCTCTGACGCCACCCGCGCCAGCACGCGGGGCGCCCGTTCGATCACCACCGCCTCGGCGCCCAGGGCCCGGGCCGAGGCCGCCGCCTCCAGACCCACATAGCCGCCGCCGACCACCGCCAACCGCTTGCCCGGTCCCAGCACGGCCTTCAGCCGTTCCGCGTCCTTCAGCGTCCGCAGTTCCAGCAGTTCGGGGTGATCCCCGCCCGGAACCGGCAGTTTGCGCGCCGTCGATCCCGTCGCCAGCACCAGGACGTCATAGGTCTCGCTCGACCCGTCATGGAAGGCGACCGTCTTCGCCTCCGGGTCCACCGACACGGCGACAGTCGACGACCGAAACTCGATCCCCTGCTCCTCATAGAAGCTCAGTGGCCGCAGCAGCAGCGCCTCCAGATCCGCCTCCCCCTTCAGCCAGGCCTTGGACAGGGGCGGCCGCTGATACGGCGGCGCCTCCTCCTCGCCGACCAGAACAATGGGGCCTTCATGCCCGTACTGCCGCAGAAAGGCCGCGACGGAGCCGCCGGCATGTCCGGCGCCGATGATCAGGATCTTGGTCATGGCCGGACAGATAGAGCGGTGCGCGGGCGGGCGTAAGTCGTGATTGGTGAATCGTCAGTCGTGACTGGAGCCCGCGCGCCCGATCGCGAGTCACCAGTCACGGCTCACGCCACCCCTTGACCGTTCCACCGTTACAGCATAGTGGAACGCGCATGACGACCCCGCCCGCCCGCGACGCCCTCTATGACGCCCTGCTGTCGATGCAGACGCGCGCCGAGATCGACGCCTTTCTGGCCGATCTCTGCACTCCGGCGGAACTGCGCGCCTTCGCCGAGCGCTGGCAGGTGGCGCGCCTGCTCGACGCCGGCGGCAAATCCTATCGCGAGATCGCGGCCGAGGCCCACGCCAGCCCCACCACCGTCGTCCGCGTCGCCCGTTATCTCAAAGACATGCCGCACCAGGGCTACCGCCTCGCCCTGGACCGCCTGAAGAACACGAACTGAGTATCCGAACATGAGCACCGTCCAAGGCCGGCTTCGCATCGCCGTCCAGAAATCCGGCCGTCTGGCCGACCGCAGCCTCGACCTGATCCGCGACGCGGGTCTGAAATGGGTCAAGGGCCACAACGACCTGCTGTACCGGGTCGAGAACTATCCGATCGACCTGCTGCGCGTCCGCGACGACGACATCCCCACCTTCGTGGCCGACGGCGTCTGCGACCTTGGCATCGTCGGCGAGAACGTGCTGGAGGAAGGCCGCAACGGCGGCGCCAACGCATCCGTGGTCATGCCCCTGGGCTTTGGCCGCTGCACCCTGAAGATCGCCACCCCCCCGACCCTGGCCTATGACGGCCCGGCCTCGCTGGAGGGCTTACGCATCGCCACCTCCTATCCCAAGATCCTGCGCCGCTTCCTGGATGAGCGTGGGGTCAAGGCCGAGATCGTCGTCATGCGCGGCGCCGTCGAGGTCGCGCCCCGGCTGAAGCTGGCCGCCGCCATCTGCGACCTGGTCTCGACCGGCGCGACGCTGGAGGCCAACGGCCTCGGGGCCAAGGACACGGTGCTGGAAAGCCAGGCCGTCCTGATCCAGTCCCCCGTCGCCCCCGAGCCCGCCCTGCAGCACCTGCTGGACAGCATCATCGAGCGGATGTCGGGCGTGGTGTCCTCACAAGGCGCGAAATACGTCATGCTGAACGCCCCGCGTTCGGCGCTGGATGAGATCACGGCCATCCTGCCCGGCGCCGGCTCGCCCACCGTCATGCCGTTGATGGGCCGCGACGACGCCGTCGCCGTCCACGCCGTCTGCCAGGAAGCCGTCTTCTGGGAGACGCTGGAGAAGCTGAAGGCCGCCGGCGCCTCGGCCATCCTGGTCCTGCCCATCGAGAAGATGATGTGATGAAGCTGATCGACTGGTCTTCCCTCGACGCCGCCGAAAAGAAGGCGGCCCTGGCCCGCCCGGCCCAGCGCACCGCCGGCGACGTGACCGAGGTCGTCCGCACCATTCTGGACGACGTGCGGATGCGCGGCGGCGCGGCCGTCACCGACTGGTGCCTGAAGCTGGACAAGGCCCCGCCCCGTCGCATCGCCATCACGCCCGAGGCTGTGGCCGAGGCCCGCAACGCCCTGCCCCCCGGCGACGTCCGCGCCCTGCGCATGGCGGCCGAGAATGTGCGGGTCTTCCACCAGGCGACCAAGCCGGAGGACACCCCCTTCATCGAGACCACCCCCGGCGTCCGCTCCAAACTGGCCTGGCGTCCCATCGCCTCGGCCGGTCTCTACATCCCCGGCGGCACCGCGCCCCTGTTCTCGTCCCTGTTGATGCTGGCCATCCCGGCCGGCGTCGCGGGCGTGGGTGAACGGGTCGCCGTCACGCCGCCCTCGAAGGACGGCGGCGTTCACCCCGCCATGATCCTGGCCGCCGCCGAGGCCGAGCTCGACGCGATCTGGCTGATGGGCGGGGCCCAGGCCATCGCCGCCCTGACCTTCGGCGTCGAACTGGAGGACGGGGTCATTCCCGCCTGCGACAAGCTGTTCGGTCCCGGCAACGCCTATGTCGCAGAGGCAAAGAAACAGGCTTCCGCCCTGCCTGGCGGCCCCGCGGTCGACATGCCCGCCGGTCCGTCCGAGCTGATGGTCATCGTCGACCGCGACGCAGCCCCCGAGATCGCCGCCGCCGACCTGCTGAGCCAGGCCGAGCATGACGCCGACGCCCAGGTCATCCTGGTCTCCACCAGCCGCGCCACCATCGACTATATCCTGTCTGAGGTTGAGGTTCAGGTCGCCACCCTGCCGCGCGAAGCCATCGCCCGCGCCTCGCTGAACGAGGCCCGCGCCATCCTGGTCCGTGACCTCGACGCCGCCGCAGAAGTCGCCAACCTGTATGGCCCGGAACACCTGGCGATCCAGATCGACGACCCCGAACCCCTGGTGGATTCGATCAAGGCCGCCGGCGCCGTCTTCGTCGGCCGGTTCGCCGCCGAGACCCTGGGCGATTATGCGGCAGGCCCCAGCCACGTCCTGCCGACCGACGGCGGCGCCCGCACCCTGGGCGGCGTCACCACCGCCAGCTTCATGACCACCATGTCGGTCCAACTGGTCTCCGAGGCCGGCGCCCGCGCCCTGGCCCCCATCGCCGCCCGCCTGGCCCGGATGGAGGGCCTGGAAGCCCACGCCCGCGCCGCCGACCTGAGGGCCGAAGGATGACCCTGCCCGCCCCCTATCCCCCGCTGGTCTCCGGCGGCGAAGGCCTGGACCGCTATCCTGGAGAGCCTGCAGCCCTGGCCGCCCGCATGGCCGCGATCTACGCCGTGCCCGCCGACCAGGTCCTGCCGGTGCGCGGCCTGACCCACGGGCTGGAGCTGGCCTATCGCCTCGCCGCCCGCGACGGCGGTTCGGTCGAGGCGCCCAAGGCCGAACCCTATGAGCGTCTCGCCGCCATCTATCCGGCCAAGGGTGAACCCGCAGTCGTGGTCATCCGCGCCCTCGGCTCGCCCGAGGCCGTGGCCGAAATGGCCGCCCGCGTCGCCCCCGCCCTGCTGGTGGTGGACGAAGGCCTGATCGAGTTCTCCGACAGCGTCTCGGCCGCCACCGTCGTCGCCGACCAGCCGAACCTGGTCGTGCTGCGCAGCCTGTCCTTGGCCTATGGCCTGGCCGGCGCCCGCGTCGGCGCGGCCATCGCCCAGGCCCCAACCCTGGCCCGCCTCGCCTCGGCGCTCGAGCCCTACGCCCTGCCCGAACCCCTGGTGCGGTTGGCGCAACAGGCGCTGGACCCGTCGCGGATGATCGAGACCGCCGAGCGGATCACCTCGGTCCGGCGCGAGCGCGAGCGGATCGCCCGCGAACTGAGCCGCCAGATGCCGGTCGAACCCGGCGTCGGCCCCATCGTCATGGCCCGCCCCGAAGACCCCGCCGCCGCCTTGGCTGCCCTGACGACCTATGGCGTCGCGGCCGACCTGTCCGGCGAGCGCCTGCGCCTGCCCGTCTCGATCAAGCCCGAGGTCAACGACCGGCTGCTGGCCGCCTTCGGCCTGACGCCCGCCAAGCGTCGCCCGGCCCGCGTCGGCCAGGCCGTGCGCGACACGAAAGAGACCCGCATCGTCTGCGCCGTCGACCTGGACGCCCCCGGCCCCATCAGGATCGAGACCGGCGTCGGCTTCTTCGACCATATGCTGGAGCAGATCGCAGCCCACGGCGGCTTCTCCCTGCGCCTCCAGTGCGAGGGCGACCTGCACACCGACCCCCACCACACCATCGAGGACAGCGCCATCGCCCTGGGCCAGGCGCTGAAACAGGCGCTGGGCGAGCGCAAGGGCATCGCCCGCTACGGCTTCGTCCTGCCGATGGACGAGGCCAACGCCACCGTCTCCATCGACCTGTCCGGCCGTCCCTATCCGCTGTTCGAGGGCACGTTCGACACCCCCTTCATCGGCGACTACCGCACCGACCTGACGGCCCACGTCTTCCGCTCTCTGGCTGAGGCCATGGGCGCCGCGGTCCATATCTCGGTCACAGGCCAGGACGACCACCACAAGACCGAGGCCGTCTACAAGGCCTTCGGCCGCGCCCTGCGCCAAGCCATCCGGGTCGAGGGCGACGCGGTGCCGTCCACCAAGGGGGTGTTGTGATGGAATCCTCCCCCATTGGGGGAGGGGGACCGCGAAGCGGTGGAGGGGGCCGGCCCGCGCGCCGGCGCCTGACGCTCCACACCTCGTGCGCCCTCGCCCCCTCCACCACGCTACGCGCGGTCCCCCTCCCCCAACGGGGGAGGATCAAATGACCGAGGTCGCCGTCATCGCCTATGGCGCCGGCAACGTCGCCTCGGTCCAGTTCGCGCTCGAGCGTCTGGGCGCGACCGTCCGCCTGACCAACGATCCCGCCGTGATCGCCGAGGCCGACCGGGTCATCCTGCCTGGCGTCGGCGCGGCCGGCTACGCCATGAGCCGCCTGGCCGAACTGGGCCTGGTCGAACCGATCCGCGCCTTCCCCCGCCCCCTGCTGGGCGTCTGCCTGGGCCAGCAACTACTGTTCGAAACCAGCCAGGAGGGCGAGGGCGTCGATCTGCTGGGCTTCATCCCCGGCGCCGTGTCCCGGCTCGAGCCGGCGGGCGCCCTGCCCGTCCCGCACATGGGCTGGAGCCGGCTGACACGCGACCGCGACGATCCGCTGCTGGAGGGGGTCGCCGACGGCGCCTACGCCTATTTCGTCCATAGCTATGTCTGTCCCGACGGCCCCGCCACCCTGGCCCGCGCCGACTATGGCGGCCCGGTCCCCGCCGTGGTCCGCGCCGCCAACCGCTGGGGCTGCCAGTTCCACCCCGAACGCTCGGCCGAGGCCGGCGCGACCATCCTCAAGAATTTTCTGGGCCTCACATGCTGATCTACCCCGCCATCGACCTGAAGGACGGCGTCTGCGTGCGCCTGATGCACGGCAAGTTCGACCAGGTGACGCAATACGACGAACAGCCCGCCGCCCGCCTCAGCGCCTTCGCGGCCGAGGGCGCCGAGTGGATTCATATCGTCGATCTGGACGGAGCCGAGGCCGGCCAGGCGGTTCAGCACGCCCTGATCGGCGAACTGACCAAGGCCATCCAGGTCAAGATCCAGTCCGGCGGCGGCGTCCGCGGCGCCAATGACGTAGCCAAGCTGCTGGACGCCGGCGTGTCCCGCGTCGTCGTCGGCTCGCTGGCGGTGACCCAGCCCAACGACGTCGCCGCCTGGCTCAAGGGCTTCGGCGTCGAGCAAATCACCCTGGCCCTGGACGTCAAGATCGAGGACGGCGTGCCCGTTCCCGCCCTGAAGGGCTGGACCCAGTCGTCGGGCGTCACCCTGTGGGAGGCGCTGGATCGTTATCCGAAGGGGACGGCCAAACACCTGCTGGTCACCGACGTGGGCCGCGACGGCGCCATGACCGGCCCCAATCTGGAGCTGCTGGCCGAGATCCGCCGCCGTCGCCCGGATCTGGTGCTGCAGGCCTCGGGCGGCGTCTCGTCGCTGGAGGATCTCGCGGCGGTCAAGGCCCTGGGCTGCAACGGCGCCATCGTCGGCCGCGCCCTGTACGAGAACCGCTTCACATTGCCGCAAGCCATAGCGACGGCGGCATGACAGCGCGACGTATAATCCCCTGCCTGGACGTCAAGGACGGCCGGGTGGTCAAGGGCGTGAAGTTCGTCGGCCATACCGACATGGGCGACGCCGCCGAACTGGCCGCCCGTTATCGCGACGCGGGCGCCGACGAACTGGTCTTCTACGACATCACCGCCAGTCCCGAGGGCCGGACGTTGGACTATGGCTGGATCAAGGATATCGCCCGGCTGCTGGACATCCCCTTCTGCGTCGCCGGCGGCATCCGCAGCGTCGATCAGGCCGCCCGCTGCCTGGATCACGGCGCGGACAAGGTCTCGATCAACTCTCCCGCCCTGGAACGCCCGGAACTGATCGCCGAAATGGCCGCGCGACTGGGCGGGCAGTGCGTCGTCGTCGGCGTCGACAGTCGGCTGGAGGACGGCGACTGGGTGGTCCACAAATACACCGGCGACCCCGACGCGCGCCGCCGCGCCGGCAAACGCACCCTGGACTGGCTGGACGAGGCGCAGGGCCTGGGCGCCGGCGAGATCGTGCTGAACTGCATCGATCAAGACGGGGTTCGACGCGGCTACGACATTGAACAACTGTCCGCCGCCCGCGCGCGGCTGACCATTCCCCTGATCGCCTCGGGCGGCGCCGGCGCGCCCGAGCATTTCAAGGCCGTGTTCGAACAGTCGGACGTCTCCGGCGCCCTCGCCGCCAGCGTCTTTCACACTGGCGCGATAGCCATCCCCGACCTGAAAGCCTATCTCGCGGGCGAAGGCCTGGAGATGAGATTGTGATTTTATATCTCCGCTCATCCCCGCGAAAGCGGGGACCCAGTGCTTTGGGCGATCATCCTCGCCCCTCTGGCACAGAGCCCTATCCACGACCCGTCAGACAACAGAACTGGGTCCCCGCTTTCGCGGGGATGAGCGGTGAATAAAATGATCGACCCCAACACCATCGACTTCGCCAAGGGCGACGGCCTGGTCCCCGTCGTGGTGCAGGACGCCGCCACGCTCCAGGTCCTGACCCTGGCCTATATGGACCGCGCCGCCCTGGACGAGACCCTCGCCTCAGGCGAGGCCACCTTCTTCTCCCGCTCGCGCGGCGGACGCTGGCGCAAGGGCGAGACCTCGGGCGACCGGCTGCACGTGGTCGGCATCACGGCCGACTGCGACAGCGACGCCCTGGTCCTGTTGGTCAATCCGGTCGGCGACGCCTGCCACCTGCACCGCACCAGCTGTTTCGGCGAGGCTGACGCGCCGGGCCTGGGCCGCATCGCCCGGCTGGAACGGACCATCGCCGAACGCGCCGCCGCCGATCCGTCCGAAAGCTGGACCGCCCGACTGATCGCAGAAGGACCCAAACGCATCGCCCAGAAGGTCGGCGAAGAGGGCGTCGAGACGGCTCTTGCCGGCGTCGCGGGTCCGGATGAGGAACTCGCCAGCGAGGCGGCGGATTTGATCTATCACCTCTTGGTGCTTCTCCACGTCCGTAACATGGTGTTTCAGGACGTGCTGGACGTGTTGGCCTCCAGAGCGGAAGCGGGCAAAGCGACGCCCAGACCATAAAAGGCGAGAGGTTCCGGAAAACGGGATCGTTCAGGGGATAAGCATGGCGGCTCTCATTCTGTTCGGCGGCGGCGGCGATCTGGCGATGCGCATGCTGTTGCCATCGCTCTATTTCCTCGAGCATGACGGGCTTCTGCCGGACGATCTCAAGATCATCGGCGCCGCCCGTTCCGAAGAGACGCCCGACGAATATGTGGCCAAGGTCCATGACGCCGTGAAGGCCAAGGCCGAGGCGGACAAGGCCTGGGACGACCACGCCTGGGCCAAGATGAAGGCCCGCCTCGACTATCTGGCCGTGGACGCGACCGACCCCGCCAGCCTCAAGGGCCTGAAGGATCGCGTCGGCGAAGGCGAGGTCACCTCCTTCCTGGCCGTCTCGCCGTCGCTCTACGGCCGTATCGTCACGGCGATGAAGACGGCCGGCCTGGCCGAACGCAACTGCCGCATCGTGCTGGAAAAGCCCGTCGGCCGCGACCTCAAGTCCTTCCTCGAGATCGACGACGCCGTGGCCCACGCCTTCCGCGAGGACCAGGTGTTCCGCATCGACCACTATCTGGGCAAGGAGACGGTCCAGAACTTGACGGCGCTACGCTTCGGCAACACCATCTTCGAGCCGCTGTGGAACAATCTGACGATCGACCACGTCCAGATCACCATCGGCGAAACGGTCGGCGTCGGCGACCGCTGGCCCTATTATGACGAGTACGGAGCATTACGCGACATGCTCCAGAACCACATGCTCCAGCTGCTGTGCCTGGTCGCCATGGAGCCGCCGTCGGACCTGGATCCGGAATCGCTGCGCAACGAAAAGGTCAAGGTGCTGCGGTCCCTGCGCCCCATCACCCACGAAGAGGCCGAGCGCGTCACCGTGCGCGGCCAATATGTGGCGGGCGTGTCCGAGGGCAAGCCGGCCAAGGGCTATGACGAGGAGCGCGGCGCCGATTCCGACACCGAGACCTTCGTCGCCATCCGCGCCGACATCGACAACTGGCGCTGGGCCGGCGTGCCCTTCTTCATGCGGACCGGCAAACGCCTGCCCGAGAAGCGCACCGAGATCGTCATCCAGTTCAAGCCCGTCCCCCACTCCATCTTCGACAACGAAGAGGGCGAGGCGCCGGCCAACCGCATGATCATCGAGCTTCAGCCCGAGGAAGACATCTCCCTGACGGTGATGAACAAACGCCCCGGCCTGGACAAGCGGATGCAGCTCCAGCCCATCACCATGAGCCTGTCGTGGGGGGTGGACGGCAAGTCCGCCGCCCCGCCGCGCCGCCGCATCGCCTACGAACGTCTGCTGCTGGACGCCATGCACGGCGACTCCACCCTGTTCGTCCGCCGCGACGAGGCGGAACAGGCCTGGAAATGGGTGGACGAGGTCGCCGAGGCCTGGGCCGAGTCCGGCCAGAAGCCCGACGAATATGTCGCCGGCACCTGGGGTCCCGACAGCGCCGACATGCTGATGATGCGCACCGGCCGCGACTGGAACACCACCGATGTCTGAGACGCCCGTGATCGAAACCTTCTCCACCGTCGACGCCTGGGCCGAGGCCATCGCCGCGCGCCTGTCCGAGACCCTGGGCGCCGCCGTCCGCGACAAGTGCGGGGCTGTCTTCGCCGGCCCCGGCGGCACCACCCCCGCCCCCGTCTATCGCCGCCTCGCCGCGACCGATCTGGACTGGGCCAAGATCGCCGTCACCCTGGTGGACGAACGCTATGTCCCCGAGACCTCGCCTGAGTCCAACGCCCGGCTGATCCGCGACGTCCTGCTGCAGGACAAGGCCGCCGCCGGGCGCTTCATCCCTCTCTATACCCCCGAGGTCACGATGGATCGCGCCGCCATCGTCGCCGCCCACGCCCTGGCCGATGCGGGCGGACGTTTCGACGCGGTCCTTCTCGGCATGGGGGAGGATGGCCATATCTGCTCCATGTTCCCCAACAGCCCCACCCTGAAGACCCTGCTGACCCCGACGCTGAAGCCGACGGTGCTCGGCGTGCCCCACGGCCGCGACGGCGCCGCGCCGACCCTCGAGCGCCTGTCGATCAACCTGCCCTATCTGATGTCCGCCGGCCGGGTGATCCTGGGCCTGAAGGGCGCCGCCAAACGCCGCGTGTTCGAGCAGGAAGCCCAGGGCGATCCCAAGATCCAGCCCATCGCCGCCCTGATCGCCGCCGGCGTCCCGCTTGAAGTTCTATACACGGAAGCCAGCTGACATGACCCTGCACCCCACGGTGGCCGCGGTCACCGCCCGGATCGTCGAGAAGAGCCGCGCCACCCGCGCCGACTACATCCGTCGCATGGACGCCGCCCGCGACAGCGGGACCGGCCGCGCCAAGCTGTCCTGCGCCAACTGGGCCCACGCCTTCGCCGGCCAGACCATCGCCGACAAACTGACCGCCATGGACGGGTCCAAGCCGAACCTCGGCATCGTCACCGCCTATAACGACATGCTCTCGGCCCACCAGCCGTTCGAGCGCTTCCCCGGCGTGGTCCGCGAGGCGGTGCGTCAGGTCGGCGCCACGGCCCAGGTCGCCGGCGGCACCCCCGCCATGTGCGACGGCGTCACTCAAGGCCGCCCCGGCATGGAGCTGTCGCTGTTCAGCCGCGACGTCATCGCCATGTCCACCGGCGTCGCCCTGACGCATGACGCCTTCGACGCCGCCCTGATGCTGGGCGTCTGCGACAAGATCGTTCCCGGCCTGTTCATGGGCGCCCTGGCCTTCGGCCATCTGCCCGTCGTCTTCGCCCCCGCCGGCCCCATGCCATCGGGCATTCCGAACGCCGAAAAGGCCCGCGTCCGCGCCGAGTACGCCCAGAACAAGGTCGACCGCCAGACCCTGCTGGAAAGCGAGATCGGCTCCTACCACTCGCCCGGCACCTGCACCTTCTACGGCACGGCCAACTCCAACCAGATGATGATGGAGCTGGCGGGCCTGCACATGCCCTCGACCGCCTTCGTCCATCCGGACACCGGCCTGCGCGACGCCCTGACCGCCGCCGCCGCCCAGCGCGCCGTCGAACTGGCCCGCAGCGGCGAATGCCGCATGGCCGACGTCATCGACGAGAAGTCCATCGTCAACGCCATCGTCGCCCTTCTGGCCACCGGCGGCTCGACCAACCACGCCATCCACCTGGTCGCCATGGCCCGGGCGGCGGGCGTGCTGATCGACTGGACCGACATGGACGAGCTGTCGTCCGTCACCCCCCTGCTGGCCCGCGTTTATCCCAACGGTTCGGCCGATGTGAACGCCTTCCAGGCCGCCGGCGGCGTCGCCTTCGTGGCCCGCGAACTGGCCCAGGCCGGTCACATCCACTCGGACGTCACCACCATCATGGGCAAGGGTATCGACGCATACTTCCAGGAGCCGTCGATGGTGGACGGTCAGTTGGTCTGGCGCGACGGGGTCAAGGAAAGCCTGGACCTCGACATCCTGCGCCCCGCCTCCAACCCCTTCGACAAGGAGGGCGGTCTGCGCCTGGTCAAGGGCGACCTGGGCCGCGCGGTCATCAAGGTCTCGGCGGTCAAGCCCGAGAACCGCATCGTCGAGGCCCCCGCCGCCGTCTTCGAAACCCAGGAAGACGCGCTGCAGGCCTTCAAGGACGGCAAGCTGTACCGCGACGTCGTGGTGGTCCTGCGCTTCCAGGGCCCAAAGGCCAACGGCATGCCGGAACTGCACAGCCTGTCGCCCGCCCTGTCGATCATTCAGGACAAGGGGTTCAAGGTCGCCTTCGTCACCGACGGCCGCATGTCGGGCGCCAGCGGCAAGACCCCTGCGGCCATTCACGTATCACCTGAAGCCCTCGCCGGCGGTCCCCTGGCCCATGTGAAGGACGGCGACATCATCCGCCTGGACGCCGAGGCCGGGGTTCTGACCACGGTGGGCGTCGACGGCCTGACCGCCCGCCCCGCCGCCGCCCGCTCCTCCGCCAATGCCGCCGGCTCAGCCTGGGGCTACGGCCGCGAGCTGTTCGGCGCCTTCCGCCACGTCGTCACCACGGCTGAAGAAGGCGCGACTGTCTGCTTCGCCTTCCCCAGCAGCGACCAATCGCATACGGACACGCCTCCCGATCCCAACTTCGTCGACCGGACCGTGGACGCCTGATCCGCCGCACCGACCGCAGGAAACGCCTTATGAATGACAAGACCCTCCTCGTCGGCGACGTCGGCGGCACCAATGCTCGCTTCGCCGTCGCTCGCATGATCGACGGCAAGCCCGTGCTGGACCACCACGAAAGCTTCCCGGCCGAACGCTACCCCACCTTCCTGAAAGGCGTCGCCGCCTTCATCGAGGGCTGCGAGGTCAAGCCGACCGGCGGCGTCATCGCCGTCGCCGGCCCCGTCACCGACGGCGCCATCGACCTGACCAACTCGCCCTGGCAGGTGTCCGAGAGCGAGCTTCAGACCCTGGGTCTGAAGCCGGTCAAGCTGATCAACGATTTCGAGGCCCTGGCCTGGGGCGCGCCCGTGGTGCCGGAGGATCAGCTGGAAAGCCTGGGCGGTCCCGTCGACGGCGATCCCCATTCGACCGTGGCGGTGCTCGGCCCCGGCACCGGCTTCGGCGTTTCGGCCCTGGTCCGCGACGCCCACGGCAAGGAGATGGCCATGCCGTCCGAGGGCGGCCACGCCTGCTTCCCCCCGGGCGATCCGGTCGAGGACGAGATCCTGCGCATCCTGCGCCGCCGCTATGACCGCGTCTCCATCGAACGCCTGATCTGCGGCCCCGGCCTGCTGAACATGCACCGCGCCCTGGCCGAGATCGACGGTCGCGAGACCCATATCGACGACCCGGCCCAGATCACCGAGACGGCGATGAAGGACCCCAACAGCCCCTGCGGCGCCACCCTGGCCCGCTTCTGCGCCATCCTGGGCGCGGTCGCCGGCGACATCGCCCTGACCACCGGTTCGCGCGGGGGCGTCTATATCGCCGGCGGCATCGTTCCGCGCATCCTGCCCTTCATCAAGTCCAGCCCCTTCCGCCAGCGGTTCGAGCGCAAGGGTCGGTTCAAGGACTATATGGCCGAGATTCCGACCAAGGTGATCATGCACAAACATGCGGCCCTGCTGGGCGCCGCCCGCGTCGCCTTCGCCGAAGCCGAGGGCTGAGGCCTCACGAAATATCACGGCGGCGTGAACCCATCCGCCGCCGTGACGTTTCCTCCGCTCCAAAACGGAAGGAAACCCCATGAAAAAGTTCGCCATCGCCGCCGCGTCGCTGTTCGTCCTGTCGGGCGTCGCCGCCTGTGGTGAAAGCGCCGCTGACCGCGCCGCCGAAAGCCGCGCCGACGCCGTCGAGGCCACAGGCGAAGCCCGCGCCGACCAGCTGGAAGCCCAGGCCGACGCCGCCCCGACCGACGCCCAGGAAGACGCCCTGAACCGTCAGGCCGACCAGGTCGAGGAAAACGCCGACCGTCGCGCCGACCAGATCGAACAACAGGGCGGCAACGCCGACCGCGGCATGACCACCAACAACACCCCGACCACCAACTAACCTCGGCGCCTGCCGTGATCCTCGGGGCCGCCCCGAGGATCTCTCCCCCGTTTGCGCTCGAGCGGTTACGCGCCGAAACCGACATTGGGTTTCAGGGTCGATCTAAGTCGGCTTCGCCGACAATTGCAGAAGTCGATTCACGGCCCGTAGCGGACTTTAGACGCCGCTGTCCCTGCCTTCGACTGATCTAATACGTAGGTCGCAGATGCCCGCTGTGGAGTGCAATAACACCAGTCGGTTGGCTGCCTCAGGATCTTCCCAAGTTATTATTTTGAGAATGGTTTGGTCGCTCACGCTCGTGGGCTGACCATGCTCGGCGACAAGGCCATCGACTAGAGTCGTGCACCGCCTGAAGGGCACGTCAAATCGAATGAAGGTCAAACCCTGCGGCCCATAGAAGTACGATGCTTCAAGCCTGATGCTGTAGAGCTCAACATCCCTCACGCTCTGCTTTCGTGCATCGGACAACAACATTCCCCGGCGGACAACTCGAACGCCTGAAACAGCGGCTGAAACCTCTTCTGGCGTCATGCCCCACTCCGCGCCTTCCCATCCGGCCTGGGTTTGCAAGGGGAATGAGTTGAGCATGATCGTCACTGCGGCAAAGGCAAAAACAGATTGCATGGTCGGCTCCATTGCGCGGTTCGGACAATGTTTCAGCGTCAAGCCAACAATGCAACGTCCGCCCCCAACGCCGACAACCGCCCGCTTTCCGATGATGTCCGTTCAATGGCGGCCCCGATGTCAGGGCTTGTGCCGAGGGCCCACGGCGGCTCAATCACCGGGTACGAAAGGGGAGCCGAACCTCACGCCTTCTTAGGCGGCCACGGCACAAAAGCACTCGTCCGCTTCACATAATCCGCATATCCCGGTCGCGACTTATTTATCGCCTTCTCCGTAATCCCGATCCCCGACCAGCGCGTCAGGGTGAAGGTCAGGAAGATCGGCCCCGCGATCGACCACAGGCCGACGCCCGTCTCCGCCGCGATCAGCCACAGCCCCCACCAGACGCAGGCGTCGCCGAAATAGTTCGGATGCCGCGTATAGCGCCACAGGCCGGTATCCAGCACCCGGCCCTTGTTCGCCGGATCGCGCTTGAACGCCGCCAACTGGGCGTCGCCGACGCTTTCGAACACGATCCCGACCACCGCCAGCACCGCCCCGACGCCGGCGATCACGCCCAGGGGCTGAGCCTCCACCTGTCCCAACTGCACCGGCAGCGACGTCAGCCAGGCCAGCACAGCCTGGGGCAGAAACACGAACAACAGCGCCGTCTTGGCGAACGACCAGCCCTTGTTGCGTTCCTGATCCTCGACGAGCTGCACATACCGCCCATCCGCCCCGCTGGCCCTCCAGCGCCGGAACAGGTGCAGGCCCAGCCGCAGCGCCCAGACCGCGCACAGCCCGACGAGCAGCCCCTTTCGCACCGGATCGCCCTCGGCGCGCGGCAGGGTCGCCACCGCCAGCAGCAACATCCCCAGCGGCCAGACCGCATCGATGAAGCTGACGTCCTTCAGCTTCAGGGCGACCAGCCACAAGCCGAGCATCACGGCGACGATCAGGGCCAGGTTCAGTCCCAGCAGGATGAGGATGTCGGTCAGGGTCATGGGCATAGTACGCGCCACATCACACTACGGATCGCGTCGTTACGCAGGCTCAGCCTTCAGCGTCTGTCTCACAGGCCTTCACGATGGCTGGATAGCCAATCGCGATGCTTCATCTTCAGTGAAGCAACCTGACCCGCCTCAGCCAGAAACAGATCAATCCCGCCGTCGTAGGGAGCGAAGATCGAACCGGTCGCCTCCGACATCCAGCGCGTCGGACCGGCTTCGTCTTCAGCGATGGTTGCCAGAAGCGCGTCAAAATAGCCTTCGGTCCATCGGACCGGCCCCGCATGAACTCGCCATACCACCTCGTCGTCATCGTCTTGCGCGAACTCGAAGACGGGCTCGAGACCGAACTGCCGCGTGGCGGCGAACGGATCGTTGACGTCAGCCACATCGACCATTCCGGCAGGCGTCACCCAATGCGTCTGAACCAACCAGCACGGATCCGATTTCAGCACTTCTGCGGCAAGAAGATTCTGGCGTTCCAGGATGATGCGGCGCTCGTCGTCGCTGTCTGCGTATCTCTTCGAATTCGGCAGCGAATGGAAACAAACCCAGTTCGCCGCGCCACTTTCCCTTAGCCTATAGCCGACAGGCCAATGACCATCGTGAAAGCGCGACCAAAGCTGTTGGAACGGGTTCATCCCAAGACCGTAACCAAGTCGCCAACCAACGTCATCAAGCCAACTCCTGCCGCCGTCGCCGCCATCACGGCTCAACCACCGTCAACTCCGGCCAACGGCCACGCGCATTCTCGATGGTCTTGGCCCAGCCCTTGGCCAGCGGCCGGTTCGGGTTCGGCCGGACGACCATGGCGAACACATCCTCCAGCCCGAACGGCGCCGCCACGGTGATCGTGTCGTCCGCCTCCAGCCGCACCCCGACGGCGAAGGTCGGGGCCACGAACCGGCCCAGGGCCTCGTCGGTCGAGTGCAACGGCTCATAGGGCTCGCCGAACCGGTTCTGGAACCACAGGTGCACCCGCGCCTGATTGCGCACCTCGACCTGGCTGCGGAAGGGTTCGTCGAAGGCGGCGGCGACCTGTTTGATCACGACGTCTTCGGCCTCGTACGACAGGTCCGCGCCGTCGAAATAGGCCAGGTCATAGTCCTTGATCCCGTATCCCGACGGCCGCCCCGTCCTGGCGTTCCACACCGCCTGATAGACGGCGCCCGACACCAGCCGCCAGTCGGGCAGGTCCAGCGCCCGCACCGTCCGCAAGACGTGCATCAGGCCGGGATCGGCGCGGACGATTTCGATCAGTCTTTCGGCCGATTTGGGGGTCAGGGCGTCGCTCATCCCCATCCCTTAGCCTCCCGGTCCGTTCAGCGGGAGACGTCGCGCGCCTTCATCCCCAGATGCCGCCCTAGCCCCGCACCGGCCACCCATGATCCAGCGGCCCATGGCCGCCGCCCAGACCCGGCGCCCGCCGGATGGCTTCGCCGACATAGGCCCAGGCTTCCGCCACCGCGACCTCCAGCGGCCGGCCCAGGGCCAGGCCCGCCGCACAGGCGCTCGCCAGGGTGCAGCCGGTGCCGTGGGTGTGGCGGGTGTCGATCCGCTCGGCCTCCAGCACCGTCTCCCCGTCGGCCGTCATCAACAGGTCGATCACCGTCGGCCCGTCCACATGACCGCCCTTCATCAGCACCGCCCGCGCCCCCATGGCCAGCAGGGCCTCGCCCGCCCGCCGCTGGCCGTCGATGTCGCGCACCGCCAGCCCGGTCAGGGCCTCGGCCTCGGGCGCATTGGGGGTCAGAAGCGCCGCGCGCGGGATCATCAGCCGCTTCACCGCCTCCACCGCCGCGTCCGGCAGCAGCGGATGGCCGCCCGTGGCCACCATGACCGGATCGACCACCGCCGGGGCGTCCGCCTCGTCCAACAGGGCCGCCACCGTCTCGACCACCTCGACCGAGCCCAGCATGCCGGTCTTGACCGCATCGGTCCCTATGTCCTCCAGCACCGCCCGCGCCTGGGCCGCGATCAGGTCCAGCGGCAGGGGATGGACGCCGTGAACCCCCAGGGTGTTCTGCACCGTGATCGCCGTGATCGCCGTGGCGGCGAACCCGCCCATCATCGTCACCGCCTTGATGTCGGCCTGGACCCCCGCGCCCCCGCCGCTGTCCGACCCCGCCAGGATCAGGACCCTGCCCCGATGAAGGGTCATGCGTGCGCCCCCGAGAACAGCTTCAGGCCCACGATCCCCGCCACGATCAGCAGGATGCACACCGCCCGCACCGCCGTCGCCGGCTCGCCATAGACGACGATCCCGACCAGGGCCGCGCCCACGGCCCCGATCCCGGTCCAGATCGCATAGGCCGTGCCAATCGGCAGTTTCTGCGTCGCCACCCACAGCAGGACCATGCTGGCCGCCAGCGCGACCAGAACCCCCAGCGACGTCAGCGGCCTTTGCAGGCTGACGTTCTTCAGGCCGGACGCCCACAGCACTTCCAGCAGACCGGCGACGACCAGCGTCACCCACGGATTGATCGACATGACCCAGGACATGCCGACCAGATGGCCCAGTCGGCGCGTCGGGGCAAGCGTGGGGGAGGCAAGCGTGTCACTCCGCCGCCGCCACCGCCGCCTGCAGCTTCAGCGCCTGAACCGTCTCGCGCACATCATGGACCCGCACCATCCGCGCCCCGCGCCGCGCCCCCTCCAGCGCCAGGGCCAGCGAGCCCCCAAGCCGGTCGGTCGCCTCCACCGCCGTCGCATCGACCGCCTGGATCGTCCGCTTGCGGCTGGCCGCGTACAGCACCGGGAACCCCAGCCCGACCAGTTCGCCCAGCCGCGCCGTCAGCGCCATATTGTGCGCCAGCGTCTTGCCGAACCCGATGCCCGGATCCAGCCAGATCCGCTCGCGCGCCACCCCCGCCGCCACCGCTGCCTCGGCGCGCTCGCGCAGATAGGTCACCACCTCGCCCACCACCTCGTCATAGCGGGGATCGGCCTGCATCGTCCGGGGCTCCCCCCTCATGTGCATCAGCACCACCTCGCACCCCAGCTCGGCCGCGACCGCCACACTGTCCGGCGCCTGGCTCAGCGCCGTCACATCGTTCCACATCGTCGCCCCAGCGGCCACGGCGGCACGAGCCACGGCGGGCTTCATCGTGTCCACGCTGATCGCCCCATCCCACCGCGCGCGAACCGCAGCGATCACCGGCGCGACCCGGTCGATCTCCTCAACCTCGCCCACCGGATCGGCCCCCGGCCGGGTGCTCTCGCCCCCGATGTCGAGCACGTCCGCCCCGTCCGCGACCAGCCGCATCGCCTGATCCACCGCAGCCTCGGTAGAGGCCCACCGCCCCCCGTCCGAAAAGCTGTCGGGCGTGACGTTGACGATCCCCATGACCTGAACCGTCATCCCGGCCTCCCGATCAGCCCGCCCAGCGCGTCCAGATAGGCCGCGAAGGCTTTGCGCCCCTCAGGCGTGATCGACACCCGCGTCAGCGGCTTGTTGTTCACGAAGCTCTTGGCCACGGCGACATAGCCGGCCTCCTCCAGCTTCTTGATATGGACCGACAGATTGCCCTGGGTCGCCTCAAGCACCGTCTTCAACTCGGTGAAGTCGGCGGCCTCGGCGTCGGCCAGATAGACCATGATCCCCAGCCGCATGCGGCCGTGGATGACCTCGTCGATCCGCCCCAGGTCGTTCAGCCCCATGGATCAGCCGGCGTCCGCATCGGTGGCGCGCTTCCTCAACGAATCACGGGTGATGATCCAACCCGGCCCCGCAAACAGCAGGAACAGGGCGGCCGTGGCGACATACAGATAGATCAGCGGCTGGCGCACCAGCAGGCCCAGCGCCACCGCCGTGGCCCATCCCCCCAGCGACGCCGCCAGCATCCAGCCCTTCTTCTTCAGGGTCCAGGCCACGTACCAGGCGGCCGACTGAAGGGCGAAGATCATGGCCGGGTAATAGAGCCAGACGGCGAAGTCCTGGTCCCGCGCCGCGCCGAAGCCGAAGACGATGATGATGGCCAGATTGGCCATGCCCGCCCCGCTGAAGGCCGCGTTCAAGGTCCGGGTCACGATGGGGCTGGCCTTCGGCCGCTTGCGATCCTCACGGATGGCCCAGACCATCACCACCAGGAAGGCCACGGTGATCCCGGCGACGAAGGCCAGGCTGACCGGCCCTGGCCAGCGGACGACGCCCAGGGACTGGCCGATGTGGACCAGGCACTGAAGCCCGTACAACAGGCCGCCGGCCAGATACATGACGCCCATGGTCAGGGTCGCGCGCGGATCGCCCCCGCCCTGGACGATCGAACGGAGGAAGGCCAGGTCGGCCTCGGGCGTGCTGCGGGACATGTCGATCATCGATGATTCCTCTGCGGCGGGCGCGTCCCTCGGATGGACGCGGCGGCCGGGGTTGGCAAGCTATTCGGCGGGTGACAGGGCGGGCGCGGGGCTGCGCCGCCATGGAACCCGGCGGCCGTTCAGCCAGCGGCCCATGAAGCTGTGCCGGATCAGCAGTTCATAGCTGACGACCGAGACGGCCAGCACCCCGCCGACCACCACCCCCAGCTTGACCGGCCACGGCAGGGCCCAATCTTGGACCAGCACCTGGCCCGCCATCACTAGCGGCAGATGGACGATGTAGATCCAGTATGAGGCGTCGGCGAGATAACGCCGCGTGCGGCTGTGTCCCCCGAAGAACCGCAGCGCCAGGGCCACGGCCGCAAAGACCGAGGCATAGGTTGCGACCCCGAACGCCGCCGCCGTCATCGCCTTCGTTGTCGAATCGGTCATCGGGACCAGATGCGGGTCCGGCCCGCCCGCCAACATCAGGGCCGTGGTTCCGGCTCCCATCGCCAATCCCAGATAGGCCGGCCACCAGGCCTGTATGCGGGCCAACAGGTCGCGCCGACGATCCAGCAAGGCGCCGAAGCCGAAGGCCAGGCCGAACCCCACCAAAGCCGGCGTATTCGGGATCAGTCCCGCATCCGGCGTCGGCACGCCGAAGAAGGCGATCCAGTTCGGCTGGAACCACAGGGCCACCGCGAGCGGCGCCCCCAGCACAAACGGCCCCCACGGACCTATCAGGCCGGCCGTCATCCTATCGACGACGCGCCCCCAGGCGCCGCTCCGGTCCAGCACGGCGAAGGGCGCTCTTAGAAGCAGCAGGGCGACATAGAAGATCAGCAGCGCCCACAGGAACCACAGGTGGGTCAGCGGAATATTGGTCCAGTCGTATTCCGGCGTCGGCGGCGCATCGGCGGCCGTCATTCCTTGCAGGCCCGCGTTCCAGATCAGCACCACGACAATGGCCGTCAGCACCAGGCCCCAGAAGACCGCCAGCGGCGCAGCGATCCGCACCAGGCGGTTCTTCACGAACCCCCATACCCCGACTCGCCCCAGCATCATGTGCGCGAACAGCCCCGCGATCAGGAAGAAGGTCGTCATCCGGAACAGGTGGGTGACGAAGAACAGCCCGCTGGCCCACACCGACCGCTGGTCGTCGCCGACGATCCAGATCTGGGTCGGAAAGAAGGACATGGAGCCATGAAGCACCAGGCCCAACAGCAGGGCGCCGCCCCTCAAGGCGTCGAGGCCGTGCAGGCGCTCGGACCGGTCAATATCGGTCGTCATCGTAAAACCCTCCCAAGGTCGATGATTGCGATATCTCACAGACTTGTTTGAATTGCAAACTTGTTCACAAGCAATCTTCTATCGTTGTCTCAGGATTTGCGCCCAAAATGACGGAAAGAGCGGGAGGACGAATGGGGCACAGCGGCTCGCCCATCGAGCGGCCACGAAAAAGCCCGCCGGAGATCTCCCCGGCGGGCTCGTTCTCGTTCAGACCTCGGCCTCGGGTCAGTGCACCGTCGGCACGCTGGTCGCGGCCGGAGCGGCGACCGGGATCTCGACCGTGGTTCCGTCCGAGACCGGCGTCACCGGCACCGAGACCGAAGGGCCGGCGTTGGGGAAGTTGTTCTCGTCGCGGTTCGGGGCGACGCCCTTCTCCAGCAGGTCCTTGATCTCTTCGCCCGACAGGGTCTCGTATTCCAGCAGGGCCTGCGACAGCTTCTCGTGATGATCAGCCTTGTCGGTCAGGATCTTGCGGGCCTCGTCCCAACCCGAGGCGACCAGACGACGGACTTCCTCGTCGATGGTGCGGGCCGTCTCTTCCGAGACGTTCTGGCTGCGGGCGACCGAGTGGCCCAGGAAGACCTCTTCCTGGTTGTCGCCATAGGCCACCGTGCCCAGCTTCTCGGAGAAGCCCCAGCGCGTGACCATGGCCCGGGCCAGCTTGGTCGCCTGTTCGATGTCCGACGACGCGCCCGAGGTGATGTTCTCCTTGCCGAAGATCAGCTCCTCAGCCACTCGACCGCCGGCCATGATGGCGATCCGGTCGATCATCTGCTGGTATTTCATCGAATAGCGGTCGCCTTCCGGCAGTTGCATCACCATGCCCAGGGCGCGGCCGCGCGGGACGATGGTCGCCTTGTGCACCGGGTCCGCCATCTTGACGTTCATGGCGACGATGGCGTGACCGGCTTCGTGATAGGCGGTCAGGCGCTTTTCTTCCTCGTTCATCGCCATCGAGCGACGCTCCGCCCCCATCAGCACCTTGTCCTTGGCGTCTTCGAAGTCGCGGTGCGTGACCATGCGACGGTCCTTGCGGGCCGCCGTCAGGGCCGCCTCATTGACCAGATTGGCCAGGTCGGCGCCCGAGAAGCCGGGCGTGCCGCGCGCGATGGTCTTGGTGTTCACGTCGGCGGCCAGGGGCACGTCCTTCATGTGCACGCGCAAGATACGCTCACGTCCAGAAACATCCGGATTCGGCACCACCACCTGGCGGTCGAAACGGCCGGGACGCAGCAGGGCCGGGTCCAGCACGTCGGGACGGTTGGTGGCGGCGATCAGGATGATGTTCTCGGAGGCCTCGAAGCCGTCCATCTCGACCAGCAGCTGGTTCAGCGTCTGTTCGCGCTCGTCATTGCCGCCGCCCAGGCCGGCGCCGCGATGGCGACCGACGGCGTCGATCTCATCAATGAAGATGATGCAGGGCGCGTTCTTCTTGCCCTGTTCGAACATGTCGCGCACGCGGCTGGCGCCGACGCCGACGAACATCTCGACGAAGTCCGAGCCCGAGATCGAGAAGAAGGGCACGCCGGCTTCACCCGCCACAGCACGGGCCAGAAGCGTCTTGCCGGTGCCGGGAGGGCCGACCAGCAGGGCGCCCTTGGGGATCTTGCCGCCCAGGCGCTGGAACTTGCCCGGATCCTTCAGGAAGTCGACGACCTCCTGCAGTTCGTCCTTGGCCTCGTCCACACCGGCGACGTCGTCGAAGGTCTTGCGGCCCTTGTGCTCGGTCAGCAGCTTGGCCTTGGACTTGCCGAAGCCCATGGCGCCGCGCGCCCCGCCCTGCATCTGGCGCATGAAGAAGATCCACACCCCGACCAGAAGCGCGATGGGCAGAATCCCCATCAGCAGGCTCATCCAGATCGACTGGCGCGTGGTCTTGGCGTCCACATTGACGCCGGCGGCCAGCATGGAATTGACCAGCTGCTCATTCGGATAAGGGGTGGTGGCGGTGAAGCGTCCGTCGTTCTTGTAGACGCCGGTCACCTGGTCGCCGCGCACGGTGGCTTCCTTGATGTCGCCGGCCTCGACCCGCTGCACCAGCTGGGAATAGGTGATGGTTTCGGGCCGGGCGGCGCCGGGGCCCTGGGCCGCCATGCCGGTCATGGCTCCGCCTTGCGAGACGGCGGCGTAGGCCGCTAGCAGGGCCAGGATGATGACGCCCGTGATCGCCAGATTACGCAGGTTCATTGAGGTCCTCGGTCGTCCGCCGGCTCCGATTGGATCGACGGTCTGGATTGTCTGTCTCGGAAAATAGGCGCTTCCACGGCGTTACGCCATGGCGGCGCATTCAGATCGTCTTCATGCGTCGTTTCGTCCAGCGCCAGACTGAGCCTTTCGGAGACCAGTTCGCGCCTTTCGACCTGCGGACTTGCAAGAACTGGTCCCGCTTCTGCGTCCCGGATCAGGACCGGAAACGCGCCACGCGTCGCGACCGGAAGCGCGCCGATCAGGGTCCGATCGGCCGCCGACAGGGCCGACAGACGCCCCCGCGCCGGAACCACGGACCAGCCCGGCGTCCGCGCCAAGAAGGCGAACCGGCCGTCCCAGACCGCTTCAACGCCGGCTTCCAGAACCAGCGACCCTGGCGGACGACGGACAAGCTCTCCGGCCTCGCGCATCAGAACCACAGTCGCGCCGTTCGCTTCGATCCGAGCCCCGCACAGGGTGGCCTCAAAGTCTTCCCCCGCCCCCAGTCGTTGCATCAGTCGCGCCAGCCGATCTCCCCGCGGCGGCGTCGCCCCGCCGCCGACACAGACCAGAGCGGCCGCCAGCGATCTGGCGCCGACGTCGCGCGCGACCCACGCGGCCCCCTCAGCCGTGACCGAAACTCCAATGTGAGAACCGCCGTCGTTTGTTCCCGCCGCCCCGCCGCCATGGCCAATATCCGGCGCCGTTCCCGCCAGCGCGCGCCGCGCCCGGCTACGGCCAAAACGCGGGTCGGTGTTGCCAGGGTCTTCGATCCACTCGGCCCCCTCAGCCGCCAGCCAGGTCCGCAAGATTTCGCGCCGCTCGCCCAGCAGGGGCCGCAGCAGCATCAGGCCTCGCCCCTCAGGCCAGACCGGCGACGGCGACCATTCCCGTACCCTCCCCAGGGTCGAACCCTCGGCCCGCATCAGGTCAGCCTCGGCGACGTCGTCGGCCGTATGGGCGAACAGGACGACCCGCGCGCCGGCCGCGCGCGCCGCCGCCGCGATCAGCCGGTGCCGCGCCCCGCGCGCCGCCGCCGTCAGACCCGTCGTCGGCTTTTCACCATCCCAGGCCAGCGCCCGCCAATCGGCGCCTACAGCGCGCGCCGAAGCGCCGGCGAACCGGGTCCAATCCGCGCTTGAGGGGTTCAGTCCATGATCGACCGTCAGGGCCAACAGGGGTCGCCCGCGGTCGCCCGCCCAGGCGGCCGCCAGCCTCAACAAGGAGATTGAATCGCCGCCGCCGGACAGGGCGAGAGCGACGGGGCGGTCGTCATCCCGCCTCAGCCGCCGATCCAGCCCAGCAAAGACCCGGGCCGTCAGACCCGCGTCATTTGCAGCGCCAGCGGGCGTTAGCTGCACCCGTTGGCGGTCTTCATCTGGGCCGCGCGGGCCTTCTGGGGGTCGGAGGCGGCAGGCGCGTAGCGGCGCGTGAACTCGCCCAGCGCCGCGCAGCCCTGGGTCTTGCGATCAGTGGCGAACAGGGCGTCGGCCAGTTTCAGCGTGGTGTCGGCGGCCCAGCCGATGCGCGGCCAGTCCTTCAGGGCGGCGGCGTAGAAGGGCACGGCCCCCGCCTTGTCGTTGGACGAGACGCGGATGTCGCCGAGGCGCGAATTGGCCTCGCGCGCCTGGGGCGTATCGGGCCAGGTGACGACCAGGGTCTCGAGCGCCCGCGCGCCGCGCGGCCGGTCGCTGCCCATCAGGCGCACAGCGGCGGCCAGATCCTGAACCGCGTCGCCGGTCGGCGAATTGGCTTCGATGGGGGCGTTCAGCTCAGCCGCCGTCTCCAGCTTCTCGATCCGCGCTTCTGCGTCCAGCAGTCGGGCGCGCAGAGCGGCGCTGTCGCGCTGGGCCTCGTCCAGTTGGAAGGTCAGCCGCTCGTTGTCGCCGTTGATCCGACGCACCGTGGCTTCCAGATCCCCAAGTCGCTGGTTCATCAAGCCGAACTGGCTCTGCAGCGTGACCACCTCCGGATCCGGCTCGACCAGCACCGGCTCGCCCGCAGCATTGCGCTGCGTCAGCGCCCGCTCCAGCCGGCGGACATTGCGGTCCAGCTGCTCGAGGCGACGTTTGTCCCATTCGATCGGCTGCATGATATTGGGCGCCGCCTGCTGGGCGACAGCGCCCCCGGCGATCAGGACCAGACCGACGGCGGTGGCGGCGAAGGCGCGGGAGCGCATGAACGAGAGCTTGAGCATCATGGGTCGCTAGGTTCCACCGATTTGGGGCCGCCGCAAGGCGCAGTCAGTGCCCGAGGCCCAGATAGAGGATCGACATGATGAACAGAACCACCACGATGTTGCAGAAGAACAGCAGCAAGATCGTCCGCCAAAGCGTCGAAAAGATCGACAGGCTGTAGGCCCCTTTCAGTTGGGCGAAGACATGGACGGGCATGGCCAGCAATCCGAGCCCGCTGACCCATGCGCCCAGGGTGCTGTTGATCGTCCCGGCCAGCACCATGGCCATCAGCAGCAGGGCCATGAAGGTCAACGAGTATAGGACGAACACCCCGTGATCATACAGGGTGAAGCCTCGTCGCCAAAGGAACAGAAGCGCCAGGAAGGGGATCGAGAAGGGCACAAGCAGGAAAGCGAACTTGTACATCGTCTGTTGCAGCTTATAGACCGCCAGGTCCGGATTCTGCAGCTTCTTCAACACCGTCGCGCCGAAGCCGTGATCGTTTTCTTCGGCCTCCTTGCCCATGACCTTCAGCTTGGTCGAGCCGCCTGACGCCTTGTCGCCCGACGCGATATCCTTGATGCTGGCCTGCCAGCTGCCCGGCTTCAGGCCGTCGGCGCGGCCTTCGCGCTGCTCGGTCTCCAGCCGCGCCAGTTCGGCCTGTTTTTGGGTCACCAGCGCCTGAGCGCCGTCTACGCCGATACGAGCCATGCCGGACGGGTCTGTCGCCGCCTCGGCCCGTACCTCGGCCAGGGCCTGTTCGGCCTCGGCCAACTCCTGCCGCTGCGCCTGGATGTCGTCGGCCAGCACCGCCGGCGCCGCGTACTGCGGCATGAAGCTCAGCGCGAAGAACATGACGAAAAGGGTGAACAGGAAGATCGCCAACGGCGACACGTACCGCGTCCGCTTGCCCTGGACCCATTCCCGCGTCAGCCGACCGGGATTGAAGGCCAGCAGCGGCAGGGTCCGCCAGACGCGGGCGTCGAAGTGCATGACGCCATGAAGCAGTTCCTCGCCCAGGTGCAGCAGGGTGCGGTGAACGTGGGTGGGCTGACCGCAATTGGAGCAGAAATTGCCGCTGGTCGGCGCGCCGCAGTCGGAGCAGAGCCCTTGTCCGGCCTCCCCCGCATGACCCGTCGGCTTTTCGATCGCACCCGCGACCAATCCTCCGGTGATCGCGCCACCGGCCCCTTCGATATCCACGCGCCTATCCCCCGGCAGAGCCTGGGTTCACTTAGCGGACGCCGGGGGCAAAAGAAAAGAGGCGCCGGACTGCGCCGACGCCTCTCATCATTCCAGTGCCTGGCGACCGTCGTCCTTAGCGCGGAGCGCCCGAAACGATGGCGGTGTGGGCGTTGCGGTTGCGCGCCCAGCTGTCCTCGCTCGAGCCCTCGGCGATCGGGCGCTCCTTGCCGTAGCTGATGGTGTCGATACGGCCGGCCGGAACTCCGCGATTGATCAGATAGGTGCGCACGGCCTCGGCGCGGCGGGCGCCCAGAGCCAGGTTGTACTCGCGGGTGCCGCGTTCGTCGGCGTTGCCTTCGATACGGACCGTGACCTGCGGATAGCGCGCCAGCCACTGGGCCTGAGCGTCCAGGCGCGGCATGGCTTCGGGACGGACGTCATAGGAGTCCAGGTCAAAATAGATCCGGTCGCCGACGTTGACGACGAAGTCCTGTTCGGAGCCCGGCGCGGCGGCGCCCATGTTGCCACCCGAGACCGGGCCGGTCGGCGCAGTCGGATAGGCGGGCCCGGTCGTCGGGGCGGTCGGCTGGGTCGGCACCGCGCCTTCGACCGGCTTGCGGGCGCAGGCGGCCATGGCGGCGACGGCGCAACCGACCATGGCCAGGGTGATGATGCGTGAAGTCTTCATTGGGTCGTCTCCTGAAACGGTCTTGTTGAGGACGGCGGCCTCAAGCTTGGCCTTATCTTCTGCCTCGGGCGGATTTGGGGCGCCAGATCGATAACACACTGTTGAGCGCGAAGCTCCCGATCGTCGAACAGCGTCAGGCCGGGCAACTGTCCGCCCCCTGCCCCATGCCGATGTTGGCCGGGGGCGCATCCAGCAACGGCGACCAGGCGGGGTCCGTACCGCGGCCGTTATAGCCCGCCTGGGCCACGACACGCCCCGACAGGTCCACGGTCCACAGCCGGGTGTCGCCACCGCGCGTCTGGCGGGCGAACATCACATAGCGGCCGTTGGGGGCCCAATTCGGCCCTTCCTCGAAATAGCTGGACGACAGGATACGCTCGCCCGAACCGTCGGCGTTCATCACCCCGGTCGAGAACCGGCCGCCGCCCTGTTTGGTGAAGGCGATCAGATTGCCGGTCGGGCTCCAGGACGGGGCCGTATAGACCCCGCCGCCGCGCGAGATCGGCCGCTGGCCCGAGCCGTCGGCCCGCATCACATAAAGGCGCGCCGTGCCCGACCGGTCCGAGTTGAACACGATCTGGCTGCCGTCCGGGCTGAAGGAAGGCGAAGTGTCGATGCCCGGATCCGAGGTCAGGCGCGACAGCTGCCGGCTGCGCAGGTCCATCACATAGATGTCGGTGTTGCCGCCGCGGATAATGGAAAAGGCGATCTTGTTGCCGTCGTTCGAGAAGCGCGGGGCCAGCACCTGGCCGTCGAACTCGCCCAGGCTTTCGGTGCGGCCGGTCGTCAGGTTGCGCAGATAGATCCGGCTGTAGTCCTTGCCCAGGGCCACATAGGTGATCTCGTCCGGCTGCGAGATCGAGAAGCGCGGCGACATGATCACCTCGTCGCCCTGGGTCAGATAGGTGGGGTTGAACCCGTCCTGGTCGGCGATGGTCAGGCGGTTGATCCGGTTCAGCTGCGTCCCTTCTTCGGAGACGAACAGGACGCGGGAATCGAAGAAGCCGGCCTCGCCGGTCATCCGCTGATAGATGACGTCCGAGATCTTGTGCGCGATCCGGCGCCACTGCTCCTGGGTGGCGGTAAACTGATAGCTGACCAACTGGCACTGGCGGTAGGGATCATACAGGCGGAAGCCGACGTCCAGCCGGTTGTCCGCGCGCGGCGTCACCGCCCCGTACAGCACCGCCTGGGCCCCGATCTGGGTCCACTGCGGGAAGTTGGGCGCGTTCGCCAGGGTCAGCCCCGTCTCAATGAAGCCGGCCGGATCCAGCGGTTCGAAGAAGCCCGAACGCCGCAGATTGCCGCTGACCACATTGGAGATGTCCGCGCCGTGATCTCCGGTGAAGGGGACGATGGCGATCTGGAGGGGTTTGAGCACGCCGTCATCGACGACGACATCCTGCATCGGCGCGCCTTGGGAGCCCGATTGAGCGTGAACCGGGCTGTGCATCATCGGCGCGGCCAGGACCGCGACGGCGGCCGAGGCCAGAAGTAGGTTCAGACGCATATATTTGCTCCCAGGCTTGGAAAGACAGTCTCGTCCTTATCGCTGGACGTTGTGACAATCGCCAGCTTCACGGCGATTGGGGCGACATTCGGTCGAGTTGGATACCCGTCACGGAATGTTTAGCGACTTCCGCACTTTCGCGCAGTTTCAAACCGGAAGGGCACTTCCTGAGCCTGGAAGCCGGTGGGTACGTCAAAGGGCGCTGCCGCGCGCAGCGCGCGAAGCATGGCGTCGGAGGCGGCCCGCCAAGTCGCATCATTGCGCGGCTGTTCCAGGCGTGGCGAACCGACGATCTGCCCATCAGAAGTCAGGCGCACCGTCACCCGAATGGTCATGGCGTCCATACCCGGAAGATCGCAGTTCAGGTTCCAGTGGGGATTCACCTGCCCCGCCAACGCAGCAAGTTGCGGCCCGGTTGCACGACTGGCCGTTCCCGACCCCTGCTGGCCCGTCGCCGGCCGCCCGCGTTGGTTGGTGTTGCGCGTCGGTCCCGCCAAGGCGTCCAGGTCCAGGCTGGGCTCATCCCGCTTTGGCGCGGGCCGCGCGGGGGGCGGCGGGGTCGGACGGGGCGGGGTGGGTCGAGCCTTCTCCGGCCTCGGCGGGGCGGGCCGGGGCGGCGTGGGTCGCGGCGTCGGCGTCGGACGTGGGGTCGGACGCGGCGGCGCAGGCGTGGGGGGCGGCGGCGGCGGCGTCGGCTGCGGGACCGGCGGCGTCGGCTCCTCCGGCGCGCTGACCGGGGCGGTGGCGGCGTCGTCGGGCGAGGGTTCCGGCTGCGGATTGTCGGCGGCCGCAGCCTCGATCACCGTCTCCGAGACGATGGACACCGGCACCGAATTCACCAACGGCTTGGGCTCGTCCGCCTTGTGTGAAAACGAAACGAAGGCGAGCGCGACCACACCCGCGTGCAGGGCGATGGATCCCAGAATGGCAGGGCTGGGACGACGCAAGCGATCAGGCCTCCGGCGCCGTGTCGGTTATCAGGTTCAGCTTGGTGAAGCCCGAAGCCGACAGCCGCGCCATCACCCGCGCCACCGCCTGATAGGGCGCACGCCCGTCGGCCCGCACGAAGACCGGACGCTCGGACGCCTTGTCCGATCCGCCGGCCTCGGTCAGCAGACGCACGGCCAGGTCATTGAACGCGGTCTCGCTCTCGCCGATGAAGATGGCGCCCTGCTGGTCGATGCTGACCGACAGGGGTTCGTTGTCGGTATCGACCGCGCTGGCCTCGGTCTTGGGCAGTTCGACCGGCACGCCCACAGTCAGAAGCGGCGCCGAGATCATGAAGATGATCAACAGCACCAGCATCACGTCCACCAGGGGCGTGACGTTGATCTCGGTCAAGGGGCCTCTGCGTCCCCGCCGCCCGCGACGCGACCCGCCGCCGCTCGCACCGCCGCCCAGCGCCATGGCTCAGACGCTCCGCTTCAGATTGAGGCCCGAGGTCGGGGCGGGGGGCGGGGGCGTGGCCGAGTTGCCCAGACGCCGCGCCACCGCCGCCTGAAGGTCGTCGGCGAAGGCTTCCAGCCGGCCGGTGAACTTGCCCGCGTCGATCGAGAACTTGTTGTAGGCGATATAGGCCGGGATGGCCGCCGCCAGGCCGATGGCCGTGGCGAACAGGGCCTCGGCGATGGCCGGCGCCACAGTGGTCAGATTGGTGTTGCCCGCCGCCGCGATGCGGCCGAACGCGTTCATGATGCCCCAGACCGTGCCGAACAGGCCGATGAAGGGCGAGGCGGTCGCCACGACCGACAGCACGCCCAGACCATTCTCGATCCGCTGGCCTTCACGCGAGATCAGGCTGTTCAGCGCCCGGTCGATCCGGGTCATCAGCAGGTCGCCTTGATGGTCGTTCAACAGCCCCTTCTGACGCGCCTCGCGCCAGTCGGACAGGGCGATGACCAGCATGCGCGGCAGGGCGTGTTCCGGCGCCGGCCCGGCCTGGGTCGCCACATCTTCCAGCGACCGGCCGGACTGAACCGCCTTTTCGAACTCGTCCGCCTGTTTGTTCAGCGCGAAGAACCGGAAGGCCTTGTCGATGATGATGGTCCAGGACCAGAGCGAGGCCAGCGCCAGGCCGATCATCACCCCCTGCACCACCCAGTCGGCTTCCACGAACAGTTTGACGGGGTTCATCATCGAGGCGTCGACGGGCGTAGTCATTCAGGCGCTCCGGGCGGAATCGGGTGCGGGGTTGGAAAAAACAGGCGACGCCCCTCTTCGACCGAGCGGGCGTGACCATTGTGTGGCGAGGGCGGCTTCTAGCGGGCCAGAGGGCGCCCGTCACCTGACAGGCGCGTCATCCGGATCACTCGGACGTCGGCCTCCGGTTCGGATCGACCGCGACGGAAACCGGCGCGCCGACGCTGATGATCACGCCCTCGTGGCCTTCCTTGGCGATGGAATAGGTGGCGGCGTCGCGGACCAGCTGTTCCTCGCAGGCCCGGTCGCCGGGTCGGCCCAGGGCCTCGCAGCCGCGCTTGGCCGCGTCGGTCCAGCCCAGCACCCGGCGCGTCGCCGCCTCGGCTCGCTTGATCGCCGCTTCATCCTCAGCGGCCGCCTGAGCGATCAGGGCCTGACGCGCGCCCTGCTGGTATTGCAGCTCGGCCTGGCCCGCCATCTTGCGTTCCCAGACCTTGTAATAGGGGCAGCCGGCCAGGCCGCCGCCGATCACCAGGACCAGCAGCAGGAAGCTCACGATGACCGCGCTGGCGGTGATTCCCTGATTTTCCATGATCTAACCTCCCCCGAGTTCGTCCGATCCTAATCGGCGCCGGCGCCTTTCGCCAGCCACGGCGTGACCTTCTCGACCAACCCCTTCGACGGTCGACGCGGGCGTCCGTCCAGATGGATGCAGACGGCCGTGACCTCGGCCCGGCACAGCACCTCTCCGGCCCGTTCCACGCTCTGGCGGATGATCAGCCGCACCCCCTTCACCTGCTCATAGACAGTGCGCACCACCAGGGCGTCATCGATCCGCGCCGGCTTCAGGTAGCGGATATTCAGTTCGGACACGACGAAGGCCAAAGGCTCATCCTGTTCCAGCAGATCGGCGTGGCCGACGCCGATGGCCCGCAGGAAGTCCGACCGCCCCCGTTCGAAATAGCGGACATAGTTGGCGTGATAGACCAGACCGGTGAAATCCGTGTCCTCGTAATAGACGCGCACCGGCAACAGGTGGTCGCGTCCGTCGAAACGGCCGGCTGTGGGCAGATCGGTCATGGCCCCAGTCTAGCGCGTCGGCGGAGTGGTCAGGAAGCCCGGGCAATAGCGTTCGCGCATTTCGCGGAACTCCATCGGCAGGGGATCGTCGCTGAACAGGATGCGGTTGGGCAGGGAGACGAAACCGACCGCCGGACCGCCGCGCCGGCGCCCGACATAGCCGCAGGCCGCGCGTTTCTCGCCAAGCTCCGAATATCGCAGCTCTGCGCTGCTCCCGAGTTGCTCGTCGATCTGACGCGCCACACGCGGCATGGGCGCTTCCGGCGGCGTTGCGCGCGGCCCCTGAGCCATGGCCCACAGTCCGGCGGCGACGGCGGCGCAGCCGACGACCGCGACCGCCAGGCCCGCGCGGCGCAACGCCGTCGCTTTGCGGGAGGTCGGGACGGCGTCGGATCGAACGGTCATGGCGCGCTCCGCTTGGGCGGCGATTCAACGACACGCGCCGGGACTTGGCAAGCCTCAGTCGAACAGGTCGCCCGGCACGGGACCGGCGGCGGGCGGGGGCGGCGCACTCAGGCCCAGGTGGGCGTAGGCCTTGGCGCAGGCCATGCGGCCGCGCGGGGTGCGCATGATGAAGCCCTGTTGCAGCAGATAGGGTTCGATCACGTCCTCGACCGCGTCGCGCGCCTCGGCGATGGCGGCCGCCAGGGTGTCCATTCCCACCGGCCCGCCGCCGTAGTTTTCGATCAGGGCCTTCAGGAAACGGCGGTCCAGACTGTCCAGCCCGGCCTCATCCACCTCCAGCCGCGCCAGAGCCTTGGCCGCGACCAGTTTCGAAATGGTCTCGGCGCCGTCCGCCGAGGCGAAGTCGCGCACCCGGCGCAGCAGCCGACCGGCGATCCGGGGCGTGCCGCGCGCCCGCGACGCGATCTCGCGCGCCCCGGCCTCGTCGATGGCCGCGCCCATCTTGCGCGCTGTGCCCCGCACCACGGCCGTCAGTTCGTCGGGCGTGTAGAACTCCAGCCTCAGGGGAATGCCGAACCGGTCCCGCAGCGGCGTGGCCAGCAGGCCCGCCCGGGTCGTCGCCCCCACCAGGGTGAAGGGCGCCAGGTCGATCCGCACCGAACGCGCCGAAGGCCCCTCGCCGATGATCAGGTCCAGCACATGGTCCTCCATGGCCGGGTACAGGATCTCCTCGACATTAGGGCTCAGCCGGTGGATCTCGTCGATGAACAGGACGTCGCGCGGCTCCAGATTGGTCAGGATCGCCGCCAGATCCCCCGCCTTGGCCAGGATCGGCCCGGATGTGGCCCGGAACCCCACCCCCAGCTCGCGCGCCACGATCTGCGCCAAAGTCGTCTTGCCCAGTCCCGGCGGCCCGAACAGCAGCACATGGTCCAGCGCCTCGGCCCGGCCCCGCGCGGCGTCGATGAAGACCTTAAGATTGCCCTTGGCCTGCGACTGCCCGACGAACTCGGACAGGGTCTGGGGCCGCAGGGCGCGGTCGAAGGCTTCGCCGGGCCCGGCGTCGGCGGAGATAATGCGGTCGTCAGTCATGTCTTCGCCCGAGGATCACCGCCCCAACTCCTGCAGGGCCGCGCGGATCACCGCCGGCAGTTCCGCCTCGTCGCCCAGCCGGATCAGGGCCTGATCCACCGCCCGGCGTGCGTTGACCTCAGCCACGCCCAGGCCCAGCAGGGCCGACACCGCCTCGCCGGTCAGGGATGGCGGGGGCGGCGCGATCTCGACATGGACGCCCGGCGCTGTGGGCGCAAAACTGACATCGCCCAGCGGTTTGCCCTTCAGCTCGGTGACGATCCGCAGCGCCAGCTTGGGGCCCACGCCATTGGCCCGCGCTACCGCCGCCTTATCCTCGCGCGCCACGGCCCCCGCCAGTTCGCCCGGCGGCAGCACGTCCAGCACCGCCAGCGCCGCCTTCGGCCCCACGCCCTGGATGGCCAGCAGGGTGGTGAAGGCCCGCCGCTCGTCGCGCGTCAGAAATCCGTACAGGCGCGGCCCCGCGTCCTCGCTCCACTGCGAATGGACATGGACCGTGGCCTCGTCGCCCGGCGCCGGCAGCCGTCCCAGGGTCCGAGCCCCGCACGACACGACATAGCCCACCCCGGCGCAGTCGATCAGGCAGTCCGCCTCACCGACCTCGGCCAGCACGCCTCTCAATCGCCCGATCACGCCGCCCCCCGGTGCATGGCTTCCAACAAGGACCGTTTCCTCAGCTGCGCATGGGTGACCGCCACGGCCAGGGCGTCGGCGGCGTCGGCCTTCACGTCCCCCGCTGTCGGCAACAGCCGCTTGATCATGAAGGCGATCTGGCTCTTGTCCGCATGGCCCGCCCCGACCACGGCCTTCTTGATCAGATTGGGCGAATATTCCGCGACCGCCAGGCCCAGCTTGGCCGGGGCCAGCATCACCGCCGCCCGCGCATGGCCCAGTTTCAGGGTCGAGGACGGGTTCACATTGACGAACACCTCCTCCACCGCCGCCTCCTCGCAGCCGTGGTCGGCGCAGATCGTCCCCAGGGCCTCGAACAGGAACAGCAGGCGTTCGGAAAAGGGCGCAGCCTCAGGCGGGGCCACCACCCCGTGCGCCACCCATCGCAGGCGCGCGCCGTCCGAGACGATCACCCCCCAGCCGGTGCGTCGCAGACCCGGGTCCAGCCCGATGATTCTGACAGGTTCGTTCGCCATCCGTTCCCCTCATGCCGCAAAGAGGGTTATCGGGCAATGAACGGTTTCAGTCGTCGCGCGGATCGAGACGATACGAGGTCACGCCGGGTACGGCGCTGAGTTGCTCCGCCAGGCGTTGCAGGTCCGCCTCGCTCGCCGCCTTCAGCCGCCAGGTGCGCCGCGCTCGCCCATCCTGCATCATTTCGAACCGGCCGGGACGCACCTCGGCGTCCAGCGACCGCAGAGCGGCCTGGACAGCCGCCTCCGGCGAGGGGTCGCGTCGCTCCCAGCAGATGGCGGCGTCGATCACCGTCCGGCCCGGCAGACGCCGATCAATCAGTCTCAGTCCGCCCAGGATCAGCGCCGTCGTCGCCGCGCCCAAGGCGCCCAGTCCATACAGACCCGCCCCGAACAGCAGACCAACGGCCGAGGTGATCCACAGCGACGCCGCCGTCGTCAGGCCATGAACGGAAAAACCGGTGCGGAAGATCACCCCGGCGCACAGAAACCCGATGCCCGTCAGCACGCCGTGCGCCATCCGGGTCGGGTCCGTGGTGATGTTCTCATTTGGCAGAGCGCGGAACGCCCAGTCGGCCTGAGACAGGGCGGCCAGCATCAGCAGGGCCGAGGCCAGGCTGACCAGGATATGGGTTCGGAACCCCGCCGCCCGCCCGCGCCACTCCCGCTCAAGCCCGATGACCCCGCCAGCGACGACAGCGCCGACGATCGGCAAGATCGCACCTTCGAGACTACCCAGATCCATCCGCTCTCAACGACGCCTGAACCCGAGCGTTCCGCCGGCTGGCGCTCAGCCGTGGGCCTCGACATAGGCCTCGGGGTCCTTGTTGACCGGCCTTACCCCCGTGATGTGCTCGGCTTCGAAGGCGGCGAACTTCACCGCCAGGGCGTGGCGCGTGGCCACGTCCGCGTTCAGGCGGAAGTCGGTCAGGCCCTGCCGCTCCTCCTCGCCCATATGTTTGGAGTTGACCACATTGGCCTCGCCCACAGCCGCGAACCAGCCGGGGCTGCCGACCTCATGCGTCTCAACGGCCTTGACCGCGTCGCGCAGCTTGTTGTGATCTTCGATGGCGTCCTCGGTCTCGCCCTCGACCGTGCCGTCTTCAGCGTCGTTGGCCCCCTCGCCCAGTTTCATCAGGTCGGGATAGAAGAACCGCTCCTCGGCCTCGGCGTGGACGTCCAGAAAGGCCGACAGCCTCAGCCAGACCGCGCTCAGCGCCTCGACGTCCTTCGGCTCGATCTGTTCGATGATCGAGAACAGTCGGCGCTGTTCGGCGTGGTCGTCGAGGATCAGCTGGGTGATATCCATAGGCGGTCGTCTCTGCGACCCGGACATCATCCGCCCCGGCGGCCAGGGCGGCCGCCGGGGTTCGGCGGGTCTCGCGGTCCCCGCCTAAATCCCGGTCAACGGCGCAGGTTCCGCCCCCCGACTATGATCAGCCGACGATGGCCTGCAGTTGGGCGGCGGCGTCGGCTATGGTGGCGCGACCGCCACGGCCGCGACGGGCGGCGTCCAGGGCGGCGGCGGACATGGCGCCCTCGGCGCGGGCGCTTTCCAGGTCCTCGCGCAGGGCGCTGATCTGTTGGGTCAGGGCCTGAACGCGGGCCTCGTGCTCGTCCTGGGCGGCGGTCAACTTGGCCTGCAGCTTGGCGGTGCGTTCTTCGGCGCGGGCGATGGCCTTGTCGTGGGCCATGGCCGCCTTGGTCAGGGCCTCGGCGCGGTCGACGGCGGCGACGCGGGCCACTTCCATCGAGGCCTGGCGCTGACGCGATTCCTCGGTCTCGATCTCCAGGGTACGGACCCGTTCCACGGCGCGATCCAGCGCGACCTGAAGCGTGTCGGCCCGCCGTTCGACGGCGTGGGCGCCGGTCTGCAACTCGTTCAGGCGCGACGCCTGTTCGCTGTTCAGCACTTCCAGCCCATTGGCGCGCGCCGTGGCGGTGTCCAGTCGGGCGGTAAGGGCGGCGATCTCGGCGCGGGCCGATTCGACCTGGGTTTCCAGCGATCGGATGGCCCGGGCGGCCTCGGCCTGTTCGGAGGCGGCGCGGGCGCGTTCGGTGGCCAGCTGGCCTTCGCCGGCGGCGGCGGTGCGGGCCAGACCCGCGACCTCGGCGCCGACCTCGTCGATCCGGCGGCGCAGGGCGGTGTTTTCTTCCAGCACAAGGGCCAGGTCGCGCTGCACCTGACTGCGCGTCTTGTCGGATTCGGCGCGACCGGCCTCGGTCTGCTTCAGCTGATTGCGCAGGGCGTCCTGATCCTGCTCCAGCTCGCGGATCCGTTGAGCTGAGGCGCGTTCGGTCGTCTCAAGCCCCTCCAACCGCGTCGCGGCCTGGGCCAGTTCGCTGCGCAGACGCCCCAGATCGACCCGGGCTTCCTGCAAATTGTTCGTCGCCTCGCCGCCGCGCGCCGCCAGATCGTCGGCCTTGGCCTCGGACTCGGCCAGGGCGTCCGACAGTTTGCGGACCTCGGCGTTCAACGCGCCGACCTGCTTCATCGTCGCCGCATTGGCGTTGCGCAGATTGATCAGCTCGATGTGGTTGTCGCGCCGCGATTTGAACTCGGCGTCCAGCGGCTCGCGCAGCTGACCCAGCAGGCTTTCGAACGTCCCGAACCGCTGCGCCATTTCCGACAGCTGATCCAGACTGTCCTGGATCGTCTCGAACCGTTCGCCGATCAGGCCGGCGACATCCTGTTCCGCCGCACGGTCCAGAGCAACCGGCGCGTCCTTGTTCTGGTCGCCTTTACCGCCCCGCGACAGCACCCTGTCGATCCTGGTCAGTTTCATGATTGTGCCCGCCTCGATGTCTCGCTTCGCGGCGGGCGTCCTCAATTCCGGCCCCGAAAGGCGAATCGAACCGCTCACCGTCCTGTGTGAGACGTTAATCGCGGGTTACGAAGGTGTCGAGACCTCCGTTCGTCGATCAGGCCGTATAGGTATTATCCGGCGTATTTGGCCGCGTCCTCGTCGGAGATGTCCTCGTTCGAATAGACGTTCTGCACGTCGTCCTCGGCGTCCAGCGCGTCCAGCAGCTTGAACAGGGTGCCGACGGCCTCGCCCGTCACCGTGACTTCCGACTGAGGCTTCCACACGATGGCGGTCGACTTGGGGTCGCCCAGCACCTTGGACATGGCCTCGGCGACTTCGTTCAGGTCCTCGAAGGCGGTCCAGATCGTGTGACCCGGCGCGTCCTCGTAGATGTCCGGCTTGACCAGATCGCTCTCGACGTCCTGGGCGCCGGCCTCGATGGCGGCTTCCATGACTTCGTCCTCGGTGCCGGCCTCGGCCTTGTAGATGATCTGGCCGACCTTATCCCACATGAAGGCGACCGAGTTCATCTCGCTCAGCGCGCCGCCGTTCTTCTTGAAGGCCGCGCCGATGTTCGAGGCCGCACGGTTGCGGTTGTCGGTCAGGGCCTCGACGATGATGCCGACCCCGCCCGGGCCCCGCCCCTCGTAGCGGACCTCTTCCATTGTATCGACGTCGCCGCCCGAGGCCTTGTTGATGGCCCGCTGGATCACGTCCTTAGGCAGACTTTCGGCCTTGGCGTTGTTGACGGCCAGGCGCAGGCGCGGATTGGCCGCCGGATCGGGCAGGCCCGACTTGGCCGCCACCGTGATGTCGCGCGACAGTTTGGAGAACAGCTTGGAGCGCTGCGCATCTGCGCGCCCCTTGCGGTGCATGATGTTCTTGAATTTCGAGTGGCCGGCCATGGGATCGTCTTCGAGAGTCTGAAACCTGAGCCGCGCGTCCTAGCCGATGCCGGGCAGGCTGTCACGCCAGAGAGGTGAGCGCGACAGTTGGGCGACGGACCGCAGTGGAACCGTAACCATTGGCGGGTATTGATTCATGAAGCCGACGAAGGAGCCCCCGATGAACACCGCCGACATCTACGAAGCCGAGGGCCGCGCCGACGACGATCTGCACGAGGCCGACATCGTCGAATGGTACGAGGCCCGCCCCGTCACCGTCCCCGCCGCCGTCGCCGCCGGTTCGATCATCACCGCCTTCACCCTGGGCGCCCTTACCGCGGTGGGCGTGCTGTTTCTGACGGGCCGGCTGGACGACTAATCGGCCGTCGGCGTCCTGCGCGGCACGTCGCGCAGGCGCGCCTTCTCCAGGCTCAGCGCCAGCCCGGCGTTGCGGCCCGCCAGCGTCGCGATCCTGTATTCGGCCGCTGTGCCCAGGATCAGCGACGCCTCAGACACGCTCAATCCATAGTCCTGTTCCAGCCACTGGATCATGGCCCCGGTCGCCGCCCGCGCCGCCTCGTCCAGCGAGGACGACTGGCCCAGGACCGTGATGCGGTCTTCGGTCTCGATCCGCGGCGCCGCCATCGGGCGGGACGACAGGATCTCGACGCTGAACTCCACGTCCAGCGAGGTCTCCAGCGCCCATTGCGTCGTTTCGCCGTCTCCCTGCAACGCATGGCCGTCGCCCAGGAACAGCATGGCGCCCGGCTGGAACACCGGCAGATAGACCGTCGCCCCCTCGCCGATCCGGTTGAAGTCCATATTGCCGCCCCACCGCCCGGTGTCCCCGGCCGACTGTTCCGCAAAGCCGAAGTCCGGCGCCACCCCCAGTCCGCCCAGCATTGGCCGGACCGGCACGACATAGTCCTTCAAACGTTCGGGCGGATCCTCCAGCCGCGCCGTCCCCGCCTCCCGGTCCAGCCGCCAGCGCACCCGCTTGCCCAGATCCGCTGACCGCGCCGCGAGGCCCAGCGACATGGCCCGCCCCGTGACGCCGTCCAGACTGTCGGCATAGTCGCGGTTCAACCGCAGCCGACGGATATGCACCGCCAGCACGTCGCCCGCCTTGGCGCCCGCCACCAAGAACGGCCCCGTCTGCGGATTGCCGTACAGGGCCACCACGTCGCCATGCTCGTCGATCCCGCCGGAATCGATGGTGCGCGTCGCCACCACATCGCCCGGCTGAATGACCATGACCGGCGCCAGATCGGCCGTGAAGGTGTTCGAGAACCGGTCCGGCGCATAGGTCCGCCGCCCCGGCGCGCCCGTCGGCATCTCCAGCCGCCGTGCGCTGAAGCCATGTCGCACGCGCGGTCCGGTGTTACTGGTGTCGGGATAGTCGGCCCAGCCGCTGAGCACGCCGTCGGCTTCGGTCCCCTCGAATCTGTAGGGCACGCCGTGACTGTCCGTCGCAGAGAAGGCGAGGCGCCCCCCGTCCTGACGCCCCTCCAGCGCCCAGTCGCCGAACCGGCCTGACAGCACGCCATCCCTCGACTCCAGCGTCAGCAGCGTATGTTCCGCATTGCCCCACCGATCGACCGACATCAGCCAGGTCTCGGGCGCCGCAGCGGCCGGCGTCGCCACGGCCAGCACCGCCAGCCCCATGATCCATCGCCGCATCGCCTAGCCTCCGCCCGCCCCCCAAATTCAAGGACAGGCGGACGCTATCGACACGGCGTCCGCAGACAAGTGAAGCTTCGGCAATGTGGCTCAGGAACCAGGCCCCAGCTGCAACAGGCCGACCTTGCAGGCCTCGCAGACTTCGGCCCTCAGGATGATCGTGTTCGTTCCCGCCAGAAAGGGCAGGCCGACAGAAGTCACGACGCTTGCCGCCGAGCCCGCCGGCAGATCGAGCGAGACGGGCCGCGCCCCGTTCAACGCCACCGACACCCGTCCGCCCGCGCCGACCACCGCCAGGGTCCGCACCCCTGCAGCATCGGCTTCAACCGTGTAGCGGAGCCACTCGCCGGTCTCGAACTCAGCCACCACCGGCGCGCCGTTTTCGAGAGCGATGTCCACCCCGTCGTTGCGCCAGGTCCGGCCGGTGTTCCACCAGGGCACGCGCTCACCGGGCCCGTCAGTGTCGGACTCATAGACGTCCGACCAGGCCACGCCCGACCGACCCAGGTCATAGTCGGCCGCCCGGATCACGCCGCCGTCGGTCCCGACCCGATGCGCGACGAACGGCACCGCCGTGTCCGAACGCGGCTGGCGCAGCATCGCGTCGATCACGTCGCGATGTTCGAAATTATTCTCGAACCGGATGTCGTGGGTGGCCAGCCGCATCAGCGTCTCTTCCGCCTCCTGCGCCGACGGCCGCGGCCCCTTGCCGGTCAGATAGGCGACCAGACGGGGCCAGCCGGGGTTGGGCGTGATCTCCAGCGGCTGGTTGAAGCCGATCTTCTTCAGCGGCCAGAAGGCCCAGCCGATCCCCTCGTCCTCGACCAGGGCGATGGTCTCAGTGAACCAGGTATTGGAATTCTCGCCGGATTCGCCCAGCCACACCGGCGCGTTGGTCTCGTCCCTCAGCCGCAGGATGTCGGCGATCGAGGCCCGGTCCGTCGCGTTCCAGTATTTGTGGAAGCTGATCGCGGTATTGTCGTCCCACAGGGGCGTGACGCCGCGATAGTTGTTGCCCCAGCAGTTGCCCTCGATGACGATCATGTGCCGCGGATCTACCTCGCGGATCGCCGCCGTGATCTCCATCATCAGCGACCGCAGCGGGGCGTTGGTCGTCTCTTCGCAGCCGTGGCCGCCGCCGGGCTTCTCGAAGTCCCAGTTGGGTTCGTTGATCAGGTCATAGGCGCCGATGGCCGGCTCGTCGGCATAGCGTTCGGCCAGCCGCCGCCACAGGGCCACGGTCTTGCGACGGTTCTCGGCGCTGTCCCACAGCGAAGGCTTGGACGGGTCGCGATCCGAGATGGCCAGGTCGCTCCCCTGCCCGCCCGGCGCGGCGTGCAGGTCCAGGATCAGATACATCCCATTGGCCTTGACCCAGGCCAGCAGGGCGTCGATCTCGGCGAACCCCTCTTCCTTCCAGGTGTCGCGCCCCGCGACAGGCTCCTGATCCGCCGGCAGGGTCAGCCGGTCATGGTGCATCGGCAGACGGACCGAGTTGAAGCCCCACCGCCCCATGGCGTCGATGTCGGCCTTGGTCGTGTGGTTGGCGCGCCAGGCGGCGTAGAAGGCCTCCGTCTTCTCCTCGCCGATCAGGTCGGCGATCCGCGCCCGGATCACATGCTGCGGACCCAGGGCGCCCAGCTGCAGCATATAGCCTTCCTGCAGTACCCAGCCGCCCAGCCCCATGCCGCGCAGGATGACCGGCTCGCCCGCCTCATCAACGATCCACGTCCCCTCGGCCCGCAGGAAGCCGCCTGTCTGGGCCTGGGCCGCATAAGGCGCGCATAGCATCGCCGTCGCAGCCAGGGCCGCGATCCATCTCTTCTTCATGGCGTTCCTCCACGCTCCTTTTTGGGAACGTTCTCACGAGAACCGGGGGATGGCTAGGGTGAGCGAGTCTGCCTTGAGGAGACGTCGGGAATGTCTGAGAGGGGTGAAAGCGGACTCTCACTTGAGCCCGCCGACGATGGCTGAGCTCGTCTGCCGACACGCGCGACTTGACCGCCCAGGCGCCTCCTGACGGTTCGCGACTGCCTAAAATAGTTGTCGCTCGCTTTTTGTCAGTCGGGTAGTGACGCTCCCATATTCGTTCGCTGTCGAGCGTTCCAGCTTGGCCTCTATCCCCGCATCATGGGATGAGTGAGCGATATCGCCGTGACAGCAACATGTTAGCTATTAATATTTGTTGCCGTTTATATTTCAGTGACGGTCTTAAAAACTGCCAACATATCGGATACCTGTTTTGAGGCAGATCACTTTTATTGGCTTCCCTTCCTAATCAACTTATGCGTATAGGCCTTCATATCGCTTGTTGCGACATGCCTTGTGGTTTGTTCGGTGACGGGAACCGGGTTCCCGCCTTTCGAAAACCGCTGATATTTCCAGCCCATCGCGTGGATATATGAGCAAGCAGGGCATTGGCTGTTTTCCAAATGCAGATGACCGCTCGGGCCTCACACATACCGGTGCTTACGCTCGGGTTGTCAGCCATCGCAACGGCGGCATGGGCGCACGTCAAATGGTTTGAAGCGTATGAAGTGTCCGCAGATCCGGTTCCGATCACCACGACACTCGCGCTTCCTGCCTTCTGGTTCGCCATCGCGCTGGTTGCGGCATTCTTCCTAGCTGCCACCGTTCTCGAACGCCGAGCGCCCGGTCAGGCCGCCACTCGCATTCTCGACACGGGGACGCGACTGCTGCGTGATCATGCAGACGCCTTCATGATCGCGGTAATGGCCGCGTTCTTCGTGGCGCTTTTTGCTGTCGGCGGCTCTTACTTGACGCCCGATCTCAAAACAGAATCTGAGCTTCTGCCGTGGGCGCAACTGTTGATCGGCATTCTGCTGATTTGGCGAAGAACACGACCGGTGGCGGCGGTAATGATTGTCCTCCTGTGGGCCGTCGCTCTCGCGAACTACGACCTCTTCCACCTCTACGATTACCTTGCACTAGGCTTGGGGCTGGCGGGCTATCTGTTCCTTTCGGGTCTGAAGGATGGGAAGTGGCGCGACCGACGCTTCGCGGTGCTGCGCTGGGGCATTGCACTGGCCCTCATGTGGTCCAGCATGGAGAAGTTCATGTATCCGCAGTGGTTCATGCCGCTGCTGGAAGAGAAGCCTTTCCTAGCCTTCGGAATACCCTTTGAGCCGTATACGACGATGGCCGGGGTGGCTGAGTTCACCTTGGGCTTTGGTCTGCTGTGGACCTCGCTCGTGCGACGGCTCTCCGCAGTCGCGCTGTTCGCGTTGATGTTCTCGGCCGTCTATCCGTTTGGCCGTATCGACATGATCGGGCACGCGACCATTTTGGCCGGTCTATTGGTGGCCATTGCAGACCCGATGCGTCATCACGCTTTGGAAGTGACGCCTCGCGACCACCGCGCGACGTGGCTCGTTCCGGTCGGCCTCGTTGTCGCATTGGCCATCACCATGCTGTCCTACGCTGGCCAGCACTATGTCATCTATCGCGTGCTGGAAGGCCCGTTTGCAGCACTGCTTCGGCCCGAGTCGCGGGAGACAATCACCCAAGGCGGTGTGGCTCCGGGCGGTTTCTGGCGTGGCAACGAGCATTACCATGGCCGCGAAGGAGCCAATGCGGCGCCCGAGGCGGGGGCGTCGGTCGCCATGATGGAGTCCATGGAACGCATGCACGCCGAGATGAACGAACTGCAGGTGACCGGCGACCTAGATCGAGACTTCGTCGCCCTTATGGTTCCCCACCACCAATCCGGCGTGGACATGGCTCGGGTGTATCTGGAAAGCGGTACCGACCCTGAGCTTCGGCAGCTGGCCGAGCAAATCGTCAGCAGCCAAGAGGCTGAGATCGGTCATATGAAAGCTGAGATCGGCGGGGTTTCGAGCGCGACTACTCCGGCCCACGCGGGGCATTGACGATGGCCTCCACTCCACTGCCCGTCCCAGCTTAGACGCCGATGAGGCGCTGAAGGCCTCGGACGCTGTGGACAATGCCATGTCGAGACCGCCGGCGCCTCGGGGCTACGGCGTTTCGATCGGCGTGACGGCAAGTCCTTGGCCCAGACGCCGAACGGGTCGCTCCAAGCCAAGCCCATGACCCTGCGAACCGAGGACCGCTATGGGTCGAAGGCGATCATCGACACTTGCGCCGAAAGCCGCTCCCGCCCCAGGCCGTTCCCTCACCCCGCCCGCAGATTCTCCACCACCGCCCTAAGCTTGGCCGGCAGAGGCTTGGGACGGCGGGTCTCGGCGTCGACATAGACGTGGACGAAATGGCCGACGGCGGCGGGCACGTCGGCGCTGCGCTTGAACACGGCGAAGCCGTAGCTGACGCTCGAGGTGCCGATCCGGTCCACCTTGATCCCGACCTCGATCACATCGGGGAACTTCAGCGCCGAGGTGTATTGGCAGCCGCTGTCCACCACCAGGCCGATGGACTCGTCCAGGGCGTTGGCGATCATCAGATGGGCGTTCACCGCCGAGTCCACGAACTCGTAGAATTTGGCGTTGTTGATATGGCCGTACTGGTCGTTGTCGGCCCAGCGCGTCGAGACCATGTGAAAGGCCTTGTAGGTCGCGCGTTCGGCCAAGGGCCCCAAATCGCTCTTGGGCATCGTCAGTCGTCCTCTCCCCGGCGACAGTCCGCGTCGCCTTCACCCCGACGCTCGGGCTTGGACGACGTTGCGTCAAGCGCCTATCGATAGGGGACAGATGACGAAGGCTTGACCATGAGCATCCAGACCCGTGCCGCCGTTCTGTCCGCCATGGGCGCCGCGCCCCCCTACGCCGACAGCAAGCCCCTCTCCGTCGAGACCGTGACGCTCGACCCTCCAGGCCCCGGCGAGGTCCTGGTCGCCATCAAGGCCGCCGGCCTGTGCCACTCGGATCTCAGCGTCATCAACGGCGACCGCCCCCGCCCTCTGCCCATGGCCCTGGGTCACGAAGCCGCAGGCGTGGTCGAGGCCCTGGGCGACGGCGTCACGGACCTGCAGATCGGCGATCATGTCGTCATGGTCTTCATGCCGTCCTGCGGACACTGCGATCCCTGCGCCGGCGGCCGCCCCGCCCTTTGCGAACCGGGCGCCGCCGCCAACGGCAAGGGCGAACTGCTGTCCGGCGGGCGGCGCATCTTCCGCGAGGGCGAACCGGTCAATCACCACCTCGGCTGCTCCGCCTTTGCCGAACGCGCCGTCGTCTCGCGCCGGTCCCTGGTCCGGATCGACCCCGAGCTGTCGTTCGAGGAGGCGGCCCTGTTCGGCTGCGCCGTCCTGACCGGCGTCGGCGCCGTTGTGAACACGGCCGAGGTCAAGGCGGGTCAGAGCGTCGTGGTCATCGGCCTGGGCGGCGTGGGCCTAGCCAGCGTTCTGGGCGCCCTGGCCAGCGGCGCCTCGCCTGTCGTCGCCGTCGATCTGTCCGATGACAAGCTGGCCCTGGCCCGCAGCCTGGGCCCGGTCCAGACCGTCAACGGCGGCGACCCCGACGCGGTCGATCAGGTCCGCACCCTGACCAAGGGCGGCGCAGACTTCGCCTTCGAGATGGCCGGCTCGGCCCGCGCACTCGACAACGCCTGGAAGATGACCCGACGCGGCGGAACCACCGTCACCGCCGGCCTGCCCCCGCCCGAGGCGGCTCTGGCCGTCAACATCGTCTCCCTGGTCGGCGAAGAGCGGACGCTGAAGGGCTCCTACATCGGAACCTGCGTCCCCAGCCGCGACATCCCCCGCTATGTCGCCCTCTACCAACAGGGCCGGCTGCCGGTGGACCGGCTAATGAGCGGCGTCATCCCGCTGGACGACATCAACGCCGGCTTCGACCGACTTCATGCGGGCGAGGTGGTGCGGCTGGTGGTCAGACCTTGAGCCAGTGTCCCAGCAGCCTGAACCCGAGGTCAGGGTTCAGCATAAACTTGCAGTGAGGGGTTGGCGCGATCGTAATCTTCCCCAAGTTCAAACTGCGGCCTAGGCGCGCCAAAGGCTTGTAGGGCTCTGACCACGTTCGCCGCTCGCCGACCTTCGAGCGAGCCTTCGGAAGGATCGGGCAAACCGCGGACAACCAGCCTCAGGCCGCCGCACTCCCGCGCCGCCCGAGACGGCCAATCAATCGCTTTCAAGAAGAACGGGTCCAGACTGTCTGCGTTGGCCGCAAAGCGCAGCGGCGCAAAACCTTCAGTACAAGTCAGATGCTCGGCAGAGGGGCGCGACGCCTGAGGCGACGTCGCGCAAGCGCTCAAGGCGAGGAGCGCGATCAAGGCCCCGACAGGATACCGCATGCACGCGCCCCTCAAGTCTGAATCACGCCGCCGGTTTCGGCGGCGCGTTCTTCACATACTGGTCCATCCAGCGGGTCATCTCCCACAGGGTGTGGCCCACCGATTCCCGCGCCCGATAGCCGTGCGCCTCCAGCGGCAGAGTGACGTAGCGCGCCGTCGCCCCCAGCCCCTTCAGCGCCGCATAGAACCGCTCGGACTGGACCGGGAAGGTGCCCGAGTTATCGTCCGCCTCGCCGTGGATCAGCAGGATCGGCTCGTTCAGCTTGTTGGCATAGGTGAAGGGCGACATCTCGGTATAGATCTCGGTCGCCTCCCAATAGTTGCGCTGTTCGGCCTGGAAGCCGAACGGCGTCAGGGTGCGGTTATAGGCGCCCGACCGCGCGATCCCGGTGCGGAACAGGTCGCTGTGCGCCAGCAGGTTGGCGGTCATGAAGGCGCCGTAGCTGTGGCCCCCGACCGCGATCCGGTCGCGATCCGCCACTCCCATGCCGACCACCGCGTCCACCGCCGCCTGGGCGTCGGCGACCAGTTGTTCGACATAGGTGTCGTTCGGTTCGGCGCCGTCCTTGCCGATGATAGGCATGGAGGGGTTGTCGAAGATCGCATAGCCCTGCGTCAGCAAGAACAGATGGCTGGACCCGCCCGGCCGCACGAACCGGTTCTGCACATCCACCGTCTGGCCGGCCACCGCCGCATCGGTGAACTCTGCCGGATAGGCCCACATCAGCATCGGCAACGGCCCGTCGCGATCCTTGTCATAGCCGGCTGGCAGATACAGGGTCCCCGACAGCTTGACGCCGTCGGCCCGTCCATAGGTCACCAGCTGGCGCGTCGCCCCGGCCAGCTGCGGCGCCGGATCGGGGAACTGGGTCAGGGCCGTGGTCTGGCCCGTCGTCAGGTCGCGGATCTGCAGATTCGGCGGATCCAGCCGCGTCTCTCGCTGCGTCACCACCCGTTTGCCGTCCGCATCCAGGAAGCCGACCACCGCCTCGTAATCCGTCTCGGCCGAGGTCCACAGCCGCTCGCTGCGCCCCGTCGCCGGGTCCATGGCGGCCAGGAAGGGGAAGGCGCCCTGCGGCGTCGCCCCGGCGCCCGACATCAGTATCCGCCCCTGCGGGTTGAAGCGGATCACCGACCGGCCCGCCGCATTCGGCTGGGTCACCGGCTGGCCCGGATCGTCGTACCGCGCCTGATAATTCCGCTCCAGCAGCAGCCTACCCTCGCCCGGGTTCGACGGATCGACCACGAACCGCGTCTCGTGCCGGGTGTTGAACCAGCGGCTGTTGACGATGGCCAGATCGTCCTTGCCCCACACGACCCCGCCGAACCGTTCCTTCAGATCGATCAGCTTGACCGGCTCGGCCGCAAACGGCGCCGCCTGCATGAAGACCCGGTCCCTGAACTCGACCTCACGCTTGAGGTCGCCGCCGTCCAGCGCCTCGACCCAGGTCAGGGTCGCCGGCGCATCGGCCCGCCAACTCACCGAACGCGGCCCGGGCGCCACGGCGTCGAAGGCGGTCGGCACATCGTCCCGCAATGGCAGATCGGCGATGGTCCGCACCACCCGCCCGGCCATGTCCGTCACCACGATCTCGGTCGGAAACAGCCCCGCCGGCACCACATAGGAATAGGGCCGCTTGGCGATCTCGTGCAGAAGATATTTCCCATCCGGCGACACCGCGCTGTCCAGATAGACGGCCGGCGCGCCAATCGTCCGTACACGGCCGTTCAGCGAAACCAGGGTCAGCTGCGACGTGAAATAATGGTCGAACAGGGCTTCGTCGCCGGGGTTCGACAGCAGGTCCTGATAGGTCCGCACCGGCGCCACGCGCCCGGCCGTCTCCTCGATGTTCGGCCCCGTCGGCGCCGCCGTCACATCCGGCGCCGGACCGCGCCCAGCCGGAACCGCCTCGACCAGCAGGCCCGAACTGTCCGGCAGCCATTCATAGCCCGACCCGCCCGTCATATTGACCACCGGCTCGGTCAGCTTGCGCGCCCGCGCCGAGGCCACGTCCACGACCCACAGCTCCAGCCCCGTCGGCCGGTCCAGCACCAGGGCCAGCGATTTCGCATCGGGCGAGAACCGCGGCGCCGTGAACCGCGCCTCGGCCGGCAGGGCCACGACCCGCGCCGGTCCACCATCCACCGCCTGAAGGCTCAGCCCCGTCAGCCACGAGACCCGGCTTTCCGCCATCCCGTTGTTGCGCGGATTGATCCGCGCCCCCGCCAGCCGCAGCATCGGCTCGGCCAGGGCCTTGATGCTGGGCAGGTTGGACCGGTCCAGCAGCACCAGGGTCTTGCGATCCGGGCTCAGCATCGGCGCCGGCGTCGGCTTGGCGTCCAGGATGTCGGCGATGGGCGACGGCGGCTGCTGATAGACCGAAACCGTCGGGGCCGCAGTCTGACTGGCGCTCTGAGCGAACGCCGCCCCCGCCGTCGACGCCATCAACACCGCCGCCAGCGCAACACCGGCCCCACGAACGTGCAACATCATCCGAAATCCCCCACAAAACTCAGGCGGGCAACTAAGAGCGTCCTGACCCAGGCGGCAAGACCTTACGACGTTACAGTGTCACATTGCCGCCAGTATCAGACATTCACCATCCCGAACGCCGGCTCGATCCCCCGCGTCGTCTCCAGGCGCAGGAAATAGGAGCCCGGCCTGAGCAACAGGGTTGCTCGCGCCTGCCCCGGCTCCAGCAAAAGATGATCGGCCGGAATCACAGCTCCCTCGCCCATATGCAGGGCCTGCACCAGGGCCGGCCCTTCAAAGGGCGGCACTGAAACCTCAACCGCCTTGCGCGCCGGATCGGCCGCCAGCCAGCCCGGACGCCCGGCGACCTTGGGCAGGCGCGGATGAAAGACGCTCAGATCGATCTTGCCGTCGAAGGTCCTGTCGGAGAAGGGCCGCCCGGCGCGCGACACAGCGATCGGCTGGGTCGGTGCGAACCGCGCCAATACGGCGGCAACCTCCGCTTTATCCGCTTCAGGCCGGGTCGCCGGCCAGTTGTTGGACTGTTCGATGGTCAGGGGGTCGATCCCCGTCGCCGCCTTCAGTTGTCCGGCGAACCACAGTCCGCCCAGCCCCTCGACCTCCATGGCGTGACTGTAGCCGCACAGGACGAAGATCCGCGCGTCGGGGCGCGGCTTCAGCACATTTGCGATCAGATTCCTGGCCTGGGCGACCTCCCGCGCAGTCGTGCGCGCGTCCATGTCGGCCTCGGCGGGCGGCTGCTGGTCCGGCCGCTGCTCATAGTCGGCGAACACATAGCCCAGGCCCGCCGCCTCCCTCACCATCTCGGCATAGACAGGGTCGGCGGTGTAATAGCCCAGCCCCTGATGAAAGGGCGCGCCGGTCCGATAGGAGTCGATCCTGCCGAAGGTCTCGGCCGCGAAGGTGTCGAAGCCCAGCGGACGCAAGGCGCGCATCACCCGCGCCGCAAAGCCGCGATGGCCCGAGACGTTGTGCGCCTCGTTCAGGATGACGATCTGCCTGTCCGCCGCCGCCCGAACAATAGCCTCCAGCGCGTCTTCGGCCTCGGCGTCGGCCAGATCGGGTATCGGCCGGTCGGGGGACCGCGTCCGCTCGTCAAACCCGACCGCAATCGCCTCGTCTCCGACGAAGGCGGCGAACCAGGGCAGATAGAAGCGCGCATTCTCATCGCCGGCTTCGACCTGGGCCTTCAGTTCCAGATAGAGGGGCAGATAGCGGCTCTCGGCCTGATACTGATCGTTCGCCGTCAGGGCCTCCTGCGCGCCCGCTCGCCGTCCCGCCATGGCCGCCGTCGCCATCAGCGACAGACCCAGAAATCGCCTCGTCAGCATCACCGCCCCACACGCAACCTTCAGGTGCGATCCAGCGACACTATAGCGAGGCCGTCAACCCGCCAGCAGCGCCTCGACATCTTGCCGTTCCGGCGCTGACGGCTGAGCGCCCGCGCGCGTCGCGGCGAACGCCCCCGCCGCGCAGGCGAAGCGGAGGGCCTGAGCCGGCACCATGCCTTCCAGCAAGGCGACGGTGATGGCGGCGACGAAGGCGTCGCCGGCGCCGGTGGCGTCGACCGCTTCGACCACGGGCGGGGTCGCCCAGGCCATTTCGACGCCGCGCTGGTACATGGCTGCGCCTTTCGCGCCCTTGGTCACGACCACGCGGCCGCCGCCCCGGTGCAGGCCGTCGCCGTAGAAGGCGGCCTCGGTCTCGTTGACGACGATCAGGTCGGCGCGGCGCAGCAGCATCTCCGAGACCGGCGCGGCGGGCGCCAGGTTGGCGCAGACGAAACCTGTGGCCCGGCCCACCGCCGCCTCTACCGTCTCGACCGGCAGCTCCAGCTGGACGATCAGGGCGCCCTCGATCCGCTGCGGCAACTGCTCCGGCGTGACCATATGATTGGCCCCGGCCGCCACCACGATCTGGTTCTCTCCAGCCGGATCGACGGCGATCAGGGCCACGCCCGTCGGCGCCGCCACATCCACCTCGACCCCCGCCAGATCGACGCCCAGGTCCGACATCAGGGCCAGGGCCTCGCCGGCCAGGGAGTCGTTCCCGACCCGGCCGATCAGGCTGACCTCTGCGCCCAGTTTCTCGGCGGCATAGGCCTGGTTGGCGCCCTTACCGCCCGGATAGCGGGCCAGGTTGGCCCCCGTCACCGTCTCGCCCGGCGCCGGCAGGCGGGGCGCCGCCGCCACCAGGTCCAGGTTGATCGAGCCGACGACGGTGATCCTCATCACTTGGCCTTCAGCGTCTCGGCCAGCAGGTCGAACACCCCCTGCGCATCCGCCGCCCCAGCCCAGCGATGGCGCGCCGTGGCGGGATCGACGCGGAACTCCACCGCCGTATGGCCGCGCGTCAGCTCCGAGTTGGTTTCGACCTCGATCCGGCAGGGCTTCAGGGTGAACAGCTCCGGCTTCATCAGCCAGGCGATGGGGCAAGGGTCGTGCAGGGGCGGCGCCGCCTCCCCGGTCGCCTGCCGCTCGATCCGTTGCGAGAAGCGCAGCAGGGCTGCGACGGTGCGCGCCGGTTCAGTGCGGATCTTCTCGATGGTGCGGATCCGCTCCTCGGTCGCCCGCACTTGGTGCGTCGCGTCCAGACCGAAGGCGATCACCTCGCAGCCCGCGCCGAACACCACCGCCGCGGCGTCCGGGTCGGCCCAGATGTTGAACTCGGCTGAGGCGGTGATATTGCCGCCTTCGCTGCGCGCCCCGCCCATGACCACAACCGTGCCCAGGTGCTCGGCCAGCCGCCGCTCGCGCTTCATCGCCAGGGCCAGGTTGGTCATCGGCCCCAAGACGGCGACCGCGACCGATCCGGCCGGGCGTTTCATCACCAGGTCGACGATGGCGTTGGCCGCCGGCCCGTCGCCGATGATGCCGGTCGGCGCGAACGGCTCAAGGTCGCCCAGACCCTCCGCCCCGTGGAAGTCGCCCGCCCCGGCCGGGGGCCGTTTCAGCGGGCGCTCGGCGCCGCCGAACACGGGCACGTCTTCTCGGCCGGCGATCTGGCGCATCATCCGGGCGTTGCGCTGGGTCAGGTGGGCGGGGACATTGCCCCCCACGGTGGTGACGGCCAGCAGCTCCAGCTCGGGGGCGGCGAAGGCCAGGAACAGCGCCACGGCGTCATCCACGCCGGGGTCGCAGTCGATGATCAGGGATTGGATAGACACAGGCCCCGTTTGCCGACCCCGAGCCCGACGAGCAACCCCGTTTCGGCCCTTAGTCCACGCAAATCCGGCGTCTTTTCTAGTCAAGCTGGCTCCGGCTTGACGTCATCCTCCCCCGGCGTCACCCTGAGGCTGTTCTCCGGGGGGTCGCGATCGAGCGGCTGAGATTGGCGTAGCCGCCTGACCCGTCGAACCTGATCCGGGTCATGCCGGCGAAGGGATGAGTACGCTTTTGGTCCACGCGCCCTGTTCGCGCTCAAGGACCGGCACGCCCGACGTCGGCGGACCTCAAACCGTTTGAGGCCGTCATGAACATCCAAGTCACCCCGCCCGCCCTGCCCGAAGAGCCGAACGTCGAGCTCGCCCTCAAGGACGCCCGCGAGCAGGTGATGAAGGAGACCGGCGCCATCCCCACCGGCGAACGCGCCGGGTCGCGCAAGGTCTATGTCGCCGGCGAGCTGTACCCCGACATCCGCGTCCCCTTCCGCGAGGTCGCCGTCCACCCGTCCGCCAACGAGCCGCCGGTGACAATCTATGACAGCTCCGGCCCCTACACCGACCCGACCGTGACCATCGACATCAAGCGCGGCCTGCCGCCCGTGAAGTCGTCGTGGCAACTGGATCGCGGCGACATCGCCCCCGTCGCCAACCCGCGCGAGGTCAAGCCCGAGGACAACGGCCACGCCAGCGGCAAGAACCTGGCCCCCCGGTTCGACACCTCGCACCACCGCGTCTTCAAGGGCGTCGAGGGCCGCCCGGTCACCCAGTATGAATACGCCCAGGCCGGGATCATCACGCCCGAGATGGAATATGTCGCCATCCGCGAGAACCTGCGCCGCGAACAGAACGCCCCCTGCATCCGCGACGGCGAGGACTTCGGCGCCTCCATCCCCGACTTCGTGACGCCCGAGTTCGTCCGCCAGGAGATCGCGCGCGGCCGCGCCATCATCCCGCACAACATCAACCACCCCGAGGTCGAGCCGATGATCATCGGCCGCAACTTCCTGGTGAAGATCAACGCCAACATCGGCAACAGCGCGGTCCTGTCGTCGGTGGACGACGAGGTCGACAAACTGGTCTGGGCCACCCGCTGGGGCGCGGACAATGTCATGGACCTGTCGACGGGCCGCAACATCCACAACATCCGCGACTGGATCATCCGCAACTCATCCGTCCCCATCGGCACCGTGCCCATCTATCAGGCGCTGGAGAAGGTGAACGGCATAGCCGAGGACCTGACGTGGGAGGTGTTCCGCGACACCCTGATCGAACAGGCGGAGCAGGGCGTCGACTATTTCACCATCCACGCCGGGGTGCGCCTGCCCTTCGTGCCGATGACGGCGAAACGCGTCACCGGCATCGTCTCGCGCGGCGGCTCCATCATGGCCAAGTGGTGCCTGGCCCACCACAAGGAGAGCTTCCTCTACGAGCATTTCGAGGACATCTGCGACATCATGCGGGCCTATGACGTCAGCTTCAGCCTGGGCGACGGTCTGCGCCCCGGCTCGATCGCCGACGCCAATGATGAGGCCCAGTTTGCTGAGCTACGCACCCTGGGCGAACTGACCAAGATCGCCTGGGCCAAGGGCTGCCAGGTCATGATCGAGGGCCCCGGCCATGTGCCGATGCACAAGATCAAGGCGAACATGGATGAGCAGCTGAAGCACTGCCACGAGGCGCCCTTCTATACGCTTGGCCCGCTGACCACCGACATTGCCCCCGGCTATGACCACATCACCAGCGCCATCGGAGCGGCCATGATCGGCTGGTTTGGCACGGCCATGCTCTGCTACGTCACGCCCAAGGAGCATCTGGGCCTGCCCGACCGTCAGGACGTCAAGGACGGCGTCATCACCTACAAGATCGCCGCCCACGCCGCCGACCTGGCCAAGGGCCACCCCGCCGCCCGGCTCCATGACGACGCCCTGAGCCGCGCCCGGTTCGAGTTCCGCTGGGAGGACCAGTTCAACCTCGGCCTCGACCCCGAAACCGCCCGCAAATACCACGACGCCACCCTGCCCAAGGAAGCCCACAAGACCGCCCACTTCTGCTCCATGTGCGGCCCGAAATTCTGCAGCATGAAGATCAGCCAGGACATCCGCCGGGATGCGATGGCGCAGAATGATGCGGGGGCGAGTCTGGTGGATGCGGAGGCCGGGATGGCGGAGATGAGCGCGAAGTTCCGCGCCGGGGGCGGGGTGGTGGAGGTGAAGGTCCTCTGATCCCTTCCCCAGCAGGGTACGGTGGAAAATTAACGGGGCCCGACTCGGCAGAAAATGAGAGCATGAGGATGAAGCCGCAGCCCCAACCTTTCACTCGAAGCTCCAGCAGCGCGGTTTAAAACCCTCGACTGCGACAGCATCAAAAGCGTGCTGAATGATCTCTCCGACGCTTTTCCAAGTCGCGTCGGTCATGTCGAAGGCGCTAGGCCGCATTTGCTGGTTGGCGCCAACGGCGACCACAAACGTGTCATCATCGACGTAGCCTTGCCATGCAATGAGATCTGACAGAAGCGTTCCCGCGGATCGAGTTGGAAGACTTGCCCTCCCCCTTCCACCGCCACTCAATCGCCGTCGACGGCGTTCAAGGGAATGAGCTACAGCGTCCCGCTGATCCGTCAGATCGGGATACCGCACACTCATCTGCTGGAATGACGCGCCGATTCGAGCGTCCGTCTTGCTCAACCGATTCAACGCTTGGCTGATTTGATCAGTCGCGAGGATCGCTGCTTTTGCTGCAATGTGCGCCCGTCGCATACAATAGGCTCGTCTATTGTAATGATATTCTAATTCTCGAGCTGACATTGCAGATGGAACCTGGACCTTAAGAAAGGTCACAGCTTCATCCCAGATATCAAGCGAAACTCCCAGTTCAAAAAAACATATCAACCAAGTGATCGACTATTTCAACCGCGTCTTCGACGGATGGGTATCCCTTCAAAATTAGCTCAATTTTATGGGCGGACAAATCTTCAATCTCCTCATCGGCTCACCAGCCATGATCGTCGCGACGGGCCGGCACATTCCAAATGCTGGTAGCAAAACTGATACGCGCCTGCTCTGCGGTATGAGATTTCATTCCCCTAAGACGAAAAGCGGAACTCTGCCGATAGAGGAGACCGTACAATTCGGAAGCATTCCGACCCGACCTCCTATTTCGTCATCCTCCGGCAAGCCGCGTCTTCGCGGCGCAGACCGGGGGACCCAGCGGCCTGCGCGAGCAGGACCCTGTCGCGGACTCGGCGTTCGAGATCAGTGCGGCGGACGGATTTCGCCTTCGGCGCCGCTGGGTCCCCCGGTTCCGCTGCGCGGCCCGGAGGATGACGAAAGGAAGGGGAGGCCGCGCGCTCTGACCACCCCAGCGCAGCAAGCCCTCGCCGCCCGCCTCCGAACGGCGTAGCTTGTCCCTATGCCCACCCTCGTCCTCCTCGCCGGACCCAATGGCGCCGGCAAGACCACCTTCATCAACCGCTTCCTGCGTCAGCGGGCGGAGGCGTTTCGGTTCGTGAATCCGGACGAGGTGGCGCGCGATCTGGAGGGGGACGGCGCTTCGCGCGATCTGGCGGCCGGACGATTGGTGCTGGAGCGGCTGGAGGCCCTGTTTGCGGAACGGGCCGATGTGGTTCTGGAGACCACCTTGGCGACCCGATCTCACGCCGGCCGCATCCGTCGCTGGCGGGCGACGGGATACCGGGTCGAACTGGTCTATCTGCGCCCGCCCTCGGCCGACTTCTCGGTCATGCGGGTGGCGCGGCGGGTCGCCCAGGGCGGGCACGGCATTCCCGAAGACACGCTGCGCCGCCGCTTTCAGCTCAGCCTCGACTATCTGGAGACGGTCTATAAGCCCCTGGTGGACCAATGGGAGGTCTATGGGGTTAGCGACGGCGAGCCCGATCTGTTAGATTGGGGACCGAAATGAGCAGCATCTTCGACCGCGAAACCACCCTGAAGGCCCTGCGGGACGCCGCCCGGATCGCGCGCGAAGGCACGCGCGAAGAGAAATCCGGCAAGTTCCTGCCGCCGCCCGGCTGGAAGGGGCATCTGGTCACCGCCGCCGATGCTCCGGCTGCACCCCGGAAAAAGCGGGCCTGACCCCAAAAAACCCGTCACCCTCGGGCTTGTCCCGAGGGCCCACGGCGGATGCGCATTCGGGCTTCGCCGCTTCGACCCGCCGTCGCAAGCCCCCACACCTCACGCGCGGAACGGTGGGCCCTCGGGACAAGCCCGAGGGTGACGGAGGTGTGGTGCGGGCTGGGGTGACAGGGTTGGGTTTTGGCGAAGGATCGGCCGGATCGAGGGGCTGACCCCCTCCGTCTCGTCGCTGCGCGACGATCCACCTCCCCAAGGGGGAAGGATCTCTAGGGCGACCGAAATCCTCCCCCCTTGGGGGAGGGGGACCGCCGCGCCTCTTGCGCGGGGGTGGAGGGGGCCCGGCGCGCGCAATTCCGCGACGAAAGCCCCCGGTTTTCAAACCCCTGACCCCCGCGCCGGACGATCATCTCATCACGGCCTGAAACGGGCCTATACTGCCCGCCGGGTCTTTGACATCGCCATCCCCTGCGCCCGTCGCCGCGCGCGAGAATAGACGAAAATAGACTCATTTTTTTTCGAGTCGAATGAGTCTATTTCGCCGGCCGTCAGACCTCGGCCGCGATCTTCCTCAGGGCCTCTTCGAACACCTGGGCCGGCTGGCCGCCGCTGATCAGATATTTGCCCTCGACCACCACGGCGGGGACCGAGGTGATCCCCCGCGAGCGCCACAGGTCCTCGGCCCCGCGCACGTCCTGCGCATAGCGGCCCGAGGCCAGGACCTCGCCCGCCTCGGCCCGGTCCAGCCCGGCGGCCTCGGCGGCGCTGGTCAGGACGCCGGCGTCGGTCAGGTTGCGGTTCTCGGTGAAGTGGGCCGTGAACAGGGCCTGTTTCAGCGCCTTCTGCTTGTCGGGCGCGGTCTCGTGCGCCCAGTGCAGCAGGCGGTGGGCGTCGAAGGTGTTCCAGATGCGGCTGTCGTCGGTCATGCGCATGTCGAAGCCGCTCTCGGCGGCGCGTTCGCGGATCATGGCGCGGTTGGCGGCCGACTGTTCCGGGGTGGCGCCGTATTTGCGGCCGATATGCTCGACGATGTTCTCGCCCTCGGGCGCGATCTGGGGGTTCAGCTCGAAGGGCTGAAAGGCGATGTCGGCGCCGATCCCCTCGCCCTCCAGCCGGGCCAGCGCCGTCTCCAGCCCGCCCAGGCCGACCACGCACCAGGGGCAGACCACGTCGGAGACGAAGTCGATCTTCAGGGTCTTGGTCATGGGAACTGCCTTCTGAAACAGGATGTGTTGCGGAGCATATGGGAAAGGCCGCCCCGAACGCCAGACCGTCTCCTCCCCATGAAATGGGGAGGGGGACCCCGAAGGGGTGGAGGGGCTCTTGCCGCCGCACAGGCACCGGGGATGCGGTAAAGAACCCCTCCGTCACGGCGCGAAGGGCGCCGCGCCACCTCCCCGCTGCGCAGGGAGGAGACAGGGAGCCTCAGCCCAGCGTCAGATCCCGCGGCGGCCGGATCCGGCGCCAGCGCGCCTCCACGAAGGCGAAGGCGCCGAAGGCCATCAGGCCCGTCGCCGTCAGGCCCAGGACCCAGGCGCCGCCCGGCTGGGCCTCCAGGGTCTCCAGGGCGGCGGCCGTGCTGGTCACCTCGCCCGACCGGGTGTGCAGCCCCGCCAGGACCACGAAGACCCCCAGGGGCAGATAGGCGAACCCCCGCGCCCCATAGCCGATCCGCGCCGTCACCGAGGCCGGCCGACGCACCGCCTCGGGACAGGCCAGGGCGTCGTCGAAGTCGTCGCAGAAGGCCCGCACGATATTGCCGACCCCCACCGCCAGCACCGCCAGCCCGACCCCGATCAGCAGCAGGCCGCCGAACGGCAGGTCCAGGATCATGGCCGCCTTCTCCTGGTTCTCGGCGATGTTCTCGGCCTGGTCCGCCGCCCGCGAGGTCGCGTCGCCGACCTCGTCCAGATACTCGAACACCCCCGCCGCCAGCAGACCGTAGAACAGGCCGCTGACCGCCTGGCCAGCGCGCGTGGCCCAGCCCTTGGCGTCGGTCCCGGCGTGATCCGCGTCGAACACGGCCTGAAGGATCCGCCAGCCGACGAAGGCCCACAGGCCCAGGCCCAGCAGCACCAGCCACACCCGCCCGAACGGCTGTTCCGCCAGCCAGCCCGCCGCCCCGCCCGTGCCCACCGCGTCGCCGATCTGGTCGGTCGCCGCCAGCAGAGTCAGCGCCCCCGCCGACAGATAGACGAATCCCCGCGCCCCATAACCGACCCGCGCCGCGCCCTCGATCAGGGTCGTCAGCTTGGGGATGTGGCGCGTGGCGGGGACGCGGCTGCGGACGGTCTCGCCCAGGGCGGCGGCGGCATGACGAAGACGGGCGGCGAACATAAGGGCTCCAGCGCGGCGGAGCGGTTCAACGCCCCTGCCCGCCGATGGCTCCCGCGTTCAAGCTTGCGCCGCCGGCAGCTCCAGCACCACCTTCAGCCCGCCCATGTCGCTGTCGCCCAGGGTCAGCCGCCCGCCATAGGCCCGCGTCAGGTCCTCGACGATCGACAGGCCCAGGCCCGAGCCGGGCGCGCTCTCGTCCAGCCGGGCGCCGCGCTTCATCACCGTCTCGCGCTGGTCTGCGGGCAGGCCGGCGCCGTCGTCCTCGACCACCACCACCATCTGGCCCAGGCCGTTCTGGCCGGCCGAGACGCGGACGCGACGTTTGCTGAACTTGGCCGCGTTCTCGATCAGATTGCCCAGGATCTCCTGCAGGTCCTGGCGTTCGCCCAGGAAGGCCAGGTCGTCAGGCGCGCGCCAGTCGATCTCGGCGCCCTTGTCGCGGAACACCTGTTCGATCATCACCGCCAGCTCGTCCAGCACCTCGGGCACGGGGGTGGTCTCGCCCAGGCCGTGGGCGGCGCGGGCGGCGGCGCGGGCGCGGCGCAGATGGTGGTCGACCTGGCCCTGCATGACCTTGGTCTGACGCCGGACCAGTTCGGGCAGGGCGCCCTCGGCGGTCCCGGCCTCGGCCAGCATGACCGAGATCGGGGTCTTCAGCGCATGGGCCAGGTTGCCGACATGGGTGCGCTGGCGCTCCACCACCTCCTGGTTATGGTCCAGCAGGCGGTTCACCTGTTCGGCCAGGGGCTGGATCTCCAGCGGATAGGACCGTCCGATCCGCGCCGCCTTGCCGTGGCGCACGGCCGCGATCTCGTTGCGCAGATCATAGAGAGGCCGCAAGCCGACCTGGACCTGGATGAAGACCGCCGACACCAGGCCCAGGCCCAGGATCAGCAGGGCCACCCAGGTGATGGTGGCGAACTGGCGTGTGTCGGCGTCCACCTCGGACCGGTCGATGGCGGCCAGGAAGATCACCGGGTTCTCGCGCCGGGGAATGGATTTCATGCTGGCGGCGACCCGCAGCGGCTCGCGCGTGGTCGGGTCGTTCTTCGGGCCTCGGGTGTTGTAGGTGATCACCTCGCCGAACGCGCTGTCCAGCCGGGACGGCAGGTCGTCCGGCAAGGCCAGATCATAGGTCCACAGCGAGGTCGAGCGGGCGATGCTGACCATCCGCCCGTCCGGCTGGACCTCCAAGATCTGCCAGTATTTGCCCGACAGCAGTCGCAGGGTGCGGGCGTCCTGGATCTGGGGCACGACCTCGCCCTCGCCCGTGCGGCTGGCCGCCACCACGATCTCGTCGATGGTCTCGTCCAGCATGTCGCCCAAACGGCGCAGCGCCGATTCCTGGAAAGCCTGGGTCAGGACGATGGCCGCGATCACCAGGGCCACCAGGATCCAGGCCGAGGCCAGCCAGATCAGCCGTCGCGTCAGGGATCGGCCTGGACGGCCCAGATAGCGGCCCCAGTCGGCGCGTCGATCGCCAGAGGGGAGCTCGGGCGTCGCCGCCTCGCTCACGCCGCCTCGGACTCGCCGACCAGGGGCGTCAGCCGATAGCCCAGGCCGCGCACGGTCTCGATCCGGTCCGGCCCGACCTTCTTGCGCAGCCGGCCGATGAAGACCTCGATGGTGTTGGAATCCCGGTCGAAGTCCTGGTCATACAAGTGCTCGACCAGCTCGGTGCGGCTGATGACCCGGCCCTGGTGCATCATCATGTAATGAAGCAGCCGATACTCCAGCGAGGTCAGCCGCAGCGGCTCACCATTGACGCTGGCGCGCGCCGCGCGCGGGTCCAGCCTCAGGCCGCCGCACGCCAGGGTCGCGGAGGCGATGCCGGCCGAGCGGCGCAGCAGGGCGCGCAGACGCGCCAGCAGTTCCTCGGTGTGGAAGGGCTTGGTCAGATAGTCGTCGGCGCCGGCGTCGAAGCCCGCCACCTTGTCTGACCAGGCGCCGCGCGCCGTCAGGATCAGCACCGGCGTGGTCTTGCCCTCGCGCCGCCAGCGCTCCAGCACCGACACCCCGTCGATCTTGGGCAGGCCCAGGTCCAGGACGACCACGTCATAGGGCTCGTTCTCGCCCAGATAATGGGCTTCCTCGCCGTCGGGGGCGTGGTCCACGGCATAGCCGGCGTCGGACAGGGCGGCCTTCAGCTGGCGCGACAGATCGACGTCGTCTTCGACGAGAAGGACACGCATCAGTCTGGCCTGGGACGCTGGTTGTTGTTGGAGCCGCCGTCGCGCGTGCGGCCGGTCTGGCCATCGACCACGACCTCGCGGACGCGACCGTCACGTTCCACCAGGACGGAGTAGTTGCCGTCGCCGCGCGGGCGGGTGTCGATGGGGCGCCCCCCGACGGCCTCGCCGCCACGGCGACGCGCCTCGTCGGGGCTCACGCGCGGCTGGCGCGGTTGAGGCTGCGATTGGGTCTGCTGGCGTTCGTCGCGCGACTGTGCGCTCGCCGCCGGAGTCAGGACCGGAGCGAGGGCCAGGGTCGCGACGGCGACGATCAAACTGGCTGACTTGCTGAACATGGGCGTCAATCTGGCGCCGTTCTCCTGAACAGGCCCTGAATGATCCGTATAGAATAGGGCGGACCGAAACGCCATTGCGCGAACGCCGGATCGCTCCGCACCTGACGCATTTCTCATCTAGATGAACCGAACCTGAGCGCCCCTGTTCAGATCGGGCTCAGCCCCCTCATCGTCATATCTCCTCATCGCTGGTCAGCCCGACCGGCCCCAAACCGAGGAGAAACATCATGCGGAAGTTCATCATCCCCGCCGTCGTCCTGGCCGCCGCCGCCTCGGCCGCCCTGCCCGCCGCGGCCCAGTCCTATGGCCATCATGGCCGCCCGCCGGTCTATCAGGCCGGCTATGGCCACTGGCAGTCGATCAATGCGCGTCAGGACAACCTTGACCGCCGTATCGACCGGGGGGTTCGCACCGGTCAGCTCAGCCGTCGAGAAGCGAGCCGCCTGCGCGGCGAGTTCAACGGCCTGCTGCGCTTGGAGGCCAACTACCGTCGCGGCGGCCTGACCGCCTGGGAACGCGCCGATCTGGACCGTCGCTTTGATCGCCTGTCGGCCCAGATCCGTTACGAGCGCAACGATTGGGACAACCGTCGCGGCTAAGCCGCCCCTCCCCTAAAAAGCCATGAGAGCGCGGCCCGCAAGGACCGCGCTCTTTCTCAGGTTTAAATGGGTCCCGCCTACAGCTTGATGAAGGGCTGGATCAGCTTGCCCAACCAGCCGTTCAGTTGGATCTGCCCGTCCAGAGCCACCACGCACAGGCACGGGTCGGGCGACACCACGCGCGGCTGGTGCAGGACCTCGTCGTCCGCCTCCTCGAAATCGCCCACGTCAAACCTCGCCGTCTCGGTGGCGTAGGCGCCGTGGATGACGCAGGTCAGTTCAACGCCGCCGTGGGTGTGTTTGGGCGTCTCGCGGCCCGGCCCGATCTCCAGCAGGATGACCCGGCAATCGCCGTCGCGCGGCGCATGGACGTCGCGGGCGCGCATGCCTGGACCCAGCCATCGCCATGGGCCGAGCGCATAGCGGCGCAGGGGTTCCGGCAGGCCCGCCATGTCGTTCAGCGGGGTGGAGGCCAGGACCTGTCCGGCGTCCGCCTCGGCCCGCGCAAGGACCCGAGCCAGAGCGTCGTCTGGCATGGACGCGGGTTCAAGATCATCCAGCAGACTGCCGCCCACCGCCTGAAGCTGGCGGACCCAGGCGTCGTTCTCGGGCCGCATCGCCAGATGGGCGGCGACCACCACGGCCTCGGGCGGGCTGAGCGTCCCGGCGGCATAGGCCAGAAGCCGTTCTTCGGAAGGGTGGTGACGGGCGCTCATGCCGCGCCTCCGTCGTCGTCAAGCAGGGTGCGCAGTTTGATCATTGCCTTGCGTATGCGGGATTTGACCGTACCGAGCGGCAGGTTCAGCTGCCGCGCGATCTCGGAGTGGGGATTGTCCTGGAAGAAGGCCAGGCGAAGAACTTCGATCTGGTCGGCCGAGAGCCGCGCCATCGCCGTCTTCAGCCGCGCGGCGTCCTGGGACATCGACAGGATCTGGTCGGGCCGTTCCGGCTCGTCCTGGGACAGTTCGATCTCCGGCATCGGAGTCCGGCGCGCGTCCTGACGCAGCACGTCCAGCCGCCGGTTGCGGGCGATGGTGAAGATCCAGGTCGCGGCGCGGGCCTTGGCGCTGTCGAACAGCTCCGCCTTGCGCCAGACCGTCAGCATGGCGTCCTGGGCGAAGTCCTCGGCCGCGCCTGCGGGCGCTCCGGCCTTCATCAGATAGGCTTTCAGCCGCGGGGCGAAATGTTCGAACAGGCGCGCGAACGCCTCGCGGTCCCGCCTCAGCGCTACCGCCTCGATCAGCCGGTCATATTCGCCATCCGTAGGCGTCACGGGCGGCCGAATCCGCTGATAATCTGAGACCTGTCCATACATGGACCCTAATACGGTTCCGGTGAAAGTCTGGATCATTTCGTGATCCGAGCGTCGGATCACCGCGTATCTTCAACGTCTTTTCGTCCTTTGCCGGAGTCCCCATGCCCCTGTCGTCCCCCACCGAGACCGGTCCGCGGCTGCGGATCGCCGTCGTGGGCTCGGGGATCGCCGCCCTGTCCAGCGCCTGGCTTTTATCCAAACGCCACGATGTGACGATCTATGAGCGTGACGACCGGCTGGGGGGCCATTCCAACACCGTCGAGGTGCGCACAGCCACCGGCGAGACGGCGGTGGATACCGGCTTCATCGTCTTCAACGACGCGACCTATCCCAACCTCATCGCCCTGTTCGCCCATTTGGGGCTGGAGACGCGGGCAACCGACATGTCCTTCGCCGTGTCGCTGGACCAGGGGCGGTACGAATACGCCGCGCCCGCCCTGTTCGCCCAGCGCCGCAACATTTTCCGCCCGCGTTTCTGGTCGATGCTGAAGGAGATCCTGCGCTTCTACCGCTCGGCGCCCGCCGGCATGGCAGCCCTGGGCGACAGCGACCTGACCCTCGGCCAATACCTGAAGCGCGAGGGTTTCAGCGAGGCCTTCCGCGACGATCACCTGCTGCCCATGGCCGCCGCCATCTGGTCGTCGCCGGCTCATACCCTGATGGATTATCCGGCTGAATCCTTCCTGCGCTTCTGCGGCAACCACGGCCTGCTGAAGCTGGTCGGACGGCCGCTGTGGCGCACCGTCGTCGGCGGCAGCCGGGTCTATGTCGAGGAATTGGCCCGCCAGATCGGCGCGAGTCAGCAAGGTGATGGGGTCCGGCTGCGGCGTGGCGTGGATCAGGTCCGGCGTGTCGAAGGCGGCGTGGTGGTTCAGGACACGACCGGCGCCGAAGAACGGTTCGACCATGTCGTCATCGGCGCCCACGCCGACCAGGCCCTGGCCATGCTGGCCGAACCGACAGCGCGCGAGCGCGAACTGTTGGGCGCGTTCAAATACAGCCGTAACCTGACCATCCTGCACACCGACGCCGGTCTGATGCCGCATCGCCGCCGCGCCTGGGCCTCGTGGAACTATATCGGCGCCGACGACGGCCTTTGCGTCACCTACTGGATGAACAAGCTCCAGGGCCTGCCGGGCCAGGACCTGTTCGTCACCCTGAACCCGCCGCGCCCGCCCGCCGCAGGAAGTCTGCTGCGCAGCGAACTGTATGAACATCCGATCTTCGACCCGGCGGCCATCAAGGCGCAGAAGGAACTATGGAGCCTGCAAGGCCAGGGCGGCGTCTGGTTCTGCGGCGCCCATTTCGGCGCCGGCTTCCACGAGGACGGGCTTCAGTCGGGCCTGGCGGTCGCTGAACAGCTGGGCGGCGTCCGCCGTCCGTGGACAGTTGAGAACGAGAGCGGCCGCATCCACCTGTCGGCGCCGGCGGCCCAGATGGAACGGGCGGCGTGACCCAGGCCTCGGCCCTCTACGTCGGCGGCGTCTTCCATTCGCGTCTCAGGCCCCGACAACATCGGCTGAACTACCGCGTCTTCTGGCTGCTGCTGGATCTGGCCGAGATCGACGCCCTGGACGCTCGATTGAAAACTTTTTCGCGCAATCGGTTCAACCTGTTGTCCTTCCGCGACCGGAATCACGGCGACGGCTCGGAGCGCCCGCTGCGGGCCCAGATCGAGGCGCGTCTGGCCGAGGTGGGGGTGGACATCGGTCACGGCGCGATCCGGATTCTGACCATGCCGAGCGTGTTCGGCTTCGTCTTCAATCCGATCAGCCTCTATTATTGCCATCACAAAGACGGGCGGCTGGCCGCCATGGTCTATGAAGTCACCAGCACCTTCGGCGAGCGGCGGTCCTATGTACTGCCCGTGCTGGCGGCCGACGCCGAGACCGGCCGGTTCCGGCAACACGCCGACAAAGGCCTGTATGTCTCGCCCTTCATGGACATGGGCATGACCTATGACTTCCGGGGCCAGGCGCCGGGCGACACCCTGGCCTTGGCCGTCAACGGGGCGGATGGCGACGGCTTGCTGATCGCCACGACCATGACCGGACGCCGCCGGCCGATGACCGACCGCGCCCTGGCCCTCGCCGCCCTGGCCATGCCGCTGCTGACCTTTAAGGTCGTCGCCGCCATTCACTGGGAGGCGCTGAAACTCTGGCTGAAAGGCGTGCCCCTGACCCGTAAACCCGCGCCGGGGCCGGGCGTTCAGGACCTGCGTCACAGAGGTTAGGCCCCGCGCTGCCCATCACCGCCCAAGATCATGGCGCGCGCCCTGACCAAGTTGGAAGGCCGCCAGGCCGACGTCTAGACCGACAGACACACCACCTGCGCCACCCGCAGGTCCCGCCGCAGCGCATCCGCCACCCGGCCATAGTTGTCGATGGTCACCGGCTCGCCCAGCGCCACCTCGTCTGCGCGCTGTTCACCGCGAATGGCGGGGGCGAAGGATTCCGGCGCGGTCGTGTAGATCCGCCCCCGACGCGGCGCCTCGGCGATAGTGACGCCCAGGACGCGGCCGCGCCCGTCCATCACCGGTGCCCCCGACAGGCCCGACAGCGTTCCCTCCAGCCCGTCGGTGCGTCCGACCTCGGCCCAGGCCAGGACCGGTTCGTCATGGGCGCCGCGCCCGAACACCTTCAGGGTCTCTCGACCCAGCAGGCGGGAGGTCACCTCCCCGGCTCGCCCCTGGGGAAAGCCCGGATGGAAGGCGCGCTGCCCCTTGCGCAGCGGCGTCTGGGCGGCGACCGGCAGAGCCGGCGGGCCCCCGTCAGTGATCAGCAGGGCCACGTCGGCGCGCGGCGCCAGGCGCACATCGGCGGCCACGGCCCGGCCGCCGCCGATCACCAGGGCCGGACGACGACAGCCCTCGACCACATGGCGGGCGGTGATCCAGCGGCCGCGTCCGGCGATGGAGAAGGCGGTGCCGGATTGGGGTGTGAACGGCGCATCCGGCGCATCCAGGGTCACGGCCGTGTCGAACGGGGTGATCGGGCCCAGCAGAGCGCCTTCGATCTCGTCCGGCGGCGGCGGGGCCGGAGGGGCGTCGGCGTTCTCGCGTCGGCCCAGCGACACGGCCAGCAGCACGCCCGCCACCGCGCTGTAGATGGCCCAGTCCGGCAGGCGGGGGAATTGCATGACGCGATCCGTTCGCCGCTCAGCCGGTCAGGGCGGCGGACAGAATCAGGGCGGTCGCCAGCTTGGCCCCGACCAGGACCACGGCCGCCGAAACCTCGCCGTCCTTGATCCGTTGCGGCAGGCCGTGCAGCATCAGGTCCACGACCCGGAAGGCCAGCAACTGCAGCACCAGGGTCGCCACGCCCCAGATGGCGATGTCGCGCACCGAGGTCGAGACCGACAGGGACACCGCCAGCGGAATGGCCAGACCCACCAATATCCCGGCGAAGGCGACGGCGGCGGCCGGATTGCCCTCGCGGATCAGGGCGATTTCCCGCCAAGGCGTCAGCATGGCGTAGATCATCGCCCCCGCCGCGAGCAGCAGCAGGGTGACGGCCAGGTGCATGACCATGACCGGAAAGCCCGAGGCGAAAGCCTGCACCTCGGCGCTAGACAGGACGTTCGACAGTGAGGGGTCCATGTCCACACGCCTTGCCCGATTGCCGCCCCAATCCGCAAGCGCGGCGGAGACACAGTGCGTGACATTATGTGTCGAACACGGGTCTCCTCCCCCTCTGGGGGAGGTGGCGCGGCGCTTCTTCAGCGCCGTGACGGAGGGGGTCTTTCCGCATCACCGGCGTCCGCGAGGCTTAAAAGCCCTCCACCACGCGCAGCCTGTCCTCGGGCTCGCCTCTGGCGAGACCCGTAGGCGCGGTCTTCCGCCCCATCTCATGGGAAGGAGAAAACTACGCCGCCGCCTGCTCCGCCTTCCTGAGCGTGCTCGCCCGCACCTTCTCGCTCTCGGACTTCAGCTGGCCGCAGGCGGCCAGGATGTCGCGACCGCGGGGGGTGCGGATGGGCGACGCATAGCCGGCCTTGTTCAGGATGGCGGCGAAACGCTCGATCGTCTTCCAGTCCGAGCATTCGTATTCGACGCCCGGCCAGGGGTTGAACGGGATCAGGTTGATCTTGGCCGGTATGCCCTCGATCAGCTTCAGCAAGGCCCGCGCCTCATCGGGGCTGTCGTTGACGCCCTTCAGCATGACATATTCGAACGTCACCCGACGCGCATTGGACAGGCCCGGATAGGCCCGGATGCCCGCCATCAGCTGGTCCAGCGGATATTTCTTGTTCAGCGGAACCAGGACGTCGCGCAGGGCGTCGTTGGTGGCGTGCAGACTGATGGCCAGCATGGCGGCCGTGCGCGTGCCCAGGGCGTCGAGTTGCGGCACCACGCCCGAGGTCGAGACCGTGATCCGGCGACGCGACAGGGCGATGCCCTCATTGTCCGAGATGATGTCGATGGCGTCGGCGACATGGTCCAGATTGTAGAGCGGCTCGCCCATGCCCATGAAGACGATGTTCGACAGGCGTCGGTCTTCCTTCGGCGACGGCCATTCCTCCAGGTCGTCGCGGGCGACCTGAACCTGGGCCACGATCTCGGCGGCGGTCAGGTTGCGGACCAGCTTCTGGGTTCCGGTGTGGCAGAAGGTGCAGTTCAGGGTGCAGCCGACCTGGCTGGACACGCACAGGGCGCCGGCGCGACCCACGTCAGGGATATAGACGGTCTCGATCTCTATGCCCGGCGCGGTGCGGATCAGCCATTTGCGGGTGCCGTCCTTGGACACCTGGCGCTCGACGATCTCGGGGCGAGCCAGGGTGAAATGCTCGGCCAGCTTGGCCTGCATGTCCTTGGCCACATTGCTCATGGCCGAAAACTCGGTGACGCCGTAGTGGTGGATCCAGCCCCAGACTTGGCTCGCGCGCATCTTGGCCTTTTCGGGCGGACAGACGTTCGCGTCGATCAGCGCCTGGCGCAGGCCCGCGCGCGTCAGACCGGACAGGTTGACGGGGGCCTTAACGGCAGGCGCGTTCGAGACACGGGAAAGATCGAGCGTGATGCTCAAGGCGGCGATCCTGGATGCGGTTTAGCCGGCTTCTATAGCACAAACCCCGGCAATTGCATGACCGGGCGGTTCAGGAGGCGGCTACAGCCCCACGTCCCAGACGCCGGCGTCGCGCATACGGGTCAGTTTCGCCTCTTCCGCCCGGCCGCCCATCTCCTGGGCCATGCTGCGCACAGCGGTGGAGACGGTGGTCTTGTGTACGCCCGGAACCACGGCGTGGGCGAAGGCGGCGCCGGCCAGGCGCAGCAGTCGGAACCCAAAGGCGGCGGAAGCGGTCATATGCTGGAAATAGGTCTCGCCGACCTCGCGCGGATGGTCGCGGAACAGGCGGTCGAACGGCGTCGAGCCCGAACGGGCGCGGTCGATCGTCGTCTGGCTCATGCGGCGGCTCCGGCGGTTCGAAGAGGCCGATGGTCACGTGGGAGCCGGCCTGACGCAAGCCCTGTTTTGCAAACACCGACACAAGCCGACGCCCAGCCCATCGTCATGCGCGAGAACTCGGGCTAGAGTCGCGTCTCGATCAAGGGAATTTCGATGACGCTTCGCTCAAAGGCCGCCTCCTCCATGGCTATAGCCGCGGCTTTGCTGGCCTTCGCCGGTCCGGTCTTTGCGCAGTCTCCGGCGCAATCCGGTCCGAGCTATCTTCCCTATGACGCGCGGCGCGGCGTGTTCAGCTTCGCCCCCGGCCTGGAAGGCTCCCTGCCCGCCGTGGTCCAGGTGACGACCCTGGGCCAGTCGCGCGGCCCCAGCTCGGACGCCGAGGATCCCAAACCCTATGCCTCGGGCTCGGGCGTCATCGTCGATGCGGCACAGGGGATCTTGATCACCAACAATCACGTGGTCGAGAACGGGCGGAAATTCACCGTCGACCTGACCGACGGTCGGCTGTTCGACGCCGTCCTGGTCGGGGCGGACAAGGCCACCGACATCGCCGTGCTGAAGATCGTGCCCGACGGCCGGCCGCTGAACCTGAAACAGGTGCAGACGGTGGATTCCGACACCCTGCGGACCGGCGACCTGGCCTTTGCGGTCGGTTACCCCCTGGGCCTGGACCAGACCCTGACCATGGGCGTCATCTCGGGCCTGAACCGCTCGGGCCTGGGCGACGCGGTCGAGGACTATATCCAGACCGACGCGGCCGTGAACTCAGGCAATTCGGGCGGGCCGCTGCTGGACAGCCGGGGCCGGCTGATCGGCATCAACACCTCGATCCTGTCGGGCGGCATGGGCGGCGGCAATGACGGCATCGCCTTTGCCGTGCCCACGCGCATCATGCTGTATGTCGCCGACCAGCTGCGGACCCAGGGCGAGGTCAAGCGCGGCGAGACCGGGGCCATCTTCGCCTCCCTGACCGCCGAGCGTGCCCGCCAGATGCGGCTGGGTATCGTGCGCGGCGCCGTGGTGGCTGATGTGGCGCCCGGCTCGCCGGCCGAAGTGGCGGGCCTGCGCGACGACGACGTCATCACCCGCATCCAGGGCCGTCCGGTGGCCAACGCCGGCTCGGTCAACGCCACCGTCGGCGTCGCCGCGCCGGGGTCCAGCCTGAACGTGGTCTATCTGCGGGCCGGCCACGAGGCCACGACCGCCCTGACGGTCGCCACCCCGGTCGAGGGCGCGGTCCAGATCGGCGCGGACCGGGTGCTGGCTTACGGCGCCACCCTGCGGGACCTCGACGGCGAGGTTCAGGTCGTCGCTGTCGAAGGCGGCTCGCTGGCGGCCCAGGGCGAGTTGATCGCCGGCGACATCATCACTTTGGTCGGAGGCGCCCCGGTGTCGAACGCCCGCGCGGCGGCGGAGGCCCTGCGCGGATCGGCCGGCGCGGTCGCGGTCGAGGCGCGCCGCAACGGCGATACGGTGACGGTGAACCTGGAAATCCCGCTTACGGCCTGAGGGCGGAACGAGTCCGGATCGGGAGCCGACCATGGCGCATCCGATCCGGACCTAGCTCCAGACAGCGAAACACCCGCCTTGCCTGGGAGGGGGAGGGGATCGGCAAGGCGGGCGCTCGCTTGGAGGAAGCATCGGCCGCCGGAGCCCTTGGTGGAAACATCCAGGGGGGCTGGGGGGGCTGTTCAGGATCCGGACGCTTCCGAACTCCGACGAGCCGATGATCGATATTTCGCCGCCCAAACAGGCGGGCGAAGGACCGAAACAGGGCCATTTGGTGTCGCTTGCGTTTTCTTCGCTTGTTCGCCCCTCTGGCGCTGCACCCAAGGGCGACTAAGTTCAGGTCATGAGCATGAACCCGCACGAGGCGCCGCCCTCCGCCGGCCCGGTCTTCTTCGACCGGCGTGAACTGGACCCGATCCTGCGGGTTTACGGCCGAATGGTCGCCCAGGGCGAATGGCGCGACTACGCCATGGTCGGCCACAAGGACTTCGCCGAGTTCGCCGTCTTCCGCCGCTCCGGCGACGCCCCCCTCTACCGCATCGAGAAACGCCCGGCCCTGCAAACCCGCCAGGGCCAGTGGGCCGTCATCGGCGAAGGCGGCCAGATCCTGAAGCGCGGCCGCGACCTGGCCCAGGTCCTGCGGGTGTTCGACGGGCGGAAGTTTCAGGTGATCGAGTGAATCCGTTCACCTCTGGCGCACGACAGGGGAAAGCCAATCGTCGTCGCTCAAACGAATGTTCAGCGGAGTCCTTGATTGTCCGCCGGATACTCCGACCGGTTTCAGAACGATATCAAACTCTTCGCCAAAATCGTCAACCGCGTAGGCCGGGGGCGAAATCTGGGCCATCACTAAGTAACCGCCGTCCGGTACGCCCTCGAACCGAAACGCGCCTCCAGCGCCGCAGGTCGCTTCTCGGATCAAACTCGTCGGCTCGGGCCACCGCCACTCAGTCGGGGATCCGTCCCGCCAGACGCCTTCATCCTTGAGGGGCAACCACATCCTGTTCGCGATGAGCCATCGATTTCGGGGTGTGTCCGGAATAAGCCGGATCGCTTTGCCTTCACACGTCAGCGTCTCCCTCGGCCCAAAGCCCATGCCGGTCGGCAGAGGGCGGGTGAGACGAGCGGTCACCTGCAACATGCCGGACAGCGGAAAGCTTTGCGTTTGGAACCACGTGAGTTCAGCGGCTCCCGGCTGGCGAAATCGATCTGCCGCCTGCTCCTCGTGCAGCCTTTGATAGGCCGCCATGGTCAAGCACCCCCCGAGCGACGACGTAATGAGCAAGCTTGCGACAAGCCCTGCCAAGCTCCGTCCGCGTTTCAACATCGCTCACCCCCGTTTGGTCGAGCCAAGGCCTAAACACTATGCCGCAAAAAAAGGGCCCCGTGAGGGGCCCTTTCCGCATCCGTCCTTCGACCGATCTTAGTTCCGGTTGCCGCCCATGAAGGCCAGCAGGAATTGGAACAGGTTCACGAAGTTGATGAACAGGCTCAGGGCGCCGAAGCCCGTGGCCACGCCCATGGCGTTCTGGTCGCCGCCCAGGGCGTAATAGGTCATCTTCAGGCGCTGGGTGTCATAGGCGATCAGACCCGCGAAGATCAGCACGCCCGCGCCAGAGATGATCCAATACAGGGTCCCCGACTGCATGAACATGTTGACGATCGAGGCGATGATCAGACCGATCACGCCGAAGATCAGGAAGGTGCCCATGGCCGTCAGGTCCTTCTTGGTGGTGTAACCCACCAGGCTCAGACCACCGAAGGCCGCCGCCGTGACCAGGAAGGTCGAGGCCAGCGAGGCGCCCGTATAACGCAGGAACAGGATGCCCAGGCCGGCGCCGATCGAGGCGACCACGGCCCAGTACAGCAGGTTCACGCCCTTGGCTGTCGGGTTCTTCATGAAGAACATCGAGCCGAACAGCAGCACCAGGGGCGAGAACTGGACGATCATGCCCAGCATGGTCAGGCCGACGCGGCCGTCCGGCGTCACGGCGAACAGCAGCTGCTGCACCGCCGGCACATTGCCGGTCGTATAGGCCAGGGCCGCCGCGACCACGAGGCCCAGGGCCAGCTTGTTATAGACGCCCAGCATGAAGCCGCGCAGGCCGGCGTCCACCGACATGTCGGCGGTCTGGGGCAGGGGGCGGGCGTAGCCGTTGTTGAAATCGCTCATGGCGACGAACTTTCTCCGATTGGCCGAAGAGACTTCTTCGGTCACAGGGCCTGAATATCGGGAGCCACGGGCTCCACTGCAAGGAAAACCGGACTTGGACGGGCCGGTTCCTGCCGCTACCTTCGGTCGCATGCTTCGCCTGTTCGCCGCCCTGACCCTGCCGCCCGACGTCGGCGAGACGCTGAAACGCCGCCAATCCGGGCTTCCAGGCGCGCGCTGGCGGCCGCAGGACGCCCTTCACGTCACCCTGGCCTTCTATGGCGAGACGGACGAGCGCCGGGCCGACGATCTGGCCTCCGAGTTGGCCCGCGTCGCCGGCGGCCCGTTCGAGATCGTGCTGAAAGGCGTCGGCGCCTTCGGCGACGACCATCGCAGCCACACCCTCTGGGCCGGGGTCGAGACCCCGAACGAACGGCTGACCGTCCTGGCGGGACGTTGCAAAAAGGCCGCCGAGCGGGCGGGCCTGACCTTGGAGGCGCGCGACTACCGCCCCCACGTCACCCTCGCCTATCTGAAACCCCAGACCAATCCCGACCGGATCGGCGCCTGGATGGCGGGCCACAATCTGCTGCACTCGCCCCCGATCCGCATCGACCGTTTCGGTCTCTATTCCAGCGTTCTGACCGGCGACGGCAGCCAGTATGCGCTGGAGCGGGAGTATCTGCTGTGAACCCCTACGCCGTTCCACCCCACGTGACCCTGGGCCCCACGCTGGAGACGGCGCGCCTGATCCTACGCCCGCCGGCGGTCGAGGACTTTCCGCGCTGGGCCGAATTCATGACGGACGAGGAGACGGCCCGCTTCATCGGCGGCGTCCAGTCCCCGCCGCAGGTCTGGCGCACCCTCTGCGCCGTCGCCGGCATGTGGGCCCTGACCGGCGAGGGCATGTTCTCGATCCTGGAAAAATCGACCGGTCTCTGGATCGGCCGCATCGGCCCCCTTCACCCCTACGGCTGGCCGGGCCGCGAGGTGGGCTGGAGCCTACACCGCGACGCCACCGGCAAGGGCTATGCGGTCGAGGCGGCGGCGGCGGCGATGGACTACGCCTTCGACGTCCTGGGCTGGGACGACGTGATCCACTGTATCGACCCCGACAACCTGCCCTCAGCCCGGGTGGCGGCGCGGCTGGGCTCGGTCAATCGCGGACGCGGCCAGTTGCCCGAACCGATGCAGGACCATGTGATCGACCTCTGGGGTCAGACGCGCGCCGAGTGGGCGTTCAATCGCGCGAACCTGACCCCCTGACGGCAACCGAAGGGCCGCCTGCGACGTATTCCCCTGAAAACCGACCGAGGATACGCCCGATGATCCGCGCCGCCCTGATCGCCGCCTGCGCCGCCCTGGCCCTGCCCGCCACAGCCCTGGCCCAGTCTCGCGACCTCGATCTGGATCGGTTCGACGGCCGCTGGTTCGAGATCGAACGCAGTCACAACGACGTCCAGAAGGACTGCAGCCGCGCCCAGATCGACTTCACCCCCCAGGACCGAGCTGATCGCTATCGCTTAACCGTCACCTGCACCCGCCGCGCCGACGGCCGCAACGAGGTGCTGCGCGCCAACGCCCGCATCGCCGACACCACGACCAACGCCAAATTCCGCTTCACCCTGCCCGGCCTGCTCAGCTTCGGGGGCCTAGCCGGTCAGAACTACTGGGTCTGGGACCACGACCCCGAATACAACTGGGCCATCCTGGCCCTGCCGAACAAGTCCGACTGGTGGATCTGGCACCGCGATCAGAACGCCTCTGCCACGGAACGCGCCCGCCTTATGGCCCGCGCCCGCGCTCTGGGCCTGGACATGAGCCGGGTGGTCAGCACCGGACGTTAGCGGAACGGGGCGGAAGAGCCCTTCATCCTTAAGGACGGATTGCCGCCGTGCACCGGACGACTACCTAATAGTCAAGCTTATCAAACACGGATACCCGTGGTGTCGCCATCAACCACGGAGCGACCCCATGAACGGCTGCTGTGCTCACCACACCCCCTCGCTGTCGCGCCGGAGCGCCTTTGGCTTGATCGCCCTGGGCGCCGGCGTTAGCCTGATGTCCACCCTGGCGCCGGGCGTCGCCCGCGCGCGGGGTCATACGGACATGCTGCTGCTGACCTGCATGGACTATCGTCTGACCGACGACACCGTCGCCTATATGGAAGGCCACGGTTTCCACGACAAATACGACCACGTCGTCCTGGCCGGCGCCTCCCTGGGCGCCCTGACCGACAAATTCCCCAGCTGGGGCGAGACCTTCTGGACCCACCTGGACGTCGCCATCGACCTCCACAAAATCCATAAGGTCATGGTGATCGACCACCGCGACTGCGGCGCCTACAAGGTCCTGCTCGGCGCCGAAACCGTGGACACGCCCGAGAAGGAACTGGCGGTCCATACCGAGAAGCTTCACGCCCTGCGCGACGCGATCAAGCATCGCCATGAACACCTCGAGGTCGAGCTGGCCCTGATGGATCTGGACGGCAAGGTCGAGGAGATCGACTGAGACGAGGCTGAGCTTTCTCGCGAAGACTCTCCGCAGACAAGCCTGTCGTCCCTGACGACAGGCCGCTTGCGTTAGGAACATATCCGGAACATAAATCGGGCATGGCCGCCGCCGCCCTCCATCTCGAACTGGTCTTCAGCCGGCCGGAAACCACCCTGTCGGTCACACGCGGAGCGGCGCGGTTGATGCTGGATCTGGGCTATGCGCCCCTGCTGGAGGTCGGCCTGCCCAACGGGCGGCGCGCCGACGTCATGGCCATCGGGCGGCGGGGCGACATCGTCATCTGCGAGGTGAAGTCGGGGGTCGACGACTATCGCGTTGATCGCAAATGGCACGAGTACGCTCCCTTCTGCGACGCCTTCTATTTCGCCGTCGCGCCCGAGTTTCCGCAAGACATCCTGCCGGACCAGCCGGGCCTGATCGTCGCCGATGGCTTCGGCGGGGCCGTGGTGCGCGAGGCGCCGGCGACGCCCCTGGCGCCCGCCCGCCGCAAGGCCCTGACCCTGGCCTTCGCCCGGCTGGGGGCGATGCGGACGATGCGGGACTAGGGTTCAGCGCGCGCGATTCTGAGAAGAAGACCGCGTCGATTCAAGACCATGAAGAAATCCTGCGGGGTTCGACCTGACGCGGTCCAGAACGGGCTTATGATCGGATCTGGGTCTTTGACATCGCAAGCAAGCCACGCACGCGGGCGCCCGAGGCTGACGCGCTACCTATGGTCGAAAGAATAGACTCAAATAGACTCAAAATTTTCTCAGTGGATTGAGTCTATTTCGCCGCCCCAGCCCACCCAATTGCACAGTCCAATTTCACCGCTAGGCTTTCATTAGCTAAAACAGTGCGTTGATCGTCAATTGCACAGATTGCACCGGTTTCGACCGACAGTGCCATTCCGGCGGCGAGATCGGGACGTCCCGTTTCAGAGGCGGCGGAACACAGCGGTGGCGAAGCCTTCGGCGGTCAGGCGCGCCTCGACCTCGGCCAGGGCTTCGATCACCACGCCACCCCCATGGCCGACCGTCGTGTCGCCGGTCGAATGGATGATCCGCTCGGCGTCGATCATCAGGGCCGAATGGCCGGTCCAGTCATGATCGCCGGCGGGCGCGAGCCAGACCACGACATCCCCGCGCTTCAGGGCGTCAACGGACACGCCATGACCTAGCTCGGCCTGGGCGTTCGAATGGCGCGTCCCCGGCAGGCCGCAGGCCAGCAGAGCCTGCTGCACCAGGCCGGAACAGTCGGTCGAGATCGAGGACCGGGCGCCCAGTTCGTGCGGTCGCCCCAGCAGGCGTTCGGCCACGGCGACCAGGTCGCGCTCGAACTCTCCGACGGGCTGAAGATCCGTTTCCGCCACCCCTTCGACCGTCTCGACCACCAAGGCGTTCAGCGGCAGGGCGGCGTCCACGGCGGCGACCCGGCGCGTGGCCAGGGGCGCGCCCATGGACAGGCTGTCCAGCACCACCCAGCCGACCACGCCGTCGCGTCGGGCCCGGCCCCAGGCCAGGCCATTGGCCCGGTCCAGCACGTCGAAGGCCTCGCCGTGCAGCAACTGGTCGATGCGCGTGTCCTGGTCCGACAGAATATCGGCGACGGCGACGCGGCAGTGCATGGCCTCGGTCTTGCGATAGGCCGAGGCGCGCACCAGCCCTTCCAGCGCCTGTTCGGCGAGGTCGGGGCGAGCGAGGCGGTCGCCGGGCGGAAGAAGATCGAGGACGTCGGTCAAACGTGGGCTCGCGAAGATTGAGCCCACAGTCTTATCCCCCGATGGCTTAGGGGCCGTTAACGGCCGCCTCTTTTCTGAAAGAAATCAACAGAACCTTGTTTTCAGATAGTGGAAACAAGCCCTTAGGGCCTGGGCCTCACCCCCTTCCGGGAAGCCGGGCCGGGCGCGAGGGTTCCAGGCGAAGATGTCCATATGGGCCCAGGCGCCGGTCGTCGGCGCGAACCTTTGCAGGAACAGGGCGGCCGTCACCGACCCCGCCTGAGCCCAGCCCGAGGAGTCATTCTTCAGGTCCGCGATCTCGGTATCCAGGGCGCTGCGATAGCCGGCCCACAGCGGCATCCGCCACAGGGGATCGCCCACCTCGCCCCCCGCCGCCAGCAGGCCGGCCGCCAGGGCCTCGTCGTCGGTATAGAGGGGCGGCAGGTCCGGCCCCAGGGCGACCCGCGCCGCCCCCGTCAGGGTGGCGAAGTCCAGGGTCAGGTCGGGCGCGTGCTCCCCCGCCCGCGTCAGGGCGTCGGCCAGGATCAGCCGCCCCTCCGCATCGGTGTTGCCGATCTCGATCGTCAGCCCCTTGCGGCTGTTCAGGATGTCGCCCGGCCGGAAGGCGTCGGCCGAGACCGCATTCTCCACTGCCGCCACGATCACCACCAGCCGCACCGGCAGATCGGCCTGCATGACCAGCCGCCCCAGGGCCAGGGCGTGGGCCGATCCGCCCATGTCCTTCTTCATGTTCCGCATCCCGGCGGCGGGTTTCAGGTCCAGCCCCCCGGTGTCGAACACCACCCCCTTGCCGACCAGGGCCACCAGCGGCAGGTCGGTCTGGTCCAGCTTCCAGCCGATCTCGATCAGCCGCGGCGCCCGATGCGGCGCGGCCGCCCGACCCACGGCGTGGACGGCCGGGTAGTTCTCCTCCAGCAAGGCCTCGCCCTCAGTCACGGTGATGGCCGCCCCGGCGCTCTCGGCGATCTCGCGGGCGATTGTCTCGATCTGCAACGGCCCCATGTCGGCGGCGGGGGTGTCGACCATCTCGCGCGCCAGGGCGCAGGCGGCCGCGATCCGGGCGGTCTCTGCGACATCCAGCCCCTCAGGCGCGACTAGCCTCACCGGCGCCCGATCCGGCCGCGCCTTGTACCGGTCGAACACATAGGCCCCCAGCAGGAAGGCCAAGGCCGCTCGCCCCGCCGCCTCGGGCTCGACCTCCAGCCGGTACAGGCCGCCAGGCAGGCGGGCCGACAGGCCCCGCGCCGACATCGGATCGAAGGCCCCGCCGGTCCCAACCAGCACAGCCCCGATCCCCTCGCCCTGGGGCGCGATCAACAGCTGACCGGCCTTGCCCTCGAATCCGTGCAACCCGGCCCAGCCCTTCACGGCGTCGTCCAGCACGTCCTTGGGCCCAACGAAGCGGATCGGAACGGCGCCCGCCCCGTCTTCAGCGGCGACCAGAAGCGGATGAGATTGGGACATGGGAGGCCTTCTTAACCAACAGTTGACGCGAACCGGCGACTCTGGAGCCGACCGAGGACCGTCAGGACTCCACCCATGTCGCCCATGCCCGCCCTTCTCGCAACCGCCGCCCTGCTGTGCCTGTCTGCGGGTCCGTCCTTCGCGGCCGATCCGGCGCCCGCCCGCGCCGCCGCTTCGGCCGAGGCCCGCGCCGCCTATGAGCGGATGGACGCCCTGTCCCGCTCGGTCTTCTGGGCCAGCGAGCAGCAGGCTAATCCCGCCGATCCCGTGGCCGGGGTCAAGCTGGCCCAGGCCCTGCGCGAGCTGGGCCGCTATGACCAGGCGGCCGAGGCCGCCCAGGCGACCCTGACCGTCCAGCCCACCAATCTGGACGCCCTGCTGGAGCTGGGCCGCGCCCATATCGCCCGGGGCCAGGCCTTCTACGGCGTCGCCCCGCTGGAGAAGGCGCGCGACCAGGCGCCGCGCGACTGGCGCGCCTATTCACTGCTGGGCGTGGCCTATGAACAGGTCCGCCGCTTCGACGACGCCCAGGCCGCCTGGAGCCAGGCCCTGGCTCTGTCGCCCGACAATCCCGACGTCCTGACCAATGCCGCGACCGCCGCCCTGACCCGTGGCGACGCCCCCGGCGCCGAAGCCCTGCTGCGCCGCGCCGCCGCCCAGCCGACCGCCTCGGCCAAGGTCCGCCAGACCCTGGCCATGACCTTGGGCCTGCAAGGCAAGATGGGCGAAGCCGAACAGATCCTGCGCCGCGAACTGCCGCCGGAACAGGCCGAGCGGAACCTCGAGTGGCTGCGGACACGCGGCGCCCCCGGCGGAGCGGCCGGTTCGACCGCGCCGGACACGGCCCGCACCTGGGATTCGCTACAGGGCGGCTGACGGGGTTTGCGCCGGGTCGTCCCCCGTGCTGGATAGGGCATGGCTTCCTCCCCCCACGCGACCAAGACCTATCAGGCCTTCCTGTTCGACATGGACGGCACCCTGATCACCTCGACCGCCGCCGCCGAGCGCGTCTGGACCCGCTGGGCCCAGCGTCACGGCCTGGACGTGGCGAGCTTCGTTCCCACCATCCACGGCGTCCGCGCGGCCGACACCATCCGCCGCCAGAACCTGCCGGACATCGACCTGGCGGCTGAGGTCGCCTGGGTCGAACGCGGCGAGATCGAGGATGTGGACGGGGTCGCGCCCATTCCCGGCGCCATCGACTTCGTCAAACGGCTTCCGCCCGACCGCTGGGCCGTGGTCACCTCGGCCACCGTGCCCCTGGCCCGCGCGCGACTCGCCGCCGCCGGCGTGACCCCGCCGGGCCTGATGATCACCGCCGAACGGGTGGAGCGCGGCAAGCCGGACCCGGCCGGATATCTGCTGGCGGCCCAGATCCTGGGCTTCGACATCGCCGACTGTCTGGTGTTCGAGGACGCCGAGGCGGGGATCAAGGCCGGCGAGGCGGCGGGCGCCGACGTCGTAGTCGTCACTGCCGCCTGGACCCACCCGCTGGAGACCGCACATCCTCTGCTGGCCGACTACGGCCAGACGAGACTGGAGATCGAAGACAACGGTCGGCTGAGCTTCGCGGCCCAGGCCGACTGAGCGGGCGTTACGCCGCCGCCGATACGTAAGACTCGTCGTCGGGCACAGCCTTGAACACGGACACCTTGCTCCTCAACCGGTCGGTCTCGGCGCGGATGGAGTGGCTGGCGGCCGTGCTCTCTTCCACCATGGCGGCGTTCTGCTGGGTGAAGCGATCCATCTGGGTCACGGCGGTGTTGACCTCGTCCAGACCGCTGGCCTGTTCGACGGTGGCGCTGGCGATCTCCGACACCAGGCCCGAGATCTCGCGGACCTGATCGACCACCTTGCCCAGGGCCGCGCCCGTCTGGTTGACGAGGCGGGCGCCCAGCGAGACCTGCTCGTTTGAGCTGGAGATCAGGCCCTTGATCTGTTTGGCGGCGTCCGCTGACCTTTGGGCCAGGGCGCGCACTTCCTGGGCGACGACGGCGAAGCCGCGCCCCGACTCGCCCGCCCGCGCGGCCTCCACCCCGGCGTTGAGCGCCAGTAGATTGGTCTGGAAGGCGATCTCGTCGATGGTGCCGATGATCAGTTCCATCTCGCGCGACGAGGCTTCGATCAGGCCCATGGCCGTCACGGCTTCCGTCATGGTCTGGCCGCTGCGCTCAACATCCGTATGGGCGGAATCGACGGCCTGTTTGATCTTTCCTGCGCCGGCGGATGTGGCGCGGACCGTGACCGTGATCTCGTTCAGGGCCGCGGCGGTCTGTTCCAGGCTGGCGGCCTGCTGTTCGGTGCGCTGGGCCATCTGGTCGGCGGCGGCGCTGACGTCATGGGCGCCTTCGCCCAGGCTGGCGACGCCGCTGGAGATGTCGGCGATCAGATCCTTCAGGCTCTTGAGCGCCGTGTTGTAATCGCTGCGAAGCTTCTCATAGTCCGCCGGGAAACGCTTCTGGATCGGCGACGTCAAATCGCCCTGCGCCAGCTGTTCCAGGGCGGTCGAAAGGTTCTGCACGACTTCGCGCGCCGCCGCGTCGGCGCCGGCGCGGGCCTCGTCGGCCTCCGCCTTGGCGCGGTCGGCCACGGCCTTCGCCTGGTCGGCCTCGGCCTTGGCCAGGGCGGTGTCGCGGAACACCAGAACGGCGCGCGCCATATCGCCCACCTCGTCGGCGCGATCCGCGTCCACTGCAATGTCATTGTTTCCGCGCGCGAGCTGGGCCATGGCCCCGGTCAGGGTCGTGATGGGCCGCGCGATCATGCGGCTCAACATCACCGACAGACCGACGGCGATCCCGATGAGCGCCAGACCGCCGATGACCAGCGCGGCCATGGCCGTGATGATGGCGGCCTCCTGCCGCGCGCCGTTATCTTCAATCCGCCGGACCTGCTCATCGCGAATTTCGCGTAGCGGTAGGACAGCTGCACTGACCAGAACCGTCTTCCCGGCGTCGCGGACAGCCTGTTGCGCCTCTTCGCGCCGCCCTTCACGGACCTCGCCGATCAGCCGATCGCCCCAGTCCTTGCGCCAGGCAAGCGTGGCGACCCGAGACTTTTCAAGCTCTTCCAGCAGCGCAGGATCTGTAAGCGTGGTCTTCAACTCCTCCGAAACACTGTCGTATTCGTCGCGGCCTTCGAAATAGGATTTGAGGTAGGTCTCATCGCCGGTGACGAGGAAACCACGAAACTGGCTGTTCTGGCGTAGGATAGCCGTCTCCAACGCCAGGCTCTTGGAGTGGATGGACTGCGCGAGGTTGTTGCTCTCGGTGGACGACCGGATCGCCATGATGGTGGCGAAGAAGATCATCATTATAACGGCCGCCGAAACGCAGATCGCTACAAATGAAAAACTCAGCTTACGCGGAATGTTCATTGCATTGATCATTACCTGCTCCACAAGAAACACATTCGGACATTAATCTTGCGCCGAATGGCTTAATAATTCGCTCTTTTTCAAAGCGGAAACATACACACTAAACGCCATCCTCATCCCGGCCTGCTGCCGGGATGAGGACTAAAAGTTGCGTTAGAAGGTGACGCCGACGCCGGCGCTGACGGTTTGCCCGCTATCCTCGGTCGGATAGGCGCCGGAGCGGTTTTCTGCGTTCCAGTGGATCAGGTTGAACTGGAGGCGGATGACGTTATCCAGGTACCAGTTGACCCCCGCAGTCGCCGCCCAGCCCTCGCCCGCCGTCGGGACGCCGGAGTAGTCGATGTTCTCATAACGAGCCAGCAGCTCGATCGCGCCGGGGCCGCCGTCCAGGACCGGCCGCAGAACGCGCGGCTGCGCGAAAGTGCCGAGGTGAGCATTGTACGGCGGCAGCTCGCCGGTAAGGAAGTAGCCGCTCGACAGACTCCAGGCTTCGCTGACGAAGTCAGGCCGCCCCGCATCCAGTTCGGCGTTGCGCTTGCCCGCCTCGCCCATGACCCAGAAGGGTCCGGCATAACCGCCGGCTTCGACGCCATAGCCTCGCGTGCCTGTGCCGCCGGTCAGGGTTCCGCTCGAGACCCGCAAGGCCCCATTGAAGCGGCCACCGATCGACGTGTTGCGCGTCAGAGACCCGGCGCCCTCGGCCAGTTGCTCGTCGAAGCCCCAGGCGCCGAGGTGAAGAGTGGCGCGCTCGGTCTTGACCGGATTCCAGTGGACCCGCCCCATTAGCGTCTGGCTGTCGGAGACCACTTGGCGGTTATCGATATAATCGCCGCTGAGGGTCAGCGAGGCGTGCCCGCTCTTCCAGAACACGCGCGGCATCAACGAAATGCCGTAGAAGCCACGCTGCGGAATGATGGCGGTCGCGACGACGTTGCGCTCCAGGAAGGGCGGAGCGTCAGAGCCGCTCGACCCCTCGAAGCTGCGGTCGTTGAACATGTTGCCGAAGCGGACATCGTAGGAAATATCGCCGACCTTGTCGCGCCAACCGACGAAGGCCGTGCCCACGTCGGACACGTTGTCGGCAAAGTCGTTTTCGAACTGATAGAAGAAGTTCGGACCCGCAGAACCCTCGATCCCGATCCGCAGGGCGCGCATTCCGGTCGTCGTGATGTTGCGCGCGTCATAGTCCGACCCAAAGGTCGAACTGGCGTGGCTGATGATACGGCCGCGCATTTTGAACCGGTATTTGCCGTCCGCGGAATAGAAGGCCGGCAGTCCGCCTTTCCATTCCGTCGTCACGCCGGCGGTGTTGTTGGCCTCGGCGCGGGCCTGGTCAGCGGTCTGTTCCGCCAAGCCGGGCTGCACGATGTTGGTCGCGAAAAGTTCTGCTGCGCTGTCGCCATCTGTGCTTGCGCGACGCGGAACGCCTGGCGTCCGAACCGCAGCCGAAGGTGACGGAGCGGCCGTTCCGACGGGTTTGGCGGCTTCGATCGCATCGAGCCGGGCGCGAAGCGCAGCGATTTCACCAGCCTGGGCGCGAACCAGAGCAGCAAGCTCAGCCTGATCAACAGATTCCGTCTGTGCGAAACCAGGGCTGGCGAAAAGAACAGCCACTAACGCCGTGCCAGCAAGAAGCGTATTTTTCATTTCATGATATTCCCTGATTGTCCCGAAGACCCGCATCAATATTCGAGTGCACAAATATTTGGAGATTACGGTTCAGTTTACTTATGTTTCTGCGCCATTTTGATGCGATACATTTCTGTAATCACATCGAAGTCCATATTGCTTACGCCTCAAGCGCGCACCCTTATCGGAACGAACGAAGATTTAGCACGCCAATATTGGTACAAATACATACGTAAAAACCCCTAACCCCTAATCGGCCCTGCCGTCATTTATTGGTTTTGAGGTTAACTTAACGATAATCGCCAATGCGTAGCTTCCCCTATACGTTCGGATCAATTTTATTGGGATTTCAATATTTAACCTTCTGAAAATGTTTGGCGTTGCACATGTCTTCACTCATGGCTGAATAGATTTTAGGCCGATATAGGCGCCCCTCAATATGAATGCGGAATTTATGTCAGCGTCATACATATCGAGCCCGACAATCATCAATACTGATTACCTTTAGACCGATGCAGGCAAATATAGATGAAAACCGTGCATCGACAGCATACATATGCGCCCTTTCCTGAAGTTCAGAGCCCCAAGAATATTGGAAATATGAGCTTGAAGACTGACGGCACGCAGGACTTTTTACTCACAGCCGACAGATGTCGCGCTATGGGCTCGACCTTTATCGCCTCTGTCCTAGAGTCCGTCGTCGCCCAGTTGCCACGCGCCCCGGTCAGCGCCGCCATGATTCGCAACTGGCCGGGCGACCCAGCGGCAGCCGCCCTTGCCCTGCGGGTCAACGGCGCGCTCCACGCCCTTGCGCGGCGGGAAACCCCAAAGCGGCTCGCGCAGCTCTACCGTGGAGAGCACAACGACTTCGACGGCACCATCGCCGCCGCGTTATCGGAACAAGACCAGTTCATCGCCGACTGGCTTCGGCACCCGACCCAGACGAACGAGGTGGCGCGCGCAGGCGCGACCATGGCCGCCCTGATGGCGTCAGCGCGGCGATGGGGCATGCCGTTCGAATTGCTGGAATTGGGATCGAGCTGCGGTCTGAACCTTAATCTCGCTCACTACGCTTACCGCCTGGGCGGAACGGAGGCGGGGGATCGTGCGTCCACGGTTCGGATCGAGCCCAGATGGCGGGGTGCGCCTCCGCCGCTGGTCCCGGTCTCGATCGCCACGGCGCGTGGAGTGGATCTACACCCGCTTGATGCGTCAGACTCACAGGATCGCGAGCGCCTTCTGGCCTTCGCCTGGGCCGACCAACCCGCCCGGATGGACCGCCTGGAAAAGGCGCTCGAGATCGCGCACGCCCATCCGCCCCAGGTCGATCTGGGCGACGCGCCGGCGTGGCTGGCGCGGCGTCTCAGCGAGCCGCAAAGGGCGGGCTACTGCCGGGCCGTGGTCCACACCATGTTCCTGCAATACCTCGACCAACGTCATCGCGCCGACCTCACGGCCATACTGGATGCGGCCGGCAGCCGGGCGACGCCGGACCGCCCGCTGGTCTGGATCAGCTTTGAATGGACGGCCGACCGCAGCGAGGTCGAATTACGCCTCACATCCTGGCCTCGCGGCGAGACGAGGGTTCTGGCGAAGTGCCACCCCTATGGCGATGCAATAGAGTGGCTGACCGACGAAACGGGCTCGCTCGCCCCCTAGATCGCCTTAATCGCCCCGCCATCCAGCCGGATCAGTGATCCGGTGACATAGGCGGCGAGCGGGCTGGCCAGGAAGGCGGCGGTGGCCCCGAACTCCTCGGTCGTCCCAATCCGCCCGACAGGGATGGATTTGACGGATTCGGCCCTGGCCTCCTGCGGCGTAACGCCGGTGCGTTCGGCCGTCGCCTGATCAAGGCGTTCAATGCGGGGGGTGTCGATCCGGCCCGGCAGCAGGGTATTGACCGTAACCCCGTCCGGCCCGACCTCGTTGGCCAGCGTCTTGGCCCAGGCGGCCACCGACGCCCGCAAGGTGTTGGACACCCCCAGGGCCGCCGACGGCTCGACCACGGTCATCGAAGCGACATTCAATATCCGCCCCCAGCCGGCGGCCCGCATCCGCGGCAGCACCCGATCGGTCAGCCGGAAGACCGACAGCACCATGGACTCGAAATGATCGCGCCAGACCGAGGGCTCCAGCCCCGACACGCCCGACGGCGGCGGCCCGCCGGTGTTGTTCAGCAGTATCTCGATATGTCCGCCCAGCAAATCCTCCGCCAGGTCGACGGCCTTCAGCAGCGCCTCATGGTCCGCCAGGTCCGCCGCGACCACGACCGCCCGACCCGGCCCTGTTGCGTTCAACTCGTCCGCCACGGCCTGAAGCTTCACCGCATCGCGCGACAACAGGGCCACATGGACGCCTTCCGCCACCAAGGCGGTCGCTACGGCGCGGCCCAAACCGGACGATCCGCCGCAGATCAGGGCGCGCTTGCGGGCGAGTTTCAGGTCCATGTCGGCTCCATGCTTAGGTGGGGGTGCAGATATCGGGTTTCCGCTGCGTCAGTGCAACGCGACGTTAACCGAAGCGGCGCACCATCCTTCTCATATGGCCGCCAGAAGCTGTCTGGATCGGCCTTGGAGGGCCGGCCCATGTCGACCAAGATGACCTCGAGCGTGCGTCGCCACAGCGACCATTTCGAGCCGCAGGACACCGATCCGCACGACCAGCGCCGCCTGCGCGGCCAGCTGGAGCAAATCGATTACGCGGCCTATATCGCCAATAAGGAGTTGATCGGCCATACCCTGACCGGGCTGGACGCCGCCTCCTTGCAGAAGCTGGCGGTCCTGACCGCCGGCGCCCGCGCCAAATGGGCCGCCGAGGCTCTGCGCCTGGCCCACTCCGGCTCGCCCGTCACCGCCGACCAGGTCGCCCGCCTGACCGCCGCCCGCACCGCCTTCGACGAGCTCGCCGAAGTCTACGAGGCCCTGCGACGCATGGTCGAGCGCGGGTATGTGGCGTTGAAGCCGTCCTAGATGGAGCGCCTGGTGGAGCCGAGGGGAGTCGAACCCCTGACCGAGATCCAGGCGCTACCGCAACGACTTAGGTCGTCAGACAGCGCTTGATTGCTCTCTGCGTAGCAGATGTGCGTAGCAGCGTCAGCCCTCAACGTGGTCCACCCACATCAGCTTCGGCTGACCACCGGAAAAGACGAGTCGCCACGCACCGACCCTGCGCCCGGCTGGAACGGTGGCGTCTGCTAGGGCGCGATTGCCTTCTTCGACTACCCAATGGACGCCGAGGTTCGCGTACATCTCAGTGTGCGACTTTGTTCGCTCGGTCAGGACACCGCACGAATAGGCCACCGCGTCCTGCTGATCGGCGCATACGATAGGTTCGAGCCCGGAAACCTGGTCTCCGAGCATGGTGATAAGATTGTAGGTATGCATGAGGTTCGTCCGCTCTTGATGTCGGACGACCATATCAAGTCAGAGTCGCACTGGTTCTGGCTTCGTCACCCGCGATGTTGGCGATCGTCATGAACCCTGCAGCTTCGCGACGAGCTCGCCGATAGTCTCGGAGCCGAACTCCGGATTGGTATTCTTGGTGGCGAGACGGAGAGCATCGACCACTCTGGCTTCGTTGGCGGAAATCGTACGGCGCTGAATCAGCTCAACGAAGTCCGCCGGGACTTCCTTGTCTCGGTCGCGCTGTTGAGCGAGCCACAGGCGATAGAGCTCGGTTGGATCTACGCCTAGGAGGGCCGCCAAGCTCGGTATTCGGGCTAGAGGAACTGGCGTCTGGCCCGTCCTCCACATGCTGATCATGTTTGGCGCACCCATCCCAAGGCGATCGGCTGCCTCAGCATTAGTCAGACCCAATGAGGACCACCGGCTGTCCAAGAACTCGGAAAGCGGCGTAGGCGATTTCCCATGTGCCGTCCTTAAGGCACCGCGACGTTTCGTGGCGTCCATATTCAGTCTCCGATCAGCTATGTGAGGGCGTTAATAGTAGGCCGTTAGGCCGCCTCGGTTGCAGGTGAGCGGAAAACGCTGCTTGTCTCGTCCGAACGCCTCCTCGCAGGTTGGCCCCGCTCCCTTCCCCGACAGACGCGCTTCCAGACGGCGATGGAACAGCTCCATCTCTTCGGGGGTCAAACCGCCTTGGGAAGCGAGAGGAATGTCCGTCAACAAACCGGATGCGTCGGGACTCGCCATTTCCAGCGGACCGCGATTGCCTGACCTGGTAACGGCATTCACGAACACCTCTGCCCCGCCGCTCACGGGCTCGATCCGCACCACCCACAAATCGGTTCCGACTACATTGGAGAAGCCCATGTAGCTGCTCCAACCTCTGGCGGCGGAAAGACCGCTTTCGGTCAAAGCTATCTGGAACTTGCGATCAATACCCGCCAGCACCTGCGATGCGGCGAGGCGGACATCATCAGGGTTACCTGTATGGACGCGGGTTGAGGCGCCTCGCTTTGCGTCGAGCACCGTTTGCTGAGACGCAAGGTCCATTGCCGGAGCACTTGCGCATCCTGCGAGAAGTGCGACGCAGACCACAGTGACGGATCCCAGTGCTCGGGCTCCTCGCGCAATCCCACCCATCTGATCGTTTGGCATCACCGCCATCGAGCGCCCCTCCACTGTCACCTCAACTCTCTGGTTCCGAAATAGAACCAGACCGCTGCGCCTCTAGCGCAGGTCTTCCTCCCTTGGAAGGCGCGCGGATGCGGAAGTGGGTTTCATCGCCAGACTACAAGGCGGCGATCCAGGTGATCGTCGAAGCCCGCCATGCGGCGGGGCTAACGCAGCGCCAAGTCGAGGAGCGCCTCGGGAAGGCACACCACGGGTGGCTCGCGAAAATCGAAGTCGGAGAGCGACAGATGAACGTCTTGGACATGATCGCCATAGCAAGGGCAATCGGCATTGATGAACGCGGCCTGTTCGATCAGCTTCTTGATCGCCTTCCGGCTCATATCGACGTGTAAGTTCGGCGCATTGGTCCGCGCACTGGGCGACGATCCCTTGCTGCCTGGGCGCCGGCGAGCGATCTATTTTCTCTCTATTTGAGCCGCGCCCTGACGCTCGTTTTCTTCTTCCGCCGCGATCAAACGGCCTAGCCTATCGCTCCGGCGCTTCGCGTAGATGCCGTACGCCATCAGCGGGGCGCAGATCAGCAGTATGGCGAGGAAACCCTGGAACTCGTTCGGCATGTTCGTCACCTTCGTGGACAGATTACCACCGTAACGCACCAGCCAGTGAGATCGCCACCATGCATTCGGTACAATGGATGGCACGTGGTCTTTGCGCCCTATGGCTCGAACCGAGGTGAGCCATCAGCGTTCTGGCCCCTCACTGCTGGAAACGAGTCGTTCAGGTTACCGTGGCCTCAGGATTGAAGTTGACGCCGGTCAAGTCGATGCGCGCGGCTCTGGCCCCCACGATGGCTGCAGCAGAAAAGCCAGCGCCTTGCGGGGTTTCACTGATCACACGGCAATCTGACAGCGTCCCGTCTGCTCGAACACGACAGGTGACGGTTGCTGCTCCGTTTCCAATGTTTTGGGACCGGGCCAATCTCGGAAAGTCAGCGCGCGGCGTTACCACCCACCTTGGATTGGTGATTAAAGACCGCCGAGGCATCAAGCGCTCAGGAGCGCTTTGATCCTGCTGCTGCAGCGGCGTTTGCGGGGCTGGCGCCGGCGGCGCGTCTTGCCCAACGAGGGCCAATATCGAAATCAGAATGAGCATAGCCCTACGATACGAGGGGTATGGGTAATGACAAGGCCCAGTTCGCCCGAACTACCATCGGATCAGGACGTAGAGGCTGCTTAGCTGTTATGGCGCTCACCCTACAGGAGGCACTGCGCTCCGGTCGGGGACGTTGAAGCAAATGTCCAGTTTTGACGCGGAGCCCCCTCTATCCCCGGCCCTTAGCGGACGATAGCGATGTCGGCTTCACACCCGATCATTCCCGAAAATGAATCGAAGTCAGGCGCGACCGTTTCGGCGGTCTCTGATCCTGCCACCATATCGATGACGACCACAGGCCAAGGCATCTGTCCCCGAATGTCAAAGGCAAGGTACTCGCCGCCACCGTTGCCACCGAAGATCAAGAAGCCATCCGAGCCAGTCCGCCCTGACCGTACGGCCTCAATGACCTCTTCGGCTGGATCGAGAATCAGGGTGTATGGCGATGCGGGAAGGGGACCCTCGCCACCATCGCTAAAAGCAAGCAGGCTGAAATAGCTTTTAGGAAGTTCCACGGGCGTGACTTGCCGTAGCTGTTCGAGCACTTCCGCCTTTGCCGCTAGCGCGGCGAACCAATCTCGACCTTGCAACATCTAAGTTCCCTCGCCTGTATAGATCATGGATCAGGCGATGACCGCTTTCCACACCTACTCGCAGTTCGGTGCGCCCGCATTTGGGTTGTGCCGCTGATGTCCGCTTTTCGCGCGGGTGTCGATGTCGCGGTCCGACCCATAGCAGACATCCGGCAGCGTCCTCCTGAGATCGAACACAGGAGGATCTGACTATACGCAAGCGCATATGCCGCTGCGCGGTCGTCAGAATTTCTGTGTGCGCAGTCGCTGCTTTTCAGCTTGATGGTAATTGTTGACCAGATGGCCGAACGTGTGAGGGTATTATGCTCATGAGAACATCGATTGTCGGGGCCGTCTGCGCCAGCGTCTACCATCTTGTGCTGTTGGGTGGCGGCCAAGCACACACCGCTGACGGCGAGAGAAGCCCTATAGTGTATCGGGTCGATATACCCGGAGTGACACCTGATGCAGAAGACTGGGTCACCGTCTTCGACGTCGATGGAGGCGTCACGAGTATAGGCACTATTGGCCCAGGCGGTTTTAGATTTATTGGCCCGGACAGCAATGTCTCTAACTGTGCTGAGCCCCACGCGGGATGTTTGCTGTTCGGAGGCGTCCTGATCGTTGATGATCGCTATCCACAAGAAGCGCGCGGCGGCGTGAAGGTCTCTCGCTATCCACATCTTGGGTGCACCCTGACGACGATTGACGTGGGGGACGGCGGCACGACGAAGTCAGTTTATTGCCCTGGCAGGGGAGTGGTCGAGTGGAGTGTTTTCCACGGCGAAGGCATGACTGCTCGCTATTCTCTTCTCAGCAGTTACGGCCTGCTTTCCACCTCTCGCTGACTTCGACCGCGACCGTTTTCCGGGCTGGACACCAACGTCCGCTTTCGGCGGCAATGCCCAAGACAGAAATCGACCCATTTCGGACCTTAGCGCCGCTCCCTCTGCAACCGGCGCGCCAACTCAAACGCTTCATTTAGTAAGCGATGTAGCTCGCTGTTTTCGTGGTCCAGCAAAACGTCGTCGCGATGCAGGACGACGTCGTTAAGCGACCCCATGCCACCAAACAGGCCGAGGAAACGGTCAAGGCCGTAGGAGTCAGACTGCTCAACTATGTCCGCACATTGGGCCACTTGCTCTGCCCAATGAGGCGAATTTCCATCACGGAGATGTCGTTCAACTGCCCGCATCAAAGCGGCAAGCTGCGCAACGTCATGATGCAGCTTATTGGGCTTTCGCCTAAACCACCCGAACATGAGCCCCCCGCGATCCAGACCAGAGAGGCTACCGGAAGCAGGGTCTGCTTCCCACCCCTAGGCGAAGTCCGGAAGGTCAGCTCACCGGTGATCCGGGCAGTGTCCAGATCCCGGCCTGAGAGTGGGGACCGACCCATTGCAGAACCGGACCGCTTGTGGTTGTTCTGTAGGCGGCGAGAACACTAAAGGTAATAGAATGTCGAGATTGCGCATCGGCTTGTGGGGCGGCTTGGCTGGCGTAACCTTCGGGGCCTTGCAGTCCATTTTCCCCGCTGAGTGGGGCGGGCGACTCGGACTCCTTGCTGTGGTTGTAATCGTCATCCCAACACTGGCCTACACGGTGGAATACCTTCGCGGTCGAAATGTCCGCTAACCACCCCTTGCGGAAGTCAGATGCGTCCGCTTCCGGGCTGACTCCACAAACCCGAGCCGCCGTGCGAGCCTCTCGGGATGTGCAACCTCTACCGCCAGCGCACCGGCCCCCAGGCCATAATGGACGTCGCGAATGCCATGCGGTCTACCGTCGGCAATCTGGCGCCGGGCGACATCTATCCCGACTACCCTGCGCCCATCGTCCGCACCGACCCCGACGGGGTCCGTACATTGGCCTTGGCCCGTTGGGGCATGCCGTCGTCTAGGAAGGCGATCTTCGACAATGCGACGAAGCGGGCGGACAAGCTGCGCGCCAAGGGCGGAACGGTCGATTTCCAGAAGATCCTCGAGTTCGAACCGGATAGCGGCACGACCAATGTCCGGAATACCAACTCTTCGCATTGGAAGCCTTGGCTGGAGCTGACGCACCGCTGCCTGGTCCCCTTCACTGCTTTCAGTGAGCCGGGCCGCGACGCCGCCGGCAAATACCGCCCGATCTGGTTCAAACTGTCCGGCGACGATCCGGAGCCCCTGGCCTTCTTCGCAGGCATCCACCTCCAGGCCCACACGAGCGTGCGCAAAATCAAGAGTGGCATGGAGACCACCGACGTCTTCGCCTTCCTGACGACCGATCCCAGCGAGCCGGTGAAGTCGGTCCATCCAAAGGCAATGCCGGTGATCCTGACGAAGCGAGATGAGATCGACGAGTGGATGACGGCGCCTTGGTCGGAGGCGAAGGCGCTTCAGCGAGCGCTGCCCGACAGGGGGCTTGAGATCATACCATGACCGAACCCCGGGATCGGCCCGAAAGCGACGATGAGGGTCACGCCCGACCCTATCGGCCCGAAGACTTCACCAAGCTGCAGTATGTTCCGCCGACCCACTTTCAACGCGCCGTCGCCAAACTGAAGATCTTCAGTGCCCTCACCGGCCTCTTGATTGTCGTGGCGTTATGCGCGCGCCTCGCTGGCGTAGCTTGAAACGAAGTCCAGCGAACAGCACCCATTGAACGAGCAGTGTCATTGGCGCACCGCAGGCTCGTTATTCGCGGAAGGTCTCGACCATCGCGGTGACCGCCTCGCGCTGATGAGGACGCAGCTTCGACCAGGCGCGGATCAGACGCTTAGCGCCCGGTAGCTCCTCTTCCTCCCCGCCACACAGCTCTCCCACGTCGCACTTGAGCGCTTCAGCCGCCAAGATCAGCTTGGAAGCAGAGACGCGGTTCTTTCCCTGCTCGTATTTCTGGACCTGTTGGAACGTGACGCTGATCGCCGCGCCGAGTTGGGCCTGGGTGAGGCCCAGCGCATCACGTCGCTTGCGAATGGTGTCGCCGATCCGTGCGTCCAGGCGTTTTTCATACTCGCTCATGGGGACAAGTCAGGACGGTTTGGGGATGACGGTCAAGCGAGCATTGAAAAGGGAACAAAACATAAACATTGTGACGCCGGGTCGGTGTGGAGTTCAGGAATGGATCATCTGCACATCATTTACGCCGGTTTGCGCACCGACCAAGGCCGGCGCTTGCGCGCCGCAGGCCAGGATCATTGTCCTGCCCGTCGCCGTAATCCGGAACCCGCCACCTCATGGCGCAGAGGTGGATATGCGCGCGAAGCCTGAAAGCGAGTGGCGCCCGGAAACCGTTACGGCTCGAGATCTGGTTCAGGATTCAAGCGTCGTAGCGACGATCTCCTGTATTGGCTGTGGCATAATCACGGAGATCGACCTCTGGCGGATCGGCAACAACCTTGCCGACACCTCCCTTCAGAAACTTCGCCTTCGTTGTCAGCGGTGCGGTGTGTACCCCCGGCAGGTCGAGGTCGCACGGCGAAACCCGAGCAGTGGCGTCTTCATTCTCGCCATTCCTCTAAAGCCATGGTGCTGGGACAGCGGCCACGACGAGGCCCAGCGCGACGCCCTTCAACGCGCCCAGAAACGCCGGGAAGCGCGGGCCGAGGCAGCGTCGCAGCAACGAATGACCAAGGTGGACCTGCCCGAGCCTGTTCGAGGCCGACGCCGAGATAACTGGCTTTAATGTCTGCCTGGCAAGACAGACAGATGATGACCGTTCAACACCGAGCCCGGACGACCTCTGAGCAGCCGCACAGGTGTCGAGAGAGGTCGAGCGACCGGATGTTCAAGACCCCCGCCGCACTAGCGCTCCTTGGGCTCCTGGGAGGGCTACAGGGGGTTCCTGGTGACGCGGAAGCGTCGACGACGGCGAGGCGTCCTCAAGCCGACCGCTTCACCTGTCAGGTCGCTTACGTGAACGATGGAGACACCCTACGCTGCAAGGATGGAACGCGGGTTCGGCTTCATGCCGTGGCGGCGAGGGAGTCTGACGAGACCTGCTCACCGGGACATCCCTGCCCCACAGCGTCGGCAGCGGCGGCAAAGGCAGAGCTGGAACGCCTAGTCAGCGGATCGACCATCAGCTGCCTCCGGGTTGGCCGCAGCTACAATCGCGTCACCGCGATCTGCTGGACCCCCAGAAACGTCGAAGTGAACTGCGCCATGATCCGGAGCGGCACCACCGTCGTCTGGGAACGGTTCAACCGTCAGGCGCCGATCTGCGCCGGGCGACCGGTATAAGGCTTTCGAGTTTCGGACTGCGGGATACGCCAGCGCGTAACCGATCCGATTGAGCAAACCTGGTTCCACCTCGTTGTTCTTATACCCCGGATCGGACGGACGTTCAGACTCAACGAATACGACCTCGATGCCCGACACGCCCCTATACCGACCGAGACGATCCGCACGAAAGGCGCACACCGGAAGCCATGAAACGGTCAAAGCCGACAGGGGTGTAAGGGATCTGTTCCCGACCTGTCGGCAATGAAGGCATCTGGGTGGCTATAGGCGCCCCAAACCTAAGACTTTGTCTAATGGCGCATCCTATGCGGGACGAACAGTCGCTGCTCCTGACGCTCGATGATGTCCCTGGTTTCTTCCTGCGTCATGTCCGGCGACAGGATCGAGAAGGCTTTCCGATCTTGCACCAAGGCGAGGTTGATCAGGCCCCACACACCGTCGTTTGCGAACCGCTTCTCCAGATCGTCCCGGATGGTATCGCGGGTCATCTGCGACTGGTCGCCATGGTGTAGACGAAGAGCCAGATCCTCCTTCGCCAACACCTCGACACAGCGGCAAACCAAGGCGCGTGCTCTTGTGGCTTCGTCGGCGGCGTCGCGGCGGGGAGCGGCCCTGGCGAAGCGCCAGTCAGGCTCCAGGTCGGTCCAGTGCGCTTCCTGCTTGAGGAACCAGTGCATGCGATGGAAGACGTACTTGATCGCTTTGCGCGCTGCGTCCTCGCTGACGACCTGATCCAGACCGACGTAGGACCGGAAGCGTGCTCGGTCGATGGGGTCCGAGATCCGTCCAGCGCAGCTTCGGGCGTCACGTTCCCACTGCTTCAGGGATACATTGTAGTGGGCCGTCAGAGCGTCGCTGAGCGCTATGCAGACCCTTTCCTTCAGCCCAGCAAGGAACGGCTCTAGACGGGCATCCTGGGGCACCTGGAGACTCATTTTCCGGATGCTGGTCTTGTTCAGGTCAGTCCGGATGATGTCGGTGATCCACCGGGCGATGTGGGCGTTGGCGAGGTCCCGGGTCTGCCAGCTGCCATCGAACTCGAAGGCTTCGGCGAAGACGTCGTCCCATTCGATGTCGAACGCCAATGGATCGGTACTGGTCTGGATGACCCTCCAGTCAGTCAGCTGGGTGATGAAGTCTGCCGCTTCCCAGGCGATAGGGGCGGTGATGTTGTCCGGCAGGGTGATGCTCGGTGTGGGGGTGATCATAATCTCGTCGCTCTCGACAGAGGGTTTGGCTTGTTCGGACTGGTTGGTCCGATTGAGGAGGTGCAGCCCGCCGTCCTTGTTGCCTTGAAGCTCCGGTCTCGGTCTCTTGGACCAGGCTCCTTTTTCAAGGAAGGATCGTCACCCTTCCTTTCAGGCAGCATTGGAACTGGAGGAGGAACGTCTTCCCTCTCCAGGTCCTCCGCTCGGATGGCGGACTGCGGTTGAGACGTGCCGACTGAGGCTTTGCCGCTTTTTAAACGGGCGACTAAGCCCCGTCCGGGCGTTGTCGCTTTTGGCGCCGGCTGGCACGTGGTTCACCGGGACCCCCGACGCCTGCCGCCATCATCCGATGGCTTGGATCGACTCGGAGGATTTCGCGCCGACGAAAGGTCGTGGCGCGTTGGCAGCGGCATAGCTTCAGAGTGTCAGAGCTTCAGAGTGTCAGAGCTTCAGAGCGTCAGAGCGTCAGAGCGTCAGAGCGTCAGAGCGTCAGAGCGTCAGAGCGTCAGAGCGTCAGAGCGTCAGAGTCTAGGCGAGGAGGTGGTTTGTCGAGATGAAAGCGAAGTCGGATTTAACGGCGTGTTTGGTGGAGTAGCGTTGCCATAGCGGCGCGGTCTTCAGGCGTTGGAAGTCAAAAGTGAGCGGTACGCGAGTCGGTGAAAGCGGATTTGTTGTTCTGGTCGGTTCGAGCGGTTGAAGTGGCTTGTTTCTGTCCTCGCCGATCCTCTCCCAAAGAATATTTCGGAAGGCGATTTCCTCCAGCGGACGGAGTGCGACACCGCCATGCATGTGCATGAAGGTGGAGCCCGTCTTCGTTTCGCCTTCGATGAAGCCGGCGATGAAAACCAGGTTGGGATCACGGTGATCAATGTCCCGGAGGCGCCGCCGAGACAGACCACGCATCTGGTGCGTGGCATCGCGGACCAACCGTTTGAGGGTTTCGGTCAGGGCGTCAGCGTCAAACCCGCTGGCAGACACGCCCGGCGAAATCGTCAGAGCGTGCGTGATGCCATGCGTGCGCCAGAGCTTTGCGTACGCTTCGGCCATGTCATGCGACATACCGTGATGCGCCAACGCACTCGGAGACCGAGGGGCGATATTAGCCATATAGATTGTGGGGGGGGCTAGGAGTTAGGGCAGGCGTACCCCGAGAAGTGGGGAGTGACAATAATATAGCCCAGCAAATCGATGTTGTCCAGCCTTAACTGTTGATCGCTCTGTAGACAGAGGCTCGCCCGATGCCGAGTTGCTTGGCAATCGCTGTGGCGCCGACGCCGGTCTTGACGAGCTTATTGATTTCGTCCGGATCGATTGTCTTCGGACGTCCCCTGTAGCGCCCTTCGGACTTCGCCTTTTCGATACCCTCCGCCTGGCGCTCTTTGCGGATGGCGTTTTCGAACTCGGCCATGGATCCGAGGATCTGGAGCATCAAGCGCCCTTCAGGCGTGGTGGTGTCGACCGCCCCCTGCTGCAGACATCGGAACCCCACGCCCTTGGCGTTCAGCTCCTCAATGATTCTACTCAGGTCTGAAATCGACCGTGCAAGGCGATCAAGCCTCGTGACCATGAAAACGTCACCCCGGCGGACGAAGCGAAGCGCGAGATCCAGTTGCTCTTGCCCAGCTCGACTCGTCCCAGACTTCTTTTCAGAAAACACCTCAGTGCAGCCAGCGGCTCGAAGCTGTTCTTCCTGGATGGCGACCGACTGATCCGTCGTGGAGGCCCTTCCGTAGCCCACGCATTCACCCACATCGCTCTCCGTCTCGAAAGGTCTAAACCTTGGAGAGTCTACCGTCCCAAAAACGGGAAACAACCCAAAAGAGGCGGCATTCGCAACCCAGAGAGGCGTCTCGATACGGTATACCTATGCAGAACGAAAGGTTGGTTGACGCCGCCCCGCCGCCCCGCCACAACCGTAGCGTTAAAAATACTCGGGAGGGGCGTTGTATGGAAGCGTTTGAACTGTCACGGCTCGACCCAGCAACGTTTGAGCAGCTAGTCAATATGTTGGCATTGCGCGTCTTGGGCGCAGGAGCCACAGGCTTTGGTCCTGGCGCAGACGGAGGGCGGGATGGATGGTTCGAGGGCGAAGCCCCCTATCCTAGCGAAACAGACCGATGGTCCGGTGTTTGGTACATTCAATCCAAGTTCCACAAACAGCATCTATCGAAAGATCCAAATAAATGGCTGCTGAGCCGGATCGAGGAAGAATTGAAACTCTTCTCCGATCCATCCGGGGACCGGCATTTTCCTAATAACTGGATAATCGCGACCAATATCGATCCAACGGGGAAACCTGAAACTGGCTCGTTTGATAAGGCACGCTCTTTGGTCGAGAGTGCGTTTCCAGCACATAGCGACAATTTCCATATTTGGGGCGGTTCGAAGATCATCGCCCTTCTTGCGGCTCACCCTGACGTAGCAAACTACTACGCTGACATGGTGACGCCGGGCCACGTAATAGCTTCAATGTATCGCAAGATCATAAACTCAGACGCATCCCGGGAAAGCGTGATACGCGACCTTGTTGTCACAAGATTTGACGACCACCAGTATACAAAGCTAGATCAGGCTGGATCTGACGCTGACAACAGACCAGGAATTCATTCTTTATACACCGACCTACCTTATCATTTTGGCAAATCTTCAAGAAAGCGAAAAGTTGCAGTAGATCTTGCCCACGCCTCATCACTGAACCACAATCTGACACCATCCGCACCTCAATCTGAAGCTTGGCAATCATGGCTACGCCATCCGAAGCGCAGCCGTGTTTGGTTCATAAAAGGCGGACCGGGACAAGGGAAGTCGACATCGACCCAGTTCTTGGCGCAAATCCATCGCGCCGCGATCATATTGGGTCCGCAAGGACCGGCAGTGACGCCAAAGCAAAGAGACCGCGCGGAGGAGGTAAGGGCACGCGCGATCGATGACGCAATCTGGCCGCTGGTCCCACGCGTGCCAGTTTCAATAGAATTGCGCCTTTTCGCCCAGTGGTTTGGTGCCAGGACATCAGGTCAATCCAAACGGATTATCACTTATCTTGCGGAGCAGCTGGCTGCCAGCATTGCCCAGCCAGTTTCGATCGGCGATCTGAGGAGCGCGGTTTCATCAGGTCGTTGGCTGTTTGTATTCGATGGACTGGACGAAGTACCAGGCGACGTAAAGGATGCTGTCGCCGATGAGGTGACATATTTCACCAACGATTGGCTTATTGCCCTACATGCCGACGCCTTGGTCGTATGCACTTCACGCCCCCAAGGCTACTCAGGTCAGTTCGATGAACTTGATCATGCAGCGGTAAACTTAGCCAAGCTCGATGTGCGCCAAGCCTTAGCTTGCGCTCGACCGGTTCTTCAGATTGGTCGGAGCGCCGCCGAGAGCGCAGAGTCAATCGCGATCTTAGAGGAAGCCGCCCAGAGCGCCACGATTCGAGAGATCATGACGACCCCCCTTCAGGCCCACATCATGGCCGTAGTGGTTAGAGGTGGAGGACGACCGCCCGAGCGCAAATGGCAGTTATTCGATAATTTTTACGAGGTGATCAAAAAGAGGGAAGCCAACAGGACACTCCCGAACCCTGCTTTGGCAGACATGCTGAGACGTGACAAACTATTGAAAAGCCTGCACGCCCGCCTAGGGTTTGAACTGCACTCCCGAGCGGAGACCAGCGCAGGCGCGACCACATCAATACCCAAGGACGAGTTCAAGATTATCGTCAAAGACGTGGTCGAGACTCTGCAAGAAGACGACATTAATAGCACCGTTGAAGTTGTCATGGAGGCCACTACAGATAGGCTTGTGTTAGTTAACACGCCAGAAAGTGGCAATTTTGTTAGGTTTGATATTAGACCACTTCAAGAATTTTTTGCCGCTGAGTATCTGTACGAAGCGGGTGGCCGCCAGGACTTGAAAGACCGACTCCTTCTATTGGCGCGAGATTCCCATTGGAGAGAGGTTCTTCACTTTTACATCAGCGCTCTGATCGAGGAAAATCGGAAGCCCGAAATCGCCGTGGTGATCGAGGTACTGCAGGAGGTTAACGAACGTGCGTTCGGCGAAGACTCGCGGCTCCTCTCGATGCGGTTGGCTCTTGGGGCAATTCAAACATCGAGAGTGATCGAAGAAGGAGTACTTGAGGAAGATAGACGCATCCGAGCAGACTTCCAATACTGCATATCTGCGCTATGTGGATGTGCCGATGCACTCTGGATCACTGAAGACGTATTTCCTCATCGAAGTAAATCTTGGCTCAAAAAGTTGTTTCTAAACGCTCTTTCTGAGCGCTCAGAGTCAGAGCTGCTTGGTGCCGTTCTCCTGCTCACCCGAATGGTAATGGATGATGAGGAAGAAATTACGCAGGTCACACGCTATCTGAACCAATCATCACTACAACTGAAGAGATTTGTGCTACAGACCCTCGCGATCCGCGCAGAGCCTTGGCAAGATTACCCGCCACTTCCAACTTGGATCCGTGCCTGGGCTTTGCAGTTGGTCGGTTCTGAGGGGTGGCGCCAGATCGGCGACGCTGCCGACGCTGCTTATACGATCATCTGTTCGCGCGATGAACTGCCCGACGAGGTCATTATCCGAGCAGGGCTCTCGTTAGAGATTGCCCCTACATTGAGAGCGATCTTTCGTAGCGCCCGCTATGTCGGTCGCCATCGCGTGCAAGAGATCAAAGAGGTGGAGATTGATCTCGCGGGCTTGGGAACCCTAACAATGTACGAATCTCAGCTCGCGCATGACATTCAGTCTTGGAGCAGCGACCACTGGAAAGCGCTTAGCCAAACCGAGGGCGCACTCCAGGGGTGCTACTTGGCGTTAGCTGCTTATGCCGAGGCAAATGGCGTGACTTTCGAAAATTTGGTTGAGTGGGCGCAGACAGATCTTGAAACTCTGACGCTGATGCCGGGTTCGATTGGGCCTTTCATTCGAGATCATCTCTCTGCTCAGTCCGAGGCATCAGAGAGGGAACCCTTTGGACGGGGATACCCAGGATATGAGACCTCGATAACTTTGGAGAGCAATTTCGACGATACCGATTGGGCGGATGGATTTGCGCGTTACCCGACGATAGTCGCCCACCTCTTATTCAGCCCGCACAAGGAGTCGATCACCATCCCTCAGTCAGCGGCAGACTTCTTCCAGACTGAAGAATCAGCATCGGCATTGGAAAAATTCATCTCCTCGGGATTTGCCGATAGGATGTTAATAGACTTCACGGCAACCTTAAGAGAATACTCGCCGCATCATGAGAATTTAATGCCGGCCATATCGGCTCGGGCAGCCCTCGTTCAGCCGCGCCGATACCTATCACCAACCAGACGCTGCACTTTATGTCTTCCGATTGACGATGTTCTGCTGCCCCATATTCTCCCCGGTGTCGCCTCACAAGGCTCAATGCTGCTGAGGGAGCGAGACTCGTCTAACTCTGTCGGTGATCGAATTAGACGTGAGCTGAAGGAGCGGTTCGCTCTGGATTTGAACATACTTATTTCGCTGGAGAAGGATTCGTTTTCCGGTCCGGAGCAACACCTTGCGGCGGCTGCTCTGTCCGCGTTTACGACGTCCGATCTAGATATGATCACCGAAGCCGTACGAAATGTTCTCCTTCTTGATTGGTCTGGCAGTGACGAAACGATCGCAAATATTCTCATGCTGTCACTCAGTGACGGCGTCATGGCCGGCGACGAAAGAGCTTGGTCCGCTGCGAGCGCGATATTAGAACGCACAAGGGATAACTATGATGTGAGGTACGGCTTTCACACGCTTCTACAACGATGGAGGGAACGAACCGCCGCGCCCGTGAATGATACCCTGTCGTCATTGACGTGGCACTGAGCAAGTCTGCATACAATTCAAGCAGATTGACCGCGTGCTATAGATCAATGGGGCCGTCGGCGCAGCCTAGATAGGTCGAGGCCCGGATAGGAGATCTTATCGATCGCGGTCTTCAGCGTCAGCAAGTCCACCTTCCCGTATCCGGCATGAACGTCACCCTCTTCGTGCCCAACGATTTCGTGTGACACGTCCTGCCGCACTTCGGCGGCACGCAGGCGCGAAATGACGGTATGACGCGTCGAGTGGAATACCAGCTTGCCGGGATCGTCGGGGTCATCGTCAGCGATGCGCTTGATCCACGCGAGAAACTTCTTCGACGGTCCGTGGCTGTAGTAGCCGCTCTTGTCCACCTTCAGCTCCGGGAACAAACGGTCGTAGCCCTCCCGCTTCCACGAAGCGATCTGGTCGATCAGTCCGAGATCAACGAGCTGCCGATGGATCGGCACTTTCCGGCGAGCTGCGTTGGACTTGATCCTCTGGTTTCGAAAGTCGTCGCGGATGTGGACATAGGTGATCCCGTCTTCTTCCTTCACGTCCGTCATCGCCAATCCGCACGCCTCGTTCAGCCTCATCCCCGAGAACACGCAGATCAGCGGCACCCAGTACCGATGATCGGCAACGAGAACGTCGCCCGAACGCGCCGAATTCGACCCGTAAAGCGCTTTCGCCCCTGTGAAGGCTGGCAGATCGAAGAAGCGCTGAAGCTCTTTGATTGAAAAATCGCGACGCTGCTCCTTTGGGTCCGACTTTCGCGGCGTCTGAGCGGAAATCCCGTCAAACGGGTTGCTCAGACCGGAACCAGCCTTTTTGTGGTACTCGCAGACACGACGGAGCGGGGTCAGGTATTTGCCGTTAATCGTGACTGGTCCAAGCGTTTTCTCGTCGCCATCGGCTTTTGCTTTCGCGGCGCGCTCGGCGAAGCTGCTTAAGCCCCTATATTCAGGTCTAACATTCGCGTTGGCGGGCTGTTCGGACAAAGCGACCTGAAAATCGCCTGCGATCTCTGGCGTTATATCCGCAAGTGTTGGGTTTCGCCCTACCCAATTGATGAAGACATCAAAGGCGTTTTGATAATCCGCGCGCCGTTTAGGCTTGAAATTATCCGTCTTCGCTATTGCGTGGAGCGCCTGTTGTGCGGCGACGGTGAACGGCAACAGGGCTCGTCGCGAGTGTCGAGGTGACGGCAGCGAAGGCATCGCCGGTTGCGACGCAATCCTTTTGTCTAAGGCCGCCACGACATCTTCGACGGGATCCCGCTCCAAACCGGGGCGCCAAGAAACGCTATCTCGCTTCCCCGATGCCTGAGCGAAATCAGCGTGCGCTCGGGCCATCGACCGAACAGCCAGGTCGAAGGCATCACTATTCGGATCGACCGACAGGCCGGCTGCATCCAACAGGCTGATCACGTCCTGGCGAGCAAGGCTGAGATCACCTGTAGCGAGCCGCTTGGCACTGTCCTCGTATCGCTGGTGTCGAAGACCCCGTCGGAGGTGGATCTCGTTTACATCAGTGATCAGCTTCCTCGGCGATCCTGTTCGAGCAGCTATCACAGCTTCACTCGACGCATCGAGTTCGTCCAGATCTTCGCGCGAAAGCGTCTCTACAACGACGCTACCCGCGCCGACCGGATCCGGTTCAAGGATAACGGCAGCGAGCCATTCACCCTCCCGATCTTGCTCGGTGCGACGCCGGAGAACGGCATCCTCATCCAGGTTGCTACGAAGCCAACGGGCAATTAACGCGTCGATATCGGCTCGGGTCGGCCTAGGCGTACTTAACATGAGGAGCTCAAGATCGCGCCATAGAGCTTCCGTCAAGAGGGCCGCTACAGAAGCTCGCTGACGCGCTTCGCGCCCGTCCGGCGTCCGAAGTGACCTCCATAGCTCCTTTCGCTCCAGCAGCGTCGTGAACCGTGCTGGAACACGTGTCCGGAAGTAGTAGGAAGCACCGCGTCGGAAGACGTTCGTGACCAGCGGCATAGGGCCTCGCGTAGCAGCTGTGCGTAGCAGCGCCGCTGAGGCAACTCTAAGTCATTGTAAGATAACGCCTGGTGGAGCCGAGGGGAGTCGAACCCCTGACCTCGTCATTGCGAACGACGCGCTCTACCAACTGAGCTACGGCCCCGTTTCCATTGCTGGGTCGGGCCTCCAGGCGAGCGCGGGACATAGAAGGCGGGCGGGCGTGGTGTCAACGGGCTTGTGCGCGCAATCGAAGCAGGCGCGCACGGAAGATTGTGGGATGGGCCGGGTACGGCTAGAAGCCGCAGTTCGCGCCTTGCAGGAGAATACATATGGGCACCGCCCTGGTCTGGCTTGTGAACACCGTCATCGGCCTGATGGTCTGGTTCATCATCATCCAGGCGATCCTGAGTTGGCTGTTCGCCTTCGACGTGATCAACCACCGCAACCGGTTCGTCAGCCAGATCGCCGACTTCCTGGATCGGATCACCGCCCCAATCCTGGAGCCGTTCCGCCGAATCATTCCGCCCCTGGGCGGCATCGATATTTCGCCGATCGTGGTGCTGCTGCTGCTGCAGTTCGTCCGCATCCTGTTCAACGCCTCCGCCGCCCCGATCCTGATCGGGATGCTGGGCTGAGGCGACACGGCGGCCGGGATTCCGACGTCCAGGGGCGATTCCGCCCTTGCGCCGCGCCGCCAGCTTCCTAAAGGTGCCGGCCCCGACCATTTTTGACCACGGTTCATGAGCACGATCACCACAGTCGCCGTCCTGGGCGCCGGACAGATGGGCGCAGGCATCGCCCACGCCGTGGCCCTGGGCGGCTATTCGGTCCGACTCTATGACGTGACCGCCGCCCGGCTGCCGCTGGCCCAGGGCGAGATCGCCGCAAGCCTGTCGCGCCATGTCGGGCGCGGCCTGGTCCCCCAGGCCGACGCCGACGCCGCCCTGGCCCGTATCAGCGTCACCGAGGACATCGCAGACGCCGTGGCCGGCGCCGACCTGGTCATCGAAGCGGCGCTGGAGGACGAGGCGGTCAAGAAGGCGATCTACGCCCAGGTCGCGCCCCATCTGGGACCGCAGACTCTGCTGGCCTCCAACACCTCGTCGATTTCGATCACCCGCCTGGCCTCGGCCTCGGACCGGCCTGACCGGTTCATCGGTCTGCACTTCATGAAGCCGGCGCCGGTGATGAAACTGGTCGAGATCGTGCGCGGCATCGCCACCTCGGCCGAGACCCATTCGGCCGCCGTCGCCTTCGCCGAGAGCCTGGGCAAGACCACCACCGACGCCGAGGACTTCCCCGCCTTCATCGTCAACCGCATCCTGGTGCCGATGATGAACGAGGCGATCTTCGCCCTGTACGAGGGGGTCGGGAATGTCGCCTCCATCGACAAGGCGCTGCGCCTAGGCGCCAATCATCCGATGGGGCCGCTGGAGCTGGCGGACTTCATGGGTCTGGACGTGGTCCTGGCCATCATGAACGTGCTGTACGACGGCCTGGCCGACAGCAAATACCGCCCCTGCCCCCTGCTGGTGAAATATGTCGAGGCCGGTTGGCTGGGCCGCAAGAGCGGACGTGGCTTCTACGACTATTCCGGCGACACGCCGGCGCCGACGCGATGAGCCGGTTCGAGAGCTATAGCGACCTGCCGGGTCAGGCGACGATCCATGCCCGCCCCACGCCCCTGTACCCAATCCTGGCGTCCGTCGCCGGCGCCGCCTGGCCGCCCCTGCTGCTGACCCTGCCCTTCTGGCCGCCCAAGACCGTCGGCGTGGGACGCGATCTGGACTGGCGGCTGCTGGTGCTACTGATCGGCCTGGTCGTGGTGCCCGTCGCCCTGTGGCGCATCATCGAGGAACGCCGGCGCAGCGGCCGGCCGGGGTCGCGGCTGGGCGTCGTTTGGCGGTTCATGCTGTTCGGCGGCCTGGCCGCAGCGGCGGTTCAGGTGTTCTGGGTCCTGGGGATGACCCTGTTCGGCTGGTTCGAGGCCGGCGACGTGATGCAGGCCCTGGGCGCGACCGAGACGACCTTGCTGATCTTCGGCGTCGGCGGGCTTCCGATCGCCATGGTCGTCGGCGTCAGCTATGCGCTCTGGGCGGGGCTTTGCGCCGCCTTCATCGCCTTCGAGGCCAAGCCGGCCGTGAAGGACAGACTGGGCCTGATGCCGAAAGCTTGAGCAACGCGGCGGCCTGACCGCAGGGATTGGGGGATCCCATGTCGATGGAAACACAAGCGAACGAAACGACGCCGAACCAGAGCGGGGCCCTGGCGCCCGTCAAGTCGGAAGCGCGCATCGTCACGCTGGACATCATGCGGGGCCTGGCCGTTCTGGGCATTCTGGCGGTCAATGTCGTGTCGTTCGGCCTGCCCTTCATGGTCTACAGCAATGCGGACCTGAGCCCGTTTCCTGTGACCGGGCCCAACGCCGTGGCGCGCTGGGCCGTGGACGTCTTCTTCCATCAGAAATTCATCACCCTGTTCTCGATGCTGTTCGGCGCCTCGATCTTCCTCGTCGGAGGCGACCGCGATGACGAGGCCCGCGGCCGGCTGCTGCGTCGCCGACTGTTCTGGCTGGCGGTCATCGCCCTGATCCACGGGCTGGCCTTCTGGTACGGCGACGTCCTGCTGCTCTACGCCTGGTCAGGCCTGTTCGTGATGCTGATGCGATCAATGCCCGCCGCCGTGCTGATCGGGGTCGGTCTTGGGGTGACCTTGTTCCTGGGGGCCATGCAGGCGGGGCTGGCCTGGCTGATGGTCGCCGGGCCGCCCGAGGTCGTCGAGGCGATGAAGCAAGGCCAGCCGCAGGACACGCTTGAAGCCGTGCAGGCCGCCATCGCCGCCTATCGCAGCGGTTGGGCGGGCGCCATGGGCCAGAATCTGATGTCGTGGGCGTTTCTTCAGGGCGCCAGCCTGACGATGTTCGTCTTTTCGACGGTGGCCCTGATGATGACGGGTCTGGGTCTGTTCAAGGCCGGCTTCCTCAGCGGGCGGGCGCCGACCTGGCTTTATCTGGCCGTGCTCGCTGTGGGCGCCGCCGTCCTGGCCCTGCTGGGCGTACTGGAATGGCCCGAGATCATGGCGCCGAAGGGCGCCCACCCGACACGGGGGCTGGCGGAGGTCGTCGCCTCCTTCCCCATCTTCGTCACCCTGGCCTATGTCAGCCTGATCGTGCTGGTCGCCCGAAAAGGCCCTTCCTGGCTGGCGCCCCTGAGGCCCGTGGGCCAGATGGCCTTCACCAACTACCTGTCCCAGACCCTGATCATGACCACCGTCTTCTACATGCCGTGGGGGCCCCGCCTGTTTGGGCAGGTCGATTATGTCGGCATGTGGGGGCTGGTGGCGGCCGTTTGGGCGCTGCAGCTGATCTGGTCGCCGCTGTGGCTGTCGCGGTTCAGCATGGGGCCGCTGGAGTGGGTCTGGCGTTGTCTGACCTACGGTCGGCTGGTGCCGATCCGAAAAGAGGCCTGATCGCGCTTTTATCGCAGGCGCGAAGGGATTAACTGGGGGCCATGGCCGCCCCGGATACTCCCGCCGAAACCTTCAAGCGCGCGCTGGGCCATGCCGCCCGCGCCCTGGCCGAACAGCCCGAGCTGGAGGTGGTGTTCGGTTCGGATGGTCCCAAACTGGTCGGCGGGGTTCTGACCCTGCCGCATCCGCCGCGCGATCCCTCGGGACCCGAGAGCGCCTCCTTGCGAGGTCAGGCCGACCGTCTGGCCCTGCGCCTGGCCAATCACGACACGGACATCAACGCCCGCATGCGGCCGCTCGACAGCAAGGCGGCCGAGGTGTTCGACGCGGTCGAACAGGCGCGGGTGGAGGCCGTGGGCTCGGAATATCTGGCCGGGGTGCGCGACAATCTGGGCGCCGCCCTGTTGACGCGGCTCGAGAAGACCGGCGCCCTTCGCATCGCCGAGCCGGACCGGGTGCCGGTGTCCGAAGCGGTGGCCCTGCTGGTCCGCGAACGCCTGACCGGCCGCCCTTCGCCGGACGGCGCCAAGTCCATGCTGGACCTGGTCCGCGCCGGCATCGAGGCCAAGGCGGGAGAAAAGCTGGACGCCCTGGCGGCGACCGCGGCCGACCAGGCGGGCTTCGCCGAGAAGATGCGCGACGTGCTGCGCGCTCTGGACCTGGATCCCGGCGACGGACGCGGCGAGGACACGTCCGAGGACCCCGGCGACGAGGAGCCGGATCCCCAGGAGCCCGACGCCAGCGACGAACCCGACGAGGACGAGGACGAGCAGGGCGGCGAGGGCTCCCAGTCGATGGAGGGCGACGCCGATGATCAGTCGTCGGAGCAAGAGCGCGAAAGCCGCCCCGAGGGCGCGCCCGCCGACCCCGACGGCGACGGCGCCGAGGACGGGCCGGAGCTGAACGAAGGCCAGCAGCCCAATCGCCAGCAGACCGCCGACGACGGCCGGGCGGTCGACTTCTACCGCGTCTTCACCACCGCCTATGACGAGGTGGTGGACGCCGCCGACCTGTGCGACCCGATGGAGCTGGAGCGGCTGCGCAACCTGCTGGACCAGCAGTTGACCATCCTGTCCAGCGTGGTCTCTCGCCTGGCCAACAAGCTGCAACGCCGCCTGCTGGCCCAGCAGAACCGCTCCTGGATGTTCGATCTGGAAGAGGGAATGCTGGACACGGCGCGCCTGACCCGGATCGTGACCGACCCCACCGCCCCCCTGTCGTTCAAGGCCGAGAGCGAGAGCCCGTTCCGCGACACAGTCGTGACCCTGTTGCTGGATAACTCCGGTTCGATGCGCGGGCGACCGATCATGGTGGCGGCGGTCTGCGCCGACATCCTGGCCCGGACCTTGGAGCGGTGCGGGGTCAAGGTCGAGATCCTGGGCTTCACCACCCGGGCCTGGAAGGGCGGACAGAGCCGCGAGGCCTGGATCAGCGCGGGCAAGCCCGCCAATCCGGGCCGCCTGAACGACCTGCGCCACATCATCTACAAGGCCGCCGACGCGCCTTGGCGCCGGGCCAAGAAGAACCTGGGCCTGATGATGCGCGAAGGCCTGCTGAAAGAGAATATCGACGGCGAGGCCCTGCAATGGGCGCACAATCGCCTGCTGGCCCGGACCGAGCAGCGCCGCATACTGATGGTCATTTCCGACGGCTCGCCGGTCGACGACTCCACCCAGTCGGCCAACGCCGCCCTCTATCTGGACAAGCACCTGCGCCAGGTGATCGCCGAGATCGAGGACCGGTCGCCGGTCGAGCTTCTGGCCATCGGCATCGGCCACGACGTGACCCGCTGGTACCGCAAGGCCCTGACCATCGTCGATGTGGAACAACTGGCTGGCGCCATGACGGAGAAGCTGGCGGAACTGTTCGAGGCCGAAAGCGCCGCTGTTCCGGCCCGGCGGGTGCGCAAGAAGCTGGCCGCATGAGCCGGTTGCGTCGCCTCGCCGTCGCCTGGGCCGCCCTAGCGCTGACGGCCTGCGCCGCCACCCTCGGCCCGCCCCAGCCTGATCTTTCCCACGGCGACGGCTGGACCTTCGCGCCGGCGGAACTGAAGACCGTCGGCCTGGGCCTGCCTGGGGCGGTGCTGGCGCCCGACGTCCGTTTCGCCGGCGGGGTGGAGATCGTCGCGGGCCTGGGCTCGCCCCTGCACGGGCTTTCGGACCTGAAGCTGACCGGCGACGGGGGTTTCGTGGCCGTGTCCGACGCCGGAGATCTGGTTCGGGGCGTGCTTCGGCTTGACGCCCAAGGACGACTTGTGGGCGTCGATCGCCTGGCGTCGCGTCGCTTGACGCTGGAGAATGGCCAGCCGATCGCCGACAAGATCGACGGAGACGCAGAAGGCCTGGCCCTAACCCGCTCCGGCGATCTGCTGATCAGTTTCGAGCGCCGTCACCGCATCTGGAACTACGGCCCCCTGTCCGCCCTGCGCGCACCGGCGCCTGTGTCGGCGCCCGACGCGGCCTTCCCCGAAAATGAGGGTATGGAAGGTCTGGCCGCCGCCCTGCCGCGCCAAGGCGAAGGCTGGCGCGCCCTGGGCGAAGGGGGCGGCGTGTGGGACTGCACGGCCGAACGGTGCCGCATGGTCACCCCGCCACCGGCTGAAGCGCCGAAAGACAGCGACTATCGCTCCACCGGCCTGGATCGCGATCCCTCGGGAGAGGGGTGGTTCATGGTCGAGCGTCGCTATTCGCCGCCGTTCGACATGCGCGGACGTATTCGCCGATTGGCGCCCGATGGGACTCCGGGTTCGGTGCTGGTCGAGTTGAAACTGCCCGGCACGACCGACAACTTCGAGGGCGTCGCGGCCGAGCGGCGGGGCCAGGGCACACGGCTCTATCTGCTGTCAGACGACAACGCCAACCCCGCCCAGCGCACCTTGCTGCTGGCCTTCGACCTCCGATAGGTCAGGCCGCGCCCGCCCATTGGGCGTTTTCCGGTTCGCCCTCGACCGCCAGCAGTCCCTTGACGAAGGCGTCGCGCCAGATGCCGACGTCGGTGTCGCGCACCACCTGCATCAGGGCCTCCCATTTCCGGATTCGCTCGGACAGGGGCATGGTCAGGGCCTTCTGGATGGCGTCCGAGAGCTCCTCGCGGCTGTAGGGATTGACCAGCAAGGCCTCGCCCATCTGTTCGGCGGCCCCCGCAAAGCGCGACAGGATCAGCACGCCGGGATCTTCCGGGTTCTGCGAGGCCACATATTCCTTAGCCACCAGATTCATTCCGTCCCGCAGCGGCGTCACCAGCCCGACGCGGGCCGCCCGATAGATGCCCGCCAACTGATCGCGGCGATAGGTGCGGTTCAGATAGCGGATCGGCTGCCAGTCCATGTCGCCGAAGGCCCCATTGACCCGACCCGCCAGCGAGTCCAGCCGCGCCCGCAGATCCTGATACGAGTCCACGTCGTCGCGCGAGATCGGCGTCACCTGCAGCAGGAAGACCTCGCCCCGCATCGAGGCGTTGTCGTGCAGGAACTGCTCGTAGCCCAGCAGCCGCTCCTCCAGCCCCTTCGAATAGTCGAGCCGGTCCACACCCACGATCATCGACCGGAAGGCCGCCGAGGCCGCCATCCGGTCGTAGGTCCGGGCCCCCAGGGTCGAGTTGCGCGCCGCCAGGAAGCCGTCCACGTCGATGCCGATGGGGAAGACGCCGGTCTGGACCCGTCGCCCGAAACACTCCAGCCCGCCATGACCAAACAGTTCGCCCTGGGCCTCGCTGACCACATAGTCGGTGAACAGATCGCTCCATTCCTGGGTGTGGAAACCGATCAGGTCGAAGTCGAACATCGACTCCACCAGTCGCCGATGATGCGGCAGGGTGACCAGCAACTGACGCGCCGGCCAGGGCGTGTGCAGGAAGAAGCCGATCCGATTCCTGATCCCCAGGCGGCGCAGATCCCGCGCCATCGGGATCATGTGATAGTCGTGGATCCAGATGATGTCGTCCGGCTCGATCACCGGGGCCAGAACCTCGGCGAACCGGCGGTTCACCCGCTCATAGCCCTCGCCATAGGACCGTTCGTACTGCGCCAGGTCGATCCGGTGGTGGAACAGGGGCCACAGGGTCTTGTTGGCGTAGCCGTTGTAGTATTCATCGACGTCCTGGGGCTCCAGATCGACCAGTCCGACGGTGACCCCGGCCCGGTCTTCCACCTTCATCTCGCCGGTGAAGGTCTCGACCGTCTCGCCCGACCAGCCGAACCAGAGGCCGTCGTATTTCCGCAGGGCGGCGGACAGGGCCATGGCCAAGCCGCCGGCCGAGCCGGCGGCAGGATCGGAAGGGGCGGAAACCCGGTTGGATACGACGATAAGGCGACTCATGACTTCACTTCGGCAGCGACCCCAGCCCCGGGGTCAGACAGGTGTTCGGCGTATCAACGCACGTCGGTCCATGAACGGCTCAACATCACGGCGCAATTGATGATGCCGACCAGGGAATAGGTCTGGGGGTAGTTGCCCCAGAGCTCGCCATCCTCGACCGAGATGTCCTCGCTCAGCAACCCCGCATGGGTGCGCCGCGCCAGCATCTCCTCGAAGATGGCCCGCGCCTCCTCGACCCGGCCGTTCTGGTGCAGGGCCTCGATGAACCAGAAGGTGCAGAAGTTGAAGGCGGTTTCCGGTTCGCCGAAATCGTCAGGCTCGACATAGCGGAACAGGAAGGGCCCCTTTTTCAGGTCGCGCTCGATGGCGTCGAAGGTCGCCACCTGGCGGGGATCAAGGGCGTCGAGAAAGCCGAGGTCCGTCAGTTGAAGCAGGGAGGCGTCCAGTTCACGCCCGCCGAAGCTGGCAGCGAACCGCCCCTCGTCCGGGAGGAAGGTCTCGGCCTCGATCCGCTCGCGGATGGCGGCGGCCCGCTGACGCCAGACCTCGCCTCGTCCCGTCAGGCCCAGATGATCCGCCGCCTTGGCCAGGCGATCACACGCCGCCCAACACATGACCGACGAATAGGTGTGGACGCGGGCGATGGTGCGGAACTCCCACAGGCCGGCGTCGGTCTGATCGTGCATGGCGAAGGCCCGCTCGCCGACCTTCTCCAGGGCGTGGAAATCCGCGATCGTGCCGGGACGCAGCAGCCGTTGATCGTAGAAGGCCTGGACCAGCGGAAGCACGATCTGTCCGTACACGTCATGCTGCAGATGCTCATGCGCCTGATTGCCGATCCGCACCGGCTTCATGCCGCGATAGCCCTCGACCGTATCGACAATGCTTTCGCCGATTCCGGGCTCCAGACCCACGCCATAAACCGGCTGCACATGTCCCCCGGCCGAGTCATCGACCAGATTGCGCAGATAGCCCAGATAGTTCTCCAGGATATCGACCGCGCCCAGCCGGTTCAGCGCCCGCACGGTGTAATAGGCGTCGCGGATCCAGCAGTAGCGATAATCCCAGTTGCGCCCGCTCTCCTTGAACTCGGGCACCGAGGTGGTCATGGCGGCGACGATGGCCCCCGTCTCTTCATACGCGCAGAGCTTCAGGGTGATGGCCGCCCGGATCACCGCCTCCTGATAGTCCAGCGGCAGATACAGTTTGCGCACCCAGTCCTGCCAGTAGGCGACCGTGCGATCCAGGGCCGCCTGGACGCCCGGGCCGACATCCTGATCATAGCCCTCGTCCGGGCCGAAGAAGAAGGCGTGCGCCCGCTCCAGCCGGAAGACCCGCTCTTCCAGCACATGCGACACGGGGCAGTCCGTGGTCAGGCGGAAGGTGACGTCCGGACACATGAAGCGGATATGGTTCGATCCCGAGGTGCAAGGCGCCGGCCGAGCGCCCCAGTCTGCAGACGGGCGCAGCCGTATGCGTATCCGCGGCGTCCCCTGCAAAGGCCGCACGATGCGGCCGAAGGCGAGCGGCCGATAGGTGCGCGAATGTTTGGGGTGACGGGGCGCGAAATCGATGATCTCGACCGCAGCTCCATCCTCCGCCGTCAGAACGGTCCGCAGCACCGGCGTATTGCGGACATAGGCCTGGCTGACATGTTTCAGCCCCTCCAGCTCGACGGCCCAATAGCCGTGATCCGGCGCCTCGCCGTTCATCAAGGCCGAAAAGACCGGATCGCCGTCCACACGCGGGGCGCAGGCCCAGACGAACCGGCCCTGACGGTCGATCAGGGCGCTGATGGCGCAGTTGCCGATAGGGAAGAGGTCGAGATTGGGTTTCATCGGATCAGGCCTCCGCCACGGCTTCGAGCCAGGACAGGACGGCGTCGACGTCTTCCAACCGATAGCGGGCGGCGGTTTCGCGTTCAGGCCCCACCAGCACCCCATAGCCCCCCAGAGCAGCGGCGGCTTCGAACCCATGTTCGTCGGTCAAATCATCGCCCAGCATGACGGGGATCGCCCCCTTGAACGGGTCGTCCTGCATGAAGGCCGTCACGGCCGTGCCCTTGTCCGCGCCGGGCGTCTTGAGCTCCAGCACCATATGGCCGGGCTGCAGGCTCAGGCCGGTTTCAGCTTGGAGGCGCTGGGCCAGCGCCAATGCGGCGGCTGTCTGATCCGCCGCTTGTCGGTAGTGCAGACCGGCGGACACGCCCTTGTCCTCGACGATCACGCCGGGCCGGTCGGCCGCGAAGGCCTGAAACGCCGTCAAGGCCGCGGCGACGCCGGCGTCAGCGGCCTCGCGCTGGATCGAACCGTCCTTGAGCCGGCGCTCCAGCCCGTGCACGCCGGACGCCGAGGTCAGGGCCGAGCCCGAAATCCGGTCGATCTCGACGATAGTGCGCCCGCTGACGATAGCAACCCGACCCGCCAACCGCGCTTCGACGGCCTTCAGCGCTGCAGTGCGGCGCGCAACCGGCACGACTTCGTCGGGTGTCGGCGCCATAGGGGCGAGCACCCCGTCCATATCGAGGAACAGGGCCACCCCGTCTGCAAGGACAGGCGGCGTAGGCAACAGCAGCGCGGCGGCTCCGGCGTGAGACGGCATGTGAGTTCGGACTCTTTCTTGGCTTCCCCAGCGCCCTTAACGCGCCAGTGCGGCAAAGGTTGACCCGAAAGCGACAAAGTCGTCTGAAAGGTGGTGTTGCGCGCGGCCTTGGGATGGGGCAGATCGCGCGCCTCGAACCAAGGAGAGCCCGGACACGGGCCTGTCAGACCATGACCGAGACCGTCCATTCGTCCCCCGAAGACATCGCCGTAATGACCGACCGCGCCCGCGAGGTCCTGCGGCTGAACATCGAGGCGCTGGAGGCGCTGGAGCGGACGATCGACGTTTCCCTGGCCCGCGCCGTCGACGTGATCATGAGCCGGCCGGGCTATGTGGTCGTCACCGGCATGGGCAAGTCGGGCCATATCGGCGGCAAGATCGCCGCCACCCTGGCCTCGACCGGCACCAACGCCTTCTTCGTCCATCCCGCCGAGATGAGCCACGGCGACCTGGGCATGCTGCGGCCAGACGTCACCGTGCTGGCCATTTCCAACTCGGGCGAGAGCCGCGAACTGCGGGATCCGCTGATCTATTGCCAAAGGAACGGCATCCCGGTCATCGCCATCACCCAGCGTCCCGCCAGCTTCCTGGGCCGCAACGCCGCCGTCTGCCTGACGATGCCCAGCGTGGCCGAAGCCTGCCCCAACGGCCTGGCACCGACGACCTCGACCCTGATGACCCTGGCCCTGGGCGACGCCCTGGCCATGGTGCTGATGGATCGGCGCGAATTCAGCGCTCTCGACTTCGGCCTGCACCATCCCGGGGGCGCCTTGGGCATGAGCCTGCAGAGCGTGCGCGAATGGATGGGCGACAATGCCGCCGCCCCCGCCAGCGTGCCGCTGACCGCCACCTTCAGCGAGGTAGTCTCGGCCATCACCGAGGGCCGCAAGGGCGCCGTCGCCGTCTTGAGGGCGGACGGTTCGCTGGCAGGGATCGTCACCGACGGCGACCTGCGCCGCGCCTTCCAGCGCGACATCACCAACTTGAAGGCGGCCGACATCATGGGCCCCAATCCGATCACCGTCGAACCGGACGCCCGGATGAGCGACGTCGTCGACCTGCTGACCGCCAACAAGATCGCCAATCTGTTCGTGGTCGAGGAGGGACGCCCCACGGCGATCGTCCATATCGCGGAACTGATGCAGGCCGGCTACGTAGCCTGAGCGCCCGGTCATGCGTATCCTCTACGACGCCAGCCGGCTGATGAGCCGAGCCGACAGATCCGCCCCCACCGGGGTGGACCGGGTCTGTCTGGCCTATGCCGAATGGCTGCTGTCCCGGCCCGACGTGATCCTGATCCCGGTACGCGGCCGCAAGAACCGGCTTGTGACCGTCAAGGCCGACTGGTTCCGCCGCTGCGTCGCCGATCTGCGGAGCCGGTGGAACGGAGCAGGCGACGCCCAGGGCGACCTGGCGCATGAAGCACAACTGCTGGCCGCCCTCGCCGCCCCAGTCCGCCCCCGCGTCTCAGTCATCAGTCCCCCACCCGCTCCAACGGCGGACAAGCCTGCGGACAAAGGGCGGGTTCTGAAGCAGTTCTTCCACTCGCGCCACGTTGCGGCGCTGCCTGCGGCCGACCTGTATCTGAACGTGGGGCACACCACCCTGCACGACCCTACGGCGTTGCAGGATCTGGAGGCCGCGGGCGTCGAACGCGTCGTCCTGATCCACGACCTGATTCCCATCACCCATCCAGAGTTCTGTCGGCCTGGCGACGGCGACAAGCACCACGCCCGCGTCGCCAACACCCTGCGCCACGCCAGCCGGGTGATCGTCAACTCGGCCTATACCGAGCATGAGTTACGCGCCTTCGCCTCGCACGAAGGCCTGCCCCAGCCCCCCGTCCACGTGGCCCATCTGGGACTGGAGCCAGCCTTCGGAGCCGGCGAGGCCTTTTCGACGCCACGCCCCTATTTCGTGCATGTCGGCACGATCGAAGCACGCAAGAACCTCGCGCTTCTCCTCACCCTATGGCGGCGCTTGGAGGAACGGCTGGGCGGGCAGACCCCTTCGCTCGTTCTGGTCGGCCGCTATGGCTGGGAGAACGAGGCGGTGCTGGACCATCTGCAGCGATCGCCGAACCTCCGCGGAGTCGTCCACCAGGCCTCCAACTTGTCTGACATTCTACTCGCGCGACTGATGCGGGGCGCCCGCGCAGTTCTGGCGCCCTCCTCGGTCGAGGGGTTCGACCTGCCGGCGGTCGAGGCCCGCGCCATGGGCCTTGCGCTCATCGCCTCAGACATTCCGCCCCACCGCGAACTGACGCCAGAGGCGGAACTGATCGACCCTCTGGACGGTTTGGGCTGGCTGGCGGCGATCGAGCGCGCCGCCCTGAACCCGCCGCCAGGCCACACAGCCCGCGCCGCACCGTCCTGGCACGCCCATTTCGACATCGTCGCCCGCGCCATAGGGCTGGAGCCGACCTCGCCTCTGGCGGGCGTCTCCAAAGGCTTGTAATCAACCTGCGAACAAGGGCCGACCCGCTTCATGACTCGCACCATCCTGCCCCTCGCCATCGTCGCCATCCTGGGCGGTTGCTCCACCTTGCCGCGGGACGGGCCCTCCGGGGCTTCTATCGACGCGGGAGCCAGCACGGCCCAGACCCAGGGCAGCTACGCCCTGGTGCCGCTGACCTATGAGGTGACCGAGCGGATGAAGGCGGTCCCGCCCCAGTTCTTCGGCACCCTGGCTGCGGCGTCGAGCGAACAACCCGCTGATGTCATCGGCGTCGGCGACACCCTGGCCATTTCGATCTACGATCCTTCGGGCGCCCTGTTCGGCGGCCCACTGGGAAGCGGCTCTAGCGCCAGTCGCACGCAAACGACCCTGTCCGGCGGTTCCCAGGTCCTGCCCGGCGTCACCGTCGACCGCAGCGGCTCGGTCGCCGTGCCGTTCGCCGGCCAGGTGCGTGTCGAAGGTCTTACGGCGCCCCAGGCTGCGGCGGCCGTCCGCCGCGCCCTCGCAGGCAAGGTCGCCAATCCGCAGGTTCTGGTCGGCATCGCCGACAACGCCTCGAATACGGTCAATGTCTTCGGCGATGTGCGCCAGCCCGGTCGCGCGCCCCTGGGCGTCAACAGCGACCGCATCCTGGACGTGATCGCGGCGGCGGGCGGCTCGGCCCGTGAAACCGACGACTTGACCATCAGCATCCAGCGTGGCGGACAGACATTCACGGCGCCGATGACGGCCGTGACGACCGAGTTCGGCGAGAACGTGCGCCTCCAACGCGGCGATGTGATCAACGTCCAGTACAAGCCGCGTCGCTTCTCCACCTTCGGCGCCCTGAATGCGGTGACGCAGGTCGATATGCCGTCCGGCGTCATGACTCTGACCGGCGCCATGTCCAAGGTCGGCGGACTAAACACCAACACCGCCAACGCCCGTCGCGTTATGGTCTTCCGGTTCGAGCGTCCAGAGGTCGCGCAAGCCCTGGGCATCAACCAACCCGCCACCCCGCGGGGCGTGCCCGTGGTCTATGAGCTGAACTTCAACGAGGCGGCCAACGTCTTCGCGGCCACCAATATGCAGATCATGCCCGAAGATGTGATCTACGTACCCCTGGCGGGGGCAGCCGAGGCGAGGAAATTCTTCGAGTTCGTCCAGACTGTCACTCGCGTGGTCTATGACGTGTCAGTGACCAGCGCCATCAACGTCGACTGAGGTGCTGGGGCGCTGGCGGGCCGCACTGTCTAAACTGAGCGGCCCCGCACCGGGTCACCTTCGAAGGACGGACGACGATAGCGCGGCGTCTCCGTTCGATCGTCCGTCCGATTTCGAGCCATCAGCGCCAGACCCTCTGGAAATCGCGCTCGCCGAGATCGAGGCCGGCGCGCTGGAGGTCTATGCCCGCGCCGGACTGCCGACCGAGCCGGGTCACTATCGCAAGCCGCCCGGCACTGACGCCTGGACCTTAATCGCCGCCACTCTGCCGCCGGAGGCGCGCTTCGCTCTGACGCTGGAGCATCCACCGGAAAGGGGCTGGCGGTTCGCGCGACTGCAGGACCTGGGTGCGAGGTCAGACCGCCCCGATCTGCAAGCCGCCTCGCGCCTGTTGAACGACATTGCCGATCTTCGAACGGCGCGGCGCGGCGTTCTGACCGAGGATCATCTACTGGTCGCCATGGAGCTGGGCGGGGCCTGGCGGGCGCTCAGGGACTCCAAGGCCGTAAAGGCGACGCGGCTGACCCTGACGCCGCCAACAACGCCAAAGCCGCCTCGCGCCAAGCGCGACAAGACGCCCAAGCCGCGCTAGGAACGCCGCCTTCCCCGAACGCCAGAGCTTGCCCATGTCCGACGCGCCCGAATACCCGCCCGAAACCCCGCCTGTCGGCCGTATCATCGCCATGCCGGCCGACACCAACCCCGAAGGCGACATCTTCGGCGGCTGGCTGTTGGCCCAGATGGACGTGGCGGGCGCCACCCCGGCCTTCGAACTGGCCCAGGGCCGCTGCGCCACCGTGGCGCTGGACGGCATGGTGTTCCACCAGCCGGTCGCCGTCGGCGACGAAGTCAGCATCTACGCTGAGGTCATCGGCACCGGCCGCACCTCGATCCGCATCCACGTCGAGGCCTGGAAACGGTCGCGCGGTCAGCCGCTGGCCACCTCGGTGCGCGTGACCCAGGGCGTCTTCACCTATGTGGCCATCGACGAGAACCGCAAACCCCGCCCCCTCCCCGGCAAGGAATAGGCGGGGCCCTCAAGGTCTGGCGTCGTCCGGTTGACAGTGGCGCAGCCGGACCACCAAATGCTCAGGCCGTTTGGGGGGAACAGCATGGTCATCATCGCCGCCTATATCGCGGGTCTCTTTCTGATTCTGCGGGAGGGCGTTCCGTGGCTTAAAGCGCGAGCGTCCGGGGTCATCTACACACGCGGCCACCGACGCCATAAGGTGTTGCGCGCGGAAGAGCCGGAACGCTTCGCCGCCCTGGCCGCGAACCGGTTTCGAGCCATGGGCGTCGGCGCACTGGTTCTGGCGCTCGCCGTCGGCTGGACCGTTTGGAGCGTCTTCGGCGCCGCTTTGCAGGCGGCTGCTCCGCTGTAGAACAGCGTGCGACGCCTGGAAATCTTGACCTCGCGCCGGGGCGCGCCTACGTCCCGACCATGGCCCTCCGACGTATCCTCACCATCGACATACCCGCCGACCTGGCGATCCTGAAACAGGTGTCCAAGCCGGTTGCAGCCGTGGACGACGCTGTGCGTTCCCTGATGGACGACATGCTGGAGACCATGTACGCCGCGCCGGGCATCGGCCTGGCCGCCGTTCAGGTGGGCGCCCTGGACCGGGTCATCGTCATGGACCTGGGCGATCGCGACGGAACCGTCTGCGAAACCGAAGAGGAAGACACGCCGGAAGCCGCCGAAGCGCGCAAGAATCCGCGTTTCTTCGCCAATCCGGAGATCCTGTGGGCCTCGGACGAGCTCTACACCTACGAAGAGGGCTGCCTGTCGATCCCCGAGTATTTCGACAAGGTGGAACGCCCGGCCCGCGTCCGCATTCGCTATCTGAACCGTGACGGTCAGTCGGTGGAGGAAGAGGCTTCGGGCCTCTACGCCGTCTGCATCCAGCACGAGATGGACCACTTGAACGGCGTGCTCTTCATCGACCATCTGTCGCGGCTGAAGCGGGATCGCGCCGTGACCAAAGTCAAGAAGGCCGCCCGCGACAGGATCGCCGCCTGATGACCCGACGCCCCACTCGCCCCATCCGCCGCGGCCAGTCTCTGGTCATCGACACCCAAGGGCGACGTCGCCTGACCCGCAGCCAGAAGATCGGCGTCGCCGGGGTCGCGACCCTGGCCGGCGTCGCCCTGCTGGGCATGGTGGCGGGCCTGCTGCTGGACCGGCTGCTCGATTTCGACGACGCCCTGGACGCGGGCGGCGAGTGGGATGAGGGCGGCGGCGTCTTCACCCGCTGGCAGTAGGCGGCCTAAAGTTCTAAAGGCGTGCCCATGCGCCTTGCCTTCATGGGAACTCCCGACTTCGCCGTGCCGTCCTTGGCCGAGCTTCTCGCCTCGGGCCACGAGATCGTCGCCGTCTATTCGCAGCCGCCGCGCCCGAAGGGCCGGGGCCAGAAGCTGACGCCGTCGCCGGTTCACGCCTTCGCCGAAACCATGGGTCTGCCGGTCTTCACGCCCGAGAGCATGAAGTCGCCCGAGGCCGTCGCCGACTTCCAGAGCCTGGACCTCGACGCCGCCTGCGTCGTCGCCTACGGCCAGATCCTCAAGGCCGAGGTGCTGGATGCGCCCCGCCTCGGCTGTTTCAATCTTCATGGTTCGCTGCTGCCCCGCTGGCGCGGCGCCGCCCCGATCCAGCGCGCCATCATGGCCGGCGACGCCCAGACCGGCGTCCAGATCATGCAGATGGGCGTGGGCCTGGACGAAGGCCCCATCCTGCTGACCGAACTGATGGACATCCGCGCCGACGATACAGCCGCCACCTTGTCCGAACGCATGTCTCATGTCGGCGCCGGCCTGTGGCCCCGCGCCCTGGCCGCCATCGAGCGGGGCAGCGTCACCCCCTCGGATCAGGTCGGTGAACCGACCTATGCGAAGAAGATCACCCCCGCCGAGGCCCGGATCGACTGGACCCGTCCGGCGGCCGAGGTGGACGCCCATATCCGCGGCCTGTCGCCCTTCCCCGGTGCCTGGTTCGAGGCCCCGTCTGAGGCTGGCCCGGTTCGGGTCAAGGCCCTGCTGTCGGCCCTGGCGGACGGATCAGGCGCGCCCGGTGCGGCGCTGGACGACGCCCTGACTGTGGCCTGCGGGACCGGCGCCGTGCGCCTGATCCGGGTTCAGCGCGAGGGCAAGGCGGCGCAATCGACCGATGAGATGTTGCGCGGCTTCCCCCTGCCGGCAGGGACCGTGCTCGGCTGATGCCGCGCTACAAGCTGACCCTGGAATACGACGGCACGGCCTATAACGGCTTTCAGGCCCAGGCGGACCAGCCGACGGTCCAGGGCGCGGTCGAGGCCGCCATACTGGCTTTCTCCGGCGAGCATATCCGCATCGCTGCGGCGGGCCGCACCGACACCGGCGTCCATGCCACGGCCCAGGTGATCCATGCCGATCTGGAGCGGGACTGGCCGGTGGACACCGTCCTGAACGCCATCAACGCCCATCTGATCAAACAGGATGTCTGCGTCCTGTCGGCCGAATACGCGCCCGATCCCGACTGGCACGCGCGCTTCTCCGCCACCGGTCGGGGCTATCTGTACCGGATCCTGAACCGCCGCCCCCAGCCGGTGCTGGAGCGGGACCGGGTCTGGCACGTCAAGAAGAGCCTGAACGCCGAGGCCATGCACCATGCGGCCCAGGTCCTGGTCGGCCTGCACGACTTCACCACCTTCCGCGACGTGGGCTGCCAGTCCAAGTCGCCGGTCAAGACCCTGGACGTGGCCCGCGTCTCCCGCTTCGGCGAAGAGGTGCATCTGGTCTTCCAGGCCCGCAGTTTCCTGCACCGCCAGGTCCGGTCGATGGCCGGGACCCTGGTCGAGGTCGGGCTGGGCCGCTGGACCGCCCATGAGGTCAAGGCGGCGCTGGAGGCGAAGGACCGCGCCCGGTGCGGTCCCGTCGCCCCCTCGGCGGGGCTCTATCTCAGCGGCGTGCGCTACGACTGAACCCCGCCTGCGGACCGGTCAGCCGCGCTGCTGAACCAGCACCTCAGCGATCTGGACCGCGTTCAGAGCCGCGCCCTTCCTCAGATTGTCGTTCGAGACGAACAGGGCCAGGCCGTGCTCGACCGTGGGATCGGGACGCACCCGGCCGACGAAGACCGGATCCTGACCCGCAGCCTCCAGCGGGTTCGGCACGGCGGTGACGACCACGCCCGGCGCCTGGCCCAGCAGGTCCAGCGCCTGGGCCGCCGACAGAGCCCGCTCGAACTCGACATTGATCGACAGCGAGTGGCCGGTGAAGACCGGCACCCGCACGCAGGTGCCCGAGACCGGCAGGCCGGGGATTTCCAGGATCTTGCGGCTCTCGTCGCGCAGCTTCAGCTCCTCGTCGGTATAGCCGTCCTCGCCGAGCGTATAGTTCAGGGCCACCACGTTCGCGGCGATCGGCACGACCCACTTCTCGGGCGCGCCGAAGTCCACCGCCCCCCCGTCGCGGGCCAGGGCCGCGCCCTGCCCCACGGCCGCGCGCGCCTGATCCTCCAGCACCCGAATGCCCTCAACCCCGCCGCCCGACACCGCCTGATAGGTCGAGACCGTCAGACGCTTCAGCCCCGCCGCGCCGTGCAGGGGCTTCAGCACCGGCATGGCGGCCATGGTGGTGCAGTTGGGGTTGGCGATGATTCCCTTGGGCAGGTGCGCCAGGGCGTGGGGGTTCACCTCGGCGACCACCAGCGGCACTTGCGGGTCGCTGCGCCAGGCGGAGGAGTTGTCGATCACCACCGCCCCGGCGGCCGCCACCTTGGGCGCCAGGGCCCTGGACGTATCGCCGCCGGCCGAGAAGAAGACGATGTCCAGACCGGCGTAGTCGGCGGTCGCCGCATCCTCGACCACGATGTCGGTCTCGCCGAAGCGGACCGTCTTACCCGCCGACCGGGCCGAGGCGAACAGGCGCAGCGAGGCCAGCGGGAAGTTCCGCTCGGCCAGCAGGCCGCGCATCATCTCGCCGACGAGGCCGGTGGCGCCGACGATACCGACGTGGGGGGGATTGGACGGGGAAAAGGACATTCAGGCGTCTCCTGGAAGGATGGAGGCGCGGGGTTCAGCCGGATCGACCGCCCCGCGCGTCGGCGGGGCTTGGGATCGGGGTTCGGCGCTTCAGACCTCGCGCACACCCGAAACCGCCCCGCCGAAGCCGGTGGTTTTCGAGGTAATCGCTTTGGTCATGGGGCGGGTCACGGCGACGCTCTCTAAGGGCAAGGATCATCCCTGTAAACAGGCGTTTGGCGATAAGACCGGCGCAGCGCGCAGTTTTGACGGCTCGACACGCAAAAATCGGTCGCCTTCGGCCTGAAGCCATGGGGCGCCTGTCCGGCCGGGCGGGTGGTTGGCAAGCCTTGTCAATTGTCGCGGGGCGGCGGGAGATTTCAGACGTTGTGGCGAAAAAACAGAGTCTGAATAGTATGAATTGTCTGAAATCGGGGCGGGACGAAATTGAACTGCACCCTCGAAAACGGTGCAATGTGCAAAAGAGTGCAATTAGGCGGGCCTCCCTTCGATATCGACGGGCGGGAGTATAGGCCCGCTGGAAGGCATGGTTGGTTGGAGGCCGAATCTTTCAGTCAGGCGACTGTTTTGCTGACGGAATATTTTCAGAATTAGGATGGCTGCCCACGCTGGGCCTACCCAATATCCGCAACGGGTGGATCGCGGACCTCGGACCTGGCCACACCAGTCAACAGAAGCGCGCCAGAGACGGCAGCGAGGCCGAAGGTGCAGCAATCCCCCTTCTCGCCAGAGGCTTGGCGAAGAGGACCCTGCGCTCAAGTGCTTGCCGCGGCGCGGAATTTCGAAGCTCAGCCTCCCCGAGCCGCATCAGTGCCGGCGCAAGCGCGCGTAAAGATCCAAAAAAGTACTTGTACCGTACGGTACAACATTGTACCAAACGGTACACGCCAGCGAGCCTTCAGGGGGTCAAAGGCGTCACCGCACTTTCCTAGCCACCCTTCCCGTTACGGCCCTCGCGACCCCCGCGCTTGCCAAGACCATTCAAACCTCGAAAGGAAATCAAATGTCGCGACCTCCGCTGCCCCCGTTCACCCACGAAACCGCTGTTGAAAAGGTCCGTCTGGCCGAAGATGGCTGGAACACCCGCGATTCGGCCAAAGTCGCCCTAGCCTACACGCTTGACACTCGCTGGCGGAACCGTGTCGAGTTCGCGGTCAACCGGGATCAGGCCCAGGCGTTCCTGGAGCGCAAGTGGAACAAGGAACACGAATATCGGCTCATCAAGGAGCTGTGGGCGTTCACCGGCAACCGTATTGCCGTGCGCTACGCCTACGAGTATCGCGATGACGCCGGACAATGGTTCCGAGCCCACGGAAACGAAAACTGGCTCTTCGCCGAAGACGGACTGATGTCGAACCGCCACGCCAGCATCAACGAGATGCCGATCGAGGAGTCGGAGCGCCTGTTCTTCTGGCCACTCGGCCGCCGTCCGGACGACCACGCTTCTCTGAGCGACCTGGGCCTGTGAGTTCCAAGCGCGCCCTCACTGATCGCGAAAGCGCCTTGCCGGCGCTGGCGGAAGCCTTTCGCGAGCACGGGTTCGAGGGCGCGACCTTGGCGTCTCTGTCAAAGGCGACCGGCCTCGGCAAAGGCAGCCTCTACAACTTCTTTCCCGGCGGGAAGGAAGAGATGATGGAGGCCGTCCTGGAAAACATCGACGGTTGGTTCGCCAACACGATCTTTTCGCCGCTGGAACAGGCTGTTGATCCAGCGGCGGCGATCACGGCGATGTTTGACGACGTAACCACCTATTTCCGATCCGGAAGAAGGGTGTGCGTCGTTGGAAGCCTCGGGCTGAACTCCGCTGGTGAGGCGTTCTCGGTCAAAGTGAAGGAATACTTCGCTCGCTGGATCTCAGCCTTGGCCCACTGTCTAGAAGTGGGAGGGGCGCCGCCAGCTTTGGCCTTGGATCTCGCTGAAGAGGCGGTTTCTGGAATACAGGGCGCCATCGTCCTGGCAAGGGCGCTTGGTGACGACGCGAGCTTCCAACGGATTGTTCGCCGTCTCCAATCAACCTTGCTCGATGCGATCGGCCGCTCCGGCTGACGTCCCTACTCCGCCCGGCGCTCGGACAGCTCGACGGTGGAAACTGAACGTCCGCTCTGGCTGGTGGGACCAATTGATCGCCGCTCGGCGAACGTCCAGCCTCCCGCGGTTTCCGCAGGGCGGCCCTCACAAATCCAGATGCAGGAACTGGCTGAACTCATTCGCCTCGTATCCGGCGAAGGGTCCGCCATCCACGAAGCCGCGCCGGCGGTACAGGACCAGGGCCGGTTCGAAGGCGTCGCCGCGGCCGGTTTCCAGACTCAGCCGTTTCACGCCTGAGGCCCGCGCAGTCTCGATGATCTGTTCCAGCAGCACCGCCGCCACGCCGCGCCGCAGATGGTCGGGGTGGGTGCGCATCGACTTCACCTCGGCCTGGTCTGCGTCGATCAGCTTCAAGGCGCCGATGCCGGCCAGGGCCTCGCCATCCCAGGCGCTCCACACCGTGACGTTCGGCTGAAGCAGGCCAGTCAGGTCCAGGGCGTTGACGTGACAGGCCGGAGAATTGGCGTGCATGCCCGACAGGTGGAAGGCCAGCAGGGCGCGCACCGCCTCCCCGCTCAGATCATCCACCCGCAGGGCGAACATGGGCTCAGACCTTGGACAGGATCAGCGTGCCGTTGGTGCCGCCGAAGCCGAAGCTGTTGGACATGACGTGGGTCAGTTCGCCCTCGTGGCGCTGACGCAGGATCGGCATGCCCTCGAAGGCCGGATCGAGGGTCTCGATATGGGCGCTCTCGGCCGCAAAACCGTTCTGCATCATCAGCAGGCAGTAGATGGCTTCCTGCGCGCCCGCCGCGCCGAGCGAGTGGCCCGTCAACGACTTGGTCGAGGAGATCATCGGCATCTGGTCGCCGAAGACGGCGCGCACCGCCTCCATCTCCTTGGAGTCGCCGACCGGGGTCGAGGTGCCGTGCGGGTTCAGATAGTCGATCTTCGGATTGCCGGCCTGTTCCAGCGCGATCTTCATGCAGCGCTGGGCGCCCTCGCCCGAGGGGGCGACCATGTCGTAGCCGTCGGAATTGGCGCCATAGCCGGTGACTTCGGCCAGAATGGTCGCGCCGCGCGCCTTGGCCCGCTCGTATTCCTCCAGCACCACGATGCCGGCGCCGCCGGCGATGACGAAGCCGTCGCGGTTGACGTCATAGGCGCGCGAGGCGACCGAGGGGGTCTCGTTGAAGTCCGAGGACATGGCGCCCATGGCGTCGAACATGTTGGACATGGACCAGTCGATGTCCTCGCAGCCGCCGGCGAAAACCACGTCCTGCTTGCCCCACTGGATCTGTTCGACCCCGGCGCCGATGCAATGGGCGCTGGTCGCGCAGGCCGAGCTGATCGAATAGTTGACGCCGCGCATCTGGAACCAGGTCGACAGCACCGCCGACGGGCCGGACGCCATGGCTTTCGGCACCGCGAACGGGCCGATCCGCTTGGGCGAGCCTCGCTCGATGGTCGTGGCCGCCGCCTGCAGGATCACCTGGGTCGAGGGGCCGCCCTCGCCGACGATCAGGCCGATTCGGTCGTCCTTGATCTCGTCGGCGGTCATGCCCGACGATTTCAGCGCCTCTTCAAAAGCGATATGCGCCCAGGCGGTGCCGTTGGCCAGGAAGCGGGCGGCGCGACGGTCGACCAGTTCTTCCCACGGGCCGATCTTGGGCGGGGCCCAGACCTGGCTGCGGAAGCCGTATTTGGCGTGATCGGGGGCATGGACGACGCCCGAACGGGCTTCGCGCAGGGACTGAGTCACCTCTTCGGCGCCGTGGCCGATGGAAGAGACGATGCCCAGGCCGGTGACGACGACACGACGCATAGTGTTTCCTTCTTAAGCTTCTCGACCCGGGGGTCTTCCGCGCTGTCCGCGGTTATATAGGGGTTTAGGCGCCCGCCTGCTCGTCCTTGGCGGCGCCAAAGAGTCCTACCCGCATGTCGTTGCAGGTGTAGATCACCTCGCCGTCGGCCTCCAGCACGCCGTCGGCGATGCCCATCACCAGTTTGCGATTGATGACCCGCTTCAGGTTGATCTTGTAGACCACCTTCTTGATGTCCGGGGTGACCTGACCCGTGAACTTGACCTCGCCGACGCCCAGGGCGCGACCGCGGCCGGGGCCGCCGATCCAGCCCAGATAGAAGCCGACCAGCTGCCACATGGCGTCCAGGCCCAGGCAGCCGGGCATGACCGGGTCGCCGATGAAGTGGCACTGGAAGAACCAGAGCTCGGGATTGATGTCGAGCTCGGCCTCGACATAGCCCTTGCCGTGGGCGCCGCCGTCGGCCGAGATCTGGGTGATCCGGTCGAACATCAGCATCGGCGGGGCGGGCAGTTGGGCGTTGCCGGGACCGAACAGTTCGCCGCGCCCGGAGGCCAGAAGGGCCTCGTGGTCGAAGGACGAGGGGTATTGGGACTGGGTCAAAGCGGTTCCGTCTGGTCTGCTGTTGCCTGCGGGTTACACGACCGGGCCGCTTCGCTCAACACCGAGGCTGATCAGGCGTCAGTCCCGCCCGGTCCCGGCGGGGCGATTGGCGTTGCACAGGGCCCTCTGCTGGGTTCCGAACACCGCCCGTTCCTGGATCCAGCCGCGCAGGCGACGCGCCCGCACCCGGCACCAGCCCTCTTCGCACTCGTCCAGCGACACCAGCGAGCGGGGCGAAAGCCGCGCCCGCACGGCCGAGGCCTGGGACTTGCCGGCGTGGATCATCACCTCTTCGGGCGAGGTGTTCAGCACATAGCGACGGCCCGAGGAGACGGTGCGATGGATCCAGGCGACCGCGCCGTCCGAGTCGCAGACCTTGCGCCATTCCGTCGTCTCCGCGATCACCTGCACCGGCAGGCCGGCGGCGCGGTATTCCCACAGGATCGGATAGTCCAGCCCCGGCCCCTGGCGGGCGCGGACGTGCGAGGACTTCAGCGAGATCCAGCGCGGCACCTCCAGCCCCGACGGGGTGGGCCGCCCATCGGGCATGGTCGCGCCCGCGCCGGCCATCACGCCCACGCCCAGAACGGCGAGGGCGACGGCGATGCGGCGTCGCAGGCTTTGGAAGATGGCGGCGGCTTTGCTAGACACTGAGGAAACGACCCGTCGTGCGGGCTTCGATCCTGAACCGTCGCCCGCTAACCAAGGCCCGCAATGTCCGTTCGCAAGCTTAAGGTCGTATTAACCAGACGCCTGCCCGACGCGGTCGAAACGCGGATGCGCGAGCTTTTCGACGCCGAGCTGAACCTGAAGGATCAGCCGATGGACCGGGCGGCGCTTCAGGCGGCGGTTCAGCGGGCCGAGGTTCTGGTGCCGACCATCACCGACGTCATCGACGCCGACCTGATCAACGGCGCCGGCGACCAGCTGAAGATGATCGCCAATTTCGGCGCCGGGGTGGACCATATCGACATCGACGCGGCCGTGGCGCGCGGGATCATCGTCACCAACACCCCCGGCGTCCTGACCGAGGACACCGCCGACCTGGCCATGAGCCTGATCCTGGCCGTCAGCCGCCGCATCGTCGAGGGCGCCCAGGTGGTGGCCGAAGGGCGGTTCGAGGGCTGGACCCCGACCTGGATGTGCGGCCGCAAACTGTGGGGCAAGCGGCTGGGCATCGTCGGCATGGGCCGGATCGGCCAGGCCCTGGCCCGGCGCGCCAAGGCTTTTGGGCTTCAGGTCCATTACCACAACCGCAAACCCGTCTCGGCCCTGATCGAGGAAGAACTGGGCGCCACCTACTGGGACGATCTGGACCAGATGCTGGCGCGGATGGACGTGGTCTCGCTGAACTGCCCGGCGACCAAGGACACCCATCACCTGCTGTCGGCGGAACGGCTGGCCAAGCTTCAGCCCCACGCCATCCTGATCAACACCGCGCGCGGCGAACTGATCGACGAGGCGGCCCTGTCTCAAGCCGTGGCGACGCGGTCTTTGTCCGGCGTCGGCCTGGACGTGTTCGAGAACGAGCCCGCCATCCACCCCGGCCTGCTGGGCCAGCCGAACGTCGTGCTCCTGCCCCACCTGGGCTCGGCGACGCTGGAGGCGCGCCAGGACATGGGCGACCGGGTCATCGCCAATGTCATGACCTACCAGAACGGCCACCGCCCGCCGGACCGGGTCATTCCGGCGATGCTTTAGGTCGGCGACGCCTTAGGGCGCGGCCAGCAGCCGCTCGGCGGCGTCGGGATATTTCTGTGCCAGCCGCGCGGCCCAATCGGCCTTCATCGGCAAATGGGTGCGAACCTCGCGGACGCGGCGCTCGACCAGGGCGGCGGCCTCGCGGTGGGCGGGCCAGTCCATCAGGAAGCCAAGAGCGCTCTTGAAATCGGGATGGGTCGCGGCGTGGGCCAGGGCGCGGTCCAGGGCCTCGACATCGTCGAAATCGGGCAGCCGGGCGAGATAGTCCCGTAACGCCGGCGCCGACAGGTCGCGTTCGAACATCGCCCAGCGCAGATCCTGGGCCTCGGCCTTGCGCCCCTCGGCGTCGAGCAGGTCGATGGAGGCCGCTTCCCAGGCGGGGGTCAGGGGCGGAGGGCCCGCCGCGGGCGACCGACCGAAGGTGAAACGCCGGTTCGCCGCCGACGGCTTTAACGCCGCCTCCAGGGCCTGGCGCGCCTCGGCGATCCGACCGGCGGCCAGCAGCCGCCGCGCCGCCGCCGCCGCGAAGTCCGGCGAGCCCTGTTCGTCCGGTGTGACCAAGGACAGCCACAGATCCAGATCCTCGGCCCGGTCCGCCAGTCGCCGGATCGCCGTGCGCGCGCCGCGGACGCCCGAACTGGTGTCCAGCCCCGCCAGCACGGCCCGCGCCAGCTCCGGGCTCAGGGCCTCGCCCGCCGCGCCGATCCAGCGGGCGTAGTCGAGCGGATGGCGTTCGATCGCGGCGGCCAGACTTTCCATCGCCGCCGGATCCATGAGGGCTGTCTGGGCGACCGTCCAAAGCTCGGGCGCCGCCGCCTCGAACGCCGCCGTCATCTCGCCGCGCGGATCCTTGACCCGCAGCGTCAGCCCACGAAACAGATCGAACCAGGCGATCATCCGGTCCAGCCCGGCCACAGGCGCTCGCGGCGCCAGATCGTCCACCACCGCGCGGCGCAACATGTCGAGGTCGCGCAGCAGGTCCGGCCGTTTGCGCCAGGACACCCGCGCCCGCGCCCCCGCCAGAGCCGTCAGCCGCTTGTCCAGTTCCACCGTCAGGGGCTCGACTCCCGCCTCGGCCGCCAGCACCAGCCGCAGACGACGCTTCAGCAAGGCGTCGCCGTCCGCCGCCTGTATCAGCAGATCGCCCAGCCGATCCGCCCCCAGGGACGCCAGGCTGGCGGCGTTCAGACGTTTGGGCGAGGCGGGACGTCGGGCCATCGGGTCTCCTTTCACAAGTCTGTCGGACCGGACTCACACGGCTGTCGAAAACCACGGGCAGGGGAGGAACCGCCGCGAGCGAGCTTCGTTTCCGGCGACCTGTCTGAGGAAGCGTGCGTTGGACTCCTACTATTGTATCGTCAACCTGCCGGGCGTTCCGGTGCGTGACATCTGTGTTCTGGGCGCGAGCGACGACTCGGCGGCGAATCAGGCTCTGGCCGAGCTCGCCCGGACCTGGGTCGGGTTCGAGACCCTTTATCTGTACTGCGGCGAGCGGCTGGTGACGGTGCTCAGCAACCCCGCCCTGGGCTTCGCCCCGCCCCTCCCGGATCTGGATCTGGATCTGGCCGACGTCCGCTTCGCCACGGCCGCCTGAGCGTCAACCGCCGCAAACCGGGCAATGGGGGTCGGCCGTCACCCGCACCGTCCGCGCCGTCGCCGCCAGACCGTCGTACAGCATCAGCCGCCCGGCCAGGGCCTCGCCCGCCCCGGTGATCAGCTTGACGGTCTCCAAGGCCGCCATCGAGCCGACCACGCCCGCCAGGGCGCCGACCACGCCGACACGGGCGCAGGTCTCGGCGTCCGGCGGAACCTCGGGGACCAGGCACTGGTAACAGGGGCGACCGGCGAACACCCCCACCTGGCCGCTCCATCGCCCCAGCGCGCCGGACACCAGGGGCTTGGCGGCCGCCACACAGGCGGCGTTGACGATCAGCCGGGTCTCGAAATCGTCGGTCCCGTCCAGGACGATGTCGAAGCCGTCGATCCGCTCCGCCGCATTGGCCGGCGTCAGCCGTTCGGCGAAGGTCTGGATCGTCACATGGGGGTTCAACTGGCCCAGGCGGGCGGCGGCGGCCTCGACCTTCGGCCGGCCGGTCTCCGGCGTGGAAAAGAGAATCTGGCGCTGAAGGTTCGACAGGCCCACGACGTCGTCGTCGATCAGACCCAGGGTCCCCACCCCCGCCGCCGCCAGATACAGGGCGGCCGGCGCCCCCACGCCCCCGACGCCGACGATCAGGACCCGCGCGCGTTTCAGCGCCTGCTGCCCCGGTCCGCCAATCTCGGACAGGACCAGATGCCGCGCATAGCGTTCGACTTCGTCTTCGGAGAAAACCATGGCTCCATCTAGCGACGCGGAGCCCTTCACGCGAGGCCTACGGATCGATGAAGCCTAGGCGTTGGCGGCCATCGCGCGGCTGGTGTCGACCAGGATGCGCTTGGCCTGATCCGGAACCGACGGATCGACCAGCGATCCCTTCAGCAACCGGCCCAGCGCCGGCGGCGCGTCGGCCTGAGCCATGGCACGGTCGGGGAAGAGGCGTTCCGTAATCGGGATGTCAGCCAGGATCTGGATATTGGCGTGCCGCCGATCGGCCCGCAGCCGGCCCATCAATCGGTCCAGATCGACGCGGGCGCCCTCGATGGCCTGAAAAAACCGGCCTTCGTGACGCATCAGCACGCCGGTCAGATGGTCCCTGCGGTTGTTCCGGTCGGAGGCGCCGATGATGTCGATCAAGGGCAACAAACCTACGCCGGCGTCGCCGACGGCGTCGCTGACATAGACGATACGGAACAAACTCATTGATTACTCATACGCTTTACGACCGAAGATCGATCCTTACCCGTAAAGCGAGCAGGTTAACGAAACACGCAGAACAGGCGGTCACGCGGCGCAGGCCGACACCCTCAGCCGGTCGCACGACAGCAGGCGTTCCAGCCCCTCGACGGCGACGTCCTCGAGCCGCCGTCCGCGCAGATACTCCGCCGCCTGTTCGGGCGACAGGGCGCACAGGCGAACCGGCTCGTTGATACGGCGCTGAACGATCGGCCGATCCGACAGGATCCGCATCGCCCGATGCCGGGGATCGGCGAGAAGCCGCTTCACCAGCCGATCGAGGTCGGCGCGCATGCCCTCGAGCAGGACCGCCGCCTGACCCTCGTAAAACATCATGGCGCTGCCGATGGCGTCGCGCCGGTTGTTGTGCTCGGACGCGCCGAGAATATCGACCACGCTCCCGGCCGAACGACCGATGGCGCCGACCGTTTCGCTCACAATAAGAACCCGATAGAGCAAATCTCTATCCCCGATTTCGCGTGTTATTGGTGAATTTTCTTACTTTACGCTGATAACTTAGGTCAAAATATGACACCGGTATCCGACATTGCGCCTGACTTGATCCCGGCGCGCCGTCACGCCATCTGGCCATCATGACCCAATCCAACTTCCCCGACTGGCACGGCACCACAATCCTGGCGGTCCGCAGGAACGGCCGCACCGTCATCGCCGGCGACGGCCAGGTCTCGATGGGACCGACCATCGTCAAGGGCGCGGCGCGCAAGGTGCGCACCCTGGCCGGCGGCAAGGTGCTGGCCGGTTTCGCCGGCGCCACCGCCGACGCCTTCACCCTGATCGAACGGCTGGAGGCCAAGCTGGAACAATATCCGGACCAGCTGGCGCGCGCCTGCGTCGACCTGGCCAAGGACTGGCGCACCGACCGCTATCTGCGTCGGCTGGAGGCCATGCTTCTGGTGGCGGACAAGTCGTCGATCTTCACCGTCACCGGGGTCGGCGACGTGCTGGAGCCGGAACACGGCGTCGCCGCCGTCGGCTCAGGCGGCAACTACGCCCTTTCGGCCGCCCGCGCCCTGATCGAGGAAACCGACCTGGACGCCGAGGCCGTCGCCCGCAAGGCCATGAAGATCGCCGCCGAGATCTGCGTCTATACGAACGGCAATCTGACGGTGGAGACGCTGGAGGGGTGAAATCGGATGGTTAGCGGAAGGCTCTACGCTTGATACCTCGCCTCCCAAAATGATCGGGCTGCGTGTACGCTTCTTCAGAATGATGCGGCTGGGATCGCGTTATGAAGGGGCGGCCAGGGAGGGGGTATGGCGACGCGTTTTGGATATGACATGGTCACGCCGATCAACGTGGTCAGCGTTTTGATCGTGATTGCTGCATTCGGATACATGTCCTCGCAGAAAGAGATTTCGCGCTATGCGTATGAGTCTCTTAGGGAGTTCGTACTGTTGGTCGTAGGGTTTGCGATGGCGGCTTTCGCAATAGCCCAGATCACCCTGGCCTTGCCCAATCGTCGCCACGCGTTTCAAGGACTCCGTGATGAGACTTTGCCGATATTTGCGATCGGCGTAGCCTTGGCGGCCTTGAGCTTGTTTTTGGAAGCGCTGCGAAAGCGGCGGACCATAAGTCGGGAAGTAGAGGACAGGCAGTAACCGTCTGCCATGCGCGTCCGCTGAATCCGATCGGCGAGTTGCGGCGGTCCGTCGGTTGGCTTAAGCGCGCGCCATGACCGAAGACGCCCCCATTCGACCCCTCGCCCGCAATCCGCGCGGTTTCGCCGACAAGCGCGGCCGCGACCTGACCGCCGAGCGCCGCATCGTGGCGCGCGTGTCGGAGGTCTATGAGCGCTGGGGCTTCGAGCCGCTGGAGACGCCGGCCTTCGAATACGCCGACGCCCTGGGCAAATTCCTGCCCGACGCCGACCGGCCCAACGAGGGGGTCTTCGCGCTTCAGGACGATGCGGGCTCGGACGAGCCGGGCGAATGGATGGCCCTGCGTTACGACCACACCGCGCCCCTGGCCCGTTTCGCGGCCCAGACCTGGGAGACCCTGCCCAAGCCCTTCCGCCGCTACGCCTATGGTCCGGTGTGGCGTAACGAGAAGCCGGGCCCCGGCCGGTTCCGCGAGTTCTGGCAGTGCGACGCCGACACCGTGGGTTCCGACCGGCCCGAGGCCGACGCCGAGATCATCGCCATGGCCTGCGAAGGCCTGGGCGCCGCCGGTCTGGACGCGGGCCAGGCCCAGATCCGCGTCTCGAACCGCAAACTGTTCGACGGCCTGTTTGACGCCGGCGGCGTGACCGAGGCGGGCCAGCGGCTGACGGCGCTGCGGGCCATCGACAAGTTCGACCGGCTGGGCTGGGAGGGCGTGGTCCAACTGCTGGGCGAAGGACGGCTGGACGAGTCCGGCGACTATACCAAGGGGGCGAACCTGCCGGCCAAGGTGACCGGCGCCATCGAGGCCTTCCTAGCCTCGGCCAATACGCCGGGCCTGTCGCGGGCCGAGACCCTGGACGCGGTCGCGCGCTCGGGCGACCTGGGCGCGGCGGGCGAGGCGGCGCTGAACGAGCTGGCGGCCATCGACCGGGCCTTGGGCGCCATGAAGGTCGGCCAGGAGGCCGTTAAGTTCGATCCCACCATCGTGCGCGGCCTGGAATACTATACCGGCGCCGTGTTCGAGGCCGAGCTGCTGCTGGACACGATGGACGACAAGGGGCGGCCGGTGCGGTTCGGCTCCATCGGCGGCGGCGGCCGCTATGACGACCTGGTGGCGCGCTTCACCGGACAGAGCGTGCCGGCGACCGGCTTCTCCTTCGGCGTCTCGCGCCTGGCCTCGGCCCTGCGCGCGGCGGGACGCGGCGGCGACTACGCGGTGCGTGGCCCGGTCGTCGTCATCGTCTTTTCTGAGGACGACATGGGTCACTATCTGGCCGCAGTCGCCGAGCTGCGGGCCGCTGGAATTGCGGCGGAACTGTATCTGGGCCGGGCGGGCATGAAGGCGCAGATGAAATACGCCGACCGGCGCGGATCGCCCGCCGTCGTCATCCTGGGCGGGGACGAGATCGCCGCCGGCGAGGTCACCATCAAGGATCTGGACGCCGGTCGGGCCGCCGCTGCGGCCATTGCCGACAATGACGCCTGGAAGGCCGAGCGGCCGGGCCAGATGAAGATCGGCCGCGCCGACATGGTTTCCGCCATTCGAGCCATTATCGAATAAGCTTCGATAAATAAGTCTGTCTGGTAACAGTTATCGGCGATAAGTCGAAGAAAGTTCGATTCACCGCCACAAGCCCGTTGACGACCCCGGCCCGGTTGCGTCAAATGAACTCACTCGAGGGCAAGCGTTGCTCAAGCGCGCAGCACTCGAAGGCGTTTCGGGGAGGAAACGTCCGCTCTTCAAAGAGCGCGAAAGCCCGCTGCGATGTATCCCCCGCAGCGGGCTTTTTCGCGCCTGGAGCCCCGCGAAAAATGCACGACCTGTAGATTTTTTCGATGCGATCTACAGATTCCGGGCCCGATTTTTCACCCTGTCTCCATATGAAAAAGGCCGGGGCGAACCCCGGCCTTTTCCGTTTTCGAAGACGCGCCGCCTACCAGATGCGGACGCGTTGTTCCGGCGTCAGATAGTATTTGGTCCCCGGCTCGACGTCGAAGGCGTCGTACCAGGCGTCGACGTTGCGCAGCGGGCCGATGACCCGGAACTGGGCCGCCGAGTGCGGGTCGGTGGCGACCTGCTGCTTCAGGGCTTCGTCGCGGTACTTCGACTGCCAGACCTGGGCCCAGCCGTAGAAGAAGCGCTGGTCGCCGGTCGTGCCGTCCAGGATCGGCGCGGGCTTGCCGGCCAGCGACAGGCGGTAGGCCTCCAGCCCCACAGCCACGCCTGAGGCGTCGCCGATGTTCTCGCCCATCGTCAGGCCGGGGTTGATGGTGTAGCCGGCGATCGGCTCATAAGTGGCGTATTGCGCGCCCAGGCGGGCGGTCAGGGCCTCGAAATTGGCCTTGTCGGTCGGGGTCCACCAGTTGCGCAGCACGCCGTCGCCGTCGGACTTGGAGCCCTGGTCGTCGAAGCCGTGGCCGATCTCGTGACCGATCACGCCGCCGATGCCGCCGTAGTTGACCGCCGGATCGCCGTTCGGATCGAAGAAGGGCGGCTGCAGGATGGCGGCCGGGAAGACGATCTCGTTATTGGCCGAGTTATAATAGGCGTTAACCGTCTGAGGCGTCATGCCCCACTCGGACTTGTCGACCGGCTCGTCCAGGCGGGCGAGGTCATAGTTCCATTCGAACAGGCCGCGACGCACGGCGTTGCCGACCAGGTCGTCGGCGCGAACCTCAAGGCCCGAATAATCGCGCCACTTGTCCGGATAGCCGATCTTGACGGTGAATTTGCGCAGCTTCTCCTGCGCCGCCGCCTTGGTCTCGTCGCCCATCCAGGTCAGATTATCGATCCGGTGCGACAGGGCGGTGCGCAGATTGGCGACCAGTTCTTCCATCTTGGCCTTGGATTCGGCCGGGAAATACTGGGCGACATAGAGCCGGCCCGTCGCCTCGCCCAGCGAACCCTCGGCGAAGGAGATGGCGCGTTTCTCGCGGGTGCGCTGTTCGGGCTGGCCCGACAGATCCCGCGAACGGAAGCCCCACTGGGCGTCCGAGAACCGCTGGGACAGCAGGGGGGCCATGTCGTCGACGGTATGGAAGGCTTCCCACGCCTGGAGCAGCGCGACCGGGGTCTCGGCGTAGATGGCCGCGATCTTGGGCATGGCCGTGTCCTGACGCACGATCAGGCGCGGCACGCCGCCCAGCTTGGCCGCGTCGAAATAGGACTGCCAGGCGAAGCCCGGCGCGTCCTGGGCCAGTTTGGCGATCGTGTATTCGTTATAGGTGCGGTCGCGGTTGCGGTTCTCCACCGGGCTCCAGTGGGCCTCGGCGATCTGGGTCTCCAGGGCCACGATCTGGGCGGCGGTCTCGGCCGGATTGGCCCAGCCGATCATGCCCAGCATGTCGGCGACATAGGCCTGGTACTTCTCTTTCTTATCGGCGTAGCGGGCGTCCAGATAATAGTCGCGGTTCGGCAGGCCGATGCCCGACTGGCCGGTGGAGACGACGTAGCGAGTCGGCTGTTTCGCATCGATGGTGATGCCGCTGCCGAAGAAGGAGCCGCCGAAGCGGCCGACGGTCTGGCCCATATAGACGGCCATCTTCTCATGGCTGTCAGCGGCGCGGATCGCGGCCAGATAGGGCTGCAGCGGCTGGGCGTCCAGCTGATCGACGCGGGCCTGGTCGATGTAGGACCGATAGGCGTCGGCCACCTTGGCCTCGTCCGAACCGGGGGCCAGGTCGGTGCGGCCGGCCAGGCCCAGGACCAGTTCCTTCATCCGGTTGTCGGACAGTTCGCGCAGCAGGGCGAAGGAGCCGTAGCTGGTGCGGTCGGACGGGATGACCAGCTTGTCGAACGCCGCGCCGTTGGCGTAGCGGAAGAAGTCGTCGCCGGGCTTCACCGAGGTGTCGCGACCGGCCATGTCGAAGCCCCAGGTTCCGTAGCGGGGGGCGTCCACGCCCTTCCATCCGCCGGCGCTCTCTTCACCCGAGAACAGCGAGACGATGGAACAGGTCTCGTCGATACAGGCGTGGTCGTGATCGACGTCCTGGGCGAAAGCGGCGCTGGCAGGCAGCAGAAGGGCGCCGACGGCCGCGCCGATAAGCAGTCTTTTCATCACTTTATCCTAGGCTCCACCCCCGAAACGGGCGGGTCGGGGCGGACCCTAGACCTGAGGCCGGGGCTGTCGCCTTAAAAAAAGTTCATGAAAGGGGCCCGGCCTCTCGCCACGGGTGGTGGTTCGGGGTCAGATGCCGAATACGGAGGGCGGATGCAGGGTCACGGCGGGGACTATAAGGATCTGGTGGTCTTCCTGGCGGCCGCCGGGGTGATCGTACCCCTGGTCAACCGACTGAAGATCAGCCCGGTGCTGGGCTTTCTGGCGGCCGGGGTGGTGCTGGGGCCAAGCGGGCTGGCGCGGTTCTCGGACACGGTCCCCTGGCTGTCCTATTTCACCATCAGCGACCCCGGCCAGCTGGCCCAGCTGTCGGAGCTGGGCGTCGCCTTCCTGCTGTTCATGATCGGGCTGGAGCTGTCGTGGGAGCGGCTGCGCGCCATGCGGCGGTTGGTCTTCGGCCTGGGCCTGATGCAGGTCGTCGCCTGCACCCTGGTGCTGGCGGGCCTGTTTGTCCTGATGGGCCAGACGCCGGTCAGCGCGGCGGTGCTGGGCATGGGCCTGGCCCTGTCGTCGACGGCGATTGTCATGCCGGTTCTGGCCGAGAGTGGGCGGCTGAAGGGAACCGTGGGCCGCTCGACCTTCGCCATACTGTTGGCCCAGGACCTGTCGGTCGCGCCGATCCTGATCACCGTCAGCGTCCTGGCCGCGGTCGCCCAGGCGGGCGGGTCGCTGGATCCGGCGGTGCTGGGGCGATCGCTGTTCACCCTGGTGCCGGCCGCCATTGGCCTGGGCCTGCTGGTCCTGTTGGGCCGGGTCGTGCTGCGGCCCATGTTCCGGTCGGTGGCGCGGGCGCGCAAGTCGGCGCAAGGGGGCGAGCTGTTCGTCGCCGCCAGCCTGCTGGTGGTGGTCGCCGCCGGTCTGGCGGCACAGGCCAGCGGTCTGTCCATGAGTATCGGCGCCCTGGTCGCCGGCGTCCTGCTGGCCGAGACCGAGTTCCGGCGCGAGGTCGAAGTCTCGATCGAACCGTTCAAGGGCCTGTTGCTGGGGGTCTTCTTCGTCGGCGTCGGCCTGGGGCTGGACCTCGGCGCGGTCGCCGCCAATCCGGTCCTGCTGTTCGGCCTGGCCCTGGCCATCACCGTGGTCAAGACCGGGGTCATCTTCGGTCTGGCGCGGCTGTGGGGGCTGGGCGTGCGGCCGGCGATCGAGACCGCCCTGGTCCTGGCGCCTGCGGGCGAGTTCGCCTTCGTGGTCTTCGCCACCGGCCTGGTCGAGGGGATCGCGCCCCCTGCCCTGACCAGCACCGTGGCCCTGTCGGCGACCCTGAGCATCTTCTCCATTCCATTCCTGGCCATGCTGGGCCAGCGGCTGTCGCGCGAAAAAGCCCCGGATTTGCCGACCACGCCGGAAGGCGCCGCGCCGCCCGAACAGGATGACGGCGCCGTCATCATCGTCGGTTTCGGACGGGTCGGGCGACTGATCGGGGAACTGCTGAAGGCGCACGATCAGAGGTTCATCGCCCTGGACACCGACGCCGCCGCCGTCGCCGCCGGGCGCCGCGACGGGTTCGACGTCTTCTATGGCGACGCGGGGCGCGCCGAGATGCTGGCCCATTGCGGCGTCCTGTCCACCCGCGCCCTGATCGTCACCATGGACGCCCCGACCAAGGTGGACGAGGTGGTGACCACGGCCCGCGCCTTGCGAGAGGACCTGATCATCATCGCCCGCGCCCGCGACGACCAGCATGCGGCGCGCCTCTATGCCTTGGGCGTCACAGACGCTGTGCCCGAAACGACCGAAGCCAGCCTGCAGCTGGCGGAGAACACCCTGGTCGATCTGGGCGTGCCCATGGGGCTGGTGCTCGCCTCGATCCATGAGAAGCGGGATCAGTTTCGCACGACATTTCAGGCCGCCATACCCGCCGGGGGACGTAGTAGAACCACCCGCGCGTTGAGAATGCCCCAGAATGGGACAGGTAACCAGAACAGTTAAGCTTAGAATTCACGCCCTTAGCTCACACATCCGCGTTCGCGACCCATTTTCGTCATGGTTCCGTGATGCAAGCCCTGCTTCGATATCGCGCGTTTGGCGGGTGAAGAGTCAGAACGTCTCGCCCCACAGTTCAAGCGACGACCCAATCCACTTCGGGCTCCGTCAGGGCTTCCGAAAATGCGTAGAGTAAAAGCCTGATTTCATGACCGATTCCGTTCTCTCGACCGAAGCCGCTCCCCGTCTGAACCGCCGCCAGGCCGCCAAGATCAGGACTCGCCAGAAGGTTCTGGACGCCGCACGCTCGCTGTTCGCCGAGCGGGGCTATGAGCCGGCGACGATCCGCGACATCGCCAAGGGCGCCGGCATGTCGACCGGCGCCGTCTTCGCCAACTTCCAGGACAAGGCCGAACTGTTCGAGGCTGTCCTGACCGAAGACATGTCGCGTCTCGCCGAAGTGGTCGAGGCCGGCGCCCCCGAAGGCGAACCGGTGCGCCAGCGCCTGCTGGGCGCCCTGAGCGCCGGCTATCATTCCTCGCTGGACCAACTCCCCCTGTTCCAGGCCATCGTCGCCCGGTCCTGGTTCCAGCCCCTGGCCGCCGAAATGCGCGCCCGCGCCGCGACCAAGAACCTGCTGCTGGCCATCGGCGGCATCCTGCAGGAAGCCGTCGCCAAGGGCGAACTGAGCAAGGACGCCGACATCCGCCTGTTGGTCGAGCTGATCTGGGACGCCTATCTGTCGAACTATCGCCGCGCCGCCTATGATGAGTGGGACGCCAAGGCCCTGTCGGAACATATGGGCAAGCAGATCGACGTCATCCTGGCCGGCGCCCTGTCGAAGAAATAAGCCAAGGGCGGACCCAGCTCGCCCCATCCGAAGGCCCGCTCGCGCCCGTCGCGGGCGGGCCTTTGTCTATCTGCGACGAGGGCCTGCTTCAGCTCCGGCGCTTCAGCGTGACGTAGAAGGCGCCGTTTCCGCCGTGCCTCTGGTGGGCGACGGTGAAGCCGGAGACCACGCCACGCAGGCCGGGCGCCTGCATCCACTCCCCGAACGAGGCGCGGATCACACCGCCGCCCAACCGTCCCTGGCCGGTGATGACCAGAACCGCCCGCATCCCCCGCGCCTGGCAGGCTGTCAGGAAACCCCGCAGTTGATCCTCGGCATCGAACCGGCCGAAGCCGTGCAGGTCGATGCGCGCCTCGATCGGGTCGCGTTCGCGCGACAGCCGCTGTTTGCGGCGGGGTTCCAGATCCTCCGGCGCGGCTTTGGGGCGGCTGCCGATGGGGCGCGGCTCGGTCGGTTTGGCGACGGCCGTGGTCCGGGCGTGCGAAGGCTTGGCCAGGGGACGCGGACGCTCGGTCGGAGCCACGACCAGATGAGCCGGGGCCTCGGCCCCCGGGGTGACGCGGGCGGGCTTGCGGCTGCGGGGGGCGGCGACCGTTCCGGTGATACGGCTCCAGATGCGACGGTCCTCGGGCGTCAGCCCGTTCTCGTCACGGCCGGGGCCCTTGCGCTTCATGCCGCGTCGTCGTCCTCGAAGGCCTCGCCCGGGCCGGGTTCGTGGACCAAGAGGTCGCCCGGCTGGCATTCCAGCTCGCGGCACAGGGCGTCCAGGGTCGAGAAACGCACCGCGCGCGCCTTGCCCGTCTTCAGGATCGACAGATTGGCCACCGTCACCCCCACCCGGTCGGCGAGTTCGGTCAGCGACATGCGGCGTTCGACGAGGACGCGATCAAGCTGGACGCGGATGGCCATGGAGAGGTCCTACTGGAAACGGGTCAGATCGTCAGTTCGGATTCGCGGCGCAGGCGCGCGCCCTCGCGGAACACCTCCGCCAGGACGAAGACGATCAAGACCGAGAATATGGGGGTCAGCAGCTCGCCCAGCCCCTGGGGGTCCATCACCCCCGGCGCCAGTCGGGCGGCGACGACGCCCTGGGCCAGCCAGACCCCGCCGGTCACGACCGCCAGGATCAGACCGATCTGGCGCAGCCGGCGGACATTGGCGGGATGAAAGGGGTCGCCCATGGTCAGGGTGCGGAAGATATGGCGCAGACTGCGCAGGATCAGCATGAAGCCGCCGAAATAGGCGGTCGCCGCGCCCAGACCGAACAGCAGCAGGGTGCGCGTCAGCGGCAGTTGCCGTCCGCCTTCGTCGCCGCTGACGGTGATGTTCACATTGTCCAGGGGGATGAAGACGGCGGCGATCAGCAGCAGCAGCAGCAGGCCGGTGATCAGCCAGAGCAGAATATAGGCCACGTCCAGCGCCACCTTCAGCACGCTGGAAACGGAGCCGGGCCCCATGGCCCTGAGGGGAGCGGTCAGAACGCCCAGGGATTTCAGCAGGGTCGGGATCGTGCGCGCCCCCGTCGGAACCGAGGCCGCGTCTCGCTTCAGCGGATTTCGCGGCGGGAGCAGGCGCATGATCAGGGGGTCTCAGATCGGAAGGAGGGGCGAGGCGGCCGCGCGGGGTCCGGCGAACCCACGCGCAGCTCTATACATCGCGATCTTCTTCAAGGTCGTCAAAGCTCTCATGATCGAAACAAGGGTGGACTTGGGCTCGATCAGAAGGCTTGAACCAGGATGGCGACCAGGGCGGTCGGCAGGGCGGCGATCAGGACCGTGTTGACGAAAGCGGCGCCGACCTTGTCCAGGAAGAGCGAGAGGTTCATCGTATGCATTGTGGTTCTCCGTCGTTTTGTTCTGGGCGATTATCGCCCGTTGGTTTTGTTTTCCGCACGATCATTCCGGGTTTTCCGGAAGGTCAGAACGTTGCAGCCCCCGTTTCTGACGATCAATAGATAGGCCGTGCGGTACGAAAAAGCACGTTACATATCGTTTAACGATATTAAACTTTGGCAATAGACTGTTTCAGGGGCGTGATCGTCGATGAATCTCAAACTTATCAAGGGGATGCGGATCGTCGCCGCGACCCACAACCCCGGCAAGGTCCCCGAAATCGCCGCCCTTCTTGGTGAAGATTACGAGATCCTCACCGCCGGACAGTTGAATCTGCCCGAACCGGACGAGACCGAGACCACCTTTACCGGCAACGCCATGCTGAAGGCGCGCCACGCCGCCGAACGGTCGGGCGAGGTCGCCCTGGCCGACGACTCGGGGATGTCGGTCGCGGCGCTGGACGGGGCGCCGGGGATCTTCTCCGCCCGCTGGGCCGGACCGGGCAAGGATTTCGCCGTGGCGATGAAGAAGGTCGAGGAGCGGCTGGAGGAGATCGGGGCGACGGACCGCGCCGCCTGGTTCACCTCGGCCCTGGCCGTGGCCTGGCCGGGCGGTCCCTGCGTGGTGGTCGAGGGGGTGGTCCATGGCCGGCTGACCTTCCCGCCACGCGGCGATCGGGGCTTCGGCTATGACCCCATCTTCATTCCTGAGGGTGGCGACCTGACCTTCGGCGAGATGGAGCCGGCGGCCAAGGAGGCGATCAGCCACCGCACCCGCGCCTTCGCCAAGCTGCGGGCCGCCTTGATTGACTGATTCCCTCGACCCCGGGACGGACGTCGGCCTGTATGTCCACTGGCCCTATTGTGCGCGCATCTGTCCCTATTGCGACTTCAACGTCGTGCGCGACCGGGGGCGGGTCGAGGAACAGGCGGGACTGGTCGAGGCGATCCTGGCCGACATGCGGGCGCAGCGCGCGCTGACCGGACCGCGCCGGCTGGCGTCGATCTTCTTCGGCGGGGGCACGCCGTCGTTGATGGCGCCCGAGGCCGTGGCGCGGATCATCGCCCAGGCGCGCGATCTGTTCCCCCCGGCGGGGGCGATCGAGATTTCGCTGGAGGCCAATCCGACCGACGCCGAGGCGGCCCGGTTCGCCGCACTGGCGGGGGCTGGCGTGAACCGGCTTTCCATGGGGGTGCAGGCGCTGGACGACGCCTCGCTGCGGTTCCTGGGGCGTGACCATTCGGCGGCCGAGGCGCGACGCGCGGTCGCTCTAGCCGGGCGGGCGTTTTCGCGCCTGTCCATCGACCTGATCTACGCCCGGCCGGGCCAGACCCCGACCGACTGGGCGGCTGAGCTGGGCGCGGCCCTAAACATGGGGTTCGAGCATGTCTCGCCCTATCAGCTGACCCTGGAGCCCACGACCGCCTTCGGCCGGGCCCTGGCGCGCGGAACCCTGATCCCGCCGGACGAGGATCAGGCCGCAGCCCTGTACGAGACCACCCAGACCGTGCTCGAGGCCGCCGGCTTCGACGCCTATGAGGTGTCCAACCATGCACGCGGCGTCGCCGCCCGGTCGGCGCACAATCTGCATGTCTGGCGCGGCGGTGACTATCTGGGTCTGGGGCCCGGCGCCCACGGGCGGCTGACGCTGGACGGGACGCGCACCGCCACCGTCGCCCACCGCCGGATCGCCGACTATGTGGCCGGAGTCGGCGCGGAAACGCCCTGGGCGGAGACGGAGCGGCTGGATGCGCCGGGCGCGGCCGAGGAACGGCTGCTGCTGGGCCTGCGCACGGTCGAGGGCGCGCCGGTCGGGCTACTGGCGGACCTGGGGCTGTCGGTCGGCGCCGCGCCGACGACGGCATTGGTCGCTGACGGTTTCCTGACGGTTGTCGATGGCCGGCTGGTCGCCACGCCGCGCGGGCGGCCGGTGCTGGACGGGGTGCTGAAGGCGCTGCTGACCTAAACAAAACGGCCCCGGATCGAAATCCGGGGCCGCTCTGGCGCCACATCGGGACGGGGCGTTTAGACCAGCGCCCCATTGTTTCGTCCGCGGCGCTTAGACCAGCGCCCCGTGGCAGTGTTTGAACTTGCGGCCCGAGCCACAGGGGCAGGGCGAGTTGCGGCCGGTCATTTCCCAGCCGGGCGGCAGGGCCTCGACCGGCAGTTTGGCGCGATCGTCGCCGATCAACTGGCCTTCCGGATTTTGCGCGGCCGGATTGGCCATCTCGTTCTCGCCAGTGCCGGGGTTCAGGTGGATTTCCTGGAACTCGGGCATTTCCGGCGGCGGCTGGAAGCGGAACTCGACCGTCATCAGCCAGCGGGTGACATTGTGGCGCAGATCGTACAGCAGGTTCTCGAACAGCGAGAAGGCCTCGGTCTTGTACTCGTTCAGCGGATCGCGCTGGCCGTAGCCGCGCAGGCCGATGACGCCGCGCAGATGGTCCAGATGGACCAGGTGTTCGCGCCATTGCATGTCGATCATCTGAAGCATGAACTGCTTTTCCAGACCGCGGGTCTGGGCGGCGCCGATCTGTTCCAGACGTTCGGCGGCGCGGGCGTCGGCGGCGGCCAGAAGGCGCTCTTCGATCTCCTCGTTCGACACGCCTTCCTCGGCGGCCCAGTCGTGCAGCGGCAGTTCCAGACCCAGGGTCGTGCGGACCTTTTCGTCCAGGCCGTCGATGTCCCATTGTTCGGCATAGGCCTTGGGCGGCATGTAGCGTTCGACCAGGTCGGACACCACGTCGCGGCGGAAGTCGCCGACCAGTTCCGACAGGTCCTCGGAGTCCATGAACTCTTGGCGCTGCTCGAACACGGCCTTGCGCTGGTCGTTCACGACGTCGTCGTACTTCAGCAGGTTCTTGCGGATGTCGTAGTTGCGGGTCTCGACCCGCTTTTGGGCGGTCTCGATGGCGCGGTTCAGCCAGGGGTGGGTGATGGCCTCGCCCTCGGCCACGCCAAAGGTCTTCATGATCGAGTCGAGACGGTCGCCGGCGAAGATGCGCAGCAGGTCGTCCTCGCAGGACAGATAGAATTTCGAGGTGCCGGGGTCGCCCTGGCGGCCGGTGCGGCCGCGCAGCTGGTTATCGATCCGGCGGCTCTCGTGGCGTTCGGTGCCCAGGACGAACAGGCCGCCGGCGTCCAGGGCGATCTTCTTCTGAACGGCGATGTCGGCCTTGTACTGGATCTCCTGCGCCTGCTCCATCTCGTGGGTGACCTCGACGGCCATGTTGCGCTGTTCCAGCAGCCATTTCTGCATCTTCATCTCGAGGTTGCCCCCGAGCTGGATGTCGGTGCCGCGGCCGGCCATGTTGGTGGCGATGGTCACCACGCCCGGCAGACCGGCGTCGGCGACGATATAGGCCTCCTGCTCGTGCTGGCGCGCGTTCAGGACGGAGTGCGGGATGCCGCGCAGCTTGGTTTCGTAGGTGATGTCATAGGCGGCGTCGCCGATCTTCTCGGCTTCCTTGGCCTTGCCTTCGTACTGCGGCTTCAGCTTGCGCGAGACCTCGACCTTGTATTCGTACTTGTTCAGCAGGTCCGACAGCTGTTCCGAACGCTCGATCGAGACGGTGCCGACCAGGATGGGCTGGCCCGCCAGGTGGCATTCGGCGATCTGTTTGGCGATGGCCTGGTTCTTTTCGGCGTGGGTCCGATAGACCTCGTCGTCATAGTCCTTGCGCTGGATCGGCCGGTTGGTCGGCACCTCCAGCACGTCCATCTTGTAGATGTCGCCGAACTCCTGGGCCTCGGTCGCGGCCGTGCCGGTCATGCCCGACAGCTTCTCGTACAGGCGGAAATAGTTCTGGATCGTCACCGAGGCCAGGGTCTGGTTCTCGGGCTGGATCTTGACGTCTTCCTTGGCCTCGATGGCCTGGTGCAGGCCTTCGGACAGGCGGCGGCCGGTCATCATGCGGCCGGTGAATTCGTCGATCAGGACGATCTCGCCGCCCTTGATGATATAGTCCTTGTCGCGCTGATACAGGGTGTTGGCGCGCAGGGCCTGGTTGGCGTGGTGGACCAGGCTGATGTTGGCGGCGTCGTACAGGCCGGTGGTGTCGGCGGCGAAATGCCCGCCGCTTTCCAGCGCTTCTTCCATACGTTCCGAGCCCAGTTCGGTCAGCAGGACCTGTTTCTGCTTCTCGTCGAGCTCATAGGCGTCCTTGTCCTTGATCAGCTCTTTGATCAGGCCGTCCAGGATCTTGTACAGGTCCGAACGGTCCTCGGTCGGGCCCGAGATGATCAGAGGCGTGCGCGCCTCGTCGATCAGGATGGAGTCGACTTCATCGACGATGGCGAAATTGTGCGGGCGCTGCACCATCTCGCGCCGGTCATAGACCAGGTTGTCGCGCAGATAGTCGAAGCCGAACTCATTGTTGGTGCCGTAGGTCACGTCGGCGGCGTAGGCGGCCTGACGCTGGCCTTGGCTCAGGCCGTTGACGATGACGCCCACTTCCAGGCCCAGGAAACGATAGACCTTGCCCATGGTCTCGGCGTCGCGGCGGGCCAGATAGTCGTTGACGGTGATGACGTGCACGCCCTTGCCGGGCAGGGCGTTCAGATAGACGGGAGCCACGGCGACCAGGGTCTTGCCCTCGCCGGTCCGCATTTCGGCGATGCCGCCTTCGTGCAGGATCATGCCGCCGGCCAGCTGAACATCATACTGACGCTGGCCCAGCACCCGCTTGGACGCCTCGCGCACGACGGCGAAGGCCTCGGGCAGGATCTTGTCCAGGGTCTCGCCATTGGCCAGACGATCCCGGAAGGCGTCGGTCATCATCCGCAGCTCGTCGTCCGACAGGGCGGCGAACTTGGGCTCCAGCGCATTGATGCGCTGGGCGTGGTCCTGGAAAGCCTTGACCTTGCGGTCGTTGGAAGAGCCGAAAAGTTTCTTGGCGAAGCCGAGCATATTGGATCCGGTAAGCGGTCGAGCGTCTGCGAGCTGAGCGGCTCTGGAAATCCCGAGAAGGGCGGCGGTACGGACGCCGCGAGAGGGGCCCGAACCGATGGCGGCCCCGATGCGCCGGAACTGGCGCGCGCGAAGGGCCGCGCAGACGATCAAAACCCCTCGACTTGGGCGCAGGCGGGACTTAAGCACCGGCCTAACCCCTGTCAACGCGAGGGGCTTTCGGCCGCCTTCGACGGAGCGCCCTCTTGACCCCTTTTCCGCGAGTTTCAGGCTTGTTTTCCATCGTGGTTCTGGCCGCGGTGCTGACGATGTCCGCCTGTTCGAGCGGCGGCGGCGGCGATCAGGCGCCGCAACCGGGCGACCGCGCGGTGGCCAAGGTCCAGGACGAGACCGTCTGGGCCTCCGACGTGAAGCGCGAGGCTGTGGCTCAAGGCCTGGTCGGCGAAGGCGAACCGCTGGACGTGACCTCAGACCTGTTCCGCCGGGTTCTGGACGAGGTGATCGACCAGAAACTGCTGGCGCGGGAGGCCGAACGCCGTCGCCTGGACGCCTCGCCGCTGGCTCAACGGCGGCTGGAGGCCACACGCGAAAGAATTCTGGGCGACATGCTGGTGGAGAGCGTCGTCAACGGCGCCATTTCCGACGCGGCCGTCCAGACCCTGTATAATGAGCAGCTGCGCCTGGCGAAGACGTCGGAGGAAATCCGCGTCCGCCTGATCCTGTCGCGCACCAAGGCCGAGGCCGAGGCCGTGGTCGGCATCCTGGGCCAGGGCGCCAGTTTCGAGGCCGTGGCCATGGAACGGTCCGTGGACGAGGCGACGCGGTTTTCCGGCGGGGACCTGGGCTATTCAACCCTGGACGTCATGCCACAGGCCTATGCCGGGGCGCTGCGTGATCGACCGGCGGGCTCGACGGTCGGCCCGTTCCAGACCGAGGGCGGCTGGGCCGTGCTGCGGGTCGAGGACCGGCGCAAGGAAAGCCCGCCGACGCTGGAACAGGCGCGGCCCCAGATCGTCCGCTATCTGACCTATGAAGGCGTTCGGCAACTGTTGGAGCAGTTGCGCGGCAAGGCCAAGGTCGATGTCCTGCTGTCGGGCGAGAGCGCCGGACAGGATCAGGAACCGGCTTCGGCCCAGCCCCTCGCACCCGCCGCCCCTTCACCGACCTCCGCTCCTGCTCCGGCCGCATGACATGACCAAGCCCCCCTCGACCACCGGCCAGAAGATCGAACAGGCGTTCGAAAAGGCGCTGGACCCCTTCGCCACCGCCCTGAAGCGCGCCACCCGCCCGGCCGAACCCGCCGCCGCGCCCGCCCCGGCCGCCGGCAAGCCGGGCCTGGCCATCTCGCCCCTGGCCGTGCCCTTCCCGACCATTCCGCCCATCGGCGGGGTCGAGATCGCCACCGCCCGCGCCGGCTTCTACAAGCATGAGCGCGACGACCTGGTGGTCTTCCGGTTCGCGCGCGGCACCAGCTGCGCCGGGGTCTTCACCCGCCACAAGATCGGCTCGGCGCCGGTCGACTGGTGCAAGAAACATCTGGGCGGCGCCGAGGGCGGCAAGGACGTGCGGGCCCTGGTGGTCAACGCCGGTTGCGCCAACGCCTTCACCGGCAAGGCCGGCGCCGACGCCGCCCGGCGCGCCGCCTCAGAGGTCGCCAAACGGTTCGGCTGTCGCCAGCGCGACGTCATGCTGGCTTCGACCGGCGTCATCGGCGTGGTGCTGGACGAAAAGAAGATCGTATCCAAACTGCCCGAGATCGAACACGGCCTGGACGCCGACGTCCATCCGTCCGAGCAGTGGGCCCGGGCCGGACGCGGCATCATGACCACCGACACCTTCCCCAAGGGCTCCTACGCCGAGGCCGAGATCGAGGGCTACAAGGTCCGGATCGCCGGGATCGCCAAGGGGTCGGGCATGATCGCGCCGGACATGGCGACCATGCTGGCCTTCATCGTCACCGACGCCGACATCCATCCGAACGTGCTGAAGGCCCTGCTGGGCCTGCACGTCCGCACCACCTTCAACAGCGTGACGGTGGACGGCGACACCTCGACCAATGACACCGCCCTGCTGTTCGCCACCGGCGCCTCGGGCGCGCCGCGCATCGGCCGGGTCGGCGACCGGCGCCTGAAGAGTTTCTCGGCCGCCCTGGACAGGGTGATGCTGGATCTAGCGCACCAGCTGGTGCGCGACGGCGAGGGGGCGACCAAATTCGTCAAGGTGACGGTGGACGGCGCCGCCAGCCCCGCCTCGGCCCGCAAACTGGCCAAGTCCATCGCCGACAGCCCCCTGGTCAAGACCGCCATCGCCGGCCAGGACGCCAACTGGGGCCGGGTCGTCATGGCTGTGGGCAAGACCGAGGAGCCCGTGGATCGCGACCGTCTGGCGATCAAATTCGGGCCGCACCAGGCCGCCATCGACGGCGCCCCGTCCCCGACCTACGACGAGGCCAAGATGACCGCCTATATGAAGAACCCCGAGATCGACATCACCGTCGATGTCGGCGCGGGCCGCGCCTCGGCCACGGTTTGGACCTGCGACCTGACCAAGGGCTATATCGAGATCAACGGCGATTATCGGTCGTGACCGAGACGCCGCTTCCCACCGTCCTCGTGGTCGCCGTCGCCCTGATCGATGTCGACGGGCGGGTGCTGATCGCCAAACGTCCCGAGGGCAAGAAGCTGGCCGGCCTGTGGGAGTTTCCGGGCGGCAAGGTCGAGCCCGGCGAACGGCCCGAGGCGGCCCTGATCCGCGAACTGCGCGAGGAACTGGGCGTCACCGTCAGCGAATCCTGCCTGGCGCCCTTCGTCTTCGCCAGCCACGCTTACGATTCCTTTCACCTGTTGATGCCATTGTATCTGTGCCGACGGTGGGACGGCGTGGTCACGGCGCGTGAACACGACGGCCTGGCCTGGGTGAAACCGGACAAGCTTTCGGACTATCCCATGCCGCCGGCGGACGAACCCCTGGTCGCCTGGTTGCGCGACCTGCTCTGATCAACGCCGACCAGGGAGGCCGGCCATGAGACGTTTCATCGCCCGCTTCATCTCCGACGACGACGGCGCCACCGCCATCGAATACGGCCTGATCTGCGCCCTGATCGTGCTGGTCATCATCAGCGGTCTGGCCGCCATCGGTGGATCGAACGAGGGCAGCTACAGCCGGACGATGCAGAAGATTTCGGACGCCATAAAGGGCTGAGTCGGCCTCCTCGACGCGGTGGGCCGAGCCTAATGATTCTGTCCGTCAAATAAATCGCGCCCAATTTTCTCGGTCTTCCACATATCGTAGAAGCCTAAGAAAATTAGCGGAGCGAACGCCACCAATACAAACATAATCGGCTTATAAGGCGAGAGACTAAATACTGTTGATATCGCCAACCCTACAAAAAGAGACCAAACTCGGAATGGTGCAATTATATTGAATAAGGCGCTTATGTCGTTAGAGTGCAATTTGTTTCTCATGGCGGAATACACAGCCATGGAGCTCCCATTACAGAAAAACATCACGAGATATAGCGCGACTAGCAGCAGGAATGGCCTGATATCCACCTGAAGCCCTCCTGAACGTTCCCATTGATACCCACGCTTCGCCAGTACCAGAAATTTTGTTGGCGTCCTGATAACTCGTCTTGGGCACACGCCCCATCACCCAATGACACATTTCATAAGGCCGCGCTTGTCTGCCGTTGGGATGGCGATTTTTGGATTGAGATCAGCGGTCCGGCGTTCGCCGGCGGCTGGAACGATAGACACATGTAGAAAATTTGCGCCGCTCTTACGGCCTGACGGGCGCTCAGTCGATCTCGTCGCCGGTCATTTCCTTCACGCCCAGCGCGTCCGCCAACCGGACCTTGGCCGAGCCCCGCGCCAGCGGCTTCTGCTGGCTTTCGTGTGGTTTCCAGCCGGCCAAATGGATGATCTCGAAGGTGGCGGGGATGCGGCCGTCGGCGTCGCCGTGGCGGTCGGCGTACAGGCGCGCGGCCCGAGCGACGACGGCGCGGCTGAGGGGACGGATCGGGCCGTGCAGCACATTGGTCTCGCCCATGGCGCGCAGGTCGCGGACCAGGGCGAACAGATCAGGATAGCGGACGGTGAACCGGTCCACGTCCGACACCGGCAGGGCGAAGCCGGCCCGTTGCAACAGGGCCGCGCCGTCATAGCCGTCGGCGAAAGGCGAGACCCGCGCCTGCGCGCCGCCGCGCTCGGCCAATTCCGCCTCGGTCAGGACAGAACGCAGCTCCTTCAGCGTGCCGGCGCCGAACAGGGTGCCGATGAACAGACCGTCCGGCTTCAGGGCGCGCCGGATCTGGGCCAGGGCGCCGGGCAAGTCGTTGGCCCAGTGCAGGCTGAGCAGGGAGACGATCAGATCGGTGGACTCATCCGCCAGCGGCAGGGCGGCGGCGCCCGGCGCGGCGCGTTCGGCCAGACCGGTCGGGGTCGCAACCGACCCCACACGCCCGGCGGCGTCGCTGCCCGCCAGGGCCTGGGCGAACGGGCCGGAATGGGCCGAAAGGTCGACCGCGACCGGAAACTCGCGCAGGATGGCCTCCAGGCTGCCCGCAGCATTCTCGGCCGCCCGGACGTGCAGGAAGTCGGCCTGGCTCAGCCGGTCGGCGGCGCGGGCCAGACGGGCCTCACGTCGGCGGGCGTCGAAAATGCGGGGCGGAGCTTCGGGGGAGGCGGTCATGGATGTGCAGGATGGGGGTTGGCGGCGCGCCTGGGAAGGGGCCGGGCGCCAGTTACGCGATGTGGGGCGCGGCTTGGCCGATCTGGTCCTGCCGCCCCTGGCCCATGACAGCCGCGAGGCGACGGCGGCGGCGGGTCTGACCCCCGACGCCTGGAGCCGGATCAAATTCCTGGAGGCGCCGGTCTGCGACGGCTGCGGCGCGGCCTTCGAATTCGACGGCGGCGCCTTCGCCGAGACCCGCTGCGCCGCCTGTATCGCCCAGCCCTACAGGTTCCAGAGGGCGCGCGCCGCCTGCCTGTACGACGACCATTCGCGCGGTCTGATCCTGCGGTTCAAGCACGGCGACCAGCAGCAGTTCGCCCCCCTGTTCGCCCGCTGGATCGGCCGGGCCGCAGCCGATCTGACCGAGGAGGCCGACGCCGTGGTTCCCGTGCCCCTGCACCCGTTTCGCCTGTTGTCGCGGCGCTTCAATCAGGCGGCCGAGGTCGCCCGTCCCCTGGCTCGCCAGGCCCGGCTGGACTATCTGCCGGACGCCCTGGTCCGCACCACCCACACCGACAGCCAGGGCGGCAAGAGCCGGCGGGGACGGCGGCTGAACGTCAAGAAGGCCTTCGCCGCGACCGAGGCCGGACGTCGCAGGATCAAGGGACGGCGCATCCTTCTGATCGACGACGTATTGACCACGGGCGCGACCGGCGAGGCCTGCGCCCGCGCGCTGCTCGAAGCCGGCGCCCGGGCCGTCGACCTGGCCGTGATCGCACGGGTGCGAAACGCCCGTGAACTGACTATGTAGATCCAAACCGCCCCACGCCGTGCCGTGGGCCCCTTATCTGGAGTTCTGATTTGGCCGACGTCGTCATCTACACCAAGCCCGGCTGCCCCTATTGCTACAGCGCCATGGCGCTGCTGAAGAAGAAGGGCGTCGACTATACCGAGATCGTCGCCTCCAACGACCCCGAGAAGAAGGCCGAGATGGTCGAGAAGTCGGGCGGGCGCATGACCTTCCCGCAGATCTTCATCGGCGGAGCCCACGTCGGCGGCTCGGACGACATCCACGCCCTGGACCGTGACGGCAAGCTCGACCCGCTTCTGGCGGCCTGATCCATGAGCGGCGGGCTCGACATCGCCCTGATCCAGACCCGCACGCCGGCGACGGCGGAGGCGGCCCTGGCCCATGTCGAGCCCCTGATCCGCGAGGCGGCGGCCGGAGGGGCGAAATTCGTTCTGACGCCCGAAGGGACCAATGTCCTGGAACAGCGCCGCGACCGCCGCGACGCCGTGATCACCGACGAGACGGCCGATGTCGCCGTTCTGGGCTTGCGACGGCTGGCGGCGGAACTGGGCATCTGGCTGCTCATCGGCTCGGCCATCGTCAAGTCGGGCCACGCCGGCGACGGACGGGCGGCCAACCGGTCGCTGCTGGTCGATGCGTCCGGCGGCATCGTCGCCCGATACGATAAGCTGCACGTCTTCGACGTCGATCTGCCCAATGGCGAGCGATACCGCGAGAGCGCGACGGTGCGGCCCGGCGACGGGGCGGCGGTCGCCGACACCCCCTGGGGCCGGCTGGGCCTGACCATCTGCTACGACATCCGTTTTCCCCATCTGCACCGCCAACTGGCCAAGGCCGGAGCGGCGATGATCGCCGTTCCGGCCGCCTTCACGGCGCCGACCGGCGAGGCCCACTGGGAGACCCTGTTGCGCGCTCGCGCCATCGAGACCGGCACCTTCGTCCTCGCCCCGGCCCAGGGCGGACTGCACGAGGACGGCCGCCGCACCTGGGGCCGTTCGACCGTGGTCGGCCCCTGGGGCGAGATTCTGGCCAAGGCGGATCACGACGAGCCTTGCATCTTAACGGCGAAGCTGGACATGGAGGCGGTGGCCAGGGCGCGGGCGGCGGTGCCGGCCCTGACCCACGACCGCGACTTCCTGCCTGTTCCTTGATGCGCTCATGATCCGATACGCCCTGAACTGCGACCAAGCCCACGGTTTCGAGGCCTGGTTCGGCTCGTCCTCCGACTATGACGACCAGGCGGCGCGGGGCCTGGTCGAATGCCCGTTCTGCGGCTCGCGAGCGGTGCAGAAGGCGGTCATGGCCCCGGCGGTCAGCGGGACGCGGAAAACGGCGACCACGCCCGATGTGGCCGCCCGGATGCAGACCATGATGATGGCGGCGGCGCAGCAGGTCCGCGCCCATGTGGAGGCGAACTTCGACTATGTGGGCGATGCGTTCGCCCGCGAGGCCCGCGACATCCACGAGGGCAAGTCTGAAAAGCGCGAAATCTATGGCGAGGCCACGCCCGCCGAGGTGAAGAAGCTGAAGGAGGACGGGGTGCCGGTCGCCGCCCTGCCCGCCCCGCCGCCGGACCCGTCCAAGGTCAACTGAGGTGGCCTCGGGGGAGGACCGGTATCAAGAGTTCGCGCCGCCGCCGGCGCTGCGGCCCTTCGTCCGCGTCATCTGGACCTACGCCGCCCCCGATCCCACCTCCACGATCCAGCGCATCGCCCCTGACGGCTGTCCCGAACTGGTGTTCGACCTCGGCGCTCCCTACGCCGAGCAGGATCACGACGGCGTGTTCCGCCTGCAGCCCTCGGCCCTGTTCGCCGGCCAGATGACCCGGCCCCTGGCCATGAAACCGACAGGCCCGACCGAACTGGTCTCCGTCCGGTTCGAGCCCGACGGGGCGCGGGATTTTCTGGGGCGGCCGCTGAGCGAGGCGACCGACCGACGGCTGGATATGGTCGAGCGCCTGGCCGGGTTCGATCCGCCAAAGGGCGATCCGGCGGGGCAGGCGGCGGCCTTCGTCACCTGGCTGACCCACCAGAAGCAGCACGCGAATTGGATGATCGATCCGATGGTCCGCGCCGAGGTCGATGCCGCCGCCGCCGAGCGGCCTGCACTGCCTCGGTCGTCGGGGGAGCGACGGACGCTTCAGCGGCGCTTCGCCGACCGCGTCGGCGTCTCGCCCCGCCTGCTGCGGTCCATATTTCGCTTTCGTCGCGTGTTCGACCACGCGGCCCAGCCGGATGGCGAGACCGAGGGCTGGCTCGAAGCGGGGCTGGAGGCCGGCTATTTCGATCAGCCGCAGATGGCGCGCGACTTCCGGCGTTTCCTGGGCTGCACGGCCACTGACTGGGCGCGAGAGCAGCAGGCCCTGGCCCGGGCCATCGCGTCGCAAACCTACAAGCCGGCGGGACCGCAAGCGGCCTAGCCTGCCGCTATCGACCGGAGAGGGAAACCGACCATGCTGACCCCGCTGCTTCTCGCCGCCGCCCTTCAGGAGGCCCCCGACCTGCGCCCCGACCTAGGCTGGATGGCCGGCTATTGGCTGTCCTGCGAATCTGGGCGCGAAGTGTCCGAGACTTGGACCGATCCGCGTCTGAACCTGATGCTGGGGACATCCCTGACCGTGCGCGGCGGCCGGGCGGGGTGGGAGCTGTCGCGCATCGCTCCGGTCGATCCGACCCCGGCGGCGCCCCTGGCCTATTTCGCCCATCCCGAGGGACAGGCCCCGACGATGTTTCCGGTCGTCGCCTCCGGCCCGAGCCGTGTGGTGTTCGAACAGGCGGCGGACGACGACTTTCCCAAGCGCGTCGTCTATGAACGGGAAGGCGATGTCCTGAACGCCCGGATCGAAGGCGTGTTGGACGGTCAGGAGAGGATCATCCGATGGCGCTTCCAGAAAGCGGAGCTGAACACGCGCTGCCCGGCTTAGACTGGCGCCCCATGCGGCCGGCCGACATCGACGCCGTGGTCGAGGTCGCCCGCCTGTCCTTTCCCGATCATTTCGAGGACCGGGCCTGTTTCCAGAACCGGCTGGCGCTTTATCCGCGCGGCTGTTTCGTGCTGGCGTATGGCGAGGCCCCGGCCAGGGGCTATCTGATAGCCTATCCGTGGCGGGCCGACAGCGCGCCGCCGCTGAACACGGTGATCGAGGGCCTGCCGGCCGATCCGGACCTGATCTATCTTCACGACCTGGCCCTGCACCCCCAGGCGCGGGGCGGCGGAGCCACGAGCGCTGTCGTAGAGCAACTGGCGCAACAGGCAGCCGAGGACGGCTGGCCCGCCATCGCTCTGGTCGCGGTCAACGACGCTGTGGATTTCTGGCGTCGGCACGGGTTTGCAGAACACGCGGCGTCGGGCATGGCGGCCAAGCTGGCCAGCTATGGCGCCGACGCCCGCTATATGATCCGCCGCCTCTAGGCCCCGTCCAACGCCCGCCGTCCCCCCGCCAGCACGAAGAGGCGACGCTGTTCCCGGGGCAGTTGATAAAAGGCGCGACGCTTCATCTCACGCTCGCAGACGCTGGGCATGCCCATGTCGTTCGGCGTCAGAACGCCGCGATAGCGGGCGCACCAGGTTCGGCTCGCCGCCTGAATACGCTGGGCCAGGACCGCTGCGTCGCCCGGGCGAGCCATTGCGAGATCGCGGGCGTCCACCCGCATTTCCGGCGCAGTCCCTGTCGCCAGAAGACCCGCAATCATTATTCCCAACAAGGCCGACATTGTCTTCTCCATTCCTGAACGGTCATGCCGTCACGGGAATAGAGGGGGCCGCCATCCTTCGCAGATGCGACCTGGGGAATGAAATATCGGTAAGGCGACGTCAGGCGTCTGAACGCCTGCTCTGGTCTTTCCGTCCACATGCCTGTAAGAGGCGCGCGCTCCCTGCATGCCTTTTCATGACCAGCGGCCGCCTGCATCCCGGCCGCGCCTTTTCGCGATTATCAAATGAACCTGCGCAACGTCGCCATCATCGCCCACGTCGACCACGGGAAGACGACCCTGGTGGACCAACTTCTGGCCCAGTCCGGCGTCTTCCGAGCCAATGAGGCGACGACCGAGCGCGCCATGGACTCGAACGACCAGGAAAAGGAACGCGGCATCACCATCCTGGCCAAGTGCACCTCGGTGCTCTGGAACGGCAAGGCCGGCGAAACCCGCATCAACATCATCGACACCCCCGGCCACGCCGACTTCGGCGGCGAAGTCGAGCGGATCCTGGGCATGGTGGACGGCTGCGTCATCCTGGTTGACGCCGAAGAGGGCGTCATGCCCCAGACCAAGTTCGTCCTGACCAAGGCCCTGAAGATGGGCCTGCGCCCGATCCTGTGCATCAACAAGGTCGACCGCGCCCACGCCGATCCGGACCGCGTGCACAACGAGACCTTCGACCTGTTCGCCGCCATCGGCGCGACGGACGAGCAACTGGACTTCCCGCACATCTACGCCTCGGGCCGCAACGGCTGGGCGACGATGGATCTGAACCAGCCCAACGACAACCTGGCCCCGCTGTTCGACCTGATCGTCGATCACGTCCCGCCGCCGAAGGTTCAAGAAAACAAAGACAAGCCGTTCCAAATGCTGAACGTGCTGATCGAAAGCGACCCGTTCCTGGGTCGCATCCTGACCGGCCGTATCGAGAGCGGCAAGGCCGTGCCCGGCATGGCGATCCACGCCCTGGACCGTGAAGGCAAGGAAATCGAGCGCGGCCGCATCACCAAGGTGCTGGCCTTCCGCGGCCTGAAGCGTCAGGCCTTGGACGAGGGTTCGGAAGCGGGCGACATCGTCGCCATCGCCGGTATGTCCAAGGCCACCGTGGCCGACACCCTGTGCGCCATGGAAGTCGTCGACGCGCTTCCCGCTCAACCCATCGATCCGCCGACCATCTCCATGACCGTCTCGGTCAATGACAGCCCGCTGGCCGGTCGCGAAGGCGACAAGGTTCAGTCGCGCGTCATCCGCGACCGTCTGCTGAAGGAAGCCGAAGCCAACGTCGCCATCCGCGTCACCACCACCGAAGGCGGCGACGCCTATGAGGTTGCGGGTCGTGGCGAACTGCAGCTGGGCGTTCTGATCGAAAACATGCGTCGCGAAGGCTTCGAGGTCTCGATCTCGCGTCCGCGCGTGGTCTTCCAGGAAGGCCCCAACGGCGAGAAGATGGAGCCCATCGAAGACGTCATGATCGACGTGGACGACGAGTTCTCGGGCATCGTCATCGAGAAGCTGTCGGCCCGTAAGGCCGAAATGACCGACATGGGGCCGTCGGGCGCCGGCAAGACCCGCATCAGCCTGAAATGCCCGTCGCGCTCGCTGATCGGCTATCAGGGCGAGTTCCTGACCGACACGCGCGGTTCGGGCGTGCTGAACCGGGTCTTCAGCCACTACGAAGAATACAAGGGCGCGATCGCCGGTCGTCTGAAGGGCGTGCTGATCTCGAACTCCGACGGCGACACGGCGGCCTTCGCCCTGTGGAACCTGGAAGATCGCGGCGTCATGTTCGTCGGCGCCGGCGAGAAGACCTACCAGGGCATGATCATCGGCGAGAACGCGCGCTGGGACGACCTGGACGTCAACCCGATCAAGGGCAAGCAACTGACCAACGTCCGCGCCTCCGGCAAGGACGAGGCCGTGCGCCTGACCCCGCCGCGCCAGATGTCGCTGGAACAGGCCATCGCCTATATCGACGACGACGAGCTGGTCGAGGTGACGCCGAAGTCCATCCGCCTGCGCAAGCAGACGCTGAACCCGTCGTTCCGCAAGAAGCGCGTTCGTCCGGAGTAAATCCCGGATCATTCACGGACGCGAAGCATGATGCGGCCTATAGAAGGCTGACATGACCGTTTCGCTCAGTCTGGATGACCGCCTTGACGAGGCCGCCCGCGCGGGAGATCCGCGCGCGGCGGTCGCGTTCGTTTTACGCGACAGTTACGACGCCGCTCGCGCCCGCGCCGAGCGCAAGTTGGACGGGGGCATGAAGGGGCGCGAGGTCGCCCGCCTATACGCCACGGCCGCCGACGACATGCTCGCGGCCCTGTGGCGGGTCGCGACCCAGGTGCTGTTCCCCGTCTCCGCCGTCGAGAGCGAACGCCTGTCGCTGGTGGCGGTCGGCGGCTATGGCCGGGGCGTTCTGGCCCCCTATTCCGACCTGGACCTGCTGTTCCTGCGGCCTGCCAAGGACACCTTGCGCGGCGGGACGGTGATCGAGTTCGTCCTCTATGTGCTGTGGGACCTGGGCATCAAGGTCGGACCGGCCGTGCGGTCGATCGAGGAATGCCTGACCCTTGGGCGCTCCGACATGACGGTGCGGACCACCCTGCTGGAGGCCCGGCACCTGGCCGGGGACGAGCGGCTTTCGGACCTGATGATCGGCCGGTTCCGCGACATGGTGGCCAAGGCCGACCCCCGCCCCTTCATCACCGCCAAGCTGGAAGAACGCGCCGCCCGCCACCAGAAGGCGGGCGTGACCCGCTACAAGGTCGAGCCCAACGTCAAGGACGGCAAGGGCGGCCTGCGCGACCTCAACACCCTGTACTGGATCGCCCGGTCGCTGGCGCCCGACAGCCGGCTGGGCGCGACGGTGATGGACGAGCTCTTCACCCCGCGCGAGCGACGCGCCTCCGACGACGCCTTCGACTTCCTGTGGCGGGTGCGGATCCATCTGCACCTGGTCGCCGGGCGTGCGGAGGAGAAGCTGACCTTCGACATGCAGCCCGAGGTGGCCCGGCGGATGGGCTGGCAGGGGCGCGGCGACGAACCGGCCGTGGAGCGGTTCATGCGCCGCTATTTCCTGATCGCGCGCGACGTCGGCGCCCTGACGCGGGCCATGTCGGCCAAGCTGGAGGCCCGGCACCAGAAGACGGCCCAGGGCCTGTCGCGCCTGATGATCCCGTTCCGGACCAACCGCCGCAAGCTGGAGATCGAGGGCTTCTGGGTCGATCAGGGCCGGCTGTCGGTAGAGGACGCGACGGTGTTCGAGCGCGATCCGGTCAAGCTTCTGCGCCTGTTCGTCTATGCCGACCGGCACGACCTGGATCTGCACCCCGACGCCTTTTCGGCCGTGACCCGGTCCCTGTCGCTGGTGACGCCAAAGCTGCGGCGAGACCCGGAGGCGACGCGGGCCTTCCTCAGCGTGCTGGCCCATGGCCAGCGGCCGTACCGCACCCTGACCCTGATGAACGAGACCGGGCTTCTGGGGCGGTTCCTGCCCGAGTGGGGGCGGATCGTCGGCCAGACCCAGTTCAACATGTACCACGCCTATACGGTGGACGAGCACACGCTCCAGGCCATCGGCGTGATCAACGACATCGCGCGGGGCAAGCTGAAGTCCGACCACCCGATGGCGTCGGAGATCGTCCACCTGATCTCCGACATGGAAGCCCTGATGCTGGGCATGCTGCTGCACGACGTCGGCAAGGGCGGCGAGCGGGGACAGCTGGAGGACGGCGCCATCGCCGCGCGCCGGGCCTGCGAACGGCTGGGCGTCGATCCGCGCCGCATCGAACTGGTGGTCTGGCTGGTGCGCAGCCACCTGGCCCTGTCCGACTACGCTCAGAAGCGCGACCTGTCCGATCCGGCCACCATCCGCGCCTTCGCCGAGCTGGTCGGCGATCCCGAACGGCTGCGCATGCTGCTGGTCCTGACCGTCGCCGATATCCGCGCCGTGGGGCCGGGGGTCTGGAACGGCTGGAAGGGGCAGTTGATGCGCACCCTCTATGACCAGGTCGCCGCCCTGTTCCGGGGCGAGGACGTGGCGCGCGAGGATCAGCTGGCGGCCCATCCGGCCCTGGTCGAGCGGGCGCGTCAGACCGGGGCCGCCGCCCAGGCCGCGCCCCTGACCCCGGTCGACGGCCTGCCCGTCCAGGCCACCGAAATCTCCATCGCCGCCCTCGACCGGCCCGGCCTGTTCGCCGACCTGGCCCAGACCATGGCCGCCCTGGGCGCCGACGTCACCGACGCCCGCGTGGCGACGACCAGCGAGGGTGTTGTCCTGGACGTCTTCCGGGTGCAGGACGGCGCTGGCCTGCCCTACGGCCAGGCCGAGCCGCGCCGGCTCAAGGCCCTGGTCGAGGCGCTGGAGAAGGCCGCGCGTGGCGACGGCCGCATCGGCAAGGCGCCCGCCCCCGCCGGCAACGCCAGAAAGGCCGCCTTCGAGGTCCGGCCCGTGGTCATGGTCGATCACCACGCCAGCGAGGCGGCCACGGTGGTCGAGGTCTCGGGCGCCGACCGGCCCGGCCTGCTGGCGGCCCTGTCGCGGGCCTTCAACGACGAAGGACTGAACATCCGTTCGGCCCATGTCGCCTCCTATGGCGAACGAGCGGTGGACAGCTTCTATGTGGTGGACGGCAAGGGCCGGAAGATCACCTCAGAACAGCGGATCGCCGACCTGCGCGCCGCCCTGGAAGCCGTGCTGGACAGCCGCGCACCCGCCCCCGAGGGTCGCAAGGTCGCCTCGGCCCGCGCCAGCGCGCGCGACGTCTCGGACCTGGGTCGCCGGACCCGCGCCAAGCCCGTATCGCCGCCGCCGGAAGCGCGCTAAGCCTCGGTCTTCTCCAGCCTTCCTCCTCCCGGTCCGCATGAGCCTCGCCCGCAACACCCTGGTTCAGTCGAGCCTGACCCTGGGCAGCCGCCTGCTCGGTTTCGGACGCGACCTGGCCCTGTCGGCCAACTTCGGCCAGGGGGCGCTGATGGACGTCTGGTCCACGGCCCTGATGCTGCCCAACATGTTCCGCCGCCTGTTCGCCGAGGGCGCCTTCGCCCAGGCCTTCGTGCCGGTCTACGGCGGGGTCAAGACGCGCGAGGGCGACGCGGCGGCGGCGGTGACGGCGTCGGAGGCCATGTCCTTCATGTTCGCCGTGGTCGCGGCCTTCTGCATCCTGTTGCAGGTCGCCATGCCCTGGATCATCCCCCTGCTGCTGTCGGCCTGGAAGAACGACGCCGAGGTGATGCGGGTCGCGGTGATCGCGACCCAGCTGGCCATGCCCTATCTGGCCTGTATGACCATCGCCTCCCTGTTGTCGGGGGTGCTGAACACCGGCGGGCGGTTCGCCCTGTCGGCGGCGGTGCCGGTGTTCCTGAACCTGTGCACCCTGGCGCCCCTGATCGGCGGCTTCGTCCTGCCGGTGTCGCCGGAGACCGTGCTGTTGGCCACCAGCGCCGCCGTCACCGTCTCCGGCGTCATCCAGGCCGGTCTGTTGTGGTGGGGCGTGCGCCGCCTGGGCGTGAAGCTGAAGCTGGGCCTGCCGCGCCTGACCCCGAACGTGAAACGCGCCCTGGCCCTGGCCGTGCCCGGCGCAATGGCCGGGGGCGCAATGCAGGTCAACTCCGTCGTGTCCCAGGTCCTGGCCGGGTCGGACGCCGGCGCCCGTTCGGTCCTGTACAACGCCGACCGCCTGTATCAGCTGCCGCTGGGCCTGGTCGGGGTGGCCATCGGCCTGGCCCTGGTGCCGCGCCTGACGCGGGCCTTCGTCTCGGGCGACCATGAGGGCGGGCAGAAGACGCTGGACGACGGGATCAACCTGGCCATGGCCTTCACCCTGCCCGCCGCCGTGGCCCTGTTCGTCGTTCCCTTCTTCATCATCGACGCCACCGTGACGCGCGGCGCCTTCACCAGCGCCGACGCCGCCCGCACCGCCGATGTGCTGCGACAGTTCGCCTGGGGCGTGCCGGCCTTCGTCCTGGCCAAGGTCCTGACCCCGCCCTTCTTCGCCCGCGAGGACACCCGGCGGCCAATGTATTTCGCCGTCGCCGCCGTGATCATCACCGTGATCCTGGGCTCAGGCCTGTTCTTCTGGTTCCGCGCCCTGGGTTGGGACGGCGTGCTGGGCCTGGCCATCGCCACCAGCGTCTCGGCCTGGATCAATGTCGGCCTGCTGGCCGGGGTTCTGATCCGCGAGAACAGCTGGCGGCCGTCGCCCGCCTTCGTCTCGCGCATCGCCCGCGTCCTGGCCGCCAGCGCGGTCATGGCCGGCCTGCTGTTGCTGGCGGGGATCAACTATGGACTGCTCAGTCGGGTGTTGCTGGCGAAGGAGATCGCCGTCCTGGCGGTCTGCGGCCTGGGCGCGGGCGTCTATGGCGCCTGTCTGCTGGCCTTCCGCGCCGTCACCCTGTCCGAGCTGAAGGCGACCCTGCGCCGCGAGCCGGGCGGTTCGGCCGTGTCCGGTCTGGACTGAACCCCATCGAGGCGATAAGCGCGAGCCATGATCCTTTCGGGCCCGATCTCCGACCGGCGATGGCGCAGCTGAACCGCCGCACCCATCGCCACGCCTGACAACGACTTTCCGAGACCCGACCGACCATGACTGATCAAACTCCCCCGGCCCTCTACACCGGCCCGCGCCGCATCCTGTCCGGCATCCAGGCCTCCGGCGCCTTGCACCTGGGCAACTATCTCGGCGCCCTGAAGCGGTTCGTCGAACTGCAGGACCAGGGCGCGCCGGTGTTCGTGTTCGTCGCCGACCTGCACGCCATCACCGTCTGGCAGGAGCCCGAGAAGCTGGCCGCCCAGACGCGCGAGATCGCCGCCGCCTATCTGGCCTCGGGTCTGGATCCGGCCAAGTCGATCATCTTCCCGCAGTCCGCCGTCCGCGCCCATGCCGAACTGGCCTGGATCTTCAACTGCGTCGCCCGCCTCGGCTGGCTGGACCGGATGACCCAGTTCAAGGAGAAGTCGGGCAAGCACAAGGAGCGGGCCTCGGTCGGCCTCTACACCTATCCCGTGCTCCAGGCCGCCGACATCCTGTTGTACAAGGCGACCGAGGTGCCGGTCGGCGAGGACCAGAAACAACATCTGGAACTGACCCGCGACATCGCCGCCAAGTTCAACAACGACTTCGGCGTTCCCGGCTATTTCCCCGTGCCCGAGCCCATCATCCAGGGGCCGGCGACGCGCGTCATGTCCCTGCGCGACGGGGCGGCCAAGATGTCCAAGTCGGATCCGTCCGATAACAGCCGCATCAACCTGACCGACGACGCCGACACGATCGCGTCCAAGATCCGCAAGGCCAAGACCGATCCCGAGCCCCTGCCGGAAACCCTGGACGGCCTGAACGACCGGCCCGAGGCCAAGAACCTGGTCGCCATCTACGCCGCCCTGGCCGGCCTGACCCGCGAACAGGTGATCGAACAGTTCGGCGGCCAGGGCTTCGGCGCCTTCAAGCCGGCCCTCGCGGACCTGGCGGTGGCCTCCCTGGCCCCGGTCACGGCCGAGATGCGCCGCCTGATGGACGACCCAGCCGAGATCGACCGAGTGCTGAAGGACGGCGCCGAACGCGCCGCCGAAGTCGCCGACCCCGTGGTGGACGAGGTCAAGAAAATCGTCGGCTTCTGGCGGGGGTAGGCCGCTGGCGGTTTCCGGACGCGGCGTCACAGCGACCGGTTCCGCCGCCGCGACGCCGGGGTTAGAAGCCCGACCATGAGCCATCCCCTCGATCGCGCCGTCTGGAACGGCCTGACGACGCGGCTGTCGTCGTTCACGACGCCGGATTCCGACGCACGCGCCGTGCGCATCGATCCCGAGGTGGGGGTTTTCCTGTCGGCCGCTGACGACTCTCGCGAAAGCCGCGCCCGCCTGACAGAACTCGCCCGCCTGCATCCGGGCGCGGGCTTGGTCGAGCACGCCGACGGACCCATGGTCGACGTCCTGCCGGACGGAATCGCCTTGGATCGCCGCATCGGCCTGGTGCAGATGACCTCTGTCGCGCTGACGCCGGGCAAGGCGCCGGCCAGGGTGCCGAGCCTCGCCTTCGAGACCCTGACCCCAGCAGACGCCCCGGCCATGCTGGCCCTGGCCACCCTGACCCGGCCCGGCCCCTTCCGCTCGAGAACCCGCGAACTCGGTCCCTTCATCGGGGTGAAACAGGACGGCCAACTGGTCGCCATGGCCGGCCGCCGTCTGCGTGTGGACGGCTTCACCGAGCTGAGCGGGGTCTGCACCCACCCCGACCACCGGGGGAAGGGCTATGCGGCCGCCCTGTCGCGCGCGGTGGTCGGCGAAATCCACGCCTCGGGCGAGGCCGCCTTCCTGCACGCCTTCGCCGATCATGAGACGACCATCGCCTTTTACCGTTCGCTGGGCTTCGAGGTTCGGGCGCCGATGGTCTATACGATCCTGGCCGACTGACAGGGAGACGGGCCATGAGCGCGCACGGGGCGACCATCGAATGGATGCGGGGCGAGCAGCCCTTCACGGACAAGCGCTACAGCCGCGCCCACAGCTGGAGCTTCGACGGCGGGGCGGTGGTCTCCGGATCGTCGTCGCCCTCCGGCGTGCCCGTGCCCCTGTCGGACGCCTCGGCGGTCGATCCGGAGGAGGCGATGGTCGCCTCCCTGTCCAGCTGCCACATGCTGTGGTTCCTGGCCTTCGCCGCCAACGCGGGTCTGGTGGTCGATTCCTATCGCGACGCGGCCTCCGGCGAACTGGACAAGAACGCGGCGGGCGCCCGGTATCTCGCCCGCGTCGCCCTCCGCCCGGTGACCGCCTTCTCCGGCCGCCAGCCTGACCAGGCCGAGCTGGACGCCCTGCACCATTCCGCCCACGAACATTGCGAAATGGCCCATTCGGTGCGCGCGGACATCACCATCGAGGCGACCATAGGCTGACCCCCTTCAGACGTTCGGGACAACGTCCGTCAGGAAGGCGCGGAAGCGGCGCAGGGAGTCTTCGGTCAGGTCCGGGTCGTGGCGCATCGGGCCGTTGTTGGTCGGTTCGTCGAAGGCGTGGGTGCCGGCGGCGACCCAGCTTTCGACCTCGGCGCCGCAGTTGCGGATCATGGCGTTGACCATTTCAGCGTTGCGCACCGTGGTCAGGTGATCGCGCTTGCAGGTCACGGCCAGCACCTTGGGGCAATGCCGCCAGGGCTTCATCCGGTTGAAGGCGAACGGACCGATATAGGGATAGGCCAGCCAGACGGCCCGGACGCCCGACAGGTCGGCCGCGCCGGGATCGGCCACGCCCATCGTATTCGGCGCGGGGTCGGCGCTCATCATCTCCATGATCGACCAGCCGCCGTGGCTCCAGCCGGCCAGGGTCAGCCGGGTCGCGTCAACATCCGGTCGGGCCGAAATCCCCTGGATGGCCGCCAGCACGTCGCCGCCCCGTTCGTATCCCCGGAAGGCCAGGCCGGTGCAGACCGCCGACAGGGTGAAGGCCCGGCCCCAGCCGCGCGGGCCGTAGGAGTCGACGATAAAGGCCCGCCAGCCGGCCGCCTTGGCCGCCTCGGCGTAGCGGGGCAGGTGATCGCGCAAACCGCCGCAGCCGTGGAACAGCAGCACCGCCGGCCGGGGCCGGTCGTCGTCGGGTCCAACAACGGTCAGATGGGGTTCGAGGCGGGCCCAGCGGCGCTTCAGATCGTCCATTCCCGATTTACGCCGCACCGCGCCGAAGAAGACCACCCCCCTTGCGCATTTCATTATTCAGATATATCTAATCTCTCAAGAATAGATATATCGAAAAGGAATCGATCATGAGGTCCAAGGGGATCTTTCAAGGCCGCCGCGACGGATGCGGCGAAAAACACGGCCGCCACGGCGGTTTCGGTCATGGCTTCGGGCGCGGGATGCGCGGCGGACGCGGCGCAGGCTTCGGGCCGGGCTGGGAAGGCGGCGAGGGGCGCGGTCCCGGCCACGGCCGACGCGGCGGCGGCGCGCGCCTGTTCGACCACGGAACCCTGCGCTGGGTCCTGCTGTCGCTGATCGCGGACAAGCCCAGCCACGGCTACGAACTGATCAAGGCGGTCGAGACCCGGCTGGGCGGCGCCTATTCGCCCAGCCCCGGCGTCATCTACCCCAGCCTGACCCTGCTGGAGGAGATGGGCGCGCTGGAGTCCGAGGCCCAGGGCGGCAAGAAACTGTATTCGATCACCGAGGCCGGCCGCGCCCTGCTGGCCGAAAACGCGGCGATCCTGCGCGCCGCCGAGGCGACGATGGACAAGTTCGCCGCCCGCGCCCTGCGTCCGACCGCCATCCAGGACGCCATCGGCCGCCTGCGCCACACGATCCACGGCCGTCTGACGGGCGAGACCGCCCTGACCGAGGCCCAGGTCCAGGCCATCGCCGCCATCCTGGCCGAGGCCGCCGACAAGGTGGACCAGGCATGACCGACGCCCTGCGCATCCCCCGGCGCGTACGGCACGAACTGAAGTTCCGCACCCTGACCGTGGCGTCGGTCCAGGATCTGACCCCGGCCTATCGCCGTATCGTGCTGGAGGGGGCGGATCTGGACGGCTTCGTCTCCCTGGGCTTCGACGACCATGTGAAGATCTTCCCGATCGCCGAGGGCCAGGCGCCGGTCCTGCCGACGGTGGGGCCCGACGGTCCGGTCTTTCCCGAGCCCCGTCCCGTGGCGCGCGACTACACCCCCCGCGCCTATGACGCCGCCGCCCGCCGCCTGACGCTGGACTTTGTCGTCGGCCACGGCGGTCCGGCGACCGAATGGGCCATGGCGGCCGGGGTCGGCTCGGTCCTGGGCGTCGGAGGGCCGCGCGGGTCGTTCATCGTCCCCACCGCCTTCGCCGACCATGTGTTGATCGGCGACGAGACGGCCCTGCCCGCCATCGCCCGTCGTCTGGAGGAACTGCCCGCCGGCGTCCGCGCCCATGTGGTGGTCGAGGTCGCGAACGCAGACTCGACCCTGGCCTTCGACAGCGCCGCGGAACTCGCCGTGACCTGGGCCGTCCGCGACGGCGCCCCGCGCGGCCGGGCCGAGACCCTGCTTGCCGCGCTCGACACGGCCCTGACCGGGGTTAGCCCGCAGGACGCCTATGTCTGGATCGCCGCCGAATCCGCCGTGGCCAAGGCCCTGCGGACGCGCGTGCTGGCTCTCGGCTTTTCGGCCAAGTCCATGAAGGCGGCCGGATACTGGCGGCTGGGCGGCGCGGGCGCCCACGAAGTCATCGAGGACTAATATCTTCCGTCATTCCGGGCGTAGCGTAGCGGAGACCCGAACCCAGCGGCGCCAAAGGCAAAATCTGTCCGCTTCGCCGCTGTTGGAGACCGAGTCCGCGACAGTGTCGCGCTCTCACGCGCCGCTGGGTTCCGGGTCTTCGGGCCAAGCGGCCCTTCGCCCGGAATGACGAAAGAAGAGGGGCTAACCCGCCACCCGCAGCGTGAGGTTCAGCCGCCCGCCGCCAGGGATCAGGCGCGACGAGCCCTCCAGCACACGGTCGATCCCGTGCCGGGCCAGTCGCGCCGGTCCCGTCAGGGCGCAGACGTCGCCGCTGTCCAGTCGCAGCGTCGTGGTGCGACCGCCCTCGACCGGCCCGATGCGGAACATCGCCGCGTCGCCCAGCGAGACGGACAGGACCGGCGCGCCCAGATCGGCCTCGTCCTTGTCCTGGTGCAGGCCCATCTTCGCCCCCTCGCGGTACAGATTGACCAGACAGGCGTCCGGCCGCCGGGGGCCGCCGACCGTCGCGTCCCAAAGGTCCAGCAACACCGGCGGAATATCCGGCCACGCCCGCCCCGTCTCCGGATGCGTCGCCTGATAGCGATAGCCGCCCCGGTCCGAGACCCAGCCCAGCGGCCCGAAATTGCTCATCCGCACCGAAAACGGCCGCCCGCCCGGCGTCTGTGGCTGGTAAAAGGGGCCCTCTTCCAGCCGCACGAACACCGCCTCGACCAGTTCGACCTGGGCCTGGGCGTCCAGAGCGCCGGGCCACAGGCGAAAGCCCTCGACGGTGGTTTTGACCTCTAAAATCGCGGACATCGCCTCATCCTGCGCGAAAACCGGTTCCGCCGCATCGCTGAATCGCAGAACGCCCTTGCAGGCCTATGGGACTTTCCCATATCGGGGCCAGCTTCGGAGAAACCCCGAGAAGTTTGGGGCTATCCGGCATCCATCACGCCAACCCACAGGGGGCGGTCACGCGCGGCGCTTCGTCGAAGGCCGCCGCATCGCCCGCCATACGGAGAGAATAGTACGCCCATGGCCAAGATTATCGGCATCGACCTCGGCACCACCAACTCGTGCGTGGCCGTCATGGACGGCAAGGCCCCCAAGGTTATCGAAAACGCCGAAGGCGCCCGCACCACCCCGTCTGTGGTCGCCCTTCAGGACGGCGGCGAGACCCTGGTGGGTCAGCCCGCCAAGCGTCAGGCCGTCACCAACCCCGCCAACACCTTCTTCGCCATCAAGCGCCTGATCGGCCGCAACTTCGACGACCCCGTCGTGGCGAAGGACAAGGGCATGGTGCCCTATGAGATCGTCAAGGGCCCGAACGGCGACGCCTGGGTCCGCGCCCACGGCAAGGACTATTCGCCGCAACAGATTTCGGCCTTCACCCTGATCAAGATGAAGGAGGCCGCCGAGGCCTATCTGGGCGAGAAGGTCACCCAGGCCGTCATCACCGTCCCGGCCTATTTCAACGACAGCCAGCGCCAGGCCACCAAGGACGCCGGCAAGATCGCCGGGCTTGAAGTCCTGCGCATCATCAACGAGCCGACTGCGGCCGCGCTCGCCTATGGCCTCGAGAAGAACGAAGGCCAGAAGATCGCCGTCTACGATCTGGGCGGCGGCACCTTCGACGTCTCGATCTTGGAGATCGGCGACGGCGTCTTCGAGGTGAAGTCGACCAACGGCGACACCTTCCTGGGCGGCGAGGACTTCGACGTGCGCCTGGCCGACTATCTGGCCGACGAGTTCAAGAAGGAACAGGGCGTCGACCTGCGCCAGGACAAGCTGGCCCTCCAGCGCCTGCGCGAAGAGGCGGAAAAGGCCAAGAAGGAGCTCAGCTCCACGACCCAGTACGAGGTCAATCTGCCGTTCATCACCATGAACGCCTCTGGCCCGCTGCACCTGAACATCAAACTGTCGCGCGCCAAGCTGGAAGCCCTGGTCGACGACCTGGTCGCCCGCACCATCGAGCCGTGCAAGAAGGCCCTGGCCGACGCGGGCCTGAAGGCCTCGGATATCGACGAAGTCGTCCTGGTCGGCGGCATGACCCGCATGCCCAAGGTGCAGGAGGCCGTGAAGGCCTTCTTCGGCAAGGAGCCGCACAAGGGCGTCAACCCTGACGAAGTCGTGGCCCTGGGCGCCGCCGTTCAGGCCGGGGTTCTGCAAGGCGACGTCAAGGATGTGCTGCTGCTGGACGTGACGCCCCTGACCCTGGGCATCGAGACCCTGGGCGGCGTCTTCACGCCCCTGATCGAGCGCAACACCACCATCCCGACCAAGAAGAGCCAGACCTTCTCGACCGCCGACGACAACCAGTCGGCCGTGACGATCCGGGTCTTCCAGGGCGAGCGTCCGATGGCTTCCGACAACAAGATGCTGGGTCAGTTCGACCTGATGGGCATCCCGCCGGCGCCGCGCGGCATGCCGCAGATCGAGGTCGCCTTCGACATCGACGCCAACGGCATCGTCAACGTCTCGGCCAAGGACAAGGCGACCAACAAGGAACAGTCGATCCGCATCCAGGCCAACGGCGGCCTGTCGGACGCCGACATCGACAAGATGGTCAAGGAAGCCGAGGCCAACGCCGCCGCCGACAAGGTCCGCAAGGACCTGGTCGAGGCCCAGAACGCCGCCGACAGCCTGATCAACTCGACCGAAAAGGCCCTGGCCGAACACGGCGACAAGGTCGAGGCCGACGTCAAGACGGCGATCGAGACCGGTCTGACCGAGCTGAAGACCGCCCGCGAGGGCACGGACGCCGAAGACATCCGCGCCAAGACCAACACCCTGGTCCAGGCCTCGATGAAGCTGGGTGAAGCCATGTACGCCCAGCAACAGGGCGCCGGCGAAGGCGACGCCGCCCCGGCTGACGACGGCGTGGTCGACGCCGAGTTCGAGGACGTCTCGGACGCCGACGGCGACGAAAAGAAGAGCGCCTGATCCGCAACAGGTCGGCGAAATGATACGGCCCCGCTTGTCTTGCGATAGGCGGGGTCTTTTCATGAAACTTGCATCATTCGTTCCGGCCCCCATGTCAGCCGGGACACCGTCTTGCCCAGAACCCGCAGAGGTTCAGGGCGGGCGGCAGGGGAAGTAATGAGGACTGACGCCCGATGGCGCGTGATTATTACGAGATACTGGGCGTCGAACGCACGATCGACGCGCCCGGTCTGAAATCGGCCTACCGCAAACTGGCCATGATCCATCACCCGGACCGCAACGGCGGCTCGGAAGAGTCGATGGCCCAGTTCAAGGAAATCTCCGAGGCCTATACGGTCCTGTCGGACGATCAGAAGCGCGCGGCCTATGACCGGTTCGGCCACGCAGGGGTCAACGGCGGCGCAGGCGGCGGCTTCGGTCAGGGCCAGCAAGGCTTCTCGGACATCAACGACATCTTCTCCCAGGTGTTCGGCGACGCCTTCGGGGACGCCTTCGGCGGGCGCCAGGCCGGCCGGGGCCAGCAGGGCGGACCGCGTCGCGGCTCGGACCTGCGCTATGACCTCGAGATCAGCCTCGAACAGGCCTACAAGGGCGCCGAGGTCGAGATCGATATTCCCGCCACCCTGACCTGCGAGACCTGCGAAGGCTCGGGCGCCAAGCCGGGCACCAAACCGGTCACCTGCACCACCTGCAACGGCGCCGGCCGCGTGCGCCAGGCCAACGGCTTCTTCCAGGTCGAGCGGACCTGCCCCCGCTGCCACGGCGCGGGCCAGATGATCGCCGATCCCTGCACCACCTGTCACGGCCACGGCCAGGTCCGCAAGACCCGCACCCTGAACCTGAAGATCCCGGCCGGCGTCGACGACGGCTCGCGCATCCGCCTGTCGGGCGAGGGCGACGCCGGTCAGCGCGGCGGCCCGCGCGGCGATCTTTATGTCTTCCTGTCGGTGACGCCGCACGACCTGTTCGAACGCGACAACCTGGATCTGCTGGTCACCGTGCCGGTTCCCATGACCGTCGCGGCCCTGGGCGGCGAGATCGACGCCCCCTGCCTGGTGTCCGAGGCCTGCGACGGCAAATGCAAGGCGTCCGTCGCCGTGCCCGCCGGGGCCCAGACCGGCAAGACCGTCCGGATCAAGGGCAAGGGCATGCCCCATCTGAACGGCCGCGCGCGCGGCGATCTGGTTGTCGAACTGTTCGTCGAGACTCCCGCCGACCTGACGCCTCGTCAGAAGGAATTGCTGCAAGAGCTTGCCCTGTCGTTCGGCGAGGGGCAGAACCCACGCAACTCCAGCTTCGCCGGAAAGGCGAAGCGCTTCTGGGCCGACATTCTGGGCAATCAGGATGCGGACGGGTCGAAAGAGAACGCGGCTTGAGCGCAATCTTCCACGCCGGCATTTCCGGCTATCGCGGCCGGATGGGTCGTGCGGTGTCTCAGGTGTTGGACGCCCGTGAAGACGTGGTCGTCGCCGCCCGCTTCGACTGGGGCGAGACGGCCGACATCTCGCTGTGCGACGTGATCATCGATTTTTCGACGCCCGACGCCTCCCTGGCCCTGGCCCAGGGTGCGGCCGCGCGCGGCGGCCCGGCCCTGGTCATCGGCTCCACCGGCTTCACACCGGAGCAGGAGGCCGAGCTGATGAAGGCCGCTGAGAAGATCGCCATCGTCAAGAGCGGCAACTTCTCGCTAGGCGTGAACATCCTGATCGGCCTGGTCCAGCACGCGGCCCAACGTCTGGACGCCCAGGACTGGGACATCGAGATCACCGAGGCCCACCACCGCCGCAAGGTCGATTCCCCATCCGGCACCGCCCTGATGCTGGGCGAGGCCGCCGCCGAGGGCCGGTTCACCGACCTGGCCGAGATCCGCTCCGCTCCCTATGACGGCGTTCAGGGCGAACGCGAGAGCGGCAAGATCGGCTTCTCCTCGATCCGCGCTGGCGGCATCGTCGGCGAACACACGGTCCTGTTCGCCTCCGAGGACGAAGTCCTGACCCTCAGCCATTCCGCGATCGACAGGGCGTTGTTCGCCAAGGGCGCCGTCGCCGCCGCCGCCTGGGTCCGCACGCGCCGACCCGGCCTGTACGACATGCAAGACGTGCTGGGCTTCCGTCAGGCTTGATTTTTGGGGCGCTTCGCTCGCGGCGCGGTCGCTCACTGCTTGAGCGCATCTCACCATCCTCACCCTTGGGCTTGACCCGAGGGCCAGACCGTCAGCGCGATCATACGATGGGGAACAGCCCCCGCCGTATGTGCGGCTGAGCAGCAGATCCTCCGGTCAAGTCCGAGGATGACGGAGATGGGGGCCCTTCCGGCCTCAAGTCGGGCGAAGCGCGGTAGGCCCAAGTATCAATGCACGACCCGACGTCGCCCGAACGCAGTCCCCGTCAACAGCGTCTTGATGAAGAAGAAGATGGCGATGACGATGGCATAGCCCAGGAACAGCGCCAGGGCCGTCATCCAGAAACCGACCGTCAGGATCGCCGGCAGGGCGAACTCGCCCCCGTTCAGCACCGGCAGGATCGCCAGCACGATCAGATGCACCAGGGTCGCGCCCAGCGCCGTCGAGGCCAGCGACCGCCAATCCACCATCAGCAGAGCGGCGATGATGGCGATGATCAGCCCCATCACCTGGTTGACGCCGTCGAAGCCGGCGCTGGCCAGACCCGCGATTCCGCTCAGGAAGTCGCCGATCTGATCGATCAGATTTTCCACGTCGTCACTCCTGCAAAAAGAAATTGGAAAAACGTTCCGGCCAAGCTTGGACGGTTCGTAACGGTTAACGCCGTTCGTGCTTAAAGGCTCCCTTGCATGACACCCCCGGCCCCGCAGCCCGGTCGCAGGATCTACAGGACGATATGAAGGCCCGTACCAGCGTCGAAGACATCGCCGGCGGCATCGCGCTCAGGATCGCGGCGGCGGGCGCCTTTTCGATCATGACGGCGACGCTGAAACTGGCCTCGTTCGACGGGGTCGTGGCGGCCGAAATGCTGTTCTACCGCGCCTTCTTCGGTTTGCCGGTCGTGGTGATCTGGGTGCTGACCCAGCCCGGCGGCCTGGCCGGTCTGACGACCCGCCGCCCCTGGGCTCTGGCGGGGCGCAGCGCCCTGGGCATCGTCTCCATTCTCTGCCTGTTCCAGACCCTGACCCTGTTGCCGCTGGCCGACGCCACGACGCTCAGCTTCACCTCGCCCATCTTCGCCACCCTGCTGTCCTTCCTGATCCTGAAGGAGGCGGTGGGGCCGCGCCGCTGGGCCGCCGTGGCGGTCGGCTTTATCGGGGTGGTCGTCGTCATGCGGCCCGTGGCCCTGATCTCCGGAGACGGGGGCCACGCCGTGCCCCTGGTCGGGATCGGTTTCGCCCTGGCCGGCGCCCTGCTGACGGCGGGCGTGACCATCACCCTGCGCCAGCTGCGCGACACCGAACATGTCGCCGCCATCGTCTTCTGGTTCTTCGCCGCGTCGTCCGTAGTGGGGGCGATCCTACTGGTCTTCGTCGGCCGGATGCACGCCCCGGCCACCTTCGGCCTGCTGATCGGCTCGGGTATCGCCGGGGGGCTGGCCCAGCTGTTCATGACGGCCTCGCTGCGCGCCGCCCCGGTCGCGGTCGTGGCCCCCTTCGACTATCTCCAGATCGTCGGCGCGATCGTCTTCGGCTGGTGGCTGATGCACGCCACGCCCAGCGCCAACACCTTGGCCGGCGCCGCCCTCATCGCCGCCAGCGGCCTCTACACCGCCTGGCGCGAACACGTCCGCCGCAAGGACGCCCTGATACAGACGACCGCCCCGCCGGTTTAGGGGGCGAGGAAACGCCAATACCTCCACGCCGTTCTGGCCGATCAGGTCAGCGCAGCCATGCCAAGCGTAAGGAAGAGGGCCGCGATAGGCAGGATCACCCACGGCGCGCCTGATCCGGTGATCAGATGGGCCGCAATGTTCAGCGGCGTCATTATGGCCAGCCAGAAGACGGTGCGTCTGGCGATCAGCGACCAGAGTCCTGACTTCCCCATCGCAGCGCTTTCCTCTCCCTACCGCCCCGTCGATCCAAACCCGCCCGCGCCGCGAGCCGTCTCGTCCAGTTCCTCGACCTCGACCCAGTCGGCGCGTTCGTGCTTGGCGATCACCAGCTGGGCGATGCGCTCGCCGCGACGGATGACGAAGGGCTCGGCGCCGATATTGGCCAGGATCACGCCGCATTCGCCGCGATAGTCGCTGTCGATGGTGCCCGGCGCATTTGGGCAGATAATGCCGTGCTTCAGCGCCAGGCCCGAGCGCGCCCGCACCTGGGCCTCGAACCCCAGCGGCAGGGCGATCTTCAGGCCCGTGGGCACCAGGGCGCGGGCGCCCGGCGCCAGGGTCATCGGCTGGTCTTCCGGCACGGCCGCGCGCAGGTCCATCCCGGCCGATCCCGCCGTCTCGTAGGCCGGCAGGGGCAGGCCCTCGGCATGGGGCAGGCGCAGGATCTGGATGGCGGTCTCGGTGGTCATTGGACGCTCTTGAAATGGTCGGCGACACGGGCCGCGACGGCCTGGGCGATCGCGGTCTTGGATTGGCGGGGCCAGCTTTCGGTCTGGTCGGCGGTGACCAGCAGCACGGCGTTGCCGTCCGAGCCGAAGACGTCGTCGGACACGTCGTTGCCGATGATCCAGTCGCAGCCCTTGCGCGACAGCTTGGCGCGGGCATTGGCCTCCAGGTCCGTGGTCTCGGCGGCGAAGCCGATCACCAGGGTCGGCCGGTTCGGGCCCGGCGCGGCGATCCCGGCCAGGATGTCGGGGTTCTCGATCAAGGCCAGGGTCGGCGGGCCGCCCGGCCCCTTCTTGATCTTGCCGCCGGCGATGGTGTCCACGCGCCAGTCGGCGACGGCGGCGGACAGCACGGCGATGTCGGCCGGCAAGGCGGCCTGGGTCGCCGCCTGCATCTCCAGCGCGCTCTCCACGTCGATCCGCGTCACCCCGACCGGCGCGCCCAGGGCCGTCGGCCCCGACACGAGGGTCACCTCCGCCCCCAGTTCGGCCAGTGCGGCGGCGATGGCGTAGCCCTGTTTGCCGCTGGAGCGATTGGTCAGGCCCCGCACCGGGTCGATCGGCTCGAAGGTCGGCCCCGCCGTGACCACCGCTTTTCGGCCTGCGAGAGGCCGTCCGGCCGCGCCCGTCAGCAAGCCCTGAATGGCCTCCAGGATCGCCGCCGGTTCCGCCATCCGGCCCGGCCCATATTCGCCGCAGGCCATCTCGCCGTCGTCCGGGCCCGCCACAACCACGCCGTGGAAGCCTGGGAAGGCCTTCAGCCGTTCCATATTGGCCTGGACCGCCGGATGCTCCCACATCCGCACATTCATCGCCGGCGCCAGCAACACCCGCTTGTCGGTCGCGATCAATGTGGTCGAGGCCAGGTCGTCGGCTAAACCGTTCGCCGCCTTGGCGATCAGACCGGCCGTCGCCGGCGCCACGACCACCAGATCAGCCCAGCGCGACAGCTCGATATGACCCATGCTGGTCTCGTCGTCGGGGTGGAACAGGCCCGACCGCACCGGATGGCCGCTCAGCGCCGCCAGCGACAGCGGCGTCACGAACTCAGCCCCGGATTCGGTCAGGATCACCCGCGTCTGTCCGCCCGCCTTGGCGATCAGCCGCACCAGCTCCAACGCCTTATAGGCCGCGATGCCGCCGCCGACGATCAGCAGGATTTTGCGGTTCGAGAGGGGGCGACTGTCCATGACCTCGGTCTAGCGGCCCCACGCGACGCCGTCGAGACGGTGGAAAAGAACATTGCAGGAACATAAAGGTTGTGCTTGTATCGCGTCAGACGGGTATTTGATGGAGGGGCGGGGATGATTGCGAACCAGCGACAGCGCGCGGCGATGGCTCTGGCGGCGGCGGGGCTGATGATGATGGGGCTGGCGGCCTGCGACAACGCCTCGGCGGTGCAGACGCGGGACCGGACGGCCGAGGCCGCGCCCATCGGCCTGGCCATGACCGCGACGGAAACTGCGGACGGCTCGTCGGCGGCCCAGCCCAAGCCGGTCTTGACCACCGGCCGGCGCGAGACCGTCGACGCCAAGATCGCCCGCCTCTACGACCGCAACGGCGCTGATTTCGGCGCGACCTCGGCCGGGGACTATCTCGACAAGGTCACGGCCTTCACCACCAAGCCGCCGCGCGACGCCGAGACGGTGAAACGGCCCAATGGCGACACCCTGATCTATCAGGCCTCGACCAACACCTTCGCCGTGGCGGCGCGCGACGGCACGCCCCGCACCATGTTCAAGCCGACCACGGGCGCCGACTACTGGGCCGAACAGAAGAGCGCGGCCCCGACCTTCGGCCAGAGGCGGCAATCGACGCAGGACGCCGGCTGATATAGAGGGCGGGGTCCGACCCCGCTCTGGAGCCCGCCCGATGTCCGACGCCCCCTCTGGCCAAAAGCCGCTGCTGAAGACGGCGCTGATCTATGATTTCGACGGCACCCTGGCGCGCGGCAATATGCAGGAGGTCAGCTTCATCCCCTCCGTGGGCATGGACATCGGCGCCTTCTGGGGCGAGGCCGAGCGCCTGACCAAGGACGCCGACGGCGACGGCATCCTGATGTATATGCAACTGATGCTCCACCACGCGCGCCAGAACGGGGCGCCGGTGACGCGCGAGACCCTGCGGCGGCACGGCGAGGCCGTGGCCCTGTTCGAAGGCCTCAAGGACCTCAGCTGGTTCGACCGGATGAACGCCTTTGGGGCGCGCTACGGGCTGGAGATCGAACACTATATCGTCTCAGCCGGGCTGGAGGAGATGATCGACGGCACGCCGATCCGCCCCGCCCTGAACCACGTCTTCGCCTCCCACTACGTCTATGACGAAAAGGGCGAGGCTGCCTGGCCCGCCGTGGGCGTCAACTACACCACCAAGACCCAGTATTTGTTCCGCATCAACAAGGGGGTGAAGAACCACTGGGAGCACGAGCGGATCAACCACTTCATCCCCGACGACCAGCGGCCGGTGCCGTTCGAGCGGATGATCTTCATCGGCGACGGCGACACCGACGTGCCGACCATGAAGATGATGCACACCAAGGGCGGCTTCTCGATCGCCGTCTATGATCCCCGCTCGAACGAGAAGGATCAGAAGAAGGTCTATTCCCTGATCTCGGAAGACCGGGTCAATTTTGTCGCCGCCGCCGACTATCGCGAAGGCTCGGCCCTGGACCTGATCGTCAAGGGCTTGGTCGGCCGCATCGCCATCAACGCCGGCGCCATGCCGGCGGGGATGTAAGTCTAACGCCCCCCGGCGCGCAGCCAGGCGTCGCGGGCGCCGATCAACCTGGCGGGCGCGAGGCCGCGCAGGGATCTGGCGCCCGTCTGTTTCAGGCCCGCCTCCTGCCCCTTCTGCCAGACCACGGTCGCCGGATAGGCCACGGCTTCGGCGACATCGACGACCACCACATCGGACGGCAAGGCCGCGCCCCGGTCGAGCCTCAGCCGCATGCCCGAGCTCGACAGATCTACGATCAGACAGGCGGTCTCGAGCCCCGTCGCGCACACCACGCCTCGCGCATTGACCGATCTGCGTGGTTCGCCGCGTCGATCAGCGGCGGAAGCGGGCTTGGATCCAAACATGCTCAGGCCTCGCAACACGCATCGGCGATACAGGGTACGCCGTCGAACTTCGCCGCTCGAAACGGCTGTCCATGCCGGTAGCCGAGTTTGAGCGCCTCAGGAAGAGAGGGGGCTGGAGCCGGATTGTTTCGGACAGACCGCGCCGCGACACCTCATCAGCCGATCAGGCTTAAAGGCTCGACTTCCACAGCAGCACGCCGGCCCGCTCGGCCAGGACCGGCACGCCCATTTCGTTGGCCGTGGCTGCGGCCTCGTTCAGGATCAGGTTCAGGTGGCGGGGCGCGGGGCCGCCCAGACGATGGCGGGCCAGGGCCAGGTCGGCCAGCCCGATCTGGTCGGCGGCCCAGTCCAGCGGCGCGGCGCCGACCAGGCGGCGGCGCAGGCGGTCTTCCAGCAGATCCAGTCCGGCGAGGTCGCGCACAGCCTCGGCCAGAGCGATTTCACGGGACATGCGGCGCTCGCGCACCAGGGCGCCGACGATCAGGCCGCGCCCCTGGGTCAGGGCCTCGGCCTGGTTCAGCAGCATCAGCGGCGTGGCGTCGTCCCCCGCCCGCAGCACCTGGATCACGGCCCAGTCCAGCGGGCTGTGGTCCGGCGTGAACTGGTCGGCGGCGGCGTCGAACATCATCCGGCCCTGGTCCTGGGCCTCGGCGTGGCCGGCCACGGCCGCCAGGGCCGACAGGCCCGCCCCGCACAGGGCAAGGGCCCGGGCGCGGGTCAGGGGGCGATAATCGGGGGAGGCGGCCTCGACCAGAACGCCGAGATCGCGTCCGGCCTGGTCCAGCAGGCGGGCGTCACGCTTGATGACCCCGGTCTCCAAAGCAAGGCCTGCACGGTCCAGCCGCAGGTCCACATCCCCCGCGCCGGCCTCGTGCTGGGCCATGTCCATCAGGGCGGCGGCGTCCATCAGGGCGGCGGGGTCGCCGGACAGCCGCGCCTGACGGGCCTTGACGCGTGAATGAACAGCGGACAGTTCGCCGGAAACGGCGGACCGGCGCGTCGGAGCAACCCCCGCCAAGACGGCGAGAGCGCGGTCCAGATGGGCGGGGTCGCCGCACAGGTCGAATCTCAGCATCAGGACCTGGGCCTTCTCGACGGCGGCGCCGGCGCTCTGGGCCTCACCCACGGCGGCGCGCGTCAGGCTGTCGGCGCAGCGTTCGGCCCGGTCCAGACTGTCGGCGGCGCCGCTACGCCGGGCGTGTTCGCGCCACAGGGCGGCGGCGCGACGTTCGGTCTCGAACGGGCGGTTGCAGGAGACCCGGCCGGCGTCGGTGGCTTCCCGACGCGCCTCGGCCGCCAGCAGATCGACGCCGATCAGCTCGACCCAGCCCAGATCCTCGCTCTCGCGGGCCTGAGAGAAGAGTTTGCGAAGGTCACGGCCGAACTCGAACATACGCTGGGCGCCTTTAAATCCCGGTTCGGGACGGCTGGTGCGTCCCATGAGGGTTCCATTGCAAACGCGACGCCGTCATCGGGGTTCAGCCTGGCCTTAAGGATGATTGTTCAGTTGAGATCGGGTGTCTTCTGGAGGCAGCGTTGCAGGGCCGCGCGCGCAGCGGGGGCGTCGGCGTTCAGGCGGCGCACGGCGTCGATCCGGGCGCGGGTCTGGTCGGCCTCGGCCGCCGGCGCGGGCTTGCCTGCGGCGGTGCCGGCCTGCATGGCCGCCAGCGTCCAGAACAGGGCGGCGTCATAGAGGCGCTGTCCCTCCGTGCTTTCGCCGCCTTCCAGTTCGGACGCGGCCTGGGTCAGGCCGGCGCAACGCACCGCCTCCTCGTAGGAGACGAGGCCGACTGCCGGATTTGGGCCCGCATTTGGGACGGTCTGCGTCAGCAGGCTGGCGAGGGTCAGGGCGACCAACATCTAAGGCTCCATCGACGTCCCCCCGGACATCGCGCTTATCTGACCACGTTCGCGCGGCCGCGAGAAGGTCGAACCCGAGCGGCAATTGGTCGGGATTGCGAATAACTGCCGATTTACCGGAAACCCTGTATGCTGCTGTGCAGCAAAAGGTCGCCGGGCGCGCCCGGCGCAGTAATGGATCGCCATGCTCTACGCGTTTCACGAACTCGCCTACCAGTCGGCCCTGCCGTTCCGGGTCGGGGCCCAGATGGCCCGGCGATTCTGGTCTTCGCCCTTCAACCCGGCGTCCGATACCGCGGTGGGCCGCACCGCCTACGCCTCGGCCGAACTGTTCGAGAGCGTCACCCGCCGCTACGGCAAGCCGGACTGGCGGCTGGAGACGATCGACATCGGCGGCAAGTCCGTCCGCACCGTCGAACAGGTGATCTGGCAGAGCCCCTGGTGCCGCCTGGTCCGCTTCGCCCGCAACATCGGCGACCTGAAGCGGGCCGGAAAGCCGGCCTCCGGTCCGGCCGTCCTGATCGTCGCCCCCCTGTCGGGCCACTACGCCACCCTGTTGCGCGGCACGGTCGAGGCGTTTCTTCAGGACCACGACGTCTACGTCACCGACTGGATCAACGCCCGTCAGGTGCCGGTGCTGGAAGGCCGGTTCGACTTCTTCGACTATATCAACCACGTCCGCCGGATGCTGGCCGAGATCGGCGGCCGGGCCCATGTGGTCGGGGTCTGCCAACCGGGACCGCCGGTGCTGGCGGCCGGGGCGGTGATGGCCGAGGACGGCGACGAGAACCGCCCCGCCTCCATGACCTTCATGGGCTCGCCCATCGACGCCCGCCTGTCGCCAACCGTGACCAACCAGCTGGCGGAGGAGAAGCCCTTCACCTGGTTCCGGTCGAACATGATCCACACCGTGCCCCTGCCGTATGCGGGCTTCGGGCGGCGGGTCTATCCCGGCTTCGTCCAGCTCTACAGCTTCATGTCGATGAACGAGGCGCGCCACCGCGACGCCCACTGGGACTATTTCAACAGCCTGATCGACGGCGACGGCGACGGGGTCGACAAGCACGAAGAGTTCTATGACGAATATCTGTCGGTGCTGGATCTGACCGAGGAATTCTACCTCCAGACCATCGACATCGTCTTCCAGCAGCATCTGCTGGCGCGCGGCCTGTTGGAGCATCGCGGCCGCAAGGTCGATCTGACGAAAATCAGAGACATCGGCCTGATGACGGTCGAGGGCGAGAAGGACGACATCTCCGGCGTCGGCCAGACCCAGGCGGCGCACGGCCTGTGTTCCAGCATCCCCGACGACCAGAGGGTGCTGTACGTCCAGCCCGGCGTAGGCCATTACGGGGTCTTCAACGGTCGCCGTTTCCGCGAGGAGATCTATCCTCGCGTTCGCGACTTCATCGCCCAGAACGAGGCCCGCCTTGGCGTACCGCAACGGTCAGCGGCTGCCGCTTGACGAAGGGGGTTCGGAACCCGGTTCCGGCCCTACGCTGCGACTATCCGTCAATCCCCGCGCGCGGCGCCTGTCGGTGCGGATCGACGCGCGCGCCGGCGAGGCGGTGGTGATCGCCCCGACCGAGCGCGGCCTGGTCCAGGCCGTGGCCTTCGCCCGGTCAAAGTCCGTCTGGATCTCCGAACGTCTGGCGGTGCGGCCCAAGGGACGGCCGTTGCAGCCGGGCCAGGTCATCTCCCTGCGCGGCAGGCCCGTGCGGCTGGAGGCGACGCCCGGCGCCGGCGCGGCGCGTCTGGTCGAGGACGGGACCGTCATCCGCTCGGGCGGCGAGGGCGAGGCCTATGCCCGTCGGGTCGAGAACCTGTTGAAGCGCGAGGCGCGCGACACGCTTCTGGCCCGCACCGACCACCATCTGCGCGCCCTGGGCCAGACGCCGGTCACGGTCTCCATCGCCGACACCCGCTCGCGCTGGGGCTCGTGCAGCCCACATAACCGCACCATCCGCTATTCCTGGCGGGTGATCATGGCCCCGCCCCCGGTCATCGACTACCTAGCCGCCCACGAGGTCGCCCACCTGGTCCACGCCGACCACAGCCCGGCCTTCTGGTCGGTGGTCGAACGGCTGGTGGGGGATCATAAGCCCTGGCGCAAATGGCTGAAGGACTATGGCGCGGCGCTGCACGCCGTGGGGCGGTAGGCGCCTCATCCAGACCCTCTCCCGCTTGCGGGAGAGGTGGCCCGGCGTCCGCGCAGCGGACCAGGGTCGGAGAGGGGAGTCTTGCTTGAACAAGAAGACTTCCCCCATCGTCAGCCGTCTCGCTCCGCTCGACGAGCTGACACTTCCCCCGCAAGCGGGGGAAGGTCTGTGGGGGCTTCCCCGAAGGATCAGAAGAACAGCGGGTCGCTGCGTTTCTCGGCCGGTTGGCGGCCTTCCGGCTGCTGGTTCGGCGGATCGCGCGGCGCCGGCTGGGGGGTCGGGCGGACGGCGGGCTGCGTCGGCTGAACCGGTTGGCCCGGCTCCTCAGCATAGGGGTCGCCGCCCGTGGGATCCGCCGGTTCGATCGGCAGACCGTCCTCGCCGATGCCCGACATCAGGTCGCCGACCGGATCGGGCGCGACCCAACCCTCGGGCATGGCCGGACCGTCGGGGATGCGGGGCGCGTTCAGGCGCGGCAGAGCCGCCTCCATGAAGCCCTTCCAGATGGCGGCGGGCGAAGAGCCGCCGGTCACGCCGCGCATGGCGGTATTGTCGTCCTTGCCCACCCAGACGGCGGTGACGAAGCCGCCGGTGTAGCCGACGAACCAGGCGTCCTTATAGTCCGAGGTCGTGCCCGACTTGCCCGCCAGGTCGCGCCCGGCGATGGCCGCACTGCGCCCGGTGCCCGAGGTCATGACCCCGCGCAGCATCTCGTTCATGTAATACAGAGACGGATTATTGATCGCCTGGCCGTTCTGGCCGCTGGCCCGCTGATAGATGACCCGGCCCTGGGGGGTGCGGATGCGGCTGATGCCATAGGCCTCGACCCGGCGGCCGCCGTTCGAGAAGGCGTCATAGGCGGTGGCCATCTCCAGCGGCGAAACCTCGACGGCGCCCAGGGCCATGGCCGGCTCCAGACCGATCCGGCTTTCGATGCCCAGGCGGCGCGCGGCGCGGGCCACGCTGTCGCGCCCGATCTGGTCGGCGACATAGGCCGCCACCGTATTGGTCGACTGGGCCACGGCCTGGGCCAGGGTCATGTTTCCGCTGAAGGTGTTGGAATAGTTTTTCGGCGACCAGTTGCCGATGGTGATCGGCTGATCGACCACCGGGGTCTGGGGCGTATAGCCGGCCTCGACCGCCGCCAGATAGACGAAGGGCTTGAAGGCCGAGCCCGCCTGGCGACGCGCCTCGACGGCGCGGTTGAACTGGCTGTCGGCATAGGAGCCGCCGCCGATCATGGCCCGCACACGGCCGTCGCCGTCCAGGGCCACCAGGGCCGCCTGTTCCACGCCCTTGCCCTCGTCGCGGTTCAGGATGCGGCGCACCGAACGTTCGGCGGCGGTCTGTAGGGTCAGGTCCAGGGTGGTTTCGACCACCATGTCCTCGGTCGGTTCGCCGACCAGGCCGCGGATCGACTGGTCCAGCCAGTCGATGAAATACTGGGCGTGCTGGGTCGCCAGGGTGCGCGACACGATGATCGGCTGGGTCACGGCCTCCTCGCGCTGGGCGGCGGTGATGACCCCGGCCTCTTCCATCTCGTTCAGCACGACGGTGGCGCGGGTGGCGGCCCGCTCGCTCTCGGACACGGGCGAATAGCGCGACGGCGCCTTCAGCAGCCCGGCCAGAAGCGCGGCCTCGCCGACGGTCAGATCCTTGGCCGACTTGTCGAAATAGCGTTGCGACGCCGCCTCGATCCCATAGGCGCCGGCGCCGAAATAGACCCGGTTCAGATACAGGGCCAGGATCTCCTTCTTGGAGAATTTCATCTCCAGCCAGACCGCCAGCATCAGCTCCTGCACCTTGCGGCGCATATTCTGGTCGGGCGTCAGGAACAGGTTCTTGGCCAGCTGCTGCGTCAGGGTCGATCCGCCCTGCACCACCCGGCCGGCGCGCATATTGGTCGCCACCGCCCGCATCATGCCGATGGGGTCGAAACCGGGGTGGTGATAGAAGCGCCGGTCCTCGATGGCGATGAAGGCGGCCGGCACATAGTCGGGCAGGGCGTCCAGATCGGCGGGCGGCGCCATCTGGGTGCCCCGGGTGGCGATCAGAGCGCCGTTGCGGTCCAGATAGGTGATCGAGGGCTGACGATCGACATTATACAGGGTCGAGGTGTCCGGCAGGCCGCGCGCAAACACGGCGAAGAAGACGACCAGGAAGATCAGCCCCCAGACGGCCAGCACGGCGCCCCAGTAGAGCGCCTGTTGCAGCCGCGTGCGAGCCGGCTTTGCGCCGCCCTGTTGTCCGCCCCCGAACCCTGGACCCGCCATCGAATATCCTCAAGAACCGCGCATCGGCGGGATTAGCCCTACGGATGTGTACCCCGTATGAACCGCCGCCGAAACGGCTCCGCTCACTTCACGCCAGCGTGAGCGGCTATTTCGCCGAAAGAAAGGCGTCCAGTTCGCCGTAGAAGGCCTGGGGCTGGTCCAGCATGATGAAATGGGCGCTGTCGTCGATCCGTTTCAGGGTCACGCCGGGCAGGTTGGCGAAGCTGCTGCGGAAAATCTGATCGGTAATCTCGGGCGTCATGCGCGGATCGTTGAACTTGACGTACATCACCTCGGTCGGGGCGACGATACGGGACAATTCAGGCCTCAGATCTGTCACGATCAGTTCGCGAAAGGCGGCGGCCGAGACCTTCTGATCGCTCGTGCGGCTGTCTTCCAGAGGGCCGGCCCGCAAACCTTCGGTCGCGATCATGCCCGTGAGCGACACTGTCGCGCGCTGGTCGTACTCTGCGCGGGAAACATTGGCCATGCCGGCGTAGACCTGATCGGCCATCGTGGTGATCGCCTCGTTCGAAGCGCCGGGCGGCGCGAACATCGCGCCCATGAAGGGGATCATGTCCACCACCATCAGCTTGCCGACGCTGTCGGGATGACGCGCGGCCAGCATCAGGCCGATGGTCCCGCCCATCGAATGGCCAACCACCGCGGGCTTCTCCAGACCCTGTTCGGCGATATAGCGGGCGATCTCCTCGGCGACCGGGGCGGCCACCGGGGTCGGCGTCGCGCCCGTCTGGGCGTTGCCTTCAGCCGGAGCGCCGGCGAAGCCTTGGACGTGGATGCGATGGACGCGCCAGCCGACGCCGTCCTGGGCCGTCAGGTGATCCACCGTCCCCTGCCAGATCTCAGGCGACGAGCTGAGGCCGGGGATCAGGATGATGTCGCGCCCGTCCATATCCCCGTCCACCCGGACGTGGATGCGGTCGGAGGCGAACTGCGCGTGATGATGACCGTGGCCGGCCTCGGGATGGGTCCCATGCCCGTCCTGGGCTTGAGCCCGAGCCGGAATCTGGACGGCCGAGGCGATGAACAGCATGGCGGCGAGACCTAAGGCGCGAAACATGGCGAAACTCCCCTGTGAGACGGCTCTTATGCCGCCTGTACTTTGTTTTGTAAAGTTCTCTACGTGCTCCAGGAGGACAGACCCCGCCTCCCTCTGTTATGAGGCGCTCATGAAGCCTGTAGACGCTCCCCCCGTCCAGTCCCCTCAAGCCGAAGCCGCCCCGTCCAAAGCCGGCGCCCAGCCTTTCGGCAAGGGGTTCGTCGCCGACGCCTGGTATTTCGTCGCCCTGTCACGAGACGTCGCCCCGGCCGGCTTGAAACGCTACGAGGTCATGGGCGAGCCCGTCCTGATCGGCCGCACCCGCGCGGGCGCCGTCTATGCGATGCGCGACATCTGCCCCCACCGCGCCGCGCCCCTGTCGGCGGGGAAACTGGTCGAAAAGCCCGGCGAGGGCGAGACTATCGAATGCCCCTATCACGGCTGGCGCTTCCGCCCCGACGGGGTTTGCGCCGCCATTCCGTCCCTGGTCGAGGACCAGGCATTCGAGGCGAACCGCATCAAGGTGCGCGCCTTCCCGGTGCGCGAGAGCCAGGGGATGGTCTTCGTCTGGATGGCCTCGGACGCCCGCAATCCGATGGAGCCGGACCACGCGCCGCCGGTCTTCCCCGGCGTGGTCGGGGCGGGGCCGAAACTGGTCGAGACGATGGATTTCGACAGCCATATCGACCACGCCGTCGTCGGCCTGATGGACCCGGCCCACGGCCCCTATGTCCACCAGCAATGGTGGTGGCGGTCCGAACACTCGATGCACGAAAAGGCCAAGGCCTTCGTCCCGGCCGATTTCGGCTGGGCCATGGCGCGTCACGCCCCCTCGTCCAACAGCCGACTCTACAAGATCCTGGGCGGCGCCCCCGCGACCGAGATCACCTTCCGCCTGCCCGGCTACCGCTGGGAGCATATCCAGGTCGGTGAGAAACAGGTCCTGGCCCTGACCTGCCTGACCCCGATCAGCGAGACCAGGACCCGCATCACCCAGATCTTCTGGTCCGACCACTGGGTCTTCGCCCTGGCCAAGCCCTTCCTGCGCATGGGGGTGGTCGCCTTCCTGAAACAGGACGGCGGCATGGTGAACCTGCAGAACGAGGGCCTGCGCTACGACCCCGCCCTGATATGGATCGACGACGCCGACAAACAGGCCAAATGGTACCAGCAGCTGAAGCGCGAATGGGCGAAGAGCCGCGCCGAAGGACGGCCGTTCGTCAACCCGATCCAGCCCACGACGCTGCGGTGGAAGAGCTGACGCAGCCCACCCTCTCCCGCCGGGAGAGGGCTTGAGCGCCCGAGAGCGTCAGCGATCGGTCTTGCGCGAAAGGGTGAGGGGCACAGTGTTGAAAGGGTGAGGGGCAAGGTGGTGCGAACTGGCCCACCGGCGGACCCCTCATCCGGCCCTTCGGGCCACCTTCTCCCGCAAGGGGAGAAGGAAGAAACGCTTACAGCTTCAACCCGGCTTCACCGGCCAGATCGGCCAGTTTCACCATCGGCCGCGGACCCCAGTGGGCGATGACTTCAGACGCGGCCAGCGAGCCGAGCTTGCCGGCCTCTTCCAGCGTCAGGCCGCGCGCGACGCCCAGCAGGAAGCCGGCGGCGTATTGGTCGCCGGCGCCGGTGGTGTCGATCACCTTGGCGACCGGATAGGCGGCGACGACGACGCGCTCCTCGCCCTTGATCACGACCGAGCCTTCCGCGCCGCGCGTCACGGCCGCGATCTCGACGATGGCGGCCAGTTTCGCGGCGGCGGCGTCGAAATCATCGGTTTCGAACAGGGCGCCCAGTTCGGCCTCATTGGCCAGGACGATGTCGGCCGACTGTTCGATGAAGCTCAGCAATTCGGCGCGCCAGCGGGCGACCACGAAGGTGTCGGACAGGGTGATGGCCACCTTGCGGCCGGCCTTGTGCGCAGCGGCGGCGGCGCGTTCGAAGGCGGCGCGGGCCGGGGCCGGGTCGAACAGATAGCCTTCCAGATAGACGATCTCACTGGACGCGATCAGGGCCTCGTCGATGTCGTCGGCGTACAGCTGGTTGGCGGCGCCCAGGAAGGTGGCCATGGTGCGCGCCCCGTCCGACAGGACGTTGATCAGGCAGCGACCGGTGCCGAAGCCCTTGTCGGCCCCTCCGGTCAGGACCGGGGTGTCGAAATGCACGCCGGCGGCGCGAATGTCGTGGCTGAACACCTCGCCCAGGGTGTCGTCGGCCACCTTGCCGATATAGGCGGCGCGCCCGCCGAACGAGCCGACGCCCGCCACGGTGTTGCCGGCCGAACCGCCAGAGGCCTCGACCCCCGGCGCCATGGCCTCATACAGGGCGGCGCTGCGTTCGGCGTCGACCAGTTGCATGGAGTTGGGGGCCAGGTCCTGGGCCGTCAGGAAGGCGGCGTCGCAGGGGCTGAGCACGTCGACGATGGCGTTGCCGACAGCGCAGACGTCATATTGGGCGGTGTTCTGGGTCATGGTCGCGCCTTAACGGTTGAAGGCCCGCACGTCATCCGAAAACCTATAAGGAAGCCCTTATATGAGGCGGCGCAGTGCGATAGGCAGGCGTCATGACCCAGATCGCCGTCCTGATCCCCGACCCCGCCGACAAGACCTACGCCGGTCGCTGGCCCGAGGTGCTGGCCCGGCTGAGGGCGACGCTGGAGAGCGGCGGCGCGACCGTCGTCCCCACGCCCTGGACCGATCATGTGGAGGACGCCTCGGCTCTGACGGCCTATGACCTGATCCTGCCGGTCATCGCCTGGGGCTATCACCGCGACCACGCCCGCTGGCTGAAGGCCTGTGCGACCTGGACGCAGACCGGCCTGCCGGTCGCCAATCCGGCGACGGTTCTGGGCTGGAACTCGGACAAGACCTATCTGGCCCGGCTGGCTGACAAGGGCGTGCCCATTCCGCCGACCCAGTGGAGCGAGGCGATCAGCCAGGACCAGGTGGACGCCGCCTTCGCCGAAACCGGCGTCCACACCCTGATCGTCAAGCCGACCGTCTCGGCCGGGGCGTTTCGCACCCTGCGCCTGACGCCGGGCCAGATCCTGACCGACGCCCCGGAAGGCCCGGCCATGATCCAGCCCTATCTGAAATCGATCGAGACCGAGGGCGAGACCTCGCTGCTCTTCTTCGGCGGCCGCTTCAGCCATGCGGTCAACAAGCGGCCTGTCCCCGGCGACTTCCGCATCCAGATCCAGTTCGGCGGCCTCTATACGGCCGTGACGCCGGACGCGGCGGCGATGGCCCTGGCCGAACAGGTGATGGCCGCCGTCGAGGAGCCGCTGCTTTACGCCCGCATCGACCTGGCCCGCGACGACGCGGGCGCCTGGGTGTTGATGGAGGCCGAGCTGATCGAGCCCGACTTCTATCTGGACCACGACCCCGCCGACGGCGCCGGCTTCGCCCGCGCGGTGCAGGCCCGGCTCTAGAAGCTCTCCCAGCCCCCGCCCCCGCCGCCGGCGGCCAGACGCGGTCTGGCAGGCGCGGAGGACTCGGCGGCGAAGGCCTTGATCCGGGCCTGGGCTTGGCGGATCGGCGCCGGAGCCCCGCCTTCGCTGACCTGGAACCGCCCGACCAGTTGCGCCATATCGGTCGCCTCACGATTCAGACTCAGGCTGGCGGCGGTCGACTGCTCGACCATCGCAGCATTTTGTTGCGTGACCTGGTCCATCTCGTTGACGGCTGTATTGACCTCGTTCAACGCCAGGGCCTGTTCCTGGGTCGAGGCGCGGATTTCCCCCATCAGATGGGTGATCTCATTGACCCGCTCGGCGATCGCGGTGAGCGCCTCGCCCGACTCGCGCACCAGCACGACGCCGCTCTTGACCTGGGTGCTGCTGGTCGAGATCAGGGTCTTGATCTCGCGCGCCGAGTCCGCCGACCGTTGCGCCAGGGCGCGCACTTCCGACGCCACGACCGCAAAGCCGCGACCGGCCTCGCCCGCCCGCGCCGCCTCGACCCCGGCGTTCAGGGCCAGAAGATTGGTCTGGAAGGCGATCTCGTCGATCACCCCGATGATGTCGCCGATCTGTTTCGAGGACGATTCGATCTCGCTCATGGCAGAGATGGCGCGTTGAACGACGGAGCCGCCGGTCTCCGCCTGGGCCCGGGTCTGCCCAACGACCGCATCCGCCGACTGCGCGTTCTCGGCCGACTTGCGCACGGTGGCGGTGATCTGATCCAGGGCGGCGGCTGTTTCTTCCAGCCCGGCCGCCTGACGTTCCGTACGCCGCGACAGATCCTCGGCCGCGCTGCTGATCTCGTTGGCGCCCGACTGTATCGAGCCCGCATTGCCGCGAATGACCGCCACCGCCTGGTCCAGCGACGTGATGGCCCGGTTGAAGTCCTCGCGCAGGATCGCATACTCGCCGGGGAAGGTTTCATCGATCCGGTAGGACAGGTCCCCGGCCGCCAGGGCGGACAGGCCGCGCCCTGTGGCCTGGACCACTGAGGTCTGAACCTCGGCCGCCATGCGATCGGCCTCGGCGCGACGCTCGCGTTCCGCCTCCACCGCAGTGACGTCGGTCGCGAACTTGACGACCTTGTAGGGTTTGCCGTCGGCGTCGAAGACCGGATTGTAAGTGGCCTCGATCACGGCGCGGGCGCCGCCCTTGCCGTAACGCACGAACTTGTCGGAGAAGAACTCGCCGGCGTTCAGTCGACGCCAGAAGTCGAGATAGGCGGGCGCGTCTGCCTCGGCCGGATCCACGAACATCCGGTGATGGCGACCCCGAACCTCGTCCAGACTGTAGCCCACGACCTTCAGGAAATTCTCGTTGGCGGTAATGATCGTGCCATCCAGCTCGAACTCAATCACCGCCTGGGCCCGCTTCACGGCCGCCACGATGCTACGCAGTTCACGAAGTTCGACCTCGTCGAGCCGCCGCTGTGTCTTACCGAACATTACCTAGTTCCTCTTTCGCTCGACGGAGAGATAGAGAAGATTAGATAACAATTGATTATATCAACCGTGATATTTTGAGATGTATATTTCCTCGTCGCGGAGCTCGCTTTATGGTCCGTCTCCCGCACAAGATCGGCAGCGTATGACAAGCTTGAATCCCGGCGATGCACGGATCCCCGATCTCGAGATCGACGCCCAACTGTGTCTCGCGCTTCAGACGACCAGCAGTCTGGTGACCCGGATCTATCGGCGCCTGCTCGACCCGCTGAACCTGACGCATCCGCAGTATCTGATCCTCCTGGCGCTATGGGAGGCGGGCGCCCCCCTGACCATGGGCGAGATCGGTCTACGGACCCACATGGACACCGGGGCCTTGACGCCGCAGATAAAGAAGATGGAGGCGTCCCGCCTGCTGACCCGCAGACGTGACGTCAAGGACGAGCGCAAGGTCTGGGTCCAGCCGACCGAGGCGGCCTGGGACTTGCGGGACCGTGTTTTGGACGTGCGCCGCGAGGTGGTGAAACGCCTCCCGCTTTCAAACGGGCAAATCGCGCAGTTGCGCGCTCTGCTCCAAAAGATGAACGCCGAGATGGAAGCGGCCGAGGCCTAGCCGCCCGCCTCACCCAGCGCCATCAGCCCCGCCCGCGACGGGCACAAGTCGGCGATGACGCAGGCCAGGCATTTGGGCTTGCGCGCCGTGCAGGTGTAGCGCCCGTGCAGGATCAGCCAGTGGTGCGCCTTGGGCAGCCACTGCTCCGGCACGACCTTGAACAGCTGGGCCTCCACCTTGTCCGGCGTGCCCGCATTGGCCAGGCCCAGCCGGTGCGAGACGCGGAACACATGGGTGTCCACGGCGATGGCGGCTTCGATCCCCAGTTCGTTCAGCACCACCGAGGCCGTCTTGCGCCCCACGCCGGGCAGGGCCTGCAGATCGGTCCGGTTCAGCGGAACCTCGCCCCCGTGCTGCTCCAGCACCAGGCGGGACAGGGCGATGACGTTCCTCGCCTTGCCACGATACAGGCCGATGGAGGCGATATAGGTGACCAGCCCCTCCTCCCCCAGGGCCAGCATCTTCTCCGGCGTGTCGGCGACCTGGAACAGGCGGTCGGTGGCCTTGTTGACGGCGACGTCGGTGGTCTGGGCCGACAGGGCCACGGCGACGACCAGGGTGAAGGGGTTGGAGAAGTTCAGCTCGGTCTTCGGCTCGGGCATGATCCCGGACAGCCGCTCGAAAATGGTTTCGACCCGGTCCTCGTCCGGCGGCCAGCGCAGTACGGGCACGGATGCGCCGGTCATCACCGCCGGACGTTTCGCACCGGGCGTCTTGGCCTTGGCGACAGATTTTCGGGCCTTGGTCGGCTTCATGCCTCGCTGTCGCCGTCGCCGCGATGCGGGTCAAGACCCAGGGTCGTCAGGGCCGCATCCGCCGCCCGCTCGCCCTCCATCCAGGCGCCGTGGGCCGTGCCGTAATAGACCGGCGCCGTCGCCTCGCCCGCCAGGAAGATCCGATCCTCAACCGCGATCCGTAACTTCGCCCGCTCCCCCGCGTGGCCCGGCAGGGCGTGGGAATAGGCGCCGCGCGACCAGGGATCGACGCCCCAGTTCGACACGGCCACGGCCTCCAGCCGCCGCCTCATGTTCGACCCCAGGGCCGCGACCAGTTCGGACACGGCGAAATCGACCAGTGCGGCCGGCCCCTCCGCCTCCAGCCCCCAAGCCAGTCCTGCGCCGAAATAGGCCTCGATCATCGGCCGCCCGAACGGCCGCAGATGATAGCCGCCGGTCTCGGCCGTATCGGCCCGCGTCCACAGCTGGGTGTCGGGCTGGAAATCGCCCGCGCCCCGCACCGTCATATGCACCTTGGACGCCAGCCCCAGGGGCACGCCCGCCGTCGCCTCCAGCCAGGCCGGAACGGGCGGATCGATCCGCACCGCCTCGGTCGCGATCAGACTGTTGGGAACCGTCAGGATCACGACCCGCGCCGTCAGCTCGCCCCGGCTGGTCTCCAGCCGCAGCAGGGGACCGGACCGGTCGATCCGCCGCACGGCGCAGTCGCGCACCACCGCATCCGACACGGCCTCGCCCAGACGGGCGATCAGCCGGCCATAGCCTTCGCGCACCCGCCAGTTCACCCCGGTGTCGCCATAGGCGTCATAGTCCAGACTGGACACCTCGGCGAACCGCGCCCCGTTCAGCGCGCCCGAGATGGCGTCCATCCGGGCGTTCCAACGGCAGTCCAGATCGAAGAAGTCGGAGGCCGGCCGATCTTCCCCCCGCCCCGCCGCCTCGGTCACGCGCTGATCGAAGGCGGCGAAGGCCACGCCGAACTCCGCCTGATCGGCGGGCGTCATCTCGTGGTTGAAGGCCTGGGTCCGCCACGGGGGCGGGGTCTGGTCCAGCGTCAGCCCCTCGGCCTCCACCCGCCCGGCCAGGACGTTGTCGTCGGCCGAGTGCAGCCAGCCGCAACCCATGTCCAGTCCCTCGCCCTCGACCCGCGCCGTCCAGGCGCGGCCGCCGATCCGGTCGCGGGCCTCCAGCACCAGCACCGACAAGCCGGGCCGCATCAGCCGTCGCGCGGCGGCGATCCCCGCCGCCCCCGCGCCGATGATCGCCACGTCGACCTGGGACGGCAGCGGATGGGAGGCGGAAACACGATCGATCATGGGCAGGGAAATACACGAAAACCACGCGTGATCCGGCATTTGTCGATTGGACATTGATTTTTGGACGGCGACGTCCATTTTAGCGCCGCTTCAAAACGCCGCACCCTCCCCAGGATGTCCCATGTCGCCTGAACTGAAGAAACGCCTGCCGCTGTTCGCCGCGGTCATCGTCGGCCTCGCCCTGATCGCGGGCGGGATCGTCTGGTGGATGAACGGCCAGAGGTGGGAGACCACCGACAACGCCTTCGTCCAGGCCGACACCACCCTGATCAGCCCGCAACTGGCCGGCCGAGTGACCGAGGTCCTGGTCGGCGACAACCAGCGGGTCGAGGCCGGTCAGATGCTGGTCAAGCTGGACGACGGCGACCAGCGCGCAGAACTGGCCCGCGCCGAAGCCAATCTCCAGGCCGCCATCGCCGCCGTCGGCAATGTCGACGCCCAGTCCGCCCAGGAACAGGCCGCCATCGCCGCCCGCGCCGCCGCCGTGACCCAGGCCCGCGCCCAGGCCGGCCTGGCCCGCGCCGAGGTTGATCGTTACGGCAAGCTGGCCCAGCAGGGCTGGGTCTCGCAGCAGCGGATCCAGACCGAACGCGCCTCGGCCGCCACCGCCGACGCCAGCGTGCAACAGGCCCAGGCCGCCCTGGTCGCCGAACAGCGCACCGCCGGCGTGCTGGGCTCGACCCGCGAACAGAGCGTCGCCGCCGTCGAACAGGCCCGGGCCCAGGTCGAGACGGCCCGCATCGCCCTGGAACGCACCGTCATCCGCGCCCCCATCGCCGGCGTCGTCGGCGCCCGCAGCGTCCGCCCCGGCCAGTTCGTCAACGCCGGAACCCAGCTTCTGTCGATCGTGCCCCTGACCCAGACCTATGTCGTGGCCAACTTCAAGGAGACCCAGCTGGACCGGATGCGTCTGGGCCAGACGGTCGAGATTTCCGCCGACGCCTTCCCCGGTCGCAAGATCGAGGGCCGGATCGACAGTTTCGCCCCCGCCACCGGCTCGGAATTCGCCCTGATCCCGGTTGAGAACGCCACCGGCAACTTCACCAAGATCACCCAGCGGGTGCCCGTGCGGATCGTCGTCAGCGGCGCCGACCGGGGCCTGGCCCTGCGCCCTGGCCTGTCGGTCGACGTCAAGGTCGACCTGAAGAGCGAGGGCGGCCAGAGCTTCGCCGAGGCCGCCGTCGGCGCCCAGATGGCCGCCAACGAGGCGCCCCGCCCGTGACCGCCGTCGCCCCTGCCGCAAACGGCGGGGCCCCTTCCGACGCCAAGGGCCCCGTCGCCGGCCATCCCGAGATCAACTGGACCATGCTGCTGCTCGGCTTCGCCGGCATGGTGGTGGGCCAGTTCATGGCCATCCTGGACATCCAGATCGTCGCCGCCTCCCTGCCCCAGATCCAGGCCGGGGTCGGCGCCTCGGCCGACGAGATCAGCTGGATCCAGACCGCCTATCTGATCCCCGAAGTGGTGATGATCCCCCTGTCCGGCTTCCTGTCGCGACTGTGGGGCACCCAGAAGCTGTTCCTGGCCTCGTGCGCCGGCTTCGTCCTGATGAGCATCGCCACCGGCCTGTCGAACTCCATCGACACCATGATCCTGTTCCGGGCCATCCAGGGCTTTGTCGGCGGGGCCATGATCCCGACCGTCTTCGCCGTGGCCTTCACCGCCTTCCCGCCGGACAAGCGGGTCACGGCCAGCGTGGTCATGGGCCTGATCGTCACCCTGGCTCCGACCGTCGGCCCGACCCTGGGCGGACACCTGACCGACTGGCTCAGCTGGCGCTGGCTGTTCTTCATCAATGTCGCGCCGGGCTTGCTGGTCCTGTTCCTGGTCGGCCGCTACGGCAACTTCGACAAGGGCGATCCGTCCCTGGCCAAGGGGTTCGACTGGTGGGGCCTGGGCTTCATGGCGACCTTCCTGATGAGCATGCAATATGTGCTGGAGGAAGGCTCCAAGAACGACTGGTTCGACGACACCCACATCCTGATGCTGTCGGTCGTCGCCGCCGTGGCCGGGCCGGTCTTCATCTGGCGCTCCCTGGCCTATCGCCAGCCCATCGTCGAGCTGCGCGCCTTCGCCAACCGCAACTTCCTGGTCGGCTTCATCATGACCTTCATCGTCGGCTTCGCCCTGTACGGCGGCACCTTCCTGTTGCCGTTGTTCCTGGGTCGGGTGCTGGACTATTCGTCGTCCCAGGTGGGCACCACCATGGTCGTCTCGGGTCTTGCGATGTTCGCCACCGCCCCCTTCGCCGGACGGCTGGTGCGCCGGATGGACGCGCGGATCCTGATGTTCGGCGGCTTCATGCTGTGCGCCTGGGGCATGTGGGAGGCGCGGGTCGTCACCGACGACTGGGGCTTCTGGGAGTTCGCCTCGGTCCAGGCCTTCCGCGGCGTCGGCGTCATGCTGGCGATGATCGCCTCGCAGCAGGTGACCATGGCCACCCTGCCGCCGCATATGGTCAAGAACGCCTCGGGCCTGGTGAACCTCGCGCGCAACGTCGGCGGCGCCTTCGGCCTGGCCATTCTGAACACCAGCCTGACCACCAACACCGCGGTCCATATCGGCGAGCTGACCAGCGGCATCGCGCAAGGCGACCAGGCCATGCGCAATATGATGGCCGGCATGGCCCAGAGGTTCGCAGGCACCATCGACCCGGCCGCCTCGGCGATGAAGGCGGTCTATGGCCTGTTGCAGAAACAGGCCACGACCATGGCCTTCGGCGACGCCTTCGCCCTGCTGGGGATCATGTGCGCCGGCGCCGCCTTCGTCACCCTGCTGGCCCAGCCGGTCAAGGCTCAGCCGGGCGCCCCGCCTTCGGACGTCCACTGATGGCGCGCCGTCGCGGCCAGATCGACGAGAAGAAGAGCGAGGCCATCCTCGACGCCGCCATGAGCCTGTTCGCCGACAAGGGGATGACGGCGTCGATGGAGGAGATCGCCCGCCTCGCCGGGGTGTCGAAACAGACCCTCTACAACCGTTTCGCCTCCAAGCTGGAGATCGCCCGGGCCATGGCCAGCCAGAGGTCCGACGCGGTGGCGGCGCCGCTGAAGGCGCCCGGCGATCCGGTCGCGGTGCTGGAGGCCCTGGCCCTGAGCCTGCTGGAGCGCATCTGCCACCCGGACAAGGTCGGCTCGATGCGGGGCGTGGTTCTGATGTCCGCCGACGCCCCCGAGATCGCCCAGGCCGTCTATGAGGCGGGGCCCCTGCGCAGCCTCAAACTCCTGTCGGCCTGGCTGGCGGACCAGACGCGCGCGGGTCGGCTGGCCGTGCCCGATCCCGACGAGGCCGCCGAGATGTTCTCGGGCCTGGTCCTGGGCCACGGCCATCTGCGGGCCATGCTGAACGTGCCCCAGATCGACGCCGACCAGCGCCTCCGCCGCGCCCGCGAGGCCGCCCGCCTCTTCGTCACGGCCTATGCGCCAACCGTGGATCGCGCTAGTTGATGCGGGTCGCGTAAAGGAGTTCGCCCATGCTGATCCACCTGTCGTCCTGGCCCGAGATCGACGCCCGCATCGCGGCGGACCAGCCCCTGTCGAAGACGGTCGTGGTCCCCATCGGCTCCAACGAGCAGCACGGGCCGACCGGCCTTCTGGGCACCGACTGGCTGTGCCCCGAGATCATCGCCCACGAGGCCGAGCGTTCGGACGCCGCCCTGATGGTCGCCCCCACCTTCAACATCGGCATGGCCCAGCATCACCTGGCCTTCGCCGGCACCATCAGCCTGCGCCCCTCCACCTTCATGGCCGCCATCACCGACTGGGTCTCGTCGCTGAGCCGGCACGGGTTCGAGCGGATCTATTTCCTCAACGGCCACGGCGGAAACGTCGCCACCATCGAGGCGACCTTCTCGGAAATCTACGCGGAATGGAGCTTCGTCGAGGAGGCTCCCCCGTTCGTCCTGAAGCTCAAGAACTGGTGGGACCTGCCCGGCGTCCAGGGCCTGTGCAACTCGATCTTCCCGACCGGCCACGGCATGCACGCCACCCCGTCCGAGATCGCCGTGACCCAGGCCGCCTATCCCGACCGGATCAAGACGGCGGAATACGCCCCCAAGATCGCGCCCAGCGGCCCGATCCGCGACGCCCTCGACTATCGCGCCCGCTTCCCCGACGGCCGCATCGGCTCGGACCCGGCCCAGGCCAGCCCCGAAAAGGGCCGCCGCATCATCGACCTGGCCGTGCCCGCCCTGCTGTCCGACGTCGCGGCCTTCGCCGCCGAGGTCCGGCCTGGAGACGCCCCCGGAGACGCGTCCTGACCCGCAAAGCCCGCTCGCCGGCCGTTTTGGGCGCCGAACTCCTGTCCGCCTCGGCCGAGGTGATCGCCGCCCGCACCACCCTGATGGCCCAGGGCCTGACGGACCCCAAGGGCCAGGACCCGGTCGAACTGGCGCTGATGAGCTCGGAAAAGACCGAGGCCATGGCCGCCTCCGCCGCCGCCCTGACCGCCAGCGCCGGCGCCGTCGGCGAACGCCTGAGCCGCGACGCCATGAACGAGGGCGCCCGCGCCCTCCACGCCGCCACCGAAATCGCCGGCGCCCACACCCCGGCCGAAGCCGCCCAGGCCCAGTTCCGCTACGCCCTGGGCTGGTGGAGCCGCGCCGCCGGCCAGGCCCAGACCCTGACCGCCGAACTGACCCAGGCCCAGACCGACGCCCTCACCCCCATCCACAAGACCGCCGTCGCCAACGCCAAGCGGCTGAGGAAGACGTAGGGCGTCTCCTCCCCACACAGTGGGGAGGGGGACCGCGCGTCGCATGGTGGAGGGGCTCCATCCGCCCCCACCCCCGTCATCCTCGGGCTTGACCCGAGGACCGGGCGCCGATCGGGCGCTGCGCCAAAACCATCGCACAGGCGGCGGACCGCTCGATCCTCGGGTCAAGCCGAGGATGACGGGGTGGGGTCCAAAGGCGGACATTGCGAAGGGCTGTTTGGGGTGGTTAGCGGACGTTCGCGGCGTAGGGCTCAACAGAGCAACCCGTCGGTGTGGATTGCGGCGGCTGATCTGACCAATCGAATAGGACGAAGCGGTTAAGCGGCTCAGCCACGTTGTCGCCGGTCGCCCTGTTCAGCAGGCGTTCGCCGCAGACGAAAACCGTTATTCGTTCGGCGTTTGCCCCTTGCTCGACAAGCAGCGCAGCAACCGCTCGGGCGCGCTCTCGCGACAGTACCTCATTGGTGTCGGCGGTGCCTAACGTATCGGTTTGGCCCCGCACGTAGACGAAGTTGTCTGAGGTGATGCGCTGGCCGAGATACGCGATCGGATCGTATTCCGACCGCAGCCGGATAGGAACGGAAGACCCCAACTCAAAGCGAACGTAGCCGTGAACAAGTGGCGTTTGTTTCCGGGGCGCGGTCGTCGGGTTGGCTGTCTGAGCGGCTACAAGGAGCAACGTCGAAAACAGGGCTTTCATCGTCTGCGCTCCATGCCAGATGTAATCCTAGCCCGAAGTTGCGAGCGTCCGCTATGGGTCGGTTTGCGAAATTGAAGTCTGATCGCAGAGCAGACGTTCGTGCGCTCTCCTGTCCCCTCCCCACTTGGCGGGGAGGGGGACCGCGCGCAGCGGGGTGGAGGGGCTCCCTCCGCCCCCACCCCCGTCATCCTCGGGCTTGACCCGAGGACCGGGCGCTGATCGGGCGCTGCGCCAGGATCATCGCACAATCGGCGGACCGCTCGATCCTCGGGTCAAGCCCGAGGATGACGGGGGGGTTCTGTCGAGCAATGCGTCGTCAGCCTAAAAGCGGGCTACGCCGAGAGCTGCTTGGTTTGGCGGCGGCAGTCCTACAATAGCGTTTTCGTCGCCAGTTCACATCCGCTTGCGAGACTTGGGGTTGCGCGCCAGTTTACTGATGAACCACAGAAAAGCAGCGGGCGGCAACCAGAGAAGCGCGAACATGGCGATAGCGGGCACGCTCCCATCGAGCAGCAGCTTTGGGCTATTCCAAATCCACGGCAGCAGGCACTTGCGATAGCAATGGACACCGTATGCTTCTGGCCAACCAATTTGTCCGGAGGCCCAAACGAGAGAGAAGGGCCAGATCAACACAAACAGCACCGTACCGACGATCATCGCCCAGTAACGAGCTGGGCCGACCTTCTTCAAATATGCTGGCTGCTCATCAAGCCATTTCATCCGCTGATGTTATCGTAATGGGGTGAGAATGGAGAGAGAGGAAGGTCCGCATCAGTTCGATTAGCGCAACAGCCGCCCGCGCCGCAACGAACTCCCCCCTCACCTCAGCGGCAAGAACAACTCCGCCGCCGCCCCCCTCTCCGGCTCCCCCACGAACAGCCGCTGGCAGTAGATCGGAAAGTCCCGCATCTCTTCGCCACTGGCCGGCAGCCACTCGCGGTACAGATACAGCGCAGCGGGCTCCAGGTTATGGGTGTCGCCGACGACGCGCAGCACGGCGCACCGCCCGCCGGGGATTTCGCCCGCCTTCACCGCCGGGTCCTCCGCCTCCACCCGCTGACCGGGGTTCAGGCCGACGCACAGGTCCATCCGATAATCGGCGGGGTCGGCGGGGCGGCGTTCCGAATGCCAGACATTGAAGGTCGGGTTGGTCTTGGGCGACAGGCCGGCGGCCTTGCGCCAGGCGATGAACCGCTGGACCGTGGCGTCGATGGTCTCGGGATCGCCCCGATGTTCGAAGATCGCCACCCGGATCGGGGGCGTCTCGCGGATCGTCACCTGATCGGGGGTGAAGGGCGTCTGCATGAGCCTGCTCCGGGCTGAGTTGAGGGGGCCCAAGGCCTGAAGCCACGGCGCCCAGTCGGGTGATTTGCGGAAGCTGGACGGCGACTGCCGGAACCTCTGGCGAAAGGCGCGGGCGAAGGCGTCGGGCGTCTCGTAACCGGCGTCCAGGGCGATGTCGGTCACGCTTTCCCCCTGCCCGCCCGCCAGCCGTTTCGACGCCTGTCGCATCCGCGCCAGCTGGACATAGCGGTGCAGGGACAGCCCGAAGGTCGCCTTGAACTGCCGGTGGAAATGGAATTTGGAAAAGGCCGCGACACCGCTGACCGTCTCCAGGTCCAGATCGCCGTCCAGATGCCGGTCGATATGATCCAGCACCCTCAGCATCCGGGAATGGTAGTGGTCCAGCGCCGCCGTCATCATCCTCATCCGTCGTGGTGCGCTCAGATTGGCGCCTGACGCCGTCGCACGCTCTACCGATCTTGCGGTTTGAGACCCATCGCCGAACGCCCGCCTTGACTCATTTTGACGTTTAGCTAATGATCACATTATGAGCCAGGTCTTCAAAGCCCTTTCCGATCCGACCCGCCGGCGCGTGCTTCAGTTGCTGCGCCAGGGACCGATGACGGCCGGCGAGATCAGCGATCAATTCGACGTCTCGAAACCGACCATGTCGGCCCATTTCGCGGTGCTGAAGGAGGCCGATCTGGTTCATGCGGAGAAGGCCGGCAAGTCGGTCGTCTACCATCTGAAACTCTCGGTGCTGGAAGAGGCCCTGCTGGGCTTCGTCAATTCGTTCGGCCTCGGCGCAGAGACGCCCGGGCCCTCACAGGAGCCTGCGAAATGAACAAGGACGTCATCAACAGCCTCGCCTGGGGCGGCGGGATTCTGGTTCTGGCCCTGTGCGCCAGCCTGGGACGCCGGCTGGGCTATATCGACCACGAGACCACGCTTCGTCTGGTTCTGGGCGCCACCGGCCTGATGATCGCCGCCTTCGGCGATCGCATCCCCAAGACCTTCACCGCCAGCGCGGGCGCCAGAAAGGCCCAGCGCGTCTCGGCCTGGTCCATGGTGCTGAGCGGCCTCGTCTACGCCCTGGCCTTCGCCTTTGCCCCCACCATCATGACGGCGGTCGTCATCGGCTGCGGCGCGGTGATCGGCGGCATGGCATTCACCCTCCTCTACTGCCTGCGCCTGTCGGCCAGGGCCAGGACCAACGCCGGCTAGGATCGCCGTCCCCTAGCCCGCGCCGGTCCCCTTCTCGCGATGCGGGCATCCCGGCCAGCAGCAGGGGCGGCGTTTGCCATCGCTGAGGTTCTCGCGCCCCCAGTCGATCCGCTTGAGCCGCGTCTCGGTCTTCTTCGCCGACTCGACCCAGCAGATCCATTCGTTGCGGGCCAGGGGCGTGATCGCCGTCCAGGTCGCCACGGCTGCGGCGTCGCGGTTCAGCGCCGCCCGCAGATCGGCAGGCAGCGGATGGACGACGCCGCCGGGCAGGTCTGTCTCAGCCATGGCTCATGGTCGCAGTCACGGAAGCGCGCCGCAAGCCATGTCATCCCGATACCATAAGAGGCGACCTGCGCCGCACCCACCCGACGAGTAAAAAGGTCGTGCCGCCCAAAAACGCTCCCGGCGATCTGACCCTCTTCAGGAAAGGTCCAGCACTTCATAAGCGGGGGCTGGCCGCTTGATTGGACTTGCACAGCGCACCGACACACGGCGAATTTCAGCGCCGAACTTCAAAATGGCCGCCACCTCTTCTTTGGCGTCGCAGGCGGCCGCCACGTCGTCGAAGGCCTTGCCGCCGGCGTCGGCAAACCGGTTCTCGCCCACGCCCAGCAGTTCAGGGTCTCCCGACAAGACGCCACACCGATTTCCGGTATCCAGCACCCAGCGTCCATCCTCCGTCGTCATGACGCCTCTCTGGCCCGTGCAACTGGTTTCCAGAAGCGGCCAGATCGCTGCGGCGGCCCAGGCGGAAGGCGTGGGTTGGGCCAACTGGACATGTCCGGCCAGAGAAGCGACGACCTCGCCGCGCACGTCCGGCCCGCCCTCCAGAAGCGATCTCAAGCCTGCGTTTACGCCAGACGGCGGGGCTAGGGCGAGGAAGTCGGAAACCGAGTAGCCGCTCTCCGACGCAAGCAGCGTGCGCCAGACCCTCCAGACCCCGCCCGGGTCGGCCGTCGCGACATCCACCAGCCACTGGACGACGGTCCCGCAGTCATAGCGCGTGCTTTCGGCGGCGCCCGTCTCAAGGGCGAGCAGGCCGGTCTGCTGATCCTGCATCTTCTCGAGGCAGGCGCCGAGCCTCTGAGCCAGGATGTTGCGGCTTCGAAGCGCGGCCTCGGGCGCGATCGACGCCCCGGCCAGAAGGCTGAAATATTCGGCGGCGCCTTCGTCGAGCCACCTCGTGTTGACCCCGTCGACATTGCGCTGTCGACCGCCTTGCCAGTTGTGGAACACCTCGTGCGCCACAAAGGGCTGAACCATATCCGTAAATCGTTGGTCCCTGTCCGCCGGAACGCCCCGGGACGCAAACTGGAGATTGATCACCCCGTTCGGCGTGACGTCGCCGACATAGGACGCCCGGTCTTCGGCCGGCAGCGGACTGACGAGCACGACCGGCGCGCCTGGCGCTGGAAGTTTGAGGCGGGCGCCATAGTAAGCGTTGCTGGCTTCTGCAGCGGAGCGAATGTCATCGACAAGCCAGACCGGCAGCGAAGGATCTGCGATGATATCATCCGGATCGCGTCCTTCGTCGGACGGGCCGACATAGATGAACCCGTCGAACATCGCTTGCGCCGGGCCTGCGATCACGGCCCATCCGTCCGCGACCGATATTGTCTCGGGGAGAAGCGCCCCCGGCTTTCTGTTCACCAGGGATGGCAAATAGATCATCCATCCGGCGCCGAGCCGCGTCAGGACAGGATAGGTCGCATCTGTGCGAACGCGATCCGGACGCAGCGTCAGGATGAAATGGTCGCGGGGACCGGTCGATGACAGGCCTGTGCGGCTCAGAGAGACTTCGGAATCCGCCGATTCAACACGGGCGCCGGGCGGAACCTCGGTGTCGAAATCGAACCCGGTCGTGGGCGTGTGCAAGCGGTATTCTGCGATGACCTGATCGGCGGAGGGGCGGAACAGGACCTGATCCTGAGCCCATGCGCCCGTCGAAAGGCCCCAGGCCGCAAGAGCGACCGTCAAAAGACGCATGCATACCCCCGATTTAGGTTGAGATGTTCCTTTGGGTTGTGGGGGCGGGTCAACCGATTTCGACGCCTGGGGAAGAGGTCTTGCGGCGAATTCCCGCAACGAGGTGAAAGAGCGGCCCTCTGATCGTCAGCCTCGGGTTGAATTTAGTTCATTTGATATCGTCGCTCATTCTGTTCAGCATCTCCGCCTGGCCTAAGGCGTGAGGATCGGATGAAGCAGTTCCTGATGACGGCGGGATTTATCCTGGCGCTCGCAACGCCGGTGCTGTCGCAGGATGCGGCTTCCGTTCCGGACAACCCGGAGATGGCGGCTATTCTGGCTGAGGACCAGGCCGTTCGCCAGGATTTGGCTGCGGTGTTGGCCGGCGGTCGGGAAGGCGCCTTGCGCATCCATGCCGCGGACGCTGTGCGTCGCCAGCAGGTGCGCGCCATGCTGGACGCCGGAGCGCTGCGGACAGCGACGGACTTCTACTCCGCCGCGCTGGTGTTTCAGCACGGCGACACGCCGGAGGACTATCTGATGGCCCACACTCTTGCCGTCGCAGCATTGGGCGAGGGATCGACCGAATCGCCCTGGCTCGCGGCGGCGACGCTGGACCGGTATCTTCAAGCGGTGGGGCAGCCCCAGATTTACGGCACTCAGACCCTGATGCGGCGGGGAGAAAAGCCGACGCGCGAACCTTTCGACCACGCCCTCATACCCGACAGCATCCGGCGGGTGCTCGCTGTGCCGACCCGCGCTGCCGAGGAGGCGCGCCTGGCGGCGCAAACCCCAACCGACAGCCGTTCAACGCCCCAATAGCTGTCTCGCGCAATGCCCACGACGGGTTCGGCTGCGGAATAGCCGCCAGCGCCGAAACCTGACCCCCCTCACCTCAGCGGGAGGATCAACGCCGCCCCCTTCACCGCCGTCATCCTCGGGATCACCCCGTCTCAGGCGCTATTTCAGCCCGTCCTGGGCCAGAACATGGGCGACCACCGCGTTGGCGTGGCCATGCCCCATCCCGTGCTGGTCCTTCAACACCGCCACCAGCGCCATGTGCCGGCCCGGACCGGCGGCGCGCACGATCTGGAACCAGTGCCCCATGGGCTGGCCGTAGGTCTTCTCGATGGATGGGAAGTAGGACGCCGGGCCCTTGACGGGTTTGTCGGTCATACGGTGCGCTCCTCCCTTGAAGGATGGCGCCTTGGGCGGATGCCGGCAACCAACGAACGGCGATATGGCCAAGACGATCTGGCGTGTTAGACCGGCGCCCTGCTTGAGGGGGCGGTGATGTCCGAGGTTGCAAGCTGGATCGCCGTCCTGGCCGGAGGCTGGCTGATCGTGGTCGGCGTCTTCATGGCCGCCGCCCCGCGCCGCGCCCTGGCGGTCCTGGCGGCCATGGGCGGGACGCCGTCGGTTCATTTCGGCGAAATGGTCGTGCGCGGACTGGCGGGTCTTGTTCTGGTTGTCGCGGCGCCCGCCTCCCGGCTGCCGGCCTGGATCGCCGTCATCGGGGGGTTTCTGATCGTGTCGGCCCTGGCGCTGGCCCTGCTGCCCCGCCGATGGCATTCACACTATTCGCGCTGGTGGGCGCAGCGGATTCCGCCGTTCGCCGTGCGGCTGATCGCCCCCGTGTCGATCCTGGGCGGCGGCCTGCTGATCCGCTGCCTGATCTGAGCGACCTCAGGCGACCTCGACGACCTTAAGCTTGGGCTTCTTGGCCTTGGCGGGCTTGGCCGGGCGGACCGCCTTCTTGGCGGCCTTTTCGGCCTTCTTGGCTTCCTTCTCGGCCGTCTTCAGCGCCTTCTTGGCGGCCTTGGCCTCGGCCTTGGCGGCGTCGGGGGCGGCGTCGGCGGCGGCGGCCAGTTCGGCCAGCTGGACCAGGAAGGTCTCGCGCTGGCCCTTGGGCAGCAGGCCCATGATCCGCTTGTCGGCGGCCTCGACCAGCGGCCGGGCGGCCTCCAGACGGGCGGCGCCTTCCGTGGACAGACGAACCGCCTTGGCGCGGGCGTCCAGGGTCGAGCGTTCGCGCTCCAGCAGGCCCTTGGCGGTCATGCGGGTGACGAGATCAGCCAGGGTCGAGCGGTCGATGCCGGTCATCCGCACCAGTTCCGTCTGGGTCAGGCCCGCCTTCAGCGAGGCGGCCTCGAGAACCGCGAACTGGCGCTGGGTCAGGCCGTCGGCCCCCGTTTCCTCGGAATAGATGTCCAAGGCCAGCTGCAACGCGCGGTGCATCAGATGGCTGGGCGAGGTGGCCAGAGGACCGACCTTGCGCAACGCCTTGCCTGACTTGACCATATCGACCGTCCCCCGATTGTCTTTCGTCCGCACGCGTACCAGCGGCGCTTTACGATTTGACGCGAGAAGTATGTCGGTTACGCGACATTTTGTCTGTGCGCTACCGCGCTTCCGTCAAAGTCCCGTGTCCGGCGAGACCGGGCCGGGCTCCTCGTCCTTGGTCATGTTGCGCATGATCAGCGGCACCTGCGACAGGCCGAAGACCGAGGCGGCGATCCACAGAACCCCGCGGAACCCGGTCCAGACGTCGTTCGGATTGGGCGTGTCGCGGCCCAGGGCGTGCCAGAGGGCGGTGACGGCGGCGGGGCTGCGGAACACCTCGTTCAGCACGGCCACGGTCAGGAAATACAGGCCATAGCGCAGCGTCAGCGTCCGCCAGGCGGCGTCATTGACCTTGATGGCCGAACCCAGCAGGGCCTTGAACGGATACTTCTTCAGCGGGATCGAGCCCAGCAGCACGACCGCCAGCAGCCCGTTCTGCACCGTCAGCTTCAGCTTCACATACAGGTCGTCGTGGGTGAAGACGGTCAGCAGGCCGAACACCAGGGCGAACAGGCCGGTGATCAGCGGCAGGGGCGCGAACCGCCGCTCGACCGCATAGCCGACGACCAGGGCCAGGGCCGAGGCCCCGACCAGCACCCAGGTCGCGAAGATCATGTCCCGCGTCACGAAATAGCTGATCATGAAGGCGGCCAGGGCGCCGAAATCCACCAGTTGGCGGATCCACTGGCGGTTCTTCTTCTCGGGCGCGGGGGTCTCTTGGACCTTCGTCACCTCAACGTGTTCAACATCAACAGGCACTAGGTCGCGGCCGGGCTTTTGGTCGATCATCTCAGTCTTCCAATCCCACCAGCGAGCGGGCGAAGGCGCGGGCGTCGAAGGGTTGCAGATCCTCCACCCCCTCGCCCACGCCGATCAGCATCAGGGGCGCGTCGGAGGCCTGGGCCACGGGCACCAACACCCCGCCCCGCGCCGTCCCGTCCAGCTTGGTCATGACGACGCCCGTGACGAAGGCGGTGCGGCCGAAGATCTGTTCCTGGGCCAGGGCGTTGCGCCCCACCGTGGCGTCCAGCACCAGAAGCGTGTCGTGCGGCGCCTCCGGGTCCACCTTCTTCAGCACCCGCACGATCTTCAGCAGCTCGTCCATCAGGGCCGACTTGTTCTGCAGCCGCCCGGCCGTGTCGATCAGGACGACGTCGAACCCCTCGGCCCGCGCCTTGGTATAGGCGTCGAACGCCAGGCCCGCCGCATCCGCCCCGTCCCGGCGGCTCTCGAAATCAGCCCCGGCCCGGTCGGCCCAGACCTTCAGCTGTTCGCGGGCGGCCGCGCGGAAGGTGTCGCCGGCGACGATCATCACCTTGGCGCCCTTGCCCGTCAGGTCGGCGGCGATCTTGCCCAGGGTGGTGGTCTTGCCCGAGCCGTTCACCCCGACGAACAGCACCACATAGGGTTTGGGCCCGCTCAGCGGATCAAAGGTCGCCTGGCGCGGCGCCAGTTCGGCCGCCACCGCCTCGGCCAGGGCCTCCTTGACCTCGTGCTCCTGGGCGTCCTTGCCGAACTTCAGCGCCCGGAACCGTTCGACGATCCGCGCCGAGGCCGCCGGCCCCAGGTCGCTCTCCAGCAGATGTTCCTCCAGCCCCTCCAGCGCCGCCTCGGACAGGGGTTCCTTGACGAAGCTGGCGACGACCTGGTCGGTCATCTGTTTGGAGGAGCGCGAGAGCCCCGCGGACAGGCGCTGGAACCAGCCCTTTTTCGGCGTATCGTTCATGGATCAGGCTCTAGCGCGCCCGCCGCGCCCCGTCACGCGCAAAGCCCGCCCTCACAACACCCTGAACCACGGCCCCTGCCGTTCCTCCCCCAGCATCAGGTCGGTCAGGGCCCAGACCAGGGCGTCGGCCCGGTCCAGACTGCCCGTCTCGTCCCCGCCCAGGGCCATCAGCTCCTCCTCCAGCTCGCGGAACCGGCCCAGGTGCGTCACCCGCCCCTGTTCGTACAGGGCCGCCACCGGCTCGGCCCGCATCCGCTTGCCGCGCGTGGCCCGCACCTCGCGCACCACCACATCAGGGTCCAGAGTCTTCAGCACATGGGCCACCATGTCCCCGCCCTGGTTGACCTCGGCGACGATAGCCCCGGCCCCGAACTCGGCGGCGCAGGCCAGGGCCCGCCGCGCCCAGCCGTCGGGGCTTAAGCCCCGCATCGACCGGTCGGCCAGGACATAGGCCTGCGTCCCCACCCGCCCCGCCGCCACGATGCCGCAGGCGTCGCCCCCCGGCGTGGTGGTCGGATCGATCGCCACCACCACCCGGTCGAACCGCGCCGGCGCCGCCCCCTCAAACCGATTGGCCCGCGCCAGATCCTCCGCCCGGAACAGCGCCCCTTCGACGTCGAGGATCAGCCCCTCCATCTCCTGCGCCGCCCGCCGCGTGCCGCCGTACAGGTCCTCCAGCCGCGCGATCACCCCCGGCGCCAGATGGTCGGCATTGTCCCGCGTCGGCGCATGGGTGGTCACGCACCCGGCCTCGGCCCGCAAGGCCTTCAGCGCCGCCATCGGCCGGGGCGTGGTCGTCACCACCAGACGCGGATCCCGCCCCAGCCTCAAGCCCAGCCTCAGCATGGCCAGGGTCTCGTCCGGCCGCGCCCAGGCGCAGAATTCGTCGGCCCAGGCCCCGGCGAACTGTGGCCCGCGCAGGCTGTCGGGGTCCTCGGCGGAAAAGGCCCAGGCCTCGGCCCCGCTCGGGAACACCAGCCGCCGAGGCGTCGATTCATAGACCGGCCGCGCCCGCCCCCGCCAGCGCGGCAGGGCGTTGATGCCGCTGGGCCCGCCGATCATCACCTCGCGCACATCGTGCAGGGTCGCCCCCACCAGGGCCAGCCGCCCGCCGGGCCCCAGCCGCTCGGCCTCGTCCGCCGCCCACGACGCCCCCGCCAGGGTCTTGCCCGCCCCCCGTCCGCCCAGGAACAGCCAGGCGGACCAGGCGTCCTCCGGCGGCTTCTGCGCCGTCCTCAGCACCAGCTCCGGCCCCGGCTCTGCGTCGTCGCCCAGCCCCGCGGCCTCCAGAGCCTCCCGCGCCGCCTCGGGCCAGACCACATAGGGCAGGGGCGCCCCCGTCGCCGCGCGCAGGCCCGCGATACAGCGCAGGATTTCGCGAAACTCGGGCAGACGCCCCAGGCGGCACGCCGCCTTGCCCAGCTCGATCAGGGCCTCCATCGACAGATCCGGACGCTCGGGGTCCCATTCGAACCCCATCAAGGCGGCTCTCGCCTCCTCCAGCGTCCGCGTCTCCGGCGCCGCCGTCCCCTTCAGGAAGTTGGCCGGCAGGGACTCGCGCGGCGTCTGCCGGAAGAACCCGCGCTTGTGCATCTGGGTTTCCAGCGTGCCCTTGGAGACGCCCAGCTCGGCCGCCATCGCGCGCGCGGTCTTGTGCCGCTCGTTCATGTATCGTGGGCCGATCTCCTCGTCCCACACCTTATCCGTGAATATGCTCTTGGCTCCCATGCGCCCAGTATTCGCGCACCCGCACCTCAGGCGCGCAAATAGGCCCTCGCGCGCCTCAAGCCGCTGAAGTCCCAGACTTTCGATCGTCCAGTTATAAGCGCTGGACCGCCCAACCCATCACAAGTCGGCCCATCCTAGGTGGGACGAAGAACCCGCCGATCAGTGCTGGTTCTGCGGCAACCGCACCACCAGGCCGTCCAGCGCCTCCGACACCCGGATCTGGCACGACAACCGGCTGTTGGGCTCGACCTCTTCGGCGAAGTCCAGCATCGACTCCTCCATGGCCGAGGGTTTGCCCGCCGCCTCGCGCCAGGCTTCATCGACATAGACATGGCAGGTGGCGCAGGCGCAGGCCCCGCCGCAATCCGCATCGATCCCCGGCACATTGTTCCGGATCGCGCCCTCCATGACGGAAAGCCCCGGTTTCACGTCAACGACGTGCTCGGTTCCGTCATGCTCGATATAGGTGATGCTGGCCATGGCCCGCTCATATCAAGCCGGGGCGCGGGCGCAAGGCCGTAAGTCGACGCCCATATCGGAGTATGGCATCCTCGCCGCATGGACGACATGCGCAAGATCACCTCCATCCTGCCCGCCCGCCTGCTGGCGGCGGCCCAGGATGCGACCGGCCAGGGCGTGACGGAAACCCTGCGTCAGGCGCTGGAAACCCTGGCCCATTCCGACTGGAGCCGCCGCATGCTGGCCCTGGAAGGCGGCGCCCCCCTGGACCTCGATCTGGACGACCTGCGCGAGGATCTCGCCTTGGACCGACGAGCTGACCGACCGGATCAGCGAGTTTGATCGCCGCCGACACCAGCGCCGTCCTGCACTTCCTGCACGGCTTCGACGGCCCGGCCCGCCCAGCGCATCGACGGCGCCTTCAGTCCGGCTTCACGCACAGGCGGCTGATCGGATTGCTGGACGAGGCCGTCAGCAGGGCCAGTCGGTAGGGCAGGTTGATATAGTCCGTGTCCGGCGCGTGCGGCTCCAGGCCCTGGTACAGAAACTGCAATGGCTTGCACGGGTCGATGGTCAAGGTCTGGTCATGGCCGCTGCGGATCAGTTCGCCGTGCGACACCCCTTGCGACCAGGCAGGGCCGTCGAAGGCGACATTATCAGACCCGGCGAAGGGATCCGCGACGGTGGTGGCCAGCGGTCGCCATTCGCCGTCCAGCCTGTCGCTGATCCAGGACCGGAAGTATCGGCCCTGCGGTCCGATCGCCTCGACCGCCGTCAGATATTGGCCCGTGCCGGCGATCCTGTAGTGCATGCTGGCCTCGAAGATATCGTCCGCGCGGCCGGTCATGACCACTTCGGTGTCGGCGAACCCCTCGGGAAACCGCGTGATCGGCGTCTGGGATCGGAACAGCGATCCGTGATCGTCGGTGTTGAACAGGTGGCAGACGGCGTCGTCGCAGATGACCCAGAAGTCGAGCCAAGCGTCTTCACCGGTGGCGGCCTTGATGATCGCCGGGGTTTCCGAGAAGAAGGGCTTCGGCGCGCTCCAGGACGTGGGATCGTCAAGGGTCGCGGTCGTCGAATACATCGGCGGTCCGCTCTGATAGACCATGTACCAGAGCTTCTGGGGCTCGAAATAGAAGACCTGTGGCGCGGCCCGATAGCCGGGACCGATACCCGAACGTTCCAAACTGACGACAGGCGCGCGCGACGCCTGCGACCAGTCGGTGAAGCGGCTGTAGGCCATATGCCAGCCGTCCGGCGCGGCGGTCGTCATGAAGACGTGATAGGCCCCGTCATAATAGACGACCGACGGATCCTTCAGCCCTGAAAACCTCTTTTCGTCCTGGGGGCCAGGCGAGATCAAGGGCGCCGATGAGCGCCAGGCGAACTGCGGCGCCTCGGACGACGCCGGCGCAGCGACCGCCCCTGACACGCCGACCAGAAGGGCGACGGCGGCGGCCATCGTCGTGGATCGGGCGGCGAATTTCATGGGCAGACGTCCTTTGTGCAGGCGAACAGGGTCGGGCCGACGGCCGACATGAGGATAGGGATCATGCGGAGCCGCCCGGCCGCGCCAGCGTCAGCACCTCGTAAACAGTCAGGTTCCCGCCCTTCGCCTTCAGCGTGATCCGCGCCGGCGCGACACCCGCGGGGATCGGCAGATCGAAGGCCTGGAAGCCGTCACGGCGCTCGCCGGGGAAGGCGACGTCGCCCAAGGGCGCGCCATCCAACAGCACGACTCCCCGCTGGCCGACGTCGTCGCCCCAATAGATCAGGCGCAGCAGCATCGGGGTCTCGCGTCGCGCGATCCTGAGCTCGATCTGACCGCCGTCCGCGATGCGGCGGCCGCTACGTCCGTTGATCTGGATAATCTCGGCACGGTCGGCCTTCACCTCGTGATCGACCTCCGGCTGCTGTTCGCCCAGGAAGACGGTGTCGATGGTGCGTTGCGCCAGGTCGATACGGCGTCGCTCCGACTCCAGAAACGCCTCGCCGTCCGTGGCCCAGCGCGAGGGTGTGAACAGCGGCGAATAGACGGCCGTGCGCTGATCATACTGGTTGAAGAAGGGGGCGAAACGCACCCGCCCGCCCTGGGCCAGGGGAGCGCTGAAGAAATGAGGCTTCCCCGGTTCGGGCGTCAGCAGGGCCTTGGGCGTGTCCGTCACAATAAAGGCCGGGGCCGGCCGGTCGAACGCCTTGTCGGCCGGTCCCAGGTCGGACGCCAGGACCAGGGGGCCGCTGAGGAAGGCGACCAGATTCGGATCATCGGGCGTCGGCTCGACCCGCACCTCGAGCGGCAGGCTCAAAACGACACGGTCGCCGGCGCGCCAGCGGCGGCGAAGCCGCAGATAGCCCCGATCCGGCTCCGCGCCTTGCGTCGCGCCATTGACCGTCAGTCTGTGCGACGCCGCCCAGGCCGGCAGGCGAAGCGCCAGATCCATGGCGTCGGACGGCGCGCGGACCACGGTCAGCGTCACCACGCCGTCCATCGGATAGGCGGTCTCCATCTCCAGCGTCAGGCCGTTGTCCGGCAAGCTCAGGCGCGACGGGATGAAGAGGTTGACGTATAGGGCGCCCGCGTCGCGCCAATAGATCGAGTCCGCGTGTTTGGCGTGACTTTCCATGCCCGAGCCGACACAGCACCAGAAACTGTCCTCCGGCGTCGAATAGCTGCGCCGCGACCCGGCGGCCAAAGGCATGAAATAGACGAACCGCCCGCTGTCCGGTCGCTGGTGCGCCATGATGTGGTTCAGTTGGGCATGCTCGTAATCGTCGAACAAGGCCGCGTCCGGCGCCCATTGGTACAGGCGCCGGGTCAGTTTGAGCATATTGTAGGTGTTGCAGGCTTCGCAGGTCGTTTCGCTGATATGGGCGGCGATCTCGCCCGGCGGCGTGAAATGCTCCCGATCGGAGTTGCCGCCGATGGCGTAGCTGTGACGCCGCGTGACGGTGTCGTAGAAGAACCGCGCCGTCTGCGCCTCGGCGACGTCGCCTGTGACCTCGTAAAGACGCGCCAGGCCGATGACCTTGGGAATCTGCGTATTGGCGTGCAGGCTGGCGAGTTGGTCGCGGCCTTCCGCCAGCGGATCCAGCACCGCCCGGTGGCGAAGCCGGCGCGCGACATCCAGCCAGCGCCGGTCGCCCGTCAGGGCATAGGTCTCGGCATAGGCTTCATTGATCCCGCCGTGTTCGGCGATCAGGATCTCTTGCACCTGATCGTCGCTGAGGCCGTCCAGGATCGTCGCCAGATAGCCGGCCATGCCGACGGCGACATCCAGGGCGCCCGGCGTCCCCGCCAGACTATGGGCGGCCAGCAGACCGGCGTGAACCTTGTGCCAGGTGTAGATCGGCACCCATCCGTCGTTCAGACTGAAAGGCGTGGCGCGGATATCGCCGTGACGCAGCTGTTCGAACACCGCCTTGCCGCCGACGATATCGGTTTGCCCCCACAGGGTGGTTCCCCCGACGTATCCGTCGCCGTGGACCGCCTGGATGCGGGCCATTTCCTTGACGGTCTCGACCAGCCGCGCCCGCAGAACCGGGTCGCCGGTATTGGCCACGGTCAGGGCGCAACCGCTCAGATAATGGCCCAGCGTATGGCCGGCGATGCTCTGGGCTTCCCAGCCGCCGTAGATCGCGCCCTGCGGCTCCAGCCCGGCCGCCTTATGAAAATTATGAAGCAGTCTCTGGGGCGACAGCGAATGGAGATAGGCGCTGTTGGCGTCCTGGGCCTGAGAGAAGATCGAGGGCTTCAGCACCACCTGGCCCGCCGGGACCGGCGCGATCCGACCCGGTCGTCCCTGCGCCGGGGCCAGGCTCGGCCAAGCCAGGACAGGCAAGGCTGACGACAGCGCGGCCGTCGCCATCAGGCTTCTGCGGGTCATCCAGGCCCTCTGTCCGGCGTTCACCATCCATCCCCTCGCATCTCGCACTAAGCAGACACAGGATTGATAGCGCTAACAAGACAGACCCAACAAGGCGCCGTTAGGTCGCGTCCGCCGCCACATACACCCAGACCTCGGCGCCCGCCGCCGTCGTCGTGCGGATGCGGCGATACTCATCGGCCTCGTAGATGTCGGCGGCCGCGAGTTCGTCGGCGGTGATGCGGAACACCGTGCCGGGGATGACGTCGGCGGGGTCGTCGCTTTGCGTCAGGACCGGATGGTGGGTCAGGCCGCTTTCGGCGATGACTTCGAGGTCCGTGATCTCGAGCTCCGACAGGGCGAAACCGACCAGGCTGTCGGCCGTCCCTTCCAGCAGACGGCCGAAATTGGCGGTCTGCACCGCCGGGTCCTGCAAGGTGCCATAGGAAAACAGCAGGACGTCGGCGGTCATGGAAGGCACAGTCTCCAGGTCAGGCAGCCGGCGGTCAGGCCGCCTGTTTCTTGCGGCTGGGCGCGACCATCAGCTTCTTGGTTTCGGCGATGGCCTTGGCCGGGTTCAGGCCCTTGGGGCAGACCTGGGCGCAGTTCATGATGGTGTGGCAGCGGTACAGTTTGAACGGGTCTTCCAGGTCGTCCAGACGCTTGTCCGTGGCGTCGTCGCGGCTGTCGGCGATCCAGCGATAGGACTGCAACAGCGCCGCCGGGCCGAGATATTCCTCCTGGTTCCACCAGTAGCTGGGGCAGGAGGTGGAGCAGCAGGCGCACAGGATGCACTCGTACAGGCCGTCCAGTTTTTCGCGCTCGGCCGGGGTCTGGAGCCGTTCCTGTTCCGGGTCGGGCTCGTCCGACTGGAGATAGGGCTGGATCGAGTCGTACTGGGCGTAGAACAGGCTCAGGTCCGTCACCAGGTCCTTGACCACCGGCTGGTGCGGCAGGGGGGCGATGGTGATGTTGTGCGACTGGCACTCTTCCCAGCCCTTGGTGCAGGCCAGGGCGTTGCGCCCGTCGATATTCATCGAGCAGGAGCCGCAGATGCCCTCGCGGCACGACCGGCGGAAGGCCAGGGTCGGGTCGATGGCGTTCTTGATGTGGATCAGGGCGTCCAGCAGCATCGGACCGTGATCGTCGGTCGAGACCTCATAGACGTCCCAGCGCGGGTCGGCGTCGACCTCGGGGTCGTAGCGATAGACCTTGTAGGTCTTGACGTTCTTGGCGCCGGCCGGGGCCTTGTGGACCTTGCCCTTGGTGGGCTTGGAGCCGCGGGGGAGGGAGAGTTGAACCATCTGCGTTCGACCTCAGTAAACCCGAGCCTTGGGCTCGATGTACGCGATGTCGTCGGACATCGTGTAATTGTGCACGGGGCGGTAGTCGATCTGGACCTGCTCGCCCGGACGCTTCCACGCCAGGGTGTGTTTCATCCAGTTGGCGTCGTCCCGGTCGGGATAGTCCTCGCGGGCGTGGGCGCCGCGCGATTCCGTGCGGTTCAGCCCGCTCTCGATGGTGACGACGGCCTGAGCGATCAGGTTGTCGTACTCCAGCGTCTCCATCAGATCCGTATTCCAGATCAGGCCGCGATCGGTGGTCTTGATGTCGGCGCCGGCGGCGTCGATGGCCCTCAGCTTGTCGGTGCCCTGTTGCAGGGTCTCGCCGGTGCGGAACACCGCTGCGTCGGCCTGCATGGCGCGTTGCATGGACAGGCGCAGCTCGGCGGTCGGGGTCGAGCCGTCGGCGAAGCGGAAGCGGTCCAGGCGGGCCAGGTGGGCGTCGGTCTGGGCCTTGGAGGCGGACGGCACGGCCGAGGACTTGTCCACCACCTCGCCGCAGCGCAGGCCGACGGCGCGGCCGAAGACCACCAGGTCGGTCAGGGAGTTGGAGCCCAGACGGTTGGCGCCGTGCACCGAAACGCAGGCCGCCTCGCCGACGGCCATCAGGCCGGGCACGACGCTGTCGGGGTTGCCGTCGCGCAGCGTCAGGACTTCGCCGTGATAGTTGGTCGGGATGCCGCCCATATTATAGTGGACGGTCGGCAGGACCGGGATCGGCGCCTTGGTCACGTCCACGCCGGCGAAGATCTTGGCGCTTTCGGAAATGCCCGGCAGGCGCTGGTGCAGGATCTTGGGATCCAGGTGGTCCAGGTGCAGGAAGATGTGGTCCTTGTTCGGGCCCACGCCCCGACCTTCGCGGATCTCGATGGTCATGGAGCGCGAAACCATGTCGCGCGGCGCCAGGTCCTTCACGGTCGGCGCATAGCGCTCCATGAAGCGCTCGCCTTCCGAGTTGGTCAGGTATCCGCCCTCGCCGCGCGCGCCCTCGGTGATCAGGCAGCCGGCGCCATAGATGCCGGTCGGGTGGAACTGGACGAACTCCATGTCCTGCAGCGGCAGGCCGGCGCGCAGCACCATGGCGTTGCCGTCGCCGGTGCAGGTGTGGGCGCTGGTGGCGCTGAAATAGGCGCGGCCGTAGCCGCCGGTCGCCAGCACCACCATCTTGGCGCGGAATTGGTGCAGCTGGCCGTTATCGAGCTGAAGCGCTGTGACGCCGGTGCAGGCGCCGTCCTGCATGATCAGGTCCAGCGCGAAATATTCGACGAAGAACTTCACTTCCCGACGCACCGACTGGCCGTACAGGGTGTGCAGGATGGCGTGGCCGGTGCGGTCGGCGGCGGCGCAGGTGCGCTGCACCGGGCCTTCGCCGAAGTTGCGGGTCATGCCGCCGAAGGCGCGCTGATAAATCTTGCCTTCCTCGGTGCGCGAGAAGGGCACGCCCCAGTGTTCCAGCTCGTAGACGGCCTTGGGCGCGTTGCGGACCAGATATTCGATCGAATCCTGGTCGCCCAGCCAGTCCGACCCCTTGACGGTGTCGTACATGTGCCACTGCCAGCTGTCCTCGCCCATATTGCCAAGAGAGGCGGAGATGCCGCCTTGCGCCGCGACCGTGTGCGAGCGGGTCGGAAAGACCTTGGTGACGCAGGCGACCTTCAGCCCCTGCTGTGCGGCGCCGAGGGCGGCGCGGAGGCCGGAGCCCCCGGCGCCGACGACGACGACGTCGTATTCGTGGTCAATCAGTTCGTAAGCGGCCATCAGGGGATCAGGCTCCGAAACCGGCGGGCAGGGGCGCAGAACCCAGCGCCAACCGCACGATGAAGAACAGGCTGGCGGCCGCCAGCACGAAGAAGACCAGGTTCAGCAGACCCGTCAGCGCCTTGCGGGCGCCGGCCTGGGGCACATAGTCCTCGAGGATGACCTTCCAGGCCAGGCTGAGATAGCCGAACAGCAGCACGGCCGTGACCGCCAGCAGGCCGGCGTTCAGCGGCTTGGCGAACCAGACCAGCACGGCGTCATAGGCCGCGCCCGCCAGGGTAAAAGCGGTCGAGGCGACCCACAGGCCCAGCGGCAGCAGGGCCGTCAGCAGCACCCGCTCGGCCAGCCATTCGCCGCCGCCGTGCCGCTCGGAAATCTTGACGTTGTTCTTGAACTTGACGGCGCCGCTCACAGCGAGACCCTCCTGACAGCGAACAGGACGACCCAGAACAGGATCGCCAGGGGGACCGGCGCCCAGACCGCGATGTTGGACAGCGCAGTCGCCGACTTGATCGTCAGCCCATTGCCCGTGTCGTTGATCGTATGGCGCGCGCCGTTCAGGATGAAGGAGAACAAGATCACTGTCAGGCCGAAGCCGACGAACAGGCCCAACGGCGAACCCGCCAGGGCTAGGGCCGTCTCATAGGCCTCGGGCCCGAAGGCCAAGGCGCCCAGCCAGGCGACGACGAAGACCAGACCGACGGTGGCGGCGATCAGGGTCGCGCGGAACAGGATCGAGGCGGCCATGGTCACGTGCCAGCGCCAGATTCCCATATGGGGCGAGAGCGGCGTCTTGTGACCGTTGGGCTGGATGACGAAACGACCGGTCCGGTCGCCCGATGCAACCCCCGGGGTCGGGTTGGGTTGAGTCATGCGAATGGTTCTCAAAAGCGAATGAATTCAATCGCCGTGTGCGGTTGCGAAGGCTTTTGTGACCCTAGAGGGACGGTGTCAACGGACCGTTGATCACTTAGCGGATTCTAGCGTCGCTTAGCCCGAAAACGCGATATTCAAGGCATGATCGATCCTCGCTCTGCCTGATAGTAAGCCTTTACGCGGCGGCGGCGGTTTTGGATCACCAGCGCCCCGCTCGCCAAACCTGTGACCCGCCCTATATGAACCCCATGACCGAGACCACGCCCCGCCCCGTTCTTCGGCTGCATCCCGCCCACCGCGACGACATCGGCGACCTGACTACGCGTCGCCCCGTGCCCGGTCCGGGCCTGGACCAGGTCGATCCCTTCCTGTTCCTGAACCACCACGGGCCCCAGACCTATGCGCCGGGCAACGCCGGCCTGCCCTTCGGGCCGCACCCACACCGAGGGTTCGAGACCGTCACCTTCATTCTGGACGGCGAACTGGCCCACAATGACTCGGGCGGCGGCGAGAGCATCATCAAGGCGGGCGGAATCCAGTGGATGACGGCCGGTTCGGGCCTGATCCACGCCGAACTGTCCCCGGCCGATTTCAAGCGCGACGGCGGGCCGATGGAGATCCTGCAGCTGTGGGTGAACCTGCCGTCGCGCTTGAAGATGACCAAGCCCGACTATGTGGGGCTTCAGGCCGCCGACATCCCGACCTTCACCACTGAAGCCGGCGTCACGGTCGAGCCGGTCTCCGGCGAATGGCTGGGCGTAAAGGCGCCGATCCAGTCGCTGATCGACATCCATCTGGCCGTCGTCCGCCTGCCCGCCGGCGCCCGGTTCGAAGTCCCGGTCGCCGCCGGCCGCAATGTCTTCTTCTATGCGATCAAGGGCCAGGTCTCCGTCGCCGGAACCCCCGTGCCCGAATGGAACCTGGCCGCCCTGGGCGACGGCGACGTGGTCGAGATCACGGCCCAAAGCACAGACAAGACCGAGGCTGTCGTCCTGCTGGGCCACGCCCAACCGATCAACGAGCCCGTCTTCAGCCACGGCCCCTTCGTCATGACTACCCGCGAAGAAATCATCCAGGCCATCGAGGACTACCAAGCCGGCAAGTTCGGCCCGCAGCCGCGGGTGTGAGGCGCATGAAACGGGGGCGGTTCACCGAACCGCCCCTTGCCGATCAGTAAGGCCAGTCAGGCGGCAGATACGGGCCTATGCCAGAGCACACATAAGCGGGTGTCTCATCGTAGTAGGGCGTCGGAATATAGGGCTTGAGCACGTAGACGTTGCCGCCGCCTTCGCCGCAGCTGCCCCAAGCGTAGCCAAGCACTTCCGTCTTTGCTGCGTCTGCATAGTAGACATAGGAATAGGCCACGAGGTTGGGGTCCCAGGATTCTTGGACCAAGGCTTCGGCGGGGCCGAACGCCACCGTAGTCGCCGCGACCGCAGCGATCGCGATTGCGAGGTTTTGAACGCGTTTCATTTCAATCCTCTCCAGAGGCGCGAAATTGCGCACGTCAAATGCGCGTATAAATCAACTCAAGGTTCAACCTGTATATTGCTGCGAGGACGACCCTTTCGGAACCGCCTCACCACGCGCGGATGATGCGTTCCCCGACAAAACCCTATATGACGCCGGTTCCTTGCGACGACCGAGCCGAAGACACGCCCAAATGCCCAGCCTGAACGAGATCCGCGCCACCTATCTGAACTTCTTCGCGGCCGACGGCCACGAGAAGGTGCACTCGGCGCCGCTGGTGCCGCAGAACGATCCGTCCCTGCTGTTCGTCAATGCGGGCATGGTGCCGTTCAAGGACTATTTCACCGGCGCGTCGAAGCCGCCCTATCCCCGCGCCACCAGTTCGCAGAAATGCGTCCGCGCCGGGGGCAAGCACAATGACCTGGACAATGTCGGCTACACCGCCCGCCACCTGACCTTCTTCGAGATGCTGGGGAACTTCTCCTTCGGCGACTATTTCAAGGAACACGCCATCGACCGGGCGTGGAAACTGGTCACGCAGGAGTTCGGCCTGGACGCCAAACGCCTGCTGGTCACCGTCTATATCGATGACGACGAGGCCGCCGCGATCTGGAAGAAGGTCACCGGCTTCGGCGACGACAAGATCATCCGCATCGCCGGCAGCGACAACTTCTGGGCCATGGGCGACAGTGGTCCCTGCGGCCCCTGCACCGAGATCTTCTGGGACCACGGCGACAAGATTCCCGGCGGCCCTCCTGGCTCGCCGGACGAGGACGGTGATCGCTACGTCGAGATCTGGAACAACGTCTTCATGCAGTTCGAGAAGGAGAACGACCAGATCGTTCGCAACCTTCCCAAGCCCAGCGTGGACACCGGCATGGGTCTGGAGCGGATGACCACCGTGCTCCAGGGCGTGCATTCGGTGTTCGAGACCGACCTGTTCAAGACCCTGATCGCCGCCTCGGAAGACGCCACCTCGACCAAGGCCGCCGGCGACCAGGCCGCTAGCCACCGCGTCATCGCCGACCACCTGCGCTCGTCCTCCTTCCTGATCGCCGACGGCGTCACCCCGTCGAACGAAGGCCGGGGCTATGTGCTGCGCCGGATCATGCGCCGCGCCATGCGCCACGCCCACCTGCTGGGCGCCGCTGATCCGCTGATGCACCGCCTGGTGCCGACACTGGTGGCCCAGATGGGCGACGCCTATCCCGAACTGGCCCGCGCCCAGCCCTTCATCGAGGACACGCTGAAACAGGAAGAGGTCCGCTTCCGCACCACCCTGGGCCGGGGCATGGCCCTGTTCGACACGGCGGTTCAGGGCTTCCGTCCCGGCGACATGCTGGACGGCCAGACCGCCTTCACCCTGTCCGACACCTATGGCTTCCCGCTGGACCTGACCCAGGACGAGGCCCGGCGTCGCGGCTTCTCGGTCAATGTCGACGGCTTCGAATCCGCCATGGCCGAACAGCGCCAGCGTTCGCGCGAACACTGGAAGGGCTCGGGCCAGACCGCCAACACCAATGAATGGCTGGCGATCCGCGACCGCATGGGTCCGACCGTCTTCAACGGCTATGACACGATCGAGGGTTCGGGCGAGGTCCTGGCCCTGATGAACGGCGGCGCTCCGGCCGAGACGGCCGAGGCCGGCGACATCGTCGAAATCCTGTTCGACAACACCCCCTTCTACGCCGAGAGCGGCGGCCAGACCGGGGATCAAGGCACGCTGGAATGGCCCGGCGGGGAAGCCGAGGTGCTCGACGTCAAGAAACACGCCGGCGACCTGCATGTCCTGTCGGCCCAGATCACGGCCGGGACGCTTGAGATCGGCGCCCGCGTCGCCCAGCTGGTGGACGCCGACAAGCGCACCACCACCCGCGCCAACCACTCGGCCGCCCACCTGCTGCACACGGCCCTGAAGAATGTGCTCGGCCCGGCGGTCGCCCAGAAAGGTCAGCTGGTCGATTCCGAGCGCGCCCGCTTCGACTTCAGCCACGGCGCCCCCGTGACCGAGGACGAACTGGCGGCCATCGAGGCCGAGGTCAACGCCGTCATCCGCCAGAACGTCCCGGCGGAGACCAAGCTGATGGCCCCGCAAGAGGCCATTGAGGCCGGCGCCATCGCCCTGTTCGGCGAGAAATACGGCGACGAGGTCCGGGTTCTGACCCTGGGCCGTTCGCTGGTCAGCGACAACGCCCCCTATTCGGTCGAACTGTGCGGCGGCACCCATGTGGCCCGCACCGGCGACATCGGCCTGTTCAAGGTGGTCCAGGAAACCGGCGTCGCCGCCGGCGTCCGCCGCATCGAGGCCCTGACCGGCGAGGCGGCCCGCCTCTATCTGGAATCCCAGGCCAAGGTTACGCGCGGCCTGGCCCGCGACTTCAAGATCCAGACCCAGGACGTGCCCGGCCGGGTCGAGGCCCTGCAAGGCTCGGTCAAGACGCTGGAGAAACAGGTCGCCGAGCTGAAGAAGCAACTGGCCCTGGGCGGCGGCTCCGGCGCGGCGTCTGCGCCGGAAGAGATCGGCGGGATCAAGCTGATGGCCCGCGTTCTAGACGGTGTGGACGGCAAGGGTCTGCGCGGCGTCGCCGAGGACTTCCGCAAACAGGTCGGAACCGGCGTCGTCGCCCTGATCGGCGTGACCGAGGGCAAGGCCGCCGTCACTGTCGCCGTCACCTCGGACTTGGTCGGTAAGGTCAACGCCGCCGACCTGGCCCGCGCCGCCGTCATCGCCATGGGCGGCCAGGGCGCCGGCGGCAAACCCGACTTCGCTCAGGGCGGCGCCCCCGACGGCTCCAAGGCCGAAGACGGCCTCACCGCCGTCCGTGAGGCGCTGAAGGGCTGAGCCCCATCTTTCGTCATTCCGAGCAAAGGGCCGCTTGGCCCGAAGAACCGGAATGACGAAAAGAAGGTGGCCCGCGTCCCTAGCCCATCGGGTCGGGCGTCAGATCCACCCCGGCCAGCTTCCAGTTCAGCGGCCCCCGCCGTTCCATAATCAGCACCAGGGCGTCGTCCGGCCGGTCGTCGCGGGTCAGGGTGACGGCGAAGGTGTTGATCCCGCGATAGGCCCAGGACTGATGGATCCGCTCCTTCGGCGTCGCCGGCGTGTCGGACGCGGGGACGGGCCGCTCGGGCCGGGGCTTGTCGCCGGACCGGACCATGGCCGCGACCCCCTCGGGCGTGACCAGACCGTCCACGGCCCCCTCGACCAGCGACGGCGCCAGCAACATGCCCAGGGCGGCCATGGCCCGGTCTCCGCCGGTCCGCTCGCGGATCTCCAGCGCCGCGCGGGCGTTCAGCTCGGCCTTCAGACTGGCCCGGAAGGCTGGGAAGTCCACGGACTGCTCCAGACCGGCCACGTCGCCCGTCCGCGCCGCCCGGATCAAGGCCTGGGCGGCCACGAAGGGCGAGACGAAACAGGCGACCAGGGCCAGGCCCAGAATGGCCGCAACCAGTCCGATGGCGATCTTCTTCATGCTTACTCCTGCAGGCGAAACGTCGAGACGGGCCAGATGTTGCGCCTAGCGCGCCGTCGCGGGCGCAACCGCCTGGGGCGCGGCGGGCGCCGACCCATCGGGCAGACCGATCTGCACCAGAACCCACTCGAACGGCCCCCGCCGCTCGAAGGTGAAGACGGTGCGCGATCCGCCCTGGTCCTCAACCGCCATCCGCATCCGGTTCACGCTCCAGAACACAGGCCGGGGCCAGGGTTTGCGCGTCTCTGCGCTGGCCACAGGCGGAGCTGCCGCCGACCATTGGCTGGCGTAGCGGCCCTCCCCCCGCGTCAGGGCCGACAGGGCGGCCGGCGTAAGATAGGCGTCCACGTCCGGCGCGTTCAGGATCGGGTTCCGCTCCATCTGGCGTCTGACGGCGCCGATGGGGTCTTCCAGGAACGAGGGCGCCGGCGCCTGGACCCCGCCGCTCAGCTGCGGCCGCAGCGACTGGCGCACGGCCTGGAAGTCGATCAACCGGGCCAGCCCCTGCACATCCCCCGCCTCCGCCGCCGACCGGATGGCGAAGAAGCCCACCGCCGGCGCGAGGAAGAAGGCCACGGCGGCGGCCACCAGCCCCAGAACCACCAGATTGCCGAACAGTCGTTTCACGTCGCTTCCCCCACCCTCGGCCCGATCATGCACGGCCCATCGGAGGACGCAACGAAAAGCCCCGCCGGACGGATCCGACGGGGCTCTTTGTCATTGTCCTACCGCGCTTCGCGCTGCTTGAGGACGTTCTTTGTCCTACCGCGCTTCGCGCTGCTTGAGGACGGGCTCAGCCGACGTCGGGCAGGGCGGTCTTCAGGTTCTCGGCGACCTTGTCGAGGAAGCCCTCGGTGGTCAGCCAGCCCTGTTGATCGCCGACCAGCAGCGCCAGGTCCTTGGTCATGAAACCGGCTTCGACCGTCTGGACCACAACCTTTTCCAGGGTGTCGGCGAAAACGCCCAGGGCCTCGTTGCCGTCCAGCTTGGCGCGGTGCTTGAAGCCGCGGGTCCAGGCAAAGATCGAGGCGATCGAGTTGGTCGAGGTGGCCTCGCCCTTCTGGTGCTGGCGATAGTGGCGGGTGACGGTGCCGTGGGCGGCTTCCGTCTCCAGCACCTTGCCGTCCGGCGTCATCAGCACCGAGGTCATCAGGCCCAGCGAGCCGAAGCCCTGCGCCACCACGTCCGACTGGACGTCGCCGTCGTAGTTCTTGCAGGCCCAGACGAAGCCGCCGGACCACTTCATCGCCGCGGCGACCATGTCGTCGATCAGGCGGTGCTCATAGGTCAGGCCGCGCGCCTTGAACTCGGCGGCGTAGTGGGCGTCGAACACTTCCTGGAAGATGTCCTTGAAGCGGCCGTCATAGGCTTTCAGGATCGTGTTCTTGGTCGACAGATAGACCGGATAGTTGCGTTGCAGGCCATAGGCGAACGAGGCGTGGGCGAACTCGCGGATCGAGTCGTCCTGGTTGTACATGGCCATGGCCACGCCGGCGCCCGGGGCCTTGTAGACTTCGTGCTCGATCACGGCCCCGTCTTCACCGACGAACTTGATCGTCAGGGTGCCGGGGCCAGGCATCAGGAAGTCGGTGGCCTTGTACTGGTCGCCGAAGGCGTGACGGCCGACGACGATGGGCTGGGTCCAGCCCGGCACCAGGCGCGGCACGTTGGAGCAGATGATCGGCTCGCGGAAGACCACGCCGCCCAGGATGTTGCGGATGGTGCCGTTGGGCGACTTCCACATCTTCTTCAGGCCGAACTCCTTCACCCGGGCCTCGTCCGGGGTGATGGTGGCGCACTTCACGCCGACGCCGTGCTTCTGGATCGCGTGGGCGGCGTCGATCGTCACCTGGTCGTCAGTGGCGTCGCGGTGCTCCATGCCCAGGTCGTAGTAGTCCAGCTCGAGATCCAGGAACGGGAAGACCAGCTTGTCCTTGATCATCTGCCAGATGATGCGGGTCATTTCGTCGCCGTCGATGTCGACGATGGGGTTTTCGACCTTGATCTTGGCCATGCGTGCGGTCCGCCTCTGACTTTTGGGGAAAGAATATCGTGGCGGGGATATAGCCGGGCCGGGCGTCCGCGCAAACCCCGCTGACCGCCCTGAATCGTTCCCGCAGAGCCCCTACGACTTATTCGTAGAAGGAGCGCGTATCGACGCCAACGCGATCAATGATGACATCATCCCCGTCGAAATGGCCCGCAACCGTAGCGGGGTAAGCGTCGCTCATAGCGGCGCCGTCTTTCGAACCGCCGTATTGGAGCGTGACGTAGATTGTCGCGGTAGCTTCAAAACTATTGGTTCCCGAGACCTGAAATACACCGTCCGGGCTAGGATCGACGCCTTCGAAAAGCGTAGCCGAGGACAACTGGTTGAGGTCGTCAAGGGCGTCGGACATGACGGCGTCCTCAGCAGTCAAATCGGAAATCCTGCCGACGACCGACCTCAGCCTCTCCCCGTCGAGCGGTGCAAGATGTCTCGTGTCAAATGCGTGGGTCATCTAGCGCAAAGCTCCAAGCCCGATGCTGGATGAATACTGCCAAGCAATTCGCTCGCCGAGTCCATCCAGTCCGCCCTTTATACGCTGCGGCTCCACGCCGAGATAGAAGAGTCTCCTTCGAAAGAAGGCGCGCGCGTCACCCGGAATGTCGAAGATGTGCTGGTCGTCCTCCAGCGGATCGTCCCAAGGAACATCGGGCTGAGGGTGGACGCTAAAGACCCCGCTTTGAGTGACAATCCGCCCCGTAAGCGTTCGTGGAGATATGAAGCCGACCTTGCTTACTTCGAACGGCTTGTCTTCGTCGCTCAGCACCATACGAGGAAGAACACGATAGGCCACGATTCGGGCGGTCGTCGTAGCTAACGGCGGTGTGGCCGCCATCGACTTGCCGATCGTTCTTCCCGTTTCGCCGACACGGCGCATCTCAACAGGTTTGGGGTCGGAGGACACGGCGAAGTAAGCGGCAACCAACGGATTGGTCGTCCAATCCAACAATCGGGTTGGCAGCCCGTGATGCTGCGCCAACGCTAAAGCGTCCCAATCCTGCGGTGTCGTGAAGCCATTGAATTCGGCGACGCGTTTGCGGAAGATTTCCAGAATCGTGCGCTCGTCTGCAAGCTTGTAGGTTGGCCTTCTCCCGACGGAGGGCTTCAGTTCGAAGGCAGCATCGCCCAACCCCCTGAACACCCAGCGCGAGTCGCTATGGGCATCAACCCACGCCAGAAACCGACTCCATTGCCGGGTTCGGCGCTTCATCAGCCGACCGCTGTCGGTCTGAATGACTTTCAGAGACTTCATGTAGGCCCCGCCGATCTCGGATGGATCAAGACAAGAAACTTGCCTTGCGTTCAACTCACGGTTTTTAAATCGAGCATGATCGTTCGCCTCGCAAGAAAAACCTTCGGTGCCGACGGAATGACGGATGTAGAGCGCGAACTGGTCGAACGGTGGATCCTCGCCTTTTTTGCGAGCCGCCGCCCGTGGTCGATGCGGAACTGATGCGCCGGCTGCTCGCTGAACCGCATCTGCCGAAGGAGGCCGCACCATGACAGACAGGACGTTCAAGCCCGGCGACCGCGTGAAGTGGGATCACAGCCACGGGACGACCACCGGAAAGGTCGTGCGCAAGGTCACCGCCAAGACGCATATCAAAGGCCATGAGGTAGCGGCCTCGCCGGAGAATCCGGAGTATGTCGTCGAGAGCGCCAAGACCGGCGCCCGCGCCGCGCACAAGCCTTCGGCGCTGAGAAAGGCATGAGGATCATGGGTCTGTTTCGTGGGAGCGCCTTGGCGGCGTTGACGATTTCCGCCGCAGCGGTCGCGGGATGTGGCGACCGGGAGGCCGCGAAAGGGCCCGCCCCGACCCAGCCGGCCGTCTCCGAGGCCACGGCGGCAGCGGCCCCGCCGGCCGTCCTGGAGACTCGCAGCGAGACGCATCAGTTCAAGGACTGGAGCGCGACCTGCAGCAATGACGGGACCTGCTGGGCCTTCGGCTTTGCACCGGACTTTGCGGCGGGCTGGGTCCGCATCGCCTTGCCGCCCGGTCCCGACGCCAACCCGGAGGTCGCCTTCGGCTACTGGCCCGACAGCGACGCGCCCGCCTCGACCGCCGTGGGCCTTCAGATCGACGGCCGCGCCTTCCCGGCGACCCTCGACAACGGCGGCCAGACGCCGATCGGCCGCATCCGCTCCGACATCGCGCCCCTCATCGATGCGATGGCCCAAAGCCGTGCGATGACGATCAAGGGCGCGACGATCCAGCCTGTCTCCCTGAACGGCGCCGCCGCCGCCCTGCTTTGGATCGACGAGAAACAGGGCCGGCTGGGCACGACCACCGCCCTGATCCGCCGAGGCGATCGCCCCGCCTCGAGCGTCCCTGTGGCCCCGCCCCTGCCGACCGTCCCGGTCGCGCCCCGCGTCGATCAGACCGGTTTCGGCGACAGCGGCCAGACCCTGCCCGCGACCCTGCGCGCTCGAAAGGAAGTCGGCGACTGCCTCAAGGAGTCGCAGATGTCCGGCATAGGCGACGGAGTCTCGTCCGCGAGGTTGGACGCCCGAACGGTGCTGTGGGCGGTGGCGTGCGGATCAGGCGCCTATAACCTGACCCACTCCTGGTACCTGACCGGGCCGGACGGACGCGAGCCCCGTCCCGTCGCCCTGGTCGGAACCGCCGGACCGGGCGCGAACCCGGTCATGGCGGACAACACCACCATCAACGGCGCCTATGATTCCGAGACCCGAACCCTCTCCGCCTTCGCCAAGGGCCGGGGCATCGGCGACTGCGGCGCGCTCCAGACCTGGGCCTGGACCGGCGACCGCTTCGCCCTGACGCGTGAGAGTTCGATGGGGAATTGCGCCGGCGTCCCCAACTACCTGTGGCCCGTCGCCTGGCGCACCCGATGACGGATCCTGAGGTTCTGATCATCGGCGCCGGCCCCGCCGGCCTGACGGCGGCCACCTATCTCGGCCGGTTCCGGCGCCGCGCTTTGGTGATCGATGCGGGCGAGCCCCGCGCCTGCTGGATTCCGCTGAGCCATAATATGCCGGGCTTTCCCTCCGGCGTTTCCGGCGCCGATATCCTGAAGCGGATGCGCGAACAGGCCGAGGAGTTCGGGGCGGTCATCGAACCCGGCCGGGTCGAGCGCCTGGCCCACGACGGCGACGTCTTCACAGCCCAGGTTCAAGGCCGCGAAATCCGCACCCGGGCGGTGCTTCTCGCGACCGGAGTCGTCGATCACCACCCCGACCTGCCGGGCGTGGAGCGGGCGGTTCAGCGGTCGCTGGTCCGCATCTGCCCCATCTGCGACGGCTACGAGGCGACCGACAAGGCGGTCGCCGTCATCGGCCACGACGACAAGGGGGCGCGCGAAGCCGCCTTCCTGCGCACCTATTCCGATCGGGTGACGCTGATCCATATCGGGCCGCCCCAGGCCTTGACCCGGCACGAGGAACTGGACCGGCTGGGCGTCGAGCTGATCGTCGCACCGTTGGAGGCCGTCAATCTGGAACAGGACCGGGTCACCGCCCTGGGCTGGGGCGGTCGGACCCGCGCCTTCGATCTGGTCTATTCCGCCCTGGGCACGTCGCCCAACGCCGAACTGGCGCAGGGGCTCGACGCCCGGCTGGCGCCCGACGGCCGGCTCGAGGTCGATCTGCATCAGGCGAGCAGCGTGCCGGGCCTCTACGCCGCCGGCGACGTGGTGCGGGGCCTCAACCAGATCGCCGTCGCTACGGCCGAGGCGGCCGTCGCCGCCACCGACATCCACAATCGCCTGCGCCGAATGGATGGGCTGACCGTCTCCGACTAGGCCCCCATTAAGCCTGGGTCGCGATCCAGCCGTCCACGATCCGTTCCAGCACCGACAGGGGCACGCCGCCGGCAGACAGGGTCGTGTCGTGAAAGCCCTTGATATCGAACCGGTCGCCCAGGCTCGACTTCGCCTTTTCACGCAGACGCACCCATTCGGTATGTCCGACCTTGTAGCTGCAGGCCTGGCCGGGCCAGACGCAGTATCGATCAATCTCGGTGGCTATGGCGCTTTCCTCGTCGCCGCCCGTATCCACCATATAGCGGATCGCCTGTTCCCGGCTCCAGCGCTTGTGGTGCAATCCGGTGTCGGCCACCAAGCGGGAGGCTCGGAACAACAGGCTCTGCAGATAGCCCAGTTCCCCGAACCGATCCTCGGCGTAGACGCCCATCTCGTCGGCCAGTTGCTCCGAGTACAGCGCCCAGCCTTCACCGTGGGCGCTGAAGAACAGAGCCTTTGAGATCAAAGGCAGGCGGGTGTTTTCGATCGCCAGAGTGCCCTGGAGATGATGGCCTGGCAGCGCCTCATGATAGGCCAAGGTCGGCAGGCTGAAGCGAGGACACTCGGCCGTGTCGCGCAGATTTATGTAGAAGGCGCCCGGTCGCGACCCGTCCAGGCTGGGCGCCACGGCATAGCCCCCCGGCGCCCCGGCCTCGATAGCGGCGGGCACGCGGCGGACCTCCACCCTCGCTTTCGGCAGCCGTCCGAAATACTGGGGAAGTCGCGTCTCCATGTCGGCGATCTGGGCGTTCAGATCCGCCAGAATCTGGGCCTTGCCCGCATCGGTGTTCGGATAGATCTGGGACGGCTGGCGGCCCAGGGCGGCCATTCGCCGGCCGACCGTTCCCTCGGTCATGCCTTCGGCCTTCAGCAGGGCGTCCATGCGGGACAGGATGTCGCGCGACTGGTCCAGCCCCATCTGATGGATGGTCTCGGAGTCGAGCTCGGTGGTGGTCATCAGCCGCAGATTGGCGGCGTAATAGGCCTCGCCCTGAGGCCGAGCCCAGAGGCCTGCGTCGGTCGTGGCGCGAGGCCTCCAGGTCTCGAGCAGGGCGATCTGTCGCTCCAGCGCGGGATAAATCTCGCGCTCGACGATGACGGCGGCGCGCTCCGACCAATCGCCGGCGATGCCCTTCTCCGCAGCGCGTCGAGCGACGCTGCGCGTCAGGCCGGCGTCGGTGGCGGTCGGCGCACGCAGGGCCCGCATCTGGTCCAGCGCCTTGGCGACGATGAAGATCGGCGGAATCACGCCGCGATCCGCGTCCAGGCCGCTGGCCTCGGTCTCCTGATCCAGAACCTGTGCGAACGCCGAGAGGCGAGACAGATAGGCGTCTGCGTCGGCGGCGGTCTCGATCGAATGCTGGGTGTCGAGGAAATCCGGCGTCGCCTGATAGGCGCCCGTCAGCTGGGAGACCGTATAGGGCTGAAGCGGATAGACGCTGGGATCGACGAAGCCGAAATCGCCGTAGCCAAAGCCCTTGGCCGCATCGAGAGCCTCGGCCTGGAAACGAACCACTTCGAAACTGGCGGCGCTCTGGCCGGTCAGGCTCGAGGCGTCGACGGCGCGGATCTCGGCCAGCCAGGTCTCGTTCAGGGCGATCGCCCTGGCCCGGCCCTGAAGCCCTCGCCCCGCCAGGGCGGACTTCAGGCCGGCGCGGGATCCCGTATCGAGGCCGAGATTGGTCGCCAGCTGCGGATTGATATCGACGGCCTGCTCGCCGATCCGGGCGACGAGGGCGTCCGCCGCCCCGCTCTGGGCGCGCGCGAAGGCCGGCGCGGCGAATGCTGCAACGCTCGCAAGAGCTCCCGTCTTCAGCAGTTGGCGGCGGTCGATCATCTCAGCCTCCTCGGCTATCGGAGTGGCCGGCCTAGGCCTGCGTCGCGATCCAGCCGTCCACGATCCGCTCCAGCACCGACAGGGGCACGCCCCCGGCGGCCAGGGCCGTGTCGTGGAAGCTCTTCAGGTCGAACTTGGCGCCCAGGCTGGTCTTGGCCTTTTCGCGCAGCCGGACCCACTCGTTGTGGCCGACCTTGTAGGCGCAGGCCTGGCCCGGCCAGCCGCAATAGCGTTCGACCTCGGACACGGCGGCGCCTTCCTGATCGCCATAGGCCTCCATCATGTACTGGATGCCCTGTTCGCGGCTCCAGCCCTTGGAATGGATGCCGGTGTCCACCACCAGACGGGCGGAGCGGAACATCAGCGACTGGATATAGCCGATCTGCCCCACCGGATCGTTCTCATAGGCGCCCAGCTCGTCGGCCAGCTGTTCGGCGTACAGGCCCCAGCCCTCCACATAGCTTGAGAAGCCCAGCAAGTTCATCAGCTTGGGCGCGGCCGCACTCTCCTGCTGCAGGCTGATCTGCAGATGGTGGCCTGGCGCGGCCTCGTGATAGGTCAGGGTCGGCAGGGTCCAGGACGGCCATTCCGCCGTGTCCTTCAGATTGATCCAGTAGATGCCCGGCCGCGTCCCATCCAGGCTGGGCGAGTTGTAGTAGCCCATCGGCGCGCCGGCCTCGACCTCGGGCGGCACGCGCTTGATCTGGACCGAGGCCTTGGGCAGACGGCCGAAGGCGCTGGGCAGACGGGCCTGCATGTCGGCCATCTGGTCGTTCAGCTTCTCGATCAGCTCGGCCTTGCCCGCGTCGGTGTTGGGATAGACGTATTTCGGATCCTGGCCCAGGGCGCGGATCCGCTCAGCGACCGTTCCCTGGGTCAGGCCCTGGGCCTTGAGCAGGGCATCAGCGCGGGCGGACAGCTCGGCCATCTGGGCGCGGCCGGTGCGGTGGATCTCGTCCGCCGTCAACCGGGTGGTGGTGATGAAGCGCAGGCTGTTGGCGTAATACTGCTGGCCTTGCGGCAGGCGACGGACAGAAGCCTCGTGTCCGGCGCGCGGCAGGGCGGCCTTCAGCAGGGCGTTCTGGGCCGACAGGGCGGGATAGACCTTCTGGGTCAGCAGGGCCTCGACCTGGGCGCCCCAATCGCCCGACAGGCCCTTGGCCGTCGTCCGGTCCACCACTGAGGCCAACATGGGCGAGGCGGCGACGTCGGTGGCCAGTATGCCCTCCTGCTGAGCGATCGCCTTGGCCAGGATGAAGTCCGGCGGGATCACGCCCAGGCCATAGTCCTCGCGCAGCCGCTCGGTCTCGGCGCTCAGCACCTCGGCGAAGGCGGCGACGCGCGCCACATAGGCGTCGGCGTCGGCGGCGGTCTGGATCGTGTGCTGATTGGCCAGGAAGTCGGGCGTCGACTGATAGGCCCCGCCCTGCTGGCTGACCCGGTAAGGATTGGGCCAGCCGCCCTGGCCGTAGGGGATGGCGAAGGTGGCGATCACCCCGTCCAGATTATCGGCGATGGTGTCGTAGTAGATGCCGTCCTGGGCGTCCATCGACGACCGATCCAGGGCGCTCAGAGCGGCGCGTTGCGCCTTGGTGAAGGCCCGGAACTTCTCCTCGTTCTCCAGGGTCGGAGCGGTCAGCTTCGACTTGGCGGCGGCGCGCGCGCCGGTGTCCAGGCCGAAGGCCGTCACGGCCTCGGGGCTGAGGTCCAAGGTCTGTTCAAAGGCCTGATCCATGTAGGCGGCCAGCGCCGCCTTGGTCTGGGCGGCGTCGCCCGAGGCGTTCAGCGCCCATGCCTGACCATTGGCGGCGGCGAGGCCCGCGCCTGCGGCGGCGGACAGGAGAAGGCGGCGACGGTCGATCATGGAAGGCCCCAGCGAATATGTCTGGCGCCAATGGAGCGCCGGTCGCCTCGCCCCGCAAGTGAAATCGCGGACAGGCTCGATCCCAGCTCACCTCCCCGTCGGCGAAGGCCGACGGGGAGGACGGGCGCGCTCTGCGCGCCAGGAGGGGGCGACTCCGACGGCGGTGATGACCTCAAGAGCTTCAGACACCGAGTCGCCCCCTCCTGGCGCCCGCTGACGCGATCGCCTGTCCTCCCCGTTCGCCTTCGCGAACAGGGAGGTGAAGATCACCCGGCCGCCTTCACCGCCGCAGACACGTCCGACACAACGCGCTTCACCAGCGCCGCGTCATCCCCCTCCGCCATCACCCGGATCAGCTTCTCGGTGCCGGACGGGCGCACCAGCAGACGGCCCGAGCCGTTCAACGCCGCCTCGGCCTCGGCGATGGCCGCCTTGACCGTATCGCTCTCCAACGGCTTACCGGCCGTGAACCGCACATTCTCCAGCCTCTGCGGCACCGGGTCGAACTGGCGGGCCAGTTCGCTCATCGGCTTGCCGGACTCGACCAGCACCGCCAGCACCTGCAAGGCCGCCATCAAACCGTCGCCGGTGGTGGCGTGATCGTGCAGGATGATGTGGCCGGATTGTTCACCGCCGATATTGAACCCGCCCTCGCGCATCCGCTCCATCACATAGCGGTCGCCGACCTTGGTCCGCTCCAGCGTCAGACCTTCCGACTTGAGCTTCCGTTCCAGCCCCAGGTTGGACATGACGGTGGCGACCACGCCGCCCCCGGTCAGCAGACCGCGTTTGGCCCAGTCCAGCCCGACCAGGGCCATGATCTGGTCCCCGTCCACCACCTGGCCCTTTTCGTCGCAGATGATCAGTCGGTCAGCGTCCCCGTCCAGGGCGATGCCGATGTCGGCGCGGTAGCGTTTGACCGCCTCGGCCAGGGTCGCCGGATGGGTCGAGCCGCATTCGGCGTTGATATTGGTCCCGTTCGGGGTCACCCCCACGGGGAAGACCTCGGCGCCCAGCTCGAACAGGGTGGTGGGCGCGACCTTGTAGCCGGCGCCGTTGGCGCAATCGACCGCGATCCGCAGGCCTTGCAGCGACAGCCGCTTGGGGAAGGCCTGTTTGGCGATCTCGATATAGCGGGCCTGGGCGTCGTCGATGCGTTTGACTCGACCCAGCTTGTTCGACGGCGCCAGACCCTGGTCCAGGCCGTCGTCCATCAGGGCTTCGATCTTCAGCTCGATCTCGTCCGACAGCTTGTAGCCGTCCGGTCCGAACAGCTTGATGCCGTTGTCGGCGTAGTCGTTGTGCGAGGCCGAGATCATCACCCCCAGGTCGGCGCGCATGGACCGAGTCAGCATGGCCACGCCCGGCGTCGGCACCGGGCCGAAGGTCCGCACGTCCATGCCCACCGAGGCGAAACCGGCGACCAGGGCCGGCTCGATCGTATAGCCCGACAGCCGGGTGTCCTTGCCGATCACCACCAGATGGCGGCGGTCGTCGCCGGTGCGGAACAGTTTCCCGGCGGCCAGGCCCACGCGCAGCGCGACCTCGGCCGTCATCGGATAGGTGTTGGCGCGCCCGCGGATACCGTCGGTGCCGAAATATTTCCTGTCGCCCAAGGCGTCGTCCTTCGTTTCGGGTAACGTTCCGAAACCCCTTTTTTGATGCGGTCCGCCTTAAGATTGCATAGACGGCCGGTGGGGCTCGATGCGTGGCTTAGCCCCGGATCGCCGCCAGTGCAAAGCGGCGCCTTATCTGTCCCTCTTCCTCGGAGTTCCCAGCGCATGTGCGGCATCATCGGCGTCACCGGCAATGGACCCGTCGTTCCCCGGCTGATCGACAGCCTGAAACGGCTGGAATACCGGGGTTATGACTCGGCCGGGGTCGCCGCCGTCGTCGACGGCGCGGTCGAGCGCCGCCGCGCCCAGGGCAAGATCCGCAACCTTGAAGCCGTCCTGGCCGAAGCGCCGCTGAAGGCGACCGTGGGCATCGGCCACACCCGTTGGGCAACCCACGGCGCCCCGACCACCGCCAATGCCCACCCGCACAAAGCCGGCCGCGTCACCCTGGTCCACAATGGCATCATCGAAAACTTCGCCGAGCTGAAGGCCGAGCTGGCCGCCGAGGGCCATGTCTTCGAAAGCCAGACCGACACCGAGGTCATCGCCCACCTGCTGGACGCCGAGCTCGAGACGCAGCGGGCGCCGCTGGAGGCGTTCAAGCGCGTGCTGGACCGGCTGACCGGCGCCTATGCGCTCGCGGTGCTGATCGACGGCGAGGACGATCTGATCCTGGGCGCCCGTCGCGGCAGTCCGCTGGTGGTCGGCTGGGGCGAGGACGAGATGTATCTGGGATCGGACGCCCTGGCGGTCGGTCCCTTCACCCAGAAGATCTCCTATCTGGAAGAGGGCGACTATGTCGCCGTGAACAAGGGCGGCGCCCGGATGTTCGACGTCGCGGGCAAGCCGGTCGAACGGGCCGTCGTTCAGGTGTCGGCCTCCTCGGCCATGGTCGAGAAGGGCGAATATCGCCACTTTATGGAAAAGGAGATCCATGAACAGCCCGACAGCGTCCAGCATACCCTGTCGGAATATCTCGACCTGGTGACCGGCACGGCCAAAACCAACGCCGTCGACTTCGCCGCCATCGACCGGATCCAGATCGTCGCCTGCGGCACCGCCTTCTACGCCGGCCAGATCGGCCGCTACGCCTTCGAGAAGATCGCCGGCCTGCCCTGCGACGTCGAGATCGCCTCTGAGTTTCGCTACCGCTCGCCAGCCGTGTCGCCCAGGACCCTGGCCGTCGCCGTCAGCCAGTCGGGCGAGACGGCCGACACCCTGGCCAGCCTGACCTGGTGCAAGGCGCAGGGGCTGAAGACCGCCGCCGTGGTCAACGTCCACTCCTCCTCCATGGCGCGCGAGGCCGAGGCCCTATGGCCCACCCATGCCGGGCCGGAGATCGGCGTGGCTTCGACCAAGGCCTTCACCGCCCAGGTCGCCGCCCTGCTGGCCCTGGCCGTCGCGGCGGGCGTGGCGCGCGGCCGCATCGACGCGGCCCAGGAGCACGAACTGGTCAAGGCCCTGTTCGAGAGCCCCCGCCTGATCGCCGACGCCCTGCGGATGGACGCCAGCATCCGCGCCGTGGCCCACGATCTGGCCAAGGCCGACGACGTCCTGTTCCTGGGCCGGGGCGCCATGTTCCCACTCGCCATGGAAGGCGCGCTGAAGCTGAAGGAGATCAGCTATATCCACGCCGAGGGCTACGCCGCCGGCGAGCTGAAGCACGGCCCCATCGCCCTGATCGACGAAGAAACCCCGACCATCGCCCTGGCGCCCCTGGACGATGTGTTCGAAAAGACCGCTTCAAACCTGCAGGAAGTCGCCGCCCGCGGCGGCCCAGTGATCATGATCGCCCCGGAAAAGGCGCCCGACCCGCACGGCGCCGGCATCCGCCGCATCCATGCCCCGGACTGCCACCCCCTGATCGCGCCCCTGGTCTATGCGGTCCCGGTCCAGCTTCTGGCCTATTACACCGCCGTCCAGAAGGGCACCGACGTCGATCAGCCCCGCAACCTGGCCAAGTCCGTCACGGTGGAGTGAGGCCGGCGAGCGCTCAGGGGATGCGGTCAACCTCGCACTCGAACTGGCGCCGGGTGAAACGACAACCTCTAAAAGCGGAAACCGCCCAACCATATGTCGGCTCGTTCGGGATCGCAGGAGGCGTCGAGCGGGCCTGGAAACAGTTCGTCGGTCTCTTCAACCTGGTAGCGTGATCTGTTGACGAAGGTCGCCTCCAGCACATTGGGGAAGGTGACTCCGGCCATATTGGACAATCCCCCGTGGATATTGCCGTGGACGTGCACCAACGCATAGTGCTGATGCAGTTTTTCCAGGCAACGGCGTACCTTCTGCCGGAAAATCGGATCGGCCAAGCCTTGGAAATAATGCAACTCGCAGACAATCTGAGAAAAGGCTCCGACATTCTCCAGAGTATCGAACGCCTCCCACTCCCAGGCCTCGATATCCATCTTCAGTAATATGTTCTTCTGGTCGCCACCCTTGTCGTGTCGGTTCGCCAGGTCTTCTAGATTGATGCTGCCCTCTTTGGTATGGGCGGCGATCATAGTGGGCGAGAACTCCATCCGGTCGTCGTCAGGAGCGGGATCGGCGACCGTGTGGTCGAACTGATAAATCTTCAGTCCCCGGTCGGCGACAGCCAGGTCCCAGGTGATATCGTCATTGATTCCAAGGGAAAGGGCGACGTCCAACCCCTCGAAGTCGTCGATCATGACATAACCGCCGTCAGCCTCGTTCCCCAATCGCACCTTTTGGTGTCCCACGACCCGGTGGGGGCGCATCAGGCGGAGAATTTCACGGATAGCCAGCTGTTGTTGCGCCGGGGGCTCTGACCACTGTCGTCCCTTGGCCGGCGCATCGCCGCCACGGTCAGCCACAACAGGTTCGTCGATCGCGATGAGCGCGCGCACGCCCACCGCAAACACCCGGTATTCAAGTGTGGCGGAGACATCGAGGTCGAACTCGACCCGAAAGGGGCCGCCCCTTTTCAGGTCCCCGAGCGTGACATAGTCCACCGCGAAAACCTGTTTCCCAAACTCGGCTGTAACGTCCACGCGAGCGACAATGACCTCATCCGCTGCGTGACTTTCCTCGGCGTCATAGATCAGGAAATCAACAGAGTAGCGCCCAGGCTCCACCGGTTTATAGGGCCCGTAGACAGCGTGACCTGATCGTCCAAGCTCCGTTCGGATAGCCGGACCTTGGGCATGGTCTACGGCTTGGCCCAGGGCGAAGTTCAACATTGGACACTCTTGGAAATCTGAGATTGCGGACCGATCATTATCAGATCGACCGACCAAGTCGATCATTCCAAGCGCTTTTCTATTTCCTCAATAAACCCACTGCGTGCTTCGGGATACAGAGTTGCGGCGGAACGGAGCCAGATGTTTCTGAATTTCAGCTTCAGCATAGACTGGAAGGATTTCTACAACTGATCGCAGCCATAAAGCGCTAGACGTGTCCGCATTGACCACCGCCTTTACGGTCCGGGAGGCGCTTCGTTCATAGCGCCTCCCGGCATCAACTCCGAAACCTAGCCAAGTCCGTTTTTATGGTGCGCCATCTGATGGCGGACGACGCCGGCCGCAGAATCTTTCAAGAGTTCCAGATCGCAGAGGCGAATGGCCGCCCGTCCCACGCGTATGCCGCCAGCAGCCTGCAGTTCACCGCCCGCTGTGGAAATCCCCGCCCGCCGCACGGCCAGAAAACCGGCGATGTCGCTTTGGCGCAATGGGATTTCCATAACCTGGCTCAGGCCGTGAATATCGAGCAGCAGTGAGGCGAGGCGTTCCGTTACTCGTCCACGCGCCTGACGCTTCACTTCCACATGAGCCGCGTCCATCCGGCGCCGCAGGTCCGCCAAGGCGGTCTCTACCAAGGTTGGACGGTCGATCGTCTCGACCAGACGTTCCGCCGGGATGGTGACCTGCCGGCCGGCCGTCAGCCATAGGCCGTCCTCGTTCGCCTCGCCTCCGACAGCAGCGTCGAAGTTCAAAAGATCGCCCGGACCGGCCAGCCCGAGGCAGAGGGAATCCCGCCCTTGCCGCGCCACTGCGCCCTCGAGAACCAGGGTGACGAACGTCTGGCCGTCCTGAAACGGCGAGATACGGCCCCCGGGCGCGGCGGATTGATCCAACAGATCGACGCCCTGATCCGCCAAGCGAGAAAGTAGGATTTTGGCGAGATTCGGTGCGGACATGACGTCGATCAACCCCAGAGCGGGGTTGCGCGCGATAACATGGATTAAGTCAGACCGGCTCGTTCTGCAGACGCAGATAGGTAGCGTCGAACTCGGCGATCTCCGCCAGTCGGCGCCAGTCCAGAATCTCGACCTGGCCTCCGCTCCAGTTGATCACACCTTCGCCCCGGAGTTCGGTGACCAGGCGGCTGACATGGACGGTGGACAGGCCCAAGGCGTCGGCGAGCGTGGCCTGGGTCAGAGGCAGGTCGAACCGCAGTCGCTCCGCCTGGCCCACCGCCTGGAGTCGCAGATACAGTTCGCAAACCAGGTGGGCCAGATGGCCCAGGCCGCTGCGCCGCCCCATCGCCACCAGCCATTGTCGGTGGATGGCCGCATCGATGATCGTGTCCAGCCAAAGCAACCGCGTCAGATGCGGATGGCGTTCGGTCAGGGCAATGAGTTTCACATGGGGCGCGGGCGCTACGACGCAGTCGGTCAAGGCCACGACCCCATGGTCCATCTGCTTCATCAGCAGACTGTGCAGATCGATGAAATCACCCGGCACATTGATCTCGGTGATCTGACGTCCACCATCAGCAAGCGTGCTGTAACGCGCCGAAAAGCCCGAGATCAGCAAGGTGCTTTGCAGGGGGTGAGCATGTTCCTTGACGATGTCCGCGCCGCTGCGAACCTCCTGTGGAGACCCCAGAACATCCTGGAGCGCTTCGACTTCTTCTGGGCTGACATGATCGCGCAGGGACAGTTTGTCGATCAGGGTGGCGATCTTCGGCTGGGGTCCCGCCTTGGTCATGTCTCAGACTCGGCCAACGTCCAGCCCTCAGGCGCGGCGTCGGACGCCTTGGCAGTGACGCTGACCACCGTGCGCCCGTCGGCGTCGGTTACGATCACGCTGAACGAGGCCGTCTCCCAGAAGGCCGCGCCCCTGTACCGCAGGATCTCCCCCAGCACCGCCACCGCCTCTTCGCGGGCCGCGTCGGCATCGGGCAGATCCTCGCCCTGATCATCCCGAATACAATCGCCGTTTTCGGTGTGAAAATAAAAGTGCGGCAAGCGGTCCTCCAGCGTCAGGTCTGGATGAAGCGGTCGCAGGGCGGATTGGTTCAGGCCCTTTATATTTCCTGATTGAAGGCGCCGATCTCGGGATAGGCGGCCAGGCGCGGCTTGATCTCCTTGCGGAACAGGTCGCGCATGTCGTCCTCGGATCGCATGCTCTCGACCACCACGACCAGTTCGGGCTTGTTCGACGAGGCGCGGACCAGGACCCAGGAGCCGTCCTCCAGGTGCACCCGCACGCCGTTGACGGTGATGGCTTCAAGGATCTTGCGGCCCAGGATCTCGCCGCCGGCCTCGGCCAGGTCGGAGTATTCCTTCACGATCCGCTCCAGCACCCCGTATTTCAGCTCGTCGTCGCAGTGGGGCGACATGGTCAGGCTGGTCCAGGCGTCCGGCAGGGCGGCCTTCAGTTCGGAAAGTTTCTTGCCGGGATTGCGGTCCAGCATGGCGAGAACCGCCCCGGCCGCGACCAGGCCGTCGTCGTACCCATGCCCCAGATCGCCGGCCATGAAGAAGTGGCCCGACTTCTCGAACCCGGCCAGGGCGCCCAGTTCGGCGGTCTTGCGCTTGATGTAGGAGTGGCCCGTCTTCCAATAGACCACCTCGGCGCCATTGGCCTTGAGGATCTCGTCGGTCTTGTAGAGGCCGGTCGACTTCACATCGACGACGAAGGTGCTGTCCGGATAGACCTTGGACAGGTCGCGGGCCAGCATCAGGCCGATCTTGTCGGCGAAGATTTCCTCGCCCGTATCGTCCACCACGCCGCAGCGGTCGCCGTCGCCGTCGAAGCCCAGGGCCAGGTCGGCGCCCGTCTCGCGCACCCGCTGGGCCATCTGCACCAGCATGGCGTGATCTTCCGGGTTCGGATTGTACTTCGGGAAGGTGTAGTCGAGGTCGGTGTCCATCTCGATCACCTCGACGCCCATCCGGCGCAGGGCGTCCGGGGCAAAGGCGCCGGCCGTGCCGTTGCCGCAGGCGCAGACCACCTTCAGCGGGCGCTTGATCTGCACCTTGGAGGCGACGTCGGCCACATAGGTCTCGCGGAAGTCCTCGACACGGACCAGTTTCCCGCCCGGCCGGGCCACGCCCTCGCCGTTCAGCACGATCTGTTTCAGCCGGCCCATCTCCTCGGGGCCGAAGGTCAGGGGCTTGTTCGCTCCCATCTTCACGCCGGTCCAGCCGTTCTCGTTATGGCTGGCGGTGACCATGGCGACGCAGGGCGCGTCCAGCTCGAACTGACCGAAATAGGCCATGGGCGACAGGGCCAGGCCGACGTCCAGAACCTCCATCCCGCCTTCCAGCAACCCCAGGATCAGGGCCTGTTTGACGCTGAGGCTGTAGCTGCGGAAATCATGGCCGGTGACGATCTTCGGCGCGACGCCAATCTCGTGGACATAGGTGGCCAGGCCCAAACCCAGGGCCTGGATGCCGAGAAGATTGATCTCCTTCTCCAGGATCCAGCGGGCGTCGTATTCCCGGAACCCCGTCGGCTTGACCAAGGCCTGCGTCTCATAGGCCGCCGTGTTCGGCTTCAGGTCTTGCGGGGTTTAGGCATGCGTCTTCTTTCGGGGGCGGCTTACGGTCACAAACGATGCGCGCCGAATTAAGCCGCAGCGCGCTTGCGAATCCGGGCGATACGCCGAAGACGGCGCCAAAAACGGCCGCGCTCGGGCTCTGGATAAGGTTCCAGGTTCTCGACGAATTGCTCGGCCGAGGCGCGCCAGCTGAATTTTTCAGCATAGGCGCGGACATCCCGGCGGTCGAGCTCGAGACATTTCAGGCAGGCGGTCTTCAGATCCTGGTCGATCACTCCGGCGTTCGAGCCGGGAATAATGTCGATCGGACCATGCGCCGGATAGGCGGCGACCGGCGTGCCGGCGGCCATGGCCTCAAGGATCACCAGGCCGAAGGTGTCGGTCCAACTGGGGAAGACGAAGACGTCCGCATCGCGGAAACAACGGGCCAGGTCATCGCCGAACCTGGCGCCCAGGAACTTCGCTTCGGGGTACTTTTCCTGAAGCTCAGCTCTCGCCGGGCCGTCGCCGACGATGATCTTGGTGCCGGGAAGGTCCAACTCGAGGAAGGCCTCGATATTCTTCTCCACCGCGACCCGACCGACGTTCAGGAAGTAGGGTCGGGGCCAGTCCTTGCCGCCCATCTCGTCATAGATCCGGTCCAGATCGGGGTTGAACATCTCTGTGTCCACGCCGCGCGACCAGGGCGAGACATTCTTGAACCCATGTTCGACCAGTTCGTCGCGCAGCGTCGGGGTCGCCACCATCAGCCGGCCCGACGGCTTATGGAACCACTTCATATAGGCGTAGCCGACCTGAACCGGGATCGGGAACCGGGCCGAGACATATTCGGGGAATTTGGTGTGGTAGCTGGTCGTGAACGGCAGTTTCCATTCCACGCAGATGCGGCGCGTGGCGATGCCGATCGGCCCTTCGGTGGCGATGTGGACAGCCTCGGGCTCGAAAGCCCGCAGCATTTCGCGAATCTCTTCTTCCGCCCCCAGCGCCAGCCGGATTTCCGGATATGTCGGGCAGGGAATCGTCTTGAACAGGCTCGGCTCGATGACCTCCACCTCATGACCCATGCCGCGGCATTCCGCGACCGTGCGGGTCAGGGTGCGGACGACGCCGTTGACCTGAGGTTCCCAGGCGTCGGTGGCCAGAACGATGCGCATTGAGGCGGGCGGACCCTGAGCCGTTAAGTAAGGGCGGAACTTCTAGACGGTTCGAATGACGAAGGCGAGACGTTCGCTACAACGGCAGCACCGTCGTCGACTTCACCTCTTCGAGAACCGCATAGGTCCGCGTCTCGCGCACGCCCGGCATCCGCACCAGGACGTCGCCCAGAAGGGCCCGATAGGCGTCCATGTCGCCGACGCGCGCCTTGATCAGATAGTCGAATCCGCCGGCGACCATGTGGCATTCCAGCACTTCGGGCTGACTGCGGACGGCGGCGGCGAAGGCTTCGAAGACGTCGCCGGTCGTGCGGTCCAGCAGGACCTCAACGAAGATCAGCAAATCGCGACCAACCTGAGCCGGATCGATCATGGCGGCGTAGCCGGTGATGATCTTCTTTTCCCGCAGGCGCTTGACCCGCTCGAAACAGGCGGCCGGCGACAGGTTGCAACGCCGCGCCAGCTCGGCGTTGGAAATGCGGGCGTCGGTCTGAAGCACCCGCAGGAGGCGGCGGTCGACGGCGTCAATATCGATCATCGGAAAATGAGCCCCTACACCGAACGATTATCAGCATCGGGCCATATCATACGAAGCACCTTCAATGAACTCCGGCATATACGGCGGAAATCCACAGGATTGTCACCGATGACCGCCCCCGCCTTCATGCCTTCGAGCCTGGCCGTCTGGGACGGCCTGGACCACCACAAGTTCCGCGATGAGCGCGAGGCGGTCGCCGCCAACCTGGCCCGCATGCCTTTGAACGCCGCCGAACGCGCGGATGTCGTCGCCGAGGCCACCGCCCTGGTCGAACACGCCCGCCGCAGCCAGAAGAAGCAGGGGGTGGTCGAAAGCTTCCTTCAGCAGTTCAGTCTGGGCACCCGCGAGGGTCTGGCCCTGATGTGTCTGGCCGAGGCCCTGCTGCGCGTGCCGGACGAGGAGACGCGCGACCGGCTGATCGCCGAGAAGATCGGCTCGGCCGACTGGGCCAGTCATCTGGGCCAGTCCGACAGCCTGTTCGTCAACGCCTCGACCTGGGGCCTGATGCTGACCGGCAAGCTGGTGGACGTTGACGAGGAGGCCCGCAGCGACCTGCCCGGCTTCCTCAAGCGGATCGCCGGGCGACTGGGCGAGCCGGTCATCCGCCAGGCCGTGGCCACCGCCGTCAAGATCATGGGCGAGCAGTTCGTCGTCGGCCGCACCATCCAGGGCGCGCTGAAGCGGTCGAACAAGGAAGGCTGGCTGTGCAGCTTCGACATGCTGGGCGAGGGCGCCCGGACCATGGCCGACGCCGACCGCTACGAGAAGATCTACGCCGACGCTATCGAGGCCGTGGGCAAGACCTCGAAAGGCCAAGGTCCCGAGCACGGTCACGGCGTGTCAGTGAAACTGTCGGCCCTGTCGCCCCGCTATGAGGCGACGCACGAGGACGACGTCTGGGCGACCCTGTATCCCCGTATCCTGCGCCTGGCCCAGATCGCGGCCCGCTACGACATCAACTATACGATGGACGCCGAGGAGGCGGACCGTCTGGCCCTGTCGCTGAAACTGCTGGACCGACTGGCGCACGAACCCAGCCTGGGCGGCTGGACCGGCCTGGGTCTGGCGGTTCAGGCCTATCAGAAACGTGGCCTGGAGACGATCGAGCGCGTCGCCGACCTGGCCCGTCGCTCGGGCCGCCGGCTGATGGTGCGGCTGGTCAAGGGCGCCTATTGGGACACCGAGATCAAGCGCGCCCAGGTTTTCGGCCGCACCGACTATCCGGTCTTCACCACCAAGGCGGCGACCGACCTGAACTATCTCGTCTGCGCCAAGGCCATGATCGAGGCGGCGCCGGCCATCTATAGCCAGTTCGCCAGCCACAACGCCCACACCCTGGCGGCCGTGCGGCGCATGGCGCGCGACCGGGGCGTGGCCGTCGAGCACCAGCGCCTGCACGGCATGGGCGAGGCGCTTTACGACGCGGCGCACGAGGCGTGGGCCAACGAGACCGTCATCGTCCGCGCCTACGCCCCTGTCGGCGGGCATGAAGAGCTGCTGCCCTATCTGGTTCGGCGCCTGCTGGAAAACGGCGCCAACTCCTCCTTCGTCCACGCCCTGCTGGACGAACGCGTGCCCGCCTCGGCCGTCGCGGCCGATCCCATCTCCCTGGTCGAGCAAGCGCCCGACCGTCACCCCAAGATTCCGGTTCCGCAAGACATGTACGGCGATCGTCAGAACTCCATCGGCCGCGACTATTCGCAAGCCGCCGTCCGTGAAGCCCATGCGCGCGCGCTGGAGGGGATCGACCGTGAGAAGCTGACCTCCGGCCCGATCATCGGCGGCAAGCTGCGCGCCGGCATCGACGCCCAGGCCGTGACCAATCCGTTCGACCGATCGCAGACGCTCGGCCATGTCTCGGAGGCCGAGGCGACCGACATCGACGCCGCCGTCGAGGCCGCTGCGAACGCTCAGGTTCAATGGGACCGTCAGGGCGGGGCCAAGCGGGCCGTGACCTTGCGCGCCATGGCCGATGCGCTGGAGGCCGATCTGGACCGGCTGGTCGCCCTGCTCAGCCGCGAGGCGGGCAAGACCCTGAACGACGGCGTCGCCGAGGTGCGCGAGGCCGCCGACTTCTGCCGCTACTACGCCCTGCTGGCCGAACGCGACTTCACCGCCCCCCAGACCCTGAAGGGCCCGACGGGCGAGACCAACCAGCTGATCCTGCACGGGCGCGGCGTCTTCGCGTGCATCTCGCCGTGGAACTTCCCCCTGGCCATCTTCACCGGCCAGATCGCCGCCGCCCTGGCCGCCGGCAACGCCGTCCTGGCCAAGCCCGCCGAACAGACGCCGCTGATCGCCGCTGAGGCCGTGCGCCTGTATCACAAGGCCGGCCTGAACCCCGACCTGCTGGCCCTGGTTCCCGGACGCGGCGAGACGGTCGGCGCCACGCTCGTCACCCATCCCGGAATCGACGGCGTCGCCTTCACCGGCGGCACTGACACGGCCGGCGCCATCAACCGCGCCATCGCCGCCCGCCCCGGCGCCATCATCCCCTTCATCGCCGAGACCGGCGGCCTGAACGGCATGTTCATCGACACCACGGCGCTGAAGGAACAGGTGATCGACGACGTGATCCAATCCGCCTTCGGCTCAGCCGGCCAGCGCTGCTCGGCCCTGCGCGTCCTCTATGTGCCCAAGGATTCGGCCGACGCCCTGATCGAGGGGCTGAAGGGTGCCCTGGCGGTCCAGACCGTCGGCGATCCCGCCGACCCCAAGACCGACATCGGCCCCGTCATCGACCCGGAATCGCGCCGCGCCCTGGAAGCCCACGTCGAGCGCCTGGCGAAGGAGGCGAAGATCATCGCCCGCGCCACCCTGCCGCTGGGCGCGGAAAAGGGCGACCTGTTCGCACCCACTATCGCCGAGATCCCGACGCCCGACTTCCTGGAGCGCGAGGTGTTCGGGCCGATCTTGCACATCTATCGCTACGACTCGGCCGACCTGAAGTCGGTCGCCGGCAAGCTGGCCGCCCGAGGCTACGGCCTGACACTCGGCGTCCACAGCCGCATCGAAGCCTTCGCCGCCGAGGTGGTCGATCTCGTCCCTGCCGGCAATGTCTACATCAACCGGTCGATCACCGGCGCGGTGGTCGGGGTGCAACCTTTCGGCGGCGAAGGGCTTTCAGGCACCGGCCCCAAGGCCGGAGGACCGAACAGCCTGATCCGCTACGCGGCGGAAAAGGCGATCAGCGTGAACATCGCGGCGCAGGGTGGGGATCCGGCCCTGTTGAACCTCTAGCTCGGAACGGCTTTGCACTGGTGCTTCAAGGCCGCTATCTTCATCCCGCCGGGCGCCCGCGACACTGGCCTAACTGGATTTCATAATTGGCATGATCCCGGCATTCGCCCGAAGACAAGGCCGCATAATCGGTGCCTTGATCATGCGAGAAATGACCACTCGCTTTGGCCGCAAGGGGCTGGGATTCGCTTGGCTGATCGCTGAGCCGATGCTCTTCTGTTTTGGCGTCTTGATCCTCTGGTCTTTCACGAAGCCCGCCTATGAACACGGCGTTCGGCTCGCCCCCTTTGTGATGACCGGCTACATGTGCCTGATCCTGATCCGGCACCTCATCTCACTGCTTTCCGCAGCCATCCCGGCCAACATCGGCCTTCTCTACCATCGCCACGTCACGCCGCTTCATATCTTGATCGCGCGGGTTCTGCTGGAAGTGGGTGGGGCGACGATCGCGTTTATCGTGGTCTATGTCGCATTGATCGCCCTGGGTCAGGTCAACCTGCCCCACAGCTATCTGCTGATTTACGGAGGCTGGCTCGTGGTCGCCTGGGCGTCAACCGGCCTTGCCCTGGTCATGACCGGCCTGGTCATGCGGTACGAGGTCTTCGAACGCGTGGTGAACCTGATCAGCTACATCATGATCCCCGTGTCCGGAGCCTTTTTCATGCTCTCGTGGCTGCCTCCCGGCTTTCGGCATTTTGTGATGCTGATCCCGTTTGTTCACGGCGTCGAAATGGTGCGGGCCGGGGTCTTTGGTGAATTTGTGGAAACCCACTTCGATTTGCCCTATGCGCTGGCCGTTGGAACGGTTCTCAACATCGTCGGACTGTTACTCGTGGCCAGTTCGATGGATCGGATCGAGGTCGATTGATTTGCCATGCTTTCCAGCGTTGAAAACGACCAGACATGACTGAAGCCAAGCTCGACTATCAGGGGCCGCCCCCCCATCTTCTGACGTCCAGCGTCGAGGCGCCCTGGTGGCGCAAATTGCCCGTGGGTTTTCTGGTGGTCGTCGCCCTGCCGACACTGATCGCCCTCTTGTATTATTTGCTGATCGCCTCGCCGCGATATGTTTCGGAATCCCGTTTCATCGTGCGTTCACCCGATCGGATGCAGTCCACGGGCCTGGGCGTCATGCTTCAAGGCGTGGGCCTGTCCAGCACCCAGACCGACGCCTATGCGGTTCACGAATATATCACCTCACGAGACGGGCTGGATGACCTTCAACGCAGATTCGACGTGGCCGGCATCATCGGGCGGCCCGGCGCTGATCTGTTCTCCAAGTATCCGTTGCCCTGGGAGAGCCGGACTGAAGAGGGGCTCTATAAAGGACTGCAGCGCTTCGTCACCGTCGGCTATGACTCGACGACAGGCATCAGCACCTTGCGCGTCGAGGCCTTTCGAGCGCCGGATGCTCAAGCCCTAAGCAACGCCCTGCTCTCGGGTGGGGAAAGCCTGGTCAATCGGCTGAATGAACGCGCCACCCGCAACAGCGTCGAAGAAGCCGGCCGGGCTGAAGCCGAGGCGCGTGAGCGCCTCGCCGACGTGAGGGAAAGGCTGACGGCGTTTCGCAATCGTGCGGGTTTCATCGATCCGAAGCTTCAGGCCACCGAAAGCTCCGAACTCATCGGCGGTCTCTCGGCGACCGTGGCGCAGCTACGCGCCGAGCGAGAACAGCTTCAGATGGAAGCGCCTGACAGCCCTCAACTCCCGGCCCTGAGCGGCCGAATCTCCGCCTATGAGCGTCAGATAGCGGCCGAACGCGCCAAATTGACGGGCGGCGAATCCTCCCTGGCCCCAAACCTCGGCGTCTATCAGAACCTCGTGCTTGAGCAGGAGCTCGCGGACCGCCAACTTGGCCTGGCCACCGCCGCTGTCATCTCAGCCCGACAGGAAGCGCGCAGGCAGGCGCTTTATCTCGAACGGATCGTCAACCCCAGCCTTCCGGACAAGCCCACGGAGCCACGTCGCTGGCTAGCGATCCTGACCGTCTTCACCTCGGCGATGCTGATCTATGGCGTTGGCTGGCTGGTTTGGGCAGGCGTGCGCGAGCACAGGCAGAACTAATGGAAGTCGCCGCACCAGGCCTGCGGGTAAGGAACCTCTCGAAAACCTACCACGGCACGCACAAGCCGCTTTTCACCGGTCTGACCTTCGACGTCGAGCGGGACGGTCGGCTGGCTATCCTCGGCCGCAACGGGCAGGGAAAGTCCACCCTGATCAAGATGCTGGGCGGCATACTCCCGCCCAGCGGTGGGTCTATCGACTGGTTGATGACATCGTCTTGGCCGATCGGTTTCGGCGGGGGTTTTCAGGGCAGCCTTTCGGGCCTCGACAACATCCGTTTCTTGTCCCGCCTCTATGATCGGGACTATGAGTCTATTCTGGAAAGGGTCGATAGTTTCGCCGAACTGGGCAAGTCGTTGCGGCTGCCCGTCAAACACTATTCCTCCGGCATGCGGGCGCGCTTGGCCTTCGGCCTCTCGCTCGCCATCGAGTTTGACTGCTATCTTATCGATGAGCTCGTGGCTGTGGGCGACGCCCGATTCCAGCGTAAATGCGAAGAGGAGCTGTTTCAGCATCGCGCCAACCGATCCTATCTCATGGCATCCCATGACATGAACCTGATTGCGCAGCACTGCAGTCGCGCTCTTATTATCGAAAGTGGCAGGGCGAAGATGTTCGATGACGTCAACGAAGCCATAGATATTTACGTCTGGCTTAGGGCAGCCTGAGTCTTGTCTAGTTTGCTCGTTTATTTCACCGGTTCGCCGCGCGCCGCGAAATGGCGCAACGCTATAGCGGGCGTCGCCCACGACCACGGCTGGCTTGTCATGGAGGACGATGGCACGCCGGAGATCGGACAGCGATTGGTCGGCGGCCAACCCGCCCTCATACTGTCGTCGCTCACTATTCCTTCGCAGATTCCGGCGAATGGCCTGAAGACCGCCGTAGTCAAGGACACGCCAGGAGCCGCGATGTTCGCCTTGGCGGAAGACCAGTCCCGAAACGGGCTGATCATGGCCGCCTACCAGGGATCCGCGCTGTTCGCTTACGCGGCCGGCATGGCTAAAGAGGGCGCGGTCGTTCTGGACGCCAACGCCTCCACTCTGTCCTTGCCGCTGCTGGGGGATGTGGCGGTCGATGGGGACGTCCGGACGCCTGCGAACGCCTGGCGATCCCTGGACATTTACGAAACCCTGCCGCTCAGCGTAGGCGCGAAGGCTGACTGGCCGCTCGACGGCTTTTATTTTCCGATCATGACCGCCGAGGGTCTGGTGGACAGCGGCCGACCGTCCGTCGACCTGACCGGGAGAGCCCGCACCATCGTCTATGGCCCCTATACCTATCTTCCCGTAGGTCTATGGGAGGTTGAGGTCACAACCTTGATTGATCCCGATGGCGGATCCGCTCACCTACGGTTTGAATGGGGCGCCAATCCGGACTTTGTCGGGTCGTCCGCCTCCGTCTCGAGAAGCGGCGTTTATAGCATAAAACTCCAACGATTTTGGTCGGCGATCGGACCCTCGGAGATGCGGATCACGACCGTTCAGCCCCATTTCCACGGCCATTTCGAGCTTCTGTCCGTGTCGGTGAGGCTGCTCTCCGAAGGCCCGCCCCTTGACCCAGCCGTGCTGGATTGACCGAGATGCGGGGGGGTGCGAAGACCTCCACCTTCGTGGGTCGTCATGTCTTAGGGTATGGAAATCGTGACTCGGTCGGAGGTGTTGCGCTGCTTCGAGACGCGCTGCTGAAGTGAGAGCAAGTTTCGTATGACACGCAGCCTTATCGACACCCCGACTACGAGACATTATCGACCGGCGACCTGGGAAAAAGGCGCGCGCTGGGTCCGGCGCGGGATCGGTCGGTGGATCATTCGTCACGCCAACGGCAAACGAAACGCAGCCTACTGGGCGGAGGCGGCAAGGCTTTATCGCCTCGCGCTGGCGTTTGTGCCGCACCGCCACGACATCGCTGTACAAGCGGGAAACTGCTTCAAAGAAGCGGGGCAATACGACCTCGCCCTGCGTCACTATGATAAGGTCGTCGATCCTGCTCAGCAGGCTGAAGCCCAGTTGCAGAAGGGCGACACGCTAGCGCGGGGCGGCGCCGCAGCGGAGGCGATAGTCGCGCTCGAAGAGGCTATCTCACTGGGTCATCCTGCAGCGGAGGCCCGATTGTCGGAAGTCGCCCAGTTCGGGCTTCTTGGCTCTAAGAGACTCATCAAAGCAGAACCCCAACTCAACCAACCGCTAGCCGAACGCTTCCTCCTCAATCGGCTGACCCGCGGCAAGCGCAAAGACCGGCGCTGGCTAGGCTCCCTCGACAGAACCACCCACCAGCGCATCACAGGGGCAGCCGTTTTTTGGCGCGATCATGTCGCCTTCACCCAGGTGGGGTGGTTGAAGATCCGCAATCAAGGCCGCAGCGAACCCCTCCTCACCGGGGTGGTCGCCGTACGAGCCCGCATCATATCCACCGCTGCGGCCGAAAAGGCTCAGCTGCTGATCGACGGCCGGGTCATAGCGGAAGCCTCACCTGTGGAAGTCGAGGCGCATCCCTCCGGGCGCATTCTCTATTCGGTAAATATCTGGCTGGACGCTGCAGCTCTGCCTGTGGGGCGTAAAGCTCTCATGTTGAACGTTATCGACACTCAGGGCCACCCACAGACGATCAAGACGATCGTGAACATCTTTCGAACCCCCGCCGACCTAGAGCTCCTAGAATCGGACGCCTTCGTCCCCTCCTCTTCCGCCCCGACTCTCGGCGACGTCGCCGCCGAGGTCGCCGCGAGGCCGCCCCAAGTGCGCTCAGCGGCGCGCCGGCTCATCCACGCGCCGGTACGCAATATTCTCGCTATGCGGGTCGATCAATTGGGGGACCTCTCCGCCAGCCTGCCGGCCTTAAGCCGACTAAGAACCCTTTTTCCCCAGGCGCGAATAACCGCAATGATCGCCCCCGGGTTGATCGAAATGCTCGAGGCGACAGGGCTGTGCGACGAAGTGCTGGGCCTTCATCTGGCCTACGATGCTGCTACGGGGCGGCGTTACCTCGAATCCAAAGAAGAAAAGCGTGCCGCAGCCATGCTGTCCGGTCGCCGCTTCGATCTCGCCGTCGATCTCTGTCCAGGTGAAGAGACCCGCCCCTTGTTGAAGATGGCGGACGCCTCTGTTCTGGTCGGGTTCAATCCCAGGGAGTTTGATTTTCTCGACTTCGGAATCGACGTCGTCACCAGGGACAAGGTGAACCGTCTCGCCAAGGCGCCGCACGCCGCGTCTGTCCTCATGCTGATCGAGTGTTTAGCTGAGGCCATGGCCGATGAAAGACCGCCCACGCCGCGACTACGAGATGATCGCGCACTGCTGGCCGAGTATGGCCAGACGCCGAAGACCTATCTGGTGGTCCATACGGGCGCTCGCCACCCCCTCAATCAGTGGCCGATGGAACGTTTTATCGCATTGGCGAACCGGTTTTCAGAGAGGGTCGATGCGCCCATCGTCTTCTTCAGTGATGCTCCGCTTGATCCACAACAGTGCGCATCCATCCGTCATCCGGAGCGAATAAAATTCCTTCAGAAGACGCCGATGAACATTTTCGACGCCCTGATTTCAAACGCCGCCGTAATGGTCGGGAACGATTCCGGGCCGAAACACCTTGCAGCAGCACGCGGTGTGGAAACCGTAAGCCTGCACGTAAATCGGCTGAACTGGAATGAATGGGGCCAAGACGGGCGAGGCGTGATCATCACCAAAAAGGTTCCTTGCAATGGATGCGGCCTGAACGACGTTAGCATGTGCGCAAAGAACGTCCTTTGCCTCACCTCAATTGAAGTAGAAGACGTTCTATCCGCTGTTTTGGAGCGATGGACGCACGTAAAGGCCTCCGGGAAAGGCCAACCGAAACCTCTTCGCAGAGCATAGATCAAATTGAGCAATTCGAGACTTTTTCGTCCGGAAACCAGAATCCTGGTTCTGGGCGACGTCATGTTGGATGGATATGCGAGCGGGGGGGTGGAGCGCATCTCGCCCGAGGCGCCGGTTCCGGTGCTACGCCATCTTTCTCATCACGAGGTGCCGGGCGGCGGCGCTAATGTCGCGATGAACATCGCCGCCCTGGGCGGGCGGCCCTGCCTGATCGGGCTCGTTGGAGAGGACGAGGAAGCGCAGAGACTGGATAAGCTGCTGCAGGCGGCGGGGGTTGAAACCCGGCTGGTGCGTGCGCACAACCGCCCCACGACGTTCAAGCTCCGCATCCTCGCCGGCAATCACCAGATGCTGCGGATCGACAAGGAAGAGGTGGGCGCCGCCTCCGCTGACATGGAAGACGCGTTGCTGGAGGCAGTGCTGGACGTTCTTCCACAGATGCAGGCGGTCATTCTCTCGGACTATCGCAAGGGCTGTCTGACGGATCGCGTCCTAGGCGAGGTGATCGGCGCGGCGCGGGCTCGGAACCTGCCCGTGTTCGTGGATCCGAAGCGATCCGACTTCTCGGCCTATAAGGGTGTGAGCTTCATCACCCCCAACCGATCGGAACTGAAAGGCGCCACCGGCGTGGCGTGCGAGGACGACGCCGCGTGCGCGGATGCGGCTACGATTGCACGTCAAGCCTCCGGAGCCGCCATTCTGCTTACACGTTCAGAACAGGGCATGACCTTCTACCCCGTCGAGGGCGACGTCATTTCTCTGCCGACCGAGGCGCAGGAGGTGTTTGACGTTTCCGGCGCCGGCGACAGCGTCATCGCCACCTTCGCCCTCGGCGTAATCAGCGGAATGACAATTCCGCAGGCCCTGCGCGCCGCAAACTGCGCTGCGGGCATTGTTATTTCCCGCGCCGGCACGGCGACGACGACCGAGGCTGAAATCGCCGCCGCCATGGACAGAGGCCATCTGGCGTCACGCCCTGACGGCGCCTTGTCATGGGAGGAGGCGCGCCGCCTGCGCGAACACTGGCGAGACGAGAAACTGGTCGTCGGCTTCACCAACGGATGTTTCGACCTGCTTCATCCAGGCCATATCGCCCTGTTGCGCGAATCCGCCCGAAACTGCGACCGTCTGATCGTTGCACTGAACACCGACGCCTCCGTTCGTCGGCTAAAGGGCGAGGCGCGGCCGATCCAGAACGAGGATGCGCGGGCGGAAGTGATGGCGGCCATCACCTATGTCGACGGGGTCGTGCTGTTCGACGAAGATACGCCCTACGATGTCATCGCCGCACTTGAGCCCGACGTCCTAATCAAGGGCGCGGACTATGAAGAGCACCAGATTGTCGGCGCCGATCTGGTCAAGTCGCTCGGCGGCGTCATAGTCCGGGTCGATCTCAAACGCGGTCATTCCACAACCAACCTCGTGGCGCGTAGTCAGGGCGGACGCTAGAAGATGAGCGCGCCAGTCCTCAAGGTCGCGGCCGCACAGGCCTCGTCCTGGCTGTTCGACACGGCCATGCCGCTCTGGCTGGAGCACGGCGTGGACTGGACACACGGCGGGTTTTACGAATCCCTGAGCGTGCCTGACCTTAACCCGGCGACCGACTTCAAGCGCCTGCGTGTGCTGACACGTCAGATTTACGTCTTCTCCGAAGGCGCTGCTCACGGGGTCGCCCGCGCCGACGAGGCCGTCGATCGAGGGCTTAGCTTCCTGCTGCGACATGCCCGCCACCCGGACGGAGGCTTCGCCAGCCGCCAGGACATGACCGGCGGCGTCATCGATCCCACTCGAGATCTGTATGACCTCGCTTTCGTACTGTTTTCCCTGGCACATGCCTATCGGCTGACACAGCAAGAACAGCTTAAGATCGAGGCGCTGTCCTTGTTGACCTTCATCCAATCGGAGATGCGCCATCCGGCCGGCGGTTATCTCGAATCCATCCCGCCTCGCACGCCTCGCCGTCAAAACCCCCATATGCACCTTCTCGAGGGGGCTCTGGCCTGTCTGGAACATATGCCGGATCCAGCCTTCGGGGCCTTGGTGGATGAGCTGACGGCGCTTTGTGAACGGGCGTTCCTGAATAAGACCCGTGATCGGCTGTTCGAGTATTTCGATGACGGTCTATCGACGCCACTGCGACCGGGCGGCATCGCTTCAGTCGAGCCCGGGCACCATATGGAGTGGGCCTGGCTGTTTGAAGAGGTTCAACGGGTCTGCGGGCGTTCCATCACAGGCGGCGCCGACTTGGCCCAGTTCGCCCTTGCCCGCGGCCTGGACCGAGACACCGGCTTTCTGCGGGGCGAACTGGGCGACGATGGAAGCGTCCAGGAGCCGATGGTCAGGCTATGGCCTCATGGCGAATGGCTGAAAGCGGCGCTTCGAGTGAAGGGTTTGGGGGAAACATGGGGCGACGCCTGGTCGGCCATGTCCCGTTTTCTTGACATTTCGACGCCCGGCGTCTGGCGTGAACAATGGAATCCGGCGGCGAATGACTTTTTGAACACGCCCGCGCCCGCCAGCACATTCTATCATATCACCACGGCGATCATGGAACTTCGCCGGGCGGCTCGCCTTTCGGCCAGTGCCGCCTAATCTGATCGCGTCGGCCGGGGGGTCGATCTACAAGGACTGAAGATGTCGGACGAATGGGAAGAGCGTGCGCGACAGGCGCAGGAACGTCGTGAACGTCTGAAGTCATTCGGACCTTACGCTGCGGGCGTTTTGGTCCAGACGGAAGGCGGCCTGTTTGTGGTCGATCCGGAAGACAACAGCGTCAGCGCGACCCTGCTTCATCAGGGAGACTACGCCCGGTCCGAGGTCGAGCTGGCCCGCGCCTTCCTGCGCGGCGGCGATGTGCTCGTGGTGGGCTCCCACATCGGCGCCCACGTGGTCGCCCTGTCGCGGCATGCTCCGTCCGTGGTGGCCATTGAGGCCAATCCCAATACGTTCAAATTCCTCGCCGCCAATATCAGGCTCAACGGTTGCGACAACGTCGAGGCCCATAATCTCGCCGCCGGCGAGAGCGAGGGCAGCATTCAATTTGTGCTGAACCGTGAAAACAGCGGCGGCTCCAAGCGGATGCCCAACGCCCAGCACACCCACTATTTCTACGACAACCCCGATGTGGTCGAGGTCGAGATGACCGCGCTGGACAGCCTCATCGGCCCGCGTGCGTTCGACCTGATCCTGATGGATATCGAGGGATCGGAATATTTCGCCCTGAAAGGCATGACGGCGATCCTCGAGCGGGCGGGGGCGCTGGCGGTCGAGTTTCTAGGGCACCATCTGACCGAGGTGGCGGGCATCACGCCGGAACAATTTGTCGAGCCTTTGCTCAGCCATTTTTCTTGGCTCTATCTTCCCCGCCATCGTCTGGTCGTCCCGCAACCCATGATCGCGGCGAAGATCAGGGAGATGTACGATACAGGCGACGGTCACGACCTTATTGTTTTCTCGAAAGATCTTCCGGGTAGCCTCGGCGTCCCAGACAATAGCTTCGTCCTCCGTCCCTGATTAAAATTTCCTAATCAGCTTCTCCTCTCCCAAGTCCAAGAGCTCGATGTGAACCGGAACGACCCCAAGAAACAGTTGATCAAAACTCTGATCACACGGGCTGACGCCGCTCGGGATCAAGGCGCGTTCGTCGCTGCAGCCACGCTGTTCGAAACCGCTCTGGAGTTGCGCCCCGATCACCCTGGGCTGCACATGCAGGCTGGCCATATGCGCAAGGAAGCTCGTGATTTCGAGGCGGCTCAGAAGCATTATGATCGCGTTCGGGAACTCACGCCTGACGACCCGGAAATCCATCTGCAGCTAGGGCATTTTTACAAGACCAGCGGTCGGATCGACGATGCGAGGAACGCCTATTCCCGCGCGGCTGAACTAAAGCCGGACTGGGACACGCCGGCGCATGAGATGGCGATGCTGGATTCGGAAAAGGCGGTCCGGTTGTGGGAACAAGGCGCGATTTCAGCGCCTTCCCCGTCACATCTAGACGCATTCAGCGTGCCTCCGGTCTTTGTGAATCCGGCTCTTTATCCGAAAAAGTTCGACGACTTGCTGATCGAACTTATGGACGCCCTTGTCATTACCCGGATCGGAAATCACCAACGTACGCGCTGGGGCGAGGGGAATACCGTCAGAAATATTGACGCGTTTCGCGGCTACTTTATTTCCCGCACGCCCTGCTTTTACGTCGAAATATTCGTCGATGGACGCCTCCTGAAAAGAGAGCCGCTTACGCCAGGACGTGAAAGACGCGAAAAGACCGGCATCCCCATCAACAAGTATTCCTTCAACGCCTGGATCGATTTTTCGACCTTGGACTATGGGTGGCATGAGGTTGTATTCAGGGGGGTGGGCGTAAAGGACGAAATGATCGAAGGCGTAAATTGGAGACGCGAACGGATCATTGTCGCAGAACCCCTAGATTCAAACGTTTTCAAAGATTCCGATGGCTGGTTGCCGACCCTCCCGCTCGATCCATCAAAGACGCTCGACGAACAGATAAATGCACTTCCAAGCGTCATGCACAGGGCGTCATCCCGGTCCGTGCCTGTGGAGCCAAACACGATCCTGGTGCAGCGCCTCGACCAACTGGGCGACCTCGCCGTCTCCTCTTCGGCGATCAAGCGTCTGAGGGAGATCGTGCCTGAGGCCAAGATCGTAGGGCTCTTGGGGCCGGCTAACGCCGATCTTGCTCGAACCCTCAATCTCTTCGACGAAATCCTTGTTTTCGATTTCCCCGATGACCCGCTGCTCGAGGACCGCATACTGGACCGGGACGGCCAGCTTGAGCTGGCGCGCATGCTCGCGCCTTACAAGTTCGACGTCGCCTTCGATCTCGCCTGCTATGGCACGACCCGGCAGTTGCTTCCCTTGTCCGGCGCACCGCTGATGATCGGCTTTGGACCCGAGGACTGGCTCACCCTAAGTGTGGCGTTACGATATAATGAGGGCCGGAGCCGACGTGAGTTCCTTCGTCACGCCGGCGCTGTTCGTGTCCTGATCGAGGCCTTCGCCGTTATGTTGGACAGCGGCGCGCGAACCGTGACCCGTGACGACCTCGATCCGTCGGTTCTGTCGTCGTTCGGGATTCAGGCGGGTGACCGTTTCGTTGTCTTGCACGCCGGATCTCGCATCAAATTCACGCGCTGGCCCTATTTCGCCCAGCTGGCGGAACGTCTCCTGCAGGAAACCGATCTGAAGATCGTCGTGATGGCGGAGGATCGCGCCCTCGAGACAGAAATAGCCACACGTCACATCGCGTCTGACCGTCTTATCTTCATCAATGGGAAAATCCCCTTCGATCAGTTCGACGCACTGGCCACCTTCGCAGCCTCGTTCGTCGGAAACGACTCGGGGCCCAAACACCTGGCCGCTCTTCGAGGCGCAAACTCGATCAGCCTGCACAGTGCGCGACAGAACTGGACCGAGTGGGGCCAATCTCCGACCGGCGTGGTCATCAGTCGTAATGTGCCGTGCGCTGGGTGCGCACTGCACTACAATCCAGAAGAATGCGCCAAAGGCGTTGTTTGCATAACGGGCATCACTGTGGACGAGGTCCTGACTCAGGTGCTCGAACAAGTTCACGCCGGCTGACACGCAGACAGGACTCTATGACGATCTAAGTTCGGGAGATGCAGTTTTGGCGCGCCCCATACCGTCTCGGCGGCGCGCGGAGCGGCGGTTATATTGGGCGGATCGGCTGTGTCGGCGCCGGAGCGACTTGGCTTAATTTCCGCCACCGCATCCGTGCGGTCTCGGTCAAAGTGCGGCGTAGGCCTCACGAAGGCGCTCGCGATAAAGCGTCGGCGTAAAATCTTCCGCCCGGGCGCGCCCCAGCCCCTCAAGGGCGACGACGAGCGACGGGTCTGCGTCTAGAGCTCGGATTCCGTGCGCGATCGACGAGACATCGTACGGATCGACCAGGAGAGCGGCTTCTCCGGCGACTTCGGCCAAGGCCCCGACGTTCGACGTCAGGACCGCCGTGGACAAGGTCATGGCCTCCAGCACAGGAAGGCCGAATCCTTCGTACAAGGAGGGGAACAGCACGGCGCGCGCGCCTCGGATGAGGCTGATCAGCATTGAAAGCGACGTATATTCATAGCGACGGATTTGCTTGGCCAAGGGACGCTGATCGCGTTCCATCTGATCCACAAGAGCGGTCTCGCCTTCATGTAACCAGCCCGGCGCCCCGATCAGCACCAGAGGGGTCGTCGAGCCGCTGGCGACATAGGCCTCGGTCAACCGGCCCAGATTCTTCTTCGGCTCAACCGCGCCGAAATGCAGAAAATAGTTCTTCCATTCCAGACCGAAGACGGCCTCGACCTCCGAAGCCGCCGCTGAAACAGGGCGTCCCGTCAGTTCCGCTGGGAGAGAAACCGCCTGATAGGTATTGATCACTCGATCCTCGTCCACTTTCAGCAGGCGGACGACGTCCTGGCGCGTGGTTTCGGACACCACGACGATCCGATCGGCCTTGCTGGCGATCGCCTGGTGCAGGGCCAGAAAGGCGCTGCGGTCATGAAGCGTCGTGTGGGGCAGGCGCAGCGGTATCAGATCGTGAATCGTATAGATGTTCGGCCTTCCCTGCGCGAACAGGGGAAGGGGGGCGGTCCAGTGCATGGCGGACGGGGCCTGACCCTGGTCGCCGCCGAACCGGACGGGCGTGAAGCGGCCGTGAAGGCGATAGCAGCGTCGGGCGCGGGAATAGAGGTCTTGCGCCGACCACAACGCGTCGACGGGGGCGCCCCTGCCCTCCAAGGGCCAGATGACCTCGCCGGTCGCGTGCGTCAGGTGCGCGGTTCGTCCGAACTGGCTGAGAAAGGTTTGCGCGCCCCTGCGGATTCGGTCGCCGGCCCGCAGCGACGTCCTGCGTTCGGCGCCGGCGATCACCGCTTCGCTGAGGAGCGGATTATCAGAGACCACGCCGGCCGGGCCGAAAAGGGCCTGGGTTTGAACCCCGTCTTGCTTCATCGCCGTCAGCAGGTTTCGACCATAGGTCGCTATGCCGGTGCCCTTGCTGAGGGCGAGATTATAGCCGTCGATACAGATCGAACGCATACAGTGAAGCTCTGTTTCTCGCCGAGAGGCCGCCCGCCGTTTCGCTACGAGCCGCCGCCCATTGTCAATGCCTGGCCGTGTGGTCTCGACAATCGGGGCACGGCGTTTCATTAAGACGCATGGAGCGAAGCTTCGCCGACCGCGAGCTGAACCGCCTACCGCTCGACAATGTTTCAATGGCGAACACAGTGATACAAGACCATGGTGTCTCACGCCGCTCAGCAGGTGCCGTGCTCGACGCCGCAGCCCTGTTGGAGTTGGAGGCCCGCCCCTTTCTCGACATCGACGCCGGCGTCGATGTTGAGAATGAAAGCCAGGCCGTGGTCCTGGCGCATGAAAAGCTCCAGGACACAGCGGACTATCGACAGGCTCTGCAGACCTGGTTTGATGCGGTCGCCCCAGGCGGACGACTGATCCTGACCGTCCCGCACGCGTTTCTTCACGATCGCGCACTGCGATTGGAGCAGCGGCGGCGAGCCGGTCAAAAACGCCTCTACACCCCTGCTTCGCTTCTCCAAGAAGTCGAAGAAGCCTTGGCGCCCAACACCTATCGCGTGCAAAGGCTAAGCGATTCCGACGTCGGCTACGACTATGACGCGCTACGCGAACAGGCGCCAAAGGGTGCGCATCATCTGATCCTCATCCTTCAGAAAATCGCTCCGCCGCAGTGGACAGTCTCCGCTGCGCCGTCCGTGGCGACCCAGCCGGCGGCGCCGGACTTCGAAGTCGCTCGTACGCGGGTCGAATTTTCTGCGCTTGCCCCCCGGCGGCGCATCCTGGCCTTGAAACTGGATCACCTGGGCGACTTCATCATGGGCCTGCCCGCTCTGGAAGCCCTTCGCGACGCCTTCCCATCCGCGGATATCACGCTGGTTGTCGGGTCGTGGAACCTCGATCTGGCGCTCGAATCGGGCCTGGCGGACACGGTGGTGGCGTTCGACGTCTTTCCTCGCAATTCCAACGAGGAGAAGGTGGATGTGGCGGGCAGGACCGCGCTTTTCGAAGCCTTGATCACCGAGGAATACGATATCGCAGTGGACCTGCGCATTGATTCGGACACACGCGGCCTGCTTCAAAGCGTGCGGGCGTCGCTGAGGGCCGGAGTCGGCGCGCGATCGCGGTTCCCGTTCCTGGACGTCTTCCTGCCTGTCGACGCCGCCCGCGAGGGACCCGAACAGGCGCGACGCGACACCCTGGATCATCACGGTTTCCACTCGAAGGATGGGCTGGTCCGGTCGCAGCGGCGCCTCCATTGCGATGGATCCGTGGCGCGCGACAATGCTCTGGTCTGGGGTCCATACTGGTCGCTGAGTGCGGGCCGATATGTGTTCGAACCCTTCCTGGATATCGAAGGCGAAGGCTCGCTCGTTCTGGATGTGGGGCTGGACACCCATCGGGAATGCGGACTGGTGGTCCCCTCGACCGAGCCGGCGCGCCTCGCGTTCCGGGTCGACCGCGACAACACCCAGTTCGAGTTCAGGATATGGCCGATGGAGGGCGCGGAAGTTCCAGCGTTCAGTTTCTATGGCGGTCTTCTGATCCGTGAGGGCGCGGCCAGCGTGCTGCACCAGTCTGAATATGGCCGGCTGCTTGTCGAACTGCTGCGCTTGCGGGTCAGTGAAAGCGGTCTGCTGGAAGAGGGCGCGGTTTTCTGATGGCCGACATCCTCATCGCCCCCTTCTCCAACAGCGACATTCGCGACTGGCCGCCGCAACATTTCACGCGTCTCATCCGACTTTTGATCGACAGACGTCCGCAAGGGCTTGTTCGAGTCATCGGCGCGCGAAGCCAGACTCTCCGCGCCAACGAAATCGTCCGGTCCCTGCCGGCGGATCGCGTCATCAACGACTGCGGTCGCCTGTCATGGCCAGAGGTGGAGGCCCGGTTGCGCGCCGCCGCCTGCGTGATCGGCAACAACTCCGGGATCGCCCATCTGTCGGCGCGCCTGGGCGCGCCGACCGTCTGTATTTTCGGCGGAGCGCACCAGAGGGCGGAGTGGCGACCGCTCGGCTTCAACGTCGCCCTGGTTTCCCGAGCGATCGGCTGCGCGCCCTGCCTGCTGCACCGCGCGGCGGACTGCCCCTACGCCTTGGCCTGTCTCGATCTGGTGACGCCGGAGACCGTGTGCGAGGCGGTCATGGATATCATGACGAGGACAAGAATGCAGAACCGATCGGCGTCTATGCGGTGGACGCGTCAACAGCCGGCGGAACAGTCAGAGCAGGAAGTGGTGGCCGCATGATCAAGCGATGGATCGCCCGGCGTCGACGCCGCCTGAACCTCTATGGCCGGATGAGCAGCGTCGAGAGCCGCCTCGGCGCGCTTGCGCTGGATTCGACCTCGACCGCAGAAGGTCTGGCGGGGCGGCTGAGACGGATCGAGGAAGACGTCGCCGGCGCGACGGCGCGCCTGTCACAGACAGAGAATGATCTCAGCATCTTCAAGGGCGATGTCCTTCAGGCCGCCGCCTCGCAGCGCCAGGATCGTGACACACTTCATGACGGCGTCGCCGCAGCGAAGGGCCGCGCCGATGAAGCCTTCGCTGCGGCCGCCGAAGCGCGCGATGTCTTGCACGCCCTGTCCATCCGCTTGGCGCGGCTGGAGACGCAGCGGCAACTGGACGTCGAGGAGGGGCGGCAGACCGCCTCCGCCTCGCTCCAGGCCTTGAAACGCACCGTCCTGAAGTGGCGCACCCAGGCGGATACGCTCGAGCAGATCGACAAGGCCCTGCCCACGCCGTTTTATGCCGGCCGCCCCTCGGAGAACCGCCGTCCTTCGCGGCTTCGGCTCAACCTTGCAGCGGGCACGCCTGTGTTGGAGGCGCAACTGGGCGAAAAGCTCCATCTGGCGCTGCTTGCGCCGGACGGCGCACCGACGCCCGCCGCCCTTCAGCTGGACCATGCAGACGACGACTGGGCCGTCTTTGCCCCGATCGGCAGCCTACTGGCGCCACACTTCAGACAGGCGATCCTGGACGCGATCAAACGCCATCCGGACGCAGCCCTCTTCTATGCAGACGATGTGGCGGCCGAGACCGAGGACGCCATAGATCAGATTCGATTCAAGCCTGAGTTTGATCCCACGCTTCTGTCCGCACAGGACTATATCGGATCTCCGATTATCGTCCGGCTCGGAGCTCTGAGCGCTCTAGGCGGTCTCGACGCCGCCCGGGGGACAGCGGCCTGCGCAGATCTTGTGTTCCGAGCGAATGCTGAAGGGATGATGATACGGCGTATTCCGGAAGTGCTTTTGGTTCACCCCAAGCAGAGGGTTCGGGCCACTGTTTCTGACTATCGCGCGATGCTTCAGGCCCAACCTTCGCTCGGCGACTACGACATCCTGCCGGGCCAGACGCTGGACAGCTTCCGGCTTGCGCGCCGTTTTGTGGCGACGAAACAGGCGCCGGTCTCCATCCTTATTCCGACACGGCGGGCGACGCCGCAGGCGTCCAGCGAAGCCTATGTCGAACGCCTTCTGATATCGCTGGCGGCGACGGACTGGCCGATGGACCGGCTGACGGTCATCGTCGGCGACGATATCCCCGAGGCGCCGGAATGGGCCCTGCGGAAATGGCCATTCACCTTGCGCCGCATAGCGACGCCGCGGGCCCCGCTCGAGCGGTTCAACTACGCCGCCAAGATGAACCTGCTCTGGCGGGCCGCCGACACCGAGCAGATCGTCTTCATGAACGACGATGTGCGGGCGCTGGACGGCGGATGGCTGAAAGCCCTTCAGACCTTCGCCATGGACCCCGCCGTGGGCGGCGTGGGCGCGCGGCTGTTGTTCGAGGACGGGTCTCTACAGCATGCGGGCATGGCGCCTCATGGCGAGGGAACGGCCCATCTCTGGATTCAAAGACTGGGCTCGCGCGGCCTTTACCAGGACTGGGCGCTGGTGCATCGGGAGTGGTCGATGGTGACCGGGGCCATTTTCGCCACGCGGCGCACTCTGATGGAGACGATGGCCGGGTTCGATGAGCGGTTCTCGTTGGAGTTCAATGATACCGACCTGTGCCTGAGACTGCGCCGAGCGGGTCACCGGATCGTCTGCACACCCTTTGCGCAAATGGTGCATGTCGAACGTGCTTCACGTCGGCAGACCCCGCCCCCCCGCGAGGAGGCGGATCTGTTTGACCAGCTCTGGTCCGAATGGCTGGCGAATGATCCCTCCTGGCACCCCGGACTGGACCGCGCGCGCGTCGAGGTCATGCCCCAGCCGGCGGCCGACGCCTGGTACCTCTGAAGGGCGACGCGTCACGGATCAGCGGCGGCCTCTGACAGCGCGCCCCGCCTGCCTACCCCGTCAGGATTCAGGCGCGTTCGCCGCCGAGCGGCCCATCATCAGGGCGTAGGCGCGCTCGATGGCTTCGTTCTTGACGAAGACCAGACCGGTGTCTGGCCTGGGCTGGTCGCCGTCCGCGCCCGGCGTCGAACGGCCATCCAGGGGCGCTCCGTAGAATATGTGGGCGCCGATCCGATGAACGCGCTCAAGGCGACGGGACCAGGAAGGCCGGACATAGTTGGCGTGATAATTGACCGACCGCTTGGGCAAGATGGAGACGTACCCGCTGGAATAGACGTCGCGGGCGATCCGCTCAGCCCGGGCCCAGCTGGCTGGATTTATCCGTGAACGGCCGATCGAACCATCGCAGGTGAAGGTGAACTGGCAGGTCCGCGTGTTGCGCTGGTAGACGACTTCACAGATGTCGTTGGGGTAAAGCCTGCTGGCGGTGCGGTTCATGACGACCTCCGCGACGGCGGCCTGCCCTTCTTCATTCTCGCTGCGGGCTTCATAATAGATCGCCTGAGTCAGGCAGGTGACGGGATCCCTCGGCATCGCCGTCGGCGTCGTCAGGTCAAGCTTCGGGGCCGCATATCGGGACGATCGCGATAAAGGTTTCACGTCCCGGGCGGCGACAGCGGCAGGGCCCCGATCGGGCTGCGCCGAAGCGTGCGCAGGCGGAGTTGCGACCGCCGAGCTCTTTCTGTCGCCGAGACGGGCGCCGCGCCCGTCGGACAGCATTTGCTGCAGACGGTTATTCAGGGCGGCGCGCCGGTCGGAGTCCTTAATGACGGGCTTTATAGCCTCGGCCGAACGCACCGCCGCTATCGGCGGTCCAGCCTCGGCCTGAGCCAGCAGGTCGCGCGAGACGACGCCGCCCCACAGCGCCGCCGCCAACCCACCTGCAATCATGACAGAGGCTGTCGCCTTCATCTGCATCCCCGTTTGCGGCTCAACCTAACAAACATCCGTCGGACTCGCCAAGCTTAGCCTGGCGACCATTGGCGTTTCGTGTCGAGAGGGCTAACAGAACGACATGACAGCGTCCGTATCACGCCGAAGCGGCTTTTCGCTGATCGAGGCCTTGGTGGTGCTCGCGATCGGCGGGATGGCGCTGGCGATCATCTTCTCAATCGGGATCAAGGCGGGCGATTCAGGCTTCCGGCTGGGCCGCCGGGCCATGGCGGTCGCCGACGCCGATATTGCAGTCAGCGACACGCGCAGCCTGGTTCGGAGCATCGTTGTGCGACCGGCGGAGACCGTCAATGACGCCATGGATCGTCAGATCGAGGGGCGGGCGGACCTTCTTGAGGCGGACATCATCGCCGAACGGGCAAGCCAGTGCGCGCCCTTGGGCTGGACCGGACGCATGCGGTTGCTGATCGAACCCGCAGGATCGGAACGGCGTCTGGTCTGCGAAGCGGGTGAAAAGCGCGTCGTTCTGTTGACGACGACCGATCGGAATGCGGCGCTGTCCTATTCCTTAGACGGAAGCAACTGGACCGAGACCTATCGTTCTCCCGGGCGTCAACCGGTGCGGGACGGCGGCATGCGATCCACGACCCTTTTCGTCCGTTTTCGGGGCGGGGTTATCGATGTGGTGGACAGCGCAGGCTCGGCGCGCCCAGAAAGCTGGATAAGGTTCGATGATCCGCTTTAATCGTCGCCCCGGCTTCTCCCTACCGGCCGTCCTGGCTGTGACCGGCATGGTGTCGCTGATCTTTCTGGTCGCGATGACCGCCTTGCGCAGCCTGACGGCGGAGGCCGCATCGGCGCGCGCGCGGGTGCAGTTTATGGCCCGCGCCATGACCATGGAGGCGTCAGCCGCCTATATGATCGCCACCGAGCCTATGTCTCCCATGGCGATCGATGTCGGCGCGCCCAGACGTTATGATGACGCTGTGCCGGGCTCGGGAGCGAACACCGATCAAGTGCGGCTGGATGGTCGGCCGTATCTGGTGGAGGCTAGGCCTCCCTTGATCATTGAGTTCAGAGATCAGGCCGGTCTCATCAATCTGGCCTATCTGTCCGAGGACGGCGTTCGTCGTCTGGCCGCGGAACTAGGCGTCCCGGATCGCACGTCTCGACTGCTCGCTGCGCGTTTCCGCGACTACATTGATCAGGACGAGCTGGAACAGGCCCCGGGAGGAGAAGGCGCTGGCTATCCCGGCGGCCGACCGCCAAACCGCACCATGCGAACGCCGAATGAGTGGCTGTCCTTGCTGGATGTGAGGGAGGCCGTCGATCCGGGCGCCTGGAGACGGCTTCGTCCGTGGCTGGCCATGGACTCGACTTCGACCAACGAGAACATCAATACCGCTGGACCGGAGGCCATGCGTATCCTCTACGGCGCGACGCCCGGCCAGATATCAACGGCTATGAGGCAACGCGAAGATGCGCCCTTCTTGTCGTTTCAGAATTTCGCGGCCGCCACGGGACTGCCGAACACCAGCGGCGAGAGCTTCTACACCTTCCCCTCCGGCCGGGTGATCCTGACCCTCAAGGACACGCGTTCCGCCTGGATCTATCGTAGTCGACTGACCTTGACGCCGACCGGGCTTGAGCGTCCGGTCTGGATCGATCAAACTGAAATGACCGAGGCTCCTCGACGGGCCGTTGCGGACGCCTCTGATGCCGTTAGATTTTCTTACGCCCCGCGTTGAGCGGCTGTCCGCCGATGGGCGATGGACCACGCTGAATGAGGGCGGCGCCCTGGGACGGCTGAGGCCTGCCGTCGTCCTGATCGCCCGCGAAATGACGGCGTTTTCTCTGTTCGAAGCGGCAAGCCTGCCCCGGTCAAAGCGGGGGCAGGCGGCCGGCCTGCACGCGCGGACAGGCTCTCCCTATCTCGAAAGCGGCCATACGCTGGCTTGGGCGGGCGCGGATTGCGGCGTCTGGTGGTGGGACGCCGCCCGTATCGGTCCTCAGGTCAGGGCGCGGTTTGGCGGCGCCAGGCCGGAGGTTCGGCCGGAAACCCTGTCGCAGCCTGCCGGCGTCGGTTGGCGGATCGTGCGCCTGGCGGACGGCTACGAGGCGCAGCGCTGGCGAGCCGGCCGGCTTGTCGCCTCCGCCTGGCGTCGGGAACGGTTCGACGCACAGGCATGGACCGCCTTCGTGCGTTCCCAGCGCGGCGCCGATGACGCGCCTGAAGGCCCGCCGCCGCCGCAGACCCTGCCGCTCGCCTTCGACGCCCCCGCCTTCGCCCTGTCGGCTTCGAACCTGAGCCGGGAGCAGATGATCGGCGCCGGCGCCGGCGCCTTTGCCATGGTTTCGATCGGGCTCAGCCTGTTCTTCGTGGGTCAGGCCCAGCGACTGTCATCCGAACGCGAGGCTCTGGAGACGGAGACCGTCGAAATCCGCGCGGCGACCCCTCAGACGTCGAGCCTCTCGGGACTCGAAACCAACAAGCGCAAGCTCGCCGCCTATGCGGAGATCGAAGCGGAGACCAACCCCCTCACCGCGACCGGCGCAGCCATCGGCATCGTCGCATTCCACGATCTGACGCCTACCGCGCTTGAGGCGGAGGGAGAGACCTTGAGCCTGACCCTGCCCTATACGGCGGTGTCCTTGGTCGAGACCCTGGTGTCGGACCTGGAGACGTCAGGCTACTTCTATGATGTCCGGCCCCGCACGGACGCCCAGGGACAGAGACTGATCATCGAGATGCTGGTCCGCGAGGCTGCGCCTCCGTTGTCTGCAGGCGGATAAAGCGGCAGTCCCCGTCTGAGGTTCTCAAGGTCATAACGACCCGATCGCCGTTTATGAGGTTGGCTGTCGCTGCCGAGCAGGCGCCCCCCGCAGCGATATCCAGGTTCGGCGCCAGGGTGTAGCGCCAGGGTGAACGCAACAGGATCGTGCGCGGAGGATCCGGCTCAATGGTCGATTCAGGCGACGAAACCCGTCCTGTCGTTTCACCTTGCCCGCCATCCTGAGCCCCAGGTTCGGTCAGTCGAATGGCGACGCCGGTCCGATTGGCTTCCCGCCGCAGGTTCGACACCTGTTCCTGGAATTCGAAGAAGACCGCATGAGACGTCGCCTGATCGAGCATTCGCGACGTGCTCGGCATGATCACCGCGGCGCTGAGCGCGAAAATCGCCAGCACCACGAGAATTTCCATCAGGCTGAAGCCCTCGCGCCTGGCCCTAGCGCTGATCGGAGGTGATATCCGCATTGACGCCCTGTCCGCCTTCCTGTCCGTCAGCGCCATAGCTGATGACACGCGCCCGCGCTTCCGGCGCGCCCGGCGTGCCGTCTGCGGCGCTGCTCGGCGGCAGATAGATATAGGGCCTGTTCCAGGGATCCGACGGGAGAGCCTTGTCGAGATACGGGCCGGACCAGCCGGCGACCTGCTGGGGATCCGCCTGCATCAGCAGCGGCAGCCCTTCGGACTCGGTCGGCAGCCGGCCGATATCAAGACGCATGGTCTCCAACGCCGCCTCGAGCGATCGAATCTGAAGCCGCGACGTCGTCGTCTTTGATCGGTCCAGTTGCGCGAACAGGCGGGGCCCCACCACTGCGGCAAGCATGGCGATAATGGCCAACACGACCAGAATTTCCAGCAGAGAAAAGCCGGCGCGGACGGTGCGGGACGATTTGGAACGACGAACGCGCCGGGCCAAGTCAACGACAAATGAGAACAAACTGGACGCCTTTTGTATTCACGGAGCTAGGAGCCGTGCTCACCGGCTGCTATAGCGGAAGCTTGTGGCGGCGTCGATAATACAGGCGTGGCCGCCGGGGATGCGGCGGGAACAAGTTGCGAAACGTGATTGCTGGTTCGAAGGCCGCCGTGCGCGAGCAGGTCCGCGCCTTGACGGCCCGGTTTCAGCAGACGACGCCGCGTGAGCGCGCTCTTCTCGGAGTGTTGGCCCTGGGCTTTCTGACGATTGTTCCTGTCGCCGGCGCCGATTGGCGCACCGGGCAGGAGGATCTTTATATCGAGGCGATGGAGGATCGCGCCCAGGCGCGCCGTGCGGCGGACGCTGCAGCGCGAATTCGCACCGCTCTGGACGACAAGGTCGCGCTGGAAGACATGGAGACCTGGGGCTTCAAGGCCTCGAACGTCGATGTCGCGCGGGTCATGATCGAAGATTCGCTGTCTCGCGCCGCACGCGAGGCGGAATTGACCAGCGTCTCGATCACGACCGAAGAGGAAGTCGAAGCCATAGGGCCCACCGAATGGCTGGGCGCCGAGGTTCAGGCCGATCTGCGCTGGACGACTGTATTCGGCTTTCTCGACAAGATCGCAGCCCTGCCCGAGGGGTTCCGGGTGGTCGCCTTCAGCTATGAACTGACGCCGCAGCGGGTCAGGGTCCAGCAAACGCCTGAGCCGTTCAACCCGATCACCGGCAAGGTCCGGGTTCGTCTGGCCTTCCCCGTGGCCCTGCCCGCCGGCGCCGCCGCGCGCGGGCCGGCGGAACGGCCGAACGATCAGGCCTACGGGGCGCGCCGCTGATGCGACTTCTCCCCATTCTAGTCCCCGTATTTCTGGTCCTGGCCCTGATCAGCGGCTGGCTTTCACCCGGGCTGCCGGAAGAGCCGCCCGGCGTGCGCCGCGGCGCAGGCGGGACCAGCGGACCGATGCTTCGTCCCGGCGAGACGGCCGCTGCGGCCCTGAGCTTCCTGCGCACCCTGCGGTCAGACCCGCCGCCGCCGCCGCCGCCACCTCCCCCGCCGCCGCCGCCCCCTCCCCCGCCGCCTCCGCCGCCGCCCGATGTCGCGGTGGTGTTCAAACAGGCTTTGCGTGGTATCGAACGTGATCAGACGAGCGGCGCCTTCATGGCCCTGGTCGCTCACCCCGCCCTATCGGGGGCGCAAACCCAGGCTATGACGCAGGGCGATCTGTTCCAGGACGGCTGGCGCATCAGCGAAATATCAGAATACGCCGTAACCTTGCGCCGGGGCCGAGACGCGCGCGTCGTCCGGCTTTTCGGCTAAGGCAGCAGGAGTTGAAGACCATGCCGATTCATCACGAGCGCGTTGAGGGTTCGCGCCGGTGGACCGCAGGCCTGACGGCTGCGGTTTGTCTGGCGCCTTTGCTCCTGACAGCGGGATGCGCCGCCTTTCCAACCATGACGGCGGGCGACGGCACTTCGCGGCCGGCGCTCGATCAGGCCCGAAGCCAACCCGAAGGGTCCGCGACCGACGCGACGGTTGGCGGGCAAAGACGCCCGGCGGAAACCCTGTCCATCCCGGGACGCGCCTCAACGGCGCCCAGCCGCCAACCCGCCACCGAGGCGGAGATCGCAGCCCTGTTGCCCGACGAACCGGTCGACGCCACCCTGGCGCCGCAGTCAATTCCTCAGTTCGTCGCCACAGCCTTTGGCGTCCTGAACCTTCCCTACAGCCTCAACGGAGACGTAGCGACGCGGACAGAGGTGATCGCGGGCGGCACAGGCGGCTCGGTCAGCAAGCGGGCGCTGTTCCGCCTCACGCAACAGGCGCTGAAACAATACGGGATCGACGTCTTCATCGAAGGCGGGACGGTTGTGGTCGGATCCAGCGAGACCCAGGCCATAGGCGCCACACTGCAACGATCGCGCACCGCGCCGAACAGCGGCGGGCGTGTCGTCCAGTTCTTCAATGTGCAGACGATCGAGGTCAATGTCCTGCAGTCCCTGCTGTCGGACCTGTTCCCAAACCTAGGCGGCGCGCGTATCACGCCGGACCCTCTCTCCAACAGCCTGATCATTTCGGGCTCGGCCCGGGAAGTCAGTCAGGTCGTGCGTGTGCTGCGCGAGGTCGACCAGCCGCGCTTCGCCGGCGCTGAAGCCCTGCGGATCGAACCCGTCTACTGGTCGGCCGACGCCCTTGCGCGATCGCTCGAACAGACGCTGACGGCCGAGGGCTATATTGTCAGCACCCAGCCCCTGGCTGGGCGCTCCATCCTCATTCTGTCCTTCCCCCAGACGAACCAGATTCTCGTCTTCACCAAGGACCGAGAACTCGCCGACCGCGTCAACTACTGGGTGGGCATGCTGGACCGTCCCACGGCCCTGGGCGACAAGGCGACCACCTTCGTCTACCAGGTCCGCAACACCGACGCCCAGTCGCTGGGACAACTGGCTATGGGCCAGACGCCGACCACCAGCACGCCGCAGCCGCCCGTGGGCGTGCCAGGAACGCCTGCCGTAAGCGTGACGAGCGGATCATCCTCGACGACGTCGTCGTCCTCCTCCTCGAACCGGAACTCGACGAACAACGGCAGAAACCAGAGCCGGCAAGGCGCCTCGGGGTCGTTCCTTGGCGGAAGCCTTCTGACCGACCCCATCGGCAACCGGATCATCTTCACGGGCACGGCCAGCGACTACGCCCAGCTCCGCAATCTGCTCAACACACTGGACACTCCCGCCCCCCAGGTGGTCATCGAAGTCATGATCGCCGAGGTGACGCTGACGGACTCGACCAGTATTGGCGTCAGCCTGTTCGGAACCGATGCGCGCGGCGACGGCCTTCTGACGGGGTCCACCGAAGCGCTCGCTACGGCGGGCGGCGCGGGCGTCTTCACCTTCGTCGGACCAGACTTCAGAGCTCGGCTTGTCGCCAATGCCTCCAATGACCGACTCACCATCCTTCAACGCCCGCAGCTGGTCACGCGGAGTGGGGGCACGGCTCGGTTCCAGGTCGGCACAGACGTGCCGATTCTCACCTCCCAGTCTGCGTCGAACACCGACTCCGACGGTTCCACCGACATCCTGCAAAGCGTCCAGTATCGGCAGACCGGTACGATCCTTGAGGTCACGCCTGTCGTCTATGGCGACCGGGTGGATGTCACGATCAGCCAGGAAATCTCTTCCGCAGGCGCCGCCCCGGCCGGGATCTCAAGTCCGACCATCACCAACCGCAGCCTGACCACGCAGATTGCGATTCGGGACGGTTGGACCGGCGTGCTAGGCGGCCTGATCGCCAACAATTACAGCAAGGTGAATACTGGAGTTCCTTTCCTCAAGGATATCCCCATCATCGGGTCGGCGCTGCAATCCAACACGGTTGAAGGCGCCAAGACCGAGCTGCTGCTTCTGATCACGCCCTATATCGTCCGCAATGACGAAGAGATGGCGGACTTTGCCGATCGCTATTCGGAAGACATGAACGCCGCGTTCAAGACCGGCGCCGGCTGGTCTTACACGCTGACGCCCCTGACCTTTGGCACGCGCGTCAGAGGCGTGGGCCTGAACCTGCCGCGTCCGATGCCCGCGGCGAGTGAGGCAGAGGCGGAGGTCGAGCCGGAACCTGAGGAACCCAGCACCGCGATTGAGCCGGAAGAAGTCGCACCACAAGACTGACGCCTGTCTAAGCCCCCTCGGCGATTAGACTAGCCGGCCAAGGCGTCCACACGCCGCCAGCCCAGGCGGTCGATGACCAGAGGCGCGGGCGAGCGGCCGTTGCGGCGCTCGACCTGCACGGTCAGGGTGAAAAGCTGGACGTCGAACAGGCCGTCCCCGATGGGGAAACCGGCGTTGCGGCGGATTTCCGTCTTGGGCGTCGCGCTCCAGGTGACCGTGTCGCCTTCAGGCAGGCTGATGGAGCCTTCCGGCTGTTCCATCGGGTTCAGCCCGCGGATCAGGGCCAGGGCGTTCTCCTGGGCCGCGACCTGCTCCATCACATCAGTCGCCCGACGCTGGCCCCGCGTCATCTGCTGCTGAAGCTCGAAGATCGCCGTCAGGGTCATGGCGGCGATGGTCAGGGCGATCAGGGCCTCGATCAGGCTGAACCCGTCCCGACCGCCCGTTTTCACGCGACGCCCTCATAGACGCTGGACAGGGCCAGGACGAGCGACAGGGCCACAAAGCCGACGATGATGGAGATGGAGCCGATGGCCAGAGGCTCCAGCAGCGACGTCATCCGCTTCATGCTGTCACGCAGCCGGTTCTCATAATTGTCGGCCATGAAGCCGAACATGGCCCCGACCGCGCCGGAACGCTGACCGGCCCGGAGCAGGCTGAGATCCATCGCCTCAAGCTTGGTGTGTGACGCCAGCGAGGCGTCCAGCGTCAGCCCCGCCTTCAGGTCGCCGTCCAGCTGGTTCAGCCCCTCGCGGAACGGGCCGATCGGCACGGCGGCGCGGGCCAGGCCCACCGCCTGAAGAATAGGCACGCCATTGCTCAGGGCGAAGGCGGTCAGCCGCGCCCAGGCGGCGATTTCGCGCGCCTGGATGACGCCCCCGATCACCGGCAGGCCGTGGGCCGCCGTATAGGCATAGGCTTTTACCTTGGCGTTGGTCGCGATCACGACGCCCAGGGCCACGATCGCGCCCATAACGATCCCCACGACGCCGATATGGGCGTTGGCGTATTCGCCGGCCGACAGGACCCAGCGCGACATGGCGGGGACCCGGCTGCGGTCCTCGCCGATCATGGCGCCGAACCGGGGCACCACCTGGGTGAAGATGAAGCCCACCGCGCCCAGGCCCGCCGTCAGCAAGAAGGCGGGATAGGTCATGGCGTTGCCGAAATCCCGCCTCAGCCGGTCTTCGTAGGCCATCTGTTCGGCGGCCTGTTTCAGCACGTCGGCGATCTTGCCCGAGGCCTCGCCGACCCGCGCCATGGCGTAGAGATAGTCCGGAAAGCCCGGGACATGCTCTTCCAGCGCCTTGCCCAGCGAGTCGCCCCGCCTCAGGGCGGCGATGGCCGCCTGGAACTGGGCCTTGCCCTTGGCAGCCTGCATCCCTTGCGAGACGGTGTCCATGGCTTCCAGAAGGGAAACCCCGGCCTCCAGCATCAGGCCCAGCTGGCGCAAAACCAGCACCCGTTCGGCAGGCTTCAGGTGACGGTTCTGACCCTGGCCGCGCGGCGCCGCGACCGGGGTCACCTTGACGGCGATCAGACCGTCGCCGGCCAGGCGGCGCACCACGGCGGCCTCATCAGGCGCCGTGGTCACGCCGCGAGAGGCGCGCCCCTTGCGATCCATGGCCTGATACTGGAAGTTCTGGCTCATGCCGTCAGTCGCCGCCGCCGGCGACGCGGTGGACCTCTGGCAGGGTGGTCAGGCCGCGCCGCGCCTTCAGGAAGGCGTCGTCGCCGAAGCTCAGGAAGCCGTCGTCGCGCGCGATCCGGGTCAGATGATCCTCGTCGGCGTCGGCGCGCAGAGCCTGGATCAGATGCGGGGTGGCGACCGCGATCTCATAGACGCCCAGCCGCCCCCTATAGCCGCTGTGGCCGCAGCGGGGGCAGCCGACCGGTTCGCGCCAGGCCGCCGGCTCGGTGTCGGCGACAAGCCTGAGGTGGGTCGGCAGGGCGCGTTCATGCGCCTCGGCCTCGGCCGGCGTCGATGGGCGGGCGCAGTCGCACAGGCTGCGCACCAGCCGCTGACCCGCCACCCCCCGCAGGACGTCGCCCAGCAGATAGTCCTCGACCCCCAGGTCGATCAGGCGCGGCACGGCGGCCAGGGCGGTGTTGGTGTGGACGGTCGAGATGACCAGGTGGCCGGTCAGCGCGGCCTGCACGGCGATGCGCGCCGTCTCGGGGTCGCGGATTTCGCCCACCATGATGACGTCGGGGTCCTGACGCAGGATGGAGCGCAGCCCGGCGGCGAAGGTCAGGCCGATCTCGGACCGCACCCGCACCTGCACCACGCCGGGCAGGTCCAGCTCGACCGGATCCTCGACGGTGATGATCTTGCGCTCGCCGTCGTTCAGATGGGTCAGCAGGCGGTAGATGGTCGTGGTCTTGCCCGAGCCGGTCGGACCGGTGATCAGGACAACGCCGTTCGGCCGTTCAGCCAGGTCGATCAGCTTGCGCTCCTGATCCGGGCCGACGCCCAGTTCGGACAGCTCGGGCAGGCGGCTGGTCTTGCCCAGCAAACGCAGGACGATGGATTCGCCCCACGAACACGGCAGGGTCGAGACGCGCAGGTCCACTTCCTGGCCGGACACCCGGATCGACTGGCGGCCGTCCTGGGGCAGGCGGCGTTCGCCGATGTCCATCTGGGACAGCAGTTTGATGCGCGAGGCGACGGCCTCGAAATTGGCGCGCGGCGCGGCGCGGACGGTGGTCAGGACGCCGTCGATCCGCATACGGACCAGGAACCGGTCCTCGAACGGCTCGACGTGAACGTCGGAGGCGCGCCGGGTCAGGGCCTCGGCGAAGACCGCATTGACGAAGTCGATGACCGGCGCCTCCTGCGCCAGCTCCCGAAGGCGGGTGGCGTCGGCGCCGCTGGCGAGGCTGAGGTCCAGGCCGGGTCCGGCGTCGGTGTCGAGGTCATGGGTCAAGGCCTCGATCAGGGATCGCTGGGCCAGCATGAAGACGACGCGTTCCGCGGTCGATTGCGCCAGCCGTTCGCCCAACTGCGGGTCCAGCGGCTGAACGGCCGCGCAGACGATATGGGCGGTCTGGCCTTCGCCTTCGGCGGAGGCGCGCCAGGCGACGGCCTCATGCTCGGCCCACCAGTTCAGGGGCGAGCGGATCTCGGCCAGGAAGCCCGCCACCTGATGGGGGGCGGGGCCGTTCTCGGGCAGGAGGATGGGCAGATCCAGCTGCTCGGACAGGACCTCCAGCAGCTGCGACTCGGAAATGGCGCCCAGGCGGACCAGGTTCAGGCCAAGGAGGCCGCCGTTCTGCTGCTGCAGGGTCAGGGCGTTGGCCAGGTCCTCGGCGCGGATCAGGCCCCGGTCAAGCAGCACCTCGCCCAGGCGACGACGGGCGGCCGGAGAGGGGAAACGGATGGCCACGGGCGCGGCGTCGGTCAAGGAAGTCTCTGATCGGCAAAGGTGAGGCCCCAGCTTATAGCCGAGCGCCACGCCCTTGTCCCCGGCTTCGCCAGGGCCTCAGGCAAAGAAAAAGGGAGGGCAGAAGCCCTCCCTTTCCCCAGTTCAGACCGGAATCTGGACTTAGCGGACGCCTTCCAGGTTGCCCAGCGAGGTTTCGAAGATCTCGCCCGAAGCCTGGGTCACGCGAACCTTGCCGCTGATGAACTGCGGTTGAGCTTCGATCGACACTTCCAGGTCGCCGTTGGCGGCGTCGGTGCCGAAGGCGGTCTTCAGAGCGGCGCCCGAAACGGACACCAAGCCACCGGCGGGGATGCCGCCCGAAGCGGTCAGCGAACCGGAGACCAGTTGACCGGCGCCGATAGTGACAGTTTCGGTCGTGGCGGCCGAACCATTGCTGGACGTCAGGGTCATCTGGATCGGACCGGTGTCGCTCGAACCGTTGTTGGCCAGACGGATGGTCGAGTTGGCCGAGGCGGCGCCCAGGGCGATCCACGGGGCGACGAACGACGTGCCGTCACGCTTGACCGGAGCCAGCGAACCGGTGGCGGTTAAGTCATTCAGGCCGGCGGCCAGATCGACAGCGGCCGTGACCGAGAAGGTCGAGGCCGGGATCACGCCGTCGGCGTCAATGCCGGCGGTCGTGGCGGTAGAGATGTTGTCGACAACAAAGATGCCGACGCTTTTATCACTGCCACCCAGGTCGAGAACGCGGACGGTCGAGACCGTGGCCGAAGACGTTCCCGAGGTGAAGCTGGAGCTACCTGCCGACAGGTTGTAACCAGTGAACGTTCCCGTCAGGGCGGTCGCGGTCAGAACGACGTTAGTGATGTGGGACGCGGAGGCGGTGACGCCACCGACGCTTGTGTGAACGCTGTTGTCAACGGCGACGGTCAGGTTGCCGATGGCGACGGGCGAACTGCTCAGCTCGCGATAGCCTTCGGCGACCAGGGCAGTGACGGTGTTGTTAGTGGCTTCGATTTCGGCGCTGAAGGCGGGGGCGACGGTGACGAAACGGGCCGAGGTGCGGCCACCGTCGACATTGATCAACGAACCGCCGAAGCTTTGCTGCAGCTGAGCGCCGATCGTCATGTTGGAGCCGGTGACTTGCACCGGAGCCGAGATCGCGATGGCCGAGCCGGTGGCGCAGGTGGCCGTGGTGTCGTCCAGAGTGATCAAATATTGGGCCGAAGTCGCGCCGCGAGCGATCGGCGTGACCGGAACCACATTGCTGACGTCGCAGCTGGCCGTGACGACGTCACTGACGCTGAAGCCCGACGAAGACGTGAAGACACCGCCGGTCAGATCGATGGTCAGCAGCAGGGATTCGCCAACGGTGAAGCCAGAGGTGGCGACCATGTTGAAGGTGGCGTCGCCTTGCGTGGCGGCAGCGCCGGTGGCCGACGAATAGGCGGTGAAGTAGGTCAGTTCTTCAGCCAGCTTGTAGGCGCCGGTCGTCGTCGACGACAGGACGCCCGAGAAGGCGCCGGTGCCGGTGATGGATGCGGCCTGGGCGTGAGCAGCCGTGACAAGCACGGCGGCCGAAGCAGCGAGATAAAGAGACTTACGGATCATTGAACTTTCCAGGCGGCGAATACGTACGAAGGACTGACAGCGACCTTATGTGGCAGCGATTAACAAGGCGCTGCACCCCTGCAGATGCCGTAACAAAAAAAGGGAGGGCCGAAGCCCTCCCTTTCCCCAGTTCAGTCGTGAGACTGGACTTAGTTGGACAGGTTGCCCAGCGAGCTTTCGAACACTTGGCCCGAAGCTTGCGTGACGCGAACCTTGCCGCTGATGAACTGCGGCTGAGCTTCGATCGTCACTTCCAGGTCGCCGTTGGCGGCGTCGGTGCCGAAGGCTTCCTTCAGAGCAGCGCCCGAGACGGACACCACGCCACCGGCGGGGATGCCGCCAGCGGTGGTCAGCGAACCGGAGACCAGGTCAGCGGCGTCGATCGTGACGGTTTCGGTCGTGGCGGCGGCGCCGTTGCTCGACGTCAGCGTCATTTGGATCGGGCCGGTGTCGGTCGAACCGTTGTTGGCCAGACGGATGGTCGAGTTGGCCGAGGCGGCGCCCAGGGCGATCCACGGAGCGACGAACGAGGTGCCGTCACGGACGACCGAGTCCAGCGAACCGGTGGCGGTGAAGTCGGTCAGGCCGGCGGCCAGATCGACAGCGGCCGTGACCGAGAAGGTCGAGGCCGGGATCACGGCGTCGGCGTTGATGCCGGCGGTCGTGGCGGTCGAGGTGTTGTCGACGACGGAGATGACGTCGCTGCCGACGAAGGCGCCCAGGTCGGCGACGCGGATGGTCGAGACGGTGGCCGAAGCAGTACCCGACGTGAACAGGTCGCCGTCGAAGTCCAGGTTGTAGCCGGTGAACGAACCGGTCAGGGCGGTCGCGGTCAGGACCACGCCATCGACGTCGCCAGCAGCGGCGTTGGTGCCGGCCAGGTCGACGTTGACGTCGGTGTCGACGGAGACGGTCACGCTGCCGATGGAGCCCGCGCCGCTCAGTTCACGGTAGCCTTCGGCGACCAGAGCGGTGACGGTGTTGCCAGCGGCTTCGATTTCAGCGTCGAAGGCCGAAGCGACGGTGACGAAGCGAGCCGAGGTGCGGCCGCCGTCAACGTTGATCAGTTGGCCGCCGAAGCTTTGTTGCATCATAGCGCCGATGGTCAGGTTCGAACCGGTGACCTGAACCGGAGCCGAGATCGCGATCAGCGAACCCGGGTCGCAGTCGCCCGACAGCTGAACCAGGTACTGGGCCGAGGTGCCGCCGGCGGCGGCTGCCGTGACCGTCACCGGCGAGCTGACGGCGCAAGCCGTAGCCGTGACTTCGGCGACGGTGACGCCGCTGCCGGTGAACACGCCGCCCGCCAGATCGAGCGTCAGCAGCAGGGATTCACCCGTGGTGAACCCGCCAGTGGCGACCAGGTTGAAGGTGGCGGCGCCTTGAGTGGCGGCGGCGGCAGTGGCCGACGAATAGGCGGTGAAGAAGGTCAGTTCTTCGGCCAGCTGGTAGGCGCCGGTCGTGGTCGTCGAGGTGACGCCCGTGAAGGTGCCGGTGCCGGTGATGGAGGCGGCTTGCGCTTGAGCGGCCGTGAGAAGCACGGCGGCCGAAGCGGCGAGATAGAGAGACTTGCGAATCATTGGGGTCCCCAAAAGGTTCCTAGAGGTTGCATACGGAGCTGCGTAGGATGGTCACAGAGATTGACCGTGCGGCCCACCCTGCTTCCCCTGGCATAAGAGTGTTACCGTTCACCTACTCGTGTCGTCAACCACAAAAGATGTCGACACGACGTCAACACTTTGTCAATATTTGACATTTGCATGACCGCCGAGAGTCAAATTCCCCAACCAGAGAGTCTTTTGGAGCCGAGGACGCCTCGCCCTAGGCGGGCTTGGCGCCCGATAGAAGCAGGTCAGAGTAACGACCTTCGTATTTCATGTCGCCGTAATGGGCGACACTGACGTCGATCAGGGCGAAGATCTTGCCCCCAGCCTTGCGGTAATAGCGGCAGAAACTGATGTCTTCGCTATATTTACTCGTCCCCTCCTGGATATTGTCGAAGCAGCGAATCAGCCGCTTCAATCCCAGGTCAGCTTCCATATCGCTGATGTTTTGAGTTTGACGCAAATTGGGCGACTTTGTCCAGAGGAGTTCGACCGCCGATTTGCGAATAAGCATGCAACCGCCGGGGATTTCGTTCATCTCGAGGTAGCCCTCGCGGATATCGATCTGGCCGCCGTTGTGCACGAAGCCGCCGGCCGCGATGAAGCTGAGGGCGCCGGTCTGGCATTTTTCAAAGGCATGGCCTTCCTGGGCCAGCCGGTGGAACTTCGCCATGTCGATCTGGCGGCGCGGATAGGTCAGGCCGCACACCTCGTGGCCCGAGGCCAGCAGGCGCGAAAAGGTGTCGGCCGGAACCCCCATGTCGGAATCCAGCATGAAGAGGGCGTCATAGCCGTCGAGAAGCATGGAGGCGAAGATGTTCCGCACCCGCGCGATCTCGGCCATGTTGATGGTGAACAGTCGGATTTCGGCGCTGGGGAAGTTCTGCGACAGCTGGATCACGCCCGTCGAGACCGAAATCATGGTCTCGGCCCGGACACTGCCGCCGTAGGCGGGGATGCAGAACAGGATTTTCATTTTCGAGGCCCCTCGCTTGCGCCGCCCGCCGACGCCGGGCAGGGATATGGCGAGCTGGTTTAGGCCATTGTTCTCTCCCTATTTCAAGGGCGTCGCGCCTCGCGCCGGCGCGTATCTCGCAAGGCCGCAGACGGCATGAATTCAGACAGCATCCTGTTCATTTCGCTGGATTCCTGCCGGTACGACACATTTTCCGCCGCCAGACTGCCGCACATGAAGGCCCTAGCCCCCCTGCACCGGGCCCAGGCGCCGTCGCATTTCACCTACGGCTCTCACGCCGCGATGTTCGTCGGCTTCACCCCGGGCGTCGAGGGCGCGCCGCAGCCGTTTCTGACGCCCAAGCTGGCGCGCCTCTTCCGGCTCAGCTACGCCGGCCACCCCGGCGTGGCGCCGCCCGGCTTCACCGTGGCCGGCGACAATATCGTGGACGGTTTCCGTCAGGGCGGCTGGCGGACCATCGGCACGGCGGCCATGGGCTGGTTCGATCCCGCCACGCCGGTGTCGGCGACCCTGCGCCACGGCTTCGACGCCTTCTGGTTCGCCGGACGCGACGGCGTCGAGGCCCAGATCGCCTGGGTCGAGGCCCAGTTGGAACAGGCCGGCGACGCGCCCGGCTTCGTCTTCATGAACATCGGGGAAACCCACGTCCCCTACCACTATCAGGGCGCGCCCTGGTCGGAGGACGACAACCCCTGCGTCCCGTTCCAGACGGTCGATCGTTCAGCGGACTGTCGCAGCCGCCAGACCGCCTGCGTCGAATACGTCGATGCACGCCTGGTCGGGCTTCTCGACCGGTTCCGGGACGCGACCATCCTGATCTGCGCCGACCATGGCGACTGCTGGGGCGAGGACGGGCTGTGGGAACATGGCGTCAGCCACGAGATGACCCTGACTGTGCCCCTGTTGTTGCGCTATCGCGGCAGGCCGGTTTAGTCCCTTGGTCTCCAAACACCCCCGAGTGAGTGCGCCCGCATGACCGCGACAAAGACCGCCCTTGTCGTCCTGGGCATGCATCGCAGCGGTACGTCGTCCGTGGCCGGCGCCCTGTCCATGCTGGGCGCCGCGCCGCCCCGCACCTTGATGACGCCCGGCGAAGACAATCCGCGGGGGTTCTGGGAAAGCCGGGTGTTGATGGAGGTCAACGACCGGATACTGGCGGCAGGACACTCGGACTGGCGCGATTGGCGGCGGTTCGAGCCCGATCCCGCCGTTCTCGCGGCCTTCCAGCCGGAAGCCGCGCGAAGTCTGGCGGACGAGTTCGGCGGGCAAGACTTGATCGTGTTGAAGGACCCGAGACTCTGTCGGTTCTTCCCCTTCTGGCGGGGCGTGCTTGGGGCAGCCGGTTATGAACCGCACATCATCTCGCCCGTGCGCGACCCGCGCGAGGCGGCGGGATCGCTGATCGCGCGTAACACCATGTCACGTGAGGCGGCGCTGAGGCTGTGGCTTCGCCATGTTCTCGACGCCGAGACCGCCAGCCGGGGACTGAAACGCCGCGTCCTGCTGTGGAAGGATTTTCTGAACGACTGGCGTGGCGAAGCGGCGCGCATAGAGGTGCGCCTGAACATCAACCTGAACCTGGAAGACGCCGAACGGGGCGCGGCTGTAGACGCCTTTCTGTCGGCCGACCTGCAGAGACAAAGGGGCGATGACCAAGTCTTGCCGCGCGCCGTAGCAGAGACCTATGGCCTGCTGACGGAACTGGCGCATGGGGGAGAACATCCAGGCGTCCACCTTCGGTTGGACGAGATCCGAGCCCGCTTCGACGCCGTCACCGATCTGTTTGCCGACGCTCCGCGTTGAGGCGACGGCTTTCCCCGTGACTCCTCGCCCCTCCCCCGCTATCTCGCGCCGGTGATGAACGAAACAGAACGCCAGTCCGAGGAACGCAGCTGGGAGACGGCGAAGACGCTCGCCGAAGCCTTGCCGTATATTCAGGTCTATGACCGCGAGACCGTGGTCATCAAATACGGCGGCCACGCCATGGGCGAGAGCGCCGTGGCGCGTCAGTTCGCGGCCGATGTGGTGCTGCTGAAGCTGATGGGGGTGAACCCGGTCGTGGTGCACGGCGGCGGGCCGCAGATCAGCGCCATGCTGGACAAGGCGGGAGTGAAATCCAGCTTTGTGGATGGGCTGAGGGTCACAGATCCAGCGACGATGGAGGTGGCCGAAATGGTCCTGTCCGGCGCCGTAAACAAGGAGATCGCCCACTGGATCACCATGGCCGGCAAAGAGGCGGACGTGCGCGGCGTCGGCCTGTCAGGCAAGGACGCCGGCCTGCTGACGGTCGAGAAGACCCGCCGCACCAAGCGCGATCCCGACAGCATGATCGAGCACGAGGTCGACCTGGGCTATGTCGGCGAGCCGACCAAGGTGGATCCCAAGCTGATCAGGGGCCTGATCGCGTCGGAGACCGAGGACTGGGTCCCGGTCATCGCGCCGATCGGGGTGGCCGAGGACGGCCAGACCTATAACGTCAACGCCGATACGGTGGCGGGCGCCGTGGCCGGGTCGCTGGGCGCCAAGCGGATGCTGCTGCTGACCGACGTGCCGGGGGTCAAGGGGGCGGACGGCGACATCATCCGTCAGATGACCCTGGACGAGGCCCAGGAGTTGATCGACACCGGCGTCGCCCACGGCGGCATGATCCCCAAGCTGGAGACGGCCATGGCCGCCGTGCGCGCCGGGGTCGAGGCCGTGGTCATTCTGGACGGCCGGCGGCCCCACGCCATGCTTGTGGAGTTGTTCACCGAGTTCGGCGCCGGCACCCTGGTGAAGGCGTCTTGATCGACCTGTCGCACGTCAACGCCTGGGTGTTCGACATGGACGACACCCTGTATCCGCGCGAACAGGGGCTGATGTCCTTGGTTCAGGCGCGGATCAACGCCTATGTGGTCGAGGCGGTCGGCCTGGCGCCGCAGGAGGCGCGGGTGCTGCAACGCCAGTTCCTGGACGAACACGGCACGACCCTGGCCGGGCTGATGGCCAACTATACCATCGATCCCGAGGACTTCCTGCACGTGGTGCATGATGTGCCCCTGGACGGGGTCGAGCCCAATCCACGCCTGGCCGAGCGGCTGAAGACCCTGCCGGGGCGCTGTTTCGTCTTCACCAACGGCGCGCGGGACTATGCGCATCGGGTGCTGGACCGGATCGGCGTCGCCGACTGTTTCGAGGGGGTGTTCGCCATCGAGGACGGCGATCTGACGCCCAAGCCGGCCCCATCGGCCTTTCGTCGTATGATCGAGCGGTTCGATTTCGAACCCCGTTGCGCCGCCTTCTTCGAGGATACGCCCAAGAACCTGGAGCCGGCCAAGGCTTTAGGCATGGCGACCGTCCTGATCGGCGACGGCCACGGCAAGCCCCTGGGGGACCATATTGACTGGATCGCCCCCGATCTTCTCGACTTCCTCAACGCCCTGAACTTCAAGGACGCCGCCGCATGACCGACCTGTCGCATCTCGAATCCGTCATCGAGTCCGCCTGGGAAGAGCGCGCGGACGTCTCGGCCGCCACCCATGGCGACGTGCGCGACGCCGTAGAGACCGCCCTGGCCCTGCTGGACTCGGGCCAGGCACGTGTCGCCTCGCGCGGAGAGGACGGGGTCTGGACCACGCATCAATGGCTGAAGAAGGCGGTGCTGCTGTCCTTCCGCCTGAACGACAACCAGATCATGCGCGCCGGCGACCGCGGCCCGACCAGCCACGCCCCGGGCGTCGGCCCCTACTGGGACAAGGTGCCCAACAAGTTCGGCGACTGGGCCGCCGCCGACTATCAGGCCGCCGGCTTCCGCTCGGTGCCCGGCGCCATTGTTCGCCAAGGCGCTTACATCGCCAGGAATGTCGTGCTGATGCCGTCCTTCGTGAACATCGGCGCTTTCGTTGATGAAGGCTCGATGGTCGACGCCTGGGCCACGGTCGGATCCTGCGCCCAGATCGGCAAGAACGTGCACCTGTCGGGCGGGGCGGGCATCGGGGGAGTGCTGGAGCCGCTTCAGGCCAATCCGACCATCATCGAGGACGGCTGTTTCATCGGCGCCCGCGCCGAAGTTGCTGAAGGCGTGATCGTGCGCGAGGGCGCGGTCCTGGCCATGGGCGTCTATCTGTCGGGCTCGACCAAAATCATCGACCGCGCCACGGGCGAGGTCTTCCGCGGCGAGGTGCCGGCCTATTCGGTCGTGGTTCCGGGCGCTCTGCCGGACCCCAAGGGCGGCCCGTCGCTGTACTGCGCCGTCATCGTCAAGCGAGTAGACGCCCAGACCCGGGCCAAGACCGGGGTCAACGAACTGCTGCGCGACTGATCAGATACGAAAACGGAGGCGACCGCGCGGCCGCCTCCGTTGTTTATCCGGCCGACAAGATCAGGCGGCGGACTTCATCGCGTCCTTGTTGACCGCGGCGTCGGCTATGCCGGTCAGGTCTTCGTCGGTCTGGGACTCTTCCTGCAGGGTCTCGTCCAGCAGGGCGGCGGCGTCCTTCATGCCCAGCACCAGGGCCCAGCGCTTCAGGGTGCCGTAGCGGGTGATCTCATAGTGTTCGACCGCCTGGGCGGCGGCCAGCAGGCCGGCGTCGAGGGCCGGGTTGTCCTTGTATTCTTCCATGATCTCGTCGCCCTCGGCCAGGATGCCTTCGATAGCGTCGCAGGTCTTGCCGCGGGGGGCCTTGCCGATGATCTCGAACACCTGCTGGAGGCGTTCGATCTGGCCTTCGGTCTGGTCCTTGTGCTTTTCGAAGGCGGCCTTCAGCTCGGGCGACTGAGCGGCGCGGGCCATCTTGGGCAGGGACTTCAGGATTTTACGCTCGGCGTAATAGATGTCCTTGAGCGTGTCGTGGAACAGGGTGTCGAGGGTTTTCTCGGCCATGGGATGTCTCGCTGTGTGTGGGGCGCGGGGGCGCACCCCATCACAAGCGATCAGACCGGCGAATGTTCCTGTGTCCGACTCCGGGCTTAAGCCTGGAGCGCGCGTTTCAAATCGGGCGGGGTGGCTTCTTCGGTCAGGATGCGGATGGCTTCTTCCACCGTCACCACCGTCTGGGCCTGGGAGCCGAGGCGGCGGATGGCGACCAGGCCCTGTTCGGCTTCCTGGCGGCCGACCACGGCGATGACCGGCACCTTGCCGACCGAGTGTTCGCGGACCTTGTAGCCGACCTTCTCGTTGCGCAGGTCGATCTCGGTGCGCAGGCCGGCGGCCTTGAACCGGTCCATCACCTCGCGGGCGTAGTCGTCGGCGTCGGAGGTGATGGTGGCCACCACGGCCTGGGTCGGGGCCAGCCACAGGGGGAAGGCGCCGGCGTAGTTCTCGATCATGATGCCGATGAACCGCTCGAACGATCCGAGAATCGCCCGGTGCAGCATGACCGGACGGTGCTTCTGGCCGTCCTCGGCGATATAGGTGGCGTCCAGCCGTTCGGGCAGGACATAGTCCAGCTGGATCGTGCCGCAGGTCCATTCGCGGCCGATGGCGTCCTTGACGATGAAGTCCAGCTTGGGCGCGTAGAAGGCGCCGTCGCCCTCGGTCACGACCGGCTCGGTCCCGGCGGCGCGGGCGGCCTCGGCCATCAGGGCCTCGGCCTTGTCCCAGAACTCGTCCGAACCGGCGCGGTTCTCGGGCCGGGTGCCCAGGCTGATATAGGCGGTCTCCATCCCCAGGTCGGCGTGGACGCTGCGGGCCAGTTTGATGAACTCGGCCGTCTCCTCGACGATCTGGTCCTCGCGGCAGAAGATGTGGGCGTCGTCCTGGGTGAAGCCGCGCACCCGCATCAGGCCGTGCAGGGATCCCGACGGCTCGTAGCGGTGGCAGGCGCCGAACTCGGCCATGCGCAGCGGCAGTTCGCGGTATGAGCGCTGGCCCTGGTCGAAGATCTGGACGTGGCCGGGGCAGTTCATCGGCTTGAGGCTGAGGGTCTCGCCCTCGACCGTCTCGCAGACGAACATGTTGGGGCGGTACTTGTCCCAGTGACCGCTCTGTTCCCAGAATTTGCGGTCCAGCACCTGGGGCGTCTTGACCTCGACATAGCCGGCGGCGTCCAGGCGGCGGCGCATATAGGCCTCGAGCACACGCCACAGGATCCAGCCCTTGGGATGCCAGAAGACCATGCCCCGGCCCTCTTCCTGCATGTGGAAGAGCTCCATCGCCTTCCCGACCTTGCGGTGGTCGCGCTTCTCGGCCTCTTCCAGCCGTTGCAGATAGGCGTCCAGGTCTTCCTTGGTGGCCCAGGCGGTGCCGTAGATGCGCTGAAGCTGTTCGCGTTTGGAATCGCCGCGCCAGTAGGCGCCGGCCAGCTTGGTCAGTTTGAACGCCTTGCCGACATGGCGCGTCGAGGGGAAGTGCGGGCCCCGGCACAGGTCGATCCAGTCGCCCTGCTTGTACAGGGTGATGGTCTCGTTCTCGGGCAGGTCGCGGATCAGCTCGGCCTTGAACTTCTCGCCGCGCGCCTCGAAGAAGACGATGGCCTCGTCGCGGTCCCAGACCTCGCGCTCGAATTTGGCGTCGCGATCGACGATCCGGCCCATCTCCTTCTCGATGGCGGCGAAGTCGTCGGTCGAGAAGGGCTCGTCGCGGAAGAAGTCATAATAGAAGCCGTCCTCAATGGCCGGGCCGATCGTGACCTGGGTGCCGGGGAACAGGGTCTGGACCGCCTCGGCCAGGACGTGGGCCGTGTCGTGACGGATCGTATAGAGGGCCGCGGGATCGTCGCGCATGATCAGACGGAAGTCGCCGCCAGTCTCCAGCACCCGGCCCATGTCGCGCTGCTCGCCGTTCAGCTCGGCCAGCACGGCCTTCTTGGCCAGGGACGGCGAGATCGAGGTCGCCACGTCGCGCGCCGTCGAACCGGCCGGATACTGACGCACCGCGCCGTCGGGGAATTTCAGATCGATCATGACTGTTCTTTTTCGTCGGTCTTCTGGGGCGGGACCGGGTCATAGCCCGAACCGCCGAAGGGATGGCATTTACAGAGGCGGCGCACGGTGAGCCACCCCCCCTTGACCGGCCCGTGCTGGATCAGGGCGTCGCGCCCATAGTCCGAACAGGTCGGCAGGAACCGGCACTGCTGGCCGATCAGGGGGGACAGCGTCAGCTTGTAGCCCCGATGGGCCGCGCGGACGCCGCGTTCATAGAGAGACATTTGTCCCTTCGCCGGGGGCTGGATGGGTTCGCCGCACTTATCCCCTGTCATCGCAGGGGGATCAACCGGTCAGAGCCCGTCAGGCCGCGCCGGCGAGACGAGTTCGTTCCGCCAGGGCCTGATTGACCGCTTCCAGCGTCGCCTCAACGGCCACCAGGGTCGAGGCGTGGCGGGCGGGATAGTCGGCGACCTGGCGCAGAAGGCGCAGATCCTCGAACCGGCCGACCGGGCCTTTGCCGCCGGATTTCAGCATCGCGATCATGGCGTCGCGGGCGCCGGCGATCTCCTCGACTGAGGCGCCGATGACGGACTGGCCCAGGACGCCGGCCGCCGCCTGGCCCAGGGCGCAGGCCTTGACGTCCTGAGCGAAGCCGACGACGCGGCCCTCATTGTCCAGCGTCACATCGACCGTCGCGCGCGATCCGCACAGTTTGGCGACCCGCTCGCCGGTTCCCCCAGGCGACGGCAACCGCCCCGCATGAGGCAGGTTGGCCGCAAGCGCCAGAATGCGCGCGCTGTAGAGATCGTCGATCATGGGGCGAAGATAGGACGGGCAGTGGCCGGGTGGAACCCTATGCGCGCGGATGGGCCGCCGCATAGGCGTTCAGCAGGCGTTCGGCGTCAACGCCGGTGTATTTCTGGGTCGTCGACAGGCTGGCGTGGCCCAGCAGTTCCTGGATCGAACGCAGATCGGCGCCGGCGCCCAGCAGGTGGGTCGCGAAACTGTGGCGCAGGGCGTGGGGGGTGGTGCGTTCGGGCAGGCCCAGCCGACCGCGCAGCCGCTGGACCGAGGCCTGGACGTGACGCGGGCTCAGCGGCCCGCCGCGTCGGGCGCGGAACAGGGCGTCGGACGGCTGAAGCGGAAAGGGCTGGAGCGCCAGATAGGCGTCCACCGCGGCGCGGACCGCCGGCAGAACCGGGACGATCCGGGTCTTTGACCCCTTTCCGAGAACACGCAGGGCTTCGCCCAGCGGGGCGTCGGCTCGGGTCAGAGACAGGCCCTCGGAAATCCGCAGACCGCAGCCGTAAAGCAGGGTCAGGACGGCGCGGTCGCGCGCGGCCTCCCACGGCTCGGCGTCCGGATCAGCGTCAGGTTCGGCCAGCAGGCCGCGCGCCTGGTCCTCCGTCACCGGTCGAGGCAGGGACGGCTTGATCCGGGGGCCCCGCACCAAGGCCAGCTGGGGCGCGGGTGTGTCCAGTCGTCGGTCCAGAAAGGCGTGAAAGCCGCGAATGGCCGACAGGGTTTGGCTGAGGGACCGGGCCGCCAGGGGATGATCGCCGGATCGGCGGTCCGCCAGATGGGCGCGGACCTCGGCGGCGGTGATGGTCCCCATGGCCTTCAGCGTCAGGGTTTCGCCGCGATGGCGTTCGAGGAAGGCGACATAGAGCCGGCCGATATGGCCGTAGGCCTCCAGGGTGCGGGGCGACAGCCGTCGCTCATGCGCCAGATGCTCGAGCCAGGCGAGGAGGGCCTCGGCGGCGGTCAGTTCAACACCGGCCATCGCTCGGCCATCCGCTCCACCACCCGGGCCAGGAAGGCGGCCAGTTCGCAGCCCATGGTGGGGGTGAAGCCCTCGGGTTCGGGCGAGCCGAAGGCGCACAGGCAGGGCCGGGGCGGTTCGCCGGGCGTCAGATGGGGCGCCATGCGGATCAGGGCGACGGACTTCACCTGATCGGCGGCCGCGCCGAACAGGTCCAGCCCCTCGAACATCGGGCCCAGCCAGGTCAGGCCGTGTTCGCCGAGCAGGCCGTCCACTTCGCCGGCTTCCAAGCCACGCCAGCCGAAGGGCACGCCGCCCGGTCGTTCCAGAGCAATGGCGGCGCCGGCCAGGCCGAACCTCCCCTGGGCCGCCGCGTCCAGGCGTCGCGCCAGATCGGAATGGTTGCGGGCCTCCATCAGGTCCAGGGCGGCGACGTGGGTCTGGGTCTGGGCGGCGAAATTGGCGCGGGCGATGGTCTCGACCTCGCGCCGGGCGCCGGTCTCGCGTTCGACCACCGCCTCGAGCCGCGTCAGGGCGGCGGCGCCGAACTCCAACACATTGCGGCCGTGCGGACGCAGGCCGATCTCTTCCAGCAGGGAGCGGTCGTCCAGCAGGGTCTGGGGATGGGTCTGAAGCCAGCCGCGCACCTCGGGCCAGTGCAGGCCGTCGCCCAGATGGGGGACGGCGTCCGCTTCCGAGGTTTCGAAAAGGTCCAATGAGCCGCTCAAACAGACCTCTCCGTGACGCGCGATTTACAGGATGGACTGACCGGTCTTGGCCCAGTCCGCCACGAAGGCATCAAGACCTCTGTCGGTTAACGGGTGCTTTACCAGGGCCTTGAATGTGTCAGCGCCGAAGGTTGCGGCGTCCGATCCGGCCACGGCGGCGGCGGCCACATGGGCGACGTTGCGCAGCGAGGCGGCCAGGATCTGGGTCTCGAAACCGTGCACGTCATACAGGACGCGGATCTCTTCCAGCAGGGCGATGCCGTCGGCGCCATTGTCTTCCAGCCGGCCGACGAAGGGCGAGACGAAGGTCGCGCCGGCCTTGGCCGCCAGCAGCGCCTGGGCGGCGGAGAAACACAGGGTGACGTTGGTCTGGATCCCCTTGTCGGTGAAGACGCGGCAGGCGCGCAGGCCGTCCCAGGTCAGGGGCAGTTTCACGACCACATTCGGGGCGATGGCGGCGAGCTTGTCGCCCTCCTTGACCATGGTCTCGAAATCGAGCGAGACGGCCTCGGCGGAAATCGGCCCCTCGACCAGGGCGCAGATTTCGGCGATGACCTCGGCGATGTTCCGACCCGACTTGGCGATCAGCGACGGATTGGTGGTGACGCCGTCCACCATGCCGGTGGGGATCATGTCCTTGATGACGGCGACGTCGGCGGTATCGAGAAAGAGTTTCATGGACGGCTTCATAGCCGAGGGCGAAGTTCGGTGAAAGTCGCCTCGGTCCTCATTCCCCTGCCCGTGCCGGAAGCCTTCGATTACGAGGCGCCCGAAGCCATGACGCTGGCGCGCGGCGATCAGGTCGCCGTGCCCCTGGGGCCTCGGCTGATCCGGGGCGTGGTGGCCGAGGTGTTCGAGACCACCGGCTCCAACCGGCGGCTGAAATCGGTGGAGTCGAGACTGGACGATCCTGCGCTACCCGCAGGCGTGATGGACTTCGTCGAATGGGCCGGGCGCTGGACCCTGTCGCCGCCCGGCGAGATGGCGGCGACGGCGCTGAAGGGTCTGCGCGCGCCACGCCCCAGGCCGGAACGTCGGGTGCGACGGGTCGGCGACCGCCAGCCGGCGCGCGCCACCCCGGCCCGGACAGGCGTGCTGGAGGCCCTGGGTGAGCGCTCCATGGCGGGCGCCGATCTAGCGCGCGCCGCCGGCGTGTCGTCGGGCGTGGTCAAGGGCCTGATCGACGAGGGGGTTCTGGAGATCGTCGAGATCGCGGCGGAGGCGGCCTTCGACCGGCCCGATCCCGACCATGCGCCGGCGACCCTGAACGGCGACCAGGCGGCGGCGGCTTCGGCCCTGGCGGCGGGCGTAACCGGCGGCGGCTTCCGCCCCTTCCTGCTGGACGGGGTCACGGGGTCCGGGAAGACCGAGGCCTATCTGGAGGCGATCGCGCGGGTGCTGCGGGCCGATCCGACGGCGCAGATCCTGATCCTATTGCCCGAGATCGCCCTGACCCAGGCGCTGATCGAGCGGATCACGGACCGGTTCGGCGCCGCCCCGGCCGAATGGCATTCCGGCGTCGCTCCACCCCGCCGCCGGCAGGTGTGGGAGGCGGTGGTCGCCGGTCGGTGCAATATCGTGGTCGGCGCCCGCTCGGCCCTGTTCCTGCCCTTCGTCAATCTGCGGCTGATCGTGGTGGACGAGGAGCACGACAGTTCGTTCAAGCAGGAAGAGGGTCTGGTCTATCACGGGCGCGACCTGGCGGTGGCGCGGGCGCGGATCGAAAAGGCGGCGGTGGTTCTGGCCTCGGCGACTCCGTCGCTGGAGACCCTGTGGAACGCCCAGGCCGGACGGTATGACTGGCTGAAGCTGGGCGCGCGTCACGGGGTGGCGGTGATGCCTGATATCGAACTGCTGGACCTGCGCCAGCACACGCCCGATCCCCAGACCTGGCTGTCCCAGCCCCTGCGTACTGCGGTGGGCGAGACCCTGGCGCGGGGCGAGCAGACCCTGCTGTTCCTGAACCGGCGCGGCTATGCGCCCGTCGTCCTGTGCCGCGTCTGCGGGCACCGACTGACGGCGCCGGACACCGACAGCTGGCTGGTCGAGCATCGCTATACCGGCCGTCTGGTTTGTCACCTGACCGGCTTCTCCATGGCGCGGCCCAAACTCTGCCCGTCATGCGGGGCCGAGGACTCCCTGGTCTCGGTCGGACCCGGCGTCGAACGGGTCGAGGAGGAGGTGCGCCAGCTGTTCCCCGAGGCGCGGACGGCGGTGTTCAGTTCTGACACCGCGCCCGACGCCAAGTCGGCCCGGGCCTTGATCCAGCGGATGACCGACGGCGAGATCGACATACTGGTTGCGACCCAGGCCGCCGCCAAGGGGCACAACTTCCCCCGCCTGACCCTGGTCGGGGTGGTGGATGCGGACCTGGGCTTGCGGGGCGGCGACCTGCGGGCGGCCGAGCGCACCTATCAGCTCTTGGCCCAGGCGACGGGACGGGCGGGTCGCGCCGACCGACCGGGGCGGGCCATTTTGCAGACCTGGACCCCCGAACATCCGGTGCTTCAGGCCCTGGCGGCCGGCGACCGGGACGCCTTCGTCGAGGCGGAGATGGCCGAGCGGGAAGCGGCGGCCCTGCCCCCCTTCGGCCGGTTGGCGGCGATCATCCTGTCCAGCGAGAATGCGGCGGCGGTGGGGAAGGTCGCCGCCGACCTGGCCCAGGCCATTCCCAACGCCGAACGGCTGGAGGTCTATGGCCCCGCCGATGCGCCCCTGGCCCTGGTGCGCGGACGGCGCCGCAAGCGGCTGCTGGTGCGGGCCGACCGTGATGTGAACCTTCAGGCCTTCCTGCGCGCCTGGCTGACGCGGGTGAAGATCCCCGCCTCGGTCCGGCTGACCGTCGATGTCGATCCCTACTCCTTCCTCTGACCTCTGAGAGGCGAAGAGGATGGAGGCCTGGCCTCCGAGTCGAACGGAGGGTTTTCGGGCTTGCAGGCCCGCCGCGTAGCCACTCCGCCACCAGGCCGTAACGCCTGCAGACTGCCACGGGGCGGGCCGTGGCCGATGTCGCGTGCGTTTCGACATGTAACGGGCTGTAGCAGCGAAATGGGGCGCGAAAACTGATCGAGTGGGTGGCGACCGGCGCTTCGTGGGCGGCCGAGACGGTCATTCACGAAGGCCGGGTGGTCGCTCCCGCATGTCCGATGGCGAGGGCGACCCATCGTCTTCAGGGTCAGGTCATCAAGGGCCGGTCGTCGGCCCCCCAGAACAGGACACTGCGCCATGAAGACCCTTTCCGCCCTCTGTGCTTGCGCCGCCCTTGCCGCCGCCGCCCTGGCCTCCACCTCCGCCCTGGCCGCCGACGTCACCTTCGACTTCGACGTGGCCGCGCCGACCGGGCGGATCATGGTCGCCCTGTTCAACAGCGAGGCCAACTACGGCGGCGAGGGCCAGCCGGTCCGCTACGCCATGGTGGACGCGACAGACGCTTCCAAACAGGTCCGGTTCGAGGACCTGCCGGACGGCGACTACGCCATGCGCGCCTTCCACGACGTCGACGGCGACGGGAAGATGAAGACCAATCCGTTCGGCATGCCGATCGAGCCCTTCGCCTTCTCCAACAACGCCGCCGGCAACATGGGTCCGGCCTCGTGGGAGCGCGCGAAGTTCGCTGCGGCCGGCGCGGTCGTCCAGACCATCAGCCTCAAATAGTCCGTCCCAGCAGGAGCCAGACCATGACCCCGTCCCGCCGTTCCTTCCTGTTGGGCGCCGCCGCTCTGTCGGCCGCCGTCACTACACCCGAGATGGTCCGCGCCGCTGCGGCCCTCGACGCCGCCGCCAAGGCCGACTGGGCCCTGGCCACCCGCGACGTCGAGGGCGATCTGCCGCGTCAGACGATGCGGCTCATCCATGGCCGGGCGCCGGCGGGGCTGGAAGGCGCCCTGTTCCGCAACGGACCCGGCCGATTCCGTCGGCCGGGCGGGTCCGTCACCCACTGGTTCGACGGCGACGGCCTGATGCGGGCGTTCCGCATCCAGGATGGCCAGGCCACGCTGGAGGCCCGGTTCGTCGATACGCCCAAGCGTCGGGTCGAGACCGAACTGGACGCCGTCGTGACGCCCGGCTTCGGCACAAGGGGCGACGCGCGCGCCCGCGTCGGCTCGAACGACGACTCCAACGCCGCCAACACTGCGGTCATGGCGGCCGGGAACCAGGTCTGGGCCCTGTGGGAAGGCGGCTCTCCCCTGGCGATGGATGCGTCCGACCTGTCGAGCCAGGGCTTCGTCACCCTGCGCGACGACCTCAAGGGCATGCCGTTCCAGGCCCACCCCCGCCGCGCGCCCGACGGCTCGATCTGGAATGTGGGCACGGCCGGCGATCGGGCGGTGATCTGGCGGCTGAACGCCGACGGGGGCCTCAACCGGGCCGAGATCATCCGCCTGCCACGCGCCAGCTATATGCACGACTTCACCGCCACCGACCGGCATGTGATCCTGGTGCTCCAGCCCTGGATCCAGGAACGCCAGGCCCTACCGATCATCAACGGCCTGGTCTGGCGGCCCGAGACCGGGACCCAGGTCATGGTGCTGGACAAGGACGACCTGACCCAGTCGCGCCTCTATGAACTGCCGGGCTTCTTCCACTTCCATCTGGGCGACGCCTGGGCCGAGGCGGACGGGACGATCCGCTTCGACGTGGCGGCCAGCGGCGATCCGCGCTTCGCCGTCGATGGGGCGCGGGTTCTGGTCGAGGGACACGGGGTGGTGCCGGGCGATCCGGCCAAGCTGGCCCTGATCACCCTGCGTCCCGACGGCAAGGCCGAGATGCTGACGACGGACGCTGTTGGCGAGTTCCCCAAGGCGGACCCGCGCCGTCTGGGCCTGAAGCGCAGCCTGACCGTCCACACCAGCGGTGAGACGTCGGGACGTCCCCTGCCCACAGGTCTGGCCGTGCAGGACTGGGAGAGCGGTCGGTCGCACGGCTTCACCTTCGGCCTCCATCAGATCGTTGAGGAGACGGTCTTCGTGCCCAAGCCCGGAGCCACGGCCGAGACCGACGCCTGGCTGGTCGGGCCTTCGGTGAACCTGGCGGCGGGTCGGACCGAGCTGCACGTCTTCGACGCGGCCCATGTCGAGGACGGGCCGGTGGCGACCTGGCAGGCGGATACGGCCCTGCCGGCGGGGTTCCACGGGACGTGGGTCGCGTAAGGCGGCGGGGGCGCCAAGCTTGCGGGCCTTCACGGTTCGACAAGACCGACGTGCCAAGGTGAGACCATGACCCCCGTCCAGACTCCCGCCGATCTCCGCCCCATCACCGCCCTCCGCTTCGGCGCAGCGATCTGGGTGGCCGTCTATACCTTCTGGGAGAACCTGGCGGGGGCGCCCGCGTCCGGCCTAGTCGACAAGGGCTATCTGGGGGTCGAGCTGTTCTTCGTCCTGTCAGGCTTCATCCTGAGCCATGTCTATCTGCAGGCGGCGGGGGAGAAGCGATTCTCGTACCGCAGCTTCCTGTGGGCGCGGGTGGCGCGGGTCTATCCGTTGCACATCGCGACCCTGGTCGGGGTGGGGCTGCTGGCCGGCGCGGCCGTGGTCGCGGGGATGAGCGTGGACGGCAATGTGCTGAGCTGGGCGTCGCTGCCGGCCAATCTGCTGATGGTCCACGCCTGGGGCCTGGCGCCGGTGGCGGGGTGGAACCATCCGTCCTGGTCGATCTCGGCCGAATGGTTCGCCTATCTGTGCTTCCCCCTGTTCGCCTTCGTCTTCTGGCGGCTGCGTCAGCGGCCGGTCGCGGCCGTGATCGGAGCCGCGCTGTTCCTCGCGGCCCTCTACTCCGGGTTCGAGCGGCTGGCGGGCTTCCCCCTGACCGAGGCCACCATCCGCTGGGGCGCGCTGCGGATCGTGCCCTGTTTCGCCCTTGGGTGCGCCCTGTACCTGGTCTATCGCCGGGCGCCGCTGAAGGCGCCCTGGACGGCCTCGGCTGTGTCGTTCGGCCTGATGGTGCTGAGCGCGGCCCTGGGCCTGTGGGACGGGGTCACCGTCCTGCTGGCCGGCGCCCTGATCCTGTCGCTGGCGTCCCTGCCGAACGAACGGGCCGGATGGCTGGCGTCCAAGCCCGCCGTCTATCTGGGGGAGATCAGCTATTCGGTCTATATGGTCTGCGTGCCGTGGAAATTGCTGGCCGTGAACCTGGCGGCGAAGGCGACGGACGCCCCGGACAAGCAGGTTCACGTTTTCGTGTGGTTGGCGATTCTGGCGCTTTTGCCGGTCGTCGCGGCCCTGTCCTACCACCTCGTCGAACACCCGGCTCGCAAGGCTTTGAGGGCCTGGGGCCAGGGTCGAAATCCCCTGTCAAGCGAACAGAAGGATAAGCCCCTACCACACGGCGATACGCCGAAAGGGGTTGTCGAATCCTGAGGCTCTGTGTTCTAAAAACCACCATCGGCAGTCGGGATACAGCCTCAGCATGATTAAACGGCTCAAAGCCGTCGCGGTTGCGACGACCTTCGGATTTCTTGCGCTGGGCGTCGCGCCCGCTTCCGCAAAGGCCGATGAGCCGTACTGGCAGTGCGTCACCTTCGCCCGCATGTTCTCGGGCATCAACATCTTCGGCGACGCCTGGACCTGGTGGCGTCAGGCCGCCGAGAAGTTCCGCACCGGCGCTGCGCCCGAGACCGGATCGGTCCTGGTCTTCCGGCCTGAGGGCCGCATGAGCCGGGGCCATGTCGCCGTGGTTTCCGACATTCTGACCGACCGCGTGGTCCGCGTGACCCACGCCAACTGGGGCGGCAGCCGCGGCAAGGTCGAGGAGAACGTCACCGTCGTCGACGTCTCGCCCTCCAACGACTGGTCGCAGGTCAAGGTCTGGTACAATCCGATCAACGATCTGGGCACCACCGTCTATCCGACCTACGGCTTCATCTACAAAGGCGCCCGCGACGCTTTCGACACCGGCCGCCAGATCGCCTCGAACGCCACGAGCCAGTCCCGCCAGTAGGCCGCTTGCGCCGCCCGCCCGCCCGGGCGATAGGCGGGCATGACCCAATCCAGCGACATCACCTACGCCGGCTATCTGGCGTTGGACGACCTGCTTTCCACCCAGCATCCGCTGTCGGACCAGCACGACGAAATGCTGTTCGTCGTCATCCACCAGACCAAGGAACTTTGGCTGAAGCAGATCCTGCACGAGGTCGCCCTGGCCCAGACCATGGTGCGCGCCGGCGATCTGGTCCCCGCCTACAAGAGCCTGGCCCGCGTCAGTCGTATCCAGGCGGTGATGACCCAGAGCTGGGACATTCTGTCGACCATGACCCCCGCCGACTATCTGCGGTTCCGGGGTTCGCTGGGTTCGTCCTCGGGCTTCCAGAGCGATCAGTTCCGCCGGTTCGAGGCCATGCTGGGGCTCAAGGATTCCAGCTTCCTGAAATTCCACACGGACCGGCCCGAGGCCCTGGCCGCGCTCCAGGCCGCCATCGCCGCCCCCAGCCTGTATGACGACGCCCTGGCCCAGATGGCCAAGGCCGGCCTGCCGGTGCCGGCCGAGGTGCTGAACCGCGACGTGACCCAGCCCTATGAGCCGTCGCAAGCCGTGGAGGCGGCCTGGCTGGAGGTCTATCGCGACACCGAACGCTGGTGGCCCCTGTATCAGCTGGCCGAGAAGCTGGTCGATCTGGACGACGCCCTGCTGACCTGGCGGCACAAGCATGTGGTCACGGTCGAGCGGATCATCGGCCGACGGCGCGGCACCGGCGGCACCGAGGGAGCGGCCTATCTGGCCTCGACCCTGACCAAGCGCTGCTTCCCCGAGCTGTGGTCGCTGCGCACCAGCCTGTGACGCCGTTCTGATCATCTGATCGGTGCGCGGCAACCTTCGTCACGCCCGACCATTTCGCCGTTCGACCGCAATGCGGAAGGAATGAGCGAAATGACCAATCCCAACGCCCACGACATCAAGGTTCTGAATGGGCTGATCGAAACCACGCTGGACAGCGTGGACGGCTATCGCGAGGCGGCCGAACAGACCGAGGATCCGCACTACCGCACCCTGTTCGAGAACCGCAGCGCCGAACGGCGGCAGGTGGTCGAGGAACTATCGGGCGCCGTGCGCGGCCTGGGCGGCGACCCCGAGCCGCACGGATCGATCCTGGCCAAGGCCCATCGCGCCTTCCTGGATGTGAAACACGCCCTGATGCGCAACGACGATTCCGTCGTCGGTTCGATCAACAGCGGGGAAGGCTTCATCGCCGACAAGTTCGAAAAGGCGCTGGAGGATACCGGCATCTCGGCCACCACGCGCGAGACCGTCCGTCGCGCCTATGCGGCGATCAAGGTCGGGCATGACGAGATGCACGCCCTGAAACACAGTCTGGAAGGCCAGAGGGACGCGTCGAACCCCCTGTATCCGACCTAGGCGCCCGCCCGTTTCGCAAAGCCCCAGGCCGCGTCGCTGAGCGGGCCGACCTGGGCCGCCATGCTGCGGGCGTGGGCGCTGGCCGCCGTGCCGTCGCGGACCCGGCCGGCGATGCCCTGGCAGATCGCCGCCAGTCGGAACAGGTTGTAGGCGTAGAGCCAGTCCAGATCGGCGGGCCGCATGCCGGTGGCGGCGGCGTAGCGGTCCACCGTCTCCTCGACCGAGGGAATGCCCAGGGCCACGAGATCAGCGCCGGCGAGGCCGTTTCGCAAGCTTGCAGGAATAGCCCAGGCGATCAGTAGATAGGAGAAGTCAGCCATCGGATCGCCCAGGGTCGACAGTTCCCAGTCCAGCACAGCGCGGACTTCCGGCTGGTCCGGCGCCAGGATCATGTTGTCGAGACGGAAGTCGCCGTGGACGATGCGGCTGGGGCCCTCGGGCGGCAGGCTGTCCGGCAGGAAGGCGATCAACCGGTCCATGGCGGGGACGGATTCGGTTTCCGAGGCTCGATACTGTTTGGTCCAGCGACCGACCTGGCGGGCGAAATAGTTGCCGGCCTTGCCATAGTCGGCCAGGCCGATGGCGGCGGGGTCGAAGGCATGGAGCCGAGCCAGGGCATCCGTCTGGGCGTGATAGATGGCGCGGCGTTCGACGGGGGTCAGGCCGGGCAGTTTCAGGTCCCAGAGGATGCGGCCCTCGACCTTGTCCATCACATAGAAGATCGAGCCGATGACGGCCTCGTCCAGGCACAGCGCATGGGGCTTGGCCACCGGGAATCCCTGGGCGGCCAGGGCGGAGATGACCTGGAACTCGCGGTCCACGGCGTGGGCGCTGGGTAGAAGAACGCCGGGCGGCTTGCGGCGCAGCACATAGGCGGCGGTCGGGGTGGTCAGCTCATAGGTAGGGTTGGACTGCCCGCCCTTGAACTGGCGCACCGTCAGCGGGCCGGCGTAGCCCACGACGTGGTCGGTCATCCAGGCGTCCAGCGCGGCCTCGTCCAGCCGGTAGCGGGGATCGACCTCGCGCGTGCCGGAAAAGGCGGTTTGAGCATCCTGCATAGGCGCGTCGGAGGCGTCGGAGGCGTCGGTCATGTGCAGCCCTGTCGTTTCCTTTGAGCCGCCCGCGTCTTAGGCGCGGTCCGGCGCGGCGATGATGGCGGCCTTGACGGCGCGGCGCCAGCCGGAAAGCAGACGGTCGCGTTCCTCAGGCTTCATCCGGGGTTTCCAGCAGGCCGGGGCCTCCGCCGGACGGGCCTCCAGATCGGACAGCAGGCCGACGCCCAAAGCCGCCAGACGCGCGGCGCCAAGGGCCGTCATTTCCTGGAAGGCGGGACGTTCGACCTCGACCTCGCAGATGTCGGCGACGAACTGCATGGCGAAACTGTTGGCGGTGACGCCGCCGTCCACCTTCAGCGTCTTCAACGGCGGAGCGCCGTCCTGGGCCAGGGCGTCGAGCAGGTCGCGGGTCTGATAGGCCAGGGCTTCCAGCGCGGCGCGGACGAAATGGGCCGGGCCCGAATCCCGCGTCAGCCCCACCACGGTCCCGCGCGCCTCCGGCTCCCACCAGGGGGCGCCCAGGCCGGTGAAGCCGGGGACCATATAGACCCCGCCGTTGTCGGCCAGGCTCTGGGCCAAGGCTTCGGACTGGCGGGATTCGGAGATCAGCTTGACCCCGTCCCTCAGCCACTGGATGGCGGAACCGGCCGAGAAGATCGATCCCTCCAGCGCATAGGCGGTGCGGCCGTCGGCCCGGTAGCCGAGCGTGCCGAGCAGACGACGGGTCGAGGCGACCGGCGTCTCGCCGACATTGGCCACCAGAAAGGCGCCGGTGCCATAGGTGATCTTGGCGTCGCCCGGCTGCAGGGCGCCGTGGCCGACCAGGGCCGCCTGCTGATCGCCCGCCGATCCGGCGATGGGCAGGGGGCGGCCGAACAGCGCCGGATCGGTCTCGCCGATCAGGCCGGCGCAGGGAACGATGGCGGGAAGCGCCGCGCGCGGCACGTCGAACAGGGCGCACAGGTCATCGCGCCATTCCACCGTCTTCAGGTCCATCAGAGCGGTGCGGGACGCATTGGTGGCGTCGGTGGCGTGAACCCGGCCGCCGGTCAGTTTCCAGATCAGCCAGGCGTCGATCGTGCCCAGCTTGACCTCGCCCCTCGCCGCCCGGTCGCGAGCCCCCGGCACGGCGTCCAGCAGCCAGGCGAATTTGGTCGCCGAAAAATAGGGGTCGAGGATCAGGCCGGTGGCGGCCTGGACCATCGGCTCATGACCCTCGGCGGTCAGGCGGGCGGTGACGTCGGCGGTGCGACGGTCCTGCCAGACGACGGCGCGATGCAGGGGTTCGCCGGTCGCGGCGTCCCAGATCACCGATGTCTCGCGCTGGTTGGTGATGCCTATGGCGGCGAAACGGTCGACGCCGCCCGCCTGGCGCACCACCTCGCGGCAGGTCTGGAGGGTGGCGGACCAGATTTCGGCCGCATCATGCTCGACCCAGCCGGAGCGCGGGAAATGCTGGGCCAGTTCGATCTGGCTGACGGCGACGGGGCGCAGGTCATGGTCCCGGACTTCAAACGCAATGGCCCGGGTCGAGGTCGTGCCCTGGTCGATGGCGAGGATCAGGCTCATGAATTTCTCTCCTGCACCGTCTTGGGCGGCGCCTGCGGCTCGGTCTAAAGGGAGCATATGACGACGCACCTGCCCAGCTATGAAGGCGTTCTCGACGCCGCCCGCCAGATCGACGGCGTCGCCGTCCGCACGCCCCTGATCGAGAGCCCCGCCCTGAACGCCGTCGTGGGCGGCCGGGTTCTGATGAAGGCGGAAAACCTGCAGCGGGCCGGCGCCTTCAAGTTTCGCGGCGCCTATAACCGGATCAGCCGGCTGAACGCCGAGGAGAAGGCGCGCGGGGTCGTGGCCTTCTCCTCCGGCAATCATGCCCAGGGCGTGGCGGCGGCGGCGGCCCTGGTGGGGACGTCGGCCCTGATCGTCATGCCGTCAGATTCGCCGAAGGTGAAGATCGAGGGGGTGATCGGCTTTGGCGGCGAGGTGCGGCTGTATGATCGCTGGACCGAGAGCCGCGAAGCGATCGGGGCCGCCATCGCCGCCGAGCGGGGGTGCGTCCTCGTGCCGCCGTTCGACGACCCCTTCATCATCGAGGGTCAGGGGACGACGGCCCTGGAGATGCTGGACCAGGCCGATGCGCCGATGGACCAGCTGCTGTGCGGCGCCTCGGGCGGGGGGTTGATGGCCGGGATCAATCTGGTCATGGCCGAGCGCAGTCCGCAGACCCGCGTCCTGGTGGTCGAACCCGAGTCCTATGACGACACGGCCCGGTCGCTGGCGGCCGGGGAACGGGTCGGGCATCCGGCCGGATCGCCGTCGATCTGCGACGCCCTGATGGCGCCCATGCCGGGCGTGCTGACCTGGCCGATCAATAAGCGGCTGGCAGGCGCCGTGACCGTGTCCGACGTCGAGGTCGCCGAGGCGGTGCGGTTCGCCTTCCGCCACCTGAAACTGGTGGTGGAGCCCGGCGGGGCGGTGTCGCTGGCGGCGCTGCTAGCCGGCAAGGTCGAGGTCGCGGGGCTGACGACGGGCCTGATCCTGTCCGGCGGCAATGTCGATCCCGGCCTCTATGGCGAGATCATCGAGGGTCGTTTCGGCGCGTGACCTCTTTCCTTCCCCGTGCGGCTGGGTCAGCTTCGCGAAAAAGGGAGGATAGGATAATGAAGCCACAGGAACTCCAGGACCTGATCGGACAGGAGGTCGGGGTCTCGCGATGGTTCGAGGTCAGCCAGGCGCGGATCGACGCCTTCGCCGACTGCACCGAGGACCGGCAATTCATCCATGTCGATCCGGAGGCGGCCAAGGCCACGCCCTTCGGCGGGACCATCGCCCATGGTTTCCTGACCCTCAGCCTGGCCTCGGCCATGAGCTATGACGCCGTCGCGCCGCTGGAAGGTCTGACGATGGGGATCAACTACGGGTTCGACAAGCTGAGATTCCTGGCGCCCGTCCGAGCCGGGTCGCGCGTGCGCGGCCGGTTTCGCCTGCTGTCGGCCGAAGACAAGGGTGACGGTCGCTGGCTGCTGAAGCACGAGCTTACGGTAGAGATCGAAGGCGCCGACAAACCCGCCCTCGTCGCCGAGTGGCTGGGGATGCAGGTTACGACTCCCTAAACCGGCGCTCAGGGCTGCGCCCGCCGATGTCGGCCGTCATGGTGAATGCAAGTCCTCAGGAAACGGCCTAAAATCGTTCCAATCACGGCTGGGTCGCTAATTTAACCTGTAGCATCAATAGCACGATGTTGATCTCGGGGCCTTCTATCGCCCCGTTTTCGCCTCGACCTTCCACGGCAACGCTGATAAGACCCGCGCAGGCGGTAGACCCGCCCTAGATTACAACAGGCGGAGGGCTACCCCCTATGCGTATGAAGACTTTCGTGCTGGCCTCCAGCGCAGCGGCCGCTCTGGCCCTGTCCGCTGGCGTCGCGTCGGCCGAGCCGAACGGCTGGTACGGCGCGATCGACGCCGGCTACCAGATCATCGACGACATCAATGCAGAGTCGTCGATCACCGGCGCTAACTGGAACTATGAAGTCAACGACGGCTGGGCGGCCTTCGCCCGTCTCGGCTATCGCTTCAACCCCAGCTGGCGCGTTGAACTTGAAGGCGGCTATCGCTCGGGCGACATCGGCACGATCCGCGCCGTGTCGGGCAGCCAGGGCGTCTGCGCCGTCACCCCGGCCGCCGGCGCCTGCTATTCTCCGGAAGGCGACATCGAGTCGATGAGCCTGATGGCCAATGTCATATATGACTTCGGCTATGAAGCCTGGGGCGTGCGTCCGTTCGTCGGTCTCGGCGCCGGCGTGAACCACATCTCGACGGAAACGACCGGCTACCTCCGCGCGAACCGCGGCGCCAGCTTCGCAATCGACGACGACTCGACCGAGTTCGCCGCTCAGGCGATCGCCGGTCTGGCCTGGGCTGTCAGCGACCGCGCCAACATCGACCTGACCTATCGCTATCTGACCGGCGACGCCTCCTGGGCTTCGACGACCGTCGGCGTCGGCCCCGGCGCTACGGCCTTCGGCGAATGGGACGGCGACTACGACCAGTCGCACACCGTGACCCTGGGCCTGCGCTACAGCTTCGGCGCAGAAGAGATGGCTCCCCCGCCGCCTCCGCCCCCGCCGCCCCCGCCGCCGCCGCCTCCTCCGCCCCCGCCGCCGCCTCCGCCGGTCGCTCAGAAGCCGGCCGCGCGTCAGTTCGTCGTCTACTTCGACTGGGATCGTTCGGACCTGACGGCTGAAGCCCGCTCGGTCGTGAGCCAGGCCGCCAGCTACGCCAAGACCGGCGCTGCGACCCGCGTCGTCATCGTCGGCTACACCGACACCTCCGGCTCGGCCGCCTATAACCTCGGCCTGTCGAACCGTCGTTCGCGCACCGTCGCGGACGCCCTGGTCGCACAAGGCGTCAACGGCGGCGTCATCGCCCTGGACGGCAAGGGCGAAACCGCCCTGGCCAAGCCCACGGCTGACGGCGTGCGTGAGCCGCTGAACCGTCGCGCCACCATCGACATCAACTTCTAAGACCGTTCCAAGGGTCGGCCCGGATCCCGGGTCGACCTGAGGTCAGAAGCCTGTCGTAAGATTGAACGCCGCTTCCACCCGGAAGCGGCGTTTTTCTTTGGCTGTTGTTGTGTGTGAGCCGGCGCCTGCCCCTTCGGGCGTCAGTCTGCCGAGGATGTCAGCTGGATCTGGGGGTCGAGTGTTGTCGGCTGAGACGGTTGAAGAAACGCTTCCCCGACTAGGACGACGAGCGTGGCCGTAAAGATGGCGCTGACCAGCGCAATCCCCGCAAGCTTCAGACCCTGCCCAAACCCCGGACCGTCAGGCGCCACCAGACTTCTCCCACCACCACCCTCTCCGGGGAATCATACGGCGCGAGCCGGTGCAAATCACGGTTCGGTGCGCCCCATGAAAAAGGGCGGCGTCCATGACGCCGCCCTCCTTGAACGTTGCGACAGGTCAGATCAGCCCGTGAACGGCCGGATCAGGATCTCCACCCGTCGATTCTGGGCCTTGCCTTCAGGCGTCGCATTGGACGCCACCGGCTGGCTGGAGCTGACGCCCGCAACATACAGACGTTCAGCGATCACGCCCCGACGCACCAGTTCCGACGCGACGCTGGCCGCGCGACGTTCCGAAAGCGGCTGGTTGATGGCGTCGCCGCCCGACGAATCCGTATGGCCGACGATGTCGATGGTCGAACGGTCATATTCCTGCAGCACCCGCGCGACGTCGTCCAACACCGGCAGGAAGCGCGGATCGATCGACGACTGGTTGGTGGCGAAGGTGACGTCCGACGGCATGCGCAGCACGAGATTATCGCCCTGACGGGCGACGCCGACGCCGCTGCCCGACAGTTCAGCCTCCATGGCGCGCTGCTGGCGGTCCATATATTGGCCCACGGCGGCGCCGCCGAGCGCGCCGATGCCGGCGCCGATAAGGGCGTTCTTGCGTCCCTGCTCGCCGTTGGACGTATTGGTCAGATAGCCCAGCAGTGCGCCGCCCAGTGCGCCAGCTATGGCGCCCGTGCCGGTGTTGTTGCGGGTCGGGGTGGAGCTGTAGGGGTCGGTCGTGGTGCAGGCGGCGGTCCCCAGCAGGGCCGCGATGGAAACGCTGGCGACGAAGATCTTGGCGCGCATGGAATGGTCCTTCCGAATTGCAGTCTGGCGCAAAAACGCCTGCTTACTGTCTAGGTTCCAAGCTGTACCATAGATGAACAGGTCCTCCGCATCCGTCGGCGCGTAACGCCACCCTTCAGGACAATCCGCCCCGACTGACACAGAGGCGGAATAGGCGTATGAAGCCGCCGCATATCGCCTGAAGGAGACCGCCTGTGAGCTCGACCGAAACCCAGACCATCGCCCCCGGGGCCATCACGCCGGTTTCGATGACGCGCTATGACGCGGACTTCCAGGGTTTCAGCGACGCCTTGGGCGCATCCTTCGCGCGCTTCGGTTTCGCCGTGGTGGCGGACCACGGGCTGGACGAGGCGCGGATCGCCGCCGCTCTTGACGACGCCAAGGCCTTCTTCGCCCTGCCGGAAGAGGTGAAACGCCAATATCACCAACCGGGAACCGGGGGGGCGCGCGGACTGACCCCGTTCGGCGTCGAAGCGGCCAAGGGCGCCGCCACCGTCGATCTGAAGGAGTTCTGGCACGTGGGCCGCGAACTGCCGCAGGACCATCCGTACCGCCAGTTCATGCGGGACAATGTCTGGCCGACCGAGACGCCCGGCTTCAAGGCCCATGTCTATGGCATGTACGAGGATCTGGACGCCCTGGGGCGCAAGATCCTGAGGGCCATCGCGCGCTATCTGGGCCTGGACGACGGCTATTTCGACGACAAGGTCGAGATGGGCAACAGCGTGCTGCGGCTGCTGCACTACCCGCCGGTGCCGGCCGATGCGCCGGGCGTTCGCGCCGGGGCGCATGAGGACATCAATGTCATCACCCTGCTGCTGGGGGCCGAGGAGGCCGGACTGCAGTTGAAGGAGAAGGACGGTAGCTGGCTGGACATCGCCCCGCCGCCGGGCGCCCTGGTGATCAATATCGGCGACATGCTGCAGCGGCTGACCAATCATGTCCTGCCGTCGACGACCCACCGGGTGGTCAATCCGGCGCCGGAAAGGCGGGGCTTCGCCCGCTATTCGACGCCCTTCTTCCTGCACTTCAACCCGGACTTCCCGATCGAAACCCTGCCCACCGCGGTGACGCCGGACAATCCCGACCGCTACGCCGGAAAGACCATCACGGCCGAGGACTATCTGACCGAACGTCTCCGGGAAATCCGCCTGCTCTGACGGCGGCGGTTCAGCGGCTCAGCGCGCGATCCGCAGCTGGGTGATGTCGCGGCCGATGGCCTCGAAGGCCGCGACCAGGGCCGTTCCGCTGTTGGCGAGATAGGCCTTGTCGGACGAGGAGGCGCAGTTGGACAGCAGGGTGGCCGCCGCGCTGTTGGCGGCGATCGCAAAGCCGACGGTATAGACGACAACCCCCTCCTCCTCCTTCATGGCGGTGCAGAGCTTCTCAGCCTGCGAGGCGGAAGATCCGTTGCTGGCGTTCTGGTTGATCCGAACATCATTGTACGAATAGGAGCCGCCCAGCGAATTCTTGGCTATGACCCCGTTATAGTAGGGGGTGTTGAAGTCGCCGTCGGTCATCAGCACCACGGCCTTGATCGTCTTGAACTCATCATAGTCGTTGGCGGCCGAGGCGGACGGCCACAGGCTGTTGAAATTGGGCGCCACCGTGTACCAGCCCCAGGCCGTGCCAATATGGCCGGCGGTGGATCCACCGTCGGACAGGCTGTTGATGATGGCCTTCAGGCTGGCGCGGTCGCTGGTCAGGGGCTGAACGCCGACGGTGAGGCAGGTGTTCTCATTGGTGCTGGGATAGTTGCGGCCCACATAGGCAGACGCGGGCGAGGCGTCGGTATAGGCGGCGGATCCGATCCGCTCCGTCACGCAGTCGCTGATCTCATGAACGGACGTACTGCCAGCAGCATTTGTGTAAGCGAGATACTGGCAGCCGGCGACCGTGCAATAGGCCGTGCCGCCGCTGGAATAGCTGCCGCTGACGTTCTTGCTGATGACATAGGTAAAGGTGTCGGTCGTGCGAGCCGTGACGGTGAAGGCCGTGTTGGAGGAACTGCGGTTTGCATTGGTCGTGCTGTTGATCGCCATGCCTGACACCCCGGTTACGACGACGCGATCATTGACAGCGAATCCATGGTTCACTGCCTTCACCGTAATGGTGCAGCTGGTGGGGCTGTACGACGGCGTGCAGGCCTTGGTCGCGCCGGTAATCGTCTTGCCCGCCGCCACCGGACCCCGCGCCGCAGAGGCGCGCGATCCCAGGTTCACGCCCATCGAATAGGGGACGACGGACATGCGCGAAGTGTAGGGAGTCTGGACGTCCTTGACGACGATATCGACCATCTTGAGGGCGGCGGTCTTCAGGTCGGTGATCTTGCTGCCGCTCATCGAGCCGGTGATGTCGAGCACCATGGCCACTTCAAGATTCTTGGCCGACCGATTGACCTCGGAATGGACGTTGACGGGAATAGTGTCGTCGAGCAGTTGGCCATAGGGCGGCAGGACGATGTTGGCGACCAGGGTCTTCACCCGGCCGACCGCGTCGGAGACGACGACGGTCGTGCCGTTCATCACGACAGTGACATCGGAGTCCTGGATTGGCTCGATCTCAGTATTCTCGAGATTGGCCCGCAGAGTGATCAGGGTGACGGTCTTCAGGTCCTTGGGGTCCGTGTAGGACGACCGGGCCGCAGACAGGGTGGCGGCGTCCAGAGCGTCCTGAAACTGGGACCGGGCTGTGGTCACGCGGTGCAGATCAATGCCGCCGAGCGCCAGCATGGCGATGATCGGAAGGCTGAACGCGAAGATCATCGCCACATTGCCGCGCCGGTCGTGACCCAGGCGCGAGACGAGGCTGCAGAGGCGGCGGACCGCCCGACGGATCGATGGAGAGGCCAAGTTCGTCGCTTCCCTGCCGGGCGCACACGGCCCGTATGACGGCAGAATGCCGTCATACGGTTAAGAGAAGCCTCAAGCCTCAGGTTAACGGCGCCGCAGACTAAGCGCCGGGCGGCCTCAGGCCTCGGACCAGCCGCAGTCGCGGCCGCGGTTCTGGACGGTGAGCCATTCATTCAGCGGGGCGAAATAGTCGGCGACGGCGGACGCGTCATTGGTGGTCTCGCCGGTGAAGGCCTGCATCGCCTCGGGCCAGGGCTTGGACTGGCCCATTTCGAGCATGGCGTTGAAGCGGGCGCCGACCGCCTCGTTTCCATAGACCGAGCAGCGGTGCAGCGGGCCGGTCCAGCCCGCCTGTTTGCAGGCCGCGCGCTGGAACTGAAACTGGTAGATGTGGGCCAGGAAGTAGCGGGTATAGGGGGTGTTGCCCGGCACGTGATATTTTGCGCCCGGATCGAAGGCGTTGGTCGGACGCGGCCCCGGCGGAACCAGGCCCTGGTATTTCAGCATGTCGGCGCTCCAGGCGGCGTTGTACTGGTCCGGCGAGGTCTCGCCCGAGAAGACGCCCCAGCGCCAGCGGTCGACCATCAGGCCGAAGGGCAGGAAGGCGATCTTGTCCAAGGCCATCTTCAGCAGGAAGGGAATGTCCTCTTCCGCCCCCGGCGTCGTCTTCAGCAGGCCGATCTGGTTCAGATAGGTGGGGGTCAGGGCCGACAGGCCGACGAAATCCCCGATGGCCTCGTGGAAGCCGTCGTTGGCCCCGTTGCGGAACAGCATCGGCTGGTTCTTGTAGGCCCGCTGGTAGTAGTTGTGACCCAGCTCATGGTGGACGGTGTAGAAGTCGTCGCCGTTGACGTTGGTGCACATCTTGATGCGGATGTCGTCGGCATTGTCCAGGTCCCAGGCCGAGGCGTGGCAGACGACCTCGCGGTCGCGCGGACGCACGATCTGGCTGCGTTCCCAGAAGGTCTGGGGCAAGGGATCGAGGCCCAAGGAGACGTAGAAGCCCTCGCCCGTCCTGACCATCTTCACCGGGTCGTAGTCGGCGGTCTTCAGCAGTTCGGTCAGGTCGTAGCTGGAAGCGCCGCCGCTGGTCGGGGCCACGACGTCATAGATATTGCCCCACTGCTGCGACCACATATTGCCCAGCAGATCGGCGCGGATCGGGCCGTGGTCGGGCTGGACCGCGTCGCCGTATTTGGCGTTCAGCCGGGCGCGGACATAGCAGTGCAGGTTCTCGTAGAAGGGTTTGACCTGGGCCCAGAGCCGGTCGGTCTCATTGGCGAAATCGTCGGCGGGCATGTCGTAGCCGGAGCGCCACAGGGCGCCGGTGTCGGCGAAGCCCAATTCGCGCGCGCCCTCGTTGGCGATCTCGACCATGCGGGCGTAGTCATTCTTCATCACCGGCGAAATGGTGCGCCAACCTTCGTACAGGGCCTTGGTCTCGTTGGGGTCGCGGCTGTCGGCCAGGATCAGCGAGGCCTCGTCCAGGGTGATCGGCTGGCCCTTGAAGTCGAACTTGCCGGTCGAATAGGTCGAGTCCAACCGGGTGGTGATCTGCGACAGTTCCTCAGCCGCGCCGGGGCGGTTGGGGGCCGGCAGGACGATGCCGAGCCGCAGCAGGTTCAGCTTGCGCCGGACGACGGGATCCACCGCCACATCATTGAACCTGGCCGCCTGGTTGGCGAACTGGACCTGAAGCTCGGTCGCCTCGGCGTTGACCTTGGACTCCAGCCACATGGTGTCGAAGGTGATGTTGGTGGCGCGCGCCCACTGCACCCGGGCGGCGTATTCGCCGAAGGTCAGCATCTTGGCCTCGGCGTCGGCGACGAACTGGGTCGCGCCTTCGACGGTCGTCGGATAGTCGGCGCGCAGGCCGGTGGCGGTGACAGGGGCGGGGGTGAAGGGCTGTTCGCCGCCGCCGGCCTGAAGCGGCAGGGCTTCGTCCGGGATCGCGGTGGCGGCGCAGCCGGCGGTGAAGGCGAGGGCGCAGACCGCGACGGCGGTCATCATCTGACGCTTCATGATGGGATCTCCTGAACAGCGGGCGCAGGAGAGGTCAGGCCTGATCCGCCGTCAAGCGGAGCGGTTCAGCGGAGCTTTTTGGCGGCTATCGGCCTTCGGCCTACTTGAGCCGAATGCAGTCGTTCAGATCCTGAGTGCGGACCGTGCCCATGGCGGCCTGGATGCGCGAGGCGCGCCGGCGAACATAGGGGCCGGGCGAGGCGGCCTGGTAACGGCGCGGGGCTGGCAGGATGGCGGCGAGGCGGGCGGCCTCGCGTGGGGTCAGGTCGGCGGCGTCCTTGCCGAACCAGTGCTGGGCGGCGGCTTGGGCGCCATAGACGCCCGGCGCCCATTCGACCACGTTCAGATAGACCTCCATGATCCGCCGTTTGGACCAGACGGTCTCGATCAGGACGGTGTAGCCCGCCTCGAATCCCTTGCGGATCCAGTCGCGGCCCGGCCAGAGGAAGACGTTCTTGGCCGTTTGCTGGCTGATGGTCGAGCCGCCGCGCATGCGGCCGCCCTCGGCGTTATGATCCAGCGCCTTCTGGATCGCCTCGATGTCGAAGCCGTGGTGGCTGCAGAAACGGGCGTCCTCGGCGGCGATGGCGGCGTTGACCAGATTGGGCGAGATGTCGTTCAGCCCGCGCCACTGATAGTCCAGACCCTCGCCGCGCACGGCCTGGCGCAGCATCAATATGGTCGGAGCGGGCGGCACGACGGCGACGATCAGCACCCCGCCGATCGGCAGCAGGGCCAGGACCGCCAGGGCGATCAGGGCCGCCCGGAACCAACCCTTTTTCCGCCCGCGCGCCATTAGAGGATCAAGACCCCGGCCGCGCCGTCCTCGTCCGCCCAGGCGACCTTGTCGGCGGCGGGGCTGAGCGACAGGGCGACGATGGTCGGGCCCTTCTCGGCCTTGACGAAGTTCAGGCCATGGGCGGCCGGATGTGCGACCCAAACGCGGCCGTCGGTCAGGCCGGCGGCCAGCAGGCCATGTTCCGTCCGGGCCGAGACCAGATTGACCAGGGTAGAGTCGTCATAGCCGATCTCGCTCGCCTCGCGCCCCATGGGGCCGTTCGAGCCGACGAAGGGCCACAGGACGGCGCCTTGGGCGCCCGAGGTGGCCAGAAGCTGGCCGTTGGCGAGGAAGGCCAGCGAGCGGACCTTGGACGGATAGCCGCCCATGCGCAGGTTCTTGGCGTCCTTCAGCCGCCAGCCGTGCAGCTGACTGTCCTGCATGGTGGTGACCACAAAGGCCCCGTCGGGTGAAAAGGCCACGGCGGTGTGCGAGCCGGCCCAGGCCAGTTTGATCGGTTGCTGCTTCTCGATCCGGGCGTACCAGAGGGCGGCGCCGCCGTAGGTCGAGGCGGCGATACGCCGGCCCTTGGGATCGAAGGCGACCCCGGAGACGGTGCGCTCATGCTGAAAATCACGACGGAAGCCGGCGTCCTTCGGATCGATCACCGACAGGGTGCGGCCCCAGGAGAAGGCGACCAGGCCTGAAGCCAACGAAGCGTCGATGGAGTCGATCCACAGGTTCTTGGCCGTGGCCAGGACGAGGGGGGCCTCGCCGGGGCGGCTCCAGACCACCTGGCCGTCGTCGCCGCCGGTGACGATCCCCTCGCCGCTCGGGTGGACGGCGGCGCACAGCACGGCCCCGTCATGGGCCTGGACCGTCGCGCCGTCCTCGAACCGAACCGAGCCGTCGCCGAGGGCGAAGACGGCGCCGGCGCTGTCGAACAGGGCGGCGGTGACCTGGGCGTCGAAATCGAAGTTCATGCGGGACGCGTTAGCGGGTTGCGGGGACGGGAGCAAATCGCGGGCTTTATTCTCCCTCCCCTTCATGGGGAGGGATGATCGCGCAGCGATCCGGGTGGGGGCGTTAGGGCGGAGCGAGGTCTGACTGCCCCACCCCGGCTACGCTACCCTCCGCCGCCCCTCCCCATGAAAGGGAGGGAGAAGACTACACCGGGTCGGTGGGCGAAGGCGCCACAGGCGCCGGCGCGGCCTGGGCCTTGGCGGGTTCTTCCGGGAGGGGGATGAATTCCAGATCGTCCTCGCTGGGCAGGGCCATCCGGCCCGCCTTCCAGTCGGCCTTGGCCTGATCGATGCGGGCCTGGCTGGAGGCGACGAAATTCCACCAGATCAGGCGCTCCCCGACCGGCTCGCCCCCCATGACCATGACGGTCGATTGGACCAGCGCCTTGATGGTGGGCTCGGCCGTCGGCTCAAGCACGATCATCTGGCCTTCGTGGAAGGTGCGGTCGCCGACCTCGATGGAGCCCTTGGCCACGAACAGGGCGCGCTCGCTCATGCCGCCGGCGCCCTTGCCCGGAGGGGGCGCGGTGCGGACGCCGGGCTGAAGCTCCCAATGGACATAGAAGAGCGGCGACGCCACAGGTACGGCCGCCTTGGCGCCGTAAGCCTCGCCCGCCACCAGACGCGCGAACAGGCCGCCGTTCTCGTAGGCGGGCTGGGCGTCCTCATCCAGGTGATGGAAGGAGGGATCGATCTCCTCGGCCTCATTCGGCAGGGCGATCCAGGCCTGCATCCCGTGCATCGGCCCGCCTCGGCTCTTCTTCAGCGGGTCGGTGCGCTCGGAATGGACGATGCCCTTGCCGGCGGTCATCCAGTTCACCTCGCCGGGGCGGATGGGCTGGTTATAGCCGAGGTTGTCATGGTGCATGATCTCACCCTCGAACAGATAGGTGAGGGTCGACAGGCCGATGTGCGGATGCGGCCGCACGTCGATGGCCGTGGCGCCCGGCGCGAACTCGGCCGGCCCCATCTGGTCCAGGAAGATGAAGGGCCCGACCATCCGGCGCGAATGGAAGGGCAGGACGCGGCCGACCTCGAACCCGCCCAGGTCCTTGCGGCGCGCGTCGATCACCAGTTCGATCATGATTTCGGCATCCCTCGGCGGAGACGCCGCCGAACAGTCTTATCCGACGTGAGGGGTGACTATGCCAAGAGGCAGGGCGGTCACATTCTTCACGCCACGGGTGACGATATGGCTCTCGCAGTCCGAGACGATGCCTAGGGCCAGCAGCTTCTCACGCAGGAATTTGTCGAAGGCGTGCATGTCGGACGTGATGATCCGCAGCACATAGTCTTCGCGCCCCGTGATGGTGGCGCACTGGACGACCTCGGGCCATTTGGCGACGGCGGCCTCGAAGATGTCGAGGTTCTCGGCCGACGGCAGCATCAGTTTGACGATGGCGTAGACCTCGAAGTCCAGACCCAGAAGTTGCGCGTTCAACAGGGTGACGCGCTTGGTGATCAGGCCGGAATCCTCCAGCCGTTTGATCCGGCGCCAGCAGGGCGAGGCCGACAGACCGACCCGGTCAGCGACCTCCGCCACAGACAGGCCGGCGTCTTGTTGCAGGATATCCAGGATCCGAGCGTCGATGGGATCGAGTTCGTCCGCCAATGCGTTTCTCCGATTAACAGTATGGCGAAATAAAATACCCTAAATCGGGATTTCGCAAGGTCAAATTGAGCGAGCACCTGCTTAGGCGCCGTGTTATCAAACGTCCAGAGGAAACACGGACGGACCCCCGAACGGACATGGACGCCCGCATGAACGACAAATTGAACCAAAAGAACAGCCGCCCGCTGTCGCTTCGCGTGCCGGAGCCGTCGGGCCGGCCGGGCGATGCGCCGGACTTCAGTCATCTGTCGATGGACCCCGCCGGGGCCGTCGAACGGCCTGACGTGGCGACGACGCCCTATGAGATGCGCGAGCACGCATTCCGGCTGATCCGCGTGCTAGACGACGAAGGCAATGCGGTCGGCCCGTGGAATCCGCGTCTGGACCCCGAGACCCTGCGTCGCGGCCTGAAGGCCATGATCCTGACCCGCGCCTTCGACGATCGGATGCACCGTGCCCACCGCCAGGGCAAGACCAGCTTCTATATGAAGTGCACCGGCGAAGAGGCCATTGCGGTGGCGCAGGGCATGCTGTTGAGCCGCGAAGACATGGGCTTCCCGACCTATCGCCAGCAGGGGCTGCTTATCGCGCGCGGCTATCCGCTGGTCGAGATGATGAACCAGATCTATTCGAACGCGGCGGACCCGATCAAAGGCCGTCAGCTGCCGATCATGTATTCGGCCAAGGACTATGGCTTCTTCACCATCAGCGGCAACCTCGGCACCCAGGTGCCCCAGGCGGTCGGCTGGGCTATGGCCAGCGCCTATAAGGGCGACGACAAGATCGCCATCAGCTGGATCGGCGACGGCGCCACGGCGGAAGGCGACTTCCACAACGCCCTGACCTTCGCCAGCGTCTATCGCGCGCCGGTCATCCTGAACATCGTCAACAACCAGTGGGCCATCAGCTCCTTCCAGGGGATCGCCGGCGGGCTGGAGACCACTTTCGCCTCCAAGGCCATCGGCTATGGCCTGCCGGCCCTTCGGGTGGACGGCAACGACTTTCTGGCGGTGTGGGCGGCGACCCAGTGGGCCGAGGAGCGCGCTCGGTCGAACCAGGGGGCGACGGTGATCGAACTGTTCACCTATCGCGGCGCCCCGCACTCGACCTCCGACGATCCCAGCCGCTACCGCCCCGGCGACGAGCACGAGAAATGGCCGTTGGGCGATCCGCTGGACCGTCTGCGCCAGCACCTGACCGTCATCGGCGAGTGGGATGACGAGCGCCACGCCACGGCCTTGCGCGAGGCGGTCGAACAGGTCCGCGCCGCCGGCAAGGAGTCCGAAGCCATCGGCACCCTGGGCCAGTCGCGCCCCAGCGTGAAGACGATGTTCGAAGAGGTCTATGCGACCGAAGACTGGCGGCTGATCGAACAGCGCCGCGAGGTGGGGGTCTGACCATGAGCGAGCAAACCACCTTCACCGACGCCGATCGCAACGACGGCGTCGAGCCGGACATGGTCGACCAGAACGCCGCCCCCGCCTCGGAAGCGACGGGATCCGGCGTACAGCCGATGAACATGATCCAGGCCCTGAACTCGGCTATCGACGTCAAGATGAGCGAGGACGCCAACGTCCTGTCGTTCGGCGAGGACGCGGGCTATTTCGGCGGGGTCTTCCGCGTCACCGACAAGCTGCAGCAGAAGCACGGCCTGACCCGCAGCTTCGACGCCCCGATCAGCGAATGCGGCATCGTCGCCGCCGCCATCGGCATGGGCGCCTATGGTCTGCGCCCCGTGGTCGAGATCCAGTTCGCCGACTACATCTATCCGGCCTATGACCAGATCGTCTCCGAAGCGGCCAAGATGCGCTATCGCTCGGGCGGCCAGTTCACCAGCCCCATCGTGGTGCGTTCGCCCTATGGCGGCGGCATCTTCGGCGGCCAGACCCACAGCCAGTCGCCGGAAAGCCTGTTCACCCATATCGCCGGACTGAAGGTGGTCATCCCGTCCAACCCCTATGACGCCAAGGGCCTGTTGATCGCCGCCATCGAGGACGATGATCCGGTCGTCTTCTTCGAACCGAAACGCCTCTACAACGGCCCGTTCGACGGCTGGCACGAGAAGCCGGTCTCGCCGTGGAAGGCGCAGGACCTGGCCCAGGTTCCGACGGGCAAATATGTCGAGCACATCGGCAAGGCGCGCGTGATGCGCGAGGGGAACGACGTCACCATTCTGGCCTATGGCACCATGGTCTGGGTGGCGCTGGCCGGGGCTGAGCACGCGGGCGTGGACGCCGAGGTCATCGATCTGCGGACGCTCGTGCCACTGGACATCGAGACCATCGAGGCCAGCGTGAAGAAGACCGGCCGCTGCGTCATCGTGCACGAGGCGCCCAAGACCTCGGGCTTCGGCGGCGAACTGTCGGCCCTGGTTCAGGAGCGCTGCTTCTATCACCTGGAGGCGCCCATCGCGCGCGTCACCGGCTGGGACACGCCCTATCCCCATGCTTTCGAATGGGAATATTTCCCCGGGCCGCAACGGGTCGCAGACGCCTTGAAGAGCGTCATGACGGGAGGTCGTTGATATGGGTCGTTTCGTCTTCAAGCTGCCCGACGTGGGCGAAGGCACCGCCGAGGCCGAACTGGTCGGCTGGCACGTCAAGGTCGGGGACACGGTCGCCGAGGACCAGATCGTCGCCGACGTCATGACCGATAAGGCCACCGTCGAGATCACCGCCCCGGTGTCCGGCAAGGTCATCGCCCTTCACGGCGAGCCCGGCGCCATGGTGCCGGTGCGCGGGCCGCTGGTGGAGTTCGAGGTCGAGGGTGACGGGAATGCGGAGGATGCGCCCGCATCCGCACCGGTGGTCGCCAAGCCGGATCCTGCGCCTGCTGAAGCGCCGAAAGCCGAAAAGCCCAAGGCGGAAGCGGTCGCTCCGTCACCTGCCGGCAACTACGTCTTCAAACTGCCCGACGTGGGCGAAGGTACGGCCGAGGCCGAGCTGGTTGGCTGGCACGTCAAGGTCGGGGATGCGGTCGAGGAAGACCAGATCATCGCCGACATCATGACCGACAAGGCCACGGTCGAGATCACCTCGCCGATCGCCGGAACCGTGGTCGCCCTGTACGGCGAGGCGGGCCAGCAGGTTCCGGTCGGCGGACCGCTGGTGGCCTTCGATGTGGCGGGCGCCGGGAATGTCGCCAAGAGCCCCTCCGTCTCTCCGCTGCGCTCCGAGCCACCTCCCCCCGCTTCGCGCGGGGAGGAGACGGTTAAATCTCCCCCCCCTGGGGGGAGTACCCGCGCAGCGGGGGAGGGGGGCAAGTCCGTCGCCCCCGCCCTGACCGGCCGCGCGCCCGGCGAACGCCCGTCCGCCTCGCCCGCCGTGCGCAACCGCGCGCGGGACCTGGGCGTGGACCTGACCTTCGTGCCCGGCTCCGGCCCAGCCGGTCGGATCACGCACGAGGACCTGGACGGCTTCATCGCGCGCGGCGGCGCCCAGCCGGCGACCGCTCCGGCGGCCAGCTCGACCTTCGCCCGCGCGGACGGGACCACCGAGGTCCGCATCATCGGCCTGCGCCGCAAGATCGCGGAGAAGATGGCCGAGAGTGTGCGCCGCATTCCCCACATCACCTATGTGGAGGAGATCGACGTCACGGCGCTGGAGGAACTGCGCGCCCACCTGAACGCCACCAAGGCCAAGGATCAGCCCAAGCTGAACCTGCTGCCCTTCATCGCCCGCGCCATCGTGGTCGCCCTGCGCGACCAGCCGCAGATCAACGCCCACTATGACGACGAGGCGGGCGTCCTGACCCAGCACGCCCCGGTCCATCTGGGCATCGCCGCCCAGACGCCGAACGGCCTGATGGTGCCGGTGGTCCGCCACGCCGAGGCGCGCGACGCCTGGGACACGGCGCTGGAGATCGCCCGCGTTTCGGGCGCGGCGAAGGACGGGACGGCCAAGCGCGAGGAATTGTCGGGCTCGACCATCACCATCACCTCGCTGGGGACCCTGGGCGGGGTGGTCCACACCCCGATCATCAACCACCCCGAGGTCGCCATCGTCGGTCCCAACAAGATCGCCGAACGGGTCGTGGTCCGCGACGGCCAGATGGTGGTGCGCAAGATGATGAACCTGTCGTCCAGCTTCGATCACCGGATCGTCGACGGGCATGATGCGGCGGTGTTCGTCCAGCGGATCAAGGGTTTGCTGGAGCAGCCCGCGACTCTGTGGATGGGGTGAAGGCGTGAAGCTCGCCGGTCCAATCTTCTCGCTGGCGGTGCTGACAGCCTCGGCGACTCCCGCCTTGGCCTGCAGTCTCCCATCGGACTATGCGAAGTTCGAGCAAGCGTACTATCGATCCGTGACATCGGTCTATCGAGTGGAGGCAGAGGACTTCACGCCGGTGGACTCCCGCTCTCCTGATGACAGTTTCAGCGTTCGCCTGAAGCCGACCGAGGCGATCTGGGGCCAGGCTCCGCCTAAGCCGTTCACGCTCACCTTCACACCGGGAATGTGTAATGGCTGGTTTTTTGAGAATGTGAAGCAAGGCGAAACGCTGAACGGCAGGACCTATTTTGTATTCCTGGCCCCACTGGCGCAGGAGCAGCCTTCCGAACTCCATATAATGCCGGCCGGCGATCAATCAGCGGCGGAGGCCCTCGTCATGCTGGGGCGGTTGCAAGAGTCGGGAGGTTGGGCGCCACGCGCGGAAGACGATGCGCTTCCGTCCTGGCCACCGGCAGGCGCAATCGACTCCACCAGGCCGGCTCCCTACTGGTCACACCTAGTCCGTTGGCCTGCGATTATCGGGCTTGCGGTCGTTCTGTTCCTTATCGGCCTCGGGGTTGGACGCGCGTCTCGCCCAGGTCGAGCAAAGTCGTAGCCATGACCCAGACCCTGAAGACCAAAGTCCTGATCATCGGCGCGGGCACCGGCGGCTATGTCGCCGGCATTCGCTGCGGCCAGCTGGGGCTCGACACCGTTCTGGTGGACGGCGGCGACGGACTCGGCGGGACCTGCCTGAACGTCGGCTGTATTCCGTCCAAGGCCATCATCCATGCGGCGGGCAAGTTCGAGACGGTGGCCAAGGCGGCCGGCGGCGGGACGCTGGGGATCACGGCGGCCAAGCCGGCCATCGACCTGAAACAGACGGTCGCGTGGAAGGACGGGATCGTCCGTAAGCTGAACGCCGGGGTCGCGGCCCTGCTGAAGAAGGCCAAGGTCAAGGTGATCAAGGGCTGGGCGGCCTTCGAGGACGCCAAGACCTGCGTGGTGAAGACCGAAGACGGCGACATCCGCATCACCGCCGAACACGTGATCCTAGCCACGGGATCGGAGCCGGTCGAACTGCCCTTCCTGCCGTTCGGCGGCGACGTCATCTCCTCGACCGAGGCGCTGAGCCTGTCGGAGGTTCCGAAGAAGCTGGTCGTGGTCGGCGGCGGCTATATCGGACTGGAGCTGGGCATCGCCTTCAGGAAACTGGGGGCCGAGGTGGCCATCGTCGAAATGGCCGAGCGGATCCTGCCGCTCTATGACAAGGCCCTGACCGATCCGGTCGCGAAGTGGCTGGAGACGCACGGCGTCGAACTGCACCTGGGCGCGCGCGCCGGCGGGTTCGGGGAAGGCAAGCTGTCGATCACGACCAAGGACGGCGAACCGCTGCAACTGGACGCCGACAAGGTGCTGGTCACGGTGGGGCGTCGGCCGCGCACCCAGGGCTGGGGTCTGGAAAACATGGGCGTGGCCATGGCCGGGCCGTTCGTGAAAATTGACCCGCGCTGCGCCACCAGCATGAAGAACGTCTGGGCGGTCGGCGACCTGACCGGCGAACCCATGCTGGCGCACAAGGGCTCGGCCCAAGGGGAAGTGGTCGCGGAGATCATCGCGGGTCATGACCGGGTGTTCGATCCGGTCACCATCGCCGCCGTCTGTTTCACCGAGCCGGAGATCGTTTCGGCGGGCCTGGGTCCGAACGATGTGGCGGGCCGCGACGACATGATCACCAGCGTCTTCCCCTTCGCCGCCATCGGCCGGGCCCTGGCCATCGAGGCGGGCGAGGACGGCGGCTTCGTGCGGGTCATCGCGTCCAAGGCCGATCACCGCATCCTGGGCGTCCAGGCGGTCGGCCAGCATGTGTCGGAGTTGTCGAACAGCTTCGCCCAGATGCTGGAGATGGGGGCGGTGCTGGAGGATGTGGCGGGAACCATCCACGTCCATCCGACCCTGGGCGAGGCCTTCCACGAGGCTTCCCTGCGGGCCCTGGGTCACGCCATTCATATCTGAAGGCCGGGTCCAAACACCGACTGTCCGGCGACGGACCCGCGCGACCCTCGACGTCAGGCGGCCGGGAGACCGGGCGGCGGCGAATGGCGCTGTCACGAAAACAGGGTGACAAAGCGCCAAAAGCGCCAAGGGCGCCATTCGCCGGGGACGCGGACAGCGACGGGAGTGGGGATTCGATTTTCAAAGACCGTTGGGCGGAGAGTATCGCACGGTTTTGGAGCGTGGTGGGTCGAGGCGCGACCTCACGCGGTAAAGGTCTGAAAAGACTGGATTCGGGTTGCGGAATTAGGATGGCCGGCGCGGCCTGAGCGACCAAAGAAAAAGGGCGGGACCTTGCGGTCCCGCCCTTCTGCACTTCCAGCCTGGAGTGACTTGGACTTAGAAGTCCATTCCGCCCATGCCGCCCATGCCGCCCATGTCAGGGGACGAAGAGCCGCCCGACTTCTTGGGGGCGTCGGCGACGGCGGCTTCCGTGGTGATCAGGATGCCGGCCACCGAAGCGGCGTCTTGCAGGGCCGTGCGGACGACCTTGGCGGGGTCGATGACGCCCATCTTGACCAGGTCGCCGTATTCTTCGGTCTGGGCGTTGAAGCCGAACGAGGCGTCGTCGTTCTCCAGAACCTTGCCGACCACGATCGAGCCTTCGACGCCGGAGTTTTCGGCGATCTGACGGATCGGAGCCTGCAGGGCGCGACGGATGATGGCGATGCCGGCGTTCTGGTCGGCGTTGTCGCCCTTGACGTCGGCCAGGATCTTGGAGGCCTTCAGCAGGGCGATGCCGCCGCCAGGAACGATGCCTTCATCAGCCGCGGCGCGCGTGGCGTTCAGGGCGTCGTCGACGCGGTCCTTCTTTTCCTTCACTTCGACTTCGGTCGAGCCGCCGACGCGGAGAACCGCGACGCCGCCGGCCAGCTTGGCCAGACGTTCCTGCAGCTTTTCCTTGTCGTAGTCGGAGGTGGTGTCTTCGATCTGGCGCTTGATCTGGGCCACGCGGGCTTCGATGGCTTCCTTCTCGCCGACGCCTTCGACGATGGTGGTGTCATCCTTGGTGATCGAGACCTTCTTGGCCTTGCCGAGCATGTCGAGGGTGACGGTCTCGAGCTTGATGCCCAGGTCTTCCGAGATGACCTGGCCGCCCGTCAGGATGGCGATGTCTTCCAGCATGGCCTTGCGGCGATCACCGAAGCCCGGCGCCTTGACGGCGGCGACGCGCAGGCCGCCGCGCAGCTTGTTGACCACCAGGGTGGCCAGGGCTTCGCCTTCAATGTCCTCGGCGATGATCAGCAGCGGACGGCCCGACTGCACCACGGCTTCCAGGATCGGCAGCATGGCTTGCAGCGAGGTCAGCTTCTTCTCGAACAGCAGGATCAGGGGCTCTTCGAGAACAGCCTCCATCTTGTCGGCGTTGGTGATGAAGTAGGGCGACAGGTAGCCGCGGTCGAACTGCATGCCTTCGACGACGTCGACGGTGGTGTCGGCGGTCTTGGCTTCTTCGACGGTGATGACGCCTTCGTTGCCGACCTTGGCCATGGCCTGGGCGATCAGCTCACCGATTTCCGAGTCGCCGTTGGCCGAGATGGTGCCGACCTGGGCGATTTCCGAGTTGTTCGAGACCGGCTTGGACTTGGCCTTGATCTCTTCCAGCACCAGGCCGACGGCCTTGTCGATGCCGCGCTTCAGATCCATCGGGTTCATGCCGGCGGCGACGGCCTTCAGGCCCTCTTGCACGATGGCTTGAGCCAGGACGGTCGCGGTGGTGGTGCCGTCGCCCGCCTTGTCGTTCGTCTTCGACGCGACTTCGCGGATCATCTGGGCGCCCATGTTCTCGAAGGCGTCTTCCAGCTCGATCTCTTTGGCGACCGAAACGCCGTCCTTGGTCGAGCGCGGGGCGCCGAAGGACTTCTGGATCACGACGTTGCGGCCCTTGGGACCGAGCGTCACCTTCACGGCGTTGGCGAGCACGTTGACGCCGCGCAGCATCTTGTCGCGCGCGTCGGTGTTGAAGTGTACGATTTTAGCGGCCATGCGGGCAGCTCCTATCTAGATGGATTGATTGAAGAAAATCGACCGTCGGGTGCTTAAGAAAGCACGCCCAGGACGTCGGATTCCTTCATGATGATCAGGTCGTCGCCGTCGATCTTCACTTCCGTGCCCGACCACTTGCCGAACAGGATGCGGTCGCCGGCCTTCAGTTCCAGAGCATTGACCTTGCCGCTGTCGTCGCGGGCGCCGGGGCCGACGGAGACGACTTCGCCTTCCTGCGGCTTTTCCTTGGCGGTGTCGGGGATGATGATCCCGCCCTTGGTCTTGGATTCTTCTTCAACGCGCTTGACCAGCACGCGGTCGCCGAGCGGACGAAACGCCATCGGTTCTCTCCTTATGTACCCCCGGACGGGGGCGACTTGAAAACGGTGGGTCAGCCTCCCTTCGATCACCGCTTTGGCAGCCGACCGGTGAGAGTGCTAACGCGAGCGGGAGTTAGTCAGAGCCAAGGCCAGCGTCAAGGCGACCCGCCCCATCGGGCGTGCGAAACTTCCGCGACAGGTGAACCCCAAATGAACGGCCGGCTCCGGGCCTGTTCAAGCGGGGACTGGCAGAACCGTCTCAACGCTGGAGCCCGTCCACACCCGGACGCGCGAAACCCGGCCCGAAAATAAAAGGAGACGACCATGTCCAAGATGCTGAAGATCACCGCCGTCGTCGCCGCCCCGCTGGTCGCCATGAGCCTGATGGCCGCTCCCGCATCGGCTCAATCCTACCGCGACCGTGACCGCGGCGATGACAACACCGGCCGCAACGCCTTGATCGGCGCGGCGGTGGGCGGTTTGGCCGGCGCCATCTACGGCAATGGCGACGGTCGCTATATCGCCGGGGGCGCCCTGGGCGGCGCCGCCATCGGCGCCGTGGCCTCGTCCTCGAACCGGGGTTCCGGCTGCGAATATTATCGCGGCGGCCAATGCTACCGGAACCAGGGCCACTGGGAACGCGAGCACGGCATCAACAGCCGCGACCCGCGCTGGGAGCAGCGCCGCGACTACCGCGACTATCGTCGCGAGCAGCGTTATGACCGCCGGGATGACCGCCGCGACTACCGCTACGACCGCCGCTGGTAGGCGGATCGGATGAAGAAAAGGGCGTCCTGCGGGACGCCCTTTTTTATTACGCCGCGTCCTGACGGGGTCCCCAGTGCGGGAAGGGATCCTCCAGTCTCGCCCAGCCCCTGGGCCCGCGCTCCATCTCGAACCGGCTCAGCAGGGCGGCGTCGAAAAGGGAGGTCAGCAGATCGCGGTTCATATCCTTGCCAATCAGGACGATCTCCTGGCGGCGGTCGCCGTAGGGCTGACGCCAGACCGCCTCGATCGCCTTCAGCCATTCGAGATTGTCTTCGGGCCAGCGCTCGCGCGGGGCCGAGGCCCACCACAGACCGCCCCACTCATGCTCCGTCACCGCCCCGGCCTGGCTCCAGGATCCGACATAGTCCATCCGACTGGCCAGCCAGAAGAAGCCCTTGGAGCGCCAGACGCCGGGCCATTCGCGGTTCAGCAGGTCGTGAAAGCGCCGGGGGTGGAACGGCCTGCGCGCCCGATAGACGAAGGTCGAGACGCCGTATTCCTCGGTCTCGGGCGTCACCTCGCCGCGCAGGGCCTGGGACCAGCCGGCGGCCTGTTCCGCCCGCTCCATGTCGAACAGACCCGTGCCGATCACCTGATCCAGAGGCACGGCGCCCCGCACCGCCTCGATGATCCGGGCGCGGGGATTGAACTGGGTCATCATCGCCTTCAGCGTTCCGAGTTGCACAGCGTCGAGCAGGTCGCCCTTGTTCAGCACGATGACGTCGGCGAACTCGATCTGGTCGATCAGCAGATTGGCGACCGTGCGTTCGTCGTCCTCGCCCAGATGTTCACCGCGGGTCTTCAGGCTGTCGGTGGAGGGATAGTCGCGGTGGAAGTTGAAGGCGTCCACCACCGTGACCATGGTGTCGATCCGAGCCAGGTCCGACAGGCTGAAGCCGTCCTCGTCGCGGAAGTCGAAGGTGGCGGCGACCGGCATGGGTTCGGAGATCCCGGTGGATTCGATCAGCAGGCAGTCGAACCGACCCTCGCGCGCCAGCTTGCCGACCTCGATCAGCAGGTCCTCGCGCAGGGTGCAGCAGATACAGCCGTTGGACATCTCCACCAGCCGTTCCTCGGTCCGCGACAGGTCCGCCCCGCCGCCGTCCCGCACCAGGGCCGCGTCGATGTTCACCTCGCTCATGTCATTGACGATCACCGCGACCCGCAGCCCGTCGCGGTTCGACAGGATGTGGTTCAGCAGGGTCGTCTTGCCGGCCCCGAGGAAGCCGGACAGGACGGTGACGGGCAGTTTCTTGAACTCGGACACGAAGGCGCTCCACGGATGCTGCGCCGAGCTTGACCACAGCCGGGCGATTGTGAGAGTTACGTTATAGTATAACACACACAGTCAGCAAGGTTCTCCATGGCGGTCGGCGCAGTCGTCCAAGGGCTTGCGCCCACGGTCTTCACCACCCTGTTCGAGCCGCAGGTGCGGATGGCGATCTGGTCGCGGCCCAGCCCCATGCCGCCCGACGCCCCACCCCCGGCCGACTTCACCGCCGAGTGCGACGGGCGCTGGATCGCCCTATCGGGTGCGGCGCCCGAGTGGTTTCTCCAGGATATCGAAAGATTGGCGGAGATCGTGGCGGCGATCAGCGGATGCGAGGCCTGGCGCGCGCGGTGCGAGACCGTGACCCGGCGCGCCTGTCCGCGGTTTCATCAGGACGCGGTCCCGGTGCGCCTGATCGTCGCCTATGAGGGGCCGGGGCCGGAATGGGCCTTCGCCGGCGAGATCGGCGAGGATCTGGACGGGCGCTACATCGGCACGCGACGCCGGGTCCGCACCCTTCATCCCGGCGACATCGCCATCATGAAGGGCACGGCGCCGGGATGGGAGGCCTGGCCGGAGTTTCCGGTGGTTCTGCACCGCTCGCCGCCGGCCGGGCGACGAGCCCCCCGGCGCGTTCTGACGATCGACGCCGCGCCGATGTGAGCCTTAACCCATCAACCGCGTCATCAGGCCGGCGGTCGAGGGGTCCAGATCGGCGGAGGGGCCGCCGGCGTGGACATCCTTCAGGATCGCCTTGGCCAGGACCTTGCCCAGTTCGACGCCCCACTGGTCGAAGCTGTTGATGTCCCAGATCACGCCCTCGACGAAGGTCTTGTGCTCATAGAGGGCCAAGAGGGCGCCCAGGGTCTCGGGCGTCAGACGGTCCATCAGGATGGCGGTCGAGGGGCGGTTTCCGGTGAAGGTGCGGTGGGTCGCCAGACGGGTCGCCTCTTCCTCCGACAGACCCTGGGCCAGGCCTTCCGCCTTGGCCGCCTCGGTCGTCTTGCCCAGCATCAGGGCCTGACCCTGGGCCAGGGCGTTGGACCAGAGGGGGGGTTCCGGCGCGTCCGCATGGGTCTTGGCCACGATCACGAACTCGGCCGGGACGATCTGGGGCCCCTGGTGGATCTGCTGGAAGAAGGCGTGCTGGCCGTTGGTGCCGGGCTCGCCGAACACCACCGGGCAGGTCTGGCGCGTCACCGGGGTTCCGTCGCGATGCACCCGCTTGCCGTTCGACTCCATCTCCAACTGCTGCAGGAAGGACGGCAGGCGGCGCAGGGCGTGGGCGTAGGGGGCGACGGTGCGGGCGGGCCGGTTCAGGCCGTCGACGTTGAACACCTGGGCCAGGGCCAGAAGGATCGGGGCGTTCTGCTCCAGCGGGGCCGAGACGAAATGGTCATCCATAGCGGCGGCGCCCGCCAGCATGGCCTCGAACACGTCCCAGCCCAGGGCGATGCCGCAGGACAGGCTGACGGCCGACCACAGCGAATAGCGGCCGCCGACCCAGTCCCGGAAGGCGAAGGTGCGGCCGCAGCCGAATTGGCCCGCCTTTTCAGGCGCGGCGGTGACCCCGATAAAGTGTTTGGTCATGCCCTCGGCCGGCAGGGCGGCGGCCAGCCAGGCCTTGGCCGCCTCGGCGTTGGCCAGGGTTTCCTGGGTGGTGAAGGTCTTGGACACGACCACGACCAGGGTGGTTTCGGGATCCAGGCCGGTCAGGGCCTCGGCCATGTCGCGCGGGTCGATATTGGCGACGAAACGCAGGTCGATGGACGGGTCCAGCGGGCGCAGGGCGTCCCAGACCACGCGCGGGCCCAGGTCCGACCCGCCGATGCCGACGTGGACGATGGCCTCGAACTTGCGGCCCGTGGCCCCCGCCTCGGCGCCCGAGCGGACGGCGTCGGCATAGGTTTTCATATCGGCCCGCACGGCGTCCACCTCGGCCGAGACCGGTTCGCCCAGGGCCTTGAAGTCGGCGCCGGCGGGGGCGCGCAGGGCCGGGTGTAGCACAGCCCGACCCTCGGTCAGGTTGACGGCCTCGCCGGCGAACAGGGCGGCGCGACGCCCCTCGACGTCGCTGGCGCGGGCCAGATCCAGGCAGGCCTCGAAGGCGGCCTGGGTCCAGCTCTGTTTCGACAGGTCCAGATACAGGCCCGCCGCCTCGACCGACATGCGGGCCAGACGGCCGGGATCGGCGGCGAACTGATCCACGATACGGGTCTTGCCGGCCGTTTCAGCAGCGGCGTCGAAGGCGGTCCAGGCGTCGTCACGGGTCATCGGTCGTCCTCTGGGGAGAGAAGTCGGGAGAGAGAAGAAGGTAAACACTCGTTTACGGGTCAGGCGTATGCCGGTTCAACGTCCTAGCCGACGCTGAAACAGGAAGTCACCTCATGTCCTGCGGCCTTGCTCTCACAATCGCCCTGTCGATGTCCAATCCTGCGGTGGCCCTGGCGGCCGAACAGCCCCCCGCAGCGGTCGGCGCGCCTGTTTCGGTCGCCGGCGAGCCCCTGTTCGCCGACATCGTGGCTCGATCCGGCGCCTTGAAGGCCGTGGTGGACGGCTGGGCGGCGTCAAAAGCGACCGAAGACGCGGCCTTCTTCACCAGCCAGGCCTTCGTCGGCTTCAAGGCCCAGGCCGAGGCCCTGGCCGCCCTGGACCTGCAGGGTCATCTGATCCTGAAGGAACGCGGCACGGACGGCGATCTGAAATGCATCCTGCGGGGGATTTCCGAGGATATGCCGAAGAAGCTGGAGGCCGTTCAGGCGGCGGCTACGCCCGCCGAGCGCGCCACCGCCCTGTCGGAGCTGTCCTATCTGCTGAACGACAATGTCGAAGTGATCACGGCGCCGCCTCAGCCCGAGGTCTAGAAAATCAGAACTCGGAGATCGCGCCTGGACGACGCGACCGGGTCTTCAACCACATGACGCCCAGCAGGTCGGCGAAGGCGACCTTCAGCCGGCCCCAGTTGGTGTATTTCGAGCGACCCGTCTCACGGTGGCGGTGATCGACGTCGAGATACAGGTTCCGGAACCCCTCGCGGATCACCAGCGCCGGCAGATAACGGTGCAGGTGATCGAAATAGGGAAGACGCAGGAAGACCTCGCGGCGGAAAACCTTCAGGCCGCATCCGGTGTCGTCGGCGTCGTCGCCCAGAAGCCTGCGGCGAATCCGGTTGGCCCAGAGCGAGGCCTGGCGTTTGGCCTGTGAGTCCTGGCGCTTGGCGCGGCGGCCGCCGACCAGACCGACATCGGCAGGTGCGGCCAGCAGGGCGTCCACCAGGCGCGGCGCGTCGGAGGGCGGGTTCTGGCCGTCGCCGTCCATGGTCACGATCACAGATCCCCGCGCGGCGAGAACGCCGGTGCGGACCGCGCGGCTCTGGCCGGCGTTGGCGCCGTGCGACAGGATCCGCAAGGCCGGCAGCTCGGCCTGAGCGGCCTTCAGTTCGGCCAGGGTGGCGTCCTTGGAGGCGTCGTCGACGAAGATCATCTCATACGACCGACCGGCGAAGGCCTCAGCGATCTCGCGGGCCAGGGGCACGGCGGCGCCGGCCTCGTCATGGACGGGAACGACGACGGAAATCTCGGGCGCAGGGCGGCTTGTCTCGGCGGTCATCGCCGCTCCATAGACGAGATCGCCCGCTTAGGGGAGACGGCTGACGACGGGCCGGTCGCCGTGTAAGGATCGCCGGATGAAGACTTTCGATCTGGATCGCCGCATCGCCGGCTGGAGGGGGCCGCTGCTCGCCGCCCTGCTGACGGTGGTCGCCGGCCTGCCGGGCCTGTTGCTGCTGCCGCCGCTGGACCGCGACGAGAGCCGGTTCGCCCAGGCGACGGTGCAGATGCTGGAGAGCGGCGACTATGTCGATATCCGCTTCCAGGACGAGCCGCGCTGGAAGAAGCCGGTCGGCATCTACTGGCTTCAGGCGGCCGCCGTCTCGCTGACCTCGGATGTCGAGGATCGCGAGATCGCCCCCTATCGGATTCCGTCCCTGCTGGGGGCCATGCTGGCCGCCTGGGCCGTGGCCTGGGCCGGATCGGCCATGCTGGGCAGCCGCGTCGGCTTCTTCGGCGGGGCCATCATGGGGGCCACCTTCCTGCTGTCGACCGAGGCGGGCATCGCCAAGACCGACGCCATGCTGTGCGGCGCCACCACCCTGGCCATGGCGGCCCTGGCGCGGATCTATATGGCGGCCAAGGCCGGCGAACGGCCGATCCGGCCGCACAAGCTGCTGTTCTGGATCGGAATCGGCCTGTCGATCCTGATCAAGGGGCCGATCGGGCTTCTGGTCATCGCCCTGGCCGTCATCGCCCTGTCGATCTGGGATCGCGACGTGAAATGGCTGGCGCGTCTCGGCTGGGGCTGGGGCCTGCCGCTGGTCGCCCTGATGGTCGGCCCCTGGGCCATCGCCATCACCATCGCCACCGACGGCGGCTTCTGGCGCGAGGCCATCGGCGGGGATCTGGCCCCCAAGATCGCCGGCGCCCATGAAAGCCATTCCGGCTTCCCCGGCATGTATCTGTTGCTCGCGCCCCTGCTGTTCTTCCCCTCGACCCTGCTGCTGCCCGCCGCCGTCTCGACCGGCTGGAGCCGGCGGGCCGAGCCGGCCATCCGCTTCCTGGTCTGCTGGCTGGTTCCCGGCTGGCTGATGTTCGAACTGGCCCCGACCAAGCTGTGGCACTACACCCTGCCGACCTTCGGCGGTCTGGCCCTGCTGGCCGCCGCCGCCCTGGCGCGGCCGATCGGCAAGGTGTCGCGCATCACCGGCGCCGTGCTGGCGATGTTCGCGGCCGTGCTGATCATCGGCATCACCGTCTATGGACTGACGGTCTATGGCACTTCGACGGCCCAGACCTGGGCGGCCCTGACCGTGGGAACCACCCTGGCGGCGGCGGCCATGGGCGCCTTCCTGTTGCTGAACCGGGCGACGGTCGCGGCCCTGGTCGCCTCGCTCGCCTTCGGGATCGTGGCCCATGGCGCCCTGGCCGGCACCATCCGTCAGCTGCGCCCCCTGGCCATCGCGCCCCAGCTGGAAAAGACGCTTGAGGCCGCCGACCTGCATCCGCGCCAGGGCCGCACGCCTGGCCCGGTGGCCATCACCACCTTCCATGAGCCCAGTTTCGTCTTCCTGACCGGGCGGGACACCGAGCTGACCGACGCCGAGGGCGCCGCCCGCGCCCTGGCCGAAGGCCGGCCCGCCATCGTCGAGGGGCGCGACGCCGACGCTTTCCGCGCCGCCGCCGGGCGACTGGGCGTATCGGGCCGGGCCGTCGGGGTGGTCCGCGGCTACAACTATTCGGGCGGGGACGAGATGAACCTGACCGTCTATGCGCCGCCCCCCCGGCCGATCACCCGCGAGGGCGAGGCGCCTTGAGCCGGTTCATCCAGATCGTCGAAGTCGGTCCCCGCGACGGTCTTCAGAACGAAAAGACGGTGCTGGAGCCCGCCGTCCGCGCCGATCTGGTTCGGCGACTGGAGACCGCGGGCGCGCGGCGGATCGAGGCCGTCTCCTTCGTCCATCCCAAATATGTGCCCCAGATGGCCGGCGCCGAAGCCGTGATGGCGGCCCTGCCGCCCGCCCCCGGCCACAGCCGCATCGGCCTGGTCCTGAACGGCAAGGGCTATGACCGGGCCCTGGCGACGGGGGTGAACGAGGTCAATGTCTCGGTCGCCGCCACCGACGGCTTCGGCCTGAAGAACCAGGGCCTGTCGGTGAAGGACCAGTTGGTGATGCTGGGCGAGATCATCGCCCGCCGACACAATGCGGAGGCGTCGGAAGGCGCGCCGTCGCTGTCGGCCATGATCTCCTGCGTCTGGGGCTGCCCGTTCGACGGCGAGGTTTCCGTGGACCAGGCCACGGACATGGTCGGCGCCATCGCCGAACTGGGGGTCGGCGAGATCGGTCTAGCCGACACCATCGGCGCCGGCGATCCCTGGGCCGTGACGCGCAAGGTCGAGGCCGCGCGCAAGGCCGCGCCCGAGGCCACACTGCGCCTGCACTTCCACGACACCCGAAACACGGGCCTGGCCAACGCCTATGCGGGGGTCGAGGCCGGGATCGACGTGCTGGACGCCTCGGTCGGCGGCATCGGCGGCTGCCCGTTCGCGCCCGGCGCCACGGGGAATATCGCCACCGAGGACCTGGTCTATATGCTGACGCGCGGCGGGTTCGAGACCGGCTATGATCTGGACGCCCTGATCGCCACGGCGCGCTGGATCGGCGAGGCCCTGGGCCGGCCCGCGCCGTCCGCCCTCAGCCGCGCCGGCGGTTTCCCCCGCGCCTGAGGCCCGCCGTCACACCTCCGTCGTGGCGAAACGGGACAAATAGAGTTAATCAAGCTTAACAAGCGCAGCCATTGCGCCGGGGAGGACCGCCATGCTGATCGCCATACCCCTGCTGCTGATCCCGGTGATCCTGTACAATATCGTCGTGTTGTTCGGCGCCTCGAGCAATGTCGGCATGGCCCAGGCCGACGCCATTTTGCGCGACCCGCTGTTCTCGATCCCCATGGCCTCGGGCGCCCAGTGGAACATCGGCTCGGGCGACCTGATCCTGTTCCTGGGCCTGATCCTGCTGTTCTTCGAGCTGATCAAATCGACCTCCAGCCAGAAGGTCGCCATCGTCAATCACGCCCTGTCGATGATCCTGTTCATCGTCGTCCTGGTCGAATTCCTGCTGATCCGCGGCTTCGCGACCTCGACCTTCTTCCTGATCGTGGTGATGATCCTGCTGGACGTGCTGGCGGGCTTCATCGTCACCATCATCTCGTCCCGCAAGGATTTCGACCTCGGGAACTGACCACTGAGGGCGGACAGCAGGCCCTATTCGGCCTCAAGCAGTCCGATAGGGAGATAGGCCCCACACGGCCTCAAGCAGCCCGAAGGGCGAAAGGCCCCAAGAAGTCGATAGGCCCTAAGAGAATGCCGTGAAGATCAGGGCCACGACGGCGACGTCGAAAACCTTGGCGGCGAGGCTGAATGCGGCGGGCATGGGCTGGTCCGAAAAGAGGCGGTCTGCCCCAGCCCCAGCAAGCCCCGTGCCGCCGCCTCAGATGTCGGTCTTGGCGGCCTTGCCAGTCGGCGGACGGCGCTCGGCCTCGCCCGAATATTCGGTCCCCAGATAGGCGGCGCGGGCCGCATCCAGCACCGGCGGACCGCCGCGCAGGCCCCGTTTCTGGCCGCGCTGTCCCATCTGCTGGGCGACGAAGGCCGCCGCGCCGGGGTCGATGGCCGCATGGACGGCAGGTCTTGCCGGGCCGACGTCCGGCTTGAACTCGGGCTCAGGGGTCTCGCTTCGGACCAGGGCGCGCGAGGCGGCCTGCTGGGCGCGGCGTTCCCGCTCGCGCCGCTCGCCGTCTCGCCGGTCCACCCGCTCGGGGCCGCCGACCGGCTGAATCCGGTCGGTCATTTCGTCTTCGATCCGCCCGCCAGACGATCGATCTGGGCGCGCATCTCATCCATCTGGCGACGCATCTCGTCCAGGGCGTCAGGCGCAGCGGGCGGCGTCTCTTCCTTGGGTTCCGCGCCTGCGGCCTGGGGCGTCGGCTCGACGCGCGAATAGCCGAAGGCCGGGAACATCTGCATGGCCCGTTCGAACATAGCCATATTGGCCTTGGCCGCCTCTTCCATCAGGCTGGCGCCCGAACCCGTCCCAAAGGCGCGGCTCATCTGGCTGGCGAACTGTTCCTGCTGGCGACCGAAATTCGCCAGCGACATCTCCAGATAGGAGGGCAGGACGCCCTGCATCTGGCCGCCGTAGAAGCCGATCAGCTGACGCAGGAACTGCACCGGCAGCAGGGCCTCGCCCCGGCTTTCTTCCTCGAAGATGATCTGGGTCAGGATCTGGCGGGTCAGGTCGTCGTTCGTCTTGGCGTCATAGACGACGAACTCGGTCCCCTCGCGCACCATGGCGGCGAGGTCCTCCAGCGTCACATAGGCGCTGGTCCGGGTATTGTAGAGCCTGCGGTTCGCGTACTTCTTGATGACGACCTGTGCGCCGTCGCCGTGTTTTCCGCCCTTTGTCTTTTCGTCAGCCACGCTTGTTCTCGCGATGTTGCAACGCGTCACTATCCTCCGTTGCGACGCGAAGCGCTAGGGGCCGTAAAAGCGCAGGCCCCGGACGGCCTCAGTGGCTCATCGCAGGCGCCAGGACCACGCCGACCAGCACCGCCGTCCAATGGACCGTGGCGCCGGTGACGACGAAGCCGTGCCAGATGGCGCGGCGGAAACGCACCTTGGGGCTGATGAAGACGAAGACCCCGGCCGTATAGATCAGGCCGCCCAGCACCAGCAGGCCCAGGGCGATCGGGTGAACCGTCTCCACCATCGGCTTCAGGGCAGCGACCGCCAGCCAGCCGAACACCACATAGACGCCGCTCCAGAACTTGTCGGAAATGCGCGGCGCGAACAGCTTCACGCCTGCGCCGACGAAGGCCAGGGTCCAGATCAGGGCGGTGAAGCCGACCGACCAGCCGCCTTCGAACCTCTGGGTCGTGAAGGGGGTGTAGCTGCCGGCGATCATCAGGAAGATGGCGGCCTCGTCGAGCCGGCGCAGCACGGGCCGCGCGGCGCAGGGCTTGGTCCAGTTGTAGATTGTCGAAGCGGTCAGCATGCCGACCAGGCACAGGGCGTAGATGGCCGTGGCCAGCACCCCGCCGATCCCGGTGTAGACGCCGGCCAGCCCTGCCAGAATGACGCCCCCGACCGCCGCCAGCATCAGGCCGACGACATGGACCCAGAGGTCGGCCAGGCGTTCGGCGCGCGTCTGGTAATGCTCGATCATGTCCAGCTCGTCCGGCGTGCAGACGTGGGTGACAAGGCGGTTCAGCGTTCGCAGCATGGCCAATCAAATCCAGGATCGTCCGTATCGTTCCGCCAAAATGGGCCATCAGGGTGACGAATGACTGAATCCACGCCGATGTTTTTCGTCCGCAGGTGACGAAGCCGCAGGGATGCGGCAAAACGGCAACGAAATATTCTGCAGAGAGTGAAATCCATGACCGACGTCGTCATCGTCTCCGCCGCCCGCACGCCCGTCGGGTCCTTCCTCGGCGCCCTGTCGGCCCTGCCGGCGTCGAAGCTGGGCGAGATCGCAATCACGGCGGCCCTCGAACGCGCGGGCGTATCCGGCGATGAGGTGGACGAGGTGATCCTGGGCCACGTGCTTCAGGCCGCCGCCGGCCAGGGTCCGGCGCGCCAGGCGGCCGTCGGCGCCGGGGTGCGCAAGGAAGCCCCGGCCTGGAGCCTGAACCAGATCTGCGGCTCGGGCCTGCGCGCCGTCGCCATCGCCGCCCAGCAGATCGCCCTGGGCGACGCCAAGATCGTCGTCGCCGGCGGACAGGAAAGCATGAGCCAGGCGCCCCACGCCCAGCAGCTTCGGGCGGGCCACAAGATGGGCGACGTCGCCCTGGTCGACACCATGGTCAAGGACGGGCTGTGGGACGCGTTCAACGGCTATCACATGGGCCAGACCGCCGAGAACATCGCCGACAAATGGGCCATCACCCGCGAAGCCCAGGACGAATTCGCCCTGGCCAGCCAGCACAAGGCCGAGGCGGCGCAGACTGCGGGACGGTTCGACGCCGAGATCGTTCCGGTCGTCATCCCCGGCAAGAAGGGCGACCTCGTCGTCGACAAGGACGAATACATCCGCCACGGCGCGACCATCGAACTGATGCAGAAGCTGCGGCCCGCCTTCACCAAGGAGGGCAGCGTCACCGCCGCCAACGCCTCGGGCCTGAACGACGGCGCCGCCGCCCTGGTGCTGATGAGCGCCGAAGAAGCCAAGGCGCGCGGCCTTGAGCCCCTGGCCCGTATCGCCTCCTACGCCACGGCCGGGGTCGATCCGTCGATCATGGGCACCGGGCCGATCCCAGCCTCGAAAAAGGCGCTGGAGAAGGCGGGCTGGACCGTTGCGGACCTGGACCTGGTCGAATCCAACGAAGCCTTCGCCGCCCAGAGCCTGTGCGTGGTCAAGGAACTGGGCCTCGACCCGGCCAAGGTCAACGTCAACGGCGGCGCCATCGCCATCGGCCACCCCATCGGCGCCTCGGGCGCCCGCATCCTGACCACGCTGCTGTTCGAGATGAAGCGGTCGGGGGCCAAGAAGGGCCTGGCCACCCTGTGCATCGGCGGCGGAATGGGCGTGGCGATGTGCGTGGAGCGGGCGTGATCCGCTCCGATCGCCCTACGACCCAGGCGATCATACTGGCCAGACCGAGCCACCATATGGCTCAACGCATCATGCCGGCGCTGTGGTCCACGTTGGCCGTTTCGATCATCGGCGGAACAGCTGTATTCCTGCTTCCTCAAGCCAGCTTAGGCATGAACACCGCAAAGGGCATCGTGGCCCTTTGCGCTCTAGGATCTGCGCTCTACTGCCTAATTTTTTTGGCTGATATTCGAAAGGGAAAGGTCGGACTGGTCTGGGTCGACGGGGGATTTCTATTCTGTAGGACGCCCCATCTTGATCGATTGCGACTGCAGCAGCCTGTAACCGCGCGTGTCGTCCGTCGCCGCTCCATTTACGGCTCCAACGATGAGCTGATTGTAAGAAATGTGGACGGTGAAAGCCTGACCGTGACAGCTTTTTATTCTGACACATCAGCCGCCGCCATGCGCGACGCCTTGATCGGCCCGGAGGATGCGAAGATCACTCCGGACCGTCCTTGGGGTTAGATCCTCAGTCCGCCGGATACTCGAACGGGTCGCTCGGCGTGGGCTGGGTCGGCAGGGGCATGCGCGGCAGGGGTTCGTCGCGGTTGGCGGCGTTCAGCAGGAAGCTGGCCAGGATGATGGCCGCCTGACGCATGTCTTCGGGCTTCAGGTGGTCATAGGAGTCGATGCTGGTGTGGTGAATGCGCGCCGAATAGTCGAGCGGGTCCTGGATGAACTGGTACCCGTTGATGCCGACGGCTTGCATATAGACATGGTCGGTGCCGCCGGACGGACGCAGGGAGACGGTGGTCGCCCCCATGCTGGCGAAGGGCGCCAGCCATTCCTGGAAGATCGGGGCGACGGCGACATTGCCCTCGGCGTTGATCCCGCGGATCTTGCCCGAGCCGTTGTCGATGTTGAAATAGGCCACCAGATCGCTGTGGCCTGCGCGCGGCTCGACCGGCCAGCGGTTCCGCCAGGTGCGGTTGTTGGGCAGATTGGCCCAGGCCGGATCGGTCGCCGGGGCGCGGGTCGCCAGATAGCGATCGACATAGGCCAGTGAGCCCAACAGCCCCTGTTCCTCGCCGTTCCACAGCGCGAAGCGGATGGTGCGTTTGGGTTTGACGCCCAGCTGTTTGAGAATGCGCGCCGCCTCCATGACCACCGCGCTGCCCGCCGCATTGTCCTGGGCGCCGTCCGAAGCGACCCAGGAGTCCAGGTGGGCGCCGGCCATGACATATTCGGTCCCGCGCGCCGTGCCGGGGATCTCGGCCAGGATATTGTAGGCGTTGACGTCGTCGTCGTGGAACCGGACCTCGCTGTTCAGCTCCAGGGTCGGCGGCGCATCGGTCAGGGCCAGGCGCGCCAGGCGGCGATAGTCTTCAGCCGCCAGTTCCATACCGGCCAGCTTCGGCGTGGCCCCGACCTGATAGGTGTAGCCCGTGCCGTGCAGCAGGCCGCCGTCGCGCTGTGAGATCTTCACCCAGGCCAGGGCGCCCTGTTCGGCCAGGAAGGCGTCCAACTTGGCGCCGAAGTCGACGGTCTCGAGCTGTTTCTGGATGGCGATCGGAGAATATTGCGGCTGGGAATAGGTGTTCCGCTCGGCCAGCTCAGCGCTGGTCCAGCGGCGGAAGGCCGGCTCGCTGGGCTCGGAACCCGTCCCTGGCTGGGACAGCATGACGATCTTGCCGGACAGCTTGCCGCGCCATTTGTCGAAGTCCTCGACCTTGGAGATCGGGGCGACGATCACCCCGCCGCTGATCGTGCCGTTGGTCGACGGGGTCCAGGCCACCGGGATGGCGCGCAGGTCCAGCGGGCGCGGCGCCGTCATCCGGGCGCTGGAGCGGACGATGGACCAACCCCGCCCGAACTCGAACCCCTCGGCGCGGACGTTGGACAGGCCCCAGTCGCGGAACTGCTGCTGGGTCCACTGCTCGGCTTCGCGCATCTGCGGGGAGTTGGTCATCCGGCCGCCGATCCGGTCGGTCAGATAGGCGGCGGTCTGCATCACCTGGCTGTGGTTCAGCCCCTGATCGATGATGCCGTTGACGGCGACCCGATCCACCGACTGGGCGGCGACAGGCGTGGCCAGAAGAGCGGCGACGGAAACGAAGGCAAGCAGACGCGACATGGGATCCCCTGAAACTGAACAGGGCGCATCTGAAGTGATCCGGCGGCGAAGTGCAAACCGCAAAGCTCGATCTTTGGCTGCGGCGATCAGCCCCAGGGACCGTTCGGCTTGACCGGAGTGGGAGGCACGCCGGTGGTCGTGCGAACGGTCGTGACCGGCACGGCTGATGCGGCGGCCGATTCCACAAATGCGCGAGGCCGCACGCCCATCTTCTGCCCCAAATCCATCAACGCCTTCACGCGGTTGCCGGTGGCCGGGTGGGTCGAGAACAGGTTGTCGGCGCCGCGCCCGGCCAGGGGGTTGATGATGAACATCTGGCCCGAGGCGGGATTGCGCTCGGCCGTGGGATTGTGGATCCGCTTGGCGTAGGCGTCGATCTTCTGCAGGGCCGAGGCCAGGGCCTGGGGGTCGCCGGCGATCTCGGCGCCGACGCGGTCGGCCTCATATTCGCGGCCCCGGCTGATGGCCATCTGCACCAGGCCGGCCGCCATGGGGGCCAGGATCATCAAGGCCAGGGTCCCGATGATCCCCCCCGGCCGTTCGCGGTCGTCGCCGCCGCCGAAGAAGAGGGCGAAATTGGCCAGGGCCGCGATGGCGCCGGCGATGGTGGCCGTCACCGTCATGATCAGGGTGTCGCGGTTCTTCACATGGGCCAGTTCGTGCGCCATCACCCCGCGCACCTCCTCGCGCGTCAGCATGTCCAGCAGGCCGGTGGTGGCGCAGACGGCCGCCCGTTCGGGATTGCGGCCGGTGGCGAAGGCGTTCGGCTGGTCGTTGGGGATGATGGCGACCTGGGGCTGGGGCAGGCCGGCGTCACGCGCCATCTGGCGCACGTCGGCGACATAGTTGCGCACCACCGCATTGGGATGCTGCTCGTCGACCGGCTGGGCCCGGTACATCTTCAGCACGATCTTGTCGGCGTTCCAGTAGCTGAACAGGTTCATGCCGCCGGCGAACACCAGGGCGATGGCCATGCCCGTCGCACCGCCAATGCGATAGCCGAGGCCCCCGAACAGGGCGGTCAGGGCGGCCAGCAGGATGAAGGTCTTCAGATGGTTCATCGTCGTTCCGTCCGCGATCGACCGGTTTTTCTGGCGTCACGGCTTCAATTGACTATTTGAGGCCACGAGACGCCGCCCTCAAGGGAGCTGACCTGTGACCGAACATCCCACCCCCGACAGGGACCCCGATACGGGCCCCGAGACTGCTGACAACGAGAACGCGCCCGTTTTCAACGCCGACATCCCGCACGCGACGCCTGAGAAGCCGCTGAGCGAGGTCGCGCGACGCGCTTTGCTGGAGGCGGCCGATCGCCGCGCGGCGGAGCAGATCGCGACGACCGCCTCCGAATACGGCGGTCCGACCGGCCCTGAGCCTACCCGCTATGGCGACTGGGAGAAGAAGGGCCTGGCTGTCGATTTCTGACCGACGGCGACGCCGGCCGGGCGCCGCACTTGCCTGAACAGGGACAACTCAAAGGAGTCTGTCCCGTGACGATACAGTCCATGATCGCCGCCGCGTCGGCGGCCCTTCTGCTTTCCGCCGCGCCCGCCCTGGCCGGGGGGCCGTCGGGCGGCCATGGCGGCGGCTTGGGCGGCGGCTGTGGAAGCTGCGGCGGAGGGGGCGGCCATCACGGCGGCGGCCACTCGGGCGGGGGTCATCACGGCGGGAGCTACAACAGCAACGTCAATGTGAACGTGAATGCGGGGGCCAACGCCTCGGCCTATGCCGGCGCGTCCGCCTATTCGGCCATCAACGCCCGCGCCTATTCCCATTCTTCGAGCATCAGCCATGGCTCCAGCGGCGGCGGCGTGACCTATGTCGGGGGCGGCGGGTACGCCGACGGCGGATACTCGGGAGGCTATATTCCCGGCCCGCCCGTGAACTTCGTCGGCCCTGCCCCGGTCAGCGCTCCGGTCGGCTATCCCGTCTATGGCTTCGGACGCGACTATGTCGGCTGGCGGCCCTATCAGCCGCAACGACCGGCGGACTGCAACTGCCGCCCCGCCCCGCGCCCGACCTATCGCGAAGAGCGATACGAAGGCCGTTATCAAGAGCGGTCCGAACAGACCTATGAACAGCGCGGCTACTACGAGCAGCAGCGCGCCTATGTGCAAGCGCCCCCGGTCCAGGTTCAGGGTCCGCCCGTCTATGTCGCGCCGCAACGGATCTATGTCGCCCCGTCCCAGGTCAATATCGCGCCGCCGGAGATCGTGACCGGTCCCCCCGTCTATATCGAACAGCCGCCCGTCTATGTGCAGGCGCCGCCGGTCAATATCGGGCCGCAGCGCATCCATGTCGCGCCCAGCCAGGTCAATCTGGCGCCGCCCCAGATCGAGACGGCCGGCCCCGTCTATATCGACCAGGCGCCGGTTCATGTTCAGCCGGCCCCGGTCGAGGTCGCCCCGGCCCCGATCTATGTGGCCCCGCCCGAGGTCCACACTGCGCCGCCGGTCCAGGACTATTACGGCGACCTGCCCCCGCCCAACTATGTCGCGCCGCAGGCCCCGCCGCGCCAGTATTACGCCCAGGAGCCGGGCGAACGCGGCTGATCGTTAGATCAGGGCGATGCTTTCGGCGACGGCCAGGGCTGCGGCCCGGGGGTCGGTCGCCGCCGTGATCGGGCGGCCGATCACCAGATGGGTGGCGCCGGCCTGAAGCGCGGCTTCGGGCGTCGCCGCCCGGGCCTGGTCATCCAGGGCGGAGCCCGCCGGCCTGACCCCCGGAGTCACGATCAGGAAGTCCGGGCGACCGGCGGCGGCGGCGATCTCGCGCACCCGCGCCGCCTCGTGGGGGCTGGAGACCACGCCGTCGATCCCGGCCTCCAGCGCCTGGCGCACGCGGCGTTCGACCAGTTCGGCCGGCGACAGACTGTGGTCGTCGGCGGCCAGATCCTCGGCCGTCAGACTGGTCAGGACCGTCACCCCCAGAACCTTCAGGCCCGAGCCGGCCACGCCCCGCGCCGCCGCCGCCATAACCTGGGGCCGGGCATGAACGGTCAGCAGATCGCAGCCCGCGTCCGCCAGATTGGCCGCCGCCTTCTCGACCGTGGCGCCGATGTCGTGCAGCTTCCAGTCCAGAAACACCTTGCGACCCTCGGCCTTCAGGTCGCGCGCCAGGTCCATGCCGCCCGCCGCAAACAGCTGCAGCCCGATCTTGTAGAAGCCCACCGCGTCCTGCACCCGCGCGACCAGGGCGGCCGCCTCTGCGACCGTCGGCACGTCCAGGGCGCAGATGATCCGTTCGTCGGGACCGCGATTGGGGGCGACGGTTTGGGTCTGGGTCATCGACGGACTCGCGCTGAGCGGCTATGCGGGGACGCAAGGGGTGCGTCGGCGCGGCCGGCGTGTTGAATTTCAAGAGCGAGGCGAGGCGATGAACGCGGTCGATCTGGGTGTCAACCTGTTCGTGACCCTGTTCGCCCTGCTGGACCCGATCGGCAATCTGCCGATCTTCGCCGCCGCCACCGCCGGGGCGACCCTGCGCCAGCGGATCTCCGTCTCGGCCCTGGTCTGCCTGTTCGCCGCTGTCTTCCTGTCCTTCTTCCTGTTCACCGGCCTGGGCCTGCTTAAGTTTTTCGGCATTTCGCTGGCCGCCTTCCGCATCGCGGGGGGCATATTGCTGCTGCTGCTCGGCCTAGACATGGCGCGCGGCGACTTCCTGGCCATGTTCGCCGACAAGGACGCCCTGGCCGACAGCAAGGACGTCCGCGGCTACGCCCGCAGGCGTTTCCAGCGGCTGGTGGTGCCCTTCGCCATTCCCCTGATGATCGGCCCCGGCGCCATTTCAGCCGTGATCATCAATGCGGGCGAGGCCGCCCAGCTGGGCTATGCCGGCATGGCGGGCTCGGTCATCGCCATCGCCGCCGCCTGTGTCGTCTCCTGCATCTGTTTCGCCCTGACCGGTTATCTGAGCCGGGTGCTGGGCGAGGTGGGCATGGCCATCATCGTCAGGGTGCTGGGCCTGATCCTGTGCGCCCTGGCCATCCAGTTCATCCTGCTGGGCCTGGGCGAGGCCATTCCGGGCATGATCTCGGGCGCCGTGACCGCACCCTATCCGGCCGCCCCCTGACCGCTCAATCGGCCGCGTCCTCGATGGCGTGGATGTCGTCGTCGGACAGGCCGAAATGGTGGCCGATCTCGTGCACCAGGACATGGGCGATCAGTTCGGCCAGGCCGACGTCGCCCCGTTCGCACCATTCGTCCAAGATCGGACGACGATAGAGGAAGACCCGCGACGGCTCGGCCGCCGGCCCCAGACTGTCGCGGCGGCCGATATCGACGCCGTGATACAGACCGGTCAGTTCGAACGGATCCTCGATTTCAAGGTCCGCCAGGGTCTGTTCATCGGCGAAGTCGTCGATCCGGAAGACCACCTCGCCCGCTGCGGCGCGGAATTCCGCCGGCAGGGCCTCAAACGCCTCGCGCGCCAGTCGGGCGAAGTCGTCCAGAGAGGGGGCGAAAAGGTCAGCGGTCGCGTCGGTCATGCGTCCGCTATCGCCGCCTGGGTGGCTCAACGCAACAGGGCGGGTTGACGCAAAGACCGCCCCGATTTTTTCTCGCGCGGTTGGGGTATGGTAAAGGCGAATCAGGTCGCCGTGACCACAGGGACAAGTATGGCCGAGGCCGACATCGCCTATGTCGCCACAGCAGGCGCCGCCGGACTGGCTCTGGCGGTCAGCGCCTGGGCTCTCCGGCTGCGCACACGGCTGAACGCCACGACGGCCGCCGCAACGCATCAGCGGGACGCCGCCCTGGCCGACCTGGGTCGTCACGACAGCATGTTACGCGCCTTCGACGACGTCAGCCTGGCCCTGACGGCCACCGGCGAGGCGAGCGGACCGCCCATTGGTCCGGGCGAATTGATCGACCGGCTGTCCGGCCCGGACGCCGGGGCTGCGGGTGATATGGGCGTCGTTGTCCTGGCCCGGCTGAAACAGACCCACGCCGGCCAGATCGAGGCCCTGGTCGAGACCGGAAAAGGTTTCGAGGGCCTGATCGACCTGAACGACGTCGAACCCTGGCGGATCGAAGGACGGGTTGCGGGCGGCGCGGCCTGGCTGCGGCTGTCGCCGGCGTCCCGGGTCATGCTGACAGGCGCGGACGCCACTGAGAGCGGTCTGGCCATGCTGGGCGACGCCTCGCCGATCCCGACCTGGGTGGTCGACGGCGCGGGGAAACTGGCCTGGGCCAACCGGATCTGGCTGCATGAGATCGGAGCAGAAACCGTGGTGCAGGCGCGGGAGATGAGCCTGTCCTTCGACCGGGGCGCCGACGCCCTGGTCGCAGAGGCCGGGCGGCTGGGCCTGAAACAGGAGGGGTTCCGTTGGACCACCGGCGGCGGCCATCGCCGGGCCTGGCGGATCATCGCAGAACCGGCCGGCGGCGGCGCCGTCATCGCCTTCGCGATCGAGGTGACCGAGGCGGAAGAGACGCGCGACACCCTGCGCCGCCACGTCGACGCCCATGACGAGACCCTGAACCACCTCGCCGACGCGGTCGCCATCTTCGGCCCGTCCAAACGGCTGGCCTTCCACAACACCGCCTTCCAGACTCTGTTCGATCTGGATTCCGCCTGGCTGGACGAGCGCCCCACCCATGCCGAGCTTCTGGACCGGCTGCGCCAGCGCCGCCGCCTGCCCGAGGTCATGGACTACGCCGGCTGGAAGGCGCGCGAGCTGGACTTCTACGGCGCCGCCCAGGCTTCGCCGGACGACAGCTGGTCCTTGCCGGACGGGCGCACGCTGCGCGTGGTGCGCCAGCCCCACCCGTTGGGCGGGATATTGCTGATCTTCTCGGACATTACCGACGAGCTGAACCTGCGCAGCCGGTTCAACGCCCAGATCCAGGTCCAGACCGCGACCCTGGACAAGCTGAACGACGCCGTGGCCGTGTTCGGGTCCGACGGCCGGCTGCGCTTGCACAATGAGGCGTTCGAGGACTTCTGGAACCTGACCGGCGAGCGGATCGCCGCCTCGAACGACTTCGACGCCATCGCCGAGCTGTGCAAGACCACCCTGCCCGACCCGGCCCTGTGGCTGGGTCTGAAGGCGCGGGTCGCCGATCCGGATCCGGAGAGCCGCATCGCCATCTCGGGCGAAGGGCGGACGGTCGACGGCCGCGTCGCCGCCTGGCAGACCCGCCCCCTGCCCGACGGGGCCACCCTGGTCGCCTTCTCGGACGTGACGGCCCGGCGCGGCCTGGAACAGGCCCTGGTCCAGCGCGAACAGGCCCTGGCGGAAAGCCAGGCGCTGAAGCGAGAGTTCGTCGGCAGCGTCTCCTATGAGCTGCGCACGCCGCTGACGACCATCGTCGGCTATTCCGAACTGCTCGAGACCATGGGCGATCTGCCCGAGCGCAGCCGACAGCATGCCGGGGCCATCCGCGTGGCCGCCAGTCAGCTGGCCCGCTCCATCGACGACGTGCTGGATATGGCCCAGATCGACGCCGGCGAGATGGAGCTGTCCTTGGGCGACGTCAGCATTTCCGACCTGCTGGGTCAGGCCGCCGAGCGCATACGGCCCAAGATCGAGGGTCGCGGCGCTGCGCTGACCGTCCTGTGCGAACCCGGTCTACGGCCGATCCGCGCCGACGCCCATCGCATCGGCCAGGCCCTGAATCATCTGCTGGAGAACGCCGCACGATCGGTATCCGAAGGCGGCGACGTGACGCTGTCGGCGGAAACCGGGAGCTCGGAGATCCGTCTTTCGGTGTCGGATTCCGGCCGCGGCATCCCCTATCATCTTCAGGCCCACGTCTTTGACCGGTTCGTCCGGCGCGAACGCGGCGGTCCGGGCGTCGGCCTGGCCCTGGTCAAGGCCCTGGTCGAACTACACGGCGGATGGGCCGAGGTCGAAAGCGAGCCCGGCAAGGGGGCCGCCTTCATCCTGCACCTGCCCCTGGGCGTCTCTCCGGCCGCCGCCGCGCCGGAACTTCCGCTGGAAGTTCCGGCTATCGCTGCCGCCCAGGCCGTCGCCTCCTAAGGCCTTTCGGCCTTGGACTGGTCCCGCGCGGGGCCGAATTCAGCACCAGGGTTCCATTCCGGCCATTGGGTCGAGTCCGCCAGTTCGCGCCCCACGGCGTAGATCAGAGCGACATCCGCAGCGGCGGCGTCCATGCGCCAGGTCGCATCCCATTCGTCGGTAGGCTGGTGATAGCGGTTCTGGACGTAGTCGCGGCTGGCCGCACTGGCGCCCGTGAAGCCGGCCGCTGGGAACAGGGCGGGCACGCCCTTCAACGCCAAGGGGAAGTGGTCGGAGCGATAGAAGGCCCCGGCCTGGGGCGCCGGATCGGCGATCAGGGTCCGACCGGTCGCAGCGGCGTGCCGGGCCAGCACATCGTCCAGCTGGTTCTTGCCCTTGCCGATGACCACGACATTGGGATCGATCTCGGTTCCGGGCAGCAGGCTGTCGACATTGATATTGGCCACCGTCGTCTCCAGCGGCCAGACGGGATTGGCGGCGTAGTAGGTCGAACCCAGCAGGCCCGCCTCCTCGCCCGACCAGGCGGCGAAGACCACCGAGCGCTTCGGAGGCGGACCCTCTGCGAAGGCGTGGGCCAGTTCCAGCAGGGCGGCGACGCCGGTCGCATTGTCCACGGCGGCGTTATAGATCTTGTCGCCCTGGGCGTTGGCGGTGCCGACCCCGTAGCCGTCCCAGTGGGCGCCGTACATGACGGTCTCGTTCGGGCGTTCGGCGCCGGGAATGCGAGCGATGACGTTCTTGGTCTCAACCCGGTCGGCGATCTGACGGAAATCGACGCTCATCGTCAGGCCGGGCAGGACGACGGGACGGAAATCGGCGCGACGAGCGCTGTCCTTCAGCGCAGCGAAGTCGAGCCCGGCGGCGGTGAACAGGTCCTCGGCCTTGGCGCGCTGGATCCAGCCCTGGAAGGGCGCGCGCTCGGCGTTGGGGTCGGCGCGGACGATGTCGAACTTGGGCGCCGCCGACGAGTTCTGCAGCACCGACCAGCCGTAGCCGGCGCCCGCCGTCTCATGCACCACCAGCACGCCCGCCGCGCCGCGACGGCCCGCCTCCAGGAACTTGTAGGTCCAGCGGCCGTAGAAGGTCATGGCCTTGTCATCGAACTTGCCCGCCACCGGTTCGTCCGCTGACGCCTCGAAATCGGGGTCGTTGACCAGGACGACGATGACCTTGCCGCGCACGTCCACGTCCTTGAAGTCATCCCACTGACGCTCGGGCGCTGTGGCCCCATAGCCGACGAAGACCACGGGCGCGTCCCTGACGGTGATGTGGTCTGTGGGCCGGTCGCTGGACACTAGGACGTCCGGGCCGCGCTCGAGGGCGATGGTCCGGCCGCCGACATGGGCGGCGACAGTCGCCGGGCCGTCCTGGCGCGTGCGCGACAGATGGGCGACCTGGACGAAGGCGCCGTCCGGCCCGCCGCCCTCTGCGCCGGCGGCGCGGAACTGTTCGACCAGCCAGGCGACCGTCTTTTCCTCTCCCGGCGAAGCCGGCGCCCGCCCCTCGAATTCGTCCGACGCCAGAACGCGCACGGCCTCATTCATCCGCGACGCGTCGATGTCAGGCTTCTCTTGCGCAGTCGCAGATGAACTGGCGATGATCAGGGCGAGGGCGGAAACAGCGGGCAGGGCGTGGCGCATCGGGGGAGAGCTCCAGAATGGCGGGGGGTTCAACCCTGCCCGCGTCAGTCCCGGCTGTCGAGCCAGGCCATAAGGCCGCGCGCCGCGACGACGCCCGATGCGAAACTGGCCTGAAGCAGGTAGCCGCCGGTCGGCGCCTCCCAGTCCAGCATCTCGCCGGCGACGAAGACGCCCGGTCGGGCGGTGAGCATCAGCCTGTCGTCGACGCCCTCCAGCACCACCCCGCCGGCCGAAGAGATGGCGCGTTCCAGCCCTTGGACTCCCGTCAGCGTCAACGGCATGGCCTTGATCCGCTCGGCCAGGGCGCGGGGCGAAACCGGCAGGGGGCCGGCTTCATACAGCAGGGCGACGGCGGCCGACTCGAGCCCGACTACCTTGCGCAGATGGTTCGATAGGCTGGCCTTGCCGCGGGGCTTCGACAGCCGGTCGGTCAGTTTGCCGACCGCGACATCCGGCTTCAGATCGATATGGACATCCGCCCGCCCGTCCGTCTCTACCGACGTCCGCAGCACGGCCGACAGGGCGTAGATGGCGCCCCCTTCGAGGCCGTACCGCGCGATCATGGCCTCGCCGCGCGCTGTCTTTTCCCCATGGGTCACGGCGACGCCCTTCAGCGGCTGACCGGCGAACCGATCGCGGAACAGCGGGGACCAGGCGAGGTCGAAGCCGACATTGGCGGGGCGGAAGGGCGCGACGGCGACCCCGGCGGTCTCGAGCCAGGGCTTCCAGGCGCCGTCCGATCCCAGGCGCGGCCAGCTGGCGCCGCCCAGGGCCAGGACCACCGCATCCGGTCGTTCCAACCGCTCTCCATCCGGGGTCTCGAACACCAGAGCCCCATCCCGCCAGCCCGCCCAGCGCGACCGGGTGCGGATTTCGACGCCCAGACCCTCCAGCCGCGCCAGCCAGGCCCGCAGCAGGGGCGAGGTCTTCATCGCATCGGGAAACACTCGCCCGCTGGACCCGATGAAGGTCGGCTGGCCCAGTTCTTCGACCCAGGCGGTCAGGTCGGCAGGGGTGAACGCGTCGATCCAGCGCGAAACCGGCGCCTGGGCCGAGCCATAACGGGTCAGGAACCGATCCAGCGGCTCCGAATGGGTCAGGTTCAGTCCGCCGCGACCGGCCATCAGGAACTTGCGGGCCACGGACGGCATCCGCTCGTGAACCACGATGCTCAGACCCGCCTGGGCGAGGCGTTCAGCCGCCATCAGTCCCGCGGGGCCGGCGCCGATGACATGGACTTGAGGTTTGGATTGGGTCATCCCCCGCTTTGCCCGCTCGCGGCGACGCTGGCTATAGGGACGCGGGTCGCTATGTTCCGAACCATGAGCGTCGCATTCACCCGAGAAGAAGATCTGGAAGCCACCGCCGCCGACCTGGCGGACCGCCCGATCTCACCCCATCCCAATCTGGTCACGCCTGAAGGCCTGGCCCTGATCGAGGCGGAACTGGCCGCCGCCCGCGCGGCCTATACCGCCGCCCAGGTCCAGGGTTCGATCGAGAGCGACCGCACCGCCATGGCGCGCGCGACGCGGGATCTGCGCTACTGGTCCGCACGTCGCGCCTCGGCCCAGCTGATGGAGCCGACGCAAGACGACGGCGGGGTGAGGTTCGGCGGCTGGGTCTCCATCGAGCGCGAGGACGGACGGGCCCAGACCTGGCGGATCGTCGGCGAAGACGAGGCGGACCCGGCGAAGGGCTCGGTCAGCCATGTCTCGCCTCTGGCCCGCGCCCTGTTGGGAAAACGCGTCGGGGACGAGGCCGTGGTGGCCGGCCAGTCGGTAGAGATCACCGCCGTCGGCTGAGGCCTCAGTGGGACTTGTCGTCGGACTCGCCCAGGATTTCGCGCATCATCTCCAGGATCAGCTTCTGGTTCCGGACCGGCAGACGAGGCGCAAGTCGGGCGATCTCGACACTCTGTTTCGTCGGCCTGTGCTCATGATCGAAACCGGGAGCCTCCTCTTCCCCCAGTCCGGGGTGAGCGTCCCTGAAACCCTGAAAGAAGAACGGGATCTCGACCTTCATGAACTCGGCCATCTCGAACAGTTTCGAAGCCGAGACGCGGTTCGTGCCCTTCTCGTATTTCTGAACCTGTTGGAAGCTGACGCCGACGGCGCGCGCCAGGGCGCTCTGGGTCAGGCCCAGGTCGAGGCGCTTTTCCTGGACACGGCGGCCGACGTGGCGATCGACGGCGTGCGGCTGTTCGGTCTTGTCTCGCGCCATACCTTGCCCGTCCCAGATCAACGTTCGATTCGGGGAACCCTAGATCGTGCGATCAACGGCCACAAGCCGACGAACCCCGCCGCCAGAAGGCCGGCCAGAAACAGCCAGTCACCCAATCGGCCGTAGGGCGTGACGCCGGTCGGGCGCGGCAGCGGCGCGTCGATCACCCCCATGACGCCGGGGTCCAGCCGTTCCCCGTCCACGATCCGGCCCCAGGGGTCGATCATGGCCGAAATCCCCGTCGGCGTCGCGCGGGCGATCGGCAGGCCGGTCTCGATGGCGCGATAGGAGGCCAGGTTCAGATGCTGACGCGGCCCCGAGGTGGCGCCGAACCAGGCGTCGTTGGAGGCGTTGACGATCCAGTCCGGGCGGCCCGCAGATCCCGGCGTGAAGCCGGGATAGAGGCTTTCGTAGCAGATCAGGATCTGAGCGGGCGGCGCGCCAGGAATCTGGATCGGGGCAGGGGTTGGGCCTGCCGTGAAGTCGCTGGGCATGTGCACCAGGCTGCGCAGACCCACGGCGGTCATGATCGAGCCCAGGGGCAGATATTCGCCGAACGGCACCAGCCGGTGCTTGTCGTAGACGGCGGCGATCCGCAGGCCCGGCCCGCCCTCGTCGGCCAGGGCGAACAGGCTGTTGTAATAGCGTGCGCCCTCGGGGGCCGTCAGATCCGCCTCGCCACGCGCCAGGCCCATCAGCAGGGTTTGGCCAGGACGCAGAGCCCCCGCGATGGCCGTCGCATCCGTCGAGGCGAAGACGTCATTGGCCGAGGCCGGCAGGGCGCCTTCGGGCCAGACCACGACGTCGGGCGTCTTCGCGCCCGGCTGCCCGGTCAGGGCGACGTAGCGGTTCACGATGGAGCGATAGGCCTCAGGCGACCATTTGGTCTCCTGTTTCACATCGGCCTGAACCAGACGAACCACCGTGTCGGTGAACTGCAGCTCGGCCTGGGCCAGACGTACGGCGCCGAAGACGCCGACGGCGGTCAGGGCCAGAACGCCCAATCCCGCCGAGACCAGGCGGCTGCGCGCCGCCCCTGGACCGATCAGGGGCGCCAGGGCGGCGGTGGCGGCGACCGTAATCAAGCTCAGCCCATAGACCCCGACCACCGAGGCGAACTGCGACATGCCGCCGCCTGCCCGCCAGGTCGCGCCGGCCGGGTTCCAGGGAAAGCCGGTCAGCACATGGCCGCGCAGCCATTCGGCGGCGCAGAACAGGGCGGCGAACAACAGAACCCGGACGACGCCTATAGGGGCGAACCGGCGATAGAGGGCGCAGGCCGCCCCCCAGAACAGGCCGATGCCGGCGGGCAGCAGGCTGGCCGCGAAAGGCGCCATCCAGGCCTGTTCCGGATTGACGAAGAAGGCTTCCGCCACCCACCAGCAGCCGATGAAGAAATAGGCGAACCCCGCCAGCCACCCCATCCAGAAGGCGCCGCGCGTCGTGTCCGATCGCTCGGACAGGATCATCAGCAGCGGATAACCCAGCAGGCCGATCAGCACTCCGAACGGCGGATGGGCCAAGGCTGTCCCCGCCCCCGCCAGCAGGGCCAGGCCGATGCGGATCAATCGCCAGGTCAGGGCGCGTCGCTTGTCCGGAAGGGCGCGCACGCGGGCGGCGAAACGGTCGAGCACGGCGTCGGGAAACATCAGGTCAGTCCTGCCCATCTACCAAGGAATCGGCGGCGTAGGGGTTGGCGACGCCGATCTGGGCCAGGATCTCGCGCTCCTCGGCCTCCATCTCTTCGGCCTCAGCGTCATCCTCGTGGTCACGCCCCAAGAGGTGCAAAACGCCGTGCACGACCAGATGGCTCAGATGATCCGACAGGCTCTTGCCCTGGGCCTCGACCTCCGCCGCGCAGACGCCGTAGGCGAGAACGATGTCGCCCAGATGCGGCGCGGCGTTTTCGGGAGCGGGGAAGGACAGGACATTGGTCGGCTTGTCCTTGTCGCGGAACCGGGCGTTCAGGTCGCGCACCGCTGCGTCGTCGGTCAGCAAGACGACGATGTCGCCCTCGACGGCGCCCAGGGCCGCCTTCGCAGCGGTCTCCACCACGGCTTCGGCGTCCGGCAATGCGGCGGTCCAGGCCTCGGCCTCGACTTCGATCTCGATCATGCGGGGTCTTCGAGGTCCGGGGCCGGGCGGCCTTTTGCGGCGTCGGCGTCATAGGCGCGCACAATCCGCTCGACCATGGCGTGACGCACCACATCCGAGGCCTCGAACTTGAGAATGCCGACGCCCTTGACCCCGTCGAGGATGCGCAGGGCGTGGGCCAGGCCGGAATCACGCGGGTTCAGCAGGTCGATCTGCGAGGGATCGCCCGTCACCACCATCCGCGCGCCCTCGCCCAGCCGGGTCAGGACCATCTTCATCTGCAGCCGCGAAGTGTTCTGGGCCTCGTCGACGATGACGAAGGCGTGGCTGAGGGTGCGGCCGCGCATGAAGGCGATAGGGGCGGCTTCGATCTCGCCCTTGTCACGGCGGCGCTGCACGTCCTCGGCGCCGAGAATGTCGTTCAACGCCTCCCAGATCGGGGCCAGATAGGGGTCGACCTTCTCGTTCAGATCGCCCGGCAAGAAGCCCAGTTTCTCGCCCGCCTCGACGGCGGGGCGAGTGATGACCAGCCGGTCCACCTGCCCGCGCCGCAGAAGCGATGCGCCATAGGCCGCCGCCAGGAAGGTCTTGCCTGTACCCGCCGGGCCGACGCCGAAACTGAGCTCGCAGCGGCCCAGCATGGCCAGATAGGCGGCCTGGGCCTTGGTCTTGGGCACAATGGAGCCGCGCTTGCCGCCCGGAAGCGACACGCCCGCCGCCGCCATGCCCGGCGTGCCCTTGCCGCCACGCGCCTGGCCCAGGGCCGCGCGCACATCGGCCTCAGTGACCTCCGCGCCCATGGCGGCGCGCTTGGCCAGATCCTCGATCACCTGACGGGCGTCCGCACGGTCGCGCGTGCCGCCATTGACGGAGACCCCGCCGCCCGGCGCCTCGACCAGAACCTTGAAGGCGTCCTCAATCAGGGCGACGTGACGGCTGTTGGGTCCGATCACCGCACGCAGTTCAGCGTCATTCAGGGGAACGAACTCGGAGTCTCTCGCCACTAGGCCGCCTTTTCTTTCTTCGCCGCCTCTGTCGAGACGAGCCGACCGGTCAGACTGTTCTGCTGGCCGGCGATAATCTCGACCGGAACGATCTGGCCGATCAGATGATCCGCGTCATCGACGTGGACAGACTGAAGATATGGGGATCGACCGACCGCCTGGCGACGGTGGCCGTGTCGGCCCGGCTTGTCGAACAGCACATTCAGGGTGCGGCCCGCCTGGGCGAGGTTGAAGGCGGTCTGCTGTTCGGTCAGCAGTTCGATCAGACGGTGCAGCCGTTCCTTGGCCACCTCGGGCTCGACCTGTTTGCCCATGCCGGCGGCGGGGGTGCCGGGCCGGGGCGAATACATGAAGGCGAAGGCCCCGGCGTAGTTGACGCGGCGCACCAGATCCAGGGTGTCCTCGAATTCCTTGTCCGTCTCGCCGGGGAAGCCGACGATGAAGTCGCCGGCCATGGCGATGTCGGGCCGGGCCTCGCGGATGCGGGCGATCAGATCGAGGTATTTCTCTCGCCCATGCTTCCTGTTCATCAGCCGCAGGATCCGGTCCGACCCCGCCTGCACCGGCAGGTGCAGATAGGGCATCAGGGCGTCCAGATCGCCATGGGCCGCGATCAGGTCGTCCGACATGTCGTTGGGATGGCTGGTCGTATAGCGGATCCGGTCCAGTCCGGGGATTTCGGCCAGGGCGTAGGCCAGTTCGACCAGGCTGGACTTGCGGCCATCCGGCCGTTCGCCGTCATAGGCGTTGACGTTCTGACCCAGCAGGGTGACTTCGCGCACGCCGCGCCCGGCCAGGGCCCGCGCCTCTTCCAGCACCGAGGCCAGGGGACGCGACCATTCGGCGCCGCGTGTATAGGGCACGACGCAGAAGGTGCAGAACTTGTCGCAGCCCTCCTGCACCGTCAGGAAGGCGGTCGGGCCTTCGGTAAAGCGGGCGGCCGGCAGGGCGTCGAACTTGTCATCAGGGGCGAAGTCGGCGCCGATCCGCTCGCCCCGCGCCCGCGCCGTGCGGGTCAGAAGCTCGGGCAGTTGGTGATAGGCTTGGGGGCCGACGACGATATCGACCGCCGGCTGGCGCTTCATGATCTCCTCGCCCTCCGCCTGGGCGACGCAGCCGGCGACGGCGATGGTCATGTCGCCGCCGGCCTCGCGCTTGATGTCGCGAAGTTCGCGCATCTTGCCCAGTTCGGAATAGATCTTCTCCGCCGCCTTCTCGCGAATGTGGCAGGTGTTCAGGATCACGAAGTCCGCCGCCTTGACGTCGTCCGTCACCGCATAGCCTAACGGGCGCAGGACATCGGCCATGCGCTCGCTGTCATAGACATTCATCTGGCAGCCGTAGGTCTTGATGAACAGGCGCTTGTGCGGCGTGTCCAGCGTCGCCTCGGCTTGCGGAACCAGGGTCTCGGTCATGCCGGGCTTATGATCGCCCGCACCGACGACGACAAGTCCAGGGTTCAGCCTGGGGTTCAGCCGGCATCCACGTCTTCAGGGGCGACCCGGGCGGCGTGGCGCTTGAAGATCAGGCCTTCGCGCTTGGACGGTTCGGCGCCCTCGATCGGCACGCCGTACAATTCGAGCTTGTGGCCGATCAGTTCGAAGCCCAGCCGTTCGGCGATCTCGGTCTTCAGCTTCTCGATCTCCGCGTCGAAGAATTCGATGACCTCGCCGGTCTTGGTGTCGATCAGATGGTCGTGATGATCGTCGCCCGCCTCTTCATAGCGGCTGCGGCCGTCCCCGAAATCGTGTTTCTCGACCACGCCCGCCTCTTCGAACAGGCGCACGGTGCGATAGACGGTGGCGATCGAGATGTGCGGATCGATCGACGACGCGCGGCGATACAGCTCCTCCACGTCGGGGTGATCCTCGGCGTTGGACAGCACGCGGGCGATCACCCGACGCTGTTCGGTCATACGCATGCCGCGGTCGGCGCAGAGTTTTTCGATCCGGTCCATAAACCTAGAATAGGGGTTTGGATCGCTTCAGGGAAGCGGCGCCTTGTCGGGATTATTCCGGAGGTCCAGGCCGAGCACCAAAGCGTCGGTGCGGCGGCCGTCTGGAGCCGCATAATAGGCCTTCCGCCGACCGATCTGGCGAAAGCCGGCACGATCATAGAGGGCGCGGGCCGCCGCATTGTCTTCCGCCACTTCCAGAAACAGTCGCACGGCGCCGGCTGCGGCTGCGGTCAAAGCCCCCTGCCCCGTCAAGCGGCCGCCCAGGCCCGCGCGCCGCGCCTCGGGTCTGACGGCCAAGGTCAGGATCTCCGCCTCATCCAGCACGACGCGGATCAAGATGAAGCCGTCCGGTTCAATCACGGCGAAGACGCCCGCCTGGTTCAGCAGATCCGCAAACTCCGCCTCGCTCCACGGCGCGGCGAAGGCCTGGGCGTGAAGTCGGGCCAGAAGCGCGGGATCGGCGGCGGTCATGAGGCGGGCTGGCGCGGCTGGCCCGGCAGACGGCTGGGCGGGGTGGCGTCCGGCGCGCGAAGATAAAGCGGACGGGGCGGGTGGCGGTCTGGATCGGCCGCTCGGACCAATCGGGCCAGCGCTTCGGGCGCAGGCGCCACGCGGGCGTCCATGGCTGCGAAGCCCAGATCAGGAAAGGCCTCGACCAGCACGGCGGCGCCGTTGCCGACCAGACGAACGCCGTCGCCCTGAGCAGCTATTCGCCGCGCCGCCTCGTCCAGCGGCAGGGCTTCGTCCGGGCCGACAGCCACACCGTGGCTGAACAGTTTGGCATAGACTTGGCCCCGACGGGCGTCGATCAGGGCCGCGACCGGCGTTTCGGCTTGTTCGAGCGACGCCGCCAGCCCGTCCAGCGTCGACACCCCGACGACCGGTCGATCCAGGGCCGCGCCCAGACCCTGGGCGAAGGCCAGCCCGACCCGCAACCCGGTAAAGGAGCCGGGTCCGACCGTGACGCCGACGCGGTCCAGGCCTTCGAACGCTACGCCGGCCTCGGCCATGACGTCGCGCACCAGCCCCCCCAGCCGCTCCTGATGGCCCTTGGTCATGGGCTCGAACCGGACGGCCATGGGACGGTCGTCCTCGAACACCGCCGTCGTGCAGGCGCCGAGCGCCGTATCAATCACCAGAAGTCTCATGCCCGCCTTCTAGGCGGCTCTCGCCAGAACCTCCACCAGTCGTGTCAGGGCGCGCCGGACCGCCCGATCCTCGATACGGGAAAAACCGCTGGCCATGGCCCGGCCCTCGGGCGTTTCGGCAAGCGACCGGATCAGGGACAGTTCCGTGTTCTGGGCGTCCTCGGGTCGTTCCGGGAAGAAGGCCTCGACCGGAAGTCCCAACGCCAAGGCCAGATGGTGCAGGCGCGCCGCTGAAATCCGGTTCTGGCCCCCTTCGTACTTCTGCACCTGCTGACAGCTGACGCCGACCAACTCGCCCAAGGCGGTCTGGGACAGGCCCAAGGCCGTGCGTCGCGAGGCGATCCGTGCGCCGACCTCAACATCCAGGGGTTCGACCGCGCGGGCCGTTTTGCGAGAGGGGGGCGTCCTGTCCATAAAAGAGAAGATGGCACAACCCCTGCGGGCATACAACCTTTTCGTTTCATGGCTCGTGGCGGGCGATCACGGCGGACAGGCGCACTACGTCCCGCCGATCGATAACCTCAGCGCGATCCAGCGCGCCGGGGCCACGGACATGGATCGCTTCTGCATCGGATCTGTCGAACAAGCGGAGGCGGACGGCCCCGTCGATGGTCTCCACGACGCACCCCTGGCCGGCCCGTGGCCATAGCCCCGGCTGATATTCAAGAAGGACGCCCTTTTCAGCCCAGGGCGACAGGGCGTCGTCGCGGACCTCCAGTCGCTTCGACCTCGTCGATACTTCGAAATCGCGACCCCGGCTCTCCACACCCGTTGTCAATGAACCGGGTTCCGGCGCGGCGCCGCCCAGGATCAGGGCCAGGGCCTCGGGCGTCGAATCCAGGGCGCCGGTCAGACGCCGCTGCACATCAGGACGAAACAGGCCCGGGCGTCGGCCGGATTCATAGAGGCCCCAGCCCTGGCTGGTCATGTCCAAACGCGATCCCGCCTCCGCCTGGGACAGGCCGCGCTCGCGGCGCAACGCAGCAAGCGCCTCGCCCAGACGAAGGACTTCAGGATCAGGAACGAAACGCGGCATGTCGCATCATAGATGACGCACCGACGCACGTGTGGCGAGAACGAAAACGCCTCAGGCGATCAGACGGTCTGCTCGACCCGCGTCACTTCCGGTACATAGTGGCGCATCATCTGCTCGACGCCTGCCTTCAGGGTCGCCGAAGACGAGGGGCAGCCGGAACAGGCGCCGCGCATCCGCAGGCTCAGCACGCCGGTCGCCTCGTCGAAGGAATCGAACAGGATGTCCCCGCCGTCCTGGGCCACGGCCGGGCGAATGCGGCTGTCCAGCAGGGCCTTGATCTCGGCGACGATCTCGCTGTCGTCCTCCGCATGGCCCTCGGCTTCGGCGCCTTCGCGGGTCAGGGGACGACCGGAAACGAAATGATCCATGATCACGCCCAGGATCGGGGCCTTCATCTCGGACCAGTCCGGTCCGCGCTCGTTCCGCGTCACCGACACATAGTCGGCGCCGAAGAAGACGCCGTCGACGCCTTCGAGTTCGAACAGGGCTTCGGCCAGAGGCGAGGCGGTGGCCTCGTCTATGGTGCGATAATCCAGCACCGTCAGCGGCGAGACATCGCGTCCCGGCAGGAATTTCAGCACGTTCGGGTTGGGCGTGGGTTCGGTCTGGATGAACATGGGCGGGAGATGCGCACGCGACCGTCAGGTTGCAAGCCTTAACGGCGTCGCAGCCCGCCCAACACGCCCCGCAGCAGTTCGCGGGTGAGGGTCGATCCGGCCGTGCGCAACACCGACTTGGTCAGGGCCTCCATCGGGGTCTGTCGATTGGAGGCGCGAGCACGCGGCGCCGGCGCAGGTCGGGCCTGCGCCTTGGCGCGCGTCTTCGCCGCCGCTTCATCAGCCTTGGCCTGGGCTTCCGCCTGATCCGCAGCGGCATGGCGCGCCGCGAGGATTTCCTCGGCCGACTCGCGGTTCAGCACCTGGTCGTAGAGACCACGCACCGGGCTGGCGGCGATGATAGCCGCGCGTTCGGCCTCGGTCGCCGGGCCCAGGCGCGACGCGGGCGGACGGATCTTGGTGCGGGCAACGACGGTGGGCGCGCCCCTCTCGTCCAGAACCGACACCAGGGCCTCGCCCACCCCCAGGGCCTGGATGGCCTCGGCCGTGTCGAAATCGGGATTGACGCGGAAGCTTTGAGCCGCAGCCTTCAGCCCCTTCTGTTCGGACGGCGTATAGGCGCGGAGCGCGTGCTGGATGCGGTTGCCCAGCTGGGCCAGGACGCTGTCAGGGATATCGGCCGGGTTCTGGGTGACGAAATAGACGCCAACCCCCTTGGACCGGATCAGCCGCACCACCTGTTCGACCTTTTCCAGCAGGGCGCGCGGCGCGTCGTTGAACAGCAGGTGGGCCTCGTCGAAGAAGAAGACCAGGCGCGGCTTTTCCGGGTCGCCCACTTCCGGCAGTTGTTCGAACAGTTCGGACAGCAGCCAAAGCAGGAAGGCCGCATACAGGCGCGGACTGTTCATCAGCCGGGTGGAATCCAGAATATTGACCTGACCCCGCCCGTCCAGGCCGGTGCGGATCATGTCCTCCAGCTTCAGGGCCGGTTCGCCGAAGAAGGCCGATCCGCCCTGCTGTTCCAGCTGGAGCAGGGCGCGCTGGATCGCCGCGATCGAGGCGGGGGCGACGTTGCCGACCTCGCGGCCGATCCGCTCGGCGTTCTCGCCCACATAGGCCAGCAGGCTGCGCAGGTCGTCGAGGTCCAGCAGCAGCAGGCCCTCCTTGTCGGCGATATGGAAGACCACCGTCATCACGCCTTCCTGAACCTCGTTCAGGTCCAGCATCCGGGCCATCAGAACAGGACCGATCTCGGACACGGTCGTACGGATTGGATGACCCTTCTGGCCGTACAGGTCCCAGAACACCGTCGGCGCGGCGCGCGGCGTCAGGGTCAGGCCCATGTCGGCCGCGCGGGCGAGCAGCTTCTCGTTCGGAGCGCCGACCTGCGAAATCCCCGACAGGTCGCCCTTCACATCGGCGCAGAAGACCGGCGTGCCGGCGTCCGAGAACCCCTGGGCCATGATCTGCAGGGTCACCGTCTTGCCGGTTCCGGTCGCCCCCGCGATCACCCCATGACGGTTTGCCCGGTGAAACAGAAGGGTTTCCGGCTGAGCGGCGTCAGACTGGCCGAGGAAGAGGCCGGAAGGAACTTCTGACATCGATAGGTCTCCAGAGGGATGACCAAGGTCTAGCGCAGACCCTCGCGCGCCGGAACCGCCGCTGTTCGCACGTGTTGACGCCGCTCGGCGAGCCGCCGACAAGGATCGTCATGAAAAGTCCCATCACCATGCAGGCGTCGGCCGTCTCACGGAACGCCGCCGCCTTGATCGCGACCGTCGCGGCGGGCGCGGCCATATACTGGCTTCGAGACATACTGACGCCTCTGGCCATGGCCATGTTCCTGCTGATCATGATCGACGGGGTGAAGCGATCAGTGGCCGCCCGGACCCCGCTGAACGACCATTGGGCCGGCATCGCGGCCTTGGTGCTGGTTGTTCTGGCCTTCTTCGCCTCCATCGCCATCATCGTGAACGGCGCAGCGGGGTTCTTCGGCGAAGCCTCCGGCGTGTCACAGAACATCGGGCCGCGCATCGATCAGATCATCCGCGACGTCTATGGCATGGTGCGGCTGGACAATCCGCCGACGGCGCAGGAGTTGATCAACGGCGTCGATATTCGCGGCTATGTCGCCTCGATCGCCATCCAGGTCCAGGGGATCGCCTCGGGGGCCTTCTTCGTCATGGTTTATCTCGGCTTTCTGCTGGCCTCGCAGATCGGCTTCCGGCGCAAGATCGTCGCCATGTTCCCCCAAAAGGCTCAACGCGACGAAGCGGTCGCCGTGTTCGAACGGGTGCGCGGCGGCGTCGAGGGCTATATCTGGGTCCAGACCGTCACCGGGGCCATGATCTGTCTGGCGGCCTGGATCCTGATGCGGGCCGTCGGCCTTCAGAACGCCGAGTTCTGGACCTTCGTCATCTTCATCGTCGGCTTCATTCCCGTGCTGGGCGGGGCCGTGGCGGGACTGGCGCCCCCCCTGTTCGCCCTGGTGCAGTTCCCCAGCTATTGGCCCGCCCTGATCCTGCTGGTCGGACTTCAGACTATTCTCTTCATTGTCGGCAATCTGGTTCAGCCGCGCATGCAGGGCGACAACCAGAACATCGATCCGGTCGTGGTCCTCCTGTCCCTGGCCTTCTGGGGCAAGCTGTGGGGCGTGGTGGGCATGTTCCTGTCGACCCCCTTGGCCGTCATGGCCATGGCGATCCTGGCCGAGTTCCAGGGCTCGCGCTGGATGGCGATCCTGCTGTCCGGCGACGGCGAGCCCTATGCCGACGAGGGGCGAGGCAAGGCGAAGGCTGGAGCCAAGACCCCCACAAGCAAGACGGCCGAAAAGGAGGCCTGAGCCCTGCGGCGCCGGGTCGCGCCAAAAGCCGCGCTTGCGTCCCTTGAACCGGCCGAAAGGCTTCCCATTTCCCTTATCGACGCCGCGGGACATTCCCCTCCGAACCGCGGCGAAGCGACCGACGCACCTTCCCCTCCCCTCGCGTCGGTTCGCGCAGGCCGCCGAGTTCCCCCGCTCGGCGGCCTTCTCGTTTTTGCGACGCAAAAGTCTTCCAACCTGAACACTGTTCAGAAGACTCTTCGGTCTTCAGGGGCTTCACGAGCGACCAGACCTGGCCTAGTCAGCGATGTGACGCGCAGTCGCGCGCCCGCCCCAGCGGCCAAGGCCGCGTCGCCCGAGACCATTGTCCATGACCGCCCTCGATCCGCGCCCCGCCCCGGTTCAGCCGATCTCTCCGGCCGCCCTGGAAGCTTCCTTTGCGCGGATCCTGGGGACCTCCCCCGGCAAGGCCGAACAATCCTTCCTGGCCCAGGCCCATGAAGACTATGCGGCCGACGAGACGCCCGAACTTGACGGCGAGGACCTGGCCGCCCTGCTGGCGGCCTCCTGGCGTGCGGCGAAGGATTACCCCGCCGGCTCGGCGCCTCTGATTACCGTGGGCCCGCTGTCGGGCGCGGACGGTCAGGCGCTGGACTATGATCTGGTCCGTATCATCCAGACGGACGCCCCCTTCCTGGTCGACAGCGTCATGGGCGCCCTGGCCGAGGCCGGGGTTTCGGTCCGCGCCCTGTTCCATCCCGTCGTGGAGCTGGAGGGGCGTCGCCTGTCGGTGATCATGCTGGTGATCGACGGCGCCCCGCAGGAACGACGCGACGCCATGGGCGAGGGCCTGGCCGAATGCCTGGCCGACGTCCACGCCGCCGTCGCCGACCATGAGGCCATGACCGGCCTGATGCGCCAGGCCCTGCTGCGACTGCAGGAGACGCCGCCGAAGGTCGATCCTGCCGTCCTGGCCGAGAACATCGCCTTCCTGAAATGGCTGAAGAGCGATCATTTCGTCTTCCTGGGCGCCCGCGACTACGACTATCCGCTGAACGCTGAGGGGGATTACGAGGCCGAGGCCCCGCTGAGCCAGTCGAGCGCCGGCCTGGGCATTCTGGCCGATCCCGAGCGCACCGTCCTGCGCCGCGCCTCCGAGCCGGCCGTGCTGACGCGCCAGATGCGCCGCCAGCTGGACCTGAGCGAACCCGTCACCGTCGCCAAGGCCAACGCCCGGTCGCGGGTCCACCGCCGCGCCTACATGGACTATGTCGGGGTCAAGCGTTACGGCCCGGACGGCAAGGCGACGGGCGAGACCCGGTTCGTCGGCCTGTTCACCTCCGACGCCTATGACCAGCTGGCGACCGAGACCCCGCTGATCCGACGCAAGGTGGCCAATGTGATGGCTCGCGCGGACAAGGCGCCGGGCAGCCACAACGAGAAACGGCTGCGCAACATCCTCGAGAATTATCCGCGCGACGAGCTGTTCCAGATCGGCGAGGACGAGCTGCTGTCCATCGCCCTGGGCATTCTCCACCTGTATGACCGACCGCGCATCCGCCTGTTCTCGCGGCAGGATCCGTTCGACCGGTTCGTTTCGGTCCTGTGCTTCATCCCGCGCGAGAAGTTCGACGCGGCGGTGCGCGAGCGGATCGGCCAGATCGTCGCCCGCGCCTGGGGCGGCCGGATCTCGGCCTGGTATCCGCAACTGTCCGACGCCCCTCTGGTGCGGGTCCATTTCATCATCGGCGTGACGCCGGGCGATCACCCGACCCCCGATGCGGGCCAGCTGGAACACGACGTCGCCGAGGCGGGTCGCGGCTGGGTCGAGCGGTTCGAAAGCGCCCTGCGCCGTGCGGATGTGACCGATGTCGAGGTCGGGCCGCTGAGCACCCGCTGGGCCCGCGCCTTCGGCGCCGCCTATCGCGACCGCTATGACGCCGACGAGGCCGCGATCGATCTGGGCGAGATGGACCGGCTGAACGCGACCGGTCAGGTCGGCGCCGGAGAACCTGTCGTGGTTCGCGCCTTCCGCAACGCCGAGGACAGCCGCCTGCAGTTCCGGTTCAAGCTGTATCGGCGCGGTCCCGCGGTTCCCCTGTCCGACGTCCTGCCGATCATGGCCGACATGGGTCTGAAGACCCTGGAGGAATACGGCTATCCGATCCGGCCGTTGGGTGCGGACGAGATCCACGTCCATGAGTTCCTGATGGAGGATCCGCGCGGCGAGGAACTGGTGTTCGCCGATGTGAAGGGCCCGTTCGAGCGCGCCTTCGCCGCCGTCTGGAACGGCCGCACCGAGAGCGACGGCTTCAACCGTCTGGTCGTCGAACTGGGCGTCGAATGGCGCGAGGCCGCCCTGATCCGCGCCCTGGCCCGCTATCGCCAGCAGACCGGCCTGGACCCGTCCCAAGCGGTGCAGGAAGAGGCGCTTCGGGAGTACCCGGACGTGTCCCGGGCCCTGCTATCGCTGTTCAAGGCGAAGTTCGATCCGATCGACGGGGCGGTGGAGACCCGCGAGGCGGCCGTCGCGGCGCTGAACGCCAAGATCAACGCCCTGCTGCAGGACGTGAAGAGCCTGGATCACGACAAGGCGCTGCGTCGCATGGCCGCCCTGATCGGGGCGATCAAGCGGACCAACTACTTCCAGCTGGACGCCGACGGCCTGCCCAAGCCGCACATCTCGATCAAGATCGCCTCGCGCGAGCTCGAGGATCTGCCGCTGCCCAAGCCCTATCGCGAAATCTTCGTCTGGGCGCCCCATGTGGAGGGGGTTCACCTGCGCTTCGGCCCCGTGGCGCGGGGCGGCCTGCGCTGGTCGGATCGTCGCGACGACTTCCGCACCGAGGTGCTTGGCCTGGTCAAGGCGCAGCAGGTCAAGAATGCGGTCATCGTGCCCGTCGGATCCAAGGGCGGCTTCTATCCCAAGCAACTGCCCCGGACGACCGACCGCGAGGCCATTCAGGGCGAGGCCATCCGCGCCTATCGCACCTTCCTGTCCGGCCTGCTGGACATCACCGACAATATCGCCGCCGACGGGTCGGTGACGCGTCCGGCCCATGTCGTCGCCTGGGAGCAGGACGATCCCTATCTGGTCGTCGCCGCCGACAAGGGCACGGCGACCTTCTCGGACATCGCCAACGGGGTTTCGGCGGCCTACGGCTTCTGGCTGGGCGACGCCTTCGCCAGCGGCGGTTCGATCGGCTATGACCACAAGGCCATGGGCATCACGGCGCGCGGCGCCTGGGAGGCGGTCAAGCGCCACTTCCGCGAGATCGGTCCGCGCGACAAGGTCTGGGACATCCAGACCGAGCCCTTCACCATGGTCGGCGTCGGCGACATGTCGGGCGACGTCTTCGGCAATGGCGCCCTGCTGTCCAAGGCGACCAAGCTGATCGCCGCCTTCGACCATCGCGACATCTTCATCGACCCCACGCCCTTCCCCGCCGCCAGCTGGGCCGAGCGCAAGCGGCTGTTCGACCTGCCGCGCTCGTCCTGGCAGGACTATGACAAGGGCTTGATCTCAAAGGGCGGCGGCGTCTTCTCGCGGTCCGCCAAATCGATCCAGCTGACGCCCCAGATCAAGGCGGCGCTGGACATCGCCGAAGACGAACTGGACCCGGCCAGCCTGATCCGCGCCATCCTGAAGGCGCCGGCGGACCTGCTGTATCTGGGCGGCATCGGCACCTATGTGAAATCGGCCGCCGAGACCGACGCCCAGGTCGGCGACAAGGGCACCGACGCCCTACGGATCAACGCCGACGAACTGCGGGTCAAGGTTGTGGGCGAGGGCGCGAACCTGGGCTTCACCCAGGCCGGGCGGATCGTCTTCGCCCAGGGCGGCGGCCGGATGAACACCGACGCCATCGACAACTCCGCCGGGGTCGACACCTCGGACCACGAGGTCAATATCAAGATCCTGGTCGGGTCGGCCGTGACCAACGGCGTCCTGCCGGTCGAGGAACGGACCCCGCTTCTGGCGTCGATGACCGATGAAGTCGGGCTGAAGGTGCTGGCTCACAACTACGACCAGACCCTGGCCCTGACCCTGCAGCAGTCTGAAGGACCGGGGGCGCTGGACGCCCAGCAGAGGTTCATGCAGGCCCTGTCGGCGCGCGGCAAACTGGACCGCAAGGTCGAGGGTCTGCCGGGCGACGCCCGGGTCAAGGAGATGATGGCCGCCGGAATCCCGCTGGCCCGGCCCGAGCTGGCGGTGCTGACCGCCTACGCCAAGCTGGAGCTGTCGGAAGAGATCGTCGCGTCCCAGGCGCCGGAGGATCCCTTCTTCGAACAGATCCTGGTCCGCTACTTCCCCGAGGCCCTGGCGCGGTTCGAACCGCAGATGAAGAGCCACCGGCTGCGGCGCGAGATCATCGCCACCGTCATGGCCAACGAAGTCGTCAACATGTGCGGCCCGACCTTCCCGGACCGGCTGCGCGGCTCGGCCGAGTGCGACACCACGGCCCTGATCATCGCCTTTGAGGCGGCGAGGCGCGTCTTCCGGCTGGACGAGGCCTGGGACGCAGTCTCGGCCCTTGACCGGACGATCTCGGCCGAGGCCCAGATCGACCTGTATCGTGAGATCGCCGTGGTCCTGCGTCGCCAGACCTTCTGGCTGGCCCGGCGCGCCAAGGCCGGGGTCTCGGTCCAAGCGCTGATCGATCGCTATCGGCCGACGGCCGACGCGCTTCAGGCCGAAGGCGCGCCCGTGCTGTCACGCTTCGAACAGGGGCGTCTGGACTGCCGGGTCGAGGCCTTCGCCAAACATGGCGCGCCGGAGGATCTGACCCGGCGGATCGGCATCATGCGGCCGCTGGTCGCCGCCTCCGACATCGGCGATCTGGCCCAGGAGACGGGCTGGCCCGTGGCGGCCATGGCGCGCCTGTATCACCAGGTCGGGGCGGCCTTCGACTTCGACCGGCTGCGGGCGGCGGCGGGATCCATCCCGTCGGCGGACCATTTCGATCGCCTGGCCGTGCGTCGCCTGATCGAGGACCTGATGAACGAGCAGGCGACCCTGACGCGGGCCGTGGCCCGGGCGTCAGACCCGTCGGTGGGCGTCAGCGAGGACGCGGCCGAGGGCGCCGTCGACGCCTGGATCGGATCGAAACAGGCGACGGTCGAAGGCGTGCGCGCCTCGGTCGACGAGATCGAACAGTCGGGTTCGGGCTGGACCTTCGCCAAGCTGACCATTGCGAACGCGACGATCCGCGATCTGGCCACGGCGGCGGTGCAGGCTTGACGGCGGCCCCGTCTCACCGCCTCTTCGGCCGATAAGAACAGGCGGGGAGGCCGACATGCCGAGAAAGTTCCTGGTCGTCGTGGACGACAGTCCCGAGTTCGAGGCCGCGCTGCGGTTCGCCTGTCGGCGCGCGCGCTCGACGGGGGGGCGGGTGGTGATGCTGCGCGTCATGCCCTCCAACAGCGACGCCCACTGGTCGGGCGTACGCGAGGAGATCGAGCGTCAGCAGCGCGAGGAGGCCGAGGCCCTGCTGAATCGGCTGGGCGAGGAGGCGACGGAGCGGTCCGGCGCCGCGCCGATCTTCCTGATCGAGAAGGGCGAGGCCCAGGGCGCGATCAAGAAGGCGGTCGGGGACGATCCGGACATCAAAATCCTGGTCCTGGCGGCCGGAAGCGGTTCGCGCGGGCCTGGGCCGCTGGTCTCGGCCATCATCAAACAGGGCGCCCAGCTGGGCGGACGCAAACTGCCGGTCACCATCGTGCCCGGCGAATTGACCGAGGCCGAGATCGAGGATCTGGCCTAGAGGCGCGAACCGGTCAGGGTCCAGGCCGTGGATAGACTCATTCCACCCTAAAAAATGGAGTCTATTTTCGTCTATTCCGGCGCGTAGTCCGGTGCGGCGTGACGATGTCAAAGACCCGGCGACATCCTACACCCGCCGGGACCGGCACCGGGTTGAAGGCGGACCTTTTAAGTCAGGCGATTGAAGTCGCGTTCTTATAGTCTCGGAATTAGGCGCGTTGACCGTCTTCGACGTCCGTCTGGACGCCGAGGCGAAGCTGGTCCCGAATCGTGGTCAAGCCGTCGCGCAACCGGGCCATGGCTTCAGGCGTGAGATCAGTCTGGTCCATCACGGCCTGGGCGAGGCAGCCGGCGTCGGCGGCAAGGGCGCGGCCGGCCTCGGTCAGGCGGACGCGGACCACCCGTTCATCGGCGGCGTCACGGGCGCGCGTGACCAGGTCGGCGGCCTCCAGACGCTTGATCAGCGGGGTCAGGGTGTTGGATTCCAGAAACAGCCGCTCGCCCAATCGGCCGACGGTCTGGTCGTCCTCGCGCCACAGCAGGCTCAACACCAGAAACTGCGGATAGGTGAGCCCCATCCGGTCCAGCATCGGCTTGTAGAAGCGACTGAAGGCCAGGCTGGCGGAATAGGCCGCGAAACACAGCATGTCGTCGATGGCGAACGGCGTGCTGAAGTCGGGCGTGGGGGCGGGGGCCGGGGTGCTCATCGGTCAATAATAATCGCGCGCGATTTAATCGCAAGCTTGACGACCCGAGAAGCGCGGCCTAACTCATCGTTCGCGATTATATCGCACACGATGTTTAATCACCCCAAGGGAGATCCGCCATGTCCATCACTGTTCTATATCGCACCGCCGCCGTCGCCACCGGAGGCCGTGACGGCCGCGTCGCCACCACCGACGGCGCGCTGGACCTCGCCCTGGGCATGCCCAAGGAGCTGGGCGGCGCCGGCAAGGGCAATAATCCGGAACAGCTGTTCGCCGCCGGCTACGCGGCCTGCTTCCTCAGCGCCCTGAAGCTGGTGGCCTCGCAGAAGGGCCAGGCCCAGGCGGCGGCCGAGGCGACGATCAAGGCCACGGTCGGCATCGGCCCGCGCAGCGACAAGGGCTTCGGCCTGGAGGTCGAACTGGAAGCCAGCCTGCCGGGCGTCGATCGCGATGCGGCCCTGGCCCTGGTGGAAGAGGCGGATTCGGTCTGCCCCTATTCGCACGCGGTGCGGGGCAATATCTCGGTCAAGCTGACGGTGGCGTGACGGGGTTCCTTCTCCCCTTGCGGGAGAAGGTGGCCCGAAGGGCCGGATGAGGGGTCAGCCGGTGGGCCAGTTCGCACCACTGGGCCCCTCACCCTTTGGCTGCTTCGCGCCGCCCTTCGGGTCGCACAAGGACGACGGCTTCGCCGCCGTGTGCTCAAGCCCTCTCCCGGCGGGAGAGGGTTTTTGCGTGCTTCACCACTTGGGGACCAGCCGCCACATGTGGAGGGGGTGGCGCACGGTTCCGGCCTCGGCGCCGGCGGCGTCGCCCCGGCCCATATAGAGGTCGGCGCGGACCGGGCCGCGGATGGCCGAGCCGGTGTCCAGCGCCATGGCCAGACCGCGATAGGAGGCCGTGGCGCCGCGCAGATTACCGCCATCGGCCTCCATCCAGACCAGTTCGCCATAGCGCCAGTGGGACGGATCGACCGCGATGGCGCGGCGCTCGGTCAGGGGAATGCCCGCCGCTCCGGGCGGATGGCCGTTGTCGTCCGGATCCAGGCGGAAGAAGATGTAGCGGGGGTTCAGGGCCATCACCCCCTGGGCTTCATACCCCCGGTGATCGGCCAGCCAGCCCCGGATCGCGTCGCCGGACGTACCGTTTTCCGGCAGCAGGCCCTGGCGGGCCATCGGCCGGGCGATGCCGACGAAGGGCCGGCCGTTGTCGGCGGCGTAGGCGGCGCGGGCGCGCGTCGCGTCCTCAAAGGTCAGATATCCGGAGCCTTGAATCTGGAGGAAGAACAGATCTTCGGGCCGCATCCAGGCCAGGGCCTGGTCGGGACGAGCCTGGGCTTCGATGGTCGCCCGGTCGCCGGCGCTGCGCGGATCGGCGGGCTTGGGCAGGACGGGGGCCGAAAACTCGGCGTCCGGGATGCGCCGGGCCGGATATTCGGGTGCGAAATAGGAGGTCAGCAGCCCCGGCGACCCGTCAGGGGTGCGTGCAGGCACGGCGCTGAAGTTGGCCTCGAAAAAGGCGCGGGCGGCGCTGGGGGAGAAGGCCGGGCCTGCGGACAGGGCGCGGGCGCGGGCGCAGACCGTTCGACCGGCCATATCCCGCGCTGCGCTGCAGCCTTCGGCATAGGCGCGGAAGGCGGCGAGGTGATCTTCGTCATTCCAGCCGGGCAGGACAGCCGGGCTAACGGCGTCGGACGGCGAGGGGGGGAGAGGCGCGTCCGGCGTCGGCGAGGGAATATAGGGTGTAGGCCCGGATTGGGGTCCTGTTCCCGGCGTGGCCGGCGCCGTCGGAGTCGGGGTCGTCGGAGCGGTCGAACAGGCGGCGGCCGCCAGGACCGACGCAAGCGTCGGCGCCCAGCGCAAGACCCGCCTGGGCGCCGCCTTCCTGGCCGCCGACATCAGGCGTTGGCCGGCTCGACGCGGGCCAGGACCCAGTTGGGATCAGCGGCCCCGAGGGTGCGTTCGAAGGTCCAGTGTTCGGCGGTGCGGCGTTCCTCGACCAGGGGCTCGCCCGTGACGGAATCGGCGGTTTCGCCCGAGGCCTTGGTCACGCGGCTGCGCAGTTCGGCCAGGAAGCGGACCTTGGCCACGGCCTTGTCGCCCTGGACAGTGGCGCCTTCCAGGTCCGCGCGGGGCGGGAAGAGGAATTCGACGGTCTCGGTCTCGCCGCGCGTCTCGCGCGCCGCGATGCCGGCGTCGAACGAGGCCATGACATTGGGGGTCAGCAGGGGCGTCAGGGCCGCGCGGTCGCCGGCGGCGTAGCCGCGAACGATGGTCTCATAGGCCTGCCGCGCACCCTCGACGAAACGGTTGGGGTCGAAGGCCGGGTCGCGCGCCTTCAACCCGGCGATGGAGGCCAGGGTCGCAGCGTCCAGCGCCGGGGTCTTGGAGGCCTCGGGCGTGGCGGTCGGCGACGGCGGGAGGGCCTTGGCGTCCTCCTGCGGCTGACGGCCGACCCTTTTGCCCAGCACATTATAGAGCTGGAACAGGACAACCGCCGCGATGACGGCGAAGATCACGATCTGGAACTGGACCGGCAAGGGGACTTCCTGACTTTCGGCGCGCGAGCGAGAATGCGCCATGGAGACGATTAGGGTCTCATATAGGAGGACGCAAGGCGATGCGCCCCCCTGGCGAGCAAGCGACGTTGCGGCCAAGCGTCTCGCCGTGGTAGTCGCGGCGCCTTATTCCCGGCCCAATCGGCCCTTTCCCGTAATCGAAGACGCCCATGACCGACGCCGCTCCGCCCGCCGACACCAACGCCCCGACGCAGGGCCAGCCGCAGCAGGGTCAACCCGCCGGTCCCGGCTTCCGCATCCTGGCGCAATATGTCCGCGACTTCTCGTTCGAGAACCCGCGCGCGCCGGAATCCCTGCGCATCGACGGCAAGCCGGCCATCGACCTGGGCGTCGAAATGTCGGCCCAGGGCCGTCCGGACGGCCTGTTCGAACTGGATCTGAAGCTGTCGATCAAGGCCAGCCACGAGAGCCAGGCGGTCTTCCACGTCGAGCTGGTCTATGGCGGCCTGTTCCAGCTGGCCAATGTCCAGGAGAAGGACATCGAGCCGCTGCTGCTAATCGAATGCCCGCGCTATCTGTTCCCGTTCGCCCGCGAGATCATCTCGCGCGCCACGGCGGACGGCGGCTTCTATCCGCCCTTCATGCTGGACCCGATCGACTTCGCCGCCATCTATATCGCCCGCCAGCAGCAGATCGCTCAGCAGCCGGTCGAAACGGGCCAGGCGTAAGTTTCTCCCTCCCCTTCATGGGGAGGGACGATCGCGCAGCGATCAGGGTGGGGCTCGAAAGGGCGCGAGCGAGGTCCTGACGGCCCCACCCCGGCTGCGCCGCCCCTTCCCATGAAGGGGAGGGAGAATTCCCTAGGCCGCTTCTTCCTCGGCCTTGATCCCATAGGCGTCCCACAGGGACCGGTCCTTGAGCACCTCGGCCAGGAAGGCGAGATGGGCGGCCTGTTCGTCCGGCGTTGAGCGCATCGCCAGCGGGCGAGGGCGGGCGCCATAGGCGGCGGCCTGGATCACGCCGGACGCATCCCGTCCCGCGACCGGGGCCGAGGACAGGTCCAGCACCCGCTCCTTACCGCCGCGAAGCTCCAGATAGACCTCGGCCAGCAGACGGGCGTCGATCAGGGCGCCGTGCAGGGTGCGTTCGACCAGCGACACCTTGAACCGTTTGCACAGGGCGTCCAGCGAGTTGGGCATGCCGGGAAACCGGCTCTGGGCCAGTTTCAGGGTGTCGATCCAGCGCGCCTCGCCGGTGATCGGCCGGCCGCACAGCTTGTATTCGAAGTCGATGAAGTTGCGGTCGAAGGCGGCGTTGTGCGCGATCATCTGCGCATCGCCGATGAATTCGATCAGATCGTCGGCGATCTCATGGAATTTGGGGGCGTCCTTGACTTTGTCGTCGGTGATGCCGTGGACCCGGATCGCATCGGGCGGGATCAGGCGTTCCGGATTGACGAAGCGGTGGAAGGTGCGGCCGGTCGGCAGCAGGTCCTGAATCTCGATACAGCCGACCTCGATCAGCCGGTCGCCCGTCTTGGGGTCGAAGCCGGTGGTTTCGGTATCCAGAACAATCTCGCGGGCCATTGCCCCTTAATGGAGTCGTTCGTCGCTTTACGAAAGGCCGGCCTTGCCGTGACGGGGAGATATCCACGCCGGATCCAGCACAGTTTCGACGACGGCGGCGACCTCGGCGCGGGCGGCCTCGAGCCCGCGGCCCGTATCGATGATGAAGTCGGCGCGGGCGCGTTTTTCGGCGTCGGGCAGTTGGCGGGCCAGGATGGCTTCGAACCGGTCGCGGGTCATGCCCGGGCGGGCCAGGACGCGCTCGGCCTGGATCGCCGGGTCGGCGGTGACCACGACCACGGCGTCCACATGGGCGTCGCCGCCGGTCTCGAACAACAGGGGGATGTCGAGGACCGCCAGTTTCACGCCAGCGGCCCGCGCGGCCTCCAGGTCTGCGGCCCGGCCCTGGGCCACCAGAGGATGGACGATGGATTCCAGCCGGCGAAACGCGGTTTCGTCATGGCCAAGGGCCTCGGCCAGGCGGGTGCGGTCCACGGCGCCGTCCACGACCACGCCGGGGAAGGCGGCGCCGACCGGTTCGACGGCCGCGCCGCCGGGCGCATAGAGCCGATGCACGGCGTTGTCGGCGTTCCACACCACCGCTCCCAGATCGGCGAACATGGCGGTCGTGGTCGACTTGCCCATGCCGATGGAGCCGGTGAGGCCCAGCAGGATCATGTCGCTTTGCTCAGATGCGTCGTCAGCAGGGCGCGCAGGTCCAGCGGCGGGGGCGGGCGGCGGAACAGGGCCTGGAACGAGGGCGCCGCCTGGCCGATCAACATGGCCAGGCCATCCACGGTCGGCAGGCCGCGCGCCCGCGCCGCTGTCAGGAAGGGCGTGGCGAGGGGCTTGTAGGTCATGTCCATCATCACCGTGCCCGGCGCGACGGCGTCGAAATCGAGATCCGGCTGAACGCTGAGGGCGTTGATCACCAGCACCGCGCCGTCGAGGGCTTCGGCCGACGACATGACCCGGACCGAAGCGCCCAGATCGGCGGCCAGGGCCTCAGCCCGATCCGGCGAGCGATTGACGATCCGTACCTGAGCCCCGGCCTCGACCAGGGCCCCGGCTCCCGCCCGCGCCGCGCCCCCGGCGCCCAGCATGACGACCGGGCGGCCGGCGAGGTCCAGATCCGGCGCCTGTTCCTTCAGACCCAGCATCAGGCCCACGCCGTCCGAACTGTCGGCGGAGACCCGGCCGGAGTCGAACGTCAGGATATTGGCCGACGCGGTCAGACGCGCCGCCGGAGTGGCCTGATCCGCCAGGGCGAAGGCCTGTTCCTTGAACGGGGCGGTGACGTTGAGGCCCAGGATCAGACCGGCGCGGCCAGCAGCCACCAGGGCCTCAAATCCTGACGCGTCTGCGGGAGCGAAGGGCACATAGGCGCCGTCGATGTCGCCGGCCGCCAGCCAGGCGTTGTGGATGACGGGGCTGAGGGAATGGGCCACCGGATTGCCGGCGATCCCCGCGACCATGGCCGCCCCCGTGATGCGATGACGGCTCATGCGGGCAGGACTCCGGCGCGCCGCAGCTCGGCCAGGACCGGCCACAGGGGCAGTCCCAGAACGGTGAAATAGTCGCCGTCGACCGCCTCGAACAGCTGGGAGCCCACGCCTTCGAGCCGGTAGGAGCCGACGCAGGCCATCAGGGCCTCGCCCTCGGCGGCCAGATAGGCGTCGAGGAAGGCGTCAGAGAAGTCGCGCATCCGCATCTCGACCGTGTCCACGCCGGACCAGACGATCTGGCCCTTCACCGCTAGGGCGGCGCCGGAGTGGAGGTGGTGAGTACGGCCACGCATCGATTTCAGCCGGTCTCGAGCGGCGTCGAGCGATTTGGCCTTGGAAATCAGGCCGCCGTCGAAGGCCAGGGTCTGATCCGAGCCCAGCACCCAGGCGGTTTCGTCATCACGCGAGACGGCCAGGGCCTTTGCCTCGGCCAGGCGCACAGCCAGGGCGGCGGGGTTCAGATCGGTCGAGACGGCCTTGATTGCGTCCTCGTCGACATCGGCGACGCGGACTTCGAACGGGACGCCGGCGTTTTCCAGCATGGCCCGGCGGGCGGCGCTCTTGGACGCCAGGATCAGGGGTCGGCGCTCAAGCAGCCCAAAGGGCGATAGCGCAGCGGAAATGATCATCTACCAGCTCGTTCCGATCTTGTGGTTGCGATGCTCGCTGAGCAGGTTGGTGATGGCGGCGGCCGTCTCCTCGACCGAGCGACGGGTGACGTCGATCGTGGGCCAGCCGCGGCGGGCGAAGGCGCGTTTGGCCTTAATGGTCTCGTCGCGAACGGCGTCCTGGTCGGTATAGTTGGAGGACTGGCTGGCGTTCAGATTGTCGATCCGGTTGCGCCGGATCTGGACCAGACGGTCGGGCGAGACGGTCAGGCCGATGACCAGGGGGTTCTTCAGCTGGGTCAGCCGCTCGCCGTCCTCCTGCCCCGGCACCAGGGGTACATTGGCGGCGCGGATGCCGCGGTGGGCCAGATAGATGCAGGTCGGGGTCTTGGACGTCCGGCTGACGCCGCACAGGACGACATCAGCGCCTTCCAGCTGTTCCAGCGAGCCCTGGCCGTCGTCATAGGCCATGGCGAAGTCCAGGGCGGCGATCCGGTTGAAATAGTCGTGGTCCAGGGCGTGCTGGGCGCCCACGCGGGTCGACAGGGCCGCGCCCAGATAACGAGACATGGCGCCGACCAGGGGATCCAGGGCGCCGATCTGAGGCATGTCCAGACGACGGCAGCCCTCTTCCAGCTGTTCGCGCAGATCGCGATCCACCAGGGTGTGCAGAACCACGCCGGGCGCGGCCTCCACCTCCTGCAACACCCGCTCCATCTGCTTCTCCGACCGCACCAGGGCGTAGATGTGCTCGATCGGAATGACCCCGTCGAACCGGGCCGTCACCGCCTTGGCCATGGCGTTCAGGGTCTCGCCGGTCGAGTCTGACACCAGGTGCACATGGAAATAGGTCGCCAGACGGGCTGGACCGGGGCGGGCGCCGGTAGGTCGCGCGGGGCTCATGCGATGGGTCGACTCCCTGTTGACAGACTCAGGGCGCCTTGGGGACGGCGGGGGACCGTCGGGGCGCCGTTCTCCTTAACGCCTGATCGATCCGACCGCGAGCGGGGATGAGGGTGGATGGCGACGACGATCCAACCCCGGTTCATCCCAAGGCGGAAAACCGGTTTCGCCATCGCTGTGGAAAATCCTAATGAAGGGTTAACGCCGGTTTACCCCGTTCACAGCCGCATCCCCCCGCAAACCCTTTGGCGTTAAGGTTTCGTTAGGGATTGTCCACTGGCTGGATAGTCCTGTTCCGCATCCCCGATCGGGTTTGAGCCCTCGTGGATATCCGCTTTTGTTCCGCGGCCGCCGCCCCAATCATCCCCGCCGTTCCACCGCCCTACCTGCCACTTCGAATCTTTTAATTCTAAATCTGATTAGGGATTGAGAGCGGGGGGCTGTGACCTTAATCGTCCGGCATGACCGATCCGACCCAGAACGCCGTTCAGACCCCCGTGATGATCCGGGCTCTCCGAGGAGAGACGTTGGACCGTCCGCCGGTCTGGTTCATGCGCCAGGCGGGACGGTATCTGCCCGAGTATCGTCGCCTTCGTGCCGAGGCGCCGGACTTCATCGCCTTCTGTCTGAACCCCGAGATGGCGGCAGAGGCGACGCTTCAGCCGATGCGTCGGTTCGGTTTTGACGCGGCCATTGTCTTTGCCGACATCCTGCTGATCCCCCGCGCCCTCGGTCAGGACGTCTGGTTCGAGACCGGCGAGGGGCCGCGTCTCGGCGAAATGCCTATTCCTGGTCGAATGGCGGAACTGGCCCCCGCCGCCGGCGAGTATCTGTCGTCGGTGGGCGAGACCCTGTCGATCGTGCGCAAGGCCCTGGAGCCTAAGCGGACGCTGATCGGTTTCGCCGGCGCGCCCTGGACGGTGGCGACCTATATGCTGGATGGAGAGGCCCGGACCATCGGCAAGGGCGAGCGCGCCCAGGCCCGGACCTACGCCTATGCCGACCCCCGTCGGGTGGACGAAACCCTGGAGGTTCTGGTCGAGGCCACGGCCCGGTATCTGAAGATGCAGGCCGACGCCGGCGCCCAGGTTTTGAAGATCTTCGAGAGTTGGGCCGAGGGGCTGCCGGACGACCTGTTTGAAAGACTGGTCCTGAAGCCCCACCAGGCGCTTGTGAGGCGTACGCGGGAGCTGGGTGTCACCGTGCCCCTGATCGGCTTCCCACGGGGCTCTGCGGCGCTTGCAGAGCGATATGCGCAGGAGGTTGAGGTCGACGCCGTCGCCCTGGACACCGCCTGCCCGCTGGAGGTCGGCAAAAGGGTGCAGCAGATCAAGCCGATCCAGGGCGCGCTGGACCCCCTGTTGCTGCGCGCCGGGGGCGAACTGCTGGACCGCCGGGTGGATCAGCTGGTGGAGGCCTGGGGCCAGGGGCCGTGGGTGTTCAACCTGGGTCATGGCATATTGCCGGACGTGCCCATCGACCATGTCGAACGGGTTCTCAAAAGGATCGGCGCCCAATGACCCAAACCTCGCAAGGCCGCCGTATCGCGGTGGTGCTGTTCAATCTGGGCGGGCCCGACGATCAGGCCTCGGTGAAGCCTTTCCTGTTCAACCTGTTCAATGACCCGGCCATCATCGGCCTGCCGGGATTTGCGCGGACGCCTCTGGCCAAGCTGATCTCCAGCCGGCGCGAAACCAGCGCCCAGGCCAACTATGCCCTGATGGGGGGCGGTTCGCCCCTGTTGCCGGGCACGCGCCGTCAGGCCGAGGCGCTGGAGGCGGTGCTGAACGCGCGCCTGGCCGGGGATGAGGCAAGGGTCTTCATCGCCATGCGGTACTGGCATCCTTTTACGGAAGAGACGGCCGAGGATGTGGCGGCCTTCGGGCCCGACGAAGTGGTGCTGCTGCCCCTCTATCCGCAGTTCTCCACCACCACGACCCAGTCCTCGCTGAAGATCTGGAACGAGACCTATTCCGGGTCCGGCGTCAGTCGGGCCGTCTGCTGCTATCCCCGCGCCGACGGCTGGGTCGAGGCCCAGGCCCAGGCCATCGGAGCGAAGTTGGACGAGGCGGGGGAAGGGCCTGTGCGGGTGCTGTTCTCGGCCCATGGCATCCCCGAGAAACTGGTCAGCGGCAAGGGCGACCCCTATCAGGAACAGGTCGAGACGACCGTGGCCGCCGTGGTCGCCGCCATCGAACGCGACCGCGGCCCCATCGACCATGCGCTTTGCTACCAAAGCCGCGTCGGGCCGATGAAATGGCTGGGCCCGTCGACGCCAGAGGCCATCGAACAAGCCGGCCGCGACGGGGTCGGTGTCGTGATCACGCCCATCGCCTTCGTCTCCGAACATATCGAGACCTTGGTCGAGCTGGATATCGAATACGGCGAACTGGCCCACGAAAAAGGGGTCAGTTTGTATCTGCGGGCTCCGGCTGTCGGGACGGCGCCGCTTTTCATTGAGGCCCTGGCCGATGCGGCCGTCGGCGCCTTGGGTCGGACCGGCGTCGCACCGTTCGGGCCCGGGTGCAAGGCGGACTGGAAGGCCTGCCCCTATCGTCATCGCAAGGATGCGGCATGAACCTGTATGATTTGGCGCGCGGTCTGCACATTCTGGCGGTGATCGCCTGGATGGCGGGGCTGTTGTTCCTTCCGCGCCTCTACGCCTATGACGCCGAGCAGAACGCCAAGCCGGAGCCCCTGCGCGGCGAGATGCAGGCGCTTCTGAGGCTGTGGCAGACGCGGCTGCTGCGGATCATCGTCAATCCAGCCATGATTCTGGCCTGGGGGTTCGGCCTGTGGCTGATCCATATCGACGTCTCGGCGCGGGGCGCCGCCTTTTTGGCGGAGCCGTGGATGGTCGCCAAACTGGTCGGCGTCTTCCTGTTGAGCGGTTGGCACGGTTTCCTGGCGGCGCAGCGCAAGAAGATCGCCGCAGGGACGTCGAAATATTCCGGCAAGTTCTGGCGTATGACGAACGAGGTTCCGTTCGTCCTGGCCATCGTCATGGTGCTGTCGGTGACGACGGAGTGGACGTTCGGGTGAGCTCTTCCTTATCCCCTCGCGGGAGAAGGTGGCCGAGCGAAGCGAGGTCGGATGAGGGGGGTTCAGGTTTTGGACACGGCGCCACCCCTCACCCTTTCGTCTGACGGATCGCCTGCGGCTCTCCGAGGCTCAGGCCCTCTCCCGCAAGGGGAGAGGGTAAAGCGCAACGCCTCCGCTTGACCTGACCTTCCGGCTGTGGTTCCGCTGGCGGTGAACCGTTCGGTCCGTCCGGCGGTCCCTCTCTTTTCGCGACGCCCGCCGGTTCGACCAGCGGGAGCCCGTCGTGCTCCCCTTCGGCCTCACGGCCAGACATTTCCAGAGACTTGACGCCGTGCGGTTCCGTGCGCGCGTTCGCGAGCCTGTATTATGACCGACGTCACCGACAACGACACCCCCGAGACCGAGAACGCCCCGACTGAGAGCTCGGGGGCTGAAGCCCTGGCCCATCACGGCGCCGAGCATGAAGCCGGCGAGGCGGCGGGCGCCGATTCCGGCGTGGACACCACGGCTGACGACGAAGAAGATGATGGCGAGTCCGTGGTGCCGAACGGCCGGATCACCCTGGCCGAGCTGAACGAGAAGACGCCGGCCGACCTGGTCGCCTTCGCCGAACAGCTGGAGGTCGAGAACGCCTCGAACCTGCGCAAGCAGGATCTACTGTTCGCCATCCTGAAGGCCCTGGCCGACGAGGAAGTCGAGATCATCGCCGACGGGGTGCTGGAGATCTTGCCCGACGGCTTCGGTTTCCTGCGCAGCTCGGACGCCAACTATCTGCCCGGCCCGGACGACGTCTATGTGTCGCCGTCGCAGATCCGACGTTTCGGCCTGCGGTCGGGCGACACCGTCCATGGCGCCGTGAGGGCGCCGCGCGAAGGCGAGCGCTATTTCGCCCTGCTGAAGGTCGACACGATCAATCTCGAAGACCCCGAGATGGTCAAGACCAAGGTCCTGTTCGACAACCTGACGCCGCTCTATCCCGAAGAGCGGCTGCACATGGAAATCCAGGATCCGACGCTGAAGGATCGCTCGGGCCGGGTCATCGACATCGTCGCCCCCCTGGGCAAGGGCCAGCGCTGCCTGATCGTGGCGCCGCCGCGCGTCGGCAAGACGGTGATGCTGCAGAACATCGCCAAGTCGATCGAGAAGAACCACCCGGAAGTCATCCTGATCGTCCTGCTGATCGACGAACGGCCGGAAGAAGTCACTGACATGCAGAGGACGGTCAAGGGCGAGGTCGTGGCCTCGACCTTCGACGAACCGGCCACACGCCACGTCGCTGTCGCTGAAATGGTGATCGAAAAGGCCAAGCGTCTGGTCGAACACAAGAAGGACGTGGTGATCCTGCTGGACTCCATCACCCGCCTGGGCCGCGCCTATAACGCCACCGTGCCGTCGTCGGGCAAGGTGCTGACCGGGGGCGTGGACGCCAACGCCCTGCAACGGCCGAAACGCTTCTTCGGCGCCGCGCGGAATGTGGAGCAGGGCGGGTCGCTGACCATCATCGCCACGGCCCTGATCGACACCGGCAGCCGGATGGACGAGGTGATCTTCGAAGAGTTCAAGGGCACCGGTAACTCGGAAATCGTGCTGGACCGCAAGGTGGCCGACAAGCGCATCTTCCCCGCCATCGACGTGCTGAAGTCCGGCACCCGCAAGGAAGATCTGATTACGCCGAAGGACCAGCTGGCCAAGACCTATGTCCTACGCCGCATCCTGAACCCCATGGGTCCGCAGGACGCGATCGAATTCCTGCTCGACAAGCTGCGCCAGTCGAAGAACAACTCGGACTTCTTCCAGTCGATGAACACCTGATCCGTTGTCTGACGGTTTCACGTGGAACAGGAGACCGCAGACATGAAGGTTCAAGTCGAGATTGATTGCACGCCGGCCGAGGCGCGGGCCTTTCTGGGCCTGCCCGACGTCACGCCCCTGAACGAGGCGATGGTGGCCGAGATGACGAAGCGGATGGAGGCCAATGTCGCCGCCATGCAACCCGACGAACTGCTGAAGACCTGGACCAGTTTCGGACTTCAGGCGCAGGATCAGTTTCGGCGCCTGATGGAAGCGGCGGTGAAGTGAACGCCCTTCCTCCCCGCAGCGTGGGGAGGAGACAATGAGATCATGACTGACACCATTTTCGCTCTCGCCACCCCGCCCGGTCGGGGGGCTATCGCCGTGTTGAGGCTGTCTGGGCCGGCGGTCGAGCCGACCCTGAATGCGATCGGCGCGGGGCGGTTGAAGCCGCGGATGGCGTCGGTGCGAGACCTGACCCATCAAGGCGCCCATATCGATCAGGCCCTGGTGCTGCGGTTCGTCGGGCCCAATTCCTATACCGGCGAGGATGCGGCTGAACTGCACCTGCACGGCGGGCGGGCGGTGGTGGAGGCGGCGAGTCAGGCCCTGATCGCCCTGGGTCTGCGGCCGGCTGAGCCGGGCGAGTTCACCCGGCGCGCCTTCCAGAACGGACGGATGGATCTGGCCCAGGCCGAGGCGGTCGCTGATCTGATCGACGCGGAGACAGCGGCTCAGGCGCGTCAGGCCCTGGGGCAGTTGGATGGACAGCTCAGCGCCACCTATGCCGGCTTCCGGCGCGACCTGTTGCACGCCCTGGCCCTGGTTGAGGCCGAGATCGATTTTCCGGACGAGGAGGTGCCGGACAATCTGGCGCTGACCGCCGGACCGGTGCTGGAGCGATTGGCGGATGATCTACGGCGGGCCGTCGCGGCCGGTCGTCGGGGCGAACGGGTGAGGGACGGGTATCGCATCGTCCTGATCGGCGAGACCAACGCCGGCAAGTCGTCGCTGTTCAACGCCCTGATCGAGCGCGAGGCGGCCATCGTGACCCCGATCGCGGGCACGACGCGGGATGTGCTGGACGCGGATCTGGTGATCGGCGGCTATGCCGTGACCCTGTCGGACACGGCGGGCCTGCGGGACAGCGACGATCCGGTCGAGGCCGAGGGCGTGCGACGGGCCCGGCGGCGCGCCGAAGAGGCCGAGCTGCGCCTCTGGGTCCGCGCGCCGGGCGACCCGGAGGGCGTGGCGGCGGGCTATGTTCAGCCCGGCGACTTGGTGGTGGCCAATAAGGCGGACCAGGGTACGGCGAGCGGCGCGGCGCGGGGTCTCGCGTGCATCAGCGTGAGCAGCCAGACCGGCGAAGGCTTGGCGGTTCTGCACGACTGGATCGCCCAGCGGCTGGCTAATGACCTGTCGGGGGCTGACTTCCCGGCGATCACGCGGGAGCGGCATCGGTTGCGGCTGACCGAGGCGCTGGAGGCGGTTGAGGCGGCTGGCGCGGCGCTTGGCGTGGCGCCGGAAATGGCGGGCGACGATCTGCGTCGGGCGGCATCGGCTCTGGGTCGGGTGACCGGCGAGATCGGGGTGGAGGACGTCCTGGGGGAGGTCTTCTCCACGTTCTGCATAGGAAAGTAATACCGGTGTTTCACGTGAAACACCCTAAGTATGACTACGTTCGACGAACTCCGGCCTGATCGCCGGGACTGGCGAAATCCGCCCGTTTGGCCTATGTGGCGCGGATGACCACCCCCATGGATAAATCCTTCGACGTCGTCGTGATCGGCGGCGGCCACGCCGGCTGTGAAGCGGCTGCTGCGTCGGCGCGTGCGGGCGCTCGCACCTTGCTGTTGACCCAGAAGCTCGAGACCATCGGCGAGATGTCGTGCAATCCGGCCATTGGGGGCCTGGGCAAGGGCCATCTGGTCCGGGAGATCGATGCTCTGGACGGGATCATGGGCCGCCTGGCCGACGTGTCGGGCATCCAGTTTCGGTTGTTGAACCGGTCCAAGGGGGCGGCGGTTCGTGGCCCGCGCAGCCAGATCGATCGACGCCTGTACCGTGAGGCCATGCAGGCCGAGCTGGCCGCCACGTGGAACCTGAGCCTGATGGCGGGGACGGCCGAGCGGCTGATCCTGAAGGGCGACCGAGTGGTCGGCGTGGTGACCGGGGCAGGGGAGACGGTGCGGGCCGGGGCTGTGGTGCTGACCACGGGCACCTTCCTGAACGGGGTGATCCATCGCGGTGACGAACGGATCCCGGCCGGGCGCCATGGCGAAGACCCATCCACGGGGCTGGCCGCCGATCTTCATGCGGCCGATCTGATGATGGGGCGGCTGAAGACCGGGACCCCGGCGCGGCTGGACGGACGGACCATCGCCTGGGACCGGCTGGAGATGCAGGAGGCGGACGAGACGCCGACCGCCTTCTCCTTCATGACCGACCGCATCCACGTGAAACAGATCGCGTGCGGCGTCACCCATACGACCGAGGAAACCCACCGCATCATCGCCGAGAACCTGGGCGAGAGCGCTGTCTATGGCGGCAAACTGTCCGGCCGAGGGCCGCGCTATTGTCCGTCCATCGAGGACAAGGTGGTGCGGTTTGCGGACAAGACCAGCCACCAGATCTTCCTGGAGCCTGAGGGCCTGGACGATCCGACCGTCTATCCGAACGGCATCTCGACCTCGGTGTCGGAGCCGACCCAGCTGGCCTTCCTGCGGACCATCCCCGGCCTGGAGGCGGTGGAGGTGTTTCGCTACGGCTATGCCATCGAATACGACTATGTCGATCCCCGTGAACTGAGCCCCGCGCTCGAGGTCAAGAAGCGGCCCGGCCTGTATCTGGCCGGTCAGATTAACGGCACGACCGGCTATGAGGAGGCGGCGGCTCAGGGGCTGATGGCAGGGCTGAACGCTGCCCGAGCTGCGGCCGGGCAGGGTCCGGTGATCCTGGGTCGGGAGCAGGCCTATATCGGGGTGATGATCGACGACCTGGTGACGCGGGGCGTGACCGAACCCTATCGCATGTTCACCAGCCGAGCCGAATATCGGCTCACTCTGCGTGCGGACAATGCCGATCAGAGGCTGACGCCGCTCGGTATGGCCGTCGGGATTGTCGGCGAGGCGCGCGCGCAGCGGTTTTCGGCCAAGGCAGAGAAACTGTCCGTGGCCGGTATTGTTTCACGTGAAACCCTCTTTACGCCTAAAGAGGCCAATGGATTGGGGATTCCCGTCAACGCCGATGGACGGCGGCGATCCATGCGGGAGCTTCTCGCTTTTCCGGATGTGACCCTGAATCACTTCATCAGTGTGCGGCCTGACATCGCGGATTGGGATGCAGAGGTGCGTGAGCAGATCGAGATCGACGCGGGCTACGCCAACTATCTGGACCGCCAGTCTATCGACGCGGAAGCTCTGCGTCGGGAGGAGGATCTGCTGCTTCCCAACGATCTCGACTATGGACTGATCGGCAGTTTGTCGAACGAGGTGCGCGAGAAACTGGCTCGCGTTCAGCCGCGCACCCTGGGCCAGGCGGGGCGGATCGAGGGGATGACGCCGGGGGCTTTGACGGCCTTGCTCGCCCACGTGAAAAAAGCCCCTAAAGCCTCGGTCGCCGCCTGATGTTGGAAAATGAACGGGCCGCGTTTCAGGCCAGGACGGGGGCGTCTCCGGCGCAGATGGCGGACCTGGACGCCTTCCGCGTTCGGCTGGCCGAGGCCAATACGGTAATGAATCTGGTCGGGCCGGATAGCCTGCCGGACTTCTGGAACCGTCACGCCTGGGACAGCGCCCAACTGTTGACCCATGCGCCCGACGCCCTGACCTGGGCGGACCTGGGGGCCGGCGCCGGTTTTCCCGGCGTGATCCTGGCGCTGTTGGCGAAAGGGCGGGAGGGAGCGCACGTCTGGCTGATCGACAGCCTGGGCAAGCGCTGCCGATTTCTGCAGGAAATGGTCGATCTGTTTGATCTGCCGGCGACGGTGATCAATGGCCGCGCCGAGGAACAGAGCGTCACGTGTGACATTGTGACGGCGCGGGCTGTGGCCCCGATGGAGCGGCTGCTGGGTTATGCACAGCCCTACTTCCAAAGGGGTGCACAAGGTCTGTTCCTGAAGGGGGAGAAGGCGGAATCCGAGTTGATTGAGGCGCGGAAATCCTGGCATTTCGAAGCTGAACTGGCCCCGTCGCAAAGCGACCCGCGCGGCCGTATCGTGACAGTCCGGAGTGTTCGACGTGCCCGCCCCCAGCACTAGCAAACTGCCTGCCCGCGTTCTCGCCGTGTCCAACCAAAAGGGCGGGGTGGGCAAGACCACGACGGCCATCAACCTGGGCACCGCCCTGGCCGCGATCGGCAAGCGCGTCTTGATCGTGGATATGGACCCCCAGGGCAATGCGTCCACCGGCTTGGGCGTTCCACGTGAAACGCGGCGAGTCACCATCTATGACGTGGTGGTCGATCAGCGCTCGGTCGATGACGCCGCGGTGCAGACCACGGTTCCCGGCCTCTGGATCGTGCCGGCGGACGCCGACATGTCCGGCGTGGAGATTGAACTGAGCCAGGCGGATCGTCGGTCCTATCGCCTGAGGGACGCGTTGCGGGCGCATGACCATGGCCCTACCGCGTATGACTATGTGCTGATCGACTGTCCGCCCTCTCTGAACCTGTTGACCCTGAACGCCATGGCGGCGGCGGATGCGGTTCTGGTGCCGCTTCAGTGCGAGTTCTTTGCTCTGGAAGGTCTGAGCCAGTTGATGCGCACGATCGACATGGTGAAGCAGAGCCTTAATCCGGCGCTGGAAATCCAGGGCCTGGTCCTGACCATGTTCGATCGCCGCAGCGCCTTGTCGGGCCAGGTGGCCAATGACGTGCGCGCCCATTTCGGCGACAAGGTCTATGACAGCGTCATCCCGCGCAATGTGCGCGTGGCCGAGGCGCCGTCCTTCGGCAAGCCGGCCCTGATCTATGATCTGAAATGCGCCGGCAGCCAGGCTTATCTGCGTCTGGCCAAGGAAGTGGTGAAGCGCGAGCGCCAGCGCCTGAAGCTGGCGGCGTGACACGCGCGTTGCGCGTCTGAATTCTAGAAGAACGGAAGAATATCTTGGCTGAACGACAAAGAGGTCTGGGACGCGGCTTGTCGGCCCTGATGGGTGAGAATGTCGAGGCGCCGACGGCGGCCGGCGCCGCCATGCCCTCGGGCGTCCAACTGGCCCCGATCGAAAGCCTGAAGCCCAACCCGGACCAGCCGCGCAAGATCTTCACCCAGGAACATCTGGAAGAACTGACGGCGTCGATCCGCGACAAGGGCGTGCTGCAGCCGATCCTGGTGCGGACCCAGCCCGGCGAGGACGGGGTCTGGCAGATCATCGCCGGTGAACGCCGCTGGCGCGCCGCCCAGGCTGCGCGGCTGACCGAGGTGCCGATCGTCGTCCGCGAAATGGACGACGTCGAAGTGTTCGAAGTCGCCATCATCGAGAACGTCCAGCGCGCGGACCTGAATCCGCTGGAAGAGGCCGACGCCTATCGCGTGCTGATGGAACGGTTCGGCCGCACCCAGGACCAGGTGGCCGGCATCGTCGGCAAGAGCCGCAGCCATATCGCCAACACCCTGCGCCTGCTGCAGTTGCCGGAAGAAGTGCTGTGGTATGTGCGGCACGGCAAGCTGACCGCCGGCCACGCCCGCGCCCTGGTGACCGCGCCCAACGCCGCCGCCCTGGCCGACCAGGCCTTCAACGAAGGTCTGAACGTGCGTCAGGTCGAGGCCCTGGCGCGTCGCGCGGCGGAAGGCCCCAAGCCGGTCAAGGCGACGCCGGCGCCGGCCGGGGAGGGCGCCGCCGACGTTGCCGCCCTTCAGCAGGACCTGGCCGACGCCCTGGGGCTGAACGTCCAGCTGAACGACCGTAGCGGCAAGGGCGAACTGACGATCCGCTATGGTTCGCTGGAGCAGTTGGACGACCTGTGCCGCCGGTTGATGCGCACCTGAGGCTTCTCGGCCAGACTCGGGGGCGCAGCCGTGCTAGGGTGGCGGCATGAATGATCAACCGACACCGACCGCCGCCGACAAGCTGAAACAGGCGCTCGCCGCCAAGAAGGCCAAGACCGGCCACGGGTTCAACGCCCAGGTCGGCGCCAAGGCCGAGGAAAAGACCGTCTCGGCGCGCAATGTCGCCATGGCCCAGCCGGCCTTCCGCAAGGCGTCCAAGCGGGGCTAGGCCCCGGACGAAAAGGCCTATTGCGCCTTGGGGCAGCCGCCCCCTGTGGCGCCAGGACGCATGGCGGGGCGGCCTCGCGGCGCCTAGCTTGAAGGGGCGGAACGGGCCCCTCTGGCGTCGCCGCGAACGGCGAGTGTTCCCCTGCCTCGCCGGATCGCGACGATGCGATGTCGCACCGTACGGATGCGCCGATGCGAACGGACCGCCCCCTCGGATCCCTCGCATCGGCGCCCGTTTCTTGAACCTGTTCTTGATCCGTGTGGAGACCTCATGCCGCTTCTGATGTGCCCGAACGACAATTCCTCGATGCAGACCCTGGATCGCGACGGGGTGCAGTTCGACATGTGCCCGACCTGCCGCGGCGTCTGGCTTGATCGAGGCGAACTGGAAAAGCTGATGGAGTCGGCGGCCCAGGACGGAAGGGCCTCCGCGCCCGCGCCACAGGCGACGCCTCAAGCCTATCCTCCGCCGCCTCAACCCCAAGCTCAGCCCTGGGGTGGCGGCGCACGGCCGTACGGGGATGATCGCGGCTATCGCGATGATCGCCGTCGGGACGACGACGATTATCGCTACAAGAAGAAGCGGGACAGCATCTTCGACATCTTCGACTGACGGTCAGATCTTCAGACCGGCAGCCTGCATCATGGCCTGGAGCGCCGCTTCGCCGGCCGTGGCGTCGCGGATTTCAGGCAGCCGCAGCATCTTGACGGCTTCGCTGCGCGCCCGGTCCGCCGCCGGTCCAAGCGGCGCAGTCTCGCCGGTGATCATCTTCATCAGGGCGGTCAGCTTCTGCACCGGCGTAGCCTGGGCCCGTCCGATCTGGGTCAGCAGGCCGGCGTCCGCCTCCAGCGTTCCGCCCAGGACGCCGATCGCAGTCGATATTTCTCTTTCGTCGATTTCTCCCAACTGCACGGCGCGCACCGACCGTTGAAGTCGAGCGAGCACCAGTAGTTTCTGCGACACGCTTGGCCCGCCGGCCGTCGTCTGGCGCATCTCGTTTTCCAGCCTCAGCGAGGTCACGCAGGCGCTGAGCCAGCGCGCCGCCGCCCGCTTGTTGGCGCCGCCGGTGACGTTTTCGCACAGTCGTGTCAGATACTCGGCCTCCGACAGGACCGTCTTGCACCGGCTGACATAGGCGGCGACGAATTCGGGGGTGACCAGGCTCTTTGAGCGGTCCACGAAGGCGTTCTGCACCTCCTCCAGGGTTAGCAGACGCCCCGCCGCCGCCGTCAGGGCCATGGCGAGGGTGCGCAGGATATCGATCTCTCCGACCGCGTCATTGGGCCTGAGGCGACGCTGGCTAGCCAGTTCGCGCGTCACCATTCGGGCGAGGGATGTCGACAGTTTGGGGAAGTAGCCGTTCGCCAGACCCTGACCAAGACGCGCCGCCGGTCCCTCGACTACCGGGGTCATCAGAGCCATGCGGGGATCCAGTCCCACTAGCCGTTCCACCTCGCGTGGGGCGACCATGCGCACCACGGCGGCCAGGCTGGCGCCATGATCCAGCGAAGGACCGAGAATCTCCGCCAGATTGGAACGCACCGCCAACATTTCGGAGACGATTTGCTCCACCGCGCCGAGAACAAGGACGCGTGGAGGCCCCTCGGCCGGGGCGGCCTCGACCATATCCATCAGACAGTCCAGCCGGTCGCGCGCACCCTTGCGATCGGCCAGGCCGTGGGCGATCACGCCGCCCATGACGAAGGTCCGATCCTGGGTCGCGATCAGACGATGGGCCAGGTCGGCGATCGACTGGTTCTTTAACGAGGGGAACAGGCCTGCCCGTCCGGCCTTGATCAGGCGGGCGACCGACTCCTCGGCGAGACGCTGATAATGCCGTACGACGGCGTGCAGATCCTGTCCGCTGGCCTGGCTTTCCGGCACAGCGACCTTCTGGACGGCGTGCTGAAGCTCCACGCCCGAGGCGTCGAGCCGCTCGGCCAGGTCCGGCCGGTGCAGAAGCTCGAACGCCGTCACCCCTTGCCGCTTCAGCCAGTCCTCCAACACCCGCGCGATCAGGGCGCGCGCATGGGGCGTATAGAGTTCGGCCGGGGCGCTGCAGGCTGGGCGAGCAGCCTCGGTCGGCTTGGGCTTCTTCTTTTCCTCAGGCGCGCCGATCGTCAGGATGGCGAGGCTGTTGAACTCCCCCGTGTCCGGGTCCAGCGTCTCCTTGGTGACGCGGGCGGCGGCGGCCAGCCGGTTGGACAACTGGTCTTCCGCGGTCTCGAGCGCGTGTTTGCGGTCCTCGGTGGCGATCAACAGGGACCAGGAGGCCGGAACCGTCCTGCGGATATAGACTTCGTAGTGAATCGGACCGGCCATCCGTGGACCGTGGGGTCCAAGCCTTTAAAACGGAGTTTTCATGGTGAATTTTCTTTGCGCCGACGGAAACCGATCCGTCTATCGTTGAAATCGGCGGCTTGGCGGCCCATCTGCCATGGCCCTAATGTGACCGTGATCGAACGGTTACGCTTGCCGTGCGTTCTCGTTCGCGGGAACGGGAAGTTCAGGAGAAGACCACCTTGGCCAATATCACCCTGGTCGATGACGACGAGAATATCGTGGCGTCCGTCTCGCTGGCGCTGGAAAGTCATGGCCACAAGATCACGGCCTATCATGACGGGGCCTCGGGCCTGGCGGCGCTGGAAAGCACCCCGCCGGACCTGGCTATCCTCGATGTGAAGATGCCGCGTATGGACGGGATGGAAGTGCTGCGCCGCCTGCGTCAGACTTCGCAGATTCCCGTGATCATGCTGACCTCGAAGGACGAGGAGATCGACGAGATCCTCGGCTTCAACCTCGGCGCCGACGACTATATTCACAAGCCCTTCAGCCAGCGGCTTCTGATTGAACGGGTCAAGGCCCTGCTGCGCCGCACAGGCGCCGACGGGATCGAACCCGAACCCTCGGCCGAGGTGTCGGGCAAGGCGATCAAGCGCGGCAAGCTGAGCATGGACCCGGCCCGCCACGAATCGACCTGGGACGGCAAGCCGGTGAAGCTGACCGTCACCGAATTCCTGCTGCTCCAGGCCCTGGCCCAGCGCCCCGGCTTCGTGAAGAGCCGCGACAATCTGATGGACGCCGCCTACGACGATCAGGTCTATGTCGACGACCGCACCATCGATAGCCACGTCAAGCGGATGCGCAAGAAGTTCCGCGCCGTGGACAATGAGTTCGACGCGATCGAGACCCTGTATGGCGTCGGCTACCGCTACCGCGAAAGCTGATCATCCCGACGGGCGCGAGCCCGACGAGGAGCCTGTCCGCCGGCCGAGGCTTCGCTTCGGCGGATCGCGGCTGGGCGGGTTTATCCTGGCGCTCAATCTTCTCAGCCTGCTGATCCTGTTCGGCGGGGCCCTGGTGCTGAACGAATGGCGCCAGGGCCTGATCCAGGCCCGTCAGGAATCCCTGACTGTCCAGGCGGAGTTGCTCGGCAATGTGCTGGGCGAACTGGGCATCAGTCGCGGGGTGCCGACGCCGGAGCTCGACGTGGGGCAGGCCGCCAACTGGCTGCGCGATAATTTCGTGCCGACCGGCCAGCGGGTGCGGCTGTACGACATCAACGGCCTGCCGGTCATCGACAGCTATGAGGTGACCGAGAATATTCCCGGCCAGGCCCTGCCGCCGGCGCATCCGGCCGGCTTCCCCCTGCCTGCGGACCAGGCCGAAAAGACCGACCGTGACGCAGAACACAGGCGACAGGTCGAGGCCGAGGTCGCCGCCGAGGTCGAACGCGCCCTGGCTGGCGAGCCCCAGACGACCGTCCGGCGCAACGAGTCCGGTGACCGGGTCGTGTCCGTCTCCATCCCCATCCGCCATGTTCGCCAAGTTCTGGGCGTCCTGACCTTGGAAGCGGGCAATGTGGACGAAATCCTGGACGACCAGAGGCGCGCCCTGGTGCCCTTCGCTTTGGTGGCTCTGGCCGTCAATCTGCTGGCGTCCCTGGTGCTGCACCTGTTCGTGGCGCGGCCGATCATGCGGCTGTCCGCGGCGGCGGATCAGGTCAAGCTGCAGCGCGCGCGGGCCATCTCCCTGCCCGATCTGGAAGAGCGCAAGGACGAGATCGGCGATCTGGCGCGGTCGCTGGAATCCATGACCGACACCCTGTCTACGCGCATGGACGCCATCGAGCGGTTCGCCGCCGACGTGTCGCACGAGATCAAGAACCCCCTGACCTCGATCCGCTCCGCGCTGGAAACCCTGCCCCTGGTCAAGACCGACGCCCAGAGGGAGAAGCTGACCAGTCTGTTGCAGCAAGACGTGCGGCGCCTGGACCGGTTGATCACCGACATTTCCAACGCCTCGCGTCTGGACGCGGAACTGTCGCGCGACCGCCCTCGGCCCATCGATCTGAACCGACTGTTGGCCGACATCGTCAGTGTCTATGAGACGACGGCGCGGCCGGGCGAGATCCCCGTCCGGTTCGAACGGCCGTCCCAGACCTTGAAGGTGGCGGGCCGCGACGGTCCGCTGGGCCAGGTGTTCCGCAATCTGATCGACAACGCCCGATCCTTCAGTCCGGCCGATGGCGAGGTCCGGGTGGCGCTGGAGGAGGTCGACGGCGATTTGCCGATCCGTGTCCGGGTTGAAGATCAGGGCCCAGGCATACCGCCTGAGAACCTGGAGACCGTCTTCGAGCGCTTCTACACCTCGCGGCCGAAGGGGACGGCCTTTGGTTCGAACTCGGGCCTGGGTCTGTCGATCGTCAAACAGATCGTCGAGGCGCATGGCGGGGTGGTGACGGCCTCGAACCGGTCGGATGACGGCGGCGCTGTGATCGGCGCGCGGTTCGAAATACTCCTGCCTTCCGCCTTCGGTCCGAGCCGCCGGCCATGATGCCGGAGCCGCCCCTCCACGCCACCACGGTCGCCGTCCGCCGCGGCGGGACGTGGAAGGGCGTGATGATCCTGGGGCCGTCCGGCGCCGGAAAGAGCGACCTAGCCCTGCGGCTGATCGGGCGGGGATGGCGGCTCGTCAGTGACGACTATACCCAGGTCTGGGGCTCCGGCGGGGGGCTTTACGCCACGGCGCCGGCTGCGATCGCCGGGCGCATCGAGGCCCGGGGCGTGGGAATCGTGTCCGTCAGGACACGGCTGACGGCCCGGATCGTCTTGGCCGTCGCCTGCCTGCCCGAGGCGGTGGAACGCCTGCCTGAGCCGCAGTCCCGGCGTTTCTGCGGGATCGACCTGCCTCTTCTGGCGCTGGATCCTCGCCCCGCCTCGGCGGTCGATATGGTCACAGTCGCGTTTCAGACGCTTTGAACCCGCGCATAACGGGTCTATGACACGCCCCTTGCGGTCCCAAACGGGCGCGTCCGGCCTCCCTGTCGGACACGGGGAAGTCCGGGGATGGTTTGGGGTGGGATGCGAGTGAAGTTCTCATGATTGGCCTTGTTATCGTCACCCACGGGGGACTGGCCTCTGAATTTCTATCGGCGATGGAGCATGTGGTCGGGCCGCAGCGCGGCGTCGCGGCCATCTGCATCGGGCCCGAGGACGACATGGAGCGCCGTCGGCGCGACATCGTCGATGCGGCCGCCGCCGTCGATGACGGCGACGGCGTGATCCTGCTGACCGACATGTTCGGCGGCACCCCGTCCAACCTGGCGATCTCGGTGATGGAACAGACCCATGCCGAGGTCATCGCCGGCCTGAATCTGCCCATGCTGATCAAACTGGCCAGCGTGCGGGGGCGCGAGACGCTGGAATCCTGCGTCGCCCACGCCCAGGACGCAGGGCGGAAATATATCTCGGTCGCATCCTGGGTGCTCGCGGGCGAAAAATGACGGTCAAGGCGACGCTGAACATCTGCAACACGCGCGGCCTACACGCCCGCGCCTCGGCCAAGTTCGTCAAACTGGCCTCCAGCTTCGACAGCGAAATCCATGTCACGCGCGATGGCGTGACCGTGGACGCCCGCTCGATCATGGGCCTGCTGATGCTGGGCGCAGGCATCGGCTGCAGCATTGACGTGGCGGCCGAGGGCGCCGACGCCGAGGAAGCGATCGAGGCTCTGACGGACCTCGTCGCCCGCAAATTCGACGAGGATCAGTAGGCTTACAGCCCCAGGGCGCGGCGGATGTCGCGCCAGTCCACATATTTGAAGTTCTGGGTTCCGACGTCGTTCACGTCGTCCTGGATCACCACCAGCCCCTCGGGGAAGGGACCGACCACGCCGCTGGCCGCCGCCAGACCGTCCGTGCCTGTGACCCCGTCCACGACGCCGTCCACGATCTTGAACCGGCCCTTGTACTCGGGCGCCGTCCCGTCGATGCGCCAGACCGGGAAGGTCGAGTCGCCCTGACTGGAGCCGATCAGATAGCGTTTGTCGCCGTCCGTCAGCGTCGTCAGCCCTTCGGCGTCGGCGACCAGTATGTCCTTGGCGATCGGCTGCACCAGGGTGCGCGCCGCGCCGCTCGCCGGATTGAGGCCGTAGCGCCACAGGCCGACGTTTTCCTCGGCGATATAGAGGGCGTCCGTCGCCTCGTCGGCGGCGCAGCCCTCGGAAATCGTGCCGATCTCGGCGCGGCGCACCTCGCGCGAGACCGGTTGGCCCGCCGCGTCCACGCTCAGCACGAACTGACGCAGCTCGCCCTCATGGCCGACCAGGACCGCATGGATTTCGGCCCCGCGGCGCGCGAAACAGAAGCCATAGGGCTCGATCACGTCGGTGGCTATGGCGCCCCAGGGCCGCACGCCGTTCTCACCGGTTCCCGCCGGATCGAACAGATAGAGGGAGATGCCGGTCTTGCCCGGCGTCCGATCGCTGGCGCCCAGGACGACTTGCGGCCGACCGCCGACACTCAAGCCCTCGACCAGATCGACATTGTTCAGAAGGCCTTCCGGCATGAACTGCAGGATCTGGCCGTCGAAGCCATAGACATAGAGGCCGGACTTCTTGTCCGTTCCGGCGACGAAGCCTGATGTGGTCTTGCCCATCACCGTCACCGGCGAGGCCGAGGCCCAGACGGCGGGATCATCGGCCGCGTCCTGGCCGGCCGTGCCGACCGAAGGGGTTTCAAGCACGGCCTGAACCTCGACGCCCGGCCCGACGAAGCCTTCGCCCTCGCCCTGGAAATCGACCTCGTGCGTGGCGCAGGCCGTCAGCAACAGAGATGCGGAGACCAGAGCCCCGAACGCGGCGACACGAGACAAGGCTTTCATGGCCGTCCTCCAAAATGATCGTTCCGCGCCCTGATCAACAACAGGTCGGTCAAGGTCAATGCCGGTGTCATGACGGTTCCATGTCGTTTTGACCTCGATTTATCTGAGAACTGACAAATCGTCGTTCAATCGACCAAAAACAGAGAAGATCACGTCTTCAAATCGTCGCGAACGCTTCGCCGGCCGCGGTTAAGCGCCGCCGTATTCGTCGGGATTGAACCCGGCATGGGGAACTTCGTGATGAAACTGCACCTTCTCGCGAGCGCGTCGCTCGCGTCGCTCGCCGCCGTGACGGCCGCCATGCCGGCCCATGCCGATCAGGCGGTCGCTTCTATCGCCGCATCGACCGCCGTCGCCGGTGAAGTCGTTCATGGTCGAGTCACCAATGCCGCCGGCGAAGCTCTGCCGGGCGCCGAAGTCGTCGTTCGCGGCGTCGGCCTGCGCGCCGTCACAAACACCCAGGGCGAGTTCGATCTGGTCCTGCCGACCGGTGAGGTCACCCTCGACGTTCGCTACATCGGCCAACCCTCGGCCAGCCAGACCGTATCCGTCGTTTCCGGCGGCGCCGATGTCGCTATTGTGCTGGGCGGTGAGGACGCCACTACCCTCGGCGAAGTTATCGTGACCGGCGTCATCACCGACGGCGTGGCGCGTTCGCTGAACCAGCAGAAGAACGCCGACGGCACCCTGAACGTCTTGTCCGCCGACGCCATTGGTCGCTATCCCGACCCGAACGTCGCGGAATCCCTGCAGCGCGTCCAAGGCATCGCCATCCAGCGGGACCAGGGCGAAGGCCGTTACATCAACGTTCGCGGCGCGCCGGCAGCCTTCACCGCCGTATCGGTAGACGGCGTCCAGGTTCCGTCGGTCGATCCGGGCACGCGTGCGGTCGATCTCGACACCCTGCCCAGCGACATCGTCGCCAACGTCGAAGTCTCCAAGACCCTCCTGCCCAGCCAGGAAGCCGACTCCATCGCCGGCGCTGTCAACATCAAGACCCGTTCGCCGTTCGACCGTCGTCGCCTGGCCCTCAGCGGCTATGCCGGCGGCAGCTACAACGACTACGGCGGTTCCGACACCCGCGCCGCCGCCACGGCGTCTAACGTCTTCGCAAACGACACTTTCGGCGCTCTGCTGTCGATCAGCTATTCCGAAACCAACCGCCGCCCCGACAACGTCGAAAACGCCTGGGTCAAGGAAGAGCAGAACGGCAAGGACGTGTTCGTGCTCGAAGAGAGCCTGTTCAAGGACTACGAAACCAAGCGCACGCGCCAAGCCGTGACCGGCGCCCTGGAATGGCGCCCGACCGACGATTTCCGCGCCTATCTGCGCGGATCGTTCGCCCAGTTCGAAGACGACGAATACCGCAACACGCTGGGCCTGATCTATTCGGACGGCACGCTGCAACCCGGCGCCACGAACACGAGCGCGACCTACACCGGCGCTCGCATCACGCGTCAACTGCGTCACCGGACCCAGAAGAACGATATCACGACCCTGGTCGCGGGCGGCGAAAAGACCTTCGACAACGGCGCCGTTTGGGACGCCAGCCTGTCGTGGGCCGACAGCGAGCAGAGCTATCCGAACCGCAATGAGCTGCTGTATCGCTCCAGCGCCACGACGCTGAGCTACAACACCACCGACCACTATATGCCGACCTATTCGGTGTTCAGCGACGCGACCGGCTTCTATCGCGACCCGACCAAGTTCTCCTTCCGTGAGAACACCTTCCGCGAGAACACCACCGAGCAGGAAGACGTCGCCTTCAAAACCAACTTCGAGCTGCCCAGCCAGTTCGCCGGTCGCGACGTGACGTGGAAGTTCGGCGCCAAGTTCAACAGCCGCGAGATCAATGCGGACGAGCAGCGCTATCGTAACCGCGCCTCTTCGGCGAGCCCGGGCACGCTGGCTTCGGTGCTGAGTGACCGTGAATCGCGCAACTATGACTATGACCTCGGCTTCAAGTTCGACGCTGACATTGCCGACGCCTACTTCGCCAGCGCGCGCGCCGCGTCCCCGATCCGCCAGCCCGACTCCATCACTGCGGACTACACGGCGCAGGAAGACATTCTCGCCGGCTACGCCCAGGCTCGTTTCGACGTCGGCGCGACGAATGTCATCATCGGCCTGCGCGTTGAGAATACCAAGTTCGACGGCGACGCCGCCAAGGTGATCGATGGAGACGTCAGTCCGGCTTCGGTCAGTCGCGATGATACGGAGTTCTTCCCGAACCTGACGTTGCGCCACAGCTTCTCGGACCAACTGATCGGTCGTTTCGCCCTCACGCGCTCCATCTCGCGTCCTGAGTTCAACGAGATCGTCCCGCGTCGCATCGAGGAAACGGACGGCTCCAACATCTCGTACGAGATCGGCAACCCGGACCTGCAGCCGGCTCTGTCGAACAACATCGACATGGGCCTAGAGTACTACTTCACCTCGCTCGGCGTAGTGTCGGCCAACGCCTTTTACAAGGACCTGACCGACTACCGCTACACTCTGAAGTACAGCGATGAGGTGACGATTGACGGCACGGTTTACGACGCGGACTTCGAAACTCCGATCAACGCGCCCGACGGCCATATCGCAGGCCTGGAGCTGAACTGGCAGCAGAAGTTCGGCTCCCTGCCGGGCCTGCTGTCCGGCTTCGGCGTGTTCGCCAACTACACGGTCACGGACGCCGAGATCAAAACGGCCCAGTCCTACGGCGGCCGCGACACCTTCGCCCTGCCGGGTCAGTCGGACACCAACTACAACGCCGCGATCTTCTACGAGATGGCGGGCTTCAGCGCCCGCCTGTCGTACACCAAGCGCAGCGACTACCTGGAAGAGATCGACGCGGACGACGCCGATCTGGACCTGTATGTCGAAGGCCGCGAGCAGTTGGACTTCACCACCAGCTATGACTTCGGCAACGGGGTCGAACTGTTCGGCGAGGCCAAGAACCTAACCGACTCGGCCGGGGTTCGCTATTACGGCTCGCGCGAGCGCACCTACGAGTACGAGAAGTTCGGCTACAACATCTTCGTCGGCGTCCGCTTCAAGCTCTAAGCGTCTGGGCTTGAGAACACGAAAGGGCTGGACGGCGACGTCCGGCCCTTTTTTCATGCGCGGCGAACGAGTCGCGTCTCAGGCGCTTGACGGCGCCCATGTCGATGTCGTCAGGCTGTTCCCGCACTCCCCCCTCGTCGGATCGCTGGTTCAGCCCTTGCACAGCCGGGCCGAGGACGGGCGGGCCGCGCCCCAAATTGAGACGGATCGATCGATGTTCCTCGAAGGCGAGGTCAACTGGACGCTGATCTTCGGCGTCATGGCCGTAATCGGCTACGCCATAGCCGCCGTCGCCCTGTGGTTCGCCGTGACCCACGGCGCTCGTCACGCCAGCGCCACCGACCAGCTCGACATGGTCCAGAAGGTCGCCGAGTCCTCGGACAAGCGCTTGTTCGAGACCATGAACGCCGTGCCCGTGGCCATGGTCGAGACCGACAGCACCGGCAAGTTCGTCTTCGCCAACCGCGCCGCCCACCAGTTGCTGGGCCGCCGCGACGCCGAACTTCTGGGCCTGCGCTTCCACTCTGCGACCTGGGGCATCACCTTCCCGGACGGCAAGCCGATCCCGGCCGACCTGCTGCCCAGCGCCCGCGCCCTTCGCGGCCAGACGGTGCGGGGCTTCCAGCACCTGATGATGAACGCCGCGACCCGCAAGAAGATGCTGGTCTCGGTCACCGCCATGCCGATCGAGAACGACCGGGGTCAGGTCACCGGCTCCATCGCGGCGATCGTCGAGACCGACGTCCTGACCACCCCGGCCATCGAACCCGCGCCGCCGCCGCCTCCGCCGCCGGCGGGCCGGGCCAGCCTGGCCGACCGGGTGTTCGACGCGGCGTCCAGCGCCCTGGTCGTGGTCGATACCGAAGGCCGCATCCTCCAGGCCAATCGCACGGCCCTGATCATGCTGGGTCGCGGCGAAGGCGTGACGGGATCCGACTTCGCCGATCTGTTCCTGCCGCTGGACCGGCGCACCGAGGGCCGACAGGCCCTGCGCGCCGCCCTGTCCGTCGAGGACGAGAGCCCGGCGCCCATCGAGACGGTCGACGCCGACGGCGCCGGCATCCGCTGGGCCCTGCTGCCGCTGACCGACGAGACTGATCGGCCGGACGCCATCCTTCTGGCCGGCTCCGCCATGGTGGAGGCCCCGTTTGTCCATGTCGCGCCCCCTATCGAGGCCCAGAGCGACGTGGCGCAGGAGAACGAGAACGGCGCAGACGGTTCCGATCCGGTCGCGGCGGCGGTTCAGGCGGCCCAGGCCGATTTCGCTCGGCGCGAACGCGAGATCCTGGCCGCGCACAACCAGGCCTTGCTGGATACGATGGCGCAGGCGGAACGGGCCGAGCGCCTGGTCCGCGCCGAACTGGAGGCCGAGCGCCGCATGGCCAATGTCGGCCGTCTGGCGGGCGGCGTAACGCATGATTTCAACGCCCTGCTGGGGGTCATGACTTCGGCTCTGGACCTGATGCTGCGCCATGTCGATGAGCCCGAGCGCGTCCGTCGCCTGGGCCAGGCCGCCCTGGCCGCCGGTCAGCGCGGCGAACGCCTAACCCGGCGCCTGAGCGCCTTCTCCCAGGACGAGGACCGGACCAATTTGCAGCGGCTGGACATCGGCGTCTTCCTGGCGGGGCTGGAGTCCAAGCTGCGTCTGCTGGCGGGACCGGCCATCGACCTGATGATCGAGACCCCGGCCCAGCCCGCCTTCGCCCGGATCGACCCTGCGGCCTTCGAGGCCGCCGTTCTGGCCCTGACCCGAAACGCGGTCGAAGCCTCGAACGGCGCAGGCTCGGTCGCGGTTCGTCTGGCGGTCCTTGCGGACGGCGGCCTGAGGCTGAGCGTTCGCGATTCCGGCCCTGGCATGGACGCCGATACGGTAAGACGCGCTGCGGAGCCCTTCTTCACCACCCGCCCCGACGCGGCGGGCCTGGGCCTGTCGCAGGCCTTTGCCTTTGCGCGGCAGTCCGAAGGCGTCCTGGCCATCGACAGCACCCCAGGCGAAGGCGCGGAAGTCTCCGTCACCCTGCCTTCGGCGCCAGGTGCCGACGCGGAACGGGTCGAAAACCGGCCTTCCACGGACGAAACGGCCACAGAAACCGCGTCCTGAGCGCCGCCGCCCCCTGCAAAGGTCGATTCCGAGGCCCCATATGACGCGCGGCGGTTGACCCTTGCCGGGTCGGCGCTAGTGTCCGCCCGCCTGCCCCCACGCGCCAGAAGACCAGAGGATATCATGGCCGAAGCCACCGCTCCCTACGACGTCGTCATCATCGGCGGAGGGCCCGGCGGCTATAACGCCGCGATCCGCGCCGGCCAGCTGGGCCTGAAGGTCGCCTGCGTCGAGATGCGCGCCACCCTGGGGGGCACCTGCCTGAACGTCGGCTGCATGCCGTCCAAGGCCCTGCTGCACGCGTCGGAAATGTTCGATGCGGCCAACAGCGAATTCGCCAAGATCGGCATCGAGGTCCAGCCCAAGCTGAACCTGGGCCAGATGCACAAGTCCAAGGACGACAGCGTCACCGCCCTTACCAAGGGGATCGAGTTCCTGTTCAAGAAGAACAAGGCCGACTGGATCAAGGGCCGGGGCAAGATCGTCGGTAAAGGCAAGGTCGAGGTGACCGCCGCCGACGGTTCCGTCCAGACGCTGGACGCCAAGAACATCGTCATCGCCACCGGCTCGGAGCCCACCCCCCTGCCCGGCGTCGCTTTCGAGGACGGCAAGGTGATCGATTCCACCGGCGCCCTGTCCCTGCCGGCCGTGCCGAAGAAGCTGATCGTGATCGGCGCCGGCATCATCGGCCTGGAGCTGGGCTCGGTCTGGCGCCGTCTGGGCGCCGAGGTGACCGTGGTCGAGTTCCTGGACCGGATCACGCCGGGCATGGACACCGAGGTCGCCACCGCCTTCCAGCGCACCCTGACCAAACAGGGCATGAGCTTCAAACTGGGCGCCAAGGTCACAGGCGCCAAGTCGGTCAAGGACGGGGTCGAGCTGACGGTCGAGCCCTCGGCCGGCGGCGCCGCTGAAACCCTCAAGGGCGACGTGGTCCTGGTCGCCATCGGCCGCCGGCCCTACACCGAGGGCCTGGGTTTGGAGAGCGTCGGCGTCACGCCGGACAAGCGCGGCTTCATCGACCATGACCACTTCAAGGTCGCAGAGGGCGTCTGGGTGATCGGCGACGTGACCCACGGGCCGATGCTGGCGCACAAGGCGGAAGAAGACGCCGTCGCCGTGATCGACACCATCGCCGGAAAATACGGCCACGTCGACTACGCCCTGGTCCCCAGCGTGGTCTACACCTTCCCCGAAGTGGCCTGGGTCGGTCAGACCGAGGACCAACTGAAGGCCGCCGGCGTCGCCTACAAGAAGGGCAAATTCCCCTTCACCGCCAACAGCCGCGCCAAGATCAACCACGAGACCGACGGTTTCGCCAAGGTGCTGGCCGACGCCGCCACCGACAAGGTCCTGGGCGTCCACATCATGGGCCCCCAGGCCGGCGAAATGATCCACGAAGCCGCCATCACCATGAGCTTCGGCGGCGCCTCGGAAGACATCGCCCGCACCAGCCACGCCCACCCGACCCGTTCAGAAGCCGTCCGTCAGGCGGCCATGGATGTCGAAGGCTGGATGATGCAGGCCTGATCAGGCGCGACTTGCCAGGCTTCTGAATGAAAAAGGCCCGCCCGGGGATCGCCGGGCGGGCCTTTTGCTTGGGTCTGGGCGGATGGGGCCTAGGCGGCCCAGGACGTCCGGTCGTCCTGCGCATGACCGCCGCGCGCGGCCTCGCCGATGCGGAACCGCGACACCAGTTCGGCCAGCTTCTCGGCCTCCTGGCTCAGCGCCTGGTTGGCGGCGGTGGTCTGTTCGACCATGGCCGCGTTCTGCTGGGTCGTCTGGTCCATCTGGTTCACGGCGACGTTGATCTCGGCCAGGCCCACAGCCTGTTCCTTGGCCGAGGCGGCGATCTCGCTCGCCAGCTGGTTGATTTCGGCCACCTGGCTGATCAGGGCGGTCAGGGCGCCGCCGGTCTGGGACACCAGCCGGGCGCCTTCGCCGACGCTGGCGCTGGAGGCCGCGATCAGGCCCTTGATCTCGCGCGCGGCGTCGGCTGAACGTTGCGCCAGGGCGCGCACTTCCGACGCCACCACGGCGAATCCGCGACCCGCCTCGCCCGCGCGGGCCGCCTCGACGCCTGCGTTCAGCGCCAACAGATTGGTCTGGAAGGCGATTTCGTCGATCACGCCGATGATTTCGCTGATTCGGCCCGACGTCGCCTCGATCTCGCCCATGGCGGCGGTGGTGTCGGCGATGATCTGTTCGCGCGCGCCAGCCCCGCCACGGGCCTGGGCCGTGATTTCGGCGGCGGACTGGGCGCCCTCGGCCGTCTTGCGAACGGTGACGGTGATCTGGTCCAGGGCGGCGGCGGTCTGTTCCAGGGCGGCGGCCTGGCGTTCGGTGCGGCGCGACAGGTCGTCGGTGGCGCCTGACACCTCCGTGGTTCCCGCCCGCATGGCGCCGACCAGTTCGATGATGTCGCCCATGGTTCCCGCCAGGGTGTCGACGGCCGCGTTGTAGTCGTCCTTCAGCTTGCGGCTGCGCTCGGCGAAGGTGGCGGTGATGCGGTGGTTCAGGTCGCCGCGCGCCAGGGCCGCAAGCCCGTCGCCCAGCGCCTCCACCACCACGGCGTCCTCTTCGGCCAGACGCTCGCGCTCGGCTTCGCCGGCGGCGCGGGTGGCGCGGGCGGCCTCGCGCATGGCCTCGGTCTCGGCCTCGCTCTCTTTCTGGCGGACGGCGGCGTCGCGGAAGGCGATGACCGCGCGGGAGATCTGGCCGATGTCGTCGCCGCGAGACACCCAGGGGGCGTCGAAGTCGGTGCGGCCCTGACGCAGGGCTTCCATCCGCTCGCACAAGGCCTTCAGCGGCGAGAACATCCGGCGCGAAACAACCAGGCAGGCCCCTACCACGAGCAGGGCGGCGACCAGACCGCAGGCGAACAGGGCGATCATCACCTGGTTCACCGAGGCCATGAAGTCGACCTTGGGTATGCCGACGTACAGCACGCCAATGGTCTGGCCTGCGGCGTTCTTGATCGGGTCGTAGGCGACGAAATAGGGTTTGCCGAGGATTTCAGTCTGGCCGCGATAGGGCTTGCCGGATTTCAGCACAGCGTCATAGACGGGGCCCGGCTTCAGCTTGGTGCCGACGGCGCGGGAACCGTCGTCCTTGACCACATTGGTCGTGACCCGTAGGTCGTTCAGGAAGACGGTGGCCGTGCCGCCGACCAGGGCCTTGATCCGGTCGACCGGCTCGACGAAGTCGTTCATCGGCGTCGAGCCGACATAGAGTTTGCCGTCCCGCGCCGAGAAGCCGTCGCCATAATCGGCCAGGACGTCCCAGGCGACGCGCATATTGGCTTCTTGCCGCTCAGCCGCGTGGGCTTCGGCGTCGCGGGTCAACAAGACCGCGGCCACGGCTGTCAGGACGAGCGTCAGGACGCCGAGGGCGGCGATGACCATCAAGGCCGTCTTGGCCGAAAGGGAGAGCGCGCTGAGTTTCATGGCCGAATCCGCACAAGTCTAATCTAGCTTAGGAAGGACCCTCCGCGAACAGGGTTAAGATTTACAATTGATAGGTATTAATCCTTACCTTGAGCCGAGCAGGCCTCTCAGCCGGTACAGGGTTTCCAGCGCGTCGCGCGGCGTAAGGGCGTCGGGGTCTACGGCCTGCAAAGCCGCCTCCACCTGCGACGGGCCGCGCGCCGGCTCCGGCTCGGTCACGGCGAACAGGGGCAGATCGTCCAGCCGCGCCGTGGCGGCCTTTTCGCCCTCCAGCCGCTCCAGCACTGATTTCGCCCGCGCGACGACCGCCAGCGGAACCCCGGCCAGCTTGGCCACCTGCACCCCGTAAGACCGGTCCGCCGCCCCCGGGGCCGCCTCGTGCAGGAAGACCAGATCCCCGTTCCATTCCCGAGCCGTCATGGACAGGTTGCAGACATGATCGAGCCGCGTCTCCAGCTGGGCCAGCTCGTGATAATGGGTGGCGAACAGGGTGCGTGCCCGATTGACGTCGTGCAGGGCCTCGGCCGTGGCCCAGGCGATGGCCAGACCGTCATAGGTCGCGGTGCCGCGCCCGATTTCGTCCAAGACGACAAAGCTGCGCGGCGTGGCCTGGGTCAGGATGGCGGCGGTCTCGACCATCTCCATCATGAAGGTGGAGCGGCCGCGCGCCAGATCGTCGCCGGCCCCGACGCGGCTGAACAGCCTATCCACCACGCCCAGACGCATCGACCGCGCCGGAACGAAGGCCCCGGCCTGGGCCAGGATCACTAGAAGCGCGTTCTGGCGCAGGAAGGTCGACTTGCCCGCCATGTTTGGCCCGGTGACGATGGCCAGGCGCGCGCAATCCGACCCTGACCCGTCCAGCCGTGCATTATTGGGCGTATAGGGGTCGCCCGCCGCCTTGACCGCCGCCTCGACCACCGGATGCCGCCCGGCCTCGACGGAAAAGACCAGGCTGTCGTCCACCACCGGCCGGGTCGCCCCGACTTCTTGCGCCCATTCCGCCAGAGCCGCGTGGGCGTCGAGCTCGGCCAGGGCCTCGGCGACCGCCTGCAGCGGCTGAGCCAGACGCGCGACCTCGCGCCGCCAGGTCTCGAAGATCTCGGCCTCGATGGCCAGGGCGCGATGGCCGGCCTGGCTGATCTTGGCGTCCAGTTCCGACAGTTCGACGGTGGTGAACCGCACCTGGCTGGCCAGGGTCTGGCGGTGGATGAAGGGGCTGTCCGGCCCGGCCCGCAGCAGGCCTTCCGCCGCCTTGGCCGAGGTTTCCAGGAAATAGCCCAGGACGGCGTTGTGCTTGACCTTGAAGGCCACCCCGGATTCCGCGACGGCGCGCGCCTCCAGATCAGCCACCACCCGGCGGCTGTCGTCGCGCAGGGTGCGGGCGGCGTCCAGTTCGGGGCGATAGTTGGGGCGCACGAAGCCGCCGTCGCGCGCCAGATGCGACGGCTCGTCCACCAGGCCCTCGGCGAGGTCAACCATAAGCCGCGACACGTCCGGAGACAGGGTCAGCCGGTCCAAAGCCAGGGCGATGCGGCGGGGCTGACCCGTGATCGGATCCACCTGGCCGATGAACAAGCCGGCGATCCCCTCTGCAATCGACAGTCCCACGCGCACCGCCGCCAGGTCGCGCGGCCCCCCCCGTCCCAGCGCCAGTCGCCCGACCGCCCGCGCCACATCGGCCGAGGCCTTCAGGCCGTCGCGCAGATCGCGCCGCAGGTCGCGCCGCTCCAGCAGCCATTCGACCGCGTCGAGTTGTTCATTGATCGCCAGCGGATCGCGCAACGGCCGGGCGATCCGCTCCGCCAGGGCCCGCGCCCCGCCCGAGGTGACGGTCCGGTCGATACAGGCCAACAGCGAGCCTTCGCGCTCGCCCCTCTGAGTCCGGTCGATCTCCAGACTGGTGCGCGTTGCGGGGTCAATGGCCAGGAAGCCGCTCTCGCCCAGACGGCGCGGCGGGGCCAGGGCCGGGACCTTGCCGGCCTGGGTCGTCTCCAGATAGGCGGCGATCAGGCCCATGGCCGAGACCTCGGCCTCCTCAAAGGCGCCGAAACCGTCCAGAGCCGCGACGCCATACAGCCGCTCGACCCGCGCTTGGGCCGCCTGGGGCTCGGCGATGGCGCTGGCCAGGGCCTGGACCACGCCGCCGGACCCGTCCAGGGCGTCACGCGTCGTCGGGTCCGAATAGATCCGGTCCGTGACCAGAACCTCGGACGGACGAAACGCCGCCAGGGCCGCACCCAGATCCTCCAGCGCACAGGCGACGCTGTCCACGGCCCCAGACGACAGCTCCACCACCGCCACGGCCGCCCGGCCCTTGCGCACCGCCACCGCCGCCAGCCGGTTGGCGCCGCGCGCGTCCAGCAGACTGTCCTCAGTCAGGGTGCCCGGCGTCACCACCCGCACCACGCCGCGATGGACCACGGCCTTGCCGCCGCGCTTCTTGGCCTCGGCCGGATCTTCCAGCTGTTCGCAGATGGCGACCTTGTGGCCCAGGCGGATCAGCCGGGCCAGATAGCCCTCCATGGCGTGGACCGGCACACCGGCCATGGGGATGTCCTCGCCCTGGTGCTTGCCCCGCTTGGTCAGGGTGATGCCCAGGGCCGCCGCCGCCACCTCGGCGTCCTTGAAGAACAGTTCGTAGAAATCCCCCATGCGGAAGAAGAGTATGGCGTCCGGCTGTCCGGCCTTGGCCGTCAGATACTGCGCCATGAAGGGTGTCGCCCCTTCCAGCGAGGCGGCGACTTCGGGCGAATGTTCGGGGGAGGGAAAAGCGGGCGCGTTCATATGCTGTCAGGGTGAAGGATCACAGCCGACCGCTCAAGCCCGTTAACGGCTCTTGCACAGGCTTCTCCCCCCTGCGATAGGCCGCGTCAGGCGGTTAAGGGAACACGGTGAGACACCGTGGCTGTGCCCGCAACTGTAGGCGGCGAGAGCGTCGTCCGTCCGGGGTTCTTCACCCCGGCGCCACTGGGTGACTGGGAAGGCGAGGACGGCGGTTTATGACCCGCAAGCCAGGAGACCTGGCCGCCTAATGTCGCTCGTCCGCTGTCCGGGACCAGACAGAGGCGCGGGGATTCTCGTCGTAGCGACCCGATCTTGCGCCGTCCGGACCCTTCAGGCCCGGCGGATCGGCTCGCTCATACCGGTTCCTCGCGCGCACTCGCGGAGCCGACATCGGGGATTCTCGCTCAATGAAGCGCTCCATTCTTCTGTCTACGGCGGCGATCGCCGCCGCCCTCGCCGCGCCCGCCTTGGCGGCCGACGACGTGACTTCGCTGGACGACGTCGTCGTCACAGCCACCCGCATTCCCGCCATCGTCGAAGACACGCCCGGCGCACGCGTCATCGACTCCAAGACCATCGAACAGCGCGGCGCTGTCTTCGCCGCCGACATCCTGTCGGACGTGCCCGGCCTGTCGGTGACCCGTTCAGGGGCTTTCGGAGGCGTCGCCCAGGTCCGCATGCGCGGCGCGACGCCGGGCAAGACCCTGGTCCTGGTGGACGGCGTCTCCGTCAACGACCCGGCCGAGATCAATGGCGCCTATGACTTCTCCGGTTTCGATCTGGGCGACGTCGCCCGGATTGAGGTCTTGTCGGGGCCGCAGTCGTCGCTGTGGGGGTCGGACGCCATCGGCGGCGTGATCGCCTTCACCACCAAGCAGATCGACGGCCTGCGCGCCGAGGCCGAGGCCGGCAGTTTCGACACCGTGCGCGGTCGCCTGGCCGCCGGCGTCGCCAATGAGACCTATGCCGTCAGCGCCTATGTTTTGCACTTCGACACCGACGGCATCTCCGCCGCCGACGAGGCCGACGGCAATCCCGAGGCCGACGGCTTCACCAACACCACCGTCGGTCTGAAGGGGCGCTACGCCGTCTCCGACACGGTCAAGTTCGACGGCTCGGCCCGCTGGTCCAAGAGCGAGGCCGATCTGGACGGCTTCCCGGCCCCGACCTACGCCCTGGCCGACACCGACGACACTCAGGAGTCCGAACAATGGTCTGGATTCGGCCGCGCCAGCCTGACGGCCCTGGGCCTGAAGCACCAGTTCAGCGTCTCGGCCTCCGACATCGAACGCACCTCCTACAGCGGCGGCTTCGGCTCCACCTTCAGCGGCGACCGGCAGGCCTATCGCTGGCAGGCCGACGGCGCGGCACGGGGCGTGACCTACGCCTTCGGCGCTGAACGCGATGAATCCTCGGCCGACCTGTCTTCGGGCGAGGCGCGTGACCTGGCGACGACCTCGGTCTTCGGCGTGGCCCAATACGATATCGGCGCCCTGAACCTGACCGGCGGCCTGCGTTACGACGACACCGACGATTTCGGCTCAAAGACCACCGGCCGGATTTCGGCGGCCTATGATCTGGCCGGCGGCTTCATCCTGTCCGGCGCCTATGGCACGGGTTTCAAGGCCCCGACCGTCAGCCAGGCCGTCTGCGACTACTGCTACGCGCCCCTGCCCTGGCCGGAACTGAAGCCGGAAACCGCTGACAGCGTCGAGATCGCTCTGGGCTGGGCCTCGGCCGACGGCCGTTTCGACGGTCGCGCGACCTTCTACCGCCTGAACGTGGACGATCAGATCACCTATTCCGCCGGTCGCTACATCAATGTCGCCAAGACCCGTTCCGACGGGGTCGAGCTGGAAGGCCGCGCTCAACTCGGGGCCGGATTCGACCTGACCCTGGCCTATGCCTGGACCGACGCCGAGGACCGCTCGACGGGCGCCCGTCTGCTGCGCGTGCCTGAACACGCCGGTTCGGCGACCCTGGGCTGGACGGGGGATCGGCTTTCGGGCGCCCTGACCGTCCGCGCCGAGGGCGACCAGGATGATTCCGGCGGCGTGCGCGACAGCTTCGTCACCGCGAATCTGAACGCGGCCTATCAGCTCACCGATCAGGTCGCGCTGACGGCCCGTGTCGAGAACCTGGCCGACGAGCAGTATCAGCAGGTGCTGGGCTACGGCGAGCCCGGTCGGTCGGCCTATGTCGGGGTCAGGCTGCGCTACTGATCCGCGCGCGGGCGTCGGCGGCGAAGGCCGCCGGCGCCTCGAGCGCCAGTTCCGACCAGTTCAGATCGGGGCTGGGCGCATGGGCGGCGGCCAGGATGGCGCGCAGTTCGGCGGCCGAGGCGACGCTGGCCACCACACGATCCACAGCCTTCAGTGAAAAGGCGTAGGCCAGGGCCGCCTGCATCGGGTCGCAACGCCGTTCCGCCAGGCGCCGCCGCGTCCGCGACAGGACCTGGGCATAGTCGGCCAGATGCGAGGGCAGGTCGTCCCCGCCTGAGAACAGCAGGCCGCCGGCGAAGACGGAGGCCAGATGGACCTGGGCGCCGACGGATTTGAGCTCGTCCAGAACCCCTTCCGCCGCAGCGCGCTGATCCAGAAGATTGCACGAGACCTGGACCACATCGGCCTCAAGACGACGGGCCAGCAAGGCGGGCCCGTCCTCGATCGTGGCGCAGAAGCCGATGCTGCGGAATAGGCCGCGATCCTTCAAAGATTGAAGACGATCCCACAGGGCGCGGCCTTCGGCGCCGGCCAGATCGGCCGCGTTGTCGACCAGCAAGGCCTCGCCGCGCGGCAGGCCCAGTCGTTCCAGCGACCGGCGCGCCCGGGCTTCGACCCGGTCCAGGCCTTCATTCAGGGACACGGTGCGCACCGTGACACGGAAGGGCGAGGGGAAGGGCCAGGCTTGGCCGAGCAGGCGTTCGCCGTCGCCCCCGGGACGGGTCGCGATCATTCGCACGCCGGCGTCGGATCCGGTCTGCAGCAGGAAGCGCATCGCGTCTTCGCGCGCGCCCGTCTGGCTGTTCATCAGGGAATTGAGCGGGCGCTGAGGCTCGGTCACCACGGCGAGAGCCAGGCGATCAATGGGCGAGGGCGCCGAAGGGGTGGCGGAGGAATGCGTCACATTCCCATCTTGCCCCCCAATACTTAAGGGAGGCTGAGCGAGAGGTTACGCGAACCTTACTTATCCACCGCTGGTATCGGGATCAGGCGTCGGCGTCGGGCTGGCGGTCGGGGTCCGCGGCCTGGAAGGCGGGATGCGCCAGAGCGCGAGCTTCGACCGCCAAAAGGCCCGGCCAAGCCTGCAGATCCATATTGAACCGTCGCGCCGAATAGAGCTGCGGGATCAGATAGCAATCGACCAGGCCGGGCGCGTCGCCGAAACTCCAGCCTTCGCCGTGGCGCGCCACCAAGGTCTCCATGGCCGCAAACCCCGGCGTGATCCACCGCGCGGCCCAGGCGTCGACGGTCGCCTGATCGGCGCCGAAGTCCCCGCGCAGAGACTTCAGGACCCGCAGATTGTTCAGCGGATGAATGTCGCAGCCGATCAGCGCCGCCATGGCCCGCACATGGGCGCGGTTCGTCGCCTCTTTCGGCAGTAGCGCCGGCTCGGGATGAGTCTCCTCCAGCCATTCCAGAATGGCGGGGCTCTGGGTGACGATCAGGTCGCCGTCCTGCAGCGCCGGCACCATGCCCTGGGGGTTCAGCGCCAGATAATCGGCCGCCTTCTGCTCCCCCAGGCGCAGGTCATGCGCCGCTGTTTCATAGGTCAGGCCCTTCAGCCCCAGGGCGATACGGACCCGATAGCTGGCGCCTGACCGCCAATAGCCGTGCAGGATCATCAGACCATCTCGAAGCTCAGGGGCTCCAGCCCGTCGATCGTCACCACGACCCGATCCCCGCGCACCAGCGGCCCGACGCCCGACGGCGTGCCGGTGAAGATCAGGTCGCCGGCTTCCAGCGTCCAAAGTTTCCCGGCCTCTTCGACGATCCGGTCGGGGTTCAGGATCATGTCGTCCAGGGTGCTGGACTGTTTCGTCTCGCCATTGACCGTCAGGGCGATGGTCCCCGCCGGGTTCGGCAGGGCGCCCAGGGTCACGGCCCCGCAGGGGGCCGACTGATCGAACCCCTTGGCCGCGTCCCAGGGACGGCCCGCCTTCTTCGCCTCGGCCTGCAGGTCGCGACGGGTCAGGTCGCACCCGACCGCCCAGCCCACGATCCCGCCGTCCTCGCCGATGGCGGCGACCAGCTCGGCCTCGAAATGCAGATTGGCCGTCGCGGACGGATAGGCCGGATCGGCCCCGTCCGAAACCAGGGCGTCGCCGGGCTTGGAAAAGAAGAAGGGCGACTGCTTGTCCGGATCGGAGCCCATTTCACGCGCGTGAGCGGCGTAGTTCTGGCCGACGCACAGGATGCGTCGAACCGGGAAACGCCGGTCGTCGCCGGCGATCGGCAGGCTGGGAACGGGGCGGGGCGCGAACAGGAAGTCGGTCATGGGCCCAATCTAGTGCGGCGGATCGTCCCTGACGAGGCCGACCAGCCCATAAGGCCTTATGGATCGACGGGAACTTCGCCCACGGTGTGGCGTTCGCAAACAGGGTCCCCTATTCTAATGCCAAGCTTGAAACTGGAGCGCGCACCATGGCCACCACCAAGGCTAGAGAAGACATCAAGGCTGACCTGAAGACCCTCAAGGAGGATCTGAAGACCGGCGCCCGCGAGGAAACCCAACGCCTGCGCGAAAAGGCCGAAGAGGCCGAGGCCAAGCTCCGCGCCAAGGGCGAGGAAGTGCGCGAACAGGCGCGCGGCTACTACGACACCGCCCGGGTGCGCGGCCGCGAGTACTATGACGACGCCGCCGAACGCCTCGACGAGGCCCAGCGCTATATCGTCGAACGCGTCCAGGAGCGTCCTGTCCAGTCGACCGCCATCGCCCTGGGCGTCGGCGTCGTGCTCGGCCTGCTTCTGGCCGGCCGCCGTCGCTGATGTTCAAGGGCATCGTCAAACGGATCGTGGCGACCAGCGTGGTCGCCGCGAGCGTGTTCCTCGCCGTGGTGTTCCTCGGCATCGCCATCTTCAACGCGATCAGCCTGATGACCACGCCCCTGGGCGCGGCGGCCATCACCTTCGGCCTGTTCGCCCTGGTCGCCCTGATCGTCGCCCTGGTCTTCCTGAAGGGGGACAGCCACGACGATGAGGATGAAGAGGATGCGCCGGACGGTCTGGTCGGCAAGCTGATCCACATCGTGCGCGAACGCCCGATCATCGGCGCGGTCGGCGGTCTGGGCGCCGCCTTCCTGCTGCTGCGCAATCCCGCACTCGCCGCCATTGTCGCCAGCATGGTGGCGGAGCGGAAGATGGACCAGGGCGGCTACGCCAAACGTCGCCGCCGACGCTGAGCTTTCTGCGGACGCGACGGAACGCCGCGCGGTCGCAAACGTTGATCTGCCGACGGGACGAACGGTCGCAAGGCCGCCGTCGGCAACATCAACGCAGGAGAGCTAAACCCATGATTCGCTGGGCAATTATCTTCCTGGTCGTGGCCTTGATCGCAGCCGTTCTCGGCTTCGGCGGCATCGTGAACTTCTCGTTCGAGATCGCCAAATTCATCGCCGTGATCGCCATCATCCTGTTCGTCATCGCCCTTGTGGCCGGCGGACTGCGCGGGCGCGGCGCTCCCCGATTATAGGGGCGTCCAACCGACAAGACGAAAGGGCCGGAACGCAAGTTCCGGCCCTTTTCTTGTCCGCTTCATCTCAACCTGTCGAGCGAGCGAACCTCAGACAGCCGCCTTCTCCAGCGTGCCGGGGGCGTTCGGATTCGGCGCCGTCGCAGCTCGACGGGTGTCCTGACGGCGAGGCAGCCGCCAGACCTGCTGAGAACTATATTCCTGGCCGTCCCAGGCCAGAGCGGTGACGGTAATGGTCTTCTCGTCCCAGTCGACTTGGTTGAACCCGGGCGGAGAGCCCCGTTCGCGATGCGACAAGGTTCCGCAGCCGACGGCGTAGGAACAGCGGTCCGCCAGATCGATCGCCAGGGCGAAGGGCACATGGACGTGCCCGGTCATGATCAGGTCCACCCCCGCCTCGGCGAAGATCAGTGCCGCCTCGTCCCCGCGCTTGACCTCCCCGGTCATCGGCGCGCCGATCATCTCGATCAGGGGGTGGTGGCAGGCCAGGATGCGCAGGGCGCCGATCGGCGCCTGACGCAGGGCCTCCGCCGCGCGCCGGGTCTGATCCAGATCGATGACCCCCTTGGACCAGTTGGGCCGCGCCTGCCAGCCGCGCGCGGTGACGACGCCGCGCACCATCACCGTGTCATTGCAGAACTGGCCGTCATGAGCGGGAAAACCGGTCGCCGTCTCGAACGCCCGCCACGGGTGGAACAGCCGAGCGACGGGGCTCCAATAGGGGACGTCATGATTGCCGACGATGACGAAGCGCGGCTCGGGCATGGCGCGCATCCATTCGCCCGCCGCTCGGAACTCGGCCGGATAACCCTTCTGGGTGATGTCGCCGGTGATCAACACCAGGTCATTGGTGGTGGCGTGGGCGTATTCCAGCGCCGCCGCCACCGCGCCCTTGTGCTCGCACCCGAAATGGACGTCGGAAAACTGAAGAACCCGCCCCATTACAGACTGTCCTCGGCCGCCGGCGGTCGGGGGGCGAGGGCGCGGAACGCCTTGGGTATGAATCGCACAGTGGCCTCGGATTTCAGCAGGATGGGTTCGCCGTCTATCACGGCTGGAATGCGCGAGCGGGCCCGGACGTCGATCCGTTTGGCGGCCCGGGTGGACACCGCCGGATCATGGCGCCAGTCGCTGAACAGGGCGTTGGCCGCCAAGCGGAAGGCCTGGCTGGCGTCGGACGGGTCCATCGCCGCCGCCTCCAGCCCGTCCGGTTCCTCCATCGCCTTGGAGATCATCGGGCTGATCAGCACCAGGGCCTCGGCCCGCCGCCGGGGGCCCCTGTCCAGGCTGAACCTCAACCGGCCGGTGAAGGCCCGTTTCAGCGCCCGTCGCGCATAGGCCCAGGCCAGTTTGACCTTGCCGGTTCGCATCGCCTCGCGCGCCGGCGCCCACAGGGCCGGCGACCCCAGTATTGCAGCGCAGTAGAAGTACTCGCCCTCGACCTCCCCGCCCGACACGACTTGGGGCTCGCCCTCTTCAAGGGCGCGGCGCAGGGCCAGCTTCCAGTCGGCCGTGCCGTACAGGGCCTTGGGCAGCATGTTCATCGTCCCGCCCGGCAGGGGGGCGATCATCGGGCCGTCCGGCTTCGCCTTCGACGCCACCGACCGCGCCGTGCCGTCGCCCGCCAGAACGAAGATGACATCCGCCGACGCCGAAAAGGCCTCGGCGATGGCCTGATCGAAATTGCCGCCGTCCAGGACCACGACCTGGCTTTCCAGATCATAGTCCGCCAGCGCCGCCTCCGCCTCGGCGGCCGCGCGCGGGCCCACGCTGCCGGACAACGGGTTGACCAGCATGACCACCCGTTTTAGCGGCGCATGGGACGTCAGGACGCGCAGGGGCGCGTCCTGCGATTGGCCGATGTCGGCCTCGGGTTCGGGACTTACGATATCGGTCATGGCGCCCGAACGTCCGGCGCGCGCGCCCGTTCCCTAAAGCTTGGCTATTGCTTCAGTTCGTCGCGGGCCGCCGCAGCCCCGGGCTCCGCCTCTGGGGCGCGTCCCGCCAGTTTCTGGGCGCCGGCCCAACCGGTGGCGATCCAGCCGTCCGCCATCCGACCGGCCGCCTCGACGGACCGCTCCTTGATCGACAGCACAAGCGTCAGGGCGCCGACCAGGGCCAACAGGGTCACCAGCACATTGATCAATGGGGCGGCCGAGGCCTTCTTCTTCTTGCGCCGCGTCCAGAGCGGGCCTTCGGCGCCGTCGATTGCGCGCACCATCTTTGAAAATCGCATCATTCCCCCCACTGACTTTGCCGGGCCAGGCCCAGGATTGAAGCTTAACGCTTTCTACAGAACGACGATAGACACGGGAACCTGAACCGTATTCCAGCGTTCTCGCCTTCGGGGCGAACCCAGACAAAGGATTTCATCATGAACAAGGCCATCATCGCGATCGCCGGGGCCGGCCTTCTGGCCTCGGCCTGCGCCAGCGACCCTTACGGCAATTCGAACCAGACGGTCCGCCAGGGCGCCATCGGCGCCGGCCTCGGCGCTGTCGCCGGCGCTGTCATCGGCAATAATGTCGGCGGCGGCAATGCGGCCACCGGCGCCCTGATCGGCGGCGCCCTGGGCGGCGCAGCCGGCGCCATCCGCGGCTCGGCTCAGGACCGCAACAACCAGCAGCGTTACCGCGACAGCCAGGGTCGCACCTACTACTGCTACGATAATCGCCAGGACGAATGCTACTGGGACAACGGCCAGCGCCGGTACTGATCGGCTAAGGGCGGCGGGGCTTGCTCCTGTCGCACTGATCGGGCTTCGGAGGGGCGGTTCGTCATGGACGGGCCGCCCTTTCATTTGAGGGGAATGGGACGGGCATGAAGAGTTTTGCAATTGCGGCCGTGGCCGGAGCGCTGGCGCTCGGGGCCTGTGCGACGCCGATGCGGCGGGATGCGATCGTGACCAGCAGTTCGCCGTGCATGCCGGTGCGGTTCGACATCTATTTCCGTGAAAACGAGGCGCGGCTGACCGATGCGGCCGGCCAGGCCATCGAGGCGGCGGCCGGCGTGCTGCGGACCTGCGAGGTGCGCAGCGTCCAGGTGCTGGGCCTGGCGGACGCCACAGGCGGCAGCGAGGCCAATCTCAGCCTGTCGCAACGCCGCGCCCGAACCGTGGCCCAGGCCCTGACAGCGGCGGGCCTGCCGGCCCCGGCCTTCGAGGTGACGGCGGCAGGCGACGCGGGCGCGACCACGGTCGGCGGATCGGCCGAGCCCCTGCGTCGTCGCACCGAGGTGGTGGTGGACGCGCACCCCCGTCGCTAAGCGGGCGCGGCGACAGAGGCGCTGACAGGCCGGTCTCCAGGGCCTAGAAACACGGCCATGCGCGCCATCGCCCCTCTGTTCGCCCTCTGTCTTCTGGTCCTTTCGGGCGCCGCCGGCCCAGCAACGGCCCAGCCGGTCAGCCGACCTGCCCAGACGGCCGCGCCCGTCCCGGCGGGCCCGCGTCAGGCCGACAATATCGAGGCCGAACTGGTTCCCCTGTCGCAATGGGCCGCGCCGGGATCGACCGTCGTCGTCGCGGTGCGCCAGAAGATCGCGCCCGGCTGGCACACCTATTGGCGCAATCCCGGCGACTCCGGCGGGCCCACCACCATCGACTGGCGCCTGCCGCCGGGGGTGAAGGCCGGCGAAATCGTCTGGCCCCTGCCCAGCCGTCAACGGCTGATGAGCCTGGTCAACTACGGCTATTCCGGCGAAGTCTATCTGCCCGTGCCGATCGAGGTTCCGGCCTCGGCCCGGCCCGGAACCACCCTGCCCCTGACCGCCGACGTCCTGTTCCTGGTCTGTAGCGACCAGATGTGCGTGCCGGTTCAGATGAGCCTGCGCCTGGACCTGCCGATCCGCGAAGGCGCCCCGCCGCTGGACCCCGATCACGGCGCCGCCCTCGAGGCCGTGCTGGCCGCCGCCCCGCGTCCGGCCGGGATCGAGGCCCGCGCGGCCCTGGCCGACGGCGTCCTGACCCTGTCGGCGACGGGCGGACCCCTGACCGCAGCCCTGTCGGACGGCGAACCGACCCAGGCGGTCTTCTATCCATTCGAAGGCGGCGTCATCGACCACGCCGCCGCCCAGTCGGGCCAGACCGGACCGAATGGTCTGAGCCTGAGCCTGACGCCGAACGGCGACCTCGCCGCCAAGGGTTTGACCGGCCCGATCTCCGGCGTTCTGGCCACCGACGCCGGGGCCTGGGAGATCACGGCCCGCCCCGGCCCGGCCCTGGCGGGAACCACAGGCGGCCGAACCCTGTCGGGAGAGGTGGAGGTCCCCGCTCCGGCCAAGACCCGCCTGGTCCTGATCCTTCAATCGGCCCTGTTCGCCCTGCTCGGCGGCCTGATCCTGAACCTGATGCCCTGCGTCTTCCCCATTCTGGCGATGAAGGCGGCGTCCCTGGCGGCCTCGGCCCACGAGACGAAGACGGCCCGCCGCGACGGCCTGTTGTTCATGGCCGGGGTGCTGGCCAGTTTCCTGGTCTTGGCCGTCGCCCTAATGGCCCTGCGCGCGGGCGGCGAGGCCATAGGCTGGGGGTTCCAGTTACAGTCCCCGGCGGTGATCGCCGGCCTGGCCCTGCTGATGCTGGCGGTCGGACTGAACCTGTCGGGCGTCTTCCACGTCGGGGCGGGGGTGCAGGCCGCCGGCGCCGGCCCCCTGTCGCGCCTGCCGGGCGGAACGGGCGCCTTCTTCACCGGCGTTCTGGCGGTGGTGGTCGCCGCCCCCTGCACCGCCCCCTTCATGGCCGCCGCCCTGGGCGCCGCCCTGTTGATGCCCTGGCCCGCAGCCCTGCTGGTCTTCCTGATGCTGGGTCTGGGTCTGGGCCTGCCCTATCTGGCCGTCAGCCTGTCGCCCGGCCTGCTGCGACGTTTCCCGCGTCCCGGCCCCTGGATGGAGCGGCTGAAGGGCCTGCTGGCCTTCCCCATGTACGGCGCGGCCCTTTGGCTGGTCTGGGTCTTTGCGCGTCAGGCCGGGGCTGAGTCCCTGGCGCAGTTCCTCGTCGCCGCCCTGATGCTGGCCTTCGGCCTGTGGCTGGCGGGCATAAACCAGTCGCGCCGGGCGGAAGGCGGAACCGCCGTCGTCAGCGCCGTGGCGGCGTTCCTGGCTCTCTTCTTCACCCTGTGCTTCGCCGGCCTCGCCGCCAGCCGTGCGGAAGCCCCGACGATGGCGCCAGACTCCAGCCTCCTGGCCGCCGCCCCCTGGTCGGCAGAGGCCGTTCGCGCCGCCCAGGCCCAGGGCCGCCCGGTCCTGGTCAATTTCACCGCCGACTGGTGCGTCACCTGCAAGATCAACGAGCGCGCGGCCCTGTCATCACCGCGTGTCGCGGAGGTCTTGCAGGCCGCGAACGCCGTCTATCTGGTCGGGGACTGGACCCGCCGCGACGACGCCATCACTCGCGAACTGGAACGTCACGGTCGATCCGGCGTGCCCCTATATCTGCTGTATCCGGCGGGCGGCGGCGAACCGCGCATCCTGCCGCAACTGTTGACCGAAGGCGTGGTGACCGAGGCCCTGCAGACCGCTCGAACGCCAAATCCGGCGTCTTAAAGCCGGTCCAGCCGTTTGGCGTGGTTCGCCACCATCCGCAGCGCCAGCCCGTCGGGCAGAAAGCGCGCCAGACCGGCCATGATGTTGTTCATCACCCCCGGAGTCACGCTGGCTCGGTTCGCCTCGCAGGCCTCGTAGCCGATGCGGGCGACGCGGGCGGCGTCCATCCACATCCAGGCCGGATAGGCGCGCGACACCTGATCGCGTGAACCATTGACGTCGTGGAACTCGGTCAGGGTGTAGCCGGGGTTCAGCACCGTGACATGGACCCCGGTCCCCAGGGTCTCCAGATACAGGCCCTGGGACGCCTTGATCAGGAAGCTCTTGATCGGCCCATACAGGGTGTCGCCGCCGGTCGCCGGCATCTGGCCCGCCAGAGAGGCGACGTTCAACACCCGGCCAAAGCCCCGCTCGACCAGGCCGGGCAGGACCAGGCGCGACAGCTCGACCGGCGCCGTCAACATGACCTGGATCATTGCCCGATGAGCGCTCAATTCGGTGTCGAGGAAGCCGGTCACCCGGCTGAAGCCCGCATTGTTGATCAGGCCGTCAACCGTCAGCCCCCGCCCCGCGATGGCGGCGATCAATCGTTCAGGGGCCGCCGGATCGGACAGATCCTCGGGGATCACGGTCGCGGTCACGCCATGGGCGGCGATCAGTTCATCGGCCAGAGCCTGCAGCGGCCCCTCGCGTCGAGCGGTCAGGATCAGGTTCCAGCCGTTCGCCGCATAGGTCCGGGCCAGGGCCGCGCCTATGCCGGCCGAGGCGCCGGTGACGAGAACCGTCCGGCTCATCCGATCGTCAGGCCGCGACGGGGCAGGACTTGTGCGGCGTGAAGGCCGCCAGCGAGACGGGGTTTTCCGCCAGCAGATCGGCGATGGTGATCTTGGACAGGGCCTCGGTCGCGGCCTCGTCGGCGGCGGTCAGGGCCTTGGCCACCTGGCGCGGAATATGTTCGCTGATCGGGCAGCCCTTGGCCCCGGCGGGGGGCGAGCCGATGTGGGCGCAACCGTTGACGGCCCTCAGCACCTCGTCCAGGCGGATATCTTCGGGCTGGCGCAGCAGCCACGAGCCGCCGGTGGCGCCGGGCCGGGTGGCGATCAGCCCGGCCTTGGCCAGCAGGGCCGTCACCCGGCGCACAACCACGGGATTGGTTGGGATCGACGAGGCCAGCAACCCGCTGGGGGCCGCCTGGGCAGGCGAAAACGCGCCCTTGTGGGCCATATAGGCCAGGGCGTGGGCGGCGACGGGAAAGCGCTGGCTGTCTGACATGTTTGTGTTCCTGCACGTAAAATAGGCGTTCCGACGCCGAATCACAAATGCCGGGCCCCGCTGTGAAAGCGAATCCCGCGCGTCACGATTGAAGCGGGCGCGGAATGGGCCTAAAGGCTCGCCGCTTTGAAGGGCTCGACCTGTCGTCGGAGACCCGGAGGATACGCATGGCCGGGGATACTCCCCACGACGCGGGCGCTCTCCCCGCCGCGTCGAATACGCCGAACCAGCCCCCCCACGCCACGGGACCCGAGTCCCACGCCCCAGGGGGGCAGATCGCCAAGCACGGCGGCTTCTGGGCCCTGACCCTGGGCGCGATCGGCGTGGTGTTCGGCGATATCGGCACCAGCCCGCTTTACGCCCTGCGTGAAGCCATCGCCCACGCCCAGTCCGGCGTCGGCGGGGACCTGGCCGTAATCGGCGTCGTGTCGCTGGCCTTCTGGGCCCTGATGGTCGTCGTGACCTTCAAATATGTCTTCTTCCTGATGCGCGCCGACAACAAGGGCGAGGGCGGCACCCTGTCGCTGATGGCCCTGGCCCAGTTCGCGGTCGGTCGCCGCAGCGCCTGGATCTTCATCCTGGGCGTCTGCGGCGCGGCCCTCTTCTACGGCGACGGCATCATCACGCCCGCGATCTCGGTGCTCTCGGCCGTCGAGGGCTTGCAGGACGCGCCGGGCCTGGCCGGGCGTCTGGACCCCTTCATCGTGCCGATCTCGGCGGGCATCCTGATCGCCCTGTTCATGGTTCAGTCGCGCGGCACGGCCAGCCTGGCCAAATATTTCGGCCCGATCACCGCCGTCTGGTTCCTGTGCCTGGGGGCGCTGGGCCTCTACCATATCTTTGACGACATCAGCATCATGCGCGCCCTGTCGCCCCACTATGGCGTCATGCTGCTGATCAACGACGGCTTTCTCGGTTTCGTCATCCTGGGCAGCGTCTTTCTGGCCGTGACGGGGGCCGAGGCCCTGTATGCGGACATGGGCCATTTCGGAAAGGCGCCGATCCGCATGGGCTGGCTGGCCTTCGTCCTGCCCTGCCTGACGCTGAACTATCTGGGCCAGGGCGCCCTGATCCTCGACAATCCCGGCTCCGCCGAGAACCCGTTCTGGAACATGGTGCCGGAGTTCGCCTATTGGCCCATGCTGATCCTTGCGACGGCCGCCACCGTCATCGCCTCTCAGGCCGTGATCACCGGCGCCTTCTCGGTCACGCAACAGGCGGTCCAGCTGGGCCTGCTGCCGCGTATCGACATTCGCAACACCTCCGAGACCCAGGCCGGCCAGATCTTCGTGCCGGCCGTCAACACCTTCCTGATGGTCGGGGTCCTGGTGCTGCTGGTCGTGTTCCAGAGCTCGCATAACCTGACCGCCGCCTATGGGGTGGCTGTCACTGGGACCATGCTGGTCAATACGCTGATGAGCTATTCGGTCATCACCAAGGGCTGGAAATGGCCGATGTGGGCAGTGGCGGGAACCCTTATTCCGTTCGCCTTCATCGACAGCGTCTTCCTGACCTCCAACCTGCTGAAGATCCCGGATGGCGCCTGGATGCCCCTGGTGCTGGGGGCCTGTCTGGTCCTGATCATGTGGACCTGGGTGCGCGGCACCCAGATCCTGACGACCAAGACCCGCAAGGACAGCCTGCCGCTGAACGACCTGATTGAGATGCTTCAGGCCCGGCCGCCGCACCGCGCGCCCGGCACCGCCATCTTCCTGACCAGCGATCCCGACGTCGCCCCGGTCGCCCTGATGCACAATCTCAAACATAACAAGGTGTTGCACGAGAAGAACGTCATCCTGACCGTGCGCACCTCCGAGCGGCCGCGCGTCAAGGAGGCCGACCGGGTGCGGATGGAGCCGATCAACGACGACTTCAAGAAGCTGACCATCACCTATGGCTTCATGGAGACGCCGAACGTGCCCCGGGCCCTGGGCCTGTGCCGCAAACAGGGGCTGAAGTTCGACATCATGTCGACCAGCTTCTTCCTGGGCCGCCGCTCGCTGATCCCGTCGGCGCGCCAGGGCATGCCCCTGTGGCAGGACCGGCTGTTCATCTTCCTGATGCGCAACGCCGCCAACCCGACCGACTTCTTCCATATCCCGCCCGGCCGTGTGGTCGAGCTGGGCGCGCAGGTGGCCGTATGAGTTCCGAAGGACGCGGTTCTGAAGGACGGGGTGGCGGTCACAGCTCACAGGCGCGCGGCCGCCGCATGGCCACCAAGGGCCGGCCGCGCCCGGCTCCGGTCGAGGTCGCGCCAGCTCCGTCGCAGGACGACATCGGCGTCGAGGCCCGCGTGGTCGCCGGCATTCTGTTGAACGCGGCGCTGGAGAAGCGCAACGGCCTGGACGAGGCCCTGTCCCAACCCGCCGCCCGCGCGCTGGAGCCCGTCGACCGCGCCTTCGCCCGCGCGGTGGCCATGGCCGCTCTCCGTCGTCTGGGCGAGATCGACCATATCCTGAACCGCCGTCTGCAGAAGTCGCCGCCCGAGGCGGTCCGCACCCTGATGCGCATCGCCCTGGCCCAGACCCTGGTGCTGGAGACCCCGGCCTTCGCCGCCGTCTCCACGGCCGTGAAACTGGCCGAGCGCGATCCCAAGACCCGGCCCTACAAGAACCTGGTCAACGCCGTGCTGCGCGGCGTGGGCCGCGAGGGCCCCGGCCTGACCACGGCCGAGAGCAATCTGCCCGACTGGATCGCCGCCCGCTGGAAGGCGACCTATGGCGAGGCCGCCCTGACCGGCCTGGCCCTGGCCGCCCGCGAGGAGCCGGCCACCGACCTCAGCCTGAAGCCCGGCGTCGATCCCGCCGCCGTGGCCGCCGCCGTCGAGGGTGAGGCCGTTGAGGGCGGCACGGTCCGCACAGGCCGTCGCGGCGACGTGGCGACCTGGCCCGGCTTCGACGACGGCGACTGGTGGGTCCAGGACGCCGCCGCCGCCGTCCCCGGCCGTCTGCTGGACGTCAAGCCCGGCGAGACCGCCCTGGACATGTGCGCCGCGCCCGGCGGCAAGACCCTGCAACTTGCCGCCGCCGGCGCTTCGGTCGTGGCCCTTGACCGCTCGGCCCCGCGCCTGAAACGCCTGAGCCAGAACCTGGAACGCACCGGCCTGACCGCCGAGGTGATCGCCGTCCCCGCCGAGGACTGGGACGACGACCGCAGCTTCGACGCCGTCCTGCTGGACGCGCCCTGCACCGCCACCGGCACCTTCCGCCGCAATCCGGAAGTCCTGCGCGCCACCAAGCCCGCCGAGGTCGCCAAACTGGCCGACGTCCAGCACCGGCTGCTCGACGTCGCCGCCGAACGCGTCAAACCGGGCGGCCGGATGGTCTATTGCACCTGTTCCTTGGAGCGCGAGGAGGGCGAGACCCAGGTGATCGCCTTCCTGCGCCGCAACCCCGCCTTCCGCACCGTCGCGGCCGATCCCTCCGCCCTGGGCGCCCCGCTGGAAGCCCTGACGCCCGAAGGCTGGCTGCGCATCCTGCCCTCCATGTGGGCCGAACACGGCGGCCTCGACGGCTTTTTCGCCGCCAAGCTGGAACGGGTTTCCTGAGCGGGAGCGGCTTGCTCCCGCCCGCAACCCGCCTTATCCCGAGATCATGGCCGTTACCCCCCTGATCTGCCCGTCCATCCTCGCCAGCGATTTCGCGCGCCTGGGTGAAGAGGTCCGCGCGCTGGAAGCGGCGGGCGCCGACTGGATCCATGTCGATGTGATGGACGGCCATTTCGTGCCGAACATCACCCTGGGTCCGGACATCGTGAAGGCGATCCGGCCGCACACCCGCCTGCCGTTCGACGTCCACCTGATGGTCGCGCCGGTCGATCCGTGGCTGGAGGCCTATCGCGACGCCGGGGCCGATCTGCTGAGCGTCCATCCCGAAAGCGGGCCGCACCTGCACCGCACCCTGGGCCGTATCCGCCAGCTGGGGGCCAAGGCCGGGGTGGTGTTCAATCCGGCCACGCCTCTGTCGATCCTGGAAGAGGTCGTGGATCTGGTGGACCTGGTGCTGATCATGTCGGTCAATCCCGGCTTCGGCGGACAGAAATTCATCGACAGTTCGCTGCGCAAGATCGCCGGGGCCCGCGCCATTCTGGACCGCGCCGGATCGGCGGCCCATCTGCAGGTGGACGGCGGCGTGACCTCGGCCAATGCGGCGGCCTGCGTCGCCGCCGGGGCCGACGCCCTGGTCGCCGGCTCCTTCGTGTTCAAGGGCGATTATGCGACCAATATCGCCGCCCTGAAGGCCGTCCCGGCCGCCGCGTGAGCCCGATCGGCCCCTTCAGTCCGCGCGGCCAGGACGCCACGCCCGATGTCGCCTCCGGCCAGATCCCTGGCCTGGCCGGCGCGCCGGTCCGCACGCCTGTCCGTTCAGGGGCGACCGAGACCGGCCCCGGCCTGTGGCCGGCCATCGCCGGGCGGATCCTGACCCGCCAGCTGTGGATCGAACTGTACGGCCTGCCGGGCTATGGCCTGACGCTGAGCCCGGTGCTGGGCGGGGGCAAGGTCACGGCCTTTGCGGCCACGCCGCGCGACTTCCGGTCGCACGACGCTGCCCCGGGCAAGAATCTCTTGGTCGGGCGGTTCATCCTGGCCGGCGCCTCGATGGAGGTCGAGCCCTCGGCCGATCCCTGGAACCGCCCCAGCCCGTCGCGACCCTTCGCCGTCGAACTGCACGCCTTCAACTGGCTGCCGGCCCTGATGGCCCAGGGCGAGCGGGGCGCCCGCGAGGCCCTGCGTCTGACCCTGGCCTGGACCGACACCTTCGCCCGCTGGTCGCCTTTCGCCTGGGGTCCCGAAATCCTGCCGCGCCGGGTGATCAACCTGGCCTGCGCCGCCCGCAAGATGGGCGCCGTGGCGACCGAGGCCGAGCGGCTGAGGCTTGCCGACAGCCTGGCGCGCCAGACCCGCCAGCTGCTGCGCCCGCCCGGCGGCCTGGCCACCCGCGCCGAACGGCTGACGGCGGCGGCCATCGGCGGCTGCGTCCTGGCCGGCGCGCCGGGCCAAGGCCTGCGCCGTCGCGCCCTCGCCGGCTTGGCGGGCGCGCTGAAAACCACCGTCCAGCCCGACGGCGGCCACGCCTCGCGCAGTCCGGAAGCCGGGCTGGAGCTGCTGCTCGACCTTCTGACCCTCGACGACGCCCTGGCCCAGTTGTCCGAGCCGACGCCCGAGGCCGTGACCGGCGCCATCGCCCGCCTGACCGAGGGTCTGCGCCTGCTGACCCTGCCGGACGGCCGTCTGGCCAGCTTCCAGGGCGGAGGCCCGTCCACCGTCGCCCGCGTCGCCGCCGCCCGCGCCCATGACGAGGCCGCCACCGCCCGCACCAAGGCTGAGCCCGAGCATCCGCCCTTCGGCGCCGTCGCCGGCCTGACCCGGATCGCCAGTCCGCTGCTGACCATCCTCGCCGACGCCGCTGCGCCCGCGGCGGGCGCCTGGGGGGCGTCGGCCTGCGCCCAGCCGATGGCGCTGGAGATCGTCTGCGGCAAGGATCGTCTGATCACCGGCTCGGGCTGGACCCCGGCTTCGACGGATCGTCAGGCCTTGCGGCTGACGCCCGGCCATTCGACCCTGACCCTGGGCGAACGGTCGCTGAACGAACCCCTGGGCGGCTGGAAGGGCGAACTGCTGGGCCCCCGCCTGGTCGGCCCGCCGATCCATGTCACCACCGATCAGCGCGACGGCGACGGCGCGGTCTGGCTCGATATGGAGCATGACGGCTGGAACGAGGCCTTCGGCCTGAACCACCAGCGCCGCCTCTATCTGGACCAGCGGATGGACGAGCTGCGCGCCGAGGAGAAGCTGTTCCCGACGCCGGGCCGCAAGGAGATGATCCGCCAGATCGCCGCCCCCTACGCCATCCGCTTCCATCTGGAGCCGGGGGTTCAGGCCTCGCTGGCGCGCGACCGCCGCTCGATCCTGCTGCGCGGCGCCTCGGGCCGGGGCTGGTGGTTCCGCACCGACGGTCCCGACGTGGCCATCGAACCCAGCGTCCATATCGACGCCGGCCTGACCCGCCGCTCGCTGCAGATCGTGGTGCGCGGCTCGGCCCGCACCGACAGCGAGAGCCGGATCCGCTGGAAGCTGAGCCCGGCGGGCGCGAGCGGCGATCCGACGTGAAGCATCCGCAAGCCCTCTATGGAGAACCCGACCTAAAGCTCGGCTGGCTATCCATTTGGACCCTCTCGCGGGAGTTTGCGGATTCTGTCGATTATGATGACGCCAACTGGATCAACATCCACGCCCACATAGAGGCGCCCGGTTCGCGCATAGATATCCAGGGCCCATGGATACGAAGTGACGAAATCTCGTCGTTTCGTGACGAACTTTCGACATTGAATCTTCGGCTGGAGGGCGTCGCTCACCTCCGCTGTCTTGAGCCCTACATCAATGCCAAGGTCACCAGCGCGGCGCTAGGTCATCTAGATGTGGTTATCGAAGCGACCCCCGATCCGATGACGCAAACCCATCGGTTCGAGCTCGAGCTTGACCAGAGCTATCTCCCCGGGCTCATCGCCCAATGCGCCCAAATCCTCAGAGACTTTCCGATCAAAGGAAACCTCTAGCCCCTCAAGGCAAGGGATGACGCACCGGCGCCCCGGTGCTAGACGCCCCGCCATCCTCCCCCAGCCTTCACGGACGCCGCTTCATGCCCGCCGCTCCCGACTTTCCGCCCGCCCCCGACCGGGTCAAGCCGCAACGCGCCCTGATCTCCCTGTCCGACAAGGCCGGGCTGGAAGACGCCGCCCGCACCCTGCACGACCTGGGCGTCGAACTGGTCTCGACCGGCGGCACCCGCGCGGCCATCGCCAAGCTTGGCCTGCCGGTCAAGGACGTGGCCGATCTGACCGGCTTCCCCGAGATGATGGACGGTCGGGTCAAGACCCTGCACCCCGTCGTCCACGGCGGCCTGCTGGGTGTGCGTGACGCGGCCGACCACGCCCAGGCCATGACCGACCACGGCATCGGCGCCATCGATATCGTCTGGATCGACCTGTATCCGTTCGAATCCACAGTTGCTTCCGGCGGTTCGTTCGAGGCGGCGGTCGAGAATATCGACATCGGCGGCCCGGCCATGATCCGTTCGGGCTCCAAGAACCACGGCTATGTCGCCGTCGCCGTCGACGGCGAGTCCATCGGCCTGATCCTTGAGGCGCTGAAGGCGGAAGGCTCGACCGATCTGGCCCTGCGCAAGCGGCTGGCCGCCCGCGCCTTCGCCCGCACCGCCGCCTATGACGCCGCCGTCTCCGGCTGGTTCGCAAGCCAAGTCGAGGACGTCGCCCCGGCTCGCAAGTCCATCGCCGGATCTCTGGCCCAGACCCTGCGCTACGGCGAAAACCCGCATCAGACCGGCGCCTTCTACCGCACCGGCGAGGCCCGTCCCGGCGTGGCCCATGCGACCCAGATCCAGGGCAAGGAGCTGGGCTACAACAATATCGCCGACGCCGACGCCGCCTATGAGCTGGTGGCCGAGTTCGAACAGCCCGCCGTGGTCATCGTCAAACACGCGAACCCCTGCGGCGTGGCCGTGGGCAAGGACCTGTCGGAAGCCTACGCCCGCGCGCTGGAATGCGACGCCGTCTCGGCCTTCGGCGGCGTGATCGCGGTCAACCGCCCGCTGAACGGCGACGACGCCCGCGCCATCACCGGCATCTTCACTGAGGTGGTCATCGCCCCCGGCGCCGACGACGAAGCCAAGGAAGTCTTCGCCGCCAAGAAGAACCTGCGCCTGCTGATCACCGACGGCCTGCCCGATCCGCACGGACCGGGCGAGGTGTTCCGCTCGGTCGCCGGCGGCTTCCTGGTCCAAAGCCGCGACCGGTCGCTGATCAAGCCGTCGGATCTGAAGATCGTCACCCAGCGCCAGCCGACCCCGACCGAGATCCAGGACATGCTGTTCGCCTTCACCGTGGCCAAACACGTCAAGTCCAACGCCATCGTCTACGCCAAGGACGGCCAGACCGCCGGCATCGGCGCCGGCCAGATGAACCGCCGCGACAGCGCCCGGATCGCCGCCATCCGCGCCAAGGAGGCCGGAGAGGCGAAAGGCCTGACTCAGTCCCTGGCCGAGGGTTCGGCCTGCGCCTCGGAAGCCTTCTTCCCCTTCGCCGACGGCCTGCTGGAAGCGGTCGCGGCCGGCGCCACGGCGGTGATCCAGCCCGGCGGCTCGATGCGCGACGCCGAGGTCATCGCCGCCGCCGACGAGAAGGGGATCGCCATGGCCTTCACCGGGGTGCGGGTCTTCCGGCACTGATCCTTGAGGAGAAAGGGCGCTAACGCTCGCGACGCGGTCTCTCGCTGCTTGAGCGCCCTTTCTCCCATGGTGAATGTCCTCGCGTTCGTGACTGGACGCCCCCGGCGCGTCGTGATGGTCTGCGGCTCCCCCGTTTCTGGAGCCGTCCCATGACCACCCTGATCCGTCCCGAAGGCCAGACCGCCGATGATCTGAAGCTCAGCCGCCGGGCGGTGGGCGCCCTGGGGGGACTGCTGTTCTCCGGCTATGCGGTCGCGGCCCTGGCCAAGGAGGCCCAGCCGATCACCACTGACGCCGCCGGGCTCGAGACGGCCGAGGTGACCTATCCGGCGCCGGACGGATTCGAACTGACCGCCTATGTCGCCCGCCCCGCCGGCGACGGGCCCTTTCCCGTCGTGGTGGTGGTGTCCGAAATCTTCGGCGTCCACGCCTATATCAAGGACATCTGCCGCCGCCTGGCGAAACAGGGCTATGCGGCCATCGCCCCGGCCTTCTTCAACCGGGTCGAGGATCCGGCGCCCCTGTCCGACATGGGCCGGATCATGCAGATCGTCGGGGCTGCGAACTACGAACAGGTGATGGGCGACCTGTCGGCGACCCTGGAATGGGCCAGCCAGCAGCTGTGGGCGCGCGACGGCAAGGTCGGGATCACCGGCTTCTGCTGGGGCGGCAAGGTGGTGTGGCAGGCGGCGGCGCGGTTCGCCGTCATCGGCGCCGGCGTGGCCTGGTACGGCCGTCTGGCCCCCGCCCCCGACGCGACCCCGGTCCAGGTCTCGTCTGGCCAGCCCTGGCCGGTGGATCTGGCCGACGACCTGAAGGCGCCGGTCCTGGGGCTTTACGGCGGCCAGGACCAGGGCATCCCCCTGGCCAGCGTCGAGCGGATGCGCGAGGCCCTGGCCCGCGCGGGCCAGACCGACAGCCGGATCATCGTCTATCCCGATGCGCCCCACGGCTTCCACGCCGACTATCGCGCCAGCTACGCCGAGGCCGACGCCAAGGACGGCTGGGCCAAACTGCTCGCGGTCTTCGACAAATCTTTAAGAAGTTGAACTGCTACTGATGTGACACACTGCGGCGGGCTGTGTGTCGTGGAGGGGTGAAGGTGGCGAATTCTCGGTGGCGTAGGGCGATCCTGCTGGGTGCAGGCCTGTTGTTCCTTCCCCTTGCGGCCTGTGGCGGCGGGGGAGGCGGGGGCGGGGGCGGATCCGTGACGCCGGTCGTGCCGCCTCCTCCACCGCCTCCGCCGCCTCCACCTCCCCCGCCACCCCCGCCGCCGCCCTCGGTGACGTCGAGCGAATATCTGCGGAACTATGGCGTGGCCAATATCAAGGCCGAGGTCGGCTGGCAGGCCGGCGCCACCGGGAACGGCGTCACCGTCGCCGTGGTCGATTCCGGCGTCAGCAACAGCCAGGCGGATCTTGTCGGCCGTATTTCCAGCGCCTCGACCGACGTCGTCGTGGGCCGCAACACCCCCTATGTCGCCGACGACAGCCACGGGACTCTGGTGTCCGGCGTGATCGCCTCGAACTTCAACGGCCTAGGCTCGGTCGGGGTCGCCTATGAATCGACCATACTGTCGATCCGCGCCGACATTTCGGAGTGCGAGGATGAGGACGACGACGTCTGTTTCAGCAGCTCGGATCTGGTTCGGGCCCTGGACTTCGCCGTGGCCAACGGGGTCAAGATCATCAACATGTCCCTGGGCGGCGACGGACGGTTCGGTTCCGCCTTCGAGGCGGCCCTGCTGCGCGCGGTCGACTCCGGCGCCGTCATCGTCGCCTCGTCGGGCAATGATGGCGAGGCCAATCCCGGCTGGCCCGCCCAATATGCGGTCGATCCCCGGTTCGCCGGCTCTGTTATCGCCGTCGGCTCGCACGGTGCGACCAATCTCATGTCCGACTTCTCGAACCGCGCAGGGGTGACGGCCGCGGGCTATATTTCGGCCCCGGGCGAGGACGTCATCACCGGCTGCGACGGGACCAGCTGCTGGCGGATCAACGGCACCTCCTTCTCGGCGCCCCATGTCTCGGGCGCCCTGGCCCTGCTGATGGACGCCTTCCCCAATCTGTCGGCGCGCCAGGCCCTGGCTATTCTGATCGACACGGCGCGCGACGCCGGGGACCCAGGGACCGACATCGTCTATGGCCGGGGCCTGCTGGACCTGGCCAACGCCTTCCGACCGGCCGGCGCAACCTCTGTGCCGATGGCGAACGGCGCCTCCATCGTCGCCGAGACCGAGCCGGGCAGTTTTGTCGGCCCCGCCTTCGGCGACGCCTTCGCCCGCCAGACGGCGCTGGGGACCGTTCTGTTCGACGGCTATGACCGGATGTTCGCAGTCCAGCTGGGTGCAGCCTATCCGACGGCGCCCAGCCGCTCGTACCAGGCCGCCCCGTTCGAACCCAGCCGCACAGCGACGACCCGGCTGGCCCTGCCCAACGGGGGCCGGCTGAACCTGACCGCCTCCCAGCCCGTTCCGACGCCCGAACCCATCGCCCCGCGCTACGACCTGACCGACGCCCCCTGGCTGGGCGATGAGCCCCGGCAGGAGGCCATGCTGGACCTGGAGATGGGCCGGATGAGCTTCGCCACCTGGCAGGGCCGCGGCGGGGCTTCATCGCCGTTCGACGGCGCCGCCGGCGACGGTTTCGCCGCCCTGGCCCAGGTCGATCACGCGGTGCGCGGCGCCGTCCGGTTCGGCGCCCTGACCCTGGCGGCCGAGAGCGGCGGCGGCGATCGGCGCATGCCCTTGCGCCGGGTCGAGGAAGAGGCCTCGACCTATAGTCGCGTCACCCTGGCTTGGCGCGGCGCCGACGGCGGTCTGTCGCTCAGCCTGGGCGACCTGGACGAGCGTCTGGGGCCGCTCGGCGCCTTCCTGCCGGGCGGATCGGACTTCGCCCTGCCGTCGCGGACAAGCTTCTATGCGGTCGGCGGCGACTGGACCCTGCGGCCCGGCCTGGCCCTGATCGGCGAGGCCGGCCTCGGTTCGACCGAGACCGAAGGCCGTTTCCTGACGACGGACGGGGCGGCGATCAGCTCCAACTGGCGGCTGACCCTGCTGACCGGCTGCACGGTCCTGTGCGACCGGATCAGCTTCACCGTGTCACAGCCGCTGCGGATCGAACGCGGGACCTTCTCGGCCTGGCTGGCCGATGTCCCGGTCGAATATTTCGACCCCCTGACCTATTCGCGTCGCAACTTCTCGGCCGCGCCCAGCGGTCGTCAGATCGACTTCATCCTGGGCGGCGAGCGTCGGCTGTGGGACGGCTCAAGTCTGTCGGTCCAGGCCGTCGCCAGCCGCGAACCGCGCCACGTCGCCGACGCTGCGCCCGAGTTCGCCCTGATCGGCGGGTGGCGGCGTCAGTTCTGAGGGGGGCTGGTGAATCGTGAGTGGTGAGCGAGGGGTGAGCGGCTTTCGGAGACACCGCAGCTCACTATTCACCCGTCCCCAATCACCACTCACGTCCTGACATCAGGCCTTGCCGTCGAAGGCGTGGGTCTCGGCCTCGGGCGCCGCGCCATAGGGATTTGCGGCCTGCGCGCCCGACCCCTTGGCCGCGACCACGACCATGGCCGGGCGGATGGTGCGGCCGAACAGTTCGAAGCCGGATTGCATAGTCTGGAGCACGGCGCCGCCCGGAACCGTGTCCGACGGCTGTTCGATCATGGCCTGGTGCAGATGCGGGTTGAAGGCCTCGCCGGCCTCGGGCGCGACGCGCTTCAGCCCATTGGTCTCGAACGCCTGCAACAAGGCCTTCTGGGTCATTTCCAGACCGGTCACCAGGGCGACCGTCGGACCGTCTGTGTCCTTGGGCGCGGCCATCAGGGCGCGTTCCAGATTGTCGGCCACGCCCAGCAGGTCCTTGGCGAAACGCTGGATGGCGAAGGCGCGGGCGTCGTTCTGCTGCATCTCGGCGCGGCGCTTCAGGTTCTCCATCTCGGCGGCGACGCGCAGGGCGCGGTCCTTCCACTCGTCACGCTCGGCGATGACGGCGTCCAGCGGCGCCAGATTGTCCGAGGGATCGGCGTCCAGACCGTGTTCGGCGTTGGTTTCCGCCATGTCGGCGTCCAGTGCGTTGAATTCGTCGTTAAGGGGCTTGTCGCTCACTTGTCGTTCCCGTCCAGCATCCGGCCCAGCACCCGGGCGGTATAGTCCACCAACGGAATGACACGGGCGTAGTTCAACCTAGCGGGGCCTATGACGCCGATGGCGCCCAGAACCCGCTGTCGGCCGCTCATATAGGGCGCCGCGATCACGGCGGAACCCGAAAGTGAAAACAACCGCGTTTCGGCACCGATGAAAATTCGCACCCCCTGCGCGGCATCGACCCCGTCCAACAGGCCGATCAGCTGTTCCTTCTGCTCCAGATCGTCGAACAGGACCCGCACCCGCTCCAGATCCGCCAGGCCTTCGCCGTCCTGCAACAGGTTGGCGCGGCCCCGCACGATCAGGGCGCGCTCGCGGTCCGGCCCGCCGGACCAGGCGGCGAACCCGTCCTCGACCAGGCGGGCGGCGGTCTGATCCAGTTCGCGTCGGGCGATCTCCAGCTCCTGGGTCATCTCGCGCTTGGCGTCGGCGAAGGGCCGGCCGCGCAGACGGGCGTTGAGGAAGTTGGAGGCCTCGACCAGGGTCGAGGGCGTGACCCCGGCCGCCAGGGTCATGATCCGGTTCTCGACCGTGCCGTCGTCGGCGACGATGACCGCCAGGGCCTGATCCCCGCCCAGGGCCACGAACTCCACATGTTTGACGCCAGACTCGCGCACGGGGCTGGACACCACGCCCGCGCCTCCCGCCAGGCCGGACAACAGGTTGGACGCCTCATCCAGGGCGGATTCGAAATTCCGCCCCCGCCCGGCCAGCCGCCCGTCGATCTCGCGCCGCTCCTCTTTCGTCAGGTCGCCGATCTCCAGCAGGCCGTCGACGAACAGGCGCAGGCCCGCATGGGTCGGGATCCGCCCCGCCGAGGTATGCGGCGCAGCCAGCAGCCCGGCCAGGGTCAGGTCCTGCATCGTATTGCGGATGGAGGCCGGCGACAGGGCGATTCCGCCCAGCGACAGGGTCCGCGACCCCACCGGCTCGCCCGTCTCCAGATAGGATTCGACGATGCGCCGGAAGATGTCGCGCGCCCGAGCGTCCAGGCCGGCCAAACCTCCGGTTTCGATGGAGGTCGACGTCAGCAGCGAGGGCTTCATGTGCCTACCGGCCAGCGATAATGGCCTGCGGCGCGCGACGTCTTCATCAGCCAAAGACCATGCTGCATCACCCCGAGACCGAAATTATGAATGATCAGCGGGTGTTTCCCGGCGCGGCTGACCAGGCCGATGTGAGGCGCGCCGTTGCCGCCGCGCCAGGTCAGTATGTCGCCAATCGCGAGCGGTTCGGGGAAGCTCGATCCTTTCGGCGCGCCTTGCGGAGTCCAGACGGTGGCGCCCACACGCTGGAAATAGGCGTCCAGATTCGGAACCCTCCTGTGGTCGATATTGGAATCCGGACGAGTCAGGCCCCAGTTCCTGCGCGATGGATAGGCGTCGAACGCCTCGGTCATGTCCTCGTGCACCAATCGCTGAAGATCCAGATCCAGCCCGTCGCGAGCCGCCCGGACGATGACGTCGCAGCAGACGCCGGTCTTTCTCGGCACGTCGCCGTCTGGATAGGCGAGGGCCTGATAGGTCTTGTCGTAATCCTTGGTCACGCCCAGCTGCTTCTGGGCGGCCCAGGCCAGACGGGCAGGTGAGCCTTCAGGCGCGTCGATCGCCAGCTTCCCCGCGCAGCCGGTCGTCGTCACGGCGACGACACCGATCGCTCCACCGAGAAAGACACGGCGACTGGCGACAGACGATGGGGGGGCATACAGGCTCACCGTTTCAGGATAAGCAGCGCCGCCTCAGCTTCCAAGGATTCATCTCATGCGCCATTCGCAACGCACCGACGACCAGCTGCGTCCCGTGACCATCGAGACCGGGGTCAACCGCTATGCCGAGGGTTCGTGCCTGATCACCTTCGGCCACACCAAGGTTCTGGTGACGGCCTCGGTCGAGGAGAGCATTCCCGGCTGGATGCGCGGCAAGGGCCAGGGTTGGGTCACCGCCGAATACGGCATGCTGCCCCGCGCCACCCATACCCGCGGCCGCCGCGAGGCCGCCGCCGGCAAACAGACGGGCCGGACGCAAGAGATCCAGCGCCTGATCGGCCGCAGCTTGCGCGCAGTCGTCGATCTGAAGGCCCTGGGCGAGCGTCAGGTTGTGCTGGACTGCGACGTCATCCAGGCCGACGGCGGCACCCGCACCGCCTCCATCACCGGCGCCTGGGTCGCCATGGCCTCGGCCCTCAACTATCTGCGCGACGAAGGCGTGCTGAAGTCCGACCCTATCCTGGACCAGGTGGCGGCCGTCTCGTGCGGCGTCTGCGACGGCGTGCCGGTGCTGGACCTGGACTATGAAGAGGATTCCGAGGCCGAGGCCGATTCCAACTTCGTCCTGACCGGCGCGGGCCAGATCGTCGAGGTCCAGGCCACCGGCGAGAAGCGCGGCTTCTCCCGCGCCGAGTTCGACCGGCTGTTCTCCCTGGCCGAGGTCGGCTGCACCGAACTGTTCGCCCTGCAAAAGGCGGCGCTGGAGGCGGTGCGCCGCTAAGCGCACCGACCTCTTCGCACCCGCGTCAGCCGACGCGGGGCGTCTTCAGGCGGCGCTTGTTCGAATGGGTGGGCGGCGCCGCCCCCAGATCCTCGGGCACCTCGCCCTTGAAGTAGTAGCGCTGCCAGGCCTCCTTGGCCGCGTCCGGATCGCCGCCGGCCAACCGCTGGTTGAAATCGGTGCGGGCGCGGTTCCAGGCCTCGAACTGGCCCTTCATCACCGGGTTGGACTCCAGGGTGCGGATCACCGGCTGGAACTGTTCGACCTTCTTGTGCTCGATCAGATTGATGAAGCAGAAGGGCTCGCCCTTCTCGAACGTGATCCGGCCCGGCCGGGTGAAGATCCAGTTCATCGTGAAGGGGAAGGGCAACCAGTCGGTCTCGATCAGGCCGACCAGGGGCTGGATCCCGTCCTTCAGGTGATTGGGCGACCCCGAACACATCATCCCCCAGCCCGGCGGCGTGCGGAACAGATACTGCGGGTGCATGGTCAGGACCCCGCGCGAAAAGTGCGAGGTGACGAAATGGGCCAGGTCGTGCTGGGGCCGGTCGGGCGTGATGATGATGTCTTCCTGGCGCGGCCCGCCGTTCCACTCGGCCGAGAAGCCGAACGGGCACAGGATTTCCCACCCGGTGGTGTTGGCCATGTTCAGCGGCAGGCAGCGATAGGGGTGGCGGCTGATGAAGGCGTCCATCCAGTTGCGCGACTGGCGGCCGGGCACCAGATCCGGCGGCCGGGCCGTCATCGGATAGCATTCCAGTTCCAGCGGGCGCGTCTGCACGGTATCGACCATGGAACCGTTCCTAACGCCGCAAACGCCACTGCTCAACCATGACGCCACACCCAGCTTTCGACCGCGACGCCCTGACCGCCTGGCTGACCGAAAACGGCGTGGCCCACACCACCCACGACCACCCGGCCGTCTTCCGCGTCGAGGAAGGGCTGGACCTCAAGGCCGACCTGCCCGGCGCCCACACCAAGAACCTGTTCCTGAAGGACCACAAAGGCCGCCTCTGGCTGATCTCGGCCCGCCAGGACACGGTCATCGACCTGAAACGCGCCGCCGCCGTCATCGGCGCGGGCCGCCTGTCGTTCGGCGCCGAGACCCTGATGTTCGAAACCCTGGGCGTCCGCCCCGGCTCGGTCACGGCGCTAGGCCTGATCAACGACACGGACCGCCGCGTGACCTTCGTCCTGGACCGCCGCCTGTGGGACGCCGACATCGTCAACTTCCACCCGTTGACCAATACGGCCACCACAGCCCTGGACCAGACGGCGTTCCGGCGGGTGCTGGCGCTGCTGGGGCGGGAGCCGGTGGTGGTGGATTTCGGGGCGCTGGATTGAGCGGTCGGGCTCAGGCCGACATCCCCCGCCCGGCGGTCTCGGCTTCGGCCGCGTCGGCGTCCGGGTCGCGACCCTGGCTTCGGTCGAACCATCGCATGACGGGCGTGACCGTGATCCCGTGCAGCAGGATCGACATCAGGCAGATCAGGCCCACGATGGCCCACAGACGGTCGCCGCTCCCGAACGGCGCCGCGTTCAGCCCATAGGCCAGGTAGTAGAACGACCCGACACCGCGGATGCCGAAGAAGGCCAGGATCAGCTTTTCCCGCAGAGGCCGCCTGTAGCCGATGAAACCGATCATCCCGGCCATAGGCCGCACCACCAGCACGATGACCACCGCCACCGCCACGTCCAGCGGCCTCAGCGGCGACAGCAGGCCCGACACCAGGGCCCCGCCGAACAGGACCAGCACCACCATCATCGCCATCCGCTCGATCTGCTCAATGAAGTCGTGCATCTCGACGTGGAAATCATGGTCCCGGTCCGCGTGCCGGAAGGCCAGGGCTGTGATGAAGACGGCCAGAAACCCGTAGCAGTGCAGCATCTCGGTCACCGAATAGGAGATGAAGGTCGCCGCCAGCACGATGAACCCGTCCCGCGTCGCCGCCAGCCGCGAACTGACCGGAATGGTGAAGGTCAGCCAGCCGAATAGCCAGCCGACGGCCCAGCCGACGGCTAGCCCGGCGCCGATCTCCCACACGACATTGACGGTCAGCCAGTCCATGAACCAGTCGGTCTTCTGGCCGGACGCCGCCAGGGCCAGGGCGATGGCCAGGTTGACGAATGGAAAGGCCAGGCCGTCGTTCAGCCCCGCCTCGGACGTCAGGCCGAACCGCACCTCGTCCTCGCCCCCCTCGCGCGGCGCTCCCACCTGGACGTCCGACGCCAGCACCGGATCGGTCGGCGCCAGGGTCCCGGCCAGCAGGACCGCCCCGGCCAGTCCCAGCCCCAGCACCGTCCAGCCCAGGATCACGATCGCCGCGATCGATAGCATCATGGTCACGCCCAGCAGCCGCCAGGTCACGCCCCATCGCTTCAGATTGAAGATCCGGTCGATCTTCAGCCCCGCCCCCATAAGGGCGACGATGACGACGAACTCGGTTAGACGCTCGGTGATGTCGGGAAAGGTCTGGGGCAGGGGGTCGAACCCCACCTGCGGAAGGCTGAACAGCCCCGCCCCCAGGGTTACGCAGACGATCGGCAGCGACAAGGGCGCGCGGCGAAACACCAGCGGCAGCCAGGCCACCAGGGCGACCAGCGCCCCCACCACGAACAGGATCAGAATATAGGGATCGGGCATGGGGCTCCGGCAAGCTCGACGATAGGGCGCTGCCTTAATGCGGCAGGGCCGGTCTGGTTACCGAAGGCGGCGTTCATGCGATGCTGCCCGCAGGGTCTTTGAAACTGAATTCCCGCCGCCCCGCGAAGAATAGAGGAAAATGGACTCCATTTTTCGAGTGGATGCCGTTTATTTCGGCCCTCACAGCCGCTCCGTCGCGGCGCGGCCAATTCGCCGCTTGATGCCGAGGCATCCCGACGCCATCTGGTCCGTTACGACCTTCGAGCCTGCACGGACCCGTCATGACCCTGATCGACCCGACCCTTTCCGCAAACCGCTCCGGCGACGACCTGATCAAGGAAGGCACGGACGCCTCCTTCATGACCGATGTCATCGAGGCGTCGAAGCATCAGCCGGTCATCGTCGACTTCTGGGCCACCTGGTGCGGCCCGTGCCGGACCCTGGGCCCGGCGCTGGAGAAGGCCGTGCGCGCCGCCAAGGGGGCGGTGAAGATGGTCAAGATCGATGTGGACGCCAATCCGGCCTATGCGGGTCAGTTGCGGGTGCAGTCGATCCCCACCGTCTACGCCTTCGTCAACGGCCAGCCGGTGGACGGCTTCCAGGGCGCGATCCCCGACAGCCAGATCAAGGCCTTCATCGACAAGCTGACCGGCGGCGCCGGCGGCTCGACCGAGACGACGCAGCTGCTGGAGCTGGGCGAGGAGTCGCTGGGCCTCAACGACTTCGGCGGCGCGGCCCAGGCCTTCGCCCATGTTCTGTCGATCGAGCCCGAGAACGAGAAGGCGATCGCCGGCATGGCGCGGGTCTATCTGGCCAACGGCGATCCTGAGCAGGCGCTGCAGACCATCGCCATGGCCCCCCAGGACTCCAAGGAGCCGACGGTCCAGAGCGTGCGCGCCCAGCTGGCCCTGGCCGCCAAGGCCCCTTCGGGCGCTTCGGCCGAGCTGGAGGCCAAGGTCGCCGCCGATCCGACCGACCACCAGGCGCGTTTCGATCTGGCCGAAGCCCAGAGCGCAGCCGGCGACTTCAAGGGCGCCGTCGACAATCTGCTGACCATCATCCAGGCCGACCGCGAATGGAACGACCAGGCGGCGCGCAAACAGCTGCTGGTCATCTTCGACGCCGCCGGGGTCAGTTCCGACGTGTCCAAGGACGGTCGGCGCCGCCTGTCGTCCATCCTGTTTTCCTGAGCCTATCGGAGTCTTCATGCCCCAGGGCTATGTCAGGGCGCTCGACCTGCCGCAGGTGATCCCGGTCTTCCCGCTGGGCGGGACCATCCTGCTGCCGCGCGGGCAACTACCGCTGAACATCTTCGAGCCGCGCTATCTGAACATGGTGGACGACGCCATGGCCGGGGACCGGATCATCGGCCTGATTCAGCCCAAGGGCGGCGACCCGGCCCAGCCGGGCCTGTCGCCGGTCGGCTGCGCCGGGCGGATCACCAGTTTCGCCGAAACCTCGGACGGTCGGTATCTGATCACCCTGACCGGGGTGTCGCGGTTCCGCATCGCCGCCGAACTGCCGTCCAAGGCGCCCTATCGCCAGGTGCGCGCGGCCTTCGACGCCTATGAGGACGATCTGTCGCCCCCGCCGGAAGAACCGGACTTCGACCGCCACGCCTTCCTCGACGCCCTGCGCGCCTATATGGCCCACCGCCTGCTGGACATCGACTGGGAGACGGCCGAGACCGCGCCGATGGAGGCCCTGGTCAACAGCCTGTCGATGGCCCTGCCGTTCGAACCGGCCGAGAAGCAGGCCCTGCTGGAGGCCATGGGCCTGATGCCCCGCGCCGAGGCCCTGACCGCCCTGCTCCGCATCGACGCCGCCGACGCCGGTGACGACGCCGCGCCGTCCATGCAATAAGCGGCCACGCTTTCAGGAACCCGCCCAATGAGTGACGCCTTCAACACCCCCGTCTCCGTCGATCCCCGCCTGCTTGAGGTGCTGGTCTGCCCGGTCACGCGCGGCAAGCTGACCTATGACCGCGACGCGGGCGAACTGATCTCGGCCGGCGCCAAACTGGCCTATCCGATCCGCGAAGGCGTGCCGATCATGCTGGCCGAGGAAGCCCGTCCGCTGGACTGAGCCTGAGCCGGCGACCCTTCACTGGCCCTGAGCGCGGCGCGCCAAACGGGCCTCAAGTAGCGCGAAGCGCGATAGGCCCAAGCATGACACTCAAAATCGCCATCCAGATGGACCCGATCGAGGCCGTCGACATCGCCGGGGACACCAGCTTCCTGATGGCCGAGACGGCCCAGGCGCGCGGGCACCGGCTGTGGGTCTATGACTTTCGCACCCTGGCCCTGGAGGAGGGCTGCCTCTATTGCCGCGCCCGGCCGATCACCGTGCGGCGTGAGGTCGGGAACCACGTTGATTTCGGCGACTGGGTTCGGCTGGATCTGGCCGAGGACGTGGACGTCATCCTGATGCGCCAGGACCCGCCGTTCGACATGGCCTATGTCACCGCCACCTATCTGCTGGAGACGGTCCATCCCCGGACCCTGGTCGTCAACGACCCGGCCCAGGTGCGTTCGGCGCCCGAGAAGCTGCTGGTCACCGCCTTCCCCGGCCTTCAGCCGCCGACCCTGATCTCGGCCGACCCCGTCGCCCTGACCGCCTTCCACAAGACGCACGGCGAGGTGGTGCTGAAGCCCCTGCACGGCAACGGCGGCTCGGGCGTGGTCAAGCTGCGCGCCGACGACCCCAACCTGGACGCCCTGATCGAGATCCACGCCGCCGGCAGCCGCGACCCTCTGGTGATCCAGAAATTCATCCCCGCCGTGTCCAAGGGCGACAAGCGGATCCTCCTGATCGACGGCGAGCCGGTGGGGGCCATCAACCGTGTCCCGGCGGCCGGCGCCGTCCGCTCCAACCTGCACGTCGGCGGCACCGCCATGCCGGTCGAACTGACCCCGCGCGACCTGGAGATCTGCGCCGCCATCGGCCCGACCCTGAAGGAGCGCGGCCTGATCTTCGTCGGCATCGACGTGATCGGCGATTATCTGACCGAGATCAACGTCACCTCCCCCACCGGCGCCCAGCAGCTGAAGACCTTCACCGGCATCGACGCCACCGCCCTGATGTGGGACGTGATCGAGAAGAAGTGCCCTCACAGGTTGCGTAAACACCCCTTGCGCTAGAGCTCGGTTCATGCTTCGTTCTCTCCAGCGGAGGGAACGCCATGGTCGCGCGGGTTGTCACGGTCGCCTTTGACGGGGTTGAGGCCCGGCGCGTGGATGTCGAGGTCCAGCTGGTCGGCCAGGACCAGCAGACGGTGTTCAACATCGTCGGCCTGCCGGACAAGGCCGTGGCCGAAAGCCGCGAACGGGTGCGCGGGGCCTTCGCGGGCATAGGCCTGGCCCTGCCGGCGCGGCGGATCATCGCCAATCTGGCCCCCGCCGACCTGCCCAAGGAGGGCAGTCATTTCGACCTGCCCATCGCCCTGGCCCTGATGGCGGCCATGGGGGTGATCGCCCCCGACGCCCTGGACGGCTGGGCCGCCATCGGCGAACTGGGGCTGGACGGGCAGATCGCGCGGGTGGGCGGCGCCCTGCCGGCCGCCGTGGCCGCTGACGCCATGGGCTTGGGCCTGATCTGTCCCGAAGCCACAGGGCCAGAGGCGGCCTGGGCCGGCGGGGCGCGCATCCTGGCGCCGCGGTCCCTGATCGCCCTAGTCAACCATTTCAAGGGGACCCAGGTCCTGCGCGCGCCCGAGCCCGGCCCGCTGGCCAGCGGCAAGGCCGTGCCCGACCTGCGCGAGGTCAAGGGCCAGGAAGGCGCCAAGAGGGCGCTGGAGATCGCGGCGGCCGGCGGCCACAACCTGCTGTTCATCGGCCCGCCGGGGTCTGGCAAGTCGATGATGGCCCAACGCCTGCCCGGCCTCCTGCCGCCGCTGACCTCGCAGGAACTGCTGGAGACCTCGATGGTCTGGTCGGTTGCCGGCCTGATCGAACGGGGGGCTCTGACCCGGGACCGCCCTTTCCGCAGCCCGCACCATTCCGCCTCAATGGCGGCCCTGACCGGCGGGGGGCTGCGGGCCAAACCGGGCGAGGCGTCCCTGGCCCACAACGGCGTCCTCTTCCTCGATGAACTGCCCGAGTACAGCGCCCAGGCCTTGGACTCACTACGGGCGCCTCTGGAGACAGGCGAGATCGCGGTGGCCCGCGCCAACGCCCATATCCGCTATCCAGCCCGGTTCCAGCTGGTGGCGGCGATGAACCCCTGTCGCTGCGGCATGGGCGGGGCAGGGCGGGGCGCCTGTGGCAAGGCTCCCCGCTGCCAGCGCGACTATCAGAACCGCATCTCCGGCCCGATGTTCGACCGGATCGATCTGACGGTCGAGACCCCGCCGGTCACCGCCGCCGACATGACCCTGCCGCCCCCGCCCGAAGGCACGGCCGAGGCCAGGGCTCGCGTCGCCGCCGCCCGCGCCCAGCAAGAGGAACGGGCGCGCACGGCGGGGCTGGACCCGGCCCAAGGCCTGAACGCCCGCGCGTCCGGCGACACCCTGGACCGGTTCGCCACTCCTGATGAGGCGGGGCGGATGCTGCTGATGCGGGCGGGCGAGGCCGGGGGTCTGACCGCGCGGGGCTGGACCCGGACCTTGCGGCTGGCCCGCACCATCGCCGATCTGGACGGCTGCACCGGGGTTCTGCGCCGCCATATCGCCGAAGCCTTGATCTATCGGCGCAACACCGTGGGGGCCGAGGCCGACTTCAGCCGACGTCAGGCCCATCGCGGCGAAGCCTCCGAGATCCGCGAGGCGGCGCCGGACCAGGCACCCTTCCTCTATTCGTGAGACCGTCATCCGGACCGCCCGGTCCGTCAGGAGAGAAGAACAATCCTTAACCCGGCCCTCCTATGCTCCCAGGCTTGCGGAGACCCTGATGGCGCGACGGACGGCGACGAAACGGATCGACACCCAGCCGACGCCCCCCGTCGAGGCGGCGCAGCAGTTCCTGCGCCTGATGAGCCACGAGATGCGCACGCCCCTGAACGGGGTTCTGGGCATGATCAATCTGTTGCAACGCACCCGCCTGGACGGCGCCCAAAGGGCCTATGCCGAGAATGCGCGCCAGTCGGCCGAGCATCTGCTGGGCCTGGTCAATGACCTGCTGGACTACGCCCGGCTTGAGGCCGGATCGCTGGAATTCGACTTGGCACCGGTCGATTTGGAAGGCCTGGTGCGCGGCGTCGCCGAACTGCTAAGCCCGCGCGCTCACGACAAGGGGCTGGAGATCGTCTGGTCGGTCGCCGCCGATGCGCCGAACATCCTGGCCGACGAGGGCCGGCTGCGGCAGGTGCTGTTCAACCTCGCCGGCAATGCGGTCAAGTTCACCGAGACCGGCGGCGTTTGGCTGTCCGTCGAGCGGGCGCCTGAAGTCGGCTCCGCCGCCAAGGACAAACGCGTCCGCCTGGCCTTCGTCGTCGACGACACCGGACCCGGCGTGCCGCTCGAGGCGCGCACCCGTATTTTCGAGGAGTTCGGCCACGCCGATTCGTCAGACGCGGTGCGCCATGACGGCGCCGGCCTCGGCTTGGCCGTCGTGCGCAAACTGGCCATGGCCATGGGCGGAACGGTGGGTGTGGAGGACCGCCCCGGCGGTGGGGCCCGCTTCCGTTTCGAGGCTGATTTCGAGGCTGTCGCTGCGCCCCGCAAGAAGCGGCTGCGGGGCCAGAAGGTCGCCCTCCGCTCGCCCGACCCCTTTGTTCGCGCCGCCGCCGCCGCCCAGATCGAGGCGTCCGGCGGCAAGATCACAGACAATGCACCCGTGTGGTTGATCGACCATGCCGAGGCGGCGCCCGGCGAGTTGGTCGCCGCGCCGGACCGGGGGCGCGGCGTCGTTCTGCTGAAGCCGTCGGAACGCGACCTGATCCCCGGTTATCGGACCGCAGGCTTCCACGGCTATCTGATCAAGCCCCTGCGTCGGGCCTCCCTGGCCGAACGGGTGCTGGCGGCCGCCGGCGCTGGCGATTCCGTCGCGCCACCCGGCCTGCTTCCGCCCGAGGACGACCGGGTCGCGACCGCCCGCTTCGCCGGGGTCCGCGTCCTGCTGGCCGAGGACAATCCGGTCGGGGCGCTGCTGGCCCGCTCCCTGCTGCGACGCGAAGGCTGTACGGTCGAGACCGCCGCCACAGGGGCCGAGGCCGTCGCCGCCCTGGCCCGCGCCCGTTACGATCTGGTCTTCATGGACATGCGGATGCCCGGCATGGACGGCCCCGCCGCCGCCCGCGCCATCCGCGCCACGGGCGACGCCACCCCCATTCTGGCCCTGACCGCCAACGCCTTCGCCGAAGACCGCCGCCTGTGCCTGGAGGCCGGAATGGACGACCATCTGGTCAAGCCCCTGGACGCCGAAGCCCTGCGCGCCGCCCTGACCCGCTGGACGAAGCGCGACATCCGCGCCAAGGTCGCCCCCGTTTAGGCGACCGCGATTCCGGCCGCCGCCGGAGCCGTGCATGACCGACCAAGCCTCGACCGCAAAAGCGAAATCCGCCGGCGGCTTCGCCGTCTATGGCGAGCGGCGCGTCTTCATCATGCTGCTTCTGGGCTTTTCGGCGGGCCTGCCCAATCTGCTGATCTTCGACACCCTGACCGCCTGGTTGCGCGAGAGCGGCCTGACGCTGGAGGTGATCGGCTTCTTCGCATTGGCGACGCTGTCCTATTCGCTGAAGTTCGTCTGGGCGCCCCTGATCGATCGGACCGCTGTACCGTTGCTGACGCCGCTGCTGGGTCACCGCCGAGCCTGGATGTTGGTGACGCAAGCGGTGATCGTCTTCGGCCTGTGGTCGATCTCGACGCTGAATCCGGCCAACGCCCTGATCGCCGTCGCCGGGTTCGCCGCACTGGTCGGCTTCTTCGGCGCTACTCAGGACATCGTCATCGACGCCTGGCGGATCGAGGCGGCCGACGACAGCCGCCACGGCGCCATGGCCGCCGCCTATCAGATGGGTTACCGCGTCGCCATGATCGTGGCCGGCGCCGTGCCCCTAGTGCTGGCTGATCTCTACAACTGGAATCTCTCCTATGCGGTGATGGCGTGCCTCATGGGTTTCGGCATCGCCGGCGTCCTGTTCGCCCCGCGCGAGAAGGCGCATTCGATCCGGCCCATCCCCGTCGGCGACGTGCCGTCGCGGCCGAAGCTGGAGGTGGTGGAATGGATCGTGCGGCTGGCGGTGATCGGCGTCGCCGCCATGTTCCTGGGGACCGGCCTGACGGGCCAGTCGGCGCCCCTGAACGCCCTGTTCGGCCTGTTGGGCCTCGGCGCCGATGGCAAGGCTGCTGTGGCTTCGGCCCTGTCGGCCAAGCCAGAGGGGGTCTATCTGCAGTTCGTCTCGGTCTTCCTGGGCCTGGTGGTCATGGTGCTGGCCTGCTGGCCCCTGCCGGGCCTCAAGACACGTCCCGGCGCCTATCTGGCGGGCTCGTTCGGCCAGCCGATGGCCGACTTCTACCGGCGCTTCTCAGGCGTCGCGACGCTGATCCTGGCCCTCATCTGCGTCTATCGGCTGGCTGACTTCGTGCTGAACATCATGCCGCCCTTCTATATCGACCTCGGTTTCACCAAGACCGAGCTGGCCGAGGTGCGCAAGGTGTTCGGGGTGATCATGACGACGCTCGGCGTCTTCATCAGCGGCTGGTCGGTGGCCAGGCTGGGCTTGATCCGCACCATGGTCATCGGCGCCTTCATGAGCCCGGTCTCCAACCTGATCTTCGCCTGGCTGGCGACCCAGGGCCACAGTCTGTCGGCCCTGACCGTGGCGATCGGCGTCGACAACATCTCCGGCGGCTACGCCGGGACGGCCCTGATCGCCTATATGTCCAGCCTGACGTCGATCGGCTTCACCGCGACCCAATACGCTCTGTTCACCTCGCTGTACGCTCTGCCCGGCAAGCTGATCGCCTCGCAATCGGGCCGGATTGTCGAGGCCTCGGCCCGGGCGGCTGAGGGCAATGGGCCTTTCGCGGGTCTACGCGGTCTGTTCGCCAACATGCAGGAGGGAGTCCTGACCACGGGGGCGGCGACAAGCGGCGTCACCCCTGCCGCCCTGGGCGCCGGCTATGTCGCCTTCTTCCTCTATTCAGCGATCATCGGCGTGTTCGGCATCGTTCTGGCCTTCATCGTCGCCAGCAAACAGACCGCGCTTCAGGCCCGCCAATCGGCTCAAGAGGAGGATCCCGCCATCGCGGCGACCGAGGGCCAGCCATCCTGAAACGCGAAAGGATCGCCGCCTGATCCTAGTGTTTCGCCCTTTCGGCGCCCGAACTGACGGCCGAACCGGCGGCCGAGACGTCGCGACCCACGCCGGCGATGGTGTTGCAGGCGGATACCGCCAAGGCGGCGGCGACGAGAGAGAGGGTGATGATCTTGCGCATGGCGAAAACCCCAGGTGTTATGGTCAAGCTGTCCCCCAAACACTGCACATCGGCATAGGTTGCATCAAGCGGCGCCATATCCGGTTTCGACGAATCTCCGTTAGATCGGGACACGCCGCTGCGCTGACGCTTGCGTCGGGCGGACGACCCCCCGAAGGTGAACGCCTGTTCTTCGAGGGGTTGCTCATGCGTCGTCTTCTGATCTCGTCCACCGCCGTCCTGGCTATTCTTTCCGGCGGCGTTCAAGCCTTGGCCCAAACGCCGACTGCAGCCCCGGCAGGCGCGCCGTCGACCCAAGCTCAGAGCGCGGATGCACGGCTGAACGCCTTCTTCGAAGAGGCTTTCCAGGCCCGCATCGCCCTCAGCCCGCAACAGATGACGTCGCTGGGGCTCAAGACCGACTATGACAAGCTGGACGATGTTTCGGACGCCGCCGCCGACCGCGCCCTGGCCCTGTCCGAAAGCCAGCTGGCCCGGATGAAGGCCGAGTTCGATCCGCAGAAGCTGGGACCTCAGGCGCGGTTGTCGTGGCGAATGTTCGAATACGGCGTGCAACAGGCCCGGCTGTCGAACCAGTGGCGCGACTGGGGCTTTCAGTTCGCCGCCAACGGCAATCCGACCACCAGCCTGCCGGTCTTCCTGATCAACAACCACCGCGTCACCAGCGTGTCGGACGCCGAGGCCTATGTCGCCCGGCTGCGCGCCGCCCAGGTCCAGATGAGCCAGGTCGCCGACGAACTGCGTCAGCGCGCGGCGGCCGGCGTGGTGTCGCCCCGCTTCGTGTTCGAGCCCTCCATCGCCAATACCCGCAACGTCATCTCCGGCGCGCCGTTCGACGATGGGCCGGACAATCCGGTCTGGGCCGACTTCAACAAGAAGGTCGCGGCGCTGGACACGGATCAGTCGACCAAGGACCGGCTGCTGTCCGAAGGCCGCGCCGCCCTGACCGGCCCCTACAAGGCCGGGTTCGACACCGTGCTGGCGGCCCTGGCCGAGGTGCAGCCCAAGGCCGACAGCGACGCCGGCGTGTGGCGCCTGCCGCAGGGCGAGGCCTATTACAACGCCCGGCTCCAGCTCTCGACCACCACCGACCTGACCGCCGACCAGATCCACCAGATCGGCCTGGACGAGGTCGCCCGCATCCAGGCCGAGATGGAAGTGATCAAGGCCCAGGTCGGCTTCACCGGCACGCTGCAGGAATTCTTCGCCTTCCTGAAGACCGATCCGCGCTTCCAATATCCGAATACGCCGCAGGGCAAGGAACAGTATCTGACCGACGCGCGCGGCTTCATCGCCCAAGTGATGGCGGCGGCCCCGCAGTGGTTCTCGACCCTGCCCAAGGCGGCGCTGGAGGTGCGGGCGGTCGAGCCGTTCCGCGAGGCGACGGCTTCGATCGCCTTCTATAATTCGCCGGCGCCGGACGGGTCGCGGCCGGGCATCTATTACGTCAACCTGTCGGACATGACCCAGGTGCTGAAGCCCCAGATCGAGGGCATCAGCTATCACGAGGGCGCGCCCGGCCACCATTTCCAGATCGCCTATGCGCAAGAGATCGAGGGCCTGCCCCGCTTCCGACGCTTCGGCGGTTACGGCGCCTATGCCGAGGGCTGGGGGCTCTATGCCGAGCAGCTGGGCAAGGAGATGGGCTTCTATCAGGACCCCTATTCCGACTTCGGCCGTCTCTCGACCGAGCTTTGGCGCGCGGTGCGTCTGGTGACGGACACGGGCCTGCACGCCAAGCGCTGGAGCCGCGAACAGGCGATGGACTATTTCCGTCAGAACTCCCTGCTGTCCGAGCGCGACATCGAAAAGGAAGTCGAGCGCTACATCACCAATCCCGGCCAAGCGACCAGCTACAAGATCGGCGAGCTGAAGATCGAGGAACTGCGCGACCGCGCCAAGGCGGCCCTGGGCGACCGGTTCGACCTCAAGGATTTCCACGCCGTGGTCCTGGGCTCCGGCTCGGTGCCGCTGGACGTGCTGGAAGACCAGGTCGATGGCTGGATCGCGGCAGGCGGCGGGGCGCCGACGACCTGACCCGGCTCGCCTTTCCGGTCACGGGGCGGTAAAGGGCGCGCGCCATGTCCTTCACCGCCACCGTCCTGACCATGTTCCCCGAGGCCTTTCCGGGCCCGCTCGGCGTGTCTCTGATCGGCACGGCCTGGCGCGAGAAAGGCTTGTGGGGCCTGGATACGGTTGACATTCGCGCCTTTTCCACAGATACGCGCGGCTTCCTGGACGACACCCCTGCGGGTGGCGGCCCGGGAGCCGTGCTTAAGGCGGACGTGGTGGCTCGGGCGGTGGATAGCCTGCCGGGGCCGACCAACCCTTCTAAGGGGCGCCCGCTTTTGTACATGAGCGCCCGGGGTCGGCCCCTGACCCAGGCGCGCGTCAAGGAATGGGCGAAAGCCGACGGAATCGTCGTGCTGTGCGGCCGTTTCGAGGGGGTGGATCAGCGGGTGCTGGACGCCCGCGGGTTCGAGGAGGTCTCGGTCGGAGACGCGGTTCTCGCCGGCGGCGAGGCGGCGGCGATGGTCGTGATCGAGGCGTGCGTAAGACTGATCCCCGGAGTGCTCGGCGCGGCAGACAGCCTGTCGTCCGAGAGTTTCGAGGACGGGCTTCTGGAACACCCGCAGTACACGCGACCGCGGACGTTCGAGGGGCTTGAGATACCCGAGGTGCTGCTGTCGGGCGACCACAAGAAGGTCGCACAATGGCGCGAGGCGCAGCGGGAGAAGACCACGCGGGAGCGACGGCCGGACCTCTGGCAGGCGCATCTCGCCAACTCACAGGCAAAGAGCGCAAAGCTCGAGGAGAAATGACATGAACATCGTTCAACAGCTGGACGCCGAAGAAAAAGCCCGCGTCCTGGGCGAACGCAAGATCCCGGTCTTCCAGCCCGGCGACACCCTGCGCGTCAATGTGAAGATCAAGGAAGGCGAGCGCGAGCGCGTCCAGGCCTTCGAAGGCGTCTGCATCGCCCGTGACGGCGGCGGCATCAGCGAGACCTTCACCGTCCGCAAGATCTCGTTCGGCGAAGGCGTCGAACGCAAATTCCCCATTCTGTCGCCGAACATCGAGTCGATCGAAGTGAAGCGCCGCGGCGTGGTGCGTCGCGCCAAGCTCTATTATCTGCGCGATCGTCGCGGCAAGTCGGCCCGGATCGCCGAACGCCAGACCGTCCGTCCCGCCAAGGGCGCCGTGGTCCCCGAGACGGGCGCCGCCGACAAGGGCGACGAGGCCTGATTTCAGGTTTGAAGATCAGTCAAGGAAAAGGCCCCGGCGTCAGCGCCGGGGCCTTTTTTGTTGCGCCGGATCGGCCGGCCTATTGCCTGACTGCGGCGCCGATGATGCGGTGGTCGGTCTTGGCCTGAACCATCACCACCACGGCCTCCTCGTCGCGCGTCTGGGGCAGGTCGAACAGGATGGGGCGGCCGCGCCATTCGCCCAACCGGGCGATGTCGCGCACCACATTGACGTGGCGCACCGTTTGGCCCCGGTTTTCGCCGCGGCTGACCTTGACCACCTGGGGGCCGGGCGTATAGGTGACGGCGACGACCTCGGCGCCCCCGGCGGGGGCGCGGCCCGAACCTATGCCGACCCGGTCGCCAGTCTCGCGGAACTCGATTTCGGGCGGCCAGACCTGACGACCGGCTTCCTCGACGATGGCGGTCTCAAGCTCCTGACTACGCGCGCCGGATACCTGACGCCGACCGTCGATCACCACCTGGGGCGTCGAGACCCCGCGTTGGCGCAGGGCGACGCGATAATCGCGCTGGCGCTGGGTGAACTCGGGCCGGGCGAAGGTGTCGGTCCAGCCCAGATAGTCCCAATAGTCGACGCCATAGGTCAGGGCGATGACGCCGGGTTCCCCCGCCGCCCGCTCGAACACCGCATTGGCCTCGATACAGCCGCCGCAGCCCTGGGCGGTGAACAGTTCGACCACGACCGGCGGGCCGGCGTTCACGGCGTGACGCACAGGCTTGACGTGCGGCCTCGCAGGCTGGGCGACCGAGCCTGCGGACAGGACTGCGCCCGCAATGACCGTCGCTGCTATGACCCCGATCCTGTGTCTCATGGCCATGTTCTTAGACGTCGCGGACGTTGCCTGCGGTCATAAGTCCGTGAGCCGCCCGCGCCCCCTCTCAATCCATCAGCTGTTGCGACAGATAGACATAGTGCCGGGCCCAGCGACGCGCGTTGGCCACCGGATCGGCGTCGTTGGAGTGACCGCCGGCCGTGTCCTCATAATAGAGATGGTCGTGGCCCTGATCGCCTAGACGGGCGGCGAACTTGCGGGCGTGACCGGGGTGGACCCGGTCGTCGCGGGTGTTGGTGGTCAGATAGACGCGGGGATAGACCACGTCCGGCCGCAGCTGCTGATAGGCCGAATATCGGGCGATCCACTCGGCTTCTTCCGGAATGCGCGGGTCGCCGTATTCGCCGATCCACGAGGCGCCGGCCGGCAGCTCGTGATAGCGCAGCATGTCGACCAGCGGGCTCTCGATCACCGCCGCATTGAACAGTTCCGGATGCTGGGTGATGGAGACGCTGGTCAGAACCCCCCCGTTCGACCGGCCATAGATGCCCAGGCGGCGCGGGCTGGTGACGCCGCGCTGTTCCAGATCACGCGCCACGGCGGCGAAATCGTCGAAGGCGCGCTGGCGGTTCCCGTCCAGGGCCGCCTGGTGCCAGTCGGGACCGAACTCGCCGCCGCCACGGATATTAGCCTGGACGAAGACCCCGCCCCGCTCCAGCCACAGCTTGCCCATCTCGGGCTTGTAGGCCGGGTTCAGGCTGACCTGGAACCCGCCGTAGCCCAGCATGATCGTCGGGTTCGACCCGTCCAGCTTCATGTCGCGCGGACGGGTGATGAAATAGGGAATCTTGGTTCCGTCGGTCGAGGTGGCCTCATACTGCTCCACCACATGGGTCGAGGCGTCGAACTTGGCCGGGGCGGACTTCAGCTCGGTCAGAGCCGTCGATGCGACCGAGGCGAGGCTCAGAGTCGGGGGCGTCAGGAAGCCCTGGGTCGAGACGAAGACCTGGCCCTTCGACTTGGACGAGTCGCCCAGGCCGACGGCGACATTCTGGGGCGTCGCCACGTCCTGACGTCGCCAGCCGAACTCGCCCCGGTTCTCGAAGATCGCCAACCGCCCCGCGACATTGTCGGACAGGGAAGCGACCACCTGCCGATCGAGAACGCGGACGTCGCCCAACGATTGGCGCTCGGCGGGCTGATAGATCAGGTAGGCTTGATTACTGATGCTCAGATCGTTGCGGTCGGTCCGCAAATGGTTAAGCGGCATCGAAAGCAGCGAACCGGCCCTGTAGGCGGCGCCGGTGAAGGTCCAAGCCTCGTCATTCGAGAAGATCAGCAGATCGCCCTGGGCGCCGAAGACGCTGACTCGGTCCGGCAGGGTCAGTCTGGTCGTCGATCCGTCATGGGCCATGGCCCAGGTCTCGGACCGGAAGGTGTCCAGCGGGCGGGTGATGATCACCGCCGTCACCTTGCCGTCCTTGTCGCGATAGACGGCCGGGCTGACGCCATAGCCGCCGTCGCCCTGTTCGCCGCGATAGACCTCGACCGCCTGGGCCAGGGTCTGGCCGCGCTTCAGCGTCTTGACGATGAAGGGATAGCCGGACTCGGTCATCGTCCCCGCGCCGAAATCGGTGGCGACCAGAAGCGTGTCGCGGTCCAGCCATTCGATGCGGTGCTTGCCTTCGGGCAGGACGAAACCATCGTTCACGAACCGCTTGGTCGTCAGGTCGAACTCGCGCACGACCACCGCGTCCTTGCCGCCATCGGACAGATTGATCAGGCAGCGGGTCTCGTCGGGCGCCAGGCAGTCGGCGCCCTTGAACACCCAGTCCTTGCCCTCGGCCTTCGACAGGGCGTCGATGTCCAGCAGGGTCTCCCACTGCGGCGTCGCGGTGCGGTAGCTGTCCAGCGTCGTGCGGCGCCAGACGCCCTTGGGATTGGCCGCGTCCTGCCAGAAATTGCCGATCCCGTCGCCAAGGAAGGACGGGCCGGGGATCCGGTCGGTGGCGGTCAGGATCGCCTGGGCCTCGGCGCGGAAGGTCTCGTAGCGCGGGTCGCCGGTCAGGGCGGCCAGCGACTTGCGGTTTTCTTCGGCGACGAAGGCCATGGCCTCGGCCCCGTCCACCTGCTCCAGCGCCAGATGATCGTCCGCTGCGGCGACGCCCGCGGGGGTCAGGTCGCGGGGAAAGTGGGGCGGGCGGCTGTCGTTCGTCGAGACGACGATTTCGTCGGCGCCGCCCGTTATGGCGGCTCCGGAACAGGCTCCGAGAAGAAGGGCCGGAATGGCGGCGGACAGGATCAGGTGACGCATCTAAAAACTCCGCTCATCCCGGCGAAAGCCGGGACCCAGACCTTTGGGCGTTCGGCGTCGCCCATTCGTACAGAACTCGATCCCAGCCGCCGAACCTTGCGAAAGAACTGGGTCCCGGCTTTCGCCGGGATGAGCAGGAGGACTATTCTTGCGCCGGGGAATCCATCAGCCGCCGCGACAGATAGGTGTATTCCAACGCCAACCGCCGCGCCGTCTCTTGCAGGTTCGCCCCCGCCGCATGGCCGCCGTCGGTGTTCTCGTAGAACAGCACCGGATAGCCCAACTCCTCCAGACGCGCCGCCGCCTTGCGCGCGTGGCCCGGGTGGACCCGGTCGTCCTTGGTCGAGGTGTGGATGAAGACCTCCGGATAGGGCTGGCCCGCCCGCAGGTTCTGATAGGGCGAATAGGCCTGAATCCAGGCGCGTTCTTCCGGAACGTCGGGGTTTCCATACTCGCCGATCCACGAGGCGCCGGCCAGCAGCTTGTGGAAGCGCAGCATGTCGAACAGGGGCACCTGGATGACGGCGGCGTTGATCAGGTCGGGCCGCTGGGTCAGCATGGCTCCCATGAACAGGCCGCCTTGCGAGCCGCCCATGATCCCAAGCTTGGGCTGGCTGGTGATGTCGCGGGCGATCAGGTCCAGAGCCACGGCCTGGAAGTCCTCGTGCGCCCGTTGGCGGTTCTGCTGCAGGGCCGCCTCGTGCCAGCGCGGTCCGAACTCGCCGCCGCCGCGCGTATTGGCGATGACATAGACCCCGCCCCGCTCCAGCCACAGCTTGCCGACCGTGGCCGAATAGCCGGGCAGCAGCGAGCTTTCGAACCCGCCATAGCCGTACAGCAGGGTCGGGTTCGTCCCATCCAGCGGCATGTCCGCCTTATGGACCACGAAATAGGGGATCATCGTGCCGTCGGCCGAGCGGGCCTCGTGCTGGTCCACCGTCATGCCGGCGGCGTCAAACTTGGCAGGCATCGACTTGACCTGATCCACCGCCCCGGTCGCCGCATCGGCCAGCCACAGGCTGGACGGGTTCAGATAGCCGGTGACGCTGACGAAGACCTTGTCGTCCACCTCCGACGCCGAGCCGACGCCGACCGAGACGTTCTGCGGCAGGTCCAGGGTGGAATAGGTCCATTCGGTCTCGCCGGGCCGATAGACCCGCACCGAACCGCGCACATTGTCGTACAGGGCGACGACCAGGGTGTTGCGCGTGGCGCTGACCCCCTCGACGGCCTGGCGCTCGGTCGGGCGCAGCACCAGGACGGCCGGCGTGGCCTGGTCTTCCAGCCAGGCGTCCAGCGGCCAGGCGATCAGGTCTCCGCTCTTGAAATCCTGGCCCGACGGCGCGGTCCAGTCCTGCTTCAGCGACACCACCAGCTTGCCGGCGACCAGTCCGGTGATGTCCGACTTGGCGGGCAGGGCCAGTTTCACCACCGCCCCGTCGTCGCTCACGCGATAGGTCTCGGACGAATAGAAGTCGATGGCCCGGTTGATCAGGGTCGCCTTCAGCACCCCGTCGGCGTCGCGCAGCGTATAGCCGGACACCGAGACGTCGGTCGGCTCGCCCATGAACAGGACGTCGGCCTGATCCAGCGACTGGCCGCGCGTCATCCGCTTGACCACCATCGGATAGCCGGAGTTGGTCAGGGTGCCGGCGCCGAAATCGCGCGAGATCAGCAGGGTGTCCTTGTTCAGCCAGGTCGCGCCGCCCTTGGACTCCGGCAGGAAGAAGCCCCCCTCGACGAAGCTGCGGGTCACACTGTCGAACTCGCGCAGGGTCACAGCGTCCTTGCCGCCGTTCGACAGGCTGATCAGGCAGTAGCGCTCTTCGGGGGCCAGGCAGGTCGAACCCTTGTAGACCCAGTTGGCGCTCTCGGCCTCGGCCAGGGCGTCGATGTCCAGCACCGTCTCCCACTGGGGCTCGGCGGTCTTGTAGGAGTCCAGCGTCGTGCGCCGCCAGACGCCGCGCACATGCTGGGCGTCCTGCCAGAAGTTGTCGATATGGCCGTCGTGGGTGAAGCCGGGCGACGGGATCCGGTCGCGCGCCTGAACGATGGCGAGCGCCTGCTGGTGCAGGGGCTCATAGCGGGGGTCGCCCTGCAGCACGCCCAGGGAATGGGTGTTGTGGTCCTTGACCCAGGCCATGGCCCGCTCGCCCTCGACATCCTCCAGCCAGACATAGGGGTCGGTCGCCTCGCTGGTGGCGAAACCGGCGGCGGGGGCGGAGGCGGGAGCAGTTTGGGCCATGGATACCGACGTCAGGCTGGTGGAGGCGAGAAGAGCTGCAAGCACAGCGGCGGATGAGCGGATCATGGACAGTCCCCGGAATTGAAGACGGGCACCTTAACGGCGAGCCGCCCTGCGGCAAGGCGACGAATCCGCCCTTACGGCTTTGTCATCTTTGTCTCAGCCCTCGTCGGGGATGCAGATCAGATTTCCGCAGGCCTTGCAGTGGACGGCGTCGGGGTCGTGGGTCTGAAGGCCGCATCGGTCGCAAGGGAAACGAACCTTGTGCGGCTTGATCAGGGCCTGGGCCAGACGCAGGAACAGGGTGATGCCGACCAGCATGATGGCGATAGACAACAGCTTGCCCAGCACCCCCGGCAGGGTGACGTCGCCGAAGCCGGTCGTCGTGAGCGTCGCCACGGTGAAATAGAGGGCGTCGATATAGCCGCTGATCCCGTCATGCCCGCGGAAGGTCGCATAGACGAAACCGGTCACCACGAAGACGAAAGTCACCAGGCCTGACAGAGCCCGCACGATCCCCTCGACCCGCGTGTCGTCGAACCGCGCGCCGACCGTGCGCCAGAAGAAGTCGGAGTTCAGCAGGGTCCACAGCCGCAGCATCCGCAGGAAGCCGAGATTGAACAGCCAGGCCGGGAACAGCAGGGTCGCCAGGATGAACAAATCCAGCCAGACTATCGGCTTCTTCAGCCAGTCTCGAACGTCGGAATAAGCATAGGCCCGCGCCGCCAGATCGACCGCCAGCAGGGCGGCGATCAGATAGTCGAGCACATAGAAGGCCCAGCCCATATTCTTCAGGATCGGGGCCGCCAGGAAGAAGGCGATGATGGCGAAGTCGATGACGATGACCGTCAGCCGAAACTTCACCGCCGCCGGCTGGCCGCCGTGATACAGGTATCGCAGCCGCGCGCGCAGCCTCAGGCCGTCCTTGGGGTCGGTTTCGCTCTGGGACACAGTGGTTTCCGGACGACAGGGATAGGCCTATATGGCCTGCATGACCCGTCCTTTCATCAAGATGAACGGCGCCGGCAATGACTTCATCGTCATCGACGCGCTGGAAACGCCGTTTCGTCCGACCGAGGACCAGATCCGCGCCCTGGCCGACCGCGCCTCGGGCGAGGGTTTCGACCAGCTGATCGCGATGGAGCCGTCCGACACGGCGGACGCCTTCATGCGGGTGTGGAACGCCGACGGCTCGATGGTCGAGACCTGCGGCAACGCCCTGCGCTGCGTCGGCTGGCTGTTGATGGAGGCAGGCGGCGGCGACAGGGTGACGATCGACACCGCTGCCGGCCCGACCACCGCCACGCGGGCCGGCGACCGCCGGGTCACGGTCGATATGGGCAAGCCCCGGCTCGACTGGACCCAGGTGCCCCTGGCCGAGGAAATGGACACCCGCGGCATCGAGCTTCAGGTCGGCCCCATCGACGCCCCCCTGCTGCACACGCCGGGCGCCGTTTCGATGGGCAATCCGCACGTCGTCTTCTTCACCGATCGACAGGACGACGGCTTCGTCACCGGCTCCGGCTCCCTGGTCGAACATCACCCGCTGTTTCCCCAGGGGGTCAATGTCGGCTTCGCCCATGTGCTGGACCGCGACCATATCCGTCTGCGCGTCTGGGAACGCGGCGCCGGTCTGACCAAGGCCTGCGGCACAGGCGCCTGCGCGGCCCAGGTGGCGGCGGCCCGGCGCGGCCTGACCGATCGCAAGGCCACCGTCGTCGTCGATGGCGGCGAACTGGTGATCGACTGGGACGCGGCGACCGACCATGTCCTGATGACCGGCCCGGTCGAGATCGAACGCACGGGCGCTCTGACCTTCTAGGCGGCGCTGCCGGTTGACGCTGACGCGAACGGAAGCTTCGGAACAGGTCTGTACGCCTTACGGGGGGTCAAGGCTTGGCGCGGCCCTTCCCACACTCTAGGACACGAACGGTTACAACCCCGCCGACGCCCTGGACGCCCCGATGCCCGATCAAACCGAAAAACAGACCTTCTCCGACCAGGAGGCGCTGGACTTCCACCTCTTCCCGACCCCGGGCAAGATCTCCATGGCCCCGACCAAGCCGATGGCGACCCAGCGCGACCTGTCGCTGGCCTATTCGCCGGGCGTGGCCGTGCCGGTCCTGGCCATCGCCGCCGATGCGGACAAGGCCTACGAATACACCTCCAAGGGCAATCTGGTCGCCGTCATCTCGAACGGCACCGCCATCCTGGGCCTGGGCAATCTGGGCCATATGGCCTCCAAGCCGGTGATGGAGGGCAAGTCGGTCCTGTTCAAACGCTTCGCCGACGTGGACAGCTTCGACGTCGAGGTGAAGACCACCGATCCGGACGAGTTCATCACCGTCGTCAAGAACATCGGCGACACCTGGGGCGGCATCAATCTGGAGGACATCAAGTCTCCCGAATGTTTCGTCATTGAGAGCGAGCTTCAGGACCTGCTGGACATCCCCGTCTTCCACGACGACCAGCACGGCACGGCCATCATCTCGACCGCCGGCCTGATCAACGCCTGTCATGTCGCCGGCAAGCGACTGGACGAGGTCAAGGTGGTGCTGGCCGGCGCCGGTGCGGCGGGCCTGTCGTCCATCGCCCTGATGAAGGCTGCCGGCGTCAAGGCCGAGAACACCGTCATCTGCGACAAGGACGGCGTGGTCTACCAGGGCCGCGAACACGGCATGGACCAGTGGAAGGCCGCCCATGCGACCAACACCTCGCTGCGCACCCTGGCCGAGGCCATGGTCGGCGCCGACGTGGTGCTGGGCCTGTCCGCCAAGGGCGCGATCACCAAGGAGATGGTGGCCTCCATGGCGCCCAATCCGATCATCTTCGCCATGGCCAACCCCGATCCCGAAATCACGCCGGAAGACGTCAAGTCGGTCCGGTCGGACGCCATCATCGCCACCGGCCGCTCGGACTATGTGAACCAGGTCAACAATGTCCTGGCCTTCCCCTATCTGTTCCGGGGCGCCCTGGACGTGCGCGCGCGTCGCGTGAACCACGAGATGAAGGTCGCCTGCGCCCAGGCCCTGGCCGCCCTGGCCCGCGAGGACGTGCCGGACGAGGTCGCCGCCGCCTATCGCGGCCGCAAGCTGAAGTTCGGCCCGGACTACATCATCCCGACCCCGTTCGACCCGCGCCTGATCTGGTACATCCCGCCCTTCGTCGCCCAGGCGGCGATGGATACCGGCGTGGCCCGCGTCCAGATCGAGGACATGGACGTCTATCGCAACGCCCTGCGCTCGCGCGTCGATCCGTCCGCCGCCCTGATGCAGAAGATCAGCTCGGCCGTGCGCGGCGGGGCGAACAAGCGGGTCGTCTTTGCCGAGGGTGAAGAACTGGCCGTGATCCGCGCCGCCTGGGGCTTCAAACAGGCCGATCTGGGCACGCCGATCCTGGTCGGCCGCGAGGATCTGATCCGTCAGAACGCCGCCGAGGCCGGGCTGAACTTCGACGACCTGGGCATAGAGATCACCAACGCCCGCGTCTCCGAACACAATGTCGAGGACACCGACTGGCTGTACGAAAAGCTGCAACGCCGGGGCTATCTGCGCCGCGACGTGGCGCGGATGATCAACCAGGACCGCAACTATTTCGCCGCCACCCTGGTCGCCAAGGGCCGGGCCGACGCCATGGTCGCGGGCGTGACCCGCAACTTCAACATGGCCTTGAAGGAGGTCCAGCGCGTGCTGGACGTCGAGGACACCCTGATCGGCCTGTCGATCCTGCTGGCCAAGGGCCGGACCCTGTTCGTCGCCGACACCTCCATCCACGAACTGCCGGACGCGGCGGAACTGGCCGACATCGCCATCAAGGCGGCGGAGACGGTGCGCAAACTGGGCCGCAATCCGCGCGTGGCCTTCCTCAGCTATTCCACCTTCGGCAATCCGCCCGGCGATCGGGCCGAGAAGGTGCGCGAGGCCATCCGCATCCTGGACAAGAAGGGCGTCGACTTCGAATACGAGGGTGAAATGCCGCCCGAGGTCGCCCTGGATCCCAAGGGCCACCCCGCCTACGCCTTCAACCGCCTGACCAAGCCGGCCAACGTCCTGGTCATGCCCGCCATTCATTCAGCCGCCATCTCGACCAAACTGGTCCAGGCCCTGGGCGGCGCCACGGTGATCGGCCCGCTTCTGGTCGGGTTGGAGAAGCCGGTGCAGATCGTCTCCCTGGGCGCTTCGGTCAGTGAGATCATTACCGCTGCGACCTTCGCAGCCTATGACGCCGGTCCCGCCTTCCAGGGGTCGGGCCTGACCTCGGCCCCGCGTCCCCCCGCCGCCGTCGTCGAAAAGCCGAGCACTGCGGTGCCCCCCACCGTCTGATCATGAGCGAACCCGGCCCCTTCCCGCCCACCGCCCCCCCGCCCCGGCGGGTGGAGCCGGGTCTCTATCTGGTGGCGACGCCGATCGGGAACCTGCGCGACATGACGCTCAGGGCCCTGGACGTCCTGGCCGCCGCTGACCTGGTCCTGGCCGAGGACACCCGCGTCACCGCCAAGCTTCTGTCCGCCTATGGGCTCAAGGCGAAGCTGGAGCGCTGCGACGACCACGCCTCAGGCCGGGCCGCCGAACAGGCGATCGAGCGCCTTCGGGCCGGCGAGGTCGTGGCCCTGGTCTCGGACGCCGGCACGCCCCTGGTCTCCGACCCCGGCTTCGTCGTCGCCCGCGCCGTGATCGCCGAGGGCCTCCCGGTCCACCCGATCCCCGGCCCGTCCAGCCTGCTGGCCGCCCTCTGCATCGCCGGCCTGCCCGCCGACCGCGTCCTGTTCGCCGGCTTCCTGCCGCCCAAGACCGCCGGCCGGACCGCCGCCCTGGAAGGGCTGAAGGGCCAACGTCAGACCCTGGTCTTCTTCGAAAGCGGGCCGCGCTTGCGCGACAGCCTGACCGACATGGCCGCCGTCCTGGGTCCCCGCCCGGCCGCCGTGGCCCGCGAACTGACCAAGCTGTACGAGGAATGCGTGCGGGGATCGCTGGACGAACTGGCGGTCGATCCGCGCCTTGACGGGCCCAAGGGCGAGATCGTCGTGGTCATCGGCCCCGGCGAGGCGGAAGAAGCGACCCAGGCCGACGCCGACGCCGCCCTGACCGACGCCCTGACGCGGCTTTCGACCGGGGAGGCCGCCTCGGAAGTGGCCCGGGCCCTGGGACTGAACCGCAAGACCCTCTACCGCCGCGCCCTGGAGCTTCAGGGCAAGTGAGCCACCGCCTGCACCGCCCGGCGCCGAACCGACGCCCCAAGGCGGCGTGGCGTCAGGCCAAGGGCGGCGCCGCCTTCAAGGCCGGCCATGCGGCGGAATGGATCGCCGCCCTGTGGCTGATGCTAAAGGGCTATCAGGTCTTGGGTTTCCGGCTGAAGACCCGCTCCGGCGAGATCGACTTGCTGGCCCGACGCGGCCCCGTCCTGGCGGTGGTCGAGGTCAAGCGCCGCACCAGTCTCGACCTCGCCGTCCTGGCGCTGAAGCCCGCCCAGCATGACCGGTTGGTCGCGGCGGGCGAGGCCGTCCGACGAAACCGACCGGCCCTGCAACCGCTTGAATTGAGAATTGATATGGTGGCGCTGGCTCCCGGTCGGTTTCCGCGTCATCTTCGCGGCGTTCAGAGACAGGGCGCTGAAGGGATCGTATGACGCGGGAAGAGGCCGAGGCCATCCTGACGTCGGCCGGTGAGGGCGGCGACGACAGCTTCCCCCTGCTGGAGGCGGCGATCGCCTGCGCCATTCACGACTATCCGTTCCGCGATCCCGAACCCGTTCGCACCCTGGCCCGCAGCGCCTGCGAACGGCTGAAGGAAAGGATCGGCGGAGAAGGTCCCGACGAGGCCCTGTCCGAGACCCTGTCCGCCGATCTGCAGCTGAACGGCGACCTGCTGCACTCGGACCACCCCGCCAATACCGACATCATCGACGTGGCCGAGCGTCGGCGCGGCCTGTCGGCGGCCCTGGCGGTCTTCTACCTCCATGCGGCCCGAGCAGCCGGGCTCAAGGCGGCGGGCGTCGATTTTCCGGGCCATTTCCTGGTGCGGGTCGAGACGGCCGAGGGCCCGGTGGCCCTGGACCCCTTCAGTCAGGGCCGGCTGGTCCTGCCTAGCGAACTGACCCGGCGCGCGCTTCGCGCCGGCCTGACGCCGCATGTCGCGGACCGCCTGGATCTGTTGATGGCCCCGGTGACGGACCGCCAGTCGCTGATCCGGTTGCAAAACCTGCTGTTCAGCCGCGCCATCCGCAGCCGCGACTATGACGCCGCCGAACGCTCGGCCCTGCGTCGCGCCCTGCTGGACCCGGACGACCACCGCCCTTGGTTGGACGTCGCCGCGGCCCGCGAGAAACAGGGGGCCCTGGCCGGCTCGCTGGACGCCCTGTCACGCGCGCGGGGCCTGGGCGGGGTAGAGGAGGCCCGGCGTTCGACGACCTTCGAGCGCGTGCGGATGCGACTGAACTAGACCGCCTCGCCACGCAAAAGCCGCGGCAGATCGCCGGTCGCCCCGCCGGCCTCCTGCATGAAGGCCCGGCGCAGCGGCCCGATCCGGTTCACCGCGGCCATGCCCAGGTCACGGGCGATCCGTACCGGGGCGATATCGTTGGAAAACAGGCGGACAAAGGCGTCGAAGCCGGCCGCCAGGGCCGCGGTGTCGAACCGGCGCCACCGGGCGTAACGCTCCAGCACGGTCTCGGCCCCTAGGTCCTCGCCCAGCCGCGCAGCCTCGACCAGCACCTCGACCAGGGCGGCGGCGTCCTTCAGACCCATGTTCAGCCCCTGGCCCGCGACGGGATGCACCCCGTGGGCGGCGTCGCCGATCAGGGCGATGCGCGGCGCGATCAGTTTTTCGGCCAGGCTGAGCGACAACGGATAGACAAAGCGCGGCCCCTCGACCGAAACCCCCTCCAGAAACTCCCCGAACCGCCGCATCAGATGGGACTGGAAGGCCGCGCCCGAGGCGTCGCGCAAAGCCTCGGCCCGCCGTGTCGTCTCGGTCCAGACCAGGCTGGCGCGCTGGTCCGTCAGCGGCAGGATGGCGAAGGGGCCGCTGGGCAGGAAATATTCGTGGGCGACATTGCCGTGGTCGCGGCCCAGCCGAACCGTGGCCACCACGCCGCTCTGGCCATAGCCCCAGCCCACGGTCTCGATCCCGGCGGCGCGGCGAACGGTCGAGCCGCGCCCCTCGGCCCCCACCACCAGGGCGGCGGTCAGGACCGAACCATCGGCCAGGGTCACGGTCGCCTTGCCTGTGTCGGTCTCGACCGAGGCGACCGAGGCCGGCGCCCGAACCTCGATCCCCGCCGCCGTCACCGCCTCGGCCAGGGCCGAACGGATCCGCCGGTTCTCGACCATATAGCCCAGGGGCTCGCCGCCGGTGCGCCCGCCGATCTCCTCGGCGTCGAAGCGCAGGAAGGCCGGGGAGGCCGCCCGGCTGGCCGCCCCCGGCCGGCGGCCGTCCGTCACCAGGATGTGATCCATCCGACAGGCATGGGGCCTCAGCGTCTGGCCCAGTCCCAAGGCGTCCAGCATGCGGAAGGTCGAAAAGGCGACGGCGGTCGAACGCCCGTCAAAGGTCGGCGCCAGCTGGGCGCTGAACGGCTGCGGATCGACCAGCACCACCTTCAGCCCGCCCTGCGTCGCCGCCAGGGCGAAGGACGCCCCGGCTAAGCCCGCGCCGGCGATGATGATGTCGTAGCGGTCAGTGTCTGCCATGACAGGCTTGTCGCGCTCGATGACGTAAAGGTCCAGACTGGAAATCGTCACAGCCCCCACGGACCTTGACCGAGGTCAAGGCTATCACCGGATGACGGCCGCAAGATTGTCGGGAGCAGGAGACTGACGGTGAACAGGCGACGGATTCTGATCGGCGCGGGCGCTACGCTCGCCTTGGGCGCGGTCGGCGGCGTCGGTTGGCGGGCCTCGACCGGATCGCGCGGCGACTACGACCGTCTGACCGCCGGGTTCCGCGCCCCCCTGACAGACGCGCCGCCCCTGACCGAACTGATCCGCTATGCGGCCCTGGCGGCCAGCGGTCACAACACCCAGCCCTGGCGGTTTCGCCTCTCCGACGGCGCCATCGACATCCTGCCGGACTTGTCGCGGCGGACTCCTGCGGTTGATCCGGATGACCACCATCTCTTCGTCAGCCTGGGCTGCGCAGCCGAAAACCTGCGGATCGCCGCCGCCGCGACAGGCCGCCCCGGCGAACTCACCGTAGGCGCTGACGGACAGAGCCTGCGCTATAGCTTCACCTCCGACGCCGCCCAGCCGGACCCCCTGTTCGCCGCCATACCGGCCCGACGCTCCAGCCGCACCCTCTATGACGGCCGCCCCATACCCGCGAGCGCGCTGGCGAGTCTGCGCCAGGCGGCGACAGCGCCAGGGATCGCCGTCCATCTTCTGATCGACCGGCCCAGTCTGGACGGCGTCCGCGAACTGGTCGTCGCCGGCAACACCGCCCAGATGGCCGATCCGGCCTTCATGGCCGAGCTGAAACAGTGGTTGCGGTTCAATCCGCGCGCGGCGCTTCGCCACGGCGACGGCCTGTTTTCGGCGGCCAGCGGCAGCCCCGTCCTGCCCGACGCCCTGGGCGGGCTCGCCTTCGATCAGTTCTTCACCGCCGCGAGCGAGAACGCCCGCTATCAGGCCCAGATCGCCTCATCCGCCGCCGTGGCCGTCTTCGTGGCGGAACGGTCCGACCCGGCCCACTGGGTCGCCGTCGGTCGGGCCTGCCAACGGCTGATGCTGGCTGCGACGGGCCTGGGCCTTCGCCACGCCTTCGTCAACCAACCGGTCGAAGTCGCGGCCCTGCGCCCCGAGTTGGCCGCCCTGGTCGGGGAGAGCGGCAAGCGCCCGAATCTGGTGCTCAGGCTCGGCTACGGCCCGGCCCTGCCTCTGTCCCCACGCCGCTCCATCGAGTCGGTGATCATCTGAGGATCTGGGCGGGGCTGGTAAACAACCCCTTAACCCTGAGGGTGCGAAAAGGACTGCCGAACGTCACCCGCCCGGAAGGTCACGCCTTTCATGTCCACCGCCCTCGCCGTCGGCCGTCAGGCCTGGATCAGCGCCCGCATCCTGTGGGAGGCGCCCTTTGTCGTGCGGTTCCGGGGCGTGCTTCAGGCCCTGCTGGCGACCCTGCTGCTGGTCGCCCTGGTGTCCTGGAACCCGGCGGACGCCAGTCTGAACGCCGCCTCCAGCCTGCCGACCACCAACTGGCTGGGCGCCAACGGCGCCCTGTTCGCGGACCTGTTCATGCAGTCGCTGGGCCTCGCCGCCTGGCCCGCCGCCCTGTTGCTGGTCGCCTTCGGCCTGGCCCGCGCCGTCGGCGACGCCATCCAGCAGAGATTGAAGCCCAGCCCGATCAAGGCCCTGGCCGCCACCGCCGGGACCCTGCTGCTGTCCGGCGCCCTCGCCGCCCTGGCTGCGCCCGCCGCCTGGCCCCTGGCCGCCGGTCTGGGCGGCCTGTGGGGCGACGCCTTCACCGGTCTGACCGCCCAGGGCCTGGCCGCCCTGCGCATCCCCGGCGGACGGATCATCGCGGGCCTGGTCTTCCTCGGCGGCGGCCTATGGCTGACCGGTTTCGCCATCGGCCTGCGCGCCATGGACTTCGTCGATACGCTCCACTGGAGCAGGTCCTTGCGCGCCCCCGCCGCGCCGCCCCCGCCGGCTGCCCGCAAACCGCGCGCCAAGGCGGCGCCGAAGCCTAAGCCCGAGATTCGCGCGCCTGCGCCTGTCATGGACGCCGCCTTCGCCCCGGATCAGGATCCCGACGGTCCCCAGACGGCCTATGACGACCTGCCGCCGTGGGAGGACGAACCCGCCCCCGCCGCCCGCGCCGCGCCCCGTTCGGTCGAACCGCGCGTCGCTGCGGTCAAGGCGCCCAAGCCCCGCAAGGAAGACGCCGACCAACAGGCCTTCGTCTTTGATCGTCCGGAAGGCGCTTTCGACCTGCCGCCGCTGGGCATACTGACTAAGCCCCCCCAGCGCGTGGGTGCGGTCGATGAGGATTCGCTGAAGCAGAACGCCAAGATGCTGGAAGGCGTCTTGCAAGAGTTCGGCGTGCGCGGCGTGATCGACCAGATCCGCCCCGGCCCGGTCGTCACCCTGTACGAACTGGTGCCCGCCCCCGGCGTGAAGCACGGCCGCGTTGTGGCCCTGGCCGACGACATCGCCCGGTCCATGTCCGCCCGCGCCTGCCGCATCTCGGTGGTCCAGGGCCGCAACGCCATCGGCATCGAACTGCCGAACGCCAAGCGCGAGACCGTCTATCTGCGCGACCTGCTGTCCAGCGCCGAATACGACAAGAAGGGCCACCTGCTGCCCCTGGCCCTGGGCGAGACCATCGGCGGCGAACCCTATGTCGCCGACCTGGCGCGGATGCCCCACCTGCTGATCGCGGGCACGACCGGCTCGGGCAAGTCGGTGGGGGTCAACGCCATGATCCTGTCGATCCTGTATCGCCACAGCCCGGCCGAATGCCGCTTCATCATGATCGACCCCAAGATGCTGGAGCTGTCGGTCTATGACGGCATCCCGCACCTGCTGGCGCCCGTCGTCACCGATCCGAAGAAGGCCGTCGTGGCCCTGAAGTGGACGGTGCGCGAGATGGAGGACCGCTATCGCCGCATGTCCAAGCTGGGCGTGCGCAATATCGCCTCCTACAATGAGCGCGCCCGCGAAGCTCAGGCGAAAGGCGAGCATTTCGAACGCACGGTCCAGACCGGTTTCGACGACCAGGGCCGCCCGGTCTACGAGTCCGAGAAGATCCGGCCCGAGCCCCTGCCCTTCCTGGTCGTGGTCATGGACGAGATGGCCGACCTGATGCTGGTCGCCGGCAAGGACGTGGAAGGCGCCGTCCAGCGCCTGGCCCAGATGGCCCGCGCCGCCGGCATCCACCTGATCATGGCGACGCAACGCCCGTCGGTGGACGTCATCACCGGCACCATCAAGGCCAACTTCCCGACCCGGATCAGCTTCCAGGTCACCTCCAAGATCGACAGCCGCACCATCCTGGGCGAACAGGGCGGCGAACAGCTGCTGGGCCAGGGCGACATGCTCTATATGGCAGGCGGCGGCCGCATCACCCGCCTGCACGGCCCCTTCGTCGACGACAAGGAAGTCGAGGACGTCTGCAAACACCTGAAGGCCCAGGCCGAGCCGGACTACCTCGACCTGATCACCGACGAACCGGACGGCGACGCCGACGGGGCGATGGATGACGGGGGCGGCGGCTCAGGCGACGACCTCTACGACCGCGCCGTGGCCGTGGTCACGCGCGACCGCAAGGCCTCGACCAGCTACGTCCAGCGCCGTCTGCAGATCGGCTACAACCGCGCCGCCTCGCTGATCGAGCGGATGGAGCAGGAAGGCGTGGTCAGTCCCGCCAACCACGCCGGCAAGCGCGATGTCCTGGCCGGCCCCCCGCCGATGGTCTGACGACCCGGCTTCAGAGCCCCAGACGTCTGGCCCGCCCGGCGATCTCCAGCAGCAGGCGTTCGGCGATCAGCTGATCCGGCATGCCGGTCGTCTTGGTGGCGACGTCGGCGGTGTTGATGCTGTCCAGAACCTCGTCCAGCGCCTCTAGCCGCCAGGCGCGGGCCTGACGCAGCATTTCCGCCTCCTGTTTCCAGAAGACCCCGGCCGCCTTGGCCGCCTCCTTGGCCCCCGCGCCATTGGCTTGCAGGATATTGATCCGCCGCAGCCGGCCCAGATGCAGCGCGGCAGACCGCACCGCCAGGACCGAGGATTCGCCTTCAGCAAAGGCGCGCCTCAATCCCGACTGGGCGGGACCCGGACGGGCGCCGAAGGCCTGAAGCGCCGCGTCGGACAAGGAGGCGTCCGGTTCGACGCCCAGATGCTGTTCCAGCTCTTCGACATCGATGGTCCGGCCCGAGCCGGGACCGATGAACAGGGCCAGGCGCTCGATCTCCTGACGCATCAGGCCCCGCTCGCGCGGCAGGCGGCCGACGAACCGGTCCAGTGCGTCGGCGGTCAGGCCCACCTTGTCGACGGCCAGGGCCTCGCGCGTCATGCGGGCGACATCGCCGGTCTCGTCCTCGTAGCAGACGATGCCGACGGCTCCGTTCTCCTTCTCGGCGGTCTTGCGCAGGGCGGAGTCGCGGCCCAGTTGGTCGGCCTCGACCACCAGCATGGCGTCAGGATTATAGCCGCCCTCGGCATGGATCTTCACGGCGGCGGCGACGGCCTTGTCCACGCCGGGTTTCAGCGTCGAGAGCCGGATCCGCACCAGACGACGCCCGCCCATCAGGGACATGGCCGTCAGGGCCTCTTCCAGCTTGGACTCGTCGCCGTCGATGTCGCTGTCGGTCAGGACCGTGACATTGAAGGGGTCGTTCAGGTCCGGGGTGACGGTACGGCACAGGACCTCAGCCCGTTCGGCGACGCCGGACCGGTCCTTGCCGTGGATCACCGCCGCCCGGATGGCCGGATCGGGCGCCTTCAGAAAGCGATCGATCTCTGGGCGTTTGGCGAGGATCACCGGTTCGACAGCGCCTGCATCAGGGCCAGACGGATCCGCCGGGCCAGCTCGGAGGCGGCGCGTTCTTCGCCGTCCTGCTGGGCCGAGATGGCGGCATAGGGCTGGTCGGCCGAGGCGTAGGTGGTGGTCACGGTCTCCACGCCCGAGACGGGCGCGCCGCCGGCCACAGGAGTCAGGGTCCAGGTCGCCTTGACCGTCAGCTCATAACGGGTGGCGGTGTCGTCGATCCGGCGGCCCAGCGAGCGCCGCTCCTGCTCGACCTGCGTCGTCAGGCGATAAAGGGGCGCAGCGGAACGATCCCAGCCCAGGGCGTCCTCCAGTTGCTCGCGCAACCGATAGCCCAGCCGGTCGTCCTGCACCGAGACGGCGATCCGGCGCAGGGGCGAACCCACGGCCGGCTCGGCGTACATGGGGGTGAAGCCGCAGGCGGAGACCGCCAGGGCGCCCAGGACCGCGAAAACCGCTGCACCGCGCATCAGCCGGCCACCAGATTGACGATCCGGTCCTTGACCACGACGATCTTCTTCACGCTCAGACCCTCCAGACGCGCCTGCACGGTCTCGTCGGCCAGAACCAGGGCCTCGACCTCGGCGGGCTCCATGCCGCGCGGCACGCGGATTTCCGCGCGACGCTTGCCGTTGATCTGGATGGGCAGGACCACCTCGTCGTCGGCCGCCAGCGCAGCGTCCCACACGGGCCACGGCGCGTCCAGAACCATCCCGTCTTCGCCCAGCTGCGTCCAGCATTCCTCGGCCAGGTGCGGGGTGAAGGGGGCGATCAGGCGGGCCAGGGCGGACAGGGCCTGACGCTTGGCGTCGCCGCCGGCCTGGGCGCTGTCGCGGACGGTGGCGACGAAGGCGTACAGCTTGGCGATGGCCGAGTTGAAGCGGAAGCCCTCGACCCCTTCGGACACGGCCTTGATGGCCTTGTGCGTCTCGCGCAGCAGCTCGGCGTTGGCCTTGTCCTCGCCCGCGAAGCCCGCGTCATAGGTGTCGAACAAGGTCCAGGTGCGCTGCACGAACCGGCTGGCGCCCTCGACCCCTCCGGGGGTCCACTGCACGTCCCGTTCGGGCGGACTGTCGGACAGGACGAACAGACGGCCGGCGTCCACGCCATGCGATTCCAGGATTTCCTGGGGCGCGACGACGTTCTTCTTGGACTTGGACATCTTCTCGATGTCGCCGATGACCAGGGTCTCGCCGGTCGACAGCTGGCGCGCGGAGCGGACGCCGTTGTCATTGCTGAGCTCGACATCAGTGGGCTCAACCCACTGGCCGGCCTGGCGGCGATAGGTCTCGTGGACCACCATCCCTTGGGTGAACAGGCCGGCGAACGGCTCCTTCACTGACAACATGCCGGCGTCGGACAGGGCGCGGGTGATGAAGCGGGCGTACAGCAGGTGCAGCACCGCGTGCTCGACCCCGCCGATATACTGATCCACCGCCAGCCAGCGGTTCGCCGCCTCGGTGTTGATCGGCTCGGCCGCGGTCGGGTCGGTGAAACGGGCGAAATACCAGCTGGAGTCGACGAAGGTGTCGAGCGTGTCGGTCTCGCGCGTCGCGTCCTGGCCGCAGGACGGGCATTTGACGTGTTTCCAGCTGGGGTGGCGATCCAGCGGGTTGCCGGGCACGTCGAAGGTCACGTCGTCGGGCAGGACGACCGGCAGTTGGTCGGCGGGAACCTCCACCGGTCCGCAGGACGGGCAGTGGATGATCGGGATCGGGCAGCCCCAGTAGCGCTGGCGCGAAACGCCCCAGTCGCGCAGGCGATAGATGGTCGCGCCCTGGCCCGTGCCGGCCGCCTCGACGCGGCGGACCGCCTCGGCCTTGGCCGCCTCGATGTCCAGGCCGTCCAGGAAGTCGGAATGGAAGATGGAGCCGGGGCCGGTATAGGCCTCGTCGCCCACGGCGAAGTCGTCGCCCGCGCCCTCGGGACGGACCACCGGGATCACCGGCAGGCCGTATTTGCGGGCGAAGTCCAGGTCGCGCTGGTCATGGGCCGGGCAGGCGAAGATGGCGCCCGTGCCGTATTCCGACAGGATGAAGTTGGCGATCCACACCGGAACCTCGGCTCCGGTGAAGGGATGGAGAACCTTCAGGCCCGTGTCCCAGCCGATCTTCTCGGCCTGGTCGATGTCGGCCTGGGACGTGCCGCCCGCGCGGCATTTGGCGACGAAGTCCGCCACCGCCGGATCGGCCTCGGCCAGCTGTTTCGAGATCGGGTGATCCGGCGCCAGGCCCAGGAAACTGGCCCCGAACAGGGTGTCGGGCCGGGTAGTGTAGATTTCGACGCCGGATTCGTAACCGGCGGGGGCCTGACCAGCGAAAGCCCAGGTCATCTGCAGACCCTTGGAGCGGCCGATCCAGTTTTCCTGCATCAACCGGACCTTCTCGGGCCAGCGGTCCAGGGTCTTCAGACCGTCGATCAGATCGTCGGCGTAGTCGGTGATGCGCAGGAACCACTGGTTCAGCTTGCGCTTCTCGACCACGGCGCCCGAGCGCCAGCCGCGCCCGTCGATGACCTGTTCATTGGCCAGGACGGTGTTGTCGACCGGGTCCCAGTTGACCACCCCGTCCTTGCGATAGACCAGGCCGCGCCGATACAGCTCCAGGAACCAGGCCTGCTGCTTGCCGTAATATTCCGGGTCGCAGGTCGCGAATTCGCGCGACCAGTCCAGCGACAGGCCCAGCAGCTTCAGCTGGTCCCGCATCTGGGCGATATTGTCGTAGGTCCAGCCCTTGGGGTGGATGCCGCGCTCCATGGCCGCGTTCTCGGCCGGCATGCCGAAGGCGTCCCAGCCCATCGGGTGCAGGACGTCATAGCCCTGGGCGCGCTTGGACCGCGCCACCACGTCGCCCATCACATAGTTGCGGGCGTGGCCCATGTGGATGTTCCCCGAGGGATAGGGAAACATTTCAAGCACATAGTATTTCGGCCTGCCGGTGTCCTTCGTCACGAAGGCGGAGGCGTCCGCCCAGCGAGCCTGCTGGCGGGGTTCGGCGGTCTTGGGTTCGTAACGGGCCACGGTCGTCCTGAAGTCAAAAGGGCGCTGCCGCCCTCCCGGCTCACTAGCCCGAAGGACGACAGCGCCCAAGAAGTAATGCGTCTCGGCTGTCCGAGAACGACGGCTGAGTCTAAGCCAAACGGTGCTTAAGCAGCTCGAAGGGCGGTAGCACCTACAAGGAAAGCTGAATCAGGCGTTCGCCTGCTTCAGCCCGCATTAGACAGGTTCAGCTGGCGCGCCTTGGTCAGGATGGCGTTTTCCAGATCGGCCTCGGTCTGGGCGGCGACCGGGGCGGCGGTCCACTGACCATCGGCGCCCTTCACTTCCTTGGTCACCGTGACGTTCAGCGCGTCGGCGCGCAGACGGGTGTCCAGGATGAAGACGGTCGCCTTGAAGCGCTCGTTCGGCGTCTGGGGGTTGGCGTACCAGTCATAGTTGATGACCCCGCCCCACGGATCGGCGGTCAGCAGCGGCATGAAGCTGAGGGTGTCCAGCGAGGCGCGCCACAGATAGCCGTTGACGCCGATGCCTTGCTGCACGTCGGTCTTGGGCGTCTTGTCGCCGCCGCCGACGAAGGGAATGCTGGAGCAGGCGCTCAGGGCGACGCCCGAGACCAGGGCGACAGCGACGCCGCGAACCAGGGCCTTGTTGAGGCTCATCAAGGAAGTCTCCGTAAACTCAGGGACGTGGGGGCCCTCGCCCACACGCGCGAACGACATTTCGCCTTTCGGGGGGCGACGCTGCGTGGCTCTATAACACGGGCAAAAGGGGCGATGACAAGGCGAACCGCCCGACGAAGACGATACGGCTTTCCGTGTTCTGTGACAGCGCGCTGACAGCGAGGGTCGTTTTTCGCCAATTCCCGTGACGCTTGAGCCACATCGCACCGCAACAATGCGAGGAACCGGGTGATCTGGACCACGTTGCGTTGACCGGGAGGACCCCCGGTGTCTAATCGCGGCGTTCACGACCAAAAAGGTCGGTTCAGGTTAAGACGTCTTCAATCGAAGGCGTCTAAAGGGTGCAGGATGCGTCTCGGCGATTTTTCCGTGGTGGTGGTTGCAGCGATGGCGTTCGCCGTCGGCGCCCCCGCGCTTGCCCAGACCGCGCCTTCGCGCGCGCCCACTGTTTCTCTGGCCGAAGCTCAGGCCGCACAGCGCAACGCCCCGGCTCAACAACGCCGCGGTCTGCGTCTGAACGACAACGGCCGCTGGGGCCTCGACTTCAATCTGAACCAGCCGGTGGGCCGTGAAACCGACTGGGGCGACGTCGAGGCGGGCGCCTACTACCGCTTGAACGACCGTCTGCGTGTCGGCGCTGCGGCGGCGGTGGCCTCGCCCGAGGCTGACCCGGCTCGCGCGCCCGAAACGAACGGCCGCGCCCAGCCCCGCGTCCGGCTCGAAACCATCTTCAAGTTCTGACCTTCGCCGTTCGGATCAGATCCGAGCGCGACGGGCGTCATCGAAACGCGAACTGGATCGCGGCGACGCCCGCCAGTCCGCACGCGCCTGAGCCGATCAGGTCTGGACCCGTCTGCGCATCCACGCCGCCGAGCGCATAGACGGGCAGGTCCGCCGTGTCCGCGCATCGGCGCAAGGCCTCGACGCCCATAGGCGGCTTGACCGCTGACGCCCCGCCTGCCGGAAAAATCGGCGACAGCACCAGGGCGTCCAGATCCTGGGTCTGATGACCTCCGCCATGCCGGGCCGCCGTCAGCAGCCAACCGGGATGGGCCCGGCGGACCGAGGCCGCCCGCGCCGCCTCGCGCTCGGGCAGGTGCAGGCCGTCCGCCTCGACGGCCTCGGCCAGGGCCTGGTCCCGCCCGACCAGCAGTTTCACGCCCGCATCACGGGTGGCGCGCCGCAGCTTCGCCCCCGTCTCGGCCGCATCTTCGGCGCCGAAGGCGCGATAGACGACCGCCGATCCGGCCGGCAAGCGCGCCGCCGTCTCCCAAGGCCGGGGCGTGCGATCCGGGTCGGTAAAGAACAACAGTGGCGGCAAACCGGCGGCCTTCGGGCTGACAGCAGCGGCGGCGCGGTTTAGAGCGGTCGCCGCATCCCAGAGCGCGCGCGCCTCATCGCTGTAATCGGCCGACAGGATCATGACCCCTACTTCCCCTGCTTCCTCGTCCGCGTCCATCGCCGAAAACCTGGCCGAGGTTCGCGCGCGAATCGACGCGGCCTGCCGCGCGGCCGGACGGGATCCCGCCGCCGTCACCCTGACCGCCGTGTCCAAGACCCAGCCGCCCGAGGCCATCGACGCCATACTGGCCGCAAGCCAGCGGGTGTTCGGCGAAAACCGGGTGCAGGAGGCCCAAGGCCGCTGGACCGAGCGCCTCCCCGGTCTGAACGCCCTGGAACTGCGTCTGATCGGTCCCTTGCAGACCAACAAGGCCGAGGACGCCGTGGCCCTGTTCGACGTGATCGAGACCCTGGACCGCGAAAAACTGGCGCGCGCCCTGTCCGAGGCGGCGACAAAGCTCAACCGCGCGCCGCGGGTCCTGATCCAGGTCAACACCGGCGCAGAGCCCCAGAAGGCGGGTGTCCTGCCCGACGACGCCGACGCCCTGATCCACGCCGCGCGCGACACCTACGGACTCTCGGTCGACGGTCTGATGTGTATTCCGCCGGCGGATGAAGGTCCGACGCCCCATTTCGTCCTGCTGAAACAGATCGCTGACAGAAACCAACTTTCGGTCCTGTCGATGGGGATGAGCGGCGACTACGAGACCGCCATTCGCTGCGGCGCCACCCATGTTCGCGTGGGAACGGCGTTGTTCGGGGAACGAAATCGTCCTTAAACACCCTCTAGGCCGTAACCCGACGTGAATTCGCACCCCCAAGCCTTGGCGCGGGGGCCAAGCCTCGCCATTGTCTGTCCATGCCCACGCCCAAGACCATTCTGATCATCGACGACGACGACGACCTGCGCGAGGCCCTGGCCGAGCAGTTGAATCTTCACGAGGAGTTCAAGACTCAGCAGGCCGCAACCGCAGCGGACGGCGTCCGCATGGGGCGCGAAATCCGCGCCGACCTGATTCTGCTGGACGTCGATCTGCCGGACATGGACGGCCGCGAGGCCTGCCGCCTGCTGCGCAAGGACGGGGTCTCGACCCCCGTCATCATGCTGACGGCCCAATCCGCCGACGCCGACGCCATCCTGGGCCTGGACGCCGGCGCCAACGACTATGTCACCAAGCCCTTCCGGTTCGCCGTCCTGCTGGCCCGCATCCGCGCCCATCTGCGCAGCCACGAACAGTCGGAAGACGCCGTCTTCTCCATCGGTCCCTACGAGTTCCGGCCCGCCGCCAAGGTCCTGATGGACGCCAAGGGCAAGAAGGTGCGGTTGACCGAAAAGGAAACCAACATCCTCAAATACCTCTACCGCGCCGGCGCCAAGCCCGTGTCGCGCGAGGAGCTGCTGACCGAGGTCTGGGGCTACAACGCCGGCGTCACCACCCACACGCTGGAAACCCACATCTATCGCCTGCGCCAGAAGATCGAACCCGAGCCCGGCCAGGCCCGCCTGCTGCTGACCGACGCGGGCGGGTATCGACTGCAGCCCTAGACGTCAGCGCTTCGTCGCAGGGATCGTGAGCATCGGCAGGAACAGGTGGACCAGCGGGCCGATGGTCAAAGCGTAAAGCACCGTGCCCGCGCCGACCGAGCCGCCCAGCAGCCAGCCCAAGGCGATGACGCTCAGCTCGATCGCCGTTCGGACCCATTTCACCGGCCAACCGGTGCGCGCTACGATGCCCGTCATCAGGCCGTCGCGCGGACCCGGACCCAGGCCCGCGCCGATATAGGCCCCGCTGGCGACGCCGTTCAGCACGATGCCCGCGCCCAACAGGCCCGCCCGGACCGGTAGGGCCAGGTCAGACGGGATCCAGTCCAGACCGAAGTTCGCCACTGTGCCGATCACCAGAACATTGGCCACAGTCCCTATTCCAGGCCGCTGGCGCAGGGGAATCCATAGCAGCAGCACGGCCATACCGATCAGATTGACCACCAGGCCGACGCTGATTCCGGCTGGGTCGGCAAACCGCTCGAACACACCCTGATTCAGCACATCCCAGGGATCCAGCCCCAGATCGGCCCGAACGATCAGGGCGATGGACAGGCCGTAGAGGAGGAGGCCGGCGAAGAGTTGGAGAAGGCGGCGGGTCATTTCGACGGTTTGCGCATAACTGGACGCGCAAAAAAGGGCCAGTTATGGCATTCTGGCCTCATGTCCCCTCGCTCCATCGGCCTAGGCCCCCTTGTCCGCCATCTCGGCGCCTGGCGTTCGTCGGGGGGGGGCGCAGCCTACCGGCAGCTCGCCGCAGCGGTACGACTTCTGATCCTCGACGGGCGTCTGCCGCTCGCAGCCCGCCTGCCGGGCGAGCGCGAAGTGGCTCAGGCCCTGGGTTTGAGCCGTACGACCGTATCGGCCGCCTATGGACGACTCCGGGATGACGGGTTTTTGGTCGGCGGACAGGGGGAGGCGGCGCGCACCAGTCTCCCGGCCGGGCCCGCCCCTCGCCAGCCGCAGCCAGACGGGTCGCCAAAGCCGGGGATGATCGATCTGACGGCGGCCGTCCTTCCCGCCGACCCCAATGTCCACGCCGCCTATGTGCGGGCGCTGGAGCGACTTCCCGCCAACCTGCCCGGCCATGGCTATGAGCCGGAGGGCCTCGAGGAACTCCGCGAGGCCGTGGCCCAGGGCTATCGACGACGGGGCCTGGCGACGTCGCCGGGTCAGATCCTGATCACCCACGGCGCCCACAACGGGCTGGTTCATCTGTTGCGCCTGACCGTTCGGCCCGGCGCCCCGGTGGTGTTTGATCACCCCACCTATCCTCAGGCGATCGACGCCATCCTGGCCGCTGGGGGGCGGCCGACGCCGGTCGCCTTGCCCGACGACGGCGACAGCTGGGACGTGGACAGTCTGGTCTCGGCCTGCCGCAGCAGCGGCGCGCCGATGGCCTATCTGGTGCTGGACCATAACAATCCGACCGGCCGGATGATGCGCGCCCCGGACCGCGCCCGACTTCTGGCCGGGTTGAAGGGCTCGGAGACCCTGCTGGTGCTGGACGAGACCCTGGTCGAGCTGACGCTCAGCGGCCCGCCGGCGCTCACCGCCTCGGCGGTGGACGCCCCACGCGTCGTGCGGCTGGGCTCCATGTCCAAGAGCGTCTGGGGCGGTCTTCGCATCGGCTGGATCCGCGCCGACCGCGCGGTGATCCAGCGCCTGGCCCAGAGCCGCGCCAGTTTCGATCTCGGCGTCCCGATTCTGGAGCAGCTGGCGGCCGTGGAACTGTTGACCGACGGCGGCGCGGCCTTGGCGGCGCGACGTCCGCTTTTGCGAGGGCGGCGGGATCACCTTCGCGCCCGCCTGGGGGAACGCCTGCCAGACTGGTCCTGCCCCCGGCCGGCCGGGGGCCTGTCGCTTTGGGTCAAGCTGCCGGGGGCCATCAGTTCCAGCCTGACGGTCCAGGCGGCGGCGCAGGGCCTGATCCTCGCGGCCGGCCCGCGCTTCGGCGTGGACGGCGCCTTCGAACGCCGGCTGCGCCTGCCCTACACCCTTGCCGAGAGCGAACTGGACGAGGCTGTAGATCGGTTGGCGAAAGCGGCGAAGACGCTCGGCAGGCGCAAATCGAACGCGCCGGTCGCGAGCAAGCCCGTCGCCGTCTATTAACTCACACGTCCAGATCGACCGTCACGGGCGCGTGGTCCGACGGGCGGTCCCATTCGCGGACGTCGTCGTGAATCCGGGCGGTGTCCTTGACCACGGCGGGGGTCAGGCCGGGAGAGGTCCAGATGTGGTCCAGGCGCAGCCCGCGGTTGGATTTGCGGAAGTCCGCCGCGCGATAGCTCCACCAACTGGCCAGCTTCTGCGGTTCGGGGAAGCGGTCGCGCAGCACGTCGGCAAAACCGCCCGTGGCCTGGAGCCGGTTCAGGGTCTCGACCTCGATCGGCGTGTGGCTGACGATCTTGGACATGTAGCGATGATTGAAGACGTCGCCCTCGCCCGGGGCGATGTTGAAGTCGCCGGCCATGACCAGGGGGCGCGCCTTGTCCTGCTTGGCGACGATGGCGGTCAGCTGCTCGTAGAAGTCCATCTTGTGATCGAACTTCGGGTTCAGCGCGCGATCCGGCACGTCGCCGCCAGCGGGGATGTAGAAGTTCTGCACGTCGATCCCGGCGACCCGCGCCGAAACGCAACGCGCGTGGCCCAATTTGCAGACCTGGAAGGTGTCGCTGTCCTCCAGCGGCAGGCGCGAGGCGATGGCCACGCCGTGCCACCCCTTTTGGCCCGCCACCCGCAGGTGCGGCAGGCCCATGGCTTCGAAATCAGCGCGCGGAAACTGGTCCGTCGTGCATTTGATCTCCTGCAACAGCAGGACGTCGGGCGCGCGTTCGGCGACGAATCGGGCGACCTGGTCGATGCGCAGGCGGACGGAGTTGATGTTCCAGGTAGCGAGGCGAATTGTCATGGCCCGCTGTAGCAGGCCCCGGCGGATAAAAAAGGCCCGGCCGCTACGGGCCGGGCTCATGAAGGTGATCGTCTCTCTCGCCGCCGGGAGGGGGATGCATCCGAGGCGGTAGAACGGCCGCCGCCGTCCTGTGCTCTTGATGTCACGCCCGACGGAAAAGGTCAAATTGTCATATTTGACGTTTGGCCGTGATCATCCGGCAACGGATCGATACCCTTGATCGGCGAAAAAGACCGCGTCAGTTGCGGCCCGGACGACGCGTCGGATCGCGCAGCTGGAACAGGCTGGCCGACAGGCCGGACGCCGGCCTTAAGTTGGTAAGCTGCGTCCGGGTGCGGGCCCCTTGGGCGTCGGTGATGGTCCACTCGCTCAGGCGGATCGGACTGCCGGCGAAGGCCAGGACCACAGACCCGTCATTGGGCCGTCCCGAATCCCGGGCCGTGATCGTAAAGGCGCCCGCATTCATGCGGGTAACGCGATCGATCCGCACGCCCTGATCCAGACGGACATTGCGCGCCAGGAAGGTCGACAGCGGCGTCCGCCCCAGCGGGACCTGCTGGAAATTGTTCAAGCGCGGATCATAGCGTTTGACGTTGTAGCCGTCCGACACGACCAGCAGCCCGGCCGGATTGGTGTATTCGAACCGCATCTTGCCGGGGCGCTGCAGATAGAAGCGGCCTTCGCGACGCTGGCCGCCTGGTCCCGTCTCCACGAAGCCGCCCTGGGCCGACGTCAGGGCCTGCAGATAGGCCTGGGCCTGCTGCACCACGGCGCGATCTTCGGCCGAAAGGCTGGATTGCGCCTCAGCCGCGTCAAACAGGCCGAGGGCCGCAACCCCGGTCAAGAGGCCCGCGCCAAGCAGCAGCCGGCGCCGGTCAAGGTCCGCAGCGTCGGCGACGGCGGCTTGGGTCGTGGAGTGGGTGCGTTCGGTCATCAAGTCAGTCTCCCAGTCGGGAATGGTCAGCGGTCCTGCTGTCTTGCCCGGCCGGCTTGGCGTCGGAATGACGCGAGCCTGACCATATTCCGGCGCTCCGATGAAGCCCTGTTCATCGCAATACTGAAGCTTAGGAAGACAGAGGCGGGATAAACGGGCTCGCCCGCCAGCCGTTCCCGACCGACTGATCGGCAATGTCCGACGATCTAGCAGACCTGCCCGGCGGCCCAGCCGGACGACCAGGCCCACTGGAAATTATAGCCGCCCAGCCAGCCGGTGACATCGACCGCCTCGCCGATGAAATACAGGCCGGGAACCGCCTTGGCGGCCAGGGTCTGCTGGTCCAGGGCGGCGGTGTCGATCCCGCCCAGGGTTACCTCGGCGGTGCGATAGCCTTCGGACCCGACCGGCTTGACGCTCCAGGCGTTGACCGCCTGATCCAGCCGCCGCAGCGTCGCGTCGGACAGATCGGCCAGATTGCCCGCCGCGCCCTCGCGCGCGCACAGGCTTTCCGCCAGCCGTCGCGGCACCACATGGCCCAGGGCCGTATGCACGGCCTGACGCCCGTTTGCGGTCTTGGCCGCCTTCAGTTCGTTGAAGACGTCGCGGCCGGGCGCCATGGACGCGACGATGGCCTCGCCCTCGCGCCAGTAGGAGCTGATCTGCAATATGGCCGGGCCGCTGAGGCCGCGATGGGTGAACAGCATGGCCTCGTTAAAGGCCGCCTTGCGCGCCCTTGTGTCGGGCGCCGAGGCGACGCGGGCGTCCACGGCCACGCCCGCCAGCGGCGTCAGGGTCTCCAGCAGGCCCGCCTCGAAAGTCAGGGGGACCAGGGCCGGACGGGTGTCGGTGACGCGGATATCGAACTGGCGCGCGACCTCATAGGCCCAGCCGGTCGCGCCCATCTTGGGGATCGACTTGCCGCCGGTCGCCACGACCAGGGCCGCCGCCGTGACCTGGGTTCCGTCCGACAGGTCGATGGTCCAGGCCTCGCCCGTTTTCGCCAGGCGCTCGACGCCGGTCTTCATCTTCAGGGTCACGCCCGCCGCCGCCATGTCGTCGGTCAGCATGCGGACGATCTGTTTGGCGCTGTCGTCGCAGAACAGCTGGCCCAGGGTCTTCTCGTGCCAGGCGATACCGGCCCGGTCCACGCGCTTGATGAAGTCGTGCTGGGTGAAGCGGCGCAGGGCCGAGGTGGCGAACCTGGGGTTCTCACCCAGGAAGTTCGCCGGCCCGCAGCCCAGATTGGTGAAATTGCACCGTCCGCCGCCGGAGATGCGGATCTTCTCGCCGGGGTTGGCCGCGTGATCGACGACCAGGACCCGACGGCCGCGCCGCCCGGCCTCGGCGGCGCACATCATGCCCGCAGCGCCGGCCCCGACCACCAGGACGTCGAAAGACGCCCGGCTCACGAGACCGGCTCCGGGATATGGGCCTTAGTAGCGATAGTGCTCGGGCTTGAACGGGCCTTCTTGCGGCACGGAGATGTAATCGGCCTGTTCCTTGTTCAGCACGGTCAGCTTGGCGCCCAGCTTGCCGAGGTGCAGCGCGGCGACCTTCTCGTCCAGATGCTTGGGCAGGGTGTAGACCTTGGTCTCATAGGCCGACTTGTTGGTCCAGAGTTCCAGCTGAGCCAGGGTCTGGTTGGTGAAGGAGGCCGACATCACGAAGGAGGGGTGGCCCGTGGCGTTGCCCAGGTTCACCAGGCGGCCTTCCGACAGCAGGATGATCTTGTTGCCGCCGGGGAATTCGATGTGGTGGACCTGAGGCTTGATCTCGTCCCACTTGAAGTTCTTCAGGCCGGCCACCTGAATCTCGGAGTCGAAGTGGCCGATGTTGCAGACGATGGCGTTGTGACGCATCCGGCGCATGTGATCGACGGTGATCACATCCTTGTTGCCGGTGGCGGTGACGAAGATGTCGGCCTTGTCGGCGACGTCGTCCAGGGTCTGGACGTCATAGCCTTCCATGGCGGCCTGCAGGGCGCAGATCGGGTCGATCTCGGTCACGATCACGCGGGCGCCGCCCTGGCGCAGCGAGGCGGCCGAGCCCTTGCCCACGTCGCCGTAGCCGCAGACCACGGCGACCTTGCCCGACAGCATGACGTCGGTGCCGCGACGGATGGCGTCGACCAGGGATTCACGGCAGCCGTACAGATTGTCGAACTTCGACTTGGTGACGCTGTCATTGACGTTGATAGCCGGGAAGGGCAGCTCGCCGCGTTCCGACATCTGGTACAGGCGGTGGACGCCGGTGGTCGTTTCTTCCGACACGCCGCCGATGGCGTCGCGAATGGCCGAATAGAACCCGGGCTTCTCGGCGATGTAGCGCTTCATCACCTTGAACAGGGCTTCTTCTTCCTCGTTCTGGGGATTGGCCAGAACCGAGATGTCCTTCTCGGCCTTCGGGCCGAGCACGCACAGCAGGGTGGCGTCGCCGCCGTCATCGAGGATCAGGTTCGGATAGCCGCCGTCGGCCCATTCGAAGATCTTGTGGGCGTAGTCCCAGTATTCTTCCAGCGTCTCGCCCTTGACGGCGAAGACCGGGGTGCCCGAGGCGGCGATGGCGGCGGCGGCGTGATCCTGGGTCGAGAAGATGTTGCATGAGGCCCAGCGGACCTCGGCGCCCAGGGCTTCCAGCGTCTGGATCAGAACGGCGGTCTGGATGGTCATGTGCAGGCTGCCGGCGATCCGGGCGCCCTTCAGCGGCTGGGCCGCGCCGAACTCGGCGCGCAGAGCCATCAGGCCTGGCATTTCCGTTTCGGCGATGTCGATTTCCTTCTTGCCCCAGTCGGCCAGAGAAATGTCGCGGATGATGTAGTCGGTCATGGGAGGGCTCCTGGCCGCAGGGGATTTCCAGCCCTTCTAGCCCGCAGACGATGAAGGAGCAATAAACACATAAGGATATCCTTATATGCGCTATGCCTGATGGCGGGCTCAGCAGTTTCTTAAGCCTGATCGGTTAGGCTAAAGGGATGGAACGCCGCGCCCTTCTCGGTCTCGCCCTCGTCGCGACGGCCGCCGCCTCGACCCCCGCCCGCGCCTCTTCGGGCGGCGCCGCCGCCCCGTCGGCGGACACCTATTTCAGACTGCCGATCGTCACGGCCTCGATCCTGCGCGCCAATGGCGGGCGTGGCGTGTTTTCGGTCGAGACCGGCGTGGATGTGCCGGACGCGACGCTTCGAACCCGTGCGCAGCAGTCGGCGCCGCGGCTTCGCGCCGCATATGCCATCGCCGCCCAGAGGTTCGCCAATGGACTTCGCCCCGGCGCGGTCCCCGATCTGGATCGACTGACGGCCGAGCTTCAGGCGGCCACCAACGCCACCTTGGGCCGCGCGGGCGCCCGCGTGCTGCTCGGGACGGTGCTGGCCCTCTGATCGCCAGCGGACGCGCCGCTTTTTGCGGCAGAGGAATGAAAAAGGCCCCGCCGTCGCCGGCGGGGCCTTTTTCTTTTCGGACGAGCCTTAAGGCTTAGTCGCGACGACGACGACCGCGATCGCCACCGCGATCACCGCCGCCTTCGCGCTTCGGACGGCCGCCGGTGTCGTCCGACAGAGGCTCTTCGCCACGCTCGGCGCGTTCGGCGTTGATCTTGTCGGTCAGGTCTTCACCCGTCGACTGATCGACGACCTTCATCGACAGCTTGGTCTTGCCGCGATCGTCGAAGCCCAGGAACTTGACCTTGACCTCTTGGCCTTCCGACAGGACGTCGGCCGGGTTGGCGACGCGTTCCAGAGCGATCTGGGACACGTGGACCAGGCCGTCCTTGGCGCCGAAGAAGTTCACGAAGGCGCCGAAATCGACGACCTTGACGACCTTGCCGGAGTAGATGGTTCCGACTTCCGGTTCCGAGGCGATAGACTGGATCCAGGCCTTGGCGGCGTCGATCTTCTCCTGGTCGTTGGCGGCGACCTTGATGGTGCCGTCATCGCCGATGTCGATCTTGGCGCCGGTCTTCTCGACGATCTCGCGGATCACCTTGCCGCCCGAACCGATCACTTCACGGATCTTGTCGACCGCGATCTTGATGGTTTCGATCTTCGGCGCATGCTCACCCAGTTCGGCGCGCGGCGCATCCATGGCCTTGGACATCTCGTCCAGGATGTGGAGGCGACCGGCCGAGGCCTGGGTCAGGGCCTGCTTCATGATCTCCTTGGTGATCCCGGCGACCTTGATGTCCATCTGAAGGCTGGTGATGCCTTCCGAGGTGCCGGCGACCTTGAAGTCCATGTCGCCCAGGTGGTCTTCGTCACCCAGGATGTCCGACAGGATGGCGAACTCGCCCGACGGCTCCAGGATCAGGCCCATGGCGATGCCCGAGACCGGACGGATCAGCGGCACGCCGGCGTCCATCAGGGCCAGCGACGAACCGCAGACCGTGGCCATCGAGGACGAGCCGTTCGACTCGGTGATCTCGGAGACCAGGCGGATGGTGTAGGGGAAGTCTTCCTTCGACGGCAGCATCGGACGGATCGCGCGCCAGGCCAGCTTGCCGTGACCGATTTCGCGACGGCCGGGCGAACCCATGCGGCCCGCTTCACCCACCGAATAGGGGGGGAAGTTGTAGTGCAGCAGGAAGCTTTCCTTGTAGGTGCCCTGCAGGCTGTCGATGTACTGCTCGTCCTCGCCGGTGCCCAGGGTGGCGACGACCAGGGCCTGGGTTTCGCCGCGGGTGAACAGGGCCGAACCGTGGGTGCGCGGCAGGACGCCGACTTCCGACACGATGGCGCGGACCTTGTCGAGGGCGCGGCCGTCGACGCGGTGGGCGTTCTCGATGATGTCGCGACGCAGGACGTCGGCTTCGCATTCCTTGAAGGCGGCCGAGAACTTGGAGCTGTCGACGCCCTCGGGGTTCTCGTCGGTCTTCACCAGGGCGGCGGCGGCGGTCTTCTTGGCCGCATCGACGCCCGAGCGACGCTCGTACTTGCCGGGGTGGGTGTAGGCGGACTTGATGTCCTCGCCGACCAGCTTCTTGATCGAGGCGACGACGTCGGAGTGGTCTTCGGCCTGGAAGTCGAAGGGCTCCTTGGCGGCGTGTTCGGCCAGATCGATGATGGCGTCGATCACCGGCTGCATGCCGGCGTGCGCGAACATCAGCGCCTCGAGCATCTTCTCTTCCGACAGCTCCTTGGCTTCGGATTCGACCATCATCAGGGCGTCTTGCGTACCGGCGACCACCAGGTCCAGGTCAGAGGCCGGGATCTGATCGACGGTCGGGTTCAGAACCAGCTCGCCGTCGATCAGGCCGACGCGCGCGGCGCCGATGGGGCCCATGAAGGGCACGCCCGAGATGGTCAGGGCGGCCGAGGCGGCGACCATGCCCAGGACGTCCGGATCGTTTTCCATGTCGTGCTGCAGCACGGTGATGACGACCTGGGTCTCGTTCTTGAAGCCCTTGACGAATAACGGGCGGATCGGACGGTCGATCAGGCGGGAAACCAGGGTTTCCTTCTCGCTGGGACGGCCTTCACGCTTGAAGTAGCCGCCCGGGATCTTGCCGGCGGCGAAGGTCTTTTCCTGGTAGTTGACGGTCAGGGGGAAGAAATCCAGACCCGGCTTGGGCGAGCGGCCATAGACGACGGTGGCCAGAACCACGGTCTCGCCGTAGGTCGCCAGCACGGCGCCGTCGGCCTGGCGGGCGATGCGGCCCGTTTCCAGGGTCAGCGGGCGTCCGGCCCACTCGATCGTCTTGCGTTTGATATCGAACATATTTCGTCTTTCGTATCCCGGACGGCGTATTCCGTGCGGGGTCCCATCATTGGGGGCGGATGCGTCGGGCGTTCAGTCCTTCGATCCAGGGGTCGCCGCGCCATCGCGAAAGACCCGGGTTGAGGACCGGCATGGCCCTCGCGTCTGCGCCGTAAAGTCCTGCGGCGCCCAGGTCGGTTCTAATCGCACAACGAGGCGCGGACGTGACCGCCCGCGCCTCGAAATACAGTCTTACACTGATCCGACGCCTTAGCGGCGCAGGCCCAGCTTGGAGATGAGCGCCTGGTAGCGAGCGGCGTCGACCTTGTTCAGGTGGTCGAGCAGACGGCGACGTTGCGACACCATCTTCAGAAGGCCACGACGCGAGTGGTTGTCCTTCTTGTGGGTCTTGAAGTGTTCGGTCAGGTTGGAGATGCGTTCCGATAGGATCGCGACCTGAACCTCGGCGGAGCCGGTGTCGCCAGCGGTGCGGGCGTTATCGGCGATGATCTCGTGCTTGCGTTCAGCAGTAACCGACATCGTAAGTCTCCCTTGGTGGCCTACCGCGCTTTCGCGCGACTTGAGGCCGGGTTGGAGTCCCCTGATCAGGCGATCAGGAAAGATTGAAAACGCGGTCGGGTTCTAACCGGCCGGCCCGCAACTGACAGAGGGCGACGAGGGTCTGGCCCTGAAAGGCTGAAACCGTTCGCGAACCGCCGGAAAGGCGATCCTTGAGGGTTTCCACCTGACGGGGGAGCAGAACGATCGGGCGTCCCTGCCGAAGCGAGAAGGCGTCCTGATCCGTCACGGCCAGCTCCGGGATGTCGTCCAGGGCGGTCGCAACGGGAAGCAAGCCTTCCGAGGCGGCGCCCCTATGCACCAAATCCTCGAGAAAATCCAGCGTCACGGCGTTTTCGGTATGAAACGGTCCCACCCGCTCGCGCCGCAGGGCCGAAACATGCCCCTCTGCGCCCAGGACGGCCGCCAGATCGCGCGCCAGCGACCGGACATAGACGCCCTTGCCGGTGCGGATGGTCAGTTCGACGTGATCGGCGTCCGGCGCGTCGGTAACTTCTGCCGAGTAGATGGTGACGCGGCGCGCCTGAAGCTCGAACTCCACTCCGTCGCGGGCCAGGTCATAGGCGCGGGCGCCGTCCACCTTGATGGCCGAGAAGCGGGGCGGGGTCTGGTCGATCTCGCCGACGAAGGCGGGCAGGGCGGCCTTCACCGCCTCGACCGAGGGACGAACGTCCGAGCGGCCGATGATCTCGCCCTCGCGGTCCACGCTGTCGGTCGAGACGCCCCAGTTGATGGTGAAGCGATAGACCTTCTGCGCTTCCATCATCATCGGCACGGTCTTGGTCGCCTCGCCGAGCGCAATGGGCAGGATGCCGTTGGCCAACGGATCCAGCGTCCCGGCGTGACCGGCCTTCTGGGCGTTGAACAGGCGGCGGATGCGGCTGACCGCCTCGGTCGATCCCATCTCGAACGGCTTGTCCAGGCAGACCCAGCCGTCGATCACGTCGCCCTTCTTCTTGCGGGCCATTATGCTGGGCCTATCGCGCTTGGCGCTGCTTGAGGCCACGATGCTTGGCCTACCGCGCTTTGCGCTACTTGAGGCCGCGATGCTCGGCCTACCGCGCTAGGCGCAACTTGGGGCCGGGTCATTAGGCGTCGCCCTCGCTCTCGTCGTCGCGGCGTTCCAGGTCGGCGCGGACGCGGGGGTCTTCGAACAGGCGGTCGATATGGCTGGCGGCGTCGAAGCTTTCGTCGTGGCGGAAGCGCAGGTCGGGGGTGAACTTCATGTCCAGCCGGCGGCCCAACTGGCCGCGCAGGAATTTGGCGTGGACGTTCAGCGCCTTGATGATCTCGCTCTCATGGCCCGTGGTCGGGGCGGCCTCGACGCCGGCGCCCAGGGGTTCGACGAAACAGGTGGCGTGTTTCAGGTCCGGCGACAGACGAACCTCGGTCACGGTGACGGAGACGCCGGCCAGCGCCTCGTCGTGGATGTCCTCCTCGCGCAGGATGTCGACCAGGGCATGACGGATCAGTTCGCCGGCGCGCAGCTGGCGTTGGCTGGGACCGGCCGGGCCGGAGGAATTGCGAGTATGCTGTTTGTGGGCCATCGGCCGCTCCTTCTTGTTCGCCCGCCGGGGCTCGGACCCGGCCGGATAAGCGAAAGTCGGGCGGTCTAGGCGCGTGGAGCCGTCCTGTCCAGTTCCGCCGCTCGGGCGGACCGCATCACCTCGGCCGAAAAAATCGAGCGGGCCGGGCGGACCGTCACCCCGCCGGCGTTCAGCACCCCGGCCGTCCAGTGGTTGCACAGGTGCAGAATCGAGAAGGTGTCTCGACCGGCGAAGAAGCGGGCGTCGTCGCCGGGACGGGCGGCGGCCACACGCGGCGCGCCGTGAGACAGGTCCAGCGAGGCCTCGATCCGCCCCGCCATCCGGTCGAAGGCGGCGGGTGTCAGGCTCAGGGCCGCGCGGCGGTTTGCGGTGTAGCGGTCGCGGGGATCCTGGGCCTCCGGGTCCAGCATCAGGACGGACGGATTGCCCGGTCGGAAGAAGGCGCGCGCGCCGTCGGGCAGCCGATCCGAGATCGGGCTTTGATCGACGTAGAAGGTCGCGTCGCCCCAGCCGATCAGGATCCAGTCGCCCGGCGCCAGGGTCGCTACGGCCTGTCCCAGTGCCCCGCCGCGCCGTTCTAGCGCGGCGCGAGGCACAGCCAGATCTGTGTGGAAGCCGTTATCCAGCAGATAGACGGCGACCGGTGTGTTGGCGTCCGGCGGGATAGGCCCGCCCGGCCGGGTCCAGGTCAGCAGGGCGGCGATTACGCCGATCAGAACCGCCAGGGGCAGGGCCCAACGCATCGTCGTCTCTCCGAACGCCTCTTCAGCCGCGAGGATAAGCGATCAAGCGTGACAGGCGCTAGGAGGCGGTATCGTCGAACGGCGACGCCGGCGCGGTCTGCCATTCGCCGCGCCATTCGTAGCTCAGGGTCACGCAGTGGCGATAGGCGCCGTCGCTCCAGCGACCCACGGCCTGCATGGTCAGGGGCCTGGGCGCGCGGATGCGGCTCATCACAAGCCAGACTTCGTCCGCGCCGGGGCAGAGGGCGCGGGCCAGGCCGCGTCCGTCGCCGGTCTGTTCAATTACATAGAGGTCAGTCTCGCGGGCGCCCTCGGGCAGGGCCCGCCGCGCTGCGTCCGGGCCGCCGCGCGTGAAATCGGCCGAGCCGCGCGCCGTGGTCGAGAACAGCCGCTCGACACTGATCGCCCCGAACAGGCCGCGTCGGACCTGAAGCGTGATCCCCTTGGTCAGGGCCTGGGTGATCCGGTCCGTGGCGTTATACGAGAAATAGCGGGTGTCGGCGTGCGCGGGTGCGGCCGCCGACACGGTCAGCAGGGCGACGAGGCCAGAGACGACGAGAAGCGGGGCGAGGGGCGAGCGCATGTCTCTTCCTTTCCCAACCATTGCGGCGACTTTAGGCCTCGCCCCGATCAGTGTTCCCCCAGGCAGCGCAGGGCGACCTCGAGGTTCCGCAGACCGTCTTCGCCCGTCACCGCCGGGGTCTCGCCGGTGTGGATCGCGCGGGCGAAGGCTTCCAGCTCCTTCCTCAGGGGCTCGGCCGGCCAGCTGTTCAGCATCCGGGTGGAGTAGGAGCCGTCGGGCTGCTGGCCGAAATATTCGGTGACCTGGCGGGTGATCAGGTCGGCGACGATGAATTTGGTCTTGGTGGCGACCTGCAGGGTGCGGGTCTTGTAGGGCGTGACCCAGTTGGTGGTGATGTGGGCGATCACGCCATTGTCGAGCCGGAACTGCAGCAGGGCCGTGTCCTCGCGCTCGGCGCGGGTGCGGGCCAGCTGCGGCTGGACCTCGACGATCTCGGAGCCGGTCAGGTGGCGGATGATGTCGATGTCGTGGACCGCCAGGTCGATGACCACGCCCACATCGCCCATGCGGGGCGGGAAGGGGCCGACGCGGGTGACCTGGATGGAGATGATTTCGTCGTCGGCGACGGCGCGCTTGACGGTCTCGACCGCCGGATTGAACCGCTCGACCTGGCCGACCATCAGGACGCGGTCATTGGCCTTGGCGGCGTCGATCATCCGCTGGGCGTCGGCGACCGTGGCGGCGATCGGCTTCTCGACCAGGACGTGGACGCCCTTTTCCAGAAGGGCGACGCCGATGTCGGCGTGGAAGCGGTTCGGCGTCGCCACGACGGCGGCGTCCAGACCGGCGTCGATGAAGGCCTGGGCCGTGGTGACCGGGGCCGCCTCATAGGCGGCGGCGACGCCGTCGGCGACGACGCTATCGGGATCGAAGACGGTGGTCAGGTCGAACTCGCGCATCTCGGAGGCGACGCGCGCATGGTTGCGGCCCATGACGCCGACGCCGGCGACGCCGAACTTGAGGACGGGGGTGTTCGGCATGGTCTTAGCCCTTGTAGCTGGCGACGGCGGCGATGACCTTGTCCTGGGTCGCCTCGTCCAGATCGGCGTGCATGGGCAGGCTGAGGACCACGTCTTTCAGCCGCTCGGTGACGGGCAGGCCGCCGGCGCCGTGCGGGAAGCGCCCATAGGCCGGCTGCAGGTGCATAGGCACGGGATAATAGACGGCCGTAGGCACGCCCTCGTCCTTGAGGTGGGCGATCAGGCCGTCGCGGTCCGCGTGTTCGATCGTGTACTGGGCCCAGATGGACACGCCGCCGTCGATGACGTGGGGCACGGCCGCCACATGGGGCGCCAGATGTTCATTGTAGCGGGCGGCGATTCGGTTGCGCCATTCGATCTCCTGGCCGAACACCTTCAGCTTCTCGATCAGGATGGCGGCCTGGATGGTGTCCAGCCGGCTGTTCATGCCGATGCGCATGGCCAGATATTTCGGATCGTGGGTGAAGGCGGCCGCGCCGGCCTGAAGATCCTTGGCCACCACTTTTCCGTGGACGCGCAGGGAATCCATCTCCTGGGCCAGATCCTCGTCGTTCGTCAGCACCGCCCCGCCGTCGCCGTAGCAGCCCAGCGGCTTGGCCGGGAAGAAGCTGGTGGTCGTGACATCGGCCCACTTCAGCGGATGATGTCCGTCCAGGGTGCAGCCGAAGCCTTGCGCCGAATCCGATATCAGCTTCAGGCCGTGGCGGTCGCAGATGGCCCGGATGGCGGGATAGTCGGCCGGCTGGCCGAACAGATCGACGGCGATGACCACCTTGGGCGTCAGGCGACCCTCGGCCTTGACCGCCTCGATGGCGGCCTCCAGGCGGACGGGGTCCATGTTGTAGGTGCGCGCGTCCACGTCCACGAACACCGGCGAGGCGCCCAGCCAGGGCACGACCTCGGCCGTCGCGGTGAAGGTGAAGCTGGGGCAGAAGACGGCGTCTCCGGTGCGGATTCCCCAGGCGATCAGCGGCAGGATCAGGGCGTCGGTGCCGTTGGCGCAGCCCAGGGCGTGCTTGGCCTGACCGAAGGCGGCCAGGTCGGCCTCAAACTGACGGACCTGAGGCCCCATCACCCAGGCGCCGCCGACGACGGCCTCCTGAACGGCGGCCTCGATCTTGCCGGCGAGACGCAGGCGCTGGGCCTGAAGGTCGATGAAGGGGATCATGAGAGGCGCTCTCCATGGCGAGGCGGGGCGGCGATTCGGGGGCGGCGGACCGACGGGTCCGGCCGCTAGGCTGGCCGCCCTCCTAGCAAGATCAGGCGCGGGGGCCAAACGGAGCGGCGTCACTTCGCGTTGCCCTTTGCAACCGTGGCCGCTTGGCGCCGCGCCGGATGCACCTTAAGCCACCGCCATGATGACGCTCTCAGATGCAAAGAACCGGGTCTCGACCTGGCTGTTCGATCACGCCCTTCCCTTGTGGGCCTCGCGCGGGGTGGACGCCGACGGGCGCTTCTTCGAACTGCTGGATTTCGACGGACAGCCCGTGACGGGCGCGCGCCGCCGCACGCGGGTTCAGGCGCGCCAGATCTATGTTTTCTGCGAGGCCGCCGACCTGGGCTGGGACGCGGGCCGGGCGATTGCGCGGGCCGGTCTGGACGGCATGATCGCCACCTGCCGCCGTGACGACGGCCTGTGGGTCGCGGCCACCGACGACGCCGGCGGCGTGCTGGATGAGACGCCGGACCTTTATGACCTGGCCTTCGTCATGTTTTCCCTGGCGGCGGCGCACCGTGTGCTGGGCGACGAACGCGCCCGGCCGCTGGCGCTGAAGACCCTGGCCCAAATCAATGCGCGAATGACCGCGCCGCACGGCGGCTGGCACGAGGCCCTGCCGCCCCGCCTGCCGCGACGCCAGAACCCGCATATGCACCTGCTCGAGGCCATGCTGGCCTGGCAGGCGACGGCGCCGGATCCGGCGTTCGAGGCGGCGGCGCGGGCAGCGCTGGACCTGTGCCGGACTCGTTTCCTGATCGACGGCGCCATCCGTGAGTATTTCACCGAAGACTGGGCTCCGGACCCGCAGACCGGCCATATCGTCGAGCCGGGCCATCTGGAGGAGTGGTCGTGGCTGCTGCTTCAGGCCAAGGCCGCGGGTCTGGATTCCGCCGAAGCCGCCGAGGCCCTGCACCGTCGCGGCGCCGCCGAGGGACTGAAGGCCGGTTTCATGATCCGCGAAGTCGATGCGCAGGGCGCGCCGGTCGACGCCGGACGCCGCCTGTGGTGCCAGACCGAGGCGATCCGTTCGGCTCTGGTGTTCGGCGACCATCAAGCCGTCGACCTGATCGCCGCGACCTTCGACACCCATCTGGCCACCGCCGTTCCCGGCCTGTGGGTGGATTCCTATGACGCCGACGGCGTTTCGCCCGACAAGGCTGTGCCCGCTTCGAGCCTCTACCATCTTATGACGGCCTTCACCGAGCTGCTGAGACGCGACGCATGACCGGCCTGCCCGCCGTTTTCCTGGACCGCGACGGGGTCCTGATCGAGGATTCCGGCTATCCGCACCTCCCTGAACATCTGAAGCTGCTGCCCGGTGTGGGCGCGGCGGTACGGCGGTTGAATCTGCTGGGCTATCTGACGGTGATCGTCACCAATCAGTCGGGCGTGGCGCGCGGCATGTTCGGCGAGGATCAGATGCACGCCTTCAACAGCCTGCTGGTCAAACGGCTGGCGCAGGAGGGGGCGGTGATCAATGCGGTCTACGCCTGCCCCTTCCATCCAGAGGCTCAGGACGAACGCTATCGCCATCCTGAGCATCCTGACCGCAAGCCCAATCCGGGCATGCTTTTACGGGCCATCGCGGATCACGACATCGACCCGGCCCGGTCCTTCATGATCGGCGATCAGCCGCGCGATATCGAGGCGGCCAAACGGGCTGGGGTGTCGGGTTTTCTGTTCCAGGGCGGCAATCTGGATGTCTTCGTGCGCGAACTGATCGGCGCCTGACGCCATCGCAATTCCTTGCGCGGTGAATTACGCTGTTCCTTCTTGGTTGAAGGAGCGCCCCCGTGAACCCCGTCGCCGCCTATGCCGAACGTCGCTGGAAATCATCGGACGGCCTGGACCTGTTCGCGCGCGACTATGCGCCGGGGCCCGGCGTCGCCCGCCCCCCGATCATCGCCATCCATGGCCTGACCCGTAACAGCGCCGACTTCGGGGCCCTGGCGCCGCTTCTGGCCCAGAGCGGTCGGCGCGTGCTGGCGGTCGACGTGCGCGGGCGCGGCCTGTCGGATCGCGCACCCGATCCGATGACCTATCGACCCGACGTCTATGCGGCGGATGTTCTGGCCTTGATGGAGCAGGCGGCCATCGACCGCGCCGTCTTCGTCGGCACCTCGATGGGGGGGCTGATCACCATGGCATTGACGGCGCTGCGGCCTAAGGCCGTTGTGGCCGCCATCCTGAACGACATCGGGCCCGAGGTGGCGCCGGAAGGTCTGGCGCGTATCGCCGCCTACAGCGGTCAGCCGGTCGAGATCGGCTCCTGGGCCGACGCGGCGGCCTATGCGAAGCGGATCAACGCGGTCGCCTTCCCCCATTATTCGGATGCGGACTGGGACGCCTTCGCCCGCCGCATCTTCCGCCAGCAGCCGGACGGCGAGATCGGGCTGGACTATGATCCCGATATTTCCGTGCCGATCCGGGCGGCGGGGGCCAAGGCCCTGGTTCCCAACCTGTGGCCCATGTTCCGGCGGCTGGCGAAGACCAAGCCCACCCTGCTGGTGCGCGGGGGGGCGTCGGACCTGTTGAGTCCCGCGATCGCCGAGAAGATGCGCAAGGCCGCGCCGGCCATGGCCTATGTCGAGGTTCCCGGCGTGGGGCACGCCCCTATGCTGGACGAGGCTGAGGCGAAGGCCGCGATCTTCGAGTTCCTGGCGGAGATCGGCTAGTCCTTGGTCGGATCGACCTGGCTCGCGTCCCCGTAGGTCAGGGCCAGGAAGACGTCCTCCAGGTCCGGGTCCTCGGTGGTGATGTCAGCGATGGTGATCCCGGCCTTGCGTACGGCGGCGATGACCTGTTCCACCGACGACTGCCCCTTCTTGTAGGCCACCGCGAAGGCGCCGTTCGGGCGGGCGGTGACGACGAAGCCGGGCAGGGCGGGCGCCGTGTCCAGCGGGACGTCGGGCGTGACGACCACATTGCGGCTGTCCAGGCGGCGCAGCAGTTGCGGCGTCGGCTCGCAGGCCACCACCTGGCCCCGGTTGACGATGGCGATAGTGTCGCAGAGCTCCTGCGCTTCTTCCAGATAGTGGGTGGTCAGGACGATGGTCACGCCCTCCGCGTTGATCTGGCGGACATAGGCCCACAGCTGACGGCGCAACTCGACGTCCACCCCGGCGGTCGGCTCGTCCAGGATCAGGATGGGCGGATTGTGAACCAGGGCCTTGGCCACCATCAGGCGGCGTTTCATGCCGCCGGACAGGGCGCGGACATAGGCGTTGGCCTTGTCCGATAGACCGAGCGCCGCCAGCAGCTCGTCCGAGCGGCGCTCATTCTTCGGCACGCCGTAGAAGCCGGCCTGGACCTCCAGCGACTCGCGCGGGGTGAAGAAGACGTCGGCGACGATCTCCTGCGGGACGACGCCCAGGGCCGCAGCGGCGTCGCGCGGCTCCTTGTCGATGTCGCGGCCCCAGATGGTCACCGTGCCTTCCGACTTCTTCACCACCCCGGCCAGAATATTGATCAGTGTGGACTTTCCGGCACCGTTGGGCCCCAGAAGGCCGAACACCGAACCGCGCGGAATGACCAGATCGACCCCGCGCAGGGCCGTCTTGGGCGCGGCCTTCTTGGAGCCAGCGTAAGTCTTCTTCAGCCCGCGCACCTCGATGGCGTTGTCAGGCAGGATCGTCGCATCGGTCATTTGGGGCGCTTTGGTCGAGACATCGGGTCATGCGGCGGTTTGACGCCGCCGGACGGGCCGCATAGGTATGCGCCCGACGCCTCCTCGCCAAGTCCACGAGTTGAACAATGCCGCCCCGCCATCCCGACGCGATCATTCCTCCGCCCGAAGAGGTCATTGTCTCGACCAAACGCGTCGCCTGCGACGGCGGCGGCGGCGCTCTGGGCCATCCGCTGGTCTATATGGATATGGGCGAGGACGACTTTATCGAGTGCGGCTATTGCGACCGTCGCTTCGTCCTGTCGGCTCATCCGCACGATGAGAGTGAATATCTGAGCCCGGCCGCCCGCGCGCCTGAGGCTCACTGAACCTGCGCCCAAGCCGAGTCGCGGTTTGGACGTTGGGCGATTATAGAAGGCGCTGACCCGCCACTCCCCCGGACGGAGACAGACACTCTTGCGCTATCTGCACACCATGGTCCGGGTTCAGGACCTCGACGCCTCGCTGCACTTCTATTGCGACCTGCTGGGCCTGCAAGAGGTCCGCCGGGTGGACAACGAGGCCGGGCGGTTCACCCTGGTCTTCCTCGCTGCGCCCAAAAACTTGGAACAGTCGGCGGCGGAACGCTGCCCCGAGGTCGAACTGACCTTCAACTGGGATCCCGAAGAATATCAGGGCGGCCGCAACTTCGGCCACCTGGCCTATAAGGTCGACGACATCTACGCCGCCTGCCAGAGGTTGATGGACGGCGGGGTGGTGATCAATCGTCCCCCGCGCGACGGCAATATGGCCTTTGTCCGGTCACCGGACGGGATTTCGATCGAGCTGTTGCAGGAAGGCTCGCCGCTGGCGCCGGCCGAACCCTGGGCCTCCATGCCCAACACGGGAAGCTGGTGATGAGGAGGAGCGACGCGACGCGTTTCGGTTCAGCCGTGGCCCTTCTGACTGCGGTTCTGCTCGCGTCGGCCTGCGCCTCCACCACGGAATCGAACATCGGCCGGACCGCAACCGAGCAGCTTCTGCTTACACGAGCGGCGGACAAGGCCGTCGAAGGCCTCTCCCTGCCCCTGCCGACGGGCACGACGATCTTCGTCGACGAAACCTATTTCCAGGCCGATAATGCCCGGTACGCCATCAGCGCGATCCGGGCGGCCCTGTCCGACGCCGGCTATCGGCTGACTCGCACCAGAGATGAAGCCGACGCCGTGTTTGAAGTCCGCACGGGCGCCTTGTCGCTGGAGCAGATGCGGCGAGTCGTCGGCATTCCGGAAATGCGGATTCCGATCAACGAGAATTTGAACGTCGTCTCGCTGCCGGAGCTGTCGGTCTACAGCAATCGCGACCGCGCAGGCGTCGCCGAGTTTTCCGGCTTTCTTTACGAGGCGAAGACCGGCGCGCCCTTGGGCGCCGTTCTGCCGATGATCGGCCAGTATCGGATCCGGAGCCACAAGCTGCTCATGATCGTCACCTGGGGTCAGCAACAGGCGCAACCGGGCCAGCTTAATCCTGGATCCAGCTGGACCGAATTCTAACGGCTGACGCGGCGGGCTCGGCCGCCTATGTTCCGCCCATGACCGACGCCGCTGCTTCCGAGACCGCCCCCGAACACGACCGCCCCCTCACCCAGGACGGCCCCGCCCTGCGGCTGTGGATGATCGACGCCTCGGCCTACATCTTCCGCGCCTATCACGCCCTGCCGCCCCTGACTCGCAAGTCCGACGGCCTGCCCGTGGGTGCGGTCCAGGGCTACTGCAACATGTTGTGGAAGCTGCTGAAGGACATGAAGGGCGCCGACGGCCCCACCCATCTGGTCGCCATCTTCGACCATTCTGAAAAGACGTTCCGCAACACCCTTTACGACCAGTACAAGGCGCATCGTCCGCCGGCGCCCGAGGACCTGGTCCCGCAATTTCCTCTGGTGCGCGAGGCCACGGCGGCCTTCGGCGTGCACTGCGTCGAACTGGCCGGCTACGAGGCCGACGACCTGATCGCCACCTACGCCTGCAAGGCCCGCGACGCCGGCGGCGAGGCGGTGATCGTTAGCTCAGACAAGGACCTGATGCAGCTGATCGGCGGCGGCGTCGTCATGTGGGACCCGATGAAGGACCGGCGTCTGGCCGAGCCCGAGGTGTTCGAGAAGTTCGGCGTCGGTCCTGAGAAGATGGTCGATCTTCAGGCTTTGATCGGCGACAGCGTCGACAACGTCCCCGGCGCCCCCGGCATCGGCCCCAAGACGGCGGCCCAGCTGCTGGACGAATACGGCGATCTGGACACCCTGTTGGCGCGCGCCGGCGAGATCAAACAGCCCAAGCGCCGCGAGACCCTGATCGCCTTCGCAGACCAGATCCGTCTGTCGCGCGAGCTGGTCCGCCTGACCTGCGACGCCCCGGCGCCGGAGCTGATCGACGATTTCGCCGTGCGCGATCCCGATCCCGAGACCCTGTCGGCCTTTCTCGGCAAGATGGAGTTCCGGTCGCTGCAACGCCGCGTCGGCGACGGCAAGGCGGGACCCAGCGAGATCTCGGCCTTCGCCCCCAAGCGCGCGCCGAACCTGAGCGCCCCGGTCGCCACGCCCCGCTACGGCCAGGTGGTGGAAGGCCCGGCCGAAGCCCAAAGCTTCGACCTCGAGGCCTACGAATGCGTGCAGACCGAGGAGGCGCTGGATCGCTGGATCGCTAGGGCGGTCGAGGCGGGGACGGTCGGCTTTGACACAGAAACGTCGTCGCTGTCGGCGACGCATGCGGGGCTGTGCGGGGTGTCGCTGGCGGTGGGGCCGAATGAGGCGTGTTACATCCCGCTGACGCATGAGCATGAGCCCCAGGCGGGCGAGGGCGGGCTGTTCGGGGAGCCGGGGGAGGCGCGGGAGCCGATCCAGCAGCTGGACAAGGCCAAGGCCTTGGCGAAGCTGAAGGGGTTGCTTGAAGACCCTAGTGTGTTGAAAATTCTGCAGAATGCCAAGTATGATCTGGCGGTAATGGCGCGGCGGGGGATCCGGGTCGCCCCCTATGACGACACCATGCTGATCTCCTATGTGCTCGAGGGCGGGCTCCACGGGCACGGGATGGACGAGCTGGCGCGGCTTCATCTGGGGCACGACCCCGTGCCGTTCAAGAGCGTGGCCGGAACGGGCAAGAGCCAGAAGTCGTTCAAACACGTCGCCCTGAAACCCGCCACCCAGTACGCCGCCGAAGACGCCGACGTCACCCTGCGTCTGTGGCGCATCCTCAAGCCCCGGCTGGCGCGCGAGGGCCTGTCCACCGTCTATGAGACCCTGGAACGCCCCCTGCCCGCCGTCCTGGCCGAGATGGAGACCGCCGGCGTCCGCGTCGACCCCGCCCGCCTGAAACGCCTGTCCAGCGAGTTCGGCCTGCGCATGGCCGAGCTGGAGGCCCAGGCCCACGAGATCGCCGGCCGCCCCTTCAACATCGGCTCCCCCCGCCAGATCGGCGAAATCCTGTTCGGCGAGCTGAACCTGCCCGGCGGCAAGAAGACCGCCTCCGGCCAATGGGGCACCGACGCCAGCGTGCTGGAAGACCTGGCCCACACCCACGCCCTGCCCCGCGTCCTGCTGGACTGGCGCCAGCTGTCCAAGCTGAAGGGCACCTACACCGACGCCCTGACCGCCGCCGCCGACCCCGCCACCGACCGCGTCCACACCAGCTACCAGCTGGCCGCCGCCACCACCGGCCGCCTGGCCAGCTCGGATCCGAATCTTCAAAATATCCCGATCCGCACCGAGACCGGCCGCGAAATCCGCCAGGCCTTCATCGCCGCCCCCGGCCATCTGCTGATCAGCGCCGACTACAGCCAGATCGAACTGCGCCTGCTGGCCCATATCGGCGACATCCCCGAGCTGAAACGCGCCTTCAAGGCCGGGCTCGACATCCACGCCGCCACCGCCAGCGAAATGTTCGGCGTCCCCGTCGAGGGCATGCCCTCCGAAACCCGCCGCCGCGCCAAGGCCATCAATTTCGGCATCGTCTACGGCATCAGCGCCTTTGGCCTGGCCGCCCAGCTGGGCATCGATCAGGGCGAGGCCGGCGCATATATCAAGACCTATTTCGACCGCTTCCCCGGCATTCGCACTTACATGGACAAGACCAAGGCCGAGGTCCGCCAGGCCGGCTTCGTCTCCACCGTCTTCGGCCGCCGCATCCACATCCCCGCCATCCACTCCAAATCGGGCGCCGAACGCCAGTTCGGCGAGCGCGCCGCCATCAACGCCCCGATCCAGGGCGCCGCCGCCGACATCATCCGCCGCGCCATGATCCGCATGCCCACAGCCCTGGCCGAGGCCGGGCTGAACACCCGCATGCTGCTGCAGGTCCACGACGAACTGGTCTTCGAAACCCCCGAGGCCGAGGCCGACCGCGCCATCACCGTCATCAAACGCGTCATGGAAACCGCCTCAGACCCCGCCGTCGCCTTGACCGTGCCGCTGGTGGTGGAGGCGCGAGCGGCGGCGAACTGGGATGCCGCGCATTAGGTGTAGCGTTCTCACTGCTGATTGAATAACGCTGCTTGCCAAGAATCGACACAACGATAATGTTGTGTCATGATTCCTGCTCTGGTTAGACTACCTGGTGCGCCCTACGCCGTCCTGCCTCCTGGCGTTCACAGCGCGACGTTGGCGGAGGTGGAAGATCGATATGCCACAAACGATCGGCGGCGTTGGCTGTTTGAGGGGTTGCATGAGGCCGCCAAGGCTCTTCGTGCCGCCGGATGCGGCACGATGTTTCTCGACGGGAGTTTTGTAACCGATAAGGAAGAGCCGGGAGATTTCGACGGCTACTGGGATCCGGCAGGCGTCATTCCATCTCTACTGGATCCAATTTTTTTAGATTTCGAGAATGAGCAAGCTGCTCAGAAATGGAAATATCGCGGCGAAATGTTCATAGCCGAAGAATTCGGTGGCCCATCTGAAAGTATAAAGCGCTCATTTCGCACGGATAAGTTTACAGGGTCGGAAAAAGGAATTTTGAGAATTAAGCTTCGGGGTATCCACCAGTGATCGCCAATCAAAAACAGTACAAAATCACGGTCGATCGACTGGAAGAGGTCGATAGAGATCTATCAAATTTTGATGAGATATCTCTCGTAAGGAGTGGGATTGATCCCATAATTATTGCCGCGCAGCGCCGTTCACTGGAATCTGAGCGGGGTCGTATGTCGAGGGATGTTGAGCGCTATCTCGCTCTTCGCGAGGGGAGGATCGACGCCCTACATTCCAAGGATATCTCAGGTCTAGGTGTGGCGCTGATCGAGGCTCGACTAGCGTTAGGGCTAACCCAAAAAGAGCTTTCAATCAGGCTGAACATCAAAGAGCAGCAAGTACAAAGGTACGAGCAGGAGCGATATCAATCTGCAAGTCTGTCTCGAATCCAGGAAGTAGCTCAGGCACTCGAAGCTGACACGTCGGTGGAATTGAAGCTGTCCAGCAAGATCGATTTTGAACTGGATGATTTTGACCCACGTCTTCTCCCGGTACGGGAGATGAAAAAACGTGGCTGGTTCAATGATCTGCGAGTTCCCAGCGATGTGCCCAAGACTGATTTGGCTTTGGCGGAATATTTTATGCGCGCTGCTTCTGCTGGATCATCGACGGCAGCGCTTCACCGGCAACGAGTTCGGTTGGGGGGCAAGGTAAACCCCTACGCTGTGTCAGCGTGGAAAGCGCGTGTCCTTCAAAAGGCGCGAAGAAAAACCCCAAGGAATGTAAATCAGACTATTGATGCTATATTTATCAGAGATCTGGTGAATTTAAGCGCCGCGCCTGATGGCCCCCTATTGGCAATACGGGCCCTTGAAGGCAGGGGTGTTGCTGTTGTCGTTGAGCGTCATTTGACAGGTACGCATTTAGACGGTGCGGCTATGCTTCTTGATAATAAAATTCCGGTAATAGGGCTGACTATTCGGCATGACAGGCTAGATAACTTTTGGTTCGTCTTGATGCATGAGCTAGCGCACGTAGTGTGTCATCGTGATCGAGGCCTTTCAGAAGGGTTTTTTGACGATGAGATGGCCCCTAGCGTGGATGATCTGGAAATCGAAGCTGACGAGTTCGCGCTTAACGCCCTGATATCGGACGAAATTTGGAAGTCGTCTTTTGTGAGGTTTACCAAATCAAAGGAACAGGTAACTGCATTCGCGGATAAATTGGGGATATCGCCATCAATTGTAGCTGGACGAATCCGTCATGAACGTAAAGACTATAGGCTCTTTAACGACCTTGTAGGGGGCAAGGAGGTTGGGCGGTTGTTGTTGGATCAGCTAGGATAGGCGGCTATGAAACGCTTGGTTCGCAGTTCTCTTTATCTCGCCGTGCTCAAGTGGAAGCAGGGTGAAATCAGGAGTCTGGGCACCTTTCGCGGTTCACGCTCTGACCTTGCCGTCCTCTTTGATATACCCCCGGCGGGCGACTACGATCATGAGTTGAAGGCGGTTCTCGAACCTACAGAGTATCTGAAACAGTTTGGATCTCGCCTAGAAAAGGCTTGTGGCAAACGCGGAGTTTTCATCGACGCCGTCCAGGTCGATGATGAACGCCATCGGGCCGGATTATCTGTGCATCCTCTAACAGAGTTGCTGGAGCGCGCTAGGCTGGCGGAAGGTATGGCCTACCCGGTTACAGGCCCCGGTAGGTCGATTGAGTACCAAGAGGCTGTTAGAAGATTCGCGCAGTTCAACCCTGACAAACCAATCGGGATTCGTTTGAATGCCGCAGCAACGTTTGATGATTTTGCTGGTTTGGTGCGAGATGTCAGGTTGCTTATGTTTGAGCTCGGTATTACTGCGGATCGTTGTTTCTTGGTTGTAGATTTTGGTGCTTTCGAGCCTCATGATATTGAGGCTTTTGCGAAGAATGTTGCTGAACGCCTAAACAATCTTCCATACTTGCACGATTGGCTTCACATCGCTGTGGCGATGACCAGCTTTCCCAAATCTCCCAAGATTAGTGCTGGGAGCATAGGAGCGTTTAAGAGAGCGGAGTGGGAATTCTATAAGCGCTTAAGAACGCTGCCCTTGTTAAGGGTGCCGATTTTCGGTGACTATGGATTAGAAAACCCTGCTCCTGGGGCAGTTGGCCGGATCAGCCCGGTAGCTCAATGCCGATATAGTACAGAAGATTATCTTTTCATATTTAAGGGAAAGTCGACAAAAAAGCCAAATGGATATCAAGCGATATATCCGGTTGCGGAGATGCTGATAGGCCATGAAAAGTTTTTTGGAGCCAATTTCAGTCTTGGGGATGATTACTTCCACCAGTTGGGGACGATCCAGAAATCCACTGGGAACGCCTCGACATGGCGCTGGGCTGCTACAGACCATCACTTAACTCAAAGCATCCGCTCTTTGAGAACTCTGGTCGGCCTTCCGGCAGAGGAGGTCGTTCCCGTGGACGAGGCAATGAGCCATCAGCTGGATCTCTTAGAAATGGGCTAGCGTGTCGGCGGAATAGGAAACCTAAAGCCGTCGAGGTATCATAATTTCTCGTAAAAACGTCTGTGAAAGCAAGTGTCTAGGTAAAATGAGCTGCGATTTGCGCGCCTGAGGTGCGGGCGGGCTTAGGCTTTTCCGCATGGGGAAGCATTTCAACAGTCGGATGGATGACGCGGCCTGGCGGGTCTGGTTCGGGCGGTGGCATGGGGGCGAGGCGGCGAAGGCGTTGCGGGCCGAGGCGGGGGTGTCGCACGACACCTGGACGGCGAACGCCAAACGGCTGGGGATGCGGATCGGCGACCTGCCGGCTGATCATCCGGCGCGGCGGTCGATCCCGGTCCTCGAGCGGCCGGACGATTGGCGGCATCCCAAAAGCAACCTGACGGCGGGGCAATGGCGCGAGGTCTGCGCCCTGCTGGAGCGGGGGGCGACCTATGCCGATATCGAGGCGCGGTTTCCGATCAGGGGCTCGACCGTGGCGGAGATGGCGAGGAAACTGGGGTTCCAGAAGGGGCAGAAGGCGCGGGCCGCAGGCGAGCCGCCGCCCGGAAACCGGCGGCCTGAGCCGGAGGCGGCGGCGGCGATCTGGGGCGTGGCCATCGATCCGGCCGATCTGGTGGCGACGCGGGCCGAGTTCTGGGAGCGGATGCAGCAGGCGGGCCGCGAGGGTCAGTTCGGGGTGATGGGGCGGATCGCCCTGGCCAAGGAACAGGTCGAGCGGGTGATCGAACAGGAGCTGAAACGGACGCGCCCTGCGGGCGCTTCTATTCCTGGGGGCTACCGCCCTTCGGGCTGCTTGAGACCCCAGACCCGCATTACGCCTGGGGGCTATCGCCCTTCGGGCTACATGAGCCCCCAGACCCCCGGTTTGCTCGAGGGCGGTCAGGGCGCTGGGGGGTTGGTGCTGCGGGAGGCGCAGCAACCGCCGGAGGGGGCGTGGTCGACCTGGTTGTTTCTGGGCGGGCGGGGGGCGGGCAAGACTCTGGCGGGGGCGTCGTGGATCGCGGACATGGCCGAGCGGCTGGGGGCGGGCGGGCGGCTGGCGCTGATCGGGCCGACCTTGCACGATGTGCGCGAGGTGATGATCGCCGGGCCGTCGGGGGTGATGAGCCTGCCGCGCTGGACGGGCGTCGGAGGGGATGGCGAGGTGGAGTGGCGGGGGCCGGAGTATCAGCCGTCGCGGCGGCGGCTGGTGTTTCCGAACGGGGCCGAGGCCTTCGTCTTCTCGGCCGAAGACCCCGACAGCCTGCGCGGCCCCCAGTTCGCCGCCGCCTGGGCCGACGAATTTTGCGCCTGGCGCAACGGCGGGGAGACGCTGGCCCTGCTGCGGATGGGGCTGAGGTTGAGGTTGCCGGAGCCGGACTCCCCAGCCGTCGATGCAGACGCGGCGCATAACGGAGGAGTGGGGGCTCAAGGAGCGAGCGACCGCGTCGCGAGCGGTAGCCCCCGGCTGGTGGTTACGACCACGCCGCGCCCGACACGGGCGCTCAAGGCGCTCCGCGCCGAGGAATCCTGTGCGCTCACCCATGCGACGACGCGGGACAATGGGGATCATCTGGCGCCGGGGTTTCTGGAGGGGCTGGAGCGGCTGTACGGCGGGACGCGGCGGGCGGCGCAGGAGCTGGAGGGCCTGGTGGTCGAGCCCGAGGGCGGGCTGTTCACCGCCGAGATGATGGCGGCGGCGCGGGGGGCGGCGCCGGTCTCGGTAGACGGGCGGCCGGTCTATGAGCGGGTGGTGGTGGGGCTGGACCCGACCTGTTCGCGCGGCGGGGACGCCTGCGGCATCGTGGCGGTGGGGCGGCGCGGGGACGTTGCCTGGGTGCTGGCCGACCGCTCGATGCGGGGGCTGTCGCCGCAGAAATGGGCCGAGCGGGCGATGGAGACGGCGCGGCTGTTCGGGGCGGTCCGCATCGTCGGCGAGGTCAATCAGGGCGGGGACATGGTCGAGGCGGTGCTGAAGGCGGCCGGGTGCGGGGCGGATGGGGACAGCGTCGGCTTTACGGCGGTGCGGGCCTCGCGCGGCAAGGCGGCGCGGGCCGAGCCGGTGGCGGCCCTGTATGAACAGGGGCGGGTGCGGCATGCGGGCGCGTTTGCGGCGCTGGAGGAGGAACTGATGGCTCTGGGCGGCGAGGAGGCCGAGAGCGGGGGTGCGGAGGCGGGGCATTGGGACCGGGCCGACGCCCTGGTCTGGGCCGTCACCGACCTGATGCTGGACGGCCGGGGCGAGGGGCCTCGGGTGCGGGCGCTCTAGGCCGCCATCACGGCGATGTCGTCGGGCAGTTCGCCGCGGCCCAGCAGGCCGGTCTCGAAGTCCATGAAGATGTCCATCAGCTCCTCGACGCCGGGGGGATGGGCGGCGGGGCGGAAGCGGAAGCGCCAGTAGCTGACGATATGCTGCACGGCGCCCAGCTGGTCGCCCAGCTTGGCGAACATGGAGGGGGCGTCCAGCAGGAAGTCGCGGAAGGCGGTGGGGCGGCCTTCTTGCGTCAGGCGGGCGTAGGCGTCGTCATAGATGCGCAGGGTGCGGCTGACCTCGTCGCAGGTGCGGATGATGCGGCCGCGCAGGACGGCGCGGCTGCGGTCCAGATGCTCGCGGGCGACGCGGTCGATCTTGCCGGTGGGCTTGAAGGTGCGCACGGCCTCGGCCACGGCGGCGACCTCGCCCAGCAGGGTGGACAGGGTCCATTTGTAATAGAGGAAGCCCTTCCAGCAGAAGACTCCCTCCTGATACTGCTCCGGCGCCAGGCGCAGGGTCAGGCGCAGGGCCTCCAGCTGGTCGCCGGGGCTGTTGGACAGGATCTTGGCCGCCATCCGCGCCGCCGAGTCCGAGGCCACGGCGATGGTGTCCTCGCCCAGGCTGAGGCTGACCAGGGGCTCGATCTCGGCGTGGACGAAGCTCTGCATCCGCGCCAGGTCGCCGTCGCTGATGGAGAAATAGCAGGGCGCCGGGTCCAGACCGCCGCGCCGCAGCTGCTCGCGCAGCAGGAAGGGATCCAGCGACGGCAGCCGGTCGATCAGGCGCAGGGTCTCGAGGTCCGGGTGGCCGGCGGAGAGGCCGAAGGCCTCGGCCATCATCCGCTCGAAGCCGATCTGGTTGACGAAGGCGTATCGGCCGCCGGTCTTCAGATCCTCGTCGTCGATGGGGATGACCATCTTGGTGGCGACCTGGCGGCGGCCGGGGAAGAGATCGATCTCGTTGCGCCGCAGCCGGTGCTTGATGATCAGGCTGCGGTTCAGGGCGGAGGTGCGGAAGATCGGGCGGGCGGCCCAGTCGGGATTGCGCACGGCGCCGTCGGACCGGCTGTCGCCGTTCTCCTCCCACACGCGCAGCAGGTTCAGCACCCGGGCGGTGGAGGCCGAGCTTCTGAGATGCTCGAGGTTGCGGACGACGCGATCAGTCATGGCGGCACCCTGCGCCAACAATGGTGACCAATGGCTTAGCTTCGCCGTAAAAAGACCGGGGGTCGGCGAACCGGCCCCCGCTCATCAGGATCAGAAGGCCGCCGTGACCGACAGCCACAGGCGCCGGGGCTCCTGATTATTGGCGTAGAGGTTGGTGTAGGCGACGGCGCCGGTGTTCACATTGCTGACGTAGGAACCGTAGCTGACGAAGTCCTTATCCAGCAGGTTGTAGACGGCGCCGTTGATCGTGACGCGGTCGTTGACGGCGTAGGATCCGCCCAGGTGGAAGACCTCGTAGGCGCGGTAGTCGCCCCAGGTGGCCTTGGCCCGGCTGGTCGATGAATCTTCGGAGCGATAGCGGTCGCTGCGATATTCGCCGCGCAGCCACAGGTTCAGCTGGTCGGTGACGGTCCAGCGGACGGCGGCGTTCAGCATGTGTTCGGGCGTGTCGCTGAGCGGACGACCGGCCTCGGCGCCGCTCTTCTGCTCGGAGTCGGTGTAGGTGTAGTTTCCGGTGAGCGACCAGTCGGGGGCGAAGCCCCAGCGGAACGAGGCCTCGACCCCGCGCGTCACCGCCTCGTCGATGTTGACGGTCTGGCCGAAGGTCTCGACCAGGGGCCAGAAGCCGTAGTCGGCGCAGTCGGGCAGGGCCTGTTCGCCGGCCTGATACTGGGTCTGGGTCAGGCCGAACGAGCAGTTGTTCAGCGCCACGCCGGTGGCGATCTTGTCCTCGAACGCGTTGTTGAAGACGGTCAGATTGGCGCGGAAGTTCGAGCGGTTGTCATAGAAGACGGCCAGTTCCGAACTGGTGCTGGTTTCGGGCTTCAGGCTCGGGGTGCCGACCGTCGGACGGGTGCCCTGGCCGGTGAAGCCGGTGATCCCATCGACGATCTGATCCAGGCGCGGGGTCTTGAAGCCCTGGCTGACGCCGCCCTTCAGGGTCCAGTTCGCCGTCGCGTTCCACACCAGATAGGCGCGCGGGCTGAAATGGGAGCCGAACTGGCTGTGGTCGTCGTGACGGGCGCCCAGGGTCAGGGCCAGGGTGTCGGTGAACCGCCATTCGTCCTCGGCGAACAGGGCCCATTGCTGGTGTTCGTAGGGGGCGACGGCGACCCCGTCGATCATCTCGGCGTCCCAGTACTGGCCGCCGACGGTGAAGGTGTGGTTGCGCCAGGACGAGAACAGTTTTGTGTCGAAAATGGTGTTGGTCGCCGTTAGTTCGCGCGGACCGCCGGCGCCGGGCACGCCGGCCGGGACGATGCGGCCGACCGTTTCACGTTCGCCGCGCGACAGGGTGGACTGCAACTCGCCGAAGGGCAGGCGCCAGTTGTGGGCCAGCACAAATTCCTCCTGGTTGAACTCCAGGTCGGAGGCGTAGCCCTGAATGCCCAATGTGCCCAGCTGACCGGCCGAGTTGTCGTACCACTGGCGGGTCACGTCCACGTCCAGCATCAGGTCGTGGTCGGGGTGGGGCGTCAGGGCCAGGCGGCCGCCCAGCGACCAGATCTCGTTCTCGACCGGGCTGGGGCCGCGCGTGCTGACGACCGCATTGCCGCCGGCGTCGGTCTCATAGGTCAGTTCGGAGGCTTCGCGGGTCTGGTAACGGCCCCGCAGCGCGGCGCCCAGCAGGCCCTCGATCAGCGGGCCCGAGGCGTAGAGGTTGGAGCCGTACAGATTGCCGAACTGGTCGTCGCCCTGAACCGTGGCGTCGGCGGTGACCGAACCGGTCCAGACCGTCCCGACCTTGCGGGTGATGATATTGACCACCCCGCCCATGGCGTCGGAGCCATAGAGGGTGGAGACCGGGCCGCGCACCACCTCGATCCGCTCGATGGAGGACATGGGCGGGATGAAGCTGGTGGAGGTTTCGCCGAAGCCGTTGGGGGTGATGGAGCCGGCGGCGTTCTGGCGACGGCCGTCGATCAGGACCAGGGTGTAGTCGGACGGCATGCCGCGAATGGAGATGTTCAGGCCGCCGGTCTTGCCCGCCGTGGCGCCCACATCCACGCCTTCGACATTGGCCAGGGCCTCGGCCAGGCTCTGATAGCGTTCGCGCTCCAGCTCGGACCGCGACAGGACGCTGATGGAGGCGGGGGCCTGTTCGATCCGCTGTTCGAAACCGGCGGCGGTGACGACGATGTCGTCCAGGGTCGCGGCGGGTTCCGTCTGCCCCGAAGCCTGGGCGAGGGCGGTTCCGGAGGTCAGGCTGAACACGCAGGCCGCGCCGGCCAGAAAGCGGTTGCGGGTCGAAGGTCTCATCACAGGCGTTGCCCCGGTTAATCTTGCGAGCGCCTCTCAACATCATTCTCGATGGGGGCCAAGGGGGGTGTGCGGATGGGTCGCAAGGCGCGAGGCCTCTTGTTGTAAAGGCCTGGCTGCTGGCGCCCGGTGCAGGCCGGGGCTAGAACAGGGCTATGCAGATGTTCGACATCCTGGTCATCGCCGCCATCCTCGCCGTCACGGTGACGCTGGGTCTGGGCCTCTATTCGCTGTTCCGGGGCGGGGACTACGCCCGGAGCCATTCCAACAAGCTGATGCGGTGGCGGGTCGGGCTTCAGGCCGTGGCCGTGCTGATCCTGGTCGGCGGCATGGTGTGGAAGGCGACGCAAGGGGCCTGATCATGGTGACGCTGAACAAGATCTACACCCGCACCGGCGACGACGGGCAGACGCGGCTGGCCTCGGGCGCGCCGGTGTCCAAGGCTGATCCCCGGGTCGAGGCTTACGGCGCGGTGGATGAACTGAACGCCGTCCTGGGCGTGGCTCGGCTGAACAGCGGCCAGAACGACCGGATCGACGCCATGCTGGCCCGGATCCAGAACGAACTGTTCGACCTGGGGGCCGATCTGGCGACGCCGCTGGACCCGCCGCCGGCCTGGGAGGCGCTGCGCATCCTGGACAGCCAGGTCGAGCGGCTGGAGCAGGAAATCGACTGGATGAACGAGAGCCTGAAGCCGCTGGACAGTTTCATCCTGCCCGGCGGCTCGCCCCTGTCGACCCATCTGCACGTGGCCCGGACCGTGTGCCGCCGGGCCGAGCGCGAGGCGGTGCGGCTGGTCGAGGCGGGCGAGGCGGTCAATGGCGCGGCGGTGCGGTATCTGAACCGGCTGTCGGACCATTTGTTCGTGGCTGGGCGGCGGGCGAATGCGAACGGCGCCAACGACGTGAAGTGGAAGCCGGGGGCGACGCGGTAGGGGTTGCGCTCAAAAGTAAGGGCGTCACCTATGCACAGTTAGCGGAAAAGCTTGGCAGCATGGGAATTCACGAGACAGAGCGGAATTTGACGAACAAGATTAGCCGAGGTGGATTCACAGCGGCGTTCTGATTCAATGTCTGACAGCGATCGAGATGAGCAATATCCACTTAGGCGGCTGATTGATCTCATCCTCCTGTTAGCGGCCATCGGTGTCGCCGCACTTTTGTTTCTTGGTTTTCTTGAGCGGGTTGCGTCGGGCCGTGAGGCGATAACTCGCGCCGCCAGCAATGCCTGCGCACAGCGCGATTATGAGGCCTGTCAGGGCAGTTATGCGGATATCAGGGCCGCCAAAGCTAGTGAGGACATGGTTGACCTTAGCGTCTTCCAGTTCTTCGCGGGCATTGTCGGAATCTATTTTGTGGCGAGGACTCTCAATGCCACAAGGGACGCGGTGAAGCAGGCCAACGACGCCGCCGTGGCCGCCGCCACCGCCGTCGATGCGGCGCGCGAGGCTAATAACATCCAACGAGCTGCTATCGCCGCGCAACATCGACCATGGATGGCGCCTCAGAGCATCGAGGTCACCTCCGGTCTTGTTTGGACCGAGCATGGGGAGGGAAGACTTGAATTCGAGTTCAAGTTTCAAAATGTCGGCAATGGGCTAGCACACGGCGTTTTTGTGGACGCCGAACTTCTGGTCGATATGAGTTGTGATCTGGTCGACGAGGTTTCGCGTATTCAAAGCGCCAGCAAGAACATAACCCGCAACTGGGGGATGGTTCGCTTCCCTGGCCAACTTTACACGCAGCGCCATTCGCTCCCCATTTCGGTTGAGGCGTTGGACGCCGCCGGTGCTAAGTTGAAAAAGGCCGGTATTGACGAGTTTAAGGCTCTCTTCGTCATGCTGGTCGGAAGCCTTGGCTATCGGTCCAGCCAAATCGGGGGGGCTCACTCGACCCCATTCGTCTTCATGCTGGAGCGAATGCCGGACGACGCCGGAAACATTGCGTTCCACGTTGGAGAGGACGTCCCGAGAGGCCAAATCCGCCTGAAGGCATGGCCAGTCCAGATTCCCGATCCCGACTAAGGCTGCGGCAAGCGCTCCGATCATCTCACACCCCATATAGGGCGTGAAACATCACCGGATTTGGTGTGTTTGCTACATAATACCGGAGAAGGTGGCCCGTAGGGCCGAATGAGGGGCCGGCGGTGGGCCAACGCGCACCACCTTGCCCCTCACCCTTTCGCGCAAGACCGATCGCTACGCTCTCGGGCGCTCGTACCCTCTCCCGGTGGGAGAGGGTGAACACGATCAGGTCGCCGGTCGGGCCGCAGCCAAGGCCGCCTTCTGGCGGGTGATTTCGGCGGCGCGGGCGCGGTCCTGGGCGGCGAGCTGGTCTTCGATGCGGATCAGTTCGCGGTTCTTTTCGTCCGAGGCCTGGGCGCGGGAGACGCCGTTGGGGCGGCCGGTGATCTGGGCGATGGAAATGGGCTGGGCGCAGATGCGGTTTTCCATGTCGTACCATTTGCCCGCCGCCTCGCAGCGTTCGCCCGGCGCGACCCAATAGGCCTGGACCGCGAAAACCCCCGCCACGGCGACGCCGAACAGGGCGAAGAAGATCATGGCCAGGCGGGGAAAGGTCAGAAAACGCTTCATCTCAGGATCCGTTAGGCGGGTTTTGCACGGGAGCTTGACCCCGCGTTACGTTGACAGGCCTTCGCGACCGCTCCATGTCCTGCCCCTACATTCAGGCGAATTCACGGATAGACCCATGAAGGTTCTCGTCCCCGTCAAACGGGTGATCGACTATAACGTCAAGGCCCGCGTCAAGGCTGACCAGTCCGGCGTCGACTTGGCCAACGTCAAGATGAGCATGAATCCCTTCGACGAAATCGCCGTCGAAGAGGCGGTTCGTCTGAAGGAAGGCAAGGAGCATCACGCCGCCGGCACCGCGACCGAGATCGTCGTGGTCTCCATCGGCGTGACCCAGGCCCAGGAAACCATCCGCACCGCCCTGGCCATGGGCGCGGATCGGGGCATCCTGATCCAGTCGGATGCGGACCTGGAGCCGCTGGCGGTCGCCAAGCTGCTGAAGGCGGTGGTCGAGGAAGAAAAGCCCGACCTGGTGCTGATGGGCAAACAGTCGATCGACGGCGACAACAACGCGGTGGGCCAGATGCTGGCCGCCCTGCTGGATTGGCCCCAGGCGACCTTCGCCGGCAAGCTGGTGGTTGAAGGCGGCAAGGCTACGGTGACGCGCGAGGTCGACGGTGGTCTGCAGACCCTGGCCGCCGAACTGCCGGCGGTGGTGACGGTGGACCTGCGGCTGAACACGCCGCGCTACGCCTCCCTGCCCAACATCATGAAGGCCAAGAAGAAGGAGATCGCCGTCAAGGCGGTCGCCGACTACGGCGTCGATGTCGCCGACCGTCTGAAGGTCCTGAAGGTCACCGAGCCGCCGAAACGGTCGGCCGGCGTCAAGGTGGCCGATGCGGCCGAACTGGTTTCCAAGCTCAAGTCCGTGGGAGCGCTGTAATATGGCTGTCCTCGTCATCGCCGATCACGACGGTTCGACCGTTCGCGACACCACCCACAAGACCGTGACCGCTGCGCTGGGCCTGTCGTCCGACGTGGATGTTCTGGTCGTGGGCCAGGGCGCGCAGGCCGCTGCTGATGCGGCTTCGAAAATCGCCGGCGTCCGCAAGGTGCTGCTGGCCGAGAGCGGCGGCCTGGGCCACGGTCTGGCTGAGGCGGTGACGGACACCGTCCTGCCCCTGGCCGCCGGCTACGACGCCATCCTGACGCCGGCCTCGACCGACGGGAAGAATTTCGCGCCCCGGATCGCCGCCAAGCTGGACGTCGCCCCGATCTCGGACATCATCGAGGTGGTGTCGGCCGATACGTTCGTGCGGCCGATCTACGCCGGCAACGCCCTGGAGACGGTCCAGTCGGCTGACGCCAAGAAGGTGATCACCGTGCGTCCGACGGCCTTCGCCGCGGCCGCCGAGGGCGGTTCCGCCCCGGTCGAGAGCGTCGCCGGCGCCGATGCGCCCAAGACGGCCTTCGTCTCGGAAGAAATGGTCAAGTCGGACCGGCCCGAACTGGGCGCCGCCAAGATCGTGGTCTCGGGCGGTCGCGCCCTGGGCTCGGCGGAGGAGTTCCATGCGGTTATGGAGCCCTTGGCCGACAAGCTGGGCGCCGCCATCGGCGCCTCGCGCGCGGCGGTCGATGCGGGCTATGCGCCGAACGACTATCAGGTCGGCCAGACCGGCAAGGTGGTCGCCCCGGCCCTGTACATCGCCATCGGCATCTCGGGCGCCATCCAGCACCTGGCCGGGATGAAGGAATCCAAGACCATCGTCGCCATCAACAAGGACCCGGACGCCCCGATCTTCCAGGTCGCGGACTATGGCCTGGTCGGCGACTACAAGACCATCGTGCCGGAGCTGATGACCGCCCTGGGTTGAGGCTCGGCGGAATTATCCGATAGGGGAAGGGCGCGACGCCGGACGTCGCGCCCTTCTGCGTTTGCGCAGGACCGAATGGCCCGACTGCCCATCAAGCTACAGCCCGGCGCCTCCAGCGACCGGATAGACGGCTGGGACGTCGACGCCGAGGGGCGGCCCGTGCTGAAGGTGCGGCTGCGCGCCCGGCCGGTGGACGGCGAGGCCAACGCCGCTCTGGTGAAATTCCTCGCCAAGACGCTGGGGGTGTCGAAGTCGTCGGTCGATCTGGCGCGCGGCGGTCAGTCGCGGCTGAAGATGATCGAGGTCGAGGGGCTGGACGAGGCCGAGCTGAAGGCGCGGCTGGACGGGATCATTGCGGCGGGCTGAGCGTTCAGGGCGGAGGCCTTTGCCTGAGGATCGCCCCGATGACCCAAGTTCCGAGTGTTCATGTCCGTTGCGACGCCCGTCGGCGGGGCGTGTGATCATGTTCCACATCGGGCCCGACGTTCGTCACAAACACCCCGGCACGCGCCGCGCGGCGGTCGCCATTCCGGTGGTGCTGGTTCTGTCCCTGATCGCCTGGCTGGGTCTCGCCGCGGTCCTGGGCTGACATAGGGGGATTATCGAGGGAAACGCGCGAAGTCGTCGGTCGTGACCTTGTCCAGTTCCGCGCGATAGCGGGGATAGGCCGGACTGTCGGGTGCGATCAGGCCGAACGTCCCCTCCTCCTGGGGCGAAGGCGTCAGGGGCGAAGGCGTCAGGGCGATCGGCACGGCCGCCGGCACCAGCTGCGAGCCGTTCCCCACCATCAGCGTGGTCAGAATGCCGTACAGCGCCCCCTTGATCGTGGGCCGTCCCAGCACCGCCATCCGGTATTGCCCGTCGACATTGGTGACCAGATAGGTGTGCCCGGACAGGTGGGGGACCGACACGCTGCCGCGCTGTGAAAAGGCGCTGTCCAGCCGCTCGGATTCCGAAAAGGCCAGATGGGATCGCTCGTGGTCCCAGACGATGTCCGTCAGATAGGCGTAGATGTGGTTCGGGTAGCCGAAGGACGGTCTGAGGGTCAGATAGCGGCCTTCCAGCCAGCGCACGGCGCCGCGAGAATAGGATCCCATGGCGTCGGGCGAAGCCGCCGGGAGGTCGATGGGCTGAGAGATCGTCTGGCTTGGCCGTAGCGGCACGCCCAGCGCCTGTTCCAGACGGATGACGGTCGCCAGGGTGAAGGCGCGGCGGCCTGACAGGGCCTTTTCCAGCGTCGAGATGCTGATCCGGGCCATGTCCGCCAGCGCCTGCCGCGACAGGCGCCGCCGCGCCAGTTCCTCGCGCACGCGATGCGATATGCGCTCGGCCTCGGTGTCGATCACGCCATTCCCCGTCCCTGAACCTGTGATGGAATGCGCACATTTCCGCACATGCCGTCAAGTCGCGGACAGGACACGGAAAGCCGGGCGGAAAACGGCGGAGACCGGCCGGGATTTCGCGTGGCTGTGCGCACGGTTCGAGGCCTAGTCAAAAGGCTCCATCAAGGAGCATGGCCCATGAGAACCTCGCCTTTCCGTTCGACCAGTCGAAGGGGCGCCCCGCTGATCGGGGCGGTGTCCCTGCTGCTGATTTCCGTGATGCTGGCGCTCAGTCTGGCTTCGGCCGTCAGCGCACGCCAGGCCCCGCCGACGGGTGAGGTCACCTCCGGCGCCCTGGTGCTGAAGACCCGCGACGGCGCCACGCCCGCCGCCGTGCAACTGGGCACGGACATGGAGGTGACCATCACCGGCCAGACCGCACGGGTGAAGGTCGTCCAGGCGTTTCGGAATACGGGGCGGGACTGGGCCGAGGCCACCTATCTGTATCCGCTGCCCGAGGACGGCGCGGTCGACAGTCTGAAGATGGTGATCGGCCAGCGCGTGATCATCGGGCGGATCGAACGTCGCGAAGCCGCCCGGCGGATCTATGACCAGGCCAAGGCCGAGGGACGCGGGGCCGGACTGGTCGAACAGCAAAGACCGAACCTGTTCACCAATCGCGTGGCCAATATCGGCCCCGGCGAGACGGTTCTGATCGAGATCGAATACCAGGCGCCGGTTCGCCGGACCTCCGGAGAATACAGTTTCCGCCTGCCCCTGGTCGTCGGCCCCCGCTATACGCCCGCCACCGCCCAAGGCGCGCCCGATGTCGCGACCGCCAGGGCCGTCGGCGCGCCGGTTCTGGACCCGCGCCGTCACGCCCCGACCAATCCGGTGTCCATCACCGTGCACCTGAACCCCGGGTTTGCGCCGACGGGCGTCGTCAGCCCCTATCATCCCGTGCGGATCGTGGACGCGCCCGGATCGGGCCGCACCATTTCGCTGACCCAGGCCACCGTTCCCGCTGATCGCGATTTCGAGCTGCGCTGGCGCTCGGCCGAGGCCGATCCGTCGGTCAGCCTGTTCCGGGAGCGCTTGAGGAACCAGGACTATCTGATGGCGGTGATCGAACCCCCGGCTCCAAGTCGTCGTCGTGCGCCGCCGCCGCGTGAACTGATCTTCGTCATCGACAACAGCGGCTCCATGTCGGGCGACTCGATGGACCAGGCCCGCGAAAGCCTGAAGCTGGCCCTGCGCAGCCTGACGCCCGTCGATCGTTTCAATGTGATCCGGTTCGACGACAGCATGACGGAGCTGTTCGACAAGCCGGTCCAGGCCACGCCCGACCAGGTGGCGCTGGCCCTGCGGTTCGCCGGTCAGCTCGAGGCCCAGGGCGGCACCGAGATGCTGCCCGCGCTGAGAGCCGCGCTGGTGGATGATACGCCCCAGGACCGACGCCGCGTGCGCCAGGTCATCTTCCTGACCGACGGCTCGATCAGCAACGAGGACGAGATGCTGAGCGCCCTGGGGTCGGATCGCGGCCGCAGCCGGGTCTTCATGGTCGGGATCGGCAGCGCGCCCAACAGCTTCCTGATGAGCCGGATGGCCGAGGTCGGGCGGGGCGCATACACCCATATCGGCGACACGCGCGAGGTCATCGCCCGGATGTCCGCCCTGCTGGATCGCCTGACCCGTCCGGTCGTGACCGACCTGCGCGTCTATGGCCAGGGCGGAGACGCCGAGTTCACGCCGGTCGATCTGCCGGACCTCTATGAAGGCGAGCCCCTGGTCGTTCTGGGCCGCAGCGGCGACCGGCTTGGTCGGATGACGGTGTCGGGCGTGCTGGACGGTCGCCCGTGGAGCCGTCGGATCGACCTGAGCCAGGCGGTCGAGGGGCGGGGTATCGGCAAGCTCTGGGGCAAGCGCCGGATCACGGACATCGAGGTGGCCAGCCGCCTGGGCCAGATGACCGATGAGGCGGCGGCCGGCGCCATCGCCCAGCTGGGTCTGGATTTCTCGATCGTCACCCGCGAGACCAGCCTGGTCGCCGTCGATCATACGCCCCGCCGCCCGGTAGGCGCGCGCCTCACCGAGGAGGAACTGCCGCTGAACCTGCCCCACGGCTGGGATTTCGACGCCCTGTTCGGCGGGCCGATCGCCGGCGCCGGCGGGGAGGCCGGAGCCGAGGCGGAGGATCCGCTTCAGCCCTTCGCCCTGCCCCAGACCGCCACGGCCTGGGAGCAGACGCTGGGCAGCGGTCTGGTGCTGATGATGATCGCCGGAATGGGTCTGTGGACCTTGCGGCGGCGGAGGGCGGCGTGACCGCCGGGATCGAGACGTTGACGAAAGGACGGCGCCTGACGGGCGCCGTCCCCTTCGCCCTGGTTCTGATGCTGATCTTCGGTCTGGCCCTGGCCGGCCAGGGCCTGATCATTCCCGCCAAGGCCGTCCTGGCGCAGATCCTGATGGAGCGCGCCTTTTCCCGCGCCCTGGAGAGCGGCTCGCCCGTCAAGGCCTGGCCCTGGGCGGATACGGCGCCGGTCGCCCGGATTACCGCGCCACGCCTGGGCGTCAGCGAAATCGTCCTGTCGGGCGGATCGGGCGAAGCCATGGCGTTCGGCCCAACCCACCTGCCGGGAAGCGCGGCCCCGGGCCAGCGCGGCACGGCCGTTTTCGCGGCCCACCGCGACACGCATTTTCGCTTCCTGAAAGATCTGCGCCCAGGCGACGTCATACAGGTCGAAGACATCCACGGCGCGCGAACCTCTTATCGGGTCGAAGGCGGGCATGTCGTCCGCAACGACCAGTTCGGCATCGACCGCCATACGCGGACGCCGATCCTGGCCCTGACCACATGCTGGCCGTTCGATACGGGGGCGCGGGGACCGCTACGCTATGTCGTCATGGCGCGGCGCATATCTTGACGGTCCGCCGCGTGCAGAAATCCAGCCCGCCAAGTCGAGGCGTTCTTCCTGGTGTTGTTGGATTCAAGGAGAGGATGGCGCACCCGAGAGGATTCGAACCTCTGACCCCTGCCTTCGGAGGGCAGTACTCTATCCAGCTGAGCTACGGGTGCGTGGTCGGCGTGACGCCGAAGAGGCCGCTTACAGCAAGCGGCGGGCGGCCTCAATCCCGAATAAGCGCAAGACGGTCGGATGGCTGTCTTCTAACCGCCGCCGGGCTCCTCCCGCCTCAAGCAGCGCGAAGCGCGGTAGGCCCAAAAGAAAGCGCGCCTGCGCCCTATTGCGCGGTCATGCCGCCGTCGATCTTGAACTCGGAGCCCGTGACGAATTTGGATTCGTCGGAGGCGAGATAGAGGACGCAGTAGGCGACGTCGTCGGGTTCGCCGATCCGCTTCAGCGGGATGCCGCGGGTCAGGCGTTCGTGGGCCTTGGCCTCGTCGCCGCCGGCCATGGCGATGAAGGGGTCCAGGATCGGGGTCTTGATGAAGACCGGGTGGACCGAGTTGCAGCGCACGTTCCAGTCGGCCTTGGCCGCCTCGAGCGCCAGGGTCTTGGTGTACATCCAGACGGCGGCCTTGGTGGCGTTATAGGCGCCCATGCCAGGGGCGGCGACCAGGCCGGCGATGGACGAGATATTGATGATCGAGGCCGGGGCGGCGGCGCGCAGATGGGGCATGGCGTATTTGGCGCCCAGCATGATCGAGCGCAGATTGATCTCGTACTGACGCTGCCAGTTGTCGACCGTGTCCTGTTCGACGAAGGCCAGGGGGCCGCCGACGCCGGCGTTGTTGACCAGGACCGACAGGCCGCCCAGGTCGGCGACGGCGGCGGCGATCACCTGTTCCCACTGGGCTTCGCTCGCGACGTCGTGGGCGTAGGCGAAGGCGGCGCCGGGGATTTCGGCGTTGATCCGGGCGGCCAGGGCGGCGACGCGGTCGCCGTCGATGTCGGTGAGGGCGACCAGGGCCCCCTCTCGGGCCAGCATGACGGCCATGGCCTCGCCCAGGCCGCCGGCGGCGCCGGTGATCAGGGCGGTCTTGCCGGCGACGCGGCCGGGGCGGTTGTGGGGGGCGGCCATCAGTCGTGTCCGTTTCCGGGCGTCAGGTCGCCGGTGATGGAGTCGATGAACTGGGCCATCTGCACATCGTGGTCGGTGACCCCGTCGGCGTCGTGCGTCGTCAGCAGGATTTCCACGCGGTTGTAGACGTTGAACCACTCGGGATGATGGCCCATGGCCTCGGCCTGCATCGCCACGCGCGTCATGAAGGCGAAGGCGGCGTTGAAGTCGTGGAACAGGATCGCCTTGACGATGGCGTCGCGACCGTCTTCGCCGGGCTTCCATCCGTCGAGCGCAGCGCAGGCCGCCTTTGCGCCGATGTTGCCGTCCATTCCGCGTCTCCTACTCGATCTCTGTCGATTGATCCTGGCGTAAGGCGCCCGCAGGCGTGCGGCAAGGGTTGGGAACGCACCACCAAGCTTGGGCGTTGAGCTTTCCGTTAAGCGCGACCTTGGGCAATGGCCTGTTGACGCGCCGTGGATGTGGCCAAGGAGATGAGGATGGACAATCTGTGGATCGCCGCCCTCGATCCGGCCGACCGCGAGCGGATCGAACCCCATCTGGAGGAACGCGAGGTGACGCGCGGGCAGATGCTGTACGACGCCGGCGAGGCGGTCGATCAGGTCTGGTTCCCGATCAATGGGGTGGTGTCGCTGATGACCGTCCTGCCCGACGACAAGATGGTCGAGACCGCCGCCATCGGCCGCGAGGGCCTGGTCGGGGTGACCTGCGGCCCGTTCAACGCCCGGGCCGCCAGCCGCGCCATATCCCAGGGCGACGGGGTCGCCGCCGTCTGTTCGGCCGAGGCGTTCGGCGCGGCGCTGGACGAGAGCGAAAGCCTGCGTTCGGCCTTGTCGCGCTTTACCGAAGGCCTGATGGCCCAGGTGCAGCAGGCCGCCGCCTGCAACGCCCAGCACCGGCTGGACGAGCGGCTGGCGCGCTGGCTGCTGATGCTGCACGACCGGGCCGAGGACGACCGGGTCGATCTGACCCAGGCCGACATCGCCGGCATGCTGGGCGTGCGCCGCGCCACCGTGTCCGAGGTCGGGACCGCGCTGGAGGGTAAGAGGCTGATCCAGCGCGGCCGGGGCTGGGTTCGGGTGCTGGACCGCGACGGGCTGGAGGCGGCCTCATGCGGCTGTTACGGCCTGATGCGCGAGGTGATGAAGGAACTGGAGCTGCCCCAGCCTGAAGCCGGGCCGGAAGCCGCCTGATCGCGTGACGGGCGGCTCGTGACGCGCTAGACCCCGGATTATGACCGACGCCTCCTCTCATGGCCCGCATTCGTCGGGCGACCGTTCCTCCTTCGGCTTCCGCGACGTGGATGCGCGCGAGAAGGTGAAGATGGTGCGCGGGGTCTTTGATTCCGTCGCCTCCAGCTATGACGTCATGAACGACCTGATGAGCGTCGGCGTCCACCGCGTCTGGAAGGACATCGCCGCCGCCAAGCTGAATCCCCGGCCCGGCGAGACCATCCTGGACGTGGCCGGCGGCACCGGCGACATGGCGCGGCGCTATTCCAAGATGGCGCGCGCGGCCCAGGAGCGGCGGGGCGGGGACGACGCCAATGTGATCGTGCTGGACTATAACGCCGAGATGATCCTGGCCGGGGTCCACAAGGGCGGCGAGCCGGAGATGAGCTGGTCGGTCGGGGACGCGATGAACCTGCCCCTGCCGGACGCCTCGGTCGACGCCTATTCGATCAGTTTCGGCATCCGCAACGTGGCCCATATCGACAAGGCCCTGGCCGAGGCGCGGCGCGTGCTGAAGCCGGGCGGCCGGTTCCTGTGCCTGGAGTTCTCGCGGCCCACGACCGGGCCGGTGCGCAAACTGTATGACGCCTGGTCCTTCCACGCCATTCCGCGCATCGGCGGCTGGGTGGCCAAGGATCGCGACAGTTATCAGTATCTGGTCGAGAGCATCCGCCGCTTCCCCGACCAGACGGCCTTCAAGGGCCTGATCGAGGACGCCGGCTTCAAGCGCGTCTCGGTGACCAATCTGTCGGGCGGGATCGCCGCCATTCACCACGGGTGGGCGATCTGACCCGGATCTATCGCACGGCCCCGCCGCCGCCCGCCACGGTCGCGGTGCAGAACCCGGTCGCGGCCTTTCTGCGCCTGCTGGGCTGGCTGTGGGTTCTGGCGCGCCATGACGCCCTGATCCCGCGCGAGGCCAATCCCCTGCTGCCCGTCTGGGCCCGACCCTTCGCCCGCGCGGTGCAGATGCTGTCCGGCCGCGACGGACGCCAGGGCCGGCCGGGCCAGAGGCTGGGCAAGGCGTTCGAACATCTGGGGCCGGTGGCGATCAAACTGGGCCAGGTCCTGGCCACCCGCGCCGACATCTTCGGCCTGCAGTTCGCGCGCGACCTGGGCCGGCTGAAGGACGCCCTGCCGCCGTTCTCGATCGAGGAGGCGCGGCGCGAGATCGAGAAGTCCCTGGGTCGGCCGGTCGAGAGCCTGTTCATCGACCTGAGCCCGCCGGTCGCCGCCGCCTCCCTGGCCCAGGCGCACCGGGCGACCCTGGCGGACGGCCGGGCCGTGGCGGTCAAGGTGCTGCGGCCGGGGGTCGAGCGCCGGGTCGCCGACGGGCTGGACGCCATGCGGCTGGGCGCCGCCCTGGTGTATCGGCTGGTTCCCCTGTCGCGCCGGCTGGAGCCCCAGGCCTTCGTCGAGACCATCGCCAACTCCATGGACCTGGAGCTGGACATGCGGCTGGAGGCGGCCGCCGCCAGCGAGATGGCCGATGTCCTGGCCAAGGACGGCTATATGTCCGCCCCCGCCGTCGTCTGGGACGGGGTGGGCAAGCGGGTGCTGACGCTGGAATGGGCCAAGGGCGTGCCCATGACCGATCCGGCCCTGGTCGACCTGCCGGGCCTCGACACCGATCTGCTGGCCGACAATGTGGTGCGGGCCTTCCTGGTTCAGGCCCTGGACCACGGGGTGTTTCACGCCGACCTGCACGAGGGCAATCTGTTCGCCAGCGCCCCGGCCCATGTGACGGCCATCGACTTCGGCATCGTCGGGCGGCTGGGTCCGGCCGAGCGGCGCTATCTGGCCGAGATCCTGTGGGGCTTCATCAGCCGGGATTACGACCGGATCGCCCGGGTCCATTTCGAGGCCGGCTATGTGCCGCCCCACCATTCGGTCGAGACCTTCGCCCAGGCCCTGCGCGCGGTGGGCGAGCCGGTGATCGGCCGCGCCGCCAGCCAGGTGTCGATGGGCCGGTTGCTGGGCCAGCTGTTCGAGATCACCGCCCTGTTCGACATGCGGCTGAGGCCCGAGCTGATCCTGCTGCAAAAGACCATGGTCTCGGTCGAGGGGGTGGCGCGCCGTCTTCAACCCGACCACGACCTGTGGAAGGCCGCCCAGCCGGTGGTCGAACGCTGGATCCGCCGCGAACTGGGGCCCCAGGCCCAGGCTCGCGACGCCCTGAACGAGATGATCGCGGCGGCGCGGGCCATCTCGCGCCTGGTGCAGGACCCGCCGCGTCCGGCGGCGGTGGTCATCGAAAAGTCGGGAACTCCCGCTTGGGTGACGGCTTCAATCACGGTCGCGACAGTCGCGGCCCTGACGGCCCTGGGGCTCTCTGTTTGGCCCTATCTGCACTGACCGGAGCCTTCGCATGAAGACCAAGCTGATCAAGACGGTTCTCGCCGCAGCCCTGTTTGCCGCGCCTGTGCCCGCGCTGGCCCAGGCGGCTGCTGGTTCGGTGCCCAACGCTTTCGATGCGGCGCCTGCCGCCCCCGCCCCTGCTTCGGCTCCCGTCGAGGCCCAGGCGCCGGACATCGCCCGGGCCGAGGCGGCCCTGCGCGGCGTGATCGCGGCGGTTCAGGGCGCGGGCTTCGACTATTCGGTCTTCACCCCCGATCTGGCGACCCGGATGCGCCAGCTGTCGCCCGAGATCAGCCCCCTGATCAAGAGTTTCGGCGCCGTCCGCACGGTCGAGTTCCAGAAGGCCGAGGGCGACGCCCAGCTGTTCCGCGTCACCTTCGACAACAAGGTGACCGAATGGATGATCCTGTTCGATCCCGAGGACCGGATCGCCGGGCTGCGGTTCCGACCCGTCGAAGGCTAGGGCCACGCTAAGGCCAAGCTGATGCGCTAAGCCCTGGAATGACGGCGCTTTTCCCGTCTTCTGGGGTGTCAGACATGAAATATTCCGTCGCCGGCCTCGGCATGATGGCCCTTCTCTCCGCCTGCGCGAGCGGCCCTTCCGGTCATCCGGGCGGCCCCAAAGGCGGCCCGCCGCCGCAGCGGTCGGAGATCTTCGTCAGCCCCTATGGCGAGCTGTTCGTGTCCGAGCCGGGCGATCACTATCCGGTGGCGGCCTGGTTCGCCGACGCCGACGCCGACAGCGACGGTCGCCTGACCGCCGAGGAGTTCGCCGTCGACGGCCAGCGCTGGTTCGGGACTCTGGACCAGGACGGCGACGGGGTGGTCGGCCCGTCGGAGATCTTCGCCTATGAGCGGCTGGTGGACGCCACCTTCGCCGCCCTGGGCGGCGGGATGGAGGGTGGACCGGGTGGTGGTCGGGGCGCCGGTCGGGCCTTTGGTCGGAGCGGCCCGCCCGGCGGCGGCCAGATGAACCTGAACGGCGACCAGCAAGACCCGATGGGCGGCGGAATGGGCGGCATGGGCGGTCAGGAAGGCGGCGCCGCCCCGTCCAAGCCGCGCGCCCAGCCCTATCGCGGCGGGACCGAGCGTCTGGCCCGCGCCGGTCTGCTGTCGGTGCCCCAGCCGGTGCGGGCGGCCGACCGCAACGCCGACCAGAAGATCACGCCCGAGGAATGGACCGCGGCGGGCGAGCGCTGGTTCGTCCTGCTGGACCAGGATCACGACGGGGTCCTGACGCTGGAAAGCCTGCCCAAGACGGTGGTGCAGGGCGGGGCGGGCCAAGGGCGGGGCGGTCGGGGCGGACGTCCGCCCCGCCGTTGATCCAGGCTCGCTAATCCAGAGTCGCTAATCCAGGGCCGCTAATCCAGGTTTGGCCGGCCGCGTCCCGACTTGATCGAGGCGCGGCTGGTCTTGGCCTTCAGCCGGCGCTCCTTGGAGGCCTTGGTCGGGCGGGTCGGGACGCGGAAGACGGGGCGGATCGAGGCCTCGTCCACCATGGCCTGAAGCCGTTCCATCGCGTCGGCGCGATTGCGCTCCTGGGTGCGGTGGCGGACGGCGGTGATCAGGATCACCCCCTCCAGCGTCAGCCGACTGCCGGCCAGCTTCATCAGCCGCTGCTTCACTGGTTCGGTCAGGCTGGGGGAGTTCTTGACGTCGAACCGCATCTGGACGGCGGTCGAGACCTTGTTGACGTTCTGGCCGCCCGGTCCGCCGGCGCGGTAGAAGTGGAACTCCAGCTCGTCCTCGGGGATGGTCGTCATGTCGCGACCCTGCGCGCCTTGACCACGGCCTGGTCCAGGGCCTGAAGAAACCGCGACCGGTCGGCGGCCGAAAACGGCGGCGGGCCGGACGTCGCCACCCCCATCGAGCGCAGATGCTCGCCCACCATCCGCCCCGCCAGGGCCGAGCCGATCGAGTCCGGGGTGAAGGGCTGTCCGTTGGACTTCAGCGCCTGGGCGCCGGCCTTCAGGCAGCGGTCCGCCAGGGGGATGTCGGCGGTGATAACCACATCGCCCACGCCCGCCCGCTCGGCGATCCAGTCGTCGGCCACGTCCGGCCCGGCGTCCACCACCACCTGCTCGATCAGGGCCTCGCGCGGGACCTGCATCCAGCCGTTGGAGACCACATAGGTCTTCAGCCCATAGCGCCGCGCCACGCGATAGACCTCCTCCTTCACCGGGCAGGCGTCGGCGTCGATGTAGAGGGCGGTCGGCATGGGCCTGACCTAGCGCGGACGGGGGCGGGTCGTCGAGGGTGGGGTGAACGGCTGCACATGTGGCCCCGTTCCTCTCTTTCGTCATCCTCGGCCTTGGGCGAGGATCCATACGCCCGGTGCGTCCGTGCCGGGTTCGGTCGGAACAGTTGGTTAGCGGGCGTCCTTCGCGCTATGCGTGGCGTATGACCAAGCTTGGGTTTCTGCGACTGGCTGCTGCTTTAGGGTGCGCAGCATCGGCGACCGCCTATTTTGGTTTTGTGGCAGTCCATCCAAGCGGTGACTCCTGGTGGCGCCTCAATCGCTGGTGGGCCGTGATCTTTCTGGCGCCGGCTCACGTGCTAATTCCTTGGGCGGTGTTCATGGCTGTCGGAATTGGTGTCTTCCTATCGCGTCGAAAATGGGGGGATAGAGCCCTCTTCATGTCGGCGTTATTGGTGGCTGCGCCCGCTATTTGGGTTGTGGTTGACCTGGCGCATGGGGTGGCTACGAGCAGCGGCACATGGTTTTCGAACAACTGGCGAAACAACGTCTCCCTGATCTATGCGGAGTATGCGGTCGGTCTATTCATAGCGTCGGCTTGGACCGGACTGTGTTTGGTGGAGTCCGTGTCACCGAGCTTTCGACAGCAGGCTCGAAACGTCCGTTAAGGGCGCCGGTCTTGCGGACGCACCCCCTCCGTCTCGGCGCTATGCGCCGATCCACCTCCCCCAGAGGGGGAGGAGTGCGAACACTAAGTCCTCCCCCCTTGGGGGAGGTGGCGCGACGCGAAGCGGCGTGACGGTGGGGGCAGGCTAGGCCTTGAGCCGCAACCCTATCGCCTCCAGCACCCCGGCCATGTCCGCCAACACATCCCGCGCCGGTATCCGCAGCACGGCGACGCCTCTCTGGTTCAGCCAGTCGTTGCGGCGGGCGTCATGCCGCGCCTGATCGGGCGTGTCATGGCTGGACCCGTCGATCTCGACCGCCAGCCGGGCCGCGTCGCAGTAGAAGTCGAGGATATAGGGGCCGACCGGATGCTGACGCCGAAATCGCGCGCCGCATAGCCCGCGTTTGCGCAGCGCCTGCCACAGCAGAACCTCGGGAAGGGTCAGGCTGCGGCGGAGTTCGCGGGCACGATCTAAAGTTTTGCGCCGAACATCCATGACGGGAATATGTATCGAGGGCTGGCGTGCGGCAAGCCCCTCCGTCTCGGCGCTATACGCCGATCCACCTCCCCTAGAGGGGGAGGAGACACGTTGGTGACGGGGCTTGACCCCGGCCGGGGCGGGTCTGAGAAGCAGGGCGGTCGGGCGGTTTTCGGCCGGCGCGGCGAAGGGTCTGGATGCGATGACACAGGATCAGCTCTCGGACCGGTTCGGGCTTCAGCACGCGGCGTCGCGGGCGGAGGGGGCTCCGTCGGCCCAGGTGCGGCGCGGGCGGCTGGGGGCGCTGAAGGCCCTGGTGCTGGAGCGGCGCGAGGCCTTTGCGCGGGCCATAGATGCGGATTTCGGGGCGCGGTCGGTGATGGAGACGGGCCTGCTGGAGGTCACGCCCCTGATCCGCAGCCTGGACCATGCGCGCGCCCATCTGGGGCGGTGGATGCGCGACGAGCGGCGGCCAGTGGACCTGATGTTCCAGCCGTCGCGGGCCTGGATCCGGCATGAGCCCCTGGGCGTGGTCGGGGTGATCGCGCCGTGGAACTATCCGCTGCTGCTGGCCCTGGGGCCGACGGTGGACGCCCTGGCGGCGGGCAATCGGGTGATGATCAAGCCGTCCGAACTGACGCCCGCCTTCGGCGCCCTGCTGGAGGCCGCCGTGGCCGAGCGGTTCGATCCGGCGGTGCTGACCGTGGTCAACGGCGGGGTCGATGTGGCCCAGGCCTTTTCGGGTCTGGCCTTCGACCATCTGGTCTTCACCGGATCGACGCGGGTGGGGCGCGAGGTGATGCGGGCGGCGGCGGACAATCTGACCCCGGTGACGCTGGAGCTGGGGGGCAAGTCGCCGGCCGTGGTGGCGCCCGACTATCCGCTGGACAAGGCGGCGCGGTCGATCGCCTTCGGCAAATTCCTGAACGCGGGCCAGACCTGTATCGCCCCCGACTACGCCCTGGTTCCGGCCGGGCAGGTCCGGGCCTTCGCCGAGGCGGTGCTGGATCAGGCGCGCCGGGCCTATCCGACCCTTCAGGACAATCCCGACTACAGCGGGGTGATCAGCGAAGGCCACCGGGTGCGGCTGCGCGAGGCGGTGGCGGCGGCGAAGGCGGCGGGGGCCGTGGTGCTGGAACACCCGGATGCGGCCGCAGAGGGGGGCAAGATCGCCCCGACCCTGGTGCTGAACCCGCCGACCGACGGCCTGTTGATGCAGGAGGAGATCTTCGGCCCGGTCCTGCCGGTGGTCGGATACGACAGCCTGGATGACGCCCTGGCCTTCGTGGCCGCCCGGCCCCGGCCCCTGGCCCTGTATGGCTTTACGAACCAGGCGCGGACGCGCGACCGGATCCTGGGCGCCGGCCTGTCGGGCGGGGTGACCCTGAACGGGACCATGCTCCATATCGCCCAGAACGACCTGCCGTTCGGCGGGGTCGGCCCCAGCGGCCTGGGCGCCTATCACGGCCACGAGGGGTTCAAACGCCTCAGCCATGCGCGGGCCGTCTATGACGTGGGGCCGCTGAACGCCTTCGAACGTCTGGGGCCGCCGTGGGACGGGGCGTCGGGCCGGCTGGCGCGGGCGGCCCTGCGGTTTCTGGCCCGGTGAAGGGCCGCCGTTACGGACGGCCGCTTACCGGCGACCCAGGTTTCCATTCGGCTACGTCCCATTCAAGGACGGCGCCGGTCGATTTCTGAACAGCAAACCAACCCAGGTTGGTGCTGCAAATGCCGTCACACACGCGGTCGCTGTGCAGCGCCAGGACGTAGAGGTCGGATGCGCCGTCGGCTTCCGGCACGGGGTCGCAGAAGGCGATACGGGAGGAGCTCGGCAAGCGACCGCTTTGCATCACACGGGCCTTCGCCAGCTCACAGGCCTTCGTCGCCGTCGCCACCTTTGGCTTGGCGGCGCACCCGGCCGGAAGGAGGGCGGCAAGGGCCAGGGTGAGGACTGCGATCTTCATGGCCTGCTTGGATATCTCGCGTGACGATCCGACCCTACGCCTGTCCCCGGAGACGGCAATGGGAGGGCGATACGAAAAAGGGCGGAACCCTGCGGTCCCGCCCTTTTCCTTCAGACCTGAAAGGCCGTCAGTTGCGATAGGCCGGCGGCATCGGCGTCTGTTGACGATAACGGTCGCGCAGCAGCAGGGCGCGGCTGGTCAACGGTTGCTCGACCCCGTCGATGAAGACGGCCGAGGGCTGGCTGAGGGGCTCCAGCGGGTCGCCGGACCAGACCACGACGTCGGCGGCGGCGCCCGGCGCGATCTGGCCGAACTGTCCGGCCATGCCGAAGATCTTCGCCGGATTGACCGTCAGGGCGGCGATGGCGGCGCCATAGGGCAGGCCGTGCGAGACGGCGTTGCCGGCGTTGTAGCGGGCCTCGCGGGCGCGGTGGGTCGACCCCTCGTTGCCCTTGATGGCGATCACCACCCCGGCCGCGTTCAGGGCCGCCGCATTCTCCATCCGCGCCGCCCGCATCTCGAAGTCGGCGGGCAGGTTGGAGATGGGGTTCAGCAGCACCGGCACGCCGGCCGAAGCGATGTCGCCGGCGACCAGCCAGCCTTCCTCGGCGCCGTCCAGGATCAGCTTGATCCCTTCCTCGCGCGCCAGACGCAGCACCTGCTGGATGTCGGACGCCCGGTGGACGCTGACGATCAGGGGCATCGAACCATTGGCGACCGGGATCAGGGCCTCCAGGTCGGCGCGCGACAGGCTGAGGTCGCGCAGGCCCGCCCGCTCATAGGCCGACTTGTTGCGGGCGTAGAGGCGGACCTCGGCCATCGTCTCCTTGAACAGGACGAACTGGGCGCCGCGGGCGCCGCCGGCGATGTCGGCCCCGGCCTCGCCGAACGGGGCGACCATGGCCACGCGCGGCTTGACCAGGATGTTGGCGTCCTGACCCAGGTCGATGATGGCCGCCTGGCCCGCGAACAGGCCCGGCGTCTGATAGCCGCCATCGCCGGCGCCGGCCGTCTCGTCCTCATGCACATGGCCGCCGGACGAGCCGGGGTGCTGGGGCACGACCACGGCGCGGGTGATGCCGCCCAGACGCGCGACCGGCAGGGTGAAGGACCAGGGGTCCAGGCCGTAGGAGATGTCGAAGGCGGCGCTGAGGGTGTTGGCGCTGTTGCGCAGTTCGTTGGTGCCGCTGACGGCGCCGACCTCGGTCCCGGCCAGGCCGGAATCGACGGCGATGAAGCCGGGGGCGACGACCTTGCCGGTCGCGTCGATGACGCGGGCCGCGGAGGGCGCTGCGCCGGCGCCGACCGAGACGATCTTGCCGTCGCGAAGGACGACCGTGCCGCCCTCGATGACCGAGGTGCCGGTCAGAACCCGGCCGCCGACGATGGCCACGGTGTCCTGGGCGAGGGCGGGGGCGGCGAGAGACAGGGCCGCGACAGCGCCCGCGAGGATGTGGGACAGACGCATCAGCGGGCTCCTTCGGCGACGTTGGCGGCGGTCAGGCCATAGCCCGGCTGGCCCAGCTCGAAATCGCTGGTCGGCTGATAGGCGGGGTTGGTCCGGTCGAAGGTCAGGGCGCCGTCGATGAAGACCTGGTCGGCGCGGGCATAGATGGAGAAGGGATCGGCGCTCCAGATCACCACGTCGGCGCGCTTGCCGGCCTCCAGCGAGCCGGTCTGGTCGGCGATGCCGATGGCCTTGGCGGCGTTGGAGGTGATCCAGCCGATGGCGTGTTCTTCCGAAATGTTCAGCCCAGCGCGGCGACCGGCCGACAGGGCGGCGGCGGCTTCCTGGTTCAGGCGCTGGGTCAGTTCGGCGTCGTCGGAGTGGATGACGGCGCACGAACCCTGGGGCGCGTCCACCAGGGCGGCGTTCTCCTCAATGGCGTCCAGGGCCTCCATCTTGAAGCCCCACCAGCCGGTCCACATGGCGGCGCAGATGCCGTTCTGGGCCAGTTGCGGGGCCAGCTTGTAGGCCTCGGTGGCGTGGTGGAAGGTGGTGATGCGGTAGCCGAACTCCTTGGCCATATCGATCATCAGCGCCATCTCGTCGGCGCGGTAGCAGTGGTTCTGGATCAGGATCGAGCCGTCCAATACCCCGACCAGGGTCTCGTTCTGAAGATTGCGGGTCGGGGCCGCGCCCTCGCCGTCCTCGCGCCACTTGTCCCACTTGGCCTTGTAGTCGCGCGCGGCGATGAAGGCGGCGCGATAGCCGGCCATATTGCCCATGCCGGTCGCCGGGCTCTGGTTCCGCGAGCCATAGACGCGCGAGGGGTTCTCGCCGCAGGCCATCTTGACCGTATAGGGGGCGTCCGGGAACTTCATGCCCTGCATGGTGATGGACGGCGTATTGCGGATGGTGACGCCACGCCCGCCGAACAGATTGGCCGAGCCGGGCAGGATGTGCATGGTCGTGACGCCGCCGGCGCGGGCGGTGTTGAAGCCCGGGTCCTGGGGCCACAGCGAATGCTCGGCCCAGACCTGGGCGGTGTTCGGGCTGGTCGCCTCGTTGCCGTCGCTCATGCCGCTGACGCCGGGCGACGGATAGACGCCCAGGTGGCTGTGGACGTCGATGATCCCGGGGGTGACATAGCGGCCGCGCGCCTCGATGACGCGATAGCCGGCGGGGACGGGGGTCGAGGCGTCGCCGACGGCGGCGATCTTGCCGTCCGTGACCACGACCACGCCATTGTCGATCTTGCGGTCCGTACCGGTCAGGACGGTCGCGCCGACCACGGCGAAATTCTCGCGCGGCAAGGGTTGATAGGTGGACGGATAGGGGTTCAGGGTGGTCGCCGGATCCAGGCCCGCGGCCAGGGTCTTGTCCTTGGACGGCGCGGCGGCCTCCGATTCCGCGCCCGTGGTGGCGCAGGCCGATAGGCCGAGCACAGCAAAGCCTATGGCCGCGAGGCTGACGCCCCGCAGATGATGTCCGATCATCAGATCCCCTCTTCCCGACGACACGCCAGCCCGACGTGTCTTGCGATCGTCATAGGAGGGGCATCTGGCGGAGGCGTCAAAAGATTTCGATGTTCTTTGGGAGTGGGAGACGGTCATCACCTCCCCGTTCGCGAAGGCGAATGGGGAGGACAGACCGCGCAGCGGTCAGGAGGGGGCGAGACGGTGGCTGACGGTCTGAGCTTCACACGGGCGAAGGCTTTTCGCCGTTTAATGACTCCGCCGGAAGCCCGGCTTTGGACTGCGCTACGGGCTGGACGCCTGAACGGCTGCAAGTTCCGTCGGCAGCATCCGATCGGTCCGTATATTCTCGATTTTTACTGCGCCGAGGCGAAGCTGGCGGTCGAGGTGGACGGCGCGGTTCATGATCAGCCGGAACAGGTCGCTCACGACCAGCGACGGACTGCTTGGCTGGGGGAGCGCGGCGTGAAGGTTGTCCGCGTGCGAGCGATCCATGTGAAAGACGAACTTGAGGGGGTGCTCGGCTTCATCCTGGCGGTGGTGCGCGCGCGACGAGACGCGGGATAGGGCGGAGTCGCCCCCTCCTGGTCGCTGGCGCGACCGGTCCTCCCCATTCGCCTTCGCGAACGGGGAGGTGAGATGTTCTGGACGCGCCTGTTCCTGACCGCTAACGGCACGCGCATGAACGACGACGAAAACCCCCATCTCGACCGGCCGCTGCGGTCGTTCGGCCGGATCAAGGCGCGGCCGATCAAGCCGCGGCAGGCGGCGCTGATGGACAGCCTGCTGCCCGAGATCGCCGTGCCCGATCCCAAGGCCGGTCCGCTGGACCCGAAGGCGATGATGCCCGAGGCGGTCGAGGTCTGGCTGGAGATCGGCTTCGGCGGCGGGGAGCATATGGCGGCCCAGGCGGCGACGCGGCCCGACGCCCTGGTGATCGGCTGCGAGCCCTTCCTGAACGGGGTGGCCTCGGCCCTGCGCCATGTCGAGGAGGCCGGGCTGAAGAATGTCCGCATCCACGCCGACGACGCGCGCGACCTGGTGGACGCCCTGCCGGACGCCTCGGTGGACCGGGTGCTGATCCTGTTCCCCGATCCCTGGCACAAGGCCCGGCACAACAAGCGCCGCCTGTTGCAGGACGAGACGGCCCAGGCCTTCGCCCGCATCCTGAAGCCGGGCGGGACGCTGCGGTTCGTGACCGACTGGCGCGACTATGCCGAATGGACGCTGGAACGGCTGGAGCGCACGCCGGGGCTGGAGCGGATCGGGGCGGCGGATCAGGACTGGTTCCTGCCCCCGGCGGACCATGTGGTCACCCGCTATGAGGAGAAGAAGCTGGGCGACACCGCGCCGATCTTCCTGGAATACCGGCGCACAGCCTGAGGCGTGAGCTACGGGATTTTACGTAGTTTAAGCATAGACGCCTGTTTAACGAACTTCATTATTAATGGCCCCTAAGTAGAATAACAGGGGCGGAACCATGAAGGCGTTGACGATCGGCGGCAGGATCAATCTGCTGGCCCTTGTGACCATGGCGGGTCTGCTGGTGATCACCGGCCTGTCCCTGATGCGGCTGGACGCCGTGATGCGCGAAGACATCGCCGACCGCACCAAGAAGTCCGTCGAGATCGCCCACAGCGTGGTCGCCTATTATCAGGGCGAACAGGCGGCCGGCCGGTTGACGCAAGACCAGGCCCAGACCGCCGCCAAGGCCGCCGTGGGCGCCATGCGCTATGGCGCCGACGACTATTTCTGGATCAACGACATGCATCCCACCATGGTGATGCACCCGATGAAGCCGGCGCTGAACGGCAAGGATCTGAGCGAGAACAAGGACGCTGACGGCGTGCTGATGTTCAAGGAATTCGTCGCCGTGGTTCAGAAGGACGGCGAGGGCTTCGTCAACTATCAGTGGGCCAAGCCGAACCAGGACGGGGCCGCGCCCAAGATCTCGTATGTGAAGGGTTTCGCGCCCTGGGGTTGGGTGATCGGTTCGGGCGTCTATACCGACCAGATCGCGGCGGCCGTGGGCAAGGCGGCTCTGGCCCTGGGCTCAATGGCCCTGCTGGTGCTGCTGGCGGTCGGGGCGACGGGCTGGTTCATCGGCCGGTCGGTGTCGGCCCCCGTGGTGGCGCTGGAGCGGCGGATGCGCGGCCTGGCCGAGGGCGACAAGACCTCCGAGATTCCCGGCGTCAAACGCGGCGATGAGATCGGCAAGATGGCCGCAGCCCTGGCCGTCTTCCGCGACGCCGCCATCGAAAAGGACCGGCTGGAGGCCGAGACCCTGTCGCAACGCTCGATGAGCGAACAGGAACGGGCCGCGCGCGAGGCCGAGAAGGCCGCCGAGGCCGAGGCCGACCGCGTCACCATCGAAGCCCTGGGCCAAGGGCTGTCGGCCATGGCTGACGGCGATCTGACCTATCGGATCGAGGCCGAGTTCGCGCCCAAGGCGGAGCAGCTGAAGACCGACTTCAACGCCGCCATCGCCCAGCTGCAGCAGGCCGTCGCCGTGGTGGTGGCCAATATCGCCGGCATTCGATCCGGCGCCGGCGAGATCTCGCAGGCCGCCGACGACCTGTCGCGCCGCACCGAACAGCAGGCGGCGGGCCTGGAGGAGACGGCGGCCGCGCTGGATGAGATCACCGCCACGGTCAACAAGACCGCCTCGGGCGCCCGCCAGGCCTCCGAAGTGGTTCAGGCTGCCAAGGGCGACGCCGAAACCTCGGGCGTGATCGTGCGGGATGCGGTCCAGGCCATGCAGGCGATCGAGGGCTCGTCGGATCAGATCAGCCAGATCATCGGCGTGATCGACGAGATCGCCTTCCAGACCAATCTGCTGGCCCTGAACGCGGGGGTCGAGGCCGCTCGCGCCGGCGAAGCCGGTCGCGGTTTCGCCGTCGTGGCGTCGGAGGTTCGGGCCCTGGCCCAGCGTTCGGCGGAAGCGGCCAAGGAGATCAAGACGCTGATCTCGACCTCGACCACCCAGGTCGGTTCGGGCGTCAAACTGGTCGGCCAGACCGGCGAGGCCCTGCAACGGATCGTGGATCGGGTCGCCGAGATCGACGGTCTGGTCTCGGAAATCGCCGCCTCGGCCCAGGAACAGGCCGTCGGCCTGGCCGAGGTCAACACGGCCGTGAACCAGATGGACCAGGTCACCCAGCAAAACGCCGCCATGGTCGAGCAATCCACCGCCGCCAGCCATTCGCTGTCGCAGGAAGCCGAGTCGCTTCAGGCCTCGGTCGCCCAGTTCAAGGTCGGGGACACAGCCCGCGCGGCTGCGCCGGCGGCCTCGCACCGCGCCGAACCGCGCCCCGCCGCCAAGGCGCCGGCCCGTTCGAGCCATATGGCCGCCGCGTTGAAGACCCTCGGTCGCGGCGGCGCTGCGCCCGCGCCTCAGGCCGCATATGAAGCCGCCCCGTCCGCGGAAGGCTGGGAAGAGTTCTGATCCTACCAGAGGTCTAAAGAACGATGATATGTAATTTGCCCTAGGTTAGGGTTTACGCTTCGTCGCGATTTGGAAACCATAAATTGGCCCCAGCTTCAGGCGTCGCCTGTTCGCGCCGTGGAATCCCCTCGCCCCGCTTTTGAGCGACGCCTTTTGGCCGGGGCGAAGGGGCGCATCGTGCAGACGGGGGCGTGACGCCTGAGGTTCCTAATCATTGGGGCCGCCGGATGAAGATCACTGTCAGGAACCGTCTGCTGGCCGGCCTCGCCGCCATGGGCGTGGCGCTGTGCCTGATCGCGGGGGTCAGCTGGTTGTCCGCCACGGCGGCCGGCGGCCGTATCCAGACCATCATCGTCGACCGGGTCGCCCCCATGCAGGCGCTGAAGGTGGTCAGCGACATGTACGCGGTGAACATCGTCGACGCGGTGCATAAGGCGCGCTCGGGCGCCTTTACCCAGCAACAGGCCATCGACAGCGTCAAACAGGCCAAGAGCCTGATCCAGACCAACTGGGCGGATTTCAACGCCCGAGACCGCGTCTCTCCGGAGGAGCAGGCCCTGATCGACGCCGCCAACGCCAGTCTGCCGGCGGCCGACGCGGCGACGGCTCGGCTAGAGGCCATACTGGCGTCGGGCGACAGGGCGGCCCTGGCCCAGTTCGCCGACAATACGCTCTACCCGGCCATCGACCCCCTGACCGCCGCGATCGGCGCCCTGGTCGATCTGGAGGCCCGGGTCGCGCGTGAGGAGGCCGCGGCGGCCCAGCACGCCTTCCGCCTGTCGCTGATCGCCATGGGGGTGATCAGCCTGATGGCGATCCTCACCCTGATTTCGGCGACCCGTTTCGTGCTGACGGGGGTGACGGCGCCGCTGGATGCGATGACGCGCACGATGCGCCGCCTGGCCGCCGGCGAGCTGCAGATCGAAATCCCCGGCGTGGGCCGCCGCGATGAACTGGGCGAGATGGCCGCCGCCCTCGTGGTCTTCCGCGACGCCGCGGAGGCCAAGCGCAAGGCTGACAACGACCTGATCGACGCGCGGGCCGCAGCGGAGCAGGAACGCCAGGCCGCCGGCGAGCTGGTCGAGCGGGAACAGCAGGCGCTGGTGGTTCGGTCCTTCGGCGTGGGCCTGTCCAAGCTGGCGGACGGAGAGCTGACCTATCGCATCCGTTGCGACCTGCCGCCGGAGTACGCCCAGCTGCGCGACGACTTCAACCGGGCCATGGACCAGTTGCAACACGCCATCGGCGTGGTGCTGGGCAATGTGGCCGGCCTTCGTTCGGGCGCGGGGGAAATCACCCAGGCCTCGGACGATCTGGCGCGGCGCACCGAACAACAGGCCGCGTCGCTGGAAGAGACGGCGGCGGCGCTGGACGAGATTACGGTCAACATCAACAAGACCGCCTCGGGCGCGCGCCAGGCCTCGGACGTGGTCCAGGCGGCCAAGGGCGACGCCGAGACCTCGGGCGTCATCGTGCGGGATGCGGTCGAGGCCATGCAGGCCATCGAGGGCTCGTCCAACGAGATCAGCCAGATTATCGGCGTGATCGACGAGATCGCCTTCCAGACCAATCTGCTGGCCCTGAACGCCGGGGTCGAGGCGGCCCGCGCGGGCGAGGCCGGTCGCGGCTTCGCCGTGGTGGCGTCGGAAGTGCGAGCCCTGGCGCAACGTTCGGCCGATGCGGCCAAGGAGATCAAGACCCTGATCTCCACCTCGACGGCCCAGGTCGATTCCGGCGTCAAACTGGTCGGCCAGACCGGCGAGGCCCTGCAACGGATCGTGGACCGGGTGGCCGAGATCGACGGCCTGGTCGCCGACATCGCCGCCTCGGCCCAGGACCAGGCCGTGGGCCTGGCCCAGGTCAATACCGCCGTCAGCCAGATGGACCAGGTCACCCAGCAAAACGCCGCCATGGTCGAGCAATCGACCGCCGCCAGCCATGCCCTGGCCCAGGACGCCCAGTCGCTTCAGGCCTCGGTCGCCCAGTTCAAGGTCGGCGATGCGGTCCCCGCCCAGGCTCCCCCCCAGGCTCCCCCCCAGGCTCCCCCCCAATCTTCCGCTGAGACTTCGGCTGAAGCCGCCCGCGTCGCGTCCAGGTCGGCGGCTAAGGCGCCCGCGCGCTCGGCCCATATGGCCGCCGCCCTGAAGACCATCGGTCGCGGCGGCGTCGCGCCTGTGTCCCAGGCTGCCGTTCAGCCCGGACCCGCGGCCGACGGTTGGGAAGAATTCTAGATTCGGCGTGGCGGGACTGGCGTGGCGGCGATCAACCGCCCAGCTATGGCCTCCTCACCAAAGCCCTGGCCGGAACCCTGGAATGACCCTCTCGATCTACGACGTCGCCGCCCCTGTCCTCGTGCGCGGCCTGACCAATCTGTCCGGTTTTCTGGACAAGGCCTTGGCGGAGGGGTTTGACGAAGCCGTCCTGATCCAGGCCCGGCTCCACGAGGACATGCGGCCTCTGCCTGCCCAGGTTCAGCTGGCGTCGGACTCGGCCAAGGGCGCCGTGGCGCGGCTGGCCGGCGTCGACAACCCGGCCATGGCCGATACGGAGACGAGTTTCGCCGAATTGAAGGACCGGATCGTCCGCACCATCGCCTTCATCGACAGCGTGGACCCCGCCGCCTTCGCCGGGGCCGAGACCCGGCCGGTGACGCTGAAGACGCCCAGCCGTGAGATGAATTTCGACGGCCTGGGCTATCTGACCAGCTTCGTCCTGCCGAACTTCCATTTCCACGTCACGACCGCCTACGCCATCCTGCGCAAGGAAGGCGTGCCGCTGAGCAAGATGGATTATCTGGGGCGGCTGGCGCTGATCTGAGGCGGACGCCCACCGCCCCCGAAACAAAGAGGGCTGACAAGCGAATGTGAAACGCCTATACGGCCCTCCACATCGTTAGACCGGCGTCCAACGGCGTCGTTCCAAGCGGCGGCCCGGACGGACCGCCGCTTTTGTTTTGGATAATCGCCGCTTGCGCGCAAGAACCGCCCAGGACCGCCAACTGCTCGAGCTGATCGACCCCATTGCGGAGTCGCTGGGCCTCGAGGTCGTGCGCGTCCGCCTGATGACCGGCTCCAAACGCCAGCGTCTGCAGATCATGGCCGAACGCCCGTCCGACCGCGACATCTCGGTCGAGCAGTGCGCCAAGCTGAGCCGCGCCGTGTCGGAGGTGTTCGACGCCGCCGACCCCATCGCCGGCGAATATATGCTGGAGGTCTCGTCGCCCGGCATCGACCGCCCCCTGACCCGGCCCATCGACTTCGACCTGTTCGAGGGCGAGGAGGCGCGGCTGGAGACGGACCGGATGATCGAGGGCCGCAAGCGGTTCAAGGGCGTGCTGGCCGGCTATGAGGACGGCAATGTCCTGGTCGACCTGGACGGCGAGGAAGAGACCGCCCTGATCCCCTTCGACTGGTTGAGCGATGCGAAACTGGTCCTGACCGACGCCCTGATGAAACGGGGCGCCGCCATTCGCGCCGCGCGGGGCGAACCTGAAGACGACGGCCTGCCCGAAGGCACTCCCGAGGACGGGGCCGCCGAAGACACAACCGACACCACGACCCCTTCTGAGGACAACGCCTGATGGCCGTCACCGGTATTTCCGCCAACCGCCTCGAACTGCTGCAGATCGCCGAGGCCGTGGCCCGCGAAAAGAACATCGAGCGCGAAGTCGTCATCGAGGCGATTGAAGAAGCGATCCAGAAGGGCGCCAAGTCGCGTTACGGCGCCCATCACGACATCCGCGCCAAGATCGACCACAAGACCGGCGAACTGGCCCTGACCCGTCACGTCACCATCGTCGAGGACGACTGGCAGCCGGAAGACGAGTTGGAAGAGTTCAACGACAGCGCCATGGTGCGCCTGACCGACGCCTCCAAGCGCGATCCGGAAGCCGTCGTCGGCAAGGAATATGTCGAGACCCTGCCGCCGTTCGAGTTCGGCCGCGTCCAGACCCAGATGGCCCGCCAGGTCGTGACCGGAAAGGTCCGCGAGGCCGAGCGCGCCAACCAGTACGAAGAGTTCAAGGATCGCGTCGGCGAGATCGTCAACGGCACGGTCAAGCGCGTCGAATACGGCAACACCATCGTCGATCTGGGCCGGGGCGAGGGCGTCATGCGCCGCGACCAGTCCATCCCGCGCGAAGTGTTCAACATCGGCGACCGGATCCGCACCTACATCTACGACGTCCGGCCCGAGGCCAAGGGCCCGCAGGTCATGCTGTCGCGCGCCCATCCGGGCTTCATGGCCAAGCTGTTCGCCCAGGAAGTGCCGGAAGTCTATGACGGCGTGATCGAGATCCGCGCCGCAGCCCGTGACTCGGGCTCGCGCGCCAAGATGGCCGTCCTGTCGAACGACAGCTCCATCGATCCCGTCGGCGCCTGCGTCGGCATGCGCGGCTCGCGCGTTCAGGCGGTCGTCGCCGAACTGCAGGGCGAGAAGATCGACATCATCCAGTGGAACCCGGACGAGCCGACCTTCATCGTCAACGCCCTGGCCCCGGCCGAAGTCTCCAAGGTCGTGCTCGACGAAGAAGCCGGCCGCGTGGAAGTCGTGGTGCCCGACGAACAGCTGTCGCTGGCCATCGGCCGTCGCGGCCAGAACGTGCGCCTGGCCAGCCAGCTGACCGGCTGGCAGATCGACATCATCACCGAGTCCCAGGACTCTGAGCGTCGCCAGCGCGAGTTCAGCGAGCGCACCGGCCTGTTCCAGGAAGCCCTGGACGTGGACGAGGTCATCGCCCAGCTGCTGGTCACCGAAGGCTTCGCCACGGTGGAAGACCTGGCCTATGTCGATCCGTATGAGGTCTCGGAAATCGAAGGCTTCGACGAAGAGACCGCTGAGGAGCTGCAGGCCCGCGCCCGCGACTTCCTGGACCGCAAGGCCGCCGAGCTGGACGCCAAGCGCGTCGAACTGGGCGTCGAGGACGGCGTGCTGCAGGTGCCGGGCGTGACCCTGGCCATGGCCGTCGCCCTGGGTCAGGGCGGGGTCAAGACCGTCGAGGACCTGGCCGACCTGGCCACCGACGAAATCCGCGGCGGCTATGAAGTGAAGAACGGCGAACGGGTGAAGGTCCCCGGCGTGCTGGAAAGCTTCAACCTGGCCCAGGAAGACGCCGAAATGCTGATCCTCCAGGCCCGTGTGGCCGCCGGCTGGATCGACGCCTCGGAACTGCCGCAGCCTGCGCCGGAAGAGGCCGAGGAAGACTTCGCCGACGGCGAATACGACCCGGACCAGGTGTTCGGCGACGCGCCGGCTGAAACCGAAGCCGACGCCGACGGTTCCGAAGACGCAACTTCCGACGATACGGAGGTCCTCGCCGAGGACGACTCCGAACCGTCGAACGCGTGATGGGAGACCTGGCCACATATGAGCTTGCGCGACGCAACGATTGATCGGGAACGCCGGGACCTCGTCTCTCACGAGGTCATGGACGAATCTCGCCTGATCCGTTTCGTCGCCGGGCCCGATGGCCAGGTGGTTCCCGACCTGGGCAGGAAACTGCCCGGACGCGGCCTGTGGGTCGAAGCCAGCCGCGCCTCGGTCGAGACGGCGGTCAAGAAGAACGGCTTCACCCGCTCGGCCAAAACCAAGCTGACCGCCCCGGCCGACCTGGCCGATGTCGTCGAACGGCTGCTGTTCCGGCGCTGTCTCGACCAGCTGGGTCTTGCCCGGCGCGAAGGCGTGCTTATCTCTGGCTTCGAAAAATCCGCCGCCAATCTGCGGGCCGGCAAGGTCGCCTGGGTGATCGAGGCCGCCGACGGCTCGGCTGACGGGCGTGGCAAAATCCTCGCCCTGGCCCGCCATCAGACCGCGAAAATCTGCGGCGCGTTCACTGTGGACGATTTGAGTTTGGCCCTTGGGCTGGAAAATGCGATACACGCCGTCCTGCTTGCGGGCGGACGGGCCGATCGGTGGACCATGGAGGTCGAACGATTGGCTGGATTTCGGCCGCTTCGCCCTCCTCACTGGGAGATTTCCGGTGTCGAAGGCGGATCGGCGGGAGCAACCCCGACTGACCTTGATAAAGGTGGGGCGAGCTAAGGATTTTGGCGGCCGAGGGCCTGTCTCCAAGGGCGGAGACGGGCTCACGGTCGTTCATGTGCATTGAGACGACGGCGGGATTTTCCGCCCTATTAAAGCGACCGTATGAGCGACGAAAACGACAAGACCAACCAAGGCCAGGGTTCGGGCCAGGGCACTCCGGGCGGCACGCCGTCCCAGACGGGGCCGCGCGCGCCGCTGAGCCTGAAGCCGCGCGTTGTGGGATCGGTCCCGACCGGAACCGTGAAGCAGAGCTTCAGCCACGGGCGGTCCAAGACGGTGGTGGTCGAGACCAAGCGCCGACCCGGCGCCGGCGGGCCGCAACGCCCGCAGGGCTTCGACGTCGCGCGCCCGCAACAGGCCGCTTCGCAGAACCGGCCCCAGGGCCAGCGTTCGTCGCAACCGGCCGGCGGCGCCCTGTCGCCTGAAGAGCAGGAAGCGCGTCGCCGCGCCATCGCCATGGCCACCCAGGCCAACGCCGCCAAGGCTGCAGCCGACGCCGCCGCCAAGGCCGCGGCTGAAGCCGCTGCGCGCGAACAGGCCGCCGCCACCGAACGCGCCGCCCAGGCTGCGCGCGACGAGGCCGCCGCCGCCAAGGCCGCCGCCGAAGCCGCCCGCGCCGAGGCCGCCAAGCTGACCGCCGCCGCGCCCGCCGCTCCGGCCAAGCCCGCGCCCAAGCCGGCCGCGCCCGTCGCCGCCGCGCCGACGCCGGCTCCGGCTCCGGCCGCCCCCACGCCGGCCCCGACGCCCGCGGCGCCCGCCGCTCCGGCCCGTCCGGCGGCTCCGGCCCGTCCGGTCGTCAACTTTGGCCAGCGCGTGCCCAAGCCGGGCAATCCGCAACGCGCGGCGCCCGAGCGTCCCGCCTTCGGCGGCCGTTCGGCCCGTGAACAGGCCATGGGCGGCGGCGAACGGTCCTATACGGATCGTCCGCAGACGGATCGTCCGCAAGCCGACCGTCCCCAGGGCGCCCGTCCGGGCCCCGGCGGCGCCGGCCGTCCGCAAGGCGCCAAGCCTGCTGAACCCGTCCGTTACTCGGCCCTGAACCCGCGTCCGGCCCCGGGCGCCGCCCGTCCCGGCGGTCCGCGCAACGGCCCTGGCGGCCGTCCGACCCCGAACGCACCCCCGGCCGAGGCCAATGTTCTGCGTCCGGCCCGTGCGCCCGGCGCGGGCTTCGGCCGTCCGGTCGGTCGCGACGACGATCGCGAGAAGCGCTTCTCCGACGCCGGCAAGGCGGTCAGCCGCACGCGCGGCGAGCCGAAGCGCCGCGAAGGCCGCATGACCATTCAGTCCGTGGTCGGCGACGGCGACGCCGCCGAGCGCATGCGCTCGCTGGCCTCGGTCCGCCGCGCCCGCGAACGCGAGAAGGAAAAGCGTAAAGGCGGCTCGACCGACGCGCCCAACCGTCCGCGCGAAGTGGTCATCCCTGACGTCATCACCGTGCAGGAGCTGTCCAACCGGATGGCCGTGCGCGGCGTCGACATCATCAAGTTCCTGATGAAACAGGGCCTGATGATGAAGATCAACGACGTGATCGATTCCGACACCGCCGAACTGGTGGCCGAGGAGTTCGGCATGGCGGTGAAGCGCGTCTCTGAATCCGACATCGAGTTCGGCTTCCTGGGCGACGCCGACGACGCCGAAGCGGCCGAAGTCCGCGCCCCCGTCGTGGCCATCATGGGCCACGTCGACCACGGCAAGACCTCGCTGCTGGACGCCCTGCGCACCACCGACGTCGCCGGCGGCGAAGCCGGCGGCATCACCCAGCATATCGGCGCCTATCAGGTGCGCCTGGACAACGACCAGAAGGTCACCTTCCTGGACACCCCGGGCCACGCCGCCTTCTCGGCCATGCGGGCGCGCGGCGCCAATGTGACCGACATCGTGGTCTTGGTCGTGGCCGCCGACGACGGCGTCATGCCTCAGACCATCGAGGCCATCCAGCACGCCAAGGCGGCCGGGGCTCCCCTGATCGTCGCGGTCAACAAGATGGACAAGCCGGGGGCGACGTCTCAGAAGGTCGTCAACGAGCTGCTGCAGCACGAAGTCATCGCCGAAAACCTGGGCGGCGAGACCCAGATCATCGAGGTCTCGGCCAAGGAGCGGATGAACCTCGACGGCCTGCTGGAAGCCATCCTGGTCCAGGCCGAGGTCATGGACCTGCGCGCCAACGCCGATCGCTCGGCCGAGGGCGTGGTCATCGAGGCCAAGCTGGACAAGGGCCGCGGCCCCGTCGGCACCGTCCTGGTCAAGCGCGGCACGCTGAAGCGCGGCGACATCGTCGTGGCCGGCGGATCGTGGGGCAAGGTTCGCGCCCTGCTGAACGAACGCAACGAGCAGCTGACCGAAGCCGGTCCGTCCGTCCCGGTCGAGATCCTGGGTCTGGACGAGGCCCCGTCTCCGGGCGACGTTTTCGCCGTGGTGGAATCCGAAGCCCGCGCTCGCGAGCTGACCGAATACCGTCAGCGGGTGAAGCGCGAAAAGGCCCAGGTCTCGGGCGGCTCGGTCTCGCTGGTCGACATGATGGCCAAGCTGGGGTCCAAGAAGGCCTCGGAACTGCCGGTCATCATCAAGGCCGACGTCCAGGGCTCCGCCGAAGCCATCATGGGTTCGCTGGACAAGATGAGCACCGACGAGGTGCGCGCCCGCACGGTCTATTCCGGCGCCGGCGGCATCACCGAGAGCGACGTCAACCTGGCCAAGTCGGCCGGGGCCCCGATCCTCGGCTTCAACGTCCGCGCCTCGAAACAGGCGCGCGATCTGGCCGAGCGCGAGGGCGTCGAGATCCGCTACTATTCGATCATCTACGACCTGCTCGACGATATTAAGGGCGTGCTGTCCGGCATGCTGGCGCCGCTGCAACGGGAAACCTTCCTGGGCAACGCCGCCGTGCTGCAGGTGTTCGACATCTCCAAGATCGGCAAGATCGCCGGTTGCCGGGTGTCGGAAGGCGTGGTCCGCAAGGGCGCCCGCGTCCGTATCGTCCGCGACGACGTGGTCGTGCTCGAACTGGGCACGCTCAACACGCTCAAACGCTTCAAGGACGAGGTCAACGAAGTCACGGCCGGCCAGGAATGCGGCATGCAGTTCCAGGGCTTCCAGGACATCAAGGAAGGCGACTACATCGAGTGCTTCACGGTCGAAGAGATCAAGCGCACCCTGGACTAGTCCGGGGTACGCAGGCGCCGACAGAGACAGGCCCGGAACCCAGGTTCCGGGCCTTTTTCTTTGCGTCAGTCCCGCGCATGATGCCAAGCGTGGCGGGAGACGCCGCGTGGGGATCGGTTCATGGCCAGACCACATCTGTCGTCCGGCGACTTCTTCGGCGCCGCCTCGCGGACGGTCGAGGCCGGTGGGTTTCGCGTCGGCCTGTGGATCGCCGACCGTCCGCCCGAGAGCGTCGTGTTTCACGCCCATGACGACGCCCATTTCATCCTGGCGCTCGACAACGGCTATTGCAGCCTGGCGCATGACCCCCTGACGCCCAAGGGCGCCGCCTTCGGCCCCGGCGCCCTGGTGTGGAATCCGCCGGGCGTGGAACACCGCGACTGTTTCACCGACGCCGGCGGCCGCTTCCTGTCGATCAGCTTCGATCCGCCGAAGAGCGCCAGGCGCGGCGACCCGATGCGGTTGCGCGGAGCCCTGGCTGAAGGCGCGGCGCGACGTCTGATCGGGGTGGCCGGCCGGTTCGCGGCGGGCGACGCCGTGGCGATGGAGGGGCTGACCCTGGATCTGGCGGCGGCGGTGCTGACCCCCGGCGACCTGAACGAGGACCCGGCGCCCGAATGGCTGCTGCGGGCCCATGAGGTTCTGCACGACCTGGCCGACCAGCCGGGGCTGGAGGTGGCGACCGTGGCCCGCATCGTCGGCGTCCACGCCGTCTCGCTGGCGCGCCGCTATCGTCGCCATTTCGGCCGCTCGCCGGCGGCCGCCATTCGCCAGGCGCGGGCCGATCGCGCCGCCGGACGACTGGCCCGGGGCGTGGATCTGGCCGAACTGGCCGCGCTCGGCGGCTATGCCGATCAAAGCCATCTGACCCGCGAGTTCGGGCATATCTACGGCCTGACGCCCGGCCGCTATCGCGCCCTGTTCGCCTGAGCCGGTTTCACCTGTTCAAGACCCGGCGCGCGCCGTCTGCGACACGTCGGGTCTCGCCTCTCTCAAGGATTGTCATGCGTTCTCTGCTTGTCGCGGCCCTCGGGCTCGCTCTCGTCTCGTCCCCCGTCGCGGCCGAACCGGCCTGGCCCGTCGCCGCGCCTGAAAGCCAGGGGGTCTCGGCCGAGGGGCTGGCGGCCATGGACGCCGCCGTCCGCGCCGGGACCTTCCAGAAGATCACCAGCGTCCTGATCGCCCGCCACGGCCGGCTGGTGCACGAGGTCTATTTCGATGAAGCGGGCCGCGAGAGCCGGCGCAACACCCGGTCCGTGACCAAGACCGTCACCGCCATGCTGGTCGGCGCCGCCGTCGCGCGCGGCGACATCGCCAGCGTGGACGCCCCGATCCTGCCGTTCGTCGCCGACCATGGGCCGTTCGACAATCCCGACCCGCGCAAGGCCGCGATCACGGTCGAGGACCTGCTGACCATGAGTTCGCTGCTGGAATGCGACGACGACAACTCCTTCTCGCGCGGCAACGAGGAGCGGATGTATCTGATCGAGGACTGGGTGAAGTTCGCCCTGGACCTGCCGATCCGGGGCTTCCCCGCCTGGATCCCCAAACCGGCGGACCAGCCCTATGGCCGGGCCTTCAGCTATTGCACCGCCGGCGTGACCTCCCTGGGCGCCGTGGTCCAGTCGGCGACGGGCGAACCGCTTCAGGCCTTTGCGCGCGACGCCCTGTTCGGCCCGCTGGGGATCGAGGGCGAGCAGTGGCAGACCTCGCCCCTGGGTCTGGCCCAGGGCGGCGGCGGCCTGGGCTTGCGCAGCCGCGACCTGCTGACCCTGGGCCAGCTGTTGCTGAACCAGGGCCGCTGGGACGGGCGCCAAGTCCTGCCGGAGGCCTTTACGAAGGCCATGACCGCCCCCCATTCCACGGTCGATCCCGAACGGGGCGATTACGGCTATCTGATCTGGCTGCCGACCTATCAGGTCAACGGCGTGGCCCACCCGGCCTGGGCGATGGCCGGGACCGGCGGCAACAAGGTGGTGATCGTTCCGGACCTGGACACGGTCGTGGTGGTGACGACCGAGAACTACAATGTCCGCAATCCGCACGGTCTGGCGGACGCCCTAATCGCCGGCCACGCCCTAGCGGCCATGAAATAGGCGGGCGCGCCCTGAAACGACAAAGGCCCGGAACCGCAGTTCCGGGCCTTTCCTTTTTGCTTACACGGCGCTCAGCGCACCGGGGGGCGGGTGACGCGCGAGGAGAGGTTCTGGACCACTTCGCGGGCGTCGAAGGCGTTGGGGTCGCCGGCGGGCTTGGGACCGCGGCCCATGATGATCTCGGCGTTGGCCTCGTAGCGGTCGATCTGCCGGGTGTCGAAGTCGTTGTCCCAGCTGTCCCACGGGCTCCAGAAACCGCCGCGGTAGTAGCGCCACGACGGACCCCAGTAGGGGCCGTAGAAGCTGTTGTAGCGGCTGTAGAAGGGGTCCGGGGTCGTGACGTAGCGGGTGTCGCGGTCGGTGGCGCGATTGACGGTGGCGAACCAGTCAAAGCCGTTCTCGACCGTCAGTTCGGCCGAGCGCAGCAGCAGGCCCATCTCGACCTGTTCGCGCGAGGTCACCGAATTGCCGGCGAAGCTGACGCGGAAGCGGTTCGACTCGACCCGCTGTTCGGCATAGCCGCCGCGCTGGCCGTTGAAGCCGGCGGGCTGATAGGGGGTGGCGGTGGCGCAGGCGGCCAGGGCCAGGCCCGCGACGGCGGTCAGGGCCAGGGCCCGGAGCGTCGTTCTGTTTCTGGGTAGGGCTTTCATGAAATCAACTCCTTGATCGCCCATTCGGGCGCGCTGGCGGCTGAACGGCGCATGAACGGCCATGTTCCCCGTCAATCTAGGAGGAAGCTCGACTGCGTCTAGAGCCTTAATACAATCAGTACGGCCGCCGTCAGCAAAAGGATCCCGACGAACAGGCCGAAGCCGCGCCGGAACCGGGGCTGTTGCATGCGCTGCGACAGGGCGGCTCCGGACAGGGCGTAGGCGCTCATCGACATCATATCCATGCCGATCACGGCCAGGGCGAACAGGGCCAGCTGCGGCGCCACGGGCCGGTCGACGTCCAGAAACGGCGGCAGGACGGCGGTGAAGAACAATATGGCCTTGGGGTTGGCGATCTGGACCGCGAACCCGTCGACGAAGGCGCTGCGGCCCTTGCGCACCGCGACGGCGTGATCGGGCTGCTGGGGGTCGGTCGGGGCGGTGTTCTGTACGGCGCCGCGCAGGGCCTTGATCCCCAGCCAGGCGACATAGAGGGCGCCGAGGATCGCGATCAGGTGGAAGGCGTCGGGAAAGGCCTTGACCAGGGCGCCTAGGCCCAGGGCCGCGGCGGCGAACCAGACCAGGGTGGCGCAATTCATGCCGACCACCCCGACCAGAGCCGAGGCCCGGCCCTTCTCCACCCCGGTCGCGACCGCGAACAGATTGGCGGGACCCGGGGTGATGGCCATCACCACCATGACCCCCAGGAAGGTCGAATAGAGGTGCGGATCGACGGGGAGGGCGGCCATGCGGCGTCGTGTCGCTGTGATCGCGCGCGCGGTCAAGGAGAGGCGTTGCTTCTTCTCTCACCTCCCCGTTCGCGAAGGCGAACGGGGAGGACCGGCGGGAGCGTCAGCGAGCGCCAGGTGGGGGCGACCAGGCGTCAGACGCTCTTGAGGTCGTCACCACTGTCGGAGTCGCCCCCGCCTGGTCGCAAGCGCGACCTGTCCTCCCCCCGCGCCTTCGCGCGCGGAGAGGTGACGCCCCCTCTTTCGTTATTTAGGGCGCACCGTCAGGCGCGCGGCGTCTCGGGCGCTTCCGGCGCTTCGGGCGCCTCCGGGGCCTCCGGCGCCTCGTCTTCGGACTCGAGGGAGTCGCTCGCCTGATCCAGGGCGTACTGGGCGATCAGGCCGTAGGTTTCGAGCTGTTCGGGATCGGGATTGGTCCAGGCGCTGTTGCGGGCGATGCCGGTTCCGGCGGCTATGCCTTGCTGGAGCCCTTCCTCCATCGCCTGCTGAACCTCGGGGTCGTTCAGGGCCTGTTCGACCAGGGCGTCGACGTCGATGTCCTTCAGGGCTTCGGCGGCCAGTTCCGAGGCGTGTTTGGTGGCCTCGGCGGTGAAGGCGGCGACGTCGGGGGCATAGTCGGACCAGAGGGCGGCGATCCGCTGGCCGCGCTCGCTCTCGCTCAGGCTCGCGTCTTCGGAAATGGCCTCGGCCCGTTTGCCAAAGGCTTCCATCCGCTTCTCGAAGGCGTCGGCGGCGGATTCCAGCCGGGCCTCGGCGGACTCGGGGCTGGCGGCGGCGGACGATGTTTTGCCGTCCTGCGCCAGGGCGGAGGACAGGGGCAGGAGCGCCAGGGCGGCGGTCAGGCTGAGAGCGCGGATCATGGGTGGCTTCCCCGTTGACGACCCGATCAAACTCCGCCCAAGGCCGCCCGGCCTCAAGTGAAATCGCGGTAAGGCGACCTATTGCGGCGCGGCGGGCGCCGGCGCAGCGGCGGCGGCCTCGATCTGAGCGCGGACCATGGCGGGGATCGCCTTGATCTGCGTCTCCGCCGCTGCGAGCTGATCCGCCGGCGCCCCCTGGGCGCTGGCGAAGGCCTGAACATCGGCGGAGAAGGCGTCGACCTGGGGCTGATAGCGCGCCTGCAGGGCGTCAAGGTCGGTCTTGGCCTTGGCCTTGTCCGTCTGGGCCGCAGCAGCCTGCATCTCGGTCGCCATCGTCTCCATCGTCTTGCCGAAGGCCTCGGCGCGCGCCTCGAAGGCGGCTTCATCGGGGCCCGGCGCCGGCGCCGACGGGGCGGCGGGCGCGGTCTGGGCGGCGGCGAAGCTGGGAGCGGCGGCCAGGATCAGGGCGGCGGCGGCGCAGGACAGAAGACGCATGGGCGGACACTCCAAAAGAGCGGCCGGTCGCCGCCAAATCCGTAGCCTCATCGTACGGTCGGTCGGGCGGGTTGAGCAAGACGAACCGCCTATGCGGAATTCTACCTATTTCTGAAAGAACGGGATTCTTACGCAATCTCCGTCAATTGAGCGGTATGGACGGGAGCAGAAGATCTTGAGACGGGGGCGCTGGCGATTTTTCCGGCATGACGCCGGTCGCGAGGCGGGGCCGCCGCCCTGGCTCTATGTCCTGCTGTTCGTCACCGCCCTGGCGCTGGGGCAGTGGAGCATGGCGGCGCTGGACGTCACCGTCATGTGGCCCGCCAACGCCGTCCTGCTGGCCGCCGTGCTGCAACTGCCCCGCGACAAGGCCCGGGGCGTCCTGATCGGCGCCGTCCTGCTCAATCTGGCCAACAATATCGTCCGCGGCGATCCGACGGTCTTCGCGGTCGCCAATGTCGCCTTGAACCTGTTGCAGGTGATGGTTGCGGCCCTGCTGGCCCGGCGCCTGTGCGGCGCGGCCCTGGACATGAGACGGCCCAAACGCCTGTTTCGTTTCGCCGTCGGCGCCGCCATCCCGGCCGTGGCCCTGACCACCTCGCTGGCGGGCGTCATTCTTCTGGTCACCGGGCGGCTGCCGCTGGAGGTGATCAATTTCCGCCTGCACCATCTGTTCGACATGGAGCTGCTGGCGATGATGATCGTCACCCCGGCCCTGCTGCTGGTGGCGCGTCGGCATCGGTTCCACCATGACGCCCAGGCCTCGCGGGTCGAGGTGGGGGTGTTGATGGGGCTGATGTGCGCCGCCGCCCTGTTTGCCTTCGGCCAGACGACGGCGCCGATCCTGTTCATCATCTTCCCGCCACTGATCCTGCTGGCCTTCCGCCTGTCCCCGCCGTGGACGGCCGGCGCGGTCGGCCTCATCTCCGTCATCGCCGTGGGGGCGACCCTGATCGGCAGCGGCCCCGTGGGGCTGACCCGGCTGAGCCAGGATCCGGCCCTCGCCTCCATTCCGGCGGTAATGCGCCAGATGAATGTGCTCCACCTCTTCCTGCTGACGGTCGTGGCGACGGCCCTGCCGATCACCACCCTGTCGACGGAGCGCCGACGCCTGTTCGCCCGTCTGCGCGACCGGACCGAGACCGCGCTCGCCGCCCTTCAGCGCGCCGAGAAGTCTGACGCCGCCAAGTCCCGCTTCCTGGCCATGATGAGCCACGAGATGCGCACCCCCCTGACCGGGATCACCGGCTACGCCGACCTGCTGTCGCGCCATCCCGAACTGGACGCCGAGGGCCGGCGTCAGGTCGAGGCCGTGCACCAGTGCGGCGAGGCCATGCTGCGGCTGATCGAGGACCTGCTGGAGGTGTCGAGCGGCGGTGGTGAGGTGGCCTCCAAACCCGTGGACGTGCACGCCCTGGTGGACGAGGCGGTGCGGCCGGCGCGCGAATGGGCGACCATCCGCGGTCTGGACTTCGTCATCGACTACCTGCCCGGCACCGACGGCCCTGCCCTGACCGACGGCCGGCGCCTGCGTCAGATTCTGCACCATCTGGGCAGCAACGCCGTCAAGTTCACCGGCCGGGGCGGGGTGCGCATCCAGGTCGAGCGGCGCGACGACCGGCTGCGGTTCGAAATCCACGACACCGGCTGCGGCATGACCGAAGACGTCCTGGCCGGCGTCTTCAGCCTGTTCGAACAGGGCGACGCCTCGACCCGCCGCGCCCATGAGGGCGCCGGCGTCGGCCTGGCCCTGGCCAAGACCCATATCGACCGTATGGGCGGCGCCGTCTGGGTCGAGAGCGCCCCGGCGATGGGCACCACCTTCACCGTCGAGATCCCCGCCCCCGCCGTGGAGGTCGCCGCGACCCCCGACGCCCTGCCGGTTCAGGACCGGCGCATGCGGGTCCTGATCGTCGACGACCATCCCTCCAACCGCGACCTGATGCGGATCATGCTGGAGGCCGCCGACTGCGAGACCGCCGAGGCCGGCGACGGCCGCGAGGCGGTCGAGGCGGTGCGGGCCGGCGCCTTCGACCTGGTGCTGATGGATGTGCGCATGCCGGTGATGGACGGGGTCGCCGCCACCCGCGCCATCCGCGCCCTGGACGGGCCGGCGGCCGAGATCGCCGTCCTGGCCGTCACCGCCGAGGCCATGCCCGAGGATGTGGCCCGCTGCCTGAACGCCGGCATGGACGCCCATCTGGCCAAGCCCATCACCCAGGCCAAGCTCTACGCCGCCATGGATCAGGCCATGGACGCCGCCGAACACCGGATCGACGACGTCCAGGCTGCATAAGGCCGCCTACCAGGTCAGGTTGACCCGCGCATAGACGAACCGCCCGTTGAAGCCGAACGGCGAGTTGTAGGGATAGCCCAGCACCCCGTTCGAGTTCAGCGAGGCCGGGGTCGCGTCCGGATATTCGTCGAAGACATTGTCCGCCCCGACCGCCAGCCCGACCCGGTCGGTCAGCTGATACCGGCCCTCCAGATCGATCACCGTCTTCTCACCCGTGCGATAGTCGTTGGCCGCGACCGACCCCGGTTGCAGCACGTCGCCGTAATAGGTGGCCCGCAGGGTCGCGCCCCACTTCTGCAGCCGCCAGTCGGCCCCGGCCGAGACTTTCACGTCCGGCGTGCCCTCTTCGATGGTCAGGATGCGTTGGCGGCCGAACAGGGTGGTCGACAGGTCGGTGTCCAGCGAGACGTCGTTGAAGTTGGCGGCCACGGTGAAGTCGAAGTCGCCCGCGCTGTCGGTCGGCAGGCGATAGCGGCCCACCACGTCCACACCCTCCGTCGTGGTCGAGACCCCGTTCAGGAAGAAGCGCGCGGCCTGAACCCCCAGCGGGGTCAGCAGGGTCGGATTGCGGATCAGCTCGGACAGGACGATCTGGTCCTCGATCTCGATCTTGTAGGCGTCCACCGTCAGGTCGAAGGCCCCCAGCCGCACCACGGCGCCCAGCGAATAGTTGGTCGAGGTCTCGGGCTTCAGCGGCCGTCCGCCCAGGGCCGTCCCCACCGCGCTGACCGACGGGAAGGTGCCGGTCTCCACCACCGCCCCGTCCTGGATCACCGACGAGGTCGAGGTGAAATAGGACTGTTGCAGCGACGGGGCGCGGAAGCCGGTCGAGACCGAGCCGCGCAGGGCGAAGTTGGGCGTGAAGTCATACCGGCCCGACAGCTTGCCCGTCTGGGTGTCGCCAAAGTCGGAATAGTCCTCGAACCGCACCGCCCCGGCCAGGGTCAGTTTCTCGGTGATCGGCAGTTCGATGTCGGCATAGGCGGCGAAATTGTCGCGATCCACGTCCACTGCGTTCGACGGCTGGAAGCCGGGGAAGCCCTGGGCCCCGCCCGACAGGGCCGTGTTCGACCCCAGCGGCCCGCGGTTGTAGCTTTCCGGCTGGCCCGCCTCGATCTGATAATTCTCCCAGCGTTGCTCCAGGCCCCAGGCCAGGTTCAGCGGCCCGCCTGACAGGCCGGCCTCGAACTGGCGGCTGAAGTCGGCGCCCAGCACCAGCTGGTCATAGATCAGGCTGCCGGAATCGAAACGGGTCAGCGACGCGGCGCCATAGGTCGAGTTCAGCGAATCCTCGGTGCGGAAATCGAGCGCATTGCGGCCATAGACCAGGCTGACGTCGGCGTCCCATCCGGCGATCACGCCGCGTAGGCCCCCGGCCAGGGATGCGTCCTGCGAATTGACCGCCACCTTGGGCAGGAAGCCGTTCGGATAGACGCTTGTGACGTTGTTGACGTTGTCCGACAGGCGCGGGAAGGCGGCGCCGGAGCTGTCGCGGTCCTGATAACCGGCCCAGCCATAGGCCTCCCAGCCATTGCCCAGACCCTTGCCGGCGTTGGCGAAGACGGTCCACTGCTCGACGTCCGGATCGCCGAACCGGGCGGTGACGGCGCCGTTGGCGGCCGCGCGGGGATCATAGTCGGAGCGGTTGGTCGACTCGCGGTTCAGATATTCCGCCGACAGGGTCAGGAAGCCGTCGTCGCCCAGGGCGAACCCTTGCCAGGCCGAGGCGGTGGTCGTGGCGCCGTCCTCCTCGTCGCGCTCGCCGCGCGCGGTCTTAACCGTGGTCAGATACTGGCCATAGGTGACGCTGGCGCCGCCGCCGCTGGAGGCTTCCTTCAGCCGCAGGTTCACCACCCCGGCGATGGCGTCCGAGCCGTACTGGGCCGAGGCCCCGTCGCGCAGCACCTCGACCCGGTCCAGGGCCGCGGTCGGAATGGCGTTCAGATCCACGGCGGCCGAGCCGCGGCCGACGACGCCGTTGGTGTTGACCAGGGCCGAGGCGTGGCGGCGCGTGCCGTTGACCAGGACCAGGGTCTGGTCGGGCGACAGGCCGCGCAGGGTCGCCGGGCGGATCGAGTCGCTGCCGTCATTGGCCGAGGGGCGCGGGAAGGTCAGGGACGGCACGGACTGGGCCAGGGCCGTCGCGAACTCGGTCGTGCCCCGGTTCTGCAGGCTCTGGGCCGTGACCACATCAACGGGCGCCAGGGTGTCGAGACGCGAGCGATTGGCCACGCGGGTGCCGGTGACGACGATCTCGTCCACGGTCGCGGCCTCATCCGGGGCCTGGGGGGCGGCGGCGTCTTGAGCGAAGGCGGGGGCCGCGCTCAGCAGGGCGACGGCGGAGACGGTTGCGAGAAGAGCGGGGGCGAGAAGGACGGGCGAGGCCGTCCGCAGGGCGGTGCGCATTGAGAGATTTCCTGATGATTGTTTCTTGGCGCGTGTAGGCGCGCGGAACCGGCGTCTTCGACGTCCGGCCGATGGGGTTGGATGTGACGGATTGGGCGGCTTCAGCCGCTACATCGTCCGCCGCGCCGATAAGGGCCGGCCTGTGTCAGGACTTTGAACATCGTCGTCTCCGACCGCGCGGTCAGGGGGAGCGCCTCGCGGTCATGGCCATATCAGGGCGGAGATGCGGCGGGTCAATGCGCGGTAGGGGCCATGTTTGCTGGGGACAGGGCGCAGAAAATCTACAGACTGTAACGCCCTGCTAAAGGGACAGACCGGCATCACCTCCCCGCGCGCGAAGGCGCGCGGGGAGGACAGGTCGCGCTTGCGACCAGGCGGGGGCGACTCCGCCGGTGGGGGTGACCGACCCAGCTTTAGACACCGAGTCGCCCCCTCCTGGCGTTCGCTGACGCTCCCGCCTGTCCTCCCCGCCGGCCTTCGCCGACGGGGAGGTGAGCGAGAGGGCGACTGTAATGGCCAAAGAAGGGGCGCGTTCAAGAACCCCTCCGTCTCTCCGCTGCGCTCCGAGCCACCTCCCCACCTTGTGGGGAGGAGACAGGCCGTTCCGTCGCACCGTCTCCTCCCCGCTTCGCGGGGAGGGGGACCGCCGCGCCTCTTTGCGCGGTGGTGGAGGGGCTCTTCGCCGCGGACTCGACCCTCGATCAGCCGGTCTCAAACGGAAACCGCTCCGCCCAGAACCCCCTGAGTTCCGGCAGTTCATCCACCCGCTTCACCACCGCCGCCATCTTCGGCGCGACCTCATAGAAACGCGCGCGGCGCGGCGTCCACCGGCTGGCCACGGCCACATAGAGGTCCAGCACCGTCAGGCTCTCGCCCAGCAGGAACCGCCCCGGTTCGATCTGGCGGTCCATGATCCCCCAGCACTCCGCGATCCGGTCCTCGGTACGTTGCAGGATGCGCGCCTGATCCTCCGCATCGTCGCCCGCCAGCCGCTCGGGCACGTCCCGCACCCAGTACATCGAATAGATGGCGGCCGGCACGAAGCTCATCCAGCGCAGGAACTGTCCGCGCCGGGCGTCGTCCGGCCCGGGCGCCAACCCCGCCCCGGCACGGCTGGCGGGATGATGACGGTCCGCCAGCCAGATCAGTATGGCGGCGCTCTCGGTCAGGATCTCGCCATCGGGCGTGACCAGGACCGGCAACTGCCGCATCGGATTGACCGGCGCCACCTTGTCCCGCTCGGCCTCCCCCTCCCAGGTCGGCGCCTCGACCACAGTGTAATCCAGGCCCAGCAGGGTCAGGGCCGCCTCGACCGGAACCGATCCGGACCCGGCGGCGCCATAGACGGTGAAACTCATCGCGGCGTTCCCTTGATCTCGATCTTCAACGCTCAGTCCGTCAGATGCTGTCTCCAGCGGGGTCTGCGATCAAGGTCCGGTGTTTGACCGGCCAAGCTTGATCTCTCCGGACCATCCCCAGGCCCGTCCCCAGTTTCCTCAATCCAAACCACAAGATGTAGCGGGTAGGACAATTTGTGATCACCAAATAGGTGATTTCCGACTTGGCGCCGGGCGTGCGGAGTCGCATGGTGAACCCCTCTCCGGAATCGCTTTCTCAGGTCCAGTTCGATGAACGCCATCACCCCGATCATCCGCCCCGACCGCGCCGGTCTTCTGACCCCGTCCGCCGCCTACAAGCCGTTCCGCTATCCGTGGGCGTTCGACATGTGGAAGAAGCAGCAGCAGGTCCACTGGATGCCGGAAGAGGTGCCGCTGGGCGAGGACGTCAAGGACTGGGCCTCGACCCTGAACGACAATGAACGCAGCCTGCTGACCCAGATCTTCCGCTTCTTCACCCAGGCGGACATCGAGGTTCAGGACAACTATATGGAACGCTACGGTCGGGTGTTCAAACCGACCGAGGTCAAGATGATGCTGGCCGCCTTCGGCAATATGGAGACCATCCATATCGCGGCCTACGCCCTGCTGCTCGAGACCATCGGCATGCCCGAGAGCGAGTTCGGCGCCTTCATGGAATACGAGGCCATGCGGGACAAGCACGACTATATGGGCCAGTTCGGCGTGGATTCAGACGCCGACATCTGCCGGACGCTGGCCATGTTCGGCGGCTTCTCCGAAGGGGTTCAGCTGTTCGCCTCGTTCGCGATGCTGATGAACTTCCCGCGCCAGAACAAGATGAAGGGCATGGGCCAGATCGTGTCTTGGTCGGTGCGCGACGAGAGCCTGCACTGCGAGGGCATCATCAAGCTGTACCACGCCTTCAACAAGGAGACGGGGGCCGTCACCAAGACTGTGGCCGACGACATCGTCGACTGCTGCAAGACGGTGGTGAGCATGGAGGACAAGTTCATCGACCTGGCCTTCGAAATGGGCTCGGTCCAGGGCATGACCCCCGAGGACATCAAGCAATATATCCGCTTCATCGCCGACTGGCGCCTGCGCCAGCTGAAGCTGCCGGAAGTCTATGGGGTGACGGAAAACCCGCTGCCCTGGCTGCAGTCCCTGCTGTCGGGCGTCGAGCACGCCAACTTCTTCGAGGCCCGCGCCACCGAATATTCGAAGGCCGCGACTCAAGGGAACTGGCACGGCGCCGACGGCGTCTGGACCGAGTTCGACCGGATGATGGCCCGCCGCGACATGAGCCTGGTCGCGGGCTGAGCCGACCGGCCTACTGCGGCCTGACCCAGGCGGGTCGGGCCGTGCAGGCCTCGCGGAAGCCGGACTGGCACAGCCGCACCTGTTCGCGCCAGGCGGCGTAGTCGCGGTCGTACTGGTCCTGCGCCGCCCGGGTCGCCTCGGCCGCCGCCCGGGCCTGGTCCTCGATCCGGCGGACCTCGATCTGATGCCGGGCCACGGCCGCATCATACTCCAGCCGGGCCGCCTCGTCGGCCCGGTCGGCCAGGCTGTTCTGGGCCGCGATCTCGGCGTTCAGGGCCCGGGTCAGCCGCAGCTCTTCCTCGGTCTGCTTGGAGTCGTCGGCCCGGTGATAGGCCTCGCCCCGCGCCCGCTCCATCGCCTCGCGCGCCGCCGGGTCGTTGGGATCGGGCAGGGCGCGCTGGTCGCGGTAGGGGTCAGGGGCCGCATAGGGATCGGTCGCCGTCTGGGCCAGGGCCGACCCCGCAACGGTCGCCGCCAGCAGGGCGCAGATCAGGGGTGTTCGGATGATCATGGACATCTCCTGGGTTCGGACCCTCGCGACCAACCTTGGCCTTTAAGAAGATCCGTCGCAACAACGCCCTCGTGACGAAAAGGTGGCGCCCGGCCCAGCTTCGCGTCATGGTCGAGGTCCTCTCTGACGCCACCCCCGCCACCGAGCCCAAGCCATGATCCTCAGCACCTCGTCCGGAGACTTCCCCATCCCCGCCGAAGTGGCGCGCCAGCTGCCCAACGTCCCGGCCCTGCCCGATCCCGCCGCGCCCAACGCCAGGCTGCAGATCGAGGATTTCCGCCACTGGCTGGACGCCTCGCCCGAACACGCCATCGACTACGAGCGGCTGCGCCGCTGGCATCTGGTGCAGAACGAGCTGGCCGCCGAGGCCAAGGCCGCCAACCGGGCCTTCGTCGTCTCCGACGACGGGCTGGAATAGGGATCAGGCGGGCAGCCGCAGCTCGAACACAGCCCCGCCGCCTTCGCTGGGGACCAGCCGCAGTTCGCCGCCGTGCAGGGCCGCCAGCTCACGCGATATGGTCAGGCCCAGGCCCGAGCCGTCCGAGCTCTTGGAACTGACGAAGGGTTCGAACAGCCGCTCGGCCAGGCGCGGCGGAATGCCCGGCCCGTCGTCGGCGATGCGGATGACGCACAGCCGGTCCTCGCCAAAGGCGCTGACGGTGATCGCCCCCTTGCCCCGCCGCTCGGCCGGCCGCCCCGCATCGGCCTCGATGGCCTGCCGCGCATTGCGCATCAGATTGACCAGGATGCGATACAGCTGATCCGGATCGGCCTCGACCGCGAACCGGGCCGGCAGTTGCTTGACCAGCCGCACCCCCTCCGGCTCCAGCCCCGCATCCTCCGCCGCCAGGGTCAGGGCCTTGGTCAGGACCACGCGGGTCTTCTGGGGTGCCGGCTCCTCGCTGCGGCCATACTCCAGCACATTGCGCGACAGGCTTGCGGCCCGGCTCAGCGCCCGCTCCAGCCGCGGCAGGGCCTTGGCCACCTGGGGGTCGGCCGAGGTCGCCAGCCGCTCCGACGCCATCTGGGCCGAGGTCAGCATGTTGCGCAGGTCGTGATTGATTTTGGCCACCGCCTCGCCCAGGGCGACCAGGCGCGCGCGCGAACGCAGCGATTGACGGACCTCCTCCTGCATCCGCGACAGCTCACGCTCGACCCGGCCGATCTCGTCATGCCGGTCCGACGGCGCCTCGGCCTCGCTCTCGGGGTCGGCGGCGAACCGCTCCATCGACCGGGTGACGCGCCGCAGGGGCCGCAGCACCAGCAGGGCCAGACCGCCGTAGAGCAGGGCGCCGGCCGTCAGGGACACCAGAAGGGACACCAGCAGGCTATTCAGCAGGAAGGCCTTCAGTTCGAGCTTCAGCGGCTGGGCCGGGGTGACGATCTCGATGAAGTCGCCCGAGCGATAGCGCGGCTTGGCCTGGACCCGCAGCGACCGGTCCGGATGGCCGAACAGGGTGCGCCAGGGGTCGGTCAGCCGCGCCCAGCTGTTCTGCTGGCGCAGGTCGATCAGTTCGGGCGCGCGGGGCAGATTGGGCGCCTGGAGCAGCAGGCGCCGCACGCCCTGTTCCGTCAGGGCCACGGCCTGGACCCCGCCGATCCGCATCAGCTCGGCCGCCGTATCGTCCTCGACCGCGCTATAGGGCAGGGCCTCGACCCCGACGGAGGCCAGTTCGGCCGCCTGCAGCCGGTCGCGCAGCCAGCGCTCGTGGAAGGCGGCCAGGTTCGGCCCCATGATCAGGGCCTCGACCGCCAGGGTGAAGGCCACGGTCAGCAGCAGCAGCCGCGCCGACAGGCCGTCTGGCGCGCGGGGGCGCAGCCGCTCGCGCCAGGTCTCCGCCGCCTCGGGCGACAGTTTCAGCGCCGCCGCCGCCTTGTCGAACAGCGCGCTCATGCCGGGGCGGCCTCCGCGCGTCGGGCGCGGATCATCTGAACCAGCTTGATGCCGATGGGCAGCAGCAGGGACAGGAAGACCACCCCCATCAGCGGCCAGAAGAACTGGCGCAGCAGCATCGGCAGGTCCGGCCGCACCCCGGCCCGCAGCAGGTCGCCCAACTGCGATCCGATCCAGGTGTAGATAAAGGTGGAGGGCAGCAGGCCGATGAAGGTGGCGATCACATAGGGCCGCAGCGGCACCGCCATCATGCCCGCCGTGGCGTTGACCAGGACGAAGGGCACGCTGGGGATGACGCGCAGGGTGAACAGGGTGGTGAAGGCGTTGCGGTCGATCCCCTTGGCCACCCGATCCATGAAGCCGGCGTCCGCCTCGAACTTGGCCCGCAGCCAGGTGCCGATCGAGGTGCGATAGACGGAATAGATGACGACCGAGCCGATGGTGGCGCCGCTGGCCTGGGCCAGGGCGCCGACATAGGGGCCGAACATCATCCCGCCCAGCAGGGTCAGGAAGACCGGGCCGGGGATGGTGGAGGCGGTGGCGAGGGCGTAGACGGCGATGAAGGCGACCAAGGCGATCCACCAATGGGTCTGGGCGTAGGCCTGGAGATTCAGCCCGTGCTCGCGGATAAGATCCATCGACAGATAGCGGTTCCAGCCCAGGGCGAAGAAGGCGACCACCAGGCTGGCGATGACCGCCAGCGGCAGCAGTCGCAGGCCCCATTCCTTCGCCGTTCGTTTCGCCATACGCTCTTCATTCCCGAAATGCCGTCCGAGCGTTGACTCACGCGGACATGCGACTTATACGCCCGCCCTTCCTGCGACGGACGCCTCTTGCCCCGTCGCCCAACCTTTTAACGTCAGGAGCCGACCGTGAAGCGGACCTATCAGCCGTCGCGACTCGTGCGCAAGCGCCGTCACGGCTTCCGCAGCCGGATGGCCACCAAGAACGGCCAGAAGATTGTTGCGCGCCGTCGCGCCAAGGGCCGCAAGCGCCTGACGGCGTAAGCGGCTCTCGCGTCCGGAGCCAAGGACGCATGAGCGACCCTTTACAGATCAAACGTCTGTTGCGGCGGCCCCAGTTCCTGGCGGCCGCCAAAGGCGTTTCCGAAGCGCGCGGCGGCGTGGTGATCCAGAGGCTGGAACGCGGCGACGGTTCGCCGCACATCGGCCTGGGCTTCACCGCCACCCGCAAGATCGGCGGGGCCGTGGTGCGCAACCGCGCCAAACGCCGTCTGCGCGAGGCTGCACGGGCCATGTTGCCCCTCCACGGCGTGCCCGGCAGCGACTATGTCTTCATCGCCCGCATGGGCACGACCGAGCGTGCGTGGGACCGTCTGCTTGACGACGTGAAATCGACGCTTACAAGGCTGGCGACACCGAAGGCCGACCGGCCTTCGCCCGCCCGCGCCCCATCCGGCCAGGACCGCCCGAATCCATGAAAAACGAGAACTCGCGCAACACGATCATCTTCATCGTGTGCTCGGCCCTGATCCTGGGAATTTACTGGTTCACCGTGCTGCGTCCGCAGGCCGAACGCCGCGCCGTCCAGCAGCAGGCCCAGGCCGAACAGTCGCAGACGGCCGAGAACGCCGCCCGCACGGCCTTGAGCCCCCAGGGACCGACCTTCGTCACCGACCGCAGCCAGGCGCTGAGCACCGCCGCGCGCGTGCCGATCCAGTCGGGCACGCTGAAGGGGTCGCTGTCGCTGCAGGGCGGGCGGATCGACGACCTGTTCCTGACCGATTACAAAGAGACGCAGGACAAGCCTGAGCCGGTCGAACTGTTCCGCCCGCAGGGCATGCAGAACGCCTATTTCGCCCAGTTCGGCTGGACCGGCCCCAATGTGGTCGGCGGCGTGCCCGGTCCGAACACCGTCTGGCGCCTGACCGCCGGTTCGACCCTGACCCCGACCAGCCCGATCACCCTGACTTGGGACAATGGCCAGGGCCTGCGCTTCACCCGTTTGGTGTCGGTCGATGATCGCTATGTCTTCTCGGTCAAAGACACGGTCCAGAACCTGGGAACCCAGGCCATCACCATCGCCCCCTATGGCAGCGTCCAGCGCCAGGGCGTGCCGCCGCTGGCCGGTTCGTCCCACATCGTCCACGAGGGCGCCATCGGCACCTTCGGCAAGCCGGGTGCCTATCGCACCGAGCAGAAGAAGTACAAGGACTGGCTGAAAGAGCCGCGGATCGAGAACGCCTCGACCGGCGGCTGGCTGGGCATCACCGACAAATACTGGCTGGCGGCCCTGCTGCCCCAGCAGGACGAGGCGGTCGAAACCGAATTCCGCGTCCGCGACGTCAACGGCGGTCAGCAGCTGGAAGCCAATATCCTGGGCGCGACCCGCACCATCCAGCCGGGCGCGACCGCGACCGAGACCCAGCGCCTGTTCGCCGGCGTCAAGCGTGCCGAGGTTCTGAAAACCTATGAAGAGAACCTAGGCCTGCCGCGCTTCGTCTATGCGATCGACTGGGGCATGTTCTGGTTCCTGACGCGTCCGATCTTCTGGATCCTGGAGAACGTCTATGGCCTGGTCGGCAGCTTCGGCGTCGCCATTCTGGCCCTGACCGTCATCGTCAAGCTGGTCATGTTCCCGCTGGCCAATAACGCCTACGCCAGCATGTCCAAGATGCGGAACCTCCAGCCCAAGATGGAGGAGATCAAGAAGAAGTTCAAAGACGATCCGCAGAAGCAGCAGCAGGAGACGATGGCCCTGTACCAGAAGGAGAAGATCAATCCGGTCGCCGGCTGTCTTCCGCTTCTGCTGCAGATCCCGGTCTTCTACGCCCTGTACAAGGTGCTGACCGTCACCATCGAAATGCGGCACCAGCCCTTCCTGGGCTTCATCAACGACCTGTCGGCGCGCGATCCGTCAGTGGTGTGGAACCTGTTCGGCCTGATCCCGTGGGATCCGGCGACCCTGCCCCTGCTGGGCGGGCTGCTGGTCGGGCCGCTGGGCATCGGTCTGCTGGCGGTGGCCTATGGCCTGACCATGTGGCTGCAGACGGCGATGAACCCGCCGGCGGCCGATCCGGTCCAGCGCCAGATCTTCCAGTTCATGCCGCTAGTCTTCACCTTCATCATGGCCCCGTTCGCGGCGGGCCTGCTGGTCTACTGGGCCTGGTCCAACGTCCTGACCATCCTGCAGCAGTATTACATCATGCACCGCTACAAGGCGGAGAACCCGATCGACGACTTCATCGCCCGTATCCGGAAGACGAAGGCCGCGTGATCGACGAAACCGAGTTCACCCCTGAGGACATCGAGGCCGCGCGGATCCTGTTCGCGCGGCCGGCGACCTTCATCATGGGCGCCGCCAAGATCGAGCAATTGCCCGATCCCGACCTGCCGGAGATCGCCTTCGCCGGCCGGTCGAACGTCGGCAAGTCCAGCCTGATCAACGGCCTGGTCGGCATGCACAAGCTGGCCCGCGCCTCGAATGAGCCGGGCCGGACGCGCGAGGTCAATTTCTTCGATCTGGACGGCCGGATGCGGCTGGTCGACCTGCCCGGCTACGGCTGGGCCAAGGCGTCCAAGACCACGGTCAAGAAGTTCCAGGACCTGGGCCGCGACTATCTGCGTGGCCGGGTGACGCTGAAACGGGTCTATCTGCTGATCGACAGCCGCCATGGGCTGAAGAGCGTGGACAAGGAGGCGCTGGATGCGCTGGACTTGGCGGCCGTCAGCTATCAGATCGTCCTGACCAAGGCCGACAAGCTGAAGAAGGGCGAAGGCGAGGCCGTTCAAGAGGCCACGTTGAAGGCCATCTCCAAACGCCCCGCCGCCTTCCCGGTGGTGGCCCTGACCTCTTCCGAGAAAGGCCTGGGTCTGCCCGAGCTGCGCGCCGAGATCATGCGCACGACCGGGGCGACGCTGGACTGATCCAACCACGACGGAACGAACAATGAGAAAGGCCCGGAGATCGCTCTCCGGGCCTTCTTAGTTTCAGGCTGTGGCCCGCTCTACTGGGCGGCCGGCCCCGCCGAGCGGACCTCGACCGGCAGGCCCAGGGCGTCGAGTTGCGGCTTGACCACCGAGGCGTCGCCGACGACGACCCAGACGAAGCGCGACGGGTCGAGGGCGGCCCTGACCGCCGCATCCATCTGCGCCGCCGTCAGGGCGTTGGTGCGGGCGGCGACCGTCTCGGGGTAGTCGTCCGGGCGGCCCAGCATGTCGTTGCCTCGCATGGCGCCCAGAACCGCCCACGAGGTCTCGTAGCTGCCGGCCAGGCGACGGGTGTTGCCGTTGACGGTGCGTTCCAGCTCAGTGGGGGTCACGCCCTTGCCGCCCTTCAGGAAATCATTGAACTGGGCGTTCAGCGCGGCGATGGCCGGGCCGGTCTGGTCGGCCTGGACCGGGGCGGTGACCAGATAGGGCACGCGACCGACGAAGCCGGCGACCGAGGCGTTGACCCCATAGGACCAGCCCTTGGTTTCACGCAGATCCGAGTTGATGCGCGACAGGAAGTCGTTGCCCAGCACATTGTTGGCCGCGTTGAACACCAGCAGATCGTCCGTGCCCTGAGCCGCCAGAACCTCGCCGCCCAGGATGTAGGACTGGGGCGACTGCGGGCGGTCGATCAGCACGATCCGGGACGTGGTGGCGGGGATGGAGCCCGAGAAGTCCTTCATGCCCTTGGCGACCGCCGGGGCGGTCCAGCGGCCGAACTCGGCCTCCAGAACGGGGGTGATGTCCGACAGGGGCTTGTCCGAGACCACGAAGATCTTGGCGTTGTCGGGCCGGATCCATTCGGCGTAGTCGGCGCGGATGTCGGCCTCGGTGATCGCCTTGATGCTGGCCTCGTCGCCATTGCCGCTGAAGGGGCGGCCATAGGGGCTGGCTGCGCCGTAGATCAGTTCCGGCAAGGCGCGGTTGGCCAGGGCGGCCGGCTGGGTCCGTTCGGCGGCGATGCGCGACAGGCGGGTGGCGCGCAGACGCTCCAGCTCCGGCGCGGCGAAGGCCGGGTTCTTGACCACATCGGCCAGCAGGGCCACCGACGGCTGCAGGTTCGGCGTCACGGCGGAGAGCTGGACCACCGAACGGTCCATCGAGGCGCCGGTCGAGATGGTGGCGCCCAGGGTTTCCTGGGCCTCGGCCAGCTGGGTCGCATTCAGGGTGCGGGTGCCCTCGTCCATAAGGTCCAGCATCAGGCTTTGCAGACCCAGTTTCGACGCGTCGTCGGCGGCCAGGCCGGCGTCGAAGTCGATGGCGATCTTGGTCGCCGGCACCGCGTCACGCTGGGCGTAGACCACTTCGACGCCGTTCGACAGGCGCGTGCGCTGGACCGACGGGAAGTCGACGTTGGCGACGGCGGCGATCTCGGGCTTGGGCATGCGGGTCACGCGCTCGATCGGCGGGGCCGGGGTGTGGTTGGCCCCCGACGGCGCCTCGGCCGCCTCCTGATAGGCTTCGCGCTCGCCCGGCAGGGTCGTCAGCGTATAGGCCGGACGGGTCAGCCACTTCCGCATCGCCGCCTGGACCTGGGCCGGGGTCACCGCCGCATAGGCCTGGAGCTCTTTCTTGTAGTGCTCCGGATCGCCGGCGTAGAGCTGGCCCTCGGCCAGGGCGACGGCCTTGCCGCCGAAGCCGCCGACCTGTTCCAGGCCCTGGACGGTGCGCGAGACATACTGGGTCTTGACCCGTTCCACCTCGGCCGCGGTCGGGCCGTCAGCGATCAGGCCGTTCAGGATTTCACGGGTGCGGGCCTCGACGGCGGCCGGATCCTGGCCCGGTTTCACGTCGACGGTGATCTCGAACATGCCGACGCGGTGGAAGGCGCCGTTGGAGGCGCTGACCGAGACGGCGCTCTGCTCACCGCGCACCAGGGCGTTGTCGAGGCGCGAACTGGCCAGGCCGCCGAGGACGGAGGCGCCGACGCTGAGGGGCACGGCGTCCGCATCCAGCATGCCGGGCACGGCCCAGCTGATCTGGACCCGGGCGTTGGAAACGCGGTCCTGGGTGGTCTCGGCGATCGGGGCGGCCAGGGTCGGGACGGCGGCCTGGGCCGGGGTGTTGACCGGACCGCGCGGGATGGGGCCGAAATATTTCTGGGTCAGTTCACGCGCCTTGGCGGGCGTGATGTCGCCGGCCAGGACCAGCACGGAGTTGTTGGGCCCATAGTTGGAGCGGAACCAGTCGCGCACCGTCTCCATCGACGCCGCGTCCAGGTCGGCCATCGAACCGATGGTCGAGTGGCGATAGGGGTGGCCTTCGGGGAACAGGGCCTCCAGCTGCTTGTACTCGTTCAGGCCGTAGGGCTGGTTGTCGCCCTGGCGCTTCTCGTTCTGGACGACGCCGCGCTGCAGATCGAGAGTCTCCTGGGTGATGGCGCCCAGCATATAGCCCATGCGGTCGCTTTCCATGAACAGGGCCTGTTCCAGCGCCGGGGTCGGGACGGTCTCGAAATAGTTGGTGCGGTCGAACCAGGTGGTCCCGTTCATGTCCGTCGCGCCCATGTTGCGCATCGGGGTGAAATAGCTGCCCGGCGCATTCTCGGACCCGCCGAACATCAGGTGTTCGAACAGGTGGGCGAAGCCGGTCTTGCCGGCCGGCTCGTCCTTGGACCCGACATTGTACCAGACCGACACGGCCACGACCGGGGCCTTGTGGTCCTCGTGCACCAGCACGGTCAGGCCGTTGTCGAGGGTGAACCTAGTGTAGGGAATATCGACTTCGGCGACCAGTTCGGACACCGGCGCGGCCTGGATTGCGGGCGCGGCGGCCTGAACGGGCGCCGCGGGCGCCGAGGCCCAGACCGGAGTGGTGACCGCCAGAAGGGCGGCTGCAGCGACGAGGGAACCGGTACGGCGCATTGAATGACATCCTTTGGGTTACAGTTGGACCGGACCATAACGACGGTCGGTGCGCTGGCAACGCGACCCGATGAACATGAACAAAGCTTCATGTTCGCGCGCCTGAGCCCCGGAAAAGGTTGCATCGCCGGACCCCCGGTCTTATGCGCGCGTCAACTCCCCGATCCCTGCTGCCTGAGTTTACCGAAAGAGCCGCCATGTCCGCCCCCGCCGACAAGCCCGTGAAGAAAGTCGTTCTCGCCTATTCGGGCGGACTGGACACCTCGATTATCCTGAAGTGGCTGCAGACCGAATATAATGCCGAGGTCGTGACCTTCACCGCCGACCTGGGCCAGGGCGAGGAGCTTGGCCCTGCGCGTGAGAAGGCGCTGAAGCTGGGCATTAAGCCCGAGAACATCTTCATCGACGACCTGCGCGAAGAGTTCGTGCGCGACTTCGTCTTCCCGATGTTCCGCGCCAATGCGCAATACGAGGGCGACTATCTGCTGGGCACCTCCATCGCCCGTCCGCTGATCTCCAAGCGCCAGATCGAGATCGCCCGTCAGGTCGGCGCCGACGCCGTCTGTCACGGCGCGACCGGCAAGGGCAATGACCAGGTCCGGTTCGAGCTGGGCTACTATGCCCTGGAGCCCGACATCCGCGTCATCGCCCCCTGGCGCGAGTGGGAGTTCCGCAGCCGCGAGGCCTTGCTGGACTTCGCCGAGAAGAACCAGATCCCGATCGCCAAGGACAAGCGCGGCGAGGCGCCCTTCTCGGTCGACGCCAACCTTCTCCACTCGTCGTCCGAGGGCAAGGTGCTGGAAGACCCGGCGGTCGAGGCGCCCGAGTTCGTCCACCAGCGCACCATCTCGCCCGAGGACGCGCCGGATGTGGCGACCGTCATCGAGATCGGTTTCGAGAAGGGCGACGCCGTCTCGATCAACGGCGAGGCCATGTCGCCGGCCACGATCCTGACCGCCCTGAACCAGTACGGCCACGACAACGGCATCGGCCGTCTGGACCTGGTCGAGAACCGTTTCGTCGGCATGAAGTCGCGCGGCGTCTATGAGACCCCTGGCGGGACCATCCTGATCGCGGCCCACCGCGGCATCGAAAGCATCACCCTGGACGGCGGCTCCATGCACCTGAAGGATCAGCTGATGCCGAAATACGCCGAGCTGATCTACAACGGCTTCTGGTTCTCGCCCGAGCGCGAGATGCTTCAGGCCGCCATCGACAAGAGCCAAGAAAACGTCTCGGGCGTGGTCAAGGTCAAGCTGTACAAGGGCAATGTCTCGGTCATCGGCCGCGAGAGCCCCAACAGCCTGTACGACCAGGATCTGGTGACCTTCGAAGAAGGCGTCCAGGCCTATGACCACAAGGACGCCGCCGGCTTCATCAAGCTGAATGCCTTGCGCCTGCGCGTCCTAGCCAAGCGCGACGCCCGCAAGGCCTAGCGATAGACTCCCGAGGGAAGCCGATGACCGTCAAGGACCGCGTCAGGATCCATGAGACCCGGCTTCTCTCGGACAACTGGTATGTGCTGAAGACCACCCGGTTCGACTGGAAACGGCGCGACGGCGTCTGGCAGACCCAGGACCGGGAACACTATGACCGGGGCAATGGGGCGGTGCTGCTGCCCTATAATCCGGCGGCGCGAACCGTGCTGCTGGTGCGGCAGTTCCGGCTGCCGGCCTATTTGAACGGCTATGACGACCTGCTGATCGAGGCGGCGGCCGGCCTGCTGGACGACGCCGAGCCCGAGGTGCGGATCCGCGCCGAGGTCGAGGAAGAGCTGGGCTATCGTCTCGGCGCGGTGCGCAAGGTGTTCGAGGCCTTCATGAGCCCCGGCTCCGTCACCGAAATCCTGCACTTCTTCGTCGCCGAGTACGATCCGTCGATGCGGATCGGCGACGGCGGCGGCCATCCGGACGAGGGTGAGGACATCGAGGTGCTGGAGCCCACGCTGGACGAAGCCCTGGCCATGATCGCCGACGGCCGCATCCGCGACGCCAAGACCATCATGCTGTTGCAGCACCTGGCCCTTACGGTCTTCCGATAAGGGATCAGGGCGCCAGCAGGATCCACAGTCCCGTCGCGGCGAAGCCCGCCGCAGCAGCCAGCCGGATCCATCTCAGCGGCAGTTTCTTCGCCGCCGTCTCCCCCAGCAGGACGGCGGGGCCGTTGACCAGCATCATGCCCAGGGTCGATCCGGCCACGACCAGGGGCAGGTTCTCGAAGCGGGCGGCCAGCATGGCGGTGGCGACCTGGGTCTTGTCGCCCATCTCGATCAGGAAGAAGGCCGAGGCGGTGGTCCAGAAGATGGCCCAGAAGCCGCGCTGAACCTCGCCCCTCTGTTCGTCCAGGGTGTCGGGGATCAGGGCCCAGGCGGCGAAGCCCAGGAAGGCCACGCCGACGATCCAGCGCATCCATTCGCCGGTGATGAAATGGGCCAGAACCGTGCCGGCCAGGGCGGCGAAGGCGTGGTTCAGCAGGGTGGCGGCCAGAATGCCCAGGATTATGGGGGTCGGCCGTCGCCAGGTCGCCGCCATGACGATGGACAGCAACATGGTCTTGTCCCCGATCTCCGCGATGGAGACCAGGCCGGTCGAGATCAGAAAGGCTTCCAAGAAGGAACCTGTGTGCGCGGGAGCCTCGGCGGACGGACCTGTGGCGTTCGCAGCCGGGCCCCGCGTGGACATCCCTGCGAAAGCCGCCGGTCTTGCCGTGATCCGGACCCCAAAAGGGCCTCGGACCGTTCCCGCACCATCCTCTCCGGGAGAGGAAGTATGTTGATGCGAGCCCCGCTGATCGTTGCGGGCGGCTACTCCCCGATGACGAGCCGGGGTTTAGGCCGTGACGTCGGAAATGAAAAGTCGATAACGACTCGCAAACTTGGGTCAGAAAGGCTGGGTTCAGATCAATCTCTGCCGTCCCGCCTCCGCCGTCAGGTCGTCGCGGAACTGGGGCGCGGCCAAGGCGATCAGGGCGCGGGCCCTTTCGCTGGTCGACTTGCCTTTCAGGTTGGTCCAGCCGTATTCGGTGACGACGAGGTGGACGTCATTGCGGGGCGTGGTGACCGGACCGTCCAGCCGGGCGACGATGCGCGAACAGGTCCCCTTGGCCGCCGTCGCATGGCAGGCGATGATCGACTTGCCGCCCTCGGAGCCATAGGCGCCGCGTACGAAGTCCAGCTGTCCGCCCGAGGCGGTGAACTGGCGCCCGTTCAGGAACTCGGAACAGCAGGCGCCGCTCAGGTCGATCTGAAGCGTGGCGTTGACCGAGACCATCTTGGCGTTGCGCGCGATCACGGCCGGATCGTTCACATAGGAGACCGGACGAGCCTCAAGCCCGCGATTGCCGTCCAGAAAGTCATAGGTGTTCTGGTCGCCCATCGAGAAGGCGAAGACCCCGACGCCGGGGTGCAGGGTCTTGCGGGCGTGGTTGGCCACCCCGGCCTGCATCAGTTCGACCAGGCCCGGCGTCAGCATTTCTGTATGGACGCCCAGGTCGCGGTGGTCCTTCAGGGCGTCGCAGACGGCGTTGGGCAGGGCGCCGATCCCCATTTGCAGCGTCGCCCCGTCCTCGACCAGGTCGGCGATGATCCGGCCGATGGCGAGGTCGGCCGGCTGGGGCTCGGCCCTGGGCACGACCAGCAGGGGGGCGGGGTGTTCGACAATGCCGGCGATCCTGGACACATGAACGGTGCAGTCGCCGAACACGCGCGGCATGTGCGGATTGACCTCGACCACGATGGTCCGCGCCGTCTCCGACACCGGCTTGGCGTAGTCCGTGTTCGTCCCGAACGAGAAGAATCCGTCGGCGTCCATCGGCGAGACGGTGCAGACCAGGGCGTCCACCCCGACTTCGTCGCATAGCAGGCGCGGCGACTGCTGGAAGCCGGTCGGGATGAACTGAACCGGATTGGGCCGCCCCTCCTCGAAGGCGCGCTGTTCCAGCCGGCGTTCGACGGCGCTGTGGAACAGGCTCCACGGCCGGATCCGGTCCATCAGCTCGTAGCGCAGCACCGTGTCGCCGGCGATGGCGGTGGAGAGCAGATAATAGAGGTTCACCTCCTCGACCTCGCCCCGCTCGGCCCGCTCGGCCAGGGCCTTCAGCAGGGCGGGGGGCTGGGAAACGCCCACGCCCATCGCGACCTTGGCGCCCGACCGGATCAGGGCGGCCGCCTGGTCCGGCGTCTTCAGCCGTTCGGCATAGAGGGCGGCATGGTCCATGGCGTATCTCCCGTCTGCGCGCCGCCCTGTTCAGATCGAGGCGGCGTCGTAGGGCAGACTACCCTGCGTCCAACGCGAAAACGGGTCTAGACTTTGGTCGGATCGTCCATGGTTTCCGGCTCTGGTGTCTCGGCTTCCATCGGCGACGGCTCGTCCTGCAGGGGCGCCCGGTGACGCTTCTGCCAACGCGCGACCCCATAGGCGACCAGCCACAGAACCATTGCCCAGGCCGATCCCACCGCCCAGCCGGCGAAGACGTCCGTCGCCCAGTGGGCCCCTAGATAGATGCGGGTCAGCCCCACCAGCAGGGCCATGACCATGCCGACGCCCAGGACGAAGATCTTGAACCTCTGACGCGGAAAGGCCCGCGTCAGCATGACGGCGACGCTGAGATAGAAGACCGTCGCCAGCAGGGCATGGCCGGAGGGGAAGCTGGCGTTGATCGTCTCGACCGCCTGCAGGGCCTGGGGCGGGCGTTCGCGCTCGAACACCGCCTTCAGCCCCTCGCTGAGCATCACGCCGCCGATCAGGCCCAGGGCCAGCAGGACGGACGACAGCCATTTCCTCTGGCTCAAAAGGAAGACGATGACGATCAGGGCGAACAGGCCCAGCACCGATATGCCGCCCAGCGAGGTGATGTCGGCCGCCGCCTCCTTCAGCCACCACGGCCCCCGGGGCCGGCCGGGGTCGTCGGCATAGGGGCGCAGCAGGGCCAGAACCTGATGGTCGAAGGCCTGGCCGTCGGCCTCCGTCATGTCGTCGGCGATCTCGACGAAGGTCATGACGCCGATCGCGGCGACGAACAGGGCCGTCAAAGCGGCGATCTCTGTTCGCGCAACCGTCAGGGCGCGTATCAAAAAGGGACGGAAATCTGAAACGGTCATGGACGGGCCAAACGGCCAAGCTCGCCCTATGTTCCGATCACGCGTTCGTGATATCGCAACTGCGAACGCCCATGAGGGGTTTGCTGGCTTGCTCGCTGGATTTTCCCCAGGCGTGGACGACTTGTCCGACCGATTCGCCGACAAAGCGAGCGTCAAGACGTTGACGGGTTATTAGGCATGTGCGCCCTATATGTGGGCTCAGGGAGCGCGGAAGCCACTAGATGATGTGGTGGCGACGCAGGTGGCTCTAGGCTGTTTATTGTTCAGGACGCAGATGACCATGGCTGGCGGCGAGGCTTTGAAGACGACGGAATTCCAAGGTGTTGTGACGAACGCGACCCCTGAGAAGCCGCATCTGACTGTCGTGAAATCGGTCCAGGTGGATCGTTCGCGCGACGCCCTGCTGACCGACTTCGGCAAGAAGACGCTGGAAGACCGCTACCTGCTGGCGGGCGAAAGCTATCAGGACATGTTCGCCCGCGTCTCGACCGCCTTCTCGGACGATCCCGAACACGCCCAGCGCCTGTATGACTATATGAGCCGCCTGTGGTTCATGCCGGCGACCCCGGTCCTGTCGAACGGCGGCGCGGATCGCGGCCTTCCGATTTCCTGCTTCCTCAATGCGGTCAGCGACAGCCTGGACGGCATCCAGAACGTCTGGAACGAGAATGTCTCGCTGGCCTCGAACGGCGGCGGCATCGGCACCTACTGGGGCGGCGTCCGCTCCATCGGCGAGAAGGTCAAGGGCGCGGGCAAGACCTCGGGCATCATCCCCTTCATCCGCGTGATGGACTCGCTGACCCTGGCCATCAGCCAGGGCTCGCTGCGCCGCGGCTCGGCCGCCGTCTATCTGGACATCCATCATCCCGAGATCGAGGAATTCCTCGAGATCCGCAAACCCTCGGGCGACTTCAATCGCAAGTCCCTGAACCTGCACCACGGCGTGAACGTCACGGACGAATTCATGGAGGCGGTGAAGGCCGGCGCCACCTTCGACCTGAAGTCGCCCAAGGACGGCGCGGTCATCAAGACCGTCGACGCCCGCTCGCTGTGGACCAAGCTGCTCGACATCCGGATGCAGACCGGCGAGCCCTATATGATCTTCGCCGACACGGTGAACCGCCAGATGGCGCCGCACCAGCGCGAGCTGGGCCTGAAGGTCAAACAGTCGAACCTGTGCGCCGAAATCATGCTGCACACCGGCCGCGACCACCTGGGCGTGGACCGGACCGCCGTCTGCTGCCTGTCGTCGGTCAATGCCGAGACCTTCCTGGAATGGCGCGAAGAGCCCAAGTTCATCGAAGACATCATGCGCTTCCTGGACAATGTGCTGGAGGACTTCATCCGCCGCGCACCGGAGGAAATGAAGGCCGCCGTCTATTCGGCCAAGCGCGAGCGTTCGGTCGGCCTGGGCCTGATGGGCTTCCACTCCTTCCTGCAGGGCCAAGGCGTCGCCTTCGAAAGCGCCATGGCCAAGTCGTGGAACATGCGCCTGTTCAAGCACCTGCGTCGCGAGGCCGACAAGGCCAGCCGCGTCCTGGCCGAAGAAAAGGGCCCCTGCCTCGACGCCGAGGAGCGCGGCGTGATGGAGCGGTTCAGCCACAAGCTGGCCATCGCCCCGACCGCCTCGATCTCGATCATCTGCGGCGGTACGTCCGCCGGCATCGAGCCGATCCCGGCCAACATCTACACCCACAAGACCCTGTCGGGCTCGTTCGCGGTCAAGAACCCCTATCTGGAGCGTCTGCTCGACGAGAAGGGGATCAACACCGAGGCGGTCTGGAACTCGATCCTCGAGCACGAGGGCTCGGTCCAGCACCTGGACGCCCTGAATGAGGACGAGAAGGGCATCTACAAGACCGCCTTCGAACTGGACCAGCGCTGGGTGGTGGAACTGGCCGCCGACCGCGCCCCGGAAATCTGCCAGGCGCAATCGCTGAACCTGTTCATCCCCGGCGACGTCAACAAATGGGACCTGCACATGCTGCACTGGTCCGCCTGGGAACGCGGCGTGAAGTCACTGTATTATCTGCGCTCCAAGTCGGTGCAGCGCGCCGCCTTCGCCGGCGCCGAGGACAAGGCCGAGGCGGTCATCGACCCCAACCAGCCCGACCTCTTCTCCATGCCCAAGACCGACTACGACGAGTGCCTCGCCTGCCAGTAGGCGGTTGGATGTCAGACCTGAAAGGGCTCCGCGCAGGCGGGGCCCTTTTTCACGCCTGGAACCCCCGCGCGGCGGCGTCGTTCAAAAGGGACCAAAGAGTGTCGTGAAAATGTCTGTTGGACTCTGGTTGTATCTGGTGCAAGCTGGGTAACAGCGGACGGTGGGGAGACCGAATGCGCGTAGCGGTGTGGAGCGTTGGAGTAGGGATTGTCCTGGCGTCAGTCGGTTTCGCCGACGTGCGCGCCCAGGCCTCGGTTCCTGACGCCTTCGACCGCGCCCCCGAAACCCCCCAGGCGCTGACGGCGCATCTCAACGAGCAGGGTGGGTTCCGCGTTACACCCGACGCCCGTTTCGGATCCGAGATCGAGATGAGCGCGCCCTTGCGGCCGGCCGAAACCGAAGGTCTGGCCGCCACCAGCCGCAATGACATCTGGATCGACCGCAAGGCCTTCACCGACCGGGTCACTCTGGAAACCGCCGGGCGGCTGCGTCGCGCCGACGGGTCGCCCCTGCCGGTCACGCCGATCGACCGGGCCGAGCTGGACGCGGAAGCCTATGACCTGCGCTATGTTCGCGGCTTCCGCGGCGCCGTGGGGCACACCGCCTCCGGCCTGGAAGTCAGTCTGACGCCCCACGCCGGTTTCGGCCTGGGCAGCGACGGCGGATCGGCGGAGGCCGGGGCCACCCTGAAGATCGGCGAAGGCCTGGATCGTCTCGCCCCCGACGGAACCGCGCGCTTCGGCGAGCGTCCCCGGTGGTATCTCTACGCCGCCGGGTCCGGCCGGGCGGTCGGCTATAATTTCGCCCGCACCCGCGACGGCGACTACGCCCGCTCCGGCTATACCCAGGATCGCGGCGGTTTCCTGGGCGACGCCTCGGTCGGCGTGGCCTATCGACGGGGCGACGTACAGACCTCGGTCGGCCTGGTCTATCGCGAGATTGACGCCGGCAAGGGTCTGCGCGGCATGAACGGCCTGGATACCGATGTGGACGAGGGCATGATCGCCTTCCAGCTGTCGATCAAGCCGCGCCGCTGATCCGCAGTCGAGTCGCCGAACGTCAGCGAACCTCCGACACCGCCACGCCTTCTCGCCTCGGATCGGCGCCTCCGTCCCACCGGCCGTCGCGCCACATCGCCCCGTGCAGGCCCGAGGTCTCGGTCGTATTGGGCCGCAGGCTGATCCCCGCCTCCGCCAGGGCGTCGCGGATGTCCGGCGCGATCAGGGCGGTGTCGGCGCCGACCATCTCGCCCCGCACCACCAGATTGGGCAGGTTGATCGCCGCCTGCACAGGCAGACCCCAGTCGATGATCCCCACCAGGGCCTTGGCCACATAGGCCAGGATGCTGGACCCGCCCGGCGAGCCGATGGCCCCGACCAGACGGCCCTGGCGATCCAGGATCAACACCGGCGTCATCGACGACCGGGGCCGCTTGCCCGCCGCCACCGAATTGGCCGCCGGATGGCCGTTCTCCATCGGCGTGAAGGAGAAGTCGGTCAGCTGGTTGTTCAGGAAGAAGCCCTCGACCATCCGGCCGTTGCCGAAGATGCTCTCGACCGTGGTCGTCATGCTGACCGCGTTCCCCTCTGCGTCGACGATGACCATGTGCGAGGTGCCGCCCGGCTCGGCCGTCCGGTCCTCGCCGCGCGGGGGCGAGCCCGTCGGGGCTCCGGCCGTCGCGGGACCGTTCAGGGTGGGAACCAGGGCGGCGCGCGATGCGACATAGTCCGGATCCAGCAGGCCGGCGATCGGCACCCCGACGAAGTCCGCATCCCCCACATAGCGGTCGCGGTCGGCGTACATCAGGCGCTGCAACCGGCCGAAGGCGACCCAGGCCGCAGGATTTTCGGCGCCCTTCTGCAGATCCGGCGTCTGTTCGGCCATCTCCAGAAACTGCAACAGGGCCACGCCGCTGGACGGCGGCGGGGGCGTGCAGACGACATAGATCCGATAGGGCCGGCACAGGGCGTCACGTCGCAAGGGGCGATAGGCGGCGATGTCCGCCTCGGTCAGGCCGCCGGGGCGCGGTCCTTCCGCCACCGTCCGGGCGATCTCCTGACCGATACGGCCGCCATAGAACAGGCCAGGCCCCTCCTCGGCCAGGGCCGCCACTGTCCGGGCGTAGGCGGGGTTCTTCAGGACGTCGCCGGCCTGATACCGCTCGCCGTCCGCCTTGGTGAAATAGGCCTGCGCCCACCGGCTGCGCGCCTGGGGCACGGGGCCGTTGATCATGCCGGCCAGGCGCGGGCTGACCTCGAAACCGTCGCGCGCCAGCCGTTCGGCCTCACCGAGCAGATCGCGCCACGCCAGCTTGCCGTGATCCTTCTGCGCCATGGCCAGCATGGCCACCGCGCCCGGCGCTCCGGTCGAACGCCCTGACAACAGGGCGTCGATGAAGCTCAGCGGCTTGCCGTTTTCGTAGAACAGCTCCGGCGTGGCCGAGGCCGGCGCCGTCTCGCGGCCGTCATAGGCCGTCACATGTCCCGTGGCCGCCTCATAGCTCATCAGGAAGGCCCCGCCGCCCAGGCCCGACGACTGCGGCTCCACCAGGCCCAGCACCGCCTGGACGGCCACCGCCGCATCCACCGCCGACCCGCCCCGCCGCAGCACCTTCATCCCCGCCTCGACCGCCAGCGGATTGGCCGCCGCAACGAAGGGGCCGCGCGCCGGGGCGTCCGCCAGTGTCTGGGCTTGTGTCTGGTCCTGTCTCGGGGCCTGAACCGGCGCGCTCGCTTCGGCCGCGCTCCGTGTCGCGAGCACGCCGGTCTGACACCCGGCGATCAAGACAGGAATCAGCAGGGCGGCGAGGCGACGGCGGAAGAAATACATGGCGTTGTCCGGACGAGGGAGGGCGTCGCCTTCCGACCTAGGCCGTCCCGACCCCCGCGCCAACCGTCGACCGCGCATAAACTGCACTCCCCCGCTTGCGCCCGCCGATTTCTACCGCTAAAGACCCGCCCTCGCCGCAAGGCAGCCGCACCCGTAGCTCAGCTGGATAGAGCACCAGACTACGAATCTGGGGGTCGGGCGTTCGAATCGCTCCGGGTGCGCCATCTCTTCTCATTGAAATCATTATATTTCATCCTTGAGGTGAACGGCCGCTGGCGCGTTTTGGCGCGGCGGTTTGCAGCCGGTTTGCAGAATTGGTTGCCGAGGCGTTCTCGAACTGGGCGATGGCCTGGTTGGCGAGGTGACGCGTCCGGGACATGTAGACGTCGAGGATCCGGGTCGCGGTCGCCAGCGAGTGCTGGGTGATGGAGACGATCTGGGGGATGCTGCACCCGGCCTCGGCCAGCATGGTGATCGCCGTGCCGCGCAGGTCGTGGAAGTGCAGCGGCGAACCCTCCATCCCCGCCGCCTTCATCGCTTGCCGCCACTGGCTCCCGAAATGGCGCTTGGTGTAGGGGCGGCCGGTCGTGGTGGTCAGGATCACCGCCTGGGTGCGCTCCATCCCGTCCAGCATGGTCCGCAGGGACTGGGTGCAGGGAATGGCGACCGGGCGCGCCTTGAGGCCGCCGCGTCCGTTCTTGCCGATGCTGAGCGTCAGGCTTTCACCGTCGTAGTTGGTCCAGCACAGTTTCAGGATGTCGCCCTGCCGGAGTCCGGTGTGGAGCGCCAGGATCAGGGCGCGTTGCATCTCCAGCGGCGCGTTCGCCATGAAGGCTTCGATGTCGGCGGCCTGCCAGATCACATCCGCCCGGTCCGAGCGGTAGAGGCGCTTGAAGCCCTTGATGTAGTTCATGTCGATCTGGCCGTTCTGCACGGCCCAGCTCAACATCGCCGACGTGACCGACAGGCGGTAGTCCGCCTCACGCAGCCCCGACTCCTCGGCGACCCGGTTGCGCCATTCCATGAAGGGCGCGCGGACGCGGGGATTGTTCAGCGCCGCGACCGGCATGTCGCCGAACTCTTCCTCGATGGCCCAGAGCTTGCGCTTGTATTCTCGCTGGGTGGTCTCCGCGAGCTGGGTGCGAAACTCCGGCGACCGCGTGTAGTAGCGTACCAGACCGGCGATGAAGCCGCGCGTATTGCCGTCGCGGATCTGCTGTTCGGCTCGCGCATAGGAGGCGAGGAATTCCGGCGTCCCCGGCTCTCCCTCCAGCTTGGCGCCGGTGGCGCGGAAATAATGATAGCGGGCGACGCTGCCGTCACTGAGCCGCTTCTTGACGGTGTTGACGCCTTTAAGCTTGACGCGCATGGCGCTTGCGTTCCCAGGCGGCCAGGGGATCCTGCTCTGCCTCGGCGGAGACGATGCCGCTCAACCGGTCCATCGTCTTTTCCAGCAGGACACGGTCTATCCGGCCGCCGGGGAGGGTGGGCTTGGGGTATTCGCCTTTGGCGCGGGCCACGGCGAAACGACCTTCGCTGAGGCCAGCCAACTCCGCCGCCTCAGCCAGGGTGAGGCCGCGGCGGGTGATGTTTGTGGGGAGCGCAAATCGAGGTTTTGCCTTGCCAACACCTCTATTTGAAACTCGGGGTGATGATCTCATCGAATGTGCAGATGATGGCGCCGGCGTATTGGCTTCCGAACCTGCTGTAGACCCTTCGTGGCATGAACTTTGGGTCTGGGCCCAATTGACGCTTATGTCTTGAAGTTCGGATGTGGACGTAAACGAACTAATCTTCATCATCCCACACGCGATCGCTCGACAACTCGCTGTTTACTTGAATTAGGTACTGGTAATCCTCGTCGTTGATATCCCAAGCCACGCCGATGGCTGTGAGGGCTTCTTGAGCCGCGATGTCCCCTTGCCCCGCCAGATTTTGCGCCATAGTGACCTCGTCAGGGCAAGGGCCAGGGCTGACATACCAAAGCGGCTCGTCTGCCCGCTCGACTATCGCCAATCCGAGCGCTTTCAGATCAATCACTGCGATGCCTACAGAAATATCGGCGTCATTGTCGCCAAGAACCGCGGCGAGTTCTTGGGAGCTGGCGGCAAGCTTCAGTTCAAGCCCCTTGGTCCACGGGGTTTTGGTCCAAGCGTAACGATATTTGGGTGTGCCCAGAAACTGTGAGGCAGGGTGTAGAATTGGATCTATGCCCTCGCCGTAACCTGTCGAGTCCGGGTGAGATGCAGCCCAGGATCTGGTGGCCACCATGGCAGCGCTCAAGTCAATGTCTGGGTCCAGGTGCGGCAATCCCAACTGGGACATCGCTTCTCTGAGAGCCATTTCGATGATTTCGCTCGCGGAATGGCGCGCCCACCCATCGGTTTCGGGGAGAAGGCCGCGGCGCCGCCAGTCTCGCTGAACCGGCCCCTTGATATTTGTCATCCTCTCGGCGGCTGATGACGTGAAGTCCAAAAACCAGAGGTGGGGATCCTGGAAATATTTTGTCATGAATCGGTGGTAGCGCGTCGGCGTCCTTTCGTAAAGCGAAAGCGTGATGGCGTACGCGTTTTTTAATTTGATCGACCGACGCGTCGTTGCCAAAGTTTGATTGTAGATGCGTACAGGAAATGACGCTGATCTAAGGGGGTTCGCAAAATTGCGTCCAAATAGGTCGTTAAGTGGTTGTCGAAGTTCCTGAATCTGCTGGTATGTTGGATTATTTTGGGAGGTCGGCGAGATGGCTGGCTACGCGATCTTCATCGGAACGCTCGTTGTTATGTCAGGGGTGGTTTACTTCTTCCGAAACTTGATTTTCGGATATCCGGCGGCACCGTCGCCCCGGGAGCCGATCACCGACTTCCGCAGCGAAGTCGCGCGTTATGGCGAAGCGCTCGGGGTGCCGGTTGGAGATGAGCGGATCGACCGCCTTCTCGACAAGGTCGCTCGCGATTCCCAGGATGTCTTCGGCTCGACCGAAGCGGCGATGAGGTTTCTGTCCGAAGGATCCATGGACGGAGGACTGACCGCCAGGGAAGTTCTGAGGCTTCACGGACTCAGCCCCGTCCTTCGTCGAATCGACAATATTAGATTTGGGGTGTTCTCGTGACGGCGGCGAGCTCGAGGTGGCGCGCCGACTCGACATGGTCACGCCTGGCGGGCGGGTTCATGTGGACAGGATTTCCAGGGCGTGACGCCCCTGGCGCCTAGGGAAATCATCCAGGGCGGGGCCGAGGTTCAGGCGATTTCCTCGCCTTAGCGCCCCAGGAACAATCCAACTTCCTCAATTTGTAAGTTTTTTCGTCAGTCACAGCTTCCAGCCTCTCGGAGGAAACCTCTTCTTGGCCAGCAATCTTCCTCGCATTTCTCATCATGTTTCGGTCTCTGCGATGGCGCAATTTAAGACGCTTCAGGACCGCCTCGGCATGAGGCCCGCCGACCTTCTCACCTATCTGATCAATCAGGAGTTCGAGCACGCGGATCGTTATGTTCAGGCCCAGGTCGGGCATCAGTCGGTTCTGGCTCTGGCCTTGACTACGGCGATTGCCCGCAAGGAGCTGGACTCCAAGGAAATCGAACATGTTCGTGGTCTGGCAAGCGAAGCCGCCACGCTTTTGTTCGGTCCGGTTCCGGAGAGGCCGTACAGCTTCAGAACGATCGGATCGCCGACGGATTCGCGGTTGTGGGCGCTTTGCGACGCGTTGCTGAAGGCTTGAGAGAAGAAGGCGAGAGGCCGCAATCAGGGTCAGAGCGCGGGCTGTCTTACGCTGACAAAGTGGGGAGGGCGTCGCTCCGATAGTTTGATCGGTCCGCTCGCTGCGCCGGCCCAGCGGCCTCGCTGACGTGGATTGCGCAATTCCATACGAGTGGTCGTCGCGTAACAGTGTTCCGTGCTGGTGTGCGGCTAGTCACCCACGATAACCCTTTGCTTTTGTTAAAGAAGCCAAAAAGTGTGCGACGAGTCACCCAAGGGGGGCAAAAATGTTTCACATTGTAAAACAACGACTTACGGCAAATCGCAGGTGTGCGTAGTGTGTGCCAGCCTCAGGGCTGTTTCACAGAGCGCGCCGACCAGGCGCTCCGAGCATACCGATCTGGGTTTATTCGGCGCGCGGGAGGGCACGCGACGCCTCTCGGGGCGGCCTTTCGGGCGAGAGCATGTGGCTCGTTTCGAACCGCTGGTTCGTGTCGGCGCGTCCACGTCGCAAGTTGAGCGTCCCTCATCAAGGAACGACGATAAGGGTCGAGGGAGGGAGGCTCGCGGTGACCAACTCGCTGATGGCCTTCCGCGAGCCGGTTTTTGCCGACGTTGGGTCGATTCACTGACCACTTGATCAACAGCGCCTAAACCCATTTCGGGTAACGCGGCGCCCCGGCTCTACTGCATTGCAGCAATTTGAATCGCCCTGTTGGCGAGACCTTGGTATACGAGGTCTTGCAGCCCAGGGGTTGGCTGCCGTCGGGGGATCCATGGCTATTGAATCGAACGGTAAAGTCGCGCTGATCACAGGCGTGACGGGGCAGGACGGCGCGTATCTGTCTGAGCTCCTTCTGGAAAAGGGCTATACCGTCCATGGCGTGAAGCGCCGGTCCTCTTCCTTCAATACGGGCCGGATCGACCACATCTACCAGGATCCGCACGAGCAGCATCCGCGCTTCGTCCTGCACTACGGCGACATGACGGATTCGACGAACCTGATCCGCATCGTCCAGCAGACCCAGCCTGACGAAATCTACAATCTGGCGGCCCAAAGCCACGTGCAGGTGTCGTTCGAGACGCCCGAATACACCGGAAACGCCGACGCTGTTGGCACGCTGCGCCTGCTGGAGGCGATCCGCATCCTGGGGCTGGAGAAGAAGACCCGCTTCTATCAGGCCTCGACCTCGGAGCTGTACGGCAAGGTGCAGGAAGTGCCGCAGTCGGAAACGACGCCCTTCTATCCCCGCAGCCCCTACGCCGCCGCCAAACTGTACGGCTACTGGATCGTGGTGAACTACCGCGAGGCCTATGGCATTCACGCTTCAAACGGCATTCTGTTCAACCACGAGAGCCCGCTGCGGGGCGAGACCTTCGTGACGCGCAAGATCACGCGCGCCGCCGCCGCTATCAAGTTGGGCTATCAGGACAAGCTCTATCTGGGCAATATCGACGCCAAGCGCGACTGGGGTCACGCCCGTGAATATGTGCGCGGCATGTGGCTGATGCTGCAGCAGGACGAGCCGGACGACTATGTCCTGGCCACCGGCGAGACCACCATCATCCGCGACTTCGTCACCGAGGCCTTCAAGCAGATCGACATCACCCTGCGCTGGGAAGGCGAGGGCGTCGATGAAAAGGGCATCTGCGCCGATACCGGCCGGGTCTATATTGAGATCGATCCGCGCTACTTCCGGCCCACCGAGGTCGAACTGCTGATCGGCGACCCGACCAAGGCCAAGAACAAGCTAGGCTGGGTCCACGAGACCAAGTGGCAGGCCCTGTGCGCCGAAATGGTCGCCGCCGATCTGATCGCCGTCGCTAAGGAGCAACGGCGCAATGCCGAGTGAAATCCTGTTCTCCCTGGCGGGCAAGCGCGTCTGGGTCGCCGGCCATCGCGGGATGGTCGGCTCAGCTATCGTGCGCCGACTGGCCAGCGAGAATTGCGAGGTCGTCACCGCCACCCGCTCTGAGGTCGATCTGAAGAACCCGGCTCAGGTCCAGGCCTTCGTCGCCGACAAGACGCCCGACGCCATCTTCATGGCGGCGGCCAAGGTCGGCGGCATCCTGGCCAACGACACCTATCCGGCCGACTTCCTGTACGACAATCTGATGATTGCGGCGAACATCACCGAGGCGGCCTATCGCAACGGGGTCGGCAAGATGCTGTTCCTGGGCTCCAGCTGCATCTACCCCAAGCTGGCGCCCCAGCCGATCCCGGAAGACGCCCTGCTGACCGGTCCGCTTGAGCCGACCAACGAATGGTATGCGATCGCCAAGATCGCCGGCATCAAACTGGCCCAGGCCTATCGCAAACAGCACGGCTGCGACTTCATCAGCGCCATGCCGACTAACCTGTACGGCCCCGGCGACAATTTCGACCTGAACACCAGCCACGTCCTGCCCGCCCTGATCCGCAAGGCGCACGAGGCCAAGGTCGCCGGCGCCGATCACATCACCATCTGGGGCACGGGCGCGCCCCGGCGCGAGTTCCTGCACGCCGACGACTGCGCTGACGCCTGCGTCTTCCTGATGAAACACTATTCGGACTTCGAGCACGTCAACGTCGGCTCGGGCGAAGACATTGCCATTGTCGACCTGGCCAAGCTGGTCTGCGAGGTTGTGGGCTTTGAAGGCGAAATCCGCACCGACCCGACCAAGCCGGACGGCACTATGCGCAAGCTGATGAGCGGAGAGAAGCTGAAGGCGATGGGGTGGGCTCCGGGGGTCCGGCTGATTGACGGAGTTGCTTCAGTATACAGCAACTTCCAGCGCACGATGCGATGATGTCAGTAGCGCGGTTCGGGCAACTCCTGCGCTCCCCCGTTTTGCAGCGACTGGGGCGTGGCATCGCGGCGCAGGGGTACGGGCATGTTGTCGCCATCGGCTTGCAGCTCGCGACCGTGCCTATCCTGCTGTCTGTCTGGGGCGAAGCACGCTACGGATCTTGGCTTTTACTGTCGGCGTTAACGACCTATCTGACTCTGAGCGATCTCGGTTTTGCCCAAGCGGCTACAAACGACATGACCGTCAGCATGGGGAACGGTCAGGCGGAACGTGCACAGCAAACGTTCCACAGCCTGCTCGCTCTTTGCTTCAGCGTAGGTGGAGTGGTGGTTCTGATCAGCCTCGCTCTTGCTGGCTTTTTTTCTCTGACAGAGCTGCTCAACCTCACGGGTGTTTCCGAAGTTGAGGCGAAGACCGTCACGGCGGTGCTTGGGCTCCAAGTGGCCCTCAACATTCTCAATGGCGGCCTTACCGGAGCGTTGCGTGCAGAGGGTCGATTTGCCACGATGGCTGTTATGCGCAACACAGCGCGCCTGTGCGAAGGAGCGGGTGCCCTTCTCGTTGCTGTGGCTGGCGGTGGCGTCGTCGGCGCGGCGGTCGCAATGCTGTTGGTGCGTGCGGTCAGTGTGGGCGCAGTTGGCGTCATGCTGTTGCGCGGACCTAGGGTCTTCCGTCCCGGTTTCGGACAGGCGAAACTCGAAGAGTTGCGCCGCTTGGCACTCCCGTCGATTAGCTACCTTGCTTTTCCACTAGGTAACGCGCTGATGATCCAGGGTGCGCTAACGTTGGTAGGGCTGCGGCTTCCTGCAGCTGTGGTTATGTTTGCTACCTCACGCACACTAACCCGTATCGGCACCACAGTTCTGGGATCGGTCAATCATGTGTTTTTGTTTGACTACGGACGAACAATTGGCAGTCGGAACGTGTCTGAATTCTTGCGCCTCTTTAAGGTCAATGGGGTAATCGTTGTTTCTGGTCTCGCTGTTTATATTGTAGCCACGTCTATTTTTGGCGGCGTAGTATATTCTTATTGGACCCAAGGAAATATAGCCCTTCCAATCAGCGTTCTGGGCTCACTGCTTGTTTTGTGCAGCTGTGAGGCAATCTGGGTTTATTTTCAAACACCCCTGATATCAGTCAATGCTCACATAAAGGTGACGCTCGCCTATCTGGTTGGGTCAGGTTTGAGTATTTTTGTTGGCGCGCTAGCGTTAGGTCGAGGCCTCAGCTTGGAGGGGTTTCTTTGTGTTCAGTCTGGCGTCTATCTGGCTTTGACCGTCATGAATGTTATTGCTTTACGTTCGCGCTTGAGGACTGATTCTGCCTCAGCTTTGAGGGAAGCAGCTGTCCAATGACGCTATATTTATTAACGCCTTATCTTAGCGCGCGATTCGTCCGTGCCCGGGTAGCCTATAATAATGGGTTCGGGTGGCTAGTCGGCTCGGGGCTGCGACCAATCGTGTGTCTCCACTCAAGGGGGGGGTGAACATGACGGCTGTGAACCTGCAACGCCAACGAGCTGGCGCGCCCTCTGCCGCTCCGTTGGCTGCCACGCGAGCGGTGATCATTGTGGCGGTCTGTACCAGCGTTCTCGCTCAGGCGGTGATCGCGCCTTCGCAGGCCAATTTAGCCACGGCTTTCATTGCAGGTGCATCGTCGATCTTGACAGCCGTGTATGTTTTCCGTCCGGCGGTCATGGGGGGCACGCCAATCTCCGCTTTGATTGTGTTCGGCCTCAGCTTCACGCTGTTGTCGGGGCCCCTGATTTTTCAGAGCCTCGACGGGCGGGCGATCACGTTCAATCTTGATGTGCCGATTAAGGCTGCTGCCCTTGCCGCGTTTGCCAGCCTATTGGCCTGCTTCACCCATATGGTCTACCGCGCATTCCCCCCCTTTCGTCAAAGTAGCGCGGGCCTTGGCCGCACGGTTAACTCCGCGTTGTTTGCTTTTCGGGCTCCGACAAACGGCCAGCTCTGGTTGATGGGGTTCATCGGCTTGGCCGCAACTGTGACCAGCAGAACCAGCGAAGCGGCCGCCGCCATTGAGTACGGCGACGCTGCGGGAAAATTTCTTCAGGCCTTCACGCCGTTCGTATTGGCTCCTGCACTCATCGCGGCCGCACCTTACCTGTTCCGGAACCAAGAGCGGCGCGCGCAGCAGTGGCTTCCGCTTTTGGCCTATTTCGGCCTCGTGCTGCTGGTCGCTTTCGCGCGGAATAGTCGCGGCGCGTTTGCCGTCGTCGTGTTTGTCTTGGTTCTATGTCTGGCGGTCGCCGTCTTGACCGGTCGGCTTAGGCTGGGTCGACCTGTTGCCATCGGCGCGATAGTTGCGTTGCTGGTAGGCTTGCCGGCCATGAACGTTCTTTCTGACCTTTCCACTGCCATGCTGATCACCCGGGCGGACCGCTCCGAGGTCTCTGCGGCAACCTTGATACAAAAGACGCTGGAGACCGCAGGCGATCGGTCAGCGCTTGAGAACTACCGAACGCAAAAGGCAGTGGTCGATAACCGGTACAACGAGGTCTATCTCCGCAACGATTTCTTCCAACGCCTCACCCTTCTAAAATTTCTTGATCTAAATTTGCGCCACACAGAAGGGATCACAGCGCCTCAGCGGGACTACGCCCGTCATATATTCGGCCAGCGTCTTGTCGCGACGCTTCCCACCCCGGTCATTACCCTGTTGGGGCTAAAAGTAGACAAGGCGTCCTTGCAGTTCAGCGGCGGAGACGTCTACCGCTTCCTCGCCGCCCGCGGATCGCTGGGGGGGTACGTGACCGGTTCGGCCCTCGTGGATGGCCTGGTTATCATGGGGCCATTGTTCTGGCCGTTTCTGATGGGTATCGCTTTGATTTCCTTCATCATTTATGATAGCTTTACTCGCTCGGTCGCCGGTATGGGACTATTCGTGTCGCCGGCCGTCCTGTTCCAGCTTGATCGCCTGTTCATGTTCGGCCTGAACGGTGACAACTTAGCTGGCATGATCGGCGGGCTGCTGCGGGGCTACCCCCAGACCTTGATTCTGTACGCCAGCCTGTTCCTGCTCACTGCCATTATTACAGGTCCCTTCTCACGCAATCGGTCGCTTCTCGCGCGGCCTGCAGCAACCTATCGTCCCGGGCCGCGCCGATGAAAATCCTATATCTGGGGAGCACCGCTGCGGGCACCACGGCGCGCCATCGTGCGGAAGCCCTTCGTCGGGTTGGCCATGGGGTCGATGCGCTGGATTTGACCAAAGCCATGGGCTCGGTGCTTCGCAGCAGACTGATGTCCCACGCCCACTATCTCACGGGATATCGACTGTTGCAGCCGCAGGTGTTGGAGGTACTTCGCGCCAACATCGCGCGGATCGGCAGCAGCGATGTCGTCTGGGTCGACAGCGGCGAGTTGATCGGCCCGAAGGCCCTGGAGTACATTCGGGGTCTTGGGCCGAAAATTGTGCTGTTCAATGCTGACGATCCCACGGGCGGGCGCGATGGGCGGCGCTTCGACAGTTTGGTCGCCGCCCTTCCGCTCTATGATCTTTGCGTGACGGTGCGGGATGAGACGCTGGCTGAGTATCGGCAGCGAGGCGCGCGCGCGATGAAAAGCTGGCGAGGCGTCGATGAGGTATTGCACGCGCCCCGGTCACGTGAAGAGGAGGCCGATGCCGTTCGGGTCGATGAAATCGTGTTCGTGGGCACCTGGATCCGGGGGGAGAATCGCGACGCCGTTCTCGCGCATCTGGCTGAGTCAGGCGTGCCGTTCAGCATCTGGGGGGATCGTTGGCAGCGATCCAGTCGCTGGTCGGTCCTTAAGCCGCATTGGAAAGGCGGAGCGCTACATGATCGGGAGTATACTCTGGCACTATCCGGAGCATCTGGTTGCCTAGGCTTTCTATCACAGGGCAACCGCGACCTGCACACGCGCCGCTCGCTCGAAGTTCCCTATACCGGCGGCGTCCTGATTGCCCAGCGCACCTCCGACCATCTGGCTATGTATAATGAAGGCGAGGAGGCCCTGTTCTGGGATGACGCCGAAGAGTGTGTGCAGCAATGCCGGCGGGTGCTCGAAGACCCGGCCCTTGCGGCACGGCTGCGCTTGGCTGGAATGGCGCGCGCGCGTGCGCTTGGTATCGGCAATGAAAAGGTAGTCTCGGCCATCCTTGAGGCCGTGATCTCGACATGACGGCTCCGTCCGTCCTTTTTGTCGGCCTGTCCACTTACAGTAGGGTCGGCGGGCTGCAGAACTTCAATCGCAGACAGATCGCCAATCTGGTCAGGCTCGAAGCTGAAGGCGTCGTCGCGTCGGTGCGTGTGCACCTTGCCGATGATCTGCCGCAGGATTTGCCACACGGATCCTCCGGCCTGTTCGCCTTCGGCACGGACCGCCTGAAGTTTATCGCACAGACCCTGCGTCAAAGCCGCAGCTGCGATCAGATGCTGATCGGCCATATCAATCTGCTGCCGGTGGCCTGGCTTGCGAAACGGCTCAACCCCCGCCTCAGGCTGATCCTGTTCGTGCACGGGGACGATGTCTGGAACAGCGTTGCGCGCGCCAAACGTCCCTATGAGCCGAGGATGTTGCGCGCCGTCGATAGGATCGCCTCTGTCAGCCAATATACCGCAGGCGTAATGGCCGAGGAGTACGGCGTCCCACCGGAGCGGTTTACCGTCTTTCCAAACGCCGTCGATCCCGTCGCCGAGGTCGGTCACGCAACCTCCAGGCCCGGCGATATCGTTCTGGCCGTCAGTCGCATCGGACCGGGGGACAGACGCAAGAACGTCGATCAGCTGATCCGGGCCATGGCCCTGTTGAAAGACAAGGGCCGACCCGGGCGGCTCGAGGTCATCGGCGACGGCGCTTTACGAACCGAACTGGAGGCCCTCGCGGCGAGTGAAGGGGTGGACGACCGCGTGACTTTCCTGGGTCGTGTCGATGACGCCGCCCTTGCCGAAGCCTATCGTCGCGCCTCGGTTTTTGCCCTTCCGTCGTCAAAGGAAGGCTTCGGCATCGTCTATCTGGAGGCCTGGTTGCGCGGCCTGCCGGTGATCTGCGGAAAGCTCGGCGCTGCGCACGAGGTCGTGTCTCATGAAGCAGACGGCCTCGTGATAGACGAAAGCTCCGTCCCACAACTAGCGGATGCGATCAGTGTACTGCTGGCCGATCCGAGGCGGGCGGCCGCCATGGGACGTTCTGGACTGGCGAAGGTCGAGAGCCAGTATCTGAATGCCTCCGCTCAGCTAAATTTGTTGAACCTTTTGAGGCATAGCGCATGAACCTACTTCATCTGATCGCCTCAGTAGATCCTGCGTACGGCGGCCCCGTTGAAGGGCTGTTGCGGCAGAACGATGCGTGTGGAGGGTACGACGGTCCGGTGAAGCGTGAGGTCGCGACCCTCGACGCGGCGGATAGCCCGTTTTTGGCAACAGTGCCCTTTCCGGTTCATGCTCTTGGGCGGCCAAGGACGAGATCCAAGGCCCCCATTCGTCGGGCGCTCGAGCACTACGGCTATTCACCTGACTATGAAGAATGGCTAAGAGCCAATCATCGGCGTTTCGACGCTGTGATTGTGCACGGTCTTTGGAACTACGCTCCATTCGCTGCGTCACGCGTTCTTCCGAATGGAGGTACACCCTATTTCGTCTTCCCTCACGGGATGATGGATCCCTGGTTCCGGCGCACCTATCCCTTGAAACACTTCGCGAAGCTGGCGTTCTGGCTGGCGGGAGAGGGGCGATTGCTCGCGGGAGCGGAGGCGGTGTTTTTCACCAGTGAGGAGGAGCGACGGCAATCGCTAGGAGAGTTCCCACTTTACAGGTTTAACCCGGTGGTGGTGGGCTATGGCGCAAGCGCGCCCCCCTCTTTGACCGAAGGGATCGAATCGGCGTTCAGGCACGCTGTCCCCGAAGTGAACGGCCGACGCTATCTCCTATTTTTAAGTCGTATCCATGAGAAGAAGGGGTGTGACCTCCTGGTCGATGCCTTCTGTAAGGCCGCGACGGATCATCCCGATTTGGACTTGGTTGTCGCTGGGCCGGATCAGACCGGATTGGTCAAGGTGCTCAGGCAGCGCGTCGAAAATGCTGGTCTTGCTGATAGGGTACATTTTCCGGGTCCTCTCTATGGGGCCGCCAAATGGGGCGCGCTTTACGGCGCGGACGCTTTTGTGCTTCCCTCACACCAGGAGAACTTCGGTATAGCCGTTGCTGAAGCGCTGGGCGCAGGCACCCCCGTCCTCATTTCTGACAAGGTGAACATTTGGCGTGAAATCCAAGATGCCGGGGCTGGCGTAATCGACGCCGACACGGCGGAGGGATGCGAAGCTGCGATACGCAGGTGGCTCGCGCTGACGGACGCCCAAGCGACAGAAACAAGAAAAGCCGCTAAAGAACTCTTCAACGAGAATTTCAATGTGGAGCGAACGGGCCCCGCTCTTATCGCAACTATTCAAGCGTTTCTTCAACAGCCGTAGGAAGTTTTTTGGAGGAGCGTCTGTCGCGGACAAGGTTAAGCGGTTCGCCCACGTAGACGCCGTAAGGCTCAGTGTTTCGTCTAACAACGGAGCGCGCGCCGACGACCGAGCCTCGCCCGATGGTCACGCCAGGATGTATGAAAACGCCTGCCGCGACCCAGGCTTCATCTTCAATGGTGACGGAGTGGGAAGAGATGTCAAACGCCGCCGACGACATGTCGTGAGAACCGGTGCAAAGGTAGCAATACTGGGACACGACAGCATTTCGCCCAATCTGGATTGGGCCGAGCGTATATAGTTCAGCGAAGTCACCAATCCAGCTGTGATCGCCAATTTCCAGTTTCCAAGGGTATGTGACCCTGACGCTAGGTCGGATTAGCACGTTCTTGCCAATCTTGGCGCCGAATAGCCGAAGCAGCCAGTTGCGCCAGCCGTACATGAACTGGGGCGAACAGGCGAAAAGGGTTCCCTGAACTAGCCACCAAAGCTGGACCACCACGGCTGACCGCCCACGGAAGCCGACAGGCATTCTGAACCGTGACAATTCCTGAACCGGTGTCTCAGTCACAAGTCCTGTCCTCCAACCGTCGCCGCCATCTCCGCCTCAAACCCGTCGATGATGGCGCTCTTTTTCCACCGCGTCTCTGCACGCTGGCGACCGGCGGCGCCCAAGGTGCGGCGCAGGTCGGGATCGGCGCCCAGGCGCAGGAGGCCGGCGGTCATTGCCGGGGCGGTCGGTTCAACGGCCAGGCCGCAGCCCTCGACCTCGGCGGCCAGTCCGGAACCGGGGGCGGCCATGGCGACGACTGGCCGTCCCGAGGCCAGCATGCCCGTCAGCTTGGACGGCAGGACCAGATCCGCCGCCTCGGGCCGCTGGGGCAGCAGGTGGATGTCGGCCGTGCCCAGCAGTTCGCCGAGCCGCTCCATCGGCTGAAGCGGCAGGAAACGCACCGTGTCCATGCCCTGGCAGGCCGTCTCCAGCGCCGCCCGGGCCGGGCCGTCGCCGCACAGCAGCAGGGTGACCGGCGCCTGGGCCGCCCGCAGCTCGGCCGCGACCTGACCCAGGGCTTCCAGCCCCTGTTTGCCGGCCATATTGCCCGAATACAGGGCGACGATCCGCTCGGGACCGATGTTCAGTTCGCGCCGATAGTCCGTGTTTGTGGAGGCGAACACCGGGACGGCGTCGACATCGACCCAGTTGCGGAACTCGACCGTCCGTTCGGCCGCCACGCCCTTTGCACCCAGACGCTGAACCATGGCGGGCGAGATGCTGGACACCCGGCTGAACCGACGCAACAGTCCGGCCTCCAGGCCCAGGGCGGCGCGCCGCGCGAACCGGTTGCTGAGCAGGCCCAGGTCAAAGGCGGCGTCCACCTCGAAATCCTGGATGTGCAGCCAGCTGGCCGCGCCGGCGACCTTGGCGGCGATCAAGGCCGTTGCGGCGGCGGTCAGGGTGGGGGCGACGGCGAAGACCAGATCCGGTTTGAAACGACGCGCCACGCCGATCGCGGCCGGAGCGGCGGCCGCCGCGAACGACGCCAGATGGGCGACCCGCTTCAGGCCCGAGGGCTCAGGCGGCACATAGAGGGGCGTGCGATGGATCGCCACGCCGTTCAGCGTCTCACGTGTCCAGCGTGCGCCGGAATAGCCGGGCGCGACCTTCCAGGCCGGATAATAGGGCGGCCCGGTCACGACCTCGACCGCATGGCCGCGCGCCACCAGATCTTCAGCCAGTTCGGTCGTGTATTTCGCGCAGCCGACCAGTTCGGGGGCGTAGTTTAGGGCGATGATCAGAATACGGAGGATGGGCAGGGCGGTCCCTGTGTCGGCACGCTCGCCGTCGGACGGCAAGTGATCGGTCCCCGACTGGGGCGTGTCAGCTATAGCTGCACCGTTGTCGAGGACCGCCGTTTCCATCAGCTCCGTCCGATGCCGCTGTACTTGAACCCGCGATTGATCACGTCTTCGGCGCGATAGACATTCCTCAGATCCACCAGCACCGGCTGTTTCATCAGACCCTTGACCCGGTCCAGGTCCAGCGCCCGGAACTGGTCCCATTCGGTGATGATGACCACGGCGTCGGCGCCTTCGACCGCGTCATAGGCGTTGGCCTTCATCTCGACGCCGGGCAGCAGCTTGCCGGCCTCGTGCATGCCCTCGGGATCGAAGGCCTGGACCCTGGCGCCGGCGGCGATCAGGGCGGGGGCGATGTCCAGCGAGGGGGCGTCGCGCATGTCGTCGGTGTTGGGCTTGAAGGTCAGGCCCAGGAGGGCGACGGTCTTGCCGGAAACGCTCTCGCCCAGGGTCGTCTCGACCCGGCCGGCCATGGCCTTCTTGCGGGCGTCGTTGACCTCGACCGTGGTCTCGATCAGCTTGACCGGCGCCCCATACTGTTGGGCGGTACGCACCAGGGCGATGGTGTCCTTGGGGAAGCAGGACCCGCCATAGCCGGGGCCGGCGTGCAGGAACTTGGACCCGATCCGCTTGTCCAGGCCGATGCCGCGGGCCACCTGCTGTACGTCGGCGCCGACGGCCTCGCAGAGGTCCGCCATCTCGTTGATGAAGGTGATCTTCATCGCCAGGAAGGCGTTGGCGGCGTATTTGATCAGTTCCGAGGTGCGCCGGCCGACGAACTGCAGCGGGCTCTCGTTCAGGTTTAGCGGCCGGTACAGTTCGCTCATCACGGCCTTGGCGCGCGCGCCGGTGTCGCTGTCGATGTCGTTGACGCCGATCACCACCCGGTCGGGGCGTTTGAAGTCGCCGATGGCGGCGCCTTCACGCAGGAACTCGGGATTGGAGACCACGGCGAAGTCGGCGTTCGGATTGGCCTTGCGGATAATGGCCTCGACCTCGTCGCCGGTGCCGACAGGCACGGTGGACTTGGTCACCACCACGGTGAAGCCGTCGATGAGGCCGGCGATCTCTTCCGCCGCCGCATAGACATAGGAGAGGTCCGCATGGCCGTCGCCACGACGTGTCGGGGTGCCGACGGCGATGAAGACGGCGTCCGCGTTACGGATGGCCTCTGCGCCCTCGAGCGTGAAGAACAGTCGACCTTCCTTGACGTTGGTCGCGACCAGGTCGTCCAGGCCCGGCTCGAAGATCGGGATCTCGCCCTTCTCCAACCGCTCGATCTTCGACGGGTCCTTGTCGATGCAAGTGACCACATGGCCGAAATCGGCGAAACAGGCCCCAGACACCAAGCCGACGTAGCCGGTGCCGATCATCGTGACGCGCATAGTACCATCCCCGCAGTTCTAGGCTGACATTGCATATTGCATTGCAGCATATCAATGTGTTTCTAACCAAGTCGCAGTTGTAGGCGCGCCCAGATTGGGCGGTGCAATAGCTTGATTGCGAGCCTTATCATACTAGGGGACATGCATGCTCAAGCCACGCGCAGACCTGAAGCCGAACACGGCGGCCTTTGAGACCCAGGCCTTGGTCAAGCCGACGGGGTTCCGGGAATACGACGCCCGCTGGATCCTGGAGAAGGAGATCAATCTTCTCGGCATCCAGGCCCTGGGTCTGGGCCTGGCCACCTATGTCCACGAGATCGGCGTCGCGCCCAAGATCGTCACCGGCCATGATTTCCGCAGCTACAGCCTCAGCGTCAAACAGGCCCTGATCCTGGGGTTGCTGGAAGGCGGGATGGAGGTGCTGGACGTCGGTCTGGCCCTGTCGCCCATGGCCTATTTCGGCCAGTTCGAGCTGGACGCGCCCTGCGTGGCAATGGTCACGGCCAGCCATAACGAGAACGGCTGGACCGGCGTGAAGATGGGAGCGAACAAGCCCCTGACCTTCGGGCCCGAGGAGATGGGCCGGCTGAAGCAGATCGTGCTGAACGGCGAGGGCGTGGCCCGGCCGGGCGGGAAACTGGTCCGGGTCGAGGGCTTCCGCGAGACCTATGTGGCCGACGTCGCCTCCAAGGTGCAGATCAAACGCCCGCTGAAGGTGGTCTGCGCCTGCGGCAACGGCACGGCCGGCGCCTTCGCCCCGGACGCCCTGCGTCGGATGGGCGTCGAGGTGATCGAGATGGACACCGACCTCGACTACACCTTCCCGAAGTACAATCCGAACCCGGAAGATCACGCCATGCTGGTGCAGATGGCCCAGCGGGTGCGCGAGACGGGCGCCGACCTGGCCCTGGGCTTCGACGGCGACGGCGACCGTTGCGGGGTGGTGGACGATACGGGCGAGGAGATCTTCGCCGACAAGATCGGCCTGATGCTGGCCCGCGACCTGTCCAAGGTCTATCCGGACAGCACCTTCGTGGTCGATGTGAAATCGACCGGCCTCTACAAGACCGACGAGATCCTCAAGGCCAATGGCGCCGAGGTGGTCTATTGGAAGACGGGCCACTCCTACATCAAGCGCAAGACCGCCGAACTGGGCGCCCTGGCCGGGTTCGAGAAGTCAGGCCATTTCTTCATGGCCGGCGATCTGGGGCATGGGTACGACGACGGCCTGGTCGCGGCCGGGGCGGTTCTCGCCATGCTGGACCGCAATCCCGGCAAGAGACTTTCCGAACTGAAGGCCGCCCTGCCGGACGCCTGGACCAGCCTGACCATGTCGCCCCATTGCGACGACGAGCTGAAATACGGGGTGCTGGAGCGGATCGTGAAGGAATACTCCGACCTGGCCGAGGCCGGCGGCGAGATCCTGGGCCGCAAGATCCTTGAGGCCATCACCGTCAACGGCGTGCGGGTGCACCTGGAGGACGGCTCCTGGGTCCTGGTCCGCGCCTCGTCGAACAAGCCCGAACTGGTCGTGGTGGTCGAGAGCATGCGATCCGAGGACGACATGCGCGACCTGTTCCGCAAGGAGATCAAGCCGCGCCTGGCCGCCTATCCTGAGATCGGCGCCTTCAATCAGGAAATCTGATGCCGGCGACTGACGTCCCGTCATCTTGGCGTGGTTGAGTGAAGACGGCTTGCGCCTGCGGAATGCCTTGGGGGAACGATGAATCTCTATCCGGTGATTATGTGCGGCGGCGCCGGCACCCGGCTTTGGCCAGCATCGCGGCCGTCGCGGCCCAAGCAGTTTATTCCGCTGTCGGGCAACCGATCGCTGTTTCAGGAAACAGTGCTGCGGGTGGCGCCCCTGGCGGACACGGGCGGACGCCTGATCGTCGTCGGGGGCGTGGCGCACCGTGAGGCCATCCTCGCGCAGCTGACTGAGCTGGGCGTCACCGCCCAGATCCTGCTGGAGCCCGAGGCGCGGGACTCGGCCGCAGCCATGGCCGTCGCAGCGGCCTGGACCGCGCGGCGTGATCCGAACGGCGTCAACGTCTTCGTCGCATCGGATCACCACATTCCGGATCATGAAGCCTTCCGCCTGGCGGCTGAGCGGGCCGCAGAGGCGGCGCAGGACGGCTTGATCGTGACCCTGGGCGTCGCGCCGACCGAACCGTCGTCCGCCTACGGCTATATCGCGGCGGAGGGCGAAGGCCTGTCCGCCGTCAAGGCCTTCGTTGAAAAGCCGGATCGGGAGACCGCCGAACGCTATATCGCCGACGGCTATCTGTGGAACAGCGGCAACTTCATCGTCTCGGCCGCCACCCTGCTGGGGGAGCTGCAGTCTGCGGCTCCTGCGGTGGAGGCCGCCGCGCGGGAGTCTCTGCCGAACGAAGGCGATGGCGATCTGGCGGTGCTGGGTGCGGCGTTCCGGAGCGCGCCCAAGATCTCGATCGACTACGCCGTCATGGAAAAGACCAAACGCGCCTCGGTCCTGGCCGTGGATTTCGAATGGTCTGATCTGGGCGCCTGGGACTCCGTCGCGGCGACCGGGGAGGGCGACCTCGGCAGTTTTGTCTTTGAGGACGCCGAAGGCTGTATGGCGCGGGCGCCGGAAGGCATGGTGGTCGCCGCGATTGGCGTGCGCAACCTGGCCATCATCGCCGAACGCGACGCCGTGCTGGTTTGCGATCTGAGCCGTAGCCAGGACGTGAAGAAGGTGGTGGAGCGGCTCAAGCTGTCGTCGCCGCAGCACCTCGACTTCGCGCGACCTGCACCGGAATCCTTGCTGGACGGCGGCGCGAGGTTCACGCGGTGGCTGAACATGCGCGCCCTGCCGATCTGGAGCTCGCTGGGACAGGCTTCTGAAGGCGCCTTTGCGGAATTGCTGAGCCTCGACGGACGGCAGGTCGAAAGCCAGAGGCGCGCCCGTGTTCAGGCGCGGCAGGTTCAGGTGTTCGCCGATGCGGGCCGGATGGGCTGGCGGGGACCGTGGCGCGAAGTCGTGCAAAGCGGTCTGGCTCGGATTGAGGCGGCCTATCTCCGGCCTGACGGCTTGATGCGGACCCTGCTGGCCGCCGATGGATCGCCGCTCGACGAGACGCCGATGCTGTATGATCAGGCCTTCCATCTCTTCGCGCTCGCCGCCGCCGTGCAGGCGGGCCTGGAGGGCGGGCATGAAACGCGGGCCAAGGCGATCCGAGACCGTCTCCTCGCCGATGCTCCGCCCGCGGGCGGGTTGATCGAGAACGGCGCCTATCCCTTCCAGTCCAACTGTCACATGCACCTGCTCGAAGCCGCCCTGGCCTGGGAGAGCGTCAGCAAAGATGCTGGCTGGAGCGCCCTCAGCGACCGGATCGTCGCCTTGGCGCGACAGCACTTCATCGACCCCGAAAGCGGCTTCCTGCGCGAGTTCTTCGCCGAAGACTGGTCGCCGGCGGCGGGCGATGACGGCCGACTGGTCGAGCCTGGCCACCAGTTCGAGTGGGCCTGGTTGCTGGCCCGCTACGGCCACGCGCGTGGAGACGGGTCCGCCATCGACGCCGCGCGCAAACTCTACGCCTTCGGCCTGCGCGGCGTCGGCCCGCGCCGTCAGGTCGCCGTCGACGCGATGGACCAGGACGGCGCCATTCTCAGCCGCCGCGCTCGCCTTTGGCCGCAGACGGAGTGGATGAAGGCCTCGCTGATCCTGGCGGAACTTTCCGACGACGGCGAGCGGGTTGGGTTGCTCGAACAGGCCGCCATGGCGCAACGGGCCCTATGGCGCTACCTGACCGACGATGGCCTGTGGCGAGACAAGCTGCTGGAAAACGACCAGTTCATCGACGAGCCCGCGCCCGCCAGCTCCCTCTACCATATCATGGCGGCCTGGGTTCAGCTCCGCTCCACTGCTGAGGCCATAGGTTTGCAAGGACAAGACGCGCTCAAGATCGGTTAACTGCCGCCACCGAATAGCGTGTGATACTCGCGCTTGGGCCATGCGGTCTTCTTGATCAGTACGTCACTTGCTGGCCCCGTAAGCCCTTGTCCGATAACAAGGCGTTGTTGTTGAACAGCGGGACGGGGCTGTCGAAATATGTCGAGTGCGCAGCCTGCTGCCGTAACCCTCCTGCGCCCACGCCGTTTCGGCGATGCGCGCGGCTGGTTCATGGAGACCTATTCGGAGGCGGCCGCCATGGCGGCCGGCATCGATGTGCGGTTCGTGCAGGACAACCAGTCGTTCTCGGCCTTTGAGGGCACGATCCGGGGGCTTCACTATCAGCGGCCGCCGCACGCCCAGGCGAAGCTGGTGCGGTGTGTACGCGGCTCGATCATGGACTATGTGGTCGATATTCGCCGCGGCTCGCCGACCTATGGGCGGCATGTGGCGGTCGGACTGACCGCCGAGGGCGGGGAGCAGCTGTTTATACCGGTCGGGTTCGCCCATGGCTTCGTGACGCTCGAGCCCGATGTCGAGGTCGCGTACAAGGTTAGCGATGTCTATGCGCCGGATTGCGACGGCGGCATCCTCTGGAACGATCCGACGATCGGCATCGACTGGCCCCTGCCGACGACGGGCCCGGTCCTGTCGGACAGGGACAAGATCTTGCCGACCCTTGCCGCGTTCGACAGCCCGTTCGTCTACGACGGCCGACCGCTCGAGCCCTTGCAAACGCCGGGGGAGGAGGCCTGATGCGGATTCTGGTCACCGGCGGCGCCGGCTTCATCGGCTCGGCCTTGGTGCGGCGGCTGATCGAGCACACGGACCATGAGGTCCTGGTCTATGACAAGCTGACCTATGCCGGCGGGCTGAGCTCGCTGGAGCCTGTGGCGTCCAGCAACCGCTACAGCTTCGTCCAGGCCGACATCTGCGACGCCGAGGCCGTGTCCAAGGCCCTGCGGGAGTTCAAGCCCGACGTGGTCGCCCATCTGGCGGCCGAGAGCCATGTCGATCGCTCGATCGACGGGCCGGGTGAGTTCATCCAGACCAATATGGTCGGCACCTTCGTCATGCTGAACCAGGCCCTGGGCTACTGGCGCGGACTGGACGAGGCCGCCAAGGCGGCCTTCCGCTTCCACCATATCTCGACCGACGAGGTGTTCGGCTCGCTGGGCGAGGACGGGTTCTTCACCGAGACCACCCCCTATGATCCGCGCTCGCCCTATTCGGCGTCCAAGGCGGGATCGGACCATCTGGTGAGGGCGTGGGGCCACACCTACGGCTTGCCGGTGCTGGTGACCAACTGCTCCAACAACTATGGCCCTTATCATTTCCCCGAGAAGCTGATCCCGCTGATCATCATCCGGGCCCTGAACGGCGAGCCCCTGCCGGTCTATGGCGACGGGTCGAACGTGCGCGACTGGCTGTTCGTCGACGACCACGCCCGCGCGCTCCAGGCCGTGTTCGAGACCGGCACGCCGGGCGAGACTTATAATGTCGGCGGCAATGCCGAGCGGAAGAACATCGAGGTGGTCACGGCCATCTGTTCGATCCTGGACCGGCTGCGGCCCAAGGCCGAGGGGCAATACGCCGATCAGATCACCTATGTGACCGACCGGCCGGGCCACGACCATCGGTACGCCATCGACGCGTCGAAGATCCGCTCCGATCTGGACTGGACGCCGTCGGTGACCTTCGAACAGGGCATTGAACAGACGGTGACCTGGTATCTCGAGAACCAGTCCTGGTGGCAGGACATTCTCGACGCCCGCTATTCGACCCAACGTCTGGGCGTAGCCAATGGCTGATCCCGTCCACATCCTGATCACGGGCGGGGCTGGTCAGGTGGGACTGGAGCTCCAGGCCGCCGCCTGGCCGGAGGGCGTCGTGCTGCACACCCCGACGCGGGCCGAGCTGGACCTGGGCGACGCCGCCTCGGTCCGGGCCGCATTCGCCGCCACCCCCTTCGCCGCCGTGATCAACTCCGGCGCCCATACGGCGGTGGACAAGGCCGAGACCGAGGTCGCCGCCGCCTTCGCCGCCAACGCGATGGGGCCGGCAGTCCTCGCCGACGCCACGCGCGAGGCCGGGATCCCGCTGATCCAGGTCTCGACCGACTATGTGTTCGACGGGTCCAAGGACGGTCTCTATGTCGAGACCGATCCGGTCGGGCCGCTGGGCGTCTATGGCGCCTCCAAGCTGGCGGGCGAACTGGCGGTGCGCGCCGGCAATCCCCGCTCGGTCGTGCTGAGGACCGCCTGGGTGCTGAGCGTCCACCGCGCCAACTTCCTCAAGACCATGCTGCGCCTCGCCGCCGACCGGCCCGCCCTGCGGGTGGTGGGCGACCAGCACGGATGCCCGACCTCGGCGCGCGACATCGCTCAAACGCTCCAGACCATCGCCCTGACGATGATCGCCGACCCAGACGCCCCGACCGGCGTCTATCAGTTCGTCAACGCCGGGGAGACCACCTGGGCCGGGCTGGCCAGCGAGATCTTCGCCCTCAGCGCCGCCGCCGGCGGCCCGTCCGCCACGGTCGAGGCCATCCCCGCGTCCGAATACCCGACCCCGGCCCGGCGTCCGCCGAACTCCCGCCTGTCCACCGAGAAACTGACCCGGGACTTCGGGATCGCGCCTCGCCCCTGGCAGGCCGCCGTCGCCGAGATCGTCCACGAACTCCACGCCGAAAGGACCCTCCCATGAAGGGCATCATCCTGGCCGGAGGATCGGGCACCCGCCTGCATCCGATGACCCTGGTCACCTCGAAACAGCTTATGCCGGTCTACGACAAGCCGATGATCTATTATCCGCTGTCGACCCTGATGTTGGCCGGCATTCGCGAGGTGCTGATCATCTCCACCCCGCGCGACGTCCCCAACTTCCAGGCCCTGCTGGGTGACGGGTCGCAGTGGGGCATGGAGATCAAGTATGCTGTTCAGCCCAGCCCCGACGGCCTGGCCCAAGCCTACATCATCGGCGCCGACTTCGTCGGCGACAGCCCCTCGGCCCTGATCCTGGGCGACAACATCTACTACGGCCAGGGCATTACCGCTCTTTTCACCTCGGCCATGAGCCGGCCCGAGGGGGCGACCGTCTTCGCCTATCACGTCAATGATCCGGAACGGTACGGCGTGGTCGCCTTCGACCAGGACATGCGCGCCCTGTCGATCGAGGAGAAGCCCAAGGCGCCCAAGTCCAACTGGGCTGTCACGGGCCTCTACTTCTACGACAAGGACGTGGTCGAGATCGCCCGCGACCTGAAGCCCTCCGCCCGGGGAGAGCTGGAGATCACCGACGTAAACCGCATCTATCTGGAGCGCGGCAAGCTGTCGGTCGAGATCATGGGCCGGGGCTACGCCTGGCTCGACACCGGCACGCCGGACGCGATGATGGATGCCGCCCAGTTCGTCCGCGTGTTGGAGCAGCGCCAGGGGTTCAAGATTGCGTGCCCTGAGGAGGTCGCTTTCAAGATGGGCTTTATAGACGTGGCGGACCTGAGCCGCCTGTCCAGCCGACTGGGAGATAATGCTTACGGGCATTATGTCCGTCGCTTGGTTCTATAGCGGCCTTTGTTGTCTAAATTTCGCGCGAAATCTGTATAGCTGCCGCAGCAATCTGCGCGTGGTGACGTGGCGCGACACCTGGGGGAATGGGATGAACCACACGGTCTTGGTCGCCGGCGGAGCCGGCTACGTCGGCTCGCATGTCTGTCTGGCCCTGTCGCAGGCGGGGTTCCGGCCGGTCGTCTATGACAATCTGTCGAATGGTCACGCCGCCTTCGTCCAGTGGGGCGAGCTGGAGACCGGCGACATCCGCGACAGCGCCCGCCTGGACGCGGTCATCGCCAAACACAAACCCGTCGCCGTCCTGCATTTCGCCGCCCTGATCGAGGTCGGGGAATCGGTCAAGGAGCCGGGCCGCTTCTACGAGAACAATGTCGCTGGGGCGATCACCCTGATCGAGGCGGCGCGGCGCGGCGGGATCGAGGTCATGGTCTTCTCCTCGACCTGCGCCACCTACGGCGACCCGGTGCGGCTGCCGATGGACGAGACCCATCCCCAGGCGCCGCTGAACCCCTATGGCCGGACCAAGCTGATGGTCGAGCAGGCGCTTGCCGACTATTCGACCTATGCCGGATTCCGCTCGGTCTGCCTGCGCTATTTCAACGCCGCCGGCGCGGACGAAGAAGGCCGGATCGGCGAGCGCCACCACCCGGAAACCCACGCCATCCCCCTGGCCTTGCAGACGGCTCTCGGCCAGCGTCAGGGCTTCAAACTGTTCGGCGACGACTACGACACCCGCGACGGCACGGCGGTGCGCGACTACGTCCACGTCATGGACCTGGCCGACGCCCACGTGCGGGCGCTGAAGTATCTGCTCGACGGCGGCGAGACGACGGTCTTCAACCTGGGCACCGGCACGGGCACGACGGTCAAGGAGCTGATCGACACCATCCGCCGCACCACCAACCAGCCCTTCCCGGTCGAGAGCGCGCCCCGCCGCCCCGGCGACGCCCCCTGTCTGGTGGCGAACAACAGCCGGGCCCGCGAGGTGCTGGGCTGGGCCCCGACCCGGACCCTGGACGACATCGTCCGCACCGCCTGGCGCTGGCATGCGGCGGAACGGGACCGGCAACCGACCTGATCGCGCTTTGGGGCAGTGCCATTTCGCGATTTGCTGCCGCCGATCAGACTCGATCCTGCTCCAGGAGCCGGCGCCCAAGGGCGGGCAAGCCGATTACTTGGATGTCGTCCTTGAGCGGATAGGCCTCGTCACCCGGATAGACGACGAACTGCTGCTCCGGGGCCAGGTCCTCGCAGGCGGAGTGGAAACCCCGTTCCACCTTGGGGGTGAGGCTGCGCTTGATCTCAATCGCCCAGCGCCGACCGCCGGGCAGGGTGAGAACCAGATCGATCTCTGCGCCGGCCGAGGTGCGATAGAAGTTCGCCCGGCTCCCTTCGAGCGCCGCCGCGATCAAGGTCTCGATTACGAAGCCCTCCCAGCTCGCCCCGGCGACCGGGTGCCCGAGCACATCCTCTAGGGTCGCCAACGAGCAGGGTATGCGTCAGACGGCTGTCGCGAACATAGACTCTCCACGAGAGCTTCGAGTTCAGAGGCAATGCGGCGTCAAATCATCCTCACATTTGTGGAAATTCATTCCTGTTTTGCAAGGTTGATGGTTTGTCGATTTTCCGATCGGATATTTTCTCGCAAACGAAACAGAAGGCTGTGTGAGGTGGCGCCGTTTGTTCGGACAGTTTGGCGGCTTGGCTAAGGTTGGTTCGGGTTCAGTTTATGTCGCCATTTTTGCTCGGGTTTAGCCCTATCTGGGGCTCGCCCTAGTCATCATTGAAGCGGCCCAGAAACCTGCCCGTTCGATAGTTCTGTGATCGCCTGCAGCGCCGCGCTGCGTTTCGTGATCAAGTTCATCAAATCGGGAACGATTGCCGTGGCCGCCCCACTCTCGGGCAGTTGCCGCGCCGCTTTTTCCAGCGCCTGAGGAATGCGCTTTGCGAGGTCGAAAGCACGACGCCGGACATAGGGCGAGGCCACGCCCGCCTGCCGCGCGAACTCCCCCAGGGTGTCAGGAGTGAACTCTTCGAGCATCGCCGCGCCGCCCATGCGCATCGCCATCTTGGCGTGCACCTCGGGATAGATGGCCGTGCAGATCAGGTCGTAGAGGGGGGCAAGCCGCAGTCCGTCCGGTGCGTACAGAAGGCTGAAGTTCTTCGCATGCGCGTCGGCGTTGCCGATGATCAGGTTGAAGAGGGCCGCATCGACCAGCGCCAGAACAGCTTTTGCGGGCACCCTGACCGTGCGCCTAAGAAGTTCGAAACTGGCCGGGAAATTCGGGCCGCCCTCCGCCGCATACTTGTGCTCGGGCATGATGCCGAGGGCTTGGCAGAAATCTTCCTGATGCAACCGCCCCAGTACACCGTCTTCCCGAACGGCGCGGTCATAGCGTTCAACCCTCAGATAAACCTGATCCTCTGCCCTTCCAAGCGCGATCCGAGCGACCGGAAGACCCAACTCTGCGGCCAGCCGCATGCACAGGGCCTCATTCGCGGGAAAGGTCGGATACTCTTTCGGCGCCGGCTTGAGGATGTGGGTGGTCGGTTGGCCGGGCGCGGGCAGGGCTATGGCGTCGTCCACGAGAACGACCGGAACCTTTGGCTGCGCTCCGGCCAGCGACAGACGTATGCCGTGATCGCCCGCCAGCAGAGGGCGCCGTGGAAGCTCTTGCAGAAGGGCCGCTACGGCGCTTTCATCCAGAACACGATGCGGCTCGGAGGCGTCGTAGCGGGGCGGTGTCTCTCCTGCGTTCCAGAGCATCAGCGCCCCGGCGACGTCGCCGCCCAGGCCCTCCAGAAGACCGAAGTCGTTTTGGCGCGAGACGCCCAGTGCGCGCGCGGCGGCTTCCCGGGGCTTCTCCTCCGGCAAGAGGCCGGCGAAGAACGGCCGGGTTTCCGCGCGGGTGAACGGCTCACTCTGTTTGGGGAGCGAGATCGACACTCCAGGCGCACGGGGGGCTTCCAGCCAGGCTTGGGCGTAGCGAAAGGTCATGTTGCCGTGCGCGTTGAGCGCGAGTTCACCGACCTCGGCGCCCTCCCACCAGACGGTGAGAGCCCGCCTCACGACGGCCACCGATCCGCTTCTTCGCTGACGGGGAGCACCGCGATGCGCAGGCCCAGGGCGGTCAAGACCCGCAGGATCTTGTCGAGCTGAGCGGTCTGCTTGCCGCGCTCCAGTTCGACTAGGAAACGTAGGCCTACGCCGGCGCTCGCAGCGAGTTGGTCCTGTCTCAGGCCCGTCGCCTTGCGCGCGTTCCGCACCGCTTCTCCAATATTGGCATGGGTCATAGCAAATTTCCCGTTCGGGAAAACATAACGCCAATTTGCCGACTTTCAACCTATCTTTCCCGATCGGGGCATTTCTCAAGCCAAGAACCCAAAAGGTCTACAAATTTCCCGAACGGGAAAAATTGACGCTCCTTCTACTTGGAGTCGCATGACATCATCCGCGCCGTCAGGGTTCACGCTGCATGGAGGGCGCCCTAGCGTATCACTCCCCGGTGCGGTGCGCCTTCTCGATCCGCGCGATACGCTCAGGCATCAGACGCGCGACGAGAGCGCCGAAAATCTTGCTGACGACAGTTCCGCCGACGAGAGCAAGACCGCTCATGCCCAGCATCGTGAGAAATCTCAGTCCAATGTCATCCATGGCCAGGATCCTTTTCAACGCCGCTTCAGGATATAACGCTGAACTCGTCGAGCCGCACCATGAATGCGACGGACAAGATGGCGAAGAGAGGCATCTGCCAGTCCATCTCACGCCGCATGGAGAACGCCAGGGTCGGCCGGCGCCAGGTGGCAGATGGAGACGCCGAGCCTGGCGAGCTGGGGGCCGACGCGTTGGCGGAGCATGTCGGCGGCGAACCGCAGGCGGCAGACCACGGTGCGGTCCGAGGGGCGCCAGCCGCTGGGGTCGAGGTAGCTGCGGGCCCCGGCGTCGCCGATCCAGTTCACCACGGCGGCTCGGACGGCGGCCTCCGGGAAGGCGGGCAGGGCGATGGGGCGGGGGGACGGTTTCTGGTCGCCCGGTCCGCTGTTTCGACGAGAGCGGGTGCGGGCCGGCGGCTCAACCGAGCCGGCCCGTTTCCGATCCGCCGGTTTGGGGGGAGGGGGGGAATAGGGTTCTATAAGGGTTGGGGTGGCGCGGCTGTCCGCCTTTTCCGTCTCCGCTGTCCGCCTTTCCGGCTCCGTTTCGGACATTGATGTCCCGTCTTCGGCGCTTGAGGACGGGGGCGTCCGCTCATTGACAGTATTGGCCGGGTCTAGGCCGGACGGTTGCGACGGCTCGGGCGGAGAGGCCGGAGGGGTTGGGCCGGTCCCGGTCTTCAGCAGCGGACGATAGATGTTGGCCCGGCCGCGACCACGCGAGGTCTCCAGTGCGAGGTGGCCGTGTTTCTCGAGATCGACGAAGGCGCGGCGGATGGTGCGCACATCGACCTTGAGCCGTTCGGCCAGGAAGGGCTGGGAGGTCCATCCGCCGCCCTGGACGTCGTCGAGATAGTGCATGAGGAAGGCGCCGAGCGTCTTGGCGAAGGCGTTCAGTTCGGGATCGGCCAGCACCTGGTGCTGCCAGCACAGCTTCTCGGCATGGAAGCGCCGGGCGTCGAGGAAACGGCTCATGCGCCGGCCTCCGAATCACTCGAGACGGCCGATTTCCGGTTTGCAGAGGCGGAAAAAAGCTTCGAAAAATCAACGACCCGCAAATGGGGCGGTTTGCAACCTAATCCAGCGAATTCAACGTCTCCGCTTCGCCTACGAATCTGGGGGTCGGGCGTTCGAATCGCTCCGGGTGCACCTTCGCTAGAGCTAGCCAAGGCACGAAAATCCGCTCAATTGAACGACCGGGTCTGGCGCAGAGCAGCAATGGGCAGCTTGCCATTGCCATTTGGTGATCTTGGAGCCCGGGAGTACAGCGCGCGCTGTTCTCCGTCAGGCGAAGGGGAGGGGCTTGCAGCAGTTCGACGTCATCGTCCGCGTCGCGGGCGCCACTCTTCTGATCGTGGCCGCAGTCGCGCTATGGCGGCGAGGGCGGCGAACTGATCATATTGGTTTGCGCCCTTCGCGATCTGCCTGTGTGGTTACCTCGCCGGGAACACGACGGTGGACGCGCTCCAACTGGGGGGCCTTGCGGGACGCATCGCGGTTCTACTGGCCGGCTTTACCGCCGTCTTCCTGTGGTGGTTCTGCCTATCCTTGTTCGACTGGACCTTCAGGCCGCGCGGCGGCGTTCTGGCGCTCGGCCTGGCGTGGATTGTATTCGCCGCCGTTGATCGGGGCACGTTCGGGGCCGGACTGGCGGGGCATGGGCTGTCTTGGCTGCTCATAGCCATCGGCTTTGCTATGATGGCCCATCTGGCGTGGCGGCTCTACCGGGACCGGAGCGGCGACCTGCTTGCTCGCCGACGGCGGGCGCGTCTAGCGATGGCGGCGTGGCTTGCGGTCCTTCTGGTCGTCGACCTGATCGTCGATGTCGTGCTGGGCCTGGATTGGAGCGCGCAGGCCTACGCAATTGCCCAGAACCTAGCCTGTCTGAGCTTCGCGGCCTGGCTGCTCAGCCTTATGGCGGCGCCGGGAGGGCGGCATGGCGGATCGGCCAGTCCGGATTCGTCGCCTGCGCCGTCCGACATGGACGGTCTCGGCGCACGGCTGCGTCAGTTGGTGGAAGTCGAGAAAGTCCATCTGGATCTGGATCTTGATCTGGCGACCTTCGTCCGGCGGATGGGCGCGTCAGAACGCGCGGTACGTCGGCTGATCAATCACCAACTCGGCTACGACCACTTCCGCACCTTCCTTAACGCCCAGCGGCTGGCGGAGGCGCGCCGGATGCTCGCCGATCCCGACCGGCGGGACGACAAGATGATCGCGGTCGCCATGGACAGCGGGTTCGCCTCCCTTCCGTCGTTTAACCGTGTGTTCCAGGCGGCCGAAGGCATGCCTCCCAGCGCATGGCGGCGGGCGGCGCTCACCGGAGCAGCGGCCTCCGGAGATCGAATCGCCGTGTTTTGAGAGACGTTTCGCCGTCTTTCGAGAAGCCGGCAGGTCGCCTGTCATCGCAAGATCCGCTCCATCGCAACCAGAGGAGCGCGGCGTGGACGGCTTTATCGGAATCCTGGGCGTCATTGCCTTGATGCTCGGCGCGGGCGTCGCCCTGGGACTGCTTCTCCCAGGGAGAATGTCGCTCCTCTGGCTTCTCGTCGCGGCTGGGCTCGTACTGCTCAACGACGCAATGCTTACTAACGGCCATGGCCTGTTCCCAGACGTCCTGCCCGAGACAGCGACTGGAACTGGCAAGGCAAGCTTCTCGCCTTCGCCGCCTCCTTTGCGGTCGTTGTCTCGCCTAGCTTCGGCCGACGCGAGGTCGGGTTAACCCTGGTTCAGGCACCCGGCACCCTGAAGACCGCTTTACCCGTCGCCGGGCCATATGTCGCCCTGTTCGTCGGCTTGGCCTTGCTGTTCCCAAACGACCGGGCCTCCAGTGAAACGCTTGCTTTCCAGCTGACGATGCCGGGCCTGGAGGAGGAACTCTTCTATCGTGGGGTCCTCCTCGCCGCCCCTGGGTCGGGCCTTTGTCGGCCGGGTACGACTGCTCGGCGTAGACTGGGGGCTCGGAGCGCTGCTGTCGTGCGCTCTTTTTGGTCTGGCGCACGCCTTCGGTTTCAGCGATGGGCGCCTTTTCTCTTGATCCGTTGACCCTGGCTTTGACCGCACTCCCATCGCTGATCGCCGTCTGGCTGACGCTGAAGACCCGCAGCCTTCTGCTGCCGATCCTGCTGCACAATTTCGGCAATGCGATCATGATCCTGCTCTGACCGCAGGTCGAAGGGCGGATTCGCACACGGGATCACCTAACGTCGGGCTTGTGGCAGCGATCCAATGTCCGCTGTTGATGCTGTCGACGGCTCCAACCCACCGGCAGCATCAGCTTGCCGACCTACGCGGCCCATCCGACGATAGCTGAATCGTTCTCAGGATCATCCACGGCGGCGCGCCATTTCTTCTTCTTATTCAGTATGCTGTTGGGCTAGCGACTGGGTCGGCTGTCGCGTGTGACTGTAATCGGCCATCTCAGATTTCGATAAGTCATTGATTTCATTTTTCACTTCTCATCCAGTTCAGTCTGGGGCTCACTCAGGTGCTCTTAGGCGTGGATATGCGAACCTCGTTGACTCAAAGGCTAGGCTTGATGGTCAATGCCTTCGGCCGATCGATAGCTGACGGCCCTGGCCGCGAAGGTCGGCAGCACCAGAAGCGTCAGCACGGTCGCCGTCAGCAAGCCGCCGATGACGACGGTGGCCAGGGGTTTCTGCACCTCCGCCCCCGCGCCATGGGCCACGGCCATGGGGATGAAGCCGACGATGGCGACGAGCGCCGTGGTCAGCACCGCACGAAGGCGGCTGAACGCCCCCTCCCTCGCCGCCTCACGAGGGTCCAGCCCGCTCTGGAGTCGCTCCCGGATGGCCTGCATCAACACCAGCCCGTTCAGCGTCGCGACCCCGGACACGGCGATGAAGCCCACCGCCGCCGAGACCGAGAAGGGCATGCCGCGCAACAGCAGGGCCAGCACCCCGCCGATCAGGGCCAAAGGCACGCAGACGAACACTAGGCCGGCCTCCACGAACGAGCCCAGGGCCATGAACAGCAGCACCCCGATCAGGACGAAGACGATCGGGATGACCAAACCCAGGCGCTGCTCGGCCCGCTTCAGGTTTTCGAACTGGCCGCCCCAGTCGAGGCGGACACCCGGCGGCAGGGCGATCTCCCCGACCTTGTTCTGCGCATCGGTGACGAACCCGCCCAGATCGCGGCCCCGGACGTTGGCCTGAACCACTATCCGCCGGGAGCCGTCGTTGCGGCTGATCTGGTTGGGACCTTCGGCGGTTTCGATCCGCGCCACGGAAGACAGGGGCACGACGGTTCCGTTCGATGACATGATCGGCAGGGCCGCCAGGCTCGCCGGATCGTTGCGCGCCGCGTCAGGCAGTCGCACGACGACGTCGAACCGACGGTCGCCCTCGAAGATGCGGCCTGCTTCCGCCCCCCCGACGGCGGCCGAGACCGTCTCCGAAATGTCGGCGGCGGACAGGCCGTAATTGGCCGCCGCGAACCGGTCGACGCTGATGGTCAAGGTCGGTAGGCCCGACGCCTGTTCGACCCGAACGTCGGCCGAACCCGCTGTCTCGCGAAGGGCGGCCGCCACCTGATCCGCCACCCTTTGAACGGTGTCGAAGTCGTCGCCGTAGACCAGCACGGCCAGGTCGGTGCGGACTCCCGAGATCAGTTCGTTGAAACGCAGTTCGATCGGCTGGCTGAACTCGAAATTATTGCCGATCTGCTGGCCGGCGACCTCTTCCAGCCGTTCGAGCAGGACTTCCTTCTCCAGCTTTGGATCGGGCCAGTCCTTGCGGTCCTTCAGCACGATGACGCTGTCGGAGATATTGGGCGGCATGGGATCGACCGCCGCCTCCGCCGTCCCGGTCCGCGAGAACATGGTCTCCACCTCGGGCTGGGCCGAGATCGCCCGTTCCAGGTTCATCTGCATGATCAGGGACTGCTCCAGTGAAGCCGAGGGAACCCTCAGCGCCTGCATGGCGATGTCGCCCTCATCCAGGGTTGGGATGAACTCCCGTCCCAGGGTGGTGAAGGCGACGCCACCGACGACCAGAGCCGCCACGACCGAGACGATGACGATACGGGCATTGCCGACCGCCGCGCGGATGGCCGGTTCGATCCAGCGCCTTGCGAACCTCAGGATGAAGGTTTCATGCGCCTCGGCGTGACCCTTCTCGTCCACATGGGCAGACTTCGGATCACGGACGAGGAGCGCCGTCATCGCCGGCACGAAGGTGAACGAGAAGATGAACGCGCCGACCAGGGCCAGCATGACCGTCGCCCCCATGGGCACGAAGGTCTTGCCCTCGACTCCTTCGAGCATCAGCAGCGGAGTGAAGACGAGCAGGATGATCAGCTGGCCGAAGGCCGCCGGCTTGACCATTTGGCGCGCCGACTGGACCGCGACGTTGAGACGTTCACGGCGGGTCAACATCCGACCGAGCGACGCCCGCCGCTGGGTCAGCAGCAGCAGGGTGTTCTCGATCACCACGACCCCGCCGTCGACCATCAGGCCGAAGTCGAGGGCGCCGAGGCTCATCAGGTTTCCGCTGATGCCGAACCGATTCATGCCGATGACGGCAAACAGGAAGCTGAGCGGGATCATCAGGGCGGTGATGGAGGCGGCGCGGATGTTCCCGAGCAACAGGAACAGCACGACAATAACCAGAAGGGCTCCCTCGATCAGGTTGCGGGCCACTGTCTGTATGGTCGAGTTGACCAGGGCGCTGCGGTCCAAAACCGTCTCCGCCTCGATGCCCGCCGGCAGGGTCGAGCGGATTTCGTCCAGACGCTCACCCGCCGCCTGAGCGACCGTGCGGCTGTTGCCGCCGGCGATCATCAGGGCGGTGCCGAGCACGGCTTCGTGCCCGTCTCGGCTCGCGCCGCCGAGACGCGGCGACTGGCCGACCTCGACGGTCGCCACGTCCGCGACCCGGACGACCAGACCGCCGCGATTGACCACCGGCGCCTGGGCCAGGTCCTCAATGGTCGCGGCCAGGGCGTCGGTACGCACGGTCAGGGCTTCACCGGCCCGCTGGACATAGCCGGCGCCGGCCTGGGTGTTGGCTCTGTCCAGCGCCTGGATAAGGTCACCGAGGCTCAAGCCATAGGCCGAAAGCCGGGAGACGTCAGGCCGGACGGCGTATTCCTTCACATAGCCGCCGACCGTGTCGACGCCGGCCAGACCCGGCGCCGTCCGCATCTGCGGCGCGACAATCCAGTCCTGAACGGTGCGCAGGTAGGTGGCGCGCGTCTGGGGCGTGGTCAGCAGATCGCCTTCAGGGGTCAGATAGGCGCCGCCGGTCTGCCATCCCGGCTGACCGGGTTTGGCGAGGTTGGCGGCTGTGAACGGCTTGTAGTCGATCGTCCACATCAGGACTTCGCCGAGGCCCGTGGTGATCGGCGACAGGTTGGGCTCGACGCCTTCGGGAAGGCTTTCGCGCGCCTGGGCCATCCGCTCGGCCACCTGCTGGCGGGCGAAGTAGATGTCGGTCTGGTCGGTGAAGATGACGGTGATCTGGCTGAAGCCGTTGCGGCTCAAGGACCGGGTCGAGGTCAGACCGGGAATGCCCGCCATCGCCGTCTCAAGAGGATAGGTGACCTGCCTTTCGATTTGTTCGGGCGCGAGGGCTGGGGCCACGGTGGTGATCTGGACCTGCCGGTTGGTGATGTCCGGCACGGCGTCGATCGGAAGCCTCGTCAGTTCGAACAGACCCAGGGCGGCGACGAGCGCCGTGACCAGGACCACGAACCAGCGGAAGCGGACGGAGGTTTCAATCAGGGCTTTGAACATGATCAGTGACCGTGCTCTGCTTCGCCCTTGGCGAGTTCGGCCTTGAGCAGGAAGGCGTTCGATCCGGCGACCCGATCGCTCGCGGTCAAGCCGCTCAAGATTTCCGTTCGTCCGGCGGCCTGACGACCGACGAGGACCGGCGCGGCGCGGAAGCCCGTGGCCGTGCGGACGAACACGACATTGGCGCCTTCGACAGTCTGCACCGCCTCGGACGGAACGGTCATGCCGCTGACGGCTTCGCCTGTGACTACGGCGCCCGTGACCGCCGAGCCTGCCGGAGGAAGGCGTGATCCGGTCGGATGGGCGCGGAAGACCGCCGCTCCGCCCTCGGCCCCCGCGCCGGCGGCGACGCCGGTGACCTGGGCTTCGAACTCACCGGCCGGTCCCTGGACCCGCATCGTCGAGCCTGCCCGGACCTGGGCTGCGAGGGCAGGAGGCGCCTTGAACACGATCTCGACCCGCGCCGGGTTGGTCACCTCGGCGATGACGCCGCCCTGGGCCGCGAAGCCTCCCGGTCCGACCAGCACACTGGTGACGACCCCGGCGATCGGGCTGGAGACGTTGACGCGGCCGGAAGCATTGGGCGCGCCCGCCGCCGAGGCGCGCGCGCGCGCCGCGCCCGCCGCCGCTTCGGCGCCGAGGGCCTGGGCATGAGCGACCTCGGCGTCGCGACGAGCGACCACGCCCTGGTCGGCGAGGCTCTCCTCGCGCGCATGGGCCTGTTGGGCCGCGACGGCATTGGCCTGGGCAGCGTCGGCATCGGCGCGAAGGCTGGCGGCGTCGCCGCTGACCAAAACGGCCAGGGCCTGACCGGCGCGAACCGACTGACCGGGGGCGACCAGCACACGTTCGACCCGACCGCCTACCACGGCGGATACGGCGGCGCGCGCGTCGATCATGGGCTCGACCCGGCCGGACAGCAGCGTCTCACCACCGCCTCCACCCAAGATCGAGACGACCCCGATCCCAGCCGCGCTGATCTGGGCGTCGCTCAAAGCGACCGTTCCCTCGGGCGCCCCTGGTTCCTCTTCGGCATGGTCGCCTTCGGCGGGCTCGGCGGGCTCGGCGGGCTCGGCGGCCGGCGATGGGGCTCTACTGACGGCGAACCAGGCGCCGCCTGCGGCGATGACCACGACAGAGGCGCCGGCCATCAGCCAGCTTCTGTTGAGTTTCGAGGGGCGCTTCATTGTGACGTTCCAAACACGGCGCGGCCTTGCAGGCGCGCGAGGTCGATTTCAGCCCGGACCCGCGCAAGGCGGGCGTCCACGGCGGCGTTGCGGGCGGAGATGAGGGCGGCGCGGGACGACCGCAGCTCCAGTTGGGAGATGCGCCCGGCCTCGAAGCCGATGCGCGAAAGCCGATAAGCCTCCTCGCCGGCGGTGACCCCGGCGTCGGCGGCCGAGACCCGACTGGCCGAGGCCCGAAGACGCGCCTGGGCCGCATTGCGCTCCGCCTCAGCGTCCTGGCGAGCGCTCATCAGCCGGGCGCTGGCGGCCCGGAAGTCGGCCTGGGCCGCCTCGATGTTCCCCCGGTTCCTGTCGAACAGCGGCAGGGGCAGGCTCAACCCGAACGTCAGAGCCGTTGCGTCCTCCGCCTCGTATCGACGGACTCCGACGGAAGCCGTGACGTCCGGCGCGGCGCGCACCCGCTCGACAGCGATGCGGCTCTCCGCCTCCGCGCGTTCTGCCTCCGCGACCCGCACCTGCGGTGTCGCCGACGCCGGTGTCTCGGCTTCCGTCGGCGTGCGGTCGATCAAGCTGGCCTCGATCGAGGTCAGCGGCGTGATCGACATGGCGACGGCGGTCAGACGGGCGAAGGCGGCATCGCGTTCGGCCCCGGCTTCGTCGCGGGCGGCGCGGGCGGCGGCGGCCTCCGTTTCTCCCTGGATGCCCCGGAGCATTGGCTCGCGACCCTCCTCAACCAAGATGAGGGCAGCGCGCGCGTCGGCGATCGTGACGGCAAGCGCCTCTTCCGCGAGATCGTAGCGGCGTTGCGCGGCTTCGGCCTCGGCGTAGACAAGCGCAAGACGCGCGGCGGCTTCGACCGTCGCCTGGTCTCGTCGGAGAGACGCCGTGGCGGCGTCGGCGCGCGCCGCACCGACGCGGGCGCTGCGACGGCCCCACAGTTCTAGGTCTTGACTGAACGACAGGGTCGTCTCGGCCTTGTCGTAGCCGCTGAAGGGGCTGCTGCCGAAAGCGTTCTCGGCTTCAAGGCCGAACGTCGGATTAGGTCGCACCCGCGCTTGGCGGACGCGCGCCTCGGCCGCGTCCAACAGGGCGTCGGCTTCGACGGCGGAGGGCGTAAGCCCGATCTGGGCGAGCAAGGTTTCGAACGCGGGAGCGGGGTCAGCCCAGGCCCGGCCGGCGAGAAGGGCCGCAAAGGCGGCCCACGCGCAGCCTACCGCGAAACGCGGCGGCCAGCGATGAAGGGATGTCATGTTTCATTTTCCAGAGAGAGGACGAGGGCGTGCGCTGGTCAGCGCGAGCGTCGCGTCAGCCTCTGGGAGGGCGTTCCAGACCGTCTGGCGCGTAGGACACGCGCAGGTCATCCAGCGGGAAGGCGTGGTCGGCACGAAGATCGGCGGTCTTGGTCGCCGTCGTCAGGTCGGGCGTGACGACGTAGCCGGAGTGATGGCAGTGACCATGCGAGCAAGCGCCGTGCATCGGTTGCTGGCCTTGATCGCGATTGTCATCGACGTCACCCGCCAGGATCTGGTGTGCGGACGGCAGTTCGACGCCGCACTCGGCGGCCTCGACGATCGGCGCCAGAGCGAACATGGCGACGATCAGCGCGAAGACCGCCGCTATCCACCGGGTTCTCGTCATCACGGACGCCATCATCGCCGCCTAGCAGATTTCACTGTCTATCGCCATAAGGCAGTCAAATTGACCGACCCTTGGGGTCGATCGCAGCGCCAGATACTCAAGGGCTGCCGCTCAAACAGGGGCCTGAGCGACCAAGATTCATGCTCAGAGGGTTGGGGGGCGCAGACCCCTATTGTGTGCGCTTCTGTCACGGCGACGGTCTCACAGGTCGGTAGGCATTCGTTTTTACAACGGTCAGGGATCAAGTCACTGACAATAAAAGAATTTTCTCCGGACTGCTAACCTGATCGACACCATCCGCCGCACGACCAACCAGCCCCTGGGCTGGGCCCCGACCCGGACCCTGGACGACATTGTCCGCACCGCCTGGCGCTGGCATGCGGCCGAGCGGGATCGTCCGCCCACCTGATCGCGCCCGAGCTTATGCCGCAGGGCGTCCCAGGCGCCCGTCTTTTCTACTGGACACGGCAAAGCTTTGGGAGTGAGACGCGGGAATGACGCAGCTGGGCGCAGACGCGAGGGTGCAAGCCTCCTTCTTCGACGCGGGCCATGGGCCGGATCACGCCGCTGTGGCCGGTTGGACCGAGGCCATGAGCGTCATGTTCGACGTTAAGGTCGCTGCCGTAGGCCATGGCGCCTTTCATGGGCGTGCGGGCGGCTATGCCTTCGGGGAGCTTCTGGTCGGGCATAGCCGCTCCACCGCCCAGACCTTCAGCCGCTCGCGTTACCGCACGGCCCGGGACGGGCTCTCGCATTATCTCGTTCAGTTCTATCCCGAGGGGGCGTGCGGCCCCCGAGATGCGACGTCGGACGCCTGGACCCGTCCCGGCGATCTGCTGATCGTCGATCTGGCGCAGCCGCTCGACACGGCGGCGACAGACTTCGAGAATATGAATCTCATCGTTCCCCGGCGCCTGCTCGCTCCGCTGATCAGACAGCCGGACGACGTCCACCTCAAGATCGTGCCTCGCGAAGATCCTCTCGTCAGTCTTCTGCGAGGGCATTTATCCATGTTGACGGAGCTGGCGCCTGCGCTCGGGCGCGACCAGGCGGCGCTCCTGGTCGAGCCGACGGTGGCGTTGGCTGCAGCCGCGATCAACGGACATCTGAACGAGACGTCGCGCCCGGCGGCGAACGAGAGTCTGGTCGAGCAAATCTGCCGTAGAATAGAGACGCGGCTCGCAGATCCGACCCTGAGCGCCGCCGAGACGGCTGCGGCCTTCGCCATGTCCGAACGCAAGCTCTACTATCTGTTTCAGCCGCTTGGCGGCTTCTCCGCCTATGTCCAGCAGAGGCGGTTGCGGGCGGTTCGGGATCAACTGATCGACCCTCGCGCACGGGAGAAGGGGATCGGCGCCATAGCTGCGGCTTTCGGCTTCAGCCACAGGTCAAACTTCGTCGCGGCGTTCCGCAATCTTTACGGCATGACCCCGCGCGAGCTTCGCGGCCTCGCGGCCTCAAAGGGGGCGTCCGAAGCCCTGCGAGGGGAAGAGGACTGGCGAAGCTGGATCGTCAATCTGAGCTAGTCTGCGCTGAGAGGCTCAATTTCCCGGCCTGGAATGCGCCTTGCGGCACATTGGCGCGACGGACGCCGCAAGCGCTTTTCATCTCTCTCCGGGGCAGGTTTACGGCCGCGATCTGATGCTCCGAGCTTGTGCTTGTGGGGCGTTGGATCGGCGGATCTTCATCCAGAACAACGGAGTCGATTTGTGCGGCTGGAACGGCGTCGCGCGCGACGGCTATGGGCCTCTCGTCGCCGACCCGAGTGATGGCGTTCATCAGTTGCGCTGTCGGTTCCAAGATGTGCGTTCGTCTAAGATAGAAAATGTCGTGCCTCGGCGCGGCGCGTAGGGAGCGGGGGCTCGTAACCGGTGTATAAAGTGGCGTTTGTCGCAGCTGTGTTTGGGCTGTGCGCTGAACATGTGGAGGCCTTGCCGGCCGCCGCGACGACGCAGGTGTCCAGCGATCCTGGCGGCGAGCAATCCACGCTGATTTCGGGCGTGCGGGTCGTCGGCGTGTCCGGGCATCCGGGCACAGGAATTTCAGCATCGTCCATACACCGTGTGGCGTCGGACGCGCTGGCGAGCCAGATCGCCTCGGCGAACGGGACGTCTCGCCTGACCTTCGATCAGATGTCGCAGATCGCCGATGCGATCACGGCCACCTATCGTCAGGCCGGCTTCTTAGCGGCGACGGCGATCGTCCCCCCGCAGCGTATCGGTGACGATCATGTCCTGACGATCGAGGTCGTCGAGGGGCGCGTGGGGCAGGTTCGTGTCGTCGCCAATGGGCGGCTTAGAGAGGCGGCCGTGCGGGCGCCGTACCGGGATTTGATCGGCCGCCCGCTCCAGTCGGAAACCCTGGGACAGGCCATCCGGTACGGACGGGACCTGCCGGCGGCCAAGGTTTCGACCGTTTTGGAGGGGGGCGCCAAGGCCGGCGAAACCGATATTGTCGTGACGGCGGAGGACGAGGGCCGCCCTTACGCCGTGAGGTTTGGCGTCAGCAACCACGGAACCGAGACCTCGGGCCGATATCGCCTCGAAGCCGGCGCAAGCCTGTACAGCCCGCTGGGGCTGGGCGACGTTCTGTCGGCAAGTTACGGCTATGCCCTGGATCCCAGCGACAGCTGGACCGGATCGGCGTCCTATAGGCTGCCGCTGGCCATGACGCCTGGCCTCAGCGCCGTCGCCTCGATCAGCCGGAGCCAGTTGGACCTGAGCACGGGTCCGTTTGCGGCATTGCAAATCAGCGGCCCGACCACGCAGGGCGTTTTCGGATTCGAGTGGAAGTTCGCGAATACGCCGTTCTTCCAGGCGCAGGCTACAGGGACCTATATCTACGAGACGTCCAAGCTGGACGGCCTCGGTCTGCGGCTGTCGGACCATGCCTTCGATGTCGTCGAAGCCGGCCTGGCTTTTCGTCAGGATCAACCGTCAAGCCGAGGCGTGAACTTCGGCCAGGTGACGCTGAGGAAATCCTTCAACGATCGATCCGCCTCGCAGAACTTCATATATGGCGAGCACGACAGCGACTTCCTGATCACGCGCCTGTCGCTGTCGCGGATCCAGGGCTTGGCGCCCGATCAGAGGATTCTCGTCCGGGGTTCCGGCCAGTTTACCGAGGCGGCCCTTCCGCCGCTCGAACAATTCGCCATCGGCGGACCTGACAGCGTCAGGGCTGCGCCTCTGTCCGCCGCGCTGAGCGACCGCGGTCTTCAACTGACCGCAGAATACCAGGTCGATGCGCCGGGCTTTGGCGGGGTTGCGTCTCCGTTCAAGGGCCGGCCCTGGTCGGACATCGTCACCTTCAAAGCCTTCTACGACTGGGGGCGGGTGTCCCCCACGGCCGACAATCGTCGCCTGGGCGTCAGGCCCGAACGTTACGACGGCGTCGGCGTGGGGGTCGATGTCAACCTCCCCTACCAACGGGGGCTGCAACTGACGCTCACCGCCTCCACGCCGCTTACAGACAATCCGTCGGCCCAGACCGGCGACGTGCAAGTCTGGGCCGCGCTCGGATTCAGCTTCTAAGGGACTGCGCCATGACACCCCTGCATAGCCTCAAGTCATCGTTCAACGGACGTCGCGTTCGGGCGCGGTTGAAACGCGCCGTGTCGCCTTTGGCGCTGGCGACCGGCCTGATCGCCGCCTTCACGCCCCACTATGCGACCGCCCAGGTCGCCTCGACCCAGTTGCCCACCGGCGGCAGCATCGCCGGTGGAACAGGGACGATCAATGCGCCAAGCGGCGCATCCCTGACGATCGACCAGACCTCGGCACGGATGGCGATCAATTGGTCCAATTTCGACATCGGATCCGCCGCGACCGTCACCTTCAATCAATCCAGCTCGTCCTCGGTCGTTCTCAACCGGGTCTTGGACGGCAATCCCACCCAAATCTTCGGTCGGCTGAACTCAAACGGCCAAGTGTTCCTGGTGAACAGATATGGCATGATCTTTGGCAGCACAGCGCAGATCAACGTCGGCGGGCTGGTGGCGAGTACGCTGAACCAGACGCCTTCCGACTTCATGAGCGGCGTGGACGTCATGGACGCCGGCGCCGGCACCGTCGCGCTGATGTCCAACAGCGGAACGATCACTGCGGCCGCTGGGGGGGTGACGCTTCTGGGCGGAAAGGTCGTCAACAGCGGGACGATCACAGCGACCGTCGGTTCGATCAATTTGGCCGCCGCTGACAAGGTGACGTTGACCTTCGAAAGCAGCGGTTTTGGCGTCGTGGTCGACAAGGCGCTGCCATTTCAACTTGACACCCTTGCTATCGACAACTCGGGCAGTCTGATCGCGCCCGGCGGTGTGATCAGACTGCAGGCCAGCGCCGTTCAGGGCGCGTTCAACCAGTTGATCAACAACAGCGGAACGATCAGCGCCGCTTCCATCAGCAGCGGACCGGACGGCTCGGTATCGCTGGTGGCGAACGGGGCCAGTCAGATCGGGATCGGGGGGAATGGCTCGATCGATGTGGGCGAGGGATCTATTTCCATCAGCACGAATGCGGCTGTCCAGCAGGGGGGCGTCTATACCGCCGGCGCCTTGGAGGGCAGCATCGGCGGCTATGCCAATTTTACGGGCGCCAATCGTATTTCGGAGCTGGGCTCCCTGAGCGTAGGCGGCGGGCTAAACCTCACCAATACGACCGACCTGACGCAAAGCGGCGCACTGTCAGTCGGCGGAGCCAGCAGTTTTTCCATGGCGGGTCAAAGGCTTATGCTTGAAAACGCCGGCAACACATTTGGCGGCGCCGTGGGGGCGACGGCCAGCGGCGTCAAAATCGTCGCTTCGGGCGATCTATCGATGGGCGCATTGACCCTTGGCGCCGACAGCGAGCTGTCGCTGATCGCCGCTGGCGCTTTGACCTTGCCTTCAACCGCGATCAACACCGGAAGCGCCGATCTCAGATTGAGCAGCGGCGGAACATTGACCACGCTCGCCGCGCTTTCCGGGGCGAATCTGGCCTTGTCGGGCGCGACCGGGATCGCGATCGGCCATGATATCAACGCCTCCGGCACGCTTGGGCTGTCCAGCACCAACAGCGCGATCACTCAGACGGCTGGAAGGATCGCGGCGGTGGGCGTCAGCACGGTTCAAGCCGGCTCCGGCGCGATCACCCTGAACCAGGCGAACAACGATTTTGACCAGGCGGTCAATCTGACAGGCGGGACCACCCAGATCGCCGCAAGCGGGGCGTTGACCCTTGGAACCCTGGCGACAGGCGGTCTGACGGCGACCAGCGCCGGCGCCTTGAACCTGGGCGGCGGTACGGTGGCGGGCGCGCTGACGGCCCACAGCAACGGCGGGGCGATCACCCAATCGACGACCACCGCCCTGACCGTGACAGGCGCGAGCGCTCTGGATGCGGGCGCAGGGGCCATCACCCTGACGACCACTGGCAATCATTTTGGCCAGGCGGTTTCGTTGACGGGCGGAACGACGCAAATCGCCGACAGTGGAGCCCTGACGCTGGGAACGCTGGCGACCGGCGCGTTGACGCTGAACAGCAGCGGCGCCCTGAACCTGGGGCGCGGCACGGTGACCGGGGCGCTTGTCGCGACCAGCAACGGCGGGGCCATCAGCCAGTCCACGACGAATGGTCTGAGCGTCACCGGGACGACCGGGCTCAACGCCGGATCGGGCGCCATCACCCTGACCACGGCGGACAATGATTTCGGCCAGGCCGTCACGCTGACCGGCGGGACCACATCGATCGCCGATGGCGGAAACCTCATTCTGGGCGCGGCCGACGTCGGCGCCTTGACTGCGTCAGGCGCAACAGGCTTGCGCCTGACGGGCGTCCTCAACGCAAGCGATGTCCGACTGGCCGCAGGCGACGCCTTCATCAACGACGTGGGCGCCGGCGCGATCAACCTCTCCAGCGGACGCTGGCTGATCTACCTCGACTCGCCAAACGATCCTCACCAGTTCAACGGTCTCGACAGCCATGCGTCCGCCCTCTGGAATACGGCCGCTCTGGGAACGGTGGCGGGCACGGGCAATCGCTATGTCTTCGCCTACATACCCCTGCTTCATGTGACGTCGCTGAACGCGTCGAAGATCTACGGTCAGGCACCTGATCTCTCGAACAACTATACGATCACCGGCCTTATGAGCGGCGCCGCCGGGGCCTATGAGGCCGATACGCTCGCCTCCGTTTTGACCGGCGCGCCCACGATCAGTTCGCTGGGCGCAAGTGCGAACGCCTCGGTCGCCGACGGCCCTTATGCGATCACCGTTGGCCAAGGCACGTTGGACACGTCTCAATCGGGCTACGGCCTGAGCCTGGACAGCACAGGCGTTCTGGTTGTGGACAAGGCCGGTCTTACCGTCACGGCCAACAGCGGAACCAAGGCCTATGGTCAGGCCTCGACCCTTGGCTACAGCGTCAGCGGCCTGGTGGGCGGCGACAGCGTGACGTCGGTGGATCTGGCGAGTGCGGGGGCGGCTTCGACGGCGACCTTGGGCGACTATACGATCACGGCGTCAAATGCGGCCGGCACGGGCCTGTCCAACTACAATATCACCTACGTCGGCGGTGTGCTGACGGTCGGCAAGGCCGGTCTGACAATCACCGCGAACAGTGCTGCCAAGACTTATGGCCAGGGCTCGGCCCTGGCCGGTTACAGCGTCAGCGGCCTGGTAAACGGCGACAGGGTCACCTCGGTCGATTTGTCCAGCACGGGATCGGCGGCGACCGCGACCGTCGGCGACTATACGATCACAGCGTCCAACGCCGGCGGCGCGGGCCTGTCGAACTATGACATCACCTATGTCGGCGGCGTGCTGACGGTGGGGAAGGCCGGGCTGACGATCAGGGCGAACAATGCGGCCAAGACCTATGGCCAGGGCTCGACCTTGGCGGGCTATGGCGTCAGCGGCCTGGTGAACGACGACATCGTCACATCGGTCGATCTGGCCAGTGCGGGATCGGCGACGACGGCCAGTGTCGGCGACTATACGATCACGGCGTCCAACGCCGGCGGCGCGGGCCTGTCGAACTATGACATCACCTATGTCGGCGGCGTGCTGACGGTGGGCAAGGCCGGGCTGACGATCACGGCGAACAACGCGGCCAAGACCTATGGCCAGGGCTCGACCTTGGCAGGCTATGGCGTCAGCGGCCTGGTGAACGGCGACGCCGTCACTTCGGTCGATCTGGCCAGCGCGGGATCGGCGACGACGGCCAGTGTCGGCGACTATACGATCACGGCGTCCAACGCCGGCGGCGCGGGCCTGTCAAACTACGACATCACCTATGTCGGCGGGGTGCTGACGGTCGGCAAGGCCGGGCTGACGATCACGGCCGGCGACCAGACGAAGCGTGTCGGAGAGACGGCGCTTCTGAACGATTATTCCGTCGCTGGACTGGTGAATGGCGACACCGTGTCGTCCGTGTCGCTGACCAGCGAAGGCGCCGCGGCCTCCGCCGCTCCGGGCGACTATGTTATCGATGTCGATGGGGCCGGGGGGACGGGCTTGTCCAACTACGACATCCTCTATGTGGATGGAGTGTTGAAGGTCGAGGCCGCCGTCTTGGCTTCGGACGCGCGGCGGATCGCCTCGGCCGTAAGCGCCGTAACCTTGCAAGCGCCGCCTGCTGCTGCGCCCACAGAGAGCGAAGACGCGTCGGACGACGACTCTCCCCCACTGGCGCTGCCTGATCAGTGAGCGCCAGTCGGCGCTGATAGGCTCAATTTCTCGGGCCGGAATGCGCCTCGCCGCACATCGGCGCGACGGACGCCGTAAGCGCTTTTTCATCGCTCTTCGGACAGCTTTTACGGGCGCAGCGCGAGCAGCGCCCAACACTGATCCGGCTGCCGCTCGGTCCGATGGGGCGTGGTCCGATCACCGCACTCACATCGATGCTGACTGAAGCCCTGAACGGACAACTAATGTCCTTAGCGGTTCCCCTGCCGGTCGTGAGGCAGGCGGAGCCGCACCGAAAGCCCCGGATCCAGCGAGACCAGTTGGAGGACGCCGCCGATCCGCGCCGCGCGCCGACGCATGTTCTGCAGTCCCTTGCCCGGGCTGCGATTATCCGTCGGCAATCCGGTTCCGTTATCAGACACGGAGACCACCAGCCCCCCCTCGTCGCGATCCAGCCGGATATCGACCCGCGACGCCTGGGCGTGCTTGACCGCGTTGGTGATCGCCTCCTGAAGAATGCGGTAGATGTTGATCTTACCCTCCGGACCGAAGCCTTCGACAGGCGCGCCCTGCGCGGCGGTCCAGGTCAGCTCAATACCCGCCAGCCGCAGGCGCGGCGCCGTGCGCTCGTGGAAGATGGCGATGGCCACCTCCAGCGAATCGTCCACGCCGTCCATGGAATCGATGATCAGCCGCAGATCGTCGATGGCGACCTGCACGCCCTCGCGCAGGGTTTCGACGTCGGGCGTATCGCCTCTTAACTGGGCCAGCAGCGAGACCAGGTGGCCGCCCACGCCGTCGTGCATGTCGCGCACCAGGCGCTGGCGCTCCTCGTTGATGGCGAGCATCCGCTCCTGCTCTCTGAGGCGCAGATAGGTGGAGCGGATTTCGGCCTCCTTGAGCTGCACCTGTTCCGCCAGGCTGTCGCGCGCCATGGCGGCACTGCGATACAGGTCGATGCCTCTGGTGATGATCTCCCAGGCGATGGCCCCGATGAGAACAAAGGGGAAGTAGAGGCCTGCCGTCGTCCACCTAGGCAGATCCAAAAGGGCGACGACCAGATCATAGAGGGTTGCGGTCAGGGCGACCGACAGAAAGGCGAAGGTCCGCGCCGCCACGGCCGGCCGCGACCGGGCCAGCGAAATCATCCGCCACAGGAAATAGAGGCTGCACAACACGACCCCCGCGGTGTCGGTGATCGCCGGAACCCAGACCACCTTGGCCGCCCAGCCGCACCAGAGCGCAATGACGCCGGCGGCGCACAGGCCGTAGATGACGACCAGATGCCGCAACGGCGCCTGGGTCCAGCGATTGAGGAAGAAGGCGGCGTTCGCCATCGCAATCGCCGAAATCGAAAAACCCGCGACGTCCCTCAGGGCCAGGTCGATGTCGGTGTCGAACCAGATGAAGAACCAGCCGCGGACGGCCAGCGAAATCATGAAGACCGCGAGACTGACGAACACGCCGCTGTAGCCGCTGAGCGGCAACAGGAAGACGGCTGTCAGGGCCAGGGTCAGGGACGCCACGACTGTAACGAAGGGCAGAACCAGTCTGGTCAGCTTTTCCTGCTGCTCAAGCCGCCGCAGGGCGTCTTCGGGCCCGACATAGATCCGACCGAACTTCGGAAGACAGCCATTGGCCGTGGCCACGATTTCGAGCCGGTTCTTGCCCGGCTGGATCAGTTCGGGCGTCAGGCCCAGGGTTTGAGGCTCGTTTCCTTCCCGGGTGGGCTGAGAGAAGAAACGTCCTCGCGGCGTGGCCACCATTCGGCCGTTCAGCCAGACGCCGTAGTTGTCCTTGATCCTGCTGATGTAGACGCCGTAGATGACGTCCGGGTCGGGAAGGCTGACATCGACGCTCAGCTGATAGGCTGGGAAACGCGCGCCGCGGGTGCAGGCGGAAATGTCGCCCTGGCTCGTGTTGAAGGGCAGTCGCTTCAGGGTCTTGAGAGACCGCTCGATCGGCTCCGGTTCAAGGCCGGGCGTCGGCGCCACATAGGCCTTGGAGATCTGATAGGCGGCGAGTTGGGCCGGCGGCAGCGGGGGGCGGCTGGCCGCGAAGACGACGGCCCAGAAGACAGCCTGGATGATCCCCGCCAGGATCAGACCGCCGACGACGGGCCGGCGTTCGAGATCCAGGGTGAACAGGGGCATGGTCAAAGCTGGATGAGGCCCGTCTGGACCGCCTCGAACACCGCTTCGGATCGGGAGTTCACCGCCAGCTTGCGATAGATGGCCTTCACGTGGGCGCCTACCGTATGGTGGGAGATGGACAGGGTCGAGGCGACCTCGCGATAGCTGAGCCCGCGCGCCAGAAGATTGAGCAGTTCGACCTCGCGCGGGGTGACGGCGGCGGCGCTCTCGCACGGTTCGGGCTGGATCGGTTGCGGCGCGCGGCGCATGCGCCGCAGCAGATAGGCCGCGACCGAGGCCGATATGGGAGAACCGCCGTTCAGGGTCTCCAGAATATCGGCGCAGAGGGTCTCGTCGGCGCTGTCCTTTAACAGATAGCCGTCCGCGCCGGCGCCGACCGCCTCGACCACGCTGGTCTCGTCGCCGAAGACGGTCAGAACCAGCAGGCGCGGCGGGACCGGCAGGGCGGCCGCCGTACGAATGACCTCCAGGCCGGAACCGTCGGGCAGCCCCAGATCGACGATGATCAGGTCGGCGCCCATGGCGGCGAGCGCCAGTCCGGCCGAGACGCCGCCGGCCTCGCCGATCAGCTGCAGCTTGGGATGGGCTTCGATCAGGCGCGCCAGGTGGCGACGGACGAAGGGATCGTCCTCGACGACGGCGATGCGGTGGGGCACGGCCCTCTCCTGATGAACGACCGCAAAGCATAGCGGGAAGGGGCCGAACCGCATCCCATGATCATGGGAGGCGGCCCGCGCGCCCATGGTATTTCAAGCGTCTCCCCCAACGGTCAAGCTTTCTGTCGAACCGCCCCCCCGACCGGCTCCGGTCTGGACGGCGGGCCCATTTGGAAGGACCACGAACTTGAAACTCCGTCTTCTGGCCGCCGCCTTGCTGGCCGCCGCCGCACCGAGCGTCTCGCTTGCCCAGGACGCCAGCCTCACCGCCAACTTCGGCGAGGTTTCGCTCAGCACCGGCTTCACGCCCGACCCCTACCTCGTCAGCGTCCAGGCGGGCGGATCGGTGGACGGTGCGCGTCTGCCGGGCGCCTGCACCGGCAAGATCAGCCAAGCCCCGGACTTTGAGGTGACCTATCAGGCGGGATCCCTGCCGCTGGTGTTCCGCACGGTCTCGTCGGAAGACACGACCCTGATCATCAACGGCCCGGACGGACGCTGGCACTGCGACGACGACTCGTACGGCGACGGCGACGCCATGGTGCGCTTCAACCGGCCGCAGAGCGGAACCTATGATGTCTGGGTGGGGACCTTCAGCGGCGGCACGACCAGCGCCACCCTGCAGATCACCGAAGCCCCCTAATGGGTGAGGCGCGGCCTGGATCGATCCGGGCCGCGCCGAACGGTTCAGTCCTATGGTTTTTCGCCCCATTCTCATTGGCTTCGGCCTGTTTTTCGCCGCCGGTCAGGTCTCGGCCCAGGCCTTTCAGCACAGGCCCGACGTCCAGATCGTTGAGCTGGAATCCGGCTTCCTGCCGGATCCCGAGGTCGTGCAGCTCCGCGCCGGCGGCGCCCGGTCGGCCGCGTCCCTGTCGCCGGGATGCGTCGGCATGGTGGCCCGTCGCGCCAATATCGAGCTTCGCTACGAAGCCGGCGCCTCGCCCCTTGTCCTGACCAGCGACAGCCCCGCCGACACCAGCCTGGTCGTCCAGGGGCCGGACGGGCGTTGGCGTTGCGACGATGACGGCCTCGACGGCCGGAACGCGCGCGTCGTCTTTTCCCGTCCGCGCTCGGGCACCTACCGCATCTGGCTGGGCGCCTTCGGCCAGCCCCGGCCGATCGGCGAGGTGCTGATTTCGGAAATCCTGAGCGGCGGCCATGACGACGCCGAGGCGGACGACGCCGCCTGGGAAGATCCCGATCCCGCCGCGCCGGCCGCCTATGGCTCGCGTCGGCTCCGCGCGGGCTTCACGCCTGATCCCTTCCGCCGCGCCGTGACGGCTGGAGGCACCGTCGACGCCTCTCGTGTCGAAAACGGCTGTTCCGGCTTCACCGCAATCGCGCCCAGTTTCGAACTGACCTACGACGCCGGCGGCATGCCGCTGGCGATCCGCGCGAACGCTGACCGCGACGTCACCCTGATGGTCAATACGCCGGACGGCGAGTGGCTGTGCGACGACGACGGCGGCGACGGCACGAACGCAGAGATCCGCCTGAACGCGCCGCGCAGCGGCGTCTACGACATCTGGGTCGGCGTCTTCGGCGGCGGCACGGCGCCGGCGGTCCTGCAAATCACTGAAACCCCATGAGGCCGGACATGAGCCAAGATCCTATCGTCGTGACGACCCAAACCTCCTGGCTGCAACGGCTGGGCGGCGCCCTGGCGGGCATGGCGGTCGGCGTCATCCTCGTGCTCGGAGGCGTGACGGTTCTGTTCGGCAACGAAGGCCGCGCGGTGCGCGCGTCCCAGACGCTGAACGAGGGCGGACGACTGGCGACCTCTGCCTCGCCCGACCGGATCGATCCGGCCCAGGAGGGTCGGCCCGTTCACGTCGTCGGCATGGCCCAGGCCTCCGGGCCGTTGAGCGACGACCGCACAGGCCTCAGAATTTCCGGGCTCAGGCTGGTCCGGAAGGTTGAGTTCTATCAGTGGGTTGAAACGGTTCGCACCGAGACGCGTACGCGGTTGGGCGGCGGCGAGGAGACGGTCGCCACTTATGACTACCGGCAGGAATGGTCGTCGCTTCCGGTGGATTCCGACGGGTTCAAGCAGCCGCAGGGACACGTCAATCCCGAACCGATCCTGAAGGATCAGGACTTTTCGACGCCGCAGATCAGGCTGGGGCAGCGGCGGCTTGGGCCTGAGGCGGCCGGGGGGCTGCCGGCGACGGAACCCGTCGCCCTTCTGGCCGGCGACGCTCAGGAGGCGGAGCGGCGCCTGGGGCGCAAGGCCGTCGTCAGCGGCGACGCCCTCTATGTGGGCGCCGACCCGGCCATGCCCGCCGTCGGCGACACGCGCATCCGTTATATGGCGGCTCCCTTGGGCGCGATCAGCGTCATCGCCGGCCAGCAGGGCGCCAATCTGGTTCCCTATGCGACACGCCACGGACGCCTGTACGAGGTGCGGGCCGGACGGATGGACGCCAAGACGATGCTGCAGGACGCCAAGGCCGCCAATCAGCTCATGACCTGGCTTGTGCGGCTCGGCGGCGCGGTCGCGATCATCATGGGCCTCTCCATGATCCTCAATCCGGCCAAGGTGGCGGCCGACGTCTTCCCGCCGGCGGGCGCGATCGTCGGGTTCGGCGTCGTCGCCCTCGCCTTCATCTTCGGCGCAACCCTGTCGGCCCTGACGATCGCGACGGCCTGGCTGGTCGTTCGCCCCCTGCTCTCCGCCGGCATCCTGGCCCTCGGCGCGCTCGTCGCCTTAGGGATATGGAGGCTCAAAGCCGCACGGGGGAACGTCCGCGTCGACGCCGAGAGCTGAAGTTCGCCCTTGCCTGCGACGCCCAATTGGCGTCGCAGGCTGCACGACTGCGGAGTCCGCTGCTGACCAGCCTGGCCGTCACCAAGCGGCCAGCTTTCTGGCTTGCTTTAGGGAAAGGGCGGGCCGCCGCGCCTACCAGCGGGGGCTAATCTCTTCTGATCGTGCAGGCATGCGGGCGGCAGTCTGTCTATCAGGCGACGAAACGGATCGTTTCGTCGAGTCTTGGTCAGGACGCGCCGGTTCGCAGTATCATCCCAAGTCAGGTCTCCCCGTTCGCGTATTCCTCAACGCGACAGGAAAAACTCGACCGGGGTCGTCAGCTCGATCGTGGCGCCGGCGATTTCGGGCGGAGGCACGGGCAGGGGCTGGGCCCGTTGCAACATGGCCAGGGCTTCGCGGTCGAGCAAAGGGCGGCCGGAGCTGGCTTCTATCCTCGAGGACAGGACGCGGCCGGCGCGATCCATGGTAAAACGCAAATGGACCACGCCCTCCTGGCGCAGGCGTTGTGCGCTGGGCGGATAGCGTTTCTTGCTGTCCAGATGAGCCTGGAGCCGGGCTTTCCAGTCTTGAGGGGCGGTCGAGGCGTTCGGCGACGGCGGCGCGGGGCGTGAGAGGGGCGCTGTGGTGGCGGGCGCCGGCGTCTGGCGCTCGGCCGCGCGGGGAAGGGGGGGCGCGACCGGGATGTTTACGGCTTCGGGCGCCTCGGCCTGGATGCGCAACGGGAGGGGCGGGCGCGGGATGGGACGGCTGGCTGCGGCCTGAATCTGCTTGGGGCCATCGACCTGTTCCGATGGGGGGCGGGGCGGGGCGGCGTTGCTGCGAACCAGCGCCACGACGATCACGGGCTGTTCCTCCAGCGGTATGGGCGCCGGGACGACGAAATGGATCAAGAGCGCCAGGGGCGCGGCGTGAAGGGCCAGGGCTACGGCCAGAGCCAGGGCTCGACGCCCACGCGCCTTGGGACGTCGGGAGGCAAGCCCCCCGACGTCGTTCAGGATCGTGGTGTGCGGCGCGGCTGTCATGCCGCGTCGGCGGCTCCATGCCGAAACCCGGCGTCCACCAGGCCGCGCACGCGGGTGAAGGCGGCCGAGGCGCCGGCCATGACGCGGGCCTCTTCCGCGTCCGTCATGTCAGGGCCGTCGAGCACGGCGGTGAAGCTGCGCCAGTGGTTGGCGCGCCCCTCGGGCGAGGCGGCCAGATGGCGGGCGCCGAATGTGGCCGAAAGGCCCAGCGCCGCCGCCGCCTTGATCAGGAAGGCGGCGCCCAGGTTCGACCCTTCGGCGACATAGAGCCAGCCCAGCGCGGTCGGCAGATCCACCGTTTCGCCCGCAACGAAGCGCGGGTCGGTCGTTTCATCGGCCGGGGCAGCCTTCAGGTCGGCGAGATCGGCCAGGATCTGTTCGTAGCGGCGGCGTTCGGACAGATCCGGGAACAGGGCCGCCAGTTCCGGCGCCGCATACAGGGCGGCGATGTCGCGGTGGAACATCTGTTGGATACGCAGGAACACGGCATAGGTGTCGCGGCTGCTGAACGGTTTGGCGGCCATGATGGCGTTGTCCAGACCTTCGTGGACGCCATGGCTGGCGGCCTTCAGTCGTTTCGAGCGGCTTGTTTCGACTTGGATCATGACGGCCTCAGTACCGGTAGGTCAGGGCGAGGCGGACGGTGCGGCCGGGCGCGGGCATGACGCCCAGAGCCAGGGGGTCGAGGTAGTATTCGTCCATTACATTGTCGATGTTGAGGTCCAGCGCCGTCTGGTCCGTCACCTTCAGGCTGGCGAAGGCGTCATAGACGGTCGCCTCAAGATACAGTTGCTGGATCGCCGACAGGCCCACGTTCCAGGCCTTGTCCAGCTTGCTGATCGGACCCGAGTTGTGGACCGCCCGACCGCCGAGGGTCAGGCGATCATCGAACAGGCGGGCGCCCAGGGTCAGGTTCAGATTGAAGCGCGGCGGGTTCTGGGTGTTGGTGTAGGCCCCGACGAAGCCGCCGTCGACGCAGTCGGGCGTGGCCATCAGTTCGGCGTTGTTGCGGCTGGCGCCATAGGCGCGGCGTTCGGCGGCGATGTCGGGGGCGCAGGTCTTGGCCTCGAAATAGTAGTGGGCCGACAGGTCGCCGAAGACGACGCCGTTGTCATAGTTGGACTGAAGCTCGACGCCCGACACCTTGAATTCGTCGATGTTGCGGATCAGGCCCGCCGACAGGGTGCGATAGTCGCGGGTGATCAGGTCGTCGATCACGGTGTTGAAATAGGCCAGCTTGAACGCCGCGCGATCGCCGCCCGCGAGCAGGTCGCGGCGGATGGTGCTGGCGCCGACTTCCCAGGTGCGGGCGCGTTCGGGCTTCATGCCCTCGGTCGGACGCGCGGCGCTGAACAGGCCCAGAGTGGTCTCGAACAGGCTGGGCAGTTTCACGCCCTCGGCGTATTTCACATAGACGAGGGTGTCCTCGTCGAAGTGATAGGTGGCGCTGCCTGTCGGCATGAAGGCGTCGTCGGTGCGGCGGATGGGATCGGACCAGGTCCAGGTGGCCGGGACCTCGAGGTCTTCGGGTGCGTCGGCGTCGTAGAAGCTCCAGCCGACGATGTCGGCCACTGTGCCGTGTTCATAGGGCGAGGCCAACAGCGAGGCCTCGGTGAACTGGCCGTTGGCGTCGGGATACCAGTTCAGCAGGGCGATGCGGGTCGCCAGGTACGAAGGGCGGCTCGGGTCGCCGTTCAGCAGCTCAGTATAGCGATACTGGCCGATCACCTCATAGGTCTCGGGGGTGGCCAGACGATTGCGGTCCTTGACCTCGACATGGTTGAAGCGCCCTCCGACCATCAGCTCCCAATGGGCGTCGGGCTTCCACTTCACCGAGGCGACGGCGCTGTACTCCTGGCGTTCGGCGTTGCGAAGGAAGCGGTTGTTGACCAGGTCGTCGTGCATGATCGGCGAGTTCGGACCAGGAGCGATGTCCTCGTCGCTGAAGGACAGGCCGTAGTTCAGGGTGAACTTGCCCACGCCGGTGAACAGGAGCGAGGTATTGGTGATGTCGCCGCCGAACCGTTTCTGGGTCAGCTCGTTGCGATAGGCTTCCTTGTAACCGGGGTCGGTGTTGAAGGAGGGGCCGTCGTACCATTCAGTGCGACGGTCATAGTACCAGGGGGTGATGCCGGTCAGGCCATTGTACATCAGGCTGTCGGCGTGGGTGTGCCAAGCGTTGACTTTGAGATCGATCAGGTCGCCCTGGGGCTTGTAGCGGTAGCGCAGACTATAGGCGTCCATATCGACGGTCCCCAGGTCCCATTGCGGGACCTGGTCGCGATCTACGCGGATGATCTGGGAGGCCATGATCTCGCCCTGCTCGCCCTGATAGCGGCGATAGCCGGCCTCCAGCGTCTGCGCGTCGGTGATGCGCCAGGTTCCCTTCAGCAGCAGGGATTCCGATTGGGACGAGGTGTTGAAAACCTCAGCGTTCGTGGGGTTCAGCGTCGCCAGGACCCGCCGGCCTTGGGGGAAGTCGTTGTAGTTCCGGTGGCCCGAGAAATAGTTGCCTGTGTCGCGCCAGGCGTAGGCGGCGACCAGGTCGAACCGATCCCAGCGTCCCGCGCCGGCGATGTTGAAGAACTGGCCGCCCGGGCGGGTCAGGTCGCCCCGATCGGTCCGCGACTTGTCGCTATAGGCCGGCTGGCTGCGGGCGCTGGCGTCGGACACGCCGGTGCGGACGCGCAGGCCCAGATCGTGGCCTTCTGTCAGGACGTCGTCGACGTTCAGCGTTTCCATCACGACCACGCCGCCGATGCCGCCAGAGGCGTTGGCCTCGAGAGTGGGGCCCTTGTTGATGGTGATGCTGGAGATCAGATCGGGATCCAGATAGGTTCGCTGCGACTGACCGGCATAGCCGCGATAAGTGTCCATAGTCGACTGGCCGCCGTCGATGATGATCGGCACCCGGCTCTGGCCCTGAATGCCGCGGATATTGACGTCCAGAGCATTGGCGACGCGCGGGTCGCCGGCGGTGACGCCCGCCACGCCCTTGATGATGTCGGCGGTCGAGGCGCCGCGAAACCGTTCGATGGTGTCCTGCGCGATATAGGCGCTGGATCCGCTCGTGCGGTAGGGCGCTTCCACTGGATCGCCCGCCTCGCCGGCGCCGTTGGCGCTGAGCCGGCCTGGGCCGCCTTCAGCCGCGCCCTGCACCCTGATCGGACCCAAGGCGAGGGATCCGTCAGAGACGGCGGGGGCGGCGGACAGGGTCGCCGTGCGGCCCGACAGGCGGTAGGTCACGCCGGCGCCGGACAGCAGACGCGACAGACCCTCTGATGTCCCGTAACGCCCCTGCAGCCCTCGAGTGGAAAGGCCGCGCGTCAGGCCCGCGTCGTAGGCCATTTCAATATTGGCCTGGCGGGCGAAGGCGGCCAGGGCTGGCGACAGGGGGCCGGCCGGAATGTCGAACTGCGTCGCGGCAGATTTCGCCTGGGCGGCGGGTGCGAGGAAGAGGGTTGGAACGACGGCGGCCGTCGCCATGAGGAAGAGACGCAGGGCCCCCAGTTCGTGTCTAACCTTAGTCAATGTCGCCTCTCGTGGCGCGCTTCGCGCCGGTCCAAATGGTTCTCAAATTGTGCGAATGAGAATGGTTCTCTTTAGATAGACGCGCGGGGCGGCCGAAGCGGGACTATCCGGATTCAGAAAATCTCGGAGATGCGCTCAGCCGTGAATGATTACCGCGCCGCCCGGCAGGCGCGTGGCGCGAACACCCAGGGTCTGTTCCAATCGCGCGAGGGTGCGGGACGGCTGATCGATCCGGAAGGCGCCGCTGACGCGACGGTTTCGAACGGCGCGTCCAAACACTGTGATCGGCGTTGGCGAGTAGCGGGCGATCTCCTCGACCACCTCGGCCAGGGGGCGATCTTCGAACACCAGCCAGCCCTCGGTCCAGGCGTCGACATCCGGCGAGGACGGCCTGGGGGCGGACGGCGCCTGACGCGGCCCATAGGTCGAGGTCATGTTCTCGGACGTCGTCACCGATCCCGGGCGGGTCACGACCCGGACCGCGTGTTCGGTCACCGAGACCTGGGTCAGATCGCCGCGACGTCGAACGACGAAGCGCGTGCCCAGGGCTGTGGTGGAGCCGCCGCCGGCCTCGACCTTAAAGGGCCTTCGGGCGTCCGGCGCGACGGTGAACGCGGCCTCGCCGCGCAGCAGTCGGACCGTGCGACGGTCGGGCGTATAGGCCAGCGCGATGGCGCTGTCGGTGTTCATCTGCACGACCGAGCCGTCGCCCAGCCTTACCGTCCTTTGCTCGCCCGGCCGGGTGAGCACGTCGGCGTTCAGGCGGGTCGGAATGTCCAGCATCATGCAGGCCATAACCAGAGCCGCCGCCAGCCCGGCGGCGATCGATAGTCTCGACCGGCCGATGCGCGAGGGCGGCGTGTGTCGCGCACGTCGTTCCGACCTCACGGTCCAGGCTGGCAAGGCCGGGCGGGCCGCTTGGCCCATGTCCCGCCAGAGGGATTGCGCACGCGTAAAGGCGTGAGCGTTCGCGGGCGTTTCCAGCCAGATCTTCAGCCGCGCCTCTCCGGCGGCGTCCAGCAGGCCGCCTTCCTGGTCCGCCAACCAGCGTGCGGCCTCGCGGTCCAGGCGGGCGACGTCTCGGGGCGCTCTCGACATCATCCAGCCTCCCGTTCTGTCAGCCGCGTCTGGCAATGATGCAAGGCGTGGCGGACGTGTTTGGCTACGGCGTTCGGCGTTATGCCCAGCCGCTCGGCGACCTCGGCCGGCGACAGCCCCTCGACGCGCCGCAGCAGGAAGACTTCTCGGCAACGTGGCGGCAGCTCGTCGATGGCCTCCGCCAAGAGGTCTAGCCTTTGCCGATGCATGATCCGGGCCTCGGTCGTGGGGGCGGCGTCGATCATGCTGGGGTCCTCGATCTGGCTGTCGAAGAGGGCCGCGCCACGCTTGCGGCTGCGCATCTGGTCCGAGGTGAGGTTGAGCGCCAACCGATAGAGATAAGCCCGCTTATCCTTGATCGCTGCAGGATCGGCGATGCGCTGTACACGCAGCCACAGGGTCTGGGCGATGTCCTCGGCCAAGCTGGCGTCGCCCAGAATTCGCCGTGCCAGTCGCACCAGCGACGGACGTTCGATCATCAGCAATTGCGAAAAGCTCTGCCCGGGCTGTGAGTTTGACTGAGCCATAATGTCTTTCGCTACACGGGTTGCGAACTGCTCGCAACAAATGGCCTGGATTTATGTCGGTCGAGAGCGTGGCCATCGTCAGTGAGTCATGGCCTCAGCCCTTGGCGACAGTCTCTCGTTGAAGAGCGATATGGGGGTTTGAGTCTTGAAGCGTACAGACCAGGGGATGTGTCGGCGGAGAGCGCCCGACCTTCGTTGGATCCGGTAGTGCACGAGAATTTTAAGGCTTTCTCTAGGTACAGTTGCGTATTTGGGGCTTGAGGCCGGTTTAACCGTCCTCAGTAATGATGAGCGTCGGTTGTGAGGCGATCCGCCTCTCAGATAGGACCGACGCCATGATGTGCTGTCGAATGGAGAAGCCAGCGGTTCGCCCCGTCGTCGCTCCACGTCCCTACTCGAACTCTACGCTCTTTGCTGTCGCGCCCATGACGTCGTCCCGTCGGTCGCTTCAGCCTTTCGTCATCGATATTTGCTCGGGGAGATAGACATGCGTTTCACCATCAAGGCCAAGTTGATCGTGACCTTTGGTTTGCTGATCGTGGCGATCGCCGTGTTGGTCGGGGTGTCTCTCACCCACTTGTCGTCGTTGAATACGGGAATCCATCATGTGCTGGCCGGCCCGGTCGCTCAGTTGAGCCGCGCCCAAAGTATAGAGACCGAGTTCAGCGGCTATGTGCGACGCCAACGCGGCATGCTGTTGAGTGAAGATCCGAACGTCGTGCGTGAAATGTCGAACGAAAACAACCAGGCGCGCACCGAGCTGGATCAACTGCTGGCCCAGGGTCAGGCGGCCGCGTCTGAACAGGCCAAGGCCGAATGGGTCGCGCTTGCGCAGGCTTGGTCCGTATACAAGCCGATCGGTGAGGAAATTGACCGGCGCGCCGTCGCGGGCGACCGGGTCGGCGCTACAGGGTTGATGATGAATGAGGCGCGCGCCAGCCTCGGTGCGATCGAGGAAGCGGCGGAACGTATCGTCAAAACCGACAAGGCGCTGATGGCTGAGGCGGATGAGGAAGCGACGGCGGTGTTCGAGGAGGCCCGGAACAGCCTGATCATCGCCGCGGTCATTGCCTTGCTGGGTGCGATCGCCGGCTGCATCGGGATTCTCATGGTGGTCTGCAAGGGCCTGACCCGCGCCTGCGAAGCGGTTCGCATTGTCGCCGAGGGCGATCTGACCAAGAACGTCGCGGTGACCAGTCGAGACGAGATCGGCGACATGTTGACCGACCTGAACCGAATGATCGAACGCCTTCGCGGGGTCATTAGCGACGCCCTGTCGGCCGCCGACAATGTCTCGGCGGGCAGCCAGGAACTGTCGTCCTCCTCGGAACAGATGAGCCAGGGCGCGACCGAACAGGCCGCCGCCGCCGAACAGGCCTCGGCCTCGATGGAAGAGATGGCCGCCAACATCAAACAGAACGCCGACAACGCGGCCCAGACCGAGAAGATTTCGCGCCAGTCGTCCAAGGATGCGGAAATCAGCGGCGAGGCCGTGCACCGGGCCGTCGACGCCATGCGCACTATCGCCGACAAGATCGGCATTGTGCAGGAAATCGCCCGCCAGACCGATCTGCTGGCCCTGAACGCAGCGGTCGAGGCCGCCCGCGCCGGGGAACACGGCAAGGGCTTCGCCGTCGTCGCCTCGGAAGTGCGCAAGCTGGCCGAACGCAGCCAGACGGCCGCCGCCGAAATCGGCGCGGTGTCGGGGCACACGGTCAAGGCCGCTCAGGAAGCCGGCGAAATGCTGCAACGCCTGGTGCCGGACATCCGCAAGACCGCCGAGCTGGTGTCGGAGATCAGCGCCGCCTGCCGTGAGCAAGATGTCGGCGCGGCCCAGATCAATGACGCCATCCAGCAACTGGACAAGGTGATTCAGCAGAACGCCGGCGCGGCCGAGGAAATGTCGGCCACCTCCGAGGAACTGGCGGCCCAGGCCGAGGAGCTGCAGACCTCGATCGCCTTCTTCCGCACCGAGGCGCCAGGAGCGCCTGCTCGGGCTCCGGCTCGGGTGCGCGCGCGTCCTACGGCCTTCAAGGCTGCGCGGCCGGCGTCTCCCCAGATCGCGAGGCCGAATGTCCATGCTCAGCAGGCTAGGGCTCAGGGCTTTGCTCTCGACATGACCACCGGCGGCGCGGACGCCGAGGACATGGACTTCCGGGAGAGCGCCTGATGGCTGAAGCCGCCGAGGGTCAATATGTCAGCTTCGGCCTGGGCGACGAGGTCTTCGCCGCCCCGGTCGGTCTGGTGCGGGAAATCCTGACCTATCAGGCTCCCTCGCGCATGCCGAACGGCCCCGACTATCTGCTGGGCCTGACGGACGTGCGGGGTCGGGGCGTGCCGACGGCGGATCTGCGGATCCGCCTGGGCATGGCGCCGGTCGAGCCGACGCTGAACACCCGTATCCTGGTGTTGGACATTCCACTGGAGGATCGGGTGCTGAGCCTGGGCCTGGTCGCTGACCGGGTGTTCGAGGTCACCGCCTTCACCGCCGACCAGATCGAGCCGTCGCCCGACATCGGCGTCAAATGGCGCTCGGACTATATCTCGGGCGTCGTACGGCGTGACGACGGCTTCGTGGTGCTGATTGACCTCGTGCGCCTTCTGTCGACGACCGAGGTCGCCGCCCTGGAGTCCGTCTCGCGCGAGGACGCGCGCGCGGCCTGAACGGCCGGCTCCTGTCCTGGGCGTTGAAAGTGCGGGATTGCGGCTTGGGGACCCGCGTCTGAATCGCTCGCTGCGACGTAAATGAGGGGCGGAAGGCTTTCCCTTCTCCGCCTCGCATCGCTATTAGGCCCGCAATGACCGACGCTCCCCCTACCGCCCCCGCCGCCCGATTGACCCAGGCCGACGCAGAGGCCGCTGTCCGCACCCTGATCGAATGGGCGGGCGATAATCCTGACCGCGAGGGCTTGCTGGAGACGCCGGCGCGGGTTGCGCGCAGCTATCGCGAGCTCTTTTCCGGCTATGAGACCGATCCGCTTTCCTATCTCGAAAAGACTTTTGAGGAGACGGGCGGCTACGACCAGCTGGTGGTGCTGAAGGACATCCGCTTCGTCAGCTTCTGCGAGCATCATATGTTGCCGGTCGTGGGGCGGGCGCATGTGGCCTATCTGCCGACCGACCGCGTCGTCGGCATTTCCAAGCTGGCGCGGGTGGTGCGCGGCTTCGCCCGACGCCTGCAGATCCAGGAGAAGATGACGGCCGAGATCGCCGAGGCCATCCAGACCGTGTTGAAGCCCCAGGGCGTCGGGGTGGTGATCGAGGCCGAGCACAGCTGCATGACCCTGCGTGGGGTCAACGCCCCCGGCGCCAGTCTGACGACCAGTCATCTGATCGGCGTGGTCCGCGACGATCCACGCACACGCGAGGAGTTTCTGCGCCTCGTGCGCGGCTGAGCTTCTTCCGGCCCGGCTCTTGCGAGGTCGGGGTCTTAGGAGGCGTTTTCCGTGCCCTGGACCCTGATTTCGACCCGAAACGAAACAACTCCGATCGCGCGTGGCGGCTGGTTGGACGCCCTGCGTTTCATCGTGGCCTTCCTGATCATCCTGCACCACTATCAGGCGGCCGGGCCGGTTCCGCTGGCTGAAGCCGTGCATCCCGTGTTCCAACGGGGCGGGTTCCTGCTGACCAACTTCTTCCTGATCGATTCCGGCTATGTGCTGATGCGGGTCTATGGCGCGGCGGTGGGGCAGGGGCGGATGTCGGCGGGCGACTTCTTCCTGAAACGGTTCCTGCGCGTGGTTCCGGCCCATCTGATCCTGGGTTTGTCGTTGGTGGTCCTGGTTTTGCTGGGCTCGGCGGTCGGCGCCTTGCCGCGGAATCCGGAATGGTTCCGCTGGGATCAGCTGCCGGCCCAGCTGTTGCTGCTCCAGGCCTATGGGGTGCATGGCGGCCTGGGCTGGAACGCGCCCACCTGGTCGATCTCGGCCCTGATCGGCTGCTATCTGTGCTTCCCCTGGATCCTGCGCGGTCTGACGCGGCTGGGGGCCTGGGGCGCTCTCGGTCTGGGGGTTGGAGCCTATCTGGTCGCCAATCAGCTGTGCTGGAGCCTGCTGGGCCATCCGGTCTATCAGATGCCCATGGGCTATGGCTTTGTTCGCGCCTTGCCGTTGTTCTTCCTGGGCATGACCCTGGCCTGGTTCGCCCAGAAGGTCTGGATCGCGCCTCGTTTCGCCGGCTGGGCCGGCGTCGCCGCCTTCTGTGGTCTGGCGATCGCTCAGGCCTTTGACAAGAACGCCCTGATCTCTCTGGCGATGATTTCGATCATCATTTTAGCTGCAGGGGCCGTGCCCGTGCGCCGTCCGTCGAAATGGGTCGAGACCGCCGCCATGGTCTCCTTTTCGATGTTCATTTCGAACGAGGTGGTTCGCATCGCCTGGTTCGGCGTTTCCAATGTCGCGGTGGCCCGGTTCGCTCTGTCAGAGCCGGTTCAGTGGGCCCTGTGGGGCGGCGGCGTACTGGCGGCGGTCGCCTTCGCCTTTGCCTTCCACTTCGTGATCGATGACAAGATGCAATCGCGGATTCGGACCTGGCTCAGGCGGCGCCAGGCGTCGATCACCGCATCGGCGCCCAAAGTGGGGCCTGTCATGCCGCTCCAAGGCTAGGCGGTGAGCGTCGGCTTCATTAAGCTAGGAATGGATGTTGCCCTTGGGTAACAGAACGATGTTCAGTTGGCTGTCACGGCAATTTATCTTGCGTCGCAACATTACTCGTCGCTTAACTATCTTGGGCGTGGCGAGGGAGGGGGAAACAATGTTCGATAGTTTGTCCGGCCCATCGTTGGCTGCGGCTCCGGCGATCTCGACACCTGCCAAGCCGGTCGAAAAGGTCTGGTCTCCCACTTTCCGCCGCGGTTCGGGCTCCGCCGCTTGCAAACGCGCCATGGACCTGATTTTGGCCGGCGGCGCCCTGCTTGTTCTTCTGCCTGCTCTCTTGATTATCGCTTTGGCGGTTGTCGTCGAAAGCCGAGGCCCGATTCTGTTCCGTCAGCGCCGCACAGGTCGCGACGGCAAGATTTTCACCATCCTCAAGTTCCGCAGCATGACGGTGACCGAGGACGGGGACAAGATCGCCCACGCGTCCAAGAACGACAAGCGCGTCACCCGCGTCGGCGCCTTCATCCGCGCCACCAGCCTGGACGAACTGCCGCAACTGCTGAACGTGGTGATGGGCGACATGTCCTTGGTCGGACCGCGCCCCCACGCCCTGGCGCACGACAATCACTACGGCGCCCTGCTGCCGCGCTATGCGGACCGCTTCGCCGTGCGTCCCGGCCTGACCGGCCTGGCCCAGATCCTGGGCCTGCGGGGCGAAATCCATCAGCTCAGCTGCATGGCGCGCCGGGTCGAGGCCGATGTGGAATACGCCGCAGGCTGGACCTTCCGCGACGACCTGCTGATCATCTGGCGCACGGTTCCGATGATCCTGAAGCGCGTCAACGCCTACTGACGCCGAAACGGGCGGATTTAAGCCGCCCGCATTTCCGAACGACCAATCCCTCAGTCCTCGTCGTCGTCCTCGGACGGCTCCGGGATTTCCGGCGTGATCACGGTGGGGGCGATGGTCTTGATCTCGCCCAGCTTGGCGCCGGGGAAGGCCAGCAGCACCGCCTTGATGAAGGGGTCGGCCTCAACCTTCTCGCGCTCGGCGGCGCGCTCCTTCTTCTGGCGTTCGATCAGGGTCTCGCCGCCCCCCTGGCCGTTGGCGGCGATCAGCCAGGTGCGGCCGGTCCATTCCCGCAGTCGGCCGGCCAGGCGCCGGGCCAGTTCAACCGGCGCGCCTTCAACGCTTTCATAGACGATGGCGCCGGGCTTGAACGAGACGGGTTTGACGAACCGTTCGACGTCCATCTGCAAGCCGACTTCGCGTTTCTCGCCGATCAGGGCGACCACCTGTTCGAAGCTCTGCGGATCGGGCAGGGCGGGGGCCATGACGGGGCGGGCGGCCAACTGAGCCGAGGCGCCGCCGCCTCCACCAGAGCCTCCGCCGCGCGGGGCCGAACCGCCGCCAAAGGGTTCGCCCGACTGAAGCCGCTTCAACGCCTCCTCCGGTCCCGGCAGGTCGGCGGCGTAGGCCAGGCGGACGATGGCCATTTCCACGGCGTCGGCCGGATTGGGGGCGCGTCTCACCTCGTCCAGGGCCTTCAGCAGCATCTGCCAGGTGCGCGACAGGGTGGCGGCGGGGATGGCGGCGCCCAGGGCGGCCAGCTTCTGCGCCTGGTCATTGGGCAGGCGGGTCGCGTTCGGGCCCAGCATCTTGGCGACCGAGGCGGCGTGGCAGTGTTCCAGCAGATCGTTGGTCACCTGCACCGGATCGGCGCCGAAGCCGTAAAGCGTGCGGAAATTTTCCAGCGCCTCGGGCGTGCGGCCGGCCATGACGCTCTCGAACAGGGCGATGGTCTGGCTGCGGTCCGCCAGGCCCAGCATGTCGCGCACCGTCTCGGTCTTGACCATCTGACCGCGCTCGGCCTGGACCAGGGCCTGATCCAGCAGGGACAGGCCGTCGCGCACCGAGCCTTCGGCGGCGCGAGAAATCAAGGCCAGGGCGTCCTGCTCGATCTTCATCCCCTCGCGTTCGGCGATCCGGCCCAGGTGATCGATCAGGATCTCGGGCTCGACCCGGCGCAGGTCGAATCTCTGGCAGCGGCTCAGGATCGTCACCGGCACCTTGCGGATCTCGGTGGTGGCGAAGATGAATTTGGCGTGGGGCGGGGGCTCCTCCAGCGTCTTCAGCAGGGCGTTGAACGCCTGCGTCGACAGCATGTGGACCTCGTCCAGCACATAGACCTTATAGCGCGCCTCGACCGGGGCGTAGCGGACGCTCTCCAGAATGTCGCGGATGTCGTTGACGCCGGTGTGGGAGGCGGCGTCCATCTCCATCACGTCCATATGCTGGCCGGCCATGATGGCGGCGTCGTGCCGGCCGTGGGCGGTCAGGGTCAGGGACGGACGGTCGATGGTCTCCGTCTCGTTGTTCAGGGCGCGGGCCAGCAGGCGGGCGGTGGTCGTCTTGCCGACCCCGCGAACCCCGGTCAGCATGAAGGCGTGAGCAATCCGGCCGGTCGAGAAGGCGTTGGTCAGTGTACGGACCATCGCCTCCTGGCCGATCAGATCCTCGAAGGTGCGCGGCCGGTATTTGCGCGCCAGCACCTGATAGGCGGACCCGTCATCGACATGGGCTTCGACTTCGGCAGGGGCGGGGGCAGGCTTGGCGGCGACAGGCGCCGCAACCGGCTCAGGCGCCGGCGTAGGTGCGCCGAACATGTCGTCGGTGTTCTCGTCGCGCGCGACGACGTCGTCCTCTTCCCAGGGCGGGCCGTCGAGATTCGGGTCGTTGTCCGTCATGGGCGAAGTCTTACAGCCAGCAGCCGCCGTGGCGAAGCCGTTTTACTCAGCGCATGTCCGTCGTTACGGCGTCTGCGCGCGCCCTTATCAAGGCCTCGTATTGCGCATCGATCATTATGCGATTCGGGTCGTGTCCCGTTCGAGCCAACGATACAAAAGTCTTCTGCGGGGCGGAAAGCTCATCGAAATAGGCGCGGGAGACCTGTGTCGGCGTGACCAAATCCTCCTCACCCTGCAGCATGTAGACAGGCATGGCGAAATCCATTCCTAGCGCGCGCAGGTCGATCCCTGGGCCCATGCCATTATTGGCGGGACCGACGAAGGCGAAGAAGGAGTAGTCCTCACCCGCCGTATAGTCGGCCTCGTAGGCGGGCGTGTCGTACCCCGGGCCAAAGGTGAACCAGCCAGCCGGCGGCGGTTCGCTGACCAGGGCTTCGTATCTGCGCGATATCCGCCGCAGAACTCCGAATGCACGCGGATTGGTCCACGGCGGCGCGCCCAAGGCCTCTAGCCTGGCCATGGCCTCGCTGTCGCTGGCGGCCGTCGCCAGGGCAAGGGTGCGCGTATAGCTGACCTTCAGATCGTCCTGATAGTTTACCAACTGGCCGGTTCCCACATAGGCGTGGAACAGGTCTGGGGCCGCCATCGCCATATGGGTCGCCAGGGCCGAGCCCCAGGATCCGCCCATCAGGATGACCTTGCGCTTGCCGAAGCGCTGAATCGCATAACGCGTCACCTCGACCCCGTCCGCCGTGAGCGCCTGCAGGGTCAGGGGTTCGTCCTCTGCGGGCCGGTTGGCGCCATAGGTCTTACCCGAGCCCCGCTGGTCCCATTGAACGATGGTGAAGTCGTTTTCCCAGTCGGCGAAGATATTGCGGGCGAAGGGCGTGTTGGGATTGCCCGGTCCGCCGTGCACGATCACCACGACCGGGTTGCGGCAGTCCGCGCCATCGACGACCACCCATTGCTCGATGCCGCCGATTGAGACGAAGCCAGCCTCATGAATCGCTTGTCCAGCTGTCTGGCAAGCAGGGCTCAGATCGGACGCGCCCGCCTGCTTGACGCCGCCAATGCACAGCATCAGGCCCGCCGCAATCAAACCCCAAATTCTCATGCCGCCCCTCGGTCAAATGTCGGCGTCTTATAAACCAGGCGTCTCGTCGAGGAACACTGCTCAGATGGTGCGGCGTCAGACGCCCCAGACAGCAAGCGATACGCGCAAACGCGCTCAAGCCGCGAGCCGTCGCGCGGCGAGCGATAGCGCAAAAAGCCGCGCTCAAGCCGCGAGCGACCGCGTCGCGAGTGTAGCGCCATAAAAATGTGATGAGGTAGAGACCGCGCGACCCGAAGGGGAATTCGTTGTGGCTGCTGCCTTCCGGCCCTGACCAGATTGGCGAAACCTTCGCCCGCGCGATCTCCGAGAGGGGATATGACGGGTGCGGCGAACGGAATCAAGGGTTACAAGGCCGGATGGCTCATCAGAATATCTTCGCCGGCAATCCGCTCGACCGCGCCGGCGACCTGCGCAACGATCCGGAATGGCTGGCCGCGCAGGAGGCCAACCCCGAAGCCCAGGCCCTGGTCCTGTGGGAGGGACGGCCCCTGGTCGAGGAAACGGCAGACGGACCGCGCCTGGCTTGGCTGTCGCTGAAACATGCGCGCGACATCGTGCCGGATCGCGACGTCTTCCTGGGTTTGTGGAAGGACGCGCCGGTCTTCGCCATCGAGTTCGAGGGCTCGATCGACCCGACCGAGGGGGCGCTCAAGGGGGTGGGCGTCTTTCACGAAATGCGCAGCGCCGCGGCCATTCTGCCGGCCCAGGACGCGGCCATGGCGGGCGGGGCCAAGAGCCTGTTCGACTGGCGGCGCAAACACGGCTTCTGCGCCAACTGCGGCACGCTGAGCGAGACGACCTCGGGCGGGTGGAAACGGCGTTGCCCGGCCTGCGGGACCGAACATTTCCCGCGCGTCGATCCGGTCACCATCATGCTGCCGGTCTACAAGGGCGGGGCCGAGCCGGTCTGTCTGCTGGGACGCCAGGCGGCCTGGCCAGCGGGGCGGATGTCGGCCCTGGCCGGCTTCCTGGAGCCCGGCGAGTCGATCGAGGAGGCCTGCGCCCGCGAGGTCAAGGAAGAGGCGGGCCTGACGGTGGTCGACGCCGTCTATCACTCCAGCCAGCCCTGGCCCTTCCCGTCGCAGCTGATGATCGGCCTGATCGCCGAGGTGTCGGATGATCAGGCCCGGCCCGATCAGACCGAGCTGGAATCGGTGGCCTGGCTGACGCGGGCCGAGGCGAGGGCGGTGTTGGCGGGCGAACACCCGACCATCCAGGCTCCGCCGTCTTTCGCCATCGCCCACAGCCTGATCAAGGCGTGGGCGGAGGAAGCCTAATCTCCCTCCCCTTCATGGGGAGGGGCGATCGCGTAGCGATCGGGGTGGGACCCGAAAGGGCGTGAGCGGATAGCCTGACGGCCCCACCCGGGCTCGGCTCCGCCTCGCCGTCCCTCCCCATGAAGGGGAGGGAGATTCGTTACGCCAGCGCCCGCGCCGCCTCCAGGTCGGCGGGATTGTCGACGGACAGGGGGGCTTCGTCGATGACGGCGGCCCAGATCTGCATCCCCATTTCCAGGGCGCGCAACTGTTCCAGCTTCTCGCGCTTCTCCAGCGGCGATTGGGGCGCGGCGCAGAAGCGGTTCAGGGCCGCGCGGCGATAGCCGTAGACGCCGATGTGACGCCAGATCGGCGCGTCGCCGTAAAGGGTCGAGCGCGTGAAATAGAGGGCGCGGGCCTGGCGCTCGTCTTCGGCCAGGGCCAGGACCGCCTTGACGACATCGGGATTGGTCCGGTCCGACAGATCGGCCTCGGCGGCGACCAGGGTGGCGATGTCGCAGCTCGGTTCGCCGTGCAGAATGGCGGCGCAGGCCGTGGCCAGGCCCGGATCGGCGAAGGGCATGTCGCCTTGGACATTGATCACGGCGTCGAAATCGCCTTGCGGGTCGATGGCGTCCACGGCGGCGCGGATCCGGTCCGAGCCCGACGGCAGGTCGGGATCGGTCAGAATGGCCCGGCCGCCGATGGCCTCTATGGCGGCGACGATCTCGGGATCGCCGGCGGCGACGGCGACCGGCAGGCCCGAGGCTTCGGCCTGCTGATAGGCCCGCACGATCATGGGTTTGCCGCCGATATCGGCCAGCGGCTTGTTCGGTAGACGGGTCGCCGCCATGCGAGCGGGTATCAATATCAACGGATTCATGAGTCTAGTCGGAGCCTGCCTGGATCAGCCGCCGCTCTTGGAACGTTTGCGCCGGTTGCGAACCCCGCGCTACCGTGCCAGACGTGAACAGGCAAGGAAGGCTTCGCTGCGTAAGACGGCGAAGTTGGGAAACCTCTGGGACGGGATGAGACGACGCGCATGAGCGGCGATCTGAAATGGAACAAGATTTTCGGTGCGGCCCTGGGGACGGCGTTCGTCATCCTGGTCGTGCAACAGGCGTCGGGCCTGATCTATCATTCCGAGCCGCCGGAAAAGATGGGCTATTTCGTCGACGCGCCGGACGAGGCCGCCGGCGCTGAAGAGGCTGAGTTGCCGCCCGACTGGGGCACGGTCCTGCCCGCCGCCGATCTGGCCGCCGGCGAGGCCGCCTTCGCGCGCTGCCAGGCCTGCCATAACGCGGCGCAGGGTGGGGCCAACGGCATCGGTCCGAACTTGTACGGGGTGGTGGGCGGACCGGTCCTGCACAGCGCGGGCTTCGCCTATTCGGACGCCATGACCCAGCACAAGGCCGAGGCGCCGAACTGGGGCTATGATGAGTTGGACAAATTCATCACCGCTCCCGCCCGCTATGTGCCCGGCACCAAGATGTCCTTCGCCGGCATTCGCGACACCCAGACCCGGATCAATCTGATCGCCTGGCTGCGGAACCAGGGCTCGGGCGGCTTCGCCATCCCAGCGCCCGATCCGGCCCGCCAGCCCGGCGCTGCGGCTCCGGCCGAAGGAGAAGCGCCTGCTGAAGGCGCGCCCGCGACCGAGGCGACCGGCGAAACCCCGGCTGTCGGTGCGGCCCCCCCGATCCAGCAGACTCCAGCGGCCCCGCCAGCCTCCACCAGTCTGGCGCCGCCGAACACCTGAGATCGACTTTGGTCTTGAATTGAAGCGGGGCGGCCTTTGCAGGCCGCCCCGTTGTCTTTTGGCGGATCGCGCGGCTCAGAGGATCTGCGCCGCCTGGTCGAACGACAGGCGCGGCGAGCGCGGGAACAGGTTTTCGTCCGTGCCGTAACCCAGGTTGAGGATGTAGTTCGGTTCGACATTGCTGTCGGGGAAGAACTCGGCCTTCACGGCGGCGGCGTCGAAGCCGGACATGGGGCCGACGTCCAGGCCCAGGGCCCGGGCGGCGATGGTCAGATATCCGCCCTGAAGCGAGGCGTTGCGGAAGGCGCTCTCGCGACGTCCGGCCTCATCGGCGAACCAGGCCTTGGCTCCCGGCGCATGGGGGAACAGGGCGTCCAGATGCTCGTGGAAGTCGATGTCCTGGGCGATGATCAGGTTCACCGGCGCCTGCTGGGTCTTGGCGCGATTGCCCTCGCTCATCAGCGGGATCAGCCGCGCCTTGGCCTCGGGCGAGGTGACGAAGACGAACCGGGCGGGGCTGGCGTTGACGGCCGTGGGGCCGAACTTGGTCAGGTCGTAGAGTTTGTGCAGCAGTTCCGGCGCGACCGGGCGGTCGCTCCAGGCGTTGCGGGTGCGCGCCTCGGTGAAGAGTTGCGACAGGGCGGCGTCCGACAGCGGGGCGTCGCGTTGGGTGGCGGCATCATAGGCCATGGGAAGGCGTCCTGATCATGAAAAGCAACAAGTGCAGGTGCTGATCTAGTCGCTTCAGCAACTGTTTCAAGTGCAAATCAGGCAATCCATCGTTTCCAAGGGGACGCACGTCATCCGGGCGAAACACCCCTGTCGCACCGGCCGGCTTCGTCTTATCTAGGGGGCATGAAAGACCTTACCCAACTGATGCAGCAGGCCCAGGCGATGCAGCAAAAGCTGCAGGACGCCCAGGCGAAGATGGCCGAAACCTCCGCCGAGGGCTCCTCGGGCGGCGGCCTTGTGACCGTGGCCCTGAAGGGCGCCGGCGAGATCACCGCGATCAAGATCGACGACAGCCTGCTGTCGCCCGGCGAGGGCGAGATCCTGGCCGACCTGATCGTGGCCGCCCACGCCGACGCCAAGCGCAAGCTGGACGAGGTCAACAACGCCCTGATGCGGGAAGCCGCAGGTCCGATGGCCGGGATGAATATTCCCGGAATGCCGAAACTGTTCTGATGGCCGCTTCCGCCGGGCCGGAGATCGAGCGGCTGATCTCCCTTCTCGCCAAACTGCCAGGGCTCGGCCCGCGCTCGGCCCGGCGTGCGGCCCTGGCCCTGCTGAAGCGGCGCGAGCAATTGCTTGTGCCGCTGGCGGCGTCCCTGGCCGAGACGGCCGAGAAGGTGGTGTCTTGCTCGGTCTGCGGCGCGCCCGACACGCGCGACCCCTGCGCCATCTGTTCGGACGGATCGCGCGACAACGGCCTGATCTGCGTGGTCGAGGAGGCCGGCGCCCTGTGGGCCATGGAGCGGTCCGGCGCCTTCGGCGGCAAATATCATGTGCTGGGCGGCCTGCTGTCGGCCCTCGACGGGGTCGGCCCCGAACATCTGCGCATCGCCGAACTGGTCGGCCGGGTCAGACACCAGAACGAGGGGGGCGGCGCGGTGCGCGAGGTCGTCCTGGCCCTGCCCGCCACCGTCGACGGCCAGACCACCGCCCATTATGTCGCCGAACGCATCTCGAGCTCCGACGTCCAGGTCACCTCCCTGGCGCGCGGCGTGCCGGTGGGCGGCGAGTTGGACTGGCTGGACGACGGCACCATTGTTCAAGCCATGCGGGCGCGAAGGCCGGCGTAAAGACGCCGCTGGCGGCTTTTCCGGGAAGGCGACTCCCGCTAGGAACGGAGCATGAACATGCTCGCGCTGATCCTCGCCGTCCTCGCCGCCGCCTTGGGGGGCGGTTTCCTGTGGGCCTTCATGGGGTGGCAAAAAGCACAGGGGGCGCTGTCGGCGGCCCTGGCGCGGATCGATCTGGTCGAGGAAAGCCGGGTCACCATGGGCGAGCTGCTGAAGGCCCAGGCGGCCCAGTCGGCCCAGGTAGTGGCGGACCAGATGGTCAGTCGCGCGACCGAGACCTTCCGCGCCCAGGACCAGCTGGCGCGTGAGCGGATGGCGGCCCAGCTGAAGCCGGTGGCCGACACCCTGACGAAGTTTCAGGAACATGTGGCGGCGCTGGAGAAGACCCGGGCCGAGGAGACCGGGGGGCTCAAGGAGCAGCTGACCCAGCTGATGGCCGCCTCGTCGGCGACGCGGGACGAGGCGCGCAAACTGACCGAGGCCCTGCGCGGCAACACCGGCCGGCGCGGCCGCTGGGGCGAACAGACCTGCCGCAATGTGCTGGAGGCCGCGGGCATGGCGGGCCGGTTCGATTTCACCGAACAGACCTCCAGCGCCGACGACGACGGGCGTCAGAACCGGCCCGACTTCCTGGTGCGTCTGCCGGGCGGCGGCCTGTTCGTCATCGACGCCAAGGTGCCCCTGGCTTTCGATGACGAGGAGGGCGACGAGGAGGCGCGCGCCCGCTCGGTCGGCCTGCGCATCGCCGCCAGCCTGAAGACCCATGTGCGTCAGCTGTCGTCCAAGGCCTATCAGGACCAGTTCAAGCCCAGCCCGGATTTCGTCGTCCTGTTCGTGCCGGGCGACAGTTTCCTGGCCACCGCCCTGGACCATGCGCCGGACCTGTTGTCCGACGCGATGGAGTCGCGAGTCGTCATCGCCACTCCGTCCACCCTGTTCGCCCTGTGCAAGGCCGTCGCTTACGGCTGGCGGGCCGAGGAACAGGCGGCCAACGCCGACAAGGTCGCCGCCCTGGGGCGCGAACTCTACAAGCGGCTGTCGGTCATGGGCGGCCACGCCTCGGCGGTGGGGCGGGCGCTGGATCAGGCGGTGGGCAAGTACAACCAGTTCGTCGGCTCGCTGGAGAGCCAGGTCATGGTCTCCGCCCGCCGGTTCGAGGATCTGCAGGTGGACCACGAGGGCAAGGAAATTCCTGCGCTTGCTCAGGTCGAAACCCAGCCCCGCACCATCACCCGGCCTGAGCTGACGGGACCTGCAGACAACTGAGCTTGTCTCTTTGACAAGGGTGCTTGACATCCTTGGGTCGCGAGGTAAAGTGTCCTTGTCATAAAGACAAGGAGGCGTTCCATGCCGCGGACTGTGGTGAAAATCTTGATCGGCTCGGCTGTAGCCATGGTCGCTCTGATCATCCTCTCCGGCGTCGCTGGATACGCGGTCGGCTATTTCTTCGCCGACGACCCTGACGCCATGGCCCGGTTTGAGGCGGCGGTCGCGCCAGTCGTGCTCGGCGTGTTGGGTGTCGGGCTTATGTCCGCCGCCCTATGGACGGCCGTGCTGTGGATGCGTTCGATCGATGAGGCGGCGCGCGAGGCTCACAAGTCGGCCTGGTTCTGGGGCGGCTCGACGGGCATGATGCTGGGCGGCATCGCGATTATTCTGTCCTTCCTGCCCCAGGCGTCGGAATGGCGTCTTCCCTTCACCTTCTTCGACCGGGATGACCCCGCCATCCATGCGGCCATCGGCGCCTATGCGATGATTTTGCTGATGCTGCTCGGCTACGGCCTCGCCTGGGCCTGGTGGTGGTGGAAGCGCCGTTGAGGGCTGAACCATGAACAACCGCCTCAAGGTGCTGCGGGCCGAACGCGACTGGTCCCAGGCCCATCTCGCCGAACTGCTGGGCGTGTCGCGTCAGACGGTCAATGCGCTGGAGACAGGTCGCTACGACCCCTCCCTGCCGCTGGCCTTCAAGATCGCCCGCGTCTTCGATCAACCGATCGAATCCATCTTCTCGGAGGACTGACAATGTCGAGCGTTGAAGAGATCAAGATGTCCTGGCCGCTGCGTATCGGCGGCCTCGTGTTCCTCGCCCTGGTTGGCGCCGGCGTCGGCTATCTGGTCGGCGGTCAGCTGGCGATCGAAGACCTGAGCTGGGACGACGCCCTGGCCCTGGTCATCGCTGCCCTGCTGCTGGCGACCGGGATGGTGATGGCGGTGATGGTCGCCCTGCGTTCCCCAAAGCTGCCCGGCGGGTGCGGCGTGCTGCAGGCTGTGGTCATGATGATCGCCGGCGTGCTGATGCTGGCCCCGATGTGGGGTCCCGCCGTGATCGAACCTGACCTGGTCTTCGTCGGCCTGGTGGTGCTGTCCGTCGTCCAGTCGGTCGCCAATCTGCAGCTTTGGCGCCGTGCGGACGAGATGCTGCGACGGGTGATGGTCGAGACCAGCGCCCTGGCCTTCTGGGCCTCGCAGATGGCCCTGTTCCTCTATGCGGCGGCCGAGCGTCTGGGCCTGACCGGCGGCGTGTCCGCCTGGGGCATGCTGGGCGTGTTGATGACGATCTACCTTCTGGCCTCCACCGTCGCCTCGATGCGGCGCGGCCTTCACTGAACTTCCAAACCCAGTAAACTCTCAACCAAGGACCAAGATCATGACCCTTTCCAAACGCCTCAAGTCTTCCGTTTCCACCCTCACCCAGGGCGTCGTCGGCGTCGCCGCAGGCCTGGCTCTGGTCTTCGCCATCGCCGGGGCCCCGGCTCAGGCCATCGCTCAGGCCGCTCCGGCTCCAGCCGCTGCCGCGACGCCCGCCATTCAGGGCCAGGGGCCGGCCCTGTGGGTGGTCAAGGATGCGGACTCGACCCTGTATCTGTTCGGCTCCATCCACGTCCTGCGCCCGACCACCGGCTGGGCCAGCCCGCGCGTCAACGCCGCCTTCGACAGCGCCTCGGACATCTGGTTCGAGATCACCAATCCGGATGACCAGGCGGCCATGATGCCCCTGATCCAGCAATATGGCCTGTCGCCCCAGGCTCCTCTGTCCAGCCGCCTCACGGCCGACGAACTGGCCCAGCTGGACACCGCCGCCAAGACCATCGGCGCCTCGGCCGCGCAGCTCGATCCGCTGAAACCCTGGCTGGCCGCGCTCTCCCTCTCGGTCGCTCCCCTGGTCAAGGCGGGTTATGATCCTCAGTCGGGGGTCGAACTGGCCCTGAAGACGCGCGCCGAAGCCGCCGGCAAGACCATTCACGGCTTCGAGACCCTTGAAGACCAGATCGGCATGCTGGCCACCCTGCCCGACGACGTCCAACTGGAGTTCCTGCGCGAGACCCTGAAGGATTTCGATCAGGCGGTGGTCGTGCTCGACTCCATGGTCGAGGCCTGGGCCAAGGGCGACGTCGAAGCTCTGGACGAGATCGTGATCGAGGACATGAAAGCCGAGGCGCCGGAACTGTACAAGGTGCTGTTGGTTGATCGGAACACCGACTGGGCCGACCAGATTCAGACCCAGCTCCAGGGTTCCGGCACCGCCTTCATCGCCGTGGGCGCCGCCCACCTGACCGGCGACGACAGCGTCCAGTCGATCCTGAAGTCTCGCGGCGTCGCGGTCGAAAGCGTCGAGTAAGAATAGACGGAAGGCGGCGGCGCTCAGGCCTGATTGACGCCCCAGGCGAAGATCACCCACAGCGCCGCCGCGATCGCCGCCACAAGAATCGTGGCCGCAAGACAGCCGAAGCCCAGGCCGCCCAGGCCGCCTCCGTCGTTCCCTCGCCGCATTTCGGATCCTCCCCCGGACAAGACCTTGCCCCGCCGCCTTGAGCCGCGCCAGACCTGCGTCTAAGGAAGACCTCGCGCGGGCGTAGTTCAGAGGTAGAACGTCAGCTTCCCAAGCTGAATGTCGTGGGTTCGATTCCCATCGCCCGCTCCAAGTTTCGCCCGCCAGGGCGTCTCGTGTGCGTGACATCCGTCGGCCAAGGCGGGGCGGCGCAGGGGGCGAAGCGTCGCCTTGGGAGGGGTGTGATGCCGCATGTGATGAACACGACCGAGCTGTATCTGATCGCCATGCTGATCATCTTCAGCGCGCCCTATCTGATCTGGCGCGGGCTGAAGACCGATCATTATGCGCCTCTGGTGGTGGTGCAGATCATCGGCGGCATCCTGCTGGGGCCGGGCGTGCTGGGGGCGGTGTTCCCGGCCTATTATGCCACGGTGTTCAATCCCCAGGTGATCACGGCCCTGAACGGCGTGGCCTGGTGGGCGGTGATGATCTTCGTCTTTATCGCCGGTCTCGAGCTGGATCTGCACCAGGCGTGGGCGAAGCGGGGCGAGACGGCGGTTACCTCGGGTCTGGCCCTGATCGCGCCCCTGGCCCTTGGGTCCCTGGCGTCGCTCGGCATGTTGCAGTTCCCAGGCTGGACGGGGTCGCAGGGCCAGACCTGGCAGGTGGTGCTGGGGATCGGCATGGCCTGCGCGGTCACCGCCCTGCCGATCCTGATCCTGTTCATGGAGAAGCTCGAGATTCTGCGTCAGCCGATCGGCCAGCGGATCCTGCGCTACGCCAGCCTGGACGATGTGGCGATCTGGGGGGTGCTGGCCCTGATCCTGCTGGATTGGGAAAGGGTGGGGCGTCAGGTCGGGTTTCTGGTCGGCTTCGCCGTGGCGGCCTGGGCGGTGCGCTGGCTGATGAAGCGTCTGCCCGAGTCTGATCGCTGGTACGTCGCCCTGATCTGGCTGGCCGCCTGTGGCTTCGCCGGCGACTGGTCGGGGCTGCACTTCATGGTGGGGGCGTTTCTGGCCGGGGCGGTGCTGGATCACCGCTGGTTCGATCAGGCCAGGATGGACCTGTTCCGCAACCACATCCTGCTGGCGGTGATGCCAGTCTTCTTCCTGAGCACGGGCCTACGGACCCAGTGGGACGTCGGCGGCGTGGCGGTGTTCGCGGCGGCGGCGGTGCTGCTGGTCGCCTCGGTGGCGGGCAAGCTGGCCGGGGTGCATATGGCCGGCCGTATCCTGAAGTGGGAGAAGGGCGAGGCCTCGATCATCGGCTGGCTGCTTCAGACCAAGGCCCTGATCATGATCATCTTCGCCAACATCCTGTTGGACAAGCAGATCATCACCAACGAGACCTTCACCGCCCTGCTGCTGATGGCCGTGGGCTCCACCATGCTGACCATGCCGATGGTCAAGCCGCAGCTGGCCCGTCTGGGCCGGCTGGTCAGCAAGGCCGGCTAGACGGCTTCAGCGCGGGGCGCGCTTGGCCAGGATCCGTTGCAGGGTGCGGCGGTGCATGCCCAGGCGACGCGCGGTCTCCGAGACATTGTGGTCGCACAGCTCGTAGACGCGCTGGATATGTTCCCAGCGCACCCGGTCGGCGCTCATCGGGTTCTCGGGCGGCTCGGGCGCCTCGTCGGCCGTGGCCAGCAGGGCCTTGACCACGTCGTCGGCGTCGGCGGGCTTGGACAGATAGTCGACCGCCCCGGCCTTGACCGCCGCCACAGCGGTGGCGATGGCGCCGTAGCCGGTCAGCATGACGATGCGGGCGTCCTCGCGCCGTTCGCGCACCGCCTCGACGACCTTCAGACCGTTGCCGTCCTCCAGCCGCATGTCCAGCACGGCGAAGGCCGGCGCCTTGTCGCGCAGCAACTGGGTGGCCTCGGCGACCGATCCTGCGGTGGTGACTTCGAAGCCGCGTGATTCCAGCGCCCGTCCCATCCGGGTGCGCAGGGCCTGGTCGTCGTCGAGCAGCAGCAGCGACTTGTCGGGCAGGGCGGCGATACGGGTCTCGAGTTCGGGCATTCTGTTCTCCTACCGCTTCAAGTCGGGACCGGTCGCGTTCGGGTCAAGGCCAAGGTTCGTCCCTGCGACTCTTCGACCCAATACGCAGGTCGGGAAGTGTCGGACCATTTCACGCCGCCACCTCCAGAGCCGGGCGCGCCCACCGCACGGCCACGCGGGCGCCGCGCAGAGGGCTGCGGCCCTCGGGCGAGGCTTCCGGGCGGAGCAGGCCCTGGCCGACGCTGACGACGCCGCCGGTCCGCTCCAGCAGGGTGCGGGCGATGAAGAAGCCCAGGCCCATGCCGCCCTGGCTGGGGGCTATGGCGGTCTCCGCACGGGCGTCGCGGGAGCGCGAGGTGGCGGCGGCGATCTGAGCCGCCAGGGCCAGGCGCGCCTTGCCCTGGGGGCGGCTGGTCACATAGGGCTCGCCCAGCCGGGGCAGGATGTCGCTGGGAAAGCCGGGGCCGTCGTCCAGAATGGCGATCTCGATCCAGCCGGCGTCGACCAGGGCCTGGACCCGCACGGTGGAGGCCGCGAAGTCGGCGGCGTTCTCGACCAGGGTCGACAGGCCGTGGACCACCTCGGGCAGGCGACGCACCCGCGGCGCGGGCTGGCCTGGCGGCGTCTTGACCAGAACCTCGAACACCAGATCAAAGCCCCGGTGCGGCTCCACCACCTCTTCCAGCAGGGCCTTCAGCGCCACATCGGCGTACAGGGCGTCGTCGCCCTCGGGCTGCTGCGACAACTGGGTCAGTATGCCCCGGCACCGCTCGGCCTGTTGCAGGATCAGGGCGGCGTCCTCGGCCGCCTCGCTGTCGGGGGCCGAGGCGCGCTGAAGCTCCTTGGCCACCACCTGGATGGTCGCCAGCGGCGTGCCCAGCTCATGCGCCGCCGCCGCCGCCAGCCCGCCCAGGGCCGCCAGCCGCTGCTCGCGTTGCAGCACGTCCTGGGTGGTGGCCAGGGCCAGCTCCAGCTTCTCGGCGTCGGCCGCCACCCGCCAGGCGTAGCCGGCCGTGAACACCACCCCCGTCACCAGGGCCATGACCATGCCCAGCCGATAGAGCAGGGGCAGGTGGAAATTCTCGCCGGGACGCCAGGGCAGGGGCTCGGACCAGAAGAACAGCACCCCCACCGCGATCAGGGCCAGCAGGCCCAGGGTCACGGCCTGGCGCGCGGGCAGGGCCGCCGCCGCGATCGTCACCGGCGCCACCAGCAGCAGACAGAAGGGGTTCTCCAGCCCGCCGGTCAGCCCCAGCAGCAGGCCCAGCTGGAAGATGTCGAAGCCCAGGTGAATGGCCGTGGTCCGCCCGTCCGGCAGGCTGGCCTCCAGTCGTCGCACCCGGGCCATGGCCCCGACATTGACCGCCGCGCTGATGGCGATGACGATCAGACAGGGCCAGAGCGGCAGGGGGAAGTGCAGGCCTTGCGACGCTGTCAGGATCGCCGCGCTCTGCCCCAGGATGGTCAGCCAGCGCAGCACGATCAGGGTCCGCAGCGAAAAGCCGCGCCCTCGGCGCGGCGTCTCACGCCAACCTGCGTCTGAGAGCCCCCCCTCGGACGAGAAGGAGGGCGCATGCGGCGCGATGCGGTCTTCTGTCGATGTCACGGGCCTTCTATAGACCGGGTCCGAGGTTTTCGTCAGAGGTCGTCATGCCGCGTCGTTCCATCCTGCTGTTCGCCGGCGCCTGTATCGCCATCGCCGCCGCCCTGGCCATCGTCACCGTGGTGGTGGTGTCCAGCCGCGCGCCCGCAACGGCCGAGGTCACCTCCACCGGCCAGCCCCTGGTCGGCGGCGACTTCCAGCTGGTGAACCAGGACGGGCAACCGGTCGATCAGACCGTCCTGAACGGCAAATGGACCCTGGTCTTCTTCGGCTTCACCTACTGCCCCGAGTTCTGCCCCACCACCCTGGCCGAAATGGCGGCGGTGCAACAGCGGCTGGGCGAGAAGGGAGAGGACCTGCAGATCGTCTTCATCAGCGTCGATCCGGAACGCGACACGCCCCGGCAACTGAAGGACTATCTGTCATCCGACGGCTTTCCCAAGGGGACCATCGGCCTGACCGGCACGCCGGACCAGGTCGCCCAGGCCGCCAAGGCCTACCGCGCCTATTACGAGAAGGTCGGCGAGGGCGAGGGCTATACGATGAACCACTCCCTGACCGTCTATCTGATGGGCCCGGACGGCAAGTTCCGCACCGCCGTCGCCTATGGCCTGGGTCCGGACAAGTCGACCAAGATCATCGAGGACGCGATGGCGCGGGGCTAACCCCGCTCCCTGGTCTTGGTGAAGGCGATCTTGGGGAAGCGTTCGCCGACATAGCCGGTTTCCCAGCTCGACTTGGCCAGGAAGACCGGGGCCTGGTCGATGTCGCGGGCCATCTGGGGGCGGTATTTGCCCGAGAAGTCCTCGATATCTGCATCCGAGCCCCCCGAGGCTGGAGTGACCCAGCGAGCCTCGGCATAGGGGGACGGCTCGAAGATGACGTCCAGGCCGTATTCCTCGCCCAGACGGTCGGCCATGACCTCGAACTGCAGCTGGCCCACGGCGCCGACGATGAAGTCCGAACCGATCTCGGGGCGGAACAGCTGGGTCACGCCCTCTTCGGCCAGGCCTTCCAGCGCCTTCTTCAGGTGTTTTGCCTTCAGCGGATCCTTGACCCGCACCCGTTGCAGGATTTCAGGCGCGAAGTTCGGCAGGCCGGCGAACCGCACCACCCCGCTTTCCGAGAGGCTGTCGCCCACGCGCAGCACGCCGTGGTTCGGAATGCCGATCACGTCGCCGGCGAAGGCGTCGTCGGCCAGTTCCCGGTCCGAGGCGAAGAACATGATCGGCGCATTGACCGACAGGGACTTGCCCGTGTTCTGCACCTTCAGCTTCATGCCGCGCTTGAAGGCGCCCGAGGCCATGCGGAACATGGCGATCCGGTCGCGGTGGTTGGGGTCCATATTGGCCTGGACCTTGAAGACGAAGCCGGTGACCTCGTCGGCGCCGGGCTCGACCACCGTATCGACGGCGAGCGGGGCGTTGCGGGTCTCGGGCGGGGATTCCTTCTTGGCCTTCATCACCTTGGGCGCGGGGGCCCAGTCGCCGATGGCCTTCAGCAATTCGTCGATGCCGAAGTGGCGCAGGGCCGAACCCCACAGCACCGGCGTCATATGACCCTCCAGGAAGGCCTGCCGGTCAAAGGCCGGATAGCCGCCCTCGACCAGTTCGACCGCCTCGGCCAGATTGTCCTGCTCGCCCGCCTCGAAATATTGCGCCGCCTGGTCCAGCGGCAGGGCGGCGGGGTGTTCGGGATCCTCGGCTGAACCGGCGATCTTGCGGGTATAGGGCTGGAAACGGCCGGTGCCGACCTCGACCATGCCGCGCAGGCGATTGCCGCTCTCGGCCGGCCACCAGATGGGGGCCGGGTCCAGCTGCAGCCGCGATGCGATGTCGTCCAGCAGCGTCATCGGATCCTGGGCCTCGCGGTCCAGCTTGTTGATGAAGGTGATGATCGGAATGTCGCGCAGGCGGCAGACCTCGAACAGTTTCAGCGTCTGCGGCTCGATCCCCTTGGCGGCGTCCAGCACCATGATGGCGCAGTCGGCGGCGGTCAGGGTGCGATAGGTGTCTTCCGAGAAGTCCTCGTGCCCCGGCGTGTCCAAGAGGTTGAACATCTTGCCGTCGTGCTCGAAAGTCATGACCGAGGCGCTGACGGAGATGCCCCGCTCCTTCTCGATCTTCATCCAGTCGGACCGGGTCCGCCGGTTCTCGCCCCGCGCCCGCACGGCGCCGGCCGCGCGAATGGCGCCCCCGGCCAGCAGGATATGCTCGGTCAGGGTCGTCTTGCCCGCATCCGGGTGGGCGATGATGGCGAAGGTCCGGCGCCTCGCCGCCTCGGCGGCGAGGGTCCTTGAAGATTTGGCCGCTTCTTCGGGCAGTGTCAGTGTCATGGCGCGCGACTAGCGCGCCCGGCCGAGAAAGTCACTCCGCCGCCGGTTCTGCCACGATGTCTTCTGCCTCACCTTGCGGGTCACCGCTCTTCAGCCTTAGCCTGTATCCTGTGATCAGCCGGCGTGCCATGGCGGTCGCCTCGCTGGCATGTGGGCTGGACGCTAAGGGCTGCAACAGGTCGATGGCCTCGACATATTCATCACGCCGCGCATGCGCTTGAGCCGCCATGATGCGGATCGTAGCAACCTGAGGCGCCAAATCCAGGCCCGCCAGCAGCGTCTCCATGTCGTTGTCCGTAGGATAGTTCGGCGCGACCTGGCGCGTTTCCGCCAACAGCATCAGGGTGCGATAGTCGTCCGGCGCTATCTGATAGGCCTTGGCCAGATGGCGGCGCGCGTCCCGGACTAGGGCCAGGGCCTGGGCGGGGTCGTCTCGAGCCTGTTCCCACATGGTTTCGCCCAGAAGGCGCAGCACGTCCACGTCTTCGGGCGAGGCCGATAGCCTCTGTTCCAGCAGATTGCGCGCCACGCCCTTGTCGCCCTGGCGTAGTTCCGCGCGGGCCAGCAGGAGCTGGGCGAACCTGTCGTCTGGATAGGAAGCGACCCGACGACGGATATCGTCCAGCAGGGAGGTGTCCGCGCCAGATGTGGAGGACAGTTTGAGCCCCAGCAACATCAGCGCGCTCTCGCCCGCAGACACCTCCGAAATCCGCACGTCCGGCTGGGGAAACTGGTCTCCGGTGATGATCTTGATCGCCATTCTTTGACGGGCGTATTCCCTCTGTTGTCGATCCAGTTGAGCGATCGTCATGCCTGACGCCGACTCCATCGCCTCGATCGGGTCCATGCCCGCGCGTAGCTTTCCGATATAGGCGTACAGGATCGGCATCCGCGCAGGGTTCGACAGGAACCAATGGGTGAGCAGCCATGACTGCGCATAATACATCGATACGGCTTTCGGGTGCTGGAACTCGAATGGGCGTCGGGTGAGGATCAGCTGCAGCGGCAGCCACTGGCCGTATGATAGCCAGTCGCCGCGCCCCCGGTTGACCTCGCCCACCACCATGCGGCGCGGCTGTAATTGGGCGCTGGCGAAATACTCAGCGTAACCTTCGACGAACCACGACGGAAAGCCGGTGGCGAACGAGCCGATCATGAAATGGTGGGCGTATTCGTGAAGCAGGGTCGTCTGGTCGCGGCGCTCGCGGATGGCCAGGGCGAAAATCTCGTCATTCGTGGCCTGATAGAAGCCCGCCACCTCTGGCAGGCCTGGCTCTACGGCGATCAATCCGTCGTGATTGCGCACCAGATAGATGGCGATACGGTGTTTCGGCGCGTCGTTGGGGTCCAACTGGTGCAGCAGCCGCAATGCGCTTTCATAAAGCTCCAGCTGTAAGGCGGCGTCGCGAAGCTGGCCCGTATCGCCATCGCTATAGACGATGAAGCGCGGCGTGTCGGCGCGTTTCCATTCTGCTACGGCCGACGTGGCCAGTACAAAAAAACCCGCCACGGAGATGACGGCGGCACGCCAAAGGTTCACGAACGTCACGGCCCCACCTCGCACTGTCGTTGACGGACGCAGTCTTGCAATCCGAGCGGGTGCCGTCCAGCTCAAACCCCCATTTGCGCCACATCAAATAACCCCTCGCCATAAGGGGCTATTGGAGTCATTGTCGGGTCGGAGGACGATCAGGCCGTCAGAGCCCGACGCTCCCCTCCCGGATCAAACCGGGACCATAGGGAAAGGAAAAGACGATGGCAGTGATCCATCCTGAAGACCGCGTCTCCGGTCTCGACCGCTCGCGCATTGAACGCCCCCAAAAGATGCACCCGGCTTTGGGATTGGTGATGGGCTTCGGCTTCATCTTCGCCGTCGCCACCGTCGTGCACCTGGTGTTCACGGCGTTCTGACGGCGGTTTAAGGCGGTCGCCTCAGGCGGCGAGACGGTTCCAGACGGCGCGGTCGGCGGCGATCGCGTCCAGGCGCCGGCCCTTGTCGTGCAACTGGCCCATGACCGCGTCGGGCAGGGTGCAGAAGCGCGGCTCGACAAGATCGGGGTTGCAGGCGGCGGCGGGCGCCGCGAACAGGGCCGCGTTGACGTCCGGGCTGCGCTCGGCGATCAGCCAGGCCAGACGGCGGGCGCGGTCGGGGTCGTTGCGGTGAAGCAGCGGATCCTCGGCGAACAGTTCGCAGCCCAGCTCCAGCACATAGTCGAAGCCCAGCTTCTCGAACCGGCGCGCGTCGGCGGGCGTGACCGGGCAGGCCTCGTCCAGATCGAACACGACGTCGTTCAGAAGAAACAGCATGGGCGAAACGCTTCCAGCGAGCCGGACGCGATGTCGTCCGTGTCGTCAGATTTAGGACAGTTCGCTTGAGGTCCGGTTCACGGACGCGGTTAAGCCTTTGTGACCGACGGCGGCGCCGGATTTCTCCATTCGACGAAAAGCGAAGGGGCTGACGCGACGTGACCCTTGCGAAGCCTGGCGTGGTCGGCTTACGTGATCACGCATTGTTACAGCCCGGCCGTCGCCGGAGAAGGGCCGCCATGACCACCTATGAAGATCGCGCCGGATTGAAGGTCGCGGCCGAGCTCGTGGCCCTGATCGAACAAGACGTGCTTCCGGGACTGGGGCTGGCGGCTGCGGGCTTCTGGTCGGGCGTGGCGGCCGTTTTTGACCGGTTCGCGCCGGAGAACCGCGCCCTGCTGGCCCGGCGTGATGACCTTCAGGCCCGGATCGACGACTGGCACGACGCGCGTCGGGGGCAGCCGTATGATGTGGCCGCCTCCCAGGCCTTCCTGCGCGAGATCGTCTATCTGGTCGAGGAGCCGGCGCCCTTCGTCATCGGCACGACCGGGGTGGACGCCGAGATCGCCCGGATGGCGGGGCCGCAACTGGTCGTGCCGGTGCTGAATGCCCGCTTCCTGCTGAACGCCGCCAACGCCCGCTGGGGCAGCCTGTATGACGCCCTGTACGGCACGGACGCGCTGGGCGACCTGCCGACCGGCGGCGGCTATGACGCGGCGCGCGGCGCGCGTGTCGTCGTCCGCGCCAAGGCGTTTCTGGATGAGGCGGCGCCCCTGGCCGAAGGGTCGCACGCCGACGTCGCCGGCTGGTCGGTGGTCGACGGCGCCCTGGCCCCCGCTCTCAAGGACCCGGCCCAGTTCGTCGGCTTCGCCGGAGACGCGGCCTCACCTGCTTCCATTCTGCTGGCGCACCACGGGCTGCACATCGAACTGGTGATCGACCCGTCCCACCCGGTCGGCGCCGCCGATCCGGCGGGCCTGGCCGACGTCGTGCTGGAATCGGCCCTGACCACCATTGTCGATCTGGAAGACTCGGTTGCGGCTGTGGACGCCGCCGACAAGGTCGAGGCCTATCGCAACTGGCTTGGCCTGATGCGCGGCGACCTGGCCGCGACCTTCAAGAAGGGCGGCGAGACCCTGACCCGCGCGCTGGAGCCCGACCGTCGCTGGACCGCGCCCCACGGCGGCGACGTGACCCTGAAGGGCCGCAGCCTGCTGTTCGTGCGCAACGTCGGCCATCTGATGACCACGCCCGCCATCCGTCTGGCCGACGGCTCGGACGCGCCCGAGGGCATCATGGACGCCGTCGTCACCAGCCTGATCGCGCTTTACGACATCAAAGGGCTCGGGGCCTTCGGCAACAGCGCGACCGGATCGGTCTATATCGTCAAGCCGAAGATGCACGGGCCGGACGAGGCGGGCTTCACCGACCGGCTGTTCGACGCGGTCGAGGATCTGCTGGCCCTGCCGCGTCACACGATCAAGGTCGGGGTGATGGACGAGGAACGCCGCACCTCGGCCAATCTGGCGGCCTGTATCCACGCGGTGAAGGACCGGATTGTCTTCATCAACACCGGCTTCCTGGACCGCACCGGCGACGAGATCCACACCGCCATGCAGGCCGGGCCGGTGGTGCGAAAGGCCGACATCAAGTCCAGCGCCTGGATCACGGCCTATGAGGCGCGCAACGTCGCCATCGGCCTGAAATGCGGCCTGTCGGGCAAGGCTCAGATCGGCAAGGGCATGTGGGCCGCGCCCGACCGGATGGCCGACATGTTGGAGCAGAAGATCGCCCACCCGAGGACCGGCGCCAACACCGCCTGGACCCCGTCGCCGACCGCCGCCACTTTGCACGCGCTTCACTATCACGCGGTGGACGTCTTCGCGGTCCAGACCGAGGTGGCGACCCGCCCGACGCCGGGTCTCGACGCCCTGCTGACCCCGCCCCTGGCCGATGGGATCAACTGGTCCGAGGACGAGGTGGCGGCCGAGCTGGACAACAACGCCCAGGGCATCCTCGGCTATGTCGTCCGCTGGATCGACCAGGGGGTCGGCTGTTCCAAGGTGCCCGACATCCACGACATCGGCCTGATGGAGGATCGCGCGACCTTGCGGATCAGCTCGCAGCATATCGCCAACTGGCTGCTGCACGGCGTCTGCACCCCTGATCAGGTGGATGCGGCCTTCCTGCGCATGGCGGCCAAGGTCGACGCCCAGAACGCCGGAGATCCCCTCTATCGCCCCATGGCGCCGGATCCGGACGCCAGCCTGGCCTACCAGGCGGCCCGCGCCCTGGTGTTCGAGGGCGTGGACCAGCCGAGCGGCTATACCGAGCCGCTGCTCCACGCCTACCGGCTGAAGGCCAAGGCTGCACACTGAGGGCGGAAATCGGTGGAGCGCTAACCCCCCGTCCGTCCCGGCGGCAGGCCGGGCGCGGGTTCCAGGGGACCGTCCTCGTCTTCGGCCATCATCAGGTCCTCGGCAGCGTCGTTGCTGGCGCCCGAAGCGGAGACAGAGGGCTGGGCCGGACGCGCGGGGGGCTGCGCCGCCGCTGGACCAGCCTCTCGGCCGTAACCCAGCCGCCCCAGGGCGTCGTCGCCTTCCAGGCCGAAGGCGCTGCGGATGCGCAGGTCGGTCTGGGGGAAGGGCACCTCGATCCCGGCCCCGTCCAGGGCGTCGGCGATCAGCCAGGTATAGGCCGCGTGCATGGCCGCCGGCCGTTTGACCGCCTCGCGCGTGGGCCAGACCAGCAGTTCGAACTCCAGCCCCTTGTCGCCAAACCCCACAAGCCAGACCTGGCTCTTGCGCGCCTCGGTCTCGGGCAGGGTGAAGGGGCTGGCCCGCGCGCAGGCCAGAACCGCTTCGCGCACCCTGCCCCGGTCCGACCCATAGGCGACGGCGAAGGGGATGTGGATGCGCCGGGTGTCGCCCTTCAGCGTCCAGTTGGTTACCGGCTGTTCGATGAAGCGTGAGTTCGGCACCAGGACATTGACGTTGTCATTGGTCCGCACCCGCGTCGCGCGCGGCCCGATCTCCATGATCGCGCCGCGTATGTCGATATCCTCGATCTCGATATAGTCCCCGACCGACACCATCCGGTCGAAGATCAGGAACAGGCCGGACACGAACTCCTTGACCACGCCTTGCAGGCCCAGACCCACGCCTATGCCCAGGGCGCCGGCGAAGACCGCCAGCGACGACAGGTTCAGCCCCGCCGCCGACAGGGCCGACATGAGGCCGACGATGATGATGGCGTAACCGGCCAGCCGCTCCAGCAGATACAGGACCTGCCGACTGCGTTCCGAGCGTTCGCGCACCCGTCGCAAGGCCCGGGTCACCAGCCGGCTCAGGATCAGGGCGACCAGCAGTATGACCAGGCCGCTGACCAGGCCGCCGATCGTGACGCTGGCCCCCGCCACGCGAATGATCTGGGTGTCGTCGATGGTTTCGAGGCCGGCCTGGAGTGGAGACGTCATGGGGCGCAAGCGCGCGGCGAACCGCTCAGGTTCCAGATGCAACGAAGCCCGGCTGTTTTCACAGCCGGGCTTCTGGAAACTGGTGGAGCTTAGCGGAGTCGAACCGCTGACCTCTTGCATGCCATGCAAGCGCTCTACCAACTGAGCTAAAGCCCCGGACCTTGCGGTCTGGTTCGCCCGGTTCATCTTGCGATGGCCCCCGGCGAGGCGGCGGAACCTATGTCAGAGCTTTTTTTCGATCAAGCCCGTTTCGACATTTATTTTCACATCGGTTCCGGATGTGAAAAACAGCAGCGATTTCAAATCCAACGTGGATCTGAAAGGCTGTCCGCCTGCCGCGTCTCCCTAAAGGGAAACGCGGCGGACGCAACAAAAAAGATCAGTCGTCGTCGCGCGACGGCTTGGCGATCTCGTCGTCGATGGAATCATCGTCGTCGTCTTCGATGAAGGGTACGGAGTCGTCGTCATCGTCGCCCAGATCGTCGTCGTCGCCGTCGGTGGCGCCCATGCCGGCTTCTTCCGAAGCGTCGGCGGGGGTGTCGTCGTCGTCGTCAGGCGTGAGGATCGGCTCGTGGCCTTCCTCGTCGATTTCGGGGGCCCGGATCTCTTCTTCCTCGTCCTCGTCGGACTCGGCCTTCTTGTCCTTGACCTGATCGTCCGTGTCCTCGTCGTCGGCGGGATAGCCGGGGCGGACACGACGGCTGCGCAGCTTCAGCGCCTCTTCGGGATCGAAGTCCGTGCCGCATTTGGGGCAGTGGGCGGGGCGGCGGTTCAGGTCGTAGAACTTAGCCTGGCAGTTCGGGCAAACCTGTTTGGCGCCCAGTTCGGGATTGGCCACGTTTGGAACCTTCAACGGGTTGAATTCGGGGCGGTCCCTTGCCACCCCTAGGAGCCGCTGTCAAAAGCTGTCTTTCGTGCGGCCCGCGCGGCTCCCTCCCCAACACAGCCTGAAGCGGGTGAATATGCCGTCTCAACTGACTTCCAGACGCTCTGACGCCCTTGCCGGAACGGTTCGCGCGCCCGGCGACAAGTCGATGTCACACCGCTCGATGATTCTGGGCGGCATGGCCTCCGGCGTCACCGAGGTCGAGGGTTTGCTGGAAGGCGACGACGTCCTGGCCACCGCCCGTGCGGTCGAAGCCTTCGGCGCCAAGGTTCAGCGGACGGGCGACGGGAAGTGGCGGATCGAAGGGGCGGGCGGCTTCAAGACGCCCGTGTCCGTGATCGACTGCGGCAACGCCGGCACCGGTGTGCGCCTGCTGATGGGGGGGGGCGCCGGCTATGCGCTGACGGCCACCTTCGACGGCGACGCCTCGCTGCGGAAACGGCCGATGAAGCGCGTCACCGGCCCGCTGGCCGACATGGGCGCCCGGTTCGAGTGGCAGGCGGCCGAGGACCGGCTCCCGGTGGCCCTGACCGGCGGGACGCTGACGGCGATCCACTATGTGCAGACCGTGGCCTCGGCCCAGGTCAAGTCGGCCATCCTGCTGGCCGGGCTGAACGCCCAGGGCGTCACCTCGGTGACGGAGCCGGAAAAGAGCCGCGACCACACCGAACGGATGCTGCGCGCCTTCGGCGCCGAGGTCGGCGTGGAAGAGGTGGGCGACGGCTGGACGGTCACGCTGAGAGGCGGCCAGGCCCTGACCGGAACCTTCGTCGCCGTGCCGGGCGATCCGTCCTCGGCCGCCTTCCCGCTGGCGGCGGGCCTGGTGGTTCCGGGCTCGGTGGTGACGGTCGAGGGGGTGATGCTGAACCCGCTGCGTACCGGCCTGTTCGACACCTGGATCGAAATGGGCGCCGACCTGACCATCACCAACCGGCGTCAGGCCGGCGGCGAGGATGTCGGCGACATCACCGCCCGTCATTCGGTCCTGAAAGGCGTGGTCGTGCCGGAAGCGCGCGCCGCCTCGATGATCGACGAATACCCGATCCTGGCCGCCACGGCGGCCTTTGCTGAAGGCGTCACCGTCATGCGGGGCGTGGGCGAGATGCGGGTCAAGGAAAGCGACCGGATCTCGCTGATGGTCGAGGGCCTGCGCGCCTGCGGGGTCCGGGTGGAGGAAGAACCGGAAGGCTTCATCGTCACGGGCGCCGCCTCGGTTCCGGGCGGCGCGACCGTCCACACCGCCCACGATCACCGGATCGCCATGAGCCATCTGGTCCTGGGCCTGGCCGCCGACCAGCCGGTGTCGGTCGACGAACCGGGCATGATCGCCACCAGCTTCCCGGGCTTTGTCGAGATGATGAACGGTCTGGGTGGGCGGATCTCTTGACGAAATGTCGCCTATAGACGACAATGCGGGCGTTACGATAGAACTGACGGCGCAGTTCGTGAGTTGGCGTTCAAGACTGCGAGACGCACGAGCGCTCGCCAGGATCGCCGACCGGCTGACCCGGCTTCAGTTTGGACACTGGGGCGACGTCAAACCTGTCGGGGAAGGCGTCAGCGAACTGCGGATCGACGTCGGCCCCGGCTATCGGGTGTATGCGTTTCAGCGAAACCGCACCTGGGTCGTCGTGCTCGGAGGCGGCGATAAGTCGTCCCAAAAGCGGGACATCGAGGCGGCGCTGATTCTGGCGAGAGAGTTGAGACATGCCGATTGAGACTGTTCCCTTCGACGCGGCCGACTTCCTCGATACGCCTGATGCGGTCGAGGAGTTTCTGGTGGCTTCGTTCGAGTCCGCCGCCGAGCTTGGGGATCCCCGTCTGATTACCAACGCCCTGGGCGTCGTGGCGCGGGCCAAGGGCATGACCCAGATGGCGCGGGACGCCGACCTGTCGCGCACGGCCCTGTATCGCGCGCTCAGCGAGGAGGGACGGCCCGAGCTTTCGACCATATTCAAGGTGATGCAGGCCCTGGGTCTTCGCCTCGCCCCCGTTCGCGTGGACTCCGCCGCCTGATGCCGCTGATCATCGCCGTCGACGGCCCGGCCGCCTCGGGCAAGGGCACCATCGCCGCGCGGCTGGCGCGGACCTATGGCCTGCCGCATCTGGATACCGGCCTGCTATACCGCGCCGTGGGCGTCAAACTGCTGGAGGCCGGCGGTTCGCTGGACGACGAGGGGGCCGCGACCCAGGTCGCCCGTTCGCTTGACGCCGCCGAGGTGTCCGATGATCCCCGCTTGACCACCGGCGAGGCGGGCGAGGCCGCCAGTCGCGTCGCCGGCCATCCCGGCGTCCGCGCGGCCCTGCTGGACCTGCAACAGGCCTTCGCGGCCCAGGCCGGGGGCGCGGTTCTGGACGGGCGCGACATCGGCACGGTGATCGCCCCGGACGCCCCGGCCAAACTGTTCGTCACCGCCGCGCCCGAGACCCGCGCCGACCGCCGCTGGAAACAGCTGACGGCCCGCGGTTTCGACATCGGCTTCGACGAGATGCTGGCTGATATCCAGCGTCGCGACGAGCGCGACGCCGGTCGCGGGTCAGCTCCGATGGTCCAGGCGGAAGACGCGGTCTTGCTGGACACCACCGACATGGGTATAGAGGCGGCCTTCGATGCGGCCCGCCGTATCGTCGAGGCGGCGCGCGCGAAACACGGTCTCTGACCTTTTTCGCAAATCCAACGCGTCCACCCTCGGCTTCCGCGGGCGTCCTGATCGTTCTGAACGGCCTCGCATCCTGACGACCTGCCTATTCTGAACATCCACCTCGCGCGGGACCGTCCGGTCGCGCGCCACAGCCCCTACGGAATGCTTTTCAGCTTCATGACTGACACCCTCTCCCCCTCGCGCGACGATTTCGCCGCGCTGCTCGACGAACAACTTCAGGGCCGCGACTTCGGCGAAGGCCAAGTGGTCCACGGCCGCGTCGTCGGCATTGAAAAAGACATCGTCATCATCGACGTCGGCCTGAAGACCGAAGGCCGCATCTCGATGCGCGAATTCGGCCAGGGCGAAGACGCCAAGCTGCCGAAGGTCGGCGACAACGTCGAGGTCTACCTCGAGCGCGTCGAAAACGCCCTGGGCGAAGCCGTCATCAGCCGTGACAAGGCCCGCCGCGAGGAAGCCTGGACCCGTCTGGAAGTTGTGTTCGCCGAAGGCCAGCCGGTCAACGGCGCCATCGTGGGCCGCGTCAAGGGCGGCTTCACCGTCGACCTGGGCGGCGCCTCGGCCTTCCTGCCCGGCTCGCAAGTCGACATCCGCCCGGTGCGCGACGTCGGCCCGCTGATGGGCAAGGAACAACCGTTCCAGATCCTGAAGATGGACCGTCCGCGCGGCAATATCGTCGTCTCGCGTCGCGCCATCCTGGAAGAAGCCCGCGCCGAACAGCGCACCGAGCTGGTCGGCCAGCTGCAAGAGGGCGAAGTCCGCGAAGGCGTGGTCAAGAACATCACCGACTACGGCGCGTTCGTGGACCTGGGCGGCATCGACGGCCTGCTGCACGTCACCGACATGTCGTGGAAGCGCGTCTCGCACCCGTCGCAGGTTCTCGCCGTCGGCGACAGCGTCAAGGTCCAGATCGTCAAGATCAACCCGGACACCCAGCGGATCTCGCTGGGCATGAAGCAACTGCAGTCGGACCCCTGGGACGGCGTGGAAGCCAAGTATCCGGTCGGCGCCAAGTACACGGGCCGCATCACCAACATCACCGACTACGGCGCCTTCGTGGAGCTGGAAGCCGGGGTCGAGGGCCTGGTGCACGTCTCGGAAATGTCCTGGACCAAGAAGAACGTCCATCCGGGCAAGATCGTCTCCACCTCTCAGGAAGTGGACGTGGTCGTCCTGGACGTCGACGCCTCCAAGCGCCGCATCTCGCTGGGCCTGAAGCAGGCTCAGGACAATCCGTGGGACGCCTTCGTCGCCAACAACCCGATCGGCTCGACCGTCGAGGGCGAAGTCAAGAACGCCACCGAGTTCGGCCTGTTCATCGGCCTGGACAACGACATCGACGGCATGGTGCACCTGTCCGACCTCGACTGGTCGGTCTCGGGTGAAGAAGCCATCCAGCGCTACCGCAAGGGCGAGATGGTCAAGGCCAAGGTCCTGGACGTCGATGTCGAGAAAGAACGCGTCTCGCTGGGCATCAAGCAGCTGGGCGGCGATCCGATCGGCGAAGGCGACACCTATCGCCGCGGCCAGCAGATCACCGTCACCGTCTCGTCGATCGAGTCGGGCGGCATCGAGGTCAAGTTCGGTGAAGACGACGCGCCGGTCACGGCCTTCGTTCGCAAGTCGGACCTGTCGCGCGACCGTAACGAGCAACGTCCGGAACGCTTCGCCGTCGGCGATCGCATCGACGCGATGATCACCGCCGTGGACAAGGCCTCGCGCCGCGTCTCGGTGTCGATCAAGGCGCTGGAAATGAAGGACGAACAGGAAGCCATCGAACAGTTCGGCTCGTCCGACTCCGGGGCTTCGCTGGGCGACATCCTGGGCGCCGCGCTGAAGAACGCCGGCACCAAGGACTAAGCGCTAGAGCCGCAGAGCGCCTCGGCGCTCTGTGGCGGCGCAAGGGCTTCGCTCACGCAGCGGAGCGCCGCGTGCTTCGCGGTAGCGTAGAAAGACTGAAGGGCGGCGGGAGCAATCCCGCCGCCTTTTTCTCTTTTTGACGCATGCGAGTGCGCGGAACCGCACATAAATCGTGCGAATGCCGCCTATCCTTGGTGGATAAGGGCTTTTTCCCGCGCCCAGCGGGGGTTAGGGTGAGCGCCTGGATCCTCGGCGGGCGCTGACCCGTCGATCACGCGCTGGCAGGGGCCCTGATGATCAAGTCCGAACTGATCGAGAAACTGGCGGCCGAGAACACCCACCTGACCCACGCGGAGGTGGAGCGGCTGGTGAATGTCATCCTCGGCAAGATGACCGGCGCCCTCGCTGACGGCGGTCGGGTCGAACTGCGCGGTTTCGGCGCCTTTTCGGTGCGGTCCCGCCCGGCGCGTCTGGGCCGCAATCCGCGCACCGGCGAGACGGTGGACGTGCCGGCCAAGGCCGTGCCCTTCTTCAAGAGCGGCAAGGAACTGCGCGAGCGTCTGAACGCGTCCGGCGACGCCTGAACCTCTAAAGACTGAGCGACCCCATGAGCCTTCTGTCCGAATTCCGCGAGTTTGCGGTCAAGGGAAACGTCGTCGATCTGGCCGTGGGGGTGATCATCGGCGCGGCCTTCAACGGCATTGTAAAAAGCTTGGTCGATCAGGTGGTCATGCCCCCGATCGGCCTGCTGACCGGCGGCGTCGATTTTTCCGAACTGGAATGGGTTCTGCGCCCGGAAAACCCGGCGACCGAGGCGGTGGAAAAGGTCGCGATCCAGTACGGCGCCTTCGCCAATACGGTGATCCAGTTCCTGATCGTCGCCTTCGTCGTCTTTATGTTGGTCAAGGGGATCAACACCCTGCGTCGCCAGGAGGCGGCCAAGCCCGATCCGACCCCCTCCGCGCCGACCGCGACCGAAGCCCTGCTGATCGAAATCCGCGACGCGCTGAAATCGCGCCCCGGCGCCTGATCCCCCTATTTCGGCCTCGTCTCTAGGCCAGCCCCAACCCGCCTGAAGATGCCGTCTGGCCTCGCACCGGCGTGCGCCAGGCGCGGGGCAAAGGTACGGCGCGGGCGCAGATGGCGTAGTCGCCGTCGAACGGCGTCGGCGACCAGGCCCGCGCCAGTTCGGGATCCTCGACGATGGCGTGGCAGTGGCCCCATCCGCCCTCGCGCCGCGCCTTGGGCGGCAAGGCCCCCAGTTGATCCAGGATTTCCGGCGTCGTGACCTGCAGCCGCACCTTGGCCGCGCCCAGGGTGCGGGCGTTGGCGATCAGACAGGTCGCCAGGGTTTCGATCGCCTGGGGCGCGCTCTTCAGCGCCACCAGATCGATGATGTCGAGACAGGGTGGTTCGATCAGGCTGGTCTTGGTCATCAGGGCTTCGGCCATCCCGACCAGCTGTCCCTCGCGCATGAGGCCCAGCAGGATCGGCGGCAAGGTCTGGTCCGGATCTGAAAGCCGCCAGTTCAGCACCTCGGGGCTGCGATCCGCCAGCAGCCGTCCCTCGGCCGCCAGGTCGCGCCAGAAGTCGGCATAGACCGTCCCGCCGATGTCGCGCACCATCACCACATCCGCCGGCAGGCTCAGCCGAGCGGGGCGGAACAGGCGCGGGTTCATCAGCCGCTCGCCCAACCGCCGCGCGGTCTCCGCCGAGACATGGCCCAGCAGTGTCCGCAGCAGACGGCCTTTCAGACAGGCCAGGCGATCGACCGCCCACGCCAGTTTCAGCGCATGGGTCGGCGTCGGGCCGGGCTTTAGTCCGAACAGTCGGTACAGGGGCGCCGAGCGCGCATTGGCGTTCAGGGTGTAACGGGCGAACAGATCCGGCTGGGCCAGCAAGGCTTCGATCAGCGGCCGGCTGGCGCCCTTGTGCTGGGGCGGCACGATGATGGAAAAGCCGGTCGCCCCGTGCAGCACCCGGTCGCCCCGGCGAAACCGTTGGATCAGATTGCCCAGCATGGCGACGGGCGCATCGTTCACATCTGTGACGACCCAGCCGACCGGGGCGTTGATGTCCAGCCGCGCCGGATTCTGTTCGAGCCAGCGCCACCCGGCATGCGACCGCTCGGGCCAGCCCACCTGTCGGTGCAGCCGATTCAGGGCCTCATAGTCGGATCGACGGATAGGCCGCACAGGCAACGGTGCTGTCTCCCATACTCAAGCCGGCCCATATCGGGACCGGGGTTACGACTTGAGCCGGGACACTGCAGGCGTCGGGCCAGATTGAGCCGCCTAAGCGCCCAAGGTTGCGATCAGATTTCGCATCAGGCCGCTGGTCGCCGCCTGGCCGGCGCCCTCGTTGCTCAGGCCGATGAAGGCCAGGCCTCGCGTGGGCGCGGCTATGGCGGTGGCGTACCACAGGGTGTTCGATCCATCGTGGGTCAGGACCGGTCCGCCGGCCCACGGAATCTGCGGCGGCGCGATCCACCCCAGGGCGTAGGGCAGGCCTTCGCCGGGGCCCGGGCCCGTGCTGGGGATCGTCAGTCGCCGGATCGTCTCGGGTTTCAGCCAGCCGTCGCCGTTCGTCAGGAACAGTCTCAGCCAGCGGCCATAGTCGGTCAGGCTCATGTGGGCCGTGCCCGCCGGACCCAGGGCAGCCGGATTGTCCGCACCCGGATCGGCCGGGTTTACGGCGGTTCGGCCGGGCCCTTCGCCCCGGTGGCCCCAGACATTGTCCCCTCCCGCCGTATTGGTCTTCGGCGCCCCGAACCCGGCCGAGCTCAGGCCCAAGGGCCCGAACAGCTCGGCCTGCATCGTCTCTTCCCACGGTTGTCCCGCGATCCGTTCGATCGCCGCCCCGACCAGCATATAGTTGGCGTTGGCGTATTCGAACGCCCCCTTGGTCCCCGTCGGCGCGGCGCCTAAAATCCGTTCGACCACGGCCCGCCGCTGCTCGGGCAAGGGCCGGGGGTCGCCGCGCGCCGTCATGAAGAAGACCATGCCCAGGGCGTCGGCGTCTTTCACGCCCGCCCGGTGATGCATGAAGTCGCTGATGCTCGCGCCTTCCCAGGCCGGATCGATTTTCATCCCTGGGAACAGCTCGCCCAACGGCGTGTCCCAGTCCGCCCGTCCCTGATCGACCAGCCGCCCATACAGGGCCGCCGTCATCGCCTTGGTGTTCGACCCCAGGTGCCAGCGGTCGTTCAGGCTCGCCGGATCGCTTGCGCCGACCCGGCGCAAGCCCCGCACCCCGGACCAGGCCAGGCCTTCGCGCGTCACCACGCCGCCGGCCAGAGCGACCGGCTGGGTCTGGGCGAAGGCGGCGTCCAGCGCGGCTTCATAGGCGTCGGCGGATGCGGCTCTGGCGACCGTCGCTCCGGCGGTCGCGGCGGCGACGCCGGACATCATTAGCATTCGGCGGTTCAGCATCGTCGAAACCCCTCCCGGTTCGGACCACCCTACCCCCGACGGGCGGTGCGGGCACGTGAGAAGACCGTCATCTTCGGGGCGCGTTCCGCCGCTCCGCTTGCTCTGGCGGGGCCCCCGTTCCACTGTCGCCCCCATGGGAAAGAAAACCGACGCCTACGAAACCGAGCTCGAGCAGCTTCAACTCGCCATGGTGAAGACCCAGGCCTGGACCATCGAACACGGTCTGAGGGTCGTTATCGTGCTCGAGGGGCGCGACACCGCCGGCAAGGACGGGGTGATCAAGCGGCTGACCGAATACATGTCCCCGCGCCAGACCCGCGTCGTCGCCCTGCCCAAGCCCAGCGACCGGGAGGCCGGTCAATGGTATTTCCAGCGTTACGTCCCGCATCTGCCGGCGGCGGGCGAGACGGTCATCTTCAACCGCTCCTGGTACAACCGCGCCGGGGTCGAGCCGGTGATGGGCTATTGCACGCCCGAGCAGCACGCCCAGTTCCTGACCGACGCCCCCCGGTTCGAGCGGATGCTGACCGACGGCGGGATTATCCTGATCAAATTCTGGCTCGACATCTCGCGCAAGGAACAGGCGGAACGGCTCAAGGAACGTCGGGTCGATCCGCTGAAACGGTTCAAACTGTCGTCTCTGGACGCCGAGGCCGAGGCCCGGTTCGACGCCTATTCCGACGCTCGCGACCGGATGCTGGACGAGACGGACCGCGACTTCGCCCCCTGGACCGTCGTCGCCACCGACGACAAGAAGACGGCGCGGGTGAATGTGCTCCGATACATCCTGGCCGTTCTCGACCACTGCGGCGAGGAGATCGCGGCGCCGGACACGGAGGTGGTCTTCTCCGCCGGCAAGGCCAAGGGGAAGCTGGCGCGGTAGCCGGCTCGTTCCTTCCTTCCTTCCTTTCGTCATTCCGGGCGAAGGGCCGCTTGGCCCGTAGACCCGGAACCCAGCGGCGCCGAAGGCGAAATGGCTCAACGAGACGACTGCCTGACGTCTGTGTCCGCGACAGGTTCGCGCTCTCGCGCGCCGCTGGGTTCCGGGTCTCCGCTACGCTCCGCCCGGAATGACGAAAGGAAGGTTCCTCTCCTAATTCTGCAGAGTCATTATCATATAATTCAACGCCTTACTTCGTCAAACCCGCCTTCCACCTATCACGCCTCCCAGCCGTGTTAGCTTCTCCTTTGGCCCAACCGCCGCAAGGAGATCGCCAAAACAATAGACGAAAATAGACTCCAAAAATTCGAGTGGATTGAGTCTATTCCTCGCCGCAGGTGACGAACCGCCCTCCAGCCCCTACCTACAGCCCATGACCGTTCACGCCGCCCCGCCCCCCATCCTCGACGCCGCAGGCGTCGATACCGACGAAGCCCTGTCGATCCTGAAGACGGCCCTGGCCGGCGCCGACGACGGCGAGCTGTTCCTGGAACGGTCCGAGAGCGAGAGCCTGGTCTTCGACGACGGTCGGCTGAAGTCCGCCGCCTATGACGCCACCGAAGGTTTCGGCCTGCGGGTCGTGGCGGGCGAGACCGCCGGATACGCTCACGCCAATGAGATCTCGGCCGCCGCCCTGCGCCGCGCCGCCGACAGCGCCGCCCTGGCCAAGCAAGGCCACGCCGCCCGCGTCGCCGAGGGGCCGCGCGCCACCAATCAGCAGCTCTATGACGCCGTTGATCCCCTGGCCTCGCCGGCCTTCTCCGACAAGATCGCCCTGCTGGCCGAGATCGACGCCTGGGCCCGCGCCCGCGATCCCCGCGTAGTTCAAGTCTCGGCCTCCCTGGTCGGCGAGCGCCGCGCCATCGAGATCCTGCGCGCCGACGAGCGGGTGGTGCGCGACGTCCGCCCCCTGGTTCGGCTGAACGTCTCCGTCACGGTCGAGCAGAACGGCAAGCGCGAGAGCGCCTCGTCCGGCGCCGGCGGCCGTGCGGGCTTCGAGGCCTGGGTCACGCCCGAGCGCTGGCAGGCCCAGGTGGACGAGGCCCTGCGCCAGGCCCTGGTCAATCTGGACGCCATCGACTGCCCGGCGGGCGAGATGGACGTGGTCCTGGGGGCCGGCTGGCCCGGCGTCCTGCTGCACGAGGCCATCGGCCACGGCTTCGAGGGCGACTTCCACCGCAAGGGCTCCTCCGTCTTCAACGGCATGATGGGCCAGCGCGTCGCCGCCCCCGGCGTCACCGTGGTCGACGACGGCTCCATCGCCGGACGTCGCGGCTCCCTGTCGGTCGATGATGAGGGCACCCCCACCTCGCGCACCGTCCTGATCGAGGACGGGATCATGGTCGGCCTGATGCACGACCGACTGTCGGCGCGTCAGCTGGGCGTCGCCGCCACCGGCAACGGCCGTCGCCAGTCCTTCGCCCACATGCCCATGCCGCGCATGACCAACACCTTCATGGAAGGCGGCAAGGATTCGAAGGCCGACATGATCGCCAATACCAAGCGCGGCCTCTACGCCGCCAACTTCTCGGGCGGCCAGGTGGACATCACCAACGGCAAGTTCGTCTTCCAGTGCAACGAGGCCTATCTGATCGAGGACGGGGTGATCACCGCCCCCGTCCGCGGCGCCACCCTGATCGGCGACGGCGCCACGGCCCTGACCAAGATCCAGATGATCGGCGACGACTTCGCCTTCGACCCCGGCGTCGGCGTCTGCGGCAAGGCCGGCCAGGGCGTGCCCGTCGGCATCGGCCAGCCCTCGCTGAAGATGGGCGGCCTGACCGTCGGCGGAACGGCGGTCTGAACAGGCCGGAACCCTAATCGCCGAGCGCGTGTTTCCTCGCCACACTGGAGAGGACACACCATGCCCACCGAACGCACTGTCGAACATCCCGACGGCCGGGTCGAACGGATCACCGAGAACGACCCCGCCGCAGCGCCGGTCGTCGTGGAACGCCGCGGCGGCGGCGGCCTGGGCGGCGTCATCGCCCTGGTCATCGGCCTGGCCCTGGTCCTGATCATCGGCTGGTTCCTGATGAACATGAACCGCAACGACGCCATCGAGTCCAACGCCATCGCCGGCGCCGCAGAGAGCGTCGGTGGGGCGGCCGAGAACATCGGCGACGCCGCCCGCGACGCCGTCCCGGACCGCCAGGCCCCGGGGAACTGAAGACTCCGCGGGCTCTCCACTTCAGTGCGGAGAGCCCGCAAATATTGCATTTCTGTATGCTGTCTCAGCCAAGTACAGATTAATGAACGCCGCGTAATGCTGTCGTCGATTTAATCCACCTTTCGGCCTTGTAACTGGAGATGAATGCGCCGGATCGGCACACCTCTCGCAACAAACGAGAGGGGAAGACCGATGACCAAGACCCTGCTGCTGGCCACCACCGCCCTGCTGCTTTCCGCCGCGAACGCCTATGCCGGCGACGAACCGCAGGTGGCCCAGGCGCCCGTGCCGACCGGCCCGACCAGCCAGGCGCCCCTGGCCGACGCCGCCCAGCGCGGCGTGCTGATCTTCACGCCGGACTTCTTCCTCGCCCAGCGGCCCAATACGGCGCTCGACATGGTCAACCGCGTGCCCGGCTTCGAGCTGGACGACGGCAGCGGCGCGCGGGGCTTCGAAGGGGCCGTCGGCAATGTGCTGATCAACAACGCTCGCCCGGCCTCCAAGAACGACGCCGGCTCCAATGTCCTCAGCCGCACCCCGTCCCGCCAAGTCGAACGGATCGAGCTCGTCCGAGGCGGCGCGCCCGGCATCGACATGCAGGGCTTCTCGGTGGTGGTGAACGTCATCCTCAAGAAGGAGGCCAGCCGTCAGTCCATCCTGACTTGGAACACCACCCAGTTCGAAGGCTCGGGCCAGGATCTGCATGGCGGCAGCTATCAGTTTACGGCCCGCGACGGCGACCGCAGCTGGGGCGTCACCCTGTCCGACGGGATCAGCACCAGCGATTCCAACGGGCCCGGCCGTCTGATCCGCCGCGACGCCGCTGGAAACGTCCTGCGCGACGAGGTCACCAATAATGACGGCTATGGCGGTGGAAACTCGATCCGCGGGACCTATGCCGGGCCGCTGGCGGGCGGGAAGGTGGATCTGACCGCCCGCTACGGGATCAACGACTGGCAGGGCTACAACACCAGCCAATCCGCCACCGCCTTCCGCGAAAGCCTGGACAGCGAGGACGAGAAGAGCGGCGAGTTCGGCGTCACCTGGGAACGGCCCCTGAACGACCGCTTCAAGCTGGAGACCCGGCTGATGCACGAATTCGGCAGCTGGGACGGGGTCTCGAGCTATAATGTCCTGAACAACGGCGTGGACGCGCCGGAACAGGTGTTCGCCTATTCGGGCGAAAGCTCCGAGACCATTCTGCGGGCCCTGGTCCGCCACGAACGTTCGCCCAAGCTGACGATCGAGACCGGCGGCGAGGTCGCCTACAATATGCGCCAGACCGACCAGGCCTATAGCGAAGGCGGCGTGCCCATTCCCCTGCCCAGCGCCTCGGTCAAGGTCGAGGAGACGCGCGGCGAGGCCTTTTCCAAGGGCACATGGCGACTGCACCCGGATCTGACGTTGGAGGCCGGAGTGCGGCTGGAAGCCTCGACCATCAGCCAGTCGGGCGACGCCAATCAAGAGAAGAGCTTCTTCTTCGCCAAACCGCGCTTCATGGCCACCTGGACGCCGATGCCGAACAACCAGCTGCGCTTCCGCTTCGAGCGCGAGCTGGGTCAGCTGGACTTCTCCGACTTCGCCGCCTCGGCCGATCTGGATGAGGAGAATGTCTATGGCGGCAATGTCGATCTGGAGCCGGAGCAGCGCTGGATCTCCGAACTGACCTATGAGCGCCGATTCTGGGGCGAAGGCGTGGTCTCCATCGGCTATCGTCATGACGAGATCATCGACGCCATCGACTGGATACCCCTGGACGACGGTCTGTCGGCGGTGGGCAATATCGGCGAGGGCACGCTGGACCAGCTGTCGTTGAACGTGACCGTGCCGCTGGAAAAGCTGGGCCTGTCGGGCGCTCGCTTCACCTTCCGCAACGACTGGAACAAGACCGCCGTCACCGATCCGACCACCGGCAAGGAACGTCCCATCTCGGACGAACGGCCGACCCAGGCCAATATAGGCATCGAACAGGACATCACGCGCTGGAAGCTGCAATGGGGCGTGAACTGGCTGCCCTATCTGGGCGAGAGCAGCTATTCGCCGGACCAGGTCTCCAGGTGGCGCGGCACGGACTATTACGAGATGTTCGCCGAGTACAAGCCCAGCCCGACCCTGGCCATCCGCGCCCAGCTGAACCTGTGGGACGATTTCACCAGCAGCCGCACCGTCTTCGCCGACCGCGACACCCGCGCCGTGGCCTTTGTCGAGGACAGCAGCTTCGATCCGCGCACCTTCGTCTCGCTTCGGGTCCGCAAGACCTTCTGAGCCGAGCCCGGTCCAGCAAAAAGCCCCGGCGGATCGCTCCGCCGGGGCTTCTTTACGTCAGGCGCTGCGGGTTCAGTGAACCCCGGCCATGCCTTTCTTGAGCAGGGGGGACATCAGCAGCAGGAAGACGCCGACGCCGACGCCCGTCCAGCCGATGGTGCCGAAGATCGACCCATAGGTCTGCAGCGCCAGCGCGGGGCTGGTCACGACCCCTGCGACCGTATCGGTCGCCGTCGCCTTGGCGATCAGGCCGGCGACGATGTGGGCGACCGAGCTGGACAGGAACCAGACGCCCATCATCATCCCGACCACGCGCGCCACCGACAGTTTGGTGATCATCGACAGGCCGACCGGCGACAGGCACAGCTCGCCGATCGTGTGGAAGAAGTAGGTCAGGAACAGGAACAGCAACGGCACCCGGAAGGCGTCGTTTGCCTGGGTTCCGGCAGCCCAGGTCAGGACCAGGAAGCCCAGGCCCACGAAGACCAGGCCGAACGAGAACTTGACCGGGGTCGAGGGCTCCAGGTTTCGCTTCGCCAGCCAGACCCATAGAGCGGCCATGATCGGGCCGCCGATAATGATGATGCCAGGGTTGAACATCTGGGTGTAGCCGGCGTTGAACCAGCTGGGCATCTGGGTCGACTGGTCGGCGAACAGGGTCAGCGACGAGCCGGCCTGTTCGAACAGCGCCCAGAACAGCACCGAGAAGAAGATCAGCAGCTGGGCGACCAGCATGCGGCTGCGTTCGGCGCCCTTCAGGCGGAAGACCGTATAGCCGACCACCGAGGCGAAGATGACGCCGGCGATCCAGGGCAGGCCCGTCTCGATGATCTCGTGGCGTTGCATCAGCAGCCAGGTCGGGATGACGGCGACAAGGCCGGCGATCCAGAAGAAGGGCACCAGCGGCACGCCCAGGATCGAACGCCCCTCCACCGGGATGGGTGGTGCGCCGCGGCCTTCCAGCCAGGACTGGCCCAGGACGAAGGTCAGCAGACCGAACAGCATGCCGATGCCCGCCAGGCCGAAGCCGTAAGCCCAGCCGTAATTGAAGCCGAGATAGGAACAGGCCGCCGTCGCCAGGAACGAACCCAGATTGATGCCGACGTAGAAGATGGTGAAACCCCCGTCGCGACGGGGATCGTTTTCTTCATACAGGGCGCCGACGACGGTCGAGATGTTGGCCTTCAGGAAGCCCACGCCGACGATGATCAGAGCCAGGGCCAGGAACAGGACCGGCTCGCCGAGCGCCGTATCGCGCTCGGTTTCCAGCGTATATCCGCCTGTGGCGGTGAAGGCCGGGAAACCGGCTGCGGCGGCAGGAGCGGTCGCGGCGTTTGCGGCGGAAGGTTCGGCGCCGAGGGTCGAAACCCCCTCCGGCGTGATCGATATCGGGACCCGTTGGTCGCCGTTGACGGCGAACATCTGACGGTTCTGATCCCGGCCTTCGACCTGGATCTGATAGGTGGTGTCCCCGATGGTCAGGCTCTCACGTCCGCCCGTGCCCTCGAAGGCCATGGTGAAGTGGCCCAGGACCAGCAGGACGGCCCCGATGATGACGGCCTTGCGCGAGCCCAGATATTTGTCGGCGATCATGCCGCCGATGACCGGCATCAGATAGACCAGGGCGGCGTAGGCGGCGTAGATGCCTTGCGCCTCGGCCGGGCCGAACAGGAAATGCTGCGTCAGATACAGGACCAGCAGGGCCCGCATGCCGTAGTAGGAAAACCGTTCCCACATCTCGGTGAAGAACAGGACCACCAGCCCCCGCGGGTGCCCGAGGAAAGTCTTGCGAGGCTCAAGCGCCCCCCCATCCGTCGCTGTCAACGGCTCACTCCCAACTGCCGCGCCGCAAGTGGGCGCGCGAAAGGCGCATACCCAGCACAGCGGGCAAATCCGAACAAGTGTTAAGGCTGTCGCGCCCCCTTCTACCGGATCACGCGCCGGATGAACGTTTCGCGTCCTTGCGGCGTTTGCCAGCGGGACCGTGGGCGGTCCATGCTGGGGATGTATGAAGCGCGACTTCGCCGATTTCTGGAATCTGCTTTGGGAGGTCGGGCTGTTGGCCTGCGCCGCCTTTGCGCTGCTGAACGCCTATGCGCCGCCCCAGGACCTGCCGTGGAAGCCGTTGGACCTCAACCAGCCCCTGGGTCGGGCGACGGCGGCCAAGGTGGCGGACTTCGACCTTCCCGCCACGGCGGCGCCGGAAGAGGTGGAGGGGGCGACAGAGGCCTGTATGCAGGTGCTGCGCGAGGCGGGCGTAGACGTCTCGCGGGCGACGGATCGCGACGACGGCGGCTTCTGCGTCGTGCGCGGGGCGGTGCGGATCACCGGCGGGGCGGTCACGCCCCTGGCCCCGGCCGATGTGGTGATGCAATGCCCGCTGGCGGTCCGCTATGTCATCTGGGATCGCCAGGTGTTGCAGCCGGCGGCGCGCGAGATACTGGGCTCGGCCCCGGCGCGGGTCGAGAATTACGGGACCTATTCCTGCCGCCGGATCTATGGATCGGAGGACGTGCAGGAGCGGCCCAGCGAACACGCCCGCGCCAACGCCCTCGATGTGGCGGGTGTGACGCTGGAGGATGGACGGACCATCAGCGTGCTTAACGACTGGCGCGGCCAGGGTCCGGCGGGCGAGCCGGGGGGGCGGTTCCTGCACGCGGTGCGCGACGGCGCTTGCCGGCTGTTTTCCACGGTTCTGACGCCGGATTACAACGCCGCCCATGAGAACCACCTGCATATCGACGGTGCCGAGCGCGGCCTGTGCCGTTAAGCTTGAATCACCCCTCAGGCGAATCGCTTTGCTGTTGACCGACTGGAAAAGCCGGGTGACAACAACAGCACAGTCCGGATTTTGCGTGGGGTCCACACCCGCGTCTCGCTCCTTCGCCTGAACGAGCTGTCCAGATGGATTGTCGGGTCACCCCGAGGGGGATCCGCCTGGAAAAGCGCGTTTACGGAGACGCAGACATGGCGACCGGTACGGTCAAGTGGTTCAACCCCACCAAGGGCTATGGATTCATCCAGCCCGACAGCGGCGGCTCTGACGTGTTCGTTCACGTCACCGCCGTTCAGAAGGCCGGCCTTCAGGGTCTCGATGAAAACGCCAAGGTCGAATACGAGCTGGAAAACCAGCGCGGCAAGACCTCGGCGATCGACCTCAAGCTCCTCTAAGCCGAACGGCCGACAAGGCTATGGAACAGGCGCGGGGGTCTCCTCCGCGCCTGTTTTAGTTTGTGATCCCGGCGTCTTCTGAGATCGCTGGGCCATCACGATGGCGCCCAGCACCAGGGCGCCGCCCAGAGCCTGGATCGGGGTCAGGGTCTCGCCGAAGATCCACCAGCCCAGCAGCCCGGCGACGACCGGCTGGATCAGGATGGTCACGGCGGTAATCGAGGCCGGCAGCTTGCCCAGGGCCCAGGCGACGCCGCCCTGGCCGAAGACGTGCATCACCCCCATGGCCACACAGGCGGCCCATCCCGCCGCGCTCGCCGGAATGATGTCCTCGCCCAGGGCCAGGCCGACGATCAGCAGCAGGGGGGCGCCCAGCAGGGTGGCCCAGAAGGTGACGCGCATGGCGCCCGCCGTGGCGCGCGCGGCCTTCACCGCCAGGAAATAGCCGGAGTACCAGACCGCCACCGACAGGGAGAAGGCGTCGCCCAGCGGCGGATTGGTCCCCTGGCCCCCATCGGCGCCCGCCGCCATGGCGAAGGCGCCGCCCATGGCCAGAACCAGGGCCAGCAGGAACAGTCGGCGCGGGGCCTCCTTCAGCACGATCCAGCCGAACAGGGTGACGACGACCGGCGTCAGGTTGCACAGGACCGTGGCGTTCGCGACCGAGGTCATGACGATGCCGTAGTGCCAGAAGCTGAGATCCAGGGCGAAGAACAGTCCCGCCAGCAGCGCCCATTTCGACGGGGCGGCGATCCCGCCCGGCTCGCGCGACGCCAGCAGCGTCAGCAAAGGCAGGGCGAAGATAAACCGCCAGAAGCCGGCCGCCGCCGGTCCCGTCTCGGTCAGGCGCACCAGGATCGGCGCCAGGCCCAGCACGCAGGCGGCGATCAGCAGGACGATCAGGGCGAAGGCGCGCGGGGAGACGAGCGACGAGACGCGTGAGGCGAGGGGAGGCATGCGGCCTCTTACGCCGCCCCGCGACCTTCCGCCACAGGGAGCCGTCTTGGCCGATGATCAGATCAGTTCGGAGACGGGGTCGATCTTGGCCCGCAGCACGACTTCCAGACCCGGCGCCTGGTTGCGATAGTCGATACGGCCCTCCAACTGGGCCACCAGACTGCCGATCATCATCGACCCGAAGCCCTTGCCGGCCTTGTGACCGCCCCTGCCGTCGTCGGCGACGACCAGTCGCAGCATGTCGCCCGACTCGCTCAGGCTGATCCGAAGCGGGCCTGGGCGGCCGTCATAGGCGTATTTCTGGGCGTTGATGATTAGCTCGGTCAGGATCAGCCCCATGGTCACGGCTCGACCCGCATCGATACAGACCGGCGCCAGGTCGGTTTCAATGGCGGCGGCCCAGTCGGCCCCCATGCTGGCGCCCAGGTCATCGACCAGTTCGCGGATATAGCGAGACATGTCGATGGTGGCGTCCTGATCGCCCCGATAAAGACGCGTATGGACGGTCGAGACGGCGCGCACGCGCCGCCGGGCCTCCTGCAGGGCCGAGCCTGCGGGACCTTCGCCCAGGTCTCGCGCCTGAAGACCCAGGAAGCTGGACACCAGGGTCAGGCTGTTCTGGACCCGGTGATTGACCTCGCGCATCAGATACTGCTGCTGCTCCAGTCTCAGATCACGTTCCGTCAGCCGCGCCTGCAGCGACTGGTTCTGGGTGCGCAACTGGTTGACCGCCGCGAAGTCAGACAGGGCGTCCCTCAGACGAGCGACGGATTCGACGGCGGCGGCGCTCCAGCGCCGGGCGCGGCCCGTGACGGTCTGGGACCAGCCCTCGAAGGAGGCGCGGGGCGTCAGGGCGCCGCCGGACGTCGACTTGACGGCGGTGGATGGATCCCCGGCCCAACGGACCGTCTCCAGGATTTCCGAGCGGAACCACAACAGAGACAGGGGCTGCTCCCCCGCCAATCGAACCGCCAGAAGGCCGCTGGCGTGGGCGCGCCAGGCCTCGGCCTCGGGCAGCAAGGCGGAAAGGGCGCTGGAGGCCACGGGGCGCAGGCCGGGTTGTTGGCACAGCCAGTTCGACAGTCGGCGTACAGCCCCCTCCGGCGGGGCGTAACCGAAACAGGCGATCTGGTCGCCGCGCACTATGGCCAGACCGTCCGCCCCGACCAGATCGGACAGTTGACCCGAATGTTCGGCCAGGGCGGCGTCCAGGTCGCGGTCGGTGGACAGGCGGACGATCAGTTCGTCCTCCAGCCGGCGCAGTCGGACGCGCTCGCGATACAGTTCGGCGTCGGCCTTCGTCTTCAGCTGGCGGGCCAGACCCCGGGCCAGGGTGGTGCAGGCGACCCTCAGCTCATAGGGCAGCAGATGCGGCGTCGTGCTGTGACAGGCGACCAGTCCCCACAGGGCGTCATCGACGATGATCGACACCGAGGCCGAGGCGCGCACCCCCATGTTCTTCAGATACTGGATGTGGATCGGCGATACGGCCCGCAGGCCGCTGTCGCTCATGTCCAGGGGTGGCTCGCCCGGCGTGACGGGGCGCAGGGGCCGGGGCGTATAGCGGCTGTCGGGAATGACACGCACCGGATTACGCAGATACAGAGCGCGGGCCTGACGGGGGATGTCGGTGGCGGGGAAATGATGGTTGAGGAAGGATCCGGCGCCGGTCGCGCGGGATTCGGCGACGACCTGGCCCGCCTCGTCGTCGAGGAAGCGATAGATCATGACCCTTTCGAAGCCCGTCAGGCTGCGAAAGGCTTCCGCTGCGCGCTCGCACACGGTCTGAACCGACGCCGCCCGCTCGAGCGCCGCGCCGGCCGCGTCGATCCTGGCGATCAGTTCGACGCCGAGCCGAGCCTGCTGCGAGCTCTGCTCGATCTCGACAATCATCCGATCCTGGCCATCGGCCCGACCCTGATCCCGCGCATAGTGGACGACCACGTCGTATTCCAGCCGATTGGCGGCGCGCCAGCGGCCGGCGAAACCCGGCTCGGTGGTCCGCGCCATATCGCTTAACCGACGGCCGACGACGTCGCCCAGCAGGACGGCCACATCCTGGTCGATCCAGGCCGACTTGCCCGTCAGTTCCTCGATGAGCCCCGCGCCCTGTTCGATGGTCAGGGTCGCGGTATTCAGGACCAGCAGCAGGCCGTGCGGCTGGATCGCCTGGGGCGCATGGATCGGCTCCCGATCGCAGTCGGTCAGGTCGATGTCGTCCTCGAGAGCGGAATCGGTCACGCCTGACGGCCTTCCGTGGGCGACGTCTTATCCGAAAGGGCGCCAATCAAGCGCTGCCGCATCCCTCCATCAGGGGAATTGTCGATTAGGGGGGATGCCATAGGCCACCACCCTAACATATTGCTGTCGCTTGTCTATTTCCGGTCGGAAGCGTACGGTTGCGGACGTTTTGTGGCGGCGTGGACCTGTGTGAGGGCCTGGCCATGGAACGGCCGCAGTCGCGTGGCGTTGGGGGCTGACTCCCCCTTCCAATTGACTGGTCCCTATATGAAACTGCGCGTCCGCGCCGAGCTCGTCTATCGTTTCGATCCGCCGACGGACGCCATCTACAAGATCCAGGTCGCCCACTGGCCGGGTCAGGATATCCTCGAGGAAACCCTGACCTTCGACCCGCCCGTCGAGTTTCACGAAGACGAGGACGTCGATTTCGGCGCCCGGACCCTGCGGTGCCACGTCGAGGGCGAAGTGACCCTGACCTATGAGGCTCTGGTCGAGAACGGCGTGCTGAAGGGCCTGCCGCCCAGCGTGTCGCAACATGACTGGGGTGAACTGCCGGCCGAGGTTCTGCCCTATCTGCAGCCCAGCCGCTATTGCCCGTCGGACCAGTTCGGTCGGTTCGTCACGCGCGAGTTCGGCGACACCTCGGGCGGGGCCCGAGTGCTGGCGATCCTGGACTGGATCACCGAGAACCTGGATTATGAGCACGGGGTGTCGGACACCGAGACCACGGCGGCGCGCACCTTCATCGACCGGGCCGGGGTGTGCCGCGACTTCACCCACCTGGGCATGACCTTCTGCCGGGCGTCGGGGATTCCGGCGCGCGCGGTGAGCGCCTTTGCACATCAGCTGAACCCGCCCGACTTTCACGCCATCTTCGAGGTCTGGCTGGACAACGGCTGGTGGCTGGTCGATGCGACGCGGCTGGCCCCGGTCGAGGGGCTGGTGCGGATCGCCTGCGGACGCGACGCGGCGGACATCGCCTTCCTGACCACTCAGGAACGGTGCCAGATGGTGCGGCAGTCGGTGACGGTGGCGCCGGCCTGAGTGTATCACCCTCTCCCATGGGAGAGAGATCAGCGTTTTTGCTCTGCCTTATAGGCCTGCAGCGCGTCGATCACGTCCATCTGGCGCAACACCTTGTTCTGCGGGTCGATCAGGATGTGGGCGCCGGCCGGGACCGCGACCTGCCCGCGACCGTCGGTCATGGCGATCGTCTGGACGCGGCCGTCGATCTCGACGTCCAACGGCATGGGGAAGGTTTCGCCGTTCCCGCTTGCCCATTCCAGTCGCAGCACGTCGCCGTCTTGCGTCTGGGTCAGCACCGGCAGGGCGGCGTTGTAGAGATAGCCGCGGAAGAACCAGCCGTAGTCCTGGCCCGTCACCTCATTGACGATCTGCAGGAAGTCCGGCGTCGAACGGTACAGGGGCTGGAAGCCGCCGGGCCGGGGATCATCCGTCCCATAGACCAGACGGGTCAGGGCCTGATGGAAGGCGTCGTCCCCGATCAGCATCCGCAGCGAATGGCTGATCAACGAGCCCTTGGAATAGATGTCGCCGCCGGGGCCGACGTCGCCCTTGTAGACCTCGTCCTCGGTCTTGGGCGTGCCTGAGACCACGGGGAATTTGTTGGCCAACCCCTCGCGCTGGTTCGCCAGCTCGCGTTGCATATAGCGGTCGCCCAGCAGCCAGCGGGCGTAGAGGGGTTGCATATAGCTGCCCAGCCCCTCGTGCAGCCACATGTCGTCGGCGTTCTGGTTGGTCAGCTGGTTGCCGAACCATTCGTGGGCGAACTCGTGCTGCAGCAGCCAGTCATAGCCCCGGCCGTCGATCTTGTAGCCGTTGCCGTAGGCGTTGATGGTCTGGTGCTCCATGCCCAGGTGCGGGGTCTCGACCACGCCCATCTTCTCGTCGCCGAAGGGGAAGGGGCCGACCGTGGCCTCGAAGAAGTCCAGCATCTTGGGGAATTCGTCGAACAGGGCCTGGACCTTCTCAGGCGCATCCGACTTCAGATGCCAGTAGTTCATCGGGATCGTGTTGCCGAACCGGCTTTGATACTGGCCGCTGACCTCCTCGTAGGGGCCGATGTTCAGGGCGATGGCGTAGGTGTTGGGGCGTTTCGCCGACCAGTTCCAGGTGGTCCAGCCGTCGCCGTGATCGACCTTGCCCAGAAACCGACCGTTGGACGGCGCCGACAGGTCGGACGGGACGGTGATGTGCAGATCGACCCGGCCGGGCTCGCCATGGGGGCTGTCGATACAGGGCCAGAAGATGTCGCAGCCCTCGCCCTGGACGGCGGTGGCGATCCAGGGCTCTCCCGAAGGCGCGGTGGACCAGACGAAGCCGCCGTCCCAGGGGGCGCGGGGCGCGACGCGGGGCTGGCCGGCATAGGCCACGCGCAGAGCGACGGACTGGCCTGCCGCTAGGGTCTGAGGCAGATCGACCGTCAGCCGCCCTTCGGGGTTGGACCAGCGGTCGGCGGCCATTGCGACGCCGTCGATCTGGACCGAGGAGATCGGCAGGAGCGTATCCAGATCCACCACCAGCCGAGCGAGGGGGGCCTTGGCGGTGAAGCCCAGCACGGCGACGGCGTCGATCGCCTTGTCCTTCGGGATGACCCGGATCGACAGATTGGCGGTGTCGAACCGCATCGCCTGCTGCTCTGCGGTCAGAGGCTGGTCCGTGGCCAGGGTGTAGGGGGTGGAATCGCGCGCCGGCGGCGGAGCGTCGCTCAGCGTCGCACAGGCCGACAGCGTCAGGGCGGCGGTCATGAAGACCAGTGTGCGGGCGACGGTCATGCGGAATCCCCTCCGGTTACGGTTCGGGATTAGCCCTGCCCCGGAAGGCGCGCAAAGAAAAAGGCCGGCGTCGCCGCCGGCCCCTTCCAGAACAGTTTCAGCTGTCGCCGATCAGGCGGCGGCTTGCTCGGCCAGCTTGGCGCGGACCTGACGCTTGATGCGCTGGGCGGCGATCGACAGCTGCTCGTCGCGGGCCTTGACGATGAAGGCGTCCAAACCGCCCTTGTAGTCGAGGGTGCGCAGCGCGGCGTTCGAGATACGCAGCGAGAAGGTCTGACCCAGGGAGTCCGAGGTGACCTTGACCGTCTTCAGCGACGGCAGGAAGCGGCGCTTGGTCTTGATGTTCGAGTGGCTCACGCTATGGCCGACCATCGGGCCGATACCGGTGAGTTCGCAACGACGCGACATCGTCAGATCCTTAAGGTGCGGCGTCCGGCCCGAAGCGTGGGAGAAGACGCATGAAACAAGTGCGCGCGGGGAACAGCCCGCGCGAGAGGGGGCCGTATAAGGGAAGAGGCGGTCGGGCGTCAAGCCGAGTCTTGGCCCTGTTTCGGTGATCGCCGCAATGGCGTCGGAACCGGGTGTCGTTCAGGCGTCATTCAAATGACGCGCGCTATGAGTCATATCATGAAGATCCAAGCTGAACAGAAGGCCGCCATGTCTCGCTCCTCCCCGATCGCTTCTCTGTCCAAACGCGCCCGGTCCCTCAAGCTGTGGGCCGTGCTGGCGCCGGTGATGGCGGGCGGCGTCATGCTGGCCGCGCCCGCGATCGCGCCCGCCCAGACGGCGCCGGCCCAGGCCGAGGTGCTGCCCGGCTATTGGGAATACACGACCAGCGCGGTCGGCCAGCGCGACACGGAGCAGAAGTGCGTTCGCCCTAGCGAGATCAATCGCTTCTTCGGCGGTCTGTCGACCAATCGCTGGCGCTGCACCTATCCCACCCGTGTGGTTGGGGACGGGCGGGCGCGGTTCGAGGGGACGTGCCAGGACAAGAAGGGCCGTCGGGTCAATGTGCGACTTTCTGGAACCTATGAGGACACCAGCTTCAGCTTCCGTGGCGGCGCCCAGCTGCTGCGCGGCACGCCCTATATTCCCGCCACCATCACCGCGCGTCGCATCAGCGCCCAATGCCCGGCCAACGCCGAATATTTCTGAGCCTCAGACCGGTTCGGCGCGGGCGACCACATAGGTATGGGTCTGGTCGCCCGTGGACAGGCTGACGTATTCGCCGGTCTCGAGAATTTCGTCGGCGAGGCGGAAGCCGTGGGCGTCGTCCGCCTCGCCGGGTTCGAAATCCAGGAACCAGCGGTCGGGCGCTGCGTGACGCAGTCGTCCGAAGGCCAGGGTCGCGCCGTGCGAGAATCGACGGACGCGGCATTTCTCGGGGGCTTCGCGCCAGGCGGCGGCGTCCAGGCGGCGGTCGGCTTTCAGCGGCGCCAGGATGTCATAGCCGGCGTCGTGGTCCCCCTCTGGGTGCTGCGGTTCGCGCGCCAGTTCCAGACGGATGTGGTGGAAGCCCAGCGGGGCGGCGGCGTCGGTCATGATCGGCTCCTTGTCGGAACACATCAGACCCTGGGCGCGGCTAATCCGCCTTGATGTCGGTCAAACCAAAAAGGCCCCGGATCGCTCCGGGGCCTTTTCGTTCGTCTGGAGCCGGGATCAGGCCGCTTCAGCGGTCGGGATCGGCTTCTTGGCGCTGAGCGACTTGGCCAGCAGCTCGACAGCCGCGTCCTTGTCGATCTTGTTGGCGGCGGCGACTTCGCGCGCCATCCGGTCCAGGGCCGATTCATAGAGCTGGCGCTCCGAATAGGACTGTTCCGGCTGGGTGTCGGCGCGGTGCAGGTCGCGAACCACTTCGGCGATGGAGATCAGGTCACCCGAGTTGATCTTGGCTTCATATTCCTGCGCGCGACGCGACCACATGGTGCGCTTGATGCGGGCGCGGCCCTTCAGGGTGGTCAGGGCCTTGGTCACGACGTCGTCGGCGGCCAGCGAACGCAGGCCGGCCGTCGCGGCCTTCTTGGTCGGAACGCGCAGGGTCATCTTTTCGTGGTCGAAGGTCACGACATAGACTTCCAGCGACATGCCCGCGACTTCCTGAGTCTCGACCGCCGCGACCTTGCCGACGCCGTGCGCCGGATAGACGACCGCGTCGCCAACCTTGAACTCCAGACCAGTCTTGCTCGTCATATTCGTCCTTTCCCGGTTCAGGGCCGGGCGAAGCGAAGGCGCGATCGACGCAAACAGGACCTCAACCGTCGGTGGGAGCCGTCGGGGAGGTCATGCTGGGCGTCAAATGCGGAAACGGATCACCAAACCTCTGGCCGATCCCGTCTATGGGCGGGATTCTGTCGCAAACACGGGCGGCGCGAAGTTTTCGCGGACCGCCCGATCCAATGAAACAGACCCTATCACAAAATGACGGATTTTCAAAACGTCCACAGGCCTGCCGAGGATTTGCGACAGTTTGACCTTGGTCGTCCGGCCGGGATCGACGCCGAAAACCGTCGCCGGCTCAGGAACCCTTGCCGGGCTTGGGGCTGAAGTATTTCTCGTACTTGCCCGTCTCGCGTTCATATTGTTCACGGTCGGCGGGGGGCGTGCCCTTGACGGTGATGTTGGGCCAGACCTTGGCGTATTCGGCGTTGACCTGAAGCCACTTGCCGTCCGGCTCGTCCTCGGTGTCGGGGACGATGGCGTCGACGGGGCATTCGGGCTCGCAGACGCCGCAGTCGATGCACTCGTCCGGGGCGATAACCAGGAAGTTTTCGCCTTCGTAGAAGCAGTCCACTGGACATACTTCCACGCAGTCCATGAACTTACATTTCACGCAGGCGTCGGTGACGATGTAGGTCATTGGGCGGCGAAAAGGGTCAGGCTGTGGGTGAGAGGCTGCGACATGGCGGCCGTGCAACCAACTGTCAACAGCGGGGCTTAAGCTGGGAGACGTTCGCAGGCGGCCTGGCGCGCCTTGACAACAGTCAGGCTAAATCGCAACTGTAGTGATTGCATATCTCAGTCCTCAACCGGAACATCACCATGCGCACCCCCTTCATGAAATACGCCCTCGCCGGCGCCCTTGCCGTCAGCCTCGCCGCCGGCGGCGCCGTGGTGGCCCAGGCCGCCTTGACCAAGAACCCGGCCGAGGTCACCGCCGGGAACTATGATCTGGAGTCCAGCCACGGCAAGATCACCTGGTCGGTCAACCATTTCGGCCTCTCGACCTACACGGGTCAGTTCGTGAACGTGAAAGCCGAGTTGAAGCTGAACCCGGCCAATCCGTCCGCCTCGACCCTGACCGCCACCATCCCGCTGACCGACGTCGCGCCGAACGATGACCGGCTGAAAGCCCATCTTCAGACCGCTGACTTCTTCGACACCGCCAACCATCCGACCGCAACCTTCGTCTCGCGCTCGGTGACGGTCGATGCGGAGGACGCCAACGAGGCGACCGTGGTCGGCGACCTGACCCTGCGCGGCGTCACCAAGCCCGTGACCATCGAGGTCGAGTTCAATGGCGCCGGCACGGTCATGGGCGCTTACAAGGCCGGCTTCGACGGCGAGGCGACCATCAAGCGTTCGGACTTCGGCATCAACTACGCCCTGCCGGCCGTTTCGGACGAGGTGAAGCTGCACATCGAAGGCGAGTTCGTCATTCAGAAATAAGGGCGTAAAGGGCGCGGGCCTCCTCAGCAGGTCCGCGCCGCTCGCCAAGCGCCTCGACGCGCAGCGCGGTGACCCGCCCGTTCTGGGCGAAGGTCAGCAGGTCGCCCGGATGAACGCAGCGGCTGGGCTTGTCCAGCCGCGCCTCACGTCCCTGATGGGTCAGGCGCACCGCGCCCCTCTCGACCAGATTGGCGGCCAGGCTCCGCGTCTTCACAAACCGGGCGCGCCAGAGCCAGACGTCGATACGGCAGGCGTTGTCGCTCAAGCTTGAGCCTTTCGACGACGCCGAGGCCGTTTGGCTCGCGTCGACGTCGGTGCAGGCGCTGTCAGGGCGGCCAGGGCTGCGAAGGGCGAGTCCTTGGGTGGCTTCGGCGCGACGCCGGGCTTGTCGGGCTGGCGGGCGCGCTCCGTCTTCAGGGCGGCGATAACCTGTTTCGCCTGATCAGCGGTCCAGCCCAGGTCGATCAGGGCGGCGTCGGACAGGCGGCCACGGTCCGCAGTATTGGCGGTGCGCAGATCAGCCATCTTTTCCAGGGTCTCGACCGGCGCCAGCCAACGGCCGGCCACGCGCAGACCGTGGGCCGAGAGCAGGCGGGGCGACGGTGGTTCGGGCGGCGCTGGGATCAGGTCGGGTGTCGCCGGGATCAGGGGGGCGTCCAGGAAGGCCTGGGCGAAATGACGGGCGCGGGGCTTTTGCAGGCCCGGCAGCCAGACGGAATGGGCGCCGACGCGGATGGCGAAGCTCTTCAGCGTGCGCCGCTCGACCTGGCTGAGGGCGGCTAGGTCGCGCTCGACATCACGCCGATCGATCAAGCCGCCAGCCTCGATCAGGCGGAAGGCGATGCCGCGCGGCAGGCCCTTCAGGGCCCCTGACTCCACCGCCTGGCGCAGACGGCGAAGATCACGCAGGGCGCGGCCCGCCTCGAACGCCAGCCAGGCCTCTATGCGGCGTTTGGCGCGCTCTCGGGCGGGCGTCGGGCCCAGTTCGCCCAGCAACCGGACGGCGGGCGCGAAGGGATCGGCCCCTGCGGGCGTGGCCTGGATCTGGGCGGTCAGGACGCCGCGCCACAGGACGGCTCCATCCGGCGTGACGGCGAAACCGTCGTCCGTCTCCGCAGCGAGCCGGCCCAGGCGGCGGTTGATCTCGGGCGTCACGGCGCGAACCGCCGCCTGGCGCAGGGTGCGGTCCTCCAGGGCTGAGGCGCCCTTCTCCATCTGGAAGCGAACGCCCTCGAGCTGACCGACCACCTGGCCCTCGACGGTCACCTCGCCGTCTTCGGCCACGCCTGCGAACGTGTCCTCGCGGACGTTCAGGGCCCGCATCAGGGCGGTGGTCCGACGATCAACGAACCGCGCGGTAAGCCGCTCGTGCAGAACGTCGGAGAGGCGGTCTTCCAGGGCGCGGGTCTTGTCACGCCAGCCCTGGGCGTCGTGAACCCAGTCGGGGCGGTTGGCGATGTAGGACAGGGTACGGACAGCCGACAGTCGCGCCGACAACTGGTCGATCTGGCCGTCGTCGCGATCCACGAAGGCGAAGCGCGGCGCCATCCAGTCGTCGGTCAGCCGGCCCCGCTTGCTGGTCAGGGCATGGAAGACGTCCTTGGCCAGTCGGGCGTGTTCATCCAGCGTCGTCTTCTGGAAGTCCGGCAACTGGCAGGCCTCCCACAGCCGCATAACGGCCCCGCGCGACCGGCCGATACGGGCCACCTCCTCGTCCTTGATCAAGCGGCGCAGCAGGGTCTCGTCCAGGGCCTCGGCGGTCAGGCTGAGGCCGCTGCGCTGCGGCGTGACGGTCAGGGAGCGCAGCAGGTCGGGCAGGGTGTCGAAGTCCAGTCTGGCGTTGCGCCATTCGGCGGCTTCGACCGGATCAAACCGGTGCTCGACCACCTGTTCCACCAGATCGTCGTCCAGGTCCTCGGCCTCGGCGGTGACGCCGAAGGTGCCATCGCGCAGGTGGCGGCCGGCGCGACCGGCGATCTGGCCGATCTCGTGGGCGTGCAGCCAGCGCGTCCGGCGACCATCAAACTTTCTCAGGCCCGCAAAGGCGACATGGTCCACATCCATGTTCAACCCCATGCCGATGGCGTCGGTGGCGACCAGGAAATCGACCTCGCCCGACTGGTACAGGGCGACCTGGGCGTTGCGGGTCCGGGGGCTGAGCGAGCCCATGACCACGGCCGCGCCACCCCTTTGACGCCGGATCAGTTCGGCGATGGCGTAGACCCGCTCGGTGCTGAAAGCCACGATGGCGCTGCGGCGGGGCAGGCGGGTCAGTTTCTTGGACCCGGCGTAGGACAGGGTGGACAGCCGATCCCGCGTCACGATCTCGACGTCCGGGACCAGGCGGCGGATCAGCGGCTCAAGCGTACCGGCGCCCAGGAACATGGTCTCGAACCGGCCGCGCGCGTGCAGCAGCCGCTGCGTGAAGACATGGCCGCGCTCGGGATCGGCGACCAGCTGAATCTCATCGACCGCCAGGAACTCGACCGACCGCTCCAGCGGCATGGCCTCGACGGTGCAGACGAAATAGTGCGGGCGCGGCGGGACAATCTTTTCCTCGCCGGTGATCAGCGCGACGGCGGCGGCGCCCCGCTGTCTCACGATCCGCTCGTAAATCTCGCGGGCCAATAGCCGCAGCGGCAGCCCGATCATGCCCGAGGCGTGACCCAGCATCCGCTCGACCGCCAGATGGGTCTTGCCGGTGTTGGTGGGCCCCAAAACCGCAGTGACGCGAGATGGGGCGAGGCCTGCGGACCGGTCGCTCATGACTCCTGCAAGGTGGCGACGATTTCCTCGCGGCTCAAGGGGCGTTTGATATGGAGTTTCAGGCCTCTGCGACGCTGAGACCCAGGCGCACCAGCATGGACAGGCTTGCGGCCTGCATCTTCTGCATGACCTTGGCCCTGAAGATTTCGACCGTGCGGGGGCTGATGTCGAGAATCAACGCAATCTCCTTGTTCGACTTGCCGTCGATCAGGGCGTCGAACACCTGGCGTTCGCGCGGTGTCAAGGTGGCCAGGCGAGCGGCGGTCTGTTCCCGCACCTCGCTTTCAACGCCGTGGCGTTCCAGCACCGACAGACAGCCTCGCACCGCCTCAAGGATACGGTTCGGATCGAAAGGCTTTTCGATGAAATCAATCACCCCGGCCTTCATCAACTGCACCGCCAGGGGGACGTCGGCATGGCCGGTAATGACGATGATGGGCCAGGTTTCGCCTCTTAGAACCCGAAGACGCTGAATCAGCTCGGTCCCCTCAATCTGAGGCATCCGCAGGTCTGTGATGACGCAGGCGGCCTTCTCGTCCGGCAGCGACTCGAGGAACAGGGCGGCGCTGGCGAATCCTCGGGCGCGGATGCCCTCTCCTCTTAGAAGCAGCAGCAGCGAGTCTCGCATGGCTTGATCATCATCCACGACGAAGACGGAATGGTCGGTCATGCGGCTTCGAGCTCCGAGACGGGGGATAGACTAAAGGAGAAGGCTGCGCCGCCCAGCGGGCTTCGGCCCACGGTCAGGACGGCGTCATGGCTTTCGACGATCGAGCGGGTGACCGACAGGCCCAGGCCCATGCCGCCGGCCTTTGTCGTCATCATTGGCTGGAAGATGCGGTCCATCTGGTCTTCGGCGATGCCGGGGCCGTTGTCTTCGATCCGAATTTCATAACCTTGGCTCGCCAGGCTGCGTCCCGTCACCGAAACGATCCCTTCGCTGTGTCCACAAACGGCGTCCACAGCGTTGCGGACCAGGTTGGCGATCGCCTGCTGAAATTGGATTCGGTCCGCCAAAACCCGATCGCGGGCTTCGTGCACATCTATGCGGATGGCCACACCGGTGTCCTGCCGGATCAGATCGAACAAGGGACGCAGGTCCTCGATCATTGACGACACCCGCTCCTCCGAAAGTTGCGGGCCGCCGGTGGCGATCAGTTCGCGCATGCGGCGAATGATGTCCCCGGCGCGCAGCAGCTGGGTCTTCGCCAGATCCAAGGCGCGGCTGGCGCTGTCGCCGATCGGACCGGCGCGGGCGATATCCGTCTGCCCCGCATGAAGATAGACGGTGGCGGCGGTGAGCGGCTGGTTCAACTCGTGCGCGAGGGTGGCCGCCATTTCGCCCATCGAATTCAGCCGCCAACTTCTGCTGAGTTGCCCCATCAGCTCCCGCATCCTGTCATTGACCGCCAGGGCCTGTCTCTGATCCGCGAGGGACAGGACGACACGCTCGGGATCGACGCTGTGGGCCAAGAGGCTGGCGTGGATGATCAGGGGAACGATTTCGCCATCCGGCCGACGCGCCATCCAGTAGCCCGCTGCAGGAGCCGTAAGCGCGTCGCCTTGCAACAAGGCGTTCAGCGTCCGTTCGCCGAAATCCGGCGCGAAGATGCTGAAGTCGCGGTTCAGCGCATTAGCCGGGGCCACGCCGAGAAGATCGGCCGCAGGGGCGGTGATGCGAAGAATGCGGCCCTCGCCGTCCAGCGTCACCACGGGAACCGACGTCAATATGCTGTGCAGAAGCGCCGTTCTGCTCGCCAGCCGGTGACAGACTTCGGCCATGACCGAGGCGATCAAGACGAACAGTAAGGTGTTGGCGACCGCTTCCGCTAGACTAAAGCGCGTCGTCACGATGAGATCGGCGGCGACCGAAAGCACAATGGCGAGGAAGGTGGCGGGGCGGTTGCCGAGCAGGGCGGTCGCCATCACCGCTCCCAGCAGCGGCGTATAATGGACGTGTTCGATATCCTGCAGCCCGACCTTAATGACTGATGCTATCGATACGCAGGCGCAAGCAAGAAAAACGCCGTTCCTCGAGGGTGTGACGGCAGGTTGCCAGCTTCGACCCCTTAAAAAGTCAGTAAAGGCGTCTGTTCGCCCCCGCATCATGTGGGATCTCGCTGCTGCGAAACCATCTCAACTGCACCGTCGCCGCTTTTCTGACGTATTTTCTATAACGGCATAGGCTCCCCTGGAAAGCAATATTGTCCTCAGGGGCGCCACTGCGGCGAATGATCCCCTCAAGGGGCACAGCCTGAGGCGGTGACTGACCCAACCCTTCGTACGCGTTCATACTTAACCGTCGGTTCAGGATTCGTAGGGGGCAGGCCCACATTGTCATTTCGCGGAATGCTGGTTTTTGAAGGCGGGGCGAGCACATGCTCGGGAGCCAGCCTGCTTTCTGGGCTTCATTCTTGTGTTCGGGCACCAAGGGAGGATTGGCGTGAAGTTGATCGGAAATCTTACGGCAGGCCGCCAGTTGACGCTGACCTGGGCGCTGACGCTCGGCGCGCTGGTGGTCATGGGCGCCCTGATGGTCACGAACCTGTTGGCCCTGAAGGGCGCCGGCGAGGCGCTGGCGCGCGAGGAACGGTTGAACAGCGCGCTTGCGGAGGCGGAATTCCGCCTGGCCCGGCAGGAAAACTCCTATCGCGGCTACCTGCTTTCGGCGGAGACCTATTACATCGCCCGGCTGGAGACCCACCGCGCCGAGTTCAAGAAATCCCTTGAAGAAGTGCGCGCCGAGACGCCGCAAGAGCATCAAGCCACGATCGACCAAGCCTTGCAGGCGGCTGACAGCTGGCACCGGGACGTCGCTTTGGCGGGTCAGGCCTTGGTCGCTCAGGGCCGAACGATCGAGGCCGAACAATTGGTGGGGCACGTCGGGGTGTCTGACCGGCACGTCGAGCCGGTCGAATACGCGATCAATACTCTCAAGGAGGTGAACGCAGTGGCGCTGGAGGCCTCGCGGCATGCGCAGGTTGCGGCGTCGCGCAACGCCGTCATCACCGTGACCGGTGGTCTCGCAAGCGCGATCCTCACGGCCTTGCTGATGGGGCTCGCGATGAGCCGCACCCTGGCGACATCGACGTTCGGCATGGTCGGTCTCATGCAAAAGCTAAGGGCCAGCGAGGCGCACCCCTAGGCCTAGGTTACCGATGTCGGCAGTCCTGTCGCCGTTTCACCGCCGAGCGAAACGGTCGCATCCCACTGAACTACCTCATGTTCCAGCGCCCGCGGCTGCTCTACGCATTCCTACCTAAGCTCCGGTTCAGAATTCGTATTAATCATCCTTCCATTGTTGTTGGGCAGATGCCGGTTGTTGTTGGCGTCTAGTGTTTGCCTGGCTCGCACCTCGTTCCTGAGGCGAGCGATCGAGGCAAGGGCTAGGGGCGGGAAAGGGCGGCGGGGGCCTTCGAAGAGGGACTCGGTCTGCCAGTGCTGATTGGTTCTGGTCGGTAAGAAGAGCCTGGGAGAGTAAGTTGAACTTCATTGAAAACATGCCGGTGGGGCGCAAGCTCGCTCTCGCTTTCGGTATTGTCCTCGCGGCGATCGCCGTCATGGGCGCCGTCGTGGTGACCAACCTGTTCGCACTGCAGGAAGCCGACGAAGCCAGAAGTGTGGAAAATCACCTGAACCGCACCCTGGCAGCCGCCGAGTTCCGTCTTTCGAAGCAGGAGAACTCCTATCGAGGCTATCTGCTTTCCCAGGATCCCTATTATACTGAGCGCCTTGATGGTCACCGCGCCAAGTTCAAGGAGGCTCTTGAGCAATTGCGGGCCGATCTTCCCGCTGACCGCCAGGCTCCGATCGACAAGGCCATCCAAGCCGCCGATGGCTGGTACGAGAACATCGTTCAGGTCGGTAAGGGTCTGATCGCGGAAGGGCGTGTCGCTGAGGCAGATCAGATGGTGGGCCAGACCGGCTCCGCCGACAAGTTCATTGAGCCTGTCGAAGCCGCCATCGATGAGTTGAAGGCCGCGAACGAGACCGCCCTGGAGGCGTCGCGCAAGGCGCAGGCCGCCGCCGCGCGCAATGCTTTGATGGCTGTGGTGATCGGTTTGGCCGGCGCAATACTGATGGCGTTGGTCGCCGGCCTGGTCGCGACCCGTTCCATCGTCCGGCCGACCTTCAGCATGATCGGCTATATGCAGAAGCTGATGGCGGGCGACACGACCATCCAGATCGTCGGCGCCGACCGCAAGGATGAGTTCGGCAAGATGGCGCAGGCCATCGTCGCCTTCCGCGACGCCGCCGTCGATAAAGTTCGCGTCGAGCAGGAGGCCGCAGCCAACCGCTCGATGTCCGAACAGGAGCGTCTGGCCAATGAGGCCGAAAAGGCGCGGATCGCCGAAGAAGACCGTGTGGCGCTGACGGCCTTGGCTGAGGGCCTCGCGGCTATGTCGAACGGCGACTTGACGCACCGGTTCACGGTCGAGGTGTCGCCGCGTTCGCAGCAACTGAAGACCGACTTCAACGCCGCCATCGCCCAGCTGCAGCAGGCCCTGAGCGTGGTGCTGGGCAATGTGGCCGGCATCCGCTCGGGCGCCGGCGAGATTTCGCAGGCCGCCGACGACCTGTCGCGCCGCACCGAACAGCAGGCGGCGTCGCTGGAAGAAACCGCCGCCGCCCTGGACGAGATCACGGCCACGGTGAACAAGACCGCCTCGGGCGCCCGTCAGGCCTCCGAAGTGGTCCAGGCCGCCAAGGGCGACGCAGAGACCTCGGGCGTCATCGTCCGCGACGCAGTCGAGGCCATGCAGGCCATTGAAGGTTCGTCCAGCCAGATCAACCAGATCATCGGCGTGATCGACGAAATCGCCTTCCAGACCAATCTGCTGGCCCTGAACGCGGGGGTCGAGGCCGCTCGCGCCGGCGAGGCCGGTCGCGGCTTCGCGGTCGTGGCCTCCGAAGTGCGGGCCCTGGCCCAGCGGTCGGCGGAAGCCGCGAAAGAGATCAAGACCCTGATCTCGGCCTCGACCACTCAGGTCGGTTCGGGCGTCAAACTGGTCGGCCAGACCGGCGAGGCCCTGCAACGGATCGTGGACCGGGTCGCCGAGATCGACGGCCTGGTGTCGGAAATCGCCGCCTCGGCCCAGGAACAGGCCATCGGCCTGGCCGAGGTCAATACCGCCGTGAACCAGATGGACCAGGTCACTCAACAGAACGCCGCCATGGTCGAGCAATCGACCGCCGCCAGCCATTCGCTGGCCCAGGAGGCCGAGGCCCTTCAGGCCTCCGTGGCCCAGTTCAAGGTCGGCGCGGGCGCGCAAGACGCTGCGGCGCCGCGTCGGGCTTCCGCTCCCGCTCGCTCTTCGCAAGCGCCGGCGGCCTCGCCCGCCAAACCGGTCAGCCGCGTCATCCAGGCGTTGAAGACCGTGGGCCGTGGCGGCGCCGCGCCCAAGGTCGAGGCGGACGCCGAGGGTTGGGAAGAGTTCTGATGATTCCCTCTTCAAGCGATATTTACCAACGCCATGCGATGCTTGGCTGTGAGGCAGAGGGAGGAGAGTTTTCATGACTGACGCCATCGTTCTTGCGCCTGTGCTGGACATGAATGCGGCCGAACCGCTGAAGGCCGAATTGTTGGCCCGACGCGGACAGGCGATCACCGTGGACGCTTCCAACGTCGAACGTCTGGGCGGCCTTTGTCTGCAGGTCCTTTTGTCGGCCAAGAAGACCTGGGCCGCCGACGGGGCCGATCTGACGATCGAACCCCGGTCTGAAGGTTTTTCCGAACAATGGGCCGCCTTCGGCGCGCCTGAAATCAACGCTCAAGACCTCATTGAAGGAACGCTCGCGTGAAAAAGACAGTGCTCACCGTCGATGATTCCCGCACCATGCGCGACATGCTGCTGATGGCGCTGGAGGACGCGGGCTACCACGTCATCCAGGCTGTCGACGGCATCGACGGCCTGGAGACCCTGGCCGCGAACGGCGCGGACGTGGTGATCACCGACATCAACATGCCGCGCATGGACGGCTTCGGCTTCATCGAGGGCATGCGCGCTGATCCGAACCACCGCACCACGCCGTGCCTGGTGCTGACGACCGAGAGCGACGCCGAGAAGAAGGCCCGCGCCCGCGCCGCCGGCGCGACGGGCTGGATCGTCAAACCGTTCGACCCGGCCAAACTGGTCGACGCCGTTCGCCGCGTCGCGGCCTAACCCAAGAGATCGGTCAGGCCGCAAGCCATGGACGCCTTCGAAGCCATTAAAGCCACCTTCTTCCAGGAATGCGACGAACTGCTCGCGGACCTGGAATCGAAGCTGATGCTGCTGGAACAGGGTCAAACCGACCTTGAAACCATCAACGCCGTCTTCCGCGCCGTTCACTCGGTGAAGGGCGGGGCGGGGGCGTTCGGCCTGGAAGCTCTGGTTCGCTTCGCCCACGTCTTTGAAACCCTGATGGACGAGTTGCGGGGTGGTCGAAAGCCCTGCGACACGATCACGATCAAGACCCTGCTGCGCGCCTCCGACGTGCTGGCGGACCATATCCAGGCGGCGCAAGGCTTGGCGCCGCCCGTCGACGAAGAGCGTTCGGCCGGTCTGGTGCACGAGCTGGAACTCCTGACCCACGGCGGCGAAGCGCCGCCGGTTGTCGAGGAAGACGAAGACGACTTCGGCTTCACCCCCATGGCCTTCGACGCCGCTCTGGACGAGCCTCTGGCCGATCTGGGCGGTTCGGGCGAGATCGAGGCCGCCGCGCCTGAGGCCCAGACGGGCTGGCGCGTGCTGTTCAAGCCGCACAGCCGCATGTACGGCAGCGCCAACGAAGCCGGCCTGCTGCTTCGCGAACTGGGACGCGTCGGGCCGATCACCGTATCGGTGGATGCTGAAAGCTTGCCGACGCTCGATATCCTCGTCGCCGAGGAAGGCTATCTGACCTGGACGATCGACCTGACCGCCGAGGTCGACGAAAAGGTCGTCCGCGAGGTGTTCGACTTCGTCGAGGCCGACTGCGACCTGACCGTTTCGCCGCTGGGCGGCGCGCCCGCTCTGGAGTTCGAAGAGGAGCCGCCGGCGGTGCTGCCGGCCAGCGACGACCTGGATGTCGCCGCCCTTTTGGCGAAAGCCGCCGGCGCTGCGCCCGTCGAGCCCCCTGCGCCTGCACCTGCCCCGGCCCCCATCGCTGCGGCGCCTGAACCGGCCCCGGCTCCCGCGCCGGTCGCTCCTCCGGTCGCTGCGCCTGCGCCGACGCCGGCCGCGGTCACGCCGGCCCAGGTGGCTGCACCCGTGGCCCCTGCGCCGGTCACCATCCGCGTCGATCTGGATCGGGTCGACCGTCTGATCAACGTGGTCGGCGAACTGGTCATCCAGCAGGCGATGCTGTCGCAGCGCGTGCTGGAGAGCGGCCTGGCCCGTTCGTCGGGCATCGCCCTTGGCCTGGAAGATCTCGAGCTGCTGACGCGCGAGATCCAGGACAGCGTCATGGCCATTCGCGCCCAGCCGGTGAAGTCGGTGTTCCAGCGCATGCCGCGCCTGGTCCGCGAAGTCGCCGACATGGTCTCCAAACAGGTTCGCCTGGTCACCGCCGGCGAGGACACTGAGGTCGACAAGACTGTGGTCGAGCGCCTGGCGGAACCCATTACCCACATGCTGCGCAACGCCATCGACCACGGGCTGGAAACGCCCGAGGACCGAATCGCCGCCGGCAAGCCCGCCGAGGGCACGGTTCGTCTGGCGGCCCTGCACCGTTCGGGCCGGATCGTCATCGAAATCTCTGACGACGGGCGCGGCATCAACCGCGAGCGTGTCAAGAAGATCGCCATCGACAAGGGTCTGATCGCGCCAGAAGCCGCCCTGACCGACGAGCAGATCGACAACCTGATCTTCCTGCCGGGCTTCTCCACCGCCGCCGTGGTGTCCGACATCTCGGGCCGCGGCGTGGGCATGGACGTGGTCAAGCGCTCGATCCAGGCCCTGGGCGGTCGCATCTCGATCAGCTCAGTGCCCGGCAAGGGCTCGACCTTCACCCTCAGCTTGCCGCTGACCCTGGCGGTGCTGGACGGCATGGTGGTGTCCGCCGCCGACCAGATCCTGATCGCGCCGCTGCCGGCCATCGTCGAGAGCCTGACGCCGCAGGAAAGCGACCTGCATTATGTCGGCGGCGTGGATCCGGTGATCCGCTTCCGCGAGCGCTTCCTGCCCTTGATCGACGTCGCCATGACCATGGGCTTCCGCGACACGCCTGTGGTTCCCAACGAGGGCGTCGCCGTGGTGGTCGAGACCGAGGGCGGTCAGCAGGCGGCCCTGCTGTTCGACGCCATCCAGGGCCAGCGCCAGGTCGTCATCAAGAGCCTCGAGACCAACTACCAGCAGGTCGAGGGCGTCGCCGCCGCGACCATCCTGGGCGACGGTCGCGTCGCCCTGATCCTGGACGTGGACGTCCTCGTCACCGACATGCGCCGCAAATCCGGCCGCCCCGACTTCAAGCTCGCGAGTTGAACCATGAATGAAGCCAACGACTCCCAGCGCGAACTCATCGCCTTCCGCATCGGCCGACAGGAATTCTGCGTCGACATCATGTCGGTGCGTGAGATCCGCGGCTGGACCCCTGCGACGCCGTTGCCGCGTTCGCCCGGCTATATGAAGGGGGTCATCAACCTGCGCGGCACCGTCCTGCCGATCATCGACCTGGGCGCGCGCTTCGGGCTCGAGACGTCCGAACCGACGGCCCGTCACGTCATCATGGTCGCCCATATCGGCGGCCGGATGGTCGGCCTTCTGGTCGACGCCGTGTCCGACATCCTGGAGATGAACGACGCCTCGGTGCAGGCGACGCCGGACGTCGCGAGCGACCAGGTGAAGACCTTCGTCAAGGGCATCTTCTCCATCGAAGGCCGCATGATCAGCCTGATCGAACTGGATCATATCCTGCCGCAGGTCGAGGCGGACGCCGCATGAATCCCGCAGCTGGACGGGGATCGATCGTAGAGGGTGAGTTCGTCTTCACCGCTGACGACTTCCGTCAGATCGCAGAAATGCTGCACGCCCACGCCGGCATCGCGCTGAACGAGGGCAAGGCCGCGCTCGTCTATTCGCGTCTGGCCAAGCGCCTGCGGACCCTGGGCCTGTCGAGCTTCCGCGACTATTGCGCCCTGGTCGAAGGCGTCGATGGAATCGACGAACGCCAGAAGATGACGGCGGCCCTGACTACGAATGTGACCCGCTTCTATCGCGAGCCGCACCATTTCGACGACCTACGCGACCGCGTCCTGCCCAAGCTGGCCGAGCGCGCTCGCGCCGGCGGCCGGGTGCGGCTGTGGTCGGCGGCCTGTTCGAACGGGCAGGAGCCCTATTCGATGGCCCTGACCCTGTTGTCGGTCCTGCCCGAGGCGGCGGACCTGGATGTCCGCATCCTGGCCACCGACATCGACCCGAATATGGTCGCTCAGGGCCATGACGGCACCTATTCCGAAGAGGCGCTGGAACCGGCGCCGGCCACTCTGTGGCGTAAATACTTCAATCGTTCCGACCGTGGGAACTGGACCGCCGGCCCGCAACTGAAGCGACTGGTGTCCTTCAAAGAACTGAACCTGATCGGCGACTGGCCGATGAAGGGCAAGTTTGACGTCATCTTCTGCCGCAACGTCGTCATCTATTTCGACGATCCGACGCAGGAGCGCGTCTGGAGCCGTTTCGTGCCGCTTATGCAGCCCGGCGCCACCCTCTATATCGGCCATTCCGAGCGCGTCGCCGGGCCGGCCGCCAACAAGCTTCAGACCGCAGGTCTGACCACTTACCGCCTGGGAGCCGCATGATGAGCGCCAAGATCAAGGTCCTGGTGGTGGATGACAGCCTGACGATGCGCGGCCTGATCTCGGCCGCTCTGAAGTCGGACCCCGAGATTGAGGTCGTCGGCACGGCCGCCGATCCGATTGAAGCGCGCGCCGCCATCAAGGAACTGAACCCTGACGTTCTGACCCTGGACGTCGAGATGCCCAATATGAACGGGCTGGAGTTCCTCGAGAAGATCATGCGTTTGCGGCCGATGCCGGTGGTCATGGTCTCGACCCTGACGGCGGCCGGCACCGACGTGACCCTGGCGGCCCTCGAAATCGGCGCCGTGGACGCCGTGGCCAAGCCGGCGGTGGCCAGCGTGGACGCCTTCCACGACCTGATCGACAAGGTGAAGACGGCGGCGCGTTCGCGCGTTCGCGCCCGCACCGACATCCCTGCCCGGGAGGCGGCGCCCAGCGCCTATCGCCCGGCCGCCAGCCACATCCTGGCTATCGGTTCGTCGACCGGCGGGGTCGAGGCGCTGCTGACAGTATTGAGCGGCTTCCCGGCCAACTGCCCGGCGACCATCATCACCCAGCATATGCCGGCGACCTTCACCGCCAGCTTCGCCGCTCGCCTCGACCGGGTCTGCGCGCCGACCGTGACCGAAGCCTTTGAAGGCGCCCAGCTGAAGACCGGCCACATCTATCTTGCGCCTGGCGGCGCCGCCCACCTTGAGGTCACGCCCGGCATGACGCCGCGCTGCCATCTGGTGCAGAGCGACCCCGTCAACGGACACCGCCCTTCGGTCGATGTCATGTTCGAGTCCGTCGTTCGGCTGAAGCGGCCGATGACCGGCGTGATCCTGACCGGCATGGGCCGCGACGGCGCCAAGGGCCTGAAGGCCATTCGCGACGCCGGCGGACGCACTCTGGGGCAGGACGAGGCGACCTCCGTCGTCTACGGCATGCCGAAAGCCGCCTTCGAACTGGGCGCCGTGGAGCGGCAGTTGCCGTTGCACCGCCTGTCCCCCGCCATCCTAGAACTGTGCGCCGAATCGGGCGCGCGGTCGATCGCCTGACCCCCCGGGAGCGCCCCCCATGCCCGCAGCCGCCTCTCTCCACTGCCTGGTCGTCGATGATCAGATGACGATGCGCTCGTTGGTTCGCACCAGCCTGCAACAACTGGGCGTGCGCGAGATCCGCGAAGCCGCCGACGGCGATATCGCCCTGCGCGACATCATCTCAAAGCCCGCGCACCTGATTATTTCGGACTACAATATGCCCAATCTGGACGGGTTGGGCCTGCTGCGCGCCGTTCGCGCCCACCCGCCGACGTCCAAGACCGCCTTCATCATGCTGACCGGTCGGGCCGACCGCGAACTGGTGCAGCGGGCGGTGCAGTTCGGGGTCAACAACTATCTGGTCAAGCCCTTCACCGTCGCCCAGTTGAAAGGCAAGCTGGAAGCCGTATTCGGGGCTCTGACATGAGTTTCGCCGCCCTCAAGGACACCAAGGAAAAAAAGGTGCACGTCGGCCAGGGCGAACACCATATCACGAGCGACCCGGACGTCGTGCTGAGCACGATCCTGGGCTCGTGCGTCGCCATGTGCCTGCGGGACCCGGTCGCGGGGATCGGCGGCATGAACCACTTCCTGCTTCCTGAGGGTTCGGGCGCAGGCACTGACGCGGGGCGTCGCTACGGCGCCTACGCCATGGAACTGCTGATCAACGACATGCTGAAGGCCGGCGGTCGCCGTGAGCGGCTGGAGGCCAAGCTGTTCGGCGGCGGCCGTATGTTCGACAGTCTTCGCGACGTGGGGCGTTCCAACGCCGATTTCGCCGAGAAATTCCTGCGCGACGAAGGCATTCCCGTCGTGGGCGGCAGTCTTCGCGGCGACGGCGGTCGGCGGGTGCATTACTGGCCGGTGACCGGCAAGGCCATGCAACGCGCTGTGACCGACACCGTGGCGCCCAAGCCCATTCCCGTCGCGCCACCCCCCGTCGACACGGGCGCCCTGGAGCTGTTCTGATGCACGCCCCCCCCGAACACGCGCAACTTCTGGCCGCCATCGCCGACGAGCTGATGGGCGTGCGCGAGGGGATCGATCACGTCGAGGCTCTGGTCAGCCGCCTGGTGCGTCGCGCGCCGGCCGAAGATCGGGCGGAGGCGCTGACGGAAGCCCAGGCTCTGGACGCTCTGACCCAAAGGCTGGAGGCCCTTTCCGGCGTGCTGCGAATGCTGGGCAACGGCGCCACGCCCGCCGAGTCCGTCAGCCGCATATCCCTGGCCGACATGGCGGTGCGCCTGCGCCCCGCCGCCGGCGTTCAGACGGCCGGAGCATCGGACTCGGGCGATCTGATGTTGTTCTAACGCCGTGACGAGAACGCCGGACAAGATCAATCTGGCGCATTCGACGGTTCTGCTCGTTGACGACCAACCGACCTCGCTGGATCTCCTCAGCTCCATCGTCCAGGGCTTCGGCGTCCGGGAACAGCTGAAATGCCACGCGGCCAAGGACGCGGTTGAACTGCTTCAGCGTCGCGCTGTCGATCTCATCCTCGTCGATTGCGCCATGCCTGAAATGGACGGCTACGACTTCGTGCGCTGGCTGCGACGCGAGGCCGCCGAACCGACGCGTTTCACCCCCGTCATCATGATTCTGGGCCACGCCGCCCATGCCCGGGTCGCCCGCGGCCGGGACTGCGGCGCCAGCTACATCGTCGCCAAGCCTCTGACGCCCTCGGTTCTGCTGAGACGCATAGCCTGGCTGGGCGCCCATTCCCGCGACTTCGTCGAGGTGGAAAGCTACGTCGGCCCCGATCGCCGCGTTCGCAACTATGGCCCTCCGCCAGGAGAAGAAGGCCGGCGTCAGACCGATCTGTCCGGGGACCTCGGGGAAGCCGTCGAGGCCAATATGGATCAGGACACGATCGACATGATGCTGAAGCCCATGAAGGTCAATCTATGAGTACCGCTTTATGACCGCCGCCGCTGAGCCTCCTCGTATCCGCAAGGTCCGCACCTCGCTGCAAAGGCAGATGGCCCGCCCTGGCGGCATCACCATGGAAGAGGCGGTCGAACGGGCCGAGCAGGGCCTGGAGAGTCACCGCGACCGGATCATGGAAATTCTTCAGGCCCAGGTCGACCTGTTGAACAGCCTGTGTCGCCGCCGCCCACCGAAGGCGGACAGCAAGATCTACGCCCTCGCCTCGGCCCTTGTGGATCTGGCCGGCTTTCTGGAAATCCCGCCCTTCTACACGGCTGCCTACAGCCTGTGCGAGGCGACGCATCAGATGACGGCGGCCAAGACCTGGTCCTGGCCGTCGGTCGAAGTTCACGCCCACGCCCTAACCCTCATCCTGGCCAACGACTGCGAGGGCGGCGAGGCGATTGATCATCTGCTGGCGGGCCTCCACGCCGTCGTCCAACGCGGCGCCCACGCCGGTTAACAGGCGACACATCCTTGCGGAACAAGGGTGAAACGAATCAGGACCGAATCGGCCACTCTGCCCGATTCGTCGTTTGTTCCCCGCAACATATTGTATCTTAAAGTTGATTAACCACAAGCGGCCCAGGGCCGCCGCTGCGTCTTCACCTGCAAAACGCCCCTTTGCGGCATGGACCCATCTTCCCCCGCATCGCCCGAACCGCTAGGTCATCCCCGTGGCCCCGTAGCTCAGCCGCATAGAGCAAGGCTTTCCTAAAGCCGAGGTCGCAGGTTGGAGTCCTGCCGGGGTCGCCATCTCCATGTCTGTCGAGACCACTTAGAACCTGCTCAATACACACTAAGGATTGCTCAAGTTGCGAGCTGCTCTCAAGAGGCTCGATGCAGTCTCGCTGGGCAGTTAGTGTCAGCAGTGCCCCAAGAGGAGACGTTGGGATCGCTCCGGGAACCGGACCTTCAGCCGCCGGCCTTAGCGGCGCGATCTACGACCGGAGCCGCACCACGGTCTATCAATGGGAAGTCGGGTGCCTCCCGGCATCTTAAGACACATTGCGACTTCTGGGTTTGTGACGCCAAAAACATGGGCGGCACCGCCGCCCATGCTTCGTTTCCTTGCCAGTTGTCGTTGAGGTCAGCCCATCAACCAGCGCCACACCCTTGTCAGCACGCCGGGCTGTTCGGGCTGCGTCACCTCGGGTTCCGCTGTCAGCGACGCATGGCCCCCTTGGGTCCCGTAGTGACGTTGCTTGGCGAGGTGATCGCGTCGACGCTCGGCGGCGATCTGATCATTCGTCCAAGGCGCCGCCTCGATCACACGGGATCTGTCGATGACGTAATGGGACCGACAGGGCAGCGACCAACTGCCAACCGATGGGCTGAGCGATATGGTCTCCCCATCATAGGTGATCCGCCAGTCGGTCGGGGTAAGAGGCGTAACCACCTCCTCCCCGCACCCACAGCAGCAGCTGTGCCCGACCGTTCCGTACTCCATCGACACATACAGGATGCCCGGCATCAGCTGGTCAGGCAGATGCTGCACGAACCGGGGCTCCAGGCGGTGGTGCCGGATCATGGCAGGTCGCCATTGGTGAGCTGGTTGCCGTCGGTCGTGTAGGTGGAGTGGTGCTCCTCCTCGAGGTCCCGATAGAAACCGCAGATTTTCTTCCACTTCACCACCGCTAGGATCGCGTTCAGGGCGTTCAGATCCGCGACCTGGATGTTCGAGGCGTAGATGTCATTTCCGCCACCGCCCGCGAACGAGATGCGGCCGGCATGCACATGATCACGCTTCTTAGGCGTGCTGGCCGTCACCCGCAGGATGCCGCCGAGCGAACCGTCGTCGAGTTCGAGACCCATGCCGACGTCAACGAATGAGGCGCCGATCGCCTCCAGCTTTTCGACGACCAGCCGTTTCTCTTCCCCCGCATCCATACTCAGGAAAGCGAAGGTGACCCCCCCCAGCAGATGCAGCGTCTCGGCGGTCATCGCGACGGGGTGAGCGACGATCCCACGGTGCATACGTTCGTAGATGGCCTTCAGGTAGTCGACCTTCATCGGCACTTCACGGAGCTGTTCGAGCGTGGGCGCGCCCGGAGCCCTGAAGGCGTTGTGTTGAAGAAACTCATCCGCGTCGAAGATGCGGATTTCCGGCACTGGGGTCTTGGCGACCTGATCCAGGATGTAGGAGCCGGTGCCGCCCAACCCGATGATCGCGACGACCTCGGTCTTGAAGACGCTCGACAGGGCGCCGAGCCCGACCCGGTCAGAGGCGGATTCCACATACAGGAACGGCCCGTCGTCGCCCCCCTCGTCCTCGTCGTCGTCCCGTGCGCGCAGGACCCGCGCAGTCATCTCGGGGTTCAGCACTGCGGCCGGTCCCGAGATGATGCCGGCATAGCTCGTCATCTTCTCGTAGTAGTCGGCATACCCTTGATCGGGTTTGCTGGAGAAGGAGTGCCGCGCCGTCACGCCGTTGCCGAAGTCGAGCTGGATGTCGGTCTGATGCGACAGCCCCGTGATCCGACTGCCGTCGGCGCGACAGGGATAGTCGCCGTCGAAGTGGATCACATGGGTGTCCGGCCGGCGGGTCTGATCTCCAGCCAGCGTAAGGCTGGAGATCAGGGTCCCGAACCGGACCTGCTTATTGGCGTCGACGTAGGGCACGTCCCTCATGATGAGGACGCCGCCCTTGACCTGGACAAAGTAGCCCTCGTCGCGAAGCCGCTTGAGGTCGGCACTACGATTGAACAGTTCGCGTGACATTGAAGACCGTGCCCTTCTGCTTGACGATGACGAAGCCGCCGGCGGCCAGTTCGCCGGCGTGTGGTTTGGAGGCGGCGTGGCGGTAGGTCATCGAGAACTCGACGTTCGGCGCATGCGGACCGGGGAAGGCCAGCTGAACCACCTGCTCGAAGGTCACGCGCTCGTCCGGCACGACCTTGATGCGGGAGTTGACCAGGATCTCGAACGTCGGCTTGGGCTTCGGCGCGGTGATGAAGTGCTCCACGCCGGGTTGGGCCAGATCGATCAGTTCGGCCGGCTCGATGAGGCGGTCCTGGCCACCAGGCACGCGCAGGAAGACGCCGATGCCCTCGGCGGGCTTCGCCAGCCCGTAGAGAACGGCGCCGCTGAGAACGGCCTTGCCCCAGCGGATCTGGTCGCCGTCCAGCGTCAGCTTGAACTCACGGTCGGTGCGCGACGCGATGAACCGCTCGGCGCCCGCGGCGCGCAGGTCGAAGGGTTCGTCGAGACGCACGTCCTCGAAGTCGCCCGACGGCAGGATGCCGGAGAGGCTGTAGTCACCGCGCGGGTCCAGCCCGCCCGCTTCGAGGAGTTGGCGCCCGAGGGGCACCGGGTCGGCCACGTCGGCCGGTTTGAAGTCGAGGCTGTCTTCCGCGATCAGGAAGCGATAGGCCTTGGCGAGGCGGACCGGGCGGGCTTCGCGGATCGCCTCGCCGATGTCCTCGGTTTCGTTGGGGTCGTCATTCATTGTTTGATTTCCTTAGGTTGGTCCGGACGAAAGCCCGGCTCTAAGGAGTCAATCGATGCGACTTGCCCCGACCGGTAAGGTCAGGAGAACTTTTTCTCCATTTCCCCGTCCGGCACCGGGCCACAGATGAAAAAGGCGGGGCAGTTCGGGCAGGTGAACTCCGACCGGTCCATGGGAAAGCGACCCTGTCGAACGCGCTCAAGGAAGCCTTCCAGCTTGGTTTTGCGGTTGGAGACCTCCCTGTCGGTCAGGGGCACCGGCTCCGCGCTGCCGTCGGCCAGGTGCACGAGCTGGACCTGCGCGCCAGGGAACGCTGACCGGGCGGCCAGCAGGAAGGCGGCCGAGCCGACGTCTTTCCCGACCTTGGACCCTCGATGGCCGGTCTTGATGCTGCGAACGATCCTCTGTCCGTCCGGTCCGACCAGCACGTCATCCGGGAGAGCGCAGACTTCGCCCCCCACCACCTGCACACAGATCGGCGTTGCAGGCTCCGGCTCGAACCCCGAGCGGCTGGCTACGAAATAGCCGACCAGTGTCTCGGCAAGTTGGCGGAAGTCGTCGCGATAGCCGTGTTCACCAAGATCATGCTGCGTGATCGCCGCTTCGATCATTGTCACCATCTCGTCCGGCGGCACGGGCTCGGCCGTCGCCGCGAGGCGCTGCACCACGCTGCGCACCGCTTCATGCAGCTGCATGTAGGCTGTCGTCGTCCTGCGTCCGCCCACCTGGAGAATGTGGGTGTACAGGAACCGCCGAGGGCACCGTTCGTATAGCGCGATTTGGGAGCCGCTGAACCTTAGCGCCGTCTCGAACCTGATCATCAGGCTCTCGGTCCCTTCCGCAGGCGGGGTCGGCAGAACAGGCGTGACCTCTTTCGAAATCAGGCCATCGCCCAGCCGGCTCAGGAAAGGAGAGAGGTGGCGAGCGTGGCCATTGGATTTCTGGGTTGGCGCATAAAAGAAGAGGTGATCGCGCGCGCGGGACAGCGCGACGAAGAACAGACACTCCTGCTCATCCGCCTGTCCCCGATGAAACGCGTCCGTGGAGGACCCCGCTACACCCGCAATCATCCCGTCAGGAGCCGGACAGGGCGGGGCCGGCACCTGACGGGGGATTGTATCAGCGTTGATGCCAGGGACATGTACGACGGGAAACTCCAGACCCTTCGCGCCGTGAATGGTCATGAGCCGGACCGCGTCTAGCCCCTGCGCGGCCACCGGCAGTTGGCGGAGGTCGCGATCATCGCCGAGCCGGAGCAGCCTCCGCACGCGATCCAAAAGGCGGGTGATCGGCAGCCCCTTGCCCGCCGGCTGCGCCCTGACAAAGTTCAGGAACTGCCAGATCGCAATCCCTCGTGTGCGATCGATAGGATCGGCTGAGGCGCTAATACGGGCTGCGATGCGTGTCCGGTCCAGCAGCAGCACCGCGAGCACGGTCCACGGGTCCGCACTCTCGGCGAAGCCCTTCAAGGCCGTCGCGAGTGCCCGGATTGAGGCTTGGCCATCCACGGAAAGCCCCGCGATGTGGTCCGTAGCCCCCATCCAGCTTGCAGGCTGAACCTCCGCCACGCGTAGATGGTCGGTCAGGGCAGCGACGTCTGCGAGCGCCATCCGGAAGTCCGGCCAACAGCCGATGCGGTACATGCCCATGGCTCTACGATCCACCAGGATCGACAGCAGCGAGAGCAGATCCTTCACTTCCGGACGCTCGAACAAACTGCCCAGAAACAGCACGGGGATGCCGAGCCTCTCCAGATCGCTGCCGAGGCGAGCCAGTTTCTCGTTCCCGGTGCAGACCACAGCCTGATCCCGATACGTCCACCCGGTCGCCCGCATCTCTTCGATCGTCTCGGCAACCGCCGCCGATTGCTGTTCGGCGCTGAGCACCTTGCGAAGCTCCACCGGCGCGCCGGCGGGACGGTCGGCTTCCAGACCCGCCTCTGCATCACCCGTGGTCATATCGACTGCAAAGGCGGAGAACGCACGGACGATATTGTCAGTTGATCGATAGTTCCGTTTCAGGCGACCGCATTTGCCGCCGGCGAAGTCCTCCTTGCCGAAACGCGCCATGTTGAACGACGACGCGCCTCGGAAACGGTAGATGGACTGCTTGGCGTCGCCCACGGCCCAGAAGTTGATCCCATCGGGTTTGAGCGCCGTCAGCAGTCTGATGCTGCTGCGGTTCACGTCCTGATACTCGTCGACTAGGACATGGTCATACTGGCTCTGGAAATGCTCCCTGATCGCGGGATTGGTTTCCAGGAGCCGGACGGGCAGTGAAATCAGATCGCCGAAATCGATCCGGTCCCGGGCGCGCTTCAACCGTTCATAGGCGGCATAGACGCGTCCGACTTCGACGGCCATGGCACCGGCGTCCCCCTCCATCTTCGCCGCCAGCTCGGCGTATTCGGTCTGGTCAATCACTTCGTCCTTCGCGCGGGAAATCGCGCTCAGCATGTTCGCAATCACCTGCGTCGGATCGAAGATATTTCGATAGTGAAGCAGACCAAGACGCGGGAACTCATTCTCGATCAGCTCCACCGCTTCGGTCCGATCCATCATCCTGGGATCGTTCGGAAGCTCCAGCTCCGCATGGAACCGACGGATCACATCAAGACCGAAAGCGTGGAACGTGCCGATCCACATCGCGGCGGCGTCAGCCTTTCGCTTGACCGCAATCCGATCGGCCATTTCAGCCGCGGCCTTGTTGGAGAACGTCAGCACGAGAATGCGCCGCGGATCGGCACCTTCATCCAACAAGCCTTCCACTCTCGCGACGAGCGTCTGGGTCTTGCCTGTGCCGGGACCCGCCTCCAGCAAATAGGCGCACCCGCGGTGATCTGCGGCCTCGCGCTGAAGGGCGTTGAGGGCCTTGTCGGGTTTGCCCTCGGCTGCCGAGGTGGCAACCGCCGGCAACAGCAAGGCATCCAGAAGCTGCTGCGTGACTACGGCAAAAGGCGCCCCCAACTTCCCGGCTATCTCTGACGCCGTCAGGCCCTCGTCGAGGTGAAGCGCGCGAACGAGGTGGCGCGGCAGAAGGAACTCTCGCGCGAAGAGGTCCATCTGAACCTCCCGTCTCTGTCGCTGGCCGTAATCGACGACCCGATCAAAACCGGTGGGAGAGGGCTCGGCAGATCGGGCTGGGTCCCAGGGCTCGCTGGGCGTTGGCGACTGGGCGCCGTCTGCGAGGTCAAAGCCATCGCCCAGCTCAAGGTGTCCGATCTCATGAGCGACCAGGAAGGCCTTCTCAAAGTCGGTTCGGCCCTGCTCGTGCAGGATCAGCTCCTCCTTAAAGTTGATCTTGGCCTGCCCCCCGTCCAGCATGGCCGGACCGGCGGCTTCGACATCGAAGCCTCTTCGTTTCGCTTCGGCGACAGCGAACTGATACGGACACCAGGGGTCCTTACCCGCGAGCACAGCCTGGGTGTGGAGTTCCGCAGCTCGCTGACGAGCGATTTCGACCGCATCCATGTCAGCGATCGTCGGCTAGCAGGCGCTTTCGCTCAGGCTCTGGCACGGCGGCCTCGATAAGGAGTTGCTCGAAGCTGACCGGATCAGGCGCGGCAGGTTTGACCTTGGACTTGTGTGCCACCACAGCCCCGCTCGAAGGGTCCGGGTTGAGGTAATAGATGCGGAAATCCTGCAGAGTGCCGCCCAACTCGCGAGCCAGCACGTTGAGGAAATGGCCGGGCACGGTCTCCAGTCGAACCCGGCGCTCACGAAACGCGGTGATCACCTGCCTGGGGACGGCCAGATGGGCCGCGATCGCCTTCAGCGTCGCAACTGAAACAGGCGCAAAAAGATCGCGAGCCGTCTGCAGATCGCGGCTCTGCGCGGCGACAGCGGTCTCAATGACCGTGCGCTCTTCAGCCGAGAGCGGTTCGGTCCATTCGACCACCACACGGCTTAGCTCGCGACCAAGGTCGATGAGATCCCCTGCATATTCGGGATAGTCCCTCAAATAGCGCTCAAGGGTCGCCTTGTCGTGGAGCGGCTCCACCGCGAAGGCGAATGTGACGTCTTCGCGCGAAGGTCGCATTTGTCCGCCGGTCATTTGTCCGCTCCGTCGCCCAACACGTCTCGCAGCGTCGCGTAGGCCTTGTCTCTATACGTTCTGACCGTTTTCTCCACCCGTCCAAGCGTATTGGAGATCGTGACCACACCCCGTTCTTTGGAGTCGATCGGGAAGCCCTCGAGCAACATGTAAATGATCCTGCTTTGTTCCTTTGGCAAAGCATCAATCGCTTCGTAAAGCCGAGACCGGTAAACCGTATCATCCAAACGGTCGGGATCCAGCGGATCGAACGATCCCGCCGCGCGCTCGACATCGTGGGGAAGTTCGCCGGTACGACCGTCGAACTCCAGGGTTTCATTGCGGTTTTCGTGACGCCAAGCTCTATCCTGGGCATCCTTCTTCAGATTGGCGAGCGCGCTGTCGAAGCGGATCTCAAAGTAGTCCAACGTCAAAGAGTAGCCGGATCGGTCGGCCGCGATGAGTTCACCCATCCTGCCGAGGATATCGTCCCTGATCGCTTCGTTCTTGAATGACCGGGTGACGCCATCCGAACTATCGGCTTTGGGCAATCGCCGGAGGACCCGTTCCAGGAGCTCGCCGTACAGCGCGTTGAACCACTGTTCCCGGTTATCCCTCCGCGCAGCCCGCAGGAGATAGACCAGACATTCGCTGGGCACGTAACCGGGTGCGTTTCGATCGCGGATCCGAATAAGTTCGAGAATCTTCTCGCGCGGCAGCTCCAGAAGAGCGCCCAGTCGACTCTGTATCAGAACGGGCCGAGCATAGGGTTGCCCGTCCAGGGTCCTCTTACGCAGGGGTTCAATCATGAGCGCTGTCCCGCTGCGGCCCTTTCGGCCGTTCTTGTCGCCTAAACAACGCAGTTATCCCGAGCTTTGCAACAAAACACAACCGGCGATACCAGCTGAGCGTGTGCCATCTTGCCGTCCATACGCCGAGCCGGGTGTCTTATCGGGCGTAGCTCAAAAACTCGCCGTGAGGTGTTCGAGCCTCGGACCAACGATAGGCTCCTTCCGGCCGTTTTCGGCGCTTACAGTGAGGTAGAGACGCTCGTTCGCCCGGGAAATGCCCACGAAGTAGGCCGAGCGCTCTGCCGTAAAGTCGCCCCAAAACGTCTGATCTTCCACACCCAGGATGAAGACGGCTTCTAACTCCAGACCTTTGCTCTTGTGGATAGACATGATGCGAACGCCGCTGTCGCCGGAGAATGCCGAAAGCGCCGTTGGGATGTCGACGCCCCCTTGGAGCAGGTCGCCCACCCTAGTCAGTGTATCGGCTATGAGCTGATCCGAGCGTCCGCTGTGCGCATACTCGGCTGACAGGCTGACAAGGTGAGCCCGTCCGACAGCTTGGATCAGCGAGGCCGTCAAAGCCGCGAGATGATCTGATCTTCCCCCGCAAAAGTGGACGGGGTTAAGCCGCTCTGCGTTCGGCCTCGGCGGGGCTGATATAGCCCAGTGCTGAGTGCAGGCGACGGGGATTGTAGAAGCCCTCGATGTATCCGAACAGGTCTCGCCGCGCCTGGTCGCGGGTGGCGTAGACGCGGTGATGGACGCGCTCGGTTTTGAGGGTGTGGAAGAAGCTTTCCATGGGCGCATTGTCCCAGCAGTCCCCCTTGCGGCTCATGGACGGCGTGATGCCGGATCGAGCAAGCGCGGAGCGATAGGCCTCGGCGGCATATTGGATTCCGCGATCGGAATGGTGGATCAGGCCGGGCGCGGGGCGCTGACGTTCGACGGCCATGTTGAGGGCGTCCAGGGCGATCTCGGTGTGCAGGGTCTGGCGCATGGACCAGCCCACGATCTTGCGGGTGTGCATGTCAAGGATGGCGGCGAGGTAGAGCCAGCCTTCACCCGTTGGGATATAGGTCAGATCGGCGAGCCAGACCTGGTTGGGCGCCGCCGCCTCGAAGTTCCGGGCCAGCCTGTTGGGCGCGATGGGATAGCCGTGGCGGCTGTTCGTCGTCCGGGCGCGACGCGGCAGGGCGGCCAGCCCTCGCAGGCCGGCACGGCGCATCAGCCGCTCCACGCGGGATCGACCAATCCGACGTCCATGCCGACGCAAGGTGGCGTGGATGCGTGGCGAGCCGTAGCAGCCGCTGCTCCGGCATGGATCAGCCGGATGTCCTCGGTCAGCTCGCGATTGGCCACGGACCTCGGGCTCTCGGGGCGACCGCGCCAGGCATAGTAACCGCTGGCCGAAAGCCCCAGGACCGCACACATCACGCGGACCGGCCAAACCTGACGATGCTCATCGACGAACCCGAACTTCATCGGGAGGCCGCTCCGAAGATGAGCGCGGCTTTTTTTAGAATGTCCCGCTCCATCCGAAGCTGACCGTTCTCCCGTCGCAACCGGGCCAACTCCGCCGCCATGTCCGACGGCGACGGGGACGACGCCTGCGTTGTGGGGCGCCGCGACGTCCCCGTCGCCTGCACCCCGAACTGCGTCATCCATCGACGCAGCACCGTCTCGTGGAGACCCAGCTCACGGGCCACCGCCCCGACGCTCAGGCCGCCGTTGGCGACGCGGTCAACCGCCTCGCGCTTGAAAGAATCCGGGAAGTTCCGGCGTTGAACACTCATCAGACACTCCTCTCCAGCTCCGAAAAGCTAGCATGGGTGTCCACCAAAACGAGGGAGGATCAAAAGTGCGGCAGCGCCAGATCCTGCATTGGGCGCAGGGTGGTCGCTGCGCAGGCTGCGGTCAGCGAATGGCTCTAAAGCGCGGCTTGCCTAGAGATCGTCCCGATTACCCGACGTATGATCACATCGTGCAAAAGAGCCGCGGAGGTGGTCATAGCCTGGTCAACGGTTTGCTCAAGCACTTCGCTTGCAACATGCGGCGGGGATCAGATCCGCCAACGGGATGCGACCGCATTTGGCACGCACTGGTGCTGGAGCGAATCTATTCGAGCGCTGCAACAGAGCGCTGGCGGCTGCAAATGCACAAGCCCCAGACGTTCGTGGTCGGATGCCGGGAGGAGGCATGACGGCATACTCTGCGCCTAAGCGGCATTATGGGTAGCGAACATCATCAGTCCTATTCCCGCCAAGTTCCATAGCAGATGAGCGGCCACGCCTGACGCGTACGCTGTTGACCTGCTGTGACCGTTGAGATGGTTGGTCATCATCAGGAAAATGGCCAGAAGGCCCAATGATCGGCCAATGTCAGACAAGCGGGCGCCATGGAAGAAAAAGGCTAATGCAAACACCACGGCGGACAACATGATCAGCGCCAGCGCGCTTGACCGAAAGTAGAATAGAGCAAGACTGAAAGCGAATAGTGCGCCTGTCTCAATCACTGGGGCCAGAAGAAGTGAGCTAATTATAAAACTTAAGTCAACAGGTCGTGCTTGAAGCATGGAGGTCGTTGCTGATATAATCTCGTTCCAGCTTAAACCATGTAGGGCAAACAGGATCATCGGGGCAGCGAGCGCAGTCACCAATGCGAAAAGACCGACGACAAGAGTGTTTCTGGCTAGCAAGGGTGACTCACTAATTGAAATCAAGGAAACGGGCCGGCAGCAAGCTGCCGGCCCCTATCATGTCAGTTTTACTGCCCGGCGCTTTCTTCTCGCTGGACTGGTACCTGAATCTTCGTGCCGTCAGGTGAGCGACGCACTCCATTGCTGTCCGGCGCGCCGAGCTCGCTTGGGTTGCTGACACTTGACCACCAGCCCGAGACCGCATGGACAATACCATCAAAACCGTTCCCGACTATTGTGGCCGGGTTGTCCACCATCGTGCCCACTGCAGAACCATAGTTGCCATCTTGTATGTTCTGCGCCACTTGGTCCGTAGTGCTGCCGCTGCCTGGCGTCATCGGGTTGGTGGTGCCGCCGCCAGTCTGGCCGCCGGTCTTATTGCCTCCTTGTTGACCGCCGGATCCTGATGAGCCAGAGGATTGGCCTCCAAAAACCACTGCGCATTCGTCAAAGCTGAGCGTTCTCATAACCCGTTATCCATGCTAGAGGAAGGCTAACCGCCTTAAGATTGTAAGAAAAACACGCACTGGTGGCTAGCGTCAATCCCGAAATAGGGTCCGGTTGTGGGTAAATCGCGAGCTTGGTTACGAAGCTGCTTACGCGTCAAAGTTTCATTGCAATATTCGTGCTTCCGCTAAGAAACTCCAACCGTTCCGGCAGTCCAAAACGGTTGAAGTGAGAATTCGTGCAAATTCGGGTTGCATTTACATGTCCTATAGCGACTAATTGAGCGGTTGAGATAGGCCGGTTCACAGCTGGTCAGGCTGTGAATTGACCCGTTCAGCGGATTGTTGGCGTCACTGATCGTGTCTTTCGCAGCGGAGCGCGGGCGGTGCATCAAGGGGCGGGCATGAGGCGCGTAATAGTTTTGCAGGCCGAGGCTGCGGAGTGCGGTCTGGCTTGCTTGGCCATGGTGGCTGGCCACCACGGCCGACGAGAGACTCTCTCCGAGCTTCGCCGGCGTTTCCCTATTTCCATGAGCGGAAGCAGCATTAAGTCTCTCATCTCCATGGCCGACAGACTGGGTTTTTCTGCACGCCCGATCCGATGTGAATTGGATGAGCTCGCTCAGCTCGAAACGCCAGCCGTCCTGCACTGGAGCCTGGATCACTTCGTCGTTCTGCGACGAATTGATCGCCACCAAGCGTGGATTGCCGATCCCGCTCGAGGCGAGCGCAAGCTTAAGCTGGAAGAAGTGTCGAAGCATTTCAGTGGTGTCGCGCTGGAACTTACGCTTGCGCCAGATTTTGAGAAGCGCAAGACGCCCGAGAAAGTCCGGCTCGGAGATTTGTGGAGCCGCCTGTCGGGCTTCCGACCGTTCCTGCTTCAATTGTTCATCCTGACGCTGCTGCTGCAGGTAGTCGGCTTGATCTCGCCGATCGCCAGTCAGCTGGTGATCGACGATGTAATCGGCCGCGCCGACCGCGACCTTCTGATTGGCATCGTGGTGGGCTTCGGTACGCTATCGATAGTCCAGACTGCTATCGAGACCCTTCGCGGATTTATCCAGATCCATGCAGGCCAGCGCATGTCGATCCAACTGTCCGGCAATCTTCTCAAACACCTGCTGCGCCTGCCTACCGACTTCTTCGAACGCCGCCATGTCGGTGACGTCCTCTCACGCTTTGGTTCCCTTAGGCCGGCTCAGAGTTTCCTGACGGGCGGGCTTGTCGGCATCATCCTCGATGCAGTCATGGTCATCCCCGTCGGCGTCATAATGGTCATTTATTCGCCGCCACTGGCGGGCCTGGCCGCGGTCAATCTGGTCGTCATTTTCGCCGTCCGTATGGCGGCCTTTCCGGCGATGCGTCGCTTTGCCGACGAGAACCTGAATCTTGCCGCAAAGACCGACTCCATCTTCCTCGAAACCGTCCGCGGGGCGCGGGCGATCAAACTCGCCGGGCGCGAAGCGGAGCGCCACGGCCTTTGGCAGAACGCCGTCGCTGAGCAGCAGAATGCTGCCTATCGTCAAGGCGTCTTCGGCCTGTGGGGGGGGGCAGGTCTTTCCGTCTGGCAAGGGCTATACAGCCTTGTCATGCTCTTTATCGGTGCGCTTCAAGTCCTCGAGGGTAATATGACCCTGGGCATGTATTTCGCCTTTCAGAGCTATGCTGCGCAGTTCTCAGGACGAGTAGGCAGTTTGATTGGAGCCTTCTTCACCTTCCGCATGCTCGGGCTTCATCTTGAACGACTCGCGGACATTGTCCACGCCGACGCCGAACGCGGCCTTGACGGGCCGGCGACTCTTGCTAGGCCGCTTGTCGGTGCTATCAAGGTGAGTGACGTAAGCTTCCGTTATGGCGAACATGATCCTTGGGTCCTGAAAGGTGCCAGTTTTGCGATCAGGCCTGCCGAAGCGGTCGCCATCGTGGGCCCCTCTGGCGGCGGCAAGTCGACGCTACTCAAGCTACTCATCGGGCTCTACCAGCCGACCGAGGGCGATGTCCTCATCGACGAACATCCGATTCGCGCCCTGGGTCTGCGGGCGGTGCGCGACCGTCTCGGCGTCGTCATGCAGGACGACCAGCTCATGTCGGGCACCATCGCCGACAATGTGGTCTTCTTTGACGCTCATATCGACATGGAAAAGGTCGAGCGGGTCTGCCGCTTCGCCCATGTGCATGACGACATCATGCGCACATCGATGGGGTATCACAGCCTGATCGGCGACATGGGTTCTGTGCTGTCTGGCGGGCAGAAACAGCGCCTGTTGCTCGCCCGCGCGCTCTACAAGGACCCGGTGATCCTTTTCATGGACGAGGGAACGGCCAATCTGGATCCTGAGCTCGAACGGCAGGTCATGGCGTCGCTCGCCAAGCTAAATATCACACGGGTTATGGTCGCGCATCGGGAGGCTGCTGTGCGAGGCGCCGACCGCGTACTGCTCGTCGACAAGGGTATCGTCACGGAAGTGACCGGTGCGGCTTTCGCGCCGTTTATTGTCGCGCCTGCCGCAGAGGCAGAAGCATGAGCCTGTTCCGTTGAGCCTGTTCCGTTCGGAAGCCGTCGAAGCAAAGCGGCGTAGGCTTTGGGGGGAGGTGCGTCTGGCCCAGCCCCCGTCATTTGCCGTCTGGACTTTTGTCCTTGCCCTGATTTGCACGGCGATCCTCGCCGCGCTCATATTCGGCCGCTATACACGCAAGGAGACGGTAAATGGTTTCCTGATTCCGGAAGCTGGCATCGTGCAGATGCGCACCCTCCAGTCCGGTAGAATCGCCCGCGTCCTGGTGCGAGACGGCCAGCGTGTCGAGGCCGGCGCACCCCTTGTCGAGTTTGTCTCAGACATCGCAAGTGCGGGCCAAGGGCCGATGCTCGATCAGCAACTCAGCGAAGCCGATCAGCAACAAATCTCGCTGGCGGACCGCAGTGCGGCCATCTCCAGAGGGCTTGCCGACGAACGGGACCGTCTTGCCGCCTTGATCGCAGCCAACTCCAGAACTCGCGCGATCCTCGCCAGCCGGCGCATTGTCCAGGCTGAAGCCTTGGTATTGGCCGAAGCCGATTCAGAGAGGCTTCAGCGCCTTCAGGCGCAGGGCTACGCCACCAATGCCCAGGTCGATGCGCGCCGCCGCACGGTTCTATCCGAACGGACGGCGCTCGCGGACTTGGACGAGCGTCTTTCCCAATCCGACACGACCGCATCCGACCTTCGATCACAGCTCGCAGCCATCCCAGCCCGTCAAGCCGAAGCACTTGCCGCGATCGCCAGCGATCGTTCGACTTTGGTGCAGCGCCGAGCTGAACTTCAGGTGATGCGCGGATATGTTCTGCGCGCGCCCGTGGCTGGCGTGGTTTCGGCGGTCCAAGCGCGTCCCGGCATGGTCCCGGCAACCGATCTAACCCTGATGGCGATCGCTCCCGCAGGATCGGTTCTTGAAGCGCATCTGCTAGTCCCGACCCGCGCCGCCGGGTTTCTGCGGATCGGCCAGGAAGCCAGGCTGCAGGTGGAGGCTTTTCCTTTCCAACGTTTTGGGTTCGTGGAGGGCAAAATCACGGATATCGCAACGACCGTAACACGTCCGGGCGAGGCCGCCTTTCCGGTCGAACATCAGGAGCCGGTTTATGAAATCCGCGTGAGGCTCAACCGGGATTATGTAGACGCCTATGGTGATCGCCGGGCGCTTCAGCCCGGCATGGCCCTTCGGGCCGATCTGCCGATCGATCGTCGACGACTCTGGCAACAACTCTTCGATCCGCTAATCGCAGCGGGCAAGCGGGCGGGCTGACACTCCACGGGCTGGTTGAACCTGTCGTTTGCACGAGCGGCATGGGAGCTCAGCAAATGGGCGAAAAAGGGAATCGCTGCGCCGGGCATCAGTATCACTGATCCCCCAAGCCGCTACCGTGGCGCTCCGCCCGTCACGCAATCCTCCCGTTTGGGGTCACGCGTACACGGTAGGTCGCAATGGGAAGAACGAGCGCAGCTGCCTTCGACGACTGCGCCTCCGATGCTGGCCCAATCGATCGATGCCCCGTTACACCCGCCGAGCAGCTGCGAAAGAGTTATGACCGCCAGGCTAAGCCTGCGGATTCGCGTCGGGTTATGAAGGAAGCTGGGCATCAGTAGAGCGCTTCTGCATCTGTAAGAATATAAGACGCGTCAGCCAATTCGTGGCCCACGCCCTGGTAGGACTGGCCCTTGACCGAATAGCCCAGACCACGGGCGTATGTCACGAAATTGGCAGTCGACTGAACCGGTACGATTTCATCGGCCGTGCCATGCAAGACAATGAAGGCGGGCGCGTTTTTGGACGCTGCTTGGCCGCCGCCGAACCAGGCTTCAAAGCCGCCTTGTGGCGAACCGAACTCGGCCCGGTCAAAGCTCCCTTCATATTGAGCTTGAGAGAGGGACAGATCCAGTACCGCCGATATCAAGAGGACGTGGCCAAACAAATCCGGCCGCGCGAACGCGGCTTTTGCGGCGACGAACCCACCTGCGCTAATCCCGACCAAATCGATACGGGCCTGACCGGCTTCCCTATCCGCCAGATCCTGAGCGACCGCGATCAAGTCGGCCGCGGCGCGCGTCTTATGATCTCCGCGCCCGCCTTCGATCCAGTCCTGCGGACCCGCATCCCCTCTAAGGCGAGGCACTACAAGCCGGTTGCCCTTCGCCACCCAATCCTGTTCGAGACGGCGCGCCAAGTAGCGGGCCGGGGCTAGCCCGTAAGCGCCATAAGGTCGGATCATGATCGGACCGGTCTGCTCGGGCTTGCCGATGACATCATAGGTGACTGGCGTTCCGTCCTGCGAAACTGCCGTATGAGTTTCCACCGCCAGAGTCTCCAGAGCGGCAGGCTGCTCGGGCAGGGGCAGGTCGACCATGCGCAACTGCGATTGACCACAGATACCGATCGCCTCGGCTGCGCCATCTCGCGACGCTGCGATCAGCGCTTTGGCTGATACTCGCCCGCCGATTCCGGTGCGCAGGACTATGACTGCCTGACTGCCCGGCGCGCCTCCGTGAACGGCCAGCGCTGCCGATGATTCCGTCCAGGACTGCAGAGCCGTAATCGGACGAGCCTCGGCATCAACGCCAGGGGCCGGGTGGCAAATCTCCGACAGGTCCAACAATGGAGCGCGTCGGGTCACAGCCAAGAGCGTACCGTCAGCCAAAAGGGCGGCACCCTTGTTGTCTCGCCACAACCGCCCGTCGCTTGCGTTCGTCGCCATAACCGGTGCGTCGCCGCTGCCATGATAGGCCAGTGAAGTTTGGTTCCAACCTGCGCCAGCCTCGGGAATGGCTAAATAGCCCAGCCAGCTTTCCTGCTCGTCGCTCGAAGACGTCGAAAAATATAGCGTGTTGCTCAGAGCAGCGGTGAGTTCGCCCGGAGCCGGCCGCTGTGGTGATCGGGCTTGGTTGTCGATAATCTGCCAATGGGCGATTGGACCGCCAGTCATGAGCAAGACCGGCCGCTCGCCGCCTCTCGACGGTAGAAAGCGCGCAGTGGCGTTGCTGTTCGCCGGGTCGGCCGACCAGATCGGAAGAGGGGGGAGGCGGTCGTCGAGCGCGCCCTTTACCAGGCTAACTACCGCTGCGCCGGTGATCACCGAGCGAAGCACATTTCTGGTGCCTGCGTCGAAATCGAGGACTCTTCCTGGCGCTATTTTACGCCACTCCATTTGGGTCGTGGTGCCAGCGAGGTCGAGTTCAGACCATTCGCTAACCTCGCTCAGACGCCGTTCCAAAAGGCATTTGCTCGGTTGCTCGGTGTCGCAGAGGATTTGGCGCAGTCGCCAGCCGTGAACATAGGAGGGCTCATCCAATGCATAGCGCTGCCTCCAGTCCAACTTATCGATGCCTGCGGCGCTTGCGATCATTGCCAATTCGATGGTCCAGCCATCCCTGACTCTGACGATAGCAGGACCCGTCGCGGAATAGATCGTCGAACGGCCGGCAAGCGTGTTTTCGTCGGGCGCTATCCCGGCCGCCCCACTGGGGGCGGCCGGGACTGTCGCTGCCAAAATAGTGGCGATCAGCCGACCACCTTTGAACGCCTTAAGCAACGCCTCGGAGCTCCTGTGACCCTAGAACGGGATCGTGACCCTTACGCCGGCGCCGGATCCATCATCGGTGACGCCGCCGCCGACAGTCGTGCCGCTCGGCCACTTTATGGTGGGACCTGTAACGGTGATCGGCGGATACAAGCTGCCGGAATCGCCACCGGTTCGGCCGCCGCCGGGACCGGATTCAGGTGCCGACCTGGGGCCGCTGACGGTTGTCGTACCCCATCCGATGGTCGGGTTTCCACCTGTGTTGCCGTTCCCGGACGACCCGCCGCCCGTCGAACCGCTTCCAGACGAACCGCTTCCAGACGAACCGCTTCCAGACGAACCGCCACCGGAGCTGCCGCTCCCGCTGCTTCCGCCGCCGCTGCCTTCGGATCCGCCGACGACAGCGTCAAGCTCAAGCATCGTCAATGCACGCATAATGAACTCCTGAATGGAGAGTGTGAAAAACAGGGGCAGCACTGCACGACCATCTCTGCACAACCTATTATGATCGTCAATATGTCCCTGGATTGTTATTTGTGGTCGTTCGTCTCATCTGCAGGGCATCAAATGTTTAAGGGAGCTGTCAGGTTAACGAGGCCTTGGGTGGCCCCGACAACATTACAATGGCTTAGAAAGGCGCGTTGCCGCTCGCCATCTCTAGGGGACACGCCAGGGACGTTCTGCGACAAGTTTGCCCGCTAGTAGGCGCTGCAAACTTTCCGCGCGGGGAAGCATTCCGACGCAGTCTTCGACACGATGTTCGTTTCGTCGGAGCGGCAGGGGCGGCTCCGGGCGATCAAGCTCGAAGCGATGGAGCGCCACTGCGTGAGCTCTTGGGTCTTATGGAAGCCGGACGCCGCGGCGTGGATTTCCACTGAACATTCAATGACCGATCCGAGACTGAGCCGGTCTTAGGTGGTTTCGGCCCAATTTGAGCAGCTCTTAAGTGGTCGGCTTAAGTGGTCAGACTCCTAAACCCAACGATTGCGGGCTCGGATTGAGCATGTCTTAAGTGGTCCCGATACTCCATATCTTTAGCGACGAGCGTTCGTCGCGCCGGAGGGCGACGACAGGCGCCACGCCTCGCCGTCCTGGCGAACGGCGACGTCGTACAGACCGTGCAGCGCCTTGGCGAAGGCGGCGGTGTCGCCCGTCTCGAACACGCCGTCGATCCGCAGTTGTCCAAGCGCGGCGTCGTCCAGCCGGAGGGGGGCGCGGCTGTACCGGTTCATTTCAGCGACGGCGACCGGCAGAGGGGTTCGGTCGAAACTGACCAGGCCCCTGCGCCAGTCTTGTATCCGTCCGATGCGCGCGCTGGTGATGCTTCCGGGGCGACCGGATGCGGAGACGCGCACCGCCTGACCGGGCGCGAGCCTTACAGCGGCGTTCGCCGGATCGCGCGTCTGGCCGTTCGCCGGGCCCACCGTAACGCCGCCCTCGAGCAGATCGACGTCGGTGAAGGCCGCGTGCCGATAGAGGTTGAACCGGGTGCCCGTGACGCGGATTTGCGCCGCGTGGCTGAAGACGTCGAACGGCGCATGATCAGCCTGTCGCTGCACCGAGAAGAAGGCTTCACCGGCGGCCAGAACGACTTCACGGCGACCGCCGCCGAACCGAACCTCTATGCGGCTGGCGGTGTTGAGCGTGACCTGGGAACCGTCGGGCAGGGCGACGGTGCGACGCTCGCCAACGCCGGTCTCGTGGACGACAGGCTGTGCACGCCACAGGAAGACGCCGCCGAAAGCGACGCCGGCGGCGAGCGTTCCGCCCACCAGCCAGGCGCGGCGGCTCACGGCGGGACGTGTTTTCACCTCGTCCACGGCGAAGTCAGAGGTGTCCAATTGGCCGATCGCATCCCAGACGTCGTCGATCTCCGACGCCGCGCGCGGATCGACGACCTCGCCCCGCTCCTCAGCCAGGCGAGCCGCGACGAAGGCGTCGGCTTCGTCGTCGCGCACCGGGGGGCGCGCCGAGGGGGGCATCGGGGGGCGCAAGGGAATTACTGTTCGAACCATCCACAATCCTTAAGCCTGTGTCGGCAAGTGGCAAGCGCATCGGCCAGCAGACGCTGGGTCGTTCGCAGCGGGATGCGTCTGCGGTCTGAAATCTCCACCAGGGTCAGCCCCTCGATCCGGTGCATCATCAGCACCAGTCGCTGGTCGCGCGGCAGGCCGGCGATGGCGCGGCGCAGCAGGTCGGCGTTTTGCTGCCAGCGCAATTCGTCGAAGGGCGAGGGGGCGTCGTTGGCCAGGTCGTCCGGCACTTCGACGTGGCGATCGCCGCCGCGCCCCATCCGGCGACGACGAAGATCGCGCGCCACGCTGTCGGCGGTCTTGAATACATAGGTGGCGTTGAACTCAGGCGGCGGGACGCCGGAGGCCAACCGTGTCAGACGCAGATAAATGTCCTGAAGCGCGTCCTCGACGTCGGCGGGCGCGAGAAACCGGACCAGATACCGACGCAGCCGTGTGTCGAACCGCTGCAGCAGTTCGGCCATGATCGCCGCAGCCCGGCTCTGGGCATCTGTCGGCTTCTGTGAAGCTGTCATCGATGGTGCGACGCCGTCAAACATCCGAACTCGCTTGAGCCTGTACTTCAAGTGACGCAGCCGCGTCGACAGGCCGCCAAATCAGATGACGTCATGTCATCATTCCATTGCAGCCGGACCTTAGAAACCGCCCAGTCGCGGGGTTAATTCACGGATCGTCCCACATGGGCTGTGACGGTCGTCACCCTTTTCTACGGTTTGTCGGCGGCGTGGCGATGGCGGCTGTCCTGCCGTCGACGGCGCTGGCTGCGGGTCGCGTTCCGGTCTTCGATGTTCCCGCCCAGCCCATGGCCTCGGCCCTGCGGGAGTTGGCCCGTCAGGGACGGGTGCAGATTCTGTTCCCTGCCGACCGGCTGGAGGGACGTCGCAGCCGGGCCGTGATCGGTCGGATCGAGGTGATGCGCGCTTTCGACCTGGCCTTGGCCGACGCGGGTTTCGAAGCGCGACGGGTGGACGCCCGAACCTTCGTCATTGTCGCCCGTCCACGCCATGCCCAGGCGCCGCCCGCCTCCCCGCCGACCGCTGAGCTCGAGCCGATCCAGGTCGTGGCCGGCCGCCTGGACCTTGCCGGGGTTGAACGCCGCCTGGCCAGCGACCTGGAAGGGCCGTCGGCGGTCCGCAGCCTGTCGCGCGAGGACATGGCCCGGGGCTCGGCCCAGAACCTGTCCGAGGCCTTGGGCGACCTTCCAGGCATGACCGTGATCAACACCGGCCGATCCTTTATCGGCGGCATCGACTCGGCGTCGCGCGGCGAAGGTTTGTACGCCGCCTACCGGGGCCTGAACGCTGAATATAATCTCAGCATGATCAACGGCGTATCCGTGGCTCAGGGCCTGCCCTATTCGCGCGGGGTGCAGTTGAACCTGCTTCCGCCCGAGGCCTTTCAGACGGTGGTGGTGCACAAGACCGGCCGAGCTGATCTCGACGGCGACTTCATCGGCGCCGCCCTGGATTTCCAGACGCCTGGTCCGGCGGACCTGTCTCGCTCGCCCTGGACGGCCGTCACCCTGGGCGAACGTGTCGAGACGCGGGCGCGCGCGTACGGCGAATCCGGTCTCGGCGAGGCTATCCGGGTCGAGCACGGGCGTCAGTTCGCCGACGGACGGCTGGGCCTCTATGCGGCGGCGGCCTACGAGGACCGCAGTTTCGTCAACTCGGAGCTGGCGGGGGTGATGGCGGCGCAGAACGACGGAGGCTGGGCCTACAGTCGGTCGAACTCGGCGGCCGGCGGGCCGATCGATGTGTCCCGGCCTCAGGACGACCTGATCCAGACCAGTCTGAACGTCGGAGTCTCAAGCGGCCGCAGCCGACTGCAGAACTACGCCATGGCGCTGGACTGGCGCGCCGCGCCGGGTCTGGACCTGCGTCTGAACGCCACCCATGCTCAGGCGCACACCGAGCAGAATTCGACCTTCAGCCAGGTGGTCAGCGGGCCGCAGTCCTGGAGCGACGACGGATCGGGCGTCTATCGCCTGTCGGTCCAGAATCTGTCGACGCGGGTCTGGTACGAAACCAATCCCGACACCGTCTCCCTGTCCACAGCCAGCCTGACCGCCGAGGCTGTCGAAGGGCGCTGGCGTTTGTCGCCGTATCTGTTCGCCAGTCGCGGCGAGAGCGCCCGGCCCGATCACCTTGAGGCGTCGGCCTGGATCAATCAGAACGACGCCTACAATATCGGCCAGTCGCCCCGCGCCTTCGGCGGTGTGACCGTGACCTATCGCGACGGTCTGCCGGTTCCTCAATGGCCGCAGAGCGTGTTCCAGGATCTGGATCAGGCCGGGTCGACGTTGCTGGCGCGCCGCGCGGGCCAGCGCACGGAACAGTTCAGCCAACAGCTTCGCTATGGCGGCGGCTTCGGCCTGAGCTTCAGGCCCGACAGCGGGGCGTGGCGCAGTTTGCGCTTGGGCGCCAAGCTGACGCGGAGCGATCGGGATCTGACCGACCGAAACTGGACCAATGGGTTTTTCGCCGACCTGTATCAAAGGCCCGGGCTGACCTGGAAGGCGCTGGGAATCGCGCGGGGCGCCTACGCCCAGGTCTTTCCGGGTCTGTACGACTGGTCGATCCCCCGGATCGATCATGACCGGCTGGAAGCGCTGTTTGAGGCCAATCGCACGGACGAGAGTTTCGACACCTGTGGAACCCTGTACGTCGACAATCTGAACTGCAACACCCAGTCGGGGCGCGAGACGGTTCAGGCCGTCTACGCCATGGCGACCCGCGTCGTCGGCGGCTGGGAAACCCAGTTCGGCCTGCGCTACGAGCGGACGCACATCGTCAACCGCTTCTGGGTGATGTCCGAGGAGGAACGGGTCGAGACGCCGGGCGGCTGGGGCGTGAACAGCAGCGCCTATGACGCATTTTTGCCCAGTGTGAACCTGTCCTGGCGGCCGAACGATCGCGGCGTCTGGCGTGCAGCGGTCTGGCGGTCGTACAGCCGGCCGGCCTTCATGCAACTGGGCGGCGGGTCGCGGACGGAGACCCTGGACGGGGTGACCACGGTCACGCGCGGCAATCCCGACCTCAAAAGCGCCAGCGCCTGGAACCTGGATCTGTCGCACCAGAGAGGGCTTCCGGGCGGTGGCGCGTTGAGTCTTTCAGCCTATGCCAAGCGCATCGATCACTATCTTTACGAAAGCGGCGCCGGCCTGGGCGTCGGGGTGGCGCCGCAGGACGGAGACTATCGTATCGTCACGCCGCGAAACGGGGGGCGCGGCGACACGCGTGGCCTGGAGGTGGAATGGTTCCTGCCGTTGGGCGACCCCTTCGGCTTGGGCGGCGAGGCGACCCTGGACGTCAATCTGAGCCGTCAGTGGTCACGAGTGGATCTGGGCCAGGTGCTGGGCCGGTCGCAGCCGATGGTCAATGCGCCGCAATGGCTGGGCAACGCGGAACTGGCCTACTCACAGGGCCGCGCGGCCGTGTTTCTGAGCTTGAACTACACGGACGATTATCTGTCTGCCTACAATGTTCTGGAGGCCGAGGGGGACTGGGACAATCTGTGGGTCCGGTCCGCCGCGCGGCTGGACGCCCGCGCGCGCTGGCGGTTCGACCAGCGCACCCGGTTGGATGTTACTGTGACCAACCTGACCGGCGAATACTCCTACTGGGCTCACGTCGGCCGCGACAGCACCGCCCTTTCGGACGTTGTGGATTCCGGCAGACGCGTGGTCGTCACCCTAAGAAGTGTCTTCTAGAAGCCCGAGGCGCGAAGATTCCGCTCGACGCCGTCGTCACCCTGTTGCTCGAACAGGGCCCTGATCCTGTCCGCGCCGAGGGCTTCCAGCGCCGGATTACGCAGTCGAACCCGGTAGTCTGCGTCGTCTGTCGTCGGATGGCCGAAGCGCGGCGCCAGTCGCGCCATGACGGCGTCGGCGACCTGGACCGAGGTCTCGGCGTGAATCCAGTTGTCGTCCGCAGCGTTGCTGATCAGGCATTCGCGGGTCGCCACGGCGGGCAGGGTCCACTCCGTTCGGGCGATGATGGCTGCGGCTTTCAGCCAGGCCTCGACCTTGCGCCTGTCCTCGCCGACCGGGGCGACATGGGCGCAGGCCTGGGTCAGGATCAGGGCTGGCGGCAGGCCGCGCGCCATGGCCTCGGTCAGCCCCAGCACATGGTGCGCGCCCGCCCCGGCTATGGCCCGTTCCTCCGCAAGACGGCCGTCTGGATAAAACGTCAGGACCAGGGCCTTGGCCCAGTCGTGCCAGAGCACCGCAGCGACAAGGACGTCGCGATCGACCGGAAGTCCGCTTTCGGCCTCGTAGAGAGCGGCCAGGGATAGGGCCAGGCGCAGGTTGAACTGTTCATGGTCGACCAGACCGCCGGGCCAGTCGTGATGCGAGCCGGCATTGCCGCCAGGCGCCGCTTCTAAAGGCTGGAGCGGGGTGGGGCAGGCGGCGGAGCCGGCGACCGGCGGGAATACCGCCGCCCTCTGGTCCTGGATCTCGGCGGCGTCGACCGGGGCGGACATCAGGCCCTGGGCGCGCAGGGCGTCCAGGATCGCCGCCTCATCGGCGGCGGTCAGATTGACCCGGTGACGAACGCAGGGCCGGGATTGCAGCGCCGACAGGGTTTCCGCCCGCAGGCGGGCGTCCGTCAATTCGTTCGCCGCCGTTCGCAACCGGTCCATCGCCGCAGTGGTGCGGGGCGTCTGGGCCAGCGCGTTCCCGGCTCCGATCAGGATGCAAAGACTGGCGGCGGCGAACGAACGGATCATGCAAGGTCTTTGATGAAGGCGGCCCGGCGCGCTGGGGAACGCGCCGGGCCCCCGAGCCGACGTCAGAAGTCGTACTTCAGCGTCAGCAGGGTGGTGCGGCCGGAATTGACCACGTCCGAAAGCGCCAGGCTGTTGCGGCCGACGTGCGCCCAATAGCTGTAGTCCTCGAACAGGTTGGACACCGACAGGTCCAGCATCACCCCGTTGTCGAACGCATAGCCGGCGTGCAGGTCGGTCCGGCGGATCGGCCGGGTCCAGTAGTCCAGGCCGGCGACGCGGTTGTAGGCCGTGACCGTCTCGCCGGAATAGTTCCAGTTCAGGTCGAGCGTCAGGTTGCGCCAGGCGTAGTTCAGCTTGACGTTGGCCAGTTCGTCCGGCGCGTTCTGCATCCGGTGTTTCTCGCCCCCGCCGATGTCCACCTCGGTCCATTGACGGGTGTAGTTGGCCCCGGCGCCGAAGCCCGACAGCCAGCCCGGCAGCATGTCGAAGGCCTGGTACAGCTGGATCTCGATCCCCTTGACGTAGCCGTCGCCGCCGTTGGTCGGCGAGACGATGGTCACGCGATCAAAGATTTCGCCGTTGTAGTCGGTCCCGACGCCGTTCTCGCCGCCGTTCACGGTGGTCGAGCCGTTGTCATACATGTAGTCCGACAACTGCTTGTAGTAGCCGCCGACCATGGCGTAGCCGCCGAAGTCGTTGCTCCACTCGGCGGAGGCGTCGAAGTTCCAGGACTTCAGCGTCTCCAGGTCGGGGTTGCCGCGCGTGACGGTGATGGAGTTGTCGCCCCGTTCGGTCGTCTCCGACCCGCCCAGTTGAACCAGGGCCGGGCGCATATAGGCGCGGGTGATCGAGGCCCGGTACACGGCCTCATCGTTGGGGCGATAGTTGACGAACAGGCTGGGCAGCCACTCGTTGTACTCGGTCGAGTTGGACTCAAACCGCTTCGCCTTGTCGTCGTTGTTCCAGTAGGTGTTCTCGATCTGGGTGTGTTCGTAGCGAAGGCCCGGAATGACCTCGACCGGGCCCAAATCCCACTTGCCGGTCACATAGGCGGCGGCGACATTCTCGTCGCCTTTCAGGGTGTTGCAGTTCAGGTAGCAGAGGTCGGCCGCTGCGGCCTCGGCGTCGAAATACTGGTTGAACAGTTCGACCAGACGGTCGTGGTTCACCTTCGGCGCGCGCAAGTCGTAAAGGCCGGGATAGGCCGAGTCGAAATAGCCCTCGACCAGACCGAGTTCGTCCCAGGTCACGCCCGGACGGCCCAGCAGATTGGCGAAATGATCGTTGGTCCAGTCGTGGCTGCTGACGCGGCGATGGCTCTCGACGTATTTCACCCCCGTCTTGACGTAGGACAGGGCGCCGCCGTCGAAATCGTACTGGGCGTCGAACCGGGCGCCGACCTTCTGCTGGTTCGAGAACTGTTCGGTCCTCTGGCCGGCGCGGCGGGCCAGAAGGGCGCTGCCGGAGTTGTTGATCAGGTCGCGTTGCGCCGGGGTCAGCAGCGGGATCGGATAGCCGTCCTTGTCATAGCCGGCGAACAGGCCGCTGTAGGGCAGCAGCGAGCCGGTGTTGTACTTGTCCGACTGGTTGTTGCGGATCGAGGCCTCGATATGGTCCGGACGATCATTGCCGCCATAGGAGTAGAAGATCGACGGCGACAAGGTCCAGGCGCCATGACGCTTCACGGCCCCGAAGGTCAGGGTGGTCAGGTCCGCATCTTCGGGATTGGTCGTGTACCACATGCGCACCGACGAGTTGGTCAGGTTCAGGTCGTACAGGCCGGTCGCCGCGTTGGAGACGCGGGCGCGGTTCTGGATCAGCTGGTTCAGGGTCGAATTCTGCTGGGTCTCGGCGAAGGCGTAGGAGCCGCGCAGATAGACGTCCAGGCTGTCGTCGGCGCGCCAGTCCAGCGAGAAGTTTCCGCCGAAACGCTCGGTGTATCCGGTAGAGACGCCGAAGTTCAGGCCGGTCAGGGCGAGATTCGCTTCCTGGTCCACGCCGGCCGGGTTCGTGCCTTCACCGGAGTTTGTCGCCGAATGCAGATAAGCCCACCCGCCGTCGTTCTGGGCCGCCATCAGGCCCGCGATCATGGAGTTGGCGAAGTTGCGCTTGTCGTAGAAGGCGCTGACATACAGGCCGAACTGGTCGCCCTGGCCGAAGCGGCGGGCGATCTCGCCGCTGACGCCGCCGCCCAGACCGTCTTCGTCATAATCGCGGGCGCGGCTCTCGACTCGGCCGGAGACCGACAGGGACGCATAGTCGTCGGCCATGCTGAAGGCCGAAGGCGTGACGAAATCAATCGTGCCGCCGATCGCGTCGCCGTCCATATCGGCGGTCGAGTTCTTGTTGACCACGATGGTCTTCAGACCCGACGGCGGCAGCAGCGACAGCTGCACCTGGCGCGAATAGGGCATGCCCTGGGCCGCGTTGACGCCGTTGATCAGGGCCAGGGTGAACTCGGAGTTCATGCCGCGGACGCCGACGAACATGCCTTCGCCGCGCGAGGCGCCGTCGACGCCGCCGAAGAAGGAGTTGCCGGTGTTCTGGACGCTAATTCCCGGCAGCAGGGCCAGGGCCTCGGCGACGTTGTGAACCGCCGTATGTTCCAGATCCTCGGCCGACATGACGCTGACGGCGTTGTCGCTGCGCATCTGGGTGCGCATGGCGTCGTTGCGCGTGCCGACGACGACGATTTCGCCGACCTCGGCGGTTTCGCTCGCGGCGGCTGTCCTGTCCTGAGCGGCGGCCTGCGCCGCTGCGACCATGGAGAATAGCGCCATCGACGACGCGAGAAGTCTTGTTTTGAACGAAAGATTTTTCATCGACCGCAGTCCCTGAACCGGAGCTGAGATATGCCCCCAAGCTCAAGGGACGCGGCCGTCCGTGCAGCCCGCCGAAACTTTATGAATGCTTCACATTACGGGTCGGCGGTGCGGCTATGGAGTTGATGGCGCCGATGTCGCCTCGAGAGTTCCGGTCTCGGACAGGCCTGCCTCGTTTTGCCGTGAAGCATCGGCTTGGACCAGACCTGATCGCTGAAACGACCGACGGCCTGTCGAGATCGCCCCATCGTCGATCGGCCAGAACCGTTGGCGGCTGGTCGTGCCGCGGCCCCGGCAGGATGCGAGGCTGGAACTGCTCGAGATCAACCCTCGAGACAGACGCGACCTCGCACAGGCTCCCGATTACCTCTGGCCGACGTTCGGGAAATCACGGCGCGCATGCCTTCAGCATGCAGGGCGCCTGATGGCGCGATCTTGGTGTTGGGAGTCTCCGCAGGCCCCGTGTCGGCGGTTCGGTCCTCCGGGCCAGTCCAGGACGGAGAGGCGGCTTTCCGCGCCACGGCGTCCCGCAGATTTTGCGTCGCCACAGCCCCCTTGTCAGACTTGCGGCTCTGTTTGCGGCCCTTGATCTCGTCGGCCACCCGCGCGGCGGCTTCGTTCAGCAACGCCTTCTTTTCGCGAGCACCGGTGTCCGGTCCGGAATCGGCCGCCCTGGCTTGGCCTTCAGACTGAGCCGCGCGGGTGCGGGACCGGATCTGACGCTGCGCCCGGTCGCGGCGTGCCCGCAATCGGCCGATCAGGTCGCGCAACTCCGACGCCGATAGCCCGTCCAGGGCCTTGCTCTGCTCGACCATTTCCGCTTCGTCGCGATCCAGCGCGCGGCTGTTGTTCATCTTCGACATGGCGATGTGTCCTTTCGTTATATGAAAGGACAGCGTAGGCGCCCCGCATCCGTTCCGCTTTTGCGACCCTAGGTCACACGACGCCCGTTCAAACCCGCGTCAATCTCAGGTCCTGATAGTCGTATGAGAAGTCGATGTCGGGCGAGACCCCCTTCATCGTCGCCGTGGCGGGCTTCGCGGTCTGGATGTTGAAGGTGACGAAGGCGTCCTCCTCCCGCTTGTCCGGGAACCGGGTGCGGAAGGTCTCGCCGTCATAGGGCTCCAGCCAGCCTTGCAGCGCCGGGGTGTGGGTGAAGCTCAACCACAGGCCGGTCTTGCGATTGCGCCCGCGCCCCTCGGTCTTGGGCGTGATGAGGATGTCGCCGTACCAGGGATCGCGCCAGGTTCCGGCGTAGGCCTCCAGCGGCATGGACGGCGCGGCGCCCGCCGCCTGTTTGGCGTCGATCTCGGTGGCGGCGGCGATGGACTTGGCGTTCCCCTCGGTCTCCAGCCGTTTGGAATCGGCGATCCAGTCCACATCCACCTTGCCCATGCACAGGTCGGCGATGCCCGAGCGTAGCGCCCGCAGCAGGAAGCTCTCCTCCGCGTTGGAGAAGATGCTGAAACCGGTCTTGCGGCCGGGGACCAGCACGGTCGCCGAAATCCCGCCAGGCGAGCCGCCGCCGTGGCTGATCAGCCGTTCGCCGCGATAGTCCTGAACCTGGAATCCCATGGCGTAGGTCGAGGCGATGGCCCGGTTCGGCAGTTCCGCCGTCGGTCCCGGCGAACTGCCGGTGATGATGTTGGGCCGGACCATCTCGCGCGCCGCCGCCTCCGAGAACAGCCGCGTCCCGTCGGGCAGCAGGCCGTCGTTCAGCCGCACGGTCATCCACTTGGCCCAGTCCGCCGGGGTGGTGCAGATCCCGCCCGCCGCCGCCGCCGAATCCCAGTTCCACACCTCGACGATCGAGGCCGCGATCGGCGTCATCGCCCCCTGATAGCGCAGCGGCGGCCCGACCCGGCCGTGGGGCAGGGCGGACTTGGCCGGATCGGCCAGCCGCGCCAGGGGCACGGTCTCGGTCATGCCGACGCGGTCCAGGATGCGCGTCTGGACGAAGTCTTCCCAGGTCTGGCCCGACACGGCCTCGATCACCGCGCCCGCGACCACGAACATCAGGTTGCAATAGTGATAGCGCGCCCGGAACCCGTCCTCGATCGGCACGAAGGCGGCCTGGGCGATCACCTCGGCCCGGGTCCGGTCGCTGTTGGGCCAGAACAGCAGGTCCCCGGCGCCCAGGCCGAACCCGGCCCGGTGGCTCAGGGTGTCGCGCACCGTGATATGGTCGGTGATATAGGGATCGGACAGTCGGAAGTCGGGCAGATAGGTCTTGATGGGGGCGTCCCATTTCACCTTGCCCTCATCGACCAGTATGGCCAGGGCGGCGGCGGTGACGTTCTTGCTATTGGAGGCGATGGCGAACAGGGTGTGTTCGTCGGCCTGAGCGGCCTTGCCCTGGACCTTGACCCCATAGCCGCGCGTCAGCACCGGCTTTCCATCCTTGACCACGGCGATCCCCAGCGCCGGTTGCTCGGGCCAGGCCGCCATGGCCTTTTTGACATAGGCGTCGACGGCCTCGGCCAGGGCGGCGTCGTCATTGGCCGGCTGGGCCCATGCGGGGGCGGACTGGACCGCCAGCGCCGCAGCGCCTCCGGAAGCGAACAGGGCGCGGCGCGACAGGCGGATGGTCATGGAAGCACTCCGACGAAGGACGGCCAAGGCTTAGCCGCCCCGCCCGGCCGAATGCAACGCTCAGTCTGGGCCCAAGCTCGCGATTGGACCCGGCTGCCGACACGGCCTAGACGAGGGGCAGGAGGCGTGGATGGAGTTCCTGACGAGCGGGCCGATAGATCCAGGCGTGATCCTGCCATTCCTGGCCGCGGTCGTTCTGGTCGAGTTTACGCCGGGCCCCAATATGGGCTGGCTGGCGCTGTTGTCGGTATCACAGGGGCGTACGGCCGGTCTTTCAGCGGTGGCGGGAATCACCCTGGGGCTGACGCTGTGGATGCTGGCCGCCGCCTTCGGCCTGACCGAGTTCGTACTGAGATGGCCCGCCCTGTATCAGGCCGTACGCTGGGCCGGGGTCGGGTTTCTGCTCTGGCTCGCCTGGGAGGCCTGGCGAGGCGAGAGCGATCCCGCCAGGCCGACGCAAGAGACGGAAAACCGGCGACGCGCCCTGTTTCTGCGCGGGCTGACGGCCAATTTGCTCAACCCGAAAGCGGCCCTGTTCTACGTCGCCTTCCTGCCGGGCTTCATCCGACCCGATCACGGTCCGGCCCTGCCTCAGGCCTTGACGCTCGGCGGGGTTCATGTGGCGATCAGCGTGGCGGTGCACAGCCTCATCGTCGTCACGGCCGCCCAGGCCGGCCGGTCTGTTTCCCGCTATCAGGGGCCCAGGGTGCGGGCCGTGATGGCGGCCGGCCTGATCCTGATCGCGGCCTGGACGGCCTGGGAGACGCGACTCTAGGCCGGGCCGTCGCAACGGCCCGGCCTTCGTCAGATCTTACAGGCTGCAGACCGCCGTGCGGCCGGCGCGAACCGTGTAGCGGTCGGTGCGCGGGTTATAGGTGCGATAGCGCTGCTGGCAGGCGCGGACGTGAGCGTACCAGTTGGACTGGCGCTTGAAGTGGGCCGGCGGCGCCGGCGGGCGCGACCCCCAGCTCGACGACCACGACCCGTAGGAATCCCGGTGCTGGCCGCCCTGGTCGTTGTTCGAGCGGTTGTCGTTCTGATGCTGCTCCTGGCGGTCCGGCGAGGGGCGGTTCTGGTCCAGGGCGGCGGCCTGGGCCGAGACGGTGCTCAGGGCCATCAGGCCGGCGGCGATTGCGATGATAGACTTGCGCATGGGACAGCGCCTTTCCGTAGGTGAATAGATGTCTGCTAAACGCCTAGTCCCGGCTAATCCGTTGCATTCATTCAAATATTTCGTTTCCGACACCAACCGGACCGGTGTTGGCCGCAATTGACCCCGGTCAAGGCGCGCCCGCCCCCGCTCGGGCTCTTGTGTGGCCGGTTCAACACACCCACTTCTTCCTGCGAACGGACGCGTCGCTTGCTCCAGAGGGCGTGTCGGACCATTTCCGCCTCACGAGGGGACACGACTATGAATCTCGATCTCTATTCCGACCGCGCCAAACAGGCCGTCCAGTCGGCCCAGTCGCTGGCCTTGGCCCGTCGCCATCAGCAGTTCGCCCCCGAACACCTGCTGAAAATCCTGCTGGAAGAACGCGACGGTCTGGCGCGCAATCTGATCACCGCCGCCGGCGGCGACGCCAAACGCGCCGAGGCTGATGTCGAGACCGCGCTGAAGAAGCGCGCCCAGGTCACCGGCGGCTCGGGCCAGCTCTATCTGGACGGCGACACCGCCCGCGTCTTCGCCGCCGCCGAGGAGGCCTCCAAGACCGCCGGCGACGCCTTCGTCACCACCGAACGCCTGCTGGCCGCCCTGGCGCGCGAGGGCGGGGTCGCCGCCGAGGTGCTGAAGGCCTCGGGCGCCAACGCCGAAAAGCTGGACGCCGCCATCGCCGAGGTCCGCAAGGGCAAGACCGCCGACAGCGCCGGCGCCGAAGACGGCTATGACGCCCTGAAACGCTACGCCCGCGACCTGACCCTGGCCGCCCGCGACGGCAAGATCGACCCGGTCATCGGCCGCGACGAAGAGATCCGCCGCACCATCCAGGTCTTGGCTAGGCGCACCAAGAACAACCCCGTCCTGATCGGCGAACCCGGCGTGGGCAAGACCGCCATCGTCGAGGGCCTGGCCCTGCGCATCGTCAACGGCGACGTGCCCGAGAGCCTGCGCGACAAGACTGTCATGGCGCTCGACATGGGCTCCCTGATCGCCGGCGCCAAATACCGCGGCGAGTTCGAGGAGCGGCTGAAGGCCGTCCTGAACGAGGTCTCGGCGGCCGAGGGCGGCATCGTCCTGTTCATCGACGAGATGCACACCCTGGTCGGCGCCGGAAAGGGCGACGGCGCCATGGACGCCTCCAACCTGCTGAAGCCCGCCCTGGCGCGCGGCGAACTCCACTGCGTCGGCGCCACCACGCTCGATGAATACCGCAAACACGTCGAAAAAGACGCAGCCCTGGCCCGCCGCTTCCAGCCGGTCTTCGTCGCCGAACCGACGGTCGAGGACACGGTCTCCATCCTGCGCGGCCTGAAGGAGAAGTACGAGGTCCACCACGGGGTCCGCATCTCGGACAGCGCCATCGTCGCCGCCGCGACCCTGTCGAACCGCTACATCACCGACCGCTTCCTGCCGGACAAGGCCATCGACCTGATCGACGAGGCCGCCAGCCGCGTCCGCATGGCCGTGGATTCCAAGCCCGAGGCCCTGGACGAGATCGACCGCCGCCTGGTCCAGCTGAAGATCGAACGCGAGGCCCTGAAGAAGGAGACCGACCAGGCCTCCCTGCACCGGCTGGAAAAGCTGGAGGACGAGATCGCCGATCTGGAAGGCCAGTCCGACGATCTGACCACCCAGTGGAAGGCCGAAAAGGACAAGGTCGGCCAGGGCGCGCAACTGCGTGAAACCCTGGACCGCCTGCGCCTGGAACTGACCAACGCCCAACGCGCCGGCGACCTCGGTCGCGCGTCCGAAATCGCCTACGGCCAGATCCCCCAGATTGAAAAACAACTGGCCGAGGCCGAGGCCAATGAGACCTCCGGAAAAGGCCCCCTGACCCCCGAGGTCGTCGACGCCGAACAGATCGCCGCCGTCGTCAGCCGCTGGACCGGCGTCCCCGTCGACAAGATGCTGGAGGGCGAGCGCGAAAAACTGCTGAAGATGGAAGAGGCCCTGGGCGGCCGCGTCGTCGGTCAGGACGAGGCCCTGGCCGCCGTCTCCGATGCGGTGCGTCGCGCCCGCGCCGGCCTGAACGACCCGAACCGGCCGCTCGGCAGCTTCCTGTTCCTGGGCCCGACCGGCGTCGGCAAGACCGAACTGACCAAGGCCCTGGCCGAGTTCCTGTTCGACGACGAGGCCGCCATCACCCGGCTCGACATGTCCGAATATATGGAGAAACACAGCGTCTCCCGCCTGATCGGCGCCCCTCCCGGCTATGTCGGCTATGACGATGGCGGCGCCCTGACCGAGGCCGTGCGTCGCCGCCCCTATCAGGTCGTCCTGTTCGACGAGGTCGAAAAGGCCCACCCCGACGTCTTCAACGTCCTGCTGCAGGTGCTGGACGACGGCCGCCTGACTGACGGCCAGGGCCGCACCATCGACTTCCGCAACACCCTGATCATCATGACCTCCAACCTGGGCAGCCAGTATCTGGCCGAACAGGGCGAGGGCGACGATGTGGAAGCCGTCCGCCCCTATGTCATGGACGCCGTCCGCGCCCACTTCCGGCCGGAGTTCCTGAACCGGATCGACGAGATCATCCTGTTCCACCGCCTGGGCCGCGAACAGATGGGCGGCATCGTGCGGATCCAGTTGTCACGGTTCGAAAAACTGCTGGCCGACCGCCGGTTGAACCTGTCGCTCGACGACGCGGCCCTGGCCTGGCTGGCCGACCGCGGCTACGACCCGGCCTATGGCGCGCGGCCGCTGAAGCGGGTGATCCAGAAGGAACTAGTGGACCCGATTGCGCGGAAACTTCTGGCCGGCGAGATCGAGGACGGCGGGGTGATTGCGGTGACGGCCGGCGAGGGCGGGTTGGAGATCGGGAAGGCGCGGGTGCATTGAGCCTCCGTCCCCTCCTTTCGTCATCCTCCGGCAAGCCGCGTCTTCGCGGCGCAGACCGGGGGACCCAGCGGCGCCGTCAGGCGAAATCCATCCGCCGCACGCTGCGGGAACACCTCGTCCGCGACAGGTTCGCGCTCTCGCGCGCCGCTGGGTCCCCCGGTCTCGCTGCGCTCGCCGGAGGATGACGAAAGAGAGCGGGGCGTGGGGATGACGAAAGGCGATGCGTCGTCTAGGTTGTGCAAATGCCGACCCAGCGCACCTTCATCGCCACCTATATCATGGCCAGCGGGCGCAACGGGACGCTCTATGTCGGCATGACGGCGAACCTGGAGGCGCGGGTGTGGAAGCATCGGACCGGCGTCTTCGACGGCTTCGGCAAGGCCTATGGCTGCACCCGGCTGGTCTGGTTCGAACAGCACGTCTGGGTGGTGGAGGCCATTCGCCGCGAGAAACGGCTCAAGAAATGGCTGCGGGACTGGAAGCTGCAGTTGATCGAGGCCGCCAACCCCGATTGGCGCGATCTGGCCGAGGGCTGGTATCCCGTCAATGACCCGAACTGGACGCCGCCCATCGAGGATGAGGGTTTCCCGGGTTCCGTGACGCGACCCGGAGGGTGACGGGCGGGATGCGTCAGGCGTGTCGCTGCGCGCCACGGCCTGCTGCTTCCCCCGCAAGCGGGGGAAGGTCCGCCTCTGCGGTCGAACGCGCACAATTCGAGACGCGAACCTCCGCCTTATCAAGGCCTTGACCCCTCTGAACCGCCTTCTCCTAATCACCCCCGAAAACCGTGCCATCCTGTCGCCCGCGAAGGTTCAGGACCAGGGGGCGGCATGGCGCATGTTCAGACGGAATGCAGATCGGATTTGGCGCTTTGGCGCTTTGTCACCCTGTTTTTACGACAGGCGCACCCGCCATGCAGACCAGATGCGACGCTCCAGCCGCTGTTTTCAGGGCGCCGGTCCGGCCCCCGCCCTCACTCCTGCGGGATCGGGTTGGTCCTCGGGTCCGGGCCGTTGGTGACGACGCGGTCGCGTTCGCCCAGGTCCTTGATCACCTTGACGTCGGCAAAGCCCTGGGCCTCGAACAGGGCCTTGACCTGGGGCCCCTGGTCCCAGCCGATCTCGACGGCGAAGACGCCGCCGGGCTTGAGGATCCGTTTCACCTCGGGCGCCAGGTCGCGATAGGCCTGCAAGCCATCGGGGCCGCCGTCCAGGGCCAGGTGCGGGTCGTGGTCGCGGACCTCGGGGTCCAGGGTCGGGATGTGGTCGGTGGGGATATAGGGGGGGTTGGACACCACCAGATCGAAGCTTGCGTCGCCGAAGCCGGCCGCCCATTCGGTCCTCAGGAAGGCGGCGCGTTCGTTCAGGTCCAGGTTGGCGGCGTTCTCCTTGGCCACGGCCAGGGCCTCGGTCGAGATGTCGGTGCCGACGCCCTGGGCCGCCGGCCGCTCGGCCAGCAGGGCCAGCAGGATGGCGCCCGAGCCTGTGCCCAGGTCGGCGATGCTGAAGGCCTGGGTCTTGGCGAAGGCCAGCAGGGCGATGTCGAGGATGGTCTCGGTGTCGGGGCGGGGGCTGAGGACGTCGGGGGTGACGTTCAGCATGATCTTCCAGAAGCCCTTCTTGCCGACGATCCGCGAGACGGGCTCACGGCGCAGGCGGCGTTCGACCATGGCCTCGTACTCGGCCTGTTGCTCGGGCGTGACGATCCGGTAGGGATCGGTGAGAATGTCCATACGGCTGGCGCCGGCGGCGGCTTCCAGCAGCAGGCGGGCGTCGATGGCCGGGCTGTCGATGCGGCCGCCCTTCAGGCGGGCCTGGGCGGCCTTCCACACGGTCAGCAGGGTCGCGGCGCCGTCGTTCGGCTTGGGGGAGAGAGGCTCGGTGGTCATTTCGGGTGATTGGCCCTTCGCGGCCGGGATTTCAAGCACGGCCGGTTGCGCGCCGGGCGGGAACGTCGCAGCCGCTGCGCCGTTCGCCTGCTGATGTCCAGGTTCAAGTCTTCCACGCCTCCCCCCCGCCGCCCGCTGTGGAAGTTCGTTGCGGCGGTCCTGGGCGGGCTGAGCGCCGGCGCCGGCGCGGCCCATCTGCTCTACACCCAGGGCCACAAGGTCGGGCTGGAGCTGCGGCCCGAACGCCCCGAACCCCTGCCGCCCAAGCCCCCGACGCCGGAGGACTACGAAACGAAGGAGCCGGGTCGCGGCCGCCTCGCCGCCCGGCCGGAACACATCCCGCACAAGGGCTGGACCGACATCCTGTGGCGCACGGGGGGCTCCTACTTCGGCGACCGGGTCGGGTTCGTGGCCGGGGGCGTGACCTTCTTCACCCTGCTGTCCCTGTTCCCGCTGCTGGGGACGTTCGTGACCCTGTACGGCCTGTTCTCGGACCCGGCCGACGCCTGGAGCCGGCTGCAGTTCCTGTACGGCGTCATGCCCAGCAGCATCGCCGCCTTCCTGGGCGGGGAGATGGAGCGGCTGGCCGCGAACTCGAACGGCCAGCTGACCTTCACCCTGATCTGGACCCTGGCCCTGTCGCTGTGGACGGCCAATGGGGCGGTCAAGGTGCTCTTCTACGGGCTGAACATCGCCTATCACGAGGTCGAGCGCCGCAACATCGTCCGCTACAACCTGCTGTGCATGGGCTTCACCGTCGGGGCCATAGCGGCCGTGCTGGTGAGCTCGTTGCTGGTGGTGGGCGTGCCGGTGGTGGTGCGTCTGTTCGGCCTGGAGGAGGAGTGGGGCCTGATGGCCCTGTTCCGTTGGCCCCTGCTGCTGGTCGGCTATGTGACGGCCCTGACCCTGATCTACCGCTTCGGGCCGTGCCGGCAGAAGGCGCGCTGGCGCTGGCTGACCCCGGGGGCCATCTTCGCGGCCGTGGTCAGTCTGACGGTCTCCTTCGTCTTCAGCTGGTACCTGACCAACTTCGTCCGCACCGACTCCTATGGCCCGCTGGCGGCCATGATGGGCTTCCTGCTGTGGACCTGGCTTTCGGTGCAGGTGATCCTGATGGGGGCCGAGCTGAACGCCGAGATCGAGCATCAGACGGCGATAGACACCACCACCGGCAAGTCCCAGCCCATAGGCGAACGGGGCGCCAAGGTCGCCGACAGCATCGGCGCCAAGCGCGGCAACCCCGCCGCTCTGGCCTTCACCCAGCGCCACGCCGAGGCGGTCGCCGACCGGCTGATGCGCCGCCGGAACCGCCGGGAAGGCGAGGCCGTCTCTAGAGAATGAACCGGCTCAGATCCACGTCCTTGGTCAACAGGCTCAGCTTGTCGCGCACCGCCGCCCCGTCGAAGGCCACGGTCTGGCCCGCCAGGTCCGAGGCCTTGAAACTGGTCTCCTCCAGCACCCGCTCCAGCACGGTCTGGAGCCGCCGTGCGCCGATGTTCTCGACGGCCGAGTTGGCCGCCACCGCCGCGTCGGCCAGAGCCTCGACCGCGTCATCGGTAAAGGTCAGGGTCACGTCCTCGGTCGCCAGCAGGGCCTGGTTCTGACGGATCAGATTGGCCTCGGGCTCGGTCAGGATCCGCTTGAAGTCGTCGCGCGTCAGGGCCTTCAGCTCGACCCGGATCGGCAGCCGCCCCTGAAGCTCGGGCAACAGGTCCGACGGCTTGGCGACGTGGAAGGCGCCCGAGGCGATGAACAGGACGTGGTCCGTCTTCACCGGCCCGTATTTGGTCGAGACGGTGGTCCCCTCGATCAGGGGCAGCAGGTCGCGCTGGACCCCCTCGCGGGAGACGTCGGCGCCCGACGCGCCCTGGCGCGCGGCCACCTTGTCGATCTCGTCCAGGAAGACGATGCCCTCGTTCTCGGCCAGGATCAGCGCCTCCTTGGTCAGGCTGTCCTGATCCAGCAGCTTGTCGCCCTCTTCGGCGATCAGGGGGGCGGTGGCGTCGCGGACGGTCAGCTTGACCGTCTTGGTGCGGCCGCCGCCCATCTTGCCCAGCATCTCCGACAGGTTCAGCAGGCCCACGGCCCCGCCGCCGGGGATGTCCAGCCCCTGGATCGGCGAGGCGGTGTCGGCCAGGGCGATCTCGATCTCCTTGTCGTCCAGCTCCCCGGCCCGCAGCTTCTTGCGGAAGCTGTCGCGCGTCGCCGGCCCGGCGCCGGGACCGACCAGGGCGTCCAGGATCCGGTCCTCGGCCGCGCCCTCGGCCCGCGCCCGCACCTCGCCGCGGCGGCGGTCGCGCACCATGACCAGGGCGCTCTCGACCAGGTCGCGCATGATCTGATCGACGTCGCGGCCGACATAGCCGACCTCGGTGAACTTGGTCGCCTCGACCTTTAGGAAGGGCGAACCGGCCAGCCGCGCCAGCCGCCGGGCGATCTCGGTCTTGCCGACGCCGGTGGGGCCGATCATCAGGATATTCTTGGGCGTCACCTCGTCACGCAGATCCTCGGGCACGCGCTTGCGACGCCAGCGGTTGCGCAGGGCCACGGCCACGGCGCGCTTGGCGTCGTCCTGGCCGACGATATAGCGATCCAGTTCGGAGACGATTTCGCGGGGGGAGAGGTCAGTCATGGACTGCAGATAGGGCGCCGAAAGCCCGAGCGGGAGGGGGCGGGGCCGACGGGCCGTTCCAGGGCGAGAATAGACTCAATCCACTGCAAAAAAATGGAGTCTATTTTCGTACAATCTTCGTGGACGGGCGAGGCGTGCCGGCCGAGCGGGTCGGGACGGGATGGGCGAGGGGGTTCAGTTGTCAAAGACCGCGGACATGATGACACGGTTTTGGGGCGTGATAGGTTGAGGGGCGGTTGCGGAGGGCAGGGGGTTGAAAAGGCGGGGGTTTGGTTGCGGAATTGAGATGGGAAGGGGCTGTGATCTCGAGCGTCCGACGCGGAGCTGGGGATTGGCGGCAGCCTAAGGCTCTTCACCAATGTCGCGTATGCGCCAACACCGGAACCTGGGTCCTCGCCGCAGAGCAGACGTTCAGGCCGCCGACGGGCTGTGCAAACAGGCTTCACCTGTGCCACGATCACCTGATGGAGGCGGAGAGTTTGACAGCGGAGAGCCAGCGTCTGGCGATGCTTCAGTCCCTCGGACTCGTCCCAGGCCAACGTGATCCAAGCCTGCAGGTTCTTGCCGCGCTAGCCGCCAACATCTCCGAATCCGTCGTGGGGTTGATAAGCCTCGTCGAACGCTCATGCATCTATGTCGTGGGCGGGGCTGGGTTCGACAGTGATTTCATAGCTCCCGCCGATAGTTTTTGCAGACACGCGGTGTTGAACCCAACAAGCGTGTCGTGGGTGCCCGATGCGTTGGCGGACCCACAGTTTCGCAATAGTCGCTACGTGACGGGGGAGCCCTACATCCGCTTCTACGCTGGGGTTCCGTTGACGGTAAACGGCCAAACCATGGGCACGCTCAGCGTGCTTGATCCCCGACCGAGAACCTATGACCCACGTCTGGTCTCCAGATTGAAACTCCTGGCGGAAGCGTGCGAAGCCGAACTCACCGAACGTCACCGCACCGCAGCGATGCGTCAGGCGTTGGCCGCTTCTGCAGACGCCCTCATTGATTGCGACGTCGCAGGCCGGATTGTGGGTTGGTCGGTGGGCGCAGAACGCCTGTTTGGCTTCCCCGCAGAGGAGGCGCTCGGCGCTAATGTGACGATCATCGTTCCTCCGGAGCAGCAGGAAGCGCATCGGCAGGGAATGCTGCGGTGGCAGGAGAGCGGGGCGGCGCGCTTGGGGCGTCGAATTGAACTGCCGGCAAAGCGGCGAGACGGCTCTGATCTCGACATCGAACTTTGGATGTCTGTGTCCCATGAATCCGGAGGGCCTCGAATACACGCCAACATCAGAGATATCTCCGCTCGCAGGGCGCAGGCCCGGAATATTGAGCGTGCAGAGGCGCGGTCTAGGGAGCTTAAATCTCAGCTCAACCAGGTTTGGCGTTTGAACTCCCTCGGAGAGATGGCTGCGACTCTCTCGCACGAGCTGAACCAGCCGTTAGGGGCCGCCACCACTTACATCCACGCTAGCCAACGTGTCCTTCAGAGAGCCGACCCTATCAGCGCAAGCGCGAGCCAAACCCTCGATCTTGCGAAGGCACAGCTCTTGCGCGCAGGATCGATCATACGCCGCATGCGGGAATTGCTTTCCCATGACAGTCGCGACCTTCAGGTCGAGCGTGTCTCAGAAATGGTGGGCGATCTGAATGGGATCCTCTCCTTAATTCAGAGCGACGCCGGCGTCGCTCTGGAGATCATCATCGATGAGGCCAATGATCACGTCCGCGCTGAACGTATCCAGTTCCAGCAGGCGGTGATCAACTTGGTGCGGAACGCCGCCGAAGCCTTGACTGGACGGTCCGATGGCAAAATCCGGCTGGTGGGGAGAGCGATCTCCGACACGATCTTTGAGCTCAGCGTCACTGACAATGGTCCCGGCGTGGCGCCTGATCAGATCGAGACCATCTTCAGACCGCTCATGACAACGAAGACGTCTGGGATGGGGCTCGGCCTATCCGTTACGCGAACCATTGTCGAACGCCACGGGGGATCTCTTGACGTCACGTGTAGCGACTTAGGTGGAGCGGCGTTCACCTTCTGCTTGTCGCGAGAGTGCGAGGCAGCCGCGTGAGAAGTCATTCCGTTTCGTGATTGGCGATGACGCCGGGATGAGGGAGGCGCTCGTATAGATGTTGCGACTACACGGCGTCCGCAACGACTTCCCTGGCGAGGAGATGTTGGCCTGCGGGGCCCTGGACGCAGGCCCTTCTGATCTCAGAAACCCGTGATTCAAAAGCGCACAGGCGCCGGCCTCGCGGACGCACCCCCTCCGTCACGGCGCTGAAGGAGCGCCGCGCCACCTCCCCCAGAGGTGGGAGGAGACGGGCGGGGGGCCGGGCGTCGCCGGCTGCTGTTGCCGCCTACACCGTCAGCCGCAGGGCCAGGGCGGTCAGGGTGACGGCGAGGACGGGGAGGGTCAGGATCAGGCCGATCTTGATGTAGTAGACCCAGCCGATGCGGACGCCCTTTCGGGCCAGGACGTGCAGCCATAACAGGGTGGCCAGCGAGCCGATGGGGGTCATCTTGGGGCCCAGGTCGCTGCCGATGACATTGGCGTAGATCATGGCCTCGCGCACCGGGCCTGTCGCCGACGAGGCGTCGATGGACAGGGCCGCGATCAGGACCGTGGGCAGGTTGTTGGCGATGGACGACAGGACGGCGGTCAGGAAACCGGTTCCGAAGGTCGCGCCCCAGACTCCGCCTTCAGCAAACCCGTCCATCAGCTGGGCCAGATGGCGCGTCAGGCCGGCGTTCCCCAGTCCATAGACCACCAGATACATGCCCAGCGAGAAGATCACGACCTGCCACGGCGCCTCGCGCAGGACCTTGGTCGTGCTGATCTTCGACCCGCGCCCGGCGACGATCAGCAGCACGACGGCGCCGGCGGCGGCGATGGCGGAGACGGGGACGCCTCGGGGCTCCAGAACGAAGAAGCCGACCAGCAGCAGGGCCAGCACCAGCCAGCCGGCGATGAAGGTCGCGCGGTCCTTGATCGCCGTGTCGGGCGCCGCCAGGCGTTCGACCTCATAGGCTCTGGGGATGTCGCGCCCGAAGACCGCGAACAGGACGACCAGGGTGGCGGCGACGGCGGCCAGGTTGACCGGGACCATGACCGCCGCATAGCGATCAAAACCGATGTCGAAGAAGTCGGCCGAGACGATATTGACCAGGTTGGACACCACCAGCGGCAGGCTGGCCGTGTCGGCGATGAAGCCCGCCGCCATGACGAAGGCCAGGGTCGCCTTTGGGCCGTAGCCGAGCGCCAGCAGCATGGCGATGACGATGGGCGTCAGGATCAGGGCCGCCCCGTCATTGGCGAACAGGGCCGAGACGGCTGCGCCCAGCAGGACCACAAGCACGAACAGCCGCCGTCCATGACCGCCGCCCCAGCGACCGATATGAAGCGCCGCCCATTCAAAGAATCCGGCCTCGTCCAGCAGCAGGCTGATGACGATGATGGCGATGAAGGCCGCCGTCGCATTCCAGACAATGCCCCAGACCAGGGGGATGTCGTTCAGGGCCACCACCCCCAGCAGCAGGGCTGCCGCCGCCCCGCCCAGGGCGCTCCAGCCGATCTGCAATCCCCTGGGCTGCCACAGCACCAGGACGATGGTGACGGCGAAGATCAGAAAGGCGACGATCATGGGGGCGTCCGTGGCGCGGACCGGCGTCCGCCGCGATCCTGTAGCTTGCGCCGGGTTATATTTCCAGTATCTTGGAATAATGGAATCCGAACCCGCCATCCTCGCGCTTGCGGCCCTGGCCCAGTCCACGCGGCTGGACGCCTTTCGGCTGCTGGTTCGGAGCGAGCCGGACGGTCTGGCCGCCGGGGCGGTGGCGGATCGGCTGGCGGTGCCGGCCAATACGATGTCGGCCCATCTGGGCGTGCTGTCGCGGGCGGGGCTGATCCGGTCGCAAAGACACAGCCGGTCGATCGTCTATCGCGCCGACCTGGATCGGCTGCGCGACCTGGTGCTGTTCCTGCTGAAGGACTGTTGCCAGGGCCGCGCTGAACTTTGCCAACCCCTGCTGGCCGAACTGGCCCCCTGCTGCGACTGAGGCCCCCATGGACGTCGTCATCTATCACAATCCCGCCTGCGGGACGTCGCGCAACACCCTGGCCCTGATCCGCCATGTCGGGATCGAGCCCCATGTCGTCGAATACCTGAAGACCCCGCCCAGCCGGGCCCTGGTGGCGCAGATGGTCGAACGGATGGGCGGATCGGTGCGCGACATCCTGCGCGAGAAGGGCACGCCCTATGCCGAGTTGGGTCTGGGCGATCCCGGCCTGTCAGACGACCAGCTGCTGGATGCGATCGAGACCCATCCGATCCTGATGAACCGGCCCATTGTCGTGTCGCCGCGCGGCGTGAAACTGTGCCGGCCGTCCGAGGCGGTGCTGGACCTGCTGCCCGAGGAGGGGCTGAAGCCCTTCGTCAAGGAGGACGGCGAGGTGGTGATCGACGCCGACGGCCGCCGGGTGGCTGTATGAGCCGCCTTCGCCTCCTGCCCGACCCGGACCATCTGCCGGCGCTCGACCCGGCCTATTTTAAAGCCGCGCCGGCGGCGGGGCTGGGGCCGGATGAGCCGGCGCCGCGCGTGCTGCTGTTGTACGGCTCGCTGCGCGAACGGTCGTTCTCGCGGCTGTGCGTGGAGGAGGCGGCGCGGCTGCTGCGGCGGATGGGGTGCGAGACCCGCATCTTCGATCCGTCCGACCTGCCCCTGACCGATCAGGTCGCGGGCGACGACCACCCCGCCGTCCACGAGCTGCGCGAACACGCCATGTGGTCCGAAGCCATGGTCTGGTGCAGCCCGGAACGGCACGGCCAGATCTCGGGATCATGAAGCTGCAGATCGACCACCTGCCGCTGAACATGGGCGGTATGCGCCCGACCCAGGGCCGCACCCTGGCGGTGATGCAGGTGTCGGGCGGCTCGCAGAGCTTCAACGCGGTGAATACCCTGCGTCTGCTCGGTCGGTGGATGCGGATGATCACCATCCCCAACCAGTCCAGCGTCGCCAAAGCCTTCATGGAGTTCGACGACAACGACCGGATGAAGCCGTCGGCCTATTACGACCGTATCGTCGATGTGATGGAGGAGCTGGTGCGGTTCACGATGCTGACCCGCCCGCACGCCGCTCAGTTGGTGGACCGGTATTCCGAACGCAAGGCGGCCGGGATTCCGCTCGATGCCTCGACCGACCTGTCCGCCGTCGCCGCACGCCCCTGACATCCCGCCCAGCAAAAAGGCGTCCCCGGACCGGAGGACGCCTTGATGGGGTCGGCGATGTCGCCTTGGATCAGGCCTTCTTGGCGGCCAGCTTGTCCTGATGGGCCTTCATGCCGATCTCGATCAACTCGGCGGCCTCGCCGGCGTCGCCCCAGCCCTTGACCGTGACCGACTTGCCCTTTTCCAGATCCTTGTAGCGGGTGAAGAAGTGTTCGATCTGCTCGATCAGGATGGCCGGCAGCTGACGATAGCTGGCGATCTCGGTGTAATAGGGGTTCAGCTTGTCGACCGGCACGGCCAGGATCTTCTCGTCGCCGCCGGCCTCGTCCACCATCTTCAGCACGCCGATGGGGCGCGAGCGGATGACGCAGCCCGGCACGACCGGCGTCGGGTTCAGCACGATGACGTCGCAGGGATCGCCGTCATCCGACAGGGTGTGCGGGATGAAGCCGTAGTTGCCGGGATAGTACATGGCGGTGTGCAGGAAGCGGTCGACGAACAGGGCGCCCGAGGCCTTGTCCATCTCATACTTCACCGGCAGGCCCCCTTGGGGGATCTCGATGATGACGTTGATGTCCCAGGGGGCGTTCGGGCCGACCGGAATGGCGTCGAGGTTCATGGCGGGTCTTTTGCTGCGACTGCGAATATTGGGCGATGGGTGATAGGCCGCGCGCGCGGTCGGGGCAAGCACGACGTGAGTCGACGCCCTTGCGCCCCGCCCCGGACTGGGTTCATTTCGCGCCATGACCTGGATTGATTGGGCCGCGCTGGCGCTCTTCTTTATCTGCTGGCTCGGCTATGCGCCGATCCTGAAGATCATTGGCCGCCACGGCGGTTCGCTGAACGCAGACATGGCCCATGTCCGCCGGGTGTGGATGTCGTCGATGACCCACCGGGAAATCCGCCTGGTCGACAGCCAGCTGATGGGCCATTCGATCAACTCGGCCTCCTTCTTCGCCTCGACCAATTTGCTGCTGATCGCGGCGGTGGGGGGGATACTGTTCGGCGGCGAGAGCAAGTTGGAAGGCTTCGCCGCGGTTGGGGCGGACAATGTGCCGATCAAGATCCTGGAGGCCAAGCTGGCCCTGGTGCTGATCTGCCTGGCGCGCGGCTTCCTGGATTTCATATGGGCCCTGCGCCAGATGAACTACACCCTGGCCCTCATTGGCTCGGCCCCCGAACTGCACCACAAGACCGACCGCAAGGCCTTCGGCGAGGCCGCGGCCGAACTGCTGAACCCGGCGCTGAGTTCGTTCAGCCAGGGGGTGCGCGGCTATTATTTCGCCCTGGCGGCGGCCGCCTGGCTGTTCGGGCCGCTGTGGCTGGCCCTGGGCGTGGCCTCGTCCTTCGGCCTGTTGATCTATCGCCAGGAGGCCTCTCCGGCCGCCCGCGCGATCCGCACGGCGCGTCGCCTGTTGGGTGAATGACGGTTATTTTGCGTTTGCGGTAGGGTCGGACGGTCCGCGACGTCGCCAAAGCGGCGAATTGCGGCGGAAGGCGCCGCAATTGCGTAACAACCCGTGACCCCAAAACCGCTGTCGGCGCTTGACCGATTGTGCATCGCAACCTAGATTGACCTTCGACGCCTCCGGGCGTCTTGCCCTTCCTGGGCGTTTCCTCCCTATAGACTTTATATGCCGCGCCTCCGGGCGCGGCTTTTTTTTGACTTGTCGTTGATCAGTCAGCCCAGGCTTCGGCGCACAGGGCGGCGATGACGCGGTTCAGGGCCTTGGCCGTCGCGCCGTGGGCGGCGTTCGGCGTCTGGTTCGCTTCGTTCAGATAGAGGCTGCGGCTCAGTTCGATCTGGATCGCCTCATAGCCGTCCTCCGGACGGCCCCAGACCTGGGTGGACCAGCCGCCGGCATAGGGATGGTTCAGCGCCACCCGCCAGCCCAGTCCCTCGAACAGATCGCGCAGCCGGCGCGTCAGCCGCGTCCGGCACGACGTCCCATGCCGATCGCCCAGCACCACCTCGGCGCCCACCGCCCGCGACGGCATTGAATGCCAGTCGATCAGCACCGCCCGGCCGCAGCGGTCGTGCGTTCGGGCCATCAGCTCCGCGAGGGCGTCATGATAGGGGGTGTGGGCCGTGCGAATCCGCGCCTCGGCCTCCGCCCGCGACAGGCGGCGGTCGTAAAGCGGCAGACCGTCGCCGGTCAGGCGCGGGATCAGGCCATACCCGGCCCGGGTCTTGGCCCCGACCGGTCCCTCGACCTCGTCGATCAGGTCGGGATCCAGTTCTGCGGGGTCGCGGTTCAGATCCAGATAGGCCCGGCCGATCTGCGCCTCGATCAAGGGCGCGCCATTCTGGGGACCGGCCTGGACCAGGGTTCCGACCAGGGCGTCGTCGGCGCTCTTCAGGCTGGATCGGGCCAGGCCGGCGACAGCGCCCATGTCCTCGGGATAGGTCTGGCCCGAGTGGGGGGAGGCGAAGACCAGGGCCGTCTCCGGCGCCCCCTGGGGCGGCAGGCTGATCGCGAAACTGGCCCCGTCCGTACTCATAGGTCCCGCATAGCGCGTTTCGTTGTGGAAGGAAGGCGGTAGAGCCCGGAATTTCATCGCCGGTTTACGCTTGGCGGCCTAGGCTGCGGCCCGGATTAGAACAGGCACTTCTCGAATGGCGCGCATACTTTTGGCCGAAGACGACAGTTCGCTTCGCGGTTTCCTGACCCGGGCGCTGGAGCGGGCGGGGCATCAGGTGATCGACTGCGAGAATGGCGACGACGCCATCGACGCGCTTGAACACGGCCCCTACGATCTGCTGCTCACCGACATCGTCATGCCTGGCGCCGACGGGATCGAGGTGGCCCGGGTCGCCGCCGCCCGTCAGCCGGGCCTGCGCATCATGTTCATCACCGGCTTCGCCGCCGTCGCCCTGACCGCCGCCCAGGCCTCGCCCCAGGCCAAGGTCCTGTCCAAGCCGGTTCACCTGCGCGACCTGGTCAATGAGGTCGAGCGGATGGTCGCCGCCTGACGTGGGGATTAGGCGGCTGAACGGCGGGCTTAACGGCGTTCGGCCAAAAATCGTATTCTCGCCGTGAAATCGGCTTGATGCCGTCCGGGCGTGCCGCTATACGACCGCTCTTCCCGCTCCGGAGTGATTTTTCGGAGCCCTACGGCGGATGCGTAGCTCAGCGGGAGAGCACCTCGTTGACATCGAGGGGGTCACAGGTTCAATCCCTGTCGCGTCCACCATCTCTTCCCAAGACACTCTGCGTTGGACAGATCGCTCTGCGGCGGTCGAAACGCACGTCGGCTACGAGCCCCGGTCCTTGAACGGTTTAGGTCCCGCGCGCGGGTACGGTGGATGTATCGCCCTGTCCGACGCTTGGATGGATCTCGCGTTGGCAAATTCCGACGACAAGGCTAGGATTTCCGCAGATGCCGCTGGGGGTATGCGATGTCGCTGCCGGATATCCTGCTGATCGTCGTGATCGCCCTCGCCGGCATGATGATCTTCGCCTTCATGTCGCTGGCTCTTGCGACCGGCGTCGGCGGCCATCGCTCACGCAGGACGCGACGCGAGAGGTTCAGCGATGGATTGCTGACGACGATCCCCGGCATGCCCTTCATCTTTACGATGGTGGCCGTCTTCGTCAGCGATCTCGACGACCATCCCTATTATCTATTCATCCTGCTGGGATGTGTCGTCTTCGCGCTCTTCGTGCAGTCGTTCCCGCCGATACGACGCGCCAGAGTCCGGGTCAGGGCTGAATACCCTTGGCAGTAGCGACCCCGCATTTCGCAGGCCTAACGATCTGCGACGGCCCGTCTTCCAACTGAATATCGAATATCCCCGTCTGGGCGGGCTGTAATCCGGCCTAGGAGCCCGGCTGCCGCAGGTCATCCATCGGCGGTTTTCGAGAATCTTTCACAAAGGTTCAGAATCTGGTTGCGGGTTAAAAGTCTCCCCCGTATAGGACCGCCTCGCTCGGAAACGGGCCGGCCCTGAGGGCTTCGGAGCTTCGGTTTCGGAGGTTTTGAGGGGAAGAAAGAGTTGAGAAACTTCTTGCTTTCCTGGGTTGGTTTCAATAGGTTCCGCGCTCCAATCGAATCGCCGAACGGTTAAGAGGAAAGCCTCTGCGTTTTCCTCCGGTGGTTTTTTGTGGTTTTGAGGCTTCGGTCTTGGGTCTGCAAAATCTCTGAAAAGAGCGGTTGACACGAGGTTCGCGGTTCTCTAAATCGCCGCCTCCGCCGACGACACGGCGCTAAACAAGTCGGGCCGCTGAGGCGGTTTAGGTCTTTGACATTGTTGATATGGAAAGAGAAACGCAGGCGGCGGTGTTCTAGCGATAGTCCTAGAGGCTATCATACGACACTGACTATCTGCGGTCTTTTTGAAAAGATACCATGCGTCGGTCTTCGGATCGATGACGTGGGAACTCGTCAATAAAATACGTAGAACTAATGCCAAGATCACTTCGGTGGTCTTCAAGCTTAGGTCAGAAGTCAACTCAACCTGAGAGTTTGATCCTGGCTCAGAGCGAACGCTGGCGGCAGGCCTAACACATGCAAGTCGAACGAACTCTTCGGAGTTAGTGGCGGACGGGTGAGTAACACGTGGGAACGTGCCTTTAGGTTCGGAATAACTCAGGGAAACTTGTGCTAATACCGAATGTGCCCTTCGGGGGAAAGATTTATCGCCTTTAGAGCGGCCCGCGTCTGATTAGCTAGTTGGTGAGGTAAAGGCTCACCAAGGCGACGATCAGTAGCTGGTCTGAGAGGATGATCAGCCACATTGGGACTGAGACACGGCCCAAACTCCTACGGGAGGCAGCAGTGGGGAATCTTGCGCAATGGGCGAAAGCCTGACGCAGCCATGCCGCGTGAATGATGAAGGTCTTAGGATTGTAAAATTCTTTCAGTAGGGACGATAATGACGGTACCTACAGAAGAAGCCCCGGCTAACTTCGTGCCAGCAGCCGCGGTAATACGAAGGGGGCTAGCGTTGCTCGGAATTACTGGGCGTAAAGGGAGCGTAGGCGGACATTTAAGTCAGGGGTGAAATCCCGGGGCTCAACCTCGGAATTGCCTTTGATACTGGGTGTCTTGAGTATGAGAGAGGTATGTGGAACTCCGAGTGTAGAGGTGAAATTCGTAGATATTCGGAAGAACACCAGTGGCGAAGGCGACATACTGGCTCATTACTGACGCTGAGGCTCGAAAGCGTGGGGAGCAAACAGGATTAGATACCCTGGTAGTCCACGCCGTAAACGATGATTGCTAGTTGTCGGGATGCATGCATTTCGGTGACGCAGCTAACGCATTAAGCAATCCGCCTGGGGAGTACGGTCGCAAGATTAAAACTCAAAGGAATTGACGGGGGCCCGCACAAGCGGTGGAGCATGTGGTTTAATTCGAAGCAACGCGCAGAACCTTACCACCTTTTGACATGCCTGGACCGCCAGAGAGATCTGGCTTTCCCTTCGGGGACTAGGACACAGGTGCTGCATGGCTGTCGTCAGCTCGTGTCGTGAGATGTTGGGTTAAGTCCCGCAACGAGCGCAACCCTCGCCATTAGTTGCCATCATTTAGTTGGGAACTCTAATGGGACTGCCGGTGCTAAGCCGGAGGAAGGTGGGGATGACGTCAAGTCCTCATGGCCCTTACAGGGTGGGCTACACACGTGCTACAATGGCGACTACAGAGGGTTAATCCTTAAAAGTCGTCTCAGTTCGGATTGTCCTCTGCAACTCGAGGGCATGAAGTTGGAATCGCTAGTAATCGCGGATCAGCATGCCGCGGTGAATACGTTCCCGGGCCTTGTACACACCGCCCGTCACACCATGGGAGTTGGTTCTACCCGAAGGCGCTGCGCTGACCGCAAGGGGGCAGGCGACCACGGTAGGGTCAGCGACTGGGGTGAAGTCGTAACAAGGTAGCCGTAGGGGAACCTGCGGCTGGATCACCTCCTTTCTAAGGATGCTTCTCCAGACCGTCTCTCACGAGGCTGTCTATTGAGGCTCCAATAAACTGCGGGACGCCGCCGTCTCCGTTTCTCTTTCCACTTTCGTCATCGACGCATCGACCATACGGGTTGATGTATTGGTGACGCGATCGCGAGCCTGGGTCTTATAGCCCGGCTGTCGCTGCCATAGGCCCGTAGCTCAGGTGGTTAGAGCGTACGCCTGATAAGCGTAAGGTCGGCAGTTCGAGTCTGCCCGGGCCTACCAGGACTTCTGGTTCGCTGGGGGTTCTCAGCCTCAAGACGGCATCGCCGACAGCTCTCCTGGGCTTCGCACTGTTCCTGATGGAACGGGGCCATAGCTCAGTTGGTAGAGCGCCTGCTTTGCAAGCAGGATGTCGTCGGTTCGACTCCGTCTGGCTCCACCAGGACCTTGTGATCGCATTCGAGTTTGCCGTTGGCCGTAAGGCTGGCGTGCATTGAAATCGTGAAGGAAGAACGTGACCGGCTCCCCTGAGCTTGAAGGTCTTGTTCGAGAAGAAGACATTGTCTGACAAAAATCAGGCTTGGTCCCCCGGCAACTTTCCAGTCGGGCGGAATAAACCAAGCATGAGTTTTGCTGAGAAACGATCAAACGTTGAAGGGCTTCTGACGGATGCCTTGGCGTAGAGAGGCGATGAAGGACGTGGCAAGCTGCGATAAGAACCGGGGAGGCGCTAGCACCCTTTGATCCGGTTATTTCCGAATGGGGAAACCCACCTTTACAGTCTTCCAACTTCGTTCTGACTTCGGTCAGGGCGGCGATTGGCGGATTGTTTAAAGGTATAATGAGCTGAATACATAGGCTTCATTAAGCGAACCCGGGGAACTGAAACATCTCAGTACCCGGAGGAAAGGACATCAACCGAGACTCCCGTAGTAGTGGCGAGCGAACCGGGACCAGGCCAGTGCTCTTGTGAAATAAAGACGAACGATCTGGAAAGGTCGGCCATAGTGGGTGAAAGCCCCGTAGTCATCAAACAGCAAGAGACTCGAGTAGGGCGGGACACGTGAAATCCTGTCTGAACATGGGGGGACCACCCTCCAAGCCTAAGTACTCCTCTACGACCGATAGTGAACAAGTACCGTGAGGGAAAGGTGAAAAGCACCCCGACAAGGGGAGTGAAACAGATCCTGAAATCGGAAGCCTACAAGCAGTCGGAGCCCCCAAGCGGGGTGACGGCGTACCTTTTGTATAATGGGTCAGCGACTTCATGTGTCGAGCAAGCTTAAGCCGTTAGGTGTAGGCGCAGCGAAAGCGAGTCTGAATAGGGCGCTAAGTTCGACGTATGACGACCCGAAACCAGGTGATCTATCCATGAGCAGGTTGAAGGTTGGGTAACACCAACTGGAGGACCGAACCCGTGAATGTTGAAAAATTCTGGGATGACTTGTGGATAGGGGTGAAAGGCCAATCAAACCTGGACATAGCTGGTTCTCCGCGAAATCTATTTAGGTAGAGCGTCCGACGAATTCCTTGGGGGGTAGAGCACTGGATGGTTGCGGGCTGCGCGAGCGGTACCAATACTAACCAAACTCCGAATACCCAAGAGAACTATCGGGCAGACACACGGCGGGTGCTAACGTCCGTCGTGAAAAGGGAAACAACCCTAACCATCATCTAAGGCCCCCAAGTCACGGCTAAGTGGGAAACGATGTGGGATTGCTTTGACAATCAGGAGGTTGGCTTAGAAGCAGCCATCCTTTAAAGAAAGCGTAACAGCTCACTGATCAAGCGATCCTGCGCGGAAAATGTAACGGGGCTCAAGCCGTGCGCCGAAGATATGGGTTTGCAGTTTACTGCAAGCGGTAGCGGAGCGTTCCGTAGGCCGGTGAAGGTCAGGCGTGAGCCTGGCTGGAGGTATCGGAAGTGAGAATGCTGACATGAGTAACGATAAGAGTGTGAGAGACACTCTCGCCGAAAGACCAAGGGTTCCTGCGTAAAGCTAATCTGCGCAGGGTTAGTCGGCCCCTAAGGCGAGGCTGAAAAGCGTAGTCGATGGGAAGCAGGTAAATATTCCTGCACCAGCTGGAAGTGACGGATGGCTTAACTCGTACCCACTTATTGGATTGTGTGTGCGGGGGCGTTGTCCCAGGAAATAACTCCAGCAGAGACCGTACCCGAAACCGACACAGGTGGTCAGGTAGAGCATACCAAGGCGTTTGAGAGAACTATGCTGAAGGAACTCGGCAAATTGCACGCGTAACTTCGGAATAAGCGTGACTCACCCTGGGCAACCAGGACTGAGTGGCACAAGCCAGGGGGTAGCGACTGTTTAGCAAAAACACAGGGCTCTGCGAAGCAGCAATGCGACGTATAGGGTCTGACGCCTGCCCGGTGCCTGAAGGTTAAAGGGAGATGTGAAAGCGTCGAACTGAAGCCCAGGTAAACGGCGGCCGTAACTATAACGGTCCTAAGGTAGCGAAATTCCTTGTCGGGTAAGTTCCGACCTGCACGAATGGCGTAACGACTTCCCCACTGTCTCCAGCATAGGCTCAGTGAAATTGAATTCCCCGTGAAGATGCGGGGTTCCCGCGGTCAGACGGAAAGACCCTATGAACCTTTACTATAGCTTCGCCTTGGCGTTAGCGACCGTATGTGTAGGATAGGTGGGAGACTATGAAACCGGGGCGCCAGCTCTGGTGGAGTCGTCCTTGAAATACCACCCTTACTGTCGTTGACGTCTAACCGAGGGCCGTTATCCGGTCCCGGGACATGGCGTGGTGGGTAGTTTGACTGGGGCGGTCGCCTCCTAAAGTGTAACGGAGGCGCGCGATGGTGAGCTCAGAGCGGTCGGAAATCGCTCGTCGAGTGCAATGGCATAAGCTCGCCTGACTGCGAGACTGACAAGTCGAGCAGAGACGAAAGTCGGCCATAGTGATCCGGTGGTCCCGAGTGGAAGGGCCATCGCTCAACGGATAAAAGGTACTCTAGGGATAACAGGCTGATTTTGCCCAAGAGTCCATATCGACGGCAAAGTTTGGCACCTCGATGTCGGCTCATCACATCCTGGGGCTGGAGCAGGTCCCAAGGGTATGGCTGTTCGCCATTTAAAGTGGTACGTGAGCTGGGTTCAGAACGTCGTGAGACAGTTTGGTCCCTATCTGCCGTGGGTGTTCGAAGCTTGAGAGGATCTGTCCCTAGTACGAGAGGACCGGGATGGACATACCTCTGGTGTACCTGTCATGGCGCCAGCTGTGCAGCAGGGTAGCTAAGTATGGAATAGATAACCGCTGAAAGCATCTAAGCGGGAAACTAACCTCAAAACAAGGCTTCGCTGAGGATCGTGGAAGACTACCACGTTGATAGGCCAGGTGTGGAAGTGGGGCGACCCATGAAGCTTACTGGTACTAATAATCCGATCGGTTTGATCGTTTCTCAGCAAAACTCATTCGATGATTGCTCCTTGACCGAAGCAATCTCAGACAATGTCTTCTCATCATCCGCTGTCCGCCTTGTTGACCTGGTGGCTATGTCGGAGGTTCCCCACCCGATCCCATTCCGAACTCGGTCGTTAAGCCCTCCAGAGCCAATGGTACTTCGTCTCAAGGCGCGGGAGAGTAGGTCGCCGCCGGGTCTACAAGGCGGACAGCCGATGATGAAAAACAAATCACCGCTCTAAGCGGTCTTCTCGAAACGTTCTTCCTCACGAAACTACCGTTTGCCGCGGGATGGAGCAGCCCGGTAGCTCGTCAGGCTCATAACCTGAAGGTCGTAGGTTCAAATCCTACTCCCGCACCCAAACAAATAAGCCGCCAGATCAATGATCCGGCGGCTTTTTGCTGTCTGAGATTGAGCGTGCCCAGCTAGCAGAAAGAACGCAAAGGGCGCAGTCCACATGCCCCCAAGGACGTGAAGGCTGGCGCTCGATCTTGCGCCTCAGCACCTTGTGTTCGATGTTCCAGCGGAACGAACTAAGCTCTCTGCGGGCCTCAAGCCCCCGGTGAACTAGAACGGCGGAGCCGATGTTGGGTTTGGCCCAGACGAACGCTAGAAGCATAGCCGGCGAGGTCTTGAACGGGGTTTCTCAACGCGAGCTGGATCTGCTAGCGCCGGAAAGGCAGCGCACCGGGATGACCGAACGATACGATCGCGCGGCATCGACGTCGCCCGGCGAGTTCAGTCCATGAGTTTCAACTCGCCGCGGCGCAGGGCGACGACGACCGCCTGTGTGCGGTCGGCGACGTCCAGTTTTGAGAAGATGGTCTTTAGGTCCGACTTGACCGTGTCAGTCGAGACCCCGATCAATCTGGCGATTTCCTTGTTGGCCTGACCCCTGGCGACACCGCGCAGAACCTGCTTTTCGCGCTCCGTGAGCGGGTCGATATAGGCGTGCACGGCGATCGCATGCGCGACCTCCGGCGACAGGACCCTTCGTCCGCTGTGCGCGCTTCGGATCGCATCCAGAAGATCTTTGCGGATACAGGTCTTGAGCAGATAGCCATTGGCTCCAGCGGCAAGCGCCGCGCGCGCCTGGGAGTCGCCGGGATAGGTCGTCAGGACGATGATGCAGGTCCTCTTGTCGGACCGGCGGATATGTTTGATCGCCTCCATCCCGTCCATGCCGGGCATCTGCATGTCTATGAGCACGACGTCGGGCCGGAGCTGTTCGACCAACTCGGCGCCGGCGCGACCATCCTCGCCTTCGCCGACGACGCTCATGTCGCTTTCTCGATGTAGAAGGCCGACAATGCCTTCCCGCATCATCGGATGATCGTCGATCACGACGACGCGGATGGGACCCGGTGAATCCTCAGACACGGGCATTCCGCCTTCCCCAACCCCTCAGCTCGCCCTTGATCAAGGACCAGGAGACGCGCTGGCCGGGACCTGTAAGCGATACGCGCGTTCCGTGGGCGCCGCTGGTCAGGCTGATACGTCCTCTAATGCGGCCCGCGCGCTCGCGCATGCCCGGAAGGCCGAAATGGCCTGCGCGCGCTCCGGCGGCGAGGACCGCCGTAGGAACGCCCTGACCGTCGTCGTCGATAATGAGGACCGATCGCCAAACTCCTGTCTCGAACCTCACGGTGACGTGGGAGGCCTGGGCGTGGACGAGCGCATTCGTCAGCGCCTCGCGCGCGACGCCGACGATTTCGTCCGCGATTTCCTGATCAAGACATCCGACGCTGCCGACCAGATCGAGTGTGACCACCACATGGGGATGCTGCTTTTGGCCCTCGGCGACGAGACGACGGAGGCGGTCATCGATGTCTTCGCTCTTTTGCCGCAGGTCCAGAACGCTTTCGCGGGCTTCAGCGAGGACGAGGTCGGCCCGATCGAGCGCCTGGTCCAGGTCGTCACGGCCTTTCGAGCCGCGCGGCAGGTCGTCGGCGATGATCTGGATGCGCAGGATCAAAGCCTGAACGCCTTGCATCAGCGTGTCGTGCAGATCCCTTGCAATACGCTCCCTCTCACGCATCCGTTCATCCAACATCGCCCGGATACGGCCGGACGCGGCGTGAAGCCTTAGCCGGTAAAGGCTCCAGGTCAGCAAGGCCAAGGCCAGGACGGAGAGGGAGACGAACCACCAAGTCTGCCAGAAATAGGGTAGGACCTGGAACGCCAGCACGGCGCCCTGGGGGTTCCATACGCCGTCGTCGTTCGACCCGATGATTTGAAAGCGGTATTTGCCTGGAGGCAGCCGGCCATAAACGGCGAACCGCCTCGAGCCGGCTTCGACCCAATCCTTGTCGACACCTTCCAGCTTGTAGCGATAGGCGACACGCTCGGGCGTCCGCAGACTGCCGGCGACAAAATCGATCTGGATCGGGTTCGCCCCCGGGGGAACGATGAGATCTCCCATGGAAGACAGCTTGATCCCGGCCGCCGTCATGCCGCGGATGGTGATGGGGGGCGCGAGTTGGTTGGATCCAAGGTCGTCGATGGACATGCGCATCAAGCCCCGCCGACCCAACACCCAAAGCCGACCGCCTCGGTCCAGGCTCATCTTCGGTTGGTCACCCCGCGCAGCGACCGAAAAAACCCCGTCCAGGCGATTGAAGAGAAGATGGGGCGCTGGTCGATTCGGTTGGCGAAAGGCGATGGCCAGATCCTGGGCGGTCAGGCGCGCTAATCCGGTGGTGGTAAAAGCCCAGAGGTCCCCGTTTGGCGTCTCGAGCATATCCCTGACGCTTACAAGCCATGGGTGCGCTGCGGCGGTGAGCCGGTCAATTTTCGTCCGTCCAATCCGTGCCAGGCCGGATTGCCCCCCGACGAGAAGGCCGTCGGACGTTGAGATGATCGTCATGACGGGGCCAATGCCCAGCTGCTCGGCGCGCCATTGTCGTCCGTCAGACAGGCTGTAAAGGCCGCCGTCCCAATCGGCCGCATAGGCGCGGCCTGAGCCGTCCAGGTGAACGGCCTTGGCGGGCCGGCCCTGAAGGCGGCCGTTTTTATCAATGAGAACGCCGCGTTCGATGAGGGCGACCGCCCCGCTATGCTGGACGACCCACAGCCGACGGTCTGCGTCCTCGACGCAGCAGCAGAGGTCGGGCGGCGAATCCAGCGGGAGCGTCTCGACCACGCGCCCCGCCTTGAAGCGTTCCAGGAAGCGGTCGTGGATCAGGAGCACCCCGTTTGTAGAGGCGCAGAACCCAGAAGTGGGATCGACATCCCGCCGGACGCGCCGGGGGCCGTCGTTGGGCCCGATGATCCAAAGCGAGCCTTCGTTCAGGACGTAGATCATGCCTGCCTGATCCTGGGCCATGTGGGGATTTTCCGAGAACCGCCCAACGCGCTGCTCTTCGACGACGGGCGTGCGCACGAAGGCGTCCAGGCCGAACTGGGTGCCCACCCAGACCACCCCTTCCCGGTCCACGAAGATTTCCAGGGTGTCGTCGCCGGTCAGAGACTGCTGTTGCGTCATCTGCGTGACCGAGCCGTCGTTGGGATCGAGCTTGAATACGCCGCCTCCATCCAAGGCGCCCCAAAGATCGCCATCCGGACCGAAAGCGATCCGAACGCGCCGGGCTGTCGGCGTCGCATAGGGACGATCCAGCCCCTGTGCAGACGCCGCTAGGTCGGTAGGGAGGCGCCTCACGCCCGCATTATCGCCCAGCCACATCCGACCGTAGGTGTCTTCGGCCAGCCCCGGCCCCCCCTCGACCTTTATAGGAAGAATCTCGAAACGAGCCTCGCCGGGCCGGAGCCGGGCCACGTAATTCATGGCTGCGACCCAGACAACACCGCTGCGGTCGATCCGGATATCAAAGATCCATCCATCCGGTAGACCTGCGGCCTCGCCGTAGATGACCCAGCGACCATTTTTCCAACGGGCAAGACTTTCGTCAGGCCGCGCGCTGACCGCCCAGATCGAACCATCGCGGCCTTCTTCAAGTTCGACGATCTGTCGCTGGGCGTTGGGGAAGCCCTGATCCACCATCACGCCGTCCCGCAGGACGGCCACGCCGGCAGACCCGAAAAAGCCCACCCAGAGATCCCCGGATCGCGTAATCAATGATCGGGTGATGTTGGGTGGGGCCGCACCGTTAGGCATCCGTGCCGGAACGGATTGAAAATTCTCACCGTCGTAAAGGCGCAGGCCTTCGGATGTAACGAGAGACAGAAGGCCGTCTCGTCCCTGGCTTATGTCCAGTATGGCCCCACCAACCTCGACGCCCGTCCAGGCCGTATGGCGATATTGGGTTATGGCGCGCGGCTCGGCCGTCGCCGGGGCGACAAGAAGGGCGGCGGTCAGCAAGAGGGCGATACTCAACTGCCCCAGCAGCCTCAGTTCCCAATGCTTCATGCCCTGATCCACACCTGGCCCAGCGATCGTTGAACCATATGCGCCTGCGCCGTCAAAGTCGTCTTACCCGATCGGGTATCAGCCGACCTGCCTTACGGGGTTGGCTCGCTCTCCGGTCCGACAGAACCTGTGTGCAGATCAACCTCGTGAGGAATGCACGCGATGACGATCAGCGACCACGGCGCCGGATCTTCCCAGGACAGAAGGCTAGAGTCGGCCGCCCTCGGCCGGGTGGGCGCCCTTGCAGCCGTCATCTTCGTCGAGATCGATGAGGCGCTGGACCACAATCCGGTCAAGGCGCGCGAGGGTCTTCGTCGCCTTGATCAGGTGTTGCGGCGTCTGCGGATCTGGCCGCAAGACATGGAGAATTGCGTTTCTCCCAAGGCGTCGACGACGCCCTCCGGCGGCCTGGCTCCCTGGCAGATCCGCCGCGTTGACGCCATGATCAACGAACGGATGGAAGGTCCTCTCTACGTCGAAAGCCTGGCCGCCCAAGTCCGGCTCAGCCAAAGCCATTTCTGCCGCGCCTTCAAGATAAGCACAGGGGAAACACCCCACGCCTATATCATGGGCAAGCGTCTGGATCGCGCCCGCAGCCTGATGCTCGAGAGCGATGAGAGTCTCAGCCAGATCGCCGGCGCCTGCGGTTTGGCCGATCAGGCGCACCTGTCTCGTCTGTTCCGGCGCCGCTTCGGCGTTACACCCTGGAAATGGCGGCGAGCGCGGCGGAATGAGGCCGTCGCGCATATCTCGGTAGCGACTAGAATTGGCGCACTCCGCTAATCAGCGCCGGACGGAGGCCATGATGGGCTCGGGTTGGGCGTCGCAAGATCACACGCCCGTCCAAATTTCCGCCGTCAGAAGCAAGAGCGTCGGTGCACGCCGGCCTAGGGTGTCGACCAAGGACTAGCCTGGAAGGAACCGCCATGGACCGCCAAACTCTCGAAACCCGCCGCTTGGCCCCTCTCGGGACCCCCACTGGCCTGACGCCGGAGGCGACCCAGGACATCAGCGGCGCTTTGAACGCCCTCCTGGCCGACGTCTTCGCCCTGTATCTGAAGACCAAGAATTTCCACTGGCACATGTCCGGTCCGCACTTCCGCGACTACCATCTGATGCTGGACCAGCAGGGGGATCAGATCATCGCCATGACCGATCCGATCGCTGAACGCGTGCGCAAGATCGGTGGGACGACCCTGCGGTCCATTGGTCAGATCGGCGCCCTGCAACGGGTGCTGGACAATGACGCCGACTATGTCAGCCCCGAGGACATGCTGGCGGAGCTGAGGGACGACAACGCCGATCTGGTCCAGCGAATGCGCGCCGCCCACACGGTGTGCGACGACCTGGGCGACCTCGCTGGGGCCAGCCTGCTGGAAAACTGGATCGACGAGACCGAAGGCCGCATCTGGTTCCTGTTCGAGGCCGGACGTCGCGGAAACGCCTGAAGCGTCCGTTTCGTCGCCACCTCGCCGCCTGAGGCGCTGTCAGGACGAGGGCGCGATCAGGTGGCGGACCAGGGGCGGCTGGTCGCCGATGTGGAAACGCTGGATCTGTTCCTGGGTCAGCTGGTCGTTGTGGGTGATGCGTTGGTGCTGTCGCAGATGCTCCAGCCAACTGGGCACGAGGAAGCTCTCCACGACAAGGCCCGGTTCGGCCGCATCCTCGAACAGACGCCAGTTCAGGGCGCCGTCGCGCCGGCGCACGGCGCTAAGCGGCTGGATCGCCTTCACGAACGCGGCGGCCTGGGCCGGATTGATCCGGTATTCGATCAGGATCATCACCGGGCCGCGATCCGGCGCAGGCTCGCTCGCGACGGTCGGCTCGACCCAGTGGCCCGACGGCGTCAGGTCCAGGGCGCCGGTCGCCGGCAGGCGGAAACGCAGGGCGATGCCGGTGGTCAGAAGCAGGGCGATCCCCGCGACGGTCAGGGCCGTGGCGACGTCGGTCCGGCTGGCCAGACCGCCCCAGACCAGGCTTCCCGCGGTCATGGCGCCCTGGAACACCAGCAGATAAACCGACAGGGCGCGCGCCTTGGCCCAGGTCGGCGCCGCCATCTGGGCGGCGACGTTCAGGGAGGACAGCATGGTGATCCAGGCCAGACCGGCCAGGACCATCACACCCCCGGCGACGACCAGGCTCGTCGCATGGGCCAGCGCAAGGGTCGCCCCGGCGAAGACGACCGAGCCGAAGATGGACAGGTTGTTGCCGCTGACGTGTTTGCGCACCCGCGCCAGCACGGTCGCGCCCAGGATCGCTCCCAGGCCCATACAGCCTAGCAAGGCGCCGTATCCCGCCGCATCCAGCCCCAACGTCCGCCGCCCCACCAAGGGCAGGAGGGCCCACAGGGCGCTTGAGAAAAGGAAGAAGGCGACCGAGCGCAGCAGCACCAGTTGCAGGGCCGGCGCATGGCGGGCGTAGCCATAGCCTGTGCGCAGGGCGGCGAAGAAATGTTCGGGCGGCAGTCCGTCCAGCCGGGGCTTGCGCTTCCACGCGATCAGCACCCCCATAACTGCCAGGATGGAGACGGCGTTCAGGGCGTAGACCGCCGCCGATCCCGCGACGGCGACGATCACCCCGCCCAGGGCCGGCCCGATCGCGCGGGCGATATTGACGCCCAGGCTGTTCAGGGCGACGGCGTCGGCCAGGGCCGGCTTCTCGACCAGCTCGGGCACGATTGCCTGAAACGCCGGGGCGCTGAGGGCGGCGCCCAGGCCCATGACGGCGGTCAGGGCCAGCAGCACCAGGGGCGTGGTCAAGCCCAGGTGGGTGACGGCCGCCAGACTGGCCGCGCCGATGAGGATCAGCGTCTGTGACGCGACCAGAAGTTTGCGCCGGTCGACCACATCGGCCAAGGCCCCGCCGGGCAGGGCGAACAGGAACATCGGCAGGGTCGTCGCCGCCTGGACCATGGCCACCCACAGCGGGCTGGGCGACAGGGAGGTCATCAGCCAGGACGAGCCGACGTCGTTCATCCAGGTGCCGATGTTGGAGACGATGGTCGCGATCCACAGGGCGCGGAACAGCGGCGTCGCCAGCGGACCCCGGGTGGGCGTGGCGGATGAGGCCGCGTTCATCCGCGGCGGCGCTCGGCCAGGACGGCGGCCAGAACCAGTCCGCCGATCAGGCCGAGGTTGGCTGTGAAGGCGTTCATGTCGTGGAAGCGCGCCATGGGATCAGACAGGGCCCAGAAGGCGTGGCCGATGAGGTTCGCCAGGGCGGTGAACACACCCAAGGCGCCGGCGCCGAGCCAGGTCCAACGGTTCAGGATTACCGCCAGAGACCCGCCGATCTGCAGCAGGATGACGGCGACCGCGACCGCCGCCGCCGGCTGCAGCCCGAAATGGGCCGACTCGCCGACGGCCGAGGGAAAGTCGAACAGTTTCAGCACGCCGCTGATCCAGAAGGGCGAGGTCAGCAGGATCCGGCCGATCAAGGCGACGCCCGGCGCGTCGAGCAGGTCGGCGATAGGTCGGGGGGAGGTCGCAGCTGTCATGATCACACCGCCCAGCAGGCGCAGCCCAAGGCGCCCCAGAAGGATTTGTGGTCGGCCGCCGGGGCCTGAAGCCGGGCCGTGGCCGCATGGTCATGGCCGTGGACCCCGCAGGCGGTCGAACAGCCGCAGGCGGCCGCGATCTTGGCGAAGAAGCCGGTGCGCTCCTGAGTCTTGGTCGAGTGATAGCCGCCGAAGGCGCGCACCGGCGACCAGTCCGGCGTCGGCGGCGGGATCGGCGGGGCCTCTCGGGCGAACTCACCCGCGCCCCAGACGATCTTTCCGCCCAGCAGGGTCAGGTCGCTTTCGATATGGACGATCTCGTCCTCGGCTACCGAGAAATAGTCGCGGTCCAGCACGACCAGATCCGCCAGTCGGCCGACGGCGATGACGCCCTTCTTGCCCTCTTCGTTGGAGAACCAGGTATTGGCCTCGGTCCATAGACGCAGCGCCGTCTCGCGGTCCTGGCGCTGGGCGGCGGGATACATGCGCAAGCCGCCCAGGCTCTTGCCCGTGACCAGCCAGCTCAGCGAGACCCAGGGGTTATAGGAGGCCACGCGGGTGGCGTCGGTGCCTGCGCCCACAGGCACGCCGGCCGCCAGCATCTTCGAAATCGGCGGGCTGTCGGCCAGGGCCTCGGCGCCATAGCGTTCGGCGAAGTCCTCGGCCTGGTACATCATGCGGTGCTGCACGGCGATGCCGCCGCCCAGGGCCGCGATCCGGTCGATGTTGCGTTCGCTGATCGTCTCGGCGTGGTCGAAGAACCAGTGCAGGCCGTCGAACGGCATGTCGCGGTTCACCTTTTCATAGACGTCCAGCGCCCGGTCGATGGTCTCATTGTAGGTGGCGTGCAGCCGCCAGGGCCAGCGTTGCTCGACCAACTGGCGGATCACCGGCTCCAGGTCGGTCTCCATATTGGGCGGCATGTCCGGGCGCGGCTGGCGGAAGTCCTCGAAGTCGGCGGCGGAATAGACCAGCATCTCGCCGGCGCCGTTGTGGCGGTAATAGTCGTCGCCCTGGCCGGGGCGCACCTGTTTGCCCCAGGTCTTGAAGTCGGCCAGCTCTTCCTTCGGCTTCTGGGTGAACAGGTTGTAAGCCAAACGCACGGTCAACTGGCCGTCTTCGTGCAGCTTCTCGATGATCTCATAGTCGTCGGGATAGTTCTGGAAGCCGCCGCCCGCGTCGATCACGCTGGTCACGCCCAGCCGGTTCAACTCGCGCATGAAGTGGCGGGTGGAGTTGAGCTGGTACTCTTCCGGCAGCTTCGGCCCCTTGGCCAGGGTCGAATACAGGATCATGGCGTTGGGCTGGGCGATCAGCATTCCGGTCGGCTCGCCCGCAGCGTCGCGCTGGATCTCGCCGCCCGGGGGATTGGGCGTGTCCCTGGTGTAACCGACGGCGCGCAGGGCGGCGCGGTTCAGCAGGGCGCGGTCATACAGGTGCAGGATGAAGACCGGCGTCTCGGGCGCGGCGGCGTTGATTTCGTCCAGGGTCGGCAGGCGTTTTTCGGCGAACTGGTATCGGGTGAAGCCGCCGACGACGCGCACCCACTGGGGCGGCGGGGTGTTGGCCGCCTGGGTCTTCAGCATGGCCATGGCGTCCGCCAGGCTGGGCACGCCGTCCCAGCGCAGCTCCATATTGTAGTTCAGCCCGCCCCGGATGACGTGGGTGTGGCTGTCGATCAGGCCGGGCGTCACGCGACGACCGCCCAGGTCGATGATCTTGGTCTGCGGCCCGGCGGTCGGAACGATGTCGCGCGCTGACCCGATGGCCGAGAAGACTCCGTCCGTGACCGCGACAGCGTCGGCGTTGGGATTGGCGCGGTCCAGTGTGGTGAAACGGCCGCCGTGCAGGATCAGGTCGGGAGCTTTGTTCACATCGGGGGTCATGGGGGAAGTCCGTGCGAAGGCGGCGGGGGCCAGTCCGGCCAGGCCGAGGGCGGTGATTGCGGTGCGACGGGTCTGGGTCATCGCGCGGGATCGAGGGGCGGGGCGGGGACGGGCGGCGGCGGGTTCAGTCTGTGCCGCACATACTGCGTCCCCTGTTCACCCAGGAGGATGCCCAGCAGCCCCAGCAGGGCCACATAGGGCGGGGCGGGGGAGCGGACGTTCAGCAGTCCATAGAGGCACCCGACCAGCAGACCCACGGCCAGGGCGACGACGAGGGGCTTCATCGCGCGTCCTGCCTTTGGTCTAGGGAGACGGGATCGCTGGCCGGGAAACTGTCGCTCAGCGCCTCGTCGAGTGCCTCTTCGCGGTCCGGATCGGGCGCCGCCGGGACGTCCGTTTGCTCAATGTCGTTGCGGTCGGTCATGGCGGCGCCCTTCTAGTCAGCGGGTTGGAACGGGGTCAGCCTTCGCGGGCGTGCTCGCCCAGCATGGCGCGGGCGTACTGAAGCCCCACGCCATAGGCGCCGCCGAACTTCACCGCAGCCCCGGTGGTGGCCTCATAGGTCTCGCCCCGCGCCCAGTCGCGTTGCAGCTCCAGCAGATACTGGATCGAGGTCATGGGGCGGGCGCCGGCCTGGATCATCCGCTGGACGGCGCGCTCGTGCGCCTCGGTCGAGACGTCGCCCGAGGCGTCGGTGATGACGAAGACTTCGAAGCCCTGGTCGATGGCCGACAGGACCGGACCGACGATGCAGACCGAGGTCCACAGGCCGGCGATGACGATGCGCGACTTGCCGGCACGGTTGACCGCGTCCGTCACCTGAGAGTCTTCCCAGGCGTTCATCGTGGTGCGGTCATAGACGGGGGCGTCGGGGAAGGCCTCCTTGATCTCGCTGAAGATCGGACCCGAGAAGGTCTTCTCCGCCACGGTGGTCAGTATGGTTGGAACCTTGAAATCGCGCGCCGCCGTCGCGACCAGGGCGGTGTTGGTGCGCAGGGCGCCGATGTCGATCGAGGCGGTGGCGAAGGCCATTTGAGACTGGTGGTCGACCAGGATCAAGGTGTGGTCGGCGGGGGTCAGCAGGCCTTTGCCGGCGGTCGGGGTGGCGGTGACGGTCATTGTGAAATCCTTTGGTTCAGCCGCGCTGCGGCGTTTCGATGAGGAGAGTGTGCCTGCGCGATTGGATGCCTGAAATGGAAACTAACAAAACTCATCGTTTCCTTTTTTTGAGTTCTCAGTCCGAGGCAGTTGATGGCTGGCGGCCAGCCTTTGCCGATTGGTTCGCAACGTCTTGAACGAAGCGCTCAAAAGCGGTCCGCGCGGCGGCGCTCGATCACAGCGGCATGGTCCAAGACCCGCAGCGGTTGGACCGTCAGTTTGTCGGCGTCGATTACGGGCGCGGCCGCACCGCGTGACACCTTGGAACCTGTGCAAATGACGGCATTCGTATCCGACTTCTCCCGGGCGTCTCGTCGCGGCCTTCTGGCCGGCGGTGCGGCGCTCGGGCTGTCCTCCCTCATCCCAACCCTTGCATCGGCGGGCGCGGCCAGCGCCTCGGCCTCCATCACTGGAGATGACACCATGTCTTACGTCACCACCTCGGACGGCGTTCAAATCTATTACAAGGACTGGGGGCCCAAGGACGCCCAGCCGATCGTCTTCCACCACGGCTGGCCGCTAAGCTCGGACGACTGGGACGCCCAGATGATCTACTTCCTGCTGAAGGGATTCCGTGTCGTCGCGCACGATCGTCGCGGCCATGGTCGTTCCAGCCAGGTGTCAGAAGGCCATGACATGGACCACTACGTCGCAGACGTGGCGGCGGTGACGGCTCATCTGAACCTGCGCAATGCCGTCCATATTGGCCACTCGACCGGCGGGGGCGAGGTCGCCCACTATGTGGCTCGTCACGCTGACCGCGTAGCCAAGGCCGTGCTGGTCGCCGCCGTGCCCCCGATCATGTTGAAGACCGCCGCCAACCCTGGCGGCCTGCCCATGGAGGTGTTCGACGGCTTCCGCGCCAATCTCGCGGCCAATCGGGCCGAATTCTATCGCGCCGTCGCGGCCGGGCCCTTCTATGGCTTCAACCGGCCCGGCGTGACCACGCTGGAGGCGGTGGTCGACAACTGGTGGCGTCAGGGCATGATGGGCGGCGCCAAGGCTCACTACGACGGCATCAAGGCTTTCTCGGAAACCGACTTCACCGACGACCTCAAGGCCATCCAGGTTCCGACCCTGGTCATGCACGGCGACGACGACCAGGTCGTCCCCTACGCGGACTCAGGTCCATTGTCGGCCGCCCTGCTGAAGAACGGGACGCTGAAGACCTACGCCGGCTACCCGCACGGCATGCTGACGACCCACGCCGACGTGCTGAACGCCGACCTGCTGGCCTTCATCAAGTCCTGATCCGCCGCCAATGAAAACGCCGCCCCGCAGCAATGCGGGGCGGCGTTCTGCTGTTCGGTTCGGCGTTAGAGGGAAACGTCATCCGTGGTGTGATGTATCTCGCTCTCAAAAATAATAGCCGTCATCCCAAAGACGGCGGCTTTTTTCTCCATGAAATCTGTCATCGCGGTCATATGCCAACGGCGCCCCCACCGTCCGGCGCTCTACTGCTCATTGTGAAGTTCGCATGTCGCGAGGCGGTCGACGCCTTGCCCCCTTGCCCCCTTGCGACCGTTGGGCGAAGTGCGGCTGTTGAATGCAGGAGGCGAGGTCCCGCATTCAACAGCCGGCGGTCTTATCCTTGAATGAACGCCAGCAGGTCGGCGTTGACGACGTCCGGATGGGTGGCGAACAGCCCGTGGGACAGGCCAGGATAGGTCTTCAGGGTTCCGTTCGACAGCAGCTGGATGGCCTGGTGCGCTGACGCGTCGATCGGCACGACCTGATCATCCTCGCCGTGCAGCAGGAGCACCGGCAGGGACACGGCCTTCAGGTCCTCGGTGAAGTCGGTTTCGGAGAAGGCGGTGATGCAGTCGTACTGAGCCTTTGCCCCGCCCGCCATGCCCTGGCGCCACCAGTTGCGGATCAGGCCTTCGCTCACTTCCGCCCCTTCTCGGTTGAAGCCGTAGAAGGGACCTGACGGCACATCGAGGAAGAACTGCGCGCGGTTCTGCTTGAGCGCGTCACGGAACCCGTCGAACACCGCCATCGGCAGGCCGCCGGGATAGGCCGCCGTAGCCAGCATGATCGGCGGCACGGCGCCGATCAGCACGGCCTTGGCGACGCGGCCGGGCCGGCTGCGGGCGACGTAACGGATCACCTCGCCCCCGCCGGTGGAGTGACCGATATGGATGGCGTTCTTCAGGTCGAGCGCCTCGGCCAGTTCCGCGACGTCCGCGGCGTAGGTGTCCATGTCGTTGCCCGTATCGGTCTGGTCCGATCGACCGTGGCCGCGGCGGTCATGGGCGATGACGCGAAATCCCTTGTCCAGGAAGAACAGCATCTGGTTGTCCCAGTCGTCGGCGCTGAGCGGCCAGCCGTGGTGGAAGACGATGGGTTGAGCGTCCTTGGGGCCCCAGTCCTTGTAGAACAGGCGGGTGTCGTCGGAGAGGGTCAGGTAGGTCATGGCTATGTCCTTTGAGAGGGTGGTTTGAAAGCGAAGGTTTCGGTCGGGTTGCAGACGTCAGTTCGGCCGGCCGCCGGCGCTGCGAGCGGCCTGGTCGATCACGTCGGCGACGGCGCCGGGTTGGGAAATCATCGGGACGTGGCTGGCGCGAATCTCGACCTTGACGGCGCCGATCTTCTCGGCCTGCTGACGCAGCATGGCCGGGGCGATGGCGGCGTCCTCGGTGGCGACGATGAACCAGCTCGGGCGCGTCCTCCAGGCGGCCTGGGTGACCGGCGTGGCGAAGGCCGACATGGCGATCGGAACCTGAGAGTCGCGCATGAAGGCGGCGTCCGCGTCGCCGACGTCGGCGGCGAACCCTTCCTGGAAGCGTTCGGCGCTGATGAAGCCGAATCCGTCGGCCTGTTCCTCGATCACGAAGGTCGAGGGGATGCCGAAGCCCTTATACTGGTCCCCGGCCGTCTCGCCGACATCGGCCGTCAGGGCGGAGACATAGACCAGGCCCTTCACCTTTTCGTCGACGCCGGCCTCGGTGATCACCACGCCGCCCCACGAGTGGCCGACAAGGATGGTTCCGCCGTCCTGGCGGGCGAGGGCGCGCCGCGTGGCGGCCACGTCGTCGGCCAGGGAGGTGAGGGGGTTCTGGACGATGGTAACCCGGTAGCCGCGAGCGGTCAGGTCGTCATAGACGGCCCTCCAGCCCGAGCCGTCGGCGAAGGCGCCGTGGACGAGAACGACGTTGCGGACGGTCTGAGCCGCCGGAATCGTCTGGACGGACTGGGCCTGAGCGGCTCCGCCGATGCTGGCGGCGCCGACGGCGGCGAGGAGGATGTTGCGGAACTTGATCATGGTCGTTTCCTTTGGAGCTGGGTTGGGACGGTGGTGGCGGACGTGAGAGTAAAGGCGAACTCGCGATAACATTTATCGCGCTAAAATAAGATGCATGAAGCGCCGGAGTTCTGTCAAGCCAACGTTTATCGCGATATATAACTTTCTGTCGCCTCCCGGTCTGAGGCGGGGCGCCGCATGGCGTCAGCCCTCCGTGAGGGTCGGAATGAACGCCAAGCTGGCCAAGAGCGGCGGCTGGTCCACCACCCCGTCGCAGGACGGCGAGGGCCGCCGCGGATATGCACAGGTAAGGTGGTCGGCATGGTTTGCCTTGGTTCGGGCGGGCGGCTCTGACGTTAGACGTCTCAAGAGGGCCAATTATTCCCGCCGGCTGCACCTTTCGCGCGTCCACTCCGAAGCGCGCCGCATGCAATCCCGCGACCGGCCCACGATGAGACGGGCCAGACGAGGCAGGCCATCGGTCTTGTGAAGAGAATAATTATCGCGATATAACTCTTGTCTTGTGCAGGAGCGAGTAGCCCCGAATGTCCAAATCCAAAGGTCCCGTCCCGATGGACGACCAGCTCTGCTTCACCGTCTATTCGACCGGCATGGCCATCCAGCGGGCGTACAAGCCCCTGTTGGACGACCTGGGCGTCACCTATCCGCAGTATCTCGTGATGAACGTCCTGTGGCGGGAGGACGGCCGGACGGTCGGCGAAATCGCGGACGAATTGGCGCTGGAGCCCAGCACCATGACGCCCTTGTTGAAGCGGCTGGAGGTCGCCGGCCTTGTGCGGCGGGCGCGCAACCCCGCGAATGAGCGGCAGGTGGTGATCACCTTGACCGGCGAGGGCCAAGCCTTGCGCGAACGCGCCGGGTGTCTGGGCGAAGCCCTGCTGGACGCGTCAGGCCAGACCATGCCCGAACTCAGCGACCTCAACGTCCGCCTCAAATCTCTACGTGACGCCGTCTACGAAAGCCTGGCGTCGCGCAAGCCGACGCACGGCTAGGGTCCGAGCCGGAGACGACGATTCCCGGCGGCGGCCCTGGCCTCCGCTCGCGCCCTAGCGTGACTTGCGGTCCAGGGCGTCCATGGCGCGGCGCAGCCGGGTGTCCGTCACTCTCAGCCTGATCTCGTCCGACACCAGGGCCGCGAGATTAGAGAGGATGTTCTTCTGGGTGTCGTCCAGCGTGCGCGGCCGCGTGTCGATCACGCACAGGGATCCGAGGCTGAAGCCGTCCGGATCGACGATCGGACAGCCGGCGTAGAATCGGAAGTTCGGGGTGTCGGCCACGGCGGGATTGTCTGCAAAGCGGGGATCGGCAGACAGATCCTCGAAGATGGTGCAGCGGCCCTGAAGAATGGTGTGATTGCAGAAGGCCCAACTGCGCGGGGTGTCCGCCATGTCCAGGCCCTGGCGTGACTTGAACCACTGGCGGGTCGGGGTCAGCAAGGTGATCAGGGAGATCGGCGTGCCCAGGGTTTGGGCCGCCAGCCAGGTCAGGCGGTCGAAGGCGTCCTCCGGCGGCGTATCGACCAGGCCCGAACGCTCAAGGGCCAACAGACGCTGAGCCTCGTTGTCGGGCAGCGGGAAGAGACCTGGGATAGGCGCCGCGGCGTCGGATGTCGTTCCCAGGACGGCGGCTTCGGCCGCCTCGGCCAGATCGGCGTCGTTGTCGATGAACCGCACCCTGCCTTCGGTCGGCAGCGGGTTGAACACGAACGCTCGGCCCTCAGCGCCCACGACCAGCAGGGCGGTCTGCTGAAGGGCGGCATCGCCGCTGAGCGCGTGCAGCAGGCCCTCTGCCCTGTCGAGGAGGCCAGCGTCGATCACCACTACCGCCGGCGACCGGCCGCCGATGTCCAGCAGGGCGGTGAACGGCTCTGGATAGGCATCGATGAAACAAGACCGAGCGCGTTCAAGCGCGACCCGCAAGGCGGGCAGCCGCTCCGGCGGGGCGATGACGATGACCCGAGCGGAGGCTGGCGTCAGGCCCGCCTCCTGACCTTTGACCAGGGCGACGACGTCGCTGCGATAGACGCGGCGATGGCCGCCGGGGGTCTTCCATGAGGGGATCGAGCCGCCTTCGACCAGCAACTGCGCCGTACGGACCGACACCCCGAGAATCCGCGCGACCTCCGTGGTGGTCACGATCTCCTTTTCTGAGGCGTCCATGGCGATCCTTTGCGGCCGGATCGCCGCTGACGATGTGACAAATGCCCACCGCCGGTCGCCTTGACAAGTTTCAAATCTGATGCATTTGGTAAAAATGCTAAATTTGATACATCATCAATAAGGAGATCAGCATGTCCCCCCGACTACCGAGCGATCAACCCGGCTTCTCGGCCCGTGTGGCCGCGAACCAGGCTGAGCGGCTGGCGCAGCTCGCCAAAACCTATGATTTCATTGTTTGCGGCGCGGGCAGCGCCGGCTCGGTCCTGGCCCGCCGTCTGGCCGAGAATTCCGCCGTTCAGGTCTTGTGGATTGAGGCTGGCGGCAGCGACGACCGTCCGAGCGTGATGGAGCCGGCCGCCTGGCCGACCAATCTCGGTAGCGAGACCGACTGGGGGTTCGTCGCCGAGCCCAATCCCCAGATCAACGGACGTTCCATGCCCATGTCGATGGGCAAGGTGCTGGGCGGAGGCTCCAGCATCAACGTCATGGTCTGGGCGCGCGGCCACCGCAGCGACTGGGATTATTTCGCCCAGGAGGCCGGCGACGACAGCTGGAACTATGAGCACGTCCTGGGGATCTATCGGGAGATCGAGGACTGGCAGGGGGCGCCCGATCCGTTGCGTCGCGGCGTCGGCGGGCCGGTTCATGTGCAGCCCGCTCCCGATCCCGGCCCGGCGGCTCTGGCCATGCTGGACGCGGCGCTTGAAATGGGCATTCCGACCCACCAGAGCCCGAACGGCGCCATGATGGAAGGCCCCGGCGGCGCGGCGATCAGCGATGTTCTGATCCGCGACGGCAAGCGCCACTCCCTCTTCCGAGCCTTCGCCTGGCCATACCTGGACCGGCCCAACCTGACATTGCTGACCCACGCCCAGGTCAATCGGGTGGTCGTCGAGCGGGGGCGCGCGGTAGGCGTCGAAGTGGTTCGGAACGGCGCGGTCGAGCGGTTCGACGCCGCCCATGAGGTGATCCTGTCCCTGGGCGCTATCCAGACGCCGACGGTTCTGATGCGTTCGGGCATCGGTGACGAAGAGGAGCTGAGCGGCGCGGGGGTCCGAGTCCTGCACAAGCTGCCGGGCGTCGGCCGCAATCTGCAGGACCATGTCTCGTTCGGCTGTATCTGGGAATACCGGGAGCCGATCGCGCCGCGCAACAGCGGCAGCGAAGCGACTCTTTACTGGAAGTCCGATCCCGCCCTGGCCGATCCGGACCTGCTGTTCTGTCAGGTTGAGTTTCCGGTCCCCAGCCCCGAAACGGCCGACCGCGGCGTGCCCGAGCACGGCTGGACCATGTTCGCCGGTCTGGCCCACCCCAAGAGCCGGGGCCGCATCCGTCTGCAGAGCGGTGACCTTCTGTCCAAACCGCGCATCGAGCTGAACACCTTCAGCCATCCCGACGACCTGAAGGCCGCAGTCGCCTGCGTCCAGCTCTGCCGCGACCTGGGCAACACCCGCGCCTTCCAGCACCTGGTCACGCGTGAGGCCATGCCTGGCCCGCTGGGCCAGGCCGAGATGGAACGCTATGTGCGTGATGCGGCGGTGACCTACTGGCATCAGACCTGCTCGGCCAAGATGGGCCGGGACGAGATGTCGGTCGTGGATAACCAGCTGCGCGTCTACGGCGTGCAGGGCCTGCGCATCGCCGACGGCTCCATCATGCCCCGGGTGGCGACGGGCAACACCCAGGCCCCTTGCGCGATCATCGGCGAGAAGGCGTCGCGGTTCATCCGCGGAGCGCACGGACTCTAGCCCTCCCTGGGCCGCCGCCGTGGCCGGAACCCACGGCGGCGGCTCGGTTCGTCAGAGCCGGTCGCTCCGTTCCTCAATGCAGATGCGGTCAGACGGTCGGGATCGTCCCGCCGTCGATGACGAACTCCCCGCCGTGGATAGAGGCGGCCCGGTCCGACGCCAGGAAGGCGATCAGATCAGCGACCTCTTCCGGCTGGGCCGGACGGCCGATCGGGATGCCGCCGAGCGCCGCGAGCACGCTCTGGCGCGCGTCCTCAATGGAGCCGCCGGAGCTTGCCGCCAGCCGCTGCATCAGGGCGTCGGAGGCTTCCGTATAGATCCAGCCGGGGGAGACGACGTTTACCCGCACCCCCTTGGGGCCCAGCTCCTTGGACAGGGCCTTGCTGTAGGTGGTCAGGGCGGCCTTGGCGGCGGCGTAGGCGATGGTGGAGTCGTGAAGCGGTAGTGTGGCCTGGATCGAAGAGACGTGGATCACCACGCCTCTCCCCTGAGCGATCATGTCCGGCACGAGCAGGCGGTCCAGCCGCACGGCCGGCAAGAGATTGAGGTCGAGCTCGTTGCGCCAGTGCTCGTCAGTGGCGGCCGCGAAGCCGCCGCCCGGCGTGGAGGAGCCGCCGACCACATGGGCCAGGATGTCCACGCCGCCCAGACGTTCTCGCGCAGCCGACGCCAGGATCTCGGCGCCTTCCGGCGTCGTCAGGTCCGCCTGGACAAACTCGAAACCGTCGATGGCGGCCGGCGCCGTGCGGGCGGCGGTGATCACCCGCGCCCCGCCCGCCAGAAAGCGTTCGACCGTGGCGCGTCCGGCGCCCTTGGTGCCGGCGGTGACGAGAATGCGTTTGCCCGCGAACTCGGCGCGGTCGTTACGCGGGCTCATGCGGTGATCTCCAGGGCCTTGATGGCGTCGTTTTCAAGCGTGAACCGCTTGGTGAAGCGGATCGGGCTGCCCTTGAAGGCGCCATGGGTGAGGCCTTCCACCACGACCTGTTGGTCCTCATGGCGGGCGGCGTCAGGCGTGAAGACGGCCTTGGCGACGACGACGGCGTCCTCGAGCCATCGGCGCAGTTCGGCGTGGCCCTGGTGGCGGCCGCCGTCGTCGTGAACCACTGCGTCGGGGGCGAAGGGGGCCAGCATGGCGTCGACGTCGAGCCGGGCGGCGCCGGCGACATAGTCTGCGATGGGTTTGGGAAGCGGGGGCGTCATGACGATCTCCTCAGCGACGGATTGCGCTGGGGCAGACGTGGAAGTATGCTCCGGAAATGGCAAGAACAGACGAAAAACTCAGTAGCGCACTAAAAAGTAAGCGGGTTGATTACACACCCCAAACCGCCGCCGTGAGCGCGCAGAACGTGATCCGCGTGCTGGAGGGGCGGTGGAAGCTGGTCATTCTGTTTCAGCTGTTTGGAGCCAAGGTCCGCCGATTTTCGGAGCTGGAGCGGGCGATTCCAGGCGTGTCGCAAAAGATGCTGATCCAGCAACTGCGCCAGCTGGAGCGCGACGGCGTGGTCGCGCGCGTGGTCCATCCCGAGGTTCCGCCCCGCGTTGAATACCACCTGACGCAATGGGGCCAGACTCTTTGCCCTGTGCTCGACCAGCTTCTCAGCTGGGCGGAGTCTGCGCCCCAGGACGTGCGCGCGCGACTCATCAACGAGGAAACGTCGGAGCGGGAGCACGCTGACGAGGCCCCGTCCTCACAGTCCGCATCCAGCCCGTTCTGAGCGAAGCCTCAGAGCCGCGATTGTGGCCTCTCACGAACGCCACGACCCTTCAGGCGGTTCGAAGCGAGGATCGTCTAGATGGGGTCAGGAGAAGGCCTGCCGGCGCACGTCCTCGGCGACGGGAAGCAGATCGGTCGAGGCGCGGGGCGCGACGACGCTGAAACCGAGGCCGTTCTTCGACCAGGTCACGCCGTCGAGCATTCCATAGGACCGCTCGGACATGGGGCGGTTCCTGTCGATCTCCATCGGCCGCACCATCACCGTCAGCCGGTCGCCGAACGTCCCATCGTAGACGAATAGGGCGGCCGGACCGTTGGGAGTCGTCACAAGTCGTCCGCCAAGGAAACTATAGCCGGCGCCCTGCAGATCAGGGGCCTGCACCGGCGCATCGAGACGTTCGGACACCCAGCGGGTCAGCGTCGCGCGCTGGTCGGAAGCCAGCTCGACGGGACGAAGCGTGTCGGAGGCGTAGACGGTATAGTTGTCGACGGCCTCACGGCTGAGCGCGTCGATCCCCCGCGCGGGCGGGGCGACCGCCGCCCGTCCAAACCAACCCGACAAGCCGCCGATGCAGAGGATGGCGACGGCCGCCGCGAACCGATGTCTTCCAGCCAGGGCCTTTCGGCGACGTTCGGCGAGGGTTTTCAGACTGAGTTCCGCAGGCAGGGGTTGATCAGCGAAGGGCGCCAGGGCCTCGCGCAAAGCCTCACCCTGTCGGCGGTAAGCCGCGAGTCGGGCCTGTTCTTCAGGGTGGGCGTCCAGATAGCGCCGCACTGCGGCGTGCCGGCCCTCTTCGAGCGCGCCGTCAAGAAACGCATGAAGCTCGTCTTCGCCAATCGGGCGGTCGGCGGTCATTTGACCCTCCTGAGATGCGATTTGACGGGCGCGCCTTCGGCCAGGGCGGCGGCCAGGCGGGCGCGTCCGCGCGAGAGACGCGACATGACCGTGCCGAGCGGTACGCCCAGAACACTGGCGGCTTCAGCATAGGGCAGGGCCTCGACCGTCACCAGCAGGATCACGCTGCGGTATTCATCAGGCAAACTATCCAAGGCGCGCAGAACATCGGCGCGGTCCAGCCCATGCTCCTGCGCCGGCGCCACTGACAGCGATCTTTGATCGACCGTGTCGATCGGCGCCATCACGCCCCGTCGACTCAACTTGCGCCACCGGTTGACCGCCAGATTGTGCAGTATGGCGTAGAGCCAGCTGCGCGTGTCGTTGTCGGCGCGGCGCTGGCCCCAGCGGGTGACGGCACGTTCCAGACAATCCTGAACAAGGTCGTCGGCTTCGGCCGGATCGCGAACCAGGGCGTTGGCGTAACGCCGCAGCCCTGGGATCACCGGCTCGATCAAATGCTCCATGTCCGTCATGCGTGCACCCTAGGGCTCCAGGACTTGGATCTGCACCGGGGCGCCGGGCGAGACCGCCGTGCCGGATGAGATCACCAGGTAGCGGCGGTCCGCGCCCTGTTCGGCGCGCACCTGTTGGCGGATGGGCCCCAGCGCATTCACGATGGCGCCGCCGGCGGGATTGGTCATGAAGGCGGCGATCGGCTCCAGGGGGCCGGAGCCGTCCGGCGACTTCGCCAGGGCCAGGATATGGGGCGCGCGCGGCTTTAGTCCGGACACCGCTCCCTGAATGACCTGAATCAGGCCCTGATCATACAGGCTGATGGTTGTGCCGGCCTCCGTCCCGTCGCTGACGCGCATGCGGATCAGGACCGAACCGCCCTCTGGCCGGGGCTGCAGGTTCTGGTCGCCCGCGCCGGTGGGGACCGCGCCGGGCACATAGACGAGCGCCTGGGGCGCCTGGCCGACGCCCACATTGGTCACGACTGTGTTGGAGGCGGTGTCGATCACCGCCAGTTCACCGGCGTTCTCCAGTCCGACATAAATCCGCGAGCCGTCGGGCGACGCCCAGAGGCCATGGGGCAAGGCGCCGACGGGGATGGTCGCAACGGGGCTGAAGTCGTCGGTGCGGAAGACCTTGACGACGTTCTCCCCGCCCACGGTGACATAGGCGAACTGGCCGCGCTCAGTTTGGGCGAAGTTGACGTGGTTGGTGAGGGGCCCGGTGTCCAGCGTCGTGAGCACATCGAACGGCGCGCGGGCGTTGAAGGCCACCGTCTTGCCGATGTCCTTGAGAGTGAACCAGACTTGCGCCCCGTCCGGCGAGGCGGCGATGTTGGGGCAGAAGGCGCTGGGTTGGGCGACCTCTCCGACGATCTCATGGGTGGCCACGTCCACCACCACGGTCTTGGGATTGAAGGACGAGCAGATGTAGCCGTAGCGACCGTCCGGCGAGAAGATGGTCATGCCTGGCCCGCCCGGCGTCTTGATGCGGCGGATTTCTTCGTAGCTGACCGGGTCGATCACCGAGACATAATCCTCGCCGCGCACCGTCACCCACAACTCCCTGCCGTCAGGCGTGAAGAAGGCCTCGTGCGGAGAACGGCCGATATAGGTGACGTGCTTCACGACATTGGTGGCCGTGTCGATGAAGCTGATCGAGTTGGACCCGATCGAAACCACGGCCAGCGTCCTACCGTCGGGCGAGAAGCCCAGGCCGTGGACAAGCAACTGCCCCCGGTAAAGCGGGCTGAGGTTTGCGGGCGCCGGATCGCCCAGCCTTATCAGGCCCACCAGCCGGTTGGTGGAGGGATCGGTCACCGACACGGTGTTCGAGAACTGCTCTGCGGCATAGATGCGGTCGCGGGCGGAAATCGGACCGATCGGGCTCGTCTGGGCTTGGGCGTTGGCGGCCAAGAGAACGGCTGAAAGACCGGTCGCGAGCAAGGTCTGGCGCTGCATGGGTTCAGCCTCCGTGATGATGGGCGGATGGAACGCCACGCGGGGCAGAGGGCGGGGGATTGGTCGGGGCGGGGTAGGCGGGGGGCAGCGGCTGGTCCACCGCCAGTCGCAGGGCGGCGATTTCCTGCTGCTGCTCGACTATGATCTCCTGGGCGAGCCGCCGAATTTGGTCGTTACGGCTATGACGCAACACCGCCACGGCCATGTCGATACCGCCCTGGTGATGAGGGATCATCATGGCGACGAAGTCGCGATCAATATCGCCGGTTGGGGTGATCTCCATGGCGGCGTGCATATGGGCCATCGCCGCGTCGTTCTCGGCCATGAACTGCTCAGAAGGCGTGCTGGCGGCCAGCGGCGCGGCGAGGCCCAGCACGGCCATGGCGGCGAGGGGCGCCACGGATTTGCGCAAGGAGATGGTCGGCATGGTCGGCCTCGGCTCGGATGGGGTGGTGCTGACATAGACGTCGCCAGAGGACCGATTATTCCCGCCCGCCGAATTTTTTGCGCGCCAGAGAGTCTTACACGCCGATCAGCGCCCTGAAGTTACGCCTCGATCATAATGCGTCGTCGCCCCGGCGGCGTCTTCTCGGAAATACACTTTCTGGAAGACGCCATGTCCACGCCTGAGATCCCTATTTCCAATGTACTTACGCCGCGGGGACGTCGGATCGCTCAGGTTCATGCGCGAGATCCCCGCGCCGAGGGCGTCTTCTGGTATTCCGTCGTGACCACCGGGGTCTACTGTCGGCCCACCTGTCCGTCTCGCAGGGCCAGACCTGAACACATCCGCTTTCACGAGACACTGGCGGACGCGCGCGGCACGGGCTTTCGGCCCTGCCGCCGATGCCGGCCGGAAGAGCCCGCCCTTCACGAATATCATCGCGCCCTGGTCGAGGCGGCCTGCGCTGAGGTCTGCGCCGCAGGCGAGACGCCGAGCCTGAAGGCGCTGGCGGAGGCGGCCGGGATCAGCGCATCCCATTTCCACCGACTCTTCAGACGGGTGACAGGCGTGACCCCGGGTCGCTATTTCGCCGCCGCCCGCAGCACCGCCTCGACTCGGTCGTGGTCGTCGGCGTTCGTCGGCAATGTCGCCGGATATGGCTCGGGGCTCGGTCGTCTCATATAAGGAAGTGGCCGCCGCCTTTCGGCGGCGGCCTGCATCCCGCGTCGCGGACAGGGACGGGTGACACGCGCGGGATGATCGACTCAGGCGACGCGCGCCGTCGTCGAATGGTTCAGAAGCGGTAGCGCGCGCCCGCGCGCACGCCGCCGCCCAACTGATTTTCGCCGAAGCGGCCCTCGCCCTGGACAAAGGCCTGCAGGCCGCCCCCGGTCTCGAACTGGGCCACAAACCGCGTTCGGGCGAAGGTCTTCTGGCCTTCCAGAGCGACGACGTCGGTCTGGCCGCCGCTGACCAGGCGTCCGGTCTGGTCGGTGTCGAGATCCTGAACCGCCTCGACGGCCAGGGAGACGATCACGGCGCGGTCGTCGGCCAGGTCTTTGCGGATAAAGCCTTGGGCGCCCACGCGCGCTGAGAAGCCGCCGCGATCATCGAACACGACCCGCTGTCCAAGAACCTCGAGATCGTCCATGCCGCTTCGCACATAGTCGAGGCCGACGAGGGGTTCGAAACCGCCGCCTTCCAGGGCGATGCGATAGCCGGCCTCGATCTGTCCGCCCCAGCTCGTTCCATCCATATCCGCCTCGAAACCTGCGGCCGGGCTGCGGAGGTTGAGATGGTGGCGATCCGCCTTGATCAGCACGGTGCTGAAGAAGCCCAGTCTACGCCAGGCCGAATAGACGCCGGCGTTGACGGTTTCGATGTCCGCTCTCAGCCCGCTGTCGTCGAATGTCAGCCGGGAATCGACGTAGCCGCCGGTGAGACCGACAACGGCCTGGCCGCCAGCAAAGTCGCGCGCGCCCAGGGAGGCGCCCATCTGACCGCCCGCGGTGGTCTGGTCATAGGCGAGGTCGAAACTCGCCCCGTCGCTTTTCCGATCCAGTCGGCCGCCGTGGATCTGGGCCCAGACGCGGCTGGCGGCGCCGCCGGCGGCGCGCGCCATCGACTGCTCCGCCCCGAAGGCGTCGGCGGAGGCGCGCCAGGCGGTGGCGAGGCCTTCGCCCGCCCGCACGGTCTGGTGGACGGCCAGGCCGGCCGAGGCGTTCAGCAGATAGGCCCGCGCCGCCGAGTCGTAGCTGACGGCGTAGCGGACCAGACCCTGGTCGGGATTGGCGACGTAGAAGGCGTTCGACGCCGAACTGGAGCCGACGGTGACCACGGTCAGAGCCTTGGCCAGAAGGCGCGCATCGCTCGGGGCGATGTTCAGCAGAAGGCCCGTTCGGCCGGAGGCGCCGCCGCCGATGACGAGCCTGTCCGCCGCCGAGGCGCCGATGTCCAGGCCCAGGCGGGCGTCGCCCGAGGCGGCGTAGGAGCCGGAGAGCGAAAAGACGTCGCCGGCCCGTTCGTTTCGAAGATCGACAAGCCCGCCGTCGTTGGCGAACCGTTCCAGGCTGGTGAAGGCCAGGGTCAATGGGGCGGCGCTCTTTGCGAACCGGAGCACGCCCTTGTTGGTGAACATGTCGTCGCCCGCGCCGTAATCGCGTCCCTGGCTGATGACGAGGGTTCCGGTGTTTACCTCCCGGTCGTCGCCTGGGCTGAGGGGCGCGACGTCCCATGACGCCTCGTCTGCCAAGGCTGGGCTCAAGCCGACGAGGCCGGCGCTGGCCAGAACGACGCCTGTTATGGCGAGAAGATGAGCCGAACGGCGGCGGCGCTGTGCGCTGGGGCGAACGGATGATCGAACCGGCATCTATAGTTTCCCCGAGCGCCCTGCCTTGTGCCGAGCGCCGCCGCTGTGCGGCTGTTGGGGAGAAGACGCCGCCCGCCGGCGGAGACCTTACAGCGACCGAAAAATTAGAAGGCGGCCTCAAAGCCGAGCCGCATCGTCAGGGGGCGGAGCGGGACCGCCTGGGGATCGAAGAGCCGGTAGGGCGATCCGATGCCGTAGCGGGTGGCCTGGACATCGAAAGGATTGGAAACCCTCAGGCTGAAGGCCCGCTGGGCCGAGCCGAGACGGGCGGTCAGCTCGGTACGCACATAGCCGCCCTGGGGGACGTCAAGGCCTGGTCCCAGCCCAAGCCGCGACTTGCCGACATAGCGCACGTTGGCGCCGAGCGTCAGGGGTAGGCCGGCCAGACGCAGGTCGTGCTGATCCACGGCCAACTGAGCGCCGATGGGCGCGACGTTCGGGATCGGGGCGCGGCCCACGCCGATGATCGTGGGCCGGTCGATACGCACGAGACTGTCGTTGAGAAACAGTCCGCCAGAGAGTTGCAGCGTGGGCGTCGGCGTCCAGGCGGCGCGCGCCGACACGAACCGGATTCGGCCGTCGCCGATATTGCCGGTCACGAGGTCGCCGCCCTGGGTCGCGACGTCGGCCTGGATGTCTCGCCAGTCCTGCCAGCCGATCGAGACCTGGGCCTGGATGTTCGGTGAGGAGGGCGTCTGGACGCCGGTTTCCCACAGGGTGACATGATCCGAGGCGAAGGTCTCCACGCCTCCATCGCTGTCGCTGACGCCGCCCGGTCGGACCGCCTGATCAAACCGCACAAAGGCCGACCAGCCGAATGGCGTCGTCCAGCGCGCCGAGACCGTCGGGGTCGCCGTCAGGCTGACGCCGTCGTCGCGCGGTGAGGCGGCTTCCACCGCGTTCGGCCCGACGGTATGGATGTCGTAGACGAGGCGAACCGCCGCCAGACGGCCGCCGAACGCAAGCCGCAAGCCGGGGGCGGGGCGAGCCACAGCCTCGCCGAAAACGGCGGCCTCTGCAAAGGTCCGGTCGAGGTCCGAGCCATAGGTCGGGCCCTGCGCCTGGGAGGGTTCAAACCGGCGTCGCTCGGCGCGGGTTTCACCGAGCGCCAGGGCGCCGCCGCCTGTCCAGGACCAGGGCGCCTCGCGGTCGGATTCGACGCGGAACTCGCTGGACAGGGCCCAGATCGATTGGTCGCGGTCCACGAGGGCGGCCACCGCTCCGCCCGGTTCGGTGGCGTCGAACCGTTCCTTGAGGGTCTGCCGCGAGAGACTGGTCGCGGAGGTCAGGCGCATGGCGCCGACGTCGCGGCTCGCTGTCACCCCCGCCAGTGCAAGCGTGCTTCGATAGGGTTCGGCGACCAGACGGTCCCGCGACAATCGCTGGTCCGCCGCCGGTATGGTCTGGGCGTCGTTTGCGACGATGTCCTGTCCGACCGCCGTGAGGTCGAAGGTCCAGCCGTCGCGAACCAGTCGGATTGCGCCGCGGAGACCCAAGGTCTCGACGCTGTCGCCGTCCTCGACGCCTCGCGCCGGATTGTTCAGGAAACCGCCGTCTCGACGACCATAGACGACGAGACGGGCAGCGGCGTCATCGCCCCAGGGTTGGTTGAGGATCGCCGCGGCGTCCGCCCCGTCTGCGCCGCCGGAGGTCGACGACAGACCGACGACGAACCGCGCGCTTGTCTCGGCGAAGGACGGTGAGACGGGTTGCAGACGGACGACGCCGCCGATGGAGCCGGCGCCGAACCGCGCGCCCTGCGGCCCCTCGAACACCTCGACGCCCGAGATGTCGACCAGGGCCAGGTCCGGGTCGGGCGATCCGTAGGTCAGTCTCAGGTCGCCCAGATACTGGCCGATCGTGGACTGAAGCGGTCCGTTGAAGGCGGAATCGGCGAGACCGCGGACGAAGAGCTTGTTGCGGCCCGGACCCTGGCGGGTTGAATCGACGGCGGCGGAAAGGTCGGCGACAGCCTCGCTGGAGGCGACCCCCTCCGCTCTGTCCAGTCCGTCGGGCGCGATGAGGGTTCGTCCGGTGGCTTCGGACAGGCCGCCTCGTCGCACGGAGGCCGTGACGATCACCTCGTCCAGAACGGTCGGGGCGGCCGGGCGCGGCGGCGGAGGCGCAGGGCGGAAAGGGGGAGCCGGCTCGATCCGGTAGACCCCCTGCGCCAGCCGCACGGCGCGGGCCCCGGTCGGTCGCAACAGCCGCTCGAAGGCCTGGTCCACCGTCAGCCGCCCGTTGACGCCGGCCGCCGCCCGGCCGCGAAGCGGGGCCTGAACCACCACATCCATCCCGGCTTGAGCCGCGATCGCCTGTGCGCCCTGGAGCAGGGGGCCGGGGCGGACGTTGAAGTCATGTTGCTGGGCCGGCGCCTGAGCCGAGATATGGGCAAAGACGGCGGCGACAAGGACGGCCGGGGCTGTCACGGAACGGCGCCCGGCTCGATACGCCAACCGGCGCCATTGTTCGTCACACTGGCGTCTAGGCTGAGTTCCAGCCGGCGTCGCACACTCTCCGGCGCCCCTGAAACCGAGAGGCTTCCCGAAATGCGGCTGTCCTCCATTTCCGGGGCGACGCTGACCGGGCGGCCCAGCGCGATCGACAGATCGACCGCGACGACCGCCAGGCGTTCATTGTCATAGACCAGCCGTCCGTCGCGCCAGGCGCCGACCGCCGCGAGATCCAGGCGACGGCGCTCGAAACCTTGGTCTCCGACGATGACGCCGTCGCCGGCGCCTAGAGTTACGGAGCGCCCCCTTTGATCGACCCGCACCACGCCCTCGGACACGGTCACGCGCGCGCCGTCGTGCAGACGGGTGACGTCGAAGACGGTCCCGAGATCCGTGACGGCGACCTCATCGACCTCGACCACGAACGGGCGGCGGTCGTCGTGGGCGACCTCGAACAGGGCGCGGCCTGACTCCAGCTCGGCGTTTCGGGGCGCGCGGCGGTCCAGGCGCAGACGCGTGCCGCCGGCGACATGGATGATCGTGCCGTCCGCCAGTTCCAGAGCCCGCTGTTCGCCGGGCGCGGTCTCGACCACCCAGGGCTGTGGCCGCATCAAACCGTACCAGCCGATCCCGAACAGTGCGGCGACGAGAACAGCGGCCGCCGCCGTGAGCCACATCCGCGAGGTCCGCCGCCGAGCCTCGCGCGCGGGGCGCAGACCTGATCGTCTGGACGGGGCGGCCATGGCGTCGACGAGATCGGCCTCGGTCGTCGCCAGCCGCCAGTAGACGGCCGCATTCAGCGGATCCTGGTCGAGCCACGCCTGCCAGTCGTCCCAGGCGTCAAAAGCGGGATCGTTGACGCGCACCAGCCAGTCCAGGGCGGCGCGTTCGACGGCGTGCGAGGTGTCGGTCATCTGCATATCCCCTGGACGCCGCGGTGTAGGGTTTGCCTCATGCCGGATCTCCCTCAAGGCCGAGGAGCGCGGCGTAGGCGCGTCGCAGGTGCTTCTCGACCGTGCTCAAGCCCATACGCAGGTCCTCGGCGATGCGGCGTTGGGTGTGGCCGTCGATTCGATGACGGCGGAAGATCATGGCGGCGGGGTCGCCCAGGGCTTCAAGCCGAACCTCAACGGCCGCCAGGGTTTCGCGTGCGATCAGGGCGCGTTCGGCCTCGGCGCTGGTCGCGGGGTCGACTGCGCTCCCGGCGTCCCTGATCCATGCGGCCTCGCGGGCGGATGTCCTAAGACGCCCGCGACGGCGGTCCAGAACGCCGGTGTAGACCATGCGAAACAGATAGGCGCGGGGATTGGCGATCGGGCCGCGCGAGCCCTGCACTCGGATCCAGACGTCTTGGAGAACGTCCTCCGCATCGTCCGCCGCGCCCATGGCGCGGGCGCGCCGCTCGAGCTCTGGCCGCAGGGCGTGAAACACCGCCTCTAGACCGGCGGCCTGTGTCGAAGACGGAGGGCTCATCGGCGCCCTATACACCCGCTCGCGACGATCCCGGCAACCGATGAGATCAGTGGTTGCGGCGAAAACGGTCGTCGATGATCGGACGTGCGGCCGTCCCGCTTACTTTCAAATTCAGCAAATTTGTCGCGGGCCGTGCGTCCGCAGCCTAAACGCCGCCTAGTTCTCAAGTCGGATCGTTCGCCGTGCGCACTGCAATCCTGATGCCTTCCGGATGCCGCTTTTCCGCGTCCCAGCCCAACTCCATGGAAACGGTGGTTCGAACCCTGGTTGAGGCTAGCCCCGGCCAGGATATCCGCATCTTTTGCTGCGAAGGCGCCGAAGATCATGGGCTGTCGAATATCGTCGTCCTACCGTCCGAGGGCGCTCGTCGTCGCACGGCATTGATCGAAGGCCTCCGAGCCTATCGACCCGATGTGATCGAACACCACCAGCAGGTCAAACAGGCCGTGTTCGTCTCGTCAATCCTGCCTGAGCCCGCCCATATCCTGTATCGCCACAACGCGTTGAAAACGCCTCGCCATATGCTGGACGACTGGCGGTACAACCGACGCTACGACTGGATGGACGGCTTCGTCTTCGTCAGCGACGCGGAAAAGGACGCCTTTGTCCGCGCCTACCCGCGTCAGGCGGAGCGGGCCTTCTCGGTGCCCAATCCCATCGACGTGGGGCCCTGGCTGGCGCCGCTCGAACGCCGGGAGCCGATCATCGCCTTCGCCGGGCGGGCCATGCCGGAAAAGGGCGTCGCCGCCATCTGCGCCGCCCTTCCTACGGTGCTGGACCGTCATCCGGAGTGGCGCGCCGTTCTGATGCTGAACGACTGGGGCCATCATCACCGCTGGGCGGGTCCGCATGTGGCGCCGCTGACGCGCTTCGGCGAGAGGGTCACAATCCTGCGCTCCGCTCCCATCGGTCAGGTTCAGACGGTCATGAAGTCCGCCGCCATCGCCCTGACGCCCTCGATCTGGGACGAACCCTTCGGCCTCACCGCCGTGGAAGCCCACGCGGCGGGCGCCGCCCTGATCTCATCGGGTCGTGGGGGACTGCGCGAAGCCAGCGGCCCTCATGCCCTCTATTTGCGAGCCGTGGCTCCCGACCTGCTGATTGAGGCGATGGAGCGCCTGATTCTTGATCCGGGCGAGAGGTTCAGGCTCGCGCGCGGCGGACAGCGCTATGTGTCCGAGGTTCACCAGCCGGGGCGCAGAGCGGCTCAACTGCACATGGTCCGCAGAATTGTTCTGGCCGAATGCCAGGCTACCGCCCCCGTCGCACCGCCAAGCCCTCTCCCTGATAGGGCCGAGACGGCTTCTTCTTGTTGAGGCTGAAGCGCTCGCGCTCCAGACTGATGCATAGGCGCCGATAGCCAAAGCGACGGCGCTCTCCGACTAAGCTCCGCAGCCGCCCCTCGGGACGAGCCCGAGGATGACGGCATCAGGAAGTCGGGAGCATGCCCCTACTTCAGCGAACCGCTGTTCAGGTTCAGGTCCCCGGCCTCGATGACCTCCAGGTTCGGGTGTTTGGCGCGCAGGGCGTCGAGGAACAGCGCGCCGTCGCCCACGATCACCAGGCTGGCGCGATTGACCGGCAGGTGTTCGGCGAAAGCGGCCTGGACCTGTTCCGGCGTCACGGCGCGGATGCGGCCGGCGTAGTCGGCCAGATCGCTCATCGGCAGGTCGTAGAGGGCCAGGTTGGCGACCAGGGAGCCCAGGCCGTCGACCGTCTCCAGCGAGCGGCCGAAGCCGCCGATCAGGGTGGCGCGGCGCGGGGCCAGGTCCGCCTGGGTCGGGGTCTCGGCGCCCAGTTTGGCGATCTCGGCCAGGATCAGGTCGGCGACCTCGTCGGCGGTCTCGTTCTTGGTCTGGGTTGAGGCGGTGAAGACCCCGGCGTCGGCGCGGACGCCCAGCGAGGATCCGGCGCCGTAGGACAGGCCGCGCTTGATGCGGATCTCCTGGTTCAGCCGCGACGAGAAGCCGCCGCCCAGCAGGGTGTTGCCCACTGTCAGCGGGAAATAGTCGGCGTCGGTGCGCGACACGCCGCGGATAGCGGCGACGACGGCGGCCTGGCCGGCGCCGGGCTGGTTCACCACGACGATGCGCGGGGCCAAGGCCTGGCCGGCGGGATTGGCGGTGGCCGCGGGGGCGGCGCCGGCCGGACGCCAGTCGCCGAACGCCTGTTGCGCCAGGGCGCGGGCGGCGGCGGGGGTGATGTCGCCCGAGAAGACCAGGGTGGCGTCCGACGGACGGTAGCGGGCGGCGTGGAAGGCCGCGACGTCGGCCGGGGTGATGGCCGGCACCGTCTGCTGTGTCAGCGTCGCGCCATAGGGGGCGTCGCCATAGACGACCCGGCCCACGGTCATGCTGGCGATCGAGCCCGGCTGGCTGAGGGCGACGCGCAGGCCGTCCAGGGCCTGGGCCTGCTGACGCTCAAGCTCCTCGGCGGCGAAGGTCGGGTTCTTCACCAGATCGGCCATCAGGGCGACCGTCGCCGGGAAGGCGTTGGCCGGGGCGTTGGCGTAGACATTGGTGAAGTCCACGCCGGCGCCGGCGCCGATGGAGGCGCCCAGTTGTTCGATCTGGGTGGCGATCTCGGGCGCCGTCCTGGTCTTGGTGCCCTGGGTCAGCAGGGCGGCGGTCATGGACGCGATCCCGGCCTTGCCTGCCGGATCGTCGGCCGAACCGGCGTCGAAGCTAAGGCGGGCCGAGACCAGCGGCACTCCGTCGGTCGGGGCGACCAGGACGCGCAGGCCGTTGTCCAGACGGAAGTCGGCGACGCTGGGCGTAGCGGGGGCCACTTCGGCCGACGGTTGCGGCAGGGGCGTGCGCTCGGCCTCCGGCAGCAGGACGGCGGGGGTTCCGGCCGGCGCCAGGTCGGCGACCTTGACGGGGGCGTCCACGTTCATCTTCTGGACCGAAGGCGGGGTCTGGGCGTCGCTGGCCAGGTAGCGGATCGTCGATTGACGCTGAGGCGTCAGATATTTGCGGGCCACGCGCTGGATGTCGGCGACGGTGACGGCCTGGATCTGGGCGATCTCGCGGTCGGCGGCGGCGGCGTCGCCGGTGTTGATCAGGGCGAAGCCCAGGGCGGTGGCGCGGTCGTCGACCGTCTCGCGGCTGCGCAGGGCGTCGGCGACGATCTCGTTCTTGGCCTCGGTCAGTTCGGCGGCGGTGACGGGGGCGTCGCGCAGCTTGGCGATCTCGGCGTTCAGTGCGGCGATCCCCTCTTCGGCCGTATGACCCTGGGCCATGATGGCCAGGGCGGTCAGATTGCCCGCCTGCTGGGCGAAGTCGGGGCTGGAGCCGATCTGGGCGGCGATCTGCTGATCATAGACCAGCGACCGGTACAGGCGGCTGCTCTCGCCGGTCGACAGTATGCCGTCCAGCACGGTCAGGGCGGCGCGGTCGGCGTCGGCGTATTTGACCGTCGGCCAACCGATCACCACCGCGGGCAGGGGCACGTTCGGCGCGTGATAGGTGGCGTCGCGCGGGCCGGTCGGCTCGGGCTCGACGACATTATTGGCCGGCAGGGGTGTGGTCGGGTTCTTCAGGGGCGTGAAATACTGGTCGATCCAGCGGTCCAGCTGGGCCTGGTCGAAATTGCCCGCCACGATCAGATAGGCGTTGTCGGGCCGGTAGTAGGTGGCGTGGAAACGCAGGACGTCGTCCAGGGACGAGGCCTCAAGCTCCTCGATCGAGCCGATGCCGGCGCGGCGATAGGGGCTCTCCTGATACAGGGTCTCGGGCACGAACAGGCCGAACAGCCGGCCATAGGGATTGGCCAGGATGCGCTGGCGGTATTCTTCCTTCACCACGTCGCGCTCGGCGACGAAGGTCGGCTCGTCGACGACCAGCGACCCCATCCGCTCGGCCTCGGCGAACAGCATCCGCTGCAGGTGGTTGGCGGGCACGGTCTCGAAATAGGCGGTGGTGTCGTCGGCGGTGAAGGCGTTGTTCGACCCGCCCACATCCTCGGTCAGACGGTCGAAGGTCTCGGGCGGCAGGTTCCTGGTCGCCTTGAACATCAGGTGTTCGAACAGGTGGGCGAAGCCGGAACGGCCTGCCGGATCGTCCTTGGACCCGACCTTGTACCAGACCTGGACCGTCACGTTCGAAGTGTCGGCGTCGCGGGCCGTATAGACCTCAAGCCCGTTCGGCAGGACGCGCCGGGCGAAGCCCAGCGGCGGCACGACGACGCCCTGAGGCGCCTGGGCGACGACGGGCGCGGGGGCCAGGGCGGCGAAGGCTGGCGCGGCGACGGCGGGCGCGGCGAGGCCCAGCAGCAGAGCCGAAGCGGCGACGGTGGCGGTCAGGCGGATTTTCATCGGGGGTCTCCAGACCCGGAACGCCGGGGCGGAGGCGAGCGTACCAGCGTCCGCCCGCCGTGCACCTTACAGAGCTGTAATCTTTAGCGCCCGAACACCTCGACGCCGATCTGGCCGTCCGGCGTGAGCCAGGCGCGTTTCATGCCCTGGCTGTTGAAGGGGCTGGCGATGTTTCCGGCGGCGTCCAGGGCGATCATTCCGCCGTCGCCGCCCATCCCACCGATCTCGTCGATCAGGGCCTGGGTGGCGGCGGCCAGGGTCTGGCCCGCCGCGACGCGCCAGGCGACCTGGGCGGCGGCGGCGACGCGGATGAAATATTCGCCCTGGCCGGTGCAGGAGGTGGCGGCGTGGCCGTCGGCCCAGGTTCCGGCGGCGGGGATGGGGGTGTCGCCGACGCGGCCCGGCATCTTGCCGAAGACCCCGGCGGTCGAGGTGGCGGCGGCGAGGCGGCCATGGCTGTCCAGGACGCAGACCCCGACGGTGCCGTGGCTGAGGGTTCCGGGCGGATGATTGTCCTCGCCCTGGCCGGCACCCGTGTACCAGGCGGCCTCGTCGGCGATGGGCTCTAGCCCCTGATCGTGGGCGAACAGGGCGGCGCCCTCGCCCACCAGCATGACGTGGGGGGTTCGGTCCATCACCGCACGGGCGGCGACGACGGGGTTGCGGAAGCCCTGGAGGGCGGCGACGGCGCCGGCCCGGCGGGTGGCGCCGTCCATCAGGCTGGCGTCCAGCTCATAGGCGCCGGCCAGATTGGGCGAGGCGCCCTTGCCGGCGACGTAGAGGCCGGAATCCTCAAGCAGGGTCACCGCCGCCACGGCCACGTCCAGGGCGCTGTCGCCTGCATCCAGCCGGGCCTTCATGGCCTCGACCACCTGGCGCATGTGCACGACCTCGGCGTCATAGTTGCGTTCGCGCCGGGCGCCGGCGCCGCCGTGGAGGATGAGGGCGGTCATGTCGTCTTCCTGAGCCTGTTGTTTCGCCTCTTTCAAACGGGCGTGGCGCTCTTTAGCGTCGTCGAGAAGGCCGCGCCATGTCGGTCGAACACAAACGGGCCTCCAGTCGCGCGAAGCGCGATAGGCCCACAGGAGGAATAATGCGCGCAGTCCTGTCCAAGGCCGCCGGTGGTCCCGAAACTCTCGTGGTTGAGGACGTGCTCGATCCTACGCCCAAGGCGGGCGAGGTGGTGATCGAGGTTAAGGCCGTGGGGATCAACTATCCCGACACCCTGATCATTGAGGACAAATATCAGTTCCGCCCCGAACGGCCCTTCTCGCCCGGTGCGGAAGTCGCCGGGGTGGTCGAGGCTGTGGGCGAGGACGTCAAGGGCGTGCGCAAGGGCGACCGGGTCATCGCCGTGCCCGGCTGGGGCGGACTGGTCGAACGGCTGGCGGTCAAGGCCGAGACGGTCATTCCCATTCCCGAGGCCATGAGCTTCGAGGAGGCGGCGGCCCTGATCATGACCTATGGCACCAGCTATTATGCGCTGAAGGACCGGGCGCAGCTGAAGGCCGGCGAGACGCTTCTGGTGCTGGGCGCCGCCGGGGGCGTGGGCGCCGCCGCCGTCGAACTGGGCAAGGCCATGGGGGCGCGGGTCGTGGCGGCCGCCTCGACCAATGACAAGGTCCAGTTCGCCCTGGACCTGGGGGCCGACAACGGCCTGATCTATCCGACCGGGCCCATGGACAAGGCGGGGCAGAAGGAGCTGTCGGGCGAGTTCAAACTGGCGACGGGGCGGGACGGGGCCGACGTGGTCTATGACGCGGTGGGCGGCGACTATGCCGATCCGGCGCTGAGGGCCATGGACTGGAACGGGCGGTATCTGGTGGTCGGTTTCCCGGCGGGGATTCCGTCCCTGCCGCTGAACCTGACCCTGCTGAAGTCGGTGTCGGTGATCGGGGTCTTCTGGGGCGCGGCCGTGGCGCGAGATCCCAAGGGCCACGCCGCCAACATGGCCGAGCTGATGCAGATGTACGCCGACGGCAAGATCAAGCCGCGCGTGTCGCAGACCTTCTCGCTGGAGAAGGCCGGGGCGGCGATCAAGGCGCTGGGCGATCGTCAGGCCTTGGGCAAGATCGTGGTGACGGTGGGGGACTAGGTTTCCTTCTCCCCTGGCGGGAGAAGGTGGCCCGTAGGGCCGGATGAGGGGTTTGTGCGAGCCGGCAAGGTCTGCGCGACCCCTCGCCCGACCGCGCCAGGACGACGGCTGCGCCGCCGTGCGCGGTCTCCCTCTCCCGCAGGGGGAGAGGGAGGTTTCCTACTTCCCCTTCAGCCGCTGGACCGCGTCCTCGGCCTGGTCGCGGTGGCGGCGCTTGATGTTGGCGCCCAGGGTGGCGATCAGGGCGGCGATGACGGCGGCGTCGTCGGTGTAGCCGATGCCGGCGAACAGGTCGGGGATCGCGTCGATCGGCATGATGAAATAGGCCAGGCCGGCGAAGATCATGCCCTTGGCCGGCAGGGGCGTGGCCGGGTCGCGGGCGGCGTACCAGGCGGCCAGGGCCTGATCCGCGAAGGGGATTCGGGCGGCCGTGCGTTGCAGCTTGGGCCAGAAGCCCTTGGCCACACGCACCTCGTTGACCTTGACCACGGACGGGACCAGGGCCTTGCGTGGGTCCAGGGCGTCGGATGGATCGGCGGGTTTGGCTTTGGCGGTCATGGCCGCTAAATCCTCAAACGAAACTCAGGTTCATTACAACATAGGAACGACCGGGATGAAACTCGACAACAGTATCGCAGCGGTGGTCACGGGCGGGGCGTCCGGCCTGGGCGAAGGCACGGCGCGCGCCATCGCCGCCACCGGGGCCAGGGTCGCCCTGTTCGATCTGAACGAAGAGCGGGGCGAGGAGATCGCCAAGGAAATCGGCGGCGTCTTCTGCAAGGTCGATGTCACCGACGACGCCTCGGTCGCCGCCGCCTTCGAAAAGGCCCGCGCCGCCCACGGCCAGGAACGTCTGACCGTCAATTGCGCCGGCATCGCCACCGGCATGAAGACCGTCTCGCGCAAGAAGGACACCGGCGAGATCAAGGCTCATGACATGGCCCAGTTCGAACGCACGGTGCGGGTCAATCTGTTCGGCACCTTCCGCGTCCTGTCGCAGTCGGCGGCCGGAATGGTGACCCTGGAGCCGATGGCGGACGGCGAGCGCGGCCTGATCGTCAATACGGCGTCGGTGGCGGCCCAGGACGGTCAGATCGGCCAGGCGGCCTATTCGGCGTCCAAGGGCGGGGTCTACGCCATGACCCTGCCGATCGCACGGGACTTGGCGCAGGAAGGGGTGCGCTGCAACACCATTCTGCCCGGTATCATGTGGACGCCGATGATGGCCGGCATGGACCAGAAGATCCAGGACGCCCTGGCCGCCGCCATCCCCTTCCCCAGCCGTCTGGGCACGCCCGCCGACTATGCGTCGCTGGTGCTGGAGCTGGCGCGCAACGTCTATATCAACGGCGAGTGCATCCGGCTGGATGGGGCTATACGCTTGGCGCCGCGCTGAAGCGCGGAAGGGCGCTACGCTCGCGACGCGTTCCCGCCTTCGCGGGAATGACGAAGCTCGCTGCTTGAGCGCGAAGGCGCTCAGGCGGCGAGCGTACAGGCGTTCCGGTAGGGGCAGTTTGCGCATGAATTCGGCTCAAGTAGCGCGAAGCGCGATAGCCGCAAAAAAGAGCTTGCAGGACCGATCAACCCTCCGCTATACGCCCCCTCCTCGACGGGGAGCGCACCTAGCTCCTACGGAGTGCGGGCGTAGCTCAGTGGTAGAGCACAACCTTGCCAAGGTTGGGGTCGAGAGTTCGAATCTCTTCGCCCGCTCCAAGTCGAGACTGACAAAATCAGGGGCCTGTCGTTCTCGGCAGGCCCCGATTTTTTTGCCCTAGATCAGGCCCGCTGCGAGGGTCAGTAGGCCCAGTCCGAGAGACAGGGGCGCGCGAAGAGCCAGCCATCCCTGGGGCGCCAGACCTGCGGCCTTGAGACGGAGATCGACGCTCAGGCTGGCGGCGATGAAGACGCCCAGAATCATAAGGGATGGGCCGGGCCACGTCTGGCCTGTCGCCCAGGGCCAGGCCGTCGCCAGGGCCAGCAGGGACGGAACCACGGCCGCGATCCAGACCCAGCGCGGCGCTCCGCCTTGCGCCGTCGCGGCCAGCCCCCACCAGACCCCGCCCAGGAAGCTGAAGATCAGGGCGGCGTAGGCATAGGCGAGGCTGAGGGCGGCGAACCGGACCTCCGGTCCGCCGAAGATCAGCACCGCGACCGCCGCCGCCTGGGGCAGCAGTCCGGCGAAACCCAGGCCGCGGGCGAGGGGCGGCAGCGCGGGGCGGTCGGTCATTTCGGCTCCATCGGGCATTGATCCGGGCGGCGTCTGATCCGGATTATAGAAATGTCCGTATAGGATTGCGACCGCGCGCCGGCCCGGAGCCCGTCGTCGATGACAGGAGCCGTCCCTTGCCGCCAGCGTCGTCCTCAACCCAAACCAAGACACCGCTGCTCGTCTGGTACGACGGCGGCTGCCCCCTGTGCCGCCGCGAGATTGCGCTGATGCGTCGGCTGGATCGCCGAGGCGCGATCCAGTTCGTCGATGTGGCCTCGGGCGATGACGCGCCCTGTCCCCTGGACCGCGACGCCCTGCTGGCCCGGTTCCACGCCAGCGAGAATGGACGGCTGCTGTCGGGGGGCGCGGCGTTTGCGGCCATGTGGCGGGCCATTCCCCTGCTGCGACCGCTCGGGCTGGCGGCGCGCGCTCCCATGGTGCTGGCGGGGCTGGAAGCCGCCTATCGGGTGTTTCTGAAGGTGCGACCCCGGCTTCAGGCCCTGGCCCGCAAGGCGGGGTGAGCCATGGCCGTGCTGCGGCTGGTGCTGGGCGACCAACTGTCCGACGGCCTGTCGGCGCTGGAGGGGCTTGAGCCCGGGATCGACATGGTCCTGATGGCCGAGGTGCGCGACGAGGCGACCTATGTCCGCCATCACAAGCAGAAGATCGCCCTGACCTTCGCGGCCATGCGCGGCCATGCAGAGCGGCTGGCGGCGCGGGGCGTGCGGGTGCGCTATGTGCGGATCGACGATCCTGAGAACAGCGGGTCGATCACCGGGGAACTGAATCGTGCGCTGGAGGGCGGCGGTTACGACCGGGTGGTGATGACCGAATGCGGCGAGTGGCGGCTGGCCCAGCATCTGGCGGCCTTCGCGGAAGGAGCGAGGCTGCCGGTCGAGATCCGTGAGGACCGCCGCTTCCTCTGTTCGCACGACCGGTTCCGGCGCTGGGCCTCGGGCAAGTCGCAGCTGCGGATGGAGTTCTTCTATCGCGAGATGCGGCGCGAGACGGGCCTGCTGATGGACGGCGCCCAGCCCGAGGGCGGGCGCTGGAACTATGACGCCGAGAACCGCAAGAAACTGCCGCGCGGCCTGACGCCGCCGTCGCGGATGCGCACACCGCCGAACGCGACGACCCGTGCGGCCATGGCGGATGTCGAGCGGCTGTTCGGGGACCATTTCGGGTCGCTGGAGGGGTTCGGCTGGCCGACGACGGCGGCGGAGGCCGAGGCGGTTCTGGCGCATTTCCTGGAGGCGATCCTGCCGTCTTTCGGCGACTGGCAGGACGCCATGGCGGAGGGTCAGCCGTGGATGTGGCACGGGCTGATCTCGACCTCGCTCAATCTGGGCCTGCTCGATCCGCTGGACGTCTGCCGCCGGGCCGAGGCGGTCTATCGCGCCGGGCGGGCGCCGCTGAACGCCGTCGAGGGCTTCATCCGCCAGATCCTGGGCTGGCGGGAGTTCGTGCGCGGGATCTACTGGCTGAAGGCGCCGGAGTATCGGCTCAGGAACTTCCTGGACGCGGACAGGAAACTGCCCTGGTTCTACTGGTCTGGCGAGACGGACATGGCCTGCGTCGCCGATGCGGTGAAGACTACGCGGGACAACGCCTACGCCCACCATATCCAGCGGCTGATGGTGACGGGAAACCTGGCCCTGTTGCTGGGCGTGCATCCCGACGCCGTGGACGACTGGTACATGGCCGTCTACGCCGACGCCTACGAATGGGTGGAGATGCCCAATACGCGTGGCATGGCCCTGTTCGCCGACGGCGGCATCGTGGGGTCCAAACCCTATGCGGCGTCCGGGGCCTATATCGACCGGATGAGCGATTACTGCGGCGGCTGCCGCTATGACGTGAAGAGCAAGAGCGGCGACGCGGCCTGCCCCTTCAACCGGCTGTACTGGGGCTTTCTGGAGCGCAATCGGGGCCGGCTGAGGGAGAATGTGCGGCTGGCCATGCCCTATCGGACCCTGGACGGGTTCGGCGAGGCGAAACGGGTCGCGCTGGCCGCCGAGGCGGAGGCGTGCCGGACCCTGCTGGGGGCGAACCCGATCAAATAGGGGGAACCTCGACGCGGCGGACGGTATTTGCTTGGATGTTCCGTCAACCGCGCCAGAGGCCGCCCATGATCGCCATTCGCCGTCCCGCCGCCATCCTGGCCGCCGCCGTTGCGGCCTCGGCCCTGTCCGCCTGCGCCTATAACGAGGCGCTGGGGCGCAATCAGCTGCTGCTGGTGGACAACGCCGCCCTGTCGCAGCAATCGACCGCCGCCTGGCGCGAGGCCATCGCCAAGCCGGGCGTCCAGACCTCCGGCGCCCAGGTTGATCGGATACGGCGTGTCGGCGGGCGGCTGGTGCAGGCGGCGGGCCTGGGCGGCCGGACCTGGGACTACGCCGTCTTCAGCGAGAAGAGCCCCAACGCCTTCGTCCTCCCGTCCGGCCAGATCGGCGTGACCGACAGCCTGCTGGCCCTGGTCCAGAACGACGACCAGCTGGCCAGCGTCATCGGTCATGAGATCGGCCATGTCGTCGCCAACCACGCCGCCGAGCGCGCCTCGAGCCGGGCGGCCGCCACCATCGGTCTGGGAGCGGCGCAAGGGGCTGCTGGGCGTTATGGCGAGGCGGCCAACGCTTACGGCGGTCTGGCGGCTCAATACCTTATTCTGCTGCCCTATTCGCGGCGGGACGAGCTGGAGGCCGACCGGCTGGGCGTGGACTATATGGCGGCGGCGGGGTTCAGGCCCTCACAAGCCGTCGCCCTGTGGCGGCTGATGGCGGCACAACGTCAGGCCAGTATTCCGCAGTTCGCCTCGACCCACCCGTCGGATGCGACGCGGATCGATCTGCTGCAGCAATATATCGCCAGCAAGGGCTGGAACTGATCAGACCTTGATGTCGAGATAGGTGCCCGGACGCATGATCCGGGGCGTTTCCCCGTCGGTTGCGGGCGGCGGCGCTACGGGGCGCGTCGGGGCGGCGACAGGCGCCTGGGCCTGGATCGGGGTGGTTTGAACCTGGGCGGTCTGGACCTGGTTCAGGGCGGCGCGGAAGAAGGCGGCCTGGGCGTTTCGCGCAGACGGAGCCTCGCCCACGGGCGTGGGCAGGGACTGCGGCAAACCGGGGCGAATCGCGCTCATGCGCAATCGTTAACGCATCCGGAGCGATCAATCGTTAACAAGGCCTCTCGAAAGAGAGTTAACGCGCTTTTTCGTTCGGCAGGGGTCTCGGCGGAGCCTGCATCGAGGCCACAAGACGGTCGATGTCGGCGTCGTTGAGCAGGGGGCCGGACTGTTTGGCGGTGATCCGGCCCATGGCGTCGACGGCGAAGGTCTCGGGCACGCCGGAGATGCCCAGGTCCAGGCCGGCCCGACCCTCGCGGTCCACCAGAACCATGGAATAGGGGTCGCCCAACTCGTCCAGGAAGGCGCGGGTGGCGAACGGCTCGTCCTTGTAGGCCACGCCGACGACGGCGATTCCGCGCGCCTTCAGCGCCAGCAGCTTGGGGTGTTCGATCCGGCAGGGGGCGCACCAGGAGGCGAAGACATTGACCAGCATGGGCCGGCCCACGCCCGCCGTCTTCAGGTCCAGATTGCCCGGACCGGCGGCGTCGCCGGTCAGCATGGGCAGGACGGTCTCCGGGATCGGCTGGCCGACCATGGCGTCGGGCTTGAAGGCGGGATCGCGTTTCAGCGACCAGCCGATGAACAGGGCGGCGAGGGCGCTGAGCACCACCAGGGGCAGGAGGGCCAGCCAGCGGTTCACTTTTGGGGTCCTACCGCGCTTCGCGCTACTTCAGGGCGATTGGAGTCTGCGGCGTCCGATGTGGGGTCCGTCTCCAACCGCGCCAGTTCGCGCTTCCATTTGCGGGAGGCGATGACGGCGCGGGCGACCAAGGCGGCCAGGACCAGGGCGCTGACGCCCCAGGCGGGCCAGACGAAGGCGGCATAGGGGGTCATGTCGAGGTCGAGCATCCTAGGCCTCCAGGGCTTGGCGGGCGCGTAGTGTCAGCACGCGGCGGCGGCGGACCTCGGTGCGGATCGCCGTCAGCCACAGGGCCGCGAACAGAACCCCATAGGCCGCCAACATGGTCAGGAAGGGTGGCAAATAGACCGGGTCCAGGCCTGAGGACCCAGGGGTCAGGAAGCTGGCCGGCTGGTGCAGGGTGTTCCACCAGTCGACCGAGAATTTGACGATGGGCAGGTTGATCAGGCCGACCAGACCCAGGACGGCGGCGGCGCGCGCCCCCTTCTGTTCGTCGTCGATCGAGGCCCGCAGCGCCATATAGCCGAGGTAGAAGAGGAACAGCACCAGGACGCTGGTCAGGCGCGCGTCCCACACCCACCAGGTTCCCCACATGGGCTGGCCCCACAGCGAGCCGGTGAACAGGGCCAGGGCCGTGAATGCGGCGCCGGGCAGGGCGGCGGCGCGGGCGGCGGCGTCGGCCAGGGCGTGGCGGAACACCAGGGCGAAGAAGCTGGAGACCCCCAGGGCCGAATAGGCGCCCAGTCCCCAGACGGCGGCGGGCACATGGACGAACATGATCCGCACCGTGTCGCCCTGCTGATAATCGACGGGAACGGAGAAGCTGAGCCAGATCCCGACCGCCAGCAGCACGGCCGCGACCGCCCAGAGGACGGGGGTCAGAGGGCCGGTGAAGGCCATGAAGCGCTGCGGGTTGGACAGGCCGAACATGGTTTCAGCGATTACGCGGCGTCGGGACGGCGGGCAAGCGGCGGATCGCGGCGGTCATCCCTGGGCGTTCCTGACCGCCGCCGCCCCGGCGAAGGCGGCGATGACGCTGGCGAACAGGACGTAGGCGCACAGGAAGGCCAGGGCCGGCGCGGGCGACTGGCCGGATGCCGCGCGTTCCAGCGCCCCGGCGCCGAAGACCACGGGCGGAATGAACAGGGGCAGGACCACGACGGCGATCAGCAGGCCGCCCCGCTTCGCGCCCAGAGCCAGGGCGGCGCCCAGGGTTCCGGTAAAGGCGAAGCCCGCCCCGCCGATCAGGGCCGAAAGGGCGGTGAGCGGGATCAGGGCCGGCGGCAGGCCTAGGGCCAGGGCCGCGACCGGCGCGGTCAGGGCCAGGGGCAGGCCGACCGCGATCCACTGGGCCAGGGCCTTGATCAGGACGACCGATTCCAGCGGCAGATGGCCGAGCGCCAACAGGTCCAGCGCCCCATCCTCCAGATCCCGCTCGAACAGCCGCTCCAGCGACAGCAGCGAGGCCAGGGCCAGGGCCAGCCAGGCGATCCCGCCCGCCACCGGCGACAGGGTGCGCGGATCGCCGCCCACGGCCAGCGGCAGGACAGCGGTCAGACAGCCGAAGAAGCCGCAGGCCAGCAAGGGCCCGCCCCCGCCGCTCCAGGCCAGGTCCAGCTCCCGCTCCAACAGCACGCGCGTCGCGCCGCGCAGGCCGGGCGGGCGGGGTTCGGCGTCGACAGGACGGCTCACGTCAGGCCTCCCAGGTCCAGGGTGCGGGCCGGGAGGGGCAGGGGGTCGTGGACGGCGGCGAGGATCAGGCCGTCGGCGTCGAGATGGCGGCGCATCTGGTCGGCGAAGACGGCGCGCCAGCGGGCGTCCAGCGGGGCCATCGGCTCGTCCAGCAGCCACAGGGCGCGCGGCGATCCGACCAGCCGGCCCATGGCCAGGCGGCGGCGTTGACCGGCGGACAGGCGGCGGACTTCAAGGTCCAGCAGGGGAGCGAGGCCGAAAGCCTGGACCGCATCGTCCATGCCGCATTGGACATGACCCAGCCAATCGCACTGGAAGCCCAGTTCCTCGCGCGCCGTTCGGCTGGTCTTCAGTCCGTCCTGGTGACCGAGGAAATGGGTTTCGCGGCCGCGCGCCAGCCGTTCATCCAGCGGATTGCCGTCGCCGTCGTGGAAGGCGACCTCGCCGGCGTCGGGGCGTAGCAGGCCGGCGATGGTCCGCAGCAGACTGGTCTTGCCTGCGCCATTGGCGCCCGTCAGCACCACGGCCTCTCCGGCCTTCAGGTTCAGATCGAGGCCCTGGAACAGACGACGTTCGCCGCGGGAGACGGTCAGGTCGGAGATCGTGAGGGTGTGGATCATGACGACCTCCCCCTCCCCTTCATGGGGAGGGACGGCGAGGCGTCAGCCGAGACCGGGTGGGGGCGTGTCCGCCTGCGCGATCCTGACGGCCCCACCCTGATCGCTGCGCGATCGTCCCTCCCCATGAAGGGGAGGGAGAAGAACGCCTTTGTTTTGAGAACCTTTCTCAATGTCCGCGTCGAGGGTGTGGACACATGGACGGTGCGCGATGAGCGGACTATAGGCACGATTGCCGCAGCAGGCTTTCGCCGCGCGCGCAGGGGCCCTGTGAGCCGCTGCGTCTGCCGCGCGAAGGCGCAACCGGATTGTCGGGCGGCGCTGACCAGAGGAAGACTCCATGCCGTCGAACGACAGCTTCAAGACCCGCCAGGACCTTTCCGTCGGGCGTAAGAAATACGCCTATTACAGCCTTCCCGCCGCCGAGGAAGCCGGTCTGACCGGGATTTCCCGCCTGCCGCGCTCGATGAAGGTGCTGCTGGAGAACCTGCTGCGCAACGAGGACGGGGTTTCCGTCACCGAAGCCGACCTGAAGGCGGTCGCCGCCTGGGTCGAGAACAAGGGCTCGGTCGAGCACGAGATCGCCTTCCGCCCGGCCCGCGTCCTGATGCAGGACTTCACCGGGGTTCCCGCCGTGGTCGATCTGGCCGCCATGCGCGACGCCATGAGCGCCCTGGGCGCCGACGCCGCCAAGATCAACCCGCTGGTTCCGGTCGATCTGGTCATCGACCACTCGGTCATGGTCGACCACTTCGGCACGGCCAAGGCCTTCGGCCAGAATGTCGAGCGTGAATATGAGCGCAACATCGAGCGCTACAACTTCCTGCGCTGGGGTTCGTCGGCCTTCAACAACTTCCGCGTCGTGCCCCCCGGCACCGGCATCTGCCACCAGGTGAACCTGGAGAACCTGGCCCAGACCGTCTGGACCCTGGACGAAGGCAAGAAGACCGTCGCCTATCCCGACACCGTCGTCGGCACCGACAGCCACACCACCATGATCAACGGCCTGGCCGTCCTGGGTTGGGGCGTCGGCGGCATCGAGGCCGAGGCGGCCATGCTGGGCCAGCCGATCCCGATGCTGATCCCCGAAGTCATCGGCTTCAAACTGACCGGCGCCATGCCGGAAGGCACGACGGCGACCGACCTGGTGTTGACCGTCACCCAGATGCTGCGCAAGAAGGGCGTGGTCGGCAAGTTCGTCGAATTCTTCGGCGACGCCCTGCCGAACATGACCATCGAGGACCAGGCGACAATCGCCAACATGGCCCCGGAATACGGCGCCACCTGCGGCTTCTTCCCCGTCTCGGCCGCCACCATCGGCTATCTGACCGCCACGGGCCGCGACAAGGCGCGCGTCGCCCTGGTCGAAGCCTATGCCAAGGCCCAAGGCCTGTGGATCGACGAGACCTCGGAAGACCCGGTCTTCACCGACGTGCTGGAACTGGACCTGGCCACCGTCGTGCCGTCGCTGGCCGGTCCGAAGCGTCCGCAGGACCGCGTCGAACTGACCACCGCGGCCCCGGCCTTCGAAACCGCCCTGGTCGATGTCTTCGCCCGTCCGACCGACGCCCCGCGCGCGGCCGTCGAGGGTGAGAAGTTCACCGTCGGCGACGGCGATGTGGTCATCGCCGCCATCACCTCCTGCACCAACACCTCCAACCCGTCGGTGCTGATCGCCGCCGGCCTGGTGGCGCGCAAGGCCAATGCGCTCGGCCTGAAGGCCAAGCCCTGGGTCAAGACCTCGCTGGCCCCCGGTTCGCAGGTCGTCACCGACTATCTGACCGACGCCGGCCTGCAGAAGGACCTGGACGCCCTGGGCTTCAACCTGGTCGGCTACGGCTGCACCACCTGTATCGGCAACTCGGGCCCGCTGGATCCGGCGATCTCGAAGGCGATCAACGACAACGCCCTGGTCGCCACCTCGGTCCTGTCGGGCAACCGCAACTTCGAAGGCCGGGTGAACCCCGACGTCCAGGCCAACTATCTGGCCTCGCCGCCGCTGGTCGTGGCCTACGCCATCGCCGGCTCGATGCGGATCGACATCACCAAGGACGCCATCGGCCAGGACAAGAAGGGCAATGACGTCTTCCTGAAGGACATCTGGCCGACCTCGCAGGAGATCGCCGACATCCAGAAGAAGTCGGTCACCCCGGCCATGTTCGCCAAGCGCTACAAGGACGTGTTCAAGGGCGACAAGCACTGGCAGGCGATCAAGGTCGCAGGCGGTCAGACCTATGAGTGGGACGACGCCTCCACCTATGTCGCCAACCCGCCCTACTTCGAAGGCCTGTCGATGGACCTGACCCCGGTTCAGGACGTGGTCGAGGCGCGCGTCCTGGCCATCTTCGGCGACTCGATCACCACCGACCACATTTCTCCGGCCGGTTCGATCAAGAAGACCTCGCCCGCCGGCGTCTATCTGACCAGCCACGGCGTCGAGGCGGCCGAGTTCAACAGCTACGGCGCCCGCCGCGGCAACCACGAAGTCATGATGCGCGGCACCTTCGCCAATATCCGGATCAAGAACCGGATCACGCCCGAGATCGAGGGCGGCGTGACGAAGCACTTCCCGTCGAACGACACCATGTCGATCTATGACGCTGCCATGCGTTACCAGTCGGAAGGCCGCCCGCTGGTCGTCTTCGCCGGCAAGGAATACGGCACCGGCTCGTCGCGCGACTGGGCGGCCAAGGGCACGCGCCTGCTGGGCGTCCGCGCCGTCATCGCCGAAAGCTTCGAACGCATCCACCGCTCCAACCTGGTCGGCATGGGCGTGGTGCCGCTTCAGTTCAAACAGGACGGCTGGCAGAAGCTGGGCCTGACCGGCGAGGAGATCGTCACCATCCGTGGCCTGTCCGACGCCAATGTCGGCAAGCTGCGTCCGCGTCAGGACCTGTGGGTCGAACTGTTCCGCCCGTCGGACGGCAAGATGGCCCGCTTCCCGGTCCGCTGCCGCATCGATAACCAGACCGAGATGGACTATCTGCTGGCCGGCGGCGTCATGCCCTACGTCCTGCGGAACCTGGCCCGCGGCCCGGAAACCGAGGCGCCGATCGCGGCTGAATAGTCGGCGGTTCGCCGAGATGAAAAGAGGGCCGGCGGAGCGATCCGCCGGCCCTTTTTGTTTGAGCCCAAAAGCGGGACCGCGCCTACAGCGCCGCCGCGTTCAGCAGGGCGACGATCATGGCGTTGGCCGGGGTCGGCACGCCGTGGCGGGCGCCGAGGCGGACGATGACGCCGTTGCGGGCGTCCAGCTCCATGGGGCGGCCGGCGGCGCGGTCGGCGTGGAGCGAGTTGATCCCGTCCGGGGCGGCGGCGCGATAGCCGGCGATCACCTGGTCCGGCAGATCGTCGGCCAGGACGGCGCCTTCCGCCCGGCCCACCGCGACGCATTCGGCGACCAGGGCGCGCATGACGAAGGCGGCGCCCTCGTCATGCGCGATCCCCGAGGGCTTGAGGATCAGGGCGTTGACGGCGCCGGCGCAGTTCAGGGCCAGCTTCTTCCAGGCCTCGAACCGGAAGTCGGGCGTGGTCTCGGCGCGGATCGGCGTATGGGCGAACAGGGCCGCGAAGGCCGCGCCCGCTTCGCTGTCGGGCGTCTTGATCCAGCCGTCGCGTCTCTGAAGGATCCGGCCGGGCGCCCGGCGTTCGGCCGGTATGTCCACCACAGCGGGGACGAGACGGTCGACGGGGACTCGGTCGGCGAACGGGGCCAGGTGTTCGACCCCGTTGCGGAGAATGGCCACCCGCGTTTCAGGGCCGATCAGCCCCTCGAGCCAGGTCAGGGTCGAGGCGGTGTCATAGGTCTTGGTGGTCACGATCACCCAGTCGACGGGTGTCAGATCGTCCGGGCGGGTCGCGATCCTTGGCGTGGCGCCGATCCGCCCGCCGGGGGTGTCGATCTCCAGGTCCGTAAACGGCGTGCGGGCGCAGACCAGGACGTTGACGTCCGCCCGCTGCGCCAGCCAGGCCGCCACCGTGCCGCCGATGGCGCCGGGGCCGATCACGGCGATCTTGAGCTTGGCGTCCGTCATCCTGCGACCCTCAATCCAGCTTCAGCGCTTCCGCCAGCAGTCGCGCCTCCGCCGCGCGGCTGGAGCCGGAGCGCCAGGCGACGACGATTTCGCGGTGGGGCGGGGCGCCGTCGGCCTGGTTTTCGAAGGCGCGGATGACGACCGACGGGGTGTCGGCCAGACCGGCCTGGACCGCCATCTTGGGCAGGAAGGAGACGCCTAGCCCCGAGCCGACCATCTGGATCAGGGTGTGCAGGCTGGTGGCGGCGAAGACGTCGTCGCCGCGCGGGGCCTCGATATCGAGAGCGGCCAGGGCGTGGTCGCGCAGGCAGTGGCCGTCCTCCAGCAGGATCAGATCCTCGGCCCGCAGCGAACCGGGCCGGATTGGGCCGGGCGCGGCCAGGGCGTGGTCGTGGGGGGCGGCGGCCATGATCTCGTCGTCGCCGATGCGGGCGTGTTCGACGCCCGGCGCGTCGTAGGGCAGGGCGATGACGGCGGCGTCGATCTGGCCCGCCTTCAGGGCGGCGATCAGACGGGGCGTCAGATCCTCGCGGATGAACAGTTTCAGGTTCGGATAGGCGATCTTCAGCGACGGCAGTTTGGCGGGCAGCAGGAAGGGGGCCACGGTCGGGATCACGCCCAGGCGGAACCGGCCCGACAGAAGCCGGCCGGCGTTCTTGGCCGCCTCGACCAGATCCTCGGTCCGGGCCAGGACGTCCTCGGCCCGGCGCACGGCCTCCACCCCCACGGCGGTCATGATGACGGCGCCGCGCGCCCGCTCGACCACGGGGGCGCCCAGGATCCGCTCCAGCTCCTGCACCCCGGCGCTGAGGGCGGGCTGGCTGACGTGGGCGGCCTCGGCGGCGCGGGAGAAACTGCCGTGTTCGGCGAGAAGCTTCAGATACTGGAGTTGACGCAGGGTGGGGAGCATGGCGAGCGAATAGGGCAAGCCTATACAAAGATCAAAGATAATCGATTGGTCTTATGAAGCTAGACCGTGCATGAATAGCCACATCGACGAAGGGGCTATCGCCAACACGCCCGCCGCATCGCGCCATCATAGGGAAGACCGCCATGACCACCGAAGCCAAATGCCCGTTCTCAGGCGCGACGACAGAGTCGGTCGCCGGGGGCGGGGTCCAGAACCGCGACTGGTGGCCGGGGCAGCTGCGCACGGACCTGCTGAACCAGCATTCGTCGCGGTCGAACCCGCTGGGCGAGGGGTTCAACTATCGCGAGGCCTTTTCCAAGCTGGACTATGAGGCGCTGAAGAACGACCTGCGCCAGTTGATGACCGACTCGCAGGACTGGTGGCCGGCGGACTTCGGCCATTACGGGCCGCAGTTCATCCGCATGGCCTGGCACAGCGCGGGCACCTATCGGGTCGGCGACGGCCGGGGCGGCGGCGGGCGCGGCCAGCAGCGGTTCGCCCCGCTGAACTCCTGGCCGGACAATGTGAACATCGACAAGTCGCGTCGCCTGCTGTGGCCGATCAAGCAGAAATACGGCCAGGCCATCTCCTGGGCCGACCTGTTCATCCTGACCGGGAACGTGGCGCTGGAGACCATGGGCTTCCGCACCTTCGGCTTCGCCGGGGGGCGCCAAGACACCTGGGAGCCGGATCAAGACGTCTACTGGGGGCGTGAAAACACCTGGCTGGGTGGGGACGAGCGGTACTCGCGCGGTTCGCACGGCGTGGACAAGCCGGCTGACGAGGCCGTTCTGGTCGCAGACGACACCGCCGACGGGGTCGAGCACACCCGCGATCTGGAGAACCCGCTGGCGGCGGTCCAGATGGGCCTGATCTACGTCAACCCGGAAGGGCCGGACGGCAATCCCGATCCGATCGCGGCGGCGCGCGACATCCGCGACACCTTCGCGCGGATGGCGATGAACGACGAGGAGACGGTCGCCCTGATCGCCGGCGGCCACACCTTCGGCAAGACCCACGGCGCCGGCCCGGCCGACCACGTCGGACCCGAGCCCGAGGCTGACGGTCTGGAAGCCCAGGGCCTGGGCTGGGCCTCCAGCTTCGGCAGCGGAAAGGCGGGCGACGCCATCACCAGTGGTCTGGAAGTGACCTGGACCCAGACCCCGGCCCAGTGGAGCAACTTCTTCTTCGAGAACCTGTTCGCCTTCGAATGGGAGCTGGAGAAGTCGCCGGCCGGGGCGCACCAGTGGGTGGCCAAGGACGCGGGCTTGGTTATCCCCGACGCCCATGATCCGACCAAGATGCGTCGGCCGACCATGCTGACCACCGATCTGTCGCTGCGGTTCGACCCGGAATACGAGAAGATCTCGCGTCGCTTCCTGAACAATCCGCAGGCCTTCTCTGAGGCTTTTGCTCGCGCCTGGTTCAAGCTGACCCACCGCGATCTGGGGCCGCGCTCGCGCTATGTGGGCCCGGAAGTCCCCAAGGAGGAACTGGTCTGGCAGGATCCCGTGCCGGCCGTCGATCATCCGCTGATCGACGCGGCCGACGTGGTCGCGCTGAAGGCCCAGGTGCTGGCCACGGGGCTGAGCGTCTCGGAGCTGGTGGGCGTGGCCTGGGCCTCGGCCTCGACCTTCCGGGGCGGGGACAAGCGGGGCGGCGCCAACGGCGCGCGCATTCGCCTGGCGCCGCAGAAGGACTGGGCCGTCAATCAACCCGAGCAGTTGGAGCGGGTGCTGAAGACGCTGGAAGGCGTGCAGTTCGCCTTCAACCAGGCCCAGGTCGGCGGCAAGAAGGTGTCGCTGGCCGACCTGATCGTGCTGGCCGGCGCGGCGGGTGTCGAACAGGCGGCCAAGGCGGCGGGACATGAGGTCGTCGTGCCCTTCACGCCCGGCCGGACGGACGCCAGCCAGGCCCAGACGGACGTTGAGTCCTTCAGCTATCTGGAGCCGGTCGCCGACGGCTTCCGCAACTACCAGAAGGCCCGCTACGCCGTTTCCGCCGAATCCCTGCTGATCGACCAGGCCCAGCGTCTGACCCTGACCGCGCCCGAGATGACGGCGCTGATCGGGGGGCTGCGCGCCATCAACATCAATGTGGGCGGTTCGACCCACGGGGTGCTGACGGATCGGCCGGGCGTTCTGACCAACGACGTCTTCGTCAATCTGCTGGACATGGGCGTGAAATGGTCCGCGTCGTCGCCCGCCAAGGACCTGTTCGACGGGCGCGACCGCAAGACCGGAGAGCTGCGCTGGACCGGCACCCGCGTCGATCTGGTGTTCGGCTCCAACGCCGTGCTGCGCGCCCTGGCTGAGGTCTACGCCGAGGCGGACGGTCAGAAGAAGCTGGTCGACGACTTCGTCGCGGCCTGGGCCCGGGTCATGGAGCTGGACCGGTTCGACCTGCACGGCTGACTGAAGTCGGAGTACAGGCGGCGAGGGGTCGGACGCATGCAGGCGTCCGGCCCTTCGCTGTGTCTGGGATCAGCGCAGCTTGATCTCGAACAGTTGCGGCCAGCGCTTGCCGGTGACGAACAGGCGTTTGCCGGCGGGGTCCCAGGCGATGCCGTTCAGGACGTCGTCCCGGGGGGCCAGGCCGGCGTTCTTGGGAACCAGTGCGGTCAGGTCGATGAAGGCCTTCACCACGCCGGTCTCCGGGTCGATGCGGGCGATGCGGTTGTCCTGCCACAGGTTGGCGAAGACCTCGCCGTCGATCCATTCCAGCTCGTTGATCTGGTCCAGCGGCTTGCCGTCGGCGGTGACGGAGACGCGGCCGGTCTCGGCCAGGGTGTCGGGATCGAGGAAGCGCAACTGGTCGGTGCCGTCGCTCATGATCAGCCGTCGCCCGTCGGTGGTCAGGGCCCAGCCCTCGCCGGGATAGGAGAAGCCGCCCAGCGGCGAGAAGTCGTCGAGCTTCCAGATGAAGCCGATGTGGTTGCGCCAGGTCAGGCTGTAGAGCTTGCCGTCCAGCGTGGTCATGCCCTCGCCGAAATAGACGGTCGGCAGGTCGCGACGGCGCACCACCTCGCCCGTCTCCAGTCGCACCTGGCGAATGGAGGACGGGTATTGGCCCGTGCTCTCGTACAGGGCGCCGTCGTGGAACAATAGGCCCTGGGTGAAGGCCGTCCGGTCGTGCGGATAGGCGCGCACGACCTCGTAGGCCTGGACCGGAACCTCCGCGCGGACCGGAAGGAATCCGCCCGTCGCCAGCAGCAGACCGGCGGCGAGGCCGGTGAGGCGCAACGACAGGCGGGTCATCGGGTCAGGCGCCTTCGGCGGCGGCTTCCGCCTCGGCCTTCTTGGCGCGGGCCTCGGCCTGGTCGGCCTGGGCGCGGGCGGCCGTGGCCTTTTCCTTCTTGGTCGCGGAGCGGCGACCCAGCATGTTCAGGGCCTCGACCCCGGCCGAGAAGGCCATGGCGGCGTAGATATAGCCCTTGGGCACATGATAGCCGAAGCCGTCGGCGATCAGCACCATGCCGATCATAAGCAGGAAGCCCAGCGCCAGCATGACGACGCTGGGGTTTTCGTTGATGAAGTTGGCCAGGGGATCGGCGGCCAGCAGCATGACGGTGACGGCGACCAAGACGGCGACCACCATGATGGGCAGGTGTTCGGTCATGCCGACGGCGGTCAGGATCGAGTCGATCGAGAAGACCAGGTCCAGAAGGATGATCTGGAAGATCGCCGCGCCGGCGTTGGTGATCATCACGTCCTTCTTGTCCATCACGTCATGGGTCGGCGTGGGATCGACGGTGTGGTGGATCTCCTTGGTGGCCTTCCAGACCAGGAACAGGCCGCCCGCGATCAGGATCAGATCCTTCCAGGAGAATTCGTTGCCCGCGACGGTGAAGACCGGCTGAACCAGGCCCACCAGCCAGGCGATGATCGACAGCAGGGCCAGGCGCATGACCAGGGCCAGGCCGATGCCGATGCGCCGGACCTTCTGGCGCTGATGCTCGGGCAGTTTGTTCGACAGGATCGAGATGAAGATCAGGTTGTCGATACCGAGCACGACCTCCATCACGATGAGCGTCACCAGCGCGGCCCAGGCGGCCGGGTCGGAGAGCAGGGGCGTAATGCTGTCGAGCATGAAATGTCCTAGAGGGAAAAGCAGGGGCGGAAAGCGCTAGGGCCGCCGCAGGTTCCGATCAAGCGCATGGGTGCGGCGCAATGGTCGCACCCCTGGCCGCCATTTGGCAATCACCGGCCGTCCAGGGCGATATCGACCACGACAGGGAAGTGGTCCGAGATCACCTGGCCTGCGAAGGAATGGGTCGGCACGCCGTAGCGTTCGACCGACAGGCCGGGGCCGACGAAGACATGGTCTATGGCGACGCCGTCATTGTCCTTGGCGATGTCGAAGGCGTTGTAGGTGCCGGCCGGGCCGAAGACGACGGGGCTGACCGCGCGGGCGTCGCGCAGGCCTGAGGCGAGGATGCGGCGATAGGGGGCGCTGTCGGGGCCGGTGTTGAAATCTCCCATCAGGACCACTGACGCCGTCACGCCGTCGACCGAGGCTGGCGCCATGTCAGCGGCCAGTGCGGCGCATTCTTCGCGGGCGATCACGCCGACATGGTCGAAATGGGCGTTGCGCACGTCCAGCAGGCCGCCGTCGGTCCGATCGCGCAGGACGACGCGGGTGATCGTGCGGGGCAGGGCGGCGTCCCAGCCCTTGGACGGCCGGTCCGGCGTGGTCGAACACCACAGGGTCTGGGTGCTGATCGTCTCGAACCGGTCGCGACGCCAGAACAGGGTCGTCGTCTCGCCTGTCTGGGCGCCGTCGTCTCGACCGACCCCGTAATGGTCATAGGCCGGCGCCTGTTCGGCCAGATAGGCGACCATATGCGGCAAGGCCTCCTGCACCCCGAGAACGTCGGGATCGAAGAAGGCGATCTGGTGCGCCATGTGCGGGCGACGCTGTGTCCAGTTCGGCGTGTCGTCGGGCGCGTCGTAGCGGATGTTGTAGCTCATCAGCCGCACAGGCTGCGCGGCGTCCGAGGCTGTCGGCTGGGCCGCGGAGGCCGGGTTCAGGGCGGCGGAGACGACGGCGACGGCGATCAGCAGGGCGGCAGGCTTCATCTTGGGGCTCGGGATCTCAAGGCTCGGGGCAGCTTGTTAAGGGCGCGATATCCCATGTGGGAATGACCGGTGTGCGACACGCCGCGCGGGCGCTGGTGACGGGGTGCGGCCTTATCGCCCTTCACGCAATGTTGCGAGCAGCAAAACCCCGTGCTATCAGGCGCCCGGCTTGAAGGGGGCGTATTCGCGAATACGGCCTCTATCGTGCTTTCCGTAAGCATTTCAGGCTTTTGACCGTTGCGACCCCGCATTCGGTCGCGACCCTGACACAACGACCTCGGACCCTAATCAGTGGCTGATGATTTCAGAACGACGGAAGTCGGCGATCGCTACGCACAGGCGCTGTTTGATCTGGCGCTGGAAACCGGCCGCCTGGACGCCGTCCGTGCTGATCTGGCGTCGCTGAAGGCCGCGTGGATCGAGAGCGCCGACCTGCGCCGCCTGGCCACCTCGCCGGTCATTTCGGCCGAGGATCAGGGCAAGGGTCTGGTCGCCATCGCCGCCAAGGCCAAGTTCGAACAGACGACCGCCAACTTCCTGGGCCTGCTGGCGCAGAACCATCGCGCCAAGGACCTGCCCGGCGTGATCGCCGGTTTCGAGGCCCGCTACGCCAAACACGCCGGCATCGTCGCCGCCGAGGTCGTCTCGGCCCAGCCGCTGGACGCCAAGCAAGTGGCCGCGATCAAGACCGCGCTGAACGCCAGCCTGGGCAAGGCGCCGGAACTGACCACGCGCGTTGATCCGTCGATCCTGGGCGGCCTGAAGATCAAGGTGGGCTCGAAACTGTTCGACGCCTCGCTGAAGACCAAGCTCGACCAGATGAAGTTCGCCCTCAAGCGGGCCTAAGGCCCGCTCCCGCCACAACGAATGCGCGCCTGATCGGCGCACCCGCAGAAGACTGAAGAACAGAGAGCCCGTCATGGACATCCGCGCCGCTGAAATCTCGGCCATCCTCAAGTCGCAGATCGCCAACTTCGGCGTCGAAGCCGATGTCTCCGACGTCGGCAGCGTGCTGTCGGTCGGCGACGGCATCGCCCGCATCCACGGTCTGGACAATGTCCAGGCCGGCGAAATGGTCGAGTTCACCAAGGCCGGCGTCAAGGGCATGGCCCTGAACCTGGAACGCGACAATGTGGGCGCCGTGATCTTCGGCGCCGACGCCGCCATCGCCGAGGGCGACGACGTGCGCCGCCTGGGCGAGATCGTGGACGTGCCGGTCGGCAAGGGCCTGCTGGGCCGCGTCGTCAACCCGCTGGGCGAGCCGATCGACGGAAAGGGCCCGATCCAGTTCACCGAGCGCCGCCGCGTCGACGTCAAGGCGCCGGGCATTATCCCGCGCAAGTCGGTTCACGAGCCGATGCAGACCGGCCTGAAAGCCATCGACACCCTGATCCCCGTCGGCCGCGGCCAGCGCGAGCTGATCATCGGCGACCGTCAGGTCGGCAAGACCGCCGTCGCCGTCGACACCATCCTGAACCAGAAGAACGTCAACAAGACCGATGACGAGAGCGCCAAGCTCTATTGCATCTACGTCGCCATCGGCCAGAAGCGTTCGACCGTCGCCCAGATCGTCAAGACCCTCGAAGAGTCGGGCGCGCTGGAATACACCATCGTCGTCGCCGCCACGGCTTCGGAACCGGCCCCGCTGCAGTTCCTGGCGCCCTTCGCCGGCACCGCCATGGGCGAGTTCTTCCGCGACAACGGCATGCACGCCCTGATCGTCTATGACGACCTGTCCAAGCAGGCTGTTGCGTATCGCCAGATGTCCCTGCTGCTGCGCCGCCCGCCGGGCCGTGAAGCCTATCCGGGCGACGTCTTCTACCTGCACAGCCGCCTGCTGGAGCGCTCGGCCAAGCTGAACGCGGACTATGGTTCGGGCTCGATGACCGCCCTGCCGATCATCGAAACCCAGGCGAACGACGTCTCGGCCTATATCCCGACCAACGTCATCTCGATCACCGACGGCCAGATCTTCCTGGAATCGGACCTGTTCTATCAGGGCATCCGTCCGGCCGTGAACGTCGGCATCTCGGTGTCGCGCGTCGGCTCGTCGGCCCAGACCAAGGCGATGAAGAAGGTCGCCGGCACCATCAAGGGCGAGCTGGCCCAGTATCGCGAGATGGCCGCCTTCGCCAAGTTCGGCTCGGACCTGGACGCCTCGACCCAGAAGCTTCTGGCCCGCGGCGAACGCCTGACCGAGCTGCTGAAGCAGCCGCAATATTCGCCGCTGGCGATGGAAGAACAGGTCGTCTCGGTCTACGCCGGCACGCGCGGCTATATCGACGGGATCGCCGTGGGCGACGTCGGCCGGTTCGAGAAGGAACTGCTGGCCCGCATCCACGCGAACCACGCCTCGCTGCTGGACGGCATCCGCACCAAGAAGGACCTGACCGCCGACCTCGAGGCCGAGCTGAAGGACATCCTGGCCGCCTTCGTCAAGACCTTCGCCTGAACCCGCCGGTTAGTTAGAGGAAGAGCAAAGCCGGATGGCCAGCCTCAAGGAAATGCGCAATCGGATCGGAAGCGTGAAAGCCACGCAGAAGATCACGAAGGCCATGCAGATGGTCGCCGCGGCCAAGCTGAAACGCGCCCAGGACCAGGCCGAGAGCGCCCGGCCCTATGCGCGCAAGATGGCTTCGGTCATCGCCAATCTGGCCGCCGGCGTCTCGGGCGCCGACGCGCCCAAGCTGCTGGCCGGCACGGGTCAGGACCAGCGTCACCTGATCGTGGTGGCGACGGCGGACAAGGGTCTGGCGGGCGGTTTCTCGACCAACGTCATCCGCGCCGCGCGCGAGCGGATCAACAGCCTGATCGCCAACGGCAAGGACGTGAAGATCATCGCCGTCGGCCGCAAGTCGCGCGATCAGCTGACGCGTCTGTACGGCGTCAAGGTGATCCACACCTTCGAGCTGAGCGCCCAGAAGACCATCGGCCTGCCCCTGGCCCAGCCGGTCGCCGAAATGATCGCTACGGCGTTCGAGAACGGCCAGGCCGATGTGGTCACCCTGTTCTACAGCCAGTTCAAGTCGGTCATCCAGCAGGTGCCGACCGGCAAACAGCTGATCCCGGCCGTGGTCGAAGGCGACGCGGCCCCGATCGACCTGAACGGCGCGGTCTATGACTACGAGCCCTCGGAAGAGGAAATCCTCGAGACCCTGCTGCCCCGCAACCTGACGACCCAGATCCTGGCCGCCCTGTACGAGAACCAGGCCGGCTTCTTCGGGTCGCAGATGGCGGCGATGGACAACGCCACGCGCAACGCCGGCGACCTCATCAACGCCCTGACGCTGCAATACAACCGCAAGCGCCAAGCCCAGATCACCACCGAGCTGATCGAGATCATCGCCGGCGCCGAAGCCCTCTGATCCCGACCGAACAGACATTCCGATACGGACCCCAGCCATGACCGACACCGTCGCCAAGAAACCCGCCGCCCGCAAACCCGCCGTCAAGAAGGCGCCCGCCGCCTCGACCGCGCCGGGCTCCGTCGTCGCCACCGGCAAGATCGCCCAGGTCATCGGCGCCGTCGTGGACGTCGAGTTCACCGGCCATCTGCCGGCGATCCTGAACGCCCTGCACACCCAGAACATCGACCAGAAGACGGGCGAGCCCTTCACCCTGGTTCTGGAAGTCGCCCAGCACCTGGGTGAGAACATGGTCCGCACCATCTCTATGGACACGACCGAAGGCCTGACGCGCGGTCAGCCCGTCACCGACACCGGATCGTCGATCCAGGCGCCGGTCGGGCCCGGCACCCTGGGCCGCATCATGAACGTCGTCGGCCAGCCGATCGACGAGCAGGGCCCGATCAAGACCGCCGAATACCGTCCGATCCACAAGGAGGCGCCCTCGTTCGAGGAGCAGTCCACCTCGTCGGAAATCCTGGTCACGGGCATCAAGGTCATCGACCTGATGTGCCCCTACACCAAGGGCGGCAAGATCGGCCTGTTCGGCGGCGCCGGCGTGGGCAAGACCGTGACCATGCAGGAACTGATCAACAACATCGCCAAGGCGTACGGCGGTTATTCGGTCCTGGCCGGCGTGGGTGAGCGCACCCGCGAAGGCAACGACCTGTATCATGAGATGATCGAGTCGAACGTGAACGTCGATCCGGCCAAGAACGGCGGTTCGACCGAGGGCTCCAAGTGCGCCCTGGTTTACGGTCAGATGAACGAACCCCCCGGCGCCCGCGCCCGCGTCGCCCTGACCGGCCTGTCCATCGCCGAGTACTTCCGCGACGAGGAAGGCAAGGACGTGCTGCTGTTCGTCGATAATATCTTCCGCTTCACCCAGGCCGGTTCCGAAGTGTCGGCTCTGCTGGGCCGCATCCCCTCGGCCGTGGGCTATCAGCCGACGCTGGCGACCGAGATGGGCAACCTGCAGGAGCGGATCACCTCGACCAAGAAGGGCTCGATCACCTCGGTCCAGGCCATTTATGTGCCCGCCGACGACCTGACCGACCCGGCGCCCGCCGCCTCCTTCGCCCACCTGGACGCGACCACGGTTCTGAATCGCGACATCGCCGCCCAGGCCATCTTCCCGGCCGTTGACCCGCTGGACTCCACCTCGCGGATCATGGACCCGCTGGTCATCGGCGAGGAGCACTACAACGTGGCCCGTTCGGTCCAGGAAGTGCTGCAGCAGTACAAGGGCCTGAAGGACATCATCGCCATCCTGGGCATGGACGAGCTGTCGGAAGAGGACAAGCTGGTCGTCTCGCGCGCCCGCAAGATCCAGCGCTTCCTGTCGCAGCCCTTCTTCGTGGCCGAACAGTTCACCAACTCGCCCGGCAAGTTCGTCGAGCTGGCCGACACGATCCGCTCGTTCAAGGGCATCGTCGCCGGTGAATACGACCACCTGCCGGAAGCCGCCTTCTACATGGTCGGGGCGATCGAAGAGGCCGTCGCCAAGGCCGAGAAGATGGCGTCGGAAGCCTGATCATGGCCGGCAAGCTGAACTTCTCCCTCGTCTCGCCGGAACGCGAGGTCTTCTCGGGCCTCGTGGACCAGGTGGACGCGCCGGGCGTCGAGGGCGACTTCGGCGTCCTGCCGGACCACGCCCCCTTCATGACCGCCCTGCGCGAGGGTCTGGTGACCGTCTATGTCGACGGGGCCAAGACCCAGTACGACCTCAAGGGCGGCTTCGCCGACGTCAACGGCGAAGGCCTGACCATCCTGGCCGAACAGGCGACCGAGGTCGTCGCGGCCTGATCCTAGCCGGATCGAAAGATTTGAGGCCCCGTGCTCCGGCGCGGGGCCTTTTTCGTGCGGGCGGGCCCCCTCCGTCTCTCCGCTTCGCTCCGAGCCACCTCCCCCAGAGGGGGAGGAGTGCACACCTAAATCCTCCCCCTCTGGGGGAGGTGTCGCCGCAGGCGACGGAGGGGGTGTGACGGCCCTTCCCCGCAGGTAGGGGGCGGTCTATGAACGCCTCCATGACCGAAGCTCTCGATATCCACGGCGTCTGTGATCCGCGTTTCGCGGCGGTGAAGGACGCCTTCGCCGCCAATTTCACCGAGGCGCCCGAGGGGCTGAACGAGGTGGGGGCGCGGTTCAGCGTGATGATCGAGGGCGCGCCGGTCGTCGACCTGTGGGCCGGGCACGCCGATACCGCGAAGACGGCGCCCTTTACCGAGACGACCCTGACCCCGGTGTTTTCGACCGGCAAGGCCGTGATGGCCCTGCTGATGGCCACTGCCGTCGAGGCGGGCAAGATCGCCTATGATGAGAAGGTCTCCCAGATCTGGCCCGAGTTCGGCCAGGCCGGGAAGGACAAGGTCACCGTCGCCCAGTTGATGAGTCACCAGGCGGGCCTGCCCGGCTTCTCCGAGGCGGTGGATCCGTCGCTGTGGTTCGATCCGGCGGCGGTCAACGCAAGGCTGGCGGCCCAGGCGCCGATGTGGGAGCCGGGGACGGCCTCGGGCTATCACCCCGTCACGGTCGGCTTTATGGCCAACGAGGTTTTCCGTCGCACGACGGGCCGCACCATGGGCCAGGCCCTGCGCGCCGACTTCGCCGATCTGGACCTGTGGATCGGCCTGCCGGAAGCCGAGCATGGGCGAGTGGCCCAGATGCGCAAACCCTCGTCGGCGCCCAGTCTGGGGACGGTGGACCCCATCAAACAGGCGGCCTTCCTGGACCGCGGATCGGCGCCGGGCGGACGCGGCTCGACCGAATGGCGCAAGATGGAGATCCCCTCGGCCAATATGCACGCCACGGCGCCTGGCCTGGCCCGGATGCTGGGCGTCGTGGCCAATGAAGGGATGCTGGACGGACGGCGGGTGCTGTCCAAGGGCGTGCTGCACGACCTGACGCGCGAGCGGATCCACGGGCAGGACAAGGTGCTGCCCTATGTGATCAGCTGGGCCGCGGGGCTGATGCGCAATGACGGGCTGAACGTCTTTGGGCCGGGCGAGGGCTTTGGCCACTATGGCTGGGGCGGGTCGATGGCCATGGCCGATCCGGGACGCCGGCTGTCGGCCGCCTATGTGATGACGCGCCAGTCGTCCTATCTGATCGGCGACCCCCGCCCCCGACGGCTGATGGAGGCGGTGTACGGGGCCCTCTGACGCGAAGACAGTCCAACGACGACGGGGCGGCGAATTGCACTGCACAGGCGAAAACAGTGCAATGTGCAAAAGAGTGCAATTCGGGCCTCCCGTCAGATCGACGACCTCAGGAGCCTAACCCGGTTTCCAGTCCAGGCGAGGTGATCGCGTTTTCGCGAGATCAAGTCGCTGGAAACCAAGGGTGTCTTCGCCGGAATTGCGGGTGCAGACCCCTCCCGGTTTCCTATTGGCCCGGTTCGGTCAGGGCCACGGCGCGTCGTGCGGTGCGCGACCGCGAGGCGGCGCCCAGTGCAAATACGCCGGCCCCCGCCCAGATGAAGACGAACGAGACGATCCGCAACGGCGTCAGGGCCTCGCCCGCCCAGACGCCGCAGGCGAACTGGAGCGTGGGCGCCAGGAACTGGATGAAGCCTATGGTGGACAGGGGCAGGCGCCGCGCCGACCAGGCGAACAGCACCAGGGGAATGACCGTCGCCGGGCCGTTGACCAGGGCCCAGGCCAGGCCGGCGGGGGAGGAAAAGCCGGTCGCCTGGCCGTGGGTCGCCAGCCAGGCCAGGAAGACCGCCCCGATGGGCAGCAGCAACAGACATTCGACGAACAGCCCGGTCTGGGCCGAGGCCGGCACGCGCTTTCGGATCACCGCATAGGCGCAGAAGGTGACGGCCAGGGTCAGGCCGATGATCGGCACATGGCCTAGCGCTATGGTCTGGATGACGACGCCGACGGCGGCCAGGCCGATGGCGACGGCGCTCCAGCGGTCGATCCGTTCACGGAACAACACCGCCCCCGCCGCCATATTCAGCAGCGGATTGATATAATAGCCGAGACTGGCCTCCAGCGTCGCATGGTGGGTGGTGGCGAAGACGTAGAGGCTCCAGTTGGTGGCGATCATCGCCGCCGACAGGGCCAGCCAGGCCAGGGTGCGCGGCGTGGCTAGCACCCGCCGCGCCTCGCCCCACTGGCCCGCCAGCAGCAGGAACAGGCCTGCCACGAACACCGACCAGACGGCCCGGTGGGCCAGGATCTCGGGTGCGCCGAACCCGTGGGCCGCCATGGCCATGAACAGCAGCGGCAGCAGGCCCCACAGGCTGTAGCAGGCGATGGCGGTGGCGACCGCGCGGGGATCGTTGGGGGTGGCGGCGGTCATGGGGTCCTTCATCCCCCGCCGTCATCCTCGGGCTTGACCCGAGGATCGGGCACGGCGGGCGCTGGTGCGTCGCTCGTTCGCACCAGCGGCCGAACATCCGGTCCTCGGGTCAAGCCCGAGGATGACGGGGTGGAGCGTCAGACGGTGATCGAACGATACCCCGACGACGAGGTGATCACACCCGTCTCGTCCAGCAGCTGGGCGATCTGGACGGCGTTCAGGGCGGCGCCCTTGCGCAGGTTGTCGGACACGACCCACAGGTTCAGGCCGTTCTCGACGGTCGGATCCTTGCGGATGCGGCTGACATAGACGCCGTGTTCGCCGGCGGCGTCGACGGGGGTGATATAGCCGTCGTGCTCCTGCTTATCGATGACCAGAACGCCCGGCGCCTCGCGCAGGATGGCGCGGGCCTCGTCCGGGGCGATGGGGCGGTCGAACTCGATGTTCACGGCTTCGGAATGGCCGACGAAGACCGGCACCCGCACGCAGGTGACCGTGACCTTGATGTCGGGGTCCAGCATCTTGTGCGTCTCGTCCGACATCTTCTGCTCCTCGTCGGTCGAGCCGTCCTCAAGGAAGGAACCGATGTAGGGGATGACGTTGAAGGCGATCTGCTTGGGGAACTTCTTCGGACGCGCGTCGCCCAGGCCGTAGATGGCCTTGGTCTGGTTCCACAGCTCGTCCATGCCTTCCTTGCCGGCGCCGGACACCGACTGATAGGTCGAGACCACCACCCGTTTGATCTTGGCCGCGTCGTGCAGGGGCTTCAGCGCCGTGACCAGCTGGATGGTCGAGCAGTTGGGGTTGGCGATGATGTTCTTCTTCTTGGCGTCCTTGACCGCGTCGGGGTTCACCTCGGGCACGATCAGGGGAACGTCGGCGTCCTTGCGGAAGGCCGAGGAGTTGTCGATCACGATGGGGCCGGCCTTGCCGATCTTCTCGGACCAGGCGCGCGAGACCTCGCCGCCGGCTGACATCAGGACCAGGTCGACCTTGGAGAAGTCGAACTGTTCGATGTCCTGGCATTTGATGGTCTTGTCGCCGAACGAGACCTCGACCCCCTTGGACTTGCGCGAGGCGATGGCGTGGATTTCATCGACGGGGAATTCCAGCTCCTCGAGGATGTTCAGCATTTCGCGGCCCACATTGCCCGTGGCCCCGACGATCGCGACGCGATAACCCATGTTTCTTGTCCTTCGGACGCGCTGTCGCCTGGCCTGCGGGCCGAGCGGCTTGAGCGCATTGTAGTGATGGCCCTGCAAATAGGCGTTCGCAGCCGCGAAGCAATCGCTTTTCGGCGACAGGGACTTTAAGCAGGGGCTCATGACCTCCCGCATCCGAAACGCCTACGACATCCGCGTGGAAGAGGGCGTGCTGACGCCCGATCCGGCCCAGGCCTCCGTCATTGTCGCTCTGGAGCGGCTGGAGGTCGATCTGGCCAAACGGGGCCTGTTTGGGCGCGCCCCTGAGGTGAAGGGGATCTATCTGTGGGGACCGCCGGGACGGGGCAAGTCCATGCTGATGGACCTGTTCTATTCGGCCACGCCCGAGCCCCGGAAAACGCGCGCTCATTTCCACGCCTTCATGGCCCGGGTCCACGATCTGGTGAAGCAGTGGCGCGAGGGGGACGCCAGGACGCGCAAGGCCGTGTTCGGGACGCACAAGGGCGACGATCCCATTCCGCCCATCGCCAAGCTGATTGCGTCCGAAGCCCGGCTGCTGTGTTTCGACGAGCTTCAGGTGACGGACATCGCCGACGCCATGATCCTGGGCCGGCTGTTCGAGGCCCTGTTCGAGGACAAGGTGGTGCTGGCCATCACCTCGAACCGGGCGCCCGAGGACCTCTATAAGAACGGCATCAACCGCCAGCTCTTCACCCCCTTCGTCGACATCATCCGCGACCGCTGCGCCGTGGTGCAGACGGCGGGGGCGCGCGACTGGCGGCTGGACCGGCTGAGTTCGGCCGAGGTCTGGCACACGCCGGACGAACGCGCCGGATTCGAGGAGCTCTGGCGCGAGCTGAAGGGGGGCGAGCCGGAAGAACCGGCGCACCTGACCGTCCTCGGCCGCGACGTGGTGATCGAACGCACGGTGGGCTCGATGGCGCGGGCGAGTTTCGCGGACCTGTGCGGCCGGCCGCTGGGGCCGCAGGACTATCTGGCCATCGCCGAACGGTTCCACACCCTGTTCCTGGAGGATGTGCCGATCCTGAGTTCGGCCAACCACCACGAGGCGCGGCGTCTGGTGACCCTGGTGGACGCCCTTTATGAGGCCAAGACCAAGCTGATCGTCCTGGCCGCCGCCCGGCCCGAGGCCCTCTATACCGAAGGGGTGGGGGCGTTCGAGTTCGAACGGACCGTGTCGCGCTTCAACGAGATGCAGAGCAAGGACTGGCTGGCCCACGTGCGGGAGTAGATCCCTCTCCCGCCGGGAGAGGGCTTGAGCGCACGAGAGCGCAGCGATCGGGTTTCGCGCGACCCGAAGGGCGGCGCGAAGCAGCCAAAGGGTGAGGGGCAAGGTGGTGCGCGTTAGCCCACCGCCGGACCCCTCATCCGGCCCTTCGGGCCACCTTCTCCCAACGGGAGAAGGGAAGAAAGAGAGCAAAGAAAAGGGCCTGCGGATTGCTCCGCAGGCCCTTCGTCATTCGATCTGGATGATCGCTTAAGCCAGCGAGGCGTCGATATCCTTGCAAGCCTGCAGCAGGCCCTGGACCGAGGCGACGGACTTTTCGAACATCGCCTTTTCTTCGTCGTTGGTGGTGAACTCGATCACCTTCTCGACGCCGGCGGCGCCGATCAGGGCCGGGACGCCGACATAGAGGTCCGACAGGCCGTATTCGCCCGACAGCCAGACGGCGCAGGGCAGGACGCGCTTCTGGTCCAGCAGATAGGACTTGGCCATCGCAATCGCGCTTTCAGCCGGGGCGTAGAAGGCCGAGCCGGTCTTCAGCAGGGCCACGATCTCGCCGCCGCCCTTGCGGGTGCGGTCGACGATGGCGTCCAGCTCGTCCTGCGACAGGAAGCCGGCCTTGACCGCGTCCGGCAGGGGGAGGCCGCCGACGGTCGAGTGGCGCACCATCGGCACCATATCGTCGCCGTGACCGCCCAGGGTCCAGGCGTGGATGTCCTGAACCGAGACGCCGGTCTTTTCAGCCAGGAAATAGGCGAAACGCGCCGAGTCGAGCACGCCGGCCATGCCGACGACCTTCTCCTTGGGCAGGCCCGAGAACTTCTGCAGCGCCCAAACCATGGCGTCGAGCGGGTTGGTGATGCAGATGACGAAGGCGTTCGGGGCGTGGGCCTTGATGCCCTCGCCGACGGCCTTCATGACCTTCAGGTTGATGCCGATCAGGTCGTCGCGGCTCATGCCCGGCTTGCGCGGCACGCCGGCGGTGACGATGCAGACGTCGGCGCCCGCGATGTCGGCGTAGTCGTTCGCGCCCTTCAGGGCCACGTCCGAGCCGAAGACGGCGGTGGCCTCGGCGATGTCCAGCGCCTTGCCCTGGGGGGTGCCTTCAGCGATGTCGAACAGGATCACGTCGCCCAGCGCTTCGCGCGCGGCCACATGGGCCAGGGTGCCGCCGATCATGCCGGCGCCGATGAGGGCGATCTTCGCGCGAGCCATGGATGTCTCCGTTTATTGCGTGTGCGAAAGGGGATTAATCGTGCGGGCGGTCTAGACCCCTCTCGCGGCTGTCGCAAGAACCTCGCTTTACGGCCTTGGTCGAGGCTGCGAAAGTCAGGCCCAAACCGGAGGATTTCGATGCGCCGTTCCCTTGCTCTCGCCCTGCTGCTGGGCGCCGCCCCCGTCGTCGTCGCCGCCCCCGCCCTGGCCCAAACCCCGCCCGCGACCATCGGCGACCGCTATATTCCCGCCCCCTGGTGGATGCGCGATCCGGTCATCGCTTCGGTCGGCGAAGTGCGGGTCGAACTCCAGGCCAATCGCGCCTTCGTCTCCGCCAGTTTCCAGTCGGTGGACCGCAGCGTCGCCGAGGCCTCGCGCGCCGCCGCCGACCAGGTGCGGGCCCTCAGCCAGGCGCTGTCGGCCTATGGCGCCGACAAGGTTCGGGTCGAGACCAGCGTCACGACGCGGCCTCTGTACGATCAGTACCGCGACGAGAACGGGGTGATGCGCGACAACACCCGCGCCGACCGGGTCGCCCGCTATCAGGCCGACGCCTCTGTCAATGTCACGGTGCGCGACGTGAGCCTGATCGAGCGGGTGTACGCCACCATCGTGGCCTCGCGCCCCACGGCGATCGGCCAAGTGAACTTCAATCTGGAGCCGGAGAACAGCTGGAAGGCCAATCTCCAGGCCGAGGCGATGAAGGACGCGCGTCGTCGGGCCGAGGCGGCGGCGACCAACGCCGGCGCGACCCTGGGCCGGGTGAAGATCATCGATCCGTCGGGCCGGGTCTGCCAGACCGACGTCCTGGCGGGCTGGCCCGCCTACGCCGCCGGAGAGCAGGCGACGACCGTGGAGGATATAGTGGTGACGGGATCGCGGATGCGGGCTGGGGCGAACTTTGCACCGCCTCCGCCGCCCGCACCGGCCGCCGGCGCCGCGCCCAGCGAGGCGCAGATCGAGGCCGCACGGCTGGCGCTTCAGCCGCCGTTGCAGGTCATGACCGACAGCGCCTGCGTCATCTATGGACTGAACTGAGCATGGAGTTTGTCGTCGCGCCCGCCTTCGAGGCGGGCTCCATCGCGGCCGCCGAATGGCCGCTGTGTCATGTGCGGCTTCAGGACGACGCCCGCTTCCCCTGGCTGATCCTGATCCCGCGCGTCGAGGGGGCGGTGGAGCTGGAAGACCTAAGCGTCGAACAGCGGGCCGCGCTGATGGAGGAGACGGTGCGGGCCGGGGCCCTGGTGCGGCGGTTGGGAACGGTCGAAAAGCTGAACGTGGGGGCCATCGGCAATGTGACGGCCCAACTGCACGTCCATGTCGTCGGCCGGCGCCGCGACGACGGCCTGTGGCCCGATCCGGTCTGGGGGCGAGGACCGGCGGTCCCCTATGCGGGGGAGATGCGGGCGCGGCTGTTGGAAGCGATCGGGCGCGGGTAGCCGATCCGACGACCGACGTGGCGTCGCGCCCCATTTGCGTCAGCCGCTGTCGCACCGCATATGAGCCCCATGGAAGACGCGCCGCGCATCGTGCTGGACGAACGCCAGGTGAACCTGATCGCCAAGGCCCTGGCGGAGCCGCGCCGCCGTCAGATTCTCAAGGAGATCGGCGCGGCCAGCGAACCCACGCCCTGCGGCGCGGTCGCCCAACTCGTGGCGGTCAGCGCCCCCACCTTCTCGCACCATATGAAGGAGCTGGAGACCGCCGGCCTGATCCAGATCTGCCGGCAGGGCAAGTTCGCCTTCCTGGTGCTGCAGCGCGACGTCTTGAACGCCTATCTGGCCCAGCTCGCGGAAATCTGAGGCCGGCTTTCAGAAAATCACGCGGCATCGCTCATTGAATCACTTCGATGGTTATCTAAGTATCAAACCGTTCGCCGCTGAAGGCGACCGGAGAGAGATCATGACCAAGCTTTCAGGCAAGACCGCCGTCGTCACCGGCGCATCGAAAGGCATCGGAGCGGCCATCGCTAAAGCCCTGGCCGCCGAGGGCGCCGCAGTGGCCGTCAACTACGCCTCCAGCCGCGAAGGGGCGGACAAGGTCGTGGCCGAGATCACCGCCGCCGGCGGCAAGGCCATCGCCGTTCAGGGTTCGGTGGCCAAGGGCGACGACGTCACGCGGCTGTTTGACGAGACCCATAAGGCGTTCGGCGGGGTGGACATCCTCGTCAACAACGCCGGCGTCTATGCGTTCGCGCCGATTGAGGACGTGACCGAGGCCGAGTACCGACGCCAGTTCGACACCAATGTCCTGGGCTTGCTGCTGGCCACCAGCGAGGCGGCCAAGCGCTTCGGCCCGGACGGCGGCAGCGTGATCAACATCAGCTCGGCCGCCACCACCGTGGATATCCCGACCGCCTCGGTCTACACGGCCACCAAGGCCGCCGTGGATTCGATCACCCGCGTGTTGGCCAAGGAACTCGGCCCGCGCCAGATCCGGGTCAACGCCATCGCGCCCGGCGCCGTTGAGACCGAGGGCACCCACGCCGTCGGCATCATCGGCTCGGATCTGGAGGCCCAGATGGTCGCCCAGACGCCGCTCGGCCGCATGGGGCAGCCGTCTGACATTGCTCCTGTGGCCGTCTTCCTGGCCTCGCCCGAAAGCGCCTGGATCACCGGCGAAATCATCGCAGTGGCCGGCGGCAACCGTTAAATCACGCCGTGGCGAAGGACGCGGCCGGGGTCCGGCCGCGTCCGCATCTCTTAGATAATATCCAGCGGGGTCTCGCGCGTGGGCGGGGGGAAGGCGGCGTCGAGGCGTTCGATGTCCTCGAGGTCGAACTGGATCTCCAGGGCGTCGGCGTTGGCTTCGACGTGTTCGACGGAACTAGCCTTGGGAATGGCGATGACGCCGTCGTGGCGCAGGATGGCGGCGAGCGCCACCTGAGCCGGGTCGGCGCTGTGGCGGTTGGCGATGTCGCGGATCAGGGGCTGTTCCAGCAATTCGCCGCGGCCCAGGGGCGAATAGGCCATCATCGGCATGTCGCGGGCCTGCATCCACGGCAGGAGGTCGAACTCCACCCCGCGCGAGCCCAGATTATAGAGCAGCTGGTTGACGGCGCAGTCCTCGGCTCCCTCGATCTCCATCAGCCGTTCCATGGCGCGCATATCCAGATTGGACACGCCCCAGCGGGCGATCATCCCCTCGTCGACCAATTCCTGGAAGGCGGCGACCGTCTCTTCCAGCGGGACATTGCCTTCCCAGTGCAGCAGATACAGGTCCAGCCGGTCGGTCCCCAGCCGTTCCAGCGACTTCTCGCAGGCCAGCATCATCTTCATTTCCGACGCGTTGTCGGGCCGGACCTTGGAGACCAGAAAGACCTCGTCGCGACGCCCGGCGATGACCTCGCCCACCAGCCGTTCGGAACGGCCGTCGCCGTAGAGCTCGGCCGTGTCGATCAGGGTCAGGCCCAGGTCTATGCCGCGCGCCAGGGCCTGCTGCTCCTCGTCGCGCCAGGCGGGATCGTCGCCCATCTCCCAGGTGCCTTGGCCCAGGGCGGGAACGGTCGTACCGTCTGCAAAGGTGACGAGGCGGGTCATGTCCGTCCTATTCCATTCGCGGCGGAAGAGCCGCCTGCGAGGTTGAGATGCGCACCCGGCTTATCAAGACCGACGGCCTTGTCCAACAGGTGCTGGAGGCGGGGTTCGAAGACCTCAACGCGCCATTGGTCCTGCTGATCCACGGCTTTCCGGAACTGGGGATCAGCTGGCGGGCCCAGGTTGAAGCCCTTTCGGCGGCGGGATATCATGTCGCGGCTCCGGACATGCGTGGATACGGCGGCACGGACAAGCCGAAAGGCGCCGACGCCTATTCGATCCTGCATCTGGTCGGGGACATGGTCGATCTGGTCCGGGCGCTGGGCAAGTCGAGCGCCGTCGTCGTGGGCCACGACTGGGGGGCGCCGGTCGGCTGGCATTGCGCCCTGTTGCGGCCCGATCTGTTCACGGCGGTGGCCGGCCTGTCCGTGCCGTTCCAGCCGCGTCGGCCCCAGGGACCGCCGACGACCGTCATGGCCATCCTGTCCGAGCGGGCCGGTATGGGCGATCTCTATATCAACCGGTTCCAGGCGGCGGACGCCCATCTGGCGCTGGAGGTCGATCCGGCGACGACGCTGAGGAAACTGTTCTGGGCCTATGACGGGGCCACCCCGGCGTCGAAACGGGCCACCGGCTTCATGGCGCCGGGCGTCGGCCTGCTGGACAGTATCGACGACGGCGCCGACCTGCCGCCGTGGATGAGCCCCGCCCATTTCGCGGAATATGTCGAGGTCTTCACGGCCGGCGGGTTCGACGCGCCTTTGAGCTGGTATCGGGCCATCGACCTGAACTGGTCTCTGACGGCCTTCGTCCAGGATCAGCAGATCCTCCAGCCGGCCCTGTTCATCGTCGGTGAGGACGATCCGGTCCGACACTATGCCGGCTCCGCAGAGGCGGGGCTCAAGGACTGGGTTCCGAACCTGACGCGTTCGGTCGTCCTGCCCGGCGCCGGCCACTGGATCCAGCAGGAGCGGGCGGATGAGGTGAATGGGTTGCTGCTGGGGTTTCTTGCGCCCCTCTCCCGTGGGGAGAGGGCTTGAGCGCTCGAGAGCGTTAGCGATCGTCCTTAGCGCGAAAGGGTGAGGGGACGGCTGTGCGAGTTGGCCCACCGGCGAACCCTCATCCGGCCCTTCGGGCCACCTTCTCCCGATGGGAGAAGGAAACCGCTCACGCCGCTTCCGCCGTCTCCATCCGTCCGCGAGCCTCAGCCACGATCTCCAGGCTGCGGATACGGGCGGCGTTGTCGAAGGCCATGCCGGTGATCATCAATTCGTCGACGCCGGTCAGGGCGATGAAGTCCGACAGCTGTTTGCGCACCGTGTCCGGTCCGCCGACGGCGGAATAGAGCAGGCGGCTGCGCGCCCCCTCGATCTGTTGCGGGGTCAGGACAGCGGTGATGTCGTCGACGGGCGGCGGAAGCTTGCCCGGCTTGCCGGTCGAGAGACGGGCGAAACTCTGTTGCATCGAGGTGGACAGGCGCACCCCTTCCGCGTCCGTATCGGCGGCGAAGACGTTGATCGCGGCCATGGCGTAGGGCTGGGCCAGCCGGTCAGACGGGGTGAAGCTGCGGCGATACAGGGCCAGGGCCTCCAGCAGCAGTTCAGGTGCGAAATGGCTGGCGAAGGCGTAGGGCAGGCCCAGCTGGCCGGCCAGCTGGGCGCTGAACAGGCTGGAGCCCAGAAGCCAGATGGGCACGCGCAGGCCAGCGCCTGGGACGGCGCGGACGGGCTGGTTGTCGGCGGCCGGTTCGAACCACTGGATCAGTTCGACTACATCGCGTGGGAACTGATCGGCCCCCTCGAAATAGCGGCGTAGGGCGCGGGCGGTGGCGCCGTCGGTGCCGGGCGCGCGGCCCAGGCCGACGTCGATCCGGCCGGGGAACAGGGTCTCCAGGGTGCCGAACTGTTCGGCGACGACCAGGGGCGCGTGGTTGGGCAGCATGACGCCGCCGGAGCCGACGCGGATCCGCTGGGTGCCCGCCGCCACATGGCCGATGACGATGGCGGTCGCCGCGCTGGCGATGCCGGGCATGTTGTGGTGCTCGGCCAGCCAGAACCGCTGATAGCCCAGGCGATCGGCGGCCTGGGCCAGGGCCAGGGTCTCGTCGAGGGCGCGGCGGGCGTCGCCGCCTTCGACGATGGGGGACAAATCGAGCACTGAGAACGGGATCATGCGTCCTAGATCGGGAGTGATGATGCGGGATCAAGGGGCAGGGAACGGGAACCGCAACCGCGTCGGCGGCTTTCACATCGAGAAGAAAAAGGAGCGCGCGATGATGGACGCCAATTCCCCCGACCCGGCCGACGGCGAGGACGCCCGTGAGGCCGCCGACATGGGTGAGAAGCCGGATTTGGGCCACAGGGCCGACGCCCTGATCGAGGCCTTGGACGGAAGCGATTCGGGATCGGATACGCGGGCGGGCTCGCTACGCGGCGGTTCGGCCAGTGGTTCGGAAGATGATCCGGATTCCGACGCGATCAATGCACAACTGGCCGAGGAGGGGCGGGCGTCCGCCGATCCCGAGTCGCCGTCCGACGTCGGCCCCGACGCGGTCAAGGGGTCTGGGAAGGACTTCGAGACGTCCCGCGCCGATCCTGCAGAGGGCGCACGCGGCGCCGACTGAACGCGACGCCTTGCTGCCGCCGCATCCATGCGCCACGGTGGCGCCTTGACCATGGGTCCAAGGGACGATTCCCCGATGATACGCCGTATGGCGGCCTCGGCCGCCTTAGTTTGCCTTTGCCTTGCGGGTTGCGACGACCGGTCGAACGCCGAACAGACGCCGGATCAGGTCGCCGCCGTCGCACCGGTCGAGGCGCCCGAATCGGTTGCCGCTGCGGCCGAGGCGCCGACGCCGTCTGAACCGGTCGCCCTGATTCCTGCGGCGCCGGGCGCCCCTTCCTATGCGGCCCTCTACCCCGGCGCCGCCCTGGATCAACCCGCGACGACGGCGGACGGTCCGGACGGGCAAGGGGGGCTGGTGACCTTTACGACCGCCGCCTCGCCTGACGAGGTGGTGGGCTTCTATCGGGCGCGCGCCGAAGAGGCGGGCCTGACCTCGGTCATGGGCATGGACCAGGGCGACGCCCGCGCCTATGGCGCCGCCGGCGGCCAGGCGGGGGCGACCAATCTTCACGTGGTGGCCGCGCCAGGTGAAGGGGGCGAAACCTCGGTGCAGCTGAGCTGGAGCGCGGGCCAGTGAAACCGGTCGCCGCCCTGGGCGCGGCGACCTTGATTCTCTCCGTGGCGTCTGCGTGCGCCCCGGCCAATCGCCCTTCTTCTGCTCCGATCTTCATCGCTGTCGACCAAGGTTATCTGACGTCTGACGTGCTGGAAGGTCTGGCCCGGACGGCGCCTCCCGCGCCGGTCGCCGGTTCGGCCCAGGACACAGCCGACCGCGCGGTCTCCGCGCGGTTCGCAGCGCTCGAAGATTCAGACCGCTGGCTGATGGCCACCGCCCATGCCGAACTGCGGCCGCCCCTGGCCCTGCAGCATTTCGACTGCGCTCTCGGCGTGCGGCTGGGATCTGCCGAGACGCCGGTTCTGGATCGGATGGCGGCGCGGGCCTTTCATGACGCCCGGGCGGCGGCGACCCTGGCGAGCGCGCAGGGCCTGCGCGCCCGACCGGTAGCCGAGGATCCCGCCCGCCGCGCCTGCCAGACCCTGACCCCCGAGGCGCGACGCGGTTCGGCCTATCCCTCCATGGGCGCGACTGTGGGAACCGCATATGCCGAGGCCCTGGCCCGCATCGCGCCGGAACGGGCTGAAGCGGTGCGCCGGATCGGCCATGAGATCGGCGTCAGCCGTCTGGTCTGCGCCATGGACTATCCCAGCGACGTTGCGGCGGGCGAGGCCCTTGGGCGGGCGGTGGTCGCCGAGATCGCCGCGACCCCCGCCTTCCAGGCCGAGGTCGCCGCCGCGCGCGCCGAGATCGAGGCCGTGCGGGCGACGGGTCGGACCAACCCCGGCTGTGCGGCGGAACGCGCGGCCCTGGCGATTCCCCTGCCCTGAGATGGCGGCGGCTCTGATCCTGCTGGCCCTGCTTCAGGCCGATGAGCCCGCCGCGCGGCCCTGTACGGCGGAGGAGATCCGTGAACTGACCACGCCGTCAGACCAGGCCTATCGCCTGACCTGCCGCGCGAATCTTGCCGGCGTCGCGGTGCGGCGACGCGTTCTGATCGAGGGCGGCGAAGCCTCGGGCGCCGGGATCGATTGCGGCGGCGGCGTCATCCGGCCGGTGGGCAAGGCGACGACGCGGGCGCCCACAGTGGCGATCTGGTCGCGGCGCGACGGCGAGGGCTGGAGCCGTCCGGTTCAGGTCCATCTGCGACACTGCACCGTCGTCGGCAATGTCCGGATCTGGGGCATGGGGGCGGGCGGATCGATGCGCGATCTTCTGGCCTCGTCGCGCACGCCCGGCCATACCCAGGCGGTCCAGGCGGCGGCGCCGTCGGACGTCGTGCTGGAGCGGGTGCGGTTCGAGGGCGTGGGGACCATACCCCTCTATGTCGGGCCGGGCGTGACGCGCACCACGGTGGTCCGGTCGCGCTTCTCGGGCCGGTCGGAGTCGGTCGCCGTCTATCTGGACGCCGAGAGCGCCGGGGCTGTAATCCAGGACAACGACTTCTCCATCCGCACGGGGCGCGAGCAGATCGCCGTGGACGGATCGGGCGCCAATCGCATCCTCGGCAACCGCTTCGCCCTGGGCGGCCGGGGCGGGGTCTTCCTGTACCGCAACTGCGGCGAGGACGGGGTGATCCGGCACCAGACGCCGTCCTATAATCAGATTACGGACAATGTCTTTGCCGGCGCGAGCTGGCTGCGGCCCCGCACGGTGGTGGTCGGCGCGCGCGAAGGGAACCGGTCCTATTGCGGCGACGACGCCGGCTATCCGTTCGGGTCCAGCGCCGACGACCGCGACGGGGCGATCGGCAACCAGGTCGAACGAAACCGCACCCGGCCCTGACAGCACGCACTTGCGAAACGGCGCAGCCTCGGCCCTATTGGCGAGATGACGCCTCGGGGGATGCATCTAATGCGGCTGGCCTTGTTGTTGACGGCCCTGGCGGCGGCGCTGGGCCTGGCCGCGATTACGACTCAGACGCCCCGGCCCGCGCCGGCGAGCGCCCCTTCTGCGGATTTCTCGGCCGAACGCGCTATGGCGGATGTGCGGGTCATGGCGCGCTCGCCCCGCCCGGTCGGTTCGACCGATCACGCCCTGGTCCAGGCCTATCTGTACGGCCGAATGACGCAGCTGGGCCTGTCGCCGGCGCTTCAGGCCGGCGTCCTCTCGCCCGCAGCGGTGCAGCGGATCGAGGATCGGGGCGAGACGGTCGAGGGCCTGTCGGTGGTCAATCTGGTCGGCGTCCTGCCGGGTCGGAACCCCAGCCTGCCGCTGGTGGTGCTGATGGCCCATTACGACAGCGTGCCGGGTTCGCCGGGCGCGGCCGACGACGCCAGCGGCGTGGCCGCCGTGCTGGAGGCGGTGCGGGCGATCAAGGCGCGCGGGCCGGCCGAGCGGGGCTTGATCATCCTGCTGACCGATGGGGAGGAACTTAATCTGGACGGGGCGCGGGCCTTCTTCAGCGAACATCCGCTGCGTCACCGGGTCGGGGCGGTGGTGAACCTGGAGGCGAGGGGCGGCGGCGGGCGCGCCCTGATGTTCGAAACCGGCCCGGGCAACGCCCAGACCATCGACCTGTACGCCCAGGCGACCCGCCGGGCGCAGGGCGGGCCGTCCAGCAACGCCTTGGCCGTCTTCGTCTATCGGCTGATGCCGAACGGGACCGATTTCACCATCGCCGCCGACCGAGGCCTGGCGGGGGTCAATCTGGCCTTCATCGGCCGCCCGGCCCAGTACCATTCGCCCAGCTCGACCCCGGACGCCTTGGATCAGGGCAGTGTGCAGCATATCGGCGACCAGGCGTTGGAGACCGCCGACGCCCTGTTGCGGGCGCCGGTCCTGCCTCAGGCGACGCGGAACGCCGTCTATGCCGATGTCTTCGGCCTGGGGGTGCTGCGGCACGGACCGGACGCGGGCTGGGGGCTGCTGGGGCTAGGCTTTGTGCTGACCGGCTTCGCGGCCTGGGGCGCGCGCCACGCCACGGGCCTGACCTGGCGCCAGGGGATGAAGGGGTTCACCGGCGGGCTATGGCTGCTGAGTGCGGGCGTCGTGGTGGCTCAGGCCGCGCGAGTCCTAGCCGGGCCGGTCGGCGATCGGATCGACTCGTCAGAGATCTACTACATGATGCTGCGTCGCCTGCCTTGGATGGAGGCGGGGGCGGGCCTTGCCGTGCTGGGGGCGATGCTGGCCTTGATGGCGGGCCGAGCCCTAATCGGACGCCGGTTGCTGGCAGGCGTGACCACGGCGGCGGCCGTGCTGGCCACGGTCATGGGCGGCTTCAACCCTATGGTCCTGGCCGCGGCGGGCATCGCAGCGGCGCTGAGCCTGTGGCCCAACGGCGAGGACGAGACGGTCTGGGGCGGATGGCTGGGCGCAATCGTCCTGGTGCTGATCCTGGGGGTTCTGGTCCAAGCCTTTGCGCCCGAGGCGGCCCTGCTGTTCGTCTGGACCGGGTTGGCGGCCGCCTTTGCGGCCGCCCTGGCGGCGGTCATCGGCGCGCGGCTGGAGCGGTGGGCGGCCCTGGCGCCGGCCGCTGTGGCCACTGTGGTCGTCGGCGGCTGGCTGGCGGGACTGGGCCATTTCGTCTTTCTGGGCCTGGGCATGGACCAGCCGGGCGCGCTGGGCCTGATCGCCTTGCTGATCCTCGTCCTGGCCAGACCCCTGGCCCCGACGAGGCTGGATGCGGCCGGGACGCCGAACCTCGCAGTCCACACCCTCGCGGGTCTGGCGGCGGCTGTGTTGATCCTCGGCTGCGGCCTGTCCATGGCGGCCCGCCACGCCGAGCCGCCGTCAGCGGTCGAGATGACCGCGCCCTGACACGTCAAAATCGGACGTAGGTTTGGATGTTCTCATCTGTTCTCGATGAGAACATCTTGTGAACCAGAACAAACCGTGCACATAGTCGGCCTCACAAAAACGGGGGCGGGTCCATGGCGGGTCTCTCCCAAGCTTCTGACGGGAATCATGGCAAGGGAGACGAAGGCAATGGCACAGGCGGCTTTGAAACTGGTGGGCAAGGAAGACGGCGACAAGCAACGGGCCCTGGAGGCGGCGATCGCTCAGATTGATCGCGCCTTCGGCAAGGGTTCGGTGATGAAACTGGGCAAGGGCGGGGTCGCCGACGTGATCCCTTCGGTGTCCACCGGATCCCTGGGCCTGGATATGGCGCTGGGCATCGGCGGCCTGCCGCGCGGACGGGTGATCGAGGTCTTCGGTCCTGAATCCTCGGGCAAGACGACCCTGGCCCTGCATACGGTGGCCGAGGTTCAGAAGGCGGGCGGCACCGCCGCCTTCGTCGACGCCGAACACGCGCTGGACCCCGGCTATGCCCAAAAGCTGGGCGTGAACCTTGATGATCTGCTGGTGTCCCAGCCGGACACCGGCGAACAGGCCCTCGAGATCGTCGACACCCTGGTGCGCTCCGGCGCCGTGGACATCGTGGTCGTCGACTCCGTCGCCGCCCTTACGCCGCGCGCCGAGATCGAGGGCGAGATGGGCGACAGCCTGCCGGGCCTTCAGGCGCGTCTGATGAGCCAGGCGCTGCGCAAGCTGACCGCCTCCATCTCCAAGTCGAACTGCATCGTCCTGTTCATCAACCAGATCCGTCACAAGATCGGCGTCATGTACGGCTCGCCCGAGACGACGACGGGCGGCAATGCGCTGAAATTCTACGCCTCGGTGCGCCTGGACATCCGCCGCACCGGCGCGATCAAGAACCGCGACGAGGTCGTCGGCAACACCACCCGGGTCAAGGTGGTCAAGAACAAGGTCGCCCCGCCGTTCCGCGAGGTCATCTTCGACATCATGTACGGCGAGGGCATCTCCAAACTGGGCGAGATCATCGACCTGGGCGTCAAGGCCGGGGTGATCGAGAAGTCGGGCAGTTGGTTCAGCTATGATTCGACCCGGATCGGCCAGGGCCGAGAGAATGTGCGCGAGTTCCTGAAACAGAACCCGGACATCGCCGCCTCAATCGAAAAGGCCGTGCGCGCCTCGACCAGCAAGATCGCCGACGAACTGCTGGGTACGCCCGAGCCGGACGAAGGCCAGGATCTCGAAGGCTGACGACCGTCTCGCCTTCCTAGACACTCCGTCGCCCCAAGCGACCCGCCACCGACCCCGCGAGGGGCGGCGGAGCGACCCGTCCGACCTCGTGTCGGGCGGGTCTTTTTTGCTTTCGTCATTCCGGGCGCAGCGCAGCGAAGACCCGGAACCCAGCGGCGCCGAAGGCGAAATCCATCCGCCTCACCCTTGCTGGACACCGAGTCCGCGACAGGTTCGCGCTCTCGCGCGCCGCTGGGTTCCGGGTCTACGGGCCAAGCGGCCCTTCGCCCGGAATGACGAAAGAAGGGTGCGGCCAAACCAAAACGGGCGACCCGAAGGCCGCCCGTTCCGTCGTCTGACGATGTCGTCGCCGATCAGGCGGCGGCCTTCTCCGGGGCGAACTTGCCGTAGAAGGTCTCGTTCTTGGCGGCCATGTCGCGCAGCAGCTGCGGAACCTTGAACCGGTCGCCGTAGGTCGCGGCCAGACGGTCGGCGGTTTCCACGAACTGGGCCAGGCCGATGCCGTCGATCATGCTGATCGGGCCGCCGGTCCAGGGGGCGAAGCCCCAGCCCAGGATGGCGCCCAGGTCGGCCTCGCGCGGGTCGTCGATGACGCCCTCGGCCCAGCAGCGGGCGACCTCGACGGCCTGGCGATACAGCAGGCGCGTCTTCAGCTCGTCGATCTGGGCGAAGGCGGTCGCCTCCTCGGGCTTGTCGATGCCCTTGGTGGTCGGCGCCAGGTCGCTCAGTCCCTTCCAGATGGTCTTGGGCTTCTGGTCATAGTCGTAGAAGCCCTTGCCGTTCTTGCGGCCGAAGCGTCCGTCCTCGACCATCTTGGCGACGATGTCGGCGCCTTCCGACGGGACATATTTGTCGCCCAGGTCCAGCGCCGTCTGTTTGGCGATCTTGTAGGACAGGTCCAGGGCGACGTCGTCGTGCATCTCCAGCGGGCCGCGCGGCATGCCGGTCATCCGCCCGACATTGTCGATCAGGGCCGGGCCGTAACCCTCCTCCAGCATCGCCATGCCTTCCATCAGGAAGGTGGAGAAGCAGCGCGAGGTGTAGAAGCCGCGGCTGTCGTTGACGACGATCGGCGTCTTCTTGATCTTCAGCACATAGTCCAGCGCCTTGGCGATGGCGGCCTGACCCGTCTTCTCGCCCAGGATGATCTCGACCAGCATCATCTTGTCGACGGGCGAGAAGAAGTGGATGCCGATGAAGTCCTCGGGACGGACAGAGGCCTCGGCCAGGCCGGTGATCGGCAGGGTTGAGGTGTTGGAGCCGAACACGGCGCCTTCGACCAGTTGGGCCTCGGCGCGCTTGGTGACGTCGGCCTTGATCTCGCGGCTTTCGAACACGGCCTCGACCACCAGGTCCGAACCCTTGATGTGGTCATAGTCGGTGGTCGCGGTGACCAGGGCCAGGGTGGCGTCATACTTGTCCTGCGTCATCTGACCGCGCGACAGACGCTTTTTCAGCAGTTCCTCGACATGGGCCTTGCCCTTGTCGGCGGCTTCCTGGGTCTGGTCGATCAGCACCGTCTCGATGCCGGCCATGACCTGCACATAGGCGATGCCCGCGCCCATCATGCCGGCGCCGAGGACCGAGACCTTCTTCGGATCGGACTTGGGCACGTCGGCCGGACGCACGGCGCCCTTGTCCAGCTCCTGCTTGGACAGGAACAGGCTGCGGATCATGGCCTGGGCCTGAGGCGTCATCAGGGTCTTGATGAAATAGCGGGTCTCGATCCGCAGAGCCGCGTCCATCGGAAGCTGCGTACCCTCGTAGACGGCCTTCATCAGGTTCACCACGGCCGGATAGTTGCCGTAGGACTGTTTGCGCAACATGGCGTTGCCGACCATGAAGTTCTGGATGCCGGCCGGGTGGTAAGGACCGCCGCCGGGCAGTTTGAACGACTTGTCGTCCCACGGCTGGACGGCCTTGCCGCCGTTCTTGATCCAGGTCTTGGCGGCCTCGACCGACTGGCCCTTTTCAACCACTTCATGGACGATGCCGGCGCCCTTGGCGTCGTTGGGGCGGAAGGACTTGCCCTCGCTCATGGCCATCATGGCGTTCTGCACGCCGACCAGGCGGGTCAGGCGCTGGGTGCCGCCGCCGCCGGGGAAGAGGCCGACCTTGATCTCGGGCAGGCCCAGCTGGATCTTGTTGTCGTTCTCCACCACGCGATAGTGGCAGGCCAGGGTGAACTCCAGCCCGCCGCCCAGGGCCAGGCCGTTGATCGCCGCCGCCACCGGCTTGCCGCAGGTCTCCAGCGCGCGGAAGGCGCCGTTCAGCTTCCAGCCGGCGTCGAACGCCTTTTGCAGGTCGCCGCCGCCCGACAGCACGCCGCCGGCCATGTCGCCCAGGTCCGCGCCGGCGCAGAAGCCCGACGCCTTGCCCGAGGTGATGACCGCGCCCTTGATGGACTCGTCGGTCTTGATCCGTTCGACCAGTTCCGGGATCTCGGCCATGACCGCGCTGGTCAGGGTGTTCATCGAACGGCCGGGGACGTCGAAGGCGATGACGGCGATGCCGTCTGCGTCGATGTCGATCTTGAAGTTTTCCATAGTCATTCGCTCCGGATCAGACGCGTTCGATGACGGTGGCGGTGCCCATGCCGCCGCCGATGCACAGGGTGATCAGGGCGGTCGACTTGTTCGAGCGTTCCAGCTCGTCCAGGGCGATGCCGGTGATCATGGCGCCGGTGGCGCCCAGGGGGTGGCCCATCGAGATGCCGCCGCCGTTCACATTCATCTTGGCGTGGTCGATGTTCAGGGCCTGCATGTAGCGAAGCACGACGGCGGCGAAGGCCTCGTTCAGCTCCCACACGTCGATGTCGTCGGGCGTCATGCCCAGCTTGCCCAGCAGTTTGCGGGTCACATATTCCGGGCCGGTCAGCATGATCGACGGCTCCGAGCCGATCGAGGCGCCGCCCAGGATCTTGGCGCGCGGCTTCAGGCCCAGGGCCTGGCCGGCTTCCAGCGAACCGATCAGCACGCCGGCCGAACCATCGACGATGCCGGACGAATTGCCGGGGGTATGGACGTGGTTGACGCGCTCGACCTCGGGGTAGCGCTGGTTGATCACGCTGTCGAAGGCCATTTCGCCCATCATGGCGAAGGAGGGGTTCAGACCGCCCAGGGTCTGCATGTCCGTGTTCGGACGAATGGTCTCGTCACGGTCCAGAATGGTCAGGCCCAGCTGGTCCTTGACGCCGATCACCGACTTCTTGAACCGGCCCTCGGCCCAGGCCTGTGCGGCGCGCTTGTGGCTTTCGACCGAATAGGCGTCCACGTCGTCGCGGCTGAAGCCGTACTTGGTCGCGATCATGTCCGCGGACACGCCCTGCGGCACGAAATAGGTGGGGAAGGCCGACGACGGATCGGTCGGCCAGGCGCCCATGTCCGAGCCCATGGGCACGCGGCTCATGACCTCGACCCCGCCGCCGACGGCGAAGTCGGCCTCGCCGGACTTCACCTTGGCGGTGGCCATGTTCACGGCTTCCAGGCCCGAGGCGCAGAAGCGGTTGACCTGAACCCCCGCCGTATATTGCGACCAGCCGGCCGAGAGGACCGCCGTGCGGGCGATATCGGCGCCGAGTTCGCCCACGGGGGTGACGCAGCCCAGGATGACGTCGTCGACCTTGGAGGTGTCCAGGTCGTTGCGGTCGCGCAGGGCCTCCAGAACCTGGGTGGCCAGGCTGAGGCCGGTGATCTCGTGCAGCGAGCCGTCCTTCTTGCCCTTGCCGCGCGGGGTGCGAACGGCGTCGTAGATATAGGCGTCAGCCATGGGCGTGTGTCTCCATTTTGATCCCGGCGCTTGAGGTCCGCCGAATGGGCGAACGTCTCGCGACCTTGGGGGAAGGACGGGTCTAAGCTCGGACGTCAAGAACCCTACGTTTACGTCAACGTCAAGTAATAAGCCGCGTGAACGGCTGCGGCCACGAGGCCGCACAAATCCAGATGGTGACCGGTCGGAGGTCGCGCCAGCCATAAAAGCGCGCAAGGCGCCGGCCACGGCCGTTACGGTCGGGCCGGCTCCGGCCGTGTCAGCGCGGCGGAATGCGGGTGGCGCCGCCGGTGATGCGGCAGGCGTATTCGGTCTCGGGCCGGCCGCTTTGCAGACCGGTCGGGGTCAGAATGCCCTGACGCTCGGTGCAGCTCGCTTCAAGCCGCTTGAGGTCTTCCTGATAGGTGTTCGTCTGGCCGGTCGAGGCGCAGGCGGTCATCAGGGGTGCAGTCATCAGGGTGGCGACGAAGAGGGTGCGCATGGTGTCTCCTGTTTTCCGAAACGCCTCGGCGTTCCGGTCCTGCCCCCCGGCGCCGCCAGACTACTGCGCGACCGCCAGCCTGACCAGCTTGCCGTCGGCTTCATCGGTAATGGCCCAGACGGCGCCGTCCGGCCCCACCGCCACGTCGCGAATCCGCTCCCCCAGGTCGGTCAGCAGCCGCTCCTCGCCGACGACGCGGTCGTTTTCGATCACCAGTCGAGCGATGTGTTTCTCTCTCAGGCCGGCGACCAGCAGATCGCCGTCCCAGCCAGGGAACATGGCGCCCTGATAGAAGGTTGCTCCGCCCGGGGCGATCACCGGGTCCCAATAATAGACCGGCTGTTCCGTGCCGGGCGCCTGGGTATTGCCGCCTGTGATCTGACCGCCCGCATATTCGACGCCGTAAGCCGCGTCGGGCCAGCCGTAGTTCAGACCCGGCTTGTCCAGATTGACCTCGTCGCCGCCGCGCGTGCCGTGTTCGATGGTCCAGATCGCGCCCGTGCCGGGCTGGACGGCGATCCCCTGAGCGTTTCGGTGGCCCAGGCTCCAGATCTCGGGCAGGGCGCCGGCGCGGCCGACGAAGGGATTGTCCTGGGGGACCGAGCCGTCGGCGTTGATGCGGATGGTCTTGCCCATGTGCGAGCCCAAGTCCTGGGCCTGGGGCCGCATCGGCCGGTCGGAGCGTTCGCCCAGGGTGATGAACAGCTTGCCGTCCCGCGCGAACGCCAGGGCCGAGCCGAAATGCTTGTCGCCGTCATAGACGGGCAGGGCGCGGAAGATGACCTGGACGTTCTCCACCCGCGCCCCGTCGTCGGACAGGCGGCCCCGCGCGACCGAGGTGGCGTTGCCGCCCTCACGGGGCTCCGAATAGCTCCAGTAGATCAAGCGGTCCTGGGCGAAGCCGGGGCTGACGACGACGTCCAGCAGGCCGCCCTGGCCTCGCGCATCGACGCGGGGCAGGCCCTGGACCGGTTCGCCGATCTGGCCCTGGGCCGTGAGGATGCGCAGTCGGCCGGGCTTCTCCGTCACCAGCCAACGTCCGTCGGGCATCAGCGCCAGTCCCCACGGGAGCGACAGACCCGAGGCGACGACGCTGTGGCTCAGCGCCTGCTCGGTCTTCACGCCTGGAGCGCGGGTCTGGCCGGCGAAGGCGGGCTCTTGATCGGGGTTGTTGGCCGGCCGGGTCTCCAGAGGCGCGCCCGCCTGGCCCTCCGTTTGGCCCGAGGCCGGGGCGCTCTCGCCGCTGGCGCCGCAGGCGGCGGCGAGGACGAGCAGGGAGGTCGAGGCGGCGAGGATGATCAGGCGCATGGGGGTGACTCCGGTCGGGTCTGGACGTTCCGTCTGAACAGAAGCCTCAGGGTTAGCCTTCCCGCGAAACCCTGTCATGCGCCGCATCGCCGCACGATCTGCGTCGAGACGACTTGAACCGCGCGCCCGACGGCGATATAGGCACGCCTCTTTCGCGCTGGCCCCAGGCCTCGCGGACGCCCGGAGACGGGATGCGACTGGGTAGCTCAGATGGTTAGAGCGGTGGATTCATAACCCACAGGTCGGCGGTTCGATCCCGCCTCCAGTCACCACTTCCTTGAAATCATGTCGCTCGCAGCTCGACCGAAGTGAGTGCTGCCCGAGCCTCTTGGTGCGGCTGAGGTTGCTGCGACACATTCTGGATTTGGACGGAGCGAGCGCGGTGATGCTGGTGATCGCCCTGCCGCTCCTGCTCACCGCTGTCGTCTTGGCGGCCAACGGCCGATGATCCTCCAAGCCGGGAAGTATCCGTGTTCGCGCAACCGGCTTGGCCTTACTGCGTTCTGCGGCGGACAACCTCGACCCGGAGAAACCCCATGACCATCCGTACGAAGGCCCTGCTGGCCGCCGCCGCCGTTCTGTCACTGGGCACCGCCGCCTGCACCGAGACCGAGCAGGAAAGCACTGAGGCGCGCGCCGAGGCCGCCGCCGACAGCACCGCGGAGGCTGCGGCCCGAGCGGGGGAGGTCATCGAATCCGGCGCCATGAAGGCCGCTCAGGCTGTCGAAACCGGCGCCGGCAATGTCGCCGACGAGCTGGAGGAAAACCAGGCCGAAGCCGCCGCAGAGGGCAAACCCGGCGCGGTGAACCCGGAGACGGGCCGGCGCGTGCCGGCCGAAAACTGAACCCCCGATCAGGCGGCAGGCGTCGTCCCGGCGGAAGGCGCGCCTTCCGCCAGCAGGGCGTCGATCAAGGCGTGGGCCTCGGGGCTGTTCCAGTCGGCCTCGCCCGAGAAGGTGGCGCGGATCCGGCCTTCGCGATCCAGGAAGATGGTCTGGGGCATCTTGCCCTTGCCCGGAAACTCGAACGGCAGCTGGAACTTGATGTCGCTGTACAGCGGCAGGGGCTCGTGCACGTCGATGAAGCTCTTGGCGTCGGCCAGGGCGTCGGCCGAGGCGTCGACGTTGATCGGCAGGACGATCAGGTCCTCGTTCGCCTGATAGGACCTGGCCAGGGCCGCCAGGGTCGGCATTTCGGTGCGGCACGGAGCGCACCACATGGCCCACAGATTGACCACCACCACCTTGCCCTCGAAGGTCGAGAACCGCACCGCCGTGCCGTTGCGGTCGCGGAACATATATTCGGGCGCGGTCTTCAGCTCGGACGGCGTCTCCAGCGACGCCAGCGACCCGACGGCGAACCGGGCCAGATCGCTTTTCGCAACAGGCGTCGTCTGGGGTTGCGCCTTCTGCCTATGATTGGCGTATAGCGACATCGCCAAGCCGCCGGCGCCGGCAAGCGTGCTGAACAGCACGAGCGCGCCGACGACCGCCCAGATCGCCTTTCTCGAGCCACTCATGACAGACGCCGCCTCCGATACCGCCAAAGCTGATGTTTCTAAGGCCCCGGCAAAGCCCGCAGGTCAAGACATGTGGGGCGGCCGCTTTTCGTCGCGGCCCGCCGAGATCATGCAGGCGATCAACGTCTCCATCGGCGTGGACCAGCGTCTGTGGCGTCAGGATCTGGCCGGATCGCGCGCCCATTGCCGGATGCTGGCCAAGCAGGGCGTGATCCAGGCGGCGGACGCCGAGGCCATTCTGGGCGGGCTGGACGCTATCGAGGCCGAGATCCTCGGCGGGACCTTCCCCTTCCGCGACCAGTTCGAGGACATCCACATGAATGTGGAGGCCCGGCTGTCGGAACTTATCGGCGAGCCCTCGGGCAGGCTGCACACCGCGCGCAGCCGCAACGACCAGGTGGCCGTCGATTTCCGCCTGTGGGTCCGTGACGCCGCCGATCGCACCATCGCCCAGCTGAAGGCCTTGCAGGTCGCCCTGCTGGACCGGGCCGAGCAGCACGCCGCCGACCTGATGCCCGGCTTCACCCATTTGCAGACCGCCCAGCCCGTGACCCTGGGCCACCATCTGATGGCCTATGTCGAGATGTTCGGCCGCGACGCCGGCCGGTTCGCCGACGCCCGTACGCGGATGAATGAAAGCCCGCTTGGCGCCGCCGCCCTGGCTGGTTCGCCCTTCCCGATCGACCGCCATATGACAGCGGCCGAGCTGGGCTTCGACCGGCCGATGGCGAACTCGCTGGACGCCGTATCGGATCGCGACTTCGCCCTGGAAAGCCTGGCCGCCGCCTCGATCACGGCGGGCCACCTGTCGCGCCTGGCCGAAGAGATCGTGGTCTGGATGACGCCGATGTTCGGTTTCGCCAGCCTGCCCGACGACCTGACGACCGGGTCGTCAATCATGCCGCAGAAGCGCAATCCCGACGCGGCCGAACTGGTCCGGGCCAAGACCGGGCGGATCCTGGGCTCGCTGGTCGCCCTGTCGACCGTGATGAAGGGCCTGCCGCTCGCCTATTCCAAGGACATGCAGGAGGACAAACCGCCGGTGTTCGAGGCCTTCGACGCCCTGGACCTGGCCCTGGTCGCCATGACCGCCATGGTCTCGGCCCTGCGTCCGAACACCGAACGGATGGCGGCCGCCGCCGGCGCCGGCTTCTCGACCGCGACCGACTTAGCCGACTGGCTGGTGCGCGAACTGAACCTGCCCTTCCGCAAGGCGCACCACGTAACGGGGGCGGCGGTGAAACAGGCCGAGGCGATGGGCGTGGACCTGTCGCAACTGCCCCTGGAAGAAATGCAGAAACTGGAGCCGGGGATCACGGAAGCGGTTTACAAGGTGCTGACCGCCGAGGCTTCGTGCCAGAGCCGTCAGAGCTATGGCGGCACCGCGCCGGAACAGGTCCGCGCGCGCATCGCCGACTGGAGAGCCCGCCTATGAAGAAGACCCTGATCCTCGCGGGCCTGCTCGCCCTGTCGGCCGCCGGCTGCGGTCGCATGGCCGATCTGGAATCGCCGGTGCGCGAGACCGAGCGGGCCACCCGCAGCAGCCGCGCCCCCGGCTTGCCCGAGCCGGCGACGATCAACCGCCCGTCCAGCAGCGTGCCGATCGACGGCGGTCCCTCCAATCCCATCGGCGCCGGCGCCGCCCAGAACGATCCCCGCTAGGCCGCCTTGCACCATTTCGACCTGAAGGACGGCGCCCTCCATGCCGAGGGCGTGCCGCTGGAAATCATCGCCGACGAGGTGGGGACGCCCGTCTATGTCTATTCCACCGCGACGTTGAAGCGGCACTACGGCCTGCTGCGCGCCGCCGCCGACGCCCATCGTGAAGCCCTGGGCGAGGCCCTGATCGCCTTTGCGGTCAAGGCCAACTCCAACCTGTCGGTGCTGGCGACCCTGGCCAAGCTGGGCTCGGGCGCCGACACCGTGTCGGAGGGCGAGATTCGTCGGGCCCTGGCGGCGGGCATCCCCGCCGACCGGATCATCTTCTCCGGCGTCGGCAAGACCGATGTGGAGATGGTCTTCGCCATCAGCGTGGGCGTGCGCCAGATCAATATCGAATCCGGCGCCGAGCTGGACCGGCTGATCGCGGTCGCGGCCCTGATGCAGGCTTCGCCGGCCGTGGCGGTGCGGGTCAATCCCAATGTGGGCGCCGGCGGTCACGCCAAGATCACCACTGGCGGCAAGGGCGACAAGTTCGGTGTGCCGGTCGAGGAGGCGATGGCCCTCTACGCCCGCGCCTCCGCCTCGCCCCATGTGACGCCTGTGGGCCTGGCCTGCCATATCGGCAGCCAGATCACCGACCTGGCCCCGCTGGAGGCCGCCTTCACGGTGCTGGCCCAGATGACCCGCGACCTGCGGGCCCAGGGCCATGCGGTGACGCGGCTGGACCTGGGCGGCGGCCTGGGCGTGCCCTATTCGGGCGGGGTCGAACCCCCGTCGCCGGCGGATTATGTGGCCATGGCCGCGCGGGTCCTGGCCGGCCTGGACGTCGAAGCCGCCTTCGAGCCCGGCCGTCTGCTGGCCGCCAACGCCGGGGTGCTGCTCAGCCAGGTGATCCAGGTCAACGAACGCTCGGACGGGCGGCGCTTCCTGGTGCTGGACGCGGCGATGAACGACCTGATGCGCCCGGCCCTTTACGACGCCTTCCATGACATCAAGCCGGTCAATCCGCGTCCCGGCGCCGCCCGCGCCCATGATGTGGTCGGCCCGGTCTGCGAGACCGGCGACACCTTCGCCCGCGACCGCGACCTGCCCCCGCTCGAGACCGAGGATCTGGTCGTCTTCACCGGGGCCGGCGCCTATGGGGCGGTGATGTCCAGCGAATACAACAGCCGCCCCCTCGTGCCTGAGGTTCTGGTGGACGGCGACCAATGGGCCGTCATCCGGCCGCGCCCCACCTATGAGGACATGCTGGACCGGGAGCCCTTCGCCGACTGGCTTTAACGCTGAATTGGCCTCGACTGTTATAAAGTAACGAGCTATAGGGCCGCCATGTCGCCCGTCTCCGAACCGTCCGTGCTGCTGTCCCTGCTCGGGGGCGGCTTCGTCGCGGCCTTTCTGCACGCGGCCCTGCCGACCCACTGGCTGCCCTTCACCCTTGTGGGGAGGGCCCAGGGCTGGCGGGCGTCGCGGGTGCTGCTGGCGGTGACTGTGGCGGGCCTGGCCCATATCGCGACGACGGCGGTGGTCGGCGGCCTGATCGTGGCGGCGGGGCTGGCCCTGGACCAATGGATCCAAGGGCTTCTGCCCCACCTGGCGGCTGTCCTGCTGTTCCTGTTCGGCGCCTTCTATCTGGCGCGGGCGACCCTGCTGCGTCCGGTGACGGCCGGCGGGCCGCAAATGGCCGCCGCCGCCCCTGCCGTCTCCAACAAGGCGGCCTTCCTGGGCCTGGTGGCCATGATGGCGGTGTCGCCGGGCGAGGTGCTGTTGCCCATCTATCTGTCCTCGGCCTCGGAAGGCTTCGCCGCCTTGGTCCTGCTGACCCTGGTCTTCGCGGTCGGCACCATCGCCGGCATGGCGGTGTTCACCGCCCTGGCCAGCGCGGGGGCCTCGATCCTGCGGCTGGAGCGCTGGGCGCGATACGAGGGCGCGGTGCTGGGGGCGGCCCTGATCGCCCTGGGTCTGATGGTCGCCCTGCATCAACACTGACGGGGCATTACATGATAACATTCAATGCGTTATCATGTAGCAGCTTGGCCGTTTGCGGAAATGGCGTATAGGCCGACACATGAGCGCCTCGCACGGACACGATCACGCCGATCACGACCATGATCACGACCACGATCATGGTCATGCGCACGGCCATCATCACCATGGCCATGGGCATCACCACGGCCACGGCCACGTTCACGGGCCGGTGGACACCGGCGACTGGCGCTACGCCGTCGGCCTGGTGGTCAATCTGGCCTTCGTCGTCTGCGAGTTCGGCGCCGGACTGATCGCGGATTCCACCGCCCTGATGGCCGACGCAGGGCATAATCTGTCGGATGTGCTTGGCCTGGCCATGGCGGGCGGCGCGGCCTGGCTGGCGCGGCGCGGGGCGCACGGGGCGGCGGGCGGCCGACGTACCTACGGTTTCGGCAAGGCGACGGTTCTGGCGGCCCTGGGCAACGCCCTGCTGCTGATCTTCGCCTGCGGGGCCATCGCCTTCGAGGCCGTGCGCCGCTTCGCCGAACCGGCGCCGGTGGGGTCGGGCGTGATCATGACGGTGGCGGCCATCGGCTTCGTCATCAACCTGGGCACGGCCCTGCTGTTCATGAAGTCCCAGCACGACCTGAACGCCCGCGGCGCCTATCTGCACATGATGGCCGACGCCGGGGTGTCGCTGGGGGTGGTCGCGGCCGGCGGGCTGATCATGCTGACCGGCTGGTCCCTGGTCGATCCGTTGGTCAGCCTGGTCATCGTCGCCGTGATCCTGTGGTCCACCTGGGGCCTGCTGAAGGATTCGGTCAATCTGGCCATGGACGGCGCTCCCGCCGACGTGGACGTGGCCAAGCTGGAAAAGGCGCTGATGGGGCTATCGGGCGTTCGGGCGGTGCACGACCTGCACGTCTGGGGCCTGTCCACCACCGAGACCGCCTTGACGGCCCATCTAGTCCACGACCGCGAGGACGGAGACGCCCTGCTGATGGAGGCCCAGGCGCTGGCGAAACGCCATTCGATCCGCCACACGACGCTTCAGCTCGAAAACGAGGCCCTGCCGGATTGTCCGGGGTGTTGAGTTCCACCCACCCCCACAACCGTCATCCTAGGCCTTGTGCCTAGGATCCATAGACTCAGGACCCGCCGCATAGCGAAGAGCGGCACAGTCTGCGCCTCATAGCCCGACACCGGGAGTATGGATCCTAGGCACAAGGCCTAGGATGACGTGCGGTGGCGGAGCACCGCGTCGGCGCCGTGTCCGTCCCTACGCCCGCGCGAACGCCAGCGGCGCGCCCCAGAACTGCGACACCATTTCCGACTGCGGACCGGCCTGGCCCGTCGTCAGGAAGTCGCGGCGGCCGCTGTCGCCCAGTTCGAACTCGGGGTGCCGCGCGAAATACCGCTCCAGCGCATCAGCTACCGCGGTCGGCTGGTTGATCAGCACCGTCCCCGCCGGCAGGGCCGAGGCGAACAGTTCGGCGATGATCTCGTAATGGGTGCAGCCCAGTATGGCCTTGTCCGGATGGCGGCCGACGCGGCGGCGCAGGGCGTCGACATGGTCGTCCACCACCACCTTCAGCTCCTCGCGCGGGGCGCCCAGTTCGATCAGGCCGGCCAGGCCGGGGCAGGGCTCGGAAAAGACAGCGATGTCCTCGCGCCGCTTGTCGATCTCGATCTCGAACACGCGGCTGATGGCGGTCGCGGCGGTGCAGAAGACGCCGGTGATGTCGATGGCCTCGACCTTCTCGCCCTCTTGGGGCCGCTCCGCCTCGAAGCTCCAGGGCTTGCCTGTGGCGGCCTCGATGGTCGGCACGATGATGCCCAGCACATTGACCGGGCGGCCCAGCCGTTCGCGCAGGCCGGGGATCCAGGTCTGTTGCAGGCGGCGCAGGGCGATGGCGCTGGCGGTGTTGCAGGCCAGTACGACGACCGAGGCGCCGGCGTCGAACAGCCGCTCGCACCCCGCCTTGGTCAGTTCGACGATGTCCTCGCCGCCCCGCCCGCCATAGGGGGCGTGGGCCTGGTCGGCCAGATAGACGAAGTCGCGCTGCGGAAAGCGCCGGGTCAGTTCGCGATGGACGGTCAGGCCGCCCACGCCGGAGTCGAAAACGCCAATAGCCATGACCGCGCTTTAGAACAGTGCGACGATCGATCCAACAAGATTACGGGCCTTTAACGCCCCGCGCAGGTGACGATCCGCCCTGGCGCGCCTAAGTGTAGCCCCGACATGATTTTTCCACGGAGCATTCCATGCACAGACGCCAGCTTCTCATCGCGGGCGGCAGCCTGATGGCCCTCTCGGCCTGCGCCTCGACCGGATCCGGCGCCGCTTCCGTCGCGCCGCCCGCCATGGATCTGGCCGAAGAGGCCCGCATCGCCCGCGCCGTCCTGCCGGCCGCGACGCCCCGGGCCGAACTGCTGCAGCCCTGGACCGGGTCCTATGACGGCCTGCCGCCGTTCGACAAGGTGACCCCGGCCAAGCTGCGCGAGGCCATGCTGGAAGGCATCGAACTGCAACGCGCCGACATCGCCGCCATCGCCAATAATCCTGAAGCCCCCACCTTCGCCAACACCATGGCGGCGCTGGAATTGGCCGGCGAGCCGCTGGACCGGGCGTCCAACCTGTATGGCGTCATGACGTCCAACATCGGCGGCGAGGCCTATGACGCCGTTGATACCGAACTGTCGCCCATCCTGTCGGCGGCCTTCGACGAGATCACCTTCAACGAAAAACTGTTCCAGCGCGTCAAGACCATCGCCGACAACGCCGACGCCATGGGCCTGAGCGCCCAGCAGAAGCGTCTGGCCGAGCGTCGCCGCGACGCCTTCATCCGTTCGGGCGCCAATCTGGACGCGGCCGGCAAGGCCGAGCTGGGCCGGATCAACACCGCCCTGTCCAACGCCTTCACCCGCTTCGGCCAGAAGGTCGTCGCCGACGAGAACGCCTGGACCCTGATCCCGAACGAAGCCGGTCTGGCCGGCCTGCCCGCCTCGAACAAGGCTGCCGCCGCCTCGGCCGCGCGCAGCCGCAATCTGCAGGGCTGGGCCATCCTGAACACCCGTTCGTCGGTCGATCCCTTCCTGACCTTCGCCGACGACCGGGCCCTGCGCGAGCAGGTCTGGAAGAAGTTCGTCAATCGCGGCGACAACGGCGACGCCAACGACACCAATGCGACCATCGCCGAGATCGTGAAGCTGCGTGATCAGCGGGCCAAGCTCTTGGGCTATCGCAACCATGCCGAACTGCGCATGCAGGACACCATGGCCAAGACCCCGGCCAATGCGCAGAACCTGATGGACCGCGTCTGGGCGCCGGCCAAGGCCCGCGTCGCTGAAGAGGTCGCCGACATGAAGGCGATCGCCGGGTTCGATATCGAGCCCTGGGACTATCTGTACTTCGCCGAGAAGGTTCGTAAGGCCAAGTACGACCTGGATCAGAACCAGCTGAAACCCTATTTCGAGCTGAACGCGGTGCGCGCCGGCTCCTTCGCCATGGCTGAGCGTCTGTACGGCTTCAAATTCACTCAACTGCCCAAGGGTTCGGTCCCGACCTTCGAGCCGGACGTCGAGGTCTATGAGCTGCACGACAAGGCCACCGGCAAGCTGATCGGCCTGTATTACACCGACGACTATGCCCGTCCGGGCAAGCGTTCGGGCGCCTGGATGACCACCTATCGGTCCTTCTCGACCCTCGACGGCTCAAAGGTGATCCTGGGCTCGAACAACAACAACTTCACCAAGCCCGAGCCCGGCGAGCCGGTGCTGATCTCGCTGGACGACGCCGAGACCCTGTTCCACGAGTTCGGCCACACCCTGCACTACTTCTCGGCGAACGTGACCTATCCGTCGTTCGGCAATACGCCGCGCGACTTCGTCGAATATCCGTCGCAGGTGCACGAGCACTGGGTGCTGAGCCGGCCCATCCTGGACGGCTATCTGAAACACTATCAGACGGGCGAAGCCATGCCCCAGGCCCTGGTCGACAAGATCCAGGCCTCGTCCACCTTCAACCAGGGCTATGCGACGGTCAGCTATCTGTCGTCCGCCATCGTCGACATGGACCTGCACACGCAAACCACGCCGCCGACCGACATCGACGCCTTCGAGAAGGCCAGCCTGGCGCGCATCGGCATGCCCAGGGAGATCGTGATGCGGCACCGCCTGCCGCAGTTCAATCACCTGTTCACGTCTGACGCCTATTCGGCCGGCTACTACAGCTACCTCTGGTCCGAGACGATGGACGCCGACACCTGGGCCTATTTCGAGGAGTCGGGCGACGTCTTCAATCCGGACATCGCCGGCCGCTTCAAGTCGATCATGCTGGCGCCGGGCAACACCACCGACCGCGCCGAAGCCTACCGCGCCTTCCGCGGTCGCGACCCGGACGTGGCGGCCCTGCTGAAGGTCCGGGGCTTCCCGACGAACTGACGAGATGCTGTCGCCGCCGGATCGCTCCGGCGGCGATCTGCTTCAGACGTCAAAGCTGCGCCTGTTCAGCGTATAGTCAGTACGGCGAGGCGTCGGCAGCTGATCGATCGCCTCCTTGCGAATGGCCGAGCGGCAATTCCGCCGTTGCAGGCCCGCATAGGCCGCGCAAGCGGCGTTCGCCGTACTGGCGATCCGGGCGTCGAGCCGCGCGGTTCCCGCCGGCGTAGTGAGATCGAGATCGCCATAGCGCACCGTGGCGTTCATTGCAGAGGCTGAGCCGGCGGCTAAGAGCACGGCGGCGGTCGAGAGAGCGATGATCCTGAACATTGTCGTTTCCTGTTTCCACCGTCGTTGCGGCAGAGGAACAGTGATCGCCGAATAGATCGAAACGGCGAAGCTTCTTGGGCGGAAACGGGGCCGACTTATAAATCGACGTCATGACATTCCGGTCATGCATGACTTTCGCTCCGTGCCGACGCGGCTTAAGCCGGACTTATATTGATCCTGGGTTCGCCATGCCGGTCGTCGCTTCCTACACTTATTCAAGCGGTCATCGCCTGCGACCGGCTCCTCTCACTGAGGCTGGGCTCAAGCTGAGCAAGGACGAGTTCGTCTGGATTGGTCTGCACGATCCGACCGACGCCGAGTTCGACGTCCTGGTGAAGCGGTTTCATCTCCACCCCCTGGCAGTGGAGGACGCCCTGTCGGCGCACCAGATGCCGAAGGTCGAGGTCTATGGCCACGAACTGTTCGTCGTCGCCCGAACCGCCGAAAAGGTGGACGACCACATCAGCTATGGCGAGACCCACGTCTTCGTCGGAACCGACCATGTCATCACGATCCGCCATGGATCGGAGCGGTCACACACGGCTCTGCGCGCCCAGCTGGAGGCCGCGCCCGAGCAGCTTCAGGCCGGGCCGGATTTCGTCTTGCATGGGGTGCTGGACTTCATCGTCGACGCCTATGCGCCCATCGTCGACGGCGCCGAGGACAGCGTGCTTGAACTGGAGCAGAGGGCTTTGGACGCCTTCCTGTCCCGCGGCGAGATTCGTCGCCTCTTCACCCTGCGCCGTGAACTGCTGAAGTTCAGACGCATCCTGGGTCCGATGGAGGAGGTGGCGGGCAAGCTGCAGTCGCTGGATCTGCCCTGTATCGATCCGAACGTCCGTCCCTATTTTCGCGACATCGGCGACCACGTGCGGCGGGTGAACAGCCGGCTGAACGGGTTGACAGAAATCCTCGCCTCGGTGTTCGAAGTCGCCAATCTGCTGGAGCAGCAGCGTCAGGGCGTCATCACCCGGAAGCTGGCGTCTTGGGCGGCGTTTCTCGCCGTGCCGACGGCCATTGCCGGCATCTACGGGATGAACTTCGAATTCATGCCGGAACTGCACTGGCGTTACGGCTATCCGCTCGTGATGAGCCTGATCGTCGCCGTCTGCGTCGGGCTGTACGTCACTTTCAAGCGCACGAAATGGTTGTAGGCCCGCAGGCCGGCGAAGGGCGCCGCGCCCTCCGCCGGCCTCGGATCAGCTGTTGGCGAACAGGCCGACGACCTGGGCGACCTGACGGGCGTCGCGCGGGGCGCGGGCGTAGTCGATCTGGCGCGAGCGCGGCAGTTGGCGCATGGCTTCAGCGCGAACGGCCGATCGGCAGGCCTGGCTGCGAACGATCCGGCTGCCCGGAACCGTGAAGTTGCGGCACAGGTCGGCGGCGGCCTGGTCGATGCGGCCGTCGAAGGCGGCGGCGCCGGCGGCGGTGGACAGGTCCAGATCGCGGAAGGCGATCGTGGCCTCGTCCTGAGCGAGGGCGGGGGACACGGACAGGACGGCGACGGCGAAGAGAACGGGGGAGAGAACCTTCATCGCTTTGCTCCTAGGAGAAAGATAATCGCCCGAAATGGCGACGAGGGCGCAATACGCGTGTTGTGTAACAGCACGATGAGGGTTCCGGCGCCGATGTGCGACAGCCGGATTAAATCGTCTTAAGGGTAATGGCCGCAATCAGCCGCTGTTGCGCAGCCCCGCGGCCACCCCGTTGATCGCGAGCAGGATTCCCTCGCGCACCCGCGGATCCTCGTCACCCGCCCGTCGCCGACGGATCAGCTCGATCTGCACATGGTTCAACGGCTCGACATAGGGCATCCGCAGTCGGATCAGACGATCCAGCTCCGGCTGGCCGCCCAACAGCTTGTCATGGCCGGTGATGGCCAGGATGGCGTAGTGGGTTCTCTGCCATTCGTCGCGGATCTCGCCATAGATGCGCGCGGCCAGCGCGGCGTCGGTCACCAGGGTGGCGTAGCGCCGGGCGACGGTCATGTCCGACTTGGCCATGACCATTTCCATGTTCTGCACCAGGGTGCGGAAGAAGGGCCAGGCCTCGGCCATGGACTTCAGCCTGGCCATGTCCTGCCCCTCGACCGCCGAGCCGAAGCCGAACCAGCCGGGCAGCATGACCCGGCTCTGGGACCAGCTGAACACCCAGGGAATGGCCCGCAGATCCTCGATCCGGGTCGAGGCGGTCCGCGACGACGGGCGCGAGCCGATCTTCAGGTCTGCGATCTCGGCGATGGGGGTGGCGGCGCGGTAATAGTCGACGAAGCCGTCGGTCTCATAGACCAGCTTGCGATAGGCGGCCATCGACCGGGCCGACAGGTCCGATAGGGTAGCGCCGTGTTCGGCGGTGAAGACCTGGTCCTTGCCCTGGCCCAGCGAGGCCAGAACCGCGCCGCAGGTCAGGGCGTCCAGATTGCGCAGGGCGATCTCGGGCTCGCCGTATTTGTTGGCGATGACCTCGCCCTGTTCGGTGGTGCGGATCCGGCCCTGGACCGTGCCCTCCGGCTGGGCCAGCACCCCGGCGAAAGACGAGCCCCCGCCGCGTCCGACCGTGCCGCCGCGCCCGTGGAACAGCTGCAGCTTCAGACCCGCGGACTGCGTCACCTCGACCAGGGCGCGCGAGGCCTCGTGCAACTCCCAGCCGGACGTCAGATAGGAGCCGTCCTTGTTGGAGTCCGAATAGCCGATCATCACCTCCTGCACGCCGCGCGCCTTGGCCACGGCCAGGGCCGACGGCTCCTTCAGCAGACGCTCCAGCGTGGGCCGCGAGGCGCGCAGATCCTCGATGGTTTCGAACAGGGGGGCGGCCTGGATCGGGCAGGCGGCGGGATCCTCATGACGATAGAGACCGACCTCCTTCAGCAGCAGATAGACTTCCAGCAGGTCCGAGGCCGCGTCGGTCTTGGAGACGATATGGGTGCGGATGGCCTGGGGTCCGAAGGCGGCCAGGGCGGCGGCGGCGGCCTGGAGGATGCCGCGCTCCTTCAGGGTCTCGGCCGCATAGTCGGCATAGGGGCTGAACAGCTGGCGCGGCGAAGCCAGTTCGGCGGCCAGCACCGCCAGCCGGCCTTCCTCGTCCAGACCGGAATAGTCGGCGCAGACCCCGGCCGTCTTCAGCAGGTCGGCGACGACCCGTTCGTGGACGTCGGAATTCTGGCGCAGGTCCAGGGTGGCCATATGGAAGCCGAAGATCTCGACCGCCGTGATCAGGTCGTTCAGCCGGTCGTCGGCGAAGACCCCGCCGTGGTGGTTCACCAGGCTGTCGTGCAGGATCCGCAGGTCGGCCTCGAAAGCGTCCGGGCCGGAATAGGGATCAGCCAAGACGACGGCGCGACGCGGCGGCGGGGTTCCGCCCCGCGCCTCATAGGTGGCGGCCAGACGGGCGTAGACCCCGGTCAGGGCGCGGCGATAGGGCTCGTCGGCGCGCTGGGGCGAGGGGTCGTGGGCGGCGTCGGCCAGGGCCGCCAGCTCTGGCGAGACCTCGGCCAGTTCGGCGGCCAGGCTCAGCTCGGCCCCCAGGGCGTGAACCTCGTCCAGATAATAGCCCAGCACCGCGCGCGACTGGGTGCGGAAGGCGGCGGCCAATACGGTCCCGTCGACGTTCGGATTGCCGTCGCGGTCGCCGCCGACCCAGGTGCCGACCCGCATGAAGGGTTGGAGGTCCGGGGCGTCCAGCAGGCGTCGCCAGGCCGACAGCTGTTTCGGCGCAACCCGCAGGAAGATGCGGTCGAGGAAGGAGACGACCGTGTCGATCTCGTCCTGCACCACGAGCCCCTGGGTGCGGACCAGGCGCGTGGCCCACAGGATGACGATCTGGCGGCGCAGGGGTTCGTTGATCAGGGCCGGCGAACAGGCGTCTCCGGCCTTGTCGCAGGCGTCCAGCATGTCGGAAATGGCGGCGATTCGGTCGATCACGCTCTTGCGTCGGACCTCGGACGGGTGGGCCGTCAGGACCGGCGAGACCAGGGCCTCCTCCAGCAGGGCGCGCACCGCCGCGCCGTCCACATTCTGTTCGGCCAGCCGCTGCAGGGCGCCTTCGGGCGTGTCCGGGCGGGCGCCGGCCTCGGCCTGGCCCTGGGCGCGACGGCGGGTGGCGCGATCCTCGGCGATATTGGCCAGAAGCGAGAACAGGGCGAAACCGTGGGCCAGGCCGGCGGCCTGATCGACCGACATGGTCGTCAACAGCTTCTCCAGACGCTTGGCCGGGTGCGAGGCCGGGTCGCGGTGATAGGCCACCGAGGCCTGACGCACCGCCTCGACGTGGTCGAACAGGGCCTCGCCGCCTTCCTGACGAATGACGTCGCCCAGGATGCCGCCCAGCAGTCGGACTTCTTCACGCAGGGCGTCGTCGGCGGCGGGCGTCATCATCGGCATATCCTAGGCGGGAGCAGGGAGATCGGCATGTGAAGGGGCCGAAACGCCGCCGTCAACGCACGATCCATGACAACGGGCGATAGAAGCGGTTCATGGTGAACGACCGTTAGGCTTTCTTAACCGGCGCGATGCGAGGATGAGGGCGAAGGATTCCGCCCCGTGTCCATGTTCGCCAAACGCCAGTCCGCTCTCGCCGCCGCCGCCGGTTCTCCGCCCGCCGCGCGTGGAAAGCCGAGCCTGAAGCCCGTCCTCGCCGTGCTGAAGAAGCCGCCGGTGATCGCCGGCCTGGCCGGTCTGTTCCTGCTCTCCACCGGCGCCCTGTTCCTGACTGTCCTGGGCGATCCGCATGCGGGCACGCCCTCGGCCCGTATCGCCCTGCACCGCGAGGAGGCGGCGGCGACGCCGACGCCGGCCCCGACCGGGTTCGAGGCCTTTTCCATGGGGGCCATGGGCCTGTATCAGGACCTGACCGGAACCGGCGATCCCTCCGGCGCGGCGGGCGGCGAGGCCGTGATCACCCTGCCGGACGGCGCCACCGTCTCGGGCGGCGCCAGCTATACCGCCCCGGTCCAGCCTGCCTCGCCCCTGCCCAAGGCCCCGATCGCCGGCCTGTCCCAACCTGGCCCCAGCGGCCCCCTGCCGATGATCGCGCCCGACGGCCGCGTCCCGGCCCAGGCCTATGCCCGGCCCTTCCGCTCGAACGGCAAGCCGCGTGTGGCCCTGATCGTCGGCGGTCTGGGTCTGAACGCCGTCACCACCCGCGCCGCCATCGAACGCCTACCGGCCGAGGTGACCCTCAGCTTCGTCCCCTATGCCGACAATCTTCAGTCCTGGATCGACCAGGCTCGCGCCCAGGGCCATGAGGTCATGCTGGAAATGCCGATGGAGCCCAGCGGCTATCCCGATAACGACCCCGGCCCCTACACCCTGCTGGCTAGCGGAACCCCGGACGACGTCCAGGCCAAGATGGACTGGCTGCTGGGCCGCGCTGTCGGCTATTTCGGCGTGACCAACTATCTGGGCGACCGGTTCGCGACCTCGGACACGGGGATGAACGCCTTCCTCTCGACCCTGCGCCAGCGCGGAATCGCCTTCCTCGACGACGGCTCGTTCCAGCGTCGCCCCGGCGCCTGGGCCCGCGCCAGCGCCGACAAGGTCATCGATCAGACCCAGTCCCCCGCCGCCATCATCGCCGCCCTGAACAGTCTGGAAGCCCAGGCCAAGCTGCGCGGCTCAGCCCTGGGGACCGGCTTCTCCTATCCGGTCACGGTCGAGGCCGCCGCCCGCTGGACCGCCGGCTTGGAACAGCGCGGCCTGCAACTGGCGCCGGCCTCCGCCATGACCCTGCGGCCCGGCCGCTAATGACCGACCTCAGTCTGTACCGCCCCAATGTCGGCGTCGTGCTGTTCAACGCCCAGGGCCAGGTCTGGTACGGCCGCCGCCACGCCACGGCCGGCCCGCATAACTGGCAGTTCCCGCAAGGCGGCGTGGACGACGGCGAGGATCTGATGGCCGCCGCCCTGCGCGAACTGCGCGAGGAGACCGGCGTGACCTCGGTCGAATTCCTGGCCCGGACCGACGACTGGATTCTGTACGACTTCCCGCCCGAGGCGATGAACAACGCCAAGGCCTGGCGCGGCTTCGTCGGCCAGCGCCAGCAGTGGTTCGCCTTCCGCTTCACCGGTCAGGACAGCGAGATCGACCTGGCCGCCGACGACGAGATCGAGTTCGACGCCTGGCGCTGGGGTTCTCTGTCCGAGGCCTGCGACCTGATCGTGCCGTTCAAACGCCCGGCCTATGAACAGGTGGTCGCCGCCTTCGCGCATCTGGCGGCATAAAAAAGGGCGGCGCGAACGCCGCCCTTTCCAGTTCCATGGGGCCGATCAGGCCGCTTTGGCCTTGTCCGTCTTGGTCTTGCCTTCGATCAGGGGCTGGGCGCCGCCGATTTCGATGCGGCGGGGCTTCAACGCCTCAGGCAGTTCGCGCTTCAGCGAAATCGACAGCAGGCCGTTGACCAGATTGGCATCGCTCACGACCACATAGTCGGCCAGCTGGAAACGGCGCTCGAAATCGCGCTCGGCCAGGCCGCGGTGCAGATAGGTCTTCTGCGCCTCGGCGTCGTCATTGGCGGTCTTGCGGCCGGTGACGGTCAGCAGGTTTTCCTTCACCTCGATATTCAGCTCGTCGGGAGAGAATCCGGCGACGGCGATCTCGATGCGATAGGCGTTCTCGCCCGTGGTCTCGATGTTGTAGGGCGGATAGCCGCCGTCCTGGCTGGTCCGCGCGGCGGTTTCCAGCAGATTGGCCAGACGGTCGAAACCGACGGCAGAACGGTACAGCGGGGTGAAATCATAGGTACGCATCAGCATCCTCCTGAGGATCAGCAAGGTTGAGCCGCCCGGCGGTTTGCCCGGACGGTAGGAGTTCAGCTCAACGACCCGAAATCGGCGCCGTCGGTCTGGAGAGCCCGGAACCGGCGCTCTCGAGAGATGAAATGGGATGCGCCGAACGGGCGTCAAGGGGGCGGGCGTGCGCGACCAATCCCCGCGTCTCACGATCGTCATTTGCGCCGGCCGCTGCGCCCCGTATTGAAGATCACCCCGGATGAAGGAACACCCCATGCGTCTCGCCGCCCTCGGCCTCGCCGCCCTGCTGTCGACCGTCGCCGCGACGACGGTCTCCGCCCAGTCTCAAACCGCCCCCACTCAGGGCGCCTGGACCCCGCCGCGCTCGGCCCTGTCCAGCGCCATCCCGACCCTCGCCGAGGATGCGGCCCTTCAAGCCGCCGTCGCCGCCGAGACCCGGCCCGCCGCCGACCGCGCCCGCGACGCCGCCCGTCGTCCGTACGAGGCCCTGACCTTCTGGGGCCTGACGCCGGGCATGACGGTGGTCGAGATCGAACCGGGCGGCGCCAGCTGGTGGCGGCATATTCTCGAACCCTATGCGGCGGCGACCGGTGGCCGCTATGTCGGCGTCAACCGTCCGCTGGAGAGCATGGGGGGCGAGCCCGGCTCGGCCGACTTCATCCTGGTGGCCCGCGCCTTCCACAACTGGTCGCGCAGCGGCCGCACCGAACCCTATCTGAAGGCCTTCTACGCCGCCCTTAAGCCCGGCGGGATCCTGGCCGTGGAACAGCACCGCAGCGCCGAGGGTCTGAACGTCGCCGACGTCGCCTCGACCGGCTATGTCCCCGAAAGCTATGTGATCCACGAAGCCCAGGACGCCGGCTTCGTGCTCGAGGCCCGCAGCGAGCTGAACGCCAATCCCAGGGACGACCACGACCACCCGTTCGGCGTCTGGACCCTGCCCCCGGTGCGTCAGTCCCAGGCCCGCGACGGCTCGGGCGCGCTGACCCCGGATCAGCGCGCGACCTTCGACGCCATCGGCGAGAGCGACCGTATGACCCTGCGGTTCCGCAAGCCGGAATAGTCCCTTTTGACCCGCGCGGCGAACGTGGGTAAGCCCGTTCGACCAAGGTTTGCCGGACGCGGGGCCCGGCGTTCCGAGGGGGTGTTTTGATGGCTGAACTTTCTGCGATTTCCAGCGGCCTGTCGCGCCGGTTTCTGCTGTCCGCCGCGGCCGGGCTGGCCCTGACCGGGACGGTAGCCGCCTGCGGACGCGAGAAGGACGCGGCTCCCAAGGCGCCGCCCGCCCCGGCCGGCCCGCCCGAAGGGTCGCTGGAATGGGCGCTCGCCGGCCCCTGGCGCGCCCAGGACCGGCCGCGCGACGCCTTCCGGCATCCGATGGAGACCCTGCGCTTCTTCGGCCTCAAGCCGACGATGACGGTGGTCGAATTCTGGCCCGGCAGCGGCTGGTACACTGAAATCCTGGCCCCCTACCTGGCCGAGGGCAAGGGGACCTATGTCGCCGCCCTCTTCCCCGAAGGCCCGACTGCCGACCCGGCCCAGGCCGCCCTCAACGCCGCCTTCCAGACCCGGTTCAGCGGCGACAGGAAACTGTACGGCGAACCCCAGTTCACCTTCTTCGGCGCCGGCTCCGGCCCCGTGGCGCCGGCGGGCACGGCCGATCTGTGCCTGTTCCTGCGCACCCTGCACGGCTGGATGGCCGCCGGGATTGCGGAAAAGGCCTTCTCCGACGCCTTCGCCGCCCTCAAGCCCGGCGGGGTTCTGGGCATCGAACAGCACCGTCTGGCCCCGGAAGAGGATCAGGATCCCGTGGCCGCCAACGGCTATGTCCAGGAGGCCTTCGTCAAACAACTGGCGGCCGAGGCCGGCTTCGTCTTCGTCGCCGCCTCCGAGATCAACGCCAACGAAAAAGACACCAAGGACCATCCGTTCGGGGTCGACACCCTGCCGCCGATGCGCCTGACCGCCCCCCGGGGCGAACCCGCCGACCCCACGTTCGACCGGTCCAAGTTCGAAGAGATCGGCGAAAGCGACCGTATGACCTTGAAGTTCAGGAAACCCGAGTGAACCGCGCCCAAGCCTTCGCCGCCAATGCGCCCCTGATGGGGGTTCCCGGCGCCTCTTCGCCTCCGGGCGGCAAGGGCGACTGGTATCGCGGCGCCGGCGGCATGCGCCTGCGCGCCGCCCTGTGGACCCCCTCGCATCTGACGGCCGAAACGGCGCGCGGCACCGTGGTGCTCAGCCCCGGCCGCACCGAGCCGATCGAGAAATATTTCGAGGTCATCGGCAATTTCCTCGCGCGCGGCTGGTGCGTCCTGGCCCACGACTGGCGCGGCCAGGGCCTGTCGGCCCGGCTGCTGCCCGACCGGCTCAAGGGCCACGCCCGCGCGGTCGAGGAATTCCTCGACGACTACGGCCGCCTGCTGGACGCCTTTGAAAACCAGTGCCCCAAGCCCTGGATCATGGTCGGCCACTCGATGGGCGCCTGCCTGAACCTGCTGACGCTGGAAGCCGGCGAGACCCGGTTCGCGGGCGCCGTCCTGTCCAGCCCCATGCTGCGGATCAAGACCGGCAAGCGCTCGATGTGGTCGGTCAAGCTGGCGGTGCGCTGGAACATCCGCCACGGCCACGCGGGCGACTATATCCTGGGCGACCCGGACGACCCGTTCGACCACACCTTCGCCGAGGACGCCCTGACCTCGGACGAGACCCGCTACGAGATGTGGCGCCAGCAGTTGTACGCCTGCCCCCACCTGGCCATCGGCGGCCCCACCTACGGCTGGCTGGCCTTCGCCCTCGACGCCGGCGAGCGCGCCCTGAAGCCCAAGGCCCTGAAAACGGTCAAGATCCCGGTCTCGATCGTCCAGGCCGACGCCGACGACGTGGTCTGGAAACAGACCAGCCGCTGGGCCGCCAAACGCCTGGGCCGCGGCCGCTACGTCGAGGTTCCCGGCGCCAAGCACGAAGTCATCATGGAAGCCGACCCCATGCGCGCCGTCTTCCTCGACGAGTTCGACGCCATGGCCGACTACGTCTCCCCGCTGAAGGGCGCGACGGCCGTCGATCCGTCGGCGAGGATCGAGGACGTGACGGAAGCGGCGCCGTCGGTCGCCTAGAGGCTTCTGATACACTGCGACAGGGATCGGGATTTGGCGTCTAGAAGACCCGCGTGAAGCCGACCTCCATGGCTATGCGGCTGTAGTCGTAGATGCCGACCGTTGAGTCGTTCTCTTCGAAGGTCGCTCGAACCACCGGAGCCAGTTTGGCGACAGTCAGTGTTCGGAATGTCACGCCGGCCTTTGCTGTAACCAACCACTCTTCACGGCGCTCGGGAAACAGGAATAAGCGAGCGTCGCCGACCGTGCGCCTAAGGCCGGTCGAGACAAAGACTGTCCCCCAGCGCATGTCCCGCCACCCACCCACTGTGATTCCGCCAGCCCATGTCGCATAGCCTGGATCCTCTGCGGTTTGGCGTGTCGCCGAGGCGTTGAGGGTCAAACCCGAGGCTGAGGTGACGGCGCGCTCATAGGCGACCGAGGCGTCATAGAGCCAGCCGTCCTGAAGCGCGTTCTTATCATATGTGGCGGCGCCGGCGCTGGCCGAGCTCACGATTTGGGACTTTGCGTCAATCATCCGGACCCAGTCCACAGCCACCGTCCGCGTTTGGGCATAGGCTTCGCCGCCGAACCACCGTCGGGTCTCTCCGATGGACGGGCTGAAGCGATCCTTGCGGCCACGCCACTCGATTCCGATCAAGGCGGAGGCCGACACATCATTGAATCGGTCGTCGCCATAAAGGTTGGCCAGCCCGGCCACGCGCGGAAGCAACGACAGACTCGGGCTCAAAGGCAGTTTGGCAAAAGCCTGTCCGGCAGTCTTCACCCCAAGGCCGGACTGGGCCCGTGCATCATCTGACAGGGTGAGTGGGGCGATGATGGTGTCGAGCGTGCGAGCCTGTGTCGCGCGATTGATATTGCTGTCCGGCGCAAGGCTCCATTCGACCGAGCCCCCGAACCTCTGTGGGGACCGCAAGGCGGCGGCGAATTGCTGGACCATCGGCGCCGCGTCTGGCGGGATCCCCGCAGCCTGAGCCTGCCTCAACTCTCTGCGCGCTTCGTTCTCAAGGCCCAGGGCCGCCAGCATCCGCGCCAGTTCAAGCCGCGCGGCAAGGGCGTCCGGCTTTTCATTGAGCAGGGCTCGGAACGCCAAGGCGGCTTCCTCGTAGCGTCCCAGGTCCGCCAGCATCAGCCCCTTACGGTATCGCGCCTCGGCGCGGATGTCGGCGTCGGCGTCCTGAGCAAGGGCGTCATAGGCGGCGACGGCGTCCACCACGGCGCCGGCCTGGCGTCGCGTCTCCGCGAGTTCGAACACCTGAGCGGCTGAAAGCCCTTCGACGACGTCCTGGGCGCGAAGCGGCGTCGCGACCAGCACTGTGCTGATCGCGAAGAGCATGCCTCTGCGCCAGGCGCGTGGAATACGGCGCGGAATCACCGCCGACGTGCGATCGTCGCTCCGCCGATCTGAGTACGCCCTGCCTGAACGCTCTCCGGTACGAAGATATTGAAATCACCGCCGATCTCTTCGCCGGTTGGCCCATAGAAGCGTGTGACGAGTTCTCCGGCCGCTGCGCCCCCCTGAGTTAGGCCGACGGTGGTCGCCGTCGTCGTGCTGCTTAGCCGGCCCGCAAAATCGTACCGTCCGAAGTCGACTGTGCCGCTGCTGCTGCGACCATTCAGCGTCAGATCGCCCGAATAGGTCTGCCCGCTGAAGTCGACGTTGAAAACCGACGTTCCGCGGACATCATACTCCACGCCGCTGGCCGCGTTCGCCCCTGCGCCATAGACGACGCCCTCGTACCGCGCTGTGCCGGTTCGCGTGGTCAACAGACCCACCGGCGTTTCAAGTCCATACACGAAGTGATGGTGCTGGCTGGTGGTCGCTATACCGGAGCGAACTGTGCTGCTCCAACGTCCCAGTGTCGAGTATGTCAGCGCCAGCTGGCTGTTGGTGGAGCCGACCTTGAACAGTTCCAAGCGTACCCCGGTGTCCCCAAAGGCTTTTTCGTAGACGGTAAAATTGGGGTCATCGGAGGCGACAATCGAGTTCACGGTGAAGTCGCCGCCGGCCATGTTGGATATACCGGGACCAAAGGAGAAGTTGCCGCTCGTGCGGTCCTGAAGCTGCCCGATCATGCGGTAGGTCCAGAGTTGGTTCTCTGCGCGACCATCCACCTTATCAAGGAACAAGCCGGTCCCCTGCACATAGAACAATTGCGGCGTCACCATATTGGTCAGGGTCAGGTTGACGGCAGGACCTGTGCCACGCTGTCCGGTGAAGCTGCCCGTGAACGACGCCCCGTCGCTGTTCGTCGCGCTGAAACTGGCGCCGATTTCCTCGGCGCCCGGTCCGTAGAACAGTCCCGATAGAGACCCGGTCAGCTTGGCGTTACGGCTGCCTGCCGTCACATTGCCCGAAAATTTTGGCTCGGTGCTGGACAGAGTGCCGGCGCCGATCAGCTCTATGCCGCCGCCGCTCACGCCAGAGCCCGTTATAAGCCCCGTCTCGGTCAGATAGGTCTGGGTCGAGAAGACGCCCGCCATGAAGTCCACGTCGAAATTGCCGCGGCCCTGAAGAACGCTCGGCTCAAAACCGGGTACGGTCGACATGCCGAAGACGTCGATGGCGAAATTTGCTCGTCCCGCCCGCGGCATGGCGGCGGCTGGCGTGTTGAGGCCATAGACGAAGGTTGCGAACTGATCGTTCTGCCGGTCGCCGACCGTGTTGGAACGTTGCCAGATCCCCATACCCACATATCGATTGCTGGTCTGGCTCGAATACGGCGTCGTCACCAGCGTAAGCCGGTCCTTGCCGGCGGAGCCTTCCTTCTGAAAGCGGGTTTCGCCAGTTGCGGTAGCGGTCACGTCGCCCGGCGCAAAAGTCTGGGTTCGGCCGGCGACTGAGACCGTGTAGCTCTTGGCGGAGGCGTCATATGAGACCGACAGGGTGTCGGCTGCGCCGCTGCTGTTTACCGTGGTGCCCGAGGTCAGATTGAACTCGTTATTGGCTGTTGCGGCCGGTCCGGTGAAGGTCTGATTGACCGTCAAGGCGGCGATGTTGCTGTTTGTGGGGGCAACAGGGGGAGTGACCACTCCTCCGCCGCTGCCGCCGCCTCCGCCGCCACAGGCTGTCAAAGTCGTCGCCGCCAAGGCGATCAACCCGGTTCGAATAAGACGCATACCATCCCCCATACGCTGCCCGGCATGTAGCGGGGGGCGTCTCGCCGGGTCAATCCACAACTGCGGGTAGACGGCAAGTCTCCGTAATGGGCGGGGGCACGCGCCTTCGCCAGATTGGCTTCCGCTGCTACCCCGCCGCCCGCTTCAGCGTCACCAGCGCCTGGTCGATCAGCCGCTCATCCCCGACGGCCAGGATCTGCCCGCTCCCGTCCGGCGCCGCCCCGCGCCAGTTGACCACCCGGCCCCCGGCGGCCTCGATCACCGGAACCAGGGCGGACCAGTCCCAGGACTTCAGGCTGGTCTCGGCGACCAGATCCATCTTGCCCGCCGCCACCATCGCATAGGCGTAGGCGTCGCAGCCCAGGCGGGCCAGGCGGGCGGCGGCGCGGACCTGGGTCCAGGCGCCCAGTTCGGCGCCGTTGAAGATGTTCGGATCGGTGGTCGAGATGACGGCCTCGGTCAGATGCTCGCAGGCCCGCACCGCCAGCGGCGTCTCGGTTTCGCCGCGCAGCAGACGGGCGCCGGACGGGCCGCCCAGGAAGATCTCGTCCAGATAGGGCTGGGCGATCACGCCCACGGTCGGCTTGCCGCCGGTGCGCAGAGCGATCAGGGTGGTCCACAGCGGCAGGCCCGAGATGAAGGCCCGCGTCCCGTCGATGGGATCCAGCACCCAGACGTGCTCGGCGTCCGGCCGGTCCTCGCCGTATTCCTCGCCGATGACGCCGTGGTCGGGATAGCGCGCGGCGATCAGGCGGCGAATGGCCGCTTCGGCCTGTTTGTCGGCCTCGGTCACCGGGTCGAAGCCCGCCGCCCCGCCCTTGTCCTCATGCCCGATGTCCGAGCGGAAGAAGGGCAGGGTGACGCGCGCGGCTTCGTGCGCCAGTTCCACGGCGAAGGATTCGAATTCGGTCATGGGCGCTCTTAGCCCAGATCGCCCCGTTCCGAGAACCCCGCGCCGACGCCCTCGGCCGCGCGTCTTGTCAGGCGACCGCTTCGCTGGACTCGTGCAGCGACTTGGCCAGGTCCAGCAGGCGGCGGCGCGGCCGTTCGCCCAGCTGGTAATAGGCCTGGATCAGATCCAGCGTCTCCTTGCGCGAGAACATCTCGCCCCCGGTCTGGACGGCGTCCTTGCGCTCCAGCGCCTCGGTCACGCCGTCGTAGAAATAGCTGACGGGCGTCTCCAGCGCCTCGGCCAGCTGCCACAGGCGGGCGGCCGAGATGCGGTTGGCGCCGCATTCGTATTTCTGGATCTGCTGGAAGCGGATGCCGACCTGAACGGCCAGCTGCTGCTGGGTCAGGCCCAGCAGGCGGCGGCGGCGACGCAGGCGGCGGCCCAGGTGGAGATCGATGTCGGTGGCCATGGCCCCCTGTTCCTCATCTTGCGACCTGTCCCAACGCGGGACGGCTCGCCTTCCACGCCGCAATCCGCGTGCCGAAGGTCGCGCGGCAGGGGAGTTACGCGGTTCTTCGAACGCCTCGTCAAGTCGGTCGCAACCCAATTCCCCCGGACGCATTAAGTCCGCAGCTTGGCTTCAACGGAAGGAAACTACACCATGGGCATTATCGCCTGGATCATCATCGGTATCGTCGCGGGCTGGCTCGCGGAACAAATCATGGGCCGTAACCACGGCCTGATCACCAATCTGATCGTCGGCGTCATCGGCGCCCTGATCGGCGGTTTCGTCGCCAATGCGCTGGGCTTCGCCTGGGGCGGCTGGATCGGTTCGACCATCGTGGCGACCATCGGCGCCATCATTCTTCTGTTCCTGCTGGGTCTGGTCAAGCGTCGCGCCTGATCGTCCCTCTGGACTGCAACGACGAAAGGGCGGCTCGCAAGAGCCGCCCTTTTTCGTATGGGTGAGGCCGGCGTTCCCAAGTTGGACACGCTCAGATCTTTTGACCATCACTTCAAATCGCGGCGGCGCAAGGCTTTCCGCCCCGTTTCGACCTCTCAGCCCAGCAGGCCTTCCGGCGGGGTTACACTGATCCCAAGAGGCTTTTGGGGGGAGGGAGATCATGCAGCAGGTTTGGCGCTTTGGCGCTTTGTCACCCTGTTTTTACGACACTGTGCAGCCGGACACGAAAAAGGCGGCCGGGACGCATCCCGACCGCCTTGTCTCTATCGATCCGCGGGCGTGGCCCGCCGGTCGTCAGCCCTGGGGCTGGTCGCCGGTGGGCGGGGCCATCGGGTCGCTGCTGCCCGACGGAGAAGCCGGATCGGGGATCGCCGGTTCCGGGGTCGTGGGCGTCGGCAGGGTCGGCGGCGTGGACGGCATGGTTGTGGACGGGTCCATGGTCGACGGCGTCGAGGACGGCGAGGCGGCCGAAGGCTCGGTCATCGGCGCGGGGGCGGCGCCTGGAATGGGAGCGGCGGCGTCGAACTCGGCCTTGGTATAGGCCACGGCGACACTGGCGCCCTCTTGGCGAATGCCGTTCAGCGGCACCGCGCGAAGCTGGCCGTCGGCGCCGCGCACCGTCAGCTCCTGTGCGCCCGAGGCGTTGTTCTGCACGCCTTCCAGCTTGCCCAGTTCGCCGTCAGGGCCTTGAACCGAGGTTCCCGGCGTCAGCGACAGGCTCGGCTGGGCGGCCGGCTCTTGGGTCGCGGGGGTCTGAGGGGCTGCGGTCGCGGCGTCCTGCGCCAGAACAGGCGAGGCGATCATGAAGGCGGCGGCGGCGCTGCCCAGAATAGCGGTCTTGAGGTTCATGGGACTTCACATCCGGTGGCGCGGGCCCGGCGCCCGCATCCCCAAAACTCGCCGTGTTACGGATTGTTTCGTATGCCTCGAAAAGACCTCGGGACTGCCCCGGTTGGCCGATTCCTGGTCTAAGGTGAGGCGTTATGTCGAATCGCCAGGGGGCCGCGTGAACCGCCGCAACGTCTATGTGCCCCGTCTGCTGCGCCGATTGTTGGGGCTGGCCTATGAGCTGACGCCTCAGATCTTCGCCGTCTTCGCCTTCGGCGCCGGGGCCCTGATGCTGATCTCGGCCGTCACGCCCGAGTTCGACGACCGGCTGCGCCAGCTGACCGGCGTGGTGTCCCCGATCCTGATCGACCTGTCGCACTTCGTGGCCAGCATCGCCGGCTTCGTCCTGCTGCTGCTCTCGGCGGGCCTTTGGCGACGCCGGCGCGGCGCCTATTGGGCGGCCCTCGCGGCGCTTGCGGTCGGTGCGGTCTTCTCCCTGCTCAAGGGGCTGGACTGGCAGGAATCGATCGACCTCATCATCGTCGCCGTCCTGCTCGCGCCCTGCCGGACGGCCTTCAATCGTCGCTCCCGCCTCAGCGAGCCCTTGAGGCCAGGCTGGCTGCTGCTGCTGGTGGCCGTGGTCGTCTCCATGCTGTGGCTGGGCTTCTTCGCCTATCGCGACGTCGCCTATTCCGATGAACTGTGGTGGCGGTTCCTGGTGGACCGCCAGGCCTCGGGCTTCCTCCGCGCCGGCCTGGTCCTGTCCCTGCTGACCCTGCTCGTCGCCGGCCGTTCCCTGCTCAGTTCGCCCGGCGCCGACAGCCACGGCCCCGCCTCGGCCGACGAGATCGAACGCGCCCGCATCGCCCTGGAGACGGCCGAGGAGGCGACGCCCGAGGCCTGGCTGGCCATGCTGGGCGACAAGGCCCTGCTGTTCAGCCCTTCGGGCCGCAGCTTTCTGGCCTATCGGGTGCGCGGGCGGCGCTGGATCGCCATGGGCGAGCCGGCGGGCGCGCTGGAGGAACGCCAGGAACTGCTGTGGGCCTTTGCTGAACTGGCCGACAGCTATGGCGGATCGGCCGTCTTCTATTCCGTCGGCGACGATATTCTCAGCGAACTGGCGACCATGGGTCTGGCCATGCGCAAGGTCGGAGAGACGGCCGTGATCCGCACCGAGGCCTTCACCACCGAGGGCAAGGGCAAGCAGAACCTTCGCACCGCCCTGAACCGGGCCGAGCGCGAAGGCGCCCGGTTCGAGGTCCTGCCGCCCGGCGCGGCCAAACCCCTGGAGGCCGAGCTGAAGGCCATCTCCGACGCCTGGCTGGCCATGCACAATGGGGCGGAGAAGGCCTTCTCCCTTGGCCGTTTCGACATCGACTATCTGAACCTTACGCCCCTGGCGGTTATGCGCGAGGGCGATCGGATTGTGGCCTTCGCCAATCTGCTGGTCACCCCCGGCGAGGCGGCGGTGGATCTGATGCGCTATACGCCTGACGCCCCGCATGGGGTGATGGACTATCTGTTCACCCGCTGTGTCCAGTGGGCCAAGGCCGAGGGCGTCGCCGTCTTCGACCTGGGCATGGCCCCCCTGGCCGGGCTCGAGGATCGCCGCGTCGCCCCGGTCTTCGCCCGGGTCGGCGCCCTGGTGTTCGAAGAGGGCGGGGCCCTCTACGGCTTCCAGGGCCTGCGCAGCTACAAGGCCAAATTCTCGCCGGACTGGAAGGCCCGTTTCATCGCCGCCCCCGTCTCCACGCCCCTGCCCCTGGCCCTGCTCGACGTCGCCCTGCTGACCAGCGGCGGATGGCTGGGCATGCTGGGGATCAGAAAGGGATGCTGATGTCGTTCAAACCCCTGTTCTCGCGCGCCTTGGCCCTCGCGCCGGACCGCCTGCACTTCGCCGCCCACAGCCATCACCTGTGGCCCGACGTCAGTTTCGAGGCCCAGCAACAGGCCTGGCTGGACGCCAATCTGCACGCCGACCGCAAATGGGATCTGATCTTCGATCAGGTCATCCCTCGCGCCCAGGCCGAGGTTGCGGCTGAACTGGGCCTGCCCGATCCAAACAGTCTGGTCTTCTCGTCCAACACCCACGACCTGCTGCTGCGGGTGTTTTCGGCCTTCGAGACCCAGCCGGTCCGTATCCTGTCCACCGACGGCGAGTTCCACTCGTTCCGGCGCCAGGCCGAGCGGTGGGAAGAGGCCGGTCAGGCCGTGGTCACCCGCGTGCCTCTGGCGCCGTTCGAGACCTTCGCCGACCGCTTCGTCGCGGCCGCCGCTGCCGGCGGGCACGACTGGATCCTGGTCAGCCAGGTCTTCTTTCGCACCGGCGGCTTGTTTGGCGGAATCGAGGCCCTGGCCGCCCTGGCCCGGCCCGAGGGCCCCTGGGTCCTGGTCGACGGTTATCACGGCTTCATGGCGACCCCGACGGACCTGTCCGCCGTCGCCGACCGGATCTTCTACGTCTCCGGCGGCTACAAATACGCCATGGCCGGGGAGGGAGCCTGTTTCCTCCACGCCCCCGACGGCTTCGCACCCCGGCCCGTAATCACCGGCTGGTTCGCCGAGTTCGGGGATCTGTCCGGTCCGCCGGGCGGGGTTCAGTACCGCTCGGACGGCGGCCGGTTCTGGGGCGCCACCTTCGACAGCTCGGCCCTGTATCGGTTCAATGCCGTGCGCGGGATGCTGACCCAGGCCGGGCTGACCACGGCTGACGTGGCCGATCACAGCCGGGGCCTTGCGATCCAGTTCCAGGACGCTGTTCGCGCCGGTCAGGCGGGCGTGCTCGGCGAGGCGCAGATCCTCAACCCCGTGGTGGGCGACGCCCCCCGCGCCCGATTCCTGGCCCTACGCCATGACAAGGCCCCGACCTGGCGCGCAGCCCTGCTGGCCGAGGGCATAGTCACCGACGTCCGCGACGACGTGATCCGCTTCGGCTTCGGCCTGTATCAGGACGCCGAGGATGTGGAGCGGCTGATCGCCGCCTGCCGGACGCTCGGAACTTAGAAGAAGGTCGTATCGTCCTGCTTCTTGGCCTCGGGCGCAGCGCGTGGGGCCGGCGGGGACGCTGGCGCGGGCGAGCCGTTGGGCGCCGTGTTCGGTGCCTGACCCGCTGCGGGCGGTATGGCCGGCAGGGCCGGATAGGGCAGGGCCGACGGATCCGCCGCCGCCGGGGATCCGTCGCCGGGCGTGGTCTCCGGCACAGGCAGTGCGTCGACCGGCTCGGCCTGGCCCACCCGGTCGGGGGCGTTCAGATCGTCGCGGATAAAGACCCAGGCCCGGCTGTCCGCGCAGCCGCAGGCCTTCAGGAAGCCCTCGCGGTCGCGCCACAGGATCAGGGGATAGGTGATCTGCACGCCCGCATCCTTCAGCAGGGCGCTCAGACGCGTCTCGAACTGGCGACTGGCCTCGACCACGGCGGACCGGGCCAGATTGCCGTCGGCCGCCGGTATGCCCGCCGCCGTCCACGCGCTTGCCGGCGTCGCGGTCCAGCGCTGATACAGCGACCAGTCGCGGGTCAGCCACAGCTCCGCAATCGTGGCCCGTTCGGCGGGCGTGGACTGGGGCAGGCCTTCCCGGTCGGCGCGGGCGAACAGGATGATGCGCGCTTCCACGCCCGCCGCCCGCAGCTTCGCCACCTCCTCGCGCTCATAACGCTGGGCCGAGGCGCTGTCCCGATAGGCGATGATATAGAGGGGCGCGCCCCCGCCGCCGCCAGATACCCAGGAGGCCTCGTCGAGCAGTTGCTGGATCTGGGCCTGGTCGCGGCTGATCGTGACCGGCTGGAACCGTGAATAAAAGTTCCAGTAAGCCCAATAGCCGACCCCGGCCAGGATCAGGCCGATCAGGGCGGCCAGGGCTGACCATATCAGTAGTCGACGCATGGGGAGGCGGGCTCCAGCTTTACCGTTGGCGCTGGTTAACGCATAGCATTGAAAACCGTTGTCCGCCCACTTCTCCGACGGATTATCCGGCGAAATCCTGGGGTGACGTTCGCACGCCACACCCGCGCATCCGCAAGCCTGTCAGGGTTGCCAGCCCGAAATCTGATCGGCATCGCTGTCGCCGGCCAGGGCGCCCCGGGTCTTCTTGACCTCGGCCCAGGCGGCGCGCAGCAGGGCGGCCACGCCCTCGCCGGACACGCCGGACACCAGCATGGGGCGACGACCGGCGACGGCCTCCAACTCGGCCGCCTTCTCCTCGCGTTCCTCGGGCGACAGGGCGTCGATCTTGTTCAGCGCCAGGATCTCGGCCTTGTCGGCCAGGCCTTCGCCATAGGCCTCAAGCTCGCCGCGGATGATCCGATAGGCCTCGGCCACGTTCTCCTGAGTTCCGTCGATCAGGTGGATCAGGCTGGCCGAACGCTCGACATGGCCCAGGAAGCGGGTGCCCAGGCCGGCGCCCTCGCTCGCGCCCTCGATCAGGCCGGGGATGTCGGCGATTACGAACCGTTCGGACGGCGACAGGTCCACCATGCCCAGATTGGGCGCCAGGGTGGTGAAGGGATAGTCGGCGATCTTGGGCTTGGCGGCGCTGGCCGCCGACAGGAAGGTGGACTTGCCCGCGTTCGGCAGACCGGCCAGGCCGATGTCGGCGATCAGTTTCAGCCGCAGCCAGATCCAGCGTTCCTGACCGTCCTGGCCAGGGTTGGCGTAGGTCGGCGCCTGGTTGGTCGGTCCCTTGAAACGGACATTGCCCCAGCCGCCGTTGCCGCCCTTCAGCAGCAGTTCGATCTTGCCCGGCGTGTCCATGTCCAGGAGGACGGTCTCCTTGTCCTCGTCCAGCACCTGGGTGCCGACCGGCACCTTCAGATGCACGTCCTCGCCCTTGCCGCCGTGCATCTGGCGGCCCTGGCCGTGGTGGCCGGTCTGGGCCTTGAAATGCTGCTGATAGCGATAGTCGATCAGGGTGTTTAGCCCATCGACCGCCTCGATCCAGACGTCGCCGCCCTTGCCGCCGTCGCCGCCGTCCGGGCCGCCGTTGGGAATGAATTTCTCGCGTCTAAACGACACGGAGCCCGCGCCGCCGTTGCCGGAGCGGATGTAGATCTTGGCCTGGTCGAGGAACTTCATCGCGGGCTTATGCCAAAAGACAGCGGCGAGGGCGAGGCGTCGTGTAATTCAGAGGTCGTTAAGAGACGCAGCGCAAGGATTCATGCATGAATGTGTCCACATCGACATCAATGACCAGTGTTCTGGCCGAGGGTCGGGCCCAGCGCGAAAAACAGGCGCAGGAGCGCGCCGAGGCCAAGCTGCGCGACGCGCGTTCCGCCGTCGAGACGCTGAAGCAGCGCAACAGCGCCGCCGCCAACGACGCCCAGGAACAGCGCAAGGCAGCTGCCAAGCAGAAAATCGACCAGATCAAGGCCCGCATCCGCATGTTGCAGATGAGCGGTTCGGCCGATCCCAAGCTGCTGGCCCAGTTGGCGAAGGAACTGAAGTCAGCGGTCAAAATGTACGGCGGGTCGGGCGGCGCACCGGCGGAGATAGGCAGGAACGACGGCGGTTCTTCGGCTGCGGCCGCCGATGCGGCGACGCCGCCGTCGGCAGACTCCGGCGTCGGCGCGACCGAGGCCGTGCCGACAGATGCGCCGGTCCCTGCCGAGCCTCCCGCCCCGTCCAACAATGAGGATGGGGCGACGGCGGAGGGCGAGAAAAATCCCGAAACCACGAAGTCTGAAGACAATCCCTATCGTCGCATGGCTGAGGAAGCCCAGGCGCGCGCCGCCGAACAATCACGACGCGGAGCGGTCCAGCAGGAGGATCGCGATTTCCTGTCCGACGTCCGCAACCTGGCGAACCAGATCAAGACCATGGCGAAACGGGCGCAGCACCAGGCCGAGACCGACCCCGCCCTGCGCCAGGACGCCGATCACGCCGCGCAGGCTGCAACCGAGGCCGTGCGGGCGGTCGAGAGCGCCGGCCGCGATCTGGGCGCGGCCGGCGTCTCCCTGACGGTCTAGATCAGCCCTTGGCCCACACGCCGAACGGGTCGCTGAATTCCATGCCCAGGGCCTGGGCCACGGCCGGATAGGTGATTTCGCCCTTCAGCACGTTCAGGCCGCGCGCCAGGTGCGGGTCCTTCTTCAGCGCCTCAAGCCCATGATCCGCCAGGGCCAGGCCGAAGGGCAGGGTGGCGTTGTTCAGGGCTTCGGAACTGGTGCGCGGCGCGGCGCCGGGCATGTTGGCGACGCAATAGTGGACCACGCCGTCGATGACATAGGTCGGGTCCTCGTGGGTTGTCGCGTGCGAGGTCTCGAAACAACCGCCCTGGTCGATGGCGACGTCTATCAGCACCGACCCCGGCTTCATCGTCTTCAGATGTTCGCGCTTGACCAGTTTGGGGGCCGAGGCTCCCGGCACCAGGACGGCGCCGATCACCACATCGGCCTTGACCAGCTCTTCCTCGATCGCGCCGATGGAGGAATAGCGGGTGATGACCCGGCCGCCGGTGATCTCGTCGATATAGGCCATGCGCGGGATCGACCGTTCCAGCACCACCACCTCAGCGCCCAGGCCCATGGCCATCCGCGCCGCGTTCAGGCCGACGACGCCGCCGCCCAGCACCAACACCCGCGCCGGCGCCACGCCCGGCACGCCGCAGAACAGCAGGCCCATGCCGCCGTTGTGCTTCAGCAGGGTCTCTGCGGCCGAGAAGACGGCGATCCGACCCGCGACTTCCGACATGGGCGCAAGCAGCGGCAGGCCGCCGCGCGCATCGGTCACGGTCTCATAGGCCACGGCGGCGCATTTGGACGCCAACAGGCCCTTGGTCTGTTCCGGGTCGGGCGCCAGGTGCAGATAGGTGTAGAGGATCTGGTCCTCGCGCAGCATCTCCCACTCGACCTTCTGCGGCTCCTTGACCTTCACGATCATGTCGTTGTTCGCAAAGATGGTCGCCGCGTCGGCGACCAGGGTCGCGCCCGCCTTCTCATAGTCCGCATCGGTGAAGCCGGCGCCCAGGCCGGCCCCGGTCTGGACCGAGACCTGATGGCCATGGGCCACATATTCACGCACCGCCGTCGGCGTCAGGCCGACACGATGTTCGTTCTTCTTGATTTCACTGGGAACGCCGACGCGCATGGGAACCTCTCCGTGGTGTAGGGGGAGCGTCCGTCTCTGCGGGCGGATCGCCGTCACTCCACATATAGCGCCGAGCGGGTCGCAGAATCCTGTTCATTTCGCGACCTGATCGCCGTACATGCGCAGTCTCTGCGATGGAGTGGCGCAATGAAGACCGTTTCCGCCGTCGAACTGGACGGAACTGACAGGAAGATGCTCCGTCTGCTGCAGCAGGACGGCCGCATGACCAATGCCGATCTGGCGCGTCAGGTGGCCCTGTCCGAAAGCGCCTGCCTGCGTCGACTGCGAGCGCTGGAGGCGGCGGGGGTGGTCGATCACTATGCGGCGGTGATCAGCGAACGGGCCGTGGGCCTGCCGATCAGCGTCTTCGTCACTGTCACCCTGTCGTCCCAGTCCGAGGCGGTTCTGACCGCCTTCGAACAGGCGGTCGCCGCCGCGCCGGAGGTGATGGAATGCTATCTGATGACCGGGGGCGCCGACTATTTGCTGCGGTTGGTGGTGCGCGACGTCGATGATTTGGAACGGGTCCACGCCAAGACCCTGACGCGCCTGCCCGGGGTCCACCGCGTCTCCTCCAGCGTCGCCATGCGCTCGGTGGTCAAGCGCGGGGTCTTGCCGGTCTGACCTAGGGTTCCCAGATCGAACGGCGACGCTTCGTTCGGGGATGACATGGATCGCGACGGTTTCATCTGGTTGGGTTTGGCCCTGGGCCTGGCCATGATCGCTGCGCCGGGCGTCCTGGCGGGCGGAACGCCGCTTCTCCCGCTGTCTCTCATCTGCGTCGGCCTGGCCTGCGCCCTCCAAGCGGGCAGTCGTCGTCTGGTCGAGCGCGCGACCCTTCAGCTGATGTCGCGCGGCGCCCTGCGCACCGCGATCATCGTCCTGGGCGCTGTAATGCTGTTTCAGCTTCTGCCGCTGGAAATGGCGCTCTTCATGGCCGGCGATGTCCTGGCCTATGTCGAGCTCCTCGCGGCCGTCGGCCTGATCGCAGCGAACGCCCGTGTCCGGCTCATTCGCGGGGTGATCGGCGCGAAGGCGGATCAATGGCGCACCGCAGTCCGGCGTCGGATCCGCTCTCGCTCGCCCCGGGCCGCGCGCCCTTCGGCTCGGCGCCGCCCGGCGTCCCCGGATGACGACCCGGCGGCCGGTTGGGCCTTTGCGTGACCCCTACCTCACCGCCAGGGTCACGGTCTTCACGTCCACATACTCATCTATGCCGTGGATCGAGCCTTCGCGGCCGTAGCCGGACTGTTTGACCCCGCCGAACGGGGCGACCGCCGTGGAGATCAGGCCGGTGTTGACCCCGCACATCCCCGCCTCGATCCGGCGGCTGACGCGCATGGCCCGGTCCAGATCGCGGGTGAACAGATACGACGCCAGGCCGTAATCGCTGGCGTTGGCCTTCTCCAGAACCTCGTCCTCGCTGTCGAAGGGGAAGACCGGGATCATAGGGCCGAAGGTCTCTTCCTCGCGGAACAGTTCGTCGTTTCCGCCCAGGGTCACCGTCGGCTGGAAAAAGCGGCCGCCCAGCTCATGACGCGACCCGCCGGTCAGCACCCGGCCCCCGTCGGCCTGCACCGCTGCAACGTGTTTCTCGACCTTGTCGATGGCCTTGTCCTCGATCAGCGGGCCGACCTTGACCCCGTCTTCGAAGGCGTTCCCGACCTTGATCTTCGCCACTTCCGCCGCCAGCTTTTCGGCATAGGCCTCAGACACCGACCGTTCGACATAGACCCGGTTGGGACAGACGCAGGTCTGGCCCGAGTTGCGGAACTTGCCCTTGATGGTTTCGGCCACGGCCAGATCCAGATCGGCGTCAGCGAAGACGATCAACGGGGCGGCGCCGCCCAGCTCCATCGACACCCGTTTCAGGGTCGGGGCGCATTGCTCGGCCAGCTTCCGACCCACGCCTGTCGATCCCGTAAAGGACAGTTTGCGGATCAGGGGGCTTTCCGTCAGCACCTTGCCGATCACCGACGCCTCGCCTGTCACGATTGATAGAGCCCCGACCGGCAGACCCGCCTGGTAGGCCAACTCGGCCAGCGCGATGGCCGTGAACGGAGTCTGGCTGGCCGGCTTGACCACGGCGGTGCAGCCGGCGGCGAAGGCCGGACCCAGCTTCCGCGTCAGCATGGCCGCCGGAAAGTTCCAGGGCGTGATCAGGGCGCACGGCCCGACGGCCTCGCGATAGGTCAGCAGGAGATGGCCCAGCGGGCTGTCCTGGGTCTCGCCGATCAGCCGCTCGGCTTCTCCGGCGAACCATTTGATGAAGCCGTTGGCGTAGACCACTTCGCCCTTGGCCTCCTCGAACGGCTTGCCGTTCTCCAGCGCCATCAGGGCGCCCAGGCCCTCGACATTCTCGTCGATCAGCTCGGCCCATTTGCGCAGAAACGCGGCGCGTTTGTGCGGATCGGTGCGGGACCAGGCGGGAAAGGCGTCGGCTGCGGCCTGTATGGCGCGTCCGGTCTCTGCCGCGCCCAGGTCCGGAACATGGCCGATTATCTCTCCCGTCGCCGGATCGTCCACCGCTATGCCGTCGCCGTCGGCTGGGACAGGCTCTCCGGCGATCAAGGCGTGTTGGCGAAGCAGGGCGAGGCCGGCGTTCCGGGCGGTCTGGTTCACGGAAATCTCCTGATGAGGTCCTGAAACGAAAAAGGCCCCGACGAAGCGGGGCCTTGCAAGTCTCGATCACGCGGCCTTGGCCGCATACGATCAGTTCTTGGCGTCTTGGGCGGCATCCGAAACGGCCGAGCCGGCGGCCTGGGTGTCACGGCCCACGCCTTCGACGGTGTTGCAGGCGGCGGTGGTCAGGGCGGCGGCGGCGGCGGCCAGTACGAAAATCTTGCGCATGAGAAAGCTCCGGTTGAGCCGACATGGGAGTCTGTCGGTCTTGGCCTATCAACGCGACCGCACGGCTCCGGTTCCGTCCGCGCCGCCCGTCTTGTCTGTGGGATCGGTCGGCGACAGGGTCTCGGGCGTGGCGAAGGTCATGCGGGCGATGGTTCCGCCGCTCGGCGCCGCGACGAACTCGGCCTCGCCCCGTAACTGTTTGGCGAAGGCGCCCATCAGGGTTCGTCCCACCCCCGCTTCTGCGCCGTCGGAGGGGCCGGGGCCGTCGTCTTCGACTTCCAGCGTGGAGGTTTCTCCATGAACCCGGAAACGTACGTTCAACGCCCCGCCCCGCCCCGCAAAGGCGTGCTTCTGAGCGTTTGTGACGGCCTCTACTAGCCAAAGCGCAAGGGGCGCTAGTTTGTCGGGATCGACCAACAGAGAGTCCGCCTCCACTGAACTGACTACGACCGGTCCCCGCACGGCCTCGCTGGCCACCAGTTGACCGACGAGTTCGGTCAGGAACTCCCGCGCGTCGGCGTGGCGGATGTCGTCGCTCTGGTAAAGCGTGCGGTAGATCAGGGCCAAGGCCGAGATCCGTTGGCGCGTGTCCCCCAGCGCCGCCTTCGCCGGGGCGTCCGTCAGGGCCCGCTGCTGCATCGACAGCAGGGACGAGATGATCTGGAGATTGTTCTTCACACGGTGATGGATTTCGCGCATCAGCGCGTCCTTCTCCGCGATCGCATCGGTCAGCTCGCGGTCGCGCACGGTGATGGCTTCGGCCATCTCGTCCAGGGTCCGGGCCAGGGTGCGGATTTCAGACGGGGCGTTCATCGCCTGCAACGGCCGCACCGAAAACCGGCCCTTGGCGTAGAGGGCGGCGATCCGCTCCAGATAGTCGAGCCAGCGGATGAAGATCCGTTCGGACAGAAGCATGACCGCTGCAAACGCCGTCAGCCAGGCGCCCAATGGCAGCAGCAGGCTGCCGATCGGATTGAGCCTGGCCCAGGACAGAAGGCCCGGCGCCGGCGCCGACAGCAGCGCATACAGGTCGCCGCCCGCCAAGACGGCGCCTGCGTAGTCGCGATTCTGGCCGCGGCTGTCCTTGGCGGCGAAGACGGCTGAGCCCTCGTCTCGCGCTCGCGCGACCCAGCCCGAAACATCGCCGCCGTCGGCGAATTTGAAGGCGCCGGGATCGCTGGCGACCAACAGACGGCCGGCGCCATCGGTCAGGGCGGCCTCCGAGGCCGAGGGCAGGGCGGGGTCCTTGATGTCGGGCTGAAGCGCAGACAAGGGAATGACGGCCGCCATGGCTCCGTCGAACCGCCCCATGGGCCTTTCCGCTCGAATAGCGATGATCAGGGCGGCGGGGTAGCCGGCGTCGGCTGGCGCGCGGACGACGACCAAATCCTCACCCTGCCTCAGACGTTGAAACCAATAGGCTTGAGTGGCTGGCGCCACTCCGGACCGAAGCCCGTCCGGGCGGCCGGATGCACAGACGGCGTCGCCGGAGGGGCTGAGGCGATAAAGCCCTTCATAGCGATCCAGGCGATCAACCAGAGCCGTCAGCCGGGGGGCGCAGTAGGGCCCTAACGCGTCCGGGCTCAGCGCCCGCAGCAAGACCTGGGCGCTGTCCAATCGCGCCTTGACGTCGCCCGCGCTGCGCTCCGCAGCGAGCTGCAGATCGACCTTTCGGTCCTCGGCCTGGCCGCTGAAGTCTGCCTGGGTCTGAACCAAGATGAGAATGAGGATCGGCAAGAGGGCCAGAGCCATGGCCGAGCCCAGCCGGAAACGAATCCCCTGAAATCGGGCGGCGTTCCACTTCCGCTCGAGCCGCGGCTGGGCGGCTGCCGGATCGGGTCTGGCTTCCTCCGTCACCGAGAGCTCAGGATCGAGCGCCGGCCAGCCTGTCGGCCTCGCCGAGAATGGAGCGCATGGCGTCGCCTGCCGCCTTGCCGTCGCGTCCATAGCCCCCCTTCTCCAGGATGGCTTGCAAGGCGCGGCGCGCCCGGCTGACGCGGCTCTTAACCGTGCCGACGGCGCAGCCGCAGATTTCGGCCGCCTCTTCATAGGCGAAGCCGCCAGCCCCGACGAGAATCAGCGCCTCGCGCTGTTCCTCAGGCAGGGTTTTCAGCGCCTGGCGCAGTTCATCCAAGGCCACGGGCGCCTCGGGGTCGTCGACCGCCACCAGGGTACGCTCCGCTGCCTCTTGGTCCAGCTGCGACTGGCGCCAGGACCGGCGCTTCTCGGAATAGAACTGGTTGCGCAGGATCATGAAGGTCCAGGCCTTCATGTTTGTGCCCATCTGATAGCTGGCGCGCGCGTCCCAGGCCTTCATCATGGCGTCCTGCGCCAGGTCGTCGGCTGCGGTCGGATCGCCAGTCAAAGTGCGGGCAAACGCTCGCAGATGCGGAATCAGCTGGACCAGTTCACGCTTGAAGCCCTCGTCATCCGCCGAAGCAGGCTTAGGCGCGGCGCCCAGACGTGGCGAGCTCATGAGCCACCGCCGGGAGACTTGGCGTCGGCGCGTTTCAGAATTTCAAGAAATTCGTCAGGAACAGGCTCGTTGACGACCTCGTCGAACATGTGGCGAAGCTTGACGCCAATAGCCTGCTGACGAAGGCGAGCTTCTTCGAGCCCCGCCTCCCCCGGCTTATCGGCGCCTTTGCGCCGCGAGGAATCGGAAGAATCAATCATAGACAGAACACCGCCCACCCAACTGCAGTGCAGAAATGCAGGGTCGATAACGTACCGCCACGCAGCGAGTTCCGAGGATTGTGGAATAAATGCTCAAGCTTGGGCGCGGGAGCGGAACCGTGAGCCGATTGGCACGTTTCCAGCATTGTAGCGCTGCGTCCTGTGAGACGATCCAGCGAATTTTGTCGGGGACTGACTATATGAGCCTTCTGGCCAGACTTGCGCCGCATCTGCCTTACGTCCGTCGCTATGCGCGGGCGCTCACCGGCGATCAGGCGACGGGAGACAACTATGTGCGTGTCGCGCTGGAGGCCCTGGCCGCCGGCGAGCAGCAGCTTTCGCCGGAGATGACGCCGCGGGTTGCGCTCTATCACGTCTTCCACGCCATCTGGTCCTCGACCGGGGCCCAGCTTGAGGACGGGATCGGCGCCGAGGGCGGTTCGGACGCCTCCAGCCGTCTGTTGCGCATCGCGCCCCGGTCTCGCCAGGCCTTCCTACTGACCGCGCTTGAGGGCTTCACGCCCTCCGAGGCCGCCCAGATCCTATCCGCCGATGCGCGGGACGTGGAGCGTCTGATCGCCGACGCCCAGTCGGACATCGACGCCGAACTAGCCACCGACGTCCTGGTGATCGAGGACGAGGCCATCATTTCGGCCGACATCCAGAGCCTTGTGAAGGAGCTGGGACACCGCGTCACCGGCGCCGCCACGACCCACGAGGAAGCGATCGAAGCCGTCGCGCGTCACAAGCCCGGCCTGGTCCTGGCCGACATCCAACTGGCCGATGGTTCGTCCGGCATCGACGCCGTCAAGGAAATCCTGAAGAGCATGGATGTGCCGGTGATCTTCATCACCGCCTTCCCGGAGCGCCTGCTGACCGGGGAGCGGCCCGAACCGACCTTCCTGATCACCAAGCCCTTCCAGCCGGAGACGGTGAAGGCGGCGATCAGCCAGGCGCTGTTCTTCCATCCCTCGCGCCAAAAGCAGGCCGCCTAAGGTCCCTTGGGCCGCCATAGGTGACGATGAGCCCCGGTCGCGTCGACCGGGGCTTTTTTCTCGGTTCAGCTGGACGGTTGAGTGGGAGCGTTGACATTAGGCGCCTCGCCCGTGGGGACGGGGCGTGGCTCCCCATTCGGTCCTGTGGGGGCGTCTGCAGCAGGAGGCGTCGCCGCGTCTTCGCTGAAGGCTCGCGCATCCACCGCCTGATCGCCGTCATTGGCGTTGGTTTGCGACAGGCCGCCTTGGCTGAAGAACCAAATCAGGGCCAGCAGCAAGGCTGCAGCGCCCAGCGACGCGATCAGGATTATCAGGATACGCGAGCCGGACCGGCCCTGCCGGGTTGATTGCGCATCGACTCCCTGGCGCGCCACCGCCGCGTCGCCAGGGTTTGCTTGGGGATCTCGTTCTGCCATCTTTGCCTCCCGATTGGTGTTCAGATGGACACAACGCCCCCTCGGTAACGGCGTTCCGACATCGTTGCCGACCGAGGGCTGATCTACGGCGGTTCGCCCGGAACCAAAAAATCCTCTGACCGTGGGGAACCGCTGTTCCTAAGCGCCGTTACGGGTTTGCGGAGGCGGCGACGCCCCCCCGACTTGAGATTGGCGAAAGCCAATCTGTCGCCTCCGCGCCTCATTCTCGATGATGCCACTTCAAGGCGGCCCTCAGGGGTCGCCTTTTTCTTTGCGGCGGGCCTCGACCGTCGCGCGAGACCGGGCCAACATGGTCCTCAAAGAAAACCTGCGGAGGATAGACGATGACCTCGAATGGAAAGACCAATCGCCAATGGGTGCTGCGCCAGCGACCCAAGGGCCTGATCCAGCCGGGCGACCTCGAACTGGTCGAGGGCCCGATCCCCGACATCAAGGAGTCCGAGGTGCTGGTCCGCACCCTCTATCTGTCGCTGGATCCGACCAACCGCACCTGGATGAACGATTCCGAAGGCTATTTGCCGCCGGTCGGCCTGGGCGAGGTGATGCGCGGCCTGACGCTGGGGGTTGTCGAGCACAGCCGCTCGGATCGGTTCAAGGTCGGGGATCTCGTCATGCCGGCCTCGGGCGGCTGGGCCGATTACGCCGTCGTGCCTGAGGGCGGGCTTCGGCCGGTGCACCGTGCGCCCGGCCTGCCGTTGACCGCCAATATGTCGGTGCTGGGCATGACGGGGCTGACCGCCTATTTCGGCGTCACTGACGTGTTGAAGGCCAAGGCGGGCGAGACCTTGGTGATTTCAGCTGCGGCCGGCGCTGTCGGCTCCATCGCCGGCCAGATCGCCAAACAGCGCGGCTGTCGGGTCATCGGCATCGCTGGCGGGCCCGCGAAATGCGCCTGGTTGACCGATGAACTCGGTTTCGACGCCGCCATCGACTACAAGAACGAAGACGTCGGCGAGGCGCTGGACCGCTTGGCGCCGGACGGGATCGACCTGAATTTCGAGAACGTCGGCGGCGACATCATGATCGCCGTGTTCAATCGGCTGAAGGTGCACGGACGGATGGCGGTCTGCGGTCTGGTCTCATCCTACAACGCCACCAAGGCGCCGCCGTCGCCGAATTTCGCCCGGATCATCACCCATCGGCTGAACGTTCAGGGCTTCCTGGTGCTCGACTACGCTCCCCGCGCCCGTGAAATGGTCGCCGAGATGGGACCCTGGCTCGCGGATGGGCGGGTCAAGTGGAAGGTTCACGTCGATGACGGGCTGGAAGGGGCGGTCGACTCGCTGAACCGCTTGTTCACCGGCGATCATGACGGCAAGCTGCTGGTTCGCGTTTCCGAAGAACCCGCCTGAAGGATTGCCATGAGCGACCCCCTGCTCGTCCATTTTGAGGATCTGGAGACAGGGCAGGTGGTGCCGCTGGGCGCCTGCGCCGTCGATGCTGCGGCGCTGGACGTCTTCGTCGAGCGGTTCTCGCCCGGCTGGGACACCGCCTACGGCGCGCCTGACGCCATGGTCTATGTGCTGTGGAGCCGCCTGGCCGCCGAGAAGTCCGGCGGCTGGGCCCAGACGAAGGTCTTGGCCGTGGACGGCCTGCGCTTCATGCGTAATCCGCCTCCGGGCGAGTTGCTGCGCGGCCGTATGACGGTGATGGGCAAGGACCCGGTCGGCGATGAAAAGGGGATCGTGATCGCGTCGCACGACCTGCTGGACGAGGCGGGGCGGCTGGTCTTCTCCTGCCTGACCCGAGCCCTGTTCGCGCGACGCTGAAACGAAAAACGCCCCGCCGGCGGACCGGCGGGGCGCTCGTCCTCGATCTCGAGGTATTAGTTGACCGTGCCCGGCGCCTGGCGAAGGAAGGCCAGGGCGATCAGACGGTCCCAACCCAGCAGCGACACCAGGTGGGCGTAGATCTGGCCCAGGGCGCCGTTGTCGCGCAGCTCGGCCAGCTTCTCGGCCGGCAGGGCCTTCAGCTTGTCTTCCGACACGGCGTAGTATTCGGCCAGCTTCTGCGGCGCGCCCGGCGTGCCGTCCGGGTTGCGCGGCGTGAAGACGGCTTCGCGCACGTCCAGCAGGTCCAACTCCTGGATCAGCTTGACGAAGGCTTCGGTGCGCTGGCGCTCTTGTTCGAAGTTGTTGCAGAACTCCATCGCCATGGTCGTGTAGTCGCTGGCCTGACCATTGACGAACAGCGGGTTCTGGCCGCCTTCGGCGACGATCGGCGAGCCGCGGTCGATGCACAGGATCAGGCGCTGGTTCTGCTTGTCGTCGGCGAAGACGAACGGATAGCGGCGCACATAGGCGGGGATATAGGCGTCGGGGCGGAACTCGCCGTCGGCGGCGACGAACAGGTTCTCGCCCTGGCGCAGGCCCATGACCACGACCGGCTGGCGGTTTTCGCCGGTGAAGATAACCGGATAGGACAGGGCGGCGGCGGCGAACTCGGTCACCGTCAGCGGCACGACATTGGTCTGGGCCACGAAGGCATAGGGCTTGTCGGCCGGGTTGACGCCCAGCCCACCGTGCTGGACCGGATCCAGCGGCTCGGGCTTGGTGTAGAAGAGGACATTGCCTTCGAGCGGCGAGTTGGTCGTGTCGGTCATTTGAAGCCAGGCACTCTGGAATTGATTGAGGCGGGCCTTCTAGCCCAAGCCCGCCTCAGCGGCAAACGGCCTCACGGACGGGGGGATTCCGTGAGGCCGAACCGACAGGGTCAGAAGGCGTAGGTGACGCCGACGCGCAGGTTCCGTCCCGGCAAGGGGGCGATATCTTTCAGGAAGGAGGCGTGCTCGCGCGCCTCTTCGTCGGTCAGATTATGCGCCTCGGCGAAGACGGTGATCTCCTTGTCGGCGAACGGACGCACCGCGCCCCGCAGATTGACCATCGTATAGGCGTCGGTGGGCAGTTCATTGTCGGACAGACGATCCTGCTCGCCGACGTGACGAACCTCTCCGGCCAGGTCCCACATGCGCGATGTCCAGGCCAGGCGGGCGGTTGCGGACCACGGCGGGATGCGCGCGGCCGGCCCCAGGTCGGTGTCCGCCTTGACGTAGTCCGCCGCGCCTTCCAGCGACAGTTTGCGGTCGCCGCTCTGCCACAGGGCGTAGGCGGCCTCGGCCTCGAAGCCCTGGAAGTCGGCGTCGGTCTGGACGAACTGATAGATCGGGAAGAACTCGTCCTCTTCCTCGAAATAGAAGTCGTCGCCCGTCGCGCGTTCGTCGATGAAGCCGTCGTACCAGGACTTGTAGACGTGCAGGTCGCCGGTGAAGCGCCCACGGTCATAGTGGACCGTGCCTTCCAGGGTGGTGACCTTCTCGGTGTCCAGGTTCACGTCGCCGGTCTCATAGGCGGCGGTGGCGATGTGGACGCCGTCGGCGAACAGTTCGACTTCGCTGGGCGCGCGCTCGGTGCGCGACAGGCTCAGGCCCAGGAACAGACCGGCCTGCGGACGCAGGAAGGCGGCCGCGCTGGCCGACCAGTTGTCGAACTCGCGCTCGACCTCGGTCGTCTCGCCCAGAGGCGTGGCGGTCAGGGTGCGGCGGTCATAGCGCAGACCGCCTTCGAAACCGTAGCGGCCCAAATCATAGCGCTGGACGGTGTACAGGCCCTGTTCCTCGATCTTGACGGTCGGGACGAAGGCTTCCTCGCCGATGGCTTCGAAATTACGCTCCAGGGCCTGGACGCCGATGGCGCCGTTCCAGCCGTTCTGCTCGCGCTGGACCAGTTCGCCGCGCGTTTCCCAGCCGTCGGAGTTGAAGACGGTGCCCGGCTCGCCCGGTCCCTCGAATTCGGTGTGAGTGTAGTCGGCGTGGCCGTAGGAGGCGCGGACCTTGGCGAAGGGGCCGCTGTCGAAGCGGTACTCGCCGCGTCCGTCCCAGCGTTCCTGTTCCAGATTGATGAAGACTTCCGGCTCGGCGACCGTGCCGTATTCGCTCTCGGTCGACTTGTAGGACAGGCCGACGAAGCCCTTGTCGGCGATGTACGACCCGCCGACGCCCCAGGCGTTCAGTTCTGACCAGGAGTTGGGCTGCTTGCCGCCGTCGCCGCGCGGCTCGCCGTCGCTGTCGGCCAGCACCTGCGAACGGGCGGGCGAGGGGATGTCGTAGTCGTCGGTCTTTCGGGTCACGCCGCTGACGTTGAAGGCGAAACGGCCGACGCCGACCGTGGCGTGGCCCGAGGCGCCGCGTCCGTCGTCGACGCTGGAATACTGGGTCGAGACCCGGCCTTCGATCCCGCCTTCCGGCAGGGTTTCGGGAATCCGGTCGTCGATGATGTTGACCACGCCGCCGATGGCAGAGCCGCCGTAGATCAGGGTCGCGGGGCCGCGCACGATTTCGATGCGGTGGGCTTCGCCGGGATCGGTGGCGACGGCGTGGTCGGGCGACACCGAACTGGCGTCGATCTGGCCCAGGCCGTTGGTCAGCACCTGAACGCGCGGACCCGACAGGCCCCGGATCACCGGCCGGCTGGCGCCCGGCGCGAAATCGGTCGAGCGAATGCCCGGCATGCCGTTGACAAGATCCCCCAGGGACGTCGCCGGTGCGATGGCCAGCTTCTGTTCGTCCAGCACGTCGGTGGCGATGGTGGTGGCGCGTTGCGTCACACCAAACGGGGTCGCGGTGACGATGATGTCATCGACCGTAGCGGGCTGAGGCTGGGCGGTCTGGGCGAAGGCGGCGCCGCCCAGGGCGCTCCAGGCGACGGCGGACAACAGCAATGGGCGAGTGACGAAGGGACGCATGGACGGCCTACTTTCGGGGAGAGATGATATTCTGTTATGAGATAACATCACGAGGCGTCAAGCCGTGATCTGTTGCGGTGACGCCGGTCAGCGACTAGCTGTGGCTCATGAGTTCCACCTGCGACCATGACCACGACCATTCCGGCTTGCACGGCGCGGCCCTGGCGCTCGCGCTGCAGGGCGCAGAGGCGCGCATGGCCGAGGCGGGCGAGCGGATGACCGCCCCGCGCCGTCGGGTCCTGTCCCTGCTGCTGGAAACCGGCGAGCCGGTGAAGGCCTATGATCTGATCGCCCGGTTCGGCGAAGACGGCCAGGTGGCCAAGCCGCCGACCGTCTACCGTGCCCTGGAGTTTCTCGAACGCCAGGGGATGGCGCACCGGATCGCCTCCATCAGCGCCTATGTCGCCTGTTCGGGCAGCGCCGCGAACGGGTCGGCGCCCCACGCCGCCGCCTTCCTGATCTGTGACTGCTGCGGCGCGACGCGCGAGATCGCCGGCCCGGATCAGGGCGCCATCGACGCCGCCGCCGCCAGCGCAGGCTATGCGATCGCGCGCACCACGATCGAGGCGCACGGCCTGTGCCTGGCCTGCCGCGAGGCGGGCTGATCGTGGACGTCGCCCGGATGTCAGCCCCGCGCCGACTCAGCGTCCCCATTGAAAATCATTGGGGCGGCGGCCTGATGTCGGTGCTGGATTTCGGCGATCCCGAACGGCCGGTCGATCTGATCTTTTCGCACGCGAACGGCTTCAACGCCGCCACCTATCGCACCATGCTGTCGCCCCTGTCCGCCTCACTGCGCATCTGGGCGCCGGATCTTCGCGGCCACGGGGGCTCAAGCCTGCCGATCTTCGCCCGGCCCAAGGCCAGCTGGCTGGATCATCGCGACGACCTCCTGTCCCTGCTGGACGCCCTGGACGGCCCACCGGTCGTCCTCGCCGGCCATTCGATGGGCGGCACGGCCTCGCTGTTGGCGGCGGCGGAACGCCCCGACCGGGTCTCCAGCCTGGTCCTGTTCGATCCGGTGATCTGGAAACGCTCGACCTTCCTGATCTTCAACCTGCCTTTTGCCCATCGCCTGCTGGCGGGCATACCCATAGCCAAGGCCACGCGCCGCCGTCGGGCCCTGTTCGACAGCCGCGAACAGGCCCTGGCCGCCTATCGCGGGCGCGGCGCTTTCAAGGGTTGGCCGGACATGGTCCTGGCCGACTATCTGTCGGAAGGCCTGGTCGAGACGGATGAGGGCTATAGGCTCGCCGCCGACCCCGCCTGGGAGGCCGCCAACTATGCGGCCCAGGCGCACGATCCCTGGCGCGCCCTGCGCCGCTATCCCGGGCCCACGCGAATTCTGAAGGCCGAACGCGGCGCCCTGACCTTCGTCCCCACGTCGCCCCGAGGTTTGGATCATGTGAAGGTCGAGGTCGTGACCGGCGCCGGCCACCTCTTCCCCATGACCCACGCCGACGTCGCCCGCGACGCCCTGTTCGAGGCCGCCGTCTAGATCGGGCGGCTTCCGTTCGCGGGGGAGAAATCGGTATGCGGACCATCGCCCGTCATGATAAGGGCGCCGCTGAGCATAACTCCCCCGAGACGCCCCGCTTGTCCTTCTTTCACGCCGGTCCCGCGCCCAAAGGCGCCGGCCCCCGAACCGGGGGCTTGCGAGACGGTCTGATCCTGACGCCGGGGATGAAGGTCGGCCTGTTCGGCGGCTCCTTCAATCCGGCACACGACGGTCACGCCCATGTGGCCGAGACGGCGATGCGCCGCCTGGGTCTCGACCGGGTCGTCTGGCTGGTCTCGCCGCAAAATCCTTTGAAGGACGCCCGCCATAGCGCCCCATTGTCCGACCGGATGGCCTCGGCGCGGGAACACGCGCACGGCCCGTCGATGATCGTCTCTGACTTCGAGTCCCGTGCGGGGGTCGCCTGGACCGTCGACACCCTGCGCCTGCTGGTGGCCCGGCATCCCGGCGTTCATTTCGTCTGGCTGATGGGGTCGGACAATCTGGCCAGCTTCCACCGCTGGAGAGGCTGGACCGATATCATGCGGCTGATGCCGGTGGCGGTGATCGCTCGGCCGGGCTCGCTGCTGGACAGTCGCACGGCGCCGGCCGCGGCCCGTTTCGCCGGTTTCCGCATTCCCGCCCAGCAGGCGGGCCTGTTGCCGACCCTGGCGGCGCCGGCCTGGACCTATTTGACGGCGCCGCTGAATCCCCTTTCCTCGACGGCGATCCGAACGGCGAAAGGGCGACGCGCGGCCTCGTGATCGGGGCGGCGGTTCACGTTCCGGCCCATTCGTGCTAGAGGACTGCTTTAGTCAACGCTCCTGGAGCCCTCCGCTGACCCCCTCGCCCGCGTATGATACGCAAGACGCCGCCGTTTCGAACACGGCGCACGAGATGGATGCTATCGAACCTCTCCATTCCGAAGACGGATCTGAATCCTCCCTGGCTTTCGGCGATTCCGCCCCGCGCCCGGTCGGCTCCACGCCGCTAGAAGAAGCCCTGCTGAGCCGCCTCGACGAGGACAAGGCCCAGGACATGGTCCTGATCGACCTCAAGGGCAAAAGCGCCATGGCCGACACCATGATCGTTGCTTCAGGCCGTTCGCACCGTCACGTCGGCGCCATCGCCGACCACCTGCTGCGCACCCTGAAGGAACAGGGTCTGGGCAAGGCCAAGGTCGAGGGCCTGCCGCACTGCGACTGGGTCCTGATCGACGCCGGCGACGTGATCGTGCACCTGTTCCGCCCGGAAGTGCGCACCTTCTACAATATCGAGAAGATCTGGGCGGTCGATTCCGCCCACCGCATGGTCCGCGACTAAGACCGTGAAGCTGAGCATCGTCGCCATCGGCCGACCGGGCCGGGGGCCTGAGGCGACGCTCGCCGACGACTACGCCCGGCGCGCCACCCTTGCGGGACGCGCGCTGGGCCTGGGTCCCCTCGAACTGATAGACCTTGAGGCCCGCAAGCCGGGCAAGGCGCCGGAGGCCGAGTTGATCCTCGCCGCCGCCGAAGGCGCGCACCTGATCGCCTGCGACGAGCGCGGCAGGACCTATTCCTCACGCGCCTTCGCCGATCATGTCGCCAAACTGCGCGACCAGGGCGAACGCCGGCTGGTCTTCGCCATCGGCGGAGCCGACGGGCTGGACGAAAGCGTGCGCGCCGCCGCGTCCTCTACCCTGGCCTTCGGTCCCCAGACCTGGCCCCACGCACTGGCTCGCGCCATGTTGGCCGAACAACTGTATCGGGCGGTTACCATCCTGGCCGGATCACCCTATCATCGCGACTGACATGGGTCGCGCCGCCACACTTTCCCTCGCCCTGCTGACGGGTCTCGTCCTCGCCGCCCCCGCCGCAGGTCGGCAGGCGCCCGAGAGCGAACTGGGGCGCATTCAGGCCGAATATCGCGATGAGGCGGTGCGGGCGCGCCGCCTGCGCGCCGACGCCGAGGCGGCCAAGGACGAACTGGCGCAGCTCGAGCGCCGGCTGGCCGCCCTTCGCGCCGACGAACAGACCGACGACCGCCAGATCGAGGATCAGCGCGCCCGCCTTCAGCAGCTCAGCGCGCGTGAGGCCGAACTGGTCACCAACCTGGCCCGTGAACGCGGCGCCCAGGGCCGACTGCTCAGCGCCCTGCAGATGATGAGCCGCCGCCCGCCGCCCCCTCTGCTGGTCCCGGCGGACAAGGCGATCGACACTGTGCGCGCCTCCCTCCTGCTGAAGGCCATGACGCCGGATCTGGAAAAACGCGCGAAAGCCCTGGCCGACCGTCAGGCGGAGATCATGCGCATCCGCCGTCTTGCCGTCCTGTCGTCCGAGCGGCTGCTGACCACCGAAAGCGCCCAGGGCGATCGTCGCGCGGAGATCGAGGGTCTGACCGCGCGCAAGACCGCCCTGACCGCCGTCCTCAACGCCGAGGCCCGCGCCGCCGAGCGGGCCACGCGTGTGCTGGAAAACCGCATCCGCGAGCTGGGGGGCGCCGTGCCCGCCGCCGAGCCGGCCGAGGCCGCCCCCGCGCGCCTTCCCGCCGGCCGCAGCCGTCTCAGTTCGCCGGTCCAGGGCGCGCCCAGCCAGACCTGGGGGCCGGGAACCTCCGGTTGGCGCTGGCGCGCAGACCGAGCGTCCGTGGTCGCGCCCGCCGACGCCAAGGTCGCCTATGCCGGACCTCTGACCGGCTGGGGGCAGGTGGTGATCCTGGACCTGGGTCCCGGTTGGCGGGCGGTGATCGCGGGGCTGGAGAGTGTTGATGTGACGCCGGACGCTCGCGTCGCCGACGGCCAGTCCCTGGGTCGCAGCGGCCCCGACGGCGACGTCTATTTCGAGCTGCGACGCGAGGAACGCCCCATCGACCCCGGTCCCTGGCTGCAATGATCCGCAATAGAGCTTTGCAATCCGCCCTGACGCTGATTTTATCGGCATGACGCCGCGTCGCCACGATTCCGTCGTGTCTGCGGGGCCTTACCTTCCCAACGGGCGCCCTTCATGATCGGCCCGACCGAAAGAGACCGAATGCGTAAACTGCTCCTCGTCGGCTGCGCCGCCCTGGTTCTTGGCGGCTCGGCCGCCGTCGCCACCAGCCAGACGCCTCGCAACGAAACCTTCCGTATGCTGGAGCTGTTCGGCGACGTTGTGGGTATCGTCGAGCAGGCCTATGTGGTGCCGGTCGACAACAAGAAGCTGATCGAGGCCGCCCTGGCCGGCATGATGACGGCGCTCGACCCTCATTCCAACTATCTGGCGCCGTCCAACTATGACGATCTGCGCGAGCGCACCGAGGGCCAGTATTCCGGCGTCGGCCTGACCATCACCTCCGAAGGCGGTATGGTGAAGGTCATCTCGCCGATGGACGAAAGCCCCGCCGCCAAGGCCGGAGTCCAGGCCGGCGACGTCATTTCCTCCATCGAGGGGCAGAACGCGGCGGGCCTGACCGTCACCCAGGTGTCCGAGAAGCTGCGTGGCGCGGCCGGCACCAGCGTTCGCGTCACCTTCCTGCGCGACGGGGAAGAGCCGCGCGAGGTCGTCCTGACCCGCGAGATCATCAAGGTCCAGTCGGTCACCGGCCGGGTCGAGGGCGATTTCGGCTATCTGCGCGTCTCGACCTTCAACGAGAACACCGGCCGCGAACTGACCGAAGCCATCGCCAAGATCAAGGCCGAGAAGCCGGGCGTGAAGGGCTATGTTCTGGACCTGCGCAACAATGGCGGCGGCTTGCTGAACGCCGCCATCGACGTGTCCGACGCCTTCCTGGAGCGCGGCGAGATCGTCAGCCAGCGCGGCCGCAAGCCCGAGCAGATCCAGCGCTATTCCGCCAAGCCCGGCGACCTTACCGGCGGCCTGCCGGTGGTGGTTTTGGTCAACTACGGCTCGGCCTCGGCGTCCGAGATCGTCGCCGGCGCCCTGAAGGACCATGAGCGGGCGACCATCGTCGGCCTGACCAGCTTCGGCAAGGGATCGGTCCAGACGGTCATCCCGCTGCGCCAGGGTCGCGACGGCGCCCTGTCGATCACCACGGCCCGCTACTACACCCCGTCCGGCGCCTCGATCCAGAAGATCGGCATCGAGCCGGACCTGGAAGTCGCCCGCACCGAGGCCGAGGCCCGGATCGTCTCGCGATCCAGCTTCATCTATTCCGAAGCCGCCTACGCCACGGCCCTGGACGCCTCCATCGGCGCCGAACGCAAGGGGCCGCACACCCCCTATGAGGCTCCGGGCAAGGACTTCGACAAGGAGAAGGACTACCAGCTGCAACGCGCCCTGGACGTCCTGCGCGCCGGCGGCGACCTGTCGAAACTGTCCGCCCCGCCTGAAAATATCGTCGTGACCGAGCCGGGCTCGGAACCGAAGAAGGACGACACCCCGGCCGAGACGCCCGAGGAGCCGTAGGGGCCGCGCTCCTTTCTCTTTCGTCATTTCCCGGCAAGCCGCGTCTTGGCGGCGCAGACAGGGGGAGCCAGCGGCGCCGAAGGCGAAATCTCTACGCCGCACGATGCCTGAACACCTCGACCGCGACAGGTTCGCGCTCGCGCGCGCCGCTGGGTCCCCCGGTTCCGCTTCGCGGCCCGGAGGATGACGAAAGAATCAAAGGCGCGTTCGGATTCGACATTCCCCTTGTTTTCCTTCATAAGCCGCCGCTTCCGACGCAAGTGAACCTCGCGTCTCCACCGGGACGACCCCATCTCTGATGGACGAGCCCGGCGAGAACCCTCTGCCGACGTGATCGTCGCCAGAGGCCGTTGTCGTATGGAGCCGCTTCACCCGTCGCCACGAGGTAGTGAATGTTCGAGGCTCTGAACGAGCGGCTGACAGGCGTCTTTGACCGGATCACCGGCCGCGGCGCCCTGTCCGAAAAGGATGTCGCCGAGGCGATGCGCGAAGTGCGCGTGGCCCTGCTCGAGGCCGACGTCGCCCTGCCGGTCGTCAAGGAATTCATCGCCTTCGCCACCGAACGCGCCACCGGTGAAGAGGTCATCCGTTCGGTCAAACCGGCCGACCAGGTGGTCAAGATCGTCTATGACGGCCTGATCGAGATGCTGGGCGGCGAAGAGCCGGTCCCGCTCAACACCAACGCCACTCCGCCGGCCGTGGTGCTGATGGCCGGCCTTCAGGGCTCGGGCAAGACCACGACCTCGGCCAAGCTGGCGCTGCGCCTGACCAAGTTCGATCGCAAGAAGGTCATGATGGCCTCGCTGGACACGCGTCGTCCGGCCGCGATGGAACAGCTGGCCCAATTGGGCAAACAGATCGACGTCGCCGTCCTGCCCATCGTGGCGGGCGAAAGCGCCGTCCAGATCACGCGCCGGGCGCTGCAATCGGCCAAGCTTCAGGGCTTCGACGTCCTGATCCTCGACACCGCCGGCCGCATCACCCTGGACGAAGGGCTGATGAACGAGGTGGCCGAGGTCGCCGAGATCTCCAAGCCCGTCGAGACCCTTCTGGTCGCCGACAGCCTGACCGGTCAGGACGCGGTCCGGACCGCCGCCGCGTTCCACGCCCGCCTGCCGCTGACGGGCCTGGTCCTGACCCGCGCTGACGGCGACGGTCGCGGCGGCGCCATGCTGTCGATGCGGGCGGTCACCGGCCTGCCGATCAAATATCTGGGCGCCGGCGAAAAGGTCGATGCGCTGGACGTGTTCGACGCCCGCCGCGTCGCCGGCCGCATCCTGGGTCAGGGCGATATCGTCGCCCTGGTCGAAAAGGCCAGCCAGGACCTGGACCAGGCCAAGGCCGAGAAGATGGCCCGCAAACTGGCCAAGGGCCAGTTCGACCTGGACGACCTGGCCGGCCAGCTTCAGCAGATGAAGCGGATGGGCGGGCTTCAGGGCATCATGGGCATGTTGCCCGGCGTGGCCAAGATGAAGGGCCAGATGGCCGAGAGCGGCGTCGACGACCGCATGATCCTGCGCCAGGAAGCCATCATCTCCTCGATGACCAAGGCCGAGCGCAAGAAGCCCGACCTGCTGAACGCCAGCCGCAAGAAGCGGATCGCCGCCGGCGCCGGCGTCGATGTGCAGGACGTGAACCGGGTTCTGAAACAGCACCGCCAGATGGCCGACGTGGTCAAACAGATGGCGCGCGGCGGACCCAAGAAGATGCAGCAGATGGCCGCCATGCTGGGCGGTCTCGGCGGCGGGGGCGGCATCCCCGGCATGCCGGGCATGGGCGGCGGCCCTGACCTGAACCGATTGAAGGCCCTGGGCGGCGGCAAGACGCCGGAACCCAGCGCCGACGAACTGAAAGCCATCCAGGACCGCCTTGCGGGCCTGGGTGGCGGACAACTTCCGGGCGGCCTTCCGGGCCTTCCGGGCTTCCCTCCCAAGAAATAACGACTTCCTAGAAAGAGACTGACAATGCTGAAGATTCGTCTGGCCCGCGGCGGCGCCAAGAAGCGCCCCTACTACCACATCGTCATCGCTGACTCGCACTCGCCCCGCGACGGCAAGTTCATCGAGAAGGTCGGCAGCTACAACCCGATGCTGCCCAAGGACGGCGCCCAGCCGCGCGTCGCCCTGAAGGTCGAGCGTATCGCCGAATGGCTCGGCAAGGGCGCCCAGCCGACCGACCGCGTCGCCCGCTTCCTGTCGCAGGACGAGACCCTGGGCCAGAAGGTCAAGTGGACCCAGTCCAACAACCCGAACAAGGGCGCCCCCGGCAAGAAGGCGCAAGAGCGCGCCGCCGAACGCGCCCAGCGCGAAGCCGACCGCCTGGAAGCCGAAGCCGCCGCCAAGGTCGAGGCCGCTGAAGCCGCCGCCCGCGCCAAGGAAGAAGCCGCCGCTGCTGCCGCTGCTCCGGCTGTCGAAGAAGCCCCGGTCGAAGAGGCCCCCGCCGCTGAAGCCGCTGCTGAAGAGGCCCCCGCTGCTGAAGAAGCCGCTGAAGAAAAGACCGAAGCCTAAGGCTTTCGGTCTCGACACGATCAAGGCGGCGTCCTTCGACGCCGCCTTTTTCATGCGCTACTAGACCCTCTCCCGCTTGCGGGAGAGGTGGCCCGGCGGTCGGCGCAGCCGATCCAGGGTCGGAGAGGGAAGTGTCGCGACACTTCCCCCATCGTCAGCCGTCTCGCTGCGCTCGACGAGCTGACACTTCCCCCGCAAGCGGGGGAAGATCTAGGACGACGGACACAGACCATGACCACGGACAGCAGATTGATCCTCGTCGGCCAGATCGGCGGCGGTTTCGGGGTTCGGGGCGAGGTGCGGGTGACCGCCTTCACCGCCGATCCCCTGGCCCTGACCGCCTATGGCCCGCTGCTGCGCGCCGATGGGACCGTGGCCCTGACCCTGACCTCGACGCGGCCCGACAAGAACGGCGTCGTCGGCCGGGCCAAGGAGATTGCGACGAAGGAAGAAGCCGACGCCTTGCGCGGCTTGAAACTTTACGTCCCCCGCGACCGCTTCCCGGATCCGGACGAAGACGAATTCTATCTCGCCGACCTGATCGGGGTCGAGGTCCGCGACACGGCGGGTGGGGTCATGGGCACGGTCAAGTCCGTCCAGAACTTCGGCGCCGACGACATGCTGGAAATCGCCCCCGCAGCTGGTGGCCCCACCTGGTACCTGCCCTTCACTAAGGAGGCGACGCCCGAGCTGCACTTGGCCGACGGCTGGCTGCTGGCCGTACCGCCGACCGAGGTGGGTGAGCGCGAGCCCGACTAGCTGTTGTCCTCGACGTCGGCGTCCGGGCCGTTCTTCTTGATGGAGTCGATGGCGTTCTGGGCCGAGGCCTTGGAACTGTAGCTCTCGGTCGAGAACAGGGTCTCGGAATTGTACTTGAACCGGACCCGGAACTCGCCGGCCTTGTCCTTGTAGATCTCGAACTTGTGCGCCATCGGGCGTCTCCCTTCCTGTGATCGGCCAAGGCCAAGCTTGCGCCCTCTCAAGTCCGGTTCCAGACACAAGCCCGCGACCAAATCGTGCCGACGACAGTTGCGAACGTCACGCGTGGCGCCGACATGATCGTCATCACAAGTCGAGGCTGAACCCATGACAGACCTGTCCGCCTTCCCGATCACCCGGCGCTGGCCGGCGCAGCACCCCGATCGGCTCCAGCTGTATTCCCTGCCGACGCCTAATGGCGTGAAGGTCTCCATCATGCTGGAGGAGATCGGTCTGGCCTATGAGCCTCACCTGATCGACATCACCAAGAACGAGACCTGGGGGCCGGAGTATCTGTCGCTAAATCCCAACGGCAAGATCCCGGCGATCCTGGATCCGAACGGTCCCGGCGGACAGCCGCTTGCCCTGTTCGAATCCGGCGCCATCCTGATCTATCTGGCGGAGAAGACCGGCAAACTGCTCTCGGCCGATCCCGCGACCCGGTACGAGACCATCCAGTGGGTCATGTTCCAGATGGGCGCGATTGGCCCGATGTTCGGCCAGTTGGGCTTCTTCCACAAGTTCGCCGGCAAGGACTACGAGGACAAGCGTCCGCGCGACCGCTATGTCGCCGAAAGCCGCCGTCTGCTGGGCGTGCTGGAAACCCGATTGGAAGGCCGCGATTGGATCATGGGCGACTATTCCATCGCCGATGTCGCTACCTTGGGCTGGGTCCGCAATCTGGTCGGCTTCTACGAGGCGGGCGAGATTGTCGGCTTTGAGGACTTCCCGCGCGTCGCCGCCTGGCTGGACCGCGGCCTGGCCCGTCCGGCTGTGCAGCGCGGCCTGAACATCCCGGCGCGGGATTAGGCTCGGCGGAGGAAGCGGCCCGCACCCAGGGCCGCGAACCCTACGACCAATCCCCAGAAGGCGGATCCCACCCCGAACAGGGCCAGCCCGGAGGCCGTCGCCGCGAAGGTCAGGACGGCGGCCTCGCGTGACGGCGCATCGGCCGTCAGGCTCAGCAAGGCGCCGGTCAGGGGCGCAATCAGGGCCAGACCCGTCACGGCCGCCAGCACGGCCGGGGGCATGGCGATGAACAGGCCCGCCAGCGGCGCGGCGAACAGGGCCACGATGAGATAGAAGCCGCCGTATATCACACCGACGATCCAGCGCTGACCCGGATCCGGATGGGCGTCGGGTCCGGTGCAGATCGCCGCTGTGATGGCGGCCAGATTGACCCCGTGCGCCCCGAACGGCGCGGCGACCAGGCTGGCGATCCCGGTGGACAGGATCAGGCGGTTCGCCGGCGGCGGATAGCCGGCGCCCTGCAGCACCACCAACCCCGGCAGGTTCTGCGCCGCCAAGGTCACCAGGAACAGCGGAAAGCCCAGGCTGATCGCGGCCTTCGCATCGAAGGCGGGAATGACAGGCTCCAGCCGGCCAAACAGGCCGGTGCCGACGGGCAGGGCGAGTTGACCTCGCATCGCCAGCACCGCAAAGGCCGCCGCCAGCACGGCGGGCAGGGCCCAGGTCGGCCAGAGCCGCCGGAAGACCAGAAAGACCGCGATCAGGCACAGGGTCAGCGCCGTCTCGTCCGGCACGACCTTGAACAGCCGCAGGACGAAGGGCAGCAGCACCCCCGCCAGCATGGCCGAGGCTATGGCCGACGGGATCCGCCCCGCCAGCCGACCCAGCGCCGGGATCAGACCGGTCAGGATCATCAGGACGGCGGAAACGACGAAGGCGCCGACCGCCGTCTGCCACGACAGCCCCAGGGCTGATGCGGCCAGCAGGGCTGCGCCCGGCGTGGACCAGGCCAGGACCACGGGAATCTTCAGCCGCCAGCTCAGCAGGGCGCCGGGAATGCCGATGGCCAGGCAAAGCGCCGTGACCATGGAGCCGATCTGGCTCGCGTCTGCGCCCAGGGCCTGTCCCGCCTGCACCACCAGGGCGACCGTGCCGCCGAACCCGATCACTGTGGCGACGGCGGCGGATGAAAAGGCGGAGGCGGGCGGGACGCGCATGGAAAAGGCCGGAGCACTCATGCCCCGGCCTTAAACCGTCGCCGTAAGGGACGAAAGAGCCCGATCAGCCTTCCATGTCGTCCGGCAGGCCCACGGCGTGGAAGCCCGCATCGACGTGGACGACCTCGCCCGTCGTCGAACGCCCCAGGTCCGAGCACAGCCACAGGGCGGCGCCGGCGACGCCCTCCATCGAGGTCTCTTCCTTGATCAGCGAGAACTGGGCGCTCTTGGAGTGCAGGCCGCGCCCGCCCGAGATGCCGGCCAGCGACAGGGTGCGCATGGCGCCGGCCGAGATGGCGTTGACGCGGATGTTCTTGGGCCCCAGGTCGCGCGCGATATAGCGGGTCGCCGCCTCCAGCGCCGCCTTGGCCACGCCCATGGTGTTGTAGTTCGGAATGACCCGCTCCGACCCCAGATAGGTGAGGGTGATCAGGCTGCCGCCGTTCGGCATCAGCTTGGCGGCGCGCTTGGACACGTCCACGAAGCTGAAGGCCGAGATGTTCATGGCCAGAAGGAAGCTGTCGCGCGTGGTGTTGTCGACGAAACTGCCCTTCAGCTCGTCCTTGTTGGCGAAGGCCACCGAGTGAACGACGAAGTCGATCTTGCCAAAGGTCTTTTCCAACTCGGCGAAGGCGGCGTCCATCGAGGCGTCGTCGGTGACGTCGGCCTGGATCAGTAGTTTGGCGCCGACGCTCTCGGCCAGCGGACGCACGCGACGCTCCAGGCTCTCGCCCAGATAGGTGAAGGCCAGTTCCGCGCCCTGGGCCGCCAGCTGGGACGCGATGCCCCAGGCGATGGAGCTGGAATTGGCCACGCCCATGATCAGGCCCTTCTTGCCCTTCATGAGGTCGCCGGTCGGCATGTCCCAGCCTTCGGAAGTGGCCATGGTTCGTCTCCTGATGATTTGCGCGGAGGGTTAGCAGGGGTCGGCGCGATCCGGAACCCCTGCGGCCTTCCCTTGCGTCAGAGCAGGGCCGTCACCGCCGCGCGTGCGGCCTCGCCCAGGTCGGGGCGCTTCAGGGCCAGGGCGACATTGGCTTTCAGCAGGCCGATCTTGTCGCCGCAGTCGTGGGTCACGCCTTCGTATTCGACGGCGGTGAACAACTGGTCGGCCATCAGGCGGGCCATGGCGTCGGTCAGCTGGATCTCGTTGCCGGCGCCGCGTTCCTGGGTCGCCAGCAGGTCGAAGATTTCCGGCTGCAGGATATAGCGGCCCGAGATCGACAGGTTGGACGGCGCCGTGCCCTTGGCCGGCTTTTCGATCATCCCCTTCATGGTGATGCGACGGCCCTCACGGCTGGCCGGATCGACGATGCCGTATTTGTGGGTCTCGCTCTCGGGCACGGCCTCGACGCCGATCAGATTGCCGCCGACCTCGTTATAGGCGTCGATCAGCTGCTTCAGCGCACCAGGTCGACTGTCGACGATGACGTCGGGCAGCAGGACGGCGAAGGGTTCATGACCGATGATGTCGCGGGCGCACCAGACGGCGTGACCCAGACCCTTGGGCGACATCTGGCGAGTGAAGCTCATTTCGCCGGGCGCCGGCAGTTCGGCCCGCAGCTGGTCGAGGATCTCGGTCTTGCCCTTGGCTTCCAGCTGGCTTTCCAGCTCGATCTGGTGATCGAAATAGTCCTCGATCGCGCCTTTGGAGCGGCCGGTGACGAAGACGATATGTTCGATCCCGGCCTCGCGGGCCTCTTCGACGATGTACGACAGGATCGGCCGATCAACGACGTTCAGCAGTTCCTTCGGCGTGGTCTTCGTGCCGGGGAGGACACGGGTTCCGAGACCGGCGACAGGCAGCACGGCCTTGCGCAGACGCGCGGGCTGAGAAGTCATAGGGTTTTCCTGATTGCTATCCCGCCCCCATCATAACCGACGGATCGGCCGTGGAAAGGGGCGGATAGCTTTCAAGGAGAGCGTTGTTACTTGGCGGGCCGTTGCATCGGCGTCATCGCTGAAACGATGGCGCGTTGAGCGACGAGTTGGTCCTCCGGCAGCGGGATCAGACCACGGTCGGCCAGATAGCCGCCCTTGCCGGCCGAGCCCTCGGACAGGAATTCCTGCACAAACTGCTGAAGCCCGGGGATCACGCCAATATGGGCCTTCTTCACATAGATGTAGAGGCTGCGCGACAGCGGGTATTCGCCGCTGGCGATGGTGTCGGCATTGGGCGTGACGCCGTCGATGGTCTCAGGCTTCACCGTGTCCAGATTCTGCTCCAGGAAGGAATAGCCGAACACGCCCAGCGAACCAGGGGTGCGGGTCAGGGTCTGGACGATGGCGTTGTCGTTCTCGCCCGAGTCGATCCAGGCGCCGTCTTCGCGCAGGGTGTGGGCCAGGGCCTCGAACCGGTCTTCATCGGTTTCCGCTACGGCCGCCGCTGCGGGAACCAGCTTGGCGCCGGGCGTCATGCCCAGTTCCAGGAAGGCGTCGCGGGTGCCCGAGGTGGGCGGCGGGCCATAGACCTGGATGCGTTGGTTGGGCAGGCCGGCGTTGACCTGATTCCAGGTGGTGGCCGGGTTGGCGACGAAGGCGCCGTTCGGTCCGGGAACTTCCTTGGCCAGGCCTTCGTAGATGTCGTTCAGTTCGAAGTTGAAGCTGTTGCCGTTGCGCGCCGTGGCGATGACGATGCCGTCGAAACCGATCTTTATCTCGACGATTTCGGTCACGCCGTTCTTGGCGCACATGTCGAACTCAGACGCCTTCATCTGACGCGAGGCGTTGGCGATGTCCGGCGTGGTCGGGCCGACGCCCTGGCAGAAGGCCTGGATGCCGCCGCCGGTGCCCAGGGATTCGACGCGCGGCGCGGTGCCGCCCGAAGTCCGTGAAAAGTTTTCCGCGACACGCGTGGCGAAGGGGAAGACGGTGGACGACCCGGCCGCCCAGATCCCCGAACGGGCCGAGGATCCGCCGCCGGATCCGCCGTCGCCGCAGGCCGCCAGAGCCAGAAGCGCGGCTGCCGCCGTCGTCAGTTTCAGTGTGCGGATCATTCTGCGCTCTCCCTGAGCATCGATTTCACGACGTTTAGACCAGACGATTGTGAAGGTTTTTCCCGCGTCCCGGCAGCGAGACGGGAGGCGAAACCGTTACAGCAGGCGCTTGCGCATGACCTGGGACAGGGTGTCGATCAGGGTCACGGCGACAACGATGACGATGGCGATGGCGGCGACGCGGCTATAGTCGAAGGCCTGGATGCTTTCGAACAGGGTCTGGCCGATGCCGCCCGCGCCGATCAGGCCCAGCACGGTGGCCGCGCGGCTGTTGGATTCGAACCGATACAGGGCGAATGAGGTCCACAACGGGGCCACCTGGGGAAAGACGCCCCAAACGATCTCGTGCAGCTTGCCGGCGCCGGTGGCGCGCACGCCCTCGACCGGTCCCTTGTCGATCGACTCGACGGCTTCCGAGAACAGCTTGGCCAGGACACCGCCCGTGTTCAGCGCCAGGGCGAGCACCCCGGCCAGCGGGCCCAGGCCGACGGCGACGATGAACAGGGTGGCGATGACCAGGTCGGGGATCGACCGCAGCAGGTCCATGAACCGGCGCACGACGAAGACCATCCAGCCTGGCGCGATATTGCGCGACGCCATCAGGCTGAGCGGCAGGGCCAGGAAGACGGCCAGGAAGGTGCCCCACAGGGCGATCTGAACCGTCAGCCACATCTGGCCAGCCAGGCTGGTCGTCGGCTGGGTGAAGATGTGGGTGAAGGAGGTCCAGAAGTCTCCGGGTGGGAAGATGGCCGCCCAGTCAGGACGCAGCAGATCCGCGCCATAGGTCGAGATGTTCGACGAGCCCGAGAACAGCCGGCCGAAATTCTGCATGTCCACCTTGCCGAAGCTGGCGATCAGGATGATCGCCAGACCGCCCCACAGCAGGAGGTCGAACAGGGTCGAGGACAGGGACTTGGTCGGGGCTGAGGGCACGGTTCCCGGGGCGACGCCGCCCCGTGCCGCCATGTCTGCGGTGACGTCGGTCAAGGCTGGACCTCGCGCTTGGCGCGCAGAGCAGCAAGGTCGCGCTCGGCGGCGGCCACGCCGGCCTGGTCGTTCTTGGCCTTGGCCTCGCTCAGCTTCTGGTCAGCGACCATCTCACGGACCGGATCCAGGTAGGAATCGTCGGCGGCGCGGAACATCGAATAGTTCAGTCCGGCCAGCACCTGACGCTGGCGGTCGGCTTCGGGGCCCTGGCCCTGGCCGTAGGTCAGGAAGAAGCTGCGCAGCTTTTCCTTCAGCGCCGGGTCCAGGTCCTCGCGGATGACGATGCCCGATTCCGGGATCGGCGGCGACACCCAGATGTCTTCGATCTGCGACGCCAGTTGCGGGTTCTCGCGGCGCATGAAGACCGTGTTGACCGAGTTGGAGGTGGCCACATCGACCACGCCCGTCGCCACGGCGAAGGCGTTGGCCTGGTGGCTCGCCGAACGCACGGTCTTGAAACACTGGTTCGGCACGATGCCGCGCGGATTGAACAGGAAGGTCAGCGGGGCCAGGGTGCCCGAGGTCGACTGGGCGTCGCCGATGCCGAAGTCATACTGCTTGCCGCAGGCCAGCACCTTGTCCAGCGTGATGCCCGAGCCCTTACGCACGACCAGGGTCGAGGTGTAGCTGTCGCGCCCTTCCGGATCGACGATGCGGGCGATCACTTCGCCCTGGGCGCGGTCGACGGCTTCCAGCGCCGGCTTGGCCGAGAACCAGGCCACCTGGGTCTGGTTGAACCGCATGGCTTCGATCAGGACATTATAGTTGCCCGCGAAGAAGGGCTTCACCGGCACGCCGACGGCCTTGGACATGTCGTCGAGCAGCGGCTGCCACAGCGGTCCGGAAGACGCCTGGCCTTCCGCCGACAGGATCGAGAAGGTCAGCTCCGACGGCATGGCTCCGGCGGCCTGTTTTTCATCGCCGCCGCACGAGGCGACGCCCAGCAGCAGGACCGCGGCGCCGGCGGCTGCGAACAGACGACGGGAAAGGGATGTGCGGGCCATAGGGGTGCGGGACGGGCTCATGCCTTGGTCTCCCAGAACGCGTCCTCGAATTCGGGACCGTAGATATCGATCAGGCGCTGGTGATCCAGGCCCGTGGCGGGACCGTCATAGACGATCTTGCCGCCCTGCAACGCGATGACGCGGTCACAGTAGCGGATGGCGTAGTCGACCTGGTGAAGGGTGACGATCACCCCCATGCCGTCGCGCTTGTTCAGCTCGACCAGCAGTTCCATCACCTTGCGGGCCGAAACCGGGTCCAGCGAGGCGACCGGCTCGTCGGCCAGAATGGCCTTGGCCCCCTGGACAATGGCGCGGGCGATGGCGCCGCGCTGCTGCTGCCCGCCCGAAAGCGTATTGGCGCGTTGGCCGGCGTAGTCGCTGACTCCGACCCGGTGCAGGGCCGCCATGGCGCGGTCCTTGTCGGCTTGGGGCCATAGGCCCAGCAGGCCTTGCCAGGCCGGCAGACGCCCCAGGGCGCCCAGCATGACATTGGCGAACAGGCTCAGGCGGCCGACCAGATTGAACTGCTGGAAGATCATGCCCAGCTTGCCGCGCGCCTTGCGCACGGCGCCGGTGACGCGACCGTCCTTCTGAACCGTCTCGCCGAAGACGCTGATCGTCCCTTGGCCGGGGTCGATGGACTGAAGCCCGGTGATGGAGCGCAGAAGCGTGGACTTGCCGGATCCCGACGGGCCGATCAGGGCGACCATCTCGCCCGAGGCGACGGAAATCGAGACGCCGTCCAGCGCCTTTCTCGATCCGAAGGTCTTCGACACGTCACGCGCCAGGACTAGCCCGGGGGCGACGGCGGCTGCGGATGAACTCATGAACTCGCTGGGAGGCTGTGGCGAACGGGCGCCGCATGACGCGATAGGCGCGTTTGGGCAAGTCTTAATCGCACGTCGGGCGCGACCTCGTCCAGACCCCGCCTTGGCGCGCCTGCCTTCAGCGCGCCAGCGCCGCAGCTTCAAGCCGCCGAACATCGGCGGCGAGCGGCAGGGCCGCGCGAGATCTGTCCAGCGCCTCCTGCGCCAAGCTCGCGACGGGGGACGCTAGAGCCGGAGTCTTCGCCAAGGCGCCGAGCCCCTTCTGTAGTCTTAGGGCGACGACCAGATCACCCGCACCATATCGCGCAATCGGCCCGAACAGGTCTTCCAGCAGATCCTCATGGGTCACTGAGGGCGCGAGCAGGCGATCACAAGGGGAGTCGCGCCCTTCGCGACCGCGATCTTCGGGAGGCTGAACCCAGACGTCCAACAGTCGCACGCCTGTTCCGATCACCTGTATGGCCGTGCCCGGGTCATTGACGCCGGGCGATAGGGCCTTGGCGGCTATTTCGCCAAGGACGATCATTCCGAAACGGGGGTCCTGGTCGAAGGATCGCGCATCCCCCAGGGTGAAGGCCGAACGGAAATCAGCCTGCGCCTCGTCGTCGCAGGCGGGCAGGCTGATGCGCGCCAAGACGCCGCCGCGGCGCACGAAGGCGCCGGGAACCGCCACGATCTCCACCTGGCAGTCTCGAGCCTTGGCCATGGTTTGCAGTCGTGCGGGATCGACGTTCTGGACATAGCCGGTGGTCTTGGCCGTGACATCGGCGCCGGCGTTCAGACGGCCCTCCCGGCCGCCGAAGAAGGGGTCGTCCCGGCGCATCTCCAGCGCCTTCAGCGCGCGCGCTTCGACCAGATTGATCGTATGACCCACCCGCGCCAGGCTGGACAGGCGGTTGATCCAGGCCAGCAGCCGATAGGCCACCATCCCGACCATGGCCAGACTGACCAGGAACAGGATGGCGCGGCCGTTCTGACCATAATAGTGGGCGTTGATCGCCGTCACCGAGACAATGGCGTACAGAAACGCCCCGACAAAGGTGGCTAGCGCCTTCTGGGTCTCCTCGTCGGTCGTGACCAGGGCGGCGACACGCGGACTGGCCGCTGTGGATACTGACGTATAGGCCGTCACCATGGCCCCGACCGAGAAGGTCGCGACCCCCAGCAGGCTGGACGCCAATATGGTCAGTATGGACTCGACCGACTCGCCGCCCAGCCGTTCGGCCATATCGTCGGGAACCCAGGGCACCAGGGCGGCCGCCAGCAACGACGCCGCGACGCCCACGCCTGCATAGGCCGTCGCCTTGACCCACAGTTGGCGCGCCAGCTTGCGCCACAAGAACAACCAGCGATTCATGAAATCCTCCGCCTGGCGCAACGATCCAGAACGGCCGAGGTTGCCCCACGACGGCCCCCAAGGAATTGTGACAGCTATTCTGTCGGCCGCCCCAGGCCCCGCCACGAAAAAACCCCTTTACATGACAGTTCGATGCCCCCATATCGCGCCTTCCGGCGGACCCCGTGGTCTAACCGTTAAGCGCTGCTAACGCCGGTCTGGGTTTCACAATTAGCAGGGGGTTACGTGAATTGCGCACGTATCAGCTTCCCCTGGACCTGGTCCGTGAGCGGTCCCCTGAACGTCCCGTCGCCCTCGTGCGGCCGCGTTCGGTTTCCGTAGCGGCGCGCTGGTTCCAGGATAATCTAAAGGCCGACGTCTTCTATGCGGTGAAGGCGAACCCGTCGTCTTGGGTCGTCGAGACCCTGATCGAGGCCGGTGTTCGCGGCTTCGACGTGGCGTCCATCGCCGAGATCGAGCTCGTTCGCTCGGTCAGCCATGACGTTCGCCTGGCTTTCATGCACCCGGTCAAGAGCCGGTCTGCGATCACCAAGGCCTATTTCGAACACGGCGTTCGCACCTTCTCGCTCGACTGCGTGGATGAGCTGAACAAGATCCTCGACGCCACCGGCGGCGCGGACGACCTGAACCTGATCGTGCGCATGGCCGTCTCGGCCGACGGCGCGGCCTATACGCTTTCGGGCAAGTTCGGCGTCTCGTCGGACCAGGCGCCGGCCCTGCTGATGGAAACGCGCCAGGCGGTCAAGGACGGCCTGATGGGCGTTTCGTTCCACGTCGGCAGCCAGTGCATGCGCCCGACCGCCTACCAGGCCGCCATGGCCCAGGTCGGCCGTTCGATCAGCCGCGCAGGCGTCATCGTGGACATCGTCGATGTCGGCGGCGGCTTCCCCTCGGTCTATCCGGGCATGGTCCCGCCGGACATGAGCGAATACGCCGACGCCATCCATCGCGGCTTCAACGAGATGCCGGTGTCGGAAACGACCGAGCTGTGGTGCGAGCCCGGCCGGGCCCTGGTCGCTGAGTCCTCGTCGATCCTGGCCCGCGTCGATCTGCGCAAGGGCGACGCCCTGTATCTGAACGACGGCTCATACGGCTCGCTGTTCGACGCGACCCATTCTCGCTGGCCCTTCCCGACCAAGCTGGTTCGGGACGGCGAGGCTGCGTCCGAGCTGAAGGCCTTCCAGTTCTACGGACCGACCTGCGATTCCATCGACCACATGCCAGGCCCCTTCTGGCTGCCGGCCGACATCCGCGAAGGCGACTTCATCGAGATCGGCATGCTCGGCGCCTATGGCGTCGCCATGTCGACGGGCTTCAACGGCTATGGCGAACACGACATCGCCGCGGTCGAGGACGCTCCGATGGCCTCGCTCTACGGCCTGGCCCCGCGCTCCATCCCGACCGTGCGCACCACGGCCGAGGAGAACGCCCGCAAGGTCGTGCGCCTGTCACGTCCGAAAGGTAAGGCCGGTCAGCGCAAGTCGCGCCGGAAGTAACTTGATTGCGTCACCCTCGGGCTTGTCCCGAGGGCCCACGGTTCTGCCTCCCCGATTATGGGATTGTGCGACTGACAGGTGGGCCCTCGGGACAAGCCCGAGGGTGACGGTCTATTAGGAACCTCGGTCGCTCCGTCCCGACGTTCCAGAAGGTTATGACGGGCGCTCAAATCAAAAGGGAAACCTCCGAAATGAACGCACCCGTTTCGTCGAACGCCAAGGCCCAGCTGCTGCAAAATGTCGTCGAGCACGTGGACATCACGTCCTTCGACGCCCGCCCGATCATCGACAGCATGCGCAAGATGTCCTTCAGCTCGCGCGACACCGCCCGCGCCGCAGACATCTTCTCCATGGCCATCGAGGACAAGGACTGCTCGCCCTGGCTGATTCTGGCCGGCTCGACCTCGGCCGGCGGCTGCATGCACGTCTACCGCGACATGGTGAAGTTCGGCATGGTTGACGCGGTGGTCGCCACCGGCGCCTCCATCGTCGATATGGATTTCTTCGAGGCCCTGGGCTTCAAACATTACCAGGCCGCCGGCGAGGTGGACGACAACGTCCTGCGCGAAAACTACATCGACCGGATCTACGACACCTATATCGACGAGGAAGAGCTCCAGGCCTGCGACCACACCATCCTGGAGATCGCCAACCGGCTGGAGCCGCGCGGCTATTCCAGCCGCGAGTTCATCTGGGAAATGGGCAAGTGGCTGTCCGAAGGCAACGCCAAGAAGCCCGGCTCGCTGATCCAGACCGCTTATGAAGAGGGTGTGCCGATCTTCTGCCCGGCCTTCGTCGATTCATCGGCCGGCTTCGGTTTGGTCAAGCACCAGAAGGAACGCGCGGCCGCCGGCCAGCCCTATCTGATGCTGGACGCCATCGCCGACTTCCGCGAACTGACCGACATCAAGATCGCCGCCGGCGTCACCGGCCTGTTCATGGTTGGCGGCGGCGTGCCCAAGAACTTCGCCCAGGACACCGTCGTCTGCGCCGAAATCCTGGGCGTCGAGGCCGAGATGCACCGGTATGCGGTTCAGATCACCGTCGCGGACGTCCGCGACGGGGCCTGTTCGTCCTCGACGCTGAAAGAAGCCGCCTCCTGGGGCAAGGTCCAGACCACCCACGAACAGATGGTCTTCGCCGAAGCGACCACCGTCGTGCCCCTGATCGGCTCCGACGCCTATCACCGCGGCGCCTGGAAGGCCCGCGACAAGCGCCGCTGGAACAAGCTGTTCGAAAAGGCCTGAGGCGGACTAACTAACCAACCTCAAGGGCGGCGGCGCGTCCATCAGCGCCGCCAACCCCTCGCGCCAGGTCGGATAGACGGGCCGCCAGCCCAGCTCCGCCTTGGCCAGGGCGTTCGAGACGCGTTTGGAGTCCAGATAGAAGCGCCGCATGGCCTCGCTGACGCTGTCGTCGGTCCAGTCCACCTCGGGCGGGCGGGGCAGGCCCATCCGGTCGGCGGCCCAGGCCGTCACCACATCGGCCGGCGAGGGGGCGTCGTCGGTCAGGTTATAGGCGGCGCCGGGGCGCGGCCGATCCATCGAGGCGAACAGGCCCGAGACTACGTCGTCCAAATGGATGCGGTTGAACACCTGGCCCGGCTTGCGCACCAGTTTCGCCGTCCCGTCCCGCAATCGGTCCACGACGCTTCGACCCGGTCCATAGAATCCGGGCAGGCGGAAGATCTGCACCGTTAGCCCCATCCCCTGCGCCCCGTCCAGCCAGTCGCGCTCGGCCCGCACCCGCCGCGCGCCTTCCAGGCTGGCGGCGTTCAGCGGCCCGTCCTCGAACACCCAGCCCCCGGCCCGGTCGCCATAGACGCTGGTCGATGAGACATAGCCGATCCAGTCGGGCCAGGCCTGGGACGCCACCGGCGCCAGGGCGCGCAGTCCCGGACAGCCGTGAGTGTCGGGCGCCGCCGTCACCAGTACCGCCGTCGCGGCCTCCAGCGCGCTCTTCAGCGATGGCGCATCAGCGGGATCGATCGCCGTGATCCCTTCGGCCGCCAGCGCGCGCCGTCGGTCGGGATCGCGGGATGTGGCCGTCGCCCGGCCGCCGCGCCGGATCGCCTCCAGCGCCGCTGCGCGACCCAGATAGCCGCCGCCGAAGACCAGCAGGGACGGTACAGGGGCGGCGTCGGACATAGATTTACTCAGGCGGTCAGGACTTTGGGCGACGGCGGCGGCGCATATGGCCGCGCTTCATTTTCCAGCGCCTCGGCCCGGCGTTGGTTCCAGGCCGAGACACAGGGCACCCGCGTCAGGTCGGCCCTGTCGGCGTAATGCCGGGCGATCTCCGTCACCTCGTCCATCAGCCCCTGGGCCAGGGTGATGGGCTTCAGCCCCAGGTCGCGGAACTGGTCGTTGGCGACGACCAGGTCGTTCTCGTCGGCCTCCTGGCGTGGATTGGCGACATTGTGGACCACTGCGCCGGTCTTGTCGGCGATCAGGGCGGCCAGGTCGCGGACCCGGCGGCTTTCGGTCATCTGGTTCAGGATCTTGACCCGGTCGCCGCGCTTGGGCGGGTTCTTCAGCGCCAGTTCGACGCAGCGCACCGTGTCCTGAATATGGATGAAGGCCCGCGTCTGGCCCCCCGATCCGTGGACCGTCAACGGATAGCCGACCGCCGCCTGCATCAGGAACCGGTTCAGCACCGTGCCGTAGTCGCCGTCATAGTCGAACCGGTTGATCAGCCGCTCGTCCAGCTTGGTCTCGACCGTCTGCGTCCCCCAGACGATGCCCTGGTGCAGGTCGGTGATCCGCAGACTGTCGTTGCGGGCGTAGAACTGGAACAGCAGGGCGTCCTGCGTCTTGGTCATGTGATAGATGCTGCCCGGGTTAGGCGGGAACAGGATCTCCTGCTCGGCCGGGCCGTTGTCGGTCTGGACCGTGACCTTCAGATAGCCCTCGGGAATGCGCAGCCCCGCCGTGCCGTAGCCATAGACCCCCATGGTGCCCAGGTGAGCCAGATGCACGTCCAGCCCGCTCTCGACGATGGCGGCCAGCAGGTGGTTGGTCGCGTTGATGTTGTTGTCGACCGTGTACAGCTTGTGCCGCGCCGACTTCATCGAATAGGGGGCCGCTCGCTGTTCTGCGAAATGCACCACGCTGTCGGGCGCCAGGTCGCGGATCAGGGCGACCAGCCGGTCAAACTCCTTGCCGACCGTCATGTTGACGAAGCCGATGTCGCGGCCCGAGACGTCTTTCCACGCTTTGATCCGCTCGCCCATGGTGCGGATCGGCGTCAGCGACTGGACCTCCAGCTCGTTGTCGATATTTCGGCGGCTCAGGTTGTCGACGATCGTTACGTCCCAGCCGTTGGCCGAAAGATGCAGGGCGGTCGGCCAACCGCAGAAGCCGTCGCCGCCCAGAACCAGAACCCGCATGAAAAAGCCTCGTCGTCGTCTCAAAGTTCATGCCTAGCCCACGCAAGGGGCTTCGGCAAAGCGGGGCTGTGACCTATGGGTGCGACGCTTTGACGAAAACCCCTTGGAAAGCACCGTCGCACAGGCTAAGTCTCGCTCGTCTCCCACTCAAACGCAGCTTTCCGGGCCTCTATCCGGCTGTTCGCGGCTTGAGCCGACCATGACGGTCGGTCCCGAAAGGACCGGCGCACCATGCGGGCGACAAGGCATTCCGACAGTTCGACAATCGGGGATCGGCCCCGAGCGAAACGGAACCACGAAACGGACGGAACCGGCCGCTGGCCTGGGCTCCATCCCTGCACACGGTAGCGCGAATGAGAGATTTCAAGGGCATGAAGCGTCAGCGCGGACGCAATCGGAACAAGGCGGGCGCCTCAAACGCCAACAGCGCCAATCCGAATCGTTCGTGGGACTCGCAAGGCCCCGAAAACATCAAGGTCCGCGGCAACGCCCAGACCGTGTACGAGCGCTATCAGCAGCTGGCCCGCGACGCGGCGTCCGGCGGCGATCGGGTGCTGGCCGAAAACTATCAGCAGCACGCCGAACACTATTACCGCGTCCTGCGCGCGCTTCAGCCCCAGCGGTCCTTCTCCGACATCGCCGCGCGCGAACAGTCGAACCAGGGCTTCGATATCGACTTCGAAGATGAATCCGGCGCCCAGGCCGCCGCCTTCGTCGCCGCTCAGCAGGCCGCCGACCGTCAGGTCCAGGAAGCCGCCGACCGCGAGCAGGGCCAGAACCGCGAGCGCAACGACCGCGACCAGAACCGTGACCGCGACTTCAATCGCGACCGGGACCGTGATCGGGACCAATCTCAGAACCGTGATCGCGACCGTGACCGTGATCGTGACCAGAACCGCGAGGCCCAGCCGCCGCGCGAACCCCGCGAACCCCGCGAAGACGGCGAGGCCCGCGCCGAGGGCGAAGGCGGCGGTCGTCGCGAGAGCCGTCGCGAACGCTGGGAGCGTCGCCGCGAGGAACGCAACCGCCGCTTCGACAACCAGGAAAACCCGGGTTCGGATGAGGGCGCCGACGTTCAAGCCGAGGCTGCGCCGGCCGCCGAGCCTGCGTTTGAAGCGCCCGTCGAATCGCCGGCGGCAGAGGACCGGCCCGCCCGCCGCTCGCGTCGTCCGGCTGTGGCCGCTGCCGACGATGAGGCTCCGACCGCCCTGCCGGGCTTCCTGACCCGCTCATCCGCCCCCGCTGCTTCGGCGCCTGCCGAGACCGCCGAGGACGCAGAACCCGCGCCCCGCCGCCGCGCGCCGCGTCGCAAGGCCGAGGTCGCCGACAGCGAAGGCTGACCCGCCGCGCCCCCGGCCTCTCATGGCCGGGGGCGCACGAACGGCCTTGACGGCGGCGGTCCATGCGGCGCCTAAAAGGGGCCGCGTCGCCAGGCGCGGCCCTAGACCAGCCTTAAGGGAAGCCTTGATGCGTCAATGCTCACAGTCTCGCTCTTCGGCGTCCGCCAGGCTTCGCGCCATGATCAGACCCGTCGTGTTGACTGCGCTGCTCGCTGCGGCCTGCGCTTCCGCACCGCCGCCACCGCCTCCTCCTCCGCCGGCGCCCAGCGGGGGGACCGGCGCGGTCCTGATGGACTGGCGCGGGATCATCACTCCTGCAGACCGTGATCGCTACCAGCGCCGCGACGCCGCCTGGAGCCTGGCCCTGCAACAGGCCCGCCGCCAACGCGGTTCGGGCGACCTGGACAGTCTCGGCGCCCTGATCGATCCCGGCGCCGGCCGCCCCGACGTCGCCCCGCCCCCCGGCGCCTATCGCTGCCGCACCGTCAAACTGGGCTCTCAGGGCGGCGAAGAAGGTCTCGGCTATGTGGTCTACGGCTGGTTCGCCTGCCGTATCGAACAGACGCCGCGCGGCCTGAAGTTCACCAAACTGACCGGCTCCCAACGCCCCTCGGGCCTGCTCTTCCCCGAAAACGACCGCCACATGCTGCTGCTCGGCTCCATGGCCCTGGCCCAGGAGCCCGCCGCCAACTCCTACGGCCGCAACCCCGACCGCGATCTGGTCGCCGTGCTGGAACGGGTCGGCGACGCCCGCTGGCGCCTGGTCCTCCCCTGGCCCCAGTACGAATCGAACCTGGACCTGATCGAACTGGTCCCGGCGGCGAATTGACGCCGACTTGACCGTGATCAGGGACATCGCCGTCGCCGGCGCCGGCCCTACAGGTCTAGCCGTCGCCTTGATGCTGGCGCGACAGGGGCGCCGGGTCGTAGTTTTCGAGCGGTTCGACGCGGCCCAACCGGTGGGCGCCGGCTTCATGCTTCAGCCGACAGGGCTGGCGGTGCTCGACGCCCTGGGCTTGACGTCTGAAATCCAGAACCTGGGCCAGCCGATTGATCACATCTTTGGCCGTGCGGCGCCCAGCGGACGTGTCGTCCTGGACGTTCGCTATTCCGACCTGAAACGGCCGCGCCAGGCCTTGGGCGTCCATCGCTCCGCCATCTTCCACGTCCTGCATCAGGCCTGTCTTGAGGCGGGCGTTCAGTTCGAGCTTGCGCGCGAGGCGACGACGGCGTCGCAGGGCCGTTTGAGCTTCGCAGATGGAACCACGTCTCCGGCCTTTGATCTGGTGGTCGACGCGACCGGCGCCCGTTCGCCCATCGCGGCAGTCCTGGCCCAATCCCAAGGGTCAGGTCGCCGGGACCTGGCTTACGGCGCCCTTTGGACCACCACGCCCTGGCCCGCCGATCCCCATTTCGACGAGCGAGCCTTGCAACAGGTCTATCGTGGGGCTGCGAAAATGGTCGGCGTCCTGCCGGTCGGCGCCCGCCCAGGCTCGCCCGAACGCCTGGCGACCTTCTTCTGGAGTTTGAGAGTCCAGGACCATGCCGCCTGGGTCCGTCAGGGGCTCGAAGCTTGGAAGGCCGAGGTCCGCTCGCTCTGGCCCGAGACGACCGCGCTGCTCGAGACCATCCGCCATCCCGACGATCTGGTCTTGGCCCGCTACGGCCACCACACCTTGGCGCGGCCCGTCGCGGATCGGTTGGCCGTCGTCGGTGACGCGGCCCATTCAACCAGTCCTCAGCTGGGCCAGGGGGTCAACATGGGGCTGCTGGACGCTCACGCCCTTTGTCGAGCGCTCCAGACCTATGCCGATCTCGACACGGCCCTGTCGGCCTATGCGCAGGAGCGCCGCTGGCATCTTCGCCTCTACCAGGCGCTCAGCCTTGGGTTCACGCCCTTTTACCAGGCCGACGGGCGACTGTTGCCGTGGATTCGCGACCATGTGTTGGGCAAGGCCGCGCGCCTGCCCTTCGCGCCGCGCCTGTTGGCCGCCACGGTCTCGGGCCTGCTGCTGGATCCTCGAAGGCCAGGCTGACGCCTCGCGTTGAACCCTGCGGCGGCTTCGCGTTGCTAACATCCGCTCAAGAACGGTTGGGTCTGCTCAAATATGGGCGGAGCGCTGATGGGCTGTCTTCTATGGTTCGCGCGCCGAGATTCGGGCGGCTCAGGAAACAGGTTCCTCGGCGGACGGGGTGGGGATGGCGGCGGCGGGAATGGCGCTTCGGCCTTCGGAGGTGATGGCGAACTCGCCTCGGGCGCGGATATCGGCCGAGGATGCGCCGATCATCACCTGGATGGCGCCGGCCTGGATGCGCCAGCCGTCGGCGTCCCAGAAGGCGACCTGGGCGGGGGTCAGGGTAAAGCGGACGCGTTTGGCTTCGCCTGGGGCGAAGGCGACCCGGCGGAAGCCGCGCAACTCCTGCACCGGTCGAGAGACGGCGGCGACAGGGTCGCGGACATAGAGCTGGATCACTTCGTCGGCGGCGACGGACGCGGTGTTGCGCACGACGATGCTGACCTCGACCTCGCCGTCGGCGGCGATCTCGCTCTGGCTGAGTTGCAGGTCGCCGTATTCGAAGCGGCCGTAGCTGAGGCCGTGGCCGAAGGCGAACAGGGGCGTGATCGGCTGGTCGCGATATCGGGCGGTGTCGCGCGTCAAATCCTCGGCGGCCGGTCGGCCGGTCGGGAGGTGAGCATAGGTGAGGGGGGCAGCGCCGCTGGCGCGCGGGAAGCTGATGGGCAGGCGACCGCCAGGCGAGATGCGGCCGGTCAGGATGTCGGCGATGGCCGGACCGGATTCGACGCCCAGAAACCAGGTCTCCACGATGGCCGGGGCGCGGCGGGCCAGCTCCGGGACGGCCAGCGGGCGACCGTTCATCAGAAGGACGACGACCGGCTTGCCCGTGTCCAGCACGGCGGCGGCCAGCGTGTTCTGCGCGGCGCTGAGGCCGATGTCGGTATAGCTGCGGGCCTCGCCCGACCGGTCGAAATGCTCGCCGACGACCAGCAGGACCAGGTCCGACGCCTTCGCCGCCTCGACCGCCTCGGCCAGGGCCTGGGCGTCCGAAATCTCATGCACGGCTTGCGCCCCTTCTCCGGCGGCGGTGACGGCGATGGCCTGGGCGGCTTCCGAACGATAGCCCTGGGCGTAGGTGATGGTCGCCTGGGGCAGGGCCTCGCGCAGAGCGGGGATCAGCGGCCGGACATCCTCGACCTTCCCCTGGGCGCGCCAGCTGCCGAGCGAGGAGTTGGCGTCCTCCGCCAGGGCGCCGATCACGGCGATGCGTCGGGCCGAGGCGGCGAGCGGCAGCAGGTCGCCGTCGTTCTTCAGCAGGACGATGGACCGGCGGGCCGCCTCGCGCGCCAGATCGCGATGCGCTGGGGTCAGCATGGCCTCGGCCTCGCGGGCCGGATCCGAACGGCCATAGGGATCGTCGAACAGACCCAGTCTTTCCTTGGCCGTCAGCACCGCCACGACGGCCTGGTCCAGCAGCGGCAGCAGGGTGGGATCAGCCTCGATCGCCCCCTTCAGCTGGGCGGAATACAGGCCCCCCGCCATATCCATGTCGATCCCGCCGCGCAGGGCCAGGGCGCCGGCCTCCTGCGGCGTGCCGGCGACGGCGTGGTTGAGCAGTTCGGGAATGGCGTTCCAGTCGCTGACGATCAGGCCGTCATAGTTCCACTGGTCCCGCAGCAGGCCGCGCACCAGGGCCGGATGGGCCGTCAGCGGCACGCCCGCGATGTCGTTGAAGGCGGTCATCATCGACCCCGCCCCCGCCTTGGCCGAGGCGTAGAAGGGCGGCAGATACACCTCGTGCAGGGTGCGGTCGGAGATGTCGGCGCTGTCGTAATCGCGACCGCCCGCCGCCGCGCCATAGCCGACGAAATGTTTGGCGGTGGCCAGGATCGAGGCGGGGTCGGCCAGGGACGCGCCCTGATAGCCCTGCACCTGGGCCGTCGCCAGGACCGAGCTGAGGTACGGGTCTTCGCCCGCCCCCTCGACCACCCGGCCCCAGCGCGCATCCCGCGCGATGTCCACCATGGGCGAGAAGGTCCAGTTCAGGCCGGCGGCCGTCGCCTCGACCGCCGCCACCTGGGCCGTCTGCTGAACCAGGGCTGGATCCCAGCTCGCCGACAGGGCCAGGGGCACGGGGAACAGAGTCTTGTAGCCGTGGACCACATCCATGCCGAACAGGAGCGGCACGCCCAGTCGCGACTCCTCGACCGCTATGCGTTGCAGTTCACGGATCTGGGCCGCACCGGCGACGTGCAGGAAAGAGCCGATCTCGCCCCGCCGCACCCGTTCCAAGGCCGCCGCGTCCAGCCGCGAGTTCAGGGCGCGCTGGCGCCCGCCGGGCACCTGGTTCAGCTGGCCGATCTTTTCGTCCAGGGTCATGCGGCCCAGCAACTCGCGGACGCGTGGGGATGGGGCGTCGATCATCTGGGCGCCGGCGCCCGTCGAGAGAGACATCCAGACCAGACCGGCGGTCAGGGCGATGCAGAGCCGTTTCAGAACCATGGCGAAATCTCTGATAGCGTTCTCAACAAGTGTCGATTACCCCTAAGCCATGGTTTGATCGTCGCAAAGCCCGCACCGCAAGGCGCCGAGAAAGCGGGAGGCGACGACGGGGGATAGATCGATGACGCAGTCCATTGGCCAATCGACGTTGCGACGGATCACGGCGCGACTGATGCCGCTGTTCTGCCTGATGTACCTGATCGCCTATATCGACCGGCAGAACGTCTCCTACGCCAAGCTCCAGATGGCCGACGCCCTGGGGATGAGCGAGGCGGTCTATGGCCTGGGCGCCGGCCTGTTCTTCATCGGCTATTTTCTGTTCGAGGCGCCGGCCAATCTGGTGCTGGCCAAGGTCGGGGCCCGGGTCTGGTTCACCCGCATCATGGCCACCTGGGGCCTGATCACCGTCGCCCTCGGCTTCACCAATAGTCCTGCGATGTTCTACGTGCTGCGCTTCCTGCTGGGCGCGGCCGAGGCCGGCTTCTTCCCGGGCGTCCTCTATGTGCTGACCCTTTGGTATCCCCAGGCCCACCGCGGGCGGATGATCGGCGCCTTCATGATCGCCAGCGCCGTCGCCAATGCGGTCGGCGCCCTGATCGGCGGCGCTCTGCTGGACATGGATGGGCTGTTGGGCCTGGCGGGCTGGCAATGGGTCTTCATCGCCACCGGGATCCCGGCCGTGCTGCTGGCCCCCTATGTGCTGTGGCGTCTGCCGAATGGTCCGGGGTCGGCGCCCTGGCTGGCGCCCGAGCAGAAGGCCTGGATCGAACGCACGCTTCAGGATGAAGCCGACGCCGCGCCCGATACCGGCCACGCCGCAGCCTGGCGCGCCATAATGGATCGCAGGGTGCTGCTGCTGGCCCTGATGTACGTCGGCTTCCCCCTGGCCGCCTATGGGCTCAGCTACTGGCTGCCGACGGTGGTCAAGGGGTTCGGGGTTTCGAACACCGTCAACGGCATGCTGAACGTCATCCCCTGGATCCTGGTCGGCCTGGCCCTGTGGTGGCTGCCGCGTCACGCCGCCCGCGTGGGCCACAGCGCCTGGCATATCGCCGGGCCCGCCCTGCTGGGGGCCGCCTGTCTGGTGCTCAGCGTCGTGGTTCCGGGGGCTGTGGCCAAGTTCGCCCTGCTGTGCGTCGCCGCCCCCGCCATCTTCGCCGCCCAGCCCGTGTTCTGGAGCCTGCCGCCGACCTTCCTGCGGGGCGCGGGCGCAGCAGCCGGCATCGCCGCGATCAACTCCATCGGCAACCTCGGCGGCTTCGTCGCCCAGACCGTCGTCCCCGCGATCAAACAGGCCACCGGCAGCGACATCCTGCCGATGCTGTTCCCGGCCCTATGCCTGGCGATCGCGGCCGGCATGGTCTTCATCGTCCTGCCGCAGCTGTCGCGAGTTCCCCGCACGTAAGATTCTGAGGTGCGGCCTTTCGTCAGGTCGCTCGCCAGGAACCAAGCGCAGTTCAGAGCTTTCAACCCTGAGCAAAGGTTTGAGGGGCGCGACTGTTGGCGAAGACTCGATCATGAACCCGGCGCCGCCATGGACGCCCTATTGCGGGTCCGCGCCCGAGTTTGGCGAGTGGCGTTGGAACCTGGATCCCATCCTGCTCCTGGTTCTGGCGGGGGCGACAGCCCTGATCGCCTTACGGTTGGACGGACGTCGGCGCCTGTTCGGGCTGGCGGGAATGGCCGTGCTGGCGGTCAGCTTCGTGTCGCCTCTGTGCGCGCTCAGCTCGGCTCTCTTTTCAGCCAGGACCGTACACCACGTGCTGTTGGTGGGTGTGGCCGCGCCGCTGCTGGCCTCGGCCCTGCCTGAACGGCGCCATGGCTCCCTTCTTCTGGCCACGGCGGTTCAGGCTCTGGTCTTCTGGGTCTGGCATGCGCCGGACGCCTATGCCGCCGCCTTGTCAAACGACGTTGTCTACTGGCTCATGCAGATCAGCCTGCTGGTCAGCGCGGTCTGGTTCTGGACGGCTGCGCGGGCGGCGTCGGCCCCCGCAGCGGTCGTCGCCCTGCTGGCCGCCATGCTGGCCATGGGGTTGCTCGGCGCCATCCTGACCTTCGCCGGTCAGGCGGTCTATGCGCCCCACGCCTATACGACCCTGGCCTGGGGGTTCACGCCGCTGGAGGACCAGCAGGCGGCCGGCCTGATCATGTGGGCGCCCGCAGCGGCCCTGTATCTGTTCGCGGCCCTCTGGCGTCTGGGCGCGCTTCTGGGGTCTGACGTCGAGGCCCGGGCGGCGTGATCGAACGGCTATTCACCCAACTGCTGGAATGGGCGGCCGGGCACCACGACCAGGGTCGATACTCGCCCGTTGGCATCCTGTTCCACTGGGTCATGGCGGTGCTGGTGATCTTTCAGCTGGGTTGGGGCTGGTGGATGGGCCGTCAGCCCGTCGGCGGCGCCATGGTCGCGGCCTATGACCTGCATTTCGCGGTCGGAGTCCTGATGCTGATCCTAGTTATGGGGCGGCTGTCATGGCGTCTGCTCGCGCCCGATCTGATCAATGATGCGGACAAGCCGGGATGGGAAAGCATGGCGGCCCATGTCACCCACTATGTCTTCTACACCTGTCTGTTCGGCCTGCCGCTGTCGGGTTGGGCCATGATCTCGGCGACGGATCGGACACGGCAACTGGAGACGCTCGGCTTCATCAAATGGCCGCTTCTGCCGACGCAGGATCTATCGAACAGCCAGCTATGGGCGATCGAGGCCGCCGCGGAGTGGATGCACTGGGGGCTGGTCCTGACCCTGCTGCTGATGATCCCGATTCACGCCGGCGCGGCGCTCAAGCACCATCTGATCGATCGGGACGACGTGTTTCACGCGATGCTGCCGGTCGTGCCGCTGCGTCAACGGAAGCGGACCCGCTGGCAGCGGCGCTGGCGGGCGCTGGAGAAGCGGGTTGCCTCGACAGCCAAAGGGCTATGGCGCGGGCTTCTGGGTCCGAAAGCGATTTGACGGCTGCGGCCATGACCCCGCGCGGGTCATTGCGCCGCTCGCCTGATTTCCAGCGTTCGATCTGCTCCAGCGTATAGGCGAGGGGCTGGCCCGCGATCTGGGGATTGCCGCCCTGTCCCGATCCCTGGCCTTCTGCGCCGTGGCACGAGGCGCAGGCCACGATCCCGCGCGAGGCGTCGCCGTTGAGGTAGATCGCGGGCGCCGGGCTCGCCAACGTCTGTGCCGGCGACGCGGGCATGGCGGCATAGTAGGCTACGACGTCGCGCCGACCCTTTTCGTCCAGGGCCTTGGCGATACGGGTCATGGTGTCGTCGGGGCGAAGGCCCGAGGCGTAGTTCTCCATCTGTTTTTGCAGATGGCCGACGTCCAACCCCGCCAGGCGGGGCGCGGCCACGCCGTCGCCCCCGCCATCCAGGCCGTGACAGGTAAAACAGGCGTTGGCCGCGCCGCCGGCGCCGCCGCTCATGGCGATGATCTCGCCGCTCGCGGTGAAGGCGCGGTCGGTCTCGCCCGGCGTGGAGTCGCAGGCGGTCAGGCAGACCAGAACAAGCAGGGCGGAAACGGATGCGCGCACGCACATCGAACACCCGCTTATGGCGGAGGTTCCGAAGTCCGACTTTGCGAGGCCACGTGTCGCAGGGGGGAACCTTCGCATTCGGCGTGGATTGGTCTGGCGAAGCTTTGGGGAGCGGATGGTTTCTCGGACGACAGCCATAGCGAAGATGAGGGAAAGGGCCTCTGGCCTGCTTGCGGCGGCAGTGTCGGCTCTGGCCCTGAGCGCCTGTGTCGATAAGGCTGATCTGCCTCGGCCGGTGGCTCAGGCGGATGCGTCGGAAGGGCTTGCCGTCATCCGCGAGGTCGGTTGCGCCGCCTGCCATAAAGTTCCCGGCGTCGCCTGGCCTGAGGGCCGGTCGGGCGGGAGTCTCGCCGGCTTTGGCGCCCGGCCCCTGATTGCGGGCAGATTGCCCAATCAGTCCGACGTCCTGATGCAATGGCTGATCGACGCGCCCTCGCTAGACCCCGGAACGGCCATGCCGCCCATGCCCCTGACACGAGACCAAGCCCGCGACGTCGCGGCCTATCTGTATACGCTCGATGAAGACTGAACAGACTCCCGGAACCGCCGGCTGGCCCCCGCCCGTGCTCGATCCCGCCGGGCCCTTCGCGGGGCCTGTCCAGACCGTGGCCTGGGTGCTGTTCATCATGGCGGCGGTGGTCATGGTCGTGGTGCTGGTTGCGCTGGGCGTCGCCCTGTTCGGGCCGCGAAAATGGAAGCGGCGCGTCGGGGGCGAACGTCTGATCTGGATCGCCGGTCTGGCCTTTCCGGTGGTCGTGCTGACGGGTCTGTTGATCTACGGCCTGAGCACGACGGCGCGGGTCGCCGATGCGCCCAAGCCGGGCGAGATGCGGGTGCGGGTCACCGGCGAGATGTGGTGGTGGCGCGTCGCCTATCTGGATGACCAGGGACGCGAGATCCTTCAGGACGCCAACGAGGTTCATATCCCCGCCGGTCGCCCCGTGGTGTTCGAGCTGGAGAGCGCGGACGTGATCCACAGCTTCTGGGTCCCCCGCCTGGGCGGTAAGACCGACATGATTCCCGGACGGCGCAACTTCATGCGGCTTCAGGCCGACACCCCCGGAACCTATGGCGGCCAGTGCGCCGAATATTGCGGCGGACCGCACGCCTTGATGGGTTTGGTGGTCGTGGCCCATGCGCCGGAAAACTATGCGGCCTGGGTGAGCAAACAGGCGCGATCGGCCGCCGCCGTGCCGTCGCCCCAGCGCCCGCTCGCCTTGATCGACCAGGGACGCAATGTCTTCGCCACCTCGGGCTGCACCGCCTGTCATACGATCCGTGGCACGGAAGCGAACGGGTTGGCGGGGCCGGACCTGACCCATGTGGGGTCGCGTCAAACCCTGGGCGCGGGGATATTGCCCAATAATCAAGGCACGATGGCAGGTTGGATTTCCGATAGCCAAGCGCTGAAGCCCGGCAATCGCATGCCGTCCTACCCGGTCCTGACGGGCCAGGATCTGCGCGCCGTATCGGCTTATCTGGAAAGCCTCAAATGAGCGCCGACCCGAGGTTCGACCCCGCAGTCTACGCTCGCTTACCCACCAGCGACGAAAGGCCTGAACACGAGCTGGAGCAGCTCGAACAGGTTTGGTGCGGGCCGCGAAAGCCGTGGGAGTGGATCACGGCGATCAACAACAACTACGTCGGCGTCTATTACGTCGGGGCGGCCATGCTGTTCTTCGTGCTGGCGGGGGTGCTGGCCCTGCTGATGCGGACCCAGCTGGCCCTGCCGATGACGGGCTTCCTGGCGCAGGAGACCTACAACCAGATCTTCACCATGCACGGCACGGTGATGATGTTCCTGTTCGCGGTGCCGGCGGTCGAGGCGCTGGGCGTCCTGTTGTTGCCGCAGATGCTGGGGGCGCGTGACCTGCCGTTTCCGCGGCTCAGCGCCTATGCCTTCTGGGCCTATCTGATCGGGGGGCTGTGCTTCTTCGCCTCGCTGTTCTTCGGGCTGGCCCCGAACGGCGGCTGGTTCATGTATCCGCCTCTGACCTCGACCACCTATTCGCCGGGGATCAACGCCGACTTCTGGCTGCTGGGCATCGGCTTCATCGAGATTTCGGCCATCGCCGGGGCCATCGAGATCATCGTCGGGGTTCTGAAGACCCGGGCGCCGGGCATGACCCTGGACAAGCTGCCGATCTTCGCCTGGGCCATGCTGATCTTCGCCTGCATGATCATCATCGCCTTCCCGTCGATCATCCTGTCGACCCTGCTGCTGGAGTTGGAACGCGCGCTTGGCTGGCCCTTCTTCGATGCGGCCAAGGGCGGCGATCCCATGCTGTGGCAGCACCTGTTCTGGTTCTTCGGCCATCCCGAGGTCTACATCATCTTCCTGCCGGCGGCGGGGGCGATGTCGACCATTATTCCCGCCGTCGCCCAGACGCGGCTTGTGGGCCACCGACTGGTGGTGCTGGCCATGCTGGCGACCGGCTTCATCAGTTTCGGCGTCTGGTCGCACCACATGTTCACAACGGGCATGCCGCAGATCTCGATCAACTATTTCAGCGCGGCCTCAATGGCGGTCAGCGTGCCGGCGGGCGTTCAGGTCTTCGCCTGGATCGCCACCCTGGCGGCGGGCAAGATGCGGTTCAACACCCCCGGTCTGTTCGCGGTCGGGGGGCTGGTCATCTTCGTCATGGGCGGGCTGACAGGCGTCATGGTCGCCATGGTGCCGTTCGACTGGCAGGCCCACGACAGCTATTTCATCGTCGCCCACCTGCATTACGTCCTGATCGGCGGCATGGTCTTCCCCCTGTTCGCCGCCATCTACTACTGGACCCCCATGTCCAGCCGCCGGCCGCTGAGCGAGCGGTGGGGCAAGTGGATCTTCTGGCTGATGTTCATCGGTCACAACGTGACCTTCCTGCCCATGCACCTGACCGGGCTGATGGGCATGCCGCGCCGGGTCTACACCTATCTGCCGGACCGGGGCTGGGAGCTGCCGAACATGATTTCGACGGTCGGCTCCTTCCTGTTCGGATTGGCCGTGCTGCTGTGGGCTGTCGACATGCTTCGCAACTTCCGTCCGTTCGGGAAGAAGGACGCGGGCAATGTCTTCAATGGCCCGGGGTTGGAGTGGCTGCCGTCCGGCCGTTATTCGCTGCGGTCCATTCCTGTGATCAAGAGCCTGTATCCGGTGTGGGATCAGCCCGATCTGGCGCGCGATGTTGAGGCTGGCCGCTATTTCCTGCCGGGGGCGCCGCGCGGCGAACGCGAGACCATCGTCACCAGTCCGATCACTGCAGAGCCCCAGTATCTGCAAACCCTGCCCCGGCCCTCAAGCTGGCACGTATGGGGCGCCGTCTTCACCGCCGGCTTCTTCCTGATCCTGACCATTCAGGCCTATACCGCCTCCGTCATCAGCGGCCTTCTGGCGATCTATTGCATCCTAAAATGGTGCTGGAGACTGGATCGCCCCAGTGGGCCGGCGACGGTGGATGTCGGCGCCGGCGTGCGGTTGCCGACCTATGTCTCCGGCCCCAGCAGTCACGGCTGGTGGGCGATGGTCATCACCCTGATCGTCGGGGGCATGGTCGCGACCATGGCTTGTTTCTCCTACATCTTCCTGTGGAGCCGACGACCCGATCTGTGGCAGTCGCCGCCGGATCTGGGTTCGCTGCCCCTGACGCTGATCCTGCTGGCCGCTGCGGGCGTCGGCGGCTGGGCGGCGCAGGCGTCGCTGAAGCTGGACCGACCACGCAGCGCGGCGATCGCCGCCGTCCTGATGCTGGCTGCAAGTCTGGCGGCGGGCGGCGCCTTTGCGGCCGAGGCCTCCGCCTGGTGGAACTCAGGCCTGGGTCCCGACGCCTCCAGCCAGGGCGCGACCGTCTACGCCCTGCTGGCCTGGCAGGGGCTGTTCGTGGGCATCAGCCTGCTGATGGGACCGTTCGCCCTGCTGCGTTGGCTGTTCGGGCTCGCGTCGCCCCGTCATCCTGCGACGTTTGAGCTGATTGCCCTGTTCCTGGCCTTCACGGCCGCTCAGGGGGCGGCGACGACCCTGTTGGTGCGTCTGTTCCCGGGCGTAGCGACATGAGGTTCTGGGCGCTGGCGACGGGCGGGCTTCTGGTCTGGGCCGCGCATTTTCTCGGCCTGTATCTTCTGGCCAGCGTCGCGGATGTCGCGAGGGATGACGCGGGGGCCTGGCGTGGCGCGGGGCTGGCCTTCAGCCTGGCCTGTCTGGCGGTCGCGGCCGGTCTGGGCCTGAACGCCCTTATCCGGTCGCGCGCACGATCAGACGACGCCACGCAGGGCTTCGGCCTCGCGCTTCAGGCTGGAGCGGCGGCGATCGGGGCCGTAGGCGTCATTTTCCAGACGATGGTGCTGCTGGCGCCGGCGTAAACCGGCGAAAGGCCGCCTGTCTGAGTCAACCTTGGGCGGCGCGGAGACCCGTTGCCGAGGCTTGCTGCAGGGCCGGACGCTTCTGGCCGCCCGAGGCGATGACGCGGTCGATCCGGGCCTTTTCGGCGCGGAAAGCGGCCAGGTCGGCGCCGGACAGTTCGGTGCCTTCCTGGGTGCGGACGCCGGCGGGATTGATCCGCTGGCCGTTGCGCCACAGCTCATAGTGCAGGTGCGGACCGGTCGAGGCGCCGGTCGAGCCGACATAGGCGACGACCTGGCCCTGGCTGACGCGCTGGCCGGCGCGGATGCCCGAGCCGTAGCGCGACAGGTGGCCGTAGCCGCTCTCGAGGCCGTTGTTGTGGCGGATGCGCAGCCAGTTGCCGTAACCGCCCCAGCGGCGCGCCTCGACCACCACGCCGTCGGCGGGAGCGACGACGGGCGTGCCGGTGCCGGCCGCGAAGTCGATGCCCTGGTGCATTTTCTTATAGCCGGAGATCGGGTGGGTGCGGAAGCCGAAGCCCGACGAGACGCGGCGGAAATTCTGCAGCGGAGTGCGCATCATGGCCGAGCGCAGGTTTTTGCCCGAGGCGTCGAAGAACTGGGCTTCCTTGGCGCCGGCCGGCTTGAATCGATAGAAGGTGACGCCGCGCAGTTCGGCGTACATCAGGTCGCCCACGCCGACGGTGCGACCGGCCTCGGTCACATCGCGGTCGAAGACCATGGTGAACTCGTCCGACGCGCGGATATCGCGTTGCATATCGAACTTGGTCGCGAACAGGCGGCTGGCCGAACGGACGATGGAGGCGGTGGCGCCCAGTTCGCGGGCGCTGGCGGACAGGGACCGCTCGACTTCGCCCTTCAGGACGACGGTCTCGTGGGTGACCTTTTCCTCGAGCGAACGCAGGCGCAGGGCGCCGTCGAAGCTGCGTGACACGGTCAGTTGGCTGGCGGGGCCGGTGCGCATGGTCAGGCCGATGAGGCGGGCGTCGCCGCGGCCGTCGCGCGGCTTGGCGATGGCGGTCTCGAAGCGCAGGCCGGCGCGGAGGTCGGCGAGATCGAAGGCGTTGGCGACGGTGGCGGCGACGGCGCTGGCTTCTTCCGGCGCGACGCCGGTGCGGCGCACGGCCTGCTCGAAGGTTTCGCCGCGACGGATCTGGACGGGGACGGCTTCCGGGGCGGTCATGCCGGCCGGAGCATTGGCGGCCGCAAAGGCCTGGGCTTCCATGGCGGCCATCTGGGCCGACGACAGGACGGGAACCTCTTCCGCCTGAGCGGGTTGGTAGACTCTTCCGGCGAGCAGGGCCACCGAAATGGCGGCTGCGGCCGTGACGACATGCGGTGCGAGACGCATCGGTTGGCGGCGTGGGTCGAACTGAGCCATCGGTCCCGTCGTGTTGCGACGCCAGCGGCGCCAAACGTCTTAGCCAAAGATCGCGCCGAACAGACCCCGAAGCGCGAAGTCATCGGCTATACCCTGCCTGTCTCACTTTGGGAAGACAGACCGTTACAAACCGTTAAGAACCGGGGGCATACGGAAAAAAGTCTCGCAGACTCATGCGATTGATCCGCAGCCTCGCCCTCTTATCGCCCCGCTTGGCTGCAACCAAGCGGTACTCGGGCGCGTTCAGCCACGCTTGAGGCTTGTATTCGCATCGAGGGGGGCGATGGTGGTCCGGCGATCAGTTTTCAATCGAAACGGCGTTTCCGTTTGACCGAAAATCCCGAGAGTCCAACTGAGCGGCCCCGTCGTGTTCGGCGAAAGGGGGGCGTGCTGCGGCGCATTAGCCAGGCCTTGTTGGCCGCGCTCTTGATCGCGGCCCTGTTGGCGGCGGCCCTCTATCTGAACCGCCGCGCGGCGGCGCGCGAAGTTCTGGTCGGCTGGCTGGAGCGGCAGGGTATCCAGAGCGAGGTCGAGGTCGAGCGGATCGAGCTGGACGGCTTCGTCGGGCGCATCCGCATCGGCGATCCAAGCAACCCGGATGTGACGGTCGAGCGGGTCGAGGTCGATTACGCCGTGGCCCTGCCGTGGTCGAAGACCGGCCTGGGGGTGACGCCCAGCCGAATCCGGCTGGTGCGGCCGGTGATGCGGGCCAGCTGGAAGAAGGGAAAACTGTCGCTGGGGTCGCTGGACCCTCTGGTCGAGCAGTTCACCGGCGGGCCGCCGAGGCCGGATTCGCGTGGGCCCCTGGTCATTGTCGAGGGCGGACGTGGACGGCTCGATACAGAATATGGGCCGATCCAGATCCTGGCCGATGCGCGGGTGGACGACGGCAAGCTGATGCGACTGAACGCGCGGATGCCGGCCGCAGCGCTGAAGAGCGGAGCGATCGAGGCCCAGAGGCTGGGCGCGACGGTCGATCTGACCACGACCGGCGACCGGATCGCGCTGCGGATCGAGGCCGGCGCGGAGCGGTTCAAGGGCGGCGGAATCAACGGCGAGGCCGCGCGGCTGAGCCTGAGGGGCGACCTGCCCTATCCCGATATGAAGACGCGGCGCGGCGATGGCCGAGCGGTGATCGACGCCCGCCTGGTCGGCGGCGTGCTGGGCTTGGGCGAGACCCAGGCGCGCGACGCCGAGGCGGCGGTTCGGTTCGACGGCGCGACGGCGGGTTGGATCGAGGCCTTCCGGCTGGAGGGCGCGACCGATCTGGGCGTGAAGGCGGCGGCGATCGAGGGGCCGGGGCTGAAGGTCGGTCGGGTCGAGGGGGCGACGACGGGCGGGCGGCTGACGGTGGCGCGCGATGAGGCTGTGCGCTGGAGCCTGGAGACGCCGCTTAAGCTGACGGCGGGGTCCGGCGAGGCTGGTCAGGCGCGGACGCAGGGGCTGTCCATCCAGTCGGGCGGGCTGTCGATGGGCGGTCGCGATGCGAGCTTTGAGGCCACGGGGCCGGTGCAGGCGAGCTTCGACCGGATCGGTTTCGGCGATCTGGAGCTGAAACAGGCGCGGGGCGATCTGAGCCTGGATGTCGTCAAGGACGATGCGGTGCGGATCGCGGCGGAGGGCTCGCTGCGGTCGACGGGCGGGGTCTGGCCCCTGTTCGGGCCGGTCGGCTCGGACGATATCGCGGAGCTGGCCGAGATGAAGAGGGCGCTGGGGGATTTCGCCCTCAACGCGCCCTCGGTGCGGTTCGCGACGGGGTCGGCGGGAACCCGCGTGAGCCTGGCGCGGCCCGTGACCCTGACCCCGGCTAACGGCGGAGTGCTGACCGTCGCCGAAGCCGGGGAGGGCGCCTATCAGGCCGAGCCGGGACGGCTGGGCGGCGGGGCGCTGAACCTGACGGCGACGCGGGGGCGGGGCCTGCCCGAGATGGCCGTGGCCGTGTCCAAGTGGCGACTGACGGAGACCGGGTTCGAGGCCCTGCTGGACGGGCGGGCGCGGCTGGACTTCGACCTGGCGCGCGGGATCGACGCCCGGACGCGCGGCCTGCTGGCCATGGCCGACGGGCGGCTGACCTATGTCACCCCCGACTGTGTCGACCTGACGGTCGAGCGGCTGGAGCTGGACGAGAACGACGTCCATCAGGTGGCCGGGAAACTGTGTCCCGATGCCGGGCCGCTGCTAAGTTCCAAGGACGGGGTCTGGCGCGTGGCCGGCGGATTCGAGGGCGTGTCGGCCCAGGCGCCCTTCCTGGGCATGCGGTTCGAACAGGCCTCGGGTCGGGTGGTGGTGGACGGGACCAAGGCCGGGGTCGGGCTGACGGCGACGGTGGCCGAAGCCCAGGTGGTCGACGCGATCACGCCCAAACGGTTCGAGACCCTGGCGGCCTCGGGCCAGGCGACCCTGGCCAATGAACGCTGGAGCGGCGGGTTCGACCTGAAGGGGACCGGCAAGGCGGCGGCGACCACCCTGGGGCGGCTGACCCTGGCCCATGACGGCCGGACCGGGGCGGGGGGCATCCATATCGCGGCGCCGGAGGTGAACTTTGTCGAGAGCGGGCTGCAGCCATCGATGCTGAGCCCGATGGTCGAGGCCTTCGTCCAGTCGCCGGTGACGGGGTCCGTGGGCTTCGACGGCCGGTTCGACTGGACCAAGGACGGCGAGCCGACCTCAAGCGGCCTGCTGAGCGTGCCGGGGCTGGACTTCGTCAGCCCGGCTGGGCCGGTGAAGGGCGCGCGGGGGGAGATCCAGTTCACCAGCCTGAGCCCCGCCGTGATCACGGCGCCGAACCAGCGGCTGACGATCGACAGCCTGGATGTCGGCGCGAACGCGACGGCTCTGGACCTGACCTTCGCCATCGACGGGGCCGGGATCAGCATCGCCGGGGGATCGGTCCAGGCCGGGGGCGGGACCGTGTCGGTCGAGCCCTTCGTCGTGCCGCTGGACCCGACCCAGGCTTATAGCGGGGTGGTGGTTCTGGACCGGGTTCAACTGGGCGATCTGGTGGCCGACAGCGGGTTCGCCGACAAGGTCCTGCTGGACGCCCTGGTCTCGGGTCGTCTGCCCTTCATCATGGACCCGAAAGAGGGATTGAAGATCACGGCCGGGACCCTGGGCGCGGTCCAGCCGGGGCGGTTGTCGATCCAGCGCGAGGTGCTGACTGACGTGAACGCCGGCGGCGGGGGCGCCGAGGTGCCGCCGAACATGGTCGAGGACCTAGCCTATCAGGCGATGGAGAACCTGGCCTTCGACCAGCTGAGCGCCGATGTGAACAGCCTGGACGGGGGGCGGGTCTCGGTCCTGTTCCATATCCGTGGCCGGCACGAGCCGCCGCAGCGGCAGGAGCTGCGCCTGACCCTGGCCGAGCTGATCAGCCGGGAGTTCCTGAACCGGGAGCTGCCGCTGCCTTCGGGCACCCAGATCGACCTGACGCTGGACACCACCCTGAACGCCAACCAGCTGTTTTCCGACATCATGGCGGTCAACCGCGCCCGCCAGGGCCGCCAGGACGACAATCCGCCGGCGCCCGCCGCATCGCCCACGCCCTAAGCCAAACCATTCAGCGACGGTTCACCCGCACCCGTGCTAATGGACCCATCCAAACTGACCGACCCGGAGTTCTCGCCATGATCAACAAGCGCCAGTTGGCCGGACTCGGCCTCGGAGCGGTCGTCGTCGCGGTCTCGGCCTGCGCCCCGACCATCCGTCTGGAGGTTGCGCCGATCCAGATCTACGCCAAATTGGACGCTGACGTCCGCGTCCGGCTGGATCAGGAGCTGCAGCAACTGCTCCAGCAGAACCCGAACCTCTTCTGATCGCCTCGCTTCTTTTGAAAGGACAGGCCGATATGAGCCTTCGTAAATTCTTCGCCATCGGCGCCCTGGCTGTGGCCGTGTCGTTCGGCGGCGCCGCCCTGGCGCAAACCAGCGCCCAGAAGGCTCTGGTCGACCAGGCCAAGGCCGCCGGCACGGTCGGCGAACAGGCCGACGGCTATGTCGGCTTCCGCGTCAGCACTTCCGACGCCGCCCTGCGCGCCGCCGTGGACGCCATGAACGCCGGCCGCCGCGCCGCCTACGCCCGCAGCGCGGCCGAGGCCGGCACCAGCGCCGATGTCGCCGGCGCCCGGATGTTCGAAAGCCAGCTGCTGCCGCGCATCCAGTCGGGCCAGTGGTACCGCAACGCCCAGGGCCAGTGGGTCCAGCGTTAAGCTGAGGGCTGCATGCTTGGCGGTTTGGCGCTCTGAAAACAGGGTGACAAACCGCCAAAGCGCCATCCCGATGCATTCTTTTGTCAAAGACCGAAGGCCATCCTAGCCCCGATTTGAGGGGTGCGAGGTCTGGCGCGCGTTTTTGATGTCAGGTGGCTGAAATCGCCTGGGTTTCTTTCCGGAATTAGGCGCGCTGGCGCGAGATCAGGCTGCCGCGCGATGCGCCGTCAGGGTGGGCAGAAGCAGGCCCTCGGTCAGGGCGCGCACGACCGGAACCGCCACGGCGTCGCCCATCAGTTTCAAGGCCGCGCTCTCGCTGGCCGGCAGGCGATAGTCGTCGGGCACGCCCATCAGACGCGCCGCCTCGCGCCCGGTCAGGCGCCGGACGCGGGCCCGGCCGCCGTCGCAGACCACGACATATTGGCGCGACGACCCGCCCGCCGGGGTGCGCAGACAGCCCGCGAGGCCGTCGAAGCGGATTTCCAGCCGCTGAATCTTGACGCCCTTTTCGGTGCGCACGCGGCGATAGGCGGCGCCGACCGTGCGGCGGCCCGAGGCGACGGCGGCCTCGATCCGGGCGCGGTGCAGGGGGGCGGCCAGGGCCAGGACGGCGTCGCCGTCGTCCAGCCATTCAACGGCCGTATCGGGCTCCAGCAGGGCGGAGAGATCGAGGTTGCGCCGGGGCGGGACCGGCAGACTCCACCAGGCCCAGGCGTCGCGCACCGCCTGGGGCAGGCGGGCGTGGGCGGCGATGAGGCGGGGAGAGTGGAAGGGGGCTGCCGGAGCGGGGGTCTCGGCCGCTCCGTCGAGGGCGGCATCCCGCATGGCCACGACGAACAGGCGCGGGCGCGACTGGGGCAGCCAGTGGGCCGCATCCATCTCCAGCGCCCCGACCCGGTAGCCGGCCTGGACCACGGCGGCGCAGACGGCGGCGAAGTCCCGCCCTTCACCTGACGTCAGAAGCCCGATGACGTTTTCCAGCACGATGACGCGCGGCGCTCGATCCTGATCCCCCAGCCCCTGGATCAATCGCCAGAAGCCCCAGAAGGCGCCGGACCGTCCGGCCTCGAGCCCGCCGCGCGCGCCGGCCAGGCTGACGTCCTGGCAGGGGGACGAGGCCCAGGCCAGGTCCGGGGCGCCGGGCAGGTCGGCCGGGGTCAGGGACCAGACGTCGCCGAGATGGAAGCGGATGTCGGGATGATTGGCGACGAAGGCCCGGGCCTTGGCGGGGTCCATGTCGTTGGCGAAGACGGTGTCGAGGCCGGACAGGCCTAGGCCGGCGAGACCGCCGCCGGCGAAGAACTCGAATGCGGTCGGGCGAATCGACATTCGTACACCTTAGCCCAGGCCGCGCCCTTGACCGAGGCCGCCTGCGTTCACACCTGCACGGCGAACGAGGGGAGCCCGTCAATGCGTCCGATCCGATCCGTCCTTCTGGCTGCGCCGATGCTGGGCGTCCTCGTCGGCCTGGCCGGCTGCTACGATCGCAATGAGAAGAAACCGGAATCGGCGCCGCCGCCCGAGGCGGCCGCGACCCTGGCGGGCGTTGACCTGGGCCGGCCGGTCCGGGCGCTGGGGACCGAGCCGTTCTGGAGCGTCGAGATCACGCCGGACGCCATTGTCTATACCCGTATGGACCAGCCGACGCAGCGGGCGCCCAATCGCGGGGCGACGGTGCAGGGGACGATGGCGACCTACGCCACCTCCACCGACCTGAAGGCGGCGCTGAACGTGGTGCTGATCGCCACAGAATGTTCGGACGGGATGAGCGACCGCACCTATCCGCTGACCGCGCGGATCGAGATCGGCGACGACACCCTGAGCGGGTGCGCCGCATCGGCCGCCGCGCTCAAGACCGCGCCGGCACCCTGAGGCTGAGCCGGGTCTTCACCACCAGTCGGCTTCGCGCAGGGTGCGGGCGTAGCGGCGGCTGACGGGGACGCTGAGACCGCCCTCCAGGGTCAGGGTGGCGCGGCCGTCGCCGCGGTCGACGCCGCGCACGGCCGAGCGGGCGACCCACCAGCTGCGGTGGGTGCGGGCGCCCTCCAGCCCCTCCAGCTCCTCGACCGCGTCGGACAGGCGCATCAGGATCAGGTCCGAGCCTCGGTCGGTGTGCAGGCGCAGATAATGATCCTCGGCCTGGACGGCGTGCAGGGTCGCGCCTCTGAGCTTCAGCGGCAGCCTATCCAGGAAACGGACCGGAGGCGGCGACGCCGTCGAGGACGAGGGGGCTGGCGCGGCATGGGTCTGGACCGGCTGGGCCCGGCCCAGGAAGACATTGACCGTGGTGACCGCCAGGGTGACGACCAGGACCGGGCCGAACAACTGGGGGAGGGCCGCCAGCGGATAGAGTTTCTGGGCGAAGAACAGGCCGGTCGTCGCCCAGACGATGACGCTGAGGGGGCCGGTGATCACGGCGGTCATGACGGCGACGGTCATCCAGGGCCGGTCGTCCACATCGACGAACCGGGTCACGATCCGGCTGCACAGATGGCCCCACAGCCCGCCCAGGATCATCACCAGAACCCAGTAGGCCAGACGCTGGACATAGGGGGCGTTGGCGCTGCCGAAGGCGCCGGTGGTCGCCAGGAAGACCCCGACCAGGCTGGCGACGACCAGCCCGCGCAGGAAGGTTCGGCGACTGTCGGCGGCGGGAGACGTCATGGCGGCTTTCTGGAAACGAGGCCTGTCTGAAAATCATGATTTCCACCGCGGCGGAAGGGTGTCCATTCGCGAAGCCGAGGTGGTCGTTGGCGCAGAACCGGAGGCGCGACTGCGAGCCGGGCTTCAGAAGCGGCGAGACAGATCGCCGGAGTCTCACCTTGTTTCTTCACGCTCGCCTCGCCCGTTTCGCCCCGTCCATCGTCGCCCTGGTCCTGCTGGGCGCCCCCATCGTCGCCTATCTGGCGGCGGACGGGGGGCGGATCGCCTTGCTGGGGTTCAATCTGCGGGCGCCGGACTTCAGCCTGCTGGCGGCGGCGCCGAGCGCGATCCAGATCCATGTGGCGGCGGCCTTGACTGCCCTGGTCATCGGGATCGTGCTGCTGGCCGGGATCAAGGGGACGCGGCTGCACCGGGCGCTGGGCTGGACCTGGGTGCTGGCCATGGGGACGACGGCGGTCAGCTCCTTCTTCATCCACGCGATCAATCCGGGTGGGCCGGCGGGTCTGTCGCTGATCCATCTGCTCAGCGGCTGGACGATGGTGGGGCTACCCATGGCGGTCTATGCCGCGCGGCGGCATCGGGTGCAGACGCACCGGCGGGCGATGACGGGCATGTTCGTGGGCGGGCTGGTCGTCGCCGGTCTGTTCACCTTCCTGCCCGGCCGGCTGATGTGGGCGATCTTCTTCAGCTAGCGGGGCGACAGGCCGACGACGGCGCGAAAGCCGGCGGCGGCGAACCGGACCATATAGTCGCCGGCCGTCTCCAGATCGCCGGAGCGGGCCAGGCCGCCAGACAGCCGGTCCAGACGGCCGGTCTCGCCCAGGGTCAGGGTCAGGGCGCCCGACAGATTGTGATAGCCCCAGTACAGATCCACCTCGCTGGCATCCGGTAGGACCACGGCGATCAGTTCGATCAGCCGGCGAATGGACGGGTCGAAATAGCGGGCCATGGTCTCGCCCCCGAAGGTGGGGTTGGCGTTGGTCTGGGCCACCAGGGCGGCATAGTGTTTCCAACCTGGCCCGCCCTTCAGCGACCATTCGAACGGGGGACGCAGGAAGGCCTCGAGCAGGCCTTCCAGGGTCATGTCGGCCCCGGCGGCCTCGGCGTAGCGGTCGATGGCGGCGACGCGGTCGTCGTTCCAGACCTGGGCCCGGCGCAGGAAGACGGCGTCGAACAGGTCGCGCTTGGCCCCGAAATAGTAATGCACAAGTGCGGTATCCACGCCCGCCTCGCGCGCCACCTCGCGGATGGTGACGCCGTAGAAGCCGTGTTTGGAGAACAGGTCCTCGGCCGCGTCCAGGATCAGGTCGCGGGTCTCGCCGGCCGCCTTGGCCTGGGCCTTGGGCGGGCGGCCGCGCCGGGCCGGAACCTGGCCGGGAAGAGCGCCGGCGGCCGCCTTGCGGCGCGCGGCGGCGATGGGGCGAACGGCGGCGGGCGAGGCGTCGAGCTTGCTCATGATCCGCAGGCTAGGCGGGCGGTGGCACCGGTGCAACGGCGCCACGCCCGGGATCGAACCGGCGGCGCTGTGACGCGGGGGAAGGGGAGGGTTTGACAGACAGCGGAAACCGGGTCAGGTTCAGGAAAATCATTGAACGCTGAATAAAAGCGTCAACGGGCTGGAAACGACAACCGAAGGGGTAGGATCATGAGACATCATGTGAAGTGTGCGCTGCTGGCCGGCGCGGCGTGGGGCGTGCTGGCGGGGGCTTCGACGGCCCAGGACGCCGAGGCGGCGGCCCAGGCGGCCAATGCGGACCAGGCCTATGCGGTCGATGACATCGTCGTCACCGCGCGGCGGCGTGACGAGAGCTTGCAGGACGTGCCGGTCGCGGTCACGGCCGTGAGCGGCGAGCAGCTGGAAGCCCGAGGCGCGCAGGACATCACCGAACTGGCGCGTTCGACCCCCAGCCTGACGCTGAATGCGGCGCGCGGTTCGAACTCGACGCTGATTTCCTTCATTCGGGGCGTGGGGCAGCAGGATCCGCTGTGGGGCTTCGACCCCGGCGTCGGCCTCTACATCGACGACGTCTATGTGGCGCGGCCCCAGGCCGCCGTGCTGGACATCTTCGACGTGGAGCGGATCGAGGTTCTGCGCGGGCCGCAGGGCACGCTGTACGGCCGCAACACCATCGGCGGCGCCATCAAATACATCACCCGCCGCATCGACGCCGACGAACCCGAGGGCCGTATCCGGGCCTCGTACGGCAGCTATAATCAGCGCGACGTGGTCGCCAGCGCCCAGCTGCCGTTCAGCGACGAGTTCAAGGTCTCGGCGGCCCTTGCCCGTTATCTGCGCGACGGCTACGGCGAGAATCTGAACACCGGCAACGAACACTATAACAAGGACGTCACCGCCTTCCGCGCCAGCGCGGAATGGACGCCGTCAGACCGGCTGTTCTTCCGTCTGGCAGGCGACATCGTCAACGACGACTCCAACGCCCGCCACGGCCATCGCCAGGTCGCGCCGTCGCCGTCGGATCCGTACGACACCAACGCCGGAGCCGGCGACAAGAACAAGGTTCAGACCCGCGGCCTGTCGTTCACGGGCGAGTGGGAAATGAACGACCTGCTGACGTTCAAGTCGATCACAGCCTATCGTGATGGATACACGCGCGGCAACATCGACTTCGACAACCTGCCGGCGCCGATTCTCGATATTCCGGCCGCCTATGACGACGATCAGTTCAGCCAGGAACTGCAGGTGCTGATCAATGCTGGGCGTCTGAACGGCGTCGCCGGCGTCTTCTACATGGACGCCAATGCGTCGGGCGCCTTCGATACTGTCGTTGGCCTGGCCAATCTGACCACCCTGACGTCCGGCTCGGTGGCCACCAAGAGCTATGCTGCGTTCGCCGACTTTAGTTACGATGTGACCGACGCCCTGTCGGTCTCGGTCGGCGGGCGTTTCACCAAGGACGAGAAGGAAGGCACGGTCTTCCGCCAGCGATATCTGGGCATCCGCAGCCCCTATTTCGGCAATACGACCGCCACCCCGTTCCTGGGCGAGGCGCCGCGCACCAACTACACGCGCACCCGCGAGTTCGAGAAATTCACGCCGCGCATTTCGGTCAACTACAAGTTCGGTTCCGACCTGACGGCCTATGCCTCATGGGGCGAGGGGTTCAAGTCGGGCGGCTTCGACATGCGCGGCGATGCGGTCCTCTATCCCGCCACCGTCAACGGCTATGACCCCGAGACGGTCGAGACCTACGAACTCGGCTTGAAGGGCTCGTTGCTGAATCGCCGCCTGACCTTCGCCACGGCGATCTTCGACTCCAGCTACGAAGATCAGCAGATCACGACCCAATATCCGGCCGGCGCAACCATCGCCTCGGTGGTGGACAATGTCGGCGCCTCGTCGATCCGGGGCTGGGAGTTCGAGGGCCGCTTCCGCCCGACCTCCGCCCTGACGATCCAGGCGTCGCTCAGCTATATCGACGCCCAGTTCGACCAGTTCCTGGCCTATATCCCGACCGGTCCGCTGAACTCGACCTGCCCCACGGCGGTCGGCTGCTTCGTCGATGTGTCTTCGCAGCGCAACTTCCAGAACACCCCGGAATGGACCGGTTCGATCGGCGCGAGCTACAGCTGGTTCATGGAGAACGGGTCGTCGATCGCCTTCAGTCCGTCGGTCGCCTATCGCGGCGACTACCAGCAGTTCGAGACCCCGGCGCCCCTGCTCGATCAAGGCGCCTACTGGATGTATGACGCGAGCCTGGTCTGGACCTCGTCCGACGACCGGCTGACCTTCGGCATTCACGGCAAGAACCTGGGCGACGAACGCTACAAGGTCGGCGGCTACACCTTCCCCGGCGCGCTGACGGGCGACTCCATCATCGCCTTCTATGGCCCGCCGCGCACGGTCACGGCCACCCTGGGCCTGAAGTTCTGAAGGGCCTGATTGACGCCTGACAGAGGGCGGCGGTCCCAGGGCCGCCGCCCTTTGCTTTGCAGAAATGGGACTTGGGGCTAGGCTCGCCCCAACAAGAAGAACACGCCGAGGGAAACGCCGATGACGACCGACACGCTGACGGACGGGCAGGCGCCCGCGCCGCACCGACCGGGCTACCGCTTCTATGTGCTGGCGGTGCTGATCCTGATCTACATGCTGAACTTCCTGGACCGGCAGATCATCGGCATCCTGGCCGCGCCGCTGAAGGAAGAGTTCGGCATGTCCGACAGCCAGTTCGGCCTGTTGGGCGGCATCGCCTTCGCCTCGGTCTATTCGACCCTAGCCATTCCCCTGGCCTGGCTGGCCGACCGGTTCAGCCGGGTGTGGATCATGACCGGGGCCCTGGCGGTCTGGTCGGGCTTCACCGCCCTGTGCGGCATGGCCGGGTCGTTCGGCCAGCTGTTCCTGTGCCGGATGGGGGTGGGCGTCGGCGAGGCGGGCGGGGTGGCGCCGGCCTATTCGCTGATCGCCGACTATTTCCCGCCGCATCAGCGGGCGCGGGCCCTGGCGGCCTTCGCCTTCGGGATACCGCTGGGCATGGCGGCGGGCACCCTGGTCGGGGGGCTGCTGGCGGCGACCTACGGCTGGCGCACGGCCTTTATCGTCGTCGGTCTGCTGGGGGTGCTGGTCGCGCCCCTGCTGCGGCTGACGGTCAAGGATCCCAAGCGCGGCGGGACCGATGCGGTCAAGACCGAGGCCCAAGTCGCGGCCCTGGCGGCGGCGCCGGTCGGCACCGACCGGGCCGGCAAGATCGCGGCCCAGGTCATGCTGGGCCTGGGCGCCGGGCTGCTGATCCTGGCGGCGGCGAACTGGCTGTTGGGCGTGTCCCTGGGCAGTCCGCTGGTCCTGGCCTTCGCTGGCCTGCTGGCGGGCGTGATCGGGGTGTCGCTGATGGTGGCGCGACGCACCGCCTCGGTGGTGATCAAGAAGCCCAGCTTCTGGCTGCTGGGCCTGGGCGCGGCCTCGTCTTCGGTGTGCGGCTATGGCGTCGCCGGCTGGCTGCCGCTGTTCTTCATGCGCAGTTTCGACCTGACCCTGCGTCAGACCAGCTGGTATTATTCGGGCATCGCCCTGATCGGCGGCATTCTCGGCATCTGGCTGGGCGGGATGATAGCCGACAAGCTGTCGAAAAAGGGCAAGGGCGCCTATCCCCTGACCCCGGCCATTGCCTTCCTGATCTCGGCGCCCTGTTTCATCCTGGCGATGAACTCGCCCTGGCTGATCGGCCTGGTCCTGCCGGGCGGGGGCAGCAATACCCAGCAACTGGTGCTGGCCTTCCTGATCTTCCTGTTGCCCACCGGCCTGAACCTGGCGTGGCTGGGGCCGATCACGGCGGCGGTCCAGCATCTGGTGCCGGCGGCCATGCGGTCCACGGCCTCGGCCCTGTTCCTGCTGCTGAACAATCTGCTCGGGATCGCGGTCGGCTTCTACTATTTCGGCTGGATGAGCGACCTGCTGGCGCCCCGCTTCGGAGAGGAGAGCCTGAGGTGGGCCATCTACACCGGCATGGGCTTCTATGTGCTGGCGGCGATCCTGCTGATCGGGGCCTCGCGGACGTTGAAGCGGGACTGGGTCGACTAAAGGGAGGCTGTGGACGGTTGCACCTGCGAACGGACGGGGCCTATAAGCCCCGCAACTCTCCCAGCAGCGGTTGCGACGGTCCCTCATGAACATCCACGAATATCAGGCCAAGCAGGTCCTCAAAGGTTTCGGCGCCCCGGTCGCCGAAGGCGTCGCGGTGACGTCCGTCGATCAGGTCGAGGCGGCCGCCAAATCCCTGCCCGGCCCCCTCTATGTCGTGAAATCGCAGATCCACGCCGGCGGCCGCGGCAAGGGCAAGTTCAAGGAACTGCCGGCCGACGCCAAGGGCGGCGTGCGCCTGGCCTTCTCGGTCGAAGAGGCCGTCGCCCACGCCAAGGAAATGCTGGGCAACACCCTGGTCACCGCCCAGACGGGCGACGCCGGCAAACAGGTCAACCGCCTCTATATCGAGGACGGCGCCGACATCGATCGTGAACTGTACTGCTCGCTGCTGGTCGACCGCGCCTATGGCCGCATCGCCTTCGTCGTCTCGACCGAAGGCGGCATGGACATCGAAACCGTCGCCCACGACACGCCCGAAAAGATCCAGAATATCGTCATCGACCCCGCCACCGGCGTGACCGACGCCGACGTCGCCGCCATCAGCGCCGCCTACGGCCTGACGGGCGCCGCCGCCGAAGACGCAAAGTCCCTGTTCCCCGCCCTGTACAAGGCCTTCGTCGAGAAGGACATGGACATGCTGGAGGTGAACCCGCTGATCGTCATGAAGGACGGCCATCTGCGCGTGCTGGACGCCAAGGTCAGCTTCGACGGCAACGCCCTGTTCCGTCACGACGACATCAAGGCCCTGCGCGACGAAACCGAGGAAGACGCCAAGGAAATCGAAGCCTCCAAGTGGGACCTCGCCTATGTCTCGCTGGACGGCAACATCGGTTGCATGGTCAACGGCGCCGGCCTGGCCATGGCGACGATGGACATCATCAAGCTGTACGGCAAGGAGCCGGCCAACTTCTGCGACGTCGGCGGCGGCGCCGGTAAGGAAAAGGTCGCTGCGGCCTTCAAGATCATCACCGCCGACCCGAACGTCCAGGGCATCCTGGTCAACATCTTCGGCGGCATCATGAAGTGCGACGTCATCGCCGAGGGCGTCGTCGCCGCGGTGAAGGAAGTCGGTCTGAAGGTGCCGCTGGTCGTGCGTCTGGAAGGCACCAACGCCGAACTGGGCAAGAAAATCCTGAACGAGTCCGGCCTGACCATCCAGGCCGCCGACGATCTGGACGACGCAGCCCAGAAGATCGTGGCTGCGGTCGGCTGATGATTTCGGGCGTCGCTCTGGTCGCTCTCGGTCTATTGGCCGGAGAGGCTGGCGGCGACGCCAGAATTCAGGCGTTTGGCGAGGCCTGCCTTGCCACTACGCCTGTGTCTCGAGACGGTCTGGCGGCTTTGGCGCGTCGCAAGGGCTGGCCGCAGGGTCAGGCCGCCACTCCCGACGAGATGGAATGGCGCGACTATTACCGCGCCGGTGAAGCGATCATTCATCTCGATCAACATCGAGTCTCCGAGCTTAATCCGGGGGAGCGCATCTGCGTCGTGCTCATTGGCCCTGCACCTTCTGACTGGGTGGACCAGGTGTCACGCCTTCAGTCTAACGGACAGCGCGTCGGCGGTCCGGGAAGTTACGATACACAGAAGTACGTCCTGCCTCCTGATCTCGAACTCGTGGTTTGGGACCTGCCGGACGGCAGCCGCATCCATGCGCTGAAGACGCCTGACGACAAGCTGGAGCTTTCCGTCAACTATCCCGTAGGCAAGTGAGCTACGCCACGGATTGTGTGCTCCACATAGCGAGACTCGCAACCTCACCATCGCCGTCGACGGCGACCTGCTCGACAAGGTGCGAGTGCTGGCGGTCATGAAGCGGATCAGCGTCAACGAGATAGCCTGCGGTTTCCAGGCTCGTGGTTTCGCCCCCGGGCGTCGCTGGGCTCACCCTCCGGCCCCAGCATTCCCCCTGACCCGTTCAGGGGGGTGGTTGACACCGGTGCAACCCTGATGAACCCTGTTTTCTATGGGCGCTCATCGGGTTGTTCGGGCCTTAGCGGCTTCGTTGATATTTCTATGTGCGCCCCCTGCGCTTTCCGCGCAGTCTGTGGCGGCGCCTGAACCCACCGACATTATCGCGACCTTGAACACCATCTGCGTCGCTTCGCAGGGCGACCGCGCTCAAGCGGCGATTCTGGCGGCGGAGGCCGGCTTTTCGCCTGTGCCGGAAAGCATGACGCCGCGACTTCGCAACGCCACGGAACTCGCAGGCTTCATGCGCACCAACGCCACCGACATGAGCATCGTCATGACGGGCCGGATGACGCGGCGCGTCGGGCGCGAGACGATTGTGCTGGATTTCTGCGGGGTCGCCGTCCGCCCCACCGATCATCGCGCCCTGGCCCAACGGCTGAGCGGCCTCATGAAGTTCGATTCCATCAACACGGTCGGCCTTGACGCCTATGCTTGGCTGCAGACCCCCGAGGGCCGGGCGCCGGCGCGAAGCCTTTCTGACGCCCAGTTCGTGGCGATGGCTCGAACGGGGCAAATGCGGCTTCTCGGGCTGGATCGGACGGGCCCAGGATCCACGCTGATCTATATGTTGCCGAGGCTCGACTAACCCGGGCCCACGGGCTATGTGTTACACATAACCCGTGTAGAGCGCCGCGTGACCCGCAACCTGACCCTCGCCATCGACGACGACCTGCTCGACAAGGTGCGGGTGCTGGCGGCCATGAAGCGGACCAGCGTCAACGAGATGGTGCGCGGCTTCCTGACCCGGTTGGTCGAGCAGGAGGTCGAACATGACGAAGCGACGCAGGAATTGCTGAAGCTGATCGACGAGTCCGAAGGGGACATGGGCGACTGGCGGTTCAGCCGCGAGGAAACCTACAGCGGAGAGCCTCGCTTTGATCGCTGGGGCTGAAGTCTTCCTCGACACCAATATCCTGATCTATGCGGCCCAAGGGGGGCGGGTTGCGCCGGAAAAGCGTGACATCGCGCGACGCATCATCCTTCAGGGCCGGTACGGAACGTCCGGGCAGGTGCTGGCCGAGTTTTACAATGTAGCGACCCGCAAGGGCGCGCGCCCTCTCACGCCGGAAACGGCTCGGCGCTGGGTTCGTACGCTGGCGAAGAAGCCTTGCCAGTCCATCGATCCCGCCGTCGTCCTCGCCGCCGTCGATCTGTCCCAGCGCCATCAGATATCCTACTGGGACGGCGCCATCATCGCCGCCGCCGAACGGCTCGGGGCGAAAGTCCTCTACTCCGAAGATCTCAATCACGGTCAGACCTACGGGTCGGTCCGGGTCGAAAATCCTTTCCTTTCCGCCTAACCCCAGAAACGAGACCTCATGTCCATCCTCGTCAACAAAGACACCAAGATCATCGTCCAGGGCCTGACCGGCAAGACCGGCGGCTTCCACACCGAACAGGCCCTGGCCTATCACGGCACCCAGATGGTCGCCGGCGTGCACCCGACCAAGGGCGGCACCAACTGGACGGGTTCGCACGGCGAAACCCTGCCGATCTACGCCTCGGTCGCCGAAGCCAAGGACGCCACGGGCGCTGACGCCTCGGTGATCTATGTCCCGCCGTCGGGCGCGGCCGCCGCCATCATCGAAGCCATCGACGCCGAGATCCCCTTCATCACCTGCATCACCGAGGGCATCCCGGTGATGGACATGGTCAACGTCAAGCGCCGCCTGGAAGGCTCCAAGTCGCGCCTCTTGGGCCCGAACTGCCCCGGCATCCTGACGCCGGACGAGTGCAAGATCGGCATCATGCCGGGCAATATCTTCAAGAAGGGCTCGGTCGGCATCGTGTCGCGTTCGGGCACCCTGACCTATGAAGCCGTGTTCCAGACCTCGAACGAAGGCCTGGGCCAGACCACGGCCGTCGGCATCGGCGGCGACCCGGTCAAGGGCACCGAGTTCATTGACGTGCTGGAGCTGTTCCTGGCCGATCCGGAAACCACCTCGATCATCATGATCGGTGAAATCGGCGGCGGCGCCGAAGAAGACGCCGCCCAGTTCCTGATCGACGAAGCCAAGAAGGGCCGCTCCAAGCCGATGGCCGGCTTCATCGCGGGTCGTACGGCGCCCAAGGGCCGCACCATGGGCCACGCCGGCGCCGTCGTCTCGGGCGGCAAGGGCGATGCGGAATCCAAGATCGCGGCGATGGAAGCCGCCGGCATCCGCATGTCGGAATCGCCGGCCCGCCTGGGCAAGACCCTGGTGGAAGTGCTGAAGGGCTGATCGCACGAACCTCTCCCTCCCCCTGCGGGGGAGGGGGAACGAAAAATGCCGGTTGCGGCAGGATTGGACGCCCCCGGTTTCGGCCGGGGGCGTTTTTCTTTGCGGTTGCGACCAATTTCTCACCGAATTGCCCCGTTTCGGTCATGACCCATAAGGAAAGCGGGCCTATATGACGGGCGCACCCCTCACGGAGATGTGTCCGTCGGGGGCCAGGGATTGCGAAAAACGATGGCGGACGATGCCGGTCGGCTGAACCAGGTCTTTGCCGAGACCTCATTCCTCTACGGGTCCAATGCGGCCTATATCGAGGAGCTGCACGAGAAATGGGCCACCGATCCGGGCTCGGTCTCGGCGGAATGGAAAGCCTTCTTTGACCAGTTGCGCGACAACGCCGCCAGCGTGAAGGCCTCGGCCGAGGCCGGCGGCTGGGGACGTGGCACGGCGACGGAGCCCAATGAGGCGAACGCCGTGTTCGACGGCCGTTGGCCGGCGCCCAAGCCTGATCCGAAGAAGCCCGGCGCAGCGCCGGCGCCCGCAACGGCCAAGGCTGCGCCCGTCGAGGTGTCCGCTGACGCGATCCGCGCCGCCGCCCATGATTCCATTCGCGTCCTGATGCTGATCCGCAGCTATCGCGTGCGCGGCCATCTGCAGGCCAAGCTGGACCCGCTGGGCATCGAACAGCCGGTCGAAAACCCGGAGCTGACGCCGGAATTCTATGGCTTCAGCGAAGCCGACATGGACCGCCCGATCTTCCTGGATGGGGTTCTAGGGCTTCAGACCGGGACGATCCGCGAAGTCCTTGACCTGCTGAAGCGCACCTATTGCGGCACCATCGGCATCCAGTACATGCACATCGCCGAGCCGGAAGAGAAGTCCTGGCTGCAACAGCGGTTCGAGGGCGCCGACAAGTTCGAGCAGAACGCCTTCACCAAGGAAGGCAAGCTGGCCATCCTGAACAAGCTGATCGAGGCTGAAGGCTTCGAGCGGTTCCTGCACAAGCGTTTCCCCGGCACCAAGCGGTTTGGCCTGGACGGCGGCGAGGCCATGGTCCCGGCGCTGGAGCAGGTGATCAAGCGCGGCGGCAATCTGGGCGTCGATGAAGTCGTTCTGGGCATGGCCCACCGCGGCCGCCTGAACGTGCTCGCCGCCGTGATGGGCAAGCCCTACAAGGTCATCTTCCACGAGTTCCAGGGCGGCTCGGCCGTGCCCAGCGACATCGACGGTTCGGGCGACGTCAAATATCACATGGGCGCCAGCTCAAACCGCGAGTTCGACGGCAACCACGTCCACCTGTCGCTGACCGCCAACCCGTCGCACCTCGAGATCGTCAATCCGGTCGTCCTGGGCAAGGCGCGCGCCAAACAGGCCTTCGACATCCGCGACGCCAACGCCGGCAAGCCCGAGGCCGAATGGGCGCTTGACCGGTCCAAGGTCGTGCCCCTGCTGATCCACGGCGACGCCGCCTTCGCCGGCCAGGGCGTGGTGGCCGAATGTTTCGCTCTGATGGGTCTGAAGGGCTACCGCACCGGCGGCACCCTGCATTTCGTCATCAACAACCAGATCGGCTTCACCACCAGCCCGCGGAACTCGCGCTCGTCGCCCTATCCGTCGGATGTGGCGCTGATGGTCCAGGCGCCGATCTTCCACGTGAACGGCGATGATCCCGAAGCGGTCGTCTTCGCCGCCAAGGTGGCCACCGAATACCGCCAGAAATTCCACAAGGACGCGGTGGTGGACATGTTCTGCTACCGCCGCTTCGGCCACAACGAAGGCGACGATCCCACCTTCACCCAGCCGCTGATGTATTCGAAGATCCGCGCCCAGCCCTCGACCCGCGAACTGTATTCGCAGCGTCTGGTCGCCGAGGGCGTGCTGACGCAGGCCGATGTGGACGCCGAGATCGCCCGGTTCGACACCTTCCTGGACGAACAGTTCGAGGCCGGAAAGACCTGGTCCGCCGAGAAGGCCGACTGGCTGGACGGCCAGTGGCAGGGCTTCCAGTCGCCCAAGGACGAGCTGCGCGGCGAGACGGCCGTGCCCCTGGCCAAACTGACCGACCTGGGCCATCGCCTGACCACGATCCCCAACAGCGTCGACATGCACAAGACGCTGAAACGGGTCATCGACGGCCGGCGCGAGGCCATCACCTCGGGCGAGAACCTGGACTGGGCCACGGCCGAGAGCCTGGCCTTCGCCTCGCTGGTGGATGAAGGCTTTCCGGTTCGCCTGTCGGGCCAGGATTCGGTGCGCGGCACCTTCTCGCAGCGCCATTCGGGCATCATCGATCAGACGACCGAAGAGCGTTACATCCCGCTGAACAACCTGCGCGAAGGCCAGGCCAACTACGAGGTCATCGACTCGGCCCTGTCGGAAGAGGCGGTGCTGGGCTTCGAGTACGGCTACTCGCTGGCCGACCCCAACACCATGGTCATGTGGGAAGCCCAGTTCGGCGACTTCGTGAACGGCGCCCAGGTGGTGATCGACCAGTTCATCAGCTCGGGCGAACGCAAATGGCTGCGGATGAGCGGCCTGACCATGCTGCTGCCGCACGGCTATGAAGGCCAGGGGCCGGAACACTCGTCGGCCCGCCTGGAGCGGTTCCTGCAACAGTGCGCCGAAGACAATATGCAGGTCGCCAACTGCACCACCCCGGCCAACTATTTCCACATCCTGCGTCGCCAGATGCACCGGCCGTTCCGCAAGCCGCTGATCCTGATGACGCCCAAGAGCCTGCTGCGTCACAAGAAGGCGGTCTCGACGATGAAGGATCTGGCGGAGGGTTCGTCCTTCCACCGCGTCCTGCACGACGACGCCCAGACGCGCCCCGACGTCGCCGGGATCAAGATCAAGGCCGACAAGGCGATCCGCCGCGTCATCCTGTGCTCGGGCAAGGTCTATTACGACCTGCTGGACGCCCGCGAGAAGAAGGCCAAGGACGGCCAGGCGGTGGACGACGTCTATATCCTGCGCCTGGAACAGTTCTATCCGTGGCCGATCCAGTCCCTGCGCAAGGAACTGGCCCGCTTCCCGAAGGCGGAAGTGGTCTGGTGCCAGGAAGAGCCGAAGAATATGGGCGGATGGACCTTCGTCGATCCGTGGCTGGAGCTGACGCTCGACAAGCTGGACGTCGCCTCCAAGCGCGCCCGCTATGTCGGTCGTCCCGGCTCGGCCTCTACGGCCGCCGGCCTGATGAGCCGACACCTGAAGGAACTCGAGACCTTCACCAACGAAGCCTTCGCCTGATACACGTCACAAGACACTCCGAAAGACAGCTGGACCCGACATGGCCGACATCCTGACCCCCGCCCTCGGTGAATCCGTCACCGAGGCCACCATCGCGAAATGGACCAAGAAGGTCGGCGACGCGGTCAAGAAGGACGAACTGCTCGTCGAACTGGAAACCGACAAGGTGTCGCTGGAAGTCGTGGCCCCGGCCGACGGCGTCCTGGGCGCGATCAACGCCGCCGAGGGCGACACCGTCGTGCCGGGCACCGTCCTGGGTTCGGTGACCGAAGGCGGCGCGGCCGCTGCTGCGGCTCCGGCCAAGGCCGCCAAGGCTGAGGCCAAGGCTGCGCCTGCCGCCGCTGCGTCGAGCATCGACATCACCGTGCCGGTCATGGGCGAAAGCGTCGCCGAGGGTTCGATGGGCAAATGGCTCAAGAAGAGCGGCGATGCGGTCAAGAAGGACGAACTGCTGGTCGAGATCGAGACCGACAAGGTCGCGGTCGAGGTGTCGGCGCCGGCTGACGGCGTGCTGACCATCGCCGCCGACGAAGGCGCGACCGTCACCCCCGGCCAGAAGATCGGCTCGATCTCGGGTTCGGGCGCCGCTGCGGCTCCGGCCGCCGCTGCGCCGGCTCCGGCTGCGCCTGCCGCCGCCCCGGCCAACACCGGCTCGGCCCAGGTCGCCAAGAACGACGCCCTGTCGCCCGCCGTTCAGCGCGTGGTGGCCGAGAACAATCTGGACCCGAAGGCCATCGCCGCCACCGGGCCAAAGGGCAATATCACCAAGGCTGACGCCATCGCCGCCATCGGCGCCGCTGCTCCGGCTCCGGCCGCCGCCGCCCCCTCGGCGCCGCGCGCTGTCGGTCCGCGCGAGGAGCGGGTGAAGATGACGCGCCTGCGTCAGACCATCGCCCGTCGCCTGAAGGAATCGCAGAACACCGCCGCCCAGCTGACCACCTTCAACGAGGTGGACATGACGAACGTCATGGCCCTGCGCGCCCAGTACAAGGACGTGTTCGAGAAGCGCCACGGCGTGAAGCTGGGCTTTATGTCCTTCTTCACCAAGGCCGTCGTCGCGGCCCTGCACGAGATCCCGGCCGTCAACGCCGAGATCGACGGCACGGACATCATCTACAAGAACCACTATGACATCGGCGTCGCCGTCGGCACCGACAAGGGACTGGTGGTTCCGGTGCTGCGCGACGCCGACACCCTGACGCTGGCCGGCATCGAAAAGGGCATCGGCGCCCTGGGCAAGGCCGCGCGTGACGGCGACCTGACCATGGATCAGATGCAGGGCGGCACCTTCACCATCACCAACGGCGGCACCTATGGGTCGCTGATGTCGACGCCGATCCTGAACGCGCCGCAGTCGGGCATCCTGGGCATGCACAACATCGTCCAGCGCCCGATGGCCATCAACGGCGAGGTCAAGATCCGCCCGATGATGTATCTGGCCCTCAGCTATGACCACCGGATCGTGGACGGCAAGGAAGCCGTGACCTTCCTGGTCCGGGTCAAGGAACTGCTGGAAGACCCGCAGCGGGCCCTGCTGGACCTGTAAGACACCTGAAAAGGCGGCGATGATCTCGCCGCCTTTTCTAATTCTCGGCGAGGCCTGAACATGCTGACGCTCTATACTGCGCCCGGATCCTGCAGCCGGGCCAGCCATATCGCACTGGAAGAGTCCGGCCTGAACTTCGAGGTTCGGCTGGTCGATTTCGCCCGCGGCGACCAGCAGAAACCGGCGTTTCTGGCCCTCAATCCCAAGGGACGGGTCCCGGCCCTGGCGACCGATCAGGGGATCCTGACCGAAAGCCCGGCCATCCTGGCCTATATCGCCGCGCTCGCGCCGCCGGGACTGCTGGCGCCGGTCGATCCGTTCGCCTTCGCCCGGATGCAGGCCTTCAACCTCTATCTCGCCTCCACCGTCCATGTGGCCCACGCCCATGGCCGACGGGCCTCGCGCTGGAGCGACGATGTGGCGGCCCAGGCCTCGATGGCGGCCAAGGTGACGCAGAACATGCGGGATTGCTTCGTCCTGATCGAAGCGGATCTGGCCCAGAACGGCGGGGGCGACTGGGTGCTGGGCGACGCCTATTCGGTCGCCGACCCCTATCTGTTCACCTTCTCCGGCTGGCTGGAAGGCGACGGCGTCGACATCGCCGAGTTTCCACGGGTTCAGGCGCACTACGACCGGATGGCGAGCCGTCCGGCGGTCGTGCGGGCCCTCCAGGCGGAAGCTGCGCTCTCGGTCTGAGATATCAACGGATGTGTCTTGGATGCGCCGGTCGGGCGCTTTCCGCGAAATAAGGGGTTTTCCGCACTTACGGCCCGCTCGGGAATGACGCCTTATTCCTGCCATGGAGTGGGCAGCGCGCGCGATCGGGGTTTTCTACGTCTTGGGCGGGCTGATGCTTCTGTATCAGGCCTGGCTCAACTGGCGTCTGCAACGCGCCTTGGCTGGGTTGATCGCGATACCGCTCGGGGAGCAGGTTGGGGACGGCGTGATCGTGCTGGCCGGCGTGCTGATCATGCTGTCCGGCGCGACGCTGGCGGCCCTCAGCGGCTGGGCCGTCGCCGCCTTCATGGCCGGCTGGACGGTGCAGGCTCTGTACCTGCTCTGGACCGATCAAGCGCCGCGTATCGGCGAGCCCGAGGCCGTCACCTGCCGCCGCCGCTCGATCCACGCCTTCGCCGGCTATACCGCCGCCACCGGTCTGGTGCTGTGTCTGCCGATGACGGGCGTGCTGGGCTGATCAGCCGAACTCGGCCTCGAGATCCGCCAGGCGTGCGGCCTGATCCTCGGCGATCAGGGCGTTCAGCATGGGGTCCAGGTCGCCTTCCAGGATCTGGGGCAGGCTGTGCAGGGTCAGGCCGATGCGGTGGTCGGTCACGCGCCCTTGGGGGAAGTTGTAGGTGCGGATCCGCTCTGACCGGTCGCCGGACCCGACCTGGGACTTGCGCGAGTCGGCGCGGGCCAGATCCTTGGCCTGACGTTGCATGTCGTACAGGCGCACCCGCAGGTTCTTCATCGCCTTGTCGCGGTTTACGTGCTGCGACTTTTCGGAGCTGGTGGCCACGATCCCGGTTGGAAGGTGGGTGATCCGCACGGCCGAATCCGTCTTGTTGACGTGCTGACCGCCCGAGCCGGAGGCGCGGAAGGTGTCGATGCGGATGTCCTTTTCCAGGATCTCGATCTCGACGTCCTCGACCTCGGGCAGGACGGCGACGGTGGCGGCCGAGGTGTGGATGCGGCCCCCGGCCTCGGTCGTCGGCACGCGCTGGACCCGGTGGACGCCGCTTTCGAACTTCAGTCGGCCGAACACCCCGTCGCCGGTGACGGTGGCGATGATTTCCTTGTAGCCGCCGGCGTCGCCTTCGGTCGCCGAATCCAGCTCGATCCGCCAGCCGCGCGTCGAGGCGTAGCGCGAATACATGCGGAACAGGTCGCCGGCGAACAGGGCCGCCTCGTCGCCGCCGGTGCCGGCGCGGACTTCCAGCACGGCCGAGGCGTTCTCGTCGGCGTCGCGCGGGGCCAGCAGCAGGGCGACGTCGCGTTCCAGGCCCGGCAGGCGCTCGGTCAGGTCGCGCAACTCGTCCTGGGCCATGGCGGCCATTTCGGGATCGGCGGCCATCGCCTCCAGATCGACCATCTCAGCGCGGAGACGGGCCAAGTCCTGAACCGCGTCGGCGACGGGCTTGAGCTCGGCATGTTCCTTGGACAGGCGAACGATCTCGACGCCGTCCGTCGCGGCCCCCATCCGGGCCTCCACCTCGTGGAAACGGTCGAGCACCTGATCGAGACGGGCCTGGGGCAGACGCAAGGGGAAATCCTGGAGAAAGAGAGCGCCGTCCTTAGCGCGCCGGGGGGCGTGCTGTCGATTGTCGCCTGAACCGAGGCGTGGCGCCGGGATTGTGATTTTGCATGAGGACGGCGTCAGGCGCGATCACCGGTCCCTGTCCCACGTCTTGCGTCCGGCGCGTGATCACGCGATCACGGACCATGTTGTCGAACCGGTCCCGCTATGCGCTGCGCGCCATGATCCATCTGGCCGGCCTGCCCGGCGGCGGCCCCGCCACGATCGGTGAGATCGCCGAGGCGGCGACGGCGCCGCGCAAGTTTCTCGAGGCCATATTGCTGGACTTGCGGCGTCAGGGACTGCTGGTGTCGAAGAGGGGGAGAACCGGCGGCTACGCCCTGGCGGCGTCGGCGGAGGCCATCAGTTTCGCCGATGTGATCCGGGCGCTGGAAGGGCCGCTGGCCCTGGCGCCCTGCGCGTCGCGCACCGCCCATGGACCTTGCGAAACCTGCCCGGACGTCGAAACCTGTCCGCTTCAACCCGTGCTGCAGGACGGGCGCGACGCCATTGCAGCGGTGTTCGAGGCGCGAACCCTGCTGCAAGCGGCGGTGAATTCTTCTCCTATTGACCCGCTAGGAAAATAAGCCACACCGTCACGACCAACCTCCGGGGCCGCCATGCAAGATTTCCTCGTCTTCCTCCTCGTCGGTTTCCTGGCCCAGTCGGTCGACGGCGCCCTGGGCATGGCCTACGGGGTGATTTCATCGACGGTTCTGCTGTCGTTCGGCGTGCCGCCCGCGACCGCTTCGGCCAGTGTCCACGCCGCCGAAGTCTTCACCACGGCCGCCTCCGCCGGGTCTCATGCGGTGAACAGGAATGTGAACTGGAAGCTGTTCACGCCGCTGGTCCTGGGCGGCGTCGTCGGCGGCAGCCTGGGCGCCTTCGTCCTGACCAGTGTCGACGGCGATCTGGTGAAGCCCTGGATCACCGCCTACCTGACCTTCATGGGCGGGGTCATCATCTGGCGCGCCACCCGTCAGACGCGCGAACGGATCTTTCCGCTTCGAGCGGCGGGCCCCTTGGGCCTGGTCGGCGGCTTCTTCGACGCCATCGGCGGCGGCGGCTGGGGCCCCACGGTCACCACCACGCTCGTGGGATCGGGCGGCGATCCGCGCGCCTCGATCGGCACCACCAATACGGCGGAATTCTTCGTCACCTCGGCTATTTCCGCGACCTTCCTGGCCGCCCTGCTGACCGGCCATTGGGAGCAGGCCGAAGGGATCGCCACCCACGCGGCCTCCGTCGGGGGGCTGATCCTGGGCGGCCTGATCGCCGCCCCCTTCGCCGGGGTGATCGCCCGGATCTCGCCACGCCGGGTCCTGACCTATGGGGTCGGCGCCGTGGTGCTGCTGTCGGCGGGCTATCAGGCGCTGCGGCTGTTCGGGGTGATCTGAACAAGAACGACGGCGGGTTGGAGTCCGCCGTCGCTGTGGCCTTCCTGAGGTTCGGTCAGCGCGCGCGGGCGCGGAAGCGGGTCAGGAATTCCTTGATGTTTTCGCGGATGGAGGCCTCGTTGGCCATCCGCAGACGTTCGACGCCCATGAAAGCTTGACCCATGGTCGCCGTTCCGGTCGCCGCCACCGTCTCGTCGAAGACGGTGCGGTCTGCGCGCTGCACCGTGTAACGGATCTGGCTGGTGACGGACATGTCGAGGCCGGCAAAGGGCTGTTTGAGGTCGATCAGAGATGCGGAGACCGTCATCGGCTGACCCTCCGTGCCCATGTAACCGGCAGCGGCCAAAGAGCCTTCCAGGGCGGTCTTGAAGTCCGCATTGGACACTTGCGACGTCCACATCGGATTGGTGTCCTGCCCGCCGGAAACCGTGACCGTCGTCACCGACTTGTACCCGAGATCACCGGGCGCGGCGGTAAGTCCGGGCGTGGCGGCCAGGGTCATCAGGGCTGGGTTCGACGGGCTGGCGCAGGCGGCGACGCCCAGCAGCGCGGTCAGGCAAGCAGCAGAAGCGAGACGGCGAAACATTATTGATCTCCAGTCGGGGTGGTGGTCGGAGCGACGGACCGGGCGGCTGCCGCCTCTTCGGCCGGCGTGCGCAAGGTGACGATCAGCGGATTGGGCTTCAGGTCGTTCATGGCGCCGGAGGTCGCGTCGATGGCGCCGCCGATGAGGCCGCCGATCAGGATGTTGCCGGCCATGGCCGTGCCGCCCGCGCCCGAGACGCTGCTGGTGATGTCGTGGGTCTGGGCGACATAGCCCTCCTTCGACACCGTGATGCGGAAGGCGTCCTTGCGGGGCATGCGGAAGGTGCAGGGGGTCGCCTGGCATTCGAAGCCGTTCGACGTGCTGACCTGCGCGCCCGGCGGCGTGCTCTGGACGGAGAATTGCTGGCTCGAGCCACGCGTCACGGTAGCGCAGGCAGGCAGAGACAACGCCACGCCGACAAGCGCGAGCGCACGCACGCCGAAGCGTGCGTAGTTACGGAATATCATGAAGCCCCTCAATGGATTACAGTTCACCCTCCCAGGTGAACTTACGGCATAGGTTGCATTTGAGGCGTGAGCCGTCAATCAAGGCGCGCGTAATTTGTCAAAACTGACACAACTCATGCGCGGCCTATTCCGCCGCCTGGAGCTCCGCCGCCCGCGCTGCGTCCAGTTCGGCGGCCTTCTGTTCGACGAGGTCGACGATGTGGTCGATCATGCCGTCGTTGGCCTGTTTGTGGGCGATCTTGCCGTTGAGATAGATCATACCGGCGCCCTTGCCGCCGCCGGTGAAGCCGATGTCGGTATAGAGGGCCTCGCCCGGGCCGTTCACGACGCAGCCGATGACCGACAGGCTCATCGGCGTCGAGATATGGGCCAGTTTCTCTTCCAGCAGGGCCACGGTCTCGATGACGTTGAAGCCCTGACGGGCGCACGACGGGCAGGCGATGATGTTGACGCCCCGGTGGCGCAGGCCCAGCGACTTCAGGATGTCGAAGCCGACCTTGATCTCCTCGACCGGATCGGCGGCCAGGGAGACGCGGATGGTGTCGCCGATGCCGGCCCACAGCATCGAGCCCAGGCCGATGGCCGACTTGATCGTGCCGGTGCGCAGGGGGCCGGCCTCGGTCACGCCCAGGTGCAGGGGGCAGTCGATGGCGTCCGCCAATTGTTGGTAGGCGGCGACGGTCAGGAAGGGGTCGGAGGCCTTCACCGAGATCTTGAACTCGTGAAAGTCGTGGTCCTGCAGGATGCGGGCGTGGTTCAGGGCGCTCTCGACCATGGCGTCGGGGCAGGGCTCGCCGTATTTCTCCAGCAGCTCCTTTTCCAGCGAGCCGGCGTTGACGCCGATCCGCATCGAGCAGCCGTGGTCCTTGGCGGCCTGGATCACGTCACGGACGCGGTCGGCGCTGCCGATATTGCCGGGATTGATCCGCAGGCAGGCGGCGCCCGCCTGGGCCGCCTCGATGCCGCGCTTGTAGTGGAAGTGGATGTCGGCGACCAAGGGGACCTTGGCCTCGCGGGCGATGGTCTTGAACGCCTCGGTCGATTCCACGTCGGGGCAGGAGACGCGGACGATGTCGGCCCCGGCCTCTTCGAGCTGGCGGATCTGGTCGATCGTCGCCCCCGCGTCGGACGTCGGCGTATTGGTCATCGACTGGACGCTGATCGGGGCGTCGCCGCCCACCAGGACGGAGCCGACGCGGATCTGGCGGCTCTTGCGACGCTCGATATGGCGCCAGGGTCGGACGTGGGTGTGATCGCTCATGGAAGGGTCATATAGGCCGATGATGACGGCGGGACCACGGGGGCGCGACGATCAGTTTGTCGTGGCGGCGCCGGCGAGGGGCGTGACAGGCGGGACCGCCTGCTGGGCCTGAGTTTGAGCCTGGGCCGCCCGGTCAGCTTGAATCTGCAGCTGACGGCGCGCCTGCTCGTCCGCCACCTGACGGGCGGCGTCCTCGGCGCGGCGGTTGAGTTGCGTCAGGGGCGTGACGACGGCCGGCAGGACGCCGCCGTGTTCGCCGTTCAGATAGACGTCGAAGGCCGCCGGATCCGACACGTCGATGACGGCGCTGAGGCCCAGGGGCGCGCGCCAGGCTTCGCCGGCCGCCATCTGGCGCGCGAAAAGGGCCTGCCCGTCGGCGAGACGCACCACCAGGGCGCCGGCCTTCTTGGCCTGGATCACCACCTGGGAGGCGGTGGCGGGGGCGCCATAGACGGCGCCGCGGGGGTTGAAGGCCTTTTGCACCGGGGCGTTGTTCGCCGCCGCCGTTGCCGCGATCACCGCCGGGTCATTGGGGTCGATCCCGGTCAGCTGGGCCTCGAGACCCGGCGTGATATAGAGGGCCGGCGTGGTCTGGTCGGGCGGGGCGGCGCGGGGCGCGCTGAGGTCGATCAGCCCGTCCTGGCCGGGCACAGCGCCCAGGGACCAGCTTTCGGGCACAGTGGCGATATCCGACGGCTCGGGCGCCCGCATCAGACTGACGCGCTGGAAGATGTTCCAGCCGACGACGGCCAGGGCCACCACGGCGATCCCGGCGATGATGCGCGGCGAATAGCGTTTGACGTCCTCGAAGGCCACGCCGATCGGCGCTTTCAACGGCGCCGAGGTGTCGGGGCTTTCGCGCTTGAACCGCTCGACGGCCAGCTGTTCGTCCAGGCCCAGCGCCGCCGCATAGCCGCGCACATAGCCGATGGCGAAGACGCGGGACGGCAGGGACGACCAGTCGTTCTGTTCCAAAGCGATCAGGAAACGGGTGTGGACCTTGGTCTCGGCGGCCAAATCGGCCAGGGACTTGCCCGACTGCTCGCGCGCGCGGCGCAGGCCGTCGCCCAGAGTCGCGGACTCCGCGATGGAGGGCGTGACGTCCTTCCAGTCGGGATGTGCCTTGAACTCTTCGGGGGCGTGCCCCGCATCCAGCGCCATGACGCCTGACCCCACACTCGGAACGGCCTGAATCCGCCCCGTACTCGAAACGGACCCGTCGGTTAGCATGTCTTCGTGACCGGACGCGCCTCCCCCCGGAGTCCGTCCTGATGCGTCCTGTGGATAAACCATAATCCCTGTCCCATCAACGGCGATTCCCTAATCGGGACGCGCGCGACGATCTTCAGACGGACACGTTCAACTTTCGCGCCAGGGATTCGATCTCGTTACGGACGGAGCCGGTGGACAGGTTCAGCAGATTGTTCAGCCCACGGCGGGCGGCCGTCAGGTCGGCGGACAGGATCATCCGCTTGACCGGGCCGACGCCGCCGGCCGGGGCCGACAGACGGGTGAAGCCCAGGGTGATCAGGGCGAAGGCCTCCAGCGGCCGGCCCGCCAGCTCGCCGCAGATCGACACGGGGGTGCCGGTGTCGGCGCAGGCCTTCTGGATCGACTGCAGGGCGCGCAGGGTCGGGGGCGACAGGGGGTCGTAGCGATCCGAGACCAGAGGATTGGTCCGGTCGGCGGCGTACATGTACTGGAACAGGTCGTTGGTGCCGATCGAGACGAAGTCGGTCAGCGGCAATAGCGCGTCTAGATGCCACAGCAGCGACGGGCATTCGACCATGGCCCCGACCCGCAGAAGGGCGGGCAGGGCGCGGCCGCGCCGCTTGGCCCAGGCGCATTCGACATCGACCAGTTCGCGCGCGGCCCGGTATTCGTCCACCGTGGCGATCATCGGGAACATGACGCGCAGCTCGCGGCCCGCCGCCGCCGTCAGCAGGGCGCGCAGTTGCATCCGTAAAAGAGACGGCCGGTCCAGGCCCAGGCGGATGGCGCGGCGGCCCAGGGCCGGGTTCTCTTCGCGCTCGGCCTCCAGATAGGGCAGGACCTTGTCGCCGCCGATATCCAGGGTGCGGAAGGTGACGGGCCGGTCGCCGGCGGCGTCCAGCACCAGCTTGTACAGGGCCGTCTGGGCGTCCAGCCGGGGCAGTTCGTCCGAGACCATGAACTGGAATTCGGTGCGGAACAGGCCGATGCCCTCGGCCCCAGTCTCGTTCAGGTTCTCCAGGTCCACCGCCAGCCCGGCGTTGGTCAGGATGGTGATGCGTTGACCGTCCAGGGTGACGGCGGGAGTGTCGCGCAACTGGGCGAACTGGACCTGGCGTTGATCGCGCACGGCCATCCGCGACTGGACCGCCTCGATCATGTCGGGGCGGGGCCGCAGATAGGCCTCGCCGGTCTCGCCATCGGCGATGACGATGTCACCCTCCGACAGCCGGTCGCGCAGGCCCATCAGACGGCCGACGCAGGGAATCTGCAGCGCGCGGGCGACGATGGCGGCGTGGCTGGCGGCCGAGCCTTCTTCCAGCAGCAGGCCCTTAAGCTTGTCGCGCGGATATTCCAGCAGATCCGCCGGACCCAGGTTACGGGCGACCAGAATGGCGTCGTCGGGCAGCTCGCGTTCGCCCGGCTTGTCGCCCGCCAGCACCCGCAGCAGCCGGTTGGCCAGGTCTTCGAAATCGTGCAGCCTTTCGCGGATATAGGGGTCGCGGGCCTGGGCGAACCGGGCGCGGTGTTCGTTTCGGACGCGGTCTACCGCCGCCTCGGCGGTCAGGCCGTTGCGGACCGCCTCTTCCAGCGACCGGTTCCAGCCCCGGTCGTCGGCGAACATGCGATAGGTCTCCAGCACCTCGAACGAGGGGCCGGCCAGGCCCTGGCCCTTGTCCAGCATGGCGTCCAGGCCGGTCTTCAGCGAGGCCAGGGCCAGCTTCAGCCGGGCCTCTTCCATCGCCGGGTCTTCGGCCAGCAGTTTCTCAGGCGGCAGAGGCGCCTCGTGCAGGACGACCCGGCCGACCGCCAGGCCGTCGCCGAACTTCTGACCCTTCAGCCGTTCGGGGCGATGGGGCGCCAGTTCGACGTCGCGCAGTTCGTCCTGTTCCAGCAACTCGCCGGAGGACACCGTCTCGGACAGGACCATGGCGATGGTCTGGATGTCCTCGACCTCCTCCTCGTCATAGCGCCGCTCGGTGCGGTTCTGGACGACCAGGACGCCGATGGCCCGGCCGCCGCGCAGCAGGGGGGCGCCGAGGAAGGCGTGATAGGGGTCTTCGCCCGTTTCCGGCCGGTAGGAGAAGGACGGATGCGACGGCGCGTCCGACAGGCTGATCGGCTGGGCCATCCGGGCCACCTCGCCGACCAGACCCTCGCCGGGACGCAGGCGGGTGTTGTGGACGGCGTCGGGGTTCAGGCCCTCGGTGGCGAACAGCTCCAGCTCGCCCGAGGCGCGGCGCAGATAGATGGAGCAGACCTCGGCGACCATGGACCGGGCGATGATCCGCACCACCATGTTCAGGCGGTCCTGCGCCGGGGTCGCGCCCGCACCGGCCCCGCCCAGAGCCTCGCGGATCTGGCGCAGGAGGATCCGAGGTCCCCTGGTCATCGCGCCGCCTGCCGGCATTATGGCTCCCGCGCTGTGGCGCCGAAGCGCCTGTTCAAACCACCTATATCGCGTCCAGCCCGTAAGCCGAATGCAATGCGCGCACGGCCAGTTCGGCATAGGCCGCGTCGATCAGGACGCTGATCTTGATTTCCGAGGTCGAGATGGCCTGGAACTTGACCCCCTTGTCGGCCAGGGCCTGGAACATGGTCTGGGCCACGCCGGCGTGGCTGCGCATGCCGACCCCGACGACGGACACCTTGGCGACGTCCTCGTCGACGCGGATTTCCTCGAAGCCGAGCTGATCCTGGCCCGCCGTCATCAGTTCGGCGGCGCGCACGGCGTCGCGGCGGCCGGTGGTGAAGGTCAGGTTGACCGTATTGGCGGTGCGGGCCTGGCTCTGGACGATCATGTCCACATTGACGTTGGCCTCGGCCAGGCGGGTGAAGACGTCGGCGGGGGCGTCCACGCGGTCGGACAGGCCCAGCAGGGTGATGCGGGCCTCGTCACGGCTCATGGTCACGCCGGACACGATGCGCTTTTCCAAGATCTCCTCCTCGTCGCAGATCAGGGTTCCGCCCTTGTCGGGCATTTGGCCGGATTCGTCCGGTTCGATGAAGCTGGACAGAACCCGCACCGGCACCTGCTTGGCCATGGCGAGCTCGACTGAACGGGTCTGCAGCACTTTGGCCCCCAGCGAGGCCATTTCCAGCATCTCCTCGTAGGAGACCTTGGCCAGGCGGCGCGCGCGGCTCTCAATGCGGGGGTCGGTCGTATAGACGCCGTCCACGTCGGTATAGATGTCGCAGGGGCAGGACAGGGCCGCCGCCACGGCGACCGCCGAGGTGTCGGATCCGCCCCGGCCCAGGGTGGTGATCTTGCCCTCCGGCGTCACGCCCTGGAAGCCGGGGACGATGGCGATCTCGCCGGCGTCGACGGCGGCGCCCAGTTTGTCGCCGGGGATGTCGATGATGCGAGCGCGGGCGTGGGCGTCGTCGGTGATGATCGGCACCTGCCAGCCCATCCACGAGCGGGCGTTCAGCCCCATGTTGCGCAGGGTCAGGGCCAGGAGGCCAGCCGTCACCTGTTCGCCCGAGGCGACCACCACGTCATATTCGTCATCGCTGAGCGGCAGGCCCGCGGCGGCCGGGCCGGCGCCGTCGGTCCAGGCGACCAGTTCATTGGTCTTGCCGGCCATGGCGGAGACCACGACGGCGATCTTCTTTCCGGAAGCGGCCTCGGCTGCGACGATCCGCGCGGCGCGCCGGATCCGTTCGAGGTCGCCCATCGAGGTGCCGCCGAACTTCATCACCAGTCTCGTGGTGTCGGATCGTGAAGAATCGGGCCGCGTCATCGTGGCGTTCCGCCCCCTGCTTGCGTGAAAGGGCGCGAAGGTTCATCCCTCGCGCATGACCGCTTCTAGCGACGCCGCACCGTCTCGCCTACCCCGCGAAGGGCATGGTTTTCCGCAAAATTCGTCCGAAGGCGCATTTGGCGCATCGATCGACCCGGCCGATGTGGCCCGCTTCTCCGCCCAGGCGGCCGAATGGTGGGATGCGCACGGGCCGTTCGCGCCCCTGCACCGGTTCAATCCGGCCCGGCTGGCCTTGATCCGCGAGCAGCTTTGTACCCGTTTGGGACGCGATCCGAAGGCGCGTCGTCCGTTCGAGGGGTTGACGCTGCTGGACGTCGGCTGTGGCGGCGGGCTGATCGCCGAGCCGATGCGGCGGATGGGCTTTTCCGTCACCGCCATCGACGCCTCGTCCGAAAACATCGGCACGGCCCGCGCCCATGCCGAGATGGTCGGGCTGGACATCGCCTATCGCGCCGCCACGGTCGAACAGATCGAGGCGGAAGGGGCGGGGCCGTTCGACGTGGTCCTGACCATGGAGGTAATCGAGCATGTCGCCGATCCTGAGGCCTTCGTGCGCGCCTGTTCGCGCCTGGTCCGGCCGGGCGGGGTGATGATGGTGGCCACCCTGAACCGCACCTTGAAGTCCCTGGCCCTGGGCAAGGTGGCTGCGGAATATGTGCTGCGCTGGGTGCCGGCCGGGACGCACGACTGGCGCCAGTTCCTGAAACCCGACGAGATCCGGGCGATGCTGTCGCAGGAGGCTGTGACGGTCGAGGGGCCGTATGGCCTGAACTATGACCCGCTGACCGACCGCTGGAGCCAGAGCGACGATGCGGGGATCAACTATATGATGGTGGCCACGCGGGCCTGAAAATCTCCCTCCCCTTCATGGGGAGGGGCGGCGCAGCCGGGGTGGGGCAGTCAGAACATTTCGCTCACGCCCCTTCGGGCCCCACCCTGATCGCTGCGCGATCGTCCCTCCCCATGAAGGGGAGGGAGACTATTAGACCGCCTTGGCGCGGCTCCGGGTCCAGGCGTACAGGCCGAAGACCGCGACGGCGAAGCCGACGATCCCCGCCAGCATGGCCGGCCAGGTCGAACCGTCGGGCAGCATGGCGAACGGCGCGTCGTCGCGCGTCGCGACGATCACCCCGGCGGTGAAGACGCCGAACAGGCTCTCGCCGACGATCAGGCCCGAGGCCAGCAGCACGCCCATGCGGCGCGCCACATCGGCGTAACGGGTGCTGGACACGGCCTTGTCGTAGATCCAGCCGCAGACGGCGCCGATGACCAGCATGGTCGTGACGGCGGCGGGCAGGTAGAAGCCGATGCCGACGGCGAGCGGCGGCAGTTTGACCTTGCCGTTCGTGGCCTTGGACACGACGGCGTCCAGCACGATGATGATCACGCCGATCACCGCGCCCAGGCCGATCAGGTCCCAACGCAGATCGCCGCCGATGACGCCGCGCGCCAGGGCCGAGATCAGGGTGGCCTGGGGCGCCGCCAGGGTCTTGGCGCCCTCGACGATGGCGGGCGGGCCGCCCTCGAAGCCGAAGGCCTGGTTCAGCAGGTTCAGGATCAGGGGAATGACGATGGCGCCGGCGCCGACGCCGACGATCAGGGCGGTCTGCTGGCGCCAGGGCGTGGCCTCGACCAGTTGGCCGGTCTTCAGGTCCTGAAGATTGTCATTGGCGATGACGGCGACGGCGAACACCACGGCGGTCACGATCAGGGCGAAGGCGATGATCGACGGATCGGCGGGCACGCCCGCAATGGCCATGACGCCCAGCATCAGCAGCGAGGCGATCACGACCGCCAGGATGCCGACGCCCGAGACCGGGCTGTTCGACGAGCCGATCAGGCCGGCCATATAGCCGCAGATGGCGGCGACGGCGAAACCGATCAGGACGACATAGACCAGGCCGCCGATCACCAGCAGGGCGGTCGATCCCGCCAGGGCCGGGGCGCTCTGGGCGAACCAGGCCAAGAGGCCGGCGATGCCGATCAGGCAGACGACCGAAATTCCGCCGACCAGTTTGATGGGCAGATCCTGTTCGGTGCGTTCCAGCACCTCGCCGTGGGCGCGCTTGGCGTTGGCGGCCAGGGCCGAGGTCAGGCCGCCGATCAAGGGACCGGCCAGTTTGACCAGGGTCCAGATGGCGGCGACGCCGATGACGCCGGCGCCCATGAAGCGGACTTCGCGGCTCCAGACGGTCGCCGCCAGCTCCTCGGCCGGCGCGCCGGCGGGCAGGGTTGAGGCGATGGAGGGGATGCCGTGCGCCGTCAGCCAGGCCACGGTGTCGGGGCTGGTCAGGATCGGCACGGCGATGGCCCAGGCCAGGATCAGGCCGAACAACTGGGCCAGACCCACGGTCAGACCGATCAGATGGCCCGCGCCCAGAAGCGCGAATTGCATGCCGAAGCCCATGCCCGTGGCCCCGCCACCCAGGGCGGCTGGAAGCTTGAAGAAGCGCGCCGCCTCGCCGGCGAAGACTCGGCCCGCGACCAGCAGGGCGTAGCCGGCCGAGACCACGGCGCCGGCGACCACGATCCACAGGCCGGACTTGTTCTCGCGCACCGCGCTCTCGGTCTGTTCGGCCCCGCGCGAGCCGACCTTCAGCACCTCGGCGGCGGCGACGCCCTCGGGGTAGGGCAGGCCGCCGTTGGTCACCAGGGCGCGGCGCAGCGGGATGGAGAAGGTCACCCCCAGCACGCCGCCCAGGATGCAGATGGCCACCGACTGCCAGAAGGGAAACTCCAGCCACCAGCCGATCATCACCAGGCCGGGCAGGACGAAGATGATCGAGCTCATGGCCCCGCCGACCGAGGCCACGGTCTGGACGGTCATGTTCTCCCAGATGGTCGATGTACGGAAGGCCCGCAGCACCGCCATCGAGATCACCGCCGCCGGAATGGCCGAGGCGAAGGTCAGGCCGACCAGCAGGCCCAAATAGGTGTTGGCGGCGGTGAAGATCACCGCCAGCAGGCAGCCCAGCACAAGGGCGCGAAGGGTCAGTTCAAGCCGGCCCTTTTGGGCAGGGCTTTGGGGCGCAGCGGCGGCGTCAGTCATCGAGATCGGTTCCCACGTTCGACGCGGACGTAAGCCCATAACGCCGCCTGCGGCAACCGGTCACGCCCAAGCCAGGATCAGACGGCGAGGGGTTGCAGCCCGCGGAACCGCCGACGCGCCCGGCGAACCAGGCCGGGCGAGGCCACCGTCACCCGATAGACCCCCGCCATGACCAGGGCCGTCAGGGCCCAGGACAGCAGGATGTCCGACAGGAAATGCCCGCCGAAGGCCAGCCGGTTCATCGACAGGGCGAAGGCGTAGACGAGGCCGAGGGGCAGGACGACCGGCCGCCATTTCGCCGGCGTCAGCACCAGCAGGACCCCGACCATCCAGGCCGCGCTGGAGCCCTCGCCCGAAACGAAGGAGCAGTTGGACTGGCAGCCGTCGCTGATCACCCAGACGGGGGTGAAGACGGCCTCGCCGCCGAACTGGTCGATATGGACCGGGCGGGGGCGCCCCCACAGGCCCTTGAGCAGGGTGTTCACGACCAGACCCGGCCCGAGCGTCAGGGCGGCCAGGACGAAGACGGTCCGCCGCGCGGTCGCGCCGACGGAACGCCGACGCAGTGCGCGCCAGGCCAACCGTCCGATCACGCCGAGCAGCAGCAAGGCCAGCACCAGAGTCGAGCTCTTGCGTAACGCCTTCAACAAGGGATTGTCGGCGAGGAAGAAACCGGCTTCAGGTCGATAGAATAGGCGGCTGACGGCGATGTCGACGCCAGGGAAGGCCAGGAAATAGACGCTGATCGCCAGAACGGCTGTCGCCGCCAGGATCGCGGCGTCGTCGCGCGAGACGCCGATCGACCGGACCAACTCGCGCAGGCGTGCGACGCGCGAAGGCGGCGTATGGATGATGACGGACTGAGACACATTCCCCCCGGACTGCTCAAGACGGCAATGACATGCCGGGGTGTCGTTCCCACGTCGGTACGAACAATGTTTTCCGAACATCCGGACGGGGGCGGACGATCCGCTTGGCCCACGCTCCGGGACGGGCTAGGACCGCCCCATGCCTGAACTTCCCGAGGTCGAAACCGTCCGCCGCGGTCTGACGCCAGTGCTGGCGGGCGCGCGTCTGTCGCGGGTGCGGATCAACCGGCCCGACTTGCGTTTTCCGTTCCCGGACCAATTCGTCGAGCGGCTGGAGGGGGCGACGGTCGAGCGGGTCGATCGCCGCGCCAAATATCTGCTGCTGCCCCTGTCCACCGGCGAGACCTGGATCACCCATCTGGGCATGACCGGCCGTTTCACCCTGGACGGAACCCAGCTGGGCGAGTTCGAGGAGGCGGCGCCCATCGCCGGCAAGCACGAGCATTTCAGCGGCTGCGCCGTGCGCGACGGCGCCGCGACCCGCATTGGCTACGCCGACGCCCGCCGGTTCGGCTTCATGGGCCTGATCCCCACCGCCCAGGTAGAGGCCCATCCCTGGTTCGCCGGCCTGGGGCCCGAGCCGCTGGGCAACGGCTTTTCCGGGGCCCATCTGGCCGAGGCCTTCGCCGGCAAGAGCCAGAACATCAAGGTCTCCCTGCTGGACCAGCGCATCGTCGCCGGCCTGGGCAACATCTATGTCTGCGAGGCCCTGTACCGGGCCCGGATCTCGCCCCTGGTGGCGGCCGGATCGCTGTCGAAGGCGCGGCTGGAGACCCTGGCTTCGGTCGTCCGCGACGTGCTGAACGACGCCATCGCCGCCGGCGGCTCGACCCTGAAGGACTTCGCCAACGCCGAGGGCGGCCAGGGCTATTTCCAGCACCGGTTCGACGTCTACGGCCGCGAGGGCGAGGCGTGTCGGGGGGAGGGCTGCACGGGAACGGTCGCGCGCATCGTCCAGGGCGGACGTTCGACCTTCTATTGCCTGTCCTGTCAGAAGCGCTGAGACGACCGGCCGTCATGACGAACGGCCGTCGATCCTCTATGACCGGCGTCAACAGAGGAGACCGCCCATGGCCGACGCCTATTCCACCCTGCTGATTGAACGCCATGCTGACGGCTATGCGGTCGTGACCCTGAACCGGCCCGAGGCGCTGAACGCCCTGAACTCGACCCTGTTCGGCGAACTGGCGGCCTTCCTGGATACGGTCGAGACCGACGACAGCGTGCGCTGCCTGATCCTGACCGGCTCGGCCAAGGCCTTCGCCGCCGGCGCCGACATCAAGGAGATGGCGGACCAGTCCTATGCCGACATGTTCAAGGGCAATTTCTTCGCCCTGGGCCATGACCGGATCACGCGTTTCCGCAAGCCGATCATCGCGGCCGTGTCGGGCTACGCCCTGGGCGGCGGCTGCGAACTGGCCATGTTGTGCGATTTCATCATCGCCTCCGAGACCGCCAAGTTCGGGCAGCCCGAGATCAATCTGGGCGTGGCGCCCGGCATCGGCGGTTCGCAGCGGCTGACCCGACTGGTCGGCAAGTCCAAGGCCATGGACATGATCCTGACCGCCCGGATGATGGATGCGGCCGAGGCCGAGCGCGCCGGCCTGGTCAGCCGCGTCGTCGCCCCCGAGGCCCTGCTGGACGAAGCCCGCGCCGCCGCCGCCAAGATCGCGGGGCAAAGCCCGCTGGCGGTGATGATGAACAAGGAGATGGTCAATGTCGCCCTGGAGACCAGCCTGAGCGAAGGCGTCCGGTTCGAGCGCCGGCTGTTCCACTCCCTGTTCGCTTTTGAGGACCAGAAGGAAGGCATGTCCGCCTTTGTCGACAAGCGGAAGCCGGACTTCAAGGGGCGGTGACGGCGATCTCTTTTGACCGGACGGCGCCGCACGGGAAGGCCTGACGCAGGGCCTGACGCGCGAACGGGACGGGGCCTTGTCCGAAGGCAGGCGTCAGGGCTGCGATGCGGCGCTTGCCTTCGCGGTCCACCGTCGCCGTGTCCAGCCTCCCGTCGGCGGTCTTCGGCGCGCAGACGCCGGGGGCCAGGGCGGTGTTGAACAGAATGCCGCTGCAGAAGCCCGCCTCGCCCGGGTCGGCGCTGGCGCACATGGTCTTCAGCCCGGCGGCGTCGGGGGTTTCGTACTGACTGGGACCGATGACCGTCGCCACCTGTTCGGCGGCTTCCATCGCCGATCGTTCGAGGCGATCCGCCGGCGCGGCGCCGGATTGCAGGCTGACGCGGGCGGACACGGGATCGCGGCTCACCATCACGGATCGGGCCACGCCGCTTAGCGGCGACGGCTGTCCCGGCGCATTCAAAGTGACCGAAATCTCGTACGCCAGCGGATCGTCAGCCGATACTGGCAGAAAAGTTGCGGACAGCCGTGTGGAAAAGACGCGGGGTAGAGGGGCGCCCGGGAGGACGTCCTGGCTGAAGGGCAGACTCAGCAGGCCGCCCCGGTCATAGTCCCTCGCCGTCATCCAGATCGTCAGCCGCGCGCCGTCCGGCGCGAAATTCTTCGGATAATCGAGGTTCAACGTCACAATGACCGGCGCGGGCGGCGCCTCGGGTGTGTAGGCGCAGGCGACTTCGAGCGTCTTGGCCTCGTCATTCTGGCGATAGTCGATCCGAACCGGGCGTTCGGCGGCGCAGGCGTCCCGGACGGCCTCAAATGCCTGGCGGGGGTAGGAGACCGGTGCGCCCGCCAGGCGGTCGATCTGGAGTTCGCCGGCGGTGGAGCCGTCGCAGACTGTAGCGACGAAGACTCGGTCGCCGTCGCCCGTCGTGCCGAAGCCGCAGGCGGCGGGCCAGGCTGCGCGATAGATCGGGTTCAAGGCGGCGCTGGTCCAGTCGAAGTCGGGAGATCCGGCCTCCGCGACGATGCTGGGGACGATCTCCGGCTCACGCGCCGCAGCCAGCGCCAGGGGCGCCGCCAGGGCGGTCCCGCCGAGGGCGGCGATCAGAGCGGCGGCGCCCAGGTGCAGCCGGCGACTGGGGCGGGCGGGCGGCGCAAGCACGGCGTTCAGACGTTTCATGGCGACAAGTCTCCGGTGCGACCGGCTGCGGGCGCGGCCGGTAAAGGTGAGGGCGAGGGGCGGCGGACTGCCGGCGCGCTCCAGCGCTGCGAGAAGAAGGCGCGCATAGGCGCGGCGCTCGGCCGACCCTGTTCCAGCCAGGGCCAGGGTGTCGCAGGCTTCCTCCCGGGCGGCGGCGCAGCGGGCGCGGAGCCATGGCAGGATCGGGTTGAAAGCCAGCAGGGTCAGAAACGCCTCGTCCAACCAGACGGCGCGATGGTCGCCGCGCCGGAGGTGAGCCAATTCATGGGCGCAGACGGCGCGCTCCGCCCCTGGGTCCAGATCGGCCGGCAGGATCAACCGGGGGCGGGTGAGGCCGCACAACAGGGCCTCGCTCGCATCGTGGGTCAGCACCTGTGGCGGGCGTACGCCCAGGCGCCGGGCGGCCTCTTCCACGACAGCGACCGTTCGGTTCGATGCGGGGCGGGAGGCGCGGACCAGCCGGTTCAGTCGCCAGGCCCGGAATATCAGAAGCCCCAGGCGGATCGCCGTCGCCGCTCCGGCCAGCCCGACAACAATCATCGACCCATGGGCCAGCATCGCCTCCAGTCCGGCCTGTACGTCCCACCCGGCCTCCGCAGCCGGAATGTTCGCCGACAGCGACGCGGACGTCACGGACAGGGCGGGGGACTGCACGGTTTCCACGGTCTGCACCGGGCGCGGGATTAGAAGGGTCAGGGGCGTCAACAGGGGCGGCGCCAGTGGAGCGATCAAGGCGGCGCGCCACAGGCGCTCGCGCAGTCCAGGGTCGCCGACCCGACGCTCCACCAGGCTTGCCGCGCCCCAGCCCAGCGCCGCCACGACTACTGAAGCTCCGAGGGCGGCGGCCATCAGCTCGACGGGGGTCATCGGTCGCCCTCTTCCAAGGTTTCTTCAGACGCGTCGGCGTCCATCAGAGCCTTGAGAGCGGCGATGTCCTCGGCGTCCAATATCTGGCTGCCGGAGAAGGCCGCAACCGGCAAGGGGCCGTCCATGTCCAGCAGAGCGGCGAGGCGTTTCATCAGTCCGCCGATGACGGCCGTCTTGGGCTGGGCGGTCGAATAGACGGCGACCCCATGCACGTCGCGCCGCGACAGCAGGCCCTTGCCGCGCATCCGTTCCAGCACCGTCCGGGTGGTGGATGCGCTCCAGCCCAGGTCCTTCGCAATCCTGTCCTGGGCCTCCCGAACGCTGAGGTCGCCGTCGCGCCAGAAGCATTTGAGCAGGTCCAGTTCGGCCTCACTGGGCGAGATGGGCGGCGAGGTCATTGGCTGATCCGTTTCAGTTGTCGCGCATACGCTACAATTGTCGCGATAGTGGAGTCAACAACTTGCAGGCGCGTGTTACGGCCTCGCCGTCGCCGCGATTTCCGGGCAGAAGGAGACATGCTTCGTCATTTGCTGATCGCCCTCGCCGTCCTGGCGGCGAGCTCCTGTTTCTCCACGACCGCGGGGGCGCAATCCCGGCCGTCATTGCTGGAGTACGCCCCCGCCTTCCGTTCCGACCGGATCATCGTCGAGACGCGGGGCGCGGGGCCGGATGTCGTCTTTATTCCGGGCCTGGGCTCGACCGGGGCGGCCTGGCGGTCGACGGCGGACAAGCTGGAGGGCCGGTATCGGGTGCATCTGGTCACCATCCGGGGCTTCGGCCAGACGGACATCGGGGCCAATGCCGGCGGCGCCCTGGCCGCGCCCGCCGCCCTGGAGATCGAACGCTATATCCGCGAGCAGCGGCTTTCGCGCCCCGCCCTGATCGGCCATTCGCTGGGCGGCCAGATCGCGCTGCGGGTCGCGGCGGACATGCGCGACCGGGTCGGACGGGTGATGGTGGTCGATTCCGCGCCCTTCTTTCCGGCCCTGGTCGATTCCCGCGTCACCGCCCGCGAGGTCGAGCCCCTGGCGCGGCTGGGTTATCAGGCCCTGATGCTGTTCGGGGACCAGGCGCTGAAGGGCCAGGTTTCGGCCCTGGGCGGGGACCTCGGGCTTGCCGGCGACATGGTGTTCGACGGCCTGGGCCTGCAGGGCGGCGACCGGCGGGTGCTGGCCCAGGGCCTGTACGAAGCCCTGACGGTCGATCTGCGCCAACGGCTGCGCGACGTCACCGCCCCGGTGACGGTGGTCTATGGCTGGACGCCGGATATGAACAATCCGCGTAACCGGCTGGAGGGCCTTTACCGCTACGGCTTCTCCAACCTGCGCCGCCCCGCGCGGTTCGTCCGCATCGAAGGCGCCGACCACCAGGTGATGATCGACCAGCCGGCACGGTTTCAGGCGGCGGTGGAGCGGTTCTTGGGGTAGGACTCGTTCTTCCTTCTCCCGGGGGGAGAAGGTGGCCCGAAGGGCCGGATGAGGGACTGCCGGTGGGCCAACTCGCACCATCTCGCCCCTCACCCTTTCGCACAAGGACGACGGCTGCGCCGCCGTGTGCTCAAGCCCTCTCCCGGCGGGAGAGGGTCAGGTGATGGCGCTTAACGTCTCCAGCACGCCCTTGCCGTAGCGGTCCAGTTTCGATTGGCCGACGCCGGGCAGGGCGCCCAGGGCCGTCAGGTCGCCGGGTTCGACGTGGGCGATTTCCAGCAGGGTCTTGTCCTGGAAGATGACATAGGGCGGGACATGCTGTTCCGAGGCGCGGTCGCGGCGCCAGGCGCGCAGGGCTTCGAAGCGGGCGCGGACGTCGGCGTCCATGGTCTCGAGCGCGGCGTTGCGGCCCTCGCCGGTGCGGTCGCGGCGATTGCGCGGATTGCCCGAGCGTGTGCCGGCGTCGTAGCCGGCGGGCACGCGGCGGACCTCGATCTTGCGTTCGGCCTTGTAGACGGCGCGCACGGCCTCGCCGTCGCCCAGACCGACCAGGGGCTTGCCGTCGTTCGGATCCTCGACCAGCAGGCCTTCGAACAGCAGGTGATCGACGATGTCGCGCCAGCCGTTGGGCGAGATGTCGGCGCCTATGCCCCAGGTGGACAGCTGTTGCTCCCACGGCTGGACCGTTTTGGTGCGACCGGTCAGGTGATCGACGATCCGGCCCCGGCCGAACCGGCCGCCCAGACGCTGGACCGCCGCCAGGGCCTTTTGCGCGGGGACGGTCGCGTCATACAGAAGCGGCGGGTCGCCGCAGATGTCGCACACGCCGCATGGCTCCGCGCCGGTCTCCCCGAAATAGCGCCGCACGGCCTGGGCGCGGCAGACGGCGCCGTCCAGCATGGCGAACAGTTGGCGGGCCTTGCGCACCTGGACCTGTTTGACCTCCTCGGCCATGGGGCGGCTGTCCAGCCGGCGCAGGGTCCAGGCGATGTCGGAGGGGCCGTACAGGGTGATGCCCTCGGCCGGTTCGCCGTCGCGGCCGCCCCGGCCGATCTCCTGCCAATAGGCCTCTAGCGACCCCGGCGGATCGGCGTGGATGACGAAGCGGACGTCGGCCTTGTCCACCCCCATGCCGAAGGCGATGGTGGCGACCATGACGGCGCCGTCCTCGGCCAGGAACCGTTCCAGCCGGCGGTCCCGCTCCTTGTTGTCCATGCCGGCGTGATAGGCGATGGCGTTGGTCCCGGCGTCGCGCAGAGCCTGGGCCACGCGGTCGCAGCCGTCGCGGCTGCCGCAATAGACCACGCCCGGCTTGCCTCGCCGCTCGCGCACCAGTTCGATGACACGGGCGTCGGTCTTGGCGCGCGAGGCGCTTTCCTTGCGCTCGGCCGACAGTTGCAGGTTCGGGCGGGCGAAACTGTCGACGAAGACCTTGGCTTCTTCGAGCCGCAGCGAGCGCAGGATGTCGTCGCGCGTGCGGGCGTCGGCGGTGGCGGTCACCGCAATACGCGGGACGTTGGGGAACCGCTCGGCCAGCAGACCCAGGTTGCGGTAGTCGGGACGGAAGTCGTGGCCCCATTGCGAGACGCAGTGGGCCTCGTCGATGGCGATCAGGCTCAGCGGCAGTTCGGCCAGCCGGTCCATCATGGCGCCCGCCGCCAGGCCTTCGGGCGAGACGTACAGCAGGTCCAGATCGCCGGACCGGGCCGCGGCCCAGATCGCCGACCGCTCGTCCAGCGACACTCCGGAATCTAGCCGGGCGGCGGCGACACCCTGCTGTTTCAGGGCCTCGACCTGGTCGGTCATCAGGGCGATCAGGGGCGAGACCACCAGGCCCAGACCGGGGCGGAGGATGGCGGGGATCTGATAGCAGACGCTCTTGCCGCCGCCGGTCGGCAGGACGGCCAGCACGTCGCGTCCGGCCAGGATTTCGTCCACCACCTGGCTTTGCAGGCCCCGGAAGTCGCCATGACCCCAGACACGCGACAGCAGCGACCGGGCGTCGTCCAGCGTCGGGTCTTGGGCGGGGCGGGACTGGGTTTGCGTGGCCGGCATCCGAGAGTTGTGCACTATTTGTTCCGGAATGCGAAGACGCCCCGGCCGTTTTCACGGCCGGGTCTCAGGTTAGGCTAGGCCGTTTTCACGGCCGGATCTCAGATCAGGCCGGGCCAAGCCTCAATGGGCGGGCGAAACGGCGAACTGGCCGCCGTCGCGATAGCGCCACAGGTAGGAGGGGGCGATGGCCTCCATGCCGGTCGGCGTGGTCAGGCCCAGGTCGGCCAGGGTCGCGGCGCCGGGCGAGACGACATTGTCCTTCTCCAGCATGACGACCTGATCGCGGGTCAGGGGCGGGGTCAGGCCGATCAGGCTGACGGTCTGAAGCACCGAACCCAGCAGCTTGGCGACAGGGAAGGGGATGGGCGCCAGCAGGCGGTCGCGACCGGTCTCGCGACGCACCAGCTCCAGCACTTCGCGGAAGCTGTAGACGTCCGGCCCGCCCAGTTCGTAGGTGCGGCCGGCCGCGTCGCCGCGGACGACGGCGCGCGCCACAGCCTCGGCCACGTCGGCGACATAGACCGGTTGGAACCGGGTCTTGCCGCCGCCGATCAGCGGCAGGGCGGGCGACGAGGTCGCCATGGCGGCGAACCGGTTCAGGAAGCCGTCGCTGGCGCCGAACACCAGGGACGGACGCAGGATGACGGCGTCCGGATAGACGGCGCGAATTTCGTTTTCGGCCTCGCCCTTGGTGCGGGCGTAGGCGGAGCGGCTGTTGGCGTCGGCGCCGATGGCCGAGATCTGGACGACGCGCTCCACCCCGGCGGCCTTGGACGCCTGGGCGATGTTCTTGGCGGCCTCGACATGGGCGCTCTTGAAGCCGCGCTTGCCGCCGCCGTCGTGCAGGACGCCGACCAGATTGACCACGGCGTGAGAGCCGCGCACAGCGGCCGCCACGTCCTCGGCATTGGTCACGTCGCAGCGCATGAACTGGATCTGGCCCGGATCGCCCAGGGGCTGGACCTCGATGGCCAGAACCGGGTTGCGCACCGCCACGCGGATGCGCCAGCCGCGACGGGCCAGGGCGCGCACCGCCTGCGATCCGATGAAGCCGGATCCTCCGAAGAGGGTCACGACGCCGGGGGCGAGGTCAGCCATGGGGAAAGCTCCAGTCGAAATCCGTGTTGCGGGATAGCCGATGGGGCGCCGCGCCGCAACGCGGCGATTGACGGTCAAGCTGGCGATCGACGCGCGCGCGCCCATCTGTGGTTCATGCAAGTCTTCACCATAGGCTACGAAGGCGCGAGCCAGGCGCAGGTGATCGATCGGCTGAAGGCGGCCCGGGTCGATCTGTTGGTCGATGTTCGCGCGGTCGCCGCCTCGCGCCGCGCCGGATTTTCCAAGACGATTCTGGGCGAAAGCCTGAAGGCCGAGGGGATCGACTATCTCCATCTGCGCGGCCTCGGCACGCCCAAGGCTGGGCGGGACGCGGCCCGCAAGGGGCATGTCGCCGAGATGCGCGCCATTTTCGCGGACCATCTGGCCGAGCCTCAGGCCCAGATGGAATACGAACGGCTGAAGGCGCTGGCGGGCGAGAAGCGCGTGGCCCTGCTGTGCTTCGAGGCCGACCACGCCGGGTGCCACCGCGCCGTGCTGGCGGAGCGGCTGTCGGACGAGGCCGGCGCGAGCGTGATCAACCTTTAGGGACGTCCGTATCTTCTTTCGTCATTCTCCGGCGAGCGTAGCGAGACCGGGGAACCCAGCGGCGCGCGAGAGCGCGAACCTGTCGCGGACCCGCCGCTGGGTTCCCCGGTCTGCGCCGCGAAGGCGCGGCTTGCCGGAGAATGACGAAAGAATAAGGGGGCTGCGCCTTCTAACCCGTCATCGCTTCGCGCGCCTCCTCCCCGCAACGCGGGGAGGAGGCGCGGACAGGTTAAGGTCGGCCCATCAGCTGATCGACCGAACCGCTGGTGACCGGGTGATACAGCGGCCGGGCCTCGGCGTAGATGCGGCGGGCGATTGGGCGGCCCCAGTCGCCTTCGTTCCACAGGGTCTGGAACAGGGGCATGACGAACTTGCGCCGGCCCTGGCTGGTCAAGAACCGCTCCGCCGTCGCGACCGACGGCTGGTAGCGATGGGCCAGGGCGATCTGCAGCCAGGCGAAGGTGAGTTCGCTGTTGCCTTCGTTCGCCAGGTTCAGGGTGCGCTCCAGATCGGCCAACTGGGCGGCGGTCAGCCAGTCGGCGTTCGCCGCCAGGCCGTCGGGACGCCAGCCCAGGAAGCGCTGCCGCTGCTGGGTGTTCCACTCCGCCCAGGGAATGGCCGAGGCCGGTCCCTTGTCCTTGAAGAAGGCCACGGCGGCCGCATCGACCGGGGCGAAGGCGTTCGAGACCGGCGCCACGGCGTTGGACGGCAGGCCGGGCTGATAGACCCAGGCGTCCAACTGCAACTGCGACTCCAGGGTGGCGTCGCTCCTCACCAGATGGGTGCGGATGTCCTCCAGGAACATGGCCGTGGTCATCGGCCGATAGGCGTTGCGGTCGAAATAGCCGCGCAGCCAGGCGTCGAACTTATCGCGCCCGGCGATCCGCTCGATGGTGCGCAGGAAGGCCGAACCCTTGTCATAGGCGATGGTGTTCATGCCGTCGTCGGGATCGCGGCCGGTCAGGTCCAGATGCAGGCGGGTGTCGGCGGGAGCCAGGGACTTCAGCTCGTCCTGCAGCCCGTCCCAGCTCAGCACCTGTTCCTGCACCGCCCGGTCATGGCCGTAGATCGACTCCATGATCCGGTTCTCGAAATAGGTGGTGAAACCCTCGTTCAGCCAGAAGTCGTTCCAGGTGGCGTTGGTGACCAGATTGCCGGACCAGGAGTGGGCCAGTTCGTGCGCCACCAACGAGACCAGTGACTGGTCGCCGGCGATGATCGTCGGGGTGGCGAAGGTCAGTTTGGGGTTTTCCATCCCGCCGAACGGGAAGCTGGGCGGCAGGACCAGCAGGTCGTAGCGGCCCCACCGATAGGGGCCGTACAGCTTCTCGGCCGCGTCCACCATTTCGGCGGTCGGCTCCAGCTCGGCGGCGGCGGCGCGCAGGCGGCTGGGCTCGGTCCAGACGCCGGTCCGCTCGTCGAAGGGGGCGAAGGCGATGTCGCCGACGCCGATGGCGATCAGATAGGGCGGGATCGGATTGTCCATCCGGAAGCGCCAAGACTTCATGCCGTTTGCGGCCGCCTCGCCCTTGGGCGTCAGCTGGTCGGCGCTCATGACCACGGTCAGGTCGGCCGGGGCGGTGATGCGGGCCGAATAGGTCTGCCGGATGCCGGGGCTGTCCTGGGTCGGAACCCAGGTGCGGGTCAGGATGGCCTGGCCCTGGCTGAACAGATAGGGTTTCTGGCCGCCCGCCGTCTGGCTGGGCGACAGCCATTGCAGGGCCGCCGCGTCGGGACGGGTCGAGTAGCGGATGGTGATCTTGCGCCGTTCATTGGCGGCGAAGGCCGGGAAATAGACCGTCAGGGGCTGGCCCTTGATAGCGTCATTGTCGCCGACGACATAGCGCAGCGGTTGCCCTGAGGCGTCGCGCACGTCCTGGATGTCCAGGTTGCGGATGTCCAGGATCACCTCATTGGCGCCGGGGACGGCCAGGATGTCCAGCGTCGCCGTCCCCGACAGGGTCTTGGCGTTGAAGTCGGCGGTCAGGTCCAGGGCGACGTCGACGACGCGGGCGATCTCAGGCCGGGCGTAGGTGTGGCTGTCGACCGCGTCCGGACCCGGAGCCGGGGCGACGGCGGGCGGCGCCAGGGACGCGGCGCCGGTCGTGGCGGAGCAGGCGCCCAGAACCGAGGCAAGGGCGAGGGCGGAGACGAGACCGAAGACTTTGCGCTTCATCGAGGCTTTCCGGGGCTGACCTTAAGGATTGGCCGGAGAACGCGCGGAAACGCTGAAAAGATCAAGTCTGTGGTCGGTAAAGCCTCAATGCGCCGGGGCGTGGTGGGCCCGGAACAGACGTCCCCGCTCGGCGAACAGGACCCAGGCCAGGGCAATCAGGCCGAAGACGGTGAAGCCCAGCACCATGGGCACGGTCGTGCCGTTGAACTGCTGCCCTACGGCGAAGCCCAGCAGCGAGCCGAAGATGGTGGAGATGAAGCCCTGGATCGAGGCGGCGGTGCCGGCGATATGGCCCATGGTCTCCATGGCCATGGCGCCGAAATTGCCGGCGATCAGACCGAAGCAGAACATGGTCAGGGTCTGAAGGATCGCAAAGGTCCAGATGGTCTCGTGACCGCTCAGGGCCACCACCGCGTGGATCGCCGAAATGCTGGTGAAGCCGATCAGGGCCGTGTGCGAGATCTTGCGCGAACCAAGCTTCACCACCAGCCGCGCATTGACGATCGAGGCCACGGCGATGCCGCCGGCGATCAGGGCGAAGATGGCCGGGAAGGCCGCCTCGGCGTCGAACACGTCGGCGAAGATCTGCTGCGACGAGTTGATGAAGCCGAACAGGGCGCCGGTGATCGCCGTCATCGCCAGGGTGTAGCCCATGGCGGTGCGGTCGGTCAGGGCGGTCTTGTAGGCCGAGGTCAGGCGTTTCACCTGGATCGGCAGCCGATCCTCGGGCTTCAGGGTCTCGGGCAGGCGCAGGAAGGCCCAGACGCTGAGCGCCACCCCGACCAGGCCTAGGGCCGCGAAGATCCAGCGCCACGGCCCGACCAGCATGATCAGTTGGCCGATGGACGGCGCCAGGATGGGCACGCCCAGGAAGACCAGGAAGCTGAAGGACATGACGCGGGCCATGGTGCGGCCTTCGTAGCGGTCGCGCACGATGGAGACGGCCAGCACGCGGGTGCAGGCGCTGCCCAGCCCCTGGCCGATGCGGGCCAGGATCAGCATGTCGAAGGTGGGCGCCAGGGTCGCCAGCAGGCTGAACACCACATAGAGGCCGACGCCGACCATCAGCACGGACTTGCGTCCGAACCGGTCCGCCAACGGGCCGTAAATCAGCTGGGCCCCGCCGAAGCCGAGCAGATAGGCGGTCACCACCCACTGGCGGCTGTTCTCATTGGCCACGCCCAGGTCTTCGCCGATGTGCGGCAGGGCCGGCAGCATGGAGTCGATGGCCAGGGCGTTCAGCGCCATCATCAGGGCGATGAGACAGACGAACTCGACAAAGCCGAGCTCCTTCTTGGCGGGGGCTGACGCGGGGGAAGAGGACATTCGGGCCAGATGCGCCGTCGCGTTGCGAACCGCAACCATGCGCCTGTCATAAATTGCTGCAACGCAGCGAAATCGAGGTTGACCGCCGGGCGCCTCGCCAAAGCCAAGAAGCTTCGCTAGAGGAAGTCATGACAGAACAGATGACAGCACAGGCGGCGCTGGACCGCCTCGAAACCCTCTACACCCAATCCGTGACCAACCTGCGCGACGCCGTGCGGGATTTCGTCAACACCGGCGCGCGGCCCGACCCGCTGAAACGCGCCGAAGGGGTGTTCGCCTATCCCGAACTTCGCATCCGCTGGGACGGGGATCGCCCCCAGGACCTGGAGCCGCGCGCCTATGCCCGGCTGTCGAAACAGGGGACTTACGCCACCACCGTCACCCGGCCGGACCTGTTTCGCCCCTATCTGACCGAACAGCTGGGCCTGTTGGAACAGGAATACGGCGCGACCTTCGAGGTCGGGATCTCACGCCAGGAAATACCCTTCCCCTATGTGACCGACGGGCTGGAGGTGGCGCTGGACCGGTCGATGACGGCCGCCCTGGCGCGCTGGTTCCCGACCACGGACCTGGCCCATATCGGCGACGAGATCGCCGACGGCCTGTTCGACATGGGCGGCGACTTCCCCCTGTCGCATTTCGACGGGCTGAGGACCGACTTCTCCCTGGCGCGGCTGCGGCACTACACCGGCACGCCGGTGGACGATGTTCAGTCCTATGTCCTGTTCACCAACTACAATCGCTACGTCGATGAGTTCGTGCGCTGGGCCATCGAACAACTGCAGACGCCGGGCACGCCGTACGAGACCCTGTCCTGCGCCGGCGGCGTGATCATCACGCGCGACACGCCCAACCCAGAGGCGGCGATCAGCGACACGGCCTGGAAGAAGCACCAGATGCCGGCCTATCACCTGACCGCGCCGGGCCATAAGGGCGTGACCCTGGTCAATATCGGCGTCGGCCCGTCCAACGCCAAGACGATCACCGACCACTTAGCCGTCACCCGCCCGCATGTCTGGCTGATGATCGGTCACTGTGGCGGCTTGCGCGCCAGCCAGACCATCGGCGACTATGTCCTGGCCCACGCCTATCTGCGCGACGACCATGTTCTGGACGCGGTCCTGCCGCCGGACATTCCGATCCCCTCGATCGCCGAGGTCCAGCGCGCCCTGTACGACGCCACCAAGTCGGTCAGCGGCATGCCGGGCGACGAGGTCAAGCTGCGCCTACGCACAGGTACGGTGGTCACCACTGACGACCGGAACTGGGAGCTGCGCTATTCCAAGTCGGCGCTGCGCTTCAACCAGAGTCGCGCCGTCGCCATCGACATGGAAAGCGCCACCATCGCGGCCCAGGGTTATCGCTTCCGCGTGCCCTACGGCACACTGTTGTGCGTGTCGGACAAGCCGCTCCATGGCGAGATCAAGCTGCCGGGCCAGGCCAACCGCTTCTACGAAGGCTCGATTTCGGAACACCTGCAGATCGGCATCCAGGCGGTGGACCTGATGCGGAACGAGGGCTCGCGCCTGCATTCGCGCAAGCTCCGCGCCTTCGACGAGCCGCCGTTTAGGTGACGGCGCGTCACCCCGGCCAACGCAGCAGGTACAGACCGAAGTCGATATGGTCGCGGCCGAAGGTCAACAGGCTGTGGACCTGCTCGCCGCGCGCCGCGATGGCGGCGGTCTCCGGGCGGTCGGGGTGGGTTGTCGTCCAGTCGCGCACCGCCTCGCTCATCGTCTCGATGTAGCACGTCCAGGTGGCGTCGTCCGACAGGCTCGCCGTGACCACCTGGAAGCCGGCCTCGCTGGCCGCAGCTTGCCAGCCGGTGTGATCGGTATAGAGGTTGTTGGCTTCGATCAGCTGTCGCAGAGGCGCCGGCGGTTCGCCCCTCCAGGCCAGATCGCCCCACAGCAACCAACCGCCCGGCGCCAGATGCCGCAACAGGCCAGACAGCATGCTAGCGGGCGCTCTAATTCCATTGCCGACCGGCTCTATCGTGCCGATGGCGATAATCAGCTCATAGGGCGGCTGATCGGCCAGGAAGGGCCCCGACCAGGCGTGATGCAGGGCGACCTGATCCTCCACTCCGGCCTGGGCGATCCGTTCACGGGCGAGATCGATCATGGCGCCGTCGGCGTCGACCGCGTCGAAGACCAGACCGAACCGCCGCGCCAGATGTATGGCGACGCCCGCATGCGCGCAGCCGAGGTCCAGTGCGCGTCGGCCGCGCTCCAGGCCCGTCCGCGCCACGGCCGCTTCGACATCCGCCATGTTCAGGGCGTTGCAGACGGGAAGTGTCGCATAGGCGACTCGCTGGAAATTCACGCGCATTCAGCTCCCTAACACGAGACCAGCGAACGGAAATCTCAATTGACTTTACATTGCAAAGTGCTTGGTTTAGGTCTGGTCGACATTCACAGGAGGGCGCCATGACGCGTGAGACACAGACTATTCAGGACGATATCGCCTACATGCGGGCCTTGGCCCAGGAGGGTCGGCACGCGCCACTGCTGGCAGGGCCGGTGCTGGTGACGGCGGCGATAATTTTCGGGGCGGCCAATCTGGCTCAGTGGGCTCTTCTCACCGACGTTATCGACGCCTCGCGCTGGGCGCCGGTCTGGCTTTGGATCGGATCCGGCCTCGTGTTCGGCGCGGCCCTGGCCGTTCTGATCCGTCGGATGAAAGGCAAGCCGGGCTTCAACTCGTCGGGCAATCGCGCGGTCGGCTCGGCCTGGTCGGCGGTAGGGTATGGCATCTTCGCCACTTGGATGGCGTTTATGGCCATGGGACTGAAGTCCGGCGACTGGTCGGTGATGATGGCCATGCCGACCATCGTCTTCGTCGCCTATGGCTCCGCCTGGATGATCGCCGGCGCCATGACCTGCGTGCGCTGGATGACGGTGACGGGCCTGCTGTCCTATGCCGGTGCGGTGGCGGTGGGATGGTTCGCCGGAGACATGGCCATGTATCTGGTCTTCACCGTGGTGATCTTCGCCGTCGCCTTTGTTCCCGGCCTGATCCTGATGCGGCAGGAACCGTCGGAGATCGTCTGATGGCGGACGACTTCGATATCAGCCGGATCGACGAGGTGATCCACGGACGGATCCGGCTGGGCATCATGGCCTATCTGTCCGGGGCCGAGGCGGCGGATTTCAATACGCTGAAGGCCCGGCTGCAGACGACCGACGGCAATCTTTCGGTCCATCTGCGAAAGCTGGAGGAGGCGGGTTTCGTCGCCGTGACCAAGAGCTTCATCGGGCGCAAGCCTCTGACCGAGGCCAGTCTGACCGAGGAAGGCCGCGCCGCCTTCGTCGCCTATCTGGACGCCATGGCGGGCCTGCTGCCGGCGCGCTAGAAGCGGGGCATGAGTCACCGTCTCCACGCCTTTGAGGCCATCGACAATTTCCGCGACTATGGCGACTACGCCACGGCGGCCGGGCGACGCCTGCGTCCCGGCCGCCTGCTGCGTTCGGGCCATCACGCCCGGGCCAGCGACGCCGATCTGGAGCGGCTGAAGGGGTTCGGCCTGGGGGCGGTGGTCGATCTGCGCCGACCGGGCGAGAGGCGCGACCAGCCCTCGCGACGACATGAAGGCTTCGACGCCCTGATAATCGAGGGCGGGATCGACGACGGGGCCGAGGCGCCTCACATCACCTTCCTGAAAACGGCGGACCTGACGCCGGATTCGGGCCGGCGTTTCATGACGCAGACCTATCGCACCCTGCCGTTCGACGTCGCTCACATCGAGGTCTTCAGCCGCTATTTTCACGCATTAGGCGACCAGGACCGGCCGGTGCTGATCCACTGTGCGGCGGGCAAGGACCGGACCGGATTTCTCGCCGCCCTGACCCATCATCTGCTGGGTGTCCACCGCGACGACCTGGTCGAGGACTATCTGCTGACTAACACGGCCGTCGACCTGGCCGGCCGCGCCCCGTCCATTGCGCGGCGTCTGCACGAGATGACCGGCCGTGTCGCCTCCGACGACGCGGTTGTGGCCTTCCTCGGGGTCGAGGCCGCCTATCTGGAGGCCGCCTTCGCCGAGGTCGAGGCGCGGCATGGATCCCTGGACGCCTATCTGGAACAGGCCCTGGGCGTCGACGCGGCCCTGCGCGCCCGGATCGAGGCGCGGCTGTCGGCGTGAACGGCGCACTGACCCATGTGGTCGTCCGCGATCATCCGTGGACGGACCCCTTGGCTGTCGCGGCCGGGATCGGCGGGGCGGACGGCGCCCTGGTCCTGCTGTCCGACGGCGGTCCGGGCGGCCGTTGGTCCCATGTGGCGGCAAGGTCCGACCGGGTGCGTCTGGGCGAAGTCGAGGCCGATCTGTTCGATCCCCTGCGCGATCCAGCCTGGGGCGCGGGGACGGTGGGGCTGGCCGCCTATGACGCCGGCGCGCGACCGGCGACGGGCGAGCGGCCCCTGGTCTGGCCCGACATTATCCTGGCCCGCTATCCGGCGATGTTGAGCTTCGACCATCATCAGCGGCGTGTTCGCGCTGTCGGTCGGGGGGCGACGGCGGCGCAGGCTGAGGCGGCGGCGGCCCAAGCGTCGCAATGGCGAGCGGCGGCGGTCACGCCTGCGACTCCCGGGGCTCCGGCCGAGACCTTTACGGCCGAGGCGCCGGACCAGGCCTATCGCGACGCCGTCGCCGAGGTCGTCGCCCGCATCGGCGCGGGAGAGATGTTCCAGGCCAATATCGCCCGCGCCTGGGGCGGCGCGCTGAAGCCCGAGGCCGATCCGTTCGACGTCTTCCTGCGGCTGCAACAGGGGCGGGCCTCGCCCTATGGCGCCTTCTGGCGGATCGGCGACCGGGCCCTGGTGTCCAACTCGCCCGAACTGTTCCTGGCCTTCGACGGCGAAACCCGGCGCATTGAAGCGCGGCCGATCAAGGGCACGCGCGCCCGATCTTCCGATCCGCGTCAAGACGCGGCCCTGGCCGCCGAGCTTCAGGCCAGCGCCAAGGACCGGGCCGAAAACCTGATGATCGTCGATCTGATGCGCAACGACCTGGCCCGCGCCTCGCGCGTCGGCTCAGTCGCGGTCGAGCGACTGTTCGCGATCGAGAGCCATCCGACCGTCCACCATCTGGTCTCGACCGTGGTCGGCCGGGCCGAGCCGGGGGTGACGCCGGCCGACCTGCTGGACGCGACCTTCCCGCCCGGCTCGATCACTGGCGCGCCCAAGCATCAGGCTATGAAGGTGATCGCTGATCTGGAGCCCCCGCGCGGCGCCTGGTGCGGTTCGTTGTTCATTCTGGAAGAGGGCGGCGGCCTGACCGCCTCTGTGCTGATCCGCACGGCGTCGTTCGAACGACGGGACGGCCGCTGGACCTATCGCACCCTGGCCGGGGCGGGCATCGTGGCCGACAGCGATCCTCAGGCGGAACTCGCCGAGACCCAAGTCAAGATATCAGCCCTGCGGCGCGCCCTTATTGGGTGATCAGGCGGGATGATCAGCAGGTCGAGCAGGTGATGACGGCGGTCCGCCGCGGCTCCAGCAGGGCGCGGCGCTCGAACCTGAACTCCGGCAGGAACTGCTGGAAGGGCGACGCATAGGTATAAGCCACTTCGGCGATGATCACCGACTCGCCATTGGCCAGCATGTCGTCGGGCACCTTGGCGGCGGCGACGTTCAGGTCTCCGGACAGGGCGCCGGTGGTCTTGGAACTGCGGCTCCAGTCCACCTTGTAGCTGGACGCCGATACGCGGGTGACGCTGCTGATCCTCTGTTCCAGATCCGTAGAGTTGAAGGGAGCCATGATGCCGGGGCCGGCCTCGAAGATGCCGTCCACCTCGGTCGCGGTCAGGACCGTGGACTGGGAGGCCAGATCGGCGACCGCAGCAGCCACGTGACTGGTCCGCTTCAACGCCATATAGCCCTGACACAGGTCCACCAGCCCGGCGTAAAACAGGATCATCACCGGGGCGATCAGGGCGAATTCGACTGCGGACACGCCCCGCTCGTCGCCGGCTAGTCTGCGCAACAGTCTGCGGATCGAGAGCCTAGGCATTCCAGGGCTCGTTGCGGAATGCGGTGGTGGACGAGATGACGACCTCGCCCGCGCCGCCGCTGGTGACCGCCTGGGTCAGGGATGGGGCGATCATCGGTTGGCGATACCAGATCCGCACCAGGATCAGGTCCTGGGCGTCGCCGCCGTCATAACTGTCTTCATCGGGCACGCCGTCGCCGTCGGCGTCAGCGCCCTCATCCTCGGCGGCGAAATGGGCGACCACACGCACGTCTACCGTGGTGCGCGCGGCGCAGTCGCTTTCGAACACGCTCATGTTGGCGCAGAAGGCCGCCTTGAACTTGGCCGCGTCAAAGCCCTGCTGCTGGGCCTGGCCCGTGCGGATCAGACGTGTGGCGTCGATCACGGCGTTTTCGGCCACGGCGTCGATCATGAAGACCAGGCCCAGCTCGAGCAGCGAATACAGCAGGACGAAGAAGGGCACGGCCACCATGGCGAATTCGACCGCCGCCGCGCCTTCGCGCGCCTTGCGGGCGTCGGTGCGGCGTGGCCGGATCAAGACAGGGCGGCGGATCATCAAGCGGTCCCTAGGGCGCGACGGCGGCCGCCGCGCCTTGAGACTTGCGCACGCTAGGGGCGCAGGAGGAGCCGCACGCCATTTCGGTCGCCTGGGCCCCACGCCAGACGCGCACCGTGCCGGTCGAGCCGCCGGTGACGACGATTTCGCGCTGGAACAGGGTGCGGCCCAGGCTGTCCACAGCGACGACCTCGGTCACGCCATAGCCCTTGCCGAGGATGAACAGGGTGTTGGCGTCCACCACGGTCACGTCGGCGATGGCCGGATTGCCGACGATGACGGAGGAGGCCGGACCGCTCAGTTGAACCCGGGCGGAGCGATCGATCTCGACATTAAGGGCGCTGTTCTGGGCGGACGCAGCCATGGGAGCGGCGACAAAGGCGGCGGCGAGCAGGATCGGGAGGAGGCGGGGCATCGGCGGCTCTGGTGCGATAGCGCGTATGAACGCGGACGCGCGCATATTGCCGCCCGCTTCCTCAACAAAGGCTGAAGCAATAAAATTCCGATTTTCTTTGGTGAATCCGAACGTAACCACAATTTGTGACTCACCCTTAATAGGCGTTGGCCATTCTGTCCCTGCGTTTGGGGGTCAAGCGGGCTACCGGCTCCCCCCGCCTAGTTGCTCGCTGGACATTTAATCAAAGGAACTACCATGACCAAGTTCATCTCGCGTTTCGCTAAAGACGAGTCGGGCGCCACGGCCATCGAATACGGCTTGATCGCGGCTCTGATCGCCGTTGTCATCATCACCGCCCTGACCACCCTGGGCGGCAATCTGAAGACAACGTTCACGAACGTCGGCGCCGAACTCGGTAAGGCCAAGTCGTAAGACTAGCACGAGCTTGAAATCGTGAAGGGCCGGGGCGGCGACGCCCCGGCCCTTTTCTTTGTCTGCCGGGCTGCAGGGCGAAACCCGGCCTTAACGTCCGGACGTTAGACGCAAGGGATGCAATCCGTCCTTCTTCTGGCCCTGGGCCTGATGCCCGCGCTCGTCATCATCGGCGGCCTGCACGATCTGGTGACGATGAAAATCCCCAACTGGGTCTCGCTGGTCTTGGTCGGACTGTTCTTTCCCGTCGCCTTGTTGGCGGGCCTGAATCCGACGGACCTGGGCGTCCATGTCGGAGTCGCCGCTCTGGCCCTGATCGTCGGCATGGGGATGTTCGCCCTGAACTGGATCGGCGGCGGCGACGCCAAGCTGATCGCGGCCAGTTGCCTGTGGCTGGGCTGGAGCGGCTCGGCCATGTTCCTGCTGTGGACCGGCGTCGCGGGGGGGCTGTTCTGCCTACTGCTGATCCTGGCGCGCCAGCATCTGCAGTTCCTTACGCCCACGGCGCCCGGCTGGGTCGCCCGGTTGCTGGAGCCCAAGGGCCATATTCCCTATGGCGTCGCCATCGCCGTCGGCGCTCTGCTGGCCTTCCCAGAGGCTGATCTGATGAGCGGCTTTCTACGCTGAGCTGGGCCCGCCGGCCCCGCCAGGCGGGGGAGCGTCAAGCTTAGGAACGCATTAACCCGCAGGCCTCATGATTGTTAACGGCAGCGCACTATGGACCGTGTCCGGGTCGCGGCGTCTGTCGGAGTTCTCTGGATGAAGCCCGCCCGTATCGTCGTCATCTGCATCGCCGCCGTGTCGGCGCTCGGTCTGGCCCTGGTGGTCCGCGCCATGGGCAATGGCGCCCCGGCCGCACCGGCCGCGGCCGCGTCCGTCGAGGCGCGCCCGATGGCCAAGGTCCTGGTCGCGGCGAAGGATCTTGAACCCGGCAAACGTCTGACCGAGGGCGATCTGGCCTGGAAGGACTGGCCGCTGGACGAGGTCAATCCCGCCTTCATCACCGACGGCTCCACGCCTGTTCCCGCCAAGCCCGCCGAAGAGGCGAAGGGCGAAACCGCAGCTGAAAAGACCGAGGCCGCCGTCGAGGGCACGGCCAAGGCTGTCGCCAAGATCGCCGGCCCGGGCGCCAAGGCGGACTATGTCGGCTCGGTCGTCCGTGAACCCATTCTGGCCGGAGAGCCCATCGTCGGCCGCAAGATCGTGCGCGCCGGCGACAGCGGCTATCTGGCCGCCTATCTCGAGCCCGGCATGCGAGCCATGGCCATCGGCGTGACGGTGGAATCCGCCGCCGGCGGCTTCATCCTGCCGGGCGACCGCGTGGACGTGGTCTTCACCGGCGAGGACAAGAGCGGCGTCGAGGGCGGCGGCGGCAAGTTCATCGCCGGCACCGTCCTGCATAACGTCAAGGTCCTGGCTATCGACCAGTCGACCCGCGCCGGCGACGACGAACAGGCCGTGGTGGGCGCCACCGCGACCCTGGAGGTCGGGCCGCGCGACGCCGAGATCCTGGCCCAGGCCAAGGCCCAGGGCGAGCTGTCCCTGTCGCTGCGTTCCTATGCCGATACGGCCGGGCCCTCCGGCTCGCTCCGTCGCGGTCCCGCCCCCGGTCCCGCCCAGTCTCAGCCCCAGACCGTCCGCATCTACCGCGGCGGCGCCCCCGAGGTGGTGACGCCGTGAGAAAGACGATCATGCGCAAGACCGCTGTCCTCGCCTGCGCCCTGCTGGCGGGCCTAGCCGTCGCGCCCGCCCTTGGCGTGGCCCAGAGCCGCACCGCCGTCTCGACCGGCGCGGCGCCCCGACTTATCAACCTGCCGCGCGGGACCTCCTTCGCCGTCGACCTGCCGGCCGACGCGCGCGACGTCATCGTTTCCAACCCGCAGGTGGCCGAGGCCATGCTGCACTCGCCGCGCCGCATCACCGTCATCGGCGTCACGCCGGGTGAGACGGACGCCGTCTTCCTGGACGCGGCGGGCCGCACCATTCTCAGCCTGCGCGTCCGCGTGGACGCCGGAACCAGCGCCCTGCAGGACACCCTGACCCGCCTGATCCCCGGCGGTTCGATCCGGGCCGAGGCGGTCAACGACACCATCATCCTGACAGGTACGGCCACCAGCCCGTCCCAGGCCGACCAGGCGCGCCGCGTCGCCGGCGCCTTCGTCAGCGCGCCTGAGAAGGTCATCAATCTGATCGGCGTCACCGGATCCGACCAGGTCACCGTCAAGGCCCGGATCGTCGAGGTGCAGCGCACGGCGGTCAAGCAACTGGGCATGGACGTCAGCGCCGTGTTGAACACCGTCGGCGACGGTCTGGCTCTGAGCCAGACGTCGACCTTCGCGGTTAACGGCAGCCTGCTGGGCGGCGGCGGGGTGGGCTATCGCGACATCAGCGGAAACGGCAACAGCCTGTCGGCCACTGTCCGCGCCTTCGAACGCGCCGGCCTGATGCGCACCCTGGCCGAACCCAATCTGACCTCGGTCAACGGCGAGAACGCCGAGTTCCTGGCCGGCGGCGAATTCCCGGTGCCGGTCGGCCTGTCCGACAACAACGGCAGCGCCCAGGTCGGGGTCGAGTTCAAACCCTATGGGGTGCGGCTGGCCGTTCGCCCCATCGTCCAGTCTGAAGGCCGGATTTCACTTCAACTGTCCACCGAGGTCTCGGAACTGAGCACCGAGGGCGCCTTCACCATCGGCGCGGGCTCGGCCACCCTGGTCATTCCCGGCCTGACCGTGCGCCGCGCCTCAACCACGGTGGAGCTGCCCTCGGGCGGATCCCTGATGATCGCCGGTCTGTTGAGCGAGGAGACGCGCCAGAACGTCGACAAACTGCCGGCGCTCGGCGACGTGCCCGTGCTGGGCGCGCTGTTCCGGTCGCGCGACTATCTGTCGGGCGAGACCGAGCTGGTCATCATCATCGAGGCCTATCTGGCGTCGCCCACGGCGCCGGGGCGCCTGCAGACGCCTGCCGACGGCCTGCATATCGCCAATGACGCCCAGACCATCCTGTTCGGACAACTGAGCCAGACCTACGGCACGCCCCAGGCTGCACCCGGACCTGCCTCCGCCGGCTGGTCCGGCCCCGTGGGCTATGTGATCGAATGAGCCGCCCCATGATCAGATTCGCCGCCATCGCCGCCGTCTCGGCCCTGGTTTCGGCCTGCGCCGCCAACGGATCGACCGGCGCGCCGCCCCTGAACGCCGCTTCCCGCTATGTGCTGCAGGTCGAACCGGGCGTCGATCGCATCGCTCTGGCGGTGCACGACGGCGGGCTGTCGACCACTCAGCAGGCGGCCCTGGCGGATCTCGCCGCCCGTTTCGTTCAGGCGCGCGGGGACATCATCCGTGTCGAGACCCCGACCGGCGACGATCCGGTCGCGCATCAGGTCGCCTGGAACACCCGTGACGCCCTGGTCGCGCGCGGCGTCCCGGCCGCCCGGGTTCGGGTCGTCTCCTATGACGCCCCCGCCGCCCGTGCGCCGATCCTCGCCGGGTTCGAGACCGTGAAGGCCTTCATTCCCAACTGCGCCGCCACCCAGGCCGGCATGCGGTCCAGTTTCTCGAACCAGCCGTCGGCGTCGTTCGGTTGCGCCGTGACCGCCAATCTGGCCGCCCAGATCGCCAATCCCCGCGACATCGTCACTCCGGCCGCCCTCGCCGCGTCGGACACGGGGCGTCGGGGCAAGGTGTTTGACACCTATCGCGCCGGCGTCACCACCTCGGCGCCGCAAGAGCCGTTGATCGACGGCGAAATCTCCAGAGCGGTCGACTAGTTCATGACTATCCCCGCTTCCCGAACCCCCGAGCCCTACGACGATCCCTATGACGTCGATATGGATTTTTCGGAGGCCGCCGCCTTCCCCAGCGAGCCTGCGCGTTCGCCGCTTCAGTTCACGCCGCCCGCCTCTATGCCGACTTCAGCGGAAGCCCAGTCCGTGACCCCGCCGACCGCCGGCGCCGGCTTCAATCCTGTCGGCGACCTGCTGGCCCAGGCCCAGTCGACCCTGACGCCGGCGCCGCAGGAGACGCTGGCGCCGGCGGACCTGGCCGCGTCTGATCTCGCCCCCTCAGGCCTGCCGCCCGCCGGTTTGGCGCCTGCGACCCTGGCCCCCGTCGGTTTGGCCCCGTCCAGCGCCATCGGCGAAGTGTCGGTGCCGCGCATCGCCATCCATGTCTTCGCCGAGCGCCAGGACACCCTGGCGGCGGCCGAGCGCGCCGCCCAGGACCGTCGCCTGTCGCGCGCCACCACCCAGATCCGCATCGGCGGGATCATGGCCGCCGTGGCCGCTTATCAGCACGAGCCGACCCCGCCGCTGATCATCGTCGAATGCCTGAAGGACCCCCAGACCCTGCTGTGGGAGGTCGATCAGCTGGCCGAGGTCTGCGACGCAGGCACCAAGGTCGTCGTCGTCGGCCCGACCAATGACATCCTGCTGTTCCGCGAGCTGATGCGTCGCGGCGTCAGCGAATATCTGGTGGGGCCGCTGCAGCCGCTCCAGTTGATCGCGGCCATCGGCGGCCTGTTCAACGACCCGGCCCAACCCTTCGTCGGCCGCTCCATCGCCTTCGTCGGCGCGCGGGGCGGGGCGGGGGCCTCGGCCGTGGCGCACAACACCGCCTATGCGATCTCGGAACGGATCGGCGCCAACACGGTCATCGTCGACTATGACCTGCCGTTCGGCACCGCCGGCCTGGATTTCAACCAGGATCCGCTGAGCGGCGTCGCCGACGCCCTGGGTCAGCCCGACCGACTGGATTCGACCCTGCTGGACCGGATGATGGTCCGTTGCACCGACAAGCTCAGCCTGTTCGCGGCGCCCGCCACCCTGGACACCGACTGGGACATTTCGACCGAGGCCTTCGAAGAGGTGACGACGCGCATCCGCTCGACCGCTCCCTTCGTAGTCCTGGACCTGCCGCACCTGTGGTCGCCGTGGATGCGCCGCACCCTGATCAGCGCCGATGAAGTGGTGATCGTGGCCACGCCGGACCTGGCCTCGCTGCGCAACGCCAAGAACATGATGGACCTGATCCGCTCGGGTCGGCCGAACGACGCCCCGCCCCGCCTAGTGCTGAACCAGGTGGGCGTGCCGGCCCGTCCCGAGATCCCGGCCAAGGACTTCGGCGCCGCCCTGGGCGTTCACCCCAGCCTGATTATTCCGTTCGACGCCAAGACCTTCGGCGCCGCCGCCAACAACGGCCAGATGATCTTGGACGCGGGCGCCAAGACCAAGGCGGCCGAGGCCTTCCAGACCCTGGCCCAGATCGTCTCGCAGCGCGAGATTCCGGCGCTGGCCGGACCCAAGGCCAAGCCGGGCAAGACCAGCGGCGCGACCGAGTCCAAGTCGCTGTTCGCCGGCATGTTCAAGAAGCGCTGACGGGTGTTCGGAAAGCGCACAGGCCAGCCCGGCGCCGCGACGGTCCCCCTGCGTCCCGCGCCCGCCGCCGGCGCAGGGCCTGAGGTCGGGACCACCTCGCGCCAGCCGACGCCAGGCGTGCAGACCGAGGCCTTCGCCTTTGGGGGCCCCGAATCGGAGCCTGTGGCTGAAGCCTTCGCCGCGGCCGACGCTCCCGCCCAGTTCGGCGGCGCCTCGTCCGGCACGATGGCCGGCGCGGCGAAGGCCGACCGGCTCGACGCCCTGGCCTCTCGCCCCGCGCCCGATGCGCCGCATCCGGCCGCCGCTGCTCCAGGCGGCAAACCCGGGCCCGGCCCCAAGGCCACGGCCGGCTTCGAACAGCTGAAAAAGGCTCAAGCGGTCGCCGAGATCGTCCGGGAACAGAGCGACTATTACCACGCGACGAAGACCACCATCTTCAACGCGCTGATGAACACGATCGACCTGGCCCAGCTGGCTCAGCTGGACACCAAGGCCGCGTCGGAAGAAATCCGCGACATCGTCGCCGAACTGGTGGCGATCAAGAACGTCTCCATGTCGGTTGCCGAGCAGGAGCATCTGGTCCAGGACATCGTCAACGACGTCCTCGGCTATGGCCCGCTGGAGCCGCTGCTGTCCCGCGACGACATCGCCGACATCATGGTCAATGGCGCCGGCCGGGTCTTCATCGAGGTCGCGGGCAAGGTCCAGCTGACCAATGTGCGGTTCCGCGACAACAACCAGTTGATGAACATCTGCCAGCGGATCGTGTCCCAGGTGGGCCGCCGCGTCGACGAGTCGAGCCCGATCTGCGACGCGCGACTGCCCGACGGATCGCGCGTCAACGTCATCGCCCCGCCCCTGGCGCTGGACGGCCCGACCCTGACGATCCGGAAGTTCAAGAAGGACAAGCTGACGATGAAGAACCTGGTGGACTACAAGTCCATCAGTCCCGAGGGCGCGCGCGTCCTGGGCGTCATCGGCGCCTCGCGCTGCAATATCGTCATTTCGGGCGGCACCGGCTCGGGCAAGACGACCCTGCTCAACACCCTGACCGCCTTCATCGACCCGACCGAACGCGTCATCACCTGCGAGGACGCCGCCGAGCTTCAGCTGCAACAGCCGCACGTCGTGCGCCTGGAAACCCGACCGCCGAACCTGGAGGGCCAGGGCACCATCACCATGCGCGACCTGGTGAAGAACTGCCTGCGGATGCGTCCCGAACGGATCATCGTCGGCGAGGTGCGCGGCCCCGAGGCCTTCGACCTGTTGCAGGCCATGAACACGGGCCACGACGGCTCCATGGGCACGCTGCACGCCAACTCCCCCCGCGAGGCCATCAGCCGGATGGAGTCCATGATCACCATGGGCGGCTACGGCCTGCCGTCCAAGACCATCCGAGAGATGATCGTCGGCTCGGTCGACGTCATCATTCAGGCCGCCCGCCTGCGCGACGGCTCGCGCCGCATCACCCACATCACCGAGGTGGTCGGGCTGGAAGGCGACGTGATCGTGACCCAGGATCTGTTCGTCTACGACATCACCGGCGAAGACGAGCACGGCAAGGTCATTGGCCGCCACCGCTCGACCGGCATCGCCCGTCCCCGCTTCTGGGACCGCGCCCGCTACTATGGGCTCGAGCGCGAACTGGCCGACGCCCTCGACGCGGCGGAGTAGGGACATGTTGCCGATCCTCGCGGCGGTCCTCGCCTTCATCACCATCGGCGGCCTGGGCTGGGTCTTCGTCGGCGGCGACGATTCTTCCGGTCAGGCGATCAAACGCGCCAAGAGCCTGGGCGAAGGCAAGCGCGACGCCGCGGTCGCTCGCAAGGCCGCCGCCGCCGCCAATACGCCCGAGGCGCGCCGCAAACAGATCATGGTCCAGCTTCAGGAAGCGGACCGGCGCGAGCGCAAGGCGCGCGCCAACATGTCCGCCAAGCTCAAACAGGCGGGTCTGTCGATCAGTGTGCGGACATTCTACATCGCCAGCGGCGTCATCGGCCTGATCGCCGGCTTCGCCGCCCTGCTGGGGGGGCTGAATGTTCTGCTGGCGCTCGGCGTCGGGGTGATCGTCGGCCTGGGCCTGCCACGCTGGGTCGTCGGCTTCCTGGCCAAGCGGCGGATGAAGAAATTCTCGCTCGAGTTTCCCAATGCGGTGGACGTGATCGTGCGCGGCATCAAGTCGGGCCTGCCTGTCCACGAGTGTTTCAAGATCATCGCCCGCGAGAGTCCCGCGCCCCTGGGGCCGGCGTTCAAGAAGCTGGTTGAGGCCCTGGGCGTCGGCATGACGCTGGAGCAGGCGCTGGACAAGATGTTCGAACAGATGCCGACGCCCGAACTGCGCTTCTTCACCATCGTCATCGCCATCCAGCAGAAGACCGGCGGCAACCTGGCCGAAGCCCTGGGCAATCTGTCGACCGTGCTGCGCGCCCGTCGGATGATGGCCGAGAAGGTCAAGGCCCTGTCGTCCGAGGCCCTGGCTTCCGCCGGCATCATCGCCGCCCTGCCGCCGGCGGTCATGACCATGGTCATGTTCTCGAGCCCCAGCTACATGATGATCCTCTTCACCGACATGCGCGGCAACTTCCTGCTGCTGGTCGCGGCCGCCTTGATGAGCCTGGGCGTCTTCGTGATGAAGCGCATGATCTCGTTCAAGATCTGAGGCGGGGACCATGGACGGCTTCATCCGCTTCATCACCGATCCGCAGAACCTGCTCAGCCTCGGCGTGGGCGTGCTGGTCTTCGCCACGGTCCTGACCCTGCTGTCGTCGATGACCGGCGGGGTCAAGCTGGACAAGCGGATGAAGGCGGTGTCCGAACGGCGCGACGAGCTCAAGCGCCGCTCGCGGGCCGCCATCCACACCGGCTCAGGCGGCCTGCGTCACACCGACGACGGCGGCTTCAAGAAACGGGTCGTGGATCGGCTGAACCTCACCCAGCTGCTGGAAGACCCTAAGGTCGCCGACCAGATGGCCCAGGCCGGCTATCGCGGGCCGCGCCCGCTGACCACCTTCTACTTCTTCCGCTTCGCCTCGCCCTTCCTCTTCCTGGTCGTCGCGGCCTTCTACATGTTCGTGATCAAGATCGTGGACTGGCCCACGATGCAGAAGATCACCGCCTGTATGGCCGCCGCCGTGGCCGGCTTCTATGCGCCGAACCTGTTCCTGACCAACCGGATCACCAAGCGCCGCACCTCGATCATGCAGGCCTTTCCCGACGCCCTCGACCTGCTGCTGATCTGCGTCGAGGCGGGCATGTCGATCGAGGCGGCCATCGCCAAGGTCAGCCAGGAGATCGGCACCTCGTCCATCGACCTGGCCGAAGAACTGTCCCTGCTGTCGGCCGAGCTCTCCTATCTGCCCGACCGCCGCATGGCCTATGAGAATCTGGGCAAGCGGACCAATCATCCCGGCGTCAAATCCGTCGCCGTCGCCATGACCCAGGCCGAGACCTACGGCACGCCCCTGTCCTCGGCCCTGCGGGTCATGGCCAAGGAAAACCGCGATCTGCGGCTGTCTACGGCCGAGAAGAAGGCCTCGGCCCTGCCGGCACAGCTGACCGTGCCGATGATCCTGTTCTTCCTGCCGGTCCTGTTCATCGTCATCCTGGGCCCGGCGATCCTGAACATCATGGACACCATGGCCAAGGGCTGAGATCAGGCTTCCATTCAGGCTTCGGCCGCCGCCTTCAGCCGATCGACGATGTCCTGGTGCGCGTCGCGCAAGGCGATCCGGTGCTTGTCGTGGAACAGCTCGCCCCTCAGGCCCGCGAACTTGTGCGCCGACGAGACTATGCAACTGCCCTTTTCCAGCTCCTCGATGTCGATGTAGCGCAGGGTGCGGAACAGGAAGCCCCGGTTCTCGGTCCAGACCAGCCGCACATAGGGCCGCCAGTCGGCGATGCGGGCGGTGACGCGCCGTTCCGGCTGACCCGGAAAGGCCTCGGTCAGGCTCAGTTGCCCGCCGAAGGCGATGGCGCCCTCGACCTGGGTCTCGAACGAATTCCATTCGCTCCAGCGCGACAGGTCGCTGACCAGCTCCCAGATCCGGTCGGAGGTCGCTCGCACGCCGGCGCGTTTCTCGATCTTCGTGTCGTCCATGCCGCCGATCTGGCACGACTGGACGGCGGAAGAAAGACGTCTCAGTCGGGGACGACCACCTTCAGCCGCCGCCCATCGTCCAGCCCCAGCCGCGTCTTGACCTCGAACAGGTCGGCGCCGGCCGGGATGATCAGCAGTTTCTTGGGATGGGCGGCGTTGACCGCCACCACACCGCCCTTGGGGCAGATGTCGAAACAGTCGGTACCCGCCACTGTCAGCTCCCCCTTGCGCCCCTTCTTGCCCTTCTTCAGGTGGAGATATTTGCGCAGGGCCTTCTTCAAGGTCAGGTCGCCGTCCGGCCCGAACCCGCCATCCAGCTTCTTTGAACACTTGCGACACACCAGCACGACGTCGCGCCACTCGGTCGTCGTACTCTTGATCGGCTTGGCCATGACGGATTGCCCTTGGAAACGGTTAGACCGCCGGAGTTGTAGAATGAGGGACGTCGATCTAGCCGTGATAGCCCAGTCCTTCCAGAAAGGCTTGGAGCCAAAGCGCGCCGAAGTGGTCGTTCATGTGAATGCGGTCGTCGTCGCCGTGCGGGTCGTCGCCGCGATCGGCGCCGACCGCCAGTCGTTTCGAGCCGGCGGAGTAGGACAGGCTGGTGTTCTGGCCGTTCACGATGGTTTCGACCGGCTGGGTCCAGAGGCGAGCGTTCATGGGCCGGTAGACCAGGGCGTTCAGCCTTTCCATGCCTTTGACATAGGCGGCGGTCGCGGCCTCTCCGGCCGGTTCCATCGCAGGCAAGGGTTCATGCCCCAGATGGACCGGGCCGTCGTAGATTCGCCGCAGCTTGTTCAACGTCCGCATGGAGAGCGTGTCCGACGACAGGTCCCCGGCCGCTCTTTTCAATACCTCGTGCGAATAGACGACGTCTGTCGGCAGTATCCAGGGAAGGGCGCCCATCCCGTAGAGCAGGATGTGATCATATCGGCCGGGATCGATCGAGGTCGCGCCGCCTGAGGTGAAGGCCAGGCTCTGCTCCAAGTCTTCATTGTCCGGGCGCAGAAGACCATCGACCACCTCAAGGCCATCCAGTCTGTTCGCGCGGTGTCCGAAGAAGGTGATGTCTAGGCGAGGGGAAGCGCCGGCGCCGATGATGTCCCATCCGCCCTTCAGGCTCGCGATGTGACTGTTGCCGATGACGCAAATCCTTGCTGCGCTCATGACGGCCGTCCAAAGGCGTCGAGCAGGGCCTCGTCACAGATTTCTTCGGACTGCGACTGTGGATCGGTCGGGCGGCCGGTTTGCTGCCGATCGTCATTGCCGAAGGATGACAGGAAATGGCTCAGGACGAAGTCGACTCCGGAACGTTCGACCTGTCGCTGATTGGGCTTGAAGAAAATCCCTCGTGAGGTCGGGCTGTGAATGATTTCGTAGGACGGGAAATAGTCCACAAATTCGCTGTGCGTAGAAAGATCTCCCGCGACGGCCCTCAGGATTGATTTGGAATGACTCGTCGCCGACAAGATGTGGCGGCCTGCCATCGTCGCCGTCAGAGCGACGGGCGAGACCGTGAGGATGATGTTCAGCTCCGGATTGACCGACCGCATCATCTCCAGGGCCTGTTCGAGGTTGCTTCTCACGCTTGAATAGTCGTGATTGCGAAATTGGTGAACCGCGGGGTCGAACTCGCCATGTTTGACGCCCGGGCAGATCTGATACTCGTAGTCCAGATCACTGTTGCGCCAGTATTCAGTCAGTCCCAGCGTAAATATGAATATGTCCGATTTTGTGATCGCGCGCAGGAAGGCGCTTATCGCTTCTGATCGTGATGCGTGCAGTTCATCCAGTGAAACAAATCCGGACGGTTCGATGCTTGGACGTATCGGATCGACATAACGACCGTCGCCGTCTTGCCAGTACTCCGTGGGCGGATGTGAAGCGCCCGTCGCCCACGACGTCCACTGTCGCAGCATGGATGTCGTGTAGATATTGCCCGTCCGGCAAGTGAATATATCGTAGTTGAACGCTCGCGCCCCGGCCTCCGAGAGACCGGGCGGCGGCGGCTCTGTGGACAGCCAGCCATAGCCCCGATCGCGCAGGCTTCGCCCGATGTGCTGTGCGAAACAGGAGCCGAAGGTCGAGATGGCGGTTGCGGGCGACAGGGAGAATTTGGGCGTCCACAGGTCCTCGATCTCAAAGATCGACCGGGTGGCCACCGCCGTCCGCCAGAAGGCGCTTTCGGGCAGGTTTTCATAGGGGTTCATCGTCGCGCCTTCGTCGGTTGCCCATTCGAGGTTAGACCGGGTTGCGGATTCGTGGCTAGCTGTCCGCCGGCATCCTAGGGCCTCACGACTTCACAGGATCTTCATATGCGTCGCCTGTTCGCCGCCTCCACCCTGACGCTGCTGCTCGCAGCCGGCTCCGCCCAGGCTCAGGCGGTCGAGGCCGTCGCCGTGGACGCCGCCGTCCAGCGCGTGACGCCCCAGGTGGTCGAATGGCGCCGCGACTTCCACCAGCATCCGGAACTGGGCTTCGCCGAGACCCGCTCGGCCGCCGTCATCGCTGACCATCTGCGGTCCCTGGGGCTGGAGGTCCGCACCGGGGTCGGCAAGACCGGCGTCGTCGGCGTCCTGCACGGCGCCCGTCCGGGCCGCGTCGTGGCCCTGCGCGCCGACATGGACGCCTTGCCGGTGCAGGAGGCGACGGGCCTCGCCTTCGCCTCCACCGCCACGGGAACCTATATGGGCAATACGGTTCCCGTGGCCCACGCTTGCGGCCACGATATGCACATGGCCATGTTGATGGGCGCGGCCCAGGTTTTAGCCGGGATGAAGGATCAGATCGCCGGCACGGTGGTCTTCGTCTTCCAGCCGGCGGAGGAGGGCGCTCCTCCCGGCGAGCCCAAGGGCGGCGCCGCCCTGATGATCGCCGAGGGCGCGCTGAACGATCCGAAGCCCGAGGCCATCTTCGGCCTGCACGTCGTGCCCGGCCGCCCGGGCAGCGTCTTCTACCGCCCCGAAGGCTTCATGGCCGCCTCCGACCGGGTCGATATCGTGCTGAAGGGCAAACAGACCCACGGCGCCTGGCCCTGGCGCGGCGTGGACGTGATCGCGGTGGCGGGCCAGGTGATCGAGACGGTCAACACCCTGACCGCCCGCACGGTCGATCCGACCACCACCCCGACGGTCTTCACCATCGCCACCCTGAACGCCGGCGTCCGCTATAATATCATCCCCGACAGCGCGACCCTGTCGGGCACGCTTCGCACCTTCGACGTCGCCCAGCGCGACGCCCTAGTCGCCCGGGCCGAGACCGCCATCGACCACGTCGCCGCCGCCTATGGCGCCACCGCCGAGTTCGGCGTCAAACAGAACGCCGCCCTCGTCTTCAACGACCCCGGCCTGTCCGCCTGGCTGGCCCCGGTCCTGACCGAGGCGGCGGGCGAGGGCAACGTCAACCCCGCCACGCCCCCGACCACGGTGGCCGAGGACTTCAGCTATTTCCAGCAGGCCATCCCCGGCGTCTTCTACCATCTTGGAGCCAGTCCTGACGGCGTGGACCCGGCACAGTCGGCGCCGAACCATTCGCCGGAGTTCTCACCGAACGAGAAGGTCCTGCCGCTGGGGGTGAAGACGCACGTCCTGACGGCGCTGCGGTTCCTGGAGCGGAGTTAGGGGGAATGCACGTCACGATCGCCGCTCTGGCCGATGCTGTTCATGAGACTGCGCGCTACCTTGAACGGCATGGCGACGTCTGGGTGGTTCAGCGGCTCGATCGGCTGAAAGACCGACTGGATCGCGGCGATCTGGACAGTATAACCACGGCAATTTCCGAGGCGACGGGAGGAATGGGCTCCCTCAACGACCGAATTCTGGGGCCTGAGGAAGGCGACGCCTCCGCCAACGTCCGCCTCAGAAAACTCGTGAACGCCATTGAGCAGGCCGCTCGTAACGCTGCCTCCGACCACGGCGTTCGGTTGGATCGCTAAGCGTTGCCGGAATGAAGCTCTTGCTCGTCGCCCTTCTCATGCTCTCCGGATGCACGGCGCACACAGTACGCGCGCCTGATCACAGACCCGACGTCCTCCACTTGGAGAGCCGCCAGATCGAGCGCAGTTGCGGCGTCGCCGAAGGCTCGCTTCTGCATCCGACCAGCAGCGGTGACCTTGAGGTGTGGTCCACTGCGGGGGCGGATTTGGCCTATGCCAAGTTTGATTGCGTCTGGACTGCCGTTCAGAAGGCAGGGCTGAGCGAGCGAGGGATCAGGATCGTCCTGATGGGAGAAGATGGGCCGGAATAGGCCCTGACTTTGCCTTGTAGATATTCGTCTCTCGGCCGGCTTCCCGTCGAAAGCGCCCCTTGGACCCAGGGCGATGGTTTCGCGGCTTGAGGCGAGGACAACGACGCCGCCACCTCAAACCTAACCCTTGGACAGATGCCTGTCCTTGGCCACGCCTTTGAATGACCCGTTCATTGATCGACCCAAGACGGATGCGGCGACGGTCTTCGATGACTTCGAGGCTCTAGGATCCGACAGCACCTTCGAAGCGACCGAGGCCGCCTGACGGGTCGGCGTCTTACTGACCCCCAAGGTCGACCGCAGGCTCGACGCCGCGGCCACGGACTTCGATTGCTGCCTCAGCCAATCGATTTGCGATGGCGTCAATGGATTCGAGACGACAAAGGTTTTGCCCTTCGACTTCGGTGAGGCAGTCGAGGCCGTGGCCGAACCACGTGTTCCAGAAGTCTTCGAGGGGGTCTCCATGTCTTTCCCTTAGCATATTCAGGGTGTGGGGTTGGAGCGCAATTTGGGCCGCGTCGCGACTTTGAGTGAGCGTCGTCATACCGATCACCTGACCGCCGTTGACCTCGATATAGCCCTTCAAATTCGCCAGTGTTCCGCCCAGCCCCACATGGTCGTCAATTAGAATATAATCCGCATTTTCTATGACTTTGCCTTCGAAAGCGGCCGGCGTCACCATGCGGTTGAACGCTCTCGCCCTCGTGTGGCCGACGGTGTTGTTTTGCACGATCTCGCCGGAACTGACCGGCCGCCTTAGGTCGGCGCCTAGCACCTGCGCCATGGCGTCGGGGATGGCGTTGAAGCCTGTCGTCTCCAGGGCGGTGATCGGCAGAAGGATGACCGCACGGGCGCCGATGAGCTGACGAAGCTGATCTGTCACGGCTGCCGAAAGCAGATCCTCCGCCAAGGCGAAGGCGGCCTCCTCGTTGCCGGCCTTGGCGTCTTCGTAGGCGGGGTGGTGATCTCTAAGAGCCGTGTCCGAATGCACGGCCACCCGGGGAAAATTGACCGGCCAAGGAGTCCTGGGGGCAAAGCCGTTGGCGGCGGGCGGTCTCATGTCCTCGCCACAACACCAGATCGGTGAGCAGAAATCCATCGCGCCCGAACGCACGAGGTCATGTTCGAGACGTCACTGATCTGAAAGTTTCTGATCAGCCTTGGTCGCGGCGATCCTTCCCATCCCAATTCCGTAACCAAACCCCCGCCTTTTCAACTCCCTACCGCCCGCAAACACCCCTCAACCCACCACGCCCCAAAACCGTGCGACACTCCTCGTCCGGTCTTTGACAACCCAATCCCCCACACCCCGCGCCCCGGCCTCGCCGCGTGCGAAATAGACGAAAATAGACTCCATTTTTTCGCAGTGGATTGAGTCTATTTCCCCGGCCTCACAGCCGCTCGAACACCGTCTCGATCACCCGGCGATAGACCGCCGCCAGGGTCTCCAGCTCCGCTGTCGGCACTCGTTCGTCGATCTGGTGCATGGTCTGGCCGACCAGGCCCAGTTCCAGCACCGGGCATAGGGCGCGGATGAAGCGGGCGTCGGAGGTGCCGCCGGTGGTCGAGGCCTCGGGCCGGCGGCCGGCGACGGCCTCGACCGCGTCCTGCACCGCCGCGACGAAGACCCCCGGCTCGGTCAGGAAGGCCTCGCCCGAGCACAGGTGCTCCAGGGTGATCTGCAGCCCGGTCTCGGCCTGCATGGCCCCGGCCTCGCGGTTCAGCCAGTCGATCAGACCGTCCCCCGTATGGCTGGGGTTGAAGCGGATGTTCAGCCGCGCCTTCGCCTCCGCCGGAATGATGTTGGTCGCCGGATTGCCGATGTCGATGCTGGTGATCTCCAGGTTCGACGGCGGGAAACCCTCATACCCCTGGTCCAAGACATGGTCGTTCAGCCGGCTCATCAGCTTGGCGATGACCGGGGCCGGATTGGCCGCCCGTTCGGGATAGGCGACGTGGCCCTGTTTGCCCGTGACCGTGATCCAGGTGTTCAGCGAGCCGCGCCGCCCGACCTTGATCATGTCGCCCAGATGCTGCGACGAGGACGGTTCGCCGACCACGCAGGCGTCGATCACCTCGCCCTCGGCCATCAGGGTCTCGACCACCCGTTTGGTGCCGTGAAGCGCCGGTCCTTCCTCGTCCCCGGTGATCAGGAAGGAGAGGGAGCCTTCGACCTCTCCCTCGGCGATGACCTGGGACACGGCCGCGACCCAGGCGGCGATCCCGCCCTTCATGTCCACCGCGCCCCGGCCGTACAACAGGCCGTCCTTGACCTCGGCGGTGAAGGGTTGCGACGACCACTGCTCGGACGGTCCAGTCGGCACCACGTCCGTATGGCCGGCGAAGCACAGGTTGGGCGAGGCGGTTCCGCGTCGCGCATACAGGTTCTCGATCCGCGCATGGACCCCTTCGCTCCCCGGCCCCTCAAACGCCAGCCGGCGACAGGTGAAGCCCAGGGTCGTCAGATGGCGTTCCAGCACATCCATGGCCCCCTCGTCGGCGGGGGTGACGGACGGAATACGGATCAGGTCGCGGGTCAGTTCGACAGGATCGATCACAGGAGTTGATGCGCGGCTCATGCGCCTATGCTTTACGGACATCGCGTCACGGCGAGAAGTCCCATGCCCAAGATCGACATCGACAGCGCGCCCCGGGGCGACGGCACGACCTATCCCGACGCCTTCGCCGGCCCCTGCCTGCCTCGCCGCCGCTGGAAGCTGGGCGATGCGGCGGGCCTCAGCCAGTTCGGCGTCAATCTGTTGCGCCTGCCCGACGGCGCCTGGTCCAGCCAGCGGCACTGGCACGAAGCCGAGGACGAGTTCGTCATGGTAGTCGAGGGCGAGGTCGTCCTGATCGAGGACGAGGGCGAAACGGTGCTGCGCGCCGGCGACTGCGCCGGCTTCAAGGCCGGCGTCCCCAACGGCCACAGGATCGAGAACCGATCCGGCCGCGAGGCGGTTCTGCTCGAGGTCGGCACGCGTAGCCCGACCGTGACGGCCTGCGACTATCCCGATATCGACATGGTCCTGCCTGCGGGCGCGGACCGCTACTTCCACCGCGACGGTTCGCCCTATCCGAAACAGCCCAGACGCACGTGACCACAGACTCTACCGACACCGCCCCTGCCGAAGGCCCTTCCAGTCCCTGGGGCATCCGCGACTTCCGCCTTTTATGGTTCGGCCGGGTGGTCGCCGTGCTGGCGATCCAGATCCAGTCCTCGGCCCTGTTGTGGCAGGTCTATGAGATCGCCCGGCGCGACCATCCGATCGAGGAGGCCAGCCTGTATCTGGGCCTGGTCGGCCTGTGTCAGTTCCTGCCGCTGCTGGCCTTCACCCTGCCGGCCGGGGCTATGGCCGACCGGCGCGACAGGAAGCGCACGGTGTGGGTCTCCATCCTGGTCGAGGCGGCCTGCGCCGGCTCCTTCCTGGCCATGGCCCTGCACGGAAACCCGCCCCTGTGGGGGTTGCTGGCGGTCGCGGCCCTGTTCGGCGCGGCGCGAGCCTTCCTGGCGCCGGCCAGCCAGGCCTTCCTGCCGATGGTGGTGGGTCGCAAGGCCCTGCCGCCCGCCATCGCGGCCCAGTCCATCGCCTTCCAGACCGGGGCCATCGCCGGCCCGGCCCTGGGCGGGGTGATCGTCGGCGTCAATGTGCCCCTGGCCTATGCGGTGTCCCTGGGCATGTTCCTGCTGGCGGTCGCGGCCTTCATCCTGATCCGTACCAGCGGCCAGCCCGCGCCCCAGGCCAATCCCCTGTCGCCGATCGACTCGGTCAAGGAGGGCCTCGCCTATGTGTGGCAGACCAAGATCGTCCTGGGCGCCATTTCCCTGGACCTTATCGTGGTCCTGTTCGCGGGTGTGGCCCTGTTGACGCCGATCTTCGCGCGCGACATTCTCCATGTCGGCCCCCAGGGGTTCGGCCTGTTGCGGGCCTCGTTCGGGGTCGGCGCCATGGCGGTGGCCATCTATCTGAGCCGCTATCCGATCGTGCGGCACGGCGGCCGGTGGATGTTTGCGGCGGTGGCGGTGTTCGGCCTGTGCACCCTGACCTTCGGCCTGTCCAAGATCGTCTGGCTCAGCGCCCTGGCCCTGTTGATCGGCGGCGGCGCGGACATGATCAGCGTCAACATCCGCCAGACCCTGATCCAGCTGGCCACGCCCGACCATATGCGCGGCCGGGTCTCGTCGGTCTCCATGCTGTTCATCGGCGCCTCGAACGAACTGGGCGAGGCCTATTCCGGGGTCATGGTCCGGCTGCTGGGCGCGGTCGGGGCGGCGGTGTTCGGCGGCTTCGGCGCGCTGGCGGCGACGGGCGCCTGGTCGGCGATGTTCCCGGGGCTGAGGAAGGCGGACAAGCTGACGTGAGCTTCTCCCTCCCCTTCATGGGGAGGGGCGGCGCAGCGCAGCGAAGCCGGGGTGGGGCAGTCAGGACCTCGCTCGCGCCCCTTCGGGCCCCACCCTGATCGCTACGCGATCGTCCCTCCCCATGAAGGGGAGGGAGAGCTCACCACACCCTGAAATGCTTCGACAGCTTCAGGCCCTGGTTCTGATAGTGGCTGCCGCTTTCGCCATACAGGCGGCTGGGGCGTTCGGTCAGGGGTTCGTAGACCAGGCGGGCGACGATCTGGCCATGTTCCAGCAGGAAGGGGGTGTCGTGGGTACGGACCTCCAGCACCCCCTTGGACCCCGCGCCGTGCGCCTCGTCCGTACCGAAGCCGGGGTCGAAGAAGCCGGCGTAGTGGACGCGGAACTCGCCCACCGACGGATCGATGGGGGTCATTTCGGCGGCCTGATCGACCGGGATCTCGACGTCGTCGGACGAGGCCAGGATGTAGAACTCGCCCGGATCCAGCAGCAGTTCGCCACGCCGCAGCGTCAGCGGCTCCCAGAAATCGCGCGGGTCGTGGCCGTCGATATGGTCCAGATCGACCACCCCGGCATGGCGACGCCCGCGGAAGCCGACGATGTCGCCGCCTTGCAGATCGACGCCGACGCTGCGGGTCTCCAGCTTGGGCGGATCGCCGGCCTTGAGCCGCAGCTGGTTCAGCCGGGTGCCGGGCCGCACCAGGATGGAGAAGGTCTGGGGCGCGACCTCCATATAGAGGGGGCCGTCATAGCCCTCGGCCACATCGTCGAAACTGGCGCCCTGATCGGTCAGCAGGCGCACGAAGACATCGACCCGGCCGGTCGAGCTCTTGGGATTGGCGCGGGCGATCAGGCCCTGGGGCAGCTTGAGCCGCTCTTGAAGGCGCACGATATAGACGCAGCCCTTTTCGAGCACGACGCCGGCGTCGGTGATCTCGATGGCGTGCATGGCCACATCGGCGATCCGCTCTTCGACCTTGCGCCGGCCGGGCAGGAAGGAGGCGCGGACACGCCAGGCCTGGTCGGACAGGCGCAGGTCCAGACTGGCCGGCTGGACCTGATCGTGATCGAATTCTGTGTCCGACGTGATGGCGCCTGTGGCGATCAACGTCTCAATGGACTGGGCGGGCAGGATGCCGGGACGGGGCGCTTGGAAGGAGCTCATGGCGTCTGTCTCACACGGTTTTCACGACTTGTCTCCAAGTCGCGCTTGCAGCCCGCGCGCGGCGGGGCGAGCATATAGCCCATGCACGATGGTCCTGCCTATACCGCCGAAACGAACGGCATCCTGATCCGGGTCCGGCCCAGCTATCTGGCGGGCCAGTCCGATCCCGACGAAGGCCGCTGGGTCTGGGCCTATCAGATCGAGATCGTGAACCTGAGCGGATCGACGGTGCAGCTGATGGCCCGCCGCTGGACCATCACCGACGGCCACGGCCATGTCGAAGAGGTGCGCGGACCCGGCGTGGTCGGCGAACAGCCGGTGATCGAACCGGGCGGCAGCTACGCCTACGCCTCGGGCTGTCCGCTGAGCACCGACAGCGGGTCCATGGTCGGCGCCTATTATATGACGGATGCGGACGGGCGCAGTTTCGAGGCGGAGATTCCGGCCTTCTCGCTGGACACGCCCGATGCGCGGCGGGTGCTGAACTGATCGAAAAGCGGATGGGGCTGCGTCAACCCGGATGAACCGCAGCCCCGCCCCCTGAAGTCTCGCCGGCCGCTTGCGCAGGCCGGCGAGGGGGAAGTCGGCTCCCTAAAGAGCATCTGTGACGCGGGGATGACCCGCGCGAAGCGCGGCGCTCAAGCAGCGAGCGACCGCGTCGTGAGCGTAGCGCCCTTAGATGTAGCGCCGAAGGCTGCGGGCCAGGTCGGAACCGCTTTCCTTGCTGCCGCGGCGGACTTGCGGCTGGTAGGCGACGCGGGCGTGTTCGACGCAATAGACGCCTTCCGAGGCGCGGCGGCCGCAGAAGCTGAACTCGCGCGACGACGGGTCGCCGATCGGCCATTTGCACATGTGTGCGCCCAGGGTCATCACTGTGGCCGTGCCCGGCAGATCCGGGATCGGAGCGGGCGCCGGGGCGGCCGGCTGAACCGGCTTGGGTTGGACGGCTTCCAGGCGGCGCGGGGCCGAGGGCTGGGGCGCCTGGGCCGTGGTCACGGCCGGACGCGGGCGGGTGGTGCGGAAGGTCGTGGCGGTGCGCGCCGGCTGCGACGGGGCGGCCCGGCCCGACAGGCCCAGACGGTGCACCTTGCCGATCACGGCGTTGCGGGTGACCCCGCCGCCTAATTGTTTGGCGATCTGGCTCGCGGACTGGCCCTCAAGCCAGAGCTTTTTAAGCGCGCCTACGCGGTCGTCGGTCCAGCCTGCGGTCATGCCACCCTCCAGCGAGTTTGGATTCAATATCTAGGTTCAGGCTCCCCCTCCGGGGTCTTGACCTACCACTAATCGTAAACCAGCCGTTAAGAGACGCAAGATGTGCGAATCACACTGTCCACAGAAACCAGATATTGAATCTTCGTTAAGGTTAAGCCGGGGGGGGGGAGGGTGACGTGTGAACCGTGAGCCAGCGAAGGTCACGATTCACCAATCACGAGTCACCACGCCCTTGCGAAGCCCGGCCCCAAAGCGCATCTGGCGGCCCATGACCGAGACGCCCGACCTGATCGCCACCCGCCCCGCCGGCCTGCCGCAGCCGCGGCGTTATCCGGGGGTCAACTGGATCGGGGTGCAGACCCTGTATCTGCGCGAGGTGCGGCGGTTCTGGAAGGTGGGGGCCCAGACGGTGGCGGCGCCGGTGGTGACGACCCTGCTCTATATGCTGGTGTTCGTGGTCGCGCTTCAGGACGCCCGGCCGCCGCTGCACGGCACGCCCTTCGCCCTGTTTGTGGCGCCGGGCCTGATCATGATGGCGGTGCTGAACAACGCCTTCGCCAACGCCTCGTCCAGCCTGATCCAGGCCAAGATCATGGGCACGGCCACCGACTTCCTGACCCCGCCGCTCAGCCCGCTGGAGCTGACCCTGGGCTTTACACTGGGCGCGGCGACGCGCGGGGCGGTGGTCGGTCTGGTCACGGCCCTGTGCGTCCTGCCGTTCGCGCCCCTGGGCGTGGCCAATGTCTTCGCCATCGTCTGGTTCGCCCTGGCGGCCAGTTTCATCATGGGCATGACCGGCGTGCTGGCGGGCCTGTGGAGCGAGAAGTTCGACCATCTGTCGGCGGTCCAGAACTTCATCGTCATGCCCATGACCTTCCTGTCGGGCACCTTCTATCTGGTCGACAACCTGCCCGAGCCGTTCCGCTCGCTCAGCCGCTACAACCCCTTCTTCTATCTGATCGACGGCTTCCGCTACGGCTTCATCGGCCATGCCGAGAGCAATCTGACCGTCGGCGTGATCGGCTCGGCCGTGCTGATGGTCGTGATGGGCGTCATCTGCTGGCTGGTGTTCCGCTCAGGCTGGCGTCTGAAGAGCTAGGCGGCTAACTCTGGCGGATTGTTCCGGGGGATTTCGCCATGCTGTTCCGTTCGCTCGTCGCCGCTGCGGCGCTTTTCGCCGCCCTACCGGCCGCCGCCCAGGATTCGGGCGCCGCGATCCAGACGGCCGCCGCCGCCTTCGTGAAGCCGACGAACGCCGAGCGCATGGCTGTCCTCGTCGATCAGCTGACCGCCGCCGGCCTGCCGCACCAGATCCAGGCCTTCGAGGGCGGCAACACCCGCACTGGCCCCATGGCCGGGTCGAACGTCGTCGTCACCCTGGGCGACGGGCCCAAGGACATCGTCCTGACCGCCCACTATGACGCGGTGAAGCTGCGCGACGGGTCGATGTCGCAGGGCATCGTCGACAACGTCGGCGCGGTCCTGGCCATGATCGAGGCGATGAAGACGTTGAAGGGCCAGACCACCGGCCACCGGCTGATCTTCGTCCTGACCGACCAGGAGGAACTGGGCCTGATCGGCGCCAAGGCCTGGCTGAACGCCCATGACAAGACCCGCATCCAGGCCGTGATCAACGCCGACGTCGCCGCCTATGGCCGCACCGTCATGTATGGCGAGAACAACGGCGCCCAGTCCGGCTTCGTCCTGACCGCCCTGCGCAGCCAGTGCGCCGAACAAGGCGTGAACTGCCTCGCCTTCCCTGTCTATCCGCCCAGCGACGACCGGGTCTTCTCCGCCGCCGGCGTGCCGGTGGTCTCCCTGGGCACCCAGGACGCCGTCGGCGCCCACCAGATGTGGCTGGCCTTCAACGGCGGCGAGGACAACGGCCTAAAGGAGGGCTTCGTCCCGCCGGTCTTCCAACGCATCCACTCGCCTGAGGACAAGCTGTCCTATCTGAACGGCGAGGACGTGGCCCGCTTCGGCCGCTTCATCGCCGACCTGACCCTGCGGCTGGATCGAGCGGAGCCGTAATGACCAAAATAGAGATCGACCTCGTTAAACCGACGGCGAAGGAGTTGCGTCCGGTAAGGTCGGGGTGGGGCGTTTTGCATTGGGCCGCTTGCCTGCCCCTCTATGTGGGCTTCGTCGGTTTTTTGGTCTTCGGGCTCGTCGCGCTTGGGCCGTACGGCGACGCCTATCCGCCAGGTCTGCTGTTCGTCTTTTTCGTGGGTACGCTAGCCGTTTGGCTTGTTTCTAATCGTTTGGTTGCGTGGATGAATGCGAGAGCGGCAAAGAGTGCTCCCGTCGGCGGCCTGGATTGGCGCTGGACCATTTCGGACGAAGGTCTGGCGTTCGATGGCTTGATCCAGGGCAGCCGGACCGACTGAAGAGCGATCAAGGACGTGCAGGAGGAGCGGGACCGCTTCGTGTTTCTGCTGACCCCCGCGCTCAACCCCGTCTTGCCGACTCGCTTGCTTAGCGACGAACAGAAACAGGCCCTTCGCGCGCTCGTCGCCGATGTTCGCGCGCGGGGAGTCCTCGGCGCCGGTGTTGACTAACACCGTCGCCCGTCCGACAACGCCTGTCCCTATGAAACCGGCTCCGTCGCGCCTCGCGTCGGGGCCGTATCGCTTTTGGAGGTCTTAGTCCCGTGTCCACGAACCATCTGATGGGTGTCTACAATCGCGCGCCGCTGGAAGTGGAACGCGGCCGAGGCGCCCGACTGTGGTCGACCGACGGGACCGAATATCTCGATTGCGTCGCCGGCATCTCGACCAACGGCCTGGGCCACGCCCACCCCGAACTGGTTCAGGCGGTCAAGGATCAGGCCGAGAAGCTGTGGCACGTCTCCAACATCTTCCGCATTCCGGGCCAGGAAGCCCTGGCCGACGCCCTGTGCGAGTCGAGCTTCGCCGATGTGGTCTTCTTCACCAACTCGGGCACGGAAGCCGTCGAGTGCGCCCTGAAGACGGCGCGCAAATATCACGCCGCCAACGGCGCGCCTGAGCGGATCGACATCTACGGCTTCGACGGCTCCTTCCACGGCCGCACCTATGGCGCCATCAACGCGGCGGCCAACCCCAGCTACACCGAGGGTTTCGGCCCGCCGATGCAGGGCTTCCACCAGCTGAAGTGGGGCGACCACGACGCGCTGAAGGCCGCCATCGCCAATCCCAAGACCGCCGCCATCATCGTCGAGCCGGTCCAGGGCGAGGGCGGTTGCCGCGCCATACCCGAACATTGCCTGCGCGGCCTGCGTGACCTGTGCGACGAGCACGGCGTGCTGATCATCTTCGACGAGGTCCAGTGCGGCATGGGCCGGACCGGCAAGCTGTGGGCCCACGAGTGGGCTGACATGTCGCCCGACATCATGGCGGTGGCCAAGGCCCTGGGCGGCGGCTTCCCCATCGGCGCCTGTCTGGCGACCGCAAAGGCGGCCTCGGGCATGACGGTCGGCGCCCACGGCTCGACCTTCGGCGGCAATCCCCTGGCCATGGCCGTGGGTCTGAAAGCCCTGTCTCTGATCAACACGCCCGAGCTGCTGGCCAACGTCAACGAGATCGCCGGCTATCTGAAGCAGCAGCTGGCGGGCCTTCAGTCCCGCTTCCCGGACGTCATCGTCGATGTGCGCGGCAAGGGTTTGCTGATCGGGGTCAAACTGGTTCCGAACAATCGCGAGTTCATGGCCCTGGCGCGCGACACGCAACAGCTGCTGATCGCCGGGGGCGGCGACAACTGCGTGCGCCTGCTGCCGCCCCTGAACCTGACGCTGGAAGAAGCCCGCGAACTGATCACCCGGTTCGAAGCCGCCTGCGAGGCCGCCCGCGAGAAGTGGGCGGCGTGAGCGTCCCTCTCCCGTCGGGAGAGGGCTTGAGCCTCGCAGAGCGCAGCGATGCGCTAAGGCGAAAGGGTGAGGGCCCGACCTCACCGGCTGAAACCCATCCCTCACCCTTTCGCGCAAGTCTGATCGCCTACGGCGCTCAGGCGCTCAAGCCCACTCCCAATGGGAGAGGCAGGAGGATGCAATGACCCGCCACTTCCTCGACATCCATCAGCTGGACGCCGCCGACCTGCGCGCCATCCTGGACGACGCCCACGCCCGAAAGGCCGCCCGCAAGGGCTGGCCCCAGGGGCGTCCCGACGCCGATGCGCCCGGCCGTGACCGCGTCCTGGCCATGATCTTCGAGAAGAACTCGACCCGCACCCGGTTCAGCTTCGATGCGGCCATCCGCCAGCTGGGCGGCGCCGCCATCATCGCCACAGCCTCGGACATGCAGTTGGGCCGGGGCGAGCCGGTCGAGGACACGGCCCGCGTCCTGTCGCGCATGGTCGACGCCGTCATGATCCGCGCCAACAGCCATGAGGACGTCGAACGCTTCGCCCGCGTCTCGACCGTGCCGGTGATCAACGGCCTGACCGACCGGTCGCACCCGTGCCAGATCCTGGCCGACCTGCAAACGATCGAGGAACATTCCGGCCCGGTCTCGGGCAAGACCATCGCCTGGATCGGCGACGGCAATAATGTCTGCCACAGCTTCATGCATGCGGCGCCCAAGTTCGGCTTCCACCTGAATGTCGCCTGCCCGGCGGAATACCATCCCGATCTGCGCGACCTGGCCAAGGGCGGAAACGCCGTGACCCTGACCAGCGACCCACGCGAGGCGGTCAAGGGCGCCGATGTCGTCGTCACCGACACCTGGGTGTCGATGGGCGACCAGGACTATGAGGCGCGCCTGGCGGCGTTCGAGGCCTATGCGGTGGACGAGGCCCTGATGGACCTCGCCGACCCGGACGCGGTCTTCCTGCACTGCCTGCCGGCCCACCGGGGCGAAGAAGTCACCGACGCCGTCATCGACGGCCCCCGCTCCCTGGTCTGGGACGAAGCCGAAAACCGGATCCACGCCCAGAAGGCGGTCCTGGCCTGGTGTTTCGCGGGCTGACCCCGATCTGACGATCGCCAGACCGTGCGTCGCGCGGTCTGGCTCTTGCTTCCTTACGGTCACGCTTGTCGCGCCCTGGGGAGGCTGAGGCCATGACCACGATATCCGCTGCGGGTTCCACCCTCACGCAACAGCTCTATCAGAAGCTGTTCGACCGCCTGAACACCGACGGCGACGACGCCCTGACCCTCGACGAAATCAGCGCCGTCGATGCTGGAAACGCCAAGGTTTCCAAGGCTTTCGAAACCTTCGACACCGATGCCGACGGTCGCGTCACCCGCGCCGAAATGACGCCCGCCGACACATTCGGCGCCGACACCCTGAACGCCCTGATCCAGGCCCAGTCGGGGCCGGAATCCATTTCCGATCAGGAATATCTTGCCGACTGGTTTGCCCAAACGGACACGGACGGCGACGGTTTGGTGTCGAAGTTGGAGCGTGAGGCTTCGGCGGATCTGCGCCGCGCGGCCGCCTATGACGCCGGCTATGCGACCGACCGTGTCCTGATGACCCGGCGCGGCGTGGATACGGATCAGCCGCTGTCCGTCGACGACTTCATCGTCGGCCGTCACCTCGTGATCGATCCGGCGCAGGTTTCCGAGATTCCTCCCGAGCTGAAGGCCGAGCTCGAGCGGATGCTGGACAGCAGCCGCGAGGAAGCCGGCGCCCCGAGCCCGGAAGCGGCGCCCGACCAGCCGTCTCTCGAACAGATTAGGGCGGATCTGGCTGAAAGGGCCTCAGGGCCCACCGGCAGCGTCAGCTTCCTTAGCCGCGAGATCGAGGATTTGAGAGCCTCCGAGGCGGCCCGCATCGCCGCCGCCCCGATGAGCGACTCCCTGGCAGCTCGACTGTTTCAGCAGGCGCTGAACAGTTGGGCCCCGTGGGAGGGTGGCGAGCCGCCTCTTGTCGAGGCGAACGCCTAACGATGCGACCGACCGACCTTAGTTCATAGGGCGCGCAAAAACTGGAGCGCGCCGAGGATCTCGACGCGCCCCTTTCGCTTTAAGCTCGTTTCGTAGCGCGCCTGACCTATTGCAGGTTCACGTCTGACACGCCGCCGACGTCCGGTTGGGTCTTGGTCAGATTGGCCTTCATCACCTGATAGCCGAAGCCCAGCGCGCCCTTGTCCGACACCCAGACCCGGCCGTCCTCGGCGTCGAAGCGGATCAGGGTCAGGTGCGGATCGTCCTTGCCGTCCGGGTACCAGGCGGCGACGACGGGGTTCCAGTATTTGTCGATTCGCGCGCGGTCCTGGTCGATCGACAGGGCGCCGTGGATACAGGCCTGAACCTTGCCGTCTTTGGCCTGGTAGCAGAACATGCCGTCCTGACCGCCGACCGCCACGTCGCGGGCGAAGTCGGTGTCATTGCGGCTGAAGAACCAGATGGTCCCGGTCTCCGGCTCGCCGAAACCGGTCATCGGCTGATGGTGGTATCCGGCCTGGTCCAGGCCCAACATGCCTGTGTTGGACTCTTTCAGGCTGTTCCAGAATTCCTTTTCCGCCTCGGCGGGGGTCAGTTTGTCGGCCATTGTGCGTCTCCTGTCTGGGGTTCGCAGGATCAACCGCTCGGGCTCGCTCGGGTTCCTGGATCGCCTGGACGGGGCGGCCGGTCGGGAGCGGGCGGCCCCGATAGGGGAGCGAACCGCCGCCAGCCATCCCAATTCTGGAAACTAAGTTCTGTCTTTTCAGAGGTCTGAAAATAAAAGCCGTGATCAACACGGCGTGGCTCGAAGCCGGGTTATGATCCTGACCTGGTCTTTGACATCGCCATCGGCCCCTGGACTATTTTTCGGAGTTCGACGTCATCCGAACCCGTGCTCCGATGGCGCCGTGCCACTTGCGAAGTAAAAAAGACGCTTGGAAACATTGGCTTGCGCAAATGGCGCCTGGCACATGTCACCCTGTTTAGGGGCCGTTTCTCGTTTCGTGTCGGACGGGGCGGCGGCGTTCCTCGCCCTCAGGGGGCGGACACCCAGGGCGGCCGTTCGGCGCCGAACAGGGTGGCCAGATGGATCAGCAGCAGCATCGCCAGGGCGGCGGCGCCCAGCATGATGAACCGCCAGGGGACCATTCGCGGTCCCTTGAATGGATCGGGCGGCCGCGCGCCGCGCCAGCCGGCGAAGACCATGACGGCCAGGGCGGCGCACAGGAGGATCAGGGTGGTGGTCAGGCTCATGGGCTCGCAGGTGGCCCAGGCGCAGCGGGGATGCAAGGCGAAGCGGGCGTGGTTGATGCAGAGATGTCCACAGGCTGGCGAGTCGCCGCAACATCTAGCGGTTAACCATGCGTTTACACCCTCGATATTGGCGTTATAGCCTCCTTCCCATGGGTCGGGAGCCGAATCAGTGAGCGCAGCGGCGCCTTGGAGCGTAAAGGGTATTGATCCTAAGGCCCGCGAGGTCGCCAAGGATCTTGCGCGCCGCTCGGGCATGACCCTGGGCGAGTGGCTGAACTCCATGATCATGGAGGACGAAGACGAAGGGTACGCCACCCTGCCGCGTCGTCCGGCCGCCTCCGAAACCTTCGAACGTCGCGGCCGCAGCCGCCGTCTCGACGACGCCTATGACGCCGGCGACGAGGGCTGGCAACGGATCAGCGCCTCCATCGACGCCATCGCCGCCCGTCTTGAGGCCGCCGAGCGCCGCTCGACCGTGGCGATCCAGGGCGTGGATCAGGCCGTGTCCGGCCTGGTGCGCCGCCTCGACGGTCAGGACGCCCAGACCAAGGGCCAGGCCCGCCGGATCGACGAGATTTCCGAAGAGCTGCGCGAGGGCCACCGCCGCCTGCGCACCTTCGAGCGCGACACTGGGCCTCAGGTCCAGGAAAGCTTCGGCAAGGTCGAGCAAACCCTCGGCGCCCTGGCTGGTCGTCTTTACGACATCGAGGAGCGTCAGCGCTCCGGCGTCTCTGAACTGCGCCAGCGGATGGAGGCGGTGGAAAAGGCCGCCGGACCCGGCGTCGGAACGGACCTGCTGGTCCAGGTCGGGGCGCGCCTCGACCAGGCCCAGAGCCGCACCACCGAGGCGCTGAAGACGCTCGAACGCTCCTTCGCCGAACTGGACCAGCGGCTCCGCGCCGCCGAAGGCCGCGTCGAACCCGAGGGCGTGCGCGACTCCGCCCGCTTCGAGAAACTGGCCGAGACCCTCTCTCGCCAGATCGAGAACAACCGCGCCGAGATGATGCAACGTCTCGACGCCGCCGAGACAGGCGCGCGCATCGACCGGATCGAGCAGGCGGTCCGCACCGTCGGCGACCAGTTGAACGCGTCCGAGATCAAGGGCGCGCAAGGGCTGGAAGCCATGGGCCGCGAGGTCCTGAAGATCGCCCAGAACCTGAACGCCCGGGTACAGACGGTCGAGCGCGAGGCCGTCGGCCGCGCCGAGGCCATCACCCGCAGCGTCACCGACCTGGTCAGCCGCAAGGTCGACGCCGACCTGTCGCGCCACGCTGAACGTGTGGACCAGGAGTTCGCCCGCCACGTCGACCGCGTCGATCAGCGCCTGACCGCCAGCGACGACCGCCACGCCCTGGCGCTCGAAAAGCTAGGCGGCGAGATCACCCGTATCTCGGACCAGCTCAGCGACCGCATCTCCCAGTCCGAGCGCCGCTCGCAGCAGGCGCTGGACGACATCGCGCGCCGCCTGTCGGAAAGCTCGGAAAAGATCGAGCAGCGCTACGACCGCGCCTCCGGCGAACTGGCCGAGCGGATGCGTCTCAGCGAGGAACGCACGGCCCGTCTGGTTGCCGAGGCGCGCGACACCATGGATGCGCGACGCCAGACCATATCCCGGGACGACGCCTCGCTGGACATTCCCGACAGCGAACCGGCCGAACCGACGCGGCGCGCCGTCGCCGAACGCGCCGTCGCGGCCTCCGTCTCCGCCCCGGTCGAGGCTGACTGGCGCTCGACGGTCTTCCCCGAGGACTCGTTCGACGCGGACGACGACTGGTCCGTCGATCCCGTCTCGCCCGAAGCGGCCATGGCCACGCCCTTCCCGGCTGCGCCCTCGGCCGCCGTCATGGCCGAACCCGCCCGGCCAGAGCCGGCGCCTGAACCGCAGACGTTTGCGGCCGCGCCCGAACCTGAGCCCGAGCCTGAGCCCGTCATCCAGCCCTTCGCCGGCTTCGGCGGCGCCGACGTCGACGACGCCCTGGACGCGACGGCAGGCGGGTTCGCCGCTTCGCCTGAAGCGCCGGTCGCCAAGACCGTCGCTCCGGTTGCTCCGGCGATGCCGGACGGCGACGACGACTTCCGGGGCGACACCGAGTTCGTCGATCCGCGCCGGATCCGGGCCAGCATGGGCGCCGCCGCCGCCGCCGGTCGCGCCGCCTCGACCCGCAGCACCATCGACGCCGCTCGCGCAGCCATGATCACGCCCGCCCTGCCGGCGGAGGCCCCGCCTCGCCAGGGCTTCGGCCTGGCGCCCAAGCGCGGCGGCAAGTCCAAGCTGCAGGAGCGGCTGGACAAACAGGCCGCTCGGGACGGATCGACGGTCAAGAAGGCTTTCCTCGCCTCGGTGACGGCCGTGGCCCTGACCGGCGGCGGCTACGCCTTCCTGACCATCGCCGACGGATCGGGCCTGCCTGACATCGAACTGCCCGGCCTGACGGGAACGCTCGCCGCCCCAACCTCGACCACCACTTCGGACACGCCGATCGCCATGGCGATCACGCCGACCGACGCCGTCCCGACCTCTGACGCCGGCGCCGCCGAGTTCGAGCGCGCCGTGGGCCGGATCGAAGGCGGCGACATGGAGGGCGTCGAAGAGCTGAAACGCGCCGCCAACCTCGGCTACGCCCCCGCCCAGACCTATCTGGGCCAGCTCTATCTGACGGGCGCCAACGGCGTCTCCGCCAATCCCGCCGAAAGCCGCCAATGGGGCCGCCGCGCGGCCGAGGCCGGCGACCCCGGCGGCATGCACCTCTATGGGATGCAACTCTACGAAGGCGACGGCGGCGTGGCCAACCAGGCCGAGGGCCTGATCTGGCTGCTCCGTGCGGCCGAGCGCGGGTTGACCGACAGCCAGTACAATGTGGCCCGTATCTATGAGACCGGCGCCGACGGCGTGGCCAAGAACCCCACCGAGGCCTTGAAGTGGTATATGATTGCCGCGCGCAACGGCGACAGCGAGGCCCAGACGGCGGTGACCCGCCTTCGCCCCGCGGCCTCCGCCACCGCCCAGCGCGCCGCCCGCACCGCCGCCGACGCCTTCGTGCGTCAGCAGGTGCAGGCTCAGGGTTAGCGCCCTAGGGTTAGATCTTAAACCTTTGCGCGTATGGGTGGCGGCGCGTCGCCCGCGTCGCTAAAGATCACCCGGCGCCTTTCGGCGTCTCCCGTCCCGCTCCAGCCGAAGGCGCGTCCTTTGGACATCTATCTGCCGATCGCCGAGGTTTCGGTGAACTGGCCGACCCTGGTGATTCTGGGGGCGGTGGTCGGGTTCGTCTCGGGCCTGTTCGGCATCGGCGGCGGTTTCCTGATGGCGCCGATCCTGGTCTTCATGGGCATTCCTCCCACCGTCGCCGTCGCCAGCCAGGCCAGCCACGTGGTCGCCTCCTCGACCTCGGGCGTCATCCGCTACGCCGGCCAGGGCGCGGTCGACTTCAAGATGGGCGGCGTCATGGCGGCGGGCGGCGCCGTGGGCGCGGTCGCGGGCGTCGAACTGTTCCGCTATCTGCGGCTTCTGGGCCAGGCCGATCTGGTCGTGGCCCTGTCCTATCTGATCTTCCTCGGCGTCATCGGCTCCCTGATGCTGCACGAGAGCCTGACCGAGATTCTGCGTCGCCGACGCGGCGAGCCGGCGCCGCGCAAGGACCGACGCCGGCCCCTGTGGCTGTACGGCCTGCCGCTGCGGATGAAATTCCCCAAGTCGGGTCTCTATATCAGCGCCCTGCCGCCGTTCGGCCTGGGGGTCTTCGCCGGCGTCCTGTCGGCCATCATGGGGGTCGGCGGCGGCTTCATCCTGGTGCCGGCCATGCTCTATGTGCTGCGGATGCGGGCTGGGGCGGTGGTGGGCACCAGCCTGTTCCAGATCATCATCACCACGGCCATCACCACTATTCTCCAGGCCGGCCGCAACCAGACCGTCGATATCCTTCTGTCCACCATCCTGCTGCTGGGCGGGGTGGTCGGCGCCCAGATCGGCGCGCGCTTCGCGGGCCGTTTCCGGGCGGAGGAGTTGCGCGCCGCCCTGGGGCTGATCGTCCTGCTGGTCGGCATACAGATGGGGCTGGAGCTGTTCGTCCGGCCCAGCGACATCTTCCTGCTGGCGCCGGGGATCTCGGACTGATGCTGGCGCTTCCCCCACCTCCGCCCGCGATAGAGGCGCCCGCGCCGGACCGGTCCGAGGCTACGACCGGCGAACTGCGCGTCGCCGCCGCCCTGACCGACGCCCAGGTGCGTGTCGATTCCAGCTTCACCGGCGCCTCCATCGTCCTGTACGGCGCGGTCTTCAACCCGACGGATCAGCCGGCCGACGTGGTCGTGGTGGTGCGCGGCCCGGACGCGCCCGTCCGTCTGGTCAAGAAGACCCGCAACATGGGCGTCTGGCTGAACAGCCGTCCGGTCCTGTTCGAAGGCGCGCCCGGCTTCTACATGACCGCCTCGACCCGCCCCCTGTCCGATATCGCCGACTTCGGCCAGCTCCGTCGGCTCGGGGTCGGGGTGGACCATCTACGCATCGATGCGCCGGAAGAGGCCGGGACCGTGACCCGCTACGGCGTGCGCGACGTGGTCGTCAGCCGTCTGGGCGACGACTATCTGGACTGGCGGCGCGCCGTGATCCGGCTGAAGGAGGCGGCGGCTCTCTATGACACAGACCCCGACGGGGTCGAGTTCGTGGATCGCGGCCTGTTCCGGGCCGAGGTCAAGCTGCCGACCGTCGCCCCCACCGGGAAATACTATGCCGAGGTCTGGCTGTTCCAGGACGGCGAGCCCCGGTCGGTGTCCAACATGACCCTGACGGTCGAGAAGGTCGGGCTCGAGCGCGACATCTACGAGTTCGCTCATCGCCGCCCTTGGCTGTACGGCCTGTTGTGCGTCGTCCTGGCGGCCCTGACCGGCTACGGCGCTTCGCGCCTGTTCAGCCGTCGCGACTGAAGCCTAACTCGGCGCGCAGGGCCTCGGCCGTCAGCCCGCCCGCCCGCAGCTCCGCCAGGGTCACTGACCGGTCCCGCTTGGCGTAGCGCCGCCCATCGGGCCCCGTCAGCAGGCGGTGGTGGCGATAGAAAGGCGCCGGCCAACCCATCAGCGCCTGAAGCAGCCGTTGCACATGGGTCGCCTCGAAAAGGTCTTCGCCGCGGATGACGTGGTCGATGCCTTGCAGGGCGTCGTCATGGGTCACGGCCAGATGATAGGCCACACCCGTATCCTTGCGCGCCAGGACCACGTCCCCCGCCGCATCCGGACGGACGGGCACGACGCCGGTCTCTCCGTTCGGACCGGCACCCTGTTCGATGAAGTGGAGCCCGCTCCACCCCGCCTCGCGCAGAGCCTCCCGCGCCCGATCCAGTGACAGCCGCCAGGCGAAAGAGCGTCCGGCGTCCAGAAAACGGGCTTCTTCGTCCACCGGATGGGGACCGGGACGGGCCGCCTCCATCGCCCCGTGCGGCGCATCACCGATACCGGCGAGCACCTCAGTCCGTGTACGGAAGCAGCGATACAGAAGACCGCGCCCGCGCAGGTCGTCGATGACGGCGGCATAGTCCGCAAGATGCTCCGACTGGCGTCGAACCGGCGTCTCCCAGTCCAGCCCGAGCCATGCCAAGTCTTCCAGAATAGCGGCCTCATACTCCGGCTGACAGCGCGTGGGGTCGATGTCCTCGATCCGCAGCACAAACCGTCCGCCCGTCGCCTTCGCCGCCGACCACGCGGCCAGGGCCGAAAAGGCATGTCCCTTGTGCAGTCGGCCGGTGGGAGAGGGGGCGAAGCGGGTGGCGAACATTTCAGTCTGTCGCGGGGTCCAGCAGGCGAGCCCAGTCGCGCGCGGCGTGGAGAATGCGAGCAATCTCTATCCTGTCCGATACGCGATAGAAGATCAGATAGGCGCCGAGCGGACGCTTCCGCAGGCCCAAGACGCCCGTTTCCGGATACCTCAGTGGATAATCCGCCAAGCTCTGACAGCCGTCGAGAAGCTTTTCGATCAGACCCAAGGCGGCGGCAGGATTGTCCTGGCTGATATGAAGGCCGATGTCGGTCAGGTCCTGCGACGCCGGCTCGGTGACGATAACTCTCATTATTCGGGCGTTGAGCCGAATCGCGCCCGCATTTTCTCGCGCACGACCTCAATGGGTTCAACGCGCCCTTCATCGGCGGCCCGGACCCCTTCTTCCAGCTTGCCCAGCAGGGCCGCCAAGCGGGCCTCCCGCTCTTGCACCAGTCGCACGCCGGTGCGCAGCACCTCGCTCTTGGAGCCGTATCGGCCTTCCTTGACCAGGCTCTCCACCACCTGTTCCAAGGCTCCCAATTCGACGGTCATCGTCATGGCGTCTACTCCGTTTGATCCAATAATAGTTATTGGCGGCCCGCATTGACAGCCGTTTTGCGCTAAGCCCGCATTCCCCAACCGGCGAACCCGCGTCATACAGGGGGCATGCCCGTCGCCCCCACAGCCCAGGACATCGCCGCCGCCCGTGCGGCCCTGGCCGACGTCGACCCCGCCCTGGCGCGCCCCCACGCCCAGACGCCGGTGTTCGAGTGGCGGCTGCGGCCCGGCGGCTACGAAGGCCTGTTCCGCATGATCGTCGAGCAACAGGTGTCCGTCGCCGCCGCCGCCTCGATCTGGGCGCGCACCATTCAGGGACTGGGCGGAACGGTGACGCCGGACGCCGTGCTGGCCCACGACATCGACGCCCTGCGCGCCTTTGGTCTGTCGGGCCAGAAGGCGAAATACGGCCGCGAGATCGCCCTGGCCCAGGTCGAGGGCCGCATCGATCTGGAGCACATGCAAACCCTGTCCGACGAGGAAGCGATCACCGCCCTGACTGCGATCAAGGGTGTCGGCAAGTGGACGGCCGAGACCTATCTGATGTTTTGCGAGGGCCGGCTGAACGTCTTTCCAGGCGGCGACGTGGCGCTTCAAGAGGCGATGCGTTGGGCCGACCGCGCTGAACTTCGCCCGACCGAGAAACAGGCCTATGTCCGCGCCGAGGTCTGGCGACCGCATCGCGGTGTGGCTGCACATCTGCTGTGGGGGTGGTATGGCGGCGTCAAGCGGGGCGAGATCGCTCTGGAGGACCTGACCGCGTGACCCCGCTCGATCCCACCCTGACCGAGCCCCTGCGCGATCCCCGCACGGTGCTTTCCGCCCTGGACTTCGCCGGGGTGGCGGTCTTCGCGGCGACCGGCGCCCTGGCCGCCGCGCGCGAGAAGCACGACGTCATCACCTTCGCCTTCTTCGCCGCCATCACCGGAGTCGGAGGCGGCACCCTACGCGACCTGTTGCTGGGCCTGCCCGTCTTCTGGGTTCAGGACTGGCGCTATATGGCGATCTGCCTGCTGGCGGCCGTGGCCATCTGGCTGATCGGTCAGCGCGACTGGCGGTTCCGCGCCCTGCTGTGGCTCGACGCCGTCGGTCTCGGCGCCTATGGCGTGATGGGGGCGGCCAAGGCCGAGGCGGCCGGCGCCCACCCGCTGATCTGTATCGTCATGGGCACTCTGACCGCCTGTTTCGGTGGTGTGGTGCGCGACACTCTGGCGGGCCAGCCCTCGATCCTGTTGCGGCGCGAGATCAATGTCACCGCGGCCATACTGGCGGCGACCCTCTATATCATCCTGCGGATTCCCGAGGCGCCGATCTGGCCCGCCGCCATCGTCGCCGCCCTCGCCGGCTTCATGCTGCGAGCCGGGGCTCTGCGCTGGGGCTGGACCCTGCCGGGCTTCCCGGAGCGAAATTGAGCCCATTTCGTCGTCTCTTCGTCATGGCGGCGTCTTCGAATCGGGCGTAGGCTAAACGCCTCGGACTTAGGGAAGGAGACGCGTCTTCAATCCTGTAGCTTCCATACCCCCCGCCGCGAACGGGAGGGCCTGATGCAGGTCCTCCACCGACCGCCGTCGGGCTTCCCCGCCCTCGTTCTGAACGCGGACTTCCGGCCGCTGTCCTACTACCCGCTGTCGCTCTGGCCGTGGGAAGAGGCGGTCAAGGCGGTCTATCAGGACCGGGTGGACGTGGTGTCGCTGTACGACAAGGTGGTCCGCTCTCCGTCGATGGAGATGCAACTGCCCAGCGTCATCGCGCTGAAGAACTATGTCGATCAGGATCGCAGCCCCGCCTTCACCCGTTTCAACGTCTTCCTGCGCGACGGCTTTGCCTGTCAGTACTGCGGGGAATCGACCGAGCTGACCTTCGACCACGTCATCCCCCGCTCGCACGGCGGCCGGACGACCTGGGAGAATATCGTCGCCGCCTGCGGCCCCTGCAACCTGACCAAGGGCGGCCGCACCCCGCGTCAGGCCATGATGCCGATCCGCCGCGAACCCTACCGCCCCAACGCCTGGCAGCTCCAGGAAGCAGGCCGCCGTTTCCCGCCTCACTATCTGCACCAGAGCTGGCTCGACTACCTCTACTGGGACATCGAGCTCGAACCCTAGGGAAACGCGCTCAGGTTCCGGGCTGGATATAGGGGATGGCCGAGAAGAACTGGCGCTCGTCGCCGCGCGGGTCGTCGGCCATCTGCGAGGTGACGTCGAACAGCATCGTCTGGCGGCGCGGCAGTTCGTAGCGGTCCCAGCGCGGCAGGCCGGTGTGGTTCGGATCGCCGTCTCGCGCCAGGGCGACGAAGGCCTTTCGCATCGCATCCGAGACGGTCTGTGCGCCGGGGCCGCTTACCCGCGACTCCGGCGAAGTCACATTGTCGAACACCAGGGGGATGTCGGCCGTGTGGAAGGCGCCCTTGCGGCCAGATGGCATCGTGCCCGGATAGTCGAGTTGGTAGACCCAGGCGGGGGCGCCGGCGCGAGCCCGTTCTTCCGCCTCTATCACTGCGCCGCGCCAAGATCGGCCGGCCGTCGTCGCGGCGATCAGCACCTGGTCCGGCGACCAGCCGGGGTGCATGGCGCGATAGGCGGCGATCACGGCCTCGGGCGTGATGTCGATCCGCATGACGCCGGGCGTCAGCCGGGCGGCCAGGGTGTCCCAGGTCAGTCCGATGTTCCTGGGATCGTCGCCCATGAACCCCAGGGTCTCTTCGCGGGTATTGCCGATGATCATCGGGATCGACCGCCCCAGAGGCGCGGCGTCGGGATAGAAGGGATGGCGGGGCAGGGTGCGGAAATCGAGCACCGGACCGAAATACAGGCCGCCGAAGCCCAGGATCGGGTCTTCGGTGGTCTGGGCCTCCAGCAGGCGCTCGATCGGCATCGTCGCCGCTTCCGTCGCGCGGTCCGGCGTCAGGTCTAGGGCCTTCAGCCAGGCCGTGGCGCGGGTCGTGGCGTTGATGGGGCCGGAGGCGGTGACCTGCTGACCGCTCATGGTCGCGGCGCGGTGGAACAGGCCCTGGGCGGCCGGTGTGGCCATCAGGGTGGCGATCTTGGCCCCGCCGCCGGACTGGCCGAACAGCATCACCCGGTTCGGATCGCCTCCGAAGGCCGCGATATTGTCCCGTACCCAGCGCAGAGCGAGGATCAGGTCCAGTTGCCCGACATTGCCCGAATCCTCGAATCCCGGCGCCAGCCGCGCCAGATAGGCGTAGCCGAAGACGTTCAGCCGATGGTTCAGCGTCACCACGACTACGTCGCCGTGCTCGGCCAGGCGTGACCCGTCGTAGAGGGGGTGACTGCCCGAGCCGGTCGCATAGGCGCCGCCGTGAATATAGACCATGACTGGTCGTCGTCCGGCGTCCGTCGCCGGGGTCCAGACGTTCAGGAATAGACAGTCCTCGCTCTGGTTCGGTTCGCTGCCGCGCTGGGGGCTGGCGGCGCCGAATGTGGCGGCCGGGACGGGGTCGCGCCACGGCGTCGGCGGCTGGGGCGGTTGAAACCGTTTTGTCGGCGCGCCGTATCTCAGGCCCTTGAAGACGCTGATGGCCTGCTGGCGAATTCCGACGACCGGTCCGGCTGTCGTCTGGACGCGGGGATCGCCGGCCCTTGATGCGCTAAGGACGGAGCCGGGCAGCGCCGCCGCGACAATCCCTGTCGCCAGGGCCGAGCGACGGCTGATGCGGGGCGAGGGAGTTCTGGTCTGAACGTCATAAGCTTGGGTCATTGCGCTTCCTGTCCTTGGTCGGCTGTCTGTCGCGCCGTTTGTTATGTGCTTTCATTTCGGCCAAGCCGCGCGAGATGTCAGGCGGGACAAGCTGCCGCCTTGTTCTTGCCACGGGACCGCAACTGTGCGTACAACTTCTATGACACCGGTAGCAGTAATTTGGCAAACCAGAACTGACACCGGTGTCGCCCGCCAGCAGCGGGCGGTGAAACGGGGACGATACGATCCCTGAGCGCCATACCTGGGAGGAGATTTTCAAATGAACCAACGCCACAAATTCGTGCGTCGCGCACTGACGACCACCGCTTCGATCGGCGCCTTGACCCTGGCTGTCATGGCGCATGACGCCGCAGCCCAGACCGCCGGGACGGGGCAGGCTGCAACCGAGGACGCCGCCGAAGTGGGCGAGATCGTCGTCACCGGCTTCCGCGCCAGCCTTCAGAACGCCCTGAACATCAAGCGGCGCGAGGCCGGCGTCGTCGATGCGATTTCCGCTGAAGACATCGCCGACTTCCCCGACACCAACCTGGCAGAGTCGATCCAGCGTATTCCCGGTGTCTCCATCGACCGGGACGCAGGCGAAGGGCGTAGCCTGACAGTGCGCGGGTTGAGCTCTGAGTTTACCCGCACCCGCATCAATGGCGTCGAAGCTCAGGCTTCGACCGGGGCGACAGACTCCTCGGGCGGCGTAAACCGGGGGCGGGGCTTTGACTTCAATGTCTTCGCCTCCGAGCTGTTCAACAACATCACCGTGCGTAAGACCTCTTCGGCTGAAATCGAGGAGGGATCTCTGGGCGCCACTGTGGACCTGAGAACCAGCCGTCCGTTCGACAAGGTGGGGTTCCAGGGCGCGATCTCGGGCCAGTATGGCTATAATGATCTGTCCGAGGACTGGAGCCCCCGCTTCGCGGCCTTGGTCTCCAACACCTGGGCCGACGACCAACTCGGGGCCTTGTTCTCCATCGCCTACAGCGAGCGCGACAGCCTTGAAGAGGGTTTCAGCTCGGTACGCTGGGGGCCTGCGAGCGGCGACTCCGGCTTCCAGAACACCAGCGTCCTGCCCAGCCCTACGACCACCTACCACCCCCGGATTCCGCGCTACGGCAGTTTGGAACATGGTCAGGAACGTCTAGGCGCGACCCTGTCGTTGCAGGCGCGTCCAGGCAATGGACCGACCCTGTTCACCATGGATATGTTGTACTCGAAGCTGGATTCGACCCGCAGCGAGAACTTCCTTCAAGCCTGGTCGCTGAGCCGTAACGCCAGTCAGGGCGGCAAACCTCAGGTCGATATCGTCGATTTCGAGATCGATCCCGACACGGGCGAAATGATCTACGCCCAACTCGACGACATGGACATCCGTAGCGAGCAGCGGTTCGACGTGCTGGAGACCGAGTTCAAGCAGATGACGTTTGCGGTCGAGCATGAGTTCTCCGACCGGCTGCGTTTTGACGGTCTGATCGGTCGCGCAGAGTCCAGCTTCGGCAATCCCGTGCAGGTCAGCGCCATCATTGATCGCCAGAACGTCGACGGCTATTCCTACGACTTCCGCGAGAACCGCAATCTGCCCGCCATCAACTGGGGCTTTGACGTCACCGACCCGGCGCAGTGGTCGGTCGTGGGGCCGACCGGCGCTCAGCCCCGTTCAGAGTTGCGCGCCAGCTCCAACTTCCAGGAGAACGTCTATACGACGGGCGAAGCGGCGTTCGCATTCGACGTCAATGACTGGCTGACCCTGAAGGCCGGCGTCAGCCGTAAGGAATATGAGTCCAGCAGCACCGCATTTGCGCGCCTGGCCAACGGCTCGCCGAACCTGCCGGCGGGCGTCTCCGTGGCCGACGTCACCAATCTTCTGGAAGGTTTTGGTCGCAATCTTGATCTGCCGGCGGGCTCGGCGACCTCGTGGGTTCGGCCGGATCTCGCCGCGCTGCAGGACGTCTGGAACTACCAGTGCAACTGCGACACTGGGGTTGCGGGCGGCGATTTCCGGTTGATCGGTCTGAACGGCAATACCTCGACCTATGGCAACTGGCGCGACGTCAAGGAAACCGACACCGGAGCGTTCGTTCAGGCTGACTGGGACACTGAGCTGATGGGTCTGCCCTTCCGCGGCAACATCGGCGTGCGCCAGGTGAAGACGGAAGTCGAAGCCCTGGGCTATTCCAACGTCGGTGGCGTCGCGACCCCGGTGACGGGCGAGAACGAGTATGACGACACCCTGCCCTCGCTGAACCTCGCGATCGAGCCGATGGAGGACCTGATCGTGCGCTTCGGCGCGGCCAAGGTCATGTCGCGACCCCCGGTCACCAGCCTGGTGCCGGTCTTTGCTTTGAGCGCCGCCAACGCCGCCAACAACACGGCGTCACTGGGCAACGTCGAGTTGGAGCCTTTCCGCGCCAAGACCTATGACCTGTCCGTCGAATATTATTTCGCTCCTGAGGCCCTGCTGTCCTTCGCCTATTTCTACAAGGACATCTCGACCTTCGTGCAGACGACGCGTGAGGATCTGACCTATGCTCAGCTTACCGCTCTGAATCCGGTCGCCTTCCCGGCCGGCGCGCGCGACGCGGCCCTTTCGTTTGCGTTCAGCACGCCCAGCAATACGGAAGGCGGCCCCTTGAAGGGGTTTGAGATCAGCTACCAGCAGACCTTCAGCTTCTTGCCGGGGCCGTTCTCCAATCTCGGAACGCTGCTGAATTACACCCACGTCGAATCGACGATTGAATATTGCACGACGCCCGACTGCAGTGTGATCGTGCCTGAGGACTTGGTGAATCTGTCGCCCGAGGCCTGGAACGCAACCCTGTATTATGATGACGGCAAGCTGAGCGCCCGGATATCGGCCGCCTACCGCGACGGCTATTATCAGAACATTCCCGGTTCGAACGGCGGCGCCGGCCTGATCCCCTTCCAGGGCAAGTCGGAAACGACGACGATCGACGCCTCGGCCTCCTATAACCTCACTGACAATCTGAGCCTGTCGGTGGAGGGGTTGAATCTGACGGACGAGGAGAACCGCCAGAACCACGGCGATCTCGGCGAGTCGCGCGACAGCACCTATGTCTATCACCATACCGGCCGTCAGCTCTATGTGGGCGCGCGTTACCGGTTCTGATTGCCCGGGCGCCGTTCACGCGGCGCCCTCCTTCCCCTGCCTGGGAGAGACGGAATGATCACGAGGCGCGCCGCCGCCGCCGGTCTGGGCCTCGCGGCGGGAGGATGCGCGACGATGGGGCGCGCCGCCGTCTCGCTAAACGGCGCTCGAGACGGTGCGCGGGTCTGGACCTTCGATAATCTGCGCCAGGTCGATGGGCTTGCTCTGCATGTCGAGGGCGCGCCGGCCCTGGTGGAGACGCCTTGGGGAAACGGGGTGCGCTTCGACGGCCAGAACGACGCCCTGTTCCTGGACACCCATCCGCTCGCTGGTGCGACCGCATTCACCTTCGAAGCCCTGTTCCGACCCGAGGGCGGCGCGTTCGAGCAGCGGTGGTTCCATCTTCAGGAGATCGGGCCCGATGGAACGCCGACGGACACCCGCATCCTGTTCGAGATCCGGACCCGTGACGGCGAATGGTGGCTGGACGCCTTCGCCAAGGGACCGGGCTATAGCCACACCCTGATCACCGAGGCCAAGCGGTTCCCGGTCGGGCGTTGGTTCCATGTGGCCCAGACCTTCGGCGACGGCCTCTACAGCAGTTTCGTCGACGGGGTTTTGCAGGATCAGGCGCCTCTGGCCTTCAAGCCTCAGGGCGAGGGGCGCTGTTCCGTCGGCTGCCGCTACAACCGGGTCAGTCCCTTCCGGGGCTCTGTCCGCGCCGCCGCGTTTGACCGGCGGGCGCGGCCGTCCGCCGCCTTCGTGCTGCCGAGCGCGAGAACTCCAGCCTAATCGCCTCGCCTGTATTGGTAACCGGTGGCATATCTTCCCGTAGGCCGCTCGGTTTCGAAGGATTCCTTTATGCCGCATCCTCTTCGTCTCAACCCGGACCGCCTGTTCCCGGCCGACGCCGACACCCGCACGATCGCGCGGCGTCTGTATGCCGAGATCAGGGGCCTGCCGATCATCAGTCCGCACGGCCATACGGACCCGAGCTGGTTTGCCTTGAACGAGCCCTTCGCCAATCCGGCCGAACTGTTGATCACCCCCGACCACTACGTCTTTCGCATGCTGCACTCGCAGGGGATGGCGATGGAAGACCTGGGCGTGCCCTTGCAAGGTCCCGAGGGCGCAGACGGCGGCCCGGTCGAGTCCGATCCGCGTGCGATCTGGCGCCGGTTCGCCGAGAACTATCACCTGTTCCGCGGCACGCCGTCGCGGATGTGGCATGACTGGGTCTATGCCGAGGCTTTCGGCATCGACTTGCGCCTGTCGGCCGAGACGGCGGACCATTATTACGACGTCATCGACGCCGCGCTGAAGACCGACGCCTTCCGGCCTCGCGCCCTGTTCGATCGCTTTAATATTGAGGTCCTGACCACGACCGAGAGCCCGCTCGATACGCTGGAACACCATAAGGCCATTAAGGCCTCGGGCTGGAAGGGGCGGGTGCTGACCGCCTATCGCCCCGACCCTGTGCTGGATCCGGATTACGAAGGCTTCCGTGACAATCTGAAGGTCCTGGCCGAACAGACTGGGCGCGATACCCTGTCATGGGACGGCTATCTGCAGGCGCTGCGCGATCGCCGCGCGGTCTTCATCGCGATGGGCGCCACCTCGACCGACCACGGCCACCCGACCGCGTTTACGGCCGACCTGTCGAGGACCGAGGCCGAGGCCTTGTTCCGTCGCGTCTCCACCGCCCCGGCCAGCGCCGCCGACGCCGAACTGTTCCGGGGTCAGATGCTGACCGAGATGGCCGCCATGTCGATTGAGGACGGTCTGGTGATGCAGCTCCACCCCGGCAGTTTCCGCAATCACTCCGCCACCGTCTTCAACCGTTTCGGACGCGACAAGGGTTGCGACATCCCGACCCGGACCGATTACGTCCGGGCGCTGAAGCCGCTGCTGGACCGGTTCGGGTCGGACAGCCGCCTGTCGCTGATCCTCTTCACCCTGGACGAGACCGCCTACAGCCGCGAACTGGCGCCCCTGGCCGGCCACTATCCCGCGCTGAAGCTGGGGCCGAGCTGGTGGTTTCACGACAGCCCCGAGGGGATGCGGCGCTTCCGCGAACAGGTCACCGAGACAGCCGGATTCTACAACACCGTCGGCTTCAACGACGACACCCGCGCCTTCCTGTCGATCCCGGCCCGTCACGACGTGGCCCGCCGCATGGATTGCGGCTTCCTGGCCCGGCTCGTCGTCGAGCACCGAATAGAGGAAGACGAGGCGCACGAGGTCGCCCACGCCCTGACCTATGCTCTTGTGAAACAGGCGTACAAGCTATGACACCGATCCCGACACGACGCGCCGCCCTGGCCGCGCCCCTGCTGCTGGGGGCTGCAGCCTGCAGCCAGGCGATCGGGGAACGTCCCCTGCGCGGCGCGGACACTCACGCCGCCGGCTATCCCACCGTCCAGGCCGTCGATTATTTCGGCGAACTTCTGTCCAGACGCACCGACGGACGCTTGCGCCTGCGCAACTACCCCGGCGGTCAGCTGGGCGGGGAGGGCGACACCCTTGAGATCACCATGTTCGGAGGCCTGGATCTGAACCGGGTCAATCTGGCGCCGCTCAACGTGATCGAGCCCACGACCTTCGTTCCGGCTCTGCCCTTCCTGTTCCGGTCCACCGACCACATGCGCCGATCCTTGGACGGCGCGCCGGGCCGCGCCATCCTTCAGACCCTTCGGCCCCACGGTCTGATCGGTCTGTGCTTCTACGATTCCGGCCAGCGGTCTTTCTACAACCGGCTCCGCCCTGTTCGGACGCCTAAGGATCTCGCCGGGATGAAGATTCGGGTGCAGCCCTCGGACCTCTACGTCGCCATGGTGCGGGCCCTGGGCGCCAATCCCACGCCCATTCCCTTCGGCGAGGTCTATCAGGCCCTGGTGCAAGGGGTGGTGGACGGCGCCGAGAACAATATGCCGTCCTACGACGACACGCGGCACCACGAGGTGGCGCGCTATTTCACCGCCACCGGCCACGTCATGGCGCCCGAGGTCTTGGTCATGTCCCAGCGCACATGGGATCGGCTGACGCCGGCCGACCGGGATCTGGTCAGGACCTGCGCCGATGAGAGCGTGCCCTATATGCGCGGCCTATGGGACGCCCGAGAGGCGACGTCCCGCGCCAAGGTGATCGCCGCCGGCTGTCAGTTGATCGAGGACGTGGACGTCGAACCGTTCCGCGCCCTGATGGCCCCCGTGTGGGAGCGCTTCGTCGTCACAGACCTGCAAAAGCGGCTGGTCCGCGACATCCAGGCCATGGAGTAGGCTGATGCTGTCCATACTCTCCGTCCTTTCCCGCTGGATCAGCCGCCTGACGCTGGCGTTCGCCGCCGCCGGCCTGGTGGTCATGACGGCCGTCATCGGCTGGCAGGTCTTCGCCCGCTATGTGTTGAAGGACTCGCCGGCCTGGGCCGAGGCCGCATCCCTGGCCCTGATGGTCTGGTTCATTCTGCTCGCCGCCGCCGTGGGGGTGCGTGAGCAGTTCCATATCGGCATGACAGCAGTGACCGACGCCTTGCCGCCAGGCCTCGCCAAGCTCACGCGCGCCCTGTCCCTGTTGATCGTGGGCGGCTTCGGCGCCGCCATGGGGGTGTGGGGCGGCGAACTGGTGATGCGCACCTGGCACATCGAGATCGCGACCCTGGGGATTTCTCGCGGATTCAGCTACCTGCCGCTGCCGATCGCGGGCTGGCTCATTGTCTTTTTCTCAATCGAACATCTGATCGCCGAGACCCGCGGCGGAAAGGTTGAACCGCTATGGAGCTGACGCTTCTCCTCGGAACCTTGCTGGTGCTGCTCCTGTTGGGCGTGCCGGTGGCCTTCGCCCTGGGCGTCGCCTCCCTAGCGACCTTCATCTATATGGACATCGCGCCCCTGGTGGCCTTCCAGCGCATAGCGGCCGGGGTGAACGTCTTCGCCCTGATGGCCATTCCCTTCTTCATCTTCGCCGGCGACCTGATGCAGCAGGCAGGCATCGCGGACCGGCTGGTGCGGGTGGCGAACGCGGCGGTCGGACGTATTCGGGGCGGACTGGGACCGGTCAATGTGGGCGCCTCGATGATGTTCGGCGGCGTGTCCGGTTCGGCGATCGCCAGCGCCTCGGCCCTGGGCTCAACCCTGATCCCCATGATGAAGCAGCGCGGCTACGACGCCGACTACTCGGTCAACGTCACCACCACGGCGGCGGTCACCGGCCTGCTGATCCCGCCGTCGCACAATATGATCATCTATGCGGCGGCCGCAGGGGTCTCCATCTCGGTGGCGGACCTGTTCATGGCGGGGCTTGCGCCCGGTCTCGTCACCGGCCTGATCCTGATGGTTGTCGCCTGGCTGGTGGCGGTGAAGCGCGGTTATCCTCGCGGCGAGTTTCCCGGCTGGAGCGCCTTCGTCCGCGCGTTCATCGGCGCCATTCCCGGCCTGCTCACCGCCGTGATCATCTTCGGCGGCATCCTGGGCGGGGTCTTCACTCCGACGGAAAGCTCGGCCGTGGCGGTGATCTACACCCTTGTGGTCGGCTTCATGGTCTATCGCACCCTGACCTTCCGAGGCTTCATCACCGCCGCCGTGAATGCGGTGAAGACCACGGCCATGGTCATGTTGATCATCGGCTCGGCGGCGGCCTTCGGCTGGCTGCTGGCCCTGAACGAAGCCCCCGAGCAGCTGGCGGGCCTGATGCGGATGGTCTCGGACAATCCCATCATCATCCTGCTGATGATCAACATCATCCTGCTCCTGCTCGGCACCTTCATGGACATGGCGCCGCTGATCGTGATCACTTCGCCCATCTTCCTGCCTGTGGCGATGGAGACAGGCATGGATCCGGTGCAGTTCGGCGTCGTGCTGATGCTGAACCTGGGCATCGGCCTGGTCACTCCGCCCGTCGGTTCAGTGCTCTTCGTCGGCTGCGCCGTCGGCAAGATCCGGGTCGAGGATACGGTCAAGACCATGTGGCCCTTCTATCTGGCCCTGGTCTTCTCCCTGATGCTGATCACCTATGTGCCCGCCTTCTCTATGGCTCTGCCGAACCTGCTGCGATGATCGAAAGACTGTCTGAGGCCCGCCTCGGCGCCCTGCCGTCGATCGTCGCGCGCCCGGCCTATGACCGAGCGGCGGTCGGGATCGGGGTGGTCCATCTGGGCATCGGCGCCTTTCACCGGGCGCATCAGGCGGTGGTGTTCGATGATGCGCTGGCGAGTGGCGATCTGCGCTGGGGTGTTCTGGGCGTCTCGCTGCGGTCGCCGGGCGTACGCGACCAGCTGAACCCGCAGGACGGCCTCTACACTCTGGTCGTCCGTGACGGGGCGGAGGAGCATCTGCGGGTGATCGGGGCCGGTCGCGGCGTTCTGGTCGGACCGGAAGATCCCGCAGCCCTGGTCGCGGCCATTGCCCGCCCGGACGTCCATATCGTCACCCTGACCGTGACCGAGAAGGGCTATCGACTCGATCCGGCGACGGGCGATTTGCGGTTCGACGACGCGGATGTGGCCGCTGACCTTGCGGATATCGACGTCCCCCGAACGGCGCCCGGCTTCATCGTCGCGGCGCTGCGGGCGCGAAAGGCGGCGGGCCTGAAGCCCTTCACCGTCATCAGTTGCGACAATCTTCCCCACAATGGAAAACGCATCCGCGCCGGGGTCATCGCCATGGCTCGCCGCATCGACCCATCCCTGGCCCATTGGATTGAGGTCGAGGGCGCCTTCCCCCAGACCATGATTGACCGGATCGTCCCTGCGACCACGGCCGACGACATCGCCGGCCTGGCCGTCCGCCTCGACGTCATCGACCAGGGAATGGTCAAGGCCGAGCCGTTCACCCAGTGGGTGATCGAGGACTGGTTCGCGGGTGAACGGCCGGACTTCCCTTCGCTCGGCGTGCAACTGACCGACGCGGTCGAGCCGTGGGAAAACGCCAAGCTGCGCCTGCTCAACGGCGCCCATTCGGCGATCGCCTATCTGGGCGCCCTGTCGGGCTATGAGCATGTCCACGAGGCCGTCGCCGTCCCGGCCTTCCGCGCCTATGTCGAGGCTCTGTGGGACGAGGCGCAGACCACGCTGAACCCGCCGCAGGGCCTGGATATCCCGACCTATCGCGATGCGCTTATGGCGCGTTTCTCCAACTCGGCCCTGATGCACCGTACGCGCCAGATCGCCATGGACGGGTCGCAGAAACTGCCTCAGCGGCTGCTGGCCGGCGCCGCCGAACGTCTGGCGGCCGGGCAGGGGATCAAGGCGCTGGCTCTGGGCGTCGCCGCCTGGATGAAGTGGCAGTCCGGTGTGACCGAAGGCGGCGAGGTCTTCATCGTCGATGATCCGCTGGCGGCCAAGACTGCGCAACGGTTGGAGGGCGTGGATGACGACGCGAGCCGTGTCCTGGCCCTGCTGGGTTTGTCTGAAGTCTTTCCGACCCGCTTGGCGGACGACAACCGGTTCGCGGTGGCGGTCACAGACGCCTATCTGTCGCTCAGCCGCAACGGCGCGGTCGAGGCCGCGCGTTTGGCGGTGGAGTAGTCATGTCCCGCGTCCTGATCCTTAACCCCCTCGACGACGTCGCCATCGCCCTGGACGACATCGCCGTCGGCGAAACGCCGAACGGCCTCGCTGCCCCCGCGCGGGCCGATATCGCCACGGGGCACAAGATCGCCCGGCATGCGGTGGAGGCGGGCGGTCTGGTCCGCCGCTACGGCCAGGTCATCGGCCGCGCCAAGGCCGATATTGCGGCCGGGGATCACGTCCACGTCCACAACCTGGCCATGGCTGACGATGGGCGAGAGGTGGAGGTCGGGGCCGATCTGCGTCCGCCGGCGCCGCTGTCCGGCGCGACCTTCAACGGCATCGTTCGCCCGGATGGTCGGGTCGCTACCCGCAACTACGTGGGCGTCCTGACCAGCGTGAACTGTTCGGCGACGGTCGCGCGCCGTATCGCCGACGCCTTCCCGGATTCAAGTCTGCCGCGAGGCGTGGACGGGGTCGTCGCCTTTACGCACCAGGGCGGCTGTGGCGGTTCTTCGCTCAGCAGCGACGTGACCCTGTTGCAGCGAACCCTGGCGGGGTACGCCCGTCATCCGAATTTCCATTCCATCCTGATCGTCGGCCTGGGCTGCGAGGCCAACCAGATCCCCGCCTGGCTCGCCAACGAGGGTCTGGACGCCGGCCCGCACCTACGCGCCCTGACCATCCAGGAGGCCGGCGGTACGGCCCGCGCGATTGAGGCCGGGATCGCGGTCGTTCGCGAGCTGGTCGCCGAGGCGGCGAAGGTCGAGCGCCAGCCCGTGTCCGCGTCGCACCTGACGGTCGGCCTGCAGTGCGGCGGCTCGGACGGCTGGTCCGGCGTCACGGCCAATCCGGCCCTGGGCGCTGCGGTAGATCTGCTGGTCGCGCACGGCGGCTCGGCCATGCTGTCGGAAACGCCCGAGATCTGGGGCGCTGAACACCTGCTGCTGCGTCGCGCGGCGTCTCAGGTCGTGGCGGACAAGCTGAACGCGCGTCTGGCCTGGTGGCGCGATTATGCCGAGCGGCACCAGATGGAGCTGAACAATAACCCCTCGCCCGGCAATCTGAAGGGCGGCCTGACCACCATCCTGGAGAAGTCATTGGGGGCGGTGGCCAAGTCGGGTTCGACACCGCTGAGCGATGTGATCGGCTATGCCGAGCCGCTGACGGCCAAGGGGCTCAGCTTCATGGACAGCCCCGGCTATGACCCCTGCTCGGCCACGGGTCAGATCGCCTCGGGCGCCAATCTGATCGTCTTCACGACAGGCCGGGGCTCGGTCTTCGGCGCCAAGCCCGCGCCTTCGATCAAGGTCGCCTCCAACGCCAAACTGGCCAGCTGGATGGACGAGGATATGGACGTCGACGCCTCGCCCGTCCTGACCGGGACCAGCCTGGCCGAGGTCGGCGCGGCCATCTTCCAGAAGATGCTGGACGTGGCTTCGGGCGAACCGTCCAAGTCTGAAGCCTTAGGCATCGGCGACAATGAGTTCGTGCCCTGGCAGGTGGGGGCCTATCTCTAGGCTTACGCGCCCAGGGCCTCGATCAGGTCGCCCATGTTTCGGATGAAGACGGCGGTCGAGACCCCCTCGACCGGGAAGTCGGTCTGATAGGGCGAGGTGTCCCACAGGTCGCCGACGCGGGTCATCTGATACTCGCCGCCGGTCACCGCTGTGGGCGACGGCCCCTTGTAGGGGTTGGAGGTCGTGGTCAGCGGCGTGGACCAGTAGCCGCGCGCGTTCAGGCCTGCCATCACCTCGGCGGCGCGGTTGGCGTGCGGACGGCTCAGGCGCCGTGCGTCGCTGGACATGTCCCAGACATCGACGTCCTGAAGCGTGAAATATCTCGGCAGGTTCAGCGAACCGGGGCGGGCCTTCAGCGGCGAGCCTTGGGTCGCCTCCTCGACGGACAGGGCCGACAGGCGGGCGTATTCCGCGCGCAGGGCCGGGGTGTCCACGTTGCGGAACGAGCCGTAGTGGACAATCAGATTGGTCGGATTGTCGTCGGCGTAATACTGGCCGTTGGCGATGTTCGACCCGCGCCGGTGGATATAGATCGGGGTGTTGGCGCCCTCCAGGATGAAGGTCGGATGCGTGCGGCCCGGCGTGTTCAGCGGCGGTTTGGCCGCGACCTGATCCAGCCAGTCCATAGCCTCGGGCAGGCGGGCCAGATATTTGCGGTCGCCGGTCAGGCGGTAGAAGCCCAGCATCGACTTGATGTTCGTCCCCGTCGCATGGGTGACGAAGGCCTGGGGCTCGATGGTGCGGGCGCCGGCGGGTTTCAGCGTGTCGGGGAAGTGCTGCAGGCCCCAGGCGGGTTGCGGCTGGGGCTGCTGGGTCTTCACGAAGATGTCCATGCCGCGGTGGATGGCGTCCAGCACCCGGGCGTCGCCCCGACCGTTCCGCGCCAGGCCGTGATAGGCGTAGATCAGGAACTCCAGGTTCTCGCCCGCCACATCGTCGTTGAAGGTGATGTAGGGTGTGTAGTCGGCGTGCCCGTGAAGGCCGCCGTTCTCGACGAAGGGATAGCGCTGGGGCCAGCCGCCGTTGGCGTACTGGCTGTCCAGCACGAAGCGGATCGCCTTGTTCAGCGGCGCCAGATACTTGCGGTCCTTCTTCTCCAGATAGACCCGCAGCAGCAGTTGCGACGCCTCGGCCGTGCCGGCGTCGTCGAAGGTGGCGTTGCCGTAGTAGTGGTGGAATTCCTCAAGCCGCCAGGCGTTGGCCGCGACCGTGGCGTACCACTGTTTCAGCGACTCCTCGCCGGCGGTGTCGATGACATAGTTCCAGCCGCCGGCCGGGTGCTGGCCCCGGATCAGGGCGTCGGCGGCGGACTTGGCGGCCTCGTAATAGAAGGCGTCGCCGGTGGCGTGATAGGCGTCGAGGTAGAGGTGGCCCATGGTGGCCGTGCCGGGCGGCTGGACCCAGATCATGGTCGGGCCGGCCTCCAGTTCGCCCCAGCGGCGCGAGAAGTCGGGCAGATACTGCCAGACGTAACCGCCTTGCACAGCGGCCTCCTCGACCATGAAGCGGGCGGCGCGTTTCATGGCGTCCAGGACGGCGGCGCGGTCGGGCGAGGCCTGGGCGCCGGCCGGCAGGGCAGGGGCCGAGGCGGCGACGAAGGTGGCGGCGGCGCCGGCGGCCAGCAGGGCGCGACGGTTCATGGACGGTGCGGACATGGGAACTCCTGGGTGACCTCTCGAACGGCTCTTGGCGACCGTTTCGAGCGATGACTGAAGCATGATTGACACCGGTTTCCTAGTCCCAACGGGAATGGCCCGGTCACGGGTCCGTCAACGACCTTGCCCTGCCTTGAGGGCATGGAGAAGCCGCGTCTTAACTGGACAATAGCTGTAGAAACCCTGGAGACATTCTCCAGCTTCTACCGTCGGATATCGAAACCATTATCCTGCATGGCGGCTTTGACGTCGTCTGCCGAGAACAGGTTGAAGTCGCCCGGGACCGAATGTTTCAGGCCGGCGGCGGCCAGGCCGAAGTCGAGCGCCTGCTGGTCGGGCCACCCGCTCCACAGGCCGAACAGGACGCCGGAGGCGAAGGCGTCGCCGCCGCCGACGCGGTCGATGACGCCGGCCAACTGAATGGCCTCGGCCCGGGTCTCGATCACGCCGTCTCCGTCGCGGGTCAGCATGACGGCGGACAGGGCCTGGTCGGCGACGCTGTCTTGGACGCGCAGGGTGCAGGCGATGCGTTGCAGGCGGGGGAAGGCGGCGAAGGCGGCGGCGGCGGCTTGACGGCGGCGCACGGCCGGATCGGGATTGTCGAACTTGGTCTTCAGCACCAGGGCGAAGTCGCGGTCGTCGGCGAAGGCGATCGTGGCGCCGGCCAGCATCCGGCCGAGGGTGGTCGGCGGATCGCCGTCCCACTGTTCCCACAGCTTGCCGCGGAAATTGCCGTCATAGCTGACCTTCACGCCCTTGCGCACGGCGGCCTCGATCAGGGCGACGGCGGCGGCCGAGCCGTTCGGCCCCGTCGCCGGGGTCACGCCCGAGGCGTGCAGCCATTCGACCCCGTCCAGCAGCTGATCCCAGTCGAAGGCGTCATGGACGTGTTCGACGAAGGCCGAGCCGGCGCGGTCGTACAGCACCTCGGACGGGCGGCGGACGGCGCCGGGCGTCAGGAAGTACAGCCCCATGCGCCCCGGCTTGAACACGACCGGACTGGTGTCGACCCCGTGTTTGCGCACCTCGTCGCGCGCCGCGCGACCCAGGGCGTTGTCGGCCAGCACGGTCGCCAGGGCGGTCGGGGCGCCGAACTGCGCCAGCGACACGGCGACGTTGGCCTCGGCCCCCGCCGGACGGACCGTCAGGGCGGGGGACTGGAGCAGGAGCTCGTTCTGGTTCGGCGAGAACCGCAGCAGCATCTCGCCAAAGCAGAGGATGCGGCGGGGAGATGCGCTTTGGGTCATGCGTACAGGCTTAGCCGTGTCTCAGCGCGCCTGCCAGCCGCCGTCGACCGGCAGGATGGCGCCCTGGACATAGTCCGAGGCCCGGCTGGCCAGGAAGACGGCGGCGCCGCCCAGGTCCGACGGCTCGCCCCAGCGACCGGCCGGAATCCGGCCCAGGATCTCGGCCGAACGGACCGGATCTTCGCGCAGGGCCTGGGTGTTGGCCGTGGCGAAATAGCCCGGCGCGATGGCGTTGGCGGTGATGCCGTGCGGGGCCCATTCATTGGCCATCAGCTTGGTCAGGCCGGCGACGCCCGACTTGGAGGCGGTGTAGGAGGGCACGCGGATGCCGCCTTGGAAGGACAGCATGGAGGCGATGTTGATGATCTTGCCGCCGTCGCCCTGCTTGATGAACAGACGGGCGACCGCCTGGCTCATGAAGAAGACCGTCTTCAGATTGATGTTCATCACCAGGTCCCAGTCGGCCTCGGTGAAGTCCACCGCATCGGCGCGACGGATCAGGCCGGCGTTGTTCACCAGGATGTCGATCCGGCCCATGGCGGCCAGGGCTTCCTCAACCACCCGTCGGACCGGCTCGATCGAGGTCAGGTCGGCGCTGACGGCATGGGCGCGACGGCCCATGGCCTGAACCAGGGCGACGGTCTCGTCGGAATCGGACAAGGCGACGGAGACGATGTCGGCCCCGGCCTCGGCCAGAGCCAGGGCGATGCCCTGCCCCAGGCCCACATTGCCGCCGGTCACCAGGGCGACCTTGCCGGTCAGGTCGAATGGGTTGCTCATGACAGGCACGTTTCCTCTCAGATCTATTTCAGGCGCCGGAACGGACCCGGCTTGTCTGTGTTGGTAACCGGTGTCATATAACGATGCAAACGCTTAGACCATAACCGAAACACAGGCTCGTCGCTCCGCCGCACTCGGAAGGCCAGTCATTGCTGATATTGTCGGCAGCGTCCGCAACCGCCCCAAAAGGATTCCCCCATGAAGATCGCGCTCATCATTGAAAACAGCCAGGCCGCAAAGAGCGAGACGGTGCACGCCGCTCTGACCGCCGTCGCTGAACCCATGGGCCACCAGGTGTTCCACTATGGAATGTATGCGGCTGAGGACAAGGCGTCCCTGACCTATGTCATGAACGGTCTGCTGACCGGCATTCTGCTGAACTCGGGCGCCGCCGATTTCGTCGTCACCGGCTGCGGAACCGGCATGGGCTCCATGCTGGCCTGCAACAGCATGCCGGGCGTGTTCTGCGGCCTGGTCATCGATCCGACCGACGCCTTCCTGTTCGGCCAGATCAACGACGGCAACGCCATCTCCATGCCCTATGCCAAGGGCTTCGGCTGGGCGGCGGAGCTGAATCTGCAGGACGTGTATCGCAAGCTGTTCGAGGGCGAACGCGGTCTGGGCTATCCGCGGGAACGCGCCGAGATCATGCGCAAGAACCGCGGCGTGCTGAAGGATCTGAAGGCCGTGACCTGCAAGGACATGCTGACGGTTCTGAAGAGCATGGACCAGGACCTGCTCAAGGCGGCTGTCGCCGGCGAACGCTTCTCCGAATACTTCTTCGCCAATGCCACGGACGAGGGCATTCGCGAGTATCTGAAGAGCGTCGTCAGCACCTCGCCGGCGCTCGAAACGGTCTGATCGACCGAGGGCGTTCGGTGCGTGTGAAATCGCGCGCCGAACGCCCTCTTGTCGGCAGTCTTGATCAGTCGCCCGACGGGATCGCCGACTTGCGCGTCACGAGCGCCGGACGAACCTCGTGCTGTTGAAGTTTGGCCGGATCGACGCCGCGCAAGGGTGCCAGAAGCTTTTCGGCCGCCATCCGTCCCATGTCGCGAATCGGAAGCCGGACCGACGTCAGGTTCGGCCAGACGCGCGCCGCCATCGGCAGGTCGTCGAAACCCACCACCGAAAGGTCACGCGGCAGTTCCAGCCCTCGCTCGCGAGCCGCCTGCATGACGCCGATGGCCATGTCGTCGTTCAGCGCGAAGATGGCGCTGGGCGGCGCCGCCAGGGCGAGAAGGGCGTGGCCGGCCTCCACCCCCGATTCGAACGTATAGGCGCCCTTGAAGTCGAGGCTCGGGTCCAGCGGAATGCCGCGTTCTGCGAGGGCGTCGACGAATCCCTTGCCGCGAACCGCCGAGGACCGGAACAGGTCCGGGCCGCGCACAAGGCCGATGCGGCTGTGGCCCAGGTCCGCCAAGTGGTTGGCCGCTTCCGCCGCGCCGACGCCGTCGTTCGTGACCACCATGACCTCGGGTTCGTCCAGGGCCACCGAGGCGATGCGGACATAGGGGCAGTCCAGTTCGCGCAGCAGGTCGATGACCCGTTCGTCCTCGGACACCGAGGGGGGCATGATGACGCCGTACAGGCGCTGGCGCTCGACGAAGCCGCGGATGTCTTCCAGCAGGGTCGGCGAATTGCGGTTGCAGGGATGGACGACCAGCTCCAGGCCCGAACCCTTGAGCGCGTCCAGAACCCCCTGTTGCATGTTGACCACATAGGTCGGGCTGGGGTTGTCGTAGATCAGGCCGATCAGGAACGAACGCCCGAAAGCCAGGCCGCGCGCCTGGGGATCGGGGGTGAAACCCAGTTCCTTGATGACGGCGTTGACGCGTTCGCGGGTGTCCGTCTTCACGAACGGCGACTGGTTGATGACCCGCGAGACCGTCTTCTTGGAGACCCTTGCCTCACGCGCGACGTCATTGATGGTGGCCCGCTTTCCCGGCTTGCCGGCGCGCGGATCGTCTTGAGCCAATGTCCGGCTCCTTCTTCTTGTCGAGCCCAAGCCATAGCCGCGACTCGCGTCCGACGCCATGGGCCTGTTCTAAACTGGATTGACACCGGTTTCCTTCATGGTTCTTATCGAAGCTTGTTCACGAGGCGACGGCTTTGACTTCCATCCCCCAATCCGCGAGCCGCGCAGCATGAGCGCGACGCCCGTCACGATGTCCGGCCCTGCCGACGACCAGACCGCCGAAGCGACGGCGATCGCGCAGCAGTTCGTCTCGGCGCGCCTGGCCCGGCGCTGCACGCCCGACTATCCAGGCCGCATTCCGCAGACCATGGCCGAATCCTACGTCATTCAGGACATCGCCATCGGGCTGGCGTCCGATACGGTCGTGGGTTGGAAGGTCGGGGGTGTGCCGCCGGCGCAGCGCCCGAAGCTGGGCGTGCATCGGCTGGCAGGGGCTATTTTTTCGGCCAACGTCTGGCCCGCGACGACCGACAGGGCCACGCCTCTTCCCGAGATCGAGGGCGGATTCGCCGCCGTCGAAGCCGAGTTCATCGCCCGAATCAGGACGGGCGTGGATCCCGCCAAGACCGAATGGACCATCGACGAGGCCCAGGCCGTGATCGACAAGGTCTTCGTCGGCGTCGAGCTGGCGGGCAGTCCCCTGTCGGCGATCAACGATCTGGGCTCGGCTGTGGTGGCGTCGGACTTCGGCAACAACGGCGGGCTGGTGGTAGGGCCGGAGCTCGAAGACTGGCGCGACACCCTGGACCTTGTTCAGGTCGAGACCTTCATAAACGGAGCCAGCGTCGGCGTGGGCGGTTCGCCGTCGCTCGAGGGCGGAGCGATGGAGTCGGTGCGGTTTCTGCTGGAACACTGTGCGCGCTGGGGCCGTCCGCTGAAGGCCGGGATGCTGGTCTCGACCGGCGCGGTCACCGGGGTTCATCGGGTGCATGCCGGCGATCAGGCCGTGTGCGTCTTCAAGGATATCGCTGAACTCCAATGTTCGGTCGTGAGGGCCGAAGCGAAGTAAACATCATCTGGCGTTGAACCCGTTCGCCCCTGAAGGCCGAACAAGAAGACGGGGCGTGCCGAGGAACATCAGAAACGGGTATGAGGCATGACTGACGCGTCGAGCGCAGGTCCGATCAAGATACAGGCGCCCTCGCCGGGCAAGTACCGGTGGGTGATCGTGTGGCTGCTGTTCGCCGCCATGGTGATCAACTATGTCGACCGGCAGGCCATCGGCGTTCTGAAGCCGACGTTGATGACCGAGTTTGGCTGGACCGAGACGGACTATGCCGACATCATCTTCTGGTTCCAGGCGTCCTACGCCGTCTCCTATCTGCTGTGGGGCCGGATCGTCGACAAGATTGGCGCACGCTGGGGCTTTGGTCTGGCCTTCATCATCTGGCAGGTCGCCTTCATCTGCCACGCGGGCATTCGCGGCATGGGCGGCGCCATCGCGGCGCGCGTCGCCCTGGGTGTGGGTGAAGGCGGCGGTTTCCCCGCCGGCATCAAGGCCGTCACCGAATGGTTCCCCAAGAAGGAACGCGCATTCGCGGTCGGCATATTCAACGCCGGCACCAATATCGGCGCCATACTGACGCCCATCCTCATTCCGCTGATCGCCACCGTCTGGTTCGGCACCCGTGAGAATCCGGCCTGGGAAATGGCCATCGTCGTCCTGGGTCTTGCCGGTCTGGCCTGGGTTCCGATCTGGTTTTGGCTCTACAAGCGGCCGCGCGAACACTCGAAGATCACGCCGGCTGAACTGGCCTGGATCGAGCAAGATGCGCCCGATCCGGCCGAGAAGGTGGGCTGGCTGAAGCTGCTGACGGTCAAGGAGACCTGGGCCTATGCGCTGGGGAAATTCCTGATCGACCCGATCTGGTGGTTCTTCCTGTTCTGGCTGCCGGGCTTCCTCGGCTCGCAATACGACCTGGACCTGCTGACCTTCGGCCCGCCGCTGATCGCCATCTATCTGCTGTCTGATTTCGGTTCGGTGGGCGGCGGCTGGCTGTCGGGGCAGTTTCTGAAGCGGGGCATGAGCCTGGGCGCGGCGCGCAAGCTGACCATGCTGATCTGCGCCCTGGCAGTGGTTCCGGTCGCCTTCGCGGGCATGGCTTCCAGCGTCTGGCTGGCGGTGCTGATCATCGGCGTGGCCACAGCTGCGCACCAAGGCTTTTCGGCCAATCTTTACGCCATGCCGGGCGACGTCTTCCCACGGTCGGCGGTCGGTTCGGTCGTAGGGATCGGCGGGATGATTGGCGGGATCGGCGGCATGGCCATGGCCAAGTACGCGGGCTATGTGCTGGATAAGATCGGCAGCTATACGCCTATCTTTGTTGTGGCGGCGTCGGCCTATTTGATCGCGCTGCTGGTTATCCATCTGCTGTCGCCGAAATACGCGCCGGCCAAGGTCTGATCCCGCAAGCGGCCGGGATGTCCCGGCCGCTGCCTTCCCTGGGGCGGTGACATGAAGATAGAACGCAGAAGCCTGCTGGGCTTGGCCGCGGTGGCGGCGGCGGGCGTCGCTCGTCCAGCACTGGCTTGCCAAGCCGGCGGCGCGCCGCCGGCGCCAGCTCTGGCGCCGCCCGACCCTGCCGAAGTCATTCGACTGTGGCCGAACGGCGCGCCGGGCGGGGAGGGGGTGTCCGTTACGCCGATCGTGCCGGAGCGATCGACCGATCCGGCCTTCCATGACCGATACGCCCAATACACGACGGACCCGATCCTGACCGTCTTCCGCCCCGCGCGGCCCAATGGGTCAGCCCTGCTTCTGATCCCCGGCGGCGGCTATCGCTGGGCGGTGCTGGACAAGGAAGGCTATGACGTCGCCCGCGTCTTCGCCGCATCGGGCACGACCTGTTTCGTCCTGCGCTATCGGCTGCCGGCTGACGGCTGGACAGCCGGGGCCGATGCGCCCCTGCAGGACGCCCAGCGCGCGCTTCGCCTGATCCGAAGCCGGTCGGCCGACTATGGTCTGGAACCCCGCAGGATCGGCGTGCTCGGCGCCTCCGCCGGGGGGCATCTGGCGGGCTTGCTCAGTGCTCGGACGGACGCGACCTATGATCCGATCGACGACGCCGATACGGTTTCGCTGCGGCCCGACCTGACGGTTCTGATGTATCCCGTGGCCACCATGGCGGACCCGTTCGTGCACGCGGGGTCGCGCCAATACCTTTTGGGCGATGCGCCGACGGCCGAGCGGATCGCCGCCTATTCGCTGGAACAGATGGCGTGGGCCGGCGCAGCTCCTGTCTTTCTGCTTCACGCCATGGACGACGGGGCGGTGCCGGTGGAGAACAGCCTCCAGCTGCTGTCCGCCGTCAAGTCCGCCAAGGTCCCGGCTGAGGCGCATCTGTTCCAGGAAGGCGGGCACGGATTCGGCGTCCGCCTGATCAAGGGCCGACCGGCAGAGGCGTGGCCTGACCTCGTTCGCGCTTGGGCGGGACGGCTCGACTTCGCTCTGTAACGTGTCAGGCCGCCGGGGCGGGTCTGGCGAAATCTGCCTCGGCATCGACAGACGAAGAGGACAGGAGCGCCTGTATCTCGCTGAGCAGCAGGGCCAGCGTAAACGGCTTACCCACATGTCGGTCGGCGCCGGCCTTGCGAGCGGCGGCGACATGTTCGGGCTGCGTATTGGCGGTCAGCATGATGATGGGGACAGGGAATCGGCCCGTCTCGCGTTCCGCCTGACGAATGTGGGCGACCGCAGTGATGCCGTCCATCCGCGGCATCTGGATATCCATCAGGATCACGTCGAAACGCTCGCGCTGCGCAGCCTCCAGGGCCTCGACGCCGTCTTCGGCCGTGGTGATCTCAGCGACGGTCTCCAGCATCATTTCAAGGATGCGCCGATTGGTCGGATGGTCATCCGCAACCAGAATTCGCCACCGCGCGGACGGAACGAGCGCGGATTCGGGCGTCGCATCAGGCGGAGGAAGGTCCAGCCAGAAGATCGAGCCTCCGGCTTCTCGCGGAGCGGCGTCGATCACGCCTCCCAGCGCGCGGGCGGCTTCCTGCGCCAGAGATAGACCTAGACCCATGCCGCCGAACCGGCGTGTAAGGGCGTCGTCCTGCTGCCGGAAGGCGGCGAACATGGCGTCCTTCATCGCGGGATCGAAGCCAACACCGGTGTCGATACAGACAAAGCGAAGGCCGCCGTCGAGGCGTGGTCCGACGGCCAGGCGGACTTCCCCCTCCTGTGTGAATTTGACGGCGTTGTTCAGCAGCGGCGTCAATACCCTTCCCAAGGCGGCGGGATCCCCCGTGAAGGTGGAGGCAAGATCCGGCGCTATCGTCACGACGATCTTCAACCCCTTGGCGGCGGCGGGGCCGCGAAGCGGTTGGACCAGACGCTCGATCAGATCCACGAAGGGGCAGGTTTCCACCTGTGGCGGCGAGTCGTCGCCATCCAGGTGAGCGACGGCGAGAAGCTCCTGAAAGCGCTCTTGCAGAGCCGCGGCGGAGGATCGGATCATCGTCGTCACCTCCTCAAGCTCTGGCCCGCGGGATCGGGCGGCGAGCAGATCGGCGCCGGCTATGACGCCGTTCAGCGGTGTTCGGATCTCGTGACTGATGTTGCTGACGAAGGCGCTGCGCGCCTGATTGGCCTGTTCGGCCTCCTCGAGCGCAATCCGAAGGGCGTCGGCGTCGCGATGCTTTTGAGTGATGTCTTCGGTCAGGCCGATGAGATGACGAACCCCCTCGTCGTCATAGGTGGCGACCTTGGTGGCGGATAGATATCGCACCCCGCCAGGCGCCGGCGCTTCGTGCACCGCTGACTGGGACCCCATGCCAGGCGTCGCGTCGGCCGCCCATTCCGCAAAGGCGGGCGGCAGCACTTCGGCGACCAGGAGACCGGTCAGGCCTTCAAACTTCCCGAACAGCGTCTCCGCAGCGCGATTGGCCAGAATATAGCGACCCGATCGCGCGTCCTTGACCGTCAGGGCCAGGGGCAACACGTCGATGACGGTGTTCAGGAAGGCGGCGGATTCCGTTTCGGTCGTGACGTCCTCCGCCTTGACCAGAAGGCGGATGATGCGGCCGGTTTCGTCCCGCACGGCGCTGACCGTGGTGTTCAGATACACCGCCTCCGACTCGTCCGTTGCGAAACGCGTCCGGAAGGCGAACGCCCTGCCGTCCTGCGCCTCTTGTACGCCCCGCTCGATGGAGAAACGGCAGTCCGCCGGCCAGGCGTCTTGCCAGGCCATGGTGTGGGGGGCGGGGATGTTCGGCTGAAAACGGCGGGCGGCTGGATTGACGTGGACGATCCGCCCCTGTGGATCCAACAGCCAGATGTAGGCCGGCGAGGCGTCGGCGATCTGCGCGTGAAACCGGTCGCCCTCGTACGCCAGGTCGTCCTGAACAGCCTCTTGTCGAGCGCCTGAATTCCGCACGCCTGAGTCGAGCAATTGAGAACCCCGTTTAGCCATTCTGGCGACGGAGGAGTTTTAGCGTGGCCGAGTGAAGTCTAGGTTAAGCACACCCTTGCGTTGCTAACTGTCAAGCTAATGGTAAAGCTAGGTATAATTGCGTATCGACCCCTTGAGACCGATTTAACCGCGCTCGTCAAACATGTTCCCATTACGCGTAGCAGTAGGCCGCGCTTGTAGGGACGAGGCATGACGAAACGTTTGTCCATCGATGCTGCGCTGGTGGTGAAGAACGCCGTCGTCATCCGACAGTCCATCCTCGACGCCTTTGAAGAAGACGACACGATCAGCCTCGACCTGGTCGACGATCAGGTTGTCGATCTATGCGGTCTGCAACTGATCGAGTCCGCCCGGCGCCAGGCGCGCGCCGTCGGCAAGACCCTGGTGCTCGAACGCCCGGCCGCTGGTTTCCGGTCGGCGCTGGACGCCGCCGGCTTCCTGACGGACGCCCCCTCCGACGATCTTCAGTTCTGGTTTCACGAAGGATCCGCGCAATGACGGCTTCGATTCTCACGGTCGATGACTCGCCCAGCATTCGCGTCGCGCTGAAGATCGCGCTGACGAACGCCGGCTATTCGGTGGCCGAGGCGGTCAATGGCGCCGAGGGTATTGAAAAGGCAAAGGCCAGCGCCTTCGACCTGATCATCACCGACCTCAACATGCCGGTCATGGACGGCCTGACCATGATCGAGGAAATGCGCCGCATGCCCGATCAGATGGGCGTGCCGATCGTCTTCCTGACCACTGAATCCGACGAAGGTTTCAAGGCCCGTGCCAAGGCTGCCGGAGCCACGGGTTGGCTGACCAAACCCTTCGATCCCGATCAACTAGTGCGTGTCGCCAAGAAGGTGCTGGGCCGATGAGCGACGAAGCCATTGCGGTCTTCCAGGTGGAGGCTCGGGAAAATCTGGAGTTGATCGAGCAGGGGCTTCTGGACCTGCTGGACCGACCGGAGGATCGCGATCTGGTCGACGCCGTCTTCCGCGGGCTTCACACGCTGAAGGGGTCCGGAGCGATGTTCGGCTTCGACGCCCTGGCCGGCTTCACCCACCATTGCGAGACCGCCTTTGATCGGGTCCGCAAGGGCGAGGTGGCGGCCACCACCGATCTGGTGTCGGCCGTCCTGGCGGCGCGGGACCATATGCGTCAGCTGATGGAGGACCCGTCGGGCGATTACGGCGCGGCGGGCGACCTGCTGCTGGCCGATCTGGAACGGGCCGTGCAAGAGGCGGACGGCGCGGGTCCGCCCGCCGTCGTGACGCCGGGACTGACGACGTGGCGCATCAAGTTCGACCTGCCGGCCAATGCCTTCAAGAACGGAGCCAATCCTTTGGCCCTGCTGGCCGAGCTTCGCGAAATGGGCGAGGCGCGGGTTGTCGCCGACGCTTCGCGCGTGCCGCCGCTGAGCCAGATCGAGCCTACCGACCATTATCTGGCCTGGGATGTGACCCTGACCACGGATCAGGACCGGGCGACGATCGAGGATGTCTTCATCTTCGTCATCGACGACATGAACCTGTCGATCGAAGCATTGGACGAAGCGTCGCCGATCGAGGCGGCGTCCGTGGTTGAACCTTGCGAGGCTGCGCCTGCACAGGTCGCTGCTCCCGTTGCAGCGCCCGCGCCGGTTCAGGCCGCTGCGGCGGTCGCCAATGATCCGGTCGAAGCCGGCGCCGCCAAGACGGCCAAGGCGGTGGAGAGCGTGCGCGTGCCGGCCGACCGCCTGGACGAGCTGATGGACCGGGTCGGCGAGCTGGTCATCGCCCAGTCGCGCCTGACCCAGATTTCCAACTCGGGGACCGACACCGCCCTGCGCGCCGTGTCGGAAGAGATCGAGCGGCTGTCGGGCGAACTGCGCGACACCATGATGGTGCTGCGCATGGTGCCGGTGGCGACCCTGTTCGGTCGGTTCCGTCGCCTGGTTCATGACCTGGCGCGCGAGACCGGCAAGGCCATCGATCTGTCGACCGACGGCGAGACGACCGAGATCGACAAGACCGTCATCGAACGTCTGGCCGACCCCCTGGTCCACCTGATCCGCAACGCCGCCGACCATGGGCTGGAGACGGCCGAGGATCGGGCCGCCGCCGGCAAGCCCGCCACGGGCCGCATCCGTCTGTCGGCCCATCAGTCGGGCGGCGAGGTGGTCATCACCATCCGCGACGACGGCCGGGGCATCGACCGCGAGCGCGTGCGCGCCAAGGCGGAATCGCAAGGCCTGATCGAGCCCGGCGCGGTCCTGAGCGATCACGACCTGCTGCAGATGATCTTCCACCCCGGCTTCTCCACGGCGGCGGCGGTGACCAATCTGTCCGGCCGCGGCGTCGGCATGGATGTGGTCAAGCGCACCATCGAGGCGCTGCGCGGCTCGATCGACATCGCCAGCCGTCCGGGCGAGGGGTCGGAGGTGTCGCTGCGCATCCCGCTGACCCTGGCCATCATCGACGGCCTGCTGGTCCGCGTCGGCCAGGGCCGTTACGTCATCCCGCTGGGCGCCGTCGAGGAATGCCTGGAACTGTCGTTGGACGAGGATCTGCGCTCGCGCGGCCGCAGCTTCATCTCGCTGCGCAACAGCCTGGTGCCCTATCTGCGTCTGCGCGAAATGTTCGAGACCGGCACCCCGCCCGAGCTGCACCAGAAGGTCGTGGTCGTTTCGACCGGGACCGAGCGGATCGGCCTGGTCGTCGATCAGATCATCGGCGACCACCAGACGGTGATCAAGTCGATGTCCAAGCTCCATTCCGGCCTGCCCACCTTCTCGGGCGCCACCATCCTGGGCGACGGCGGCGTGGCCCTGATCCTGGACGTCGGACACCTGGTCGCCAAGGGCCAGCAGCAGGAGGCGCAGATGCGCGAGGCCATATGAGCACCCAGACTGAACTCGCCACCGCCCCCGGCTGGACCGGCGCCGAACAGGTCGAGGTTCTGACCTTCGAACTGAACGGCGAACTGTTCGCCCTGCATGCCGTCGGCGTGCAGGAGATCATGGATCTGACGCCCGAGACCGTGGTGCCCGGCGCCGGCGCCTTCGCGGGCGCCGTGATCAACTTCCGCGGCAAGGTCATCCCTCTGGCGGATCTGCGCGTCGCCTTTGGTCTTGAGCGGAACGCCCCGACGATCGACAGCCGCATCGTGGTCATCGAGATCGAACTGTCCGGCGAGCCGACCCTGGTCGGTCTGCGTACCGACAAGGTCCACGAGGTCACCACCCTGGCCCGGGCCGACTCAGAGGCCCCGCCCAGCGTCGGCATGCGCTGGCGGCCCGAGTTCATCCAATGCCTGGTGAAACGAGACGGCGAGTTCATCGTCGTGCCCGACCTCCAGACCATCTTCAATCAACAGCAGGACGCCCGCCAGCCGGTCACGTCCGCCACACGTCATTGACCGGCTTTTCGAGGGGATCGAGTATGCGTTTTACCATTAAGGCCAAATTGGCCGCCGGCTTCGGGATGATGATCGTCCTGCTCGTCGGCATCGCCGGCCTGGGCATCTACAGCCTGGGCAGCCTGAACCAGGCTTTGGACGATGTGATCGCGGGTCCGGCGAAGCGGCTGGAGAACTCCCAGACGGCGAATATTCGCCTGCTGGAATCGATCCGGGCCGAAAAGAACCTGATCCTTTCCTCGACCCCCGAAGAAATGAGCCGCCACGTGGCGACGGGCGAACAGGCCCGCGAAGCCATGGCTGAGCTCGTGGCGGCAGGTGAAGAAAAAGCTTCCGCAAGCGGAAAGCCGGATTGGCAAAGACTGGAAGCTCTATTGTCGCAGATGACGACAATGGAAAGCCGAATGGCTGAACTGGTGCGCGCGGGGCAGAACTCGCAAGCCATCGCGCTCTCCAATGGAGAAGGTCGTGAAGTTGCGACCGAAATGACGGAAATCTTCGACAAGATTGTTACTCGCAACCATGCCGCCATGTCCCAAGCCGTTCAGGACACAGGCAAACAGTACGCCGAAACCCGCAATCTGGTGATCGGTCTGACGCTTGCCGCGCTGGCCATCGCCGTGGCCTTCGCCCTGTGGATCGCCTTGGGCATCAGCACCGGCCTGAGCCGTCTGATGACCGTGGCCGACGCCGTCGCCATCGGCGATCTGGACGAGCGGGTCGAGATCAAGTCGAACGATGAGATCAAGGATCTGGTCAACGCCTTCAACCGCCTGACGGACAATCTGAAGGCCACGGCCACCATGGCGGACGAGATCGCCAACGGCGACCTGACGGTCCAGCCCAAGCCGCTGTCGGACAAGGACACGCTGGGCATTTCGCTTCAGTCCATGGTCGAACGCCTGCGCGGCGTCGTCACCGACGCCCTGTCGGCCGCCGACAATGTCTCGGCGGGCAGCCAGGAGCTGTCGGCCACCTCGGAACAGATGAGCCAGGGCGCGACCGAACAGGCCGCCGCCGCCGAACAGGCCTCGGCCTCGATGGAAGAGATGGCCGCCAACATCAAGCAGAACGCCGACAACGCCGCCCAGACCGAGAAGATCTCGCGTCAGTCGTCCAAGGACGCCGAGGCCAGCGGCGAGGCGGTCAACCGCGCCGTCGAGGCCATGCGCACCATCGCCGACAAGATCGGCATCGTGCAGGAAATCGCCCGCCAGACCGATCTGCTGGCCCTGAACGCGGCGGTCGAGGCCGCCCGCGCCGGGGAACACGGCAAGGGCTTCGCCGTCGTCGCTTCGGAAGTGCGCAAGCTGGCCGAACGCAGCCAGACGGCCGCGGCCGAAATCGGCGCGGTCTCGGGCGACACGGTCAAGGCCGCCCAAGAAGCCGGCGAGATGCTGCAACGCCTGGTGCCGGACATCCGCAAGACCGCCGAACTGGTGTCCGAGATCAGCGCCGCCTGCCGCGAGCAGGACGTCGGCGCGAGCCAGATCAACGAGGCGATCCAACAACTGGACAAGGTTACCCAGCAGAACGCCGGCGCGTCCGAGCAGATGTCGGCCACCTCCGAGGAACTGGCGGCCCAGGCCGAGGAACTCCAGACCTCCATCGCCTTCTTCCGCACTGATACGGCGGGCGCCCGCAGTCGCGCCCCGGCTCGTGCTCCGGCCCGCGCCTCGACCTTCAAGCCTGCCGCCAAGCCGGCCGGCCGCCCGGTCGCCAAGGCTGCGCCCGTCAAGCCGAGCGTTCACGCTCAGCAGGCCCGCGCCAAGGGTTTCGCCCTGGACATGGCTGTCGGCGGCGCCGACGCCGAGGACATGGACTTCCGGGAGAGCGCCTGATGTCGAATGCGGTGGAGGGCCAGTATGTCGCGTTCGGCCTGGGCGATGAGGTCTTCGCCGCCCCGGTCGGGCTGGTGCGGGAAATCCTGACTTACCACCCGCCTTCGCGCGTCCCGAACGGCCCTGACTATCTGCTGGGCCTGACGGATGTGCGGGGCCGGGGCGTGCCGACGGCGGATCTGCGGATCCGCCTGGGCATGGCGCCGACCGAACCGACGCTGAACACCCGCATCCTGGTGTTGGATATCCCGCTGGAGGATCGGACCCTGAGCCTGGGTCTGGTCGCCGACCGGGTGTTCGAGGTGACGGCCTTCACCGCTGACCAGATCGAGCCGTCGCCCGATATCGGCGTCAAATGGCGCTCGGACTATATCTCGGGCGTCGTACGGCGTGACGACGGCTTCGTCGTCCTGATCGACCTGCCCCGACTGCTGTCCAGTACGGACGCCGTCTCCCTGGCGTCCTTCTCCAACATCGACCGAGCGGCCTGACGGTCGTCAGTAGTTTCTCTGAAAGAACAATAAAATGCGTGCAACAATTAAGATGAAACTGGCCGGCGCCTTCGCCGCTGTTCTAGCGATCTCCGTGATTCTCGGGGTTGTTGGCGTCATGAAGATGAGCAGCGTTAACGATCAGTCGACGGTCATCACCGCAAACTGGATGCCGGCTCTTGACGCAATTCACAATGTCAATACGGCAACATCGGATCTGCGCATTCAACAGTATAATCACGTAGCTTCCACCGATTCCGTGCGCATGGCGGCAGTCGAAAAGGAAATCGCCACTACGCTCGATTATATCAAGATCGAACGGGCGAAATATGAATCCCTAGTCGCGTCTGATGAGGAGCAGCGTCTCTACGATCAGTTCGCTGCCAAATACGAAAATTATATGAGAGATAGCGAGCGTATGCTGGCCTTCTCTCGCGCCAATCAGAACGAAGCCGCAATCCAAGCGCTTGAGGCCGTCAAGCCTCTATACGACGACATGTCTGCAGACGCGGTGAAGCTGGTCAAACTCAACGTCGAGGGCGGACAGGCCGCCAGCGCGCAAGGGGACAAGGTATTCGCTGAAGCACGCGCCCTCTTCATTGCCCTGGTCGTCGCAGGTCTCGTGATCGGCATTGTCGCCGCTCTTTGGATCTCGCGGACCGTCACTCTGGGTCTGCGCAAGGTCTCGACGGCGATCGACGCAGTCGCCATCGGCGATCTGGACCACGAGGTGTCCGTGACGACCAACGACGAGATCAAGGATCTAGTCGTGACGGTGAACCGGATGACCGCCAACCTGAAGGCCACGGCCGCCATGGCCGACGAGATTGCCCGGGGTGACCTGAGCGTCCAGCCCAAGGCGTTGTCAGACAAGGACACCCTGGGTCTGTCCCTGCAAGGAATGGTCGGCAATCTGAGGGCCACCGCCGCGATGGCTGATGAGATCGCCAATGGCGACCTTAGCGTTCAGCCCAAGCCCATGTCGGACAAGGACACGCTGGGCATTGCGCTGGAAAGGATGGTCGCAAATCTGAGAACGACAGCCACCATGGCCGACGAGATCGCCAACGGCGACCTGACGGTCCAGCCCAAGCCGCTGTCGGACAAGGACACCCTGGGCATTTCGCTTCAGTCGATGGTCGAACGCCTGCGCGGCGTCGTCACCGACGCCCTGTCGGCCGCCGACAACGTCTCCTCGGGTAGCCAGGAGCTGTCGGCCACCTCGGAACAGATGAGCCAGGGCGCGACTCAGCAGGCCGCCGCCGCCGAACAGGCCTCGGCCTCGATGGAAGAGATGGCCGCCAACATCAAGCAGAACGCCGACAACGCCGCCCAGACCGAGAAGATCTCGCGTCAGTCGTCCAAGGACGCCGAGGCCAGCGGCGAGGCGGTCAACCGCGCGGTGGAGGCCATGCGCACCATCGCCGACAAGATCGGCATCGTGCAGGAGATCGCCCGTCAGACCGATCTGCTGGCGCTGAACGCCGCGGTCGAGGCCGCTCGCGCCGGGGAACATGGCAAGGGCTTCGCCGTCGTCGCCTCGGAAGTGCGCAAGCTGGCCGAACGCAGCCAGACGGCCGCGGCCGAAATCGGCGCGGTCTCGGGCGACACGGTCAAGGCGGCTCAGGAAGCCGGCGAGATGCTGCAACGCCTGGTGCCGGACATCCGCAAGACCGCCGAACTGGTGTCGGAGATCAGCGCCGCCTGCCGCGAGCAGGACGTCGGCGCCAGCCAGATCAACGAGGCCATCCAGCAACTGGACAAGGTGACCCAGCAGAACGCCGGCGCGTCCGAGCAGATGTCGGCCACCTCCGAGGAACTGGCGGCTCAGGCCGAGGAACTCCAGACCTCGATCGCCTTCTTCCGCACCGACGCCGCCGGCGCCCGGGCCTCGGCCCGCGCTCCGGCCCGCGCCTCGACCTTCAAGCCCGCCGCCAAGCCGGCGGCGCGTCCGGTCGCCAAGGCCGCCCCGGCCAAGACGGCGGTTCACGCCCAGCAGGCCCGCGCCAAGGGCTTCGCCCTGGACATGGCTGTCGGCGGCGCGGACGCCGAGGACATGGACTTCCGGGAGAGCGCCTGATGGCTGAAGCCGCCGAGGGCCAGTATGTCACCTTCGGCCTGGGCGACGAGGTCTTCGCCGCTCCGGTCGGACTGGTGCGGGAAATCCTGACCTATCACCCGCCTTCGCGCATCCCGAACGGCCCCGACTATCTGCTGGGCCTGACGGATGTGCGGGGCCGGGGCGTGCCGACGGCGGATCTGAGGATCCGCCTGGGCATGGCGGCGGTCGAACCGACGTTGAACACTCGCATCCTGGTGCTGGACATCCCGCTGGAAGACCGAACCCTGAGCCTGGGCCTGGTTGCCGACCGGGTGTTCGAGGTCACAGTCTTCAGCGCCGACCAGATCGAGCCGTCGCCTGACATCGGCGTCAAATGGCGCTCGGACTATATCTCGGGCGTGGTGCGGCGCGACGACGGCTTCGTCGTCTTGATCGACCTGGCGCGTCTGCTGTCCCGCACTGACGCCGTCTCCCTGGCGTCCTTCTCCGACGTCGAACGCGCGGCCTGACGGTCGTTGAAATCTTCCTGAAAGAGCATGGCCTTGTCACAAGCGGCGCTAGAACAGACCGCCCCGATCATCGATCAGATCAGCGCCCGCAATTTCGAGCGTCTGGCCAGGTACATCTACGATTATAGCGGCATCAAGATGCCCTCGTCGAAGCGCACCATGCTGGAAGGACGGCTGAGGCGTCGTCTGCGTAGCACAGGCCACCCGACCTTCGACGACTACTGCGACTATCTGTTCAAGGAAGACGGGCTCGAGGCCGAGTCCGTCTATCTGATCGACGCGGTGACGACCAACAAGACCGACTTTTTCCGCGAGCCGCGGCACTTCGACTATATGGCCAGCCACGTCCTGCCTGAACTCAAGGCCTCGGGCGTGCGCCGTATCCGCGCCTGGAGCGCCGCCTGTTCGATGGGCGCCGAGCCCTACACCATGGCCATGGTGATGCAGAAGTTCGCCGACGAGCAGGGCGGGCCGGACTACCAGATCCTGGGCACTGACCTGTCGACCGACGTGCTGGAGACGGCGTTGCGCGGCGTCTATCCCAGCGAGATGCTGACGCCGGTGCCCGCCGATATGCGGCGCTGGGTCATGACCGCGCGCGACGGGGCCCGTCGCGAGGGCCGCATCCATCCTTCGTTGCGGGCGAAACTCTCTCTGGCGCGGGTCAATCTGATGGACGAGACCTATTCGGTCGGCGACCCGTTCGACATGATCATGTGCCGGAACGTCATGATCTATTTCGACAAACAGACTCAGGCCAAGGTGCTGAAGCGTCTGTGCGATCGGCTGAAGCCCGGCGGACACCTATTCATCGGCCATTCCGAAAGCATCACCGGTATCGAACTGCCCCTGGTCACTGTGGCCAACACCGTATTCAGAAAGACCTGATCCCATGCCCAAGGTCCGCGTCCTGGTCATCGACGACTCGGCTAGTGTGCGCCAGACCCTGGTCGATGTTCTTTCCGCCGATCCCGGCATCGAGGTCATGGGCGTGGCCTCCGATCCCTTCGTCGCGGCGCGCCGTATCGCCGAGGACGTGCCCGACGTCATCACCCTGGATGTCGAGATGCCGCGCATGGACGGCATCACCTTCCTGCGCAAGCTGATGGCCCAGCGGCCGATCCCCGTGGTCATGTGCTCGTCCTTGACCGAGGCCGGATCCGAGACCTTGATGCAGGCGCTGGAAGCCGGCGCCGTCGATATCATCCTGAAGCCGCGCATCGGTGCGGCGGACCATCTGGCCGAGAGCGCCGATCGAATTCGCGACGTGGTCAAGGCGGCCGCGCGTGCGCGCGTGGGGGCTCGGCGCCCGACGACACGGAGCCTGGATCCGGGCACCAAATTGACCGCCGACGCCATGTTGCCGCCGCCGACGGGCGCCGCCATGGCCCGCACCACCGAAATGGTCGCCTGTCTTGGGGCCTCGACGGGCGGGACCGAGGCGCTGCGCGAGGTGCTGCAGGCCCTGCCGGCCAATGCGCCCGGGATCGTGATCGTCCAGCACATGCCGGCGGGTTTCACCGCCGCCTTTTCAAAGCGGCTCAACACCTTGTGCGAGGTTGAGGTGAAGGAGGCCCAACACGGCGACCCCGTCCTGCGGGGGCACGTCCTGATCGCACCGGGCGACAAACATATGCTGCTGGAACGCCACGGCGCCCGCTATCAGGTGGCGATCAAGGATGGACCGCCCGTGTCGCGCCACCGCCCCTCCGTCGATGTGCTGTTCCGCTCAGCCGCCCGTGCGGCCGGCAAAAACGCCATGGGCGTGATCATGACGGGCATGGGCGACGACGGCGCCCGCGGTCTGCTGGAGCTGAAGGAGGCCGGCGCCACGACGGTGGCGCAGGACGAGGCGAGCTCGATCGTCTTCGGCATGCCCAAGGAAGCCATTGCGCGCGGCGCCGCCCAGAAGGTGATGGCGCTGGAGCATATCGCCCGCGAGATTATGGCCGTCGATCGGTCCAGATAGACTGGATCGACGCCTGCGACACGTGCGTATCGCAGGCGTCTTCTTTTCAGAACAGCAGGTCGTCGAATTCGTCGGCAGCCTCGGCGGGCTCGACTGGCGCGTCCACCGTGGCGTCATCCTGCTGGGCTTCGATTCGGTCGGCCTCGCTGAAGACGGCGTGAGCCGCGTGGATGGTCCGCTCACGCGCCATGGTGTAGCAGCGGCCGATCTCGGTCAGGGCGGCGTCCACCACCCCGGCGATATCTGTCAGGTCATCGACGACCGGTCCGGCCGCCTCGGCCAGAGCGACAGCGGCGGCATGCAGGGCGTCGCCCAGATCCTCTTTGAGGCCCAACTGGTCGGCGGCCTGGGCCAGAGACCGTGCGGTCTCCTCACCCTGAGCGCCCAGCCCGGCCAGGTCCTTTTCCACCACGTCGGCCGCGCGGCGCAGATCCTCGTGCACGCGATTGAGGCGGCCCGCGTCGAGTTGGGCGCCTTCGGGTTCGTCTTCCGAAACACTGTGCGCCAGTTCGGCCAGGGACTTTAGAGAACCCAGCGTCTGGTCTGCGGCGTCTTCCAGATGGCTGGCGTGGCTGCTCAATTCGATGGCGATGACGCTGAGCGGCTTGCCGATCTCGCCCAGCCGGTTGCAGCGTAGGCTGCTGTTGATCGCCATCTGCTGGATGTCGCGCTTGACCTTCTGGATGGCGTCGACCCGACGCGCCAGGGCCTCGACAGACGAGACGGTCTCGCCGCTGATCCGCTGAGCATTGGTCATCGCCGCCGTGACGTCATCGACCAACAGACCGGCGCGACCGAGGCTGACTTCGAGGTCCCGAAGGTCGCCTCCGTCGTCGGAGAGGCCGTGTATGACCATCAACTGGGTCGTGTCCTTGGCCATGCCCGCCAGGTTCTGCGTCACCTTGGCGGCCTCGGCCTCGAAGTCTGTGGCGATGTCCGCCATCTGGTCGGCGACCATGTGCAGCAGCCGGCGTTCAGCACGGTCACGGGCCTCGGGGGATAGATCCGCCTCGGCGACGGTGCGGGCCGACACCTGAATGCCGAGTTGAACGTGCTCGATCCGCTGGCGGGTGATGTCGCCGATCTGTAGCGCCATCAAGGCCTTGCCGACCTTCATCTGTATGTCCCGCGCGATGGCGGCGACCGACGCGGCGACCTCGGCGATGCGGGCGTGGTGGACGCGCAGGGTCTCGGCGTCGACCGCCAGCTTGTCCGGCACTGCGGGGATCAGCTGCTTGTACTTGCCGCCCAGGCCCTGTTCGAAGGTCAGGGCGCCGTCGAGCTGATTGCGAAGGCGCGTCAGTTCGTCGGCCAGTTCGTCGAGTTGGGTGACGCCGAAGTCCAACTGCTGACACATGCGGTCGGCGAAGCCGGCGAATTCGTCCGCTCCGCGGATGGTCGAGCCGGCTGTGATCTTCACGTTCAGGGCGAAGGCGCGCAGATAGCGCAGCGTCGTGCGCATCGTGTCGATGTCGGTGTCCAGCGAGGCGCTGGCGGTTTTCAGCTGATCCAGATGGGCGACGCGGCGCTTCTGAGATTGCGGCAGGGCGCTGAGGCCCGATGCGGTTGAAAGCAGGTCGTTGCTGGTCCGGGAAACCGAGTCGACGTTCAGCGTCAGGCCCAGCCGGTCAAGCGCCTCGATCAAGCCGCCGATCATCTCCAGCGAGCCGGCCAACTGTTGTCCGGCGTGGGAGAAGCGAGTCTCGACCCGCGCGCGGGCCGTTTCAAGCTGGTCCGTGACGTCCGGGGCGACAATGGGCCCCGGGGCGGAGGTCGCGAAACTCCCGCCGGGGAAAGGGTCGATATGTTGCGCTTCCGCCTGCATGAACGGTCTCGTTCTGAGAGTCATGGCGTCAACTTAGCCGCGACATGAAAACCTTCGGTAAACGACGAGAAGAAACGGTCGTACCTCGGGACAAGGTCAATGGGTCAGGTCCGCCGAACGCGCGCGGGCGACGCGGGCTTTTGAACAGCCGAGGTTTGTGCTCGACGACGACGGTTAATGGCCGACGCCTGAGCAAGCGTGAGGTTCGGGTGGCGCCGTGCGGCATGACGCACCTGTTCGACAAACCCGGGCAGCCAGGCGGCCACGGCTCCGCCGGCTCCGGCGAGGAAATCCCCCACCGAGACGCTGCGGCCTGTGAAGAACTGCAACCCTTCGGCGGCGAGGGCGGCGGCTATGGCGAAGACGACCAGATCATCGCGGCGGCGGCTCGGCGAGATCAGGAACAGGCCGACCGTCATGCCGTAGAAGGCGAGGGCGTGGGCGGCCTTGTCGTTCAAGCCGAACGCCTGCTCCAGGCCCTGAAAGGGGCCGAGCATCAAAACGGCCATGCCTGTCGCGGCGAAAACGAACAGCAGGCGAGCGGCGAGGATGATGCGGCGCGACGTGAGCATGGAGGAGGGCGTCCAGGACGGTGATGACGCCATCCTGCACAGGCCGCCCCAAGATGCGGTGAAGCGATATGCTGAACCGTTTACGAACGCCGCTGCTGCGTGCTCTGCCTCAGAGCAGGCTGGACCAGGCGATGGCGTGAACCTTGTCGCGACCGAGAACTGCGGCGAGAGGGTCCTTCGGGAACAGTCCCGCAACGGCGGGATCGCGGACGTTGAGCCCGCCGGTGAAGGCCCCGAAGGCGGGCAGGAGCAGCCGTGAGCCGTCGGTGACGAAACAGGGGCGTCGTACGCCGCGACCATAGCCGACCACGCGTGCTGCGGGATGGAGATGGCCCGCCACCTCGCCGTGGCGGTCGTTATCCGCTGTCAGCGCCTCGGGTTCGTGCGTCAGCCGCAGGCCGCCGAGGGTCAGGTCGCCGACGACCCGACCGGGCAGGGCGGATGAGAGGCCGGCCTGGTTCGCCAGGGCTTGGCGGTCGTGATTGCCCTCCAGCCACAGCCAATCTCGTCCGGCGGAGAGCCGGTCTAGTCGGTCTCGGTCTTCGGCGGCCATGCGAGGGATGGCCCGTGTGTCGTGAAAACTGTCGCCCAGGAGCACGATCATCGCTGGCTTCAGATCGGCGATCTCGGCTTCAAGTCGGTCCAGGGTGGCGCGGCTGTCGTAGGGCGGCAGCATCTGGCCGCGCGCGGCGAAGGCCGAGCCCTTCTCAAGGTGCAGATCCGCCGCGATCAGGGCGCGATAGGCCGGAAGCCACAGGGCGCCGGAACAGCGCAGTACGCAGGTCTCGCCCGCGATCTGGACCCGCAACGAACCGCAGGGCTTGCGAGCTGGGGCCAGGGTCTGGCGTAGGGCGGCGTTCATGCCGCGTCCTCATCCATGACTTCGGCGATCAGATGTTCGGCGCTCTCGTCCAGGATCATCTCCGCAGCGTCCCCGCCGACCCGCTCGCGGCCGATCTGGACCAGGACCGGCACGCAGAAGGGCGAGGGCCGCGTCAGGGGCTGGTGCCGGATCCGGCCTTCGATCCGCGCCAGCATCTGGCCCAGCCGCGCCACGTCGAGCAGGCCGGACGCGGCGTCGGCGCGGGCGGTCTTCAGCAACAGATGGTCGGGCTGGTGGCGGCGGAGCACGTCGTAGATCAGGTCGGTGGAGAAGGTCACTTGCCGCCCGGTCTTCTCGGCGCCCGGCTGGCGGCGCTCGATCAAGCCCGAGATCAGGGCGCAATTGCGGAAGGACCGCTTCATCATGAAGCTCTCCTCCAGCCAGGCCTCCAGGTCGTCGCCCAGCATGTCGGATTGGAACAGGGCGTCCAGGTCGATCTGGTCCATCGGCTTGATGGACCAGATCGCCAGGGAATAGTCGGTGACGACGAAACCCAGCGGCCCGACGCCCAGCCGGTCAAGCCGCCGGGTCAGCAGCATGCACAGGGTGGTGTGGGCCAGATTGCCTTCGAACGGGTAGGCGACCAGGAAATGCCGACTGCCGCGCGGAAAGGTCTCGACCAGCATGGATTCGGCGTCGGGAATTGCCGAGCGTTCGGCCTGAAGCTCCAGCCATTCCTGCACGTCGGGCGGCAGGACGCGCCAGTGATCGGGGTCCTGAACCATGGTGCGCACCCGGTCGGCCAGGGAGGTGGACAGGGGAAATTTGGACCCGCCCCAGGACGGGATCTTGGGCTCCTTGTCATTGGCGTGGCTGACCAGGGCGTCGGTCCCGACAATGCCCTGAAACGCCCAGACCTGGCCCGCAAACAGGAAGGTGTCGCCCGGCGTCAGCTGTTCGAAATACCATTCCTCGGCCTCGCCCACCTTGCGACCTGGGACCAACTGGCGCGAGGCCCCGCCGCGACGACCGGCGATCCGTACGTTCAGGGTTCCGGCGGAGACGATAGCGCCGACGTTCATCCGGTGGCGCTGGGCGATGTGCTGGTTGCGCACCTTCCATCGGCCGTCCGGGGTGCGGACGATGCGGGCGAACCGGTCGTAGGTGCGCAGCGCATAGCCGCCGGTGGCGACGAAATCGACCACCTCCTCGAACTGCTCCCAGGTCAGGTCGCGATAGGGGCCGCAGCCGGTGATCTCGTCATACAGGGCCTGGATGTCGAAGGCCTCCGAACAGGCGACGCCCATGATGTGCTGGGCCAGGGTGTCCAGGGTGCCGATATGGATCGGCTCCCAGTCGAAGGCGTTGTCGGCCACCGCCTCGCGCGCCGCCTGGCATTCCAGCATCTCGAACCGGCTGGCGGGGACCAGCAAGGCGCGCGACGGCTCGTCCAGCCGGTGATTGGCGCGGCCGATCCGCTGGACCAGGCGACTGGAGCCCTTGGGCGCCGCCATCTGGATGACCAGGTCGACGTCGCCCCAGTCGATGCCGAGGTCCAGGGTGGAGGTACAGACGACGGCGCGCAGATCGCCGCGCGCCATGGCGGCCTCGATCTTGCGCCTTTGCTCTGCCGCGAGCGAGCCGTGGTGCAGGCCGATGGGCAGATTGTCGTCGTTGATCGCCCAGAGCTGCTGGAAGACGAATTCCGACTGCCAGCGGGTGTTTACGAAGATCAGGGCCAAGCCCGCGCGCTGGATGGCGGCGTAGACCTCCGGGATAGCGTGGCGGCCGGTGTGACCGGCCCAGGGCACCTTGCCCTCGGAGATCAGGACGTCGATGACGGCCGCCGCGCCGGGGTCGCCCTTCACGAGGACGACTTCTTCTCCCCTTGCGGGAGAAGGTGGGCCCGGAGGGCTCGGATGAGGGGTCGGTTCGGCCTCGACGGCGGGCGCCGGTACGTTCGGAAGCAAGCCCTCATCCGTCTCGCTGCGCGAGCCACCTTCTCCCGCAAGGGGAGAAGGGAGTCTCGGGGCCAGCCACCCCCGGATCAGATCCGGGTCTTCGATGGTCGCGCTCAGCCCCACCCGACGCATACCCGGCGAAAACTGCTGTAGCCGCCCTAACCCCAGCGACAGCAGGTCCCCGCGCTTGCCGCTCCAGATGGCGTGGACCTCGTCCAGCACGACGCATTTCAGGTCGGCGAAATAGGACCGCGCCCCTTCCCAGGCGCAGAACAGGGCCAGCTGTTCGGGCGTGGTCAGCAGGATGTCGGGGGGGAAGTCGCGCTGACGCTGGCGCTTGGACTGTTTGGTGTCGCCGGTTCGGGTCTCGACGTGGATGTTCAGCCCAATCTCGCGGATCGGGGTCATCAGATTGCGCTCGACGTCGGTGGTCAGGGCCTTCAGCGGCGACAGATAAAGGGTGTGGACGCCCGACCCCGGTCCCGTCTGCGGCTTGGGGCCGCGTTCCGCCAGGTCGATCAGACTGGGCAGGAAGCCGGCCAACGTCTTGCCCCCGCCTGTCGGCGCGACCAGCAAGGCGTGCGTCCCGGCCTGACCCGCCGCGACCATTTCCAGCTGATGACGCCGGGGCGACCAGCCGCGCGCAGCGAACCAGTCGGCGAACAGCGGTGGAAGCGTTGCGGGAGCGGCGGCGGTCGTCACGAACGGCATATAGCATGTTCCCGTTCCGTTTCAGCCCCGAGGTCGCTATCTATCGGCCGTGTCCGACGAATCCGTCATCGCAGAATCCCGCCTGACCGGCGCCGAGCCTTGGCTCGACCTGCCGCCGGCGCTCGCCACTCCGCCGGGCGCGGGGGCGGTGTGCGACGAGGCGGGGGCGAGGAAGATTGGGCGGGGGGCGGCCGAGGGCTTTTTCACCGGCGGGCCGGTGCTGGTGGCCCACGCGTCGCTGACGGCGCGGCGGCTGGGGCTGACGCCGCCGCCCCGGTCGGATGACTTGATGGATGTGCTGGAGCTGTACGCCTTCGTGCGGCCGGCGCAGTTCTGTGCGCCGTCGCCGACAGGGCTGGCGCTGTCGCTGGGGCTGTCGGAGCCGAAGTCGCCCGAGGCGCAGGCGGCGGTGTTACGCGAGGCGGCGGCTGTACTGCTGCGTGAACTGGCGGCGCCCGCCTATCCGGAACGAGAGGCCGCCTATGTCCTGGCCTTGACCCTGCAACGCGCGGGGTGGGCCTGGGGCGAACGGGTGGTGCAGGCCCTGGAGGCCGGCGGGGTGCGGGCGCGCCAGCATCGCGGCTCGGGGCTGGACGTCTGGAGCCGGCTGACGGAGTGGGAGGACGAGGCGCCGCGTGGCGAGGCAGGGTCTGCCCCGGTGGACAGCGAAAGCGCGCGCATCCGGCTGGCCAAACTGTTGCAGGCTTCGGGGTTGGATGAGACGCGGCCGACCCAGTCCGACTATGCCGCCGAGGCCGCCTTCGCCTTTTCGCCCCGCAACGAGGAGGGGCGGCCGCGCGTGCTGCTGGCCGAGGCGGGCACGGGGACGGGCAAGACCCTGGGCTATCTGGCGCCCGCCTCGCTTTGGGCCGAGCGGAACCAGGGGGCGGCCTGGATCTCGACCTATACGCGGGCTCTGCAACGCCAGATCGACCGCGAGAGCCAGTCGCTGTGGCCCGATCCGGAGGAGCGGCGCAAGAAGACCGTGATCCGCAAGGGGCGTGAGAACTATCTGTGCGTCCTCAATCTTCAGGACATGGTCCAGGCGGCCCAGTTGGGGAACGGCGATCTGATCGGCCTGGCCCTGGCGGGGCGCTGGGCGCTGCACACCCGCGACGGCGACATGACCGGAGGGGATTTCCCGGGCTGGCTGCCCGGTCTGTTCGCCATGCCGCCCGCCCATGCGGCGGGGGCGGCCAATCTGGTGGATCGGCGCGGCGAATGCGTCCACGCCGCCTGTCCTCACTATCGCAGCTGTTTCGTCGAGAAGACCATCCGCGCCAGCCGCCGCGCGGACCTGGTCATCGCCAACCACGCCCTGGTTCTGACCCAGGCCGCGTTCGACGGCGCGCGCTCGGCCCGGGGCCAGAAGCAGGACGGCGAGACGGCGGCCCTGAAGCGCATCGTATTCGACGAGGGTCACCACCTGTTCGACGCCGCGGACAGCGCCTTTTCCGCCTGTCTGTCGGGCCAGGAGGCGGCCGAGCTGCGCCGCTGGATCCGCGGTCCGGAAGGGCGAGGCCGGCGCGGTCGCGGGCTGGAGCAGCGGCTGGGCGACATGGTCGGGGACAATGATGCGGCGCTGAAGGCCTTGCAGGACGCCATTCGCGCTTCGGCGGCGCTGCCGGGCGAGGGTGTGTCGGGTCGGGTCGCTCCGGCGTCCGGCGAGGTGAACCCTATCGGTCCTATCGAGGCCTTCCTGGCTGCGGCCCTGGATCAACTGCGCGCCCGCACCGCCGAGACCAACACCTATGGCGGCGCCGAGTTCGGCATGGAGTGCGCGCTGAAGCCCGTGACCGATCCGGTGGCCGAGACCGCGCGGGCGGCGGCCCAGGCCCTGGCCGCCATCGAGGCGCCCCTGCTGGCCCTGTCGCGGCATCTGGAGGATATTCTGGATGACGAGGCGGCGGAGCTGGACGGGTCGCAGCGGTCGCGGATCGAGGGGGCGCTGCGGGGGCTGGACCGGCGCGCGCGGATGACCTTGCCGGGCTGGCGCTCGATGCTGGCGGCGCTGGAGGACGGCGGGGACGAGCCTGACCCGGACTTCGTCGACTGGCTGTCGGCCGAGACCGCGTTCGGCCGCATCCATGACGTGGCCCTGCGTCGCCACTGGATCGACCCGACCGTGCCGCTGGAGGCGGCGGTGATCGCGCCCGCGCACGGGGTGCTGGTGACCTCGGCGACCCTGTCCGATCCGTTGCAGGAGGACCCGTTCGACCTGGCGCGTCTGCGGACCGGCTCCGCCCGGCTGATCGAGCCGCCGCGCACGCTGAAGGTCGAGAGTCCGTTCGACTATGCGGCCAACAGCCGGGTCATCGTCGTCAACGACCTGGTCAAGGACGACCCGCGCCAGACGGCGGCGGCGATGCGCGAACTGTTTCTGGCCGCCGGGGGCGGGGGACTGGGCCTGTTCACCGCCATTCGACGGTTGAAGGCGGTCTATGAGCGGCTGGGGCCGGACCTGGCCAGGGCAGGGGTGCCGCTGTACGCGCAACACGTGGATCCGCTGGAGGTCGGCGCCCTGGTGGACATGTTCCGCGTGGAGGAGAACGCCTGTCTGCTGGGCACGGACGCGGTGCGGGACGGGGTGGATGTGCCGGGACGGTCCCTGCGCGTGCTGGCCTTCGACCGCGTGCCCTGGCCGCGCCCGGACCTGCTGCACAAGGCGCGGCGCGAACGGCTGGGCGGACAGTTCTCGCAAGGCAAGGGATACGACGACGCCCTGGCCCGCGCCCGCATCGCCCAGGCCTTCGGGCGACTGATCCGGCGCGGCGACGACAAGGGGGTGTTCCTGATGCTGGACGCCGCCACCCCGACGCGCCTGTTCGCCAGCCTGCCGCCGGGGACCGAGGTCCAGCGGATGGGCCTGGCCGATGCGGTGGAGACGGTACGCACCTTCCTGGCGGACTGAACATCGTCGTCGCGGCGACGTTCCTGACGCTAGCGAGCAAGCCTTCGCTTCGACTAAGAAGACCCCATGACCGAGCTTCCCATCAAGCGACACAGCCGCGCGGGCCTCTACGCCCCCTTCATCGTCGTGCTGATCGCCCTGGCCGGCTGGACGGGCTGGTGGTTCTATCTGACGCGCCAGATCGACAAGGGACTGGAGGCCCAGGCCGTGACCATGCGTCAGGCGGGCTGGGACGTGCGTTACGATGACAAGCAGATCTTAGGCTGGCCGTTCCGCGCCAATGTGAAACTGACCCAGGTGATGATCGCGGCCCCATCCGGCCACGCCATATCCGCGCCAGAGCTGAACGCCGAAGCCAACGCTTACCAGCCGACCAAATGGGTCGTCGTCGCGCCGGACGGCCTGACCCTGACCCGCGCCGGCAAGGGCAAGGTGGCGGTCAGGGGCGACGCCATCCGCATGAGCGCCAGCGGCATCGACCAACGCTGGCCCAATCTGGCGCTGGAGCTGGTCAATCCGGTCTTCACCGCCCAGGCCGACGGCGAACCCTTCCCCATCGCCCGCGCGGCGCGGATCGAATTCTATTCCCGGCCCCATCTGGAAGGCTCCACGACCCCGAGCGACGACATCGACGTGATGTTCCGTCTGGTGGACGGTCAGGGACGAAGCGACGGCCCGGTCGAGGGCTTCGCCCAGGACGGCCAACTGACCACCCAGCTTGAGGCGACCATCGGTCGGGCGGACCTGCTGAAGCTCGGGGACGCGGCCGGGGTCTTCTCACAATGGACCAAGGGCGGGGGGACGTTCCGGAAGGTGCGGGGCGATCTTCAGGCGGGCGACAGCCGCGCCACCTTGAGCAGCGAGGTGTTGAAGGCCGACGGCAACGGGCGACTGATGGGTCAGGTGGCCCTTCAGTCTCAAAAACCTCTGCCGGCCCTATCCGGCCTGCTGGAGTCGCGCCAGGGGCCCGTGAACCGGGTCGGCGCCGCCGGCGCCGCTGCGGTCGCGGGGGCGGCCGACGCCGCCGGGCGCGAAGACATGGCGCTGACCATCATCTTCCGGGACGGGCGCACCTGGCTGGGGCCCTTCCCCCTGGCCCCTGCGCCGAAGCTGTTCTGATGGGATTGCTGGAAGAACCCGAGGACGACGCCGTCCTGTCGGCGCTGGACCGGGCGGTGGTCGAGGCTGTGCGGGCCCGGGTCGCCGCCGGCCCGCGCGATCGGTTCGACGCCGCGGTGCTGGCCCTGCGCGAGCTGACGGCCGAGGTCGGCCCTGTCGAGCGCTCGGCGCTGAAGGCGCTGTGGGGGCGGATCGAGGCGGCGATAGGACCGTCCCTGGTGACGTGCGGTGGTCTGGCTCAGGCTCTCGCGACCGACCGTTATGGTCTCGGGTCCCGCCCCCTGTCCGCCGATGACGCACTGAAGGCGGTTGAAGGCGGGTCTCGCGCCATGCTCGATCTGACATCGGATCGGCCTTGGTGGGGGCGGCTGTTGGCCCGGCCAGAATTGAGGATCGTCGCCGCCCTGCCGGACGACGGCCGGGCGCGGCCCCAGGCCTTTCTGGTGTCCAAGGAAATCTCGGGCCCGACGGGGGGCGACCGCACCTTCTGGGTCACCGACAGCGGCTGGTCCGAGACCAAGATCGTGGAAGCTCTGGGCGAGGCCGGGCTGATCGCCGATCCCCTTGCGGCGGCGGGCGGCTTGAAGCTGTTCGTGTTGACGGGCTATGTGCAGGCCGAGGACGGGCGGCTGAGCAACGCCCCCGGCCGTCTGACCGGCGTCATCGGCGCCGCCCCCATCTTCTGAGTTCAAGGCTTTCCATGACCGACGCGACCCAGGGCCCCAAGCCCAAGCCCGGCATCCTCGACATCGCCCCCTATGTCGGCGGCAAGTCGTCCATCGCCGGCGTCGCCGAGCCGATGAAACTGTCCTCGAACGAGAACATGCTGGGCGCCGGCGAGAAGGCGCGCGCGGCCTATGAGGCGGCGATCAAGAACATCCACATCTACCCGGACGGGCGTGCGACCAAGCTGCGCGATGCCGTGGCGGAGAAGCATGGGCTGGAGCCCGAGCGGCTGATCTTCGGCAATGGCTCTGACGAGGTCTTCGCCTTGCTGAACCAGACCTATCTGACGGCGGGCGACAATATCGTCTGCGGCCAGTACGGCTTCCTGGCCTATCGGATCAGCGCCCTGGGCTGCGAGGCCCAGGTCAAGCTGGCGCCCGAGCCCAACTTCAAGGCCGAGGTCGATGCGCTGTTGGCCCAGGTCGATGACCGGACGAAGATCGTCTATGTCTCCAACCCGTCGAACCCGACCGGCAGCTACAACACCGGCGAGGAGATCCGCCGCTTGCACGCGGCCCTTCCGGCCAACGTCATCCTGGTGATCGACGAGGCCTATGCGGAATATGTGACCGAGGCCGACTGGGAGACCGCCTTCCCGCTGGCCAAGGCGGCCGAAAACATCGTCGTCACCCGCACCTTCTCCAAGATCCACGGTCTCGGCGGTTTGCGCATCGGCTTCGGCTATGCGCCGTTGAAGGTGGCCGAGGCCATCGACCGCATCCGCCTGCCTTTCAACGTCTCCGTGCCGGGGCTGGAGGCCGCGACCGCCGCCCTGTTCGACGAGGCGCACCAGACGGCGTCGCGTGATCTGGTGTCGAACTGGAAGCCGCGTCTGACCCAGGCCTTGCGCGGCTTCGGCCTGGAAGTCCTGCCCAGCGCCGGAAACTTCGTGCTGGTGGTGTTCGACGGCGCTGAACGCGCCGCCGCCGCCAACGACCACCTAAACACTCGGGGCGTCATCGTGCGCCCGGTCGGCGGCTATGGTCTGCCCCAGGCGCTGCGCATCACCATCGGCACCGAGGATCAGAACCGCGCCGTGATCGACGCGCTCAGCGAGTTCGCGGCGACCTGATCGGTCGCCGCCTTTCCCTCAGCCGCCGAAGCGACGGGCGAAGAAGACGCCCGTGCGGATGGTGTCGTCTTCCTGGGACAGGGGGCTGTCGGCCACGTCGCCCAGGCGGCGCTCATAATTGACCAGGGCGCCGGCGCCCCATTTATCGTTCAGGGGAACCAGCAGGAACAGGCTGGCGCCCGCGCCTTGCAGGCCGCTGCCCGGCGAATAGGCGTTGATGCCGTTGCGGGCGGCCTCGGCGGCGCTGACGCCATAATAGGCGTCGGCCAGCTTGGCGTCGCCGCCGCGGGCGTAGACCGAAACATTCATCAGCCCGATCGGCGTCACGCGCTGATGGCCGACCGAGGCGTAGTATTCCGTGCCCTCGCTGACGTCCGTCACGTCGCGGCTGACCCGCCCGCCGACCACGATATTGCCGGGCAGGCGCTTGAAGGCGTAGGCGGCGACGTCGGCGCCGAAGTCAGGGCGATCCAGGTCCAGGCCCTCGATGTCGTCGGGCGAGAAGCGCGGGCGCAGTTGCAGGCCGGCGCGGAAGTCGTCGGTCTTGATCGCATTCCAGCCCAGGCCGTCGATGGCGCTCAGATAGACGACGTCGCGATAGTTTGCGGACACCCAGGGCACGACCTGGGTCTCGGAGCCCGTGTCGCCGCCGCTGTCCTTGCTGTAGAGGGCGCCGACGCCGAGATCGACGGTCCAGCTGTCGGGCACGGGGCGCAGTTGCTCATAGGGCTGCGACTGGGCCAGGGCGGAGCCGGCGAAGGCGGTGGCGGCGACGGCGGTCAGAGCCAGGAGGCGCAGGGACATTGGGTGGTTCCTAATACGGGATCGGTCAGCCCATACGTTCGAGCTGGGCCTTTGGCTCCAAGAGGGCGGTCGAAGCCGTCTCTATGCGACTTTCCAGCAACGCCATCATCGCGCCGCGCTTCAGTCCGGCGGGGATCGGCTCCAGGAATTCGAACACCACCTTGCCCGGATAGCGGCGGAAGCCGTGGGCCGGCCAGTGGACGCCGGAGTTGGTGGCGACCGGCCAGCAGGGGCCTTCCAGATCGCGATAGATGGCCGCGACGCCGGGCTTGTAATCGCCGGGCACGCCGGGGTCGTTGCGGGTGCCCTCCGGGAAGATAACGATCTGGCGGCCTTCGGACAGCCGGTCATGAGCCTGGCGCGTCATGTCCTTCAGCGCCCTGGCGTGGCCGGCGCGGTCGACGGCGATCATCTTGGCCTTCCAGGCGAACCAGCCGAAGAAGGGCAGGGGCATCAGCTCCTTCTTCATGACGAAACAGGCGTCGGGCAGCACGGCCAGCAGGGCGACGATGTCCAGCATTCCCTGGTGCTTCGACGCGATCAGGGCCGCGCCGGACGGGGCATGCTCGAGCCCGCGCACCTCGACCTTGACCCCCGCAATCCAGCGCAGGCCGAACAGCACGATCTTCGCCCACAGCTTGCACACCCCCTGCACATAGCGGTGCGGCGCCAGAAGTATGGGCGACAGGCCGATGGCGACGATCGGCATCGACAGATAGAGCCAGGCGGTGAAGAGCAGGGAACGCAGGGTGTTCACTTAGGCAGGGGCCTTTTCGGGGGGAAGGTCGGAGACAGGGGTGTCGGAAGAGGGGGCGTCGCGGCTGAGGCGACGGACGCCCTCGCGACCCAGGGCGGCCAGATATTTCATGTACTCCAGCGTCATCCGACGCGCCGTCACCGTCGCCCGCCACCAGTGCCGATTGTCCAGCGACGGGGTCGAGACGGCGTAGGGGGTCAGTTTGACGCCCGGCAGCTGGCCGCGAATCTCCACCAGGGAACGGGGCATATGATAGTCGGAGGTGACGACGATCAGGTCGTCATAGCCCTTGGAGCGCGCCCAGGCGGCGATCTCCTGGGCGTTGCCGACGGTGTCCTCGGCCTCGAAGCCCAGGTCGACGCAGCAGTTGAACAGGCGGCTGGAGCCCGGCGTCAGCTCGCGCAGCTCGCGACGACGGACCTCGCGATTGACGCCCGAGATCAGGACGCGCTGGCCCTTGCCCTGTTCCAGCAGGCGGATGGCGGCGTTGACCCGTTCGGCGGACGGGCCGGTCAGGGCCACGATGGCGTCGGCCTGAGCGGGATCGTCGGCGGGCGTCAGCTCGCGCACCCGGTGGGCGAAAGCGAACAGGCCGACCAGCCAGATCAGGACGACGATGCCGACGACGACGAGCAGCCTCACGCCTTCCTCCTGCCTGAGCCCAGCACCTGCATGGCGGCGAATCTGGCCGCGACAAGCGCCACCGTAGCCGCCAGCAGCGGACATGGCGAGAGCAGCAGCAGGTCGCCCCAGGTCACGGGCAGGGCCTGGGTCAGGCCGTCCGAGCCGCCCAGGAACCGCAGGAAGGCCAGCAGCAGGCCTGCTGCTCCCGCTCCGACGGCGCCGGCGCCGGCCGCGATCAGGGCGAAACGCCTTTGGAACAGCCAGGCGATGCGTCCGTCGGTCGCGCCATTCAGGCTGAGGGTCTCGATCACCCCGCGCCCGGCGGCCAGACCGGCGCGGGTGGCGTAGGCGATGGCGGCGGCGGCGGCGAAGGCGGTGGCCAGGAAGGCGGCGCCGGCCAGGGTGGTGATCAGGGCGGCCGAGCGTTCGACCTCGCCGCGCCACAGGCTGTGGTCATCGACGGTGGCGTCCAGCCCGGCCTCGGCCAGGGCCCGGCTCAGGGTCAAGGCGCTGGCGGGTGCGTCGGGTTTCAGACGCACCGTCACCAAATGGGGCAGGGGCAGATCCGGCAGGACCGCGTCGCCCAGCCAGGGACGCAGCAGATCCTCGGCCGCCTTGCGGTCCAGGGCTGCCGCCTCTTCGACCCCTTCAACGCCCGACAGGGTTTCGGCCGCGCGGGCGGCGGCGGTGTCGCCGCTTTCGCCGACGCGGGGGCGGACCTGGACCGTGGCCTCCGACCCCAGTTGGCGCGCCCAGCCGTGGGCGGCGCGGTCGGCGGCCGAGGCGGCGACGGCGGCCAGACAGGCCAGGAAGCACAGGACGGCGATGACGGTCATCAGCCAGGGCTCGCCTGCGGCTGCGGGCGGCAGCAGGCCGGGCCGCCCCCTCGACAGGCGGAAGTCGGACAGCCGGATCATGCCGCGACCCTCGCGGCCTTGCCGAGCCGTCCCTGGTCCAGCCTCAGCACCTGAGCGCCCGAGCGTTCGGCCAGGGCCTGGTCGTGGCTGGCGATCAGGACGGTGGCGCCCAGACGGTTCAACGACTGGAACAGGCGCAGCAGTTTCTCGGCCATGACGGCGTCCACGCTGCCGGTCGGTTCGTCGGCGACGATCAGGCCGGGCCGGGTGATGACGGCGCGGGCGATGGCCAGACGCTGTTTCTCCCCGCCGGACAGGGCTGGGGGACGGGCGTCCATCCGACGGCCCAGGCCGACCCATTTCAGCATCTCTTCCACATCGGCGGCGTAGTCGGCCTCGCGCCCGCCCGCCAGCCGCAAGGGCAGGGCGACGTTGTCGAAGGCCGACAGATGGTCCAGCAGGCGGAAATCCTGGAACACCACCCCCATGCGGCGGCGAAAGGCCGGGATGTCGCGCCGGTCGATGTCTGAGACGTCGGCGCCGAACAGGCGAATCGTCCCCGTGGTCGGTCGGTCGGCCAGGGTCAGAAGCCGTAGCAGCGAAGACTTTCCGGCTCCGGACGGCCCGGTAAGGAAGTGGAAAGAGCCTCGCGTCAGAATGAGGTTAACGTCTCGCAGCACGTCGGGCGCGTCCGCATAGCCGAAACCCACGCCCGACAGGCGGACGGTCTCGGTCACGGGGGCGGCATCGGCGGCGCTGGTTGGCGAGGACGGCATAGAGTTTGTTTCAGGGACAGGGCGCGAAATCGCGCCTTACAGGAGGGGGCGAGAGCCTCGCAGTCAGCGACATGATACTGACCTGCCCCGCCTGCGCCACCAGCTATTTCATTCCCGACGACGCCATGGGCGCGAACGGGCGCAAGGTGCGTTGCAAATCGTGCGGCGAAATCTGGCGCGCGACCAGCGATGAACCCCTGGAATTGAACGTCGCGCCCGAGCCGCGCGTCATTCCGACACCCGAGCCGGACGCCGCATCCGAGCCCGCCAGTCTGGCCGAGACCCCGGCGCCGGAATTGCCCAAGGCTTTCCGCGCCCGCGCCGAGCAGCAGCGTCGCCTGCGCCGCGCCGCGACCCATGGCGTGGTCTGGGCCGGCCTGGCCAGCGCCTTTATCGGCGTGATCGTTTCGGCCTTCCTGTTCCGGATCGAGGTGGTCGAGGCCTTCCCCCGCGCCGCCGCCGCCTATGCCGCCGTCGGGGCGCCTGTGAACCCAGTCGGCCTGGACTTCGAAGCCATGACCGCCAAGGAAGTCGCCACCCATCCGGGGATGGTTCTGGTCTCGGGCGCTCTGCGCAACGTCCGTGACGCCGAGATCGTGGCCGCGCCGGTCCGTGTCGCCCTGCTGGACGAGCATGGCGCCGAGGTCGGATTCAAGATCGTGACCATCGACGCCGCCCCGGTCCTGCCCGGAAAGGTGCAAGGGTTCGCTGTGCTCATCCCCGATCCTGGCGGCCATGCGGCCGATATCGGCGTCAACTTCGTGACGGCGGAAACCTCCCACGCCAAGCGGGCGAAGGATCATGGCTCTGATGGCCATGCTGCGCCGGCAAAGGCGCATGGGGACGGTCACGGCGAGGATCACGCGGCGCCGGCTCATCCCCCGGCGGACGCACATCCCGCAACTGACGCCCATCCTCCGGCTGACTCTCATGCCCCCGCTGACCATGCCCCGGCAGACGCCCATGCTGAGCTTGCGCCCGCCTCAAACGGCCTGCGTTCGGCCGTGGCGCCGGGGCTCGGCGGGCGCGGCGCAGGCGCTCCGATCGAGGCACGGCCCATTCCCGTGGTGGACAGAGGTCATGGCGAGGCGGTATCCGCCTCGCATGGCTGATCTCTCTCCTGAGCCGACCGTCCTCCTGGCCGAGGCCGACATCGCCCGCGTCGTGGCGGATCTCGCGGCGCGCATCGCGCCGGTCATCGACGACGAGACGGTCGCCGCCGTCCTGCTGACCGGCGGTCTGTGGTTCGCCGCCGACCTGACCCGCGCCCTGTCGCGGGTCGGGCGCAATGTCCGGTTCGACGCCCTGTGGCTGACCTCCTATGGCGATGAAAAGACCAGTCGCGGCAAAATCGACGTCTATGCGCCGTTTCAGCGTCCCATCGCCGGCCGGAAGGTCCTGATCCTGGATGACGTCTTCGACACCGGCCTGTCCCTGGCCGAGGCGGTGCGGATCGCCCGCGAGGGCGGCGCGTCCGAAGTCCTGACCTGCGTCTTCGCCCGCAAGCCCTGGCCCGCCCCTCGCGCGCCCGAGCCCGACTTCGTCGGCTGGGAGGCCCCGAACCGCTTCCTGGTGGGCTATGGCCTCGACAACGCGGGCGGATTGCGTGGCCTGCCGGACATCTGCGCGCTGGACTGACGATAAAGCGACCGGTTCGGCGTTGACTCCGAGACGCCCTTCCGTATATGTCGCCGCTCTTCGCCCCCGGGGGTCTCTCCGGAGGGCGTCTTCATTTTTGCGTTTGCGCTGAGGCTTCAACATGTACGCGGTGATCAAGACCGGCGGCAAGCAGTACCGGGTCCAACCGGGCGATACGATTGTCGTCGAAAAGCTCGATGGCGACGCCGGCTCGGAGCTGAAGTTCGACAGCGTCCTGATGCTGGGCGGCGACAAGGGCGTGACCCTGGGCGCTCCCCTGATCGACGGCGCCTTCGTCGGCGCGACCCTGGTCGAAACCCGCAAGGGTGAGAAGATCAAGATCTTCAAGAAGACCCGCCGTCAGGGCTATCGCCGCACCAACGGCCACCGCCAGATGGAATCGGTCCTGCGCATCACCGGCATCGAAGGCGCCGGCGAGACCGCCAAGTGGGACGGCAAGGTCGATCTGACGACCAAGGCCGAGATCAACCTGCGGGCCCGCAATCTGGCCACCCGCGGCGCGACCTCCGCGCTGGGTTCGACCGAGACGGTCGTGACCGACGTGGACGGCGCCGAGATCAAGGGCGTCGTGGTCGAGAGCTCGGCTCCCGCCAAGAAGGCCCCGGCCAAGAAGAAGGCTGCGCCCAAGGCTGAAGCCGCCGGCGACGAAGCCTAAGACATTCACCGGCGCCTCACCGCGCCAGACCAGTTAAAGAGAGACGTCCTCAAGTAGGCCGAACGGCCGGTAGGACACTCAAGAAAGACGGAGCGGCAAGATGGCTCACAAGAAATCCGGTGGTTCGTCGCGTAACGGTCGCGACTCCGAGTCGAAGCGCCTGGGCGTGAAGAAGTATGGCGGCGAGCGCGTGCTGGCCGGCAACATCATCGTGCGCCAACGCGGCACCACCTTCCATCCGGGTGAGAACATCGGCATGGGCCGCGACCACACCCTGTTCGCCCTGACGCACGGCGCGGTGAAATTCACCAAGAAAGCCGGCGGCCGATGCTATGTGTCGATCCTCGCGGCGAATGACGACGCCGCTCAGGCGCTCGCCGCCGAGTAACGCAGTCTGGAAATCTCCGGATCGCGTTGCTCCTGAAAGCAGCCGATCCGGACCAGGGAAGATATTCCGCGGGGAGTCTGGATCACCAGGCTCCCCGTTTGCGTTTCCCCGCCTCGAAGACCGTCCGAGCCCTCCAAGGAGGCGGTCCCTGAGAGAGGCGACTGCCCATGTGCGTCATAGAAACCTCCCCCGTCGTCGAGACGCGGCGTCTGGTGCTGCGCGCGCCTGCGCCGCAGGACGCGCCCCGGATTGCGGTTCTGGCCAATGATCTGGACATTGCGCGGATGACAAAGCGGATGCCGCACCCGTTCCGCGTTCAGGACGCCGACGACTTTGTGCTTCAGGTCGCGTCTCAGGATCCGGCGCGGGCCAATACCTTCATCATCGAGCACGAGGCGGCGGGACCGGTCGGGGTCATCGGCCTGTTCGAAGGCGAGGATCGCGTGCCCGAGGCCGGCTACTGGATCGGGCGCGACTACTGGGGGCGGGGCTTCGCCACCGAGGCCCTGGACGCCGCCCTGGTCTGGGCCAGCCGCAAGTGGAAGCGTCGGGCGCTGGTCGCCGGGCATTTCGCCGACAATCCGGCGTCAGGCCGGGTGCTGGAAAAGGCCGGCTTCCTTTACACCGGCGAGACGCGTCGGGCCTGGAGCCGGGCGCGGCGGGCCGAGGCGGATACGCGGATGATGGTGTGGCTGGCCTGATCTAGCCGGCGGCGAGGCCGGGGCCGAAGACGGCGGCGGCGCCCAGGACGCTGGCGATCAGCATGGCTGCGGCCCCGGCGACGAAGGCCGTTGCCGTGCGGGCGCGACGGCGCCGCGCGCCGCCGGCGCGGTATTTGCGGATCAGGATCATGGGGCCTCGGGTAAAGGCCTCGGACCCGATGATGTTGTGCTGGGACAAGAAGGCGCTCCCCGACTGTCTCGTGAGCGGGGATCTGTCCGGGGTCGGAGTGGTCAGAAGATGGCGATCCGCGTTACCGGGATCCCATCTTCGTGAGCGGGGTCAGCCGCAGAAGACGAACCGCCCGTCATAGGTCCGGTAATAGCCGCTGGCGGGATCGTAGGAGCGGTAGGCGCTGCGGCACCAATCCATGCGCCGCACATCGCGGTCGCCACGCCCGTAGGTCGAGCCGCCGCCGGGGTAGATCAGGTCTGGCCGGCCGTAGGCGCCGGGATAGACGCTGGGGCCATAGCCGTAGCCTGAGGCGCGGTAGCGGCGCGGATGCGTCTGCCGCTGATCCCGCCAGGCGGCGCCGCAGTCGGTGCGGCCGGCGTCCCAATAGGCGTCGCAGCGGTAGTCGCCCGGTCGGTCGCCCTGACCGTTGAAGGCGTAGCGGGCGCCGTAGTCCCTGGCGCCGTAGCTCGGGGAGCGATAGGCGTCTCGCCCCTGATAGGCTCCGTGGTCGTAGCGGGACGGGGCGTCGTACCAGGTCTGGGCCACCGCTGGTGCGGAGGACAGGGCCGTGGCGACGGCGGCGATCAGGGCGAGTCTCATGATGTATCCCCAGGGCGGCCGAAGGCCGGGGCGGATGGGAACGCTTACTGAAGACGCTTACTGAAAACCCTTACGGGGCAGGCTTACCGAACTAGAGCGTCACATTGACGACGCGACCGCCCCGGGTGTCAACGCGCCGCATCAGCACCAGGGGGGCTTCGTCGCCCGTGCGCACCGGAACGATCAGGAACCAGCCGCCGTCGGGCAGGCCGCTGAAGCGGAAGCGGCCGTTGGCGCAGGTCTCGGAGCGGACGAAGCCGCTGTAGTTGGCGTTGGCGTCGGGTACGGTGCGGGCGCGAACGACGGCGGCAGGGACGGCGGCCCGGTCGGTCGAACCGTACAGCGTGCGGAAGCGGGCGCGGGTGTAGGGGGTGACGGGCGTCAAGCCGACGGAGGCGACGCAGTCATAGGTCTTGCCGTCCTGAACATAGGCGACGCGGCCCTCGATGGCGGCCTGGCCCGAGCGTTCCGACCAGGCGAAGTCGGCCGGGTTGAAGGCGGCGGGGCCGCTGACGGGGCCGCCGCCGGGATAGGTTGTGGGCGCGCAGGCCGATACGGCGGCCGCGGTCAGGACGGCGGCGAGAACGGCGCGGGGGGCGAGGGGACGGATCGACATAGGCTTCCTCCGGAAATCCGGCCTGCCCTCGGGGAGGCGGGGCCGGAATGATCGTGGACCGGTCGCGGGGGTGCGACGGCCCTCTATCGCACGAGCGATAACGTCTGTTCCACGGTCAAGGTTGCACCCTCTGGACCCGGAACCGACAAAGCGCGAAACAGGCGGGAGAATTGGTCGGGCGCGCCGCCCGGCCGCCTGTATTGGAGTGCGCCCATGACCGTCACCTTCGCCGATATCGAGGCGGCCCGAGGCCGAATCGCCGGTCAGGTCGATCGCACCCCGACCCGCTACTCCCGCAAACTGTCGCAACTGACGGGGGCCGAGGTCTGGGTCAAGTTCGACAACCTGCACTTCACCGGCAGTTTCAAGGAGCGCGGGGCGCTGAACCGGCTGCTGATGCTGACGCCAGAAGAGCGCAAGCGCGGGGTGGTGGCGGCCAGCGCCGGGAACCATGCCCAGGCCCTAGCCTATCACGGCGGGCGGCTGGGGGTGCCGGTGACCATCGTGATGCCGGAGGGCACGCCTTTCGCCAAGATCAACGGCACCCGGTCGCACGGGGCGACCGTGGTGATCGAGGGGCTGGACTTCACCGGATCGACGGAGGAGGCCAAGCGGCTTGAGGTCGAGAAGGGTTATGTCTTCGTCTCGGCCTTCGATGACGAAGGCATCGTGGCGGGCCAGGGGGTCTGCGCCATCGAGTTCCTGGAGGACGCGCCGGACCTGGAAGCCCTGTTGATCCCCATCGGCGGGGGCGGTCTGATCGCCGGCTGCGCCATTGCGGCCAAGGCGATGAAGCCGAACATCAAGGTGTTCGGGGTCGAGGCGGCGCGATACCCGTCCTTTACCGCACGGCGGGCGGGCAAGCCGCCGGTCTGCACCGGTCAGACCCTCGCCGAGGGCATCGCCATCAAGGCGGTGGGCGAGATCCCCTTCGCCCTGGCCGATTCGCTGGTGGACGAGGTCTTCGTCTGCGAGGAGGCGGACTTCGAACGGGCTGTGGCCCATTACGTCACCTATGAGAAGACGGTCTCGGAGGGCGCGGGCGCGGGCGGCCTGGCGGCCCTGCTGGCCTATCCCGAACGGTTCAAGGGGATGAAGGTCGGGCTGGAGCTGTGCGGCGGCAATATCGATGCGCGGATGCTGGCGGTGGTGCTGAACCGCGAGATGGTCCGTGAACGGAGGTTGATCGTCTATCGCATCCTGGGCGACGACCGGCCGGGCATGTTGTCGGCCATGGCGGCGGTGATCGGCGGCCTGGGCGGCAATATCATCGACGTGGTCCACAACCGGCTGGCCCTGGACGTGCCGGCCAAGGGCGCGGAGTTCGACATCATGGTCGAAACGCGCGATAGCGCCCACGCCGACGAGATCGGCGAAGCCTTGAAGGAACGCGGCTATGAACTTCGGATGGGGTAGGGCGGCGGTTGTCGCCGTTCTGATGCTGGCGGGCTGCGGCCGGTCGGAGCCGGTCGATCCGAACGCCGGCAAGGCGGAAGCCGCCGCCTTCATGGAGAAGAACGCCAAGGCAGAGGACGTCGTGACCCTGCCGAGCGGGCTTCAGTACCGGGTCGTCCAGTCGGGTGCGGCGGGCGGCGTCAGCCCGGACCGCAACGACCTGGTCAAGGTCGATTACGAGGGCAAGCTGGTCGACAATACGGTGTTCGACAGCTCGTTCGCGCGCGGGGCACCGGCGGTGTTTACGCCCGAGACCGTGGTGCCCGGCTGGACCGAGGCCCTGCAGAAGATGCGCGTCGGCGACGAGTGGATCCTGTTCGTGCCGCCGGCCCTGGGTTACGGCGAGGTCGGCGGGGGCAGCGATATTCCGCCCAACGCTGTGCTGATCTTCCGGTTGAAGCTGCTGGATGTGGCGCCTGTGCCGGGCGGCGGATCGGGCGACGGGACCGGGATGGGGTGAACTGTCCGCCTCTCGGTCGGGGCGGAGGGGCGGAATAGACTCATTCCACGCTAAAAAAATGGAGTCTATTTTCGTCTATTCTGGCGCGTCGGGGACCAGGTGCGGTAGCGATGTCAAAGACCCGGCGGCGATTATAACCGCTGTGCGGGTCATGATGGGATGACCGGCCGGGTCATAGCCCAGGCTGTTGAAAATCCCGGACTTCCGTAGCGAAATTAGGCGCGCTGGCCCGGTTCCATTCCTCCAAAACCAGGGCGTCGGTCTCGTTCGCGGCCTGGGCCAGAGCGGTGAAATCGGCGGGGGCCATCAGGCGCGACAGGGCCCAGACGGCGGCGCCGCGCACCAGAGGGGCGGGGTCGCTGAGCAGGTGCTGGGTCGGGGCGATCAGGCTCGGGTCGTCGGAATTGCCGACCGCATAGAGGACGTTTCTCAGGAACCGGTCGCGGCCGATCCGCTTGACCGGGCTCTTGGTGAACAGGGCGCGGAAGGCGGGGTCGTCGAGCGTCAGCAGATCGGCCAGGCGCGGACTGTTGAAGGCGGGACGGGGCTGAAGCCGGATCTCGCGGGCCTCCTGAGCGAACTTGTTCCAAGGACAGACGGCTAAACAATCGTCGCAGCCATAGATGCGCGAGCCGGTCAGGGTGCGGAACTCGACCGGCCAAGGCCCGGCGAACTCGATGGTCAGATAGGAGAGGCAGCGCCGGGCGTCGAGCTGGAACGGGGCGGGGAAGGCGTTCGTCGGGCAGGCGTCGAGACAGGCGGTGCATCGGCCGCAGTGTTCGGTCTCGGCCGCGTCCGGTTCGATCTCGGCGGCGGTCAGGATCGTGCCCAGGAACAGCCAGTTGCCGTGGGTGCGGCTGAGCAGATTGGTGTGCTTGCCCTGCCAGCCCAGTCCGGCGCGCTGGGCCAGCGGCTTTTCCATCAGGGGGGCGGTGTCGACGAAGACCTTGATGTCGGCGCCGTTGCGGGCCGCGATCTGACCGGCCAGCTGTTTCAGCCGGCCCTTGATGACCTCGTGATAGTCGTCGCCCCGCGCATAGACCGAGATATAGGCGGCGGAACGCTCGGCCAGTTGGTCCAGCGGATTGTCGTCGGGGCCGTAGTTCATCCCCAGGACGATGGCGGTCCTGGCTTCGTCCCACATGGCGGTGGGGTGCTGGCGGCGGTCCAGCGTCGTTTCCATCCATTCCATGTCGCCATGCCGGCCCTCGTCCACGAAACGCCGCAGCCGCTCGCCCGCCGGCCAGGCGTCAGCGGCCGAGGCGAAGCGGCAGACGTCGAAGCCGAGCTCGGCCGCGCGCTGGCGGATGAAGGTTTTCAGGCGGTCGGACACGGGCGGGGGATAGCACGAAATGGGGCGAGGAAGACCTTCCCCCGCTTGCGGGGGAAGTGTCAGGTCGTGGCGCGAAGCGACACGCCTGACGATGGGGGAAGTCTAGCCTTTTGGCGACACTCCCCTCTCCGACCCTGGTCCGCTGCGCGGACGCCGGGCCACCTCTCCCGCAAGCGGGAGAGGGTCTTGGGGCGGTCATTCGGTCGATGCGGCGCCGTCGAACAGTTCCAGGATCTGGCCCTGGATGTCCGTGGGCCAAGGCGCGATCAGCGCGGCGAGCCGCTCGCGGTCTGCGGCGAACAGGGCGCGGCTGGCCTCTTCGAAATCAGGGGCGTCGCCGGCCATCTCGACCATGAACCCATAGGCGGCGTCGGTGCGGCGGCGGCGGGCGTCGTCGTCCGCGCCGGTCTTGCGCGCCTGGTCCACCAGACGGCGTAGGGCGGCGGAGGCGCCGCCCGGCTGGGTCGCCAGCCAGTCCCACTGACGGGGCAGCAGGGTGACCTCGCGCGCGGCGACGCCCAGGCGCGGACGGCCGCGCCTGGGGGCCGGAGTAGGTTCTTGTTCACGGAGGTCCAGGTCGACTGGCCGACCGGTCGCCAGATCGAACACGCGCAGCGCGGCTTGAGGTGAGGCCGCCAGGGCGTTGCGGAAGGCGGCCGCCACAGCGGCGTCCGAACCTCTGGCGATGCGGCGGGGGCCGTCGAACAGAACCAGATCGCGATCTTCGTCGCTCATATATTTACCCGGGTGAAATTAGCTGTCATATTTATACCCGGATAAATAAGAGAGCGCCATGACCCAGACAAATCGCAAGACCCTGATCGCGGCATACAAGGAGCGGCCGACCATCGCCGGGGTCTATGCCGTGATCTGCAGCGCCACGGGTCAGGCGTGGGTCGGCAAGAGTCGCCACATCGACACCGAACAGAACGGCCTGTGGTTCGCGCTGCGCCATGGCGGCAGCCCCTATCGGTCACTGCAGGCGGCGTGGAAGGCGCACGCGCCTGAGGATTTCCGGTTCGAGCAGTTGGATCGATTGCCGGAGGATATCTCGGACCTGCGGCGCAAGGATGAACTGGTCAGTCGGGCGAAGCTGTGGATCGCGCGTTTGGGTGCGGAGGCGCTTTAGGGGGGCTTTTGCCTTTCGTCATTCCGGGCGCAGCGCAGCGGAGACCCGGAACCCAGCGGCGCCGAAGGCGAAATCTATCCGACGCACGATGCTGGACCAGCGAGGCCGCGACAGGTTCGCGCTCTCGCGCGCCGCTGGGTTCCGGGTCTGCGGGCCAAGCGGCCCTCCCCCCGGAATGACGAAAGGGGGTTTTAGAAATCCAGGTCCGCGTACCAGGCCGACGGCGGCACGCCGACGAAGCGGTCCGCCAGCAGGGGGCGGAAGCAGGGGCGGGATTTGAGTTTGGAGTACCAGGTCTTGAGCGCGGGCCAGTTGGCCCACTGGATTTCGCCGAAATAGTCGAGGACCGACAGGTGGGCGGCGGCGATCAGGTCGGCCTGGCTGAGGCGGCGGCCGGCCAGCCAGTCGCGGGCGGCGACAAGCTCTTCCAGCATGGCGAGGTGGGATTTCAGGGCGTCGCGGCCGTGGCGCAGGGCGCGGGCCTCGGGCGGACCCAGTTTGAGCAGGGGCTTCTCCATCCGCTCGTGCAGCAGGACGGCGTCGACCTCGTCGGTGAACCGGCGCTCGAACCAGCCGGTCAGGCGGCGGGCCTCGGCCCGTTCGGCGGGGTCGGCGGGCAGCAGGAGCGGAGCCTTCTGCTGGTCCTCGATCCAGCCCAGGACGGCGGGCAGTTCGCACAGGGTCAGGGGACGGCCGCGGTCGGTGGTCTGGACTACGGGCGGCAGGCCCGAGGGGTTCAGGTCATTGACGGGGCAGTCGTCCTCCCACGGACGAACCGGGGTGTCGGTCCATTCGATGCGCGCCTCGCCCAGGGCCAGGCGCGCGGCGCGCGAGGCGGGCTGGAAGGCGAAATGGAACAGGACGCTGGACTCGGACATCACCGCTTAATGCGCCGGCATCCGTTAATGTCCGTTTACCGGATCAGGACCAGGGGCCTTTGGGACGGGGCTGGAGCGGCGCCGGGGAGGCGGTCTTGGCCTCGGGTGAGGCGTCTGACGGGGGCGAGGCGCTGGCTGTCTCGGCCGGTTGGGGGCGGGCGCGGCCGCGCGGGTCGGCGTGGATCAGGATGTCGGCGGTCGGATAGTGGCTGAGAATGCGGTTCTCGGCCTCGACCACGATGGCGTGGGCGGCGTCCAGCGTCAGCTCGGGGTCCAGGTCCACGTGCATCTGGACCATCATCACCTGGCCCGCCATGCGGGTGCGCAGCTGGTGGACGCCGGAGATGCGCGGGTCGGCCAGGACGGCGTGGGTGACGGCGGCGCGGTCGGACTCGGGCGCGGCGCGGTCCAGCAGATGGTCGGCGGCGGCCTTCAGCATGCCGGTCGCGCCCCAGAACAGCCAGACGGCGACCACCAGGCCGGCGGCGGCGTCCAGGCCGGGCGCTTTCAGGAAGGCTCCGGAGATCACCCCGATCAGCACCACCAGATTGGCGGCTAAATCGGCGGCGTAGTGGGCGCGGTCGCCGGCGACGGCCATTGAGCCGGTCTTCTTCAGCGCCCGGGTCTGCATCCAGACCAGCCAGGCGGTGATGGCGATGGACACGATCACCACCCCGCTCGCCCAGCCGCCGGACGTGACGGGGCGCGGGTCGAAGATGCGCTGAAGCCCCTCCCAGCCGATGAAGACGGCCGAGGCGAAGACCAGGCCGGCCTGGACCAGGGCGGCGAGCGCCTCGCCCTTGCCCCGGCCGTAGCGGTGGTGCTCGTCCGGCGGGGCGGCGGCCCAGCGGACGGCGTAGAAGGTCGCGAGGGAGGCGATCAGATCCAGGGTCGAGTCCGCCAGGCTGGCCAGGATGGAGACCGAGCCCGAGGCGCCCAGGGCGAAGGCCTTGAGGGCGATCAGCACCACAGCGACCCCGACCGACAGACGCGTGATGCGCCGGGTCGCCAGATGGGCGTCCTCGATCGGCGTGGGCGCGGGCGGAGAGGCGGGCGGCGTCGTCATCAGGCTCCCTTGTCGCGCAATCATGGCCGAAAGCCAACCTTGGCGCCCAAATCGAGCGCCCCAACTGGATCAAGCGGCGCGTTAGCGTTAAGGACATGAAACGGCGCTATGTCGGTTTCCGTTCTCTACTTGTGGCATCGGTCGTGGAGACGACATGAGCGCTGACGAACGTTGGATTGCGAGAAGCGAGGCCCTGACCCGACTGGGGGTGAAGGCCCAGACCCTTTACGCCTATGTCAGCCGGGGCCGGATCGCGGCCCGGCCGGACCCTACTGATCCCCGACGCAGCCTGTACGCCGTGTCCGACGTCGCGCGGATGTGCGGCGAGGGCGAGGAGATCGAGGCGTCCGAGGTCCGCAGGCCGGTCGTGGGGGCGGCGGCGCGCGGCGAGGCGGACATCCAGTCGTCGGTGTCCCTGATCGTCGATGGACGGCTGTTCTATCGCGGTCTGGACGCGGTCCAGATGTCCGAAGCCGCCACGGCGGAGGCGGCGGCGCGCACCCTGTGGGACGCGCGCGAGGCGGATCCCTTCGCCGAGTTGAAGCCCCGGATCGATCCCATCGTCGGCGGCGCGACCCAGAGGCGGGTGCTGGCCGTGCTGGGCCGGCGCGCCATCGAGGACCGGTCGCTGCGGGCGCATGACGGAGCCAGTCTGAAACGCGAGGCGGCCTCGCTGCTGAGCGAGGTGGTGGACAGTGTCTCCGGGCCGGGGCCGCGCCTGTATCTGCACCAGCGGCTGGCGCGCGGATTCAAGACGGCCGAGCGCGACAGCCATCTGATCCGCCGGGCCCTGGTCCTCGGGGCCGAGTGCGGGATGGACGAGGCGGTGCTGGCGGCGCGGGCGGCGGCCGGCGGCGGGGCGCCTCTGGCCGGGGCGGTGCTGGCGGGCGTGACGACCCTGTCGGGCCGGGCCCTGATCGAGATGGACGAGGTGACTGCCTATGTCGGCGAGGCGCGGCGTGATCCGGACGGGGCGGCCCGCCGCTGGATCGGGCTGAGGGGCGGCGTGCCCGGCTTCGGCGTGGCGACCGAGTTCGGCCGGGTCGACCCGCGCGTTCCGGCCCTGCTGGATTCGGCGGACCTGCCCGCCGATCTCAAGGCGGTATGGACCGAAGGCGAGGCGGCAGGCGGGCAGGCGGCGAGCTTCGCCCTGGCCCTGGCCCTGACCGCGCGGCGACTGGACCTGGGACCGACGGGGGCGGGCGACCTGCTGGTGCTGGGGCGGCTGATCGGTCTGCTGGCCCATGCGGTGGATCAGGCCACGGACGGCTCGCCTATCCGGGCCAGATTGCGCTATGTGGGACCTGAACCGGGCTCCCACTGAACACCCCGGCTCTCAGGGGATCACATGTCTGATTGGCTTGCGGCGATCATTCTCGGTCTAGTCGAAGGACTGACCGAGTTCATTCCGGTGTCCTCGACAGGGCACATGCTTCTGCTCGGCCATTTCATGGGCTTCGAGAGCTCGGGCAAGACGTTCGAGATCGTCATTCAGCTGGGCGCGCTGCTGGCCATCGTCAGCGTCTATTTCAAGCGGCTGTGGACCCTGGCGACGCGCTGGCCCTTCGATCCCGAGGCGCGGCGGTTCCTGATCGGGCTGCTGGTCGCCTTTGCGCCGGCGGTGGTGATCGGCTTCCTGGCCTATGACTTCATCAAGACCGTGCTGTTCGAGACGCCGCAGGTGGTGTGTGTCGCCCTGATCGTCGGCGGGGTGATCCTGCTGGCGCTGGACCGGATGGACAAGCGGCCCCAGTGGCTGGACGCCAACCAATATCCGATGCGGATCTATTTCCTGATCGGCCTGTTCCAGTGCCTGGCCATGATCCCCGGCGTGTCGCGCTCGGGCGCCACCATCGCCGGCGGCCTGCTGCTGAAGACCGACAAGCGGTCGGCGGCCGAGTTCAGCTTCTTCCTGGCCCTGCCCACCATGGGGGCGGCGGTGGCCTATGACCTGCTGAAGAACCACAAGACGCTGGATTTCAGCGACGTCGGCCTGATCGCGGTGGGCTTCCTGGTGGCCTTCCTGACGGCCCTGGTGGTGGTGCGGTTCCTGCTAGATTTCGTCTCCAAGCACGGGTTTGCGCCCTTTGCCTGGTGGCGGATCGTGGTCGGGGTGGTCGGGCTGGCGCTGTTGCAGGCGGGGTTCTGAGTCCCGCGACGCTGGCGAATTGCAGCGTCTGCCTCTAAGGGGCGGGCATGACCACGCTTCTTTACGGCCGACCGCCGGTCGTCTTCGATCCGCCCAGCACTGGAGCGGGCACCGCGATCCAGACCTCGCCCCTGATCCCCGGCTCCACCGCGCTTGAGACCGTGCCCGAGGGCTCGGTCGACGATATAATGATCTACGCCCCGCCCGGCGTGTTGGAGCGGCGCTATGTTCTGGCCCTGGCGCTGAGGGCGTTGAAGGTCGGGGGGCGGCTGGACGTCATGGCCCTGAAGGACAAGGGCGGGTCGCGGCTGAAGAAAGAGCTGACCGGCTTCGGCGTGGAGGTGGGCGAGACGGCCAAGGCGCACCACCGGCGCTGTATCGTGGTCAAGCCCGAGACGATGGCCGGGATCGACGAGGCCATCGCCGAAGGCGCGGCGCGGATCGTGCCGGGGCTGGAGGCCTGGTCGCAGCCGGGGATCTTCGCCTGGGACCGGATCGACGCGGGTTCGGCCCTTCTGGCGCAACATATGCCGGCGCTGAAGGGGGCGGGCGTCGATCTGGGTTGCGGCTATGGGGCGCTGGCGACGGTGGCCCTGCGGTCGGCGGCGGTGACGTCGCTGCGGCTGATCGACCTGGATCGCCGAGCGGTGGAGGCGGCGCGGAAGAACGTCGAAGACCCGCGCGCGAGCGTCGAATGGGCCGATGTGCGGACGATGATTGCAGAAGGCGAGCTGAACTTCATCATCAGCAATCCGCCCTTCCACGACGGCGGGGCCGAGGATCGCCGGCTGGGCCAGGCCTTTATCAGGAAGGCGGCCGAACTGCTGAAGAAGGGCGGTGTGGCCTGGATCGTGGCCAACCGGCATCTGCCGTATGAGGCCGAGCTGAATACGGCGTTCAATCGGGTGCGGCTGGTTGCGGATTCGGGTGGGTACAAGCTGTTCGAGGCGGTGAAGTGAAGACCCCCACCTCCCGCGTCGACCGACTGCTGGGGTCGATGGGCTATGGATCGCGGGCCGAGATGGCGCGGATGGCCAAGGCGGGGGGGATCGTGCTGGACGGCGCGGACCTGACGGACGTGTCCAAGCGGATCGCGGTAACGCCGGACCTGCCGACCCGGATGGAGATCGACGGCGAGCCGCTGGATCCGGTTCAGGGGCTGGTGATCCTGTTGAACAAGCCGCTGGGCATGACCTGTTCCCACAAGGAAGAGGGCGCGCTGGTCTATGACATCCTGCCGGGACGGTGGCGGGCGCGCGACCCGGCCATCTCGACCATCGGGCGGCTGGACAAGCAGACCACGGGCCTGCTGCTGCTGACCGACGACGGCGACCTGTTGCACCGGGTGATTTCGCCCAAACGCCATGTGGGCAAGGTCTATCGCGCCGGGCTGGCGCGGCCGCTGGTCGGAACCGAGGGCGCGCTGTTCGCCTCGGGCGAACTGGTGCTGGAGGGCGAGGACAAGCCGCTGGCGCCGGCGGTGCTGGAGGTGGTGTCCCCGACCGAGGCCCTGCTGACGGTGACGGAGGGCCGCTATCACCAGGTGCGGCGCATGTTCGCCGCCGCCGGCAACCATGTCGAGACCCTGCACCGCGAACGGCTGGGCGGCCTGACGCTGCCGGCCGATCTGGCGCCGGGGCAGTGGCGGTTGCTGACGCCGGAGGAGATCGCGTCGATCTTCGTCTGAACCGAGATTGTGGACATTTGACGTTAGATGGCTATCTTGATGGCCATGTCCAGCTACTCCGTCGCCGAAGCCAAGAACAACCTGCCCAAGCTGCTGGATCGCATGCTGGCGGGCGAGGCCGTGACCATCACGCGGCGCGGCGTGCCGATCGCGCGGCTTGAACCGACGCAGGCGACAAAGCCGACGTCGGGGCCGATGGACATGGACTGGCTGCAACGGGTGCGGATCAAGTCTAAGTCGCCCATCGACTCCGTCACGCTGATCCGGCGCATGCGGGACGAAGAGATTTGACTGTTTATCTCGACACCAGCGTTCTGGTGTCTCTGTTCCATACCGACAAGCACACGCAGCGGACATCGACCTGGATCGCCGACATTGACGATTTCGTGCTGAGCAGTTGGGCGCTGGCCGAGTTTTCTTCGGCCTTGGCGGTCAAGGCGCGAATGCGCCATTTGCTCGACGAGGAGCGGAGGTCGTTTGAACGCGTGTTTGACCAATGGTTGAAGGGTCGGATCGTGCTGTCGGTCGTTGATGGCGACATCGTAGAGTCGCGCGCCATGCTGAGGGCGGACACGAGATTGCGGGCGCCCGACGCCGTGCATTTGGCCATCGCCGCCAGACACGGCTGCGTCGTGGCGACACTGGATGAGGATATGGCCGCGGTAGGCCGCGACATTGGACTGACGGTGATCGTCCCATGAAGACAGCCATCAAGATCTGCGGCCTGACCACCGCCGACACCCTAGACGCCGCCCTGGACGGCGGGGCGGATTTCGTGGGGGCGGTGGTGTTTCCCAAGAGCCCGCGCCATCTGGCGCCTGAGGCGGCGGCGCGTCTGTTCGAGCGGGCGCGGGGACGGGCGAAGATCGTGGCGGTGACGGTCGATCCGGACGACGGCTTGCTGGAAGAGATCGCGCGGACGCTGAAGCCCGACTTCATCCAGTTGCACGGATCAGAGACGCCGGCGCGGGCGGAAGGCGTGCGGGCCTTGACCGGGGCGGGGGTGATCAAGGCCCTGCCGATCCGGCACGGCGACGACTTCGCCGCCGCCGACGAATGGGACTATCACGCCGATCATCTGATGTTCGACGCCAAGCCGCCGGAGGGTTCGGTCCTGCCCGGCGGCGTGGGGCATAGTTTCGACTGGACCCTGCTGGCGGACCGGGCGTTTCGCCACGACTGGTTCCTGGCGGGGGGGCTTAACCCCGACAATGTGGCCGAGGCGCTGCGGATCACCGGGGCGCCGATGGTGGATGTGTCCTCTGGCGTCGAAAGCGCGCCGGGTGTTAAGGACGCCGACCGGATCGCGGCCTTCATCCAAAACGCGCGCCGGACGTAATTACGACGCCTCCCTGCGTGAAAGTTGGACTCGTGAACGCTCAAACCCCCATCCAGACCCCGACCCCAGGCCAGCCGCTGTCCAACGCCTATGCTTGGCCGGACGCGCAGGGTCGGTTTGGGCCCTATGGCGGGCAGTTCGTGGCCGAGACCCTGATGCCGCTGATCCACGAGCTGGACGCGGCCTATAAGGCGGCCAAGGCGGACCCGAGTTTCCAGGCTGAGTTGGACGGTTTCCTGACCCACTATGTCGGGCGCGAGAGCCCGCTGTATTTCGCCGAGCGGCTGACCGAACATTTCGGCGGGGCGCGGATCTGGCTGAAGCGCGAGGACCTGAACCATACGGGCGCGCACAAGATCAATAATTGCATGGGCCAGATCCTGCTGGCGCGGCGCATGGGCAAGACCCGGATCATCGCCGAGACGGGCGCCGGTCAGCACGGCGTCGCCAGCGCGACGGTGTCGGCGCGGTTCGGCCTGCCTTGCACCGTCTATATGGGCGCAGTGGACGTCGAGCGGCAGCAGCCGAACGTGTTCCGCATGCGTCTGCTGGGCTCGGAAGTCTTCTCGGTCACGGCCGGGGCTGCGACCCTGAAGGACGCGATGAACGAGGCGATGCGTGACTGGGTCACGAACGTTTCGGACACCTATTACATCATCGGCACGGCGGCGGGTCCGCACCCCTATCCGGCCATGGTGCGCGACTTCCAGTCGGTGATCGGCAAGGAGATCAAGACCCAGTCGATGGCCCGGATGGGCAAGCTGCCGGAGGCTGTCGTGGCCTGTATCGGCGGCGGGTCGAACGCCATCGGCGCCTTCCACCCCTTCATCGACGACGCGGCCGTGCGGCTGATCGGCGTCGAGGCGGCGGGGCACGGGCTGGATACGCCGGACCATGCGGCCTCGCTGAAGGGCGGGCGGTCGGGCGTGCTGCACGGCAACCGGACCTATCTGCTGCAAGACGAGGACGGCAATATCGTCGAAGGCCACTCGATCTCGGCCGGGCTGGACTATCCGGGCATCGGGCCGGAACACGCCTGGCTGCATGATATCGGCCGGGCCGAATATCGGTCGGCGACCGACAACGAGGCGCTGGAGGCGTTCCAGCTGTGCTCGAAGCTGGAAGGAATCATCCCGGCGCTGGAACCGGCCCATGCGCTTGCGCGAACGGGCGAAGTGGCGCGCGAAGTCGGCAAGGGCGGGGATATCGTCCTGCTGATGTCGGGCCGGGGCGACAAGGACATCTTCCAGGTCGCCAAACATCTGGGAGTGGAACTGTGATCCGTAGCCTGCTGGCGGCCACCGCCGCGCTGAGCCTTTCGACCGCCGTTCAGGCCCAGACGCCCGCGCCCGCGCCTGCACAGGTCCAGCCCGCCGATGTCGCCCTGCTGCCGGGCGCGCAGCTTTCGCCGGATTGCGGCGGTCTGAACAATCTGGCCGGCCGGGCCTGGTGCGTCACCGCCCCCCTGGGTCAGGTCGGCGCCCTGGCCGAGGCCTATATCGCCGATCTGGCGACCAAGGGCTGGCTGGCGGCGGGTGGCGATGAGAACCGCGTCGTCCTGATCAAGCGTCGCGAGGGTGGCGGTTGCGAAGGCATGCAACTAGTCGCCTTCTACGACACCACCAAGACCGCCGTGGCCGAACTGCCCGGCTATCTGGGCTTCGCCGTCGTGCCCGGCGACGTCTGCGCCCAAGCCGCTGCTGAAAAGTCCGCCGCCGAGAAGCCCGCTTCGGAAACCACGCCGCAATGACCACCGCCCGTATCGACGCCTGTTTCGCCGCGCTGAAGGCCGAGGGCCGCGCGGCCTTTATTCCCTATGTCATGGGGGGCGATCCGTCGCGCGAGGAGGCGCTGGAGCTTCTGCGCGGCCTGCCCCCCGCCGGGGCCGACATCATCGAACTGGGCTTCCCGTTCAGCGATCCGATGGCCGAGGGGCCGCCGATCCAGCGGGCGGCCATTCGCGGGATGAAGGCCGGCTTCGGCCTCCGCTCGACTATGGATCTGGCGCGTGAATTCCGTAAGGGCGACGACGCGACCCCGATCATCCTGATGGGCTATCTGAACCCGATCGAGAGCCTGGGCTATGACGCCTTCGCCGCCTATGCGGCCGACTGCGGCATCGACGGGCTGATCGTGGTGGACTGCCCGCCGGAAGAGGCCGGGCCGCTGATCGAAGCGCTGGACAAGGTCTCGATCTCGCTGATCCGTCTGGCGACGCCGACCTCGGACGACGAACGGCTGAAGATCGTGGTCCAAGGCACTTCGGGCTTCGTCTATTATGTCGCCGTCGCGGGCGTGACGGGCGTCAAGGAGGCGAACGCCGAGGTGGTGGCGCCGGCGGTGGAGCGGGTGCGCAAGGCCTCGGGCCTGCCGGTCGCCGTCGGCTTCGGGGTCAAGACGCCGGAACGGGCGGCCGAGATCGCGCGGGTGGCCGATGCGGTGGTGGTCGGTTCGGCCCTGGTGGACGAGGTGGCGGCCGCGCTGGAGGCCGGCGAAGCCGTTGCGCCGCGCGTGCTGGCTCGGGTCAAGGCGCTGGGCGACGCGGTTCGGTCGGTGCGGACTGGTGCATCCCTGGCGGAAACCGTCTAAGAGCCCGACCATGGTCGACAAGAACAAACCTCAGGAAAAGCGCGGCGGCTGGCTGAGCCGTTTCGCGCCCGGCGTCCGCAAGATCGTTTCGCGCCGCGACACGCCCGACAATCTGTGGGTCAAGGACCCCGATACGGGCGAGATGCTGTATCGCTCGGATTTGGAAGCGTCGCTGTGGGTGACGCCGTCGGGCCGTCATATGCGGATCGATGCACCGACGCGGCTGAAGGCCACCTTCGACGGCGGCCAGTATGAGTCCATCGACACGCCGGACGTGCCGGAAGACCCGCTGAAATTCTCGGACGGCAAGCCGTACAAGGACCGCCTGAGCGCCGCGCGCAAGGCGGCGGGGCGCAAGGACACCATGGCCATCGGCTATGGCGTCGTCGGCGGTCAGGATGCCGTGGTGATCGTGCAGGACTTCACCTTCATGGGCGGGTCGTTGGGCATGGCGGCCGGCGAGGCCTTCATCAAGGCCGCGCGCGAGGCTGTGGCCCGCAAGGTTCCGATGATCTGCTTCACCGCCGCCGGCGGCGCGCGGATGCAGGAAGGCGCCCTGTCGCTGATGCAGATGGCGCGGACCACCCTGGCCATCGAAGAACTGAAGACCGCGAAACTGCCGTATGCCGTGGTCCTGACGGACCCGACGACGGGCGGGGTGACCGCCTCCTACGCCATGCTGGGCGACGTGCACCTGGCTGAACCGGGCGCCCTGATCGGGTTCGCCGGTCCGCGCGTGATCGAGGCCACGATCCGCGAGAAACTGCCGCCAGGCTTCCAGCGCGCCGAATATCTGCAGGAAAAGGGCATGGTGGACCGCGTGGTCGTCCGCGCCGACCTGCCGCGTGTCCTGGGCCAAATCCTGTCCATGCTGATGGGCGGAACCCGCCAGGCGGCCTGACGGCGCTTGCTCAACCTGGTGACGCGATTCATACTCGCCTAAAGGAGGCAGTTATGGGCGACGTTCTGTCCTGGCAGCAGATTGGGAGCGCTGGAGCGTTCACCACCAGCCAAGTCGCGCGCCTTGTCCGCCGTGATTCGTCTGAGGTTCTTCGGTGGACCAAAGGTGATCCGCCCCTTGTCGTGTCTGATTACGAGCCAATTCAAAATCGACCAGTCTTATCGTTTGAAGCTCTGCTCGAAGCTAGGTTTGTGTCCCACATGCTCCGGGAAGGCGTTCCTATGCGGCTTCTTCGCAAGGTATCGGAGAAGTTGAGACTCCAAGGAGTGCCTCATCCATTTGCTGCGGATCTGGGAATCGTGTCGGATGGTTTTCGTCTTTTCGAAAGTTCCGACGGTCGCCTGATCAATCTGGTCAACGAATGCTATGCTGAACCCGATCTAATGCAGCCCGCGCTTGAGGGCCGTGTAGTCTTTAAGCGCGGCGTGGCACGCTATTTTGAGCCCTATCCGCAAGATTTACCGCTTGTTCGGATTGATCCGAGGCTTGCCTTTGGTCGCCCGGTCGTTGTCGATGGCGACGCTGCGGCCCCGACCGCCAAGTTGGCGTCTGTGGCTGAAAGCGAAGGGGTCGAAGCGGCGGCGGACTGGTATTTGATTTCCCAAGACGCGGTTCGACAGGCCGCCGAGTTTGAGCAGCGGTTGGCCGCGTGACCCTGATCCGGTTCGACGAAAACATCTCTCGTCGAATTCCGGACGCTCTTCGCCAATTGAGGTTGCCTGAATATGTCGAGATCGAAACTGCGTTCGAGGCGAATGCGGTCGGTCAAGCAGACGTAGATTGGTTGGCGGACTTCGCTCTTCGAGAGGGTTCCTGCATAGTCTCTGGCGATGAGAGAATGCGAGATCGGCCTGCGGAACGCGCCGCTTTGCAAGCGGCAGGCATCATAGCAGTCTTCCCTCCTGAGGGAAGATTTTGGACGCCTTTGCGCTTGTATGGGCAAGCAGCGTTTCTTATCCGCTGGTTTCCCCTAATCGTGCGTTTGGCGCAGGATTCTGAACCCGGAGAGCATTTTCGCCTGCCCTCGAGTTGGACTTTGGATATTGAGTCAGTCCGAAAGCTTCCTCGTTTAGACTGAGATTGATGGACCCGATTTCCGAGCGGCTGCGCGCCCGACATCCGCAACGGATCGATCTGTCGCTGGATCGGATGAAGGCCCTGTGCGCCGCCCTGGGCGATCCGCAGCACAGGCTGCCGCCGGTGGTTCATGTAGCGGGCACGAACGGCAAGGGGTCCACCGTGGCCATGATCCGGGCCATCGCCGAGGCGGCGGGTCTGAAGGTCCATGCCTATACCTCGCCCCATCTGGTGAGGTTCAACGAGCGGATCCGGCTGGCCGGGCGGTTGATCGAGGACGATCATCTGAACGCCATCCTCGACCGGATCGAGGCCGTCGCCGGCGAGGCGACGGTGTTCGAGAGCACCACCGCCGCCGCCTTCCTGGCCATGGCCGAGACCCCGGCCGATCTGGCCATTATCGAGGTCGGCCTGGGCGGGGTGCTGGACGCTACCAATGTCATCGAGCGGCCGTTGTTGAGCGTCATTGCGCCGGTCGATTACGATCATGCGGAGTTCCTGGGCACGGACCTGGCCGTCATCGCCTCGGAGAAGGCGGGGGTATTGAAGGCGGGCGCGCCGGCGGTGATCGCGCGCCAGCAGGAAGAGGCGATGAAGGCCATCGAGCGGCGGGCCGTCGATGTTCATGCGCGGCTGACGGTGCTTGGGGTGGATTTCGACGCCTGGGCCGAGCGGGGCGGGCTGGCCTTCCAGACGGCCGAACTGTTCATGGACCTGCCGGCGCCGGCCTTGGCGGGGGCGCATCAGATCGACAATGCGGCTTTAGCCGTGGCGGCGGCGGTCGAGCTGGATCTGCCCGAGGCGGCGATCGCGCAGGGGCTGAAGGCCGTGCGCTGGCCCGCGCGGCTGCAACGGATTTCGGCGGGTCCGTATGGCGAGGCCGCGAAGGCGGCGGACGCCGAACTGTGGCTGGACGGGGGGCATAATCCCCATGCGGCGAGGGCGCTGGCGGCGTTTCTGGCCGAGCGGCAGGCGCGGGCGCCGCGTCCGCTGGCCCTGATCTGCGGGATATTGGCGAACAAGGATGCGGGCGGGTTCTTTGCGGCGCTGAAGGACAGTCAGGCGACGGTGTTCACGGTCGGCTTCGACGGGGCGGCGGCCGAGCCGGCGGCCCTGGCGGCCGTAGCGCGCGGGCACGGGCTGGCGGCGACGCCGGCGGGATCGGTCGGCGAGGCGGTGGATCTGGCGCTGCGGCTCGGCGCGGGACGGGTGGCGATCTGCGGGTCGCTGTATCTGGCGGGCGAGGTGCTGGGGGCGAGCCGCGAGACCTGGCCGGAGTGATTTCTCTCCCTCCCCCTGAGGGGGAGGGGCGTCGCGCAGCGACGGGGTGGGGGCGGCAAGGCAAAAGCGCACTGATCTGACTTGAGATGTGTCGCCCTGCCGTTCCCACCCGGCTCCGGCTACGCCTCCGCCCCCCTCCCCCGCAGGGGGAGGGAGAGTCTGGTATGATGGCCTTACTTGCTCATCCAGGGGCGGGATTTGCCCGCCGCGATGCGGGCGTTCTGTTCGCGTTGGAAACGGCCGCCGCGCGGGGCCTGGGGCCGGGCGTCGAGCGCCGCCTTCTTCAGACGCAGGGCGCGCTGGACGGGGGTTTCGTCGGCGGGGGCGGACGGGTCCGGGGTTTTATCGTCTTGGCTCATGGGGCCTGACCTACCACACCAAGAGGAGCTTCGTCCCGAAGACGTGAAGCTGCGGCCAGATGACCGGGTTGCCCGGCGCTTTTGTTAGCGCTACCAAAATGAAACGACAACGGATGGAAACCATGGATCGGATGAAGATGTCAGGCCGAGCAGGGCTTGCCCTGATCGCGGCCTTGGCGGTGCTGGCCGGGCCGGCGGCTGCGCAGAGCGCGTCGGCCGCTCGGCCCATCGTGGTGGACGCCCGAGGGGCGACGACGCCGCGCGACCGGATGGCCGACTTCTCGGTCGGCGCCGACTATCCCGGCACGACCGGCCGCGAGGACGCCCTGGCTCAGTTGAAGACGGTGCAGGACGAGCTGGGCTTCCGCTACATCCGCTTCCACGACATCTTCCACGACGACATGGGCGTGTATCGCGAGGTGGACGGCCAGCCGGTCTATGACTGGACCCGCATCGACCAGCTGTACGACCGCCTGCTGGGCATGGGGCTCAAGCCCTTTATCGAACTGGGCTTCACGCCGGATGCGATGAAGACCTCGGACCAGACCATCTTCCACTGGAAGGGCAATACCTCCCATCCGCAGAAGGAGAAGTGGAGCGGGCTGATCGACGCCTTCGTGCGACATCTGATCGGCCGCTACGGCGCCGAAGAGGTGCGGTCCTGGTATTTCGAGTTCTGGAACGAGCCGAACCTGGACGGCTTCTGGGAACGGGCCGATCAGGCGGCCTATTTCGACTATTACGGACGGACGGTCCGGGCCATCAAGGCGGTGGATCCGACGTTGCGGGTCGGCGGACCGTCCACCGCCGGCGCGGCCTGGGCGCCTGAGTTCCTGGCCTATGCCGATCAGCACCAGCTGCCGGTCGATTTCGTCACCACCCACACCTATGGCGTCGAGGGCGGTTTCCTGGACGAGAAGGGCGAGGGCGACAACAAGCTGTCGCGCGCGCCGGACGCCGTGGTTTCGGACGTGCGCAAGGTGAGGGGGCAGATCGAAGCCTCGACCCGGCCGGGCCTGCCGCTGTTCTTCACCGAATGGAGCACCAGCTATAATCCGCGCGATCCGATCCACGACGACTATTTCGGCGCCTCCTACATCCTGACCAAGCTGCGCGAGAGCGAGGGCCTGGTTCAGGGCATGAGCTACTGGGCCTTCAGCGACCTGTTCGAGGAGCCGGGCCCGCAGACCAAGCCGTTCGACGGCGGGTTCGGCCTGATGAACCCGCAGGGCGTGCGCAAACCGACCTTCTTCGCCTACAAATATCTGAACAGCCTGGGCGACCGGGAACTGGCGACCGGCGACGCCCAGAGCATCGCGGCGCTGAAGGGCGAGACGGTGCAGGTGCTGGCCTGGCGCTATGAACTGCCGGACCAGCCGATCAGCAATCGGCCCTTCTTCCGTCAGGTGCGCGAGCCGTCGGCGGCGGCGCCGCTGGACATCGTGGTTCAGAACCTGACGCCCGGCGTCCACCGCGCGACGGTGCGACGGGTCGGGTTCCGGTCCAATGACGCCTATACGGCCTATCTGGAAATGGGCGCCCCGGCCGCGCTGGACGCCGCCCAGTTGCAGCGGCTGAACGACCTGACGCGCGATACGCCCGAGGTGCAGTCCGTCACCGTCGGGGCCGACGGGCGGGGGCGGCTGAGCATGCCGATGAAGACCTATGACGTGGTGCTGGTGGAGGTCGGTCCGGCCCAGCCGTAAAACGAAAGCGCCCGCCGGTCGGAACCGGCGGGCGTTCGATCTTCAGCGATCCGTCAGGGGATCAGGCCTAGGCCTTGACGCCCGCCTCGGCCAGCCATTCGACGATCTTGCCCTTGGGCATGGCGCCGACCTTCATCGAGGTCATCTGACCGTCCTTGAACAGCATCAGGGTGGGGATGCCCTTCACGCCCAGTTTGGACGGGGTCATGGGGCTGTCGTCGATATTGATCTTGGCCACGGTGACCTGACCGCCCAGTTCGTCGGCGATCTGTTCCAGCGCCGGGCCGATCTGTTTGCAGGGGCCGCACCATTCGGCCCAGAAGTCCACCAGGACGGGGGTGGAGGATTTCAGGACGTCGGCGTCGAAGCTTTCGTCCGTGACTTTAACAGTCGCCATGAATGGCTCCTTGGGGCGCGGTCGCCGGGCCTGCGGGGGCAAGCGGCTTGAGCGCAAATGAAAGTTGGCCGGATACGTCCGGGTTCAGTCGCAGATGTGGGAGCGAATCATGGGCAATTCAACTCCCGCCATCGACCGCGTCAGCGCTCCTTCTCCGTCGTCGTCAGGTTTGTGCGAGGGCGACGTGGGGAGGTTTAGCCCTTCGACGCCCGGAACGCCGCCACGGCGTCCACGGTCGCGCGGACCTTGGTTTCGATGGCGCCCCAGTCGCCCGACTTGACGGCCTCGTCCGTCACCAGTTTCGACCCCATGCCCGCCGCAACGATGCCCGCGCCGAACCATTTGGCGATCGAGGCCTCGTCCGGATCGACGCCGCCCGTCGGCATGATCTTGACCCAGGGCATCGGCCCCTTGACCGCCTTGACGAAGTCCGGGCCGCCGACCGACGAACCGGGGAACAGTTTGACGATGTCGCAGCCCAGCTCGTGCGCCTCGCCGATATCCGTCACCGAGCCGCAGCCGGGGAAATAGGCCACCATGCGCCGGTTGCAGACCTTGGCCACGTCGGGGACCAGGCAGGGGCTGACCACGAAGCGCGCGCCCCGGTTCAGGTACAGCGACGCCGTGCCGCTATCGACCACCGAGCCGATGCCCAGCACCACCTCGGGGTCGGTCTTGATCAGTTCGCGATTGATCTCGCCGAACAGGTCGCAGGCGAAGTCGCCACGATTGGTGAACTCCACCACCGGCGCCCCGCCGCGCGCACAGGCGCGGATGACGTTCAGGCTGACCTCGGGATCGGGATGATAGAAGACCGGGCAGACGCCCTGGGTCTCGAGCGCCTGAAGCACGCTGACGCGATCATGGGCCATGTCTAAAATCTCCGCCTGTCCGACCCGCGCCGGAACGTCTGTGTTGCACCGACCGGTCGCCCGGCCCTGTCCCTGCTTATCTCAGCCGCCGCCGAAAGCGAAAGCCGCACGACCGGGTTCGGCGGGCGAGGGCGGAACATATTGTTTCATCCGCCGTCTTCGACGCCGCGTCCAAAAGGGTTTAGGAGGCGGCCAGCAACAGGAGCCCCCGCCATGATGACCGCCATCTTCGTCTTCATCAAAACCGAGCTGGGCTACGCCAATGACGTGGCCGCCGACATCGTCGACAATGTCGAGAATGTCTCCGAGGTCTATTCCACCTCGGGCCAGCACGACCTGCTGGCCAAGTTCAACCTGCCGCGCGACGCCGACATCGGGACCTTCGTGACGAAACAGGTCCAGACCCGGCCGCATATCCGCGACACCTTCACCGTCATCACCTTCTCGCCCTTCCTGCCCAAGTCGGCCTAGGACTTCCGGGCGTCGGTCTTGCGCTTGACCTCGTCCTTGCGCTCCTCTTCCTGGTCGTCGTCGCCGACCTTCTCCTCGACCGAGGCCGAAAAGCGCTGGAAAGCCCCCAGGCCGACCAGCACCAGGACGGCGGCGATCAGCAGGGCGGCGGGATAGATCAGCAGGGCCACATCCTCGCGCGCCGTCTTGAACACCACCACCAGGGCCTCCAGGAACAGGGCGATGACGATGGTGGACAGGAACTTGGTCAGGCTGCGCCGGGCCTCGGCCGCGCTCCGCCGCTCGTTGCCGCGCCGAACCTCGTCCTCGAAGATATATTTGGCCACGTCGAAGACGGCGATGGCGACGATGACATAGCCCAGCATGTTCAGCACGGCGTCCGCCCCGGACCGGTCCGGACGGCTGATCTCCTTCAAGGCGTCCGCCAGGCCGAAACCGATCAAGGCGACGGCCGACATCAGCAGCATGAGGCTGGCGAAGCCGAAGACGGCGCGGGTCAGATAGATCATGGCGTTGCGGCTCCCTGGCGGCTGTCAACGCGCGGGCGGCCAAGCTGTTGCAGCCCTGAACAGGGTGACGACGGTCGCCGCCCCGGCTAAACCGGGGGCATAGGGAGACCCACATGACGCGATCCAACGCGCCCGCCTATCAAACCGGCTTCGGCAATCATTTCGCGACCGAGGCCGCGCCCGGCGCCCTGCCGCAGGGCCAGAACTCGCCGCAGAAGACGCCGATGGGCCTGTATGCCGAACAGTTGTCCGGCACGGCCTTCACCGCCCCGCGCGCCGAGAACCGGCGCAGCTGGCTGTACCGCCTGCGCCCCTCGGCCCAGCACGGCCCCTATGTGGCCTTCGACCAGGGACGGGTCCGCTCCGGCCCGTTCGACGAGACCCCGCCCAATCCCAACCGGATGCGCTGGGACCCTTTGCCCATCCCCGAGACCGCGACCGACTGGGTCGAGGGTCTGGTCACCTACGGCGGAAACGGCGATCCCGACGCCGGGGCCGGTGCGGGCGTTCACCTCTATGTCGCCAACCGGTCGATGGTGGACCGCGTCTTCTACGACGCCGACGGCGAACTGCTGATCGTGCCCCAGCAAGGCGCCCATCGCTTCGTCACCGAGATGGGCGTGATCGAGGCCGAACCCGGCCATGTGGTCCTGATCCCGCGCGGCGTCCGCTTCCGCGTCGAGATCGACGGGCCCGTTCGCGGCTATGTCTGCGAAAACTACGGCAGCCCGTTCCGCCTGCCGGACCTGGGGCCGATCGGCGCCAACGGCCTGGCCAATCCGCGCGACTTCGAAACCCCGGTCGCGGCCTTCGAGGACGTGGATCGCCCGACCCAGTGCGTCCAGAAATACGGCGGACGCCTGTGGGCCACGACCTTCGACCACAGCCCGCTGGATGTGGTGGCCTGGCACGGCAATCTGGCGCCCTGCCGCTATGACACAGCGCGGTTCAACACGATCAACACGGTCAGCTACGACCACCCCGATCCGTCGATCTTCACCGTCCTGACCAGCCCGTCCGAGACGCCGGGCACCGCCAATATCGACTTCGTCATCTTCCCTCCGCGCTGGATGGTGGCCGAGCATACCTTCCGCCCGCCCTGGTTCCACCGCAACGTCATGAGCGAGTTCATGGGCCTGGTGACCGGCGCCTATGACGCCAAGGCCGGCGGTTTCGCCCCGGGCGGCGCCAGCCTGCACAACCGGATGAGCGGCCATGGCCCCGACCAGGCCAGCTATGAGGGCGCGATCCAGGCGGAACTGAAGCCGCACAAGATCACTGACACCCTGGCCTTCATGTTCGAGACCCGGGCGCCGATCCGTGTCACGAAATGGGCGTCGGAATCACCGCAGATGCAGCTCGACTACGACGACGTCTGGTCGGGCTTCACCAAAGGACAGGTCAAATGATCCGTATCGCTCTCGCCGCCGCCGCCGCCCTGATGGCGGCCGCCTGCACCCCTCAGACGACGACGGGCGCCGGCTCCGACGCCCCGATGCAGAGCGCCGACGCCTCGGCCTGCGCCACGCGGGGCGGCACGATGAAACAGGTCGGCCGGATGCAATCCTGGCAGTGCGTCATCTCTTACGCCGACGCCGGCAAGCGCTGCACCGACGGCGACCAGTGCCAGGGCGACTGCCGCGTCGAAGGCAACACCGGCATCGAGGCCGGCGCCGCCACGGCCGGCGTCTGCCAGGCGACCAGCGACCGCTTCGGCTGCAACACGCCCGTCGAGGACGGCAAGGCGGGCGCGACCCTCTGCATCGACTGAGGTGTAAGGTTCAGGGCGAAGAACGCCCTATCCCCTAAGGATGACGGCGTGAGAGGGGGCTGCGCCCCGCCTCCTCAATCCCCGTGCTTGCCGTTGCTGGAAAACTCCGGCGGCGCGGCCTTGTGCACATACTGCTCCGCCACCAGCCAGGCCTTGAACGGCCGCAGGCAACCCAGGCACATGGCGATCAGGATCGGCAGGGTCACCACGGCATGCACCCAGATGGGCGGCTTCACCGTAAAGTCGAACACCATCAGCAGGATCATGCCCACCACCCCGACCGCCGTCATGACGAAGAAGGCAGGACCGTCCGCTGGATCGGCGAAGGCGTAGCTGAGCCCGCATTTGGGGCAGGCCTCTCGCAGGGTCAGATAGCCCTTGAACAACGGCCCCTCGCCACAGCGGGGGCAGCGGCAGGCCAGGCCTGTCTTAAGGGTGCTCAGGCGAGGATAATCCGTCATCCGGTCTATATGGAGGTTCGCAGCCCCGTTGTCGCGTGGACGACTTGTCCATCGTTCAGTCTTCGGTCGGGCGCGCGGCGGTCCAGATGAAAACGAAGTCGCGGTGCTCGGCCCAGGTCTGACCCTCGACGTGATCGCCCGCCTGGCAGGCCGCGGTGTGGTAGGCGCCTGCGCCGTCCGTGGTGCGGAAACTGACGCAGAGCTTGCCCTTTTGTCGCTTCCACCGGCCGGCCAGGATCTCGCTGTCGTAAAAATCACCCGTAACGGTCCCGCCGGGCGCGAGAGTCAGGTGCATGGTCTTCAGGTAGGGCTGGGCCGGATCGACGGTCAGGTCCACCGTCCAGGCCCCATCGAGGGCGGGCGGTTCGTCCGGCGTGGGCGGCGTGGCGGCCTGGAGCGCGAGGGCGAGCAGAAGCGGCGTCATGGAAGCCTCCAGTTCGGTTCTGAAGGGACCACGGCGGCGATCAGCCGTCAACGAACGCGTCGATTTCTGTGAAATCGGTTAACCGCGATTAAAGAGCTTGTGAGGCAAGGCTCCACGGATATGTCCGGGACCTCGCACAGCAAGCGCCTCCTGAAGTCGACCGTGGCCGCCGCCGCGGCTGGCGCGGTCGCCTTTGCGCCCCTCGCGCCCCTGGCGAAAGAGGCGGGCCGGTCCAGCGATCCGTTGTCGATCAGCATCGGCCAGGCCGGCGAATTCACCCGAGTGGAATTCGGCGGCGTCATCGGCGTGCGCAGCCAGGTCCGGCGCGAGGCCGACAAGGTCATTGTCCGCCTGGGCGTCTCGGCCGCGCCCGACGTCTCGCGCCTGCGGGTCGACCCGCCCGAGGGGGTCAAGGCCGTCGAGACGCGAATGGCGCGGGGCGGGGCGACCGATCTGGTCATCACCCTGGCCGAGGGCGCCGACGCCCGATCGGGCGTCGCCGACGGCGCCGTCTGGCTGAACCTCTATGCGCCGGGCAAGGCGCCCGAGCCGACGCCGGAAGAACGCGCCGCCCTCGTCAATTCCGTCGTCCCCGTCCGCGCCGTCTCCTCGCCCGAGAAGACGGTTCTGACCTTCCAGTGGGGCGCGCCGGTCGGCGCCGCCGTCTTCCGCCGCGGCGAGGCGGTCTGGGTGGTGTTCGACACCGCCGCCAAGATGGACCTGACCGGGGCCAAGGCCCTGGGGCCCGCCAAGGACGCGCGCTGGGCCGCCGGCCCCGACTATACAGCCGTGCGTATCGCCGCGCCCGATGGCCTGGCCGTCGTCGCCGAGGGGCAGGGCGGAACCTGGACCGTGACCATCGGCGGTCCGCCCGCCGGCGCCTCGGGCGTCGAGATCGACCGTTCGGAGGACGGGTCCGCCAGTCTGGTGGCGCGGATGGCCGGGGCGACCAAGACCGTCTGGCTGACCGACCCCCTCGTCGGCGACCGTTTCGCCGCCGTCACCGCCCTGGCGCCCGGCAAGGGGTTCTCGGGCACGCGCAGCACCGTCGATCTCAGCCTGATCCCGACCGCCCAGGGTCTGGCGGTCGAAACCACGACCGACGACCTGAAGATCGAGGCCGAGGGCGACCTCGTCACCCTCAGCCGTCCCCAGGGCCTGACCCTGTCGCCGCCGTCGGCGACGCTGGAGGCCGCCGGCGCCGAGAGCGACGCCCCCAAACGCGCGGCCTACCCGGCGCTGATCCTCGAGGAATGGGCGGCCGCCGGCGAGGACGGCTTCTCCGAACGCTATCGCCGTCTTCAGGACGCGGCGGCTCAGGAGACCATCGCCGGAACCGACAATCCCCGCGCCCCCATCGCGGCGCGGATGGCCCTGGCCCGGTTCCTGGTCGGATCGGGCCTGAACTACGAGGCCATCGGCGTCCTCAACGCCCTGATCGCCAAGGCCCCCAATATGCAGGGCGAGCCCGAGGTGCGCGGCCTGCGCGGCGCCGCCCGTGTCGGCGTCGGCCGGCTGGAAGAGGCCCAAGTCGATTTCGCCGGCTCGGCCCTGTCCAATGATCCCTCCGCCAAGGTCTGGCAGGGCTATCTGGCGGCCGAACGGGGCGACTGGGAAGAGGCGCGGCGGGCCTTCGCCGCCGGCGCCTCGGTCATCGACGACTTTCCCAAGGAATGGCGCGCCCGTTTCGGCGCCGCCCACGCCCTGGCGGCTCTTGAAACCAACGACCTGCCGGCCGCCCGTCAACTGCTGGACTACGTCTTCAGCCAGAACGCCTCGGCCGCCGATCAACTGACCGCCCGGGTGGTTCAGGCCCGCCTGTTCGACTTGTCCGGCGACAAGGCGCGAGCGCTGGCGGTCTACAAGGCCGTGGCCCGCGCGCCGCTCGACGGCATCGCCACCCCCGCCAAACTGGGCGCCATCAGCCTCGAGATGGAAAAGGGCGTCCTGACGCCGGACCAGGCGGCCCAGCAGCTGGAACTTCTGAAGTGGCGCTGGCGCGGCGACGCGACCGAGCTGGCGGTGGTCCGCAAGCTGGCGGGCATCTATCTTCAGCAGGGTCGCTACCGTGAGGCCCTGGACGCCCTGCGCGGCGCCGGCAAGCGGATGGCGGGCGTGCCCGGCGCGGCCGAGATCCAGGCCGATCAGTCCAACGCCTTCCGCGCCCTGTTCCTGGAAGGCGCCGCCGACGGCCTCCAGCCGGTCCAGTCCCTGGCGCTGTTCTATGATTTCCGCGAACTGACCCCCATCGGCGCCGACGGCGACGAGATGGTGCGGCGTCTGTCGCGTCGCCTGATCGACGTCGATCTGCTGGATCAGGCCGCAGAGCTGCTGAAATATCAGGTCGACAACCGTCTGGACGGGGTGGCCCGGGCCCAGGTCGCCACCAATCTGGCCACCGTCTATCTGATGGATCGCCAGCCGGAGAAGGCGCTGCAAGCCATCTGGGGCTCCCGCACCACCCTGCTGCCGACCGCCGTCAACGCCGAACGTCGGGCGTTGGAGGCCCGCGCCCTGATGGATCTGGGCCGCTACGACCATGCGCTGGAAGTGCTGGACAAGGATCAGTCCGGTCCGGCGCGCGAGGTGCGCGGCGACATCTTCTGGAAACAGCAGAAATGGGCCGAGGCGGCCCCCCTGTATGAGGCCCGACTGGGCGATCGCTACAAGCAGGGCGCCACGCCCCTGACCCCGGTCGAGGAAAGCTGGCTGATCCGCGCCGGCGTCGGCTATTCGCTGACCGGCAATCGCGCGGCGCTCGACCGGCTGCGGGGTCAGTATTCGCCCTTCGTCGCGCGGGCCCGGTCGGCCAACGCCATCCGCGTGGCGCTGGATGACGATCTGTCGGGCGTGGCGGGGGTCGCCGATTTCTCGGGCCTGTCCGCCAATGCGGACACCTTTGTCGGCTGGGTCAACGCGGCCAAACAGGACTTCAGAAAAGAAACGGGCGGGAATCGCCCAGCGACTCCCGCCCGTTGATCAGCTGATCGGTCCCCGCAGGGACCGAAAAACCTTAGCCGTTGACGGCGTCCTTCAGCGGCTTGGACACGCGGAAGCGAACGGCCTTGGAGGCGGCGATCTTGATGGTCGCGCCCGTGGCCGGGTTGCGGCCTTCACGCTCGGCGCGGGCGGCGGTGTCGAAGACGCCCAGGTTCGAGATGCGCACGTCGCCGCCGGCCTTCAGGCTGGCGTGGATGTTCTCGACGATGGCGGTCAGCACCTTGCCGGCGTCGGCCTGCGAGACACCGGCGTCCTTGGCGACGGCGGCGATCAGTTCGGCTTGAGTGGTCATAAGAAACATTTCCAGTGTTAGTCGCCCGATTCAGGGCGAGGACTGGGGGATCAACACGGATTTCTCCCGGTATTGCAAGCGGGTAAAAGGCGCAAAGCCTTATGGGGCGGGGATTATCCGGTTCCGGACGCCCGTTGGAAGCTCTCGACCAAGCTTCCCGCGACCAGTCTCCAGCCGTCCACCAGCACGAAGAAGATCAGCTTGAAGGGCAGGGAGACCACCACCGGCGGCAGCATCATCATACCCATGGACATCAGCACGCTGGCGACCACCAGATCGATGACAAGGAACGGAATAAAAAGAAGAAATCCGATCTCGAACGCCTTCTTCAACTCGCTGATCATGAAGGCCGGCGTGACCACCCGCAGGGGCAGATCCTGCAGGTTGGTCGGGGCCTCGACGCGGCTCAATCGGGTGAACAGGGCCAGGTCTCCGCGGTCCACCTGGGCCAGCATGAAGGTTTTCACAGGTTCCGACGCCGCATCGAAGGCCTGGGGCAATTCCATCTGCTGATCCAGCAGCGGACGGATGCCCGAATCATAGGCGTCCTGCCAGGTCGGGGCCATGACGATGGCGCTCAGGAACAGGGCCAGGGACACTAGAACCGCGTTCGGCGGCGACTGCTGCATGCCCAGGGCCGTCCGCAACAGCGACAGAACCACGACGATTCGCACGAAACTGGTGGTCATGATGACGATCGACGGCGCCAGCGACAGCACGGTCATCAGCCCGACCAGCTGCACCACCCGCTGGGTCAGGCCCGCGCCCGTTCCCAGGTCGATGTTCAGCGACGATCCCCCCGCCGCCGCATCCTGGGCGAAGGCCGCCAGCGGCCAGGCCAGGCAGACCAGGCTGGTGAACAGCGACAGCAGGGCCGCGCGCTTCAGCTCGGCGCCTGTGGGGATCGTGAAAATCCCCTTCACTTGAAGATCTCCGTCTGGCGCGGCTCGATCAGTTCGCGGCCTTCGCCCAGCAGGATCAGCCGTTCCTCCTCGTCGATCCGCACTAGGACCAGCCGCCGCGCGGGGTCCAGCACCAGGGTCTCGACCACCTGCATCCGCCGCTCGCCGCGCTGGGCGTTCAGCCTGGCCATCAGCTGCGGGGCGTAGCGGCGCGCCGCATAGGCGGCCAGGCCGATCAGACCCAGGGTAAAGGCCAGGCCAAAAACGGCGCGGGCGAGATCGAGGAAATTCATACGCTTAGGGCCCCGCGCTGTCGGCGCTGTTCCCAGAGTCTTAACCACCACGGTTAACGATGGGTTTAGATAACGGCCTGTTAACCATGCAGGCGGCATTTTCTGCCCATCGCGCACATCTGCGCCACGGGAGATCGCCATGGGCGTCGCCGACATTCCGCTGCTGGGGCAGATCAAGGGCCGGCTGGGCTGGCTGGACGAACGCCAGCGGGTCATCGCCGAGAACGTGGCCAACGCCGATACGCCCGGTTACGGCGGCCGCGATCTGAAACAGCCGACCGACTTCGCCGCCGCCCTGCGCTCGGGCGGGGGGCTTCAGGTCGTCCGCACCAACCGCGCCCACATCGCCCCCGCCGTCAGCGCGCCGCGCTTCGACGCATCCAAGTCGCCGGACTCCGAGACCACGCTCGACGGCAACTCGGTGGTGGTCGAGGAGCAGATGCTGAAGATGGCCGAGAGCCGCATGGCCTATGACGCCGCCATCGGCTTCTACCAGAAATCCATGTCCATGATCCGCATGGCCGCGCGCAAGCCCGGCGCGGCTTGAGACGAAGGACTGATCCATGCCTGATCCCATCCCCCCCTCGAACAGCGCCATGGCGGTGGCGGCCTCGGCCCTCAAGGCCCAGCAGTCGCGCATGCGCGTCATCGCCGAGAATATCGCCAACGCCCAGTCCACCGCCCGCACCCCCGGCGGCGAGCCCTATCGCCGCCAGATCCCGGTCTTTCAGGCGCGCGAGGTCGACGGCGCAACCGGTGTGGTCCTGGCCGAGGTTCGGCCGGACCAGAGCGACTTCAATATGGAATATGATCCCTCGCACCCGGCCGCCAATGAGCAGGGCTATGTGATGCGGCCCAACGTCAACACCCTGGTCGAGTCCATGGACATGCGCGAGGCCCAGCGCGCCTACGAAGCCAATCTGAACGTCATCGAGACGGCGCGGTCGATGGACAGCCGCACCCTCGACATCATCAAACGCTGAGGACTAGGCCATGAACCCGATGATGGCCGCCCGCGCCTACGCCGCCGTTCAAGGCGCGGCCATGCCCACGGCGGCGCAACCGCCCGCCTCCGGCGACAACGGCTTCGCCGACCTGGTTAAGAACGCCATGACCGACATGACGCAGCAGTCCAGGGCGGCCGAGACCCAGATGACCCAGTCGATCCAGGGCAACGGCAATCTGATCGATGTCGTGACCGCGCTCAGCTCGGCCGAGGCGTCTCTGGAAACCGTGATCTCGGTCCGCGACCAGGTGATTTCCGCCTATAAGGAAATCATGGCCATGCCGATCTGATCGGCCGCGCCTGATTTCACAGCGGGCCGCGGCTTAGGCTGACCTGTCCGCCGGCCGAGGCCGTCTGCACCAGCTCGCGCGTCTCGCCCTCCAGCCTCAGCGCCGTCAGCACGCCGGTGGCGTAGGCGCCGGTGTCCAGGCCGATCCGGCGGTGATCCGCGTGGACGGCTTCCGTGGGCGTATGGCCATGGACGACGACCCGCTCGAACGGGGCAGGGTGGTTCAGGAATTCGTGCCGCACCCACATCAGCTGCTGCGGATCCTGCTGGTCCAGCGGCACGCCGGGTTCGGCCCCCGCATGGGCGAAGAAATAGTCCCCCAGGCTAAAACTGTAGTCCTGGGCGGCCAGGAAGGCGCGCTGGCGCTCATCGACGGCGGCGTTCAGGGCTTCGCAGGCGGCGGCCCATCCGGCGGCGTCGGTCTTGTCGAACGGCGGGCTCACCCCATACGAGGCCAGGGCCTCGCGACCGCCATAGTCGCACCAACCCGGTCCCATTTCGGGATCGACCAGGAAGGCCTCCATCCGGTCCTCGTGATTGCCGCGCAGGAAGTGCAGCTCGAACAGGCCGCGGCTACGCAGGCCGGCCAGCAGGTCGATGACCCCCTTCGAGTCCGGCCCCCGGTCGATATAGTCGCCCAGGAAGATCAGCAGTTTTCGGCTTGCGGTCGAGGCCTCGAGGTCCGCGATCATCGCCTCGACCAGGGGCGTCAGCAGGTCCAGCCGCCCGTGGATGTCCCCCACCGCCCAGGCCGCCGTGTCCTCCGGCGTCGAGGCCTTGCGGCGCTCGGGTTCCAAAGGGCGGCGTTTGAACAGTTTGGCGAACATCCCCCTAGATCAGCAACCGCCGGGGGCTTGGCAAGCCTGTCGCCTCAGAAGAAGCGCTCGCCGATGCGGATGGTGTCCCCCGGCGCCACCTGGGTCGCCGTCGTCAACGGATAGGCCTGTTCGCCCGTGCCGTCGGCGCGCTTGATATAGACCTGACGGGTATTGGCCCGGTAGGTGAAGCCTTCCGCCGTGGCGACCGCGTTCAGAACCGTCAGATTGTTGGTGTAGGGATATTCGCCCGGCTTGTTCACCTCGCCCAGAATATAGAAGGGACGATAGTTCAGAACCTCGGCCGAAACGCGCGGCTCGTTGATATAGCCCTTCTTCAGGGACTCGGCGATCTCGGTCTGGAACTCCGTAATGGTCAGGCCGGCGGCCTGGACTTCGCCGATCAGAGGCATGGAGATCCGGCCGCTGCCGCCGACGATGAACTCGCCGGTCAGGCCTTCTTCGCCATAGACATTGACCCGGACCTTATCCGCCGCGCCCAGCCGATATTCAGGCACGGTGCGGACCACGCTGGGATCCACCGCCGTCTCCGCCAGCCCGGCCGCCGCCAAGGGGCCGGCGCCGCACGCGGCGACGGTGAACATCAAGGTGAGCCCCAGAAGAGCCGCACTCAACCAATTCCGCATGATCGTCATCCCTCGCTTCGTTCCAGCATAGCGCAAGCCGCCCGATGTTTCCAAGGCGATGCATGCGGCGCCGCAGCAAAGATCGGGCCGCAGATGAAAACGCGCTTAATCCCGCTGAAACCAATCTTCTACAGCACCGCTAAACCGTACTTCTAAGGCTCATATTGATACGGCTCAGGCAGGGTGATCCCATGAAACAGGGATCGCCCATGTCGATTGTTCGCTCACCGCGCCGCCCCGGCGTGATCGGCGCCGCCGTCTTCGCCACCGCCGTCTTCGTTTCGGGGGCCGCCGTTGCGGGACCCCGACCCGCCGGGCCGGCGCACATGCCTGTCGGCCCCGCCGCCGCAGCCCCGGCCGGCTTCCTCGACTTCTGCGAGCGTTCGCCCCGCGACTGTGTCGCCCCGGGCGAGCGGGTGAATCTCGCCGAGATGCGCGCGCGCGCCAATTCCCTCTATTGGGCCGGCGTATTCGGAAACACCGAACAGGTCGCCTCCAGCCGTCCGGCCGCGACGCGTCCGGCCTCAGGCGCCTCCAACGGCTTCGACTGGAGCCGGGTCTTCCCCCAACGCGCCGCCGCTCCCGCCGTCTCGGATCCGCGTCGCGAAGGCGTCGCCGTGGCGATGGAGGACGTCGCTGCACCGGCCGTGGAAGCGGGCGCTGTCCAGGGCGACGCTGCGCCTTCAGCCGAGGATTTCGGTCGTGACGTCTCTGCCCGCGTAAGGGATCTGGACCGTTCCCGCGCGCGTCCTGAAGCGATCAAGACCGCCCCCGTCATCGCCTTGTCGGACGCCGACTGGAAGATGATCGTAGGCATAAATCGTCAGGTCAATCGACAGATCCGCAGCGGCTCGGACGCCCGAGTCTACGGCGTCGGCGACTACTGGGCGGTTCCCAACGGCGAGCGCGCCCGAGGCGATTGCGAAGACTACGTCCTGGCCAAGCGCCGCGCCCTGGTTCGCGCCGGCTATCCGGTCGGCGCCCTATCCATCGCTGTGGTCGAGACCCGCTGGGGCGAGATCCACGCGGTGCTTCTGGTGGCCACGGACCGGGGCGACTACGTCCTCGACAATCTGACCGGTCGCATCTCGCGATGGGATCAGGCCGACTATAGGTGGCGCGAGCGTCAGGCCCCCGGCAAGACTTTCGAATGGGTCCGCATGGCGGGCTGAGCTCGCTTTACCCAAGATTTTTTGTTCCCGTCCTGATACAAGAGCGGCCAGCACTGGGTCGAAACGGCACAGGGCGGCGTGGCGTTTCCTTGTTCCTCATCCTGAAAACGGCGTCGTCATCGCGGCGCCGCACTTGCTGTGTGTGGATTGATCGGACGCCCCGCGCGGCCCTGCGTCCCCTCTGCCGGAGCAAGAATGACCATCGACCGCGAAACGCCTTCCACGCCGCCGCCCTTCGCCGGACCGCGTCGGCCACGCCCGACGCAGCGGCCGCGGCGCCGTATTCGTATTCGTCGGATTCACGTGATTGGCTTGGCGCTTCTGGCCCTGGCGCTCGCCGTGGCGGCGGTTCTGGTGTTCCGGTCTCAGGGCGCGGCGCGCGGCGCGCCCGCCCTCGTCCGTCCGACTGGACTAGCGCAACAGACCCCGGGCGGCATGCAGCAGATGCTGGACACCACCCTGGCGCCCGACGAAATCCGTCCGATCACTCCGGACGAGGCGCGGGCGTTCAACGCCGCCCTGCCGTTCTCGACCCTGCCGATCCTTTCGGCCAAGCCCTTCATCATGCCGGCTGACAAACTGGAGGACTACGCCCGCGCCCTCGATTGCCTGACCGCCGCCGTCTATTATGAGGCGGCCAGCGAGACGGCGGCGGGGCAGGCGGCGGTGGCCCAGGTGGTGATCAACCGCATGCGCCACCCGGCCTATCCCAAGACCGTCTGCGGCGTGGTCTTCCAGGGCTCGGAACGCGCAACGGGCTGCCAGTTCAGCTTCACCTGCGACGGCGCCATGACCCGTCCGCCTTCGCCCGAGGGCTGGGCGCGCGCCCGTCTGGCCGCCGGCGGCGCCCTGAACGGCTTCGTCGCCTCCGGCGTCGGCATGGCGACCCACTATCACACCGACTGGGTCGCCCCCTACTGGGCCGAGCGTCTGGTCAAGATGCGCCAGATCGGCACCCACATCTTCTATCGTTGGGGCGGGGGCTGGGGCCTGCCGCCCGCCTTCACCGGCCGCCATGCGGGCGTCGAGCCGACGATCGAGAAGATGGCCCTGGTGGCGACGCCGATCGAGCCGCTGGAGCTGGACGATCCCTTGCTGGCCCCACCGCCGCCCGTTGTGGTCACCATGGCGCCCCCGCCGCCGCTCGCCCTGCCGTCGTCGACGCCGGTTCAGGCCCCGGTCGCGCCCCGACCCGCGCCGGCCCCGGTCTCCAGCGCGCCGCCCCCGCCGCCGGCGGCCACAGCGCGTCCGGTCGTCGAGAATCCCCTGACGACGCCGTCGGGCGAGTCCCAGCCCCGCCGCCGCTCCCGGATCGCCGCGCCGTCCTGATCGGTCAGGCGCCGCGCGGGAAATTATCGACGGGCGGGGCGCCGAAGTCCTCGGTCCGTCGGGCCTGCTTGCCGACCATGCGACGCCGCGCCGCGCGCAGGTCGCGGATCGCCAGCGGGATCAGCGCCCAGGGTTCGACGCAATAGCGGGTGAACAGCCGACGCGGATCCTGCAACAGCCGATAGGCCCATTCGACCCCGGCCCGGCCCATCCAGCGGGGCGCCGGCGTCTGGGTTCCCGCCTCATAGTCGAAGGCCGCGCCGACCGAGAAGATCACGCAGTCGGGCAGGGCGTCGAACACCGCCAGGGTCCACAGCTCCTGGCGCGGCATCCCCATGCCGACGAACAGGATATGCGGCTTGAACGCCTGAATCTCGGCGACGATCTCGGCGTTGTCGGCCGACCCAGGCGTGGCGTCGAAGAAGCCGTGGCGGGTGCGGATTTCGGCCTTGGGATAGCGGGCGCCCAGGCGTCGCGCCGCCTCCTCGCCCACGCCGGGCTCGCCGCCGACCGACATCACGCGCCATCCCTTGCGGTCGGCGACGCTCCAGAAATGGTCGCGCCAGTCCAGATAGGTGCAGCGGTGAAAGCCCCGGCTGTGCAGGCCCAGGGCCCGCGAGAACCAGATCATCGGCGTCGAATCCACCTCGATCATCTCGGCCTTGTCGTAGAAGGGCCGCATCTCGGGATGTTTCTGGATCAGATACAGGCTGTGCAGATTATGGTTGGCGACCAGGCTCTTGCGGCCCTCGGCCACGGCGTCCTGAACGTGGTGCAGCACCTCTTCGGGCTTAACCAGATCGACCAGCTGGCCGAACATATGCACCCGCTCGCGCCGCCGCCGCCGCTTGCGATAGGCCGCGCGGGGGCTGGTGCGACGCTCTTTCGTCGGTGAAATCTGGGACGCGTCCGCCATGCCCCATCCATAGGGGGCAGGCCTCAAAGCGGGGTAAGCGAACAGGCTTAACGCGCGGGAAACAGATCCGGCTTCGCCCGTTCGGCCCAGGCGCGCAGGGCGGAGGCCGCCGCTATTCCTACCCCGTCCGCCATCAGGTCGAACAGATTGGCCGACCGTCCACTGAGCCCCTGAACCCCCTCGACGCCCGCGCCCAGGGCCAGGGCCAGCAGGGCCGTGCGCCACACCCCCAGGCCCGGCGCGATCAGGGTCAGGCAGACGGTGATGATGAAGAAGCCGATGGCGTGCGCCGGCTTGTCGCTCAGGCCGATACCCTCCTCGGCCCCCTGAAATGGACCGAGCATGGCGACGAACAGGATAAGCAGCGCCAGGACGGCGCCGCCGCGAAGGACGGTCAGAATCACGGGCGCACCGATCAAGGGGAGGAGAAGGCGCGGAAAACAGACGCCACCCTAGTCGCAGACCCGCCGAATGGCCACCCGCCGGGGGTTACGGCCGCGCTTGCGAAATAAAACCGACCTCCGACGAAAAATCCCTGTTGACCCCGCCCGGACCCTCCCTTAGAGGTCCGCGCCTTCCCGATGGAAACGCCGCAAGGCGCTGCCGACGGGGCCCAGATGGCGGAATTGGTAGACGCGCTGGCTTCAGGTGCCAGTGGCTTAACGGCCGTGGAGGTTCGAGTCCTCTTCTGGGCACCATATTATAAGCGGCGTCGTGTTTTCGGACACGGCGCCGTTTGCTTTTTGGGCCTATCGCCTCGCGCGCGGCGATAGGCGGCTTGAGGCCGCTTTCGACCTTTGCCCTGCGCGTGTAAGAACCTGACCATGACCGTTTACCTGCACGAGGGCGACCTGCCCGACGACCTGGACTTGGGACCGGACGTCGCCATTGATTCCGAGACCATGGGCCTGCGCTTCCGCCGCGATCCCCTGTGCGTGGTCCAGCTGTCGTCCGGCGACGGAAACGCCCATGTCGTGCGGCTGAACCGTCCCGACTATGACTGCCCGAACCTGAAGCGGCTGCTGACCGATCCGGCGGTGACCAAGATCTTCCACTTCGGCCGGTTCGACATCGGCATGTTCCTGCTGCACCTCGGGGTCGAGACGCGGCCGGTCTATTGCACCAAGATCGCCTCCAAACTGGCCCGCACCTACACCGACCGCCACGGCCTGAAGGATGTCGTGCGCGAGACGGTCGGCGTCGACCTGTCCAAGGCCCAGCAGTCGTCCGACTGGGGCGCGGCCGAATTGACCCAGGCCCAGCTGGACTACGCCGCCTCGGACGTCCTCTACCTGCATGCCGCCCGCGCCAAGCTGGACCTGATGCTGGCGCGCGAAGGCCGCACCGAGCTGGCGGCCCGCTGCTTCGACTTCCTGCCGGACCGTTCGGCGCTCGATCTCGCCGGCTGGGACGAGATCGACATCTTCGCCCACAGCTGACCCGTGACCGCCCCCCGCGACCCCATTGGCCCCGGTCATACAGGCGACGAAGCCGACGAGGCGCGGGTGGTCCTGGCCGGCGCGCGCTGGCGGGCGCATTCGCGGCGGGTCAAGCTGTTCCGCCGCATCCTGCCGATCATCATCCTGGTGCTGGCGGGCGGCGTCCTGACCTGGACCGTGTTCCGCACCGTCATGTCGGGGGTCGAGCGCAAGGCCAGCCAGGGCCAGGAGGTCCGGCTCGACAAGCCTCTGTTCCACGGCCAGGACGCGCAAGGCCGCGCCTTCACCGTCGGCGCCCAGGGCGCGATCCGCGATCCGGCCACCGGCCATTTCCGCCTGGTCGGCCCGGCGCTGAAGCTGAACCTGGGCGGCCGCAAGGTCACCGAAATGACCGCTGACGGCGGCACCTACAACGAACAGGCCAAGACCGTGACCATCGGTCCGAACGTGCGGATTTCGGACGGCGGCTCCGGCTTCGTCCTGACTACGCCCGAGGCGGTGGTCGACACCTCGACCGGAATCATCACGGGTTCACGGGGCGTTCAGGGCGCCGGCCCTATTGGAACCATCAACGCTTCGTCCTATGCGATCTATGATCAGGGCGAGCGCGTGGTGTTCAAGGGCTCTGGCGACACCAAGATAAGCGGGACCATCAATCCCTCGGGATCAGGCGAATGACGGCGATGACATCGAAAACCTCCCTCAGTCGCGCTGCGGCGGCCCTGGCGGCGCTCAGCCTTCTGGCCCTGCCCGCCGTCGGCGACGCCCAAACCACGAGCGGCGCCTCCAGCCAGCCGATCGCCTTCGGCGCGGACGACGGCGAACAGACCACGGACCGCATCAGCCTGCGCGGACGCGCGGAAATCACCCAGGGCCAGAACCGTCTGCGGGCCGAGGCCATCACCGCCTTCCGCGACGCCCAGGGCGAGTTCACCCGCGTCGAGGCCACGGGGACCGTCTATTTCGTCACCCCGACCCAGACCATGCGCGGCGATCGCGCCGTCTACACCCTGTCGAACGGCGAACTGGTCGTGACCGGCGACGTCATCCTGAACCAGGGCAAGAACGTCCTGACCGGCGGACGGCTGACCTATAACGTCAACACCGACGCGGCGACCATGTCGGGCGCCCCGCGCGGCGCCGGCGCCGGCAGCCGCATCCAGGGCGTCTTCTATCCCAACGGGACGAACTGAGGCTTCGGCCCCGGTCGCGCTGAGCACGGATCACGATTTGGCCCGCAAGGAACTCTCCGCCCTGAACCTGGCCGACCGGCCTGCGGCAAAGCCCGAGCCGGCGGCTCCGGCTGCCGAAAAGGGGCTGCGGGTGCGCAACATCGCCCGCGCCTTCGGCCAGCGTCAGGTGGTGCGCGACGTCTCCCTGACGGTCCAGCGCGGCGAGGTGGCGGGCCTGCTGGGCCCCAATGGCGCCGGCAAGACCACCTGCTTCTACATGATCACCGGCCTGATCCCGCCCGATTCCGGCTCGATCTGGCTGGACGGCGAGGACATCACCGGCCAGCCCATGTACCAGCGCAGCCGCATGGGCCTGGGCTATCTGGCCCAGGAGGCCTCGATCTTCCGCGGCATGACGGTCGAGCAGAACATCAAGGCGGTGGTCGAACTCAACTATCCGCGCGACCAGCTGGAGGTTGAGACTGACCGCCTGCTGAACGAACTTCACATCGACCACCTGCGCCACGCCCCGGCCACGGGCCTGTCGGGCGGCGAACGTCGCCGTGTCGAAATCGCCCGCGCCCTGGCCGGCCGGCCGTCCTTCATCCTGCTGGACGAACCCTTCGCCGGCATCGACCCCCTGGCCATCGCCGACATCCGCTCGGTCATCCGCTATCTGGCGGGGCAGGGGATCGGCGTCCTGATCACCGACCACAATGTCCGCGAGACCCTGGACATCACCGACCGCGTCTCGATCATCTCGGGCGGCTCGGTCCTGTTCGAAGGCACCGCCGACGAAGCCGTCAACGACCCCGAGGTCCGCCGCGTCTACCTCGGCGAAAACTACGCCTGATCCAGACCCTCCCCCATTCTTCCTTCTCCCCTTGCGGGAGAAGGTGCCCCGCAGGGGCGGATGAGGGGTCAGTTTCCGTCTCCGCAGAGCAACCCCTCATCCGACCTCGCTCCGCTCGGCCACCTTCTCCCGCAAGGGGAGAAGGGAAACCTCGGACACCCCAGCGCGCACAATGACGCTGCCTCGCTCTCAAAGAATTCAACGCTCTAAAAGAATCTCACCCGCCACTTCTAACCACTCCTCAAAACGCGCGCATAATCTTCCCCGGTCTCGTCGCTAGGAGGGCTCGTAAGGCCTGCGACCTTGCGGCGGCGGGAGCGTAGGGATCAGGGGCGGGGGTGGGATCCCCTCGCGCCGCATGACGGTGCATCGGTGGGCTCATCCCGCGCAGAAACGTCGGCGGAGGACACGGGGTTAGGAACCCGGTCGCACTCGGGACGGTCCTCGCAGGGATCGCCGACCTGACGCAGGCCATGGGGAAGAGGCATCACAACTGCCGCTTCAATATCCCCGGCCGGCAGAAACACCCTGCGCGCGGAGCGTCTGTCTTCGTCGAAACGGTAAAAACTATTCACTCCGGGCGAGGCCCGGCGCTCCGTCCTGCCCTCCACAACTCCGCCGAAAGGACGGAGCGCTTCGTCACGCCTTCACCCTGTCCCCCATTCCGGCTAAGCCATGCCCATGACCTCCGCCCCTCTTCCCGACGCCGGCGCCAACTGGGTGGATCGCCATGCGCCGGAGCGGCTGAAGCCCTGGCTGAAGCTGGGTCGGTTCGACCGGCCCATCGGCATCTGGCTGCTGCTCCTGCCCGGCTGGCAGGGCATCGCGCTGGCCCTGGCCCAGTATCGCCAGCCGCCCGGCCCCTATGATCTGTGGCTGTTCGTCGGCTTCGCCATCGGGGCCTGTCTGATGCGGGCCGCCGGCTGCGCCTTCAACGACATCGTCGACCGCGACTTCGACGCCCAGGTCGCCCGCACCGCGCTGCGCCCCATCCCCGCAGGCCTGATCTCCGTCAAACAGGCCTGGGCCTTCGTGGTCGGCTGCAGCCTGGTCGGCCTGCTGATCCTTTTGACCCTCCCCGTCGTCGCCATCCTGCTGGGCGTCGGTTCCCTGGCTCTGGTCGCCGCCTATCCCTTCATGAAACGGATCACCTGGTGGCCCCAGGCCTGGCTGGGCCTGACCTTCAACTGGGGCATCCTGATGGGCTTCGCGGCAGCCTTCTCAATAGAAGCCAAAACGATATGGGTCTTGAAGCTGACGAGCTTCGGATATCCAGGTCATGATGTGTACGAAGCTCTCGGCCCAGCCGACTATCTCACACCCCTATTCCTTTACCTCGGCGCCGTCTTCTGGACCCTGGGCTACGACACAATCTACGCCCTTCAGGACATCGAGGACGACGCCATGGTGGGCGTCAAATCCTCGGCCCGCCGCCTGGCCTCTGCCGTCCGCCCCGGCGTCGCCGTCTTCTATGTCATCAGCCTGATCCTCGCCGCCTCGGCCGGCCTCGCCGCCGGCCTCGGTCCGCTGTTCTGGCTGGGTCTGGCCCTTTACGCCGCCCATCTGACCCGCCAGGTCCTCCGCCTCGACCGCACCGACGGCGCCCTCGCCCTGAAACTGTTCAAGTCCAACCGAGAGGCGGGCTTCATCCTGCTTGCCGCCCTCGCCCTCGGATCCCTCGGCCTGTGAAGGAGCCCCCCATGACCTCCACCGTTCGCATCCTGCTGCTGTCCGCCGCCGTCGCCGCCGCCTTGGCCGCCTGCCAGAGGCGCGAGGACAAGGCTGACGCCCCCGCGCCGACCCCGACCGCCGCCGCCCCGGTCAGTCCCGCCGCCGCCGGCGCGCCGATGGGCTTCGATTCCAAGACCCAGTACGCCACCGTCAAACTGACCCTGCCGGACGCAGTCAAATCCAAGCCCGACCTGCACGCCCCCCTCTACGCCGCCGCCGTACGCGACCTGCGCCAGTTCTCCGAAGGCGCCCAGGCCGACCTGTCCGAGGCCGGCGGCGGCCCCGGCGGCTACGAGAAGACCATCGCCTTCGACCCCGGCGCCGAGACCGGCAAGCTGTTCAGCCTAGCCCGCACCGATTTCGAGTTCACCGGCGGCGCCCATCCCAACACCAGCTTCTCGGCCGTCCTCTGGGACAAGGCGATGAAGAAACAGCTGGGCTTCGCCGACCTGTTCCGCCCCGGCGCTGACCTGTCCGGCCTGAACAAGGCCCTGTGCGACGCCGCCAATGTCGCCAAACAGGCCCGCTCTCCGGGCTCCGAAAGCGCGACCCCGGGCGGCGACATGTGGTCCTGCCCCAAGGCGGTCTCCACCCCCTTCGTCCTGGCCCCCAGCACCACGCCGGGCAAGGCGGGCGGGGTGATCTTCCTGATCGGCGCCTATCAGATCGGCCCCTATTCGGACGGCCCCTACCGGATCGCCGTGCCCCAGTCGGTCTTCCGCGCCCTGCTCAACCCGGCCTACGCCGACGAGTTCGCCGGCGCGCCGGTCAAGGCCGGGGACGTGACGCCCAAGGGAGGCTGATCAATCCGCCAGGAACTGATCCACCAGCTCAGCAAACCGCTGCGGCTGGTCGGCCATGATGAAGTGCCGGCTGCCGTCGACGCGGATCAGCTTGACGTCGGGCAGGGCCGCATACTCCCGGCTCCACAGGGCGTCGGCCCTGGCGGCCGGTACGCCGCCGTCGGCGTCCGAGGCGTACAGGGCCGTCACCGGCGTCGTCATCGCCGCCAGGTTCGGCCGCACATCCGTGGTCATCACCTCACGGATGGCCGTGGCCAGGGCCCGACGATCCGACGCCAGCGCCCATTCGACCATGGCGACCCGCGCCGCCGGATCCCGCGCCAGACCGATCGCCCCCTGCTGCTGGGCCGCCCGCATCGCCGCCTCGTCCTGGGTCAACAGGCCTTGGGCCGCCTGATCGGCGAAGGGCCGCGCCGTCGCCGGCGTCACCTGCGGACCGAACAGGGCCGAAAAGAAGGGCAGATTATCGACCGCCATCACCCGCCCCACCGCCTCGGGATGACGCTGGGCCAGCATCAGGGCCGACAGACCGCCCATCGAATGGCCGATGACTGCGGGCTTGCTCAGCCCCGCCGACTGCACATATCCCGCCAGGGCCTCGACCGCCGGCTCCAGCAGAGGTCCGTCCCCATGCGTCCAGGCCTCTCCGGCAAAGCCCGCCAACTGGACCAGATGCACCCGGTGCGTCGCCTTCAACCGATCCGCCGTGGCCCGCCACACCTCCCGCGAACAGCCGAAGCCGGGGATCAGGATCACATCGGGGCCGGCTCCCACCACCTCGACCGACAACCGGTCAGAGACGAAGGCCTGAGCCTGAGCGGCCGGCTGGGCGAAGGCCGCAGTGACGCCGACCATCAGCGACGGCGTGCAGACCGCCAGACCGAACAGGGCGGCGCGCAGGCGCGGGCGCGCCTTGAAGAAGGCGTTGAACATCGGATGTCTCCCTTGGATTTTAGGTTTGGTCCGCCGCCGTCAGGCGTGCGGGTTCTCGAAGATCTCCTCGACCGGTCGGTCGAAGGCCGCAGCGATGCGGTAGGCCAGGTCCAGCGACGGATCGTGCCGCTCGGTCTCCAGAGCGATCACCGCCTGTCGCGACACGCCCAGCGCCTGGCCCAACTGCTCCTGGGTCCAGCCGCGCTCGACGCGCAGCAGCTTCAGACGGTTCTTCATCGGCTGGTCCGGATGAAGGGCGCGGTCAGGCCGTACATGCCCCAGAACAGCGGCACGATCAGCCAGGTCTCGATATGGGGCGCGCCTGCGAAGCTCTCGCCGAACCCCCAGAAGGTCGCCACCGCCATCGCCAGCCCCGAGGCGACGATGAACTGTTTCGCCGTCACGCCGCGCACGAACTCATCGCTTTCCCGCATCAAGGCCAGAACGGCCCAGATCTGGCCGATCACCGGCGCTGAAACCGCCGCCGCCAACAGCCAGGCCGCCGGCTTTCCCATCACCTCGTCAAAGGCGTCGGTCGTCATCATGGCCACGCAGATGGCCACATAGGGGAGGGTGAAGGCCATGGTGCGAATGACGTATCGCCGGTGCGCCGGGGTGGTTGATTTTCCGAAAGACAGCATGTCCGCCTCCTTGTGTAAGGCGAACCTGACACCCATCCAATGTCATGTCAACCTGACTTTTTGTCAGGCCAACATTACTGCGTCGCCGCGCTGTCGCCGCGAGGTCAGCACCGCTACCCTGACGCCATGACCATCCCCGACCCCGCCGCCTTCATCCGCGCCAACACGCGGCTTCAGCCCGTGCCCCATGCACCGGAAATCTCGCTGTGGCTGGCGGACGAGATCACCCCCATCTGGCGGCTGACGGAAGTGGAACTGGGCGAACTTGGCCTGCCCCCGCCCTTCTGGGCCTTCGCCTGGGCCGGCGGTCAGGCGCTGAGCCGCTACCTGCTGGACCACCCACACGAGGTCGCCGGCAAACAGGTGCTCGACTTCGCCGCCGGCTCCGGCCTGGTCGGCGTCGCCGCCATGCGGGCCGGCGCCGCTTCGGTCCTGTGCGCAGACATCGACCCCTTCTGCCAGGCCGCCGTCGCCGCCAACGCCAAAGCCAATGGCGTGACGCTGGCCTTCACCGATCAGAACCTGCTCGACGCCCCGCCGCCCCCGGTCGACGTCATCTGCGCCGGCGACATCTGCTACGAAAAGCCGATGACCGACGCCGTGCTCGCCTGGCTGGCCCAAGCCCGCGCCACGGGAACCCGCGTCCTGATCGGCGACCCCGGCCGCACCTATTTCCCGCGCACCGGCCTGGACTTCCTCGCCGAGTACAGCGTCCCCACCACGCGAGAATTGGAGGACCTTGAAATCAAACGCTCTTCAGTCTGGGCCATGCCGTGACCGCCGGTTCCGCTTGGCCCAAAGGCCAGACTTCCCATATGGTGTCGATGTTGAAGTCGCTTGTTCTTTCCACGCTCTTTTTGACCGGCGCAGCCTCCGCAGGCGTGGCTCAGACGCGGCCCTATATGCCCCCTTATACCGCCTATCCGGGGGGCGCTCCGGCGGCGATCGCCGACCAGCACCGCTACGAAAACGACCGTCTGCGGCGTCAGGCCGAGACCAATACGGCCCTTGCCCGCCGACAGCAGGCGGAGACCTATCAGCGGAGACTTGAGATCGAGGCCGCCCGCGAACTGGCGCCCCCCTCCAGCGGCCCTGCTCGCCCCTTGTACACCGTCGAACAGGAACGCCGCCTCCGCGAGGGCGCTGCGGCGCGACGCGAAACCATACGCCAAGGCGTCAGTCAGATCGACGATTGGCTGGATCAGGCGCAGTAACGCATCCCTTCAGCCGCCGTCGCGTTACGGCCCGGCTTGGGATCGAATTGGGCGGAGGAAAATCGATGCGCTGGCAGGGCGGACGGACGGGCGGGGGCGGTATTGAGGATCGCAGGGGCCTAGGTGGAGGCGCCTTGGCGGGCGGCGGCATCGGCGTCGGCGTCCTGGCCGTCATCGGCTACCTCTTCTTCGGCATTGATCCATCGACCACGACCCAATTGGCCAGTCAGTTCGGCGGCGTGGGCGCGGAACAACAGGGCGAGGTCGGCACACCCAAGGATCAGGCGGGCCGCTTCGTCGATGTGATCGGCGGCAATATCAATGACGTCTGGGCTCAGAAGCTGAACGGCTATCAGCAGCCCAGCGTCGTCTTGTACGAGCAAGGCACTCAGACCGGCTGCGGCTACGGCCAATCCGCCATGGGCCCCTTCTATTGCCCGACCGACCGAACAGTCTATCTGGACCTTAGCTTCTGGCAGGAAATGGAAACTCAACTCGGCGCATCCGGCGCCGATTTCGCCCGCGCCTATGTCATTGCCCATGAGTTCGGCCACCACGTCCAGACCTTGACTGGAACCTCCGACCAGGTCCGCCAGGCTCAACAGCGCGCCCAGGGCGAGGCCGAAGCCAATCAGTATTCAGTGGCTCTCGAACTACAGGCTGACTGCTACGCAGGCGTCTGGGCCAGAAACGCCTCCGCCGTCTCGAACGGTCAGGTCGCTTTGGAGCCTGGCGACATAGAGGAGGGCATGAAGACGGCTCAGGCGATCGGCGACGATACTCTGCAACGGCGCAGCGGTGCGCGCGTCTCCCCCGAGAGCTTCACCCACGGCTCTTCCGCCCAACGGGTCGAGTGGCTGCGGCGCGGCTATCAATCCGGCGATCCTGCCGCCTGCGACACCTTCAGTTCAAGCTGAGAATCAACGGGCTTTCAATCCCACGTCGCAAATGTAACTCATGAAAGAGACGCCGGAACGCCTCCCCGCCGTATCGGCTTAAGACCACCTTACTTTTGAGACGGATGGACTCCGCATGCACCCTCGCGCCGGCCAACAAGCCCTTCCGGAAGACTTGATTGATCTGGACGCCCTGGTGGGCGCGTATGAGGCCGGACGCCCGGACATGGCCGATCCCGCCCAACGAGTCGTGTTCGGCACCTCGGGCCATCGCGGCTCCAGCCTGGACGGCGCCTTCAACCAGACTCACATTCTGGCTATCGCTCAATCAGTTGCTGAATACCGCGCCGCGCAGGGGATCACCGGCCCCCTGTTCGTCGGCCGGGACACCCACGGCTTGTCGGAGCCTGCCTGGCGCACGACGCTGGAGGTTCTGGTCGCCAACGGCGTCGAAGTGTTGATCGACTCTCGCGACGGTTTCACCCCGACCCCCGCCGTGTCGCACGCCATTCTCACGTACAACCGGGCCAACACGCGTCAGGCGGACGGAATTCTGATCACCCCGTCGCACAACCCCCCCCGCGACGGCGGCATCAAATACAATCCTCCCTCGGGCGGCCCGGCCGGCAGCGAGGCCACGTCCGCCATCGCCGCCCGCGCCAATCAGCTGATTGAGGGCGGCCTCGCTGAGGTGAAGCGCGTCCCGTTCGACAAGGCCTATGCGACGGCCGGCCGGTTCGACTTCCTGTCCGCCTACATCGACGACCTGCCCAGCGTGCTGGATCTGGACATCATTCGCGACGCCGGCGTCCGCATCGGCGCAGACCCCCTGGGCGGCGCAGCTGTGGCCTATTGGGGCGAGGTCGCCGACCGCCACCGGCTGAACCTGACCGTGGTCAATGACGCGGTCGATCCGCGCTGGGCCTTCATGCCGCTGGACGCCGACGGCAAGATCCGCATGGACTGTTCCTCGCCCAGCGCCATGGCCAATCTGATCCAGATGATTCAGGGCGGATCGGCCTATGACCTGGCCTTCGGCAATGACGCCGACGCGGACCGCCACGGCATCGTCACCCCCGACGGCGGCCTGATGAACCCCAATCATTTCCTGGCGGCCGCCATCGCCTATCTGTTCGCCAATCGTCCCGGCTGGGGCCCGGATGTGGCGGTGGGCAAGACCCTGGTCTCGTCCTCCATGATCGACCGCGTCGTCGCCGGCATGGGCCGCCGTCTGCTGGAAGTGCCCGTCGGCTTCAAGCATTTCGTGCCCGGCCTGCTGGACGGAACCGTCGGCTTCGGCGGCGAGGAATCGGCGGGGGCCTCCTTCCTACGCCGCGACGGCACGGTCTGGTCCACCGACAAGGACGGCCTGTTGCTGTGCCTGCTGGCGGCCGAAATCCAGGCCCGAACGGGCCAGAGCGCCAGCCAGCTCTATACCGGCCTGACCGAACAATACGGCGCCCCCGCCTATGCCCGGATCGACGCCCTCGCCGACCGGGCTCAGAAGGCGCGCCTGGCCGCCCTCAGCCCCGCCGACGTCACAGCGACGACCCTGGCCGGCCAGCCGATCACCGACATCCTGACCAAGGCCCCCGGCAATGGCGAAGCCATCGGCGGACTGAAGGTCGTGACCGCCGATGCCTGGTTCGCCGCCCGCCCGTCGGGCACGGAGGACGTCTACAAGATCTACGCCGAGTCCTTCCTGAGCTCGGATCACCTGGCCCAGGTCCAGGCCGAGGCCAAGACGGTGGTGGCCGCCGCCCTGGCGGGCTGAGCGGCCCGAGACTTGACTTTGCGGCCGCAAGCGCCCATTTGCGCTGCGTCGCACAATCGCGATCTCCGGCGTCTCCAGCGCGTGTGGGTCCTTCCCGGACCTGTCTGTAGAAGCCGCCGGCCCCTCAAGTTCATTCGCTGCCCGGACACGCGGGGCGGCGCCCGATCCACCCCGCAGGCTTCATTCGAAGCCCGGCCGGGACTGGCGGTGCGCGGCCCTAAGGCGTCATGCCATGGCTGAAAGCGCTCTGCCGCACGCGAAAGACACTGCTGTGAGCACCACATTCGAATCCATGGGCCTGAACAAGGCCCTTCTTCAGGCGCTGGCGTCGGAAGGCTACACCAAGCCGACCCCGATCCAGGAAAAGGCCATCCCCGACGTCATGCAGGGCAAGGACCTGCTGGGCATTGCCCAAACCGGCACCGGCAAGACCGCCGCCTTCGCCCTGCCGATCCTGCATCGCCTGGCCGAGAACCGCATCGCCCCCAAGCCGCGCACGACGCGCGTGCTGGTCCTCTCGCCCACGCGTGAACTGGCCACCCAGATCGGCGACAGCTTCAAGGCTTACGGCGCCCACCTGGGCTTCCGGGTCGCGGTCATCTTCGGCGGCGTGAAATACGGCGCCCAGGAGCGGGCCCTGCAACAGGGGCTGGACATCCTGGTCGCGGCGCCCGGCCGTCTGCTGGACCATATCCAGCAGAAGAACCTGGACCTGTCCTCGACCGAGATCTTCGTGCTGGACGAGGCCGACCAGATGCTGGACCTGGGCTTCATCAAGCCGATCCGCCAGATCGTCAGCCGCATCCCGGCCAAGCGCCAGAACCTGTTCTTCTCGGCGACCATGCCGACCGAGATCGGCAAGCTGGCGGGTGAGCTGCTGAAGGACCCGGTCAAGGTCCAGGTCACGCCGCAATCCACCACCGTCCAGCGCATCAGCCAGTCGGTTGTCCACGTCGAACAGGGCCGCAAGCGCGCCCTGCTGACCGAAATGTTCAGCGATCCCGAGTACACGCGCTGCCTGGTCTTTACTAAGACCAAGCACGGCGCCGACAAGGTCGCGGCCTATCTGGAAGCGGGCGGGGTCGAGGCCGGCGCCATCCACGGCAACAAGTCCCAGCCCCAGCGTGAACGCACGCTGGAAGCCTTCAAGAAGGGCAAGCTGCGCGTCCTGGTCGCCACTGACATCGCCGCGCGCGGCATCGATGTGGACGGCGTCTCGCACGTCGTGAACTTCGAACTGCCCCATGTGCCGGAAAGCTATGTCCACCGCATCGGCCGCACCGCGCGGGCGGGCAAGGACGGCACCGCCGTCAGCTTCGTCGCCGGCGACGAGATGAAGCTGTTGAAGGATATCGAAAAGGTCACGCGCCAGAAGATCCCGGCCATCGACCGCCGCAACGACAAGGCCCTGGGCCAGCTGGACGCCACCATCATGGCGACCGGCGTCGGCAAGAAGGCGACCATGCCTGAACGCGAAGGCGGCGACCGTAATGAAGGCGGCCGCGGCGGTCGTGGACGCAGCCGCGTCCCGCATCGCGACGGCGTCCGTCCGGAAGGCGGCGGCCAGCCGCATCGTCAGCGTCGCAACCGTCCCGGCGAAACCCCGGCGGCCCCGCGTCCCGAACGCGCCTACAACCCCCTGGCCGGCGAGCGCGTCCCGTCGATCAACGACAACGTCAAGCCGGCGGAGGGCGAAATGAAGCGCCGTCCGCGTCGTCGCCCGTCTAACGGCGGCAAGGGCTATAGCGGCGGCGCCGCCAAGGCCTGACCCCCAACGCGTTTACCCCGTGCGAAATCAGCTGAGTTGGACCCCGTCCAACTCAGCTGAGATTTCCCTATTCGCGCAGGCCGAACAGGATGATCCCCGCCCCGACCAGGCAAACCGCGCCGCCGATCAGGTCCCAGCGGTCGGGGGGCGTCTTCTCGACCATCGCCATCCAGACGAGAGACGCGCAGATATAGACCCCGCCATAGGCGGCGAAGGCCCGGCCCGCCGCGTCGCTGGGGACCAGGGTCAGCAGTCCGGCGAAAGCGATCAAACAGATCACGCCCGGGGCCAGCCACAGCGGCGAGCGGTCCAGCTTCAGCCAGGCCCAAAAGGCGAAACAGCCGGCGATCTCCGCCAGCGCTGCGATCGGGTATATGAGGGCCAGCTTCATGACGGCTTCTTACGCGGCCTTTCTTCCCTCAGTCATCCTTGTCTGTTGACGAATTGGGATGACCAACAGCCGACGGTTGATCCCGTCCCTGTCCGCCCCCATCTTCATCTGTGACCGGGAGCCTTGCCGATTGCGGGAGGCCGACGGTCGGTCGCTTTGCGAGGACCCAGATGACGACGACCCGCACCATTCTTTTCGACAGCCCCTTCCTGCTGGGCTTTGACCACACCCGCGCCCTGATCGACCGCGCCGCCAAGGCCGCGGCCGAGAGCTATCCGCCCTACAACGTCGAACAGATCGGCGAGGCGGGGGTGCGTATCAGCCTGGCCGTGGCTGGGTTTCCCCCCGATGAACTGGCCATCACCCTGGAAGGGCGGCAGTTGACCATCGCCGGAAAGCGCGACGACGCGGGCAAGGGCGAACAGGCCTTCCTGCATCGCGGCATCGCAGCCCGTGGTTTCGTGCGGAGCTTCGTCCTCGCCGACGGGCTTGAGGTCCAGGGCGCGCGGCTGGAGCACGGCCTGTTGCACGTCGACCTGATCCGACCCGAGGCCGAGCGTCAGGTGCGGCGGATTCCCATCACGGCCGGCTGAAAAGCGCGACCGTTAGAACCGCCCGGTGATCCGGGCGTTGTACAATTGAAGGAGGCGGTCCTAATGACGCCGATGATGACCAAGGAAGATTTCGCGGGAATGGGCGCGCCCGATCTCGTCTATGTGCGCGAGGTGAAAGCGTCCGATCTGCTGGAAGAGGCGGTCGAGATGAAAGATATCGCCTTCGACCCCAATCAGTCGCTGTACGCCGTCCATAGCGCGGACGGAGAGCGGCTGGCGGTCATGCTCGACCGCGAGACCGCCTTTGCCGCAGCCGTGGCCCACGAGCTGGAGCCGGTTTCAGTTCACTAAGACCAGACGGATCAGGCCGCCGTGGCGGGGGCCTGGTCCTTGACGAACAGGGCCTTGATGGCGTCCGTCGTCTGAGCTTGGCGCAACTGTTCGCGGAGTTCGGGCGAGCGCAGGGCGCGGGAGACGGCCGCCAGGGCGCGCAGGTGTTCGGCGCCGTCCTTGGGCGGGGCGAACAGGGCCAGCAGAAGATCGACTGGACGATCATCAACCGAGTCATAGGCGACGGGTGAATCCAGCCGGACGAAGACGGCCGTGACGCGATCGATTTCCGCCAGACGGGCGTGGGGAACGGCGACCCCGGAGCCCAGGCCGGTGGATCCCAGGGCTTCGCGTTCCAGCAAGGCTTCGAAGACTCGGCCCTGATCGACACCGAGGGCCATAGAGGCGGCTTCGGCGACAGCATGAAGAGCCTGGCGTTTTGAAGAGGCGCCGCCGCGCAGCACCACGCCGTTCGGCGCAAGCAGATCTGCGATGTCCATGGTAGCCCAACTCTAGATAAGCGACTGGGGGTCGCGGGCGCCCCTTTAGAGGCTCCCGCGACAAAGTCAAACTGGGCCGTTAACTAATGGCCGTTGGTCTTCTTGGTGCGCTCCGGATCGATCCAGCCGACGTTGCCGTCCGGCCGGCGGTAGACCACCGCGAGGCCGCCGTGGGCGGCGTTGCGGAAGAGGACGACCGGGTAGCCGGTCATGTCCAGCTCGAGCACCGCACGACCGACCGTGATGGTGCGGATCTCGTGCTCGGTCTCGGCGATGACCATGCCCAGCGGGGGCGGGCCGTCGTTTTCGCTGGCGTCGCCGAAGACGTCGTCCTCGACGCTGTCGGGATCCCGCAGCACGATGCTGCGAGCGACTTCGCGGGCGGCGTTTTCAGTCTTTTCGGGCGAAAGGCCCTTGGGCCCGATGTGGTGATCCTTGAGCCGGCGCTTGTAGCGACGGACGCGCTTTTCGAGCCGGTCCAGCGCCTCGGTGAAGGCCGAATGGGCGTCGCCGCCCATTCCGGTCGTCACCAGGGTCTGGCCCGACGCGAGGCGGACCCAACAGTCCACCTTGAAGTTGTGGCCGTCTTTCGACACCACGACCTCGGCGTCGTCACCGCCGCGGGCGAAGTATTTTCCGACCCCGTCTTCGAGTTCCTGGGAGATGCGCGAGCCTAACGCTTCGCCGACATCCACTTGCTTGCCGCTGACTTGGACTTGCATACGGATAGAACGCTCTCGCCCACATTTGGTGTCAATCGGGATCACCGATTTGTGGTCGCGCTTCAGGCGGTCTTAAGCATCCTGCGGCGTTCGACCGAGGATGGAATCCTCAAGGCTTCCCGATACTTGGCGACCGTCCTACGGGCTATATCTATGCCCGTCTCCTTAAGGATTTCGACGATCCGATCATCGGACAAAACGTCGCCGTCCTGGGCTTCTCCGTCGATCATCGCCTTGATCCGGTGACGGACGGCTTCGGCCGAATGGGTCGAGACGCCGTCGACCGACTGGATGGAGGCGGTGAAGAAGAATTTCAGCTCGAAGACGCCGCGCGGGGTCGAGACATATTTGTTCGAGGTGACGCGGCTGACCGTCGATTCGTGCATGCCGATGGCGTCGGCGACCGTCTTCAGATTCAGCGGCCGCAGGAACTCGACCCCGAAGGCCAGGAAGGCGTCCTGCTGGCGCACGATCTCGGACGAGACCTTCAGAATGGTCTTGGCCCGCTGGTCCAGCGACTTGACCAGCCAGCTGGCTTGGGCGGCGCAGTCGGCGACGAAGGTTTTTTCGGTGTCGGACCGGGCGCCGGCCTGGACCAGGCCGTGATAGCGTTTGTCGATCAGCAGGCGCGGCAGGGTGTCGGCGTTCAGCTCGACCCGCCAGCCGCCGGCGGGATCGGGCCGGACATGGACGTCGGGGACCACGGTCTGGGCCGGTTCGCCGCCGAAGCCGGCGCCGGGACGCGGGGTCAAAGCCTTCAACTCGGCGATCATATCGGTCAGATCTTCGCCATCGACGCCGCAGATCTTCTTCAGGCCGGCCAGGTCGCGCCGGGCCAGCAGGTCCAGGTTATCGAGCAGGGCGCCCATGGCCGGGTCGAAACGATTGCGCTCGATCAGTTGCAGCTTCAGACATTCGGGCACCGAACGGGCCATGATCCCGGTCGGCTCGAACCCCTGGCAGACGGCCACGACCGCCTCGATCCGATCCAGGCCGACGCCGAGGCGATCCGCGAACTCGGCCATTTCGCCGCGCAGATAGCCGCCCTCATCGGTGGCGTCGATCAGGGTCAGGGCGATGGCATGGTCGGCGGGCGAGAGGCCGGCCGAGGAGGCCTGGGCCTGCAGATGCTCCCACAAAGTCAGCTCGTGGGCGTCGGGGCGTTCGCCGTCGCCTTCGAAGACCTGACCGCCCTTGCCGGCGCTGGACCAGTCGGAGAGGCCGGGCTGGGCCTCGTCGGTCATGCGGTCGCTGGTGCGTTCGCCAGGGGCGGCGTCGCCGTAGACGTCGTCGGACCCGGCGTCCATCGAGGCCACGGAATCCTGACCGACCCCGTCGCCGAACGACATTTCACCGTCGGGCGCGGCGGAAACCTGTTCCGGCGCCTCGGGGCCGTCGCCCTCGGGCTCGTCGCGTTGAAGCAGGGGATTGCGTTCCAGCTCGGCCTCGACGAACTCCTCGAGCTCGAGGTTCGACAGTTGCAGCAGCTTGATCGCCTGCTGCAGCTGGGGCGTGATGACCAGCCCCTGCCCCTGTCTGATCTCTAGACGTTGCCCGATCACGTTCGAAAAATCCCCTCCGCGCGCCGAACTGGCCCGGAACTTGCTGTGCAGAATGGCGGCCTATTGGTTAACGCCCGACAAATATCGGAACACGGGTGTGCAGAAGCCCCTCGCGCCTCAGCTGCGAAGTTGGAGGCCCATCGCGAGTGGAGGGCAGGACGGAGCGCCGGGCCTCGCCCGGAGTGAATAGTTTTTACCGTTTCGACGAAGACAGACGCTCCGCGCGCAGGGTGTTTCTGCCGGCCGGGGATATTGAAGCGGCAGTTGTGATGCCTCTTCCCCAAGGCCTGCGTCAGGTCGGCGATCCCTGCGAAGGACCGTCCCGAGTGCGACCGGGTTCCTAACCCCGAGTCCTCCGCCGACGTTTCTGCGCGGGATGAGCCCACCGATGCACCGTCATGCGGCGCGAGGGGATCCCACCCCCGCCCCTGATCCCTACGCTCCCGCCGCCGCAAGGTCGCAGGCCTTACGAGCCCTCCTAGCGACGAGACCGGGGAAGATTATGCGCGCGTTTTGAGGAGTGGTTAGAAGTGGCGGGTGAGATTCTTTTAGAGCGTTGAATTCTTTGAGAGCGAGGCAGCGTCATTGTGCGCGCTGAAGACCTTCCCCCGCTTGCGGGGGAAGTGTCAGCTCGTCGAGCGGAGCGAGACGGCTGACGATGGGGGAAGTCTTTTTTTGGCGACACTCCCCCCTCCGAGCCTGGTCCGCTGCGCGGACGCCGGCCCACCTCCCCCGCAAGCGGGGGAGGGTCTGAGGAGCACGTCACCTCCCTGCGCGCGAAGGCGCGCGGGGAGGACAGGTCGCGCTTGCGACCAGGCGGGGGCGACTCTGGCGGTGGGGGTGACCGGGTCAGCGTCTGACACCGAGTCGCCCCCTCCTGGCGCTCGCTGACGCTCGCGCCGGTCCTCCCCGTTCGCCTTCGCGAACGGGGAGGTGAAGTCGCTGCGTCTTCAGTTCTGGTACACGTCGCCCGAACCGGCGATCTGGCTGGTCAGTTTGGCCGGGCGGGTGGCCAGGGTGACGTCGCCGGAGCCGGCGATGCTGACCTGGACGTCGCCGGTGGGGGCGATGTCGGCGTCGCCGGAGCCGGCGATGTCGACGGTGGCGTCGCGGGCGTCCAGGGCCCGGAGATCGGCGTCGCCCGAGCCGGCGATGTCGATGTCGAGGGCGTCGGTGCGGCCGGCGGCGGTGACGTCGGACGAGCCCGAGATCGACAGGGTCATCGAGGGCTGGTCATAGGCGCTGATGTCCAGGTCGCCGGAGCCGCTGGAGGCGAAGCGGCGGACGTTGGGCGCCGTGACGACGACGCGCAGTTCGTCGCGTTCGGACCGGGCGGAGAAGTTTCCACCGCTCCAGCCCCACACGATCCGCTCGTCGCCGTCGCCCAGGGACAGGCGGCCGTCGGTCAGGGTGACCCGGTCGGTCAGGCCCTTGGGCCCGGTGACGACCACGGTGTTGGCCGGACCCTGGACATAGTCGACGTCGATGCTGGATTCGATGTCGAGGGTCTCGCCGCCGGTCCAGGCCAGGGTGCGGGTGGTGAAGGGGCCGAGGTCGTCGAGCTCGCCGCCCTTGACCCGTTCGAAGCGGATGGTTTCCCCGTCCCGGTCCTTGATGGTCCAGGCCCAGCCGTGGCGTTGGAGGTCGTGGCCGCCGAGGGCGATGGCTCCGCCCACGGTGGCGATGCAGAGCACCAGGGCGGCGCCGGCGATGATGAACAGTGTGCGGATCATAGCGAGCCTCCCGTGCTCGAGACGTTGGATTGGGTTTCGGCTTGGGGCTCCAGCGCCGGCTTCAGCAGGCGGTAGTGGAGGCGGGCGTACCAGACGATCCCGTTGACCAGCCAGACCGTGACGATGCTCAGCAGGGCGCCGATGAAGACGGCGCCGGCCATCAGGCCCAGCCCCATCAGGATGGCGGCGAACGGACCGCCGGGGAAGCCGGCGAAGGGCCCGGCCACCATGACGCCGCCGCCCGAGATGAACAGAGTGATGGTGGCGATGAAGAAGCCGAAGAGGGTCCCGACCACGCCCATCAGAATGGGCAGGAGGATCAGGATGTCGATGGCCCCCAGGCCCAGCACCGCGAAGACGGCGGCGGCGGCGGCGGAGGGGTTCTTCTCCTGGCGCCAGCGCTGGATCCCGGCCTCGGCCTTCAGTTCGCGGGCCAGCCGGCCGGGATCGCCCAGGGCGGCGGCCACCTCGGCCTCGGTGCGGCCGGCGGCGAGACCGTCGGCGAAATGGGTCTCGTAGTCGGCGACGATGTCCGCCGCCGTGGCGGTCGGCAATCCGACCAGGCCGCTTCTGAGACGGGCGATGAATTCCGCGCGCGTCATTGTTCCGTTCCCTCCGGTTGAGCGTCGGCAGCCTGGGGCTCCGGCGTCTGGATCGTGGTTACGTCGCTCGCCAGGACGGCGTCGACGGCTTGGGTGAAGGCCGACCATTCGACGGTCTGGGCGGCGAGGGCCGTCCGTCCGGCGTCGGTCAGGCGATAATATTTGCGAGACGGGCCGGACGAGGATTCGACCAGATAGGTCTCGACCTGTCCGTCCGACTGCATCCGCCGCATCAGGGGGTAGATGGTGCCTTCCCCCATATCGATCGCGTCCGAAAGGCGGCTGGCGATCTCGTAGGCGTAGCTGTCGGCCCGGTTCAGAAGCGCCAGGACGCAAAGCCCCAGAACCCCCTTCTTCAGCTGTATCTCGATGGTTTCGGTCACCTCGATGTCTCCTTTGATGGAGATTGAGTACGACAAGGTACCTTGTGACGCAAGGTACCTGTTTAAACATGACGAAGGTTTAATCCAACGGAGTTCGGCGAGGCGCGAGCGGGTTTGGGGCGAGTTTGCGGCGGAGGCGGCGCGGATCGCTTGGCAAGCGAAGGGCGATCCGATAGGGACTCACAGCAGTGCCGGGCGGATGAACATGCCCATGTAAAGACTTGCGATTCACTCGCAAGTCTCTGCTGTAAAAGACAATATAGGGACTTCGTATGGGAATGGGGACACGAGCCCTGGGAAGAGCGAAGGCGGCGGCTGCAGCTGTCGGGATCGCACTGTTCTCCGCCGCGCCGACGTGGGCGCAGGATCTAATGGGCCAACCCACGCCGGGCGGCATCGACCTGCAGCCGGCCGCCGCGCCGCTGAAGCACGACGCCATCTGGTTCCACAATATCGTGCTGATGCCGGTGATCACCGGGATTACGCTGCTGGTTCTGGCCCTGCTGGCCTGGATCGTGTTCCGCTACAACAAGAAGTCCAATCCCACGCCGGCGCGCTGGAGCCACAACACCACGGTCGAGGTGATCTGGACCGTGCTGCCGGTGGTGATTCTGGTCTTCATCTCCCTGTTCTCGTTCCGGCTGCTGTTCGCCTATCACGACATGCCCGAGCCGGACCTGACGGTGAAGGTGACCGGCAACCAGTGGAACTGGGCCTATGAATATCCCGACCAGGGCGTGGCCGAATATATCTCCAACATGGTGCCCGAGGACGAACTGGCCGAGCGCGGCCTGTCGCACGCCGTCTATCGTCTGGCCGCCGACGAGCCGATGGTGGTGCCGGTCGGCAAGACGGTGCGCCTGCTGATCACCGCCTCGGACGTGATCCACGCCGTGGCCCTGCCGGCCTTCGGTCTGAAGACCGACGCTGTGCCCGGCCGGGTCAACGAGACCTGGTTCAAGGCCGAGCGCACCGGCGTCTTCTATGGCCAGTGCTCGGAACTGTGCGGCGTCGACCACGCCTTCATGCCGATCCAGATCAATGTCGTGACCCAGGCCGAGTTCGAGCGCTGGATCGCCTCCAAGGGCGGTTCGATGACGCCGAAGACGCCCGAGGCCGCGCCCGGCGGTACGGCGGCTCAGGTCGAGGCCGGAACCACCGGCGCGCCCGTGATCGGCACGGCGACGACCGGCCCGCAGGCCGGCGCGACCACCGGCATCCCCACCGCTCAGACCGCGACGACGCCGACGGCGCCGACCGTTCAACCCGCTCCCGCCGCGGCCCCCGCCGCGCCGGCCGCCCAGTAAGAGGCGAGCAGTTCCATGGCTGACGCAATCATCTCGACCCGCGATACGCTTCACGCGCCCGAGGCTCATCACCACGACGACCACAAGCCGGGCTTCTTCACCCGCTGGTTCCTGTCGACCAACCACAAGGACATCGGCACCCTGTATCTGCTGTTCGCCATCATGGCGGGCGTGGTCGGGGGCGCCCTGTCGGGCCTGATCCGCTGGGAACTGGCCGAGCCGGGCATCCAGATCTTCAAGGAAGGCTCGTCGATCCAGCTGCTGGGTCTCGTTGAGCAGTCCAAGCACGGCTATAATGTCACTGTCACGGCCCACGCCCTGATCATGATCTTCTTCATGGTCATGCCCGCCATGATCGGCGGCTTCGGCAACTGGTTCGTGCCGATCATGATCGGGGCGCCGGACATGGCCTTCCCGCGCATGAACAACATCTCCTTCTGGCTGCTGGTGGCGGCCTGGGTGCTGCTGGTGCTGTCGATGTTCACCGACGGCGGGCCGGGCAAGGGCTTCGGCGGGGGCTGGACGGCCTATCCGCCGCTGTCGACTACGGGCCACGTCGGCCCCGCCTTCGACCTGGCCATCTTCGCGCTGCACGTGGCGGGCGCCAGCTCGATCCTGGGCGCGATCAACTTCATCACCACCATCCTGAACATGCGGGCGCCGGGCATGACGCTGCACCGGATGCCGCTGTTCGCCTGGTCGGTGCTGATCACCGCCTTCCTGCTGCTGCTGTCGCTGCCGGTGCTGGCGGGGGCGATCACGATGTTGCTGACCGACCGCAACTTCAACACCCACTTCTTCGACCCGGCCGGCGGCGGCGACCCGATCATGTACCAGCACCTGTTCTGGTTCTTCGGCCACCCCGAGGTCTACATCCTGATCCTGCCGGGCTTCGGCATCATCAGCCACATCGTCTCGACCTTCAGCCGCAAGCCCGTGTTCGGCTATCTGGCCATGGCCTACGCCATGGTGGCCATCGGCTTCGTCGGCTTCATCGTGTGGGCGCACCACATGTACACGGTCGGGATGAGCATCAATCTGCGGGCCTATTTCATCGCCGCGACCATGATCATCGCGGTGCCGACGGGGGTGAAGATCTTCAGCTGGATCGCCACCATGTGGGGCGGGTCCATCAGCTTCAAGACGCCCATGCTGTGGGCCATCGGCTTCATCTTCCTGTTCACCGTGGGCGGGGTGACCGGCGTGGTCCTGTCGAACGCCGGCATCGATTACAGCCTGCACGACACCTATTATGTCGTGGCCCACTTCCACTATGTGCTGTCGCTGGGCGCCGTCTTCGCCATCTTCGCGGGCTTCTACTACTGGTTCGAGAAGATGTTCGGGGTGAAGTACAACGAGTTCCTGGGCGCGACCCATTTCTGGATCATGTTCGTCGGCGTGAACCTGATCTTCTTCCCGCAGCATTTCCTGGGTCTGCAAGGCATGCCGCGTCGCTACATCGACTATCCGGACGCCTACACCCTGTGGAATCAGGTCTCGTCCTGGGGCTATGTGATCACCATCGTCGGCGTGGTCGTCTTCCTGGTCATGCTGGCTGAAGCGGCGATCCGTCGTCGTCCGGGCGTGGCCAATCCGTGGGGCGAAGGCGCCACGACCCTGGAGTGGACCCTGTCCTCGCCGCCGCCGACCCACCAGTTCAACGAACTGCCGGTGGTCAAGGGCGACGAACACTGAAGCCCGTTCGTCGCGCTCGGGCCTGTCCCGAGGGCGACGGCGGACCTCACAATACAGCGAGGGCCTCGGGCGTCATGTTCGAGGCCCTTTTCGTTTCGCTGAGACCTCGAGTCTCGGGACAAGCCCGCGGCTGAGGGTGTAGAAGATGACCATAGTGACCCCGACAGACCTTGATCGCCCCGTCCTCTCGACCGCCCAGCCGGAAGACTTCTTCCAGCTGCTCAAGCCGCGCGTCATGTCCGTGGTGGTCTTCACCGCCGCGACCGGACTGGTGATGGCTCCGGGATCGATGAACCCGCTGGTCGCCGCCATCGCCATACTGTGCATCGCCGTGGGCGCAGGCGCAGCCGGGTCGCTGAACATGGCGCTGGAGGGCGAGACCGACGCCCTGATGCGGCGCACGCGCGGCCGGCCGGTGGCGGCGGGGCGGGTGCGCAAGAATGACGCCATGGCCTATGGCGTCATCCTGAGTCTGTTCTCGGTCATGCTGCTGGGGATGAACACCAACTGGTTTGCGGCCGGTCTGTTGGCCCTGACCATCGTCTATTACGCCGGCTTCTACACCCTGCTGCTGAAGCGCAGGACGCCGCAGAATATCGTCATCGGCGGGGCGGCGGGCGCCTTTCCGCCGGTGATCGGCTGGGCGGCGGCGACCGGCGACGCGCCCTGGCAGGCCTGGCTGCTGTTCCTGATCATCTTCCTGTGGACCCCGCCGCATTCGTGGGCCCTGGCCCTGTATTCGGCCGGCGACTACGCCAAGGCGGGGATACCGATGATGCCGGTGGCGCGGGGGGCCAAGTCCACGCGGTTGCAGATCCTGATCTATTCCCTGGTCTTCATCGCCTCGGCCGTGGCGCCGGCCCTGGTGGGCATGGGCGGACTGATCTACGCCGTGGTGTCGGTCGCCGGCGGCCTTGGCTTCCTCGGTCTGGCCTGGCGGCTGTATCGCTCGCGCGCCGGGGACGAGCCGGACAAGGCCGATACGGTGGGACGCGAGGCCGCATTGTATGATGTGAAGGCCCAGGCCAAACCGGCGCGTGACCTGTTCGCCTTTTCGATCCTGTATCTGGTCGCCCTGTTCTCGGCCTTCCTGGTCGAGGCCGTGGCCGGCCTGGGAGCCTGAGCCATGCGTCTGAGCCCTGAGGAACTGCGCGCCCGCAAGCGGCGCAATGTCTGGATCGCGGCGGCCCTGGTGGCCTTCATCGTCCTGGTCTTCACCACCACGGTCCTGCGCCTGCAGCAGAACCAGGCGGCTGAGCGCGCCCTGTTGGAAGGCCCTGCGTCGGGCGGTTCGATGGCGGCGCCGCGATGAACAATCCCGGCCGCAAGAACCTGATCGCCATCGTCTGCGTCCTGGGCGTGATGGGCATGACGGGCGCGGCCTTTGCGGCTGTGCCGCTTTACCGGATGTTCTGCCAGGTCACCGGCTTCGACGGCACGGTGCGCCGGGCCGACAAGGCGCCGGACACGGTGCTGGACCAGACGGTGCTGGTGCGGTTCGACACCAATGTGCGGGGCGGCCTGCCCATGAGTTTCCGCGCCGAACAGACGACCCAGAGGGTGCGGATCGGGGCGACGGGCCTGGCCTATTTCGACGTCACAAACACCTCGGACCAGCCGATCCAGGTGCGGGCCGGATACAATGTCGTGCCGGAATACACCGGCCCCTATTTCCAGAAGCTGCAGTGTTTCTGCTTCCAGGATCAGACCCTGGCGGCGGGCGAGACGCGTCAGTTCCCGGTCCAGTATTTCATCGCCCCCGAACTGGCCACCGACCGCGAGGCCAAGGGCGCGCGCGAGATCACCCTGAGCTACACCTTCTATCCGTCGGTCGATGCGCCGGCGGGACCGAACGTCTGATGGCCCGACCCGGCGTCGATTTTCCCGGCGTCGGCTGTGGTCTGGTGATCCAGCGGGCCGACGGGCGGGTGCTGCTGTGCAAGCGGCTGAAGGCGCCCGAGGCGGGGCACTGGAACATCGTCGGCGGCAAGGTCGATCACGGCGAACCGTCCGCCGAAGCCGCGCGTCGCGAAGCCGAGGAGGAGAGCGGGCTGAAGATCGGGGCGGTCGAGTTCCTGTGCGTGTCTGAGGAGATCATCGCGGCGGATCGCCAGCACTGGGTGTCGCTGATCTATCTGGCGCGGGATTTTACCGGCGAGCCGCGGCTGACCGAACCGGACAAGCTGTCGGAGATCGGCTGGTTCGCGCTGGGCGACCTGCCGCAGCCGCTGTCGGTGTTCTCGAAGACGGCGTTCGCGGCGTTGGAAGCGCGGGGGGAAGCGCGGGGGTAGCGCGGGGTGGCAGTGGTTGAGGGGAACATCCGGCGTTGCGATCTGTTATGCTGGCGCTTGAACCCTCTCAACCCGGAGCGTCCCCATGTCCGTCCGCGTCGCCCTGATCGTCGGCAGTCTGCGCGAGGGGTCCTATTCCCGCGCCATCGGACTGGAAATGAAGGCCTTGGCCGCGGCCGAGCTGGAACTCGATCTGGTCGAGATCGGCGACCTGCCGCTGTATAATCCCGACCTGGATACGGACACGCCACCGGCCGCCTGGGCTCGGTTCCGGGCGGAGATGGCGGGGGTTCAGGCCGTGCTGTTCGTGACGCCGGAATACAACCGCTCGATCCCCGGCGCGCTGAAGAACGCCCTGGACGTCGGCTCTCGCCCCTATGGCCACAGCATCTGGGCGGGCAAGCCGGCCGCCATCGTCAGCGTCTCGCCCGGCGCCCTGGCCGCCTTCGGCGCCAACCACCACCTTCGCCAGCCCCTGGTCTTCCTGAACATGCCGACCATGGCCCAGCCCGAAGCCTATGTGGGCGGCGTCGCCGACCTGCTGGACGAGCACGGCAAGCTGAAGAACGACGGGACGCGGGACTTCCTCAAGGGGTTCCTCGACGCGTTCGCGGGGTGGATCGAGAAGACGAAGGCGTGAGGCGGTTGACGGAGTCTGATTGACGGAGTGGAAGCCGTTTCTCCTATCGACCCATAGGCGAAGTTGGGAAGGTCGGCTTTCTGCAAGTCACGCCTCCCCAGAATCGGAGTCTTTGGCTAGCGCCTTCGCTCTGTAAGCGTTGAGACGCTCAACCATCTCTTCCGATGATCCCGGCCATCCCTTGGGCAACGCGGCTTCGGCACCCAAGAACCGATTTACACGGATCAGCGCAGAAGCTTTGCGAGCGCTTGGCGCAAAATTATAGCCGATCAGCGTTCCGCCTCTAGGCAAGCGGTATTCGAAAAAGGGGTCTACTTCGCGCCAGAGCACATGTTTGGGGGACCTAACTATACCGCCAGAAACTGTGAAACCTGTTGGCGTCAGTAACAAGCGCTGGGGGCGCATGAGCAGCCAAGCGAAAGTAACGCTGCACAGGCCGAAGAATCCGCCACCAAGCCAAGCTTTGTAACGGTCAGCGGCGGTTTCACTCGGGATCGCGACGGCTATGGCGACGAACGTCAAGCTGATCAGCAGGAACAGCACGGTCTTCCCACGTGAGGATTTGATTTCTTCGACTTCCATACGAACCGGCCCCGATCCAAACACGCGAGCCTCGAAGTTGCCTGATGGAAGGTCGGCTTTCCACCCGTAGTTGACGTCTACCGGGACCGCTTTGTGAGGTGGGCGCCGATGTCTGCTTTCGGCGGCAAAGTCCATGATCGAAATCGACCCGTTGTGGACCTTGGCGCTTTCCCCTTTCGTCATCCTCCGGCAAGCCGCCTCTTGGCGGCGCGGACCGGGGGACCCAGCGGCGCCGAAGGCGATGCGTCCGCCGCAGGATGCTGAAAGGGGGGAGTCCGCGACAGGTTCGCGCTCCCGCGCGCCGCTGGGTCCCCCGGTCTCGCTACGCTCGCCGGAGGATGACGAAAGTGGAGAAAACGCCGCTCTGCGAGCTGATCAGTCCAGCGACCTTTTCAACGATATCCACCCCTAGCCGACGTTCGAAGCATCCGCTTTCGGCATCCAACCGAACCCCAATTGAAAACGGCGGCTCCTTTCGGAGCCGCCGTCGCCATATCAGCTGTGAAGCTGAAATCAGCCGATGGTTTGCAGCTGGCCAGCGGATTCCTTGCCCGAACGCTTGTCGCGTTCCAGCTCGTAGGAAACCTTTTGGTTTTCATCCAGGCCGCGCAGGCCAGCGCCTTCAACGGCCGAGATGTGGACGAAGACGTCCTTGCCGCCGTCGTCGGGTTGGATGAAGCCGTAACCCTTGGTGGGGTTGAACCATTTAACAGTGCCGGTAGCCATTTTGAGACCTCCGTTAGAAATTGACCGAGGGAACGTCCGTTCGGCCTGTCGGGTCTGAATGGGAGCGGCCTGGACTCGTGCGTTCGCAGAGAGAGTGGGCGTTACGCAGAGAGATCGACGAGCTCTATGTATTCAGGTCTTTGAGACAAATGCAAGCGCGGCCGCAGAGAAGGATTTTTCGGGCGAGGGAACGGTGGAGCTTGAAGCGCGTTATATGTGGACACGAAAAGGCTTCACCATGAACCGTATCCATATTGTGGAGCGCGCCTATCAGCTCGCTCGCACCCCCGACTGTCTGAACACCGGCGACGTCGTCAAGGCGCTGTCGTCCGAGGGCTATTCCAGTGCGGAAATGTCGCATTTCCAGGGCAGTTCGATCCGCGCCGATCTGAACCGCATCTGCAAGATCCCGGTCGAAACCGAGGCCGCCTGATCAGACGAGGCCTGTCAGGGCCGGCGCCTCGGCGCCGCTGTCGGGGAAGACGCGGGCGTCCAACGCGGCGCGGTCCAGGCCCAGATGGTCGCGCAGCACGCCCTTGAACACCGATCGGATGTCCAGGGTCGGGGCCAGGTCGCGCCCTTCGAACAGGCGGTTGTCGGCCAGGGTCGGCCAGTCGCCGATCGGGCCGCCGGGCTTCAACGCGCCGCCCGCCAGCAACAGCGACGAGCCCGTGCCGTGATCGGTGCCCTGGGTGCCGTTGGCGCGGGCGGTGCGGCCGAATTCGGTGGCGACCACCACCACGGTCTGGGCCCATTGGTCGCCCAGACCCGCTTCAAGCCCCGCGATCAGCTGGTCCAGACCCGTCAGCCGGGTCTGAAGCTGGCCGCGCTGGCCCGCATGGGTGTCCCAGCCGTCCAGGGAGACCGCCACGATGTCGGCGCCCTCTGGACCGGTCATCAGTTTGGCCGTGGCGCGGCCCAGGGCCTGGACGTCGTTGCGGCGGACGGTCTGGTTCTGGCCGTCCATGGCGACCAGGGCCTCGGTCGCCAGGCCGCGCGCCAGATTCTGGCCCAGGATCGGATCATCGACATAGAGGTCCTGCAACAGGGAGGCGATCCGGTCGCCGCCCCGGACCCGCCCGCCCGGCGCCCAGCTGGAGACCGGGGCGTCGCCGCGCAAGATCAGGGGCGTCTGGGCGCCGATCGACAGGCCCCGCAGCCGCGTTCCGCCGGCCGCGACCAGGGCGCGGTTCAGCCAGCCGTCGTCCAGCCGGTCCAGGGTCTCACCGCCGTTTTCCAGCACGTCCTGCGCCTCGAAATGCGAACGTATCCGCACGGGCAGGGCCACGGCGGGGGCGAAGCGCAGCTGGTTGCGGCCATGGAGGGCGTGCAGGCCGGTCAGGGCGGGGTGCAGGCCGAAACCCTCGCCCAGGGCCAGCGCGCCGTCAGTCTCGCCCGGCGGGGGCAGGGCCAGGCCGCCGCGCAGGGGGACATAGTTCGGGTCGGCGTAGGGGACGATGACGGACAGGCCGTCCATGGCGCCGCGCGCGATGACCACCACCAGCTTTTTGGCAGGCCCTCGGCTCTGGGCGGCGACGCGGCCTGCGAAGGCAAGGCCGATTCCGGCGGCGGAGGCGCCCAGCAGGGCGCGGCGGTTCAGGACGGGATGGGTCATCGGCGCTGGAACTCCGGCGACATCAAAAGAAGGGTGAGGGCTTCGGTGCGGCTCTCGGCGCGGGCGACGGCGAGGCGGGTGCGTTCGGACATGCGGTCGCCGAGTGTTTCGTTCGCCGTGGCGCCGATGTCGCCCGTCCGGGCCGTCTCTGCGGCGGACCGCGCCCAGTTCAGTCGTTTGACCAGGGCGTCCGGCCCGGCCCAGTCGGCCGCCGTGTCGGGCCAGCCTTCGGGCGAGGGCGGGGCGAAGGGCGGCTGGCCCATGGCGACCAGGGTCTGGCGCAGGGGCGCGAGACGCTCGGGCGGGACCCCCAGCGCCCGGTGGGTCGAGACCACGAACTCATACGGCGTCTTGATCTTGGTCGGCGGTGCCGCCCAGGTCTCGGGCGCCTCGACCAGGGCGCGGGCGACCTGGGCCAGGTCGCCGTCGGAGCGGGTCCAGGCCGTTTCCAGTCGCGCGACCAGCGACGGGGGCGGCGTGTCGGCGACGAAATGGGCGGCGATCCGGTGCGACAGGCGTTGCGCCGTCGCCGGGTGGCGCGCCAGATCGCGCAGGATCGCCTCGCCCTGGTCCTTTCCGGCGGCGCGACCTGCGCCCGGATAGGTCTTGCCCATGACGGTGCGGGGGCCGGGCTCATGGACATTGGCGCGGAAGACGAAAGCGCCCTGACTTTGAGCATCCTGGGGCCGGGGGATGGACCAGCCGGTCAGGGCGCGGGCCAGTTCGGTGACGTCCGCCTGGGTATAGCCGGCGTCGGCGCCGACGGTGTGAAGCTCCAGCATCTCGCGGGCCAGGTTTTCGTTCAGGCCGATCTTGCGCCGGGCGCCGGCCGGGCTGCCGGGGCCGGTCGAACGCGCCTGGTCGAGGTACAGGAGCATGGCCGGATGCTGTTCGGCGGCGACGACCAAGTCCTGGAACGCGCTGAAGACGTTCGGTCGGATGGCCTCGCGCTCATAGGAATCGACGAAGGCGCCGCTGTCGAACTTGACCGCCGATACAGTCAGGGCGTTGGCCCAGAACAGGGCCCAGCGCTCGGCGAAGCCCTGGTCCGTCGTCGCCCCGTGGCGGGCGCGGGCGAGGAAGGCATCGGCCGTGTCGTCGGTGATGGCGCGGCGGGCAGACTGGCGCGCCGCTCGCGCCGCCTCGGCTTCGACGTCAGACAGGTTGCGCCGTGGGCCCTCGCTGCCGCGATAGGCGAGGAAGGCGGTCATGCGCTGGTCGGTGGTCTGGAAGGTCCCGACCGGCTGGGGCGCGCCGTCGGATCTGATCTGGGCCAGGGCCCAGCCGCGCGGATCGGCGGCGACGCGGGCGATCTCGCCGGGGCGGGCGCCGAGACCCAGGCGGGTCAAGGCGACAGCGGCGTCGGTCGAAGATGCGGCCATGGGCGGTCTCCTTGTCCGTCGGTCCCAGTGTAACGCATCGGAAACAAAACTCCGTCGCCGATCAGATTCCCGTGCGTCTGTCGCCAAGCGGCGATCTGCGCGCTAGGTTGCGGTTCGATGGCCCTCCTGGACTGGATGAGCGATGTAGCCGGGCCGGTGGTCCGGGGCGACGGCGTGCTGTTGAGGCCGCCGCGGGCGTCCGACTATTCGGCCTGGTCCGCCCTGCGCGACGGGTCGCGCGACTATCTTCAGCCGTGGGAGCCGGCCTGGCCGGATGACGACCTGAGCAAGGCGGCGTTCCGGCGTCGGCTGTCGATCTATGGGCGGGAGATGGAGCTGGGCAACGCCTGGCCGTTTTTCGTCTTCGTCGACGGGGGCAAGACCCTGGTCGGCGCCGTCACCCTGTCGAACGTGCGGCGCGGCGTCGCCGAGACGGGGACGCTGGGCTACTGGATCGGTCAACCCCACGCCGGGCGCGGCTACGCCACGGCGGCGATGCGGGCGGTGGTCGCCTACGCCTTCGAACGGCTGAAGCTGCACCGGCTGGAGGCGGCCTGCCTGCCGACCAACCAGGCGTCACGGCGGGTGCTGGAGAAATCCAGCTTTCGAAACGAGGGTTTGGCCCGGGCTTATTTGAAAATTAACGGCGAGTGGGCAGATCATCTGCTGTTCGGCCTCGTCGAGGACGAGATCGATCGCGGCGGCCGGACGCCGTCTTGAGAGGGCGACAGCTTTGAACGCGCGACCCCGATCCCTGGCCTGGGACGCCACGAGCGCCATCGAGGCGCTGGCGGCCGCCGACACGGCCCTGTGGGTCTGGACGCCCGCCCTGGATCAACTGCGCTTCACCGGGGCGACCCGCGCCCTGGGGCTGGGGCCGCTGGCGCCGGAATGTTCGGGCGCCGGCTTCGTCGCCTCGTCCATGCCGCAGGACCGGTCGTTGGCCGAGAAAATGCTGAAGCCGCAGGAGGAGGGGACCGAGATCGCCGTGCGCCTGCGGATGCGCGGATCCGAGACCTGCCTGTGGCGGGGCGTCTGGCTGGAGGACGGGCTGCGCGCCGCCGGGGTGGTGGCGTTGGAGACCAAGTTCGCCGGGTCGGACCGGGATGTGCTGACCGGCCTGCTGGACCGTCGCGCCTTCGTTGCGCGGGTCGGCGAGGTCCTGACCCAGCCGGGCGAATACGAGATCGTGGTCGGCGACGTCGATCGTCTGCGCCGCCTGAACGAGGCCCTGGGGCACGAGCGGACCGACCTGGTGCTGTCGGCCCTGGGATCGCGTCTGGCGGCCGCCTTCTCCAAGGAGGCCTCGCCCGCGCGGATCGGCGAGGACGAGTTCGCCGTCATCATCCCCAAAACATCCTCCCACGCCAGCTATCGCCTGCGGGAGGCGCTGGAGCAGCCGCTGCGGGTGGCGGGTTTCGACATCTATCCGACCGTCTCCATCGGGGCGGTGGTGGTCGAGGGCGGGCCGGACGCGCCGGATGCGTCCGAACTGCTACGCCGGGTCGAACTGGCGGTGGAATCGGCCAAGGGCGCCGGACGCGGCGGATCGGCCGCCTATGGCCGGGCGCTGGAGAGCGACAGCCTGAGCCGACTGGCCCTGGAGGCGGATCTGAGGAACGCCTTCGTGCGCGGCGAGATCGTGCCCTTCTTCCAGCCGATCGTGAACCTGAACACCGGGGCCGTGGCGGGCTTCGAGGCCCTGGCGCGCTGGCGTCACCCGCGTCGCGGCCTGGTGCCGCCGGACGAGTTCCTGGGCCTGACCGCCGACCTGGGCATGATGAACGACCTGGGCCTGCTGATGATGACCCAGTCGGCGCGGCAGCTGGCCGAATGGATCCAGCGCCACCCCCTGGCCGGCAAGATGTTCTGCAGCGTCAACCTGTCGGTCGGCGAGATCGAACGCCCGCACCTGTGCGAGGACGTGGCCCGGATCATCAAGGAAAGCGGCCTGCCCAAGGGGGCGCTGAAGCTGGAGGTGACCGAGGGCGACATCATGCGCGACACCGCGCACGCCGCCGAGGTGCTGCAGTCGCTGAAGGATGTCGGGGCGTCGCTGGCGCTGGACGATTTCGGCACCGGCTTTTCGTCCCTGTCGTACCTGGCGCGCCTGCCGTTCGATACGTTGAAGATCGACCGCTATTTCGTGCTGACGATGAACAAGGACGAGGGCTCGGCCAAGATCGTCAAGTCGGTTGTCAATCTGGGCCGCGACCTGTCGCTGGAGGTCGTGGCCGAAGGGGTGGAGAACGCCGAACTGGCCGCCCTGCTGCTGGAGGCCCAGTGCCACTACGGCCAGGGCTTCGGCTATGCGCCGGCGCTCCCGGCCCAGGAGGCGGAGGTCTATCTGGCCGAGAGCCTGGCGGACGGCACGGCGCCGCTGAAGCAGCGGTCGGCTTAGGGGCTCTCGTTCATCCGCGTTAAATCGTCTAAGGGCGTCGCCTATGGAACGGTTGGGGCTACTATGACGCGGGTGACAGGCTTGGCTGCGGCCTCGTTGTTAGGCTTTTTCCTAGTCATATTGTCGGGAGGCGACGCTGGTAGCCCCCTCCGTACCGCATTCTATCTGGCGGGAAGCACGCTCTCTTTCGGTTCTGTCGGAATATTCTGCCTGACGGTCAGGGTGCCTGGAGGCAAGGCGAAGATAAGACCTGAAGCGATTCTTCTGGGGCTTACCTTAGTCTCCAATCTGATCGTCGTATCGGGCGTCCATTTCGGCTGGGCGCAAGGTGAGTTTCTGAAGTTTCTGAAATTCCTTCTGGCACTCGGTTATTTCGGCTTGCTCCAGCTGACAGCGGTCAGTCTTTCTGGGTTTGGGCGCTCTGGAGAGCGCAGCGTCATGATGCTGGTGAAGCTGCTCTTTTTCACCTTCTTCGCTGCGGATTTGGAGCGGGCTCGAATCAGATCTGCACTGGGCCGCTGACATCGCAAGCCCTGTTCTGGCCGAGAGTCTGGCCGACGGCACGGCGCCGCTGAAGCAGCGGTCGGCTTAATGCAGGCTAGTGGGCCACGCCCCAGGCGGTCAGACGACGCTCGGCGAGCGTCTGCATGAAGCCGTCCAACGCGATCAGGCGGCGTTTCATGTCGCTGGGCTCGACGCTTTTCCAGATGGCAGGATCATAGACGGCCTTGGCCTGCTGAAGGTCGTCCCCGGCCTCGAAACGCTCGGCCAAATACAGGATTTCAAGCAGGGCCTTGGGGTCGGTCTGCTGTTCCAGCTTGAGCGCGCCGAACCGGGTCAGACAGGCGGTCATTATGGCGTCATCGGATGTCGAGGACATGGTCGGCTCCAGAGGTGCGATGCTGAGATAGGAGCGATGACCGTCTTGTCCAGAATGGGCTGGCCCAGAGGGACTTGTTTCTCATTTCGCCATCCCGGGCCTTGTGCCTAGGATGGCGGCTCGGGGAGGGGATCGTGACCGACGCCAGACTGGAGATCGCCGCCGGTTTCGCCACCGCACAGGGGCCGAAGGCGGACAATCAGGATTTCGGCGGGGTGCATCTGGGCACGCCGGCCGAGCAGCGCGAGCATGGGGTGATCGCCGTGATCGCCGACGGGGTGTCGGGATCGAAGGCCGGACGGATGGCGGCCGAGCTGACGACGCGCAGCTTCATCGACGGCTATCTGGACCAGAACCCGCTGAACGGCATCGCCGCGAACGGGATCAAGGCGCTGCGGGGCTTCAACCGCTGGCTCCATGCGCGCGGGCGGATCGATCCGGCCATGGAGGCGGCGGCGACCACCTTCACCGCCCTGATCCTGCGCGGACGCGAGGCGGTGGCGCTGCACGTGGGGGATAGCCGGGCCTGGCATTTCCGCGACGGGGTGCTGACGCGGCTGACCGATGATCACACCCGGGCCCAGCAGGGGCTGAGCCATGTGCTGTACCGCGCCGTCGGCATCGAGGCGGACGTCAAGCTGGACGTGCGCCATGTGGAGCTGCACCCGCACGACCGACTGTTGCTGACCACGGACGGGGTGCACGGGGTGCTGAGCGACGCGACTCTGGCGCGGCTGCTGGGGCGGCGCGGATCGCCGGATGCGGACGCCCAGGCCATTCTGGACGAGGTGGCCGAGGTCGGGGCGCGCGACAACGCCACGGCCCTGGTCATCGACGTTATGGGGATCGGGGCGCCGGACTGGGAGGCGATCACGGCCGAGGCCGAGGGACTGGCCATCCTGCCGCCGCCGAAACAGGGGCAGATGGTGGATGGGTTCCATCTGGAGCGGCTGGTGGCGGACGGGCGCTATACGCGGCTGTTCCTGGCGCGGTCCGGCGACGCCCGGTCCGGCGACGAACGGGTGGTGCTGAAGTTTCCCAAGCCTGCGGCGGTGTCGGAGCGGGGCGCGCGGACGGCCTTTCTGCGCGAGGCCTTTATCGGGCGACGCATCGACAGCCCCTTCGTCGGCAAGGTGCTGAGCCTGGATGCGGGGCGCCAGAGCCGGCTCTACATCGTCCAACCCTTCTATCAGGGCCAGACCTTGCATGCGCGCTTAGCTGAGGACGGACCGTTCGAGATCGCCGAGGGGATCGGCGTGGCGCTGAAGCTGGCGCGAGGGGTGGCGGTGCTGCACCGGGCCGGGGTCATCCACCGCGACATCAAGCCGGACAATGTGATCCTGGAGGCGAACGGCGGACTGAAGCTGGTCGACCTGGGCGTGGCGCGGTTGAAACGGGCCGAAGAGTTCGCCGAGGCCGAGGCGCCCGGCACCCCCGGCTTCAAGGCGCCCGAGATGTATGACGGCGAGAGCGGGAACGCCGCCACCGATCAGTTCGCCCTGGGCGTGACCTTGTACCGGCTGTTCACCGGCGCCTATCCGTGGGGCGAGGTGGATCCGTCGGACGCGCCGCGCTTTGATCGCGCGCCCGTATCCCTCGGGCGACGCCGGCCGGACATGCCCGCCTGGCTGGAGGCCGCCGTCATGCGCGCCGTCGCCGTCGATCCGGACGAGCGGTTCGAGGACGTCGAGGAGCTGATCCATGTGCTGGAGACGGGCAGCGCCGCCGCCGCGCCCGCGCCCCGCCCGCTGTCGCTTATGGAGCGCGACCCGGTGCGGTTCTGGCAGGGCGTGTGCCTGTTTCTGGGGGTCTTGCTGATCGTCGCCCTGGCGACGTGATCATCCGGGCCTAGAGGGCGAGGCCTAGGCGGCCTCGGCCATCGGGGGCAGGACGTTGTCCAGATCCAGCAGGCTGATCATTTCGCCGTCGACAGCGAAGATGCCGGCGATCACGCCCGCTCCGCCGGCGCCGTCGCCCAGTTCCGGCGTCTCCTGCCGGGCGGAGTCGTCCAGTTCGACGATATCCGACACGGCCTCGACCAGCAGGCCGACTGTACGTGCGCCGCACTTGACCACCATGATGGCGTGACGGGCCGACGGCTCCTTGGTCGGCAGGCCGAGCCGCGCCGCCAGATCGATGATGGGGAGCACCAAGCCGCGAAGATTGACGACGCCCTTCATATAGTCCGGCGCCTTGGGCAGGGGTGTGGTCGGGGTCCAGCCGCGGATTTCGAGCACCGAGGTGATGTCGATGCAGAAGGCCTGTTCGCCGACACGGAAACCGACCAGTTCACGACGGCCGCCTTTGGAAACTGTCATCACAGAACGCCTCTCCATTCGCTGCCGAACCGGCCGCCGGGATTGATCGCTTCGGACAAACCCGCCGCGACTGCTCCAGTCCGCCCAAGTCTCGCGCATGCGCCTAGCGATTTCGTTAATGCGGAGAACCAGCTGTACGGCGACAAACTAAGTCCGCGCATTCGCGATCACTCATCGAAGGCGAATTTGTGTAAACAAGTATTGAATATTCCACTAGGTATTATGGTTGCCTGGCTAACTGAAGCTTAGCGTCGAGGATTGGTTAATTTTCAACCCACAGGGTATGTGCGCTTGCGCAACTACAGCCATCCGACTAGGTGATTCTGCGTAAATTTTACGAGGCGACTCATTTAGCCTCGTGTGGCGCGGGTACGAATTCTTTCAATGTCTGATAGTGTCCAAGTAGATGGCGAGAAAGACTTAATTCGACAGTCTGGGTCGGACTTGGGCGACGGAAGCCGGGAAGCGGTTCAGATTCTTATCAAGCAAAGGATCGCGCTTATCGCCCGCCGCTGGACGACGCGGGCAAGCCGGCTTTTCAAGGCCTATGGATTTACGAACGCGCAGCGAGCGCCGCTTCATCTTCTGAAACACGCCCCCCAAGGTCTGACCCAGTCCGAACTCGCCGACGGACTACAGCTATCGGAGCCGACGCTGTCGCGCCGGGTGACGCGGCTGCTTGCCGACGGCCTGGTGTCGAAGCATCGCTTGCCCGGCGACGGACGCGCGAACCTGATCAAGCTGGAGCCGGCGGGCCTGAAGGCGCTGGACGGATCGGAAACCACGGCGGCCCTTGATCGAGAACTGCTGTTTCAGGGGCTTTCCAACGAGGATTTGGGGGCCGCCTTGCGGGTGTTGGACGTCCTGGCGGCGCGGATGGAAGATCCTCTCGAAAGCGAGATCGAGGCCGAGGCGGAAATCGCCGCCGTCTAATGCGTCCGCCTTACAGGTGAGCGGGTCTTAAGCGCGCCCGCCCTGGCTGGACAGCCGGCCGGCTTCGACGCCCATCTGGGCCAGGGCGCGGGCCCATTTGGACTCGTGGTCGCCGTCGAAGATCAGATCCAGGTCTGCGTCCGCGGTCAGCCAGACATTGTCAGCCAGCTCATCCTCCAGCTGGCCCTCGCCCCAGCCGGCGTAGCCGAGCAGCAGGGTCGAACGACGCGGGCCGGAGATTTCGTCGGTCATGGCGGCCAGGGCTTCCCGCGTGCCGGTCATGGCCAGGCCGTCGCCGAAAGGCAGGGTGTCGGGGCCCACGCCCCAGTCGTCGGTGTGCAGCACGAAACCACGCTCGCGCTCGACCGGCCCGCCCATCAGCACCGGCCGGCCGACAGCCTGTTCGGGCGCCGGCGCGTCCAGCTTGTCCAGCACGGTCTTAAGGTCGACGCCCTGGGCGGGGCTGTCGATCCGCAAACCCATGGCGTGATCCGGCCCGTGGGCGCAGATCAGGATGACGGCGTGGTCGAACCGCGAGTCGCCGATGCCGGGCATAGCCACCAGAAGACGGCCGGTCAGGGAAGAGGCGTCGGTCATGATAACCATATCATCGGGTGCGAAACGCCGCGGCGCAAGGCGTGTTGACGCTTGCAGCGGCGGCGGGGGCGTCTATCTGTCTCGGGTGCATCCAACCACCCCCCGCGGAGAGACTTCATGACCATCCAGATCGGCGATCGCATCCCCGACGCGACCTTCGCCCAGGCGGCCGCCGAAGGCCCCAAACCCGTCAGCACGGCTGACATCTTCGCGGGCAAGACCGTGGCCCTGTTCGCCGTTCCCGGCGCCTTCACCCCGACCTGCTCGGCTCGCCATCTGCCGGGCTTCAAGGACAATCTTGAGGCCATCAAGGGCAAGGGCGTCGATGTGGTCGCCTGTATCTCGGTCAACGACGCCTTCGTCATGAAGGCCTGGGCCGCAAGCCAGGGCATCGAGGACGAGTCCATCGTCATGCTGGCCGACGGCAACGGCGATCTGACCCGCGAACTGGGTCTGGTGCTGGATGGTTCGGGCTTTGGCCTGGGCCAGCGGTCGCAGCGCTATTCCATGCTGGTCAAGGACGGCGTCGTCGCCCAGCTGAACATCGAACAGGGCGGCGAGTTCAAGGTCTCGTCGGCGGAGCATCTGCTGGCGCAGCTCTGATCTGATGAACCAATGACCGACGTCTTCACGCCCGAACAACGCAGCGCCGTGATGCGCCGCGTTAAGGGGCGGGACACGTCGCCGGAACTGGCCGTGCGCAGGATTCTGCGTGCGGCCGGGATCGGCTATCGGCTGGGCGGCATGGGTTTGCCGGGCAAGCCGGATGTGACGATGAAGGGGCGCAGGGTCGCGCTGTTCGTCCACGGCTGCTTCTGGCACGGCCACGACTGCCCGCGCGGGGCGCGGCGCCCCAAGGCCAATACCGAGTACTGGACCGCCAAGATCGGGCGCAACCGCGCGCGCGACGCCCGTGTGAGCTCAGATTTGGAGGCGACGGGCTGGCGGGTTCTGACCGTGTGGGAATGCGAGCTGCTCCGGCCGGATCAGGCCGAACGGCTGGTGGCCGCCGTCAGAGATCAGGCGGCGACGGTTTCGGCCGCTGCGGCCGTCTCGTCCAGCACATGCTGCAAGGCGCCCAGCAGCGCCGGCGGCGTCAGGGGCTTAGACACGAAATAGGCCATGCCTGCGGCCTGGCAGGCCGCGACGTCCTCGGGCGCGGTGTCGGCGGTGACGGCGACGACCGGGGTGCGGGCGTTGGGGCCCCCGCCGGCGCGCAGACGCCGGGTGGTCTCGCGGCCGTCCAGTTCCGGCATGCGGACATCCATGAAGATGACGTCGAACACGGTTTCGGCGCAGCGCTCCAGGGCGATCATGCCGTCAGCGGCCGTGACGATGTCGCAGCCCAGCGGTTGGAGGATCAACTGCACGGCGCGGCGGTTGATGTCATGGTCGTCCACGACCAGGACGCGCAAGGGGCGGTCCTGATCGTCTTCAGGCATGGAGGCGGGGGCGTCCGCGACAGGCGTCGGCGCGGCCATTTTCTGCGATGTCAGGGCCTGCGATGCCATGTCCTGCGACGTCAGGGCCTGTGCGATGTCGAGGCGGCTTTCGTCGATCATGATCGGCGTTGCGGCGCCCTCATCGGTGCGCGGGAGCATGAGCGAGACCGTGAAACAGGCGCCCTGACCCTCGACGCTGCGCGCCGTCAGGCGGCCGCCCATCAGTTCGACCAGGTCGCGACTGATCGCCAGGCCCAGGCCGGATCCGCCATGACGGGCGCTGACGCCGTCGGTCGTCTGGTCGAAAGGGTTGAACAACCGCGTCAGCTGCTGATCGGTCAGCCCCGGTCCGGTGTCCTGGACCTCCAGCAGCAGGCAATAGCCGGAAGGTTCTTCCGGCCAGGCGTCCATCCGCAAGGTGATCTCGCCGCTCGGCGTGAACTTCACCGCATTCGACAGCAGATTGTTCAGCACCTGGCGGATGCGCATGGAATCGCCCCGGACTCCGCGCGGCATGCGCGACGCGCCCTGAACCCGCAGTTTCAGCCCCTTGGCCTCGACCGGACCGCGCCAAAGGCGAAGCGTCTGGGCCAGCATGGCCCGCAGATCGAAATCGACGGCCTCGACCGTCATTCGTCCGGCCCCGATCTTGGTGTGATCCAGCAGGTCGTCCAGCAGGGATTTCATCATCAGGCCGGCGTCGGTGATCAGAAACGTGGTGGATCGCGACTGCGGGTGCAGGCTCTGAAGCTCGGCGGCGCCGGTCAGTATCGCGCCGATGGGCGTGCGCAGATCATGGCCGATGGCGGCGAGGAAGGCGGTGTGCGCGACCAGGTCCTGCTCGGCCTTGAGACGAAGGGCTTCGGCCTCGGCGCGGGCGCGTATCTGGCTCTCGGTCGCATCACTCATCCGCTGCCAGCTGATGATGGTGAAGAAGGCCACCAGAATGACAGCCGCCGCCGCGGTCATCACCATGGGCGGCGGGGCGCCGAAGGCGGAGGCCTGGAAGGGGACGGCCAGCAGATACAGCATCGGCGGCGCCAGAGACGCGGCGAGAACCGACTTGGACCGTGGCGAATTGATCATTGAGAACAGCATCAGCGCCGGCAGCATAAGAGCTGCGCAGACGCCGCCCATCGGGCCGCCGATCAGCCACATCGGAATCGACAGACTGCCGAACACCGAGGCGCTGACGAACAGGATCAGGCAGGTCGTGGCCCTGCGCCCCAGGGAGATTTCGGCCATGTTCCGGCGCGGTGAAGGGAGCGCCAGTCGTTCCAGCCCCTGCACCAAAAGATAGGCGGCGAACCAGGTCAGGCAGATCGGCCAGCCGACCATGGGCATGACCACCAGCCCCACGGCGGCGCCCATTCCGACGCGCTGCAGCAGCGTGCCGCGACGGTGGCGGGCGGCCACGGTCCAGCCGCTCTCGGCCATCGCGTCGGTGGGCGTCTTGGACATCCAGCTTCCCGGCAATGCGAACCGTGTTCGTTCGCTTGCGCGCATTAGACGCCAGATGGGCCTAACGCTCCGTCAACGGGCGGCGGCGACAGCCTCTGAAATCGAAGAAAATCCGTCTGCGCGCAGCCGAGACGCCAGATCCCGCTTGATCCGCGCCACCAGACCCGGCCCTTCGTAGATCAGGGCCGAATAGATCTGAACAGCCGAGGCGCCCAGGCGGATCCGGGCGTAGGCCTCGGCCCCGCTGTCGATTCCGCCGACCGCGATCAGCGGCAGACGGCCTTGTGCGACCTCGGCGGCGGCGCGCAGGGCCTTTTCCGCAAAGGGACGAATCGGCGCGCCGGACAGTCCGCCCGTCTCGCCTGCGTCGAGAGATCGAAGGGTCTCCGGTCGTTCGAGGGTGGTGTTGGACACGATCAGGCCGTCGATCCGGTGCGCCAGAGAGGCCTCGACGATCATGCCGATCTCGTCGGCGATCAGGTCGGGCGCGATCTTCAGGAAGACCGGGATGCGCGCGGCGCCGTCGGTCGGGCGGGCGGCGTCGATCCGGCCCAGCAGATCGTCCAGCTGTTCGCGCCCCTGCAAGGCGCGCAGGCCGGGGGTGTTGGGCGAGGAGATGTTGACGGTGAAATAGGAGGCGCGGCCGACCAGGCGCTGCAGGCCGGCGACATAGTCGGCTGCCTTGTCCTCCGTATCCTTGTTGGCCCCCAGGTTGGCGCCGACGACCACGCCCGACGGGCGATGATCCAGCCGGGCGGCGAAGGCCTCCAGGCCCTGGTTGTTGAAGCCCATCCGGTTGATGATCGCCCGATCCTCGGTCAGGCGGAACAGGCGGGGCTTGGGATTGCCGGGCTGAGCGCGGGGCGTGACCGAGCCGCATTCGACGAAGCCGAAGCCCAGCCGCGACAGGCCGCGCAGCGCCTCTCCGTTCTTGTCCAGACCGGCGGCCAGGCCGACGGGATTGGGCAGGGTCAATCCTGCCAACGTCGTGTGCAGGATGGGATCGTCGGCCGCCGGCGCGGGCAGGGGGGCGAAGGCCAGACCCTTGATGGCCAGCTGGTGGGCGGTTTCGGGATCAAGGCGACGCAGGGCGGCCGAGCCGAGGTCGAACAGGCTCATGCCGGGTCCTTGAAGATCATCGCCCCGTCGTCGGCGACCGCAAAGGCGCGCGTCGCTGCAACGGCGGTCGCGGGCAGGGGGGCGTAGAGGTGCGGAAACAGATCGCCGCCGCGCGACGGCTCCCAGATCAGCTCGTCTCCGAACCGTCCCAGGTCCACGGTGAGCAGCACCAGATCGGTCTGGCCGGCGTAGTGGCGGCGCGCGGTTTCGACCAGTTGTTCGCCGGTCGACATATGGATGTAGCCGTCCGCCAGATCGACGGCGGAGCCCTCGTAACGGCCCTCGGCCAGGGCGGCGCGCCATTCGGCGGCGGCGAGGATCTTGTAGGCGGTGTCGGTCATGCGGCGCCGCCCTGGCCGAGTGGGGGCAGGCCACGCGGCGTGATGAAGCCTTCGTAAGTGCAGCGGCCGGCGACATCGACGGTGAACAGGGCGGCGGCGCCGGTCGGGAAGCCCCCGGCCAGGCGTTCCAGAACGGCCGGGGAGGCGGCGCTCTCGGTCAGATATTCGCCGGCGAGAACATGGACGCCGGGATTATGGGCCAGGACCAGCAGGCAGCCGGCCTGATCCTCGTTGTCCTCTACGAAGCGGCGCAGCACCTCGGACGGGGCGTTATAGAGGCGCGGCTCCTCACGCACTTCGACGTCGCCGAGGGCATCGTGCATCTGCTCCCAGGTCTGGCGGGTGCGCGTGGCGGATGAGACCAGGGCCAGGTCGGGCTTCAGCCCGCGCTCGGCCAGGGCCTTGCCCATCAGCAGGGCCTCGCCGCGTCCCACGGCGGAAAGGGGACGGGTTTCATCCCCGCCGGACGGGCTGGAGCCCTCGGCCTGGGCGTGTCGCATGAGGATCAGACGGTGCATGGGCTTCGCCATAAGGCCGTTCGAGTTCGGCGACCAGATGGGTCAGGCTCAACTCCCCGTCAGCGCGGCCAGTCCGGGGTGACGGAGGCGGCGGGTTGGGGCGTCAGGGCCGGCTTGGCGGGAACCCGCTGGGCGTGGCCGCTGGGGCGGATGCGGGCATAGGCCTGACGGGATGCTTCCAGCAGGATCAATCCGGCCGTCCCCGGCGCGACACGGCGCCCGACCTGTTCGAAACCGTCGGCGAGGGGCAGCAGCGGCGTCCAGGGCGGGACATACAGGGTCTGGGACCAGGCCGCCGGCTCCAGCCCCGCCTCGCGCACCAGCCGTTCCAACTGGCCCCGGGTGAAGGGACGGCCGTGGCCGAAGGGGGTGTTCTCGGCCCGCGCCCACAGGCCGCCGCGCGCCGCCGCCGCCAGGATGATGCGGCCGGTGGGGGCCAGGGCGCGCACGGCCTCCAGCAGCAGGGCGGCGGGATCGTCGGCTTCTTCCAACGCGTGCACCAGAAGGATGCGGTCGAAGGATCCGGCGGCGAAGGGCAGGCGGCGGTCGTCCACCAGAAGGGTGCGGTTGCGCCCCACGCTGGGCCAGTGTTCGACGCCCTGGCCGCCCGGCATGGCCGCGACGATGCGCCGCGCGCCGACGAAGGCGTCCAGCCAGGGTGTGGCGTAGCCTATGCCCAGCACGTCGCAGTCGGGCGTCTCGCCCCAGGCGTCGTCCAGCCGCCGCGCCAGAAGACGTCGCACCAGCGCTCCGGTCGGTTCGCCGTAGAAGGTTCGAAGCTCGTCGATGCTGCGCCGCATGGGTCCACCATAGGCCGGGTCGGGCCCGCCTGCTAGAACGCGTCCATGACCCTGGATGTTCACCTGTTTCCGTGCCGCAGCGACAACTACGGCTTCCTGATCCGCGATACGGCCACCGGCGTTGTGGCCACGGTCGATACGCCCGATGCGGCGCGCATTCTGGAAGAGCTGGAGGCCCTGGGCTGGGGCCGGCTGGATATGATCCTGAACACCCATTGGCACCCGGACCACACCGAGGGCAACGAACGGCTGAAGGCCGAGACGGGCTGTGAGATCGTCGGGCCGGAAGAGGTGCGCCGGGTCGCGCCGCTGGATCGGGTCGTCGCGGACGGCGACGGGGTCATGGTGGGCGAGACCCGGTTCGAGGTCACGGCCACGCCCGGCCACACCCTGGGCCATGTTGTGTTCCGCTCGGTCGAGGATCAGCTGGCCTTCGTCGGCGACACCCTGTTCGCCCTGGGCTGCGGCCGGCTGTTCGAAGGGACGCCGGAGCAGATGTGGGCTAGTCTGCGCAAGCTGGCCGCCTGGCCCGAGGCGACCGTGATCTGGTGCGCTCACGAGTATTCGGCTTCGAACGCCCGCTTCCTGCTGAGTCTGGATGATCGCCCTGAGGCCCGGTCTCACGCCGAGACGATCTTCGCGGCGCGGGAGCGGGGTGAGCCAACGGTGCCGACCACCATAGGGGCTGAGCTGCGGTTCAATCCGTTTCTGACGGCGACCGATGCGGCTCAGTTCGCCGCGCGTCGGGCGGCGAAGGACGGCTTCAGCGGCTGAGGACGTCGTCCGCGACCACGCGGACGACCCGGGCCGAGGAGGGCCGGCCGGCCACGCCGGCGCGCGGTTCGATCACGATGCGCAGGACGCCGCGAGAGAAGGTCGCCTGGGGGCCCCGACCTTGATCGACAATTTCGATACGGCGGATACGGTCGGCCTCACGTCGCAGTATTTGCGAACGGGACATACGGGCGATGGCGTCGACAGCGGTCGATAAGGCGTCGGCGGCGACGGCTTCCGAGCCCGGTTGGATGTCCACATCCACCACCACCAGCCGGCCCAGGGCGCGACTGGCTCGGTCGCTCTGACGGATGATGTAATTCCACAGCTGGACCGCCGTCAGACCCGGCGCCAGTAACGGCGCGGCCTGACCCGACGGCGAGACCGGCGACCCTTGCGGCGCACTGGTCGTGTACAGGGTCATGCGGCCGTCGGCCGTGACGCGCAGAACCTGGTCGCCGTTGTCGTTGCGATAGACGATGTCGCCGCGTGGGGCGGGGGTGGCGCGCAGCACCCAGATCTCGGTCGACCGGTCGAACCGCAACAGGGGGCGCGACCCCGTCACATCCAGTACGAACCCCTGACCCGTGCCCGAGACATAGCGGGCCGACGGTTCCAGGTTGCGGCGCGACTGGGCGTGACAGTCCGACGGCAGGACGGCGGGCGCAGCGACGGACAGGCCGAGGCCCACGACGGCCGCGAACGCCATCGCGGTCACGCGAGGCGATTTTTTCGCCCAAGCCGTTTCCGTCAACTTCATGAGACTGTGGATGAAACCGTCACGCGGCGGATTTTGGGCGAAGCCCGTTCACCCGACCAGGTATTGGCCGCCGTTCAACGACAGTGTGCAGCCTGTGACATATCCGGCACGCTCTCCGACCAGCCAGGACACCATGTCGGCGATCTCCTCGCCCTTACCCAGGCGGCCGACCGGGATCTGGGCCACGATGGAGTCCAGCACCTTGGGGTCCATGGCGCCGACCATCTCGGTGTCGATATAGCCGGGGGCGATACAGTTGACCGTTACGCCCTTCTTGGCGTTTTCAAGCGCCAGCGCCTTGGTGAAACCGATCATCCCGGCCTTGGCGGCGGAATAGTTGGTCTGGCCGACTTGGCCCTTCTGGCCGTTGATCGAGGAGATGTTGACGATCCGGCCGTGGCCGCGCTCGCGCATGCCGTTGATGACCTGGCGGGTCGTGTTGAAGACGCTGTCCATGTTCACCCGGATCACGTCGGACCACTGGTCATGGCTCATCTTGTGGAAGAAGCCGTCGCGGGTGATGCCGGCGTTGTTGACCAGGATGTCGACCGGCCCCAGTTGGGCCTCGACCTCGGCTACGGCGCGGGCGCAGTCGTCGAAGCTGCCGACATTGCCCTTCACCACCATACAGCCCAGCGCCTGGGCCGTGGCGAAGGCGGCCTCGTCATTGCCGGAGTAGCCGGCGGCGACGCGAATCCCGTCCTCCGTCAGGCGTTGCACGATCGCCTTGCCGATTCCCCGGGTCCCGCCGGTCACGAACGCTACGCGCATCGCTGCTTCCTTGTCCCTTGAAGCCCGTCTGATGCGAGCCGTCCCAGAGAGGTTTAACCACGTCTGGGTTGCAGGCAAAGCCCGATTTTCTTTGCGGAAACCGGGCTTGATGTCGCGGAAGGCTCAGGCCGCCAGCTTTTCCATGTCGATGACGAAGCGATAGCGGACGTCGGACTTCAGCATCCGCTCATAGGCCTCGTTGATCTGGTCCGGCGCGATCGTCTCGATGTCGCAGGCGATGCCGTGTTCGGCGCAGAAGTTCAGCATCTCCTGGGTCTCGGCGATGCCGCCGATCAGCGAACCGGCGATGCGGCGACGACGCCACAGCAGGGGCACGGCATAGACCGGCAGGCCCTCGGTGGTCAGGCCCAGCATGACCATTGTGCCGTCGCGGGCCAGCAGCTGGACCTGGCTGGAGATCTCGTGCGTGGCCGAGACGGTGTTGATGATCAGGTCGAAGCTCTCGGCCGCAGCCTTCATCGCCGCCTTGTCCGAGTTGATCAGGAAATGCTTGGCGCCCATCCGCTCGGCGTCGGCCTTCTTGCGGTCCGAGGTGGACAGGACCGTGACCTCGGCGCCCATGGCCGCCGCCAGCTTGACCGCCATATGGCCCAGGCCGCCCAGGCCGATGACCGCGACCTTGGACCCCGGTCCGACGCCCCAGGTCTTCAGCGGCGAATAGGTGGTGACGCCGGCGCACAGCAGGGGGGCGGCGACGTCCAGCGGCAGGCTGTCGGGGATGGACAGGACGAAATGCTGATCGACGGTGATGTGGTCGGAATAGCCGCCCTGGGTGATGGTCTCGGCCGTGCCGCCCTTCGTGTCCTTGGCGCCATAGGTGCCGGTGAAACCGGGCACGCAATACTGCTCCAGACCTTCCTGGCACGACGAACATTCGCGGCAGCTGTCGACCATACAGCCGACGCCGACGCGGTCGCCTTCCTTGAAGCGGGTGACGTTCGACCCGACCGCCGCCACCACGCCGGCGATCTCGTGACCGGGCACCAGGGGGTAGGGCGCCGGGCCGGTCTCGCTGCGGGCCATGTGCAGGTCGGAGTGACAGATGCCGCTGAACTTGATGTCGATCAGCACATCGTCCGGGCCGGGGTCGCGCCGTTCGAAGCTGTAGGGCGTCAGGGGCTTGTCGGCGGCGGTCGCGGCGAAGGCGCGTGTGGCGATCGGCATGGGGAAGTCCTTAGGCTTTGGGGCAGGCTTTGGGGCGTGGGCGACAGATGTGGCCCGGGTCGACTGGCCGCAAGGCGGCGCGCGTCATTTCAACTGGGCGATCAGCGCCTGGGCCGCCGCGGGGTTCCGCACCTTCGCGCCCGAGATGAAATAGGCGAAGACGTCGCCACGTTCGGCCCAGGCCTTGGCCTAGTCGGCGACGGCCAACTCGGCGGCGGTCAAGTTGTTAGATGTTTAGCAGAAAAATATCTGGTTTATTTTCCAGCCGCAGTCTGACTGCCTTGCCAGACTGACATAATCATTTGGCCCGCAAATGAGCCGGGACCTCGATCCGGATACATGATTGTCCCAACGACCAGTATGATGAAAGCCAAGCCCCCAAGGGATTTTCCTATACAGGCTGCGACATCGATCTTGATGTCGATGTTACCGCCCCACCGCCTGTCAGGCGCGGCAACTTCATCCCTCAGTTTGACGGAGGCGGACTGGCGAGACTTGGGAATGGGGAGCCGGATCATGAACTCTAGGTCCCATGGGTTTCCTGCGCCTGAGCCGCGTAGGCTACAGGCACATCACGAGCCAACTTGGCGACCAATCCCTCGAAACTGAAAATGCGGCGTCCCTGATCGTCGATGCCGCGTGTAATAAGTCCGGCTTTCTCCATCTTTGACGTGGCGCGCTGCACCGTGCGCGTGTCGATGCCCATGCGCTTCGCAATTGTGGTGGAGCGAGGAAATACGGCACGTGCAGGGTCCCACCAATGCGCGAGCAAGTTGATCAGGACCATCATTTCGGTCGGGGTCAGGAGATACTTTGTTTGCAAGCGCAGTAGCGCGACCGGGACGGCCACAAAGCCAGAACCCTGCGTGACAGCCCCCTGCCATTTGTCCTTGATCGTAGTCGGCACCGCCTCAGGGGCGGGACTGATCGCTATCTCGACCGAAGGTGAAATCGTCTGTTCCATGCTGCACCTCTACAAGCGACGAAGCACGGATGTAAGGGATCTATTTAATTAGGTGACACTGGTGACGTTTTTTTTTGGGTGCCGCCGCTAACGGGCGTTATTTGATGTGGGTCCAACAGCCTCTTGCCAAAGCGTAGCTGCCCGCTAACTTGTTGGCCAAGCGGTTAAGCCGCTAACGGTCCAGTCGAAGCGTGCCGCGCGGTCACATTTCAGAAGTACTGGAATCTACCTACCGCGAAACGCTGGCTTAACCAGAGCCCCTACTCGACTGATTAAAGTACGGGGTCCGATTTTGGGAGGTGGGTCATGAACCTGCAATTCACTATCGAAGCTAGCAAGCCGAACGGAACGATTTTCCGCGTCGGGATCGGGGGCCATGTGCTCGCGCTAGCGTTGGCGGTGATCGAACTACTCGTTCGGTTGGTCTAAAGACGGAGGCCGCCTTGGAAACGGGGCGGCCTTTCTCTGTTGCCGCGAAGACTGCAAAAACTACGAGCCAGATTGCCATATTGCCTTGTTCTTTGATTGGCCAGCTACTGTAGTTGCTCGATCAAGGAAATGGCGGCGGCGGGGTTACGCACTTTTGCTCCGGCGATGAAATAGGCGAAGACGTCTCCCCGTTTGGCCCAGGTGCGGGCCTGGTCGGCGACGGCGGCCAGTTCGGCGGCGGTCATGCCGGTCGGCTCGTCCTCGCGACTGGACATCAGCCGGGCGTAGGTGAAGTCAGCGGTGGGCTCGTCGATCTGGGGCCAGGTCGGCTCCTCGTCGTCGACGGCGTAGACGATGGCGGCGCCGTATTTGCGGGCCAGATCATAGAACTGCTCGGTGGCGAAGGTCGGGTTGCGGACCTCCAGGGCGTGGCGCAGGCGGATGCCGTCCTTCTCGGGCGGCAGCAGTTTCAGGAAGCCCTCGAAATCCTCGGGGTCGAACTTCTTGGTGCCCATGAACTGCCAGTTGATCGGCCCCAGCTTGTCGCCCAGTTCGGTCAGGCCCTGGGACAGGAACCGGTCGAAACTTTCGCCGCCCTCCGACAGGATCTTGCGATTGGTGCAGTAGCGGCTGGCCTTGACCGAGAAGACGAACCCGTCCGGCGTCTCGTCGCGCCATTTGCGCCAGGAGTCGGGTTTGAAGGTCGAATAATAGGTGCCGTTGATCTCGATACTGGTCAGTTTCGACGCCGCGTATTCCAGCTCGCGCTTCTGTACCAGACCCTCGGGATAGAAGACCCCGCGCCACGGCTCGAAGGTCCAGCCGCCGACGCCGATGTGGATGGGGTGGGTCATGTGTCGTGGTCCTCAGGTCCGCGCTCTTCGCGGTTCAGAGTGGCGTGCTGACAGGCTTTGTCAATTTTGACGGGGCGCTAATCCTTCGTCCAGATCCCCCCTTGCCGCGTCCGCCAGGGCGAAGAAGCGGTTGCGGACTTCGGCGGCGAAGGGGTTGTCGCGTTCGATGGCGCGGAAGACGGCGGGGCTGTCGTGGCGGACCATGTCGACGGCCTGCATCAGGCGGTCGAAACTGGCGGTGGTCATGCGGGTCGGCAGAGGCTCCATGGCCAGCAGCAGGCGGGCGATCAGATGGGTCAGGCCCTGGACCGTGGCAGCCTCGCGGTCGTGGTCCTCGGGGCTGACCTGGAACACCTTCAGGGCCAGGGCGCGGCGGCAGAAGGCGGCGACGCGGCGGGCGTCGCGGGCGCCGCGCACTTCGCAGACGGCAAGGCGCAGGCCGGCGATGCCGTGCTTGCCGCTCTGGGGACCGAACAGGGGGTGGGTGCCGACGATCCGCACGCCGGGGGGCAGCAGGTCTTCCATCAGCCGGGCCGGTTTGACCTTCACCGAGCCGACGTCGATGACCAGGGCGTCGGGGCGCAGGTGGGGGCGGATGGCCGTCAATGTCGCTTCCAGCGCCTCGACCGGCACGGCCAGGATGACCGTGGGACAGGCGGCGGCCGCAGCCAAGTCGGTCAGGGTCGCGAGGCCCTCGCCGTCGGTGGTCGCTGGGTCATGGGCGAAGATGTCGAACCAGGGCGACAGATGCCGCGCCGTCAGCCGCCCGAAGGCGCCGAAGCCGATCAGGCCGAGCTGTTCCCTTACCCCCGTCACCCTCGGGCTCGTCCCGAGGGCCTACCTGTCCCCGCGCGGATCAGGTGACGATCATGCGCCGTCGCCTTCGCATCGGGGGTCGTGGGACGTCCGCCGTGGGCCCTCGGGACGAGCCCGAGGGTGACGGTTGTTGAAATGCCGGGGCTCACAGCGTCTCCATGAACCGCACCGGCCGACCGTGGGCCGCGCCGATCAGTTCGCCGTCCTGCATCACCACCCGGCCGCGCACGATGGTGGCCATGGGCCAGCCGGTCGCCTCGACGCCGTCGAACGGGGTCCAGCCGCAGCGCGACGCCTGCTGGTCGTGCGTGATGGTGCGCTTCGCCTTCAGGTCCACGATGGTCAGATCGGCGTCATAGCTGACGGCCATACGCCCCTTGTTGGCCGTGCCGAACACCCGCTGGGCCCCGGCGGAGGTCAGGTCGATGAAACGCTCAAGGCTGAGCCGGCCCTGGGCCACATGGGTCAGCATCAGGGGCACAAGCGTCTGCACTCCCGGCATGCCAGACGGCGAGGCCGGATAGGGTTTGGCCTTCTCTTCCTTCGTATGCGGCGCATGATCCGAGCCTAGGACGTCGGCGACGCCCTGCTGCATGCCCCACAGCCACAGGGCGTCCACATGCTCTTGCGACCGGATCGGCGGGTTCATCTGGGCGTAGGCGCCCAGCCGCTCATAGGCTTCGGGCGCAGCCAGGGTCAGGTGTTGCGGCGTGATCTCGACGGTGGCGACATCCTTGTGGAAGCGCAGGAACTCCATCTCGTCCTTCGTCGTGACGTGCAGGACGTGGATGCGGGCGCCCGTCTCCTGGGCCAGGCCGACCAGGCGGCGGGTCGAGCGGATGGCGCTTTCGGCGTCGCGGACCTCGGGGTGGCTGGTCCAGTCGCCGGTGCGGGCCAGGCCGCGCCGCTCGACCAGGCGGTATTCGTCCTCGGAGTGGAAGGTGGCGCGACGGCGTACGTTCGACAGGACCTTGCGCACCCCCTCGTCGTCGGCGATCAGCAGGTCCCCGGTCGAGGCGCCCATGAAGACCTTGACCCCGCAGCAGCCGGGCAGCCGCTCCAGCTCGCCCAGATAGTCGGCGTTCTCGTGCGTGCCGCCGACATAGAAGGCGTGGTCGGTCCACATCCGGTCCTTCGCCCTTGCCAGCTTGTCGGCCATGGTGTCCGGGTCGGTGGTGTTGGGATTGGTGTTCGGCATCTCGAACACGGCGACGACCCCGCCCAGAGCCGCGGCGCGCGAGCCGGTCTCCAGGTCTTCCTTCCACTCCAGGCCCGGTTCGCGGAAATGGACCTGGGTGTCGATGACGCCGGGCAGGACCGTCAGGCCCGTGGCGTCGAAGGTCTCGCCGGCCGAGGCCTGGGACAGGTCGCCGATGAAGGCGATCTTGCCGTCGATCACCCCGACGTCGGCCAGGCCCCGCCCGGCGTGATTGGCCACCTCGCCGCCACGAACGATCAGGTCATAGGTCTGGGTCATCATCTTCACCGTCACCCTCGGGCTTGTCCCGAGGGCCCATGGCGGCCGCCGCACGATCACCGAGACCGCACGCCACGACCGACGTCTCTCAGGCTTGCTTATGCGGAAAGGTGGGCCCTCGGGACAAGCCCGAGGGTGACGAGTTTTCAGTCAGCCCCGTTCCTTCAACACCCGCAGCGCCGCCTTCAGCACCCGTTCCCACGGCAGGTCCATCATGTGCTGGATCGCCTGGTTCAGCCGGGGATCCAGGGTCTTGAACTCCTCGAACGAACGCGGGCCGCGCACGGAAACGCCTTTCCACGGGCCGCGCGTCGTCTCGTCGGACGGGCCGAACACCGCAACGACCGGCGCGCCCGAGGCGACGGCCAGATGGGTCCAGATCGAATCCGCTCCGATGTACAGCCGAGCCTTGGACAGGGCCGCCACCGTCTGGAGCCGCGTCAATTTGCCCTGAAGCTCGATGACCCGCGCGCGTGGCACGGCGTAGCGGATGGTGTGGGCCGCCTCGCGGTCGATCTCCTCGCCGACCAGCATCAGCCGCCCGCCCGCCAGAGGCCCGTCGTCGGCCAGCAGCTTGGTCGCCACCTTGGCGTAGCGTTCCGCGGGCCAGCGCCGGCCCATCCATTCGACGCCGGGGCCGATGGCCAGGATGGGGCCGTCGCCGCCGCCGGTCGGGATCAGGGCCTCGACCTGGGCCATTGTCAGATCCGAGACGTGAATTCGGGGCGTCGGCGCCTCGTGCGGCTCCATCTGCAGGACGGCGGCCGCCGCCTCGACCGCATGCAGGCCGGGGGCATCCTTGCCGCGCACCGCCCGCTTGTGACGCCTCAGCCGGCCCGACAGGGTCGAGCCGCGCATATCGACGACCAGACCCCATTTGGTCCCGCGCACCTGGTTCCACAGGGCGATCCAGTCGAAATGCCCCTCGCGTTCCAGCACCAGCAGGCGCTCCAGGCGCGGCGTATCGGCGAACAGGGGGGCGCTGGCGGCCGAGCCGACGATGGTGAAGGCGGCGTTCGGCAGGCTCTCAACCAAGTGCGCCAGGACGCCCGAAGACAGCACGGCGTCCTCGGCGTCGGCCTCGGCGATATAGAGGATGGGAAAGCGCCCGATCATCCGTGAGCGTCATACAGGGATTCTGTTCGCGATTCACCGTCAAACGCCCGTATCCACAGGCCGGTTTCCCCGAAGGACGCTATGGGATAGAGCCACGGCCATGACCCAAGCCCCCCATCCGGCGCCTGATCCCGCCGCCCAGGCCGCCGCAAACGCCGCCCTCGAGCGCTTCAAGGCCCAGCGCGTGACGGCCATCTACCGCCTCGACCTGATCGCCCAAGGCGCGACCATCGCCTATGAGGACGGCACGCCGGTGGACATGGCGTCGGAGAAGGCGCGGCTGGAGGCCGTGGTCGCCGACATGGACCGTCGCATCGCCCGGCTGGAGCGGGCGGGCGGTTGAGCCTGCCCCTGCTGCCCGACCGGACCTGCGGGGCCTGCGTCGAATGCTGCCGGGCCATTCCGCTGGACCTGCCCGAACTGGCCAAGCCGACCGGCGAGCTGTGCGCCTATTGCGTCGAGGCCGCCGGCTGTTCGGTCCATGCGATCCGGCCGAACACCTGCCGCGTCTGGTTCTGCCTTTGGCGGGTGGTCGAGCTGTCGGAGGACTGGCGGCCCGATCTCAGCGGGGTGATCGTGCGGCCCGATGGGATCGAGGACGGGGTGATCACCCTCTATGTCATCAGGCCCTCGGACTTCCTGGCCTCGCCGGACTTCTTCGCGACTGTGGCCGGCTGGATCGCCGAAGGGGTCGAGGTGGCGCTGAGTATGCCCGGCCCGGTGGGAACCTATCCGACCCGCGCCGTCGTCACCGACTGGCTGCGTCCGGCGGTGGAGGCAGGGGATCCCGCCGCCTTCCTGAAGCGGGTGCTGCGGTCGCTGGACAAGCTGGCGGAACATGATTTCCAGCCGGACGGGATCACGGCGCGATATGCGGTGGTGTGACCTCCCGCCGCGCCAAATTTCCGGTTGCGGCAGCCCCAAGTAAGCGCGTTCCCCTAGAGGGCGCTTAGCCCCTCATTAGCCCTTTCCTCTGATAACAGACGATTGTTGATCGACGTCCAGAAGGGACGCGCCGTGCCAATGCAGGACTGGGACGACCTGCGTCGTCCAATATGGTTGTTCGACCCCGCCAGTCGGCGTGGGGTGTACGCCAATCCGGCGGCTCTGGAGCTGTGGGAGGCGGACAGCCTGGAGGCGCTTCAGGCGCGGGGCTTCGGCCAGCTTTCCCCCGCCGCCGAGGCTCGGGTCGAACGACTGATGCGCGAGACCGCCGATGGCGCCGCCGTCTGCGAGCAGTGGACCTTCTATCCCAACGGACATCCCGTCTCGGTATCGGCGGTGATTTCGACCTATCATCTGGAAGACGGCACGCCCGTGATGTTGCTGGAGGCCTCGCCGCTCATCGCCGACGGCGAGCAGAACCGTGCGACCGAGGCCCTGCGCCATACCTCGACGATGATTAGCCTGTTCGATACCGACGGGGCGCCGATCTTCTCGAATCCCGCCGCCTTTGCGGCCTATGGCGCGAGCGATGGTTTCGCGGCGCGTTTCGCCGAACCAGAACGCGCCCAGTCGCTGCTGGACGCCGCCCTGGCCGGAGACCCCGTCAGCGACGTCTGCCAGGTGGTCACGCGCGAGGGCCTGCGCTGGCATCAGCTCGACGTTCGACAGACGACCGACGCCGCCACGGGCCAGGTCGCCGTCCTGCTGGACGAACATGATGTGACGGCGCGGATACAGGCGGAACAGGCCCGCGCCGCCGCCGAGCAGAAGGCCGCCATGGCCGAGGCGCGCCAGGCCTTCCTGACCGACATGTCGCATGAACTGCGCACTCCCTTGAACACGGTGATCGGCTTCTCGGACCTGTTGGCGACCACAGGTCTGGACGACGAACAGGCCGCCCACGCAGCGCGCATCAACGACGCCGGCCAGAAGTTGTTGTCCGTGGTCAATGAAATGATCGAACATTCAGCGCGCGACGTCGAAGAGGCGGACCAAGGCACGTCCCTGCCGGCGACGTCAGAGTCTCTGCCGCACGCCAGCGCCTCCGTGTCACAAGAGGCATGCGTCGTCGTTCCGAAAGGGGACGAGGGGCGACTGGGCGGGCCTCGGGTTCTTTACGTCGATGATCATGACTGCAACCGCGCCCTGGTCGTCGCCGTGCTGGACGCTCAAGGCATCGTCTGCGCCACCGCCGAGAACGGCGCCGACGGGCTGGAGGCGGCCCGCACAGGCGACTGGGACCTGATCCTGATGGATATCCAGATGCCGGTCATGGACGGCGTCGCCGCCACCCGCGCCATCCGCGCCTTGCCGGGCCATCGCGGGGCCGTCCCCATCGTCGCCCTGACGGCCAACACCCTGTCGGCGCAGAAGGCCGAATACGCCGCCGCCGGCATGGACGGCTGTATGGCCAAGCCGATCAATATCGTCGAACTGACCCATATGGTGCTGAGCTGGATCGGCAGCGATTGGCGTAAAAGCGGGCCGCCGCTGATCGCCGCCGTCGCCTGATCTGCGGCTTAGGCGTCAGTCGGCCAGGACGGACTGGATGCCGGCCAGCAGGCTGGCGGCCGTAATCGGTTTGGGCACATGGCTGTCCGCCCCCGCTTCCCGCGCCTGGTCGCGGTGTTCGGCCATGGCGTTGGCGCTCAGCATGATGACCGGGGTGTGGGCGTTGGCCGCGCGTTCGGCTTCGAACGCGCGGATGGCGCGGGTCGCCGTCAAGCCGTCCATGACCGGCATCTGCATGTCCATCAGCACCAGGTCGAACTGCCCCTGCTTGAAGGCATCGACGGCGCGGGCGCCGTCTTCCGCAACCACCAGCTCGAACTGCGGGCCCGCCAGGATCATCTGGACCACGCGCTGATTGGTCGGATGGTCCTCGGCCAGGAGAACGCGGAGCGGGCGCTGCGGCCTGTCGGACGCCGGAATCGGGAAGGCCGAGGCGGCGAGCGCCGCAGAATCGGCCGCGCGGACAAGCGGCAGGTGAACGCTGAACCGGCTGCCGACGCCGGGCGTCGAACAGGCGGAAATGCGCCCGCCCATCATATCGGTCAGGGCATGGCAGATCGACAGGCCCAGGCCCGTGCCGCCGAACCGCCGGGTGATGCTGGCGTCGGCCTGGCTGAACCTGTGGAACAGGCGCGAGGCGTGGTCCGCGTCGAAGCCGACCCCCGTGTCCTCCACCTCGACCTGCAGCATCGCGTCTCCATCGGGGGCCTCGGTCAGGGCGACGCGGACGGTGACGGAGCCGGCATGGGTGAACTTCACCGCGTTGGAGATCAGATTGGTCAGGATCTGGCGGATGCGGGTGCTGTCGCCGACGAAGGCGCCGCGCGCGTCTGCCCCCCGCTGGAGCCTGAACTCCAGCCCCTTGTCGTCGGCGCGCTGGCGCATGATGTCGAGCGCGGGCGCGAGGGCCTCGTCCAGGTCGAAGGTGCGGGCTTCCAGTTGCAACTGCCCCGCCTCGATCTTGGACACGTCGAGAATATCGGACACCAGCCGTTCCAGGGTCTCGCCCGAGGCGGCGATCAGGGCGACCATCTCGGCCTGCACAGGGTCCAGACCTGTGCGCGACAGGGCGTCGATGATGCCGATTACCCCGTTCAGGGGGGTGCGGATCTCGTGGCTCATATTGGCCAGGAAGTCGGACTTGGCCTGGTTGGCGGCTTCGGCGGCGGCCTTGGCTTCGATCAGGGCCTGCTCGTCGGCCACCTTCTGGGTCACGTCGCGCGCCACGCCGTAGATGCGGTCGCCGAACCGCCGGGCGCGCCATTCCAGAGTGACGTAATGACCGTCGCGGTGGCGGTAGCGGTTGGTCTGACCCAGCACCGGATCGCCCGGACGCCGGTTGGTGACCTCGATGATGGCCTTGCGGGTGGCCTCCTGATCCTCGGGATGGATCAGGGTCGGCAACAGGCTCCCGACCAGTTCTTCCGGACGATAGCCGAGCACGGTGAACCAGGAGGCGCTCGCCTTGATCACCGGTCCATTGATGTCTCGCACCACCAGCAGATCCAGGGACACATCGAAAAAGGTGTCCAGATCCACGTCGGGCGCAGCGCTGGCCGTGAACGGGTCTGTGATCGAGGTGCTGATCATTGGGGGCTATCCTTAGGGGGCTCACCTTACGGGGGCCGGGGTTAAGGACGCCTTGTCTTCAGTAGGCGAAGTCCGCGTAGATGCGCTTCACATCGCCGCACCAGGCCCCGTGATACAGGTCCAGCAGCCGTTCGGCGGGGGTGACGCCGCTGTCGGCGATGTCTTCCAACTCCGACAGATAGCCGCGCTCGTCCACCATGCCGCCCGAGAATTTCGCGCGGTTCTTGAGACCCTGTTTGGCGATATTGACCAGATCGACGGCGATGTCGCGCACGGACCGGCCCGCCACCTCGGCCTTCAGGCCCAGGCGGGTCACGTCGCGGCGCAGGCGCTCGTGGTCGGCGATGTCCCAGTCCTTGACCAGGTCCCAGGCGGCGGCCAGCGAGGGGGCGTCGTACAAAACCCCGGCCCACAGGGCGGGCAGGGCGCAGATCCGGCTCCACGGGCCGCCGTCAGCGCCCCGCATCTCCAGATAGGCCTTCAGCCGCACCTCGGGAAACAGGGTGGTCAGATGGTCGTTCCAGTCCTTGATCGTCGGATATTCACCCGGCAGGGCGGGCAGTTTGCCGGCCTGGAAATCGCGGAACGACTGGCCCGAGGCGTCGACGTATTTGCCGTCGCGCTTGGCGAAATACATCGGCGTGTCCAGCGCATAGTCGGCATAGCGCTCGAAGCCGAACCCATCCTCGAACACGAAGCCCAGCATGCCGGTGCGATCGGCGTCGGTGTCGGTCCAGACATTGGCCCGCGCCGACAGGAAACCGTTGGGCCGCCCCTCGGTGAAGGGCGAACAGGCGAACAGGGCGGTGGCGATCGGTTGCAGCGCCAGCGATGTGCGGAACTTGGCCACCATGTCCGCCTCGCTGTCGAAGTCGAGGTTGGCCTGGATGGTGCAGGTGCGCAGCATCATGTCCAGGCCCAGGGTCCCGACCTTGGGCATATAGGCGCGCATGATGTCGTAGCGGCCCTTGGGCATGACCGGCACCTGTTCGCGGGTCCACAGCGGGTCGAAGCCGGCGCCCAGGAAGCCGACGCCCAGCTGGTCGGCCACCTGTTTGACCTCCATTAGGTGCTGGCCGGTCTCGGAACAGATGTCGTGGATGGTCTTCAGCGGGGCGCCGGACAGTTCGAACTGGCCGCCGGGCTCCAGGCTGACCGAGGCGATGAAGCCTTCGTCGTTGCGACGCTCCAGCCCGATCAGGACGCCGTTTTCCTCGACGGGCGCCCAGCCGAACCTTTGCAGCCCTTCCAGCATGGCCTTGATGCCGTTCGGCCCTTCGTAGCCGGGGCGGGCCAGGGTGGTTTTGTCGAAGCCGAACTTCTCGTGCTCGGCGCCGATCCGCCACTGGTCCTTGGGCTTGGCGCCCTTGGACATGGCTTCGATGAGGATGTCCCGGCTCAGCGGCGCGTTGTCGGTCATGCGTCAGATCCCCTCCGGCGCATCTCTGAGCGACCGTGTGTCGCGGCTAGATGGGCGAGGTTGAGGCCGGGCTCAAGGGGGCAGGGTTCGACTTATTCCCTCTCCCATCGGGAGAGGGCTTGAGCACACGGCGGCGCAGCCGTCGTTCTTGTGCGAAAGGGTGAGGGTTACGGTGTGCGACTTGGCCCACCGCCCGACCCTCATCCGGCCCTTCGGGCCACCTTCTCCCAACGGGAGAAGGACTATTTTTCCCAATCGCCCACGGCCGCCTGCCACAAGGTCATGGCGGCGATGGCGGCGGTGTCGGCGCGCAGTATGCGCGGACCCAGAGAAACGGCGGTGGTGAAGGGCAGTGACCGCAGGCGTTCGCCTTCTTCTGGCGAGAAACCGCCCTCGGGGCCGATCAGGATTGACCATTTTCGGTCTTGGGGGGCCGCACCCGCATCGCGCAAGGCCGACATCGCCGGCGCGCCGCCGGTCTCGTCGCAGAACATCAGCCGGCGTCCCGCCTCCCAGCCTTCCAGCAGGGCGTCCAGCTTCACCGGATCATCGACCGGGGGCACGTCCAGCCGGCCGGTCTGTTCGGCGGCTTCTTCGGCGATGGCGTCCAGCCGGTCCAGGCGGATGCGGTCCGCGTTGGTCCGCTTTGTCAGGACCAGCCGCACCCTGCGCGCGCCCAGCTCGGCGGCCTTCTCGACGATGGTCTCGACCCGCGCCTTCTTCACCACAGCGACGATCAGCTCCAGGTCAGGGCCATAGGTCTGCGGCCGCACCTGCGCCTCGGCCCGCAGGATGACGCCCTTCTTCAGCACCTCGGCGATGGTGCAGCGCCATTCGCCGTCGCGGCCGTTGAAGACCAGCAATTCATCCGCGAGCTTCAGCCGCATCACCTGGGTCAGATAGCGCGACTGGTCCAGTGTGGGGGCGACGGGGGCGGCGGGTGCGAGGGCGCTGGTGACGTGGAGGCGGATCATGGCCCTACATGACTTGAAGGCGAGCCCTTGTCATCCCGGCCGCAGCGAAGCGCAGAGCCGGGACGTAAGGGGCGTTGAACCTACCGAGGCCCGGTCGGCGCAGCCGAGCCGGGCTCAGTGTTCGCCCGCACTTCACCGTAGAGATCCAGCCAGCGTGGATTGTCTTTTTCGACCAAGGCGAACTTCCATTCTCGAAGCCAGCGCTTGATCCGTTTTTCGCGCAAGATCGCCTGGTCGATGTATTGATGGGTCTCGTACCAGACCAGTTGGTCGATACCGCGTTCCGCCGTGTATCCGGGTATCAGGCCCGACTTATGCTCAGCCACACGACGCACAATATCATTCGTCACACCGACATAAAGATAGCCGCATGGGCCGCTGGCGAGCAGATAGACGTAGAAGCTTTTGGCCATGACACCGTCTCCCGGCTCAACCCTGGCGGGTTGTCCGGGAGTGGTCAAGTTGATGCTGATCTCGTCCCCGATCTCCGCTTCGCTTCGTCGGGGATGACAAGGGGCGGTCGCGGTCGTTCAGAGCGTCCGCGCGATCAGCAGCTTCATGATCTCGTTCGTCCCGCCGTAGATCCGCTGCACTCGCGCGTCCTTGTACAGCTGGGCGATCGGATATTCGTTCATATAGCCGTAGCCGCCGTGCAGCTGCAGCATCTCGTCGATGGTCTCGCCCTGGATGTCCGTGACCCAGTATTTGGCCATTGAGGCGGTGGCGGCGTCGAGCTGGCCCTTCAGGTGCAGGCCGATGCAATGGTCGACGAAGACCTTGGCGACGGTCAGCTTGGTCTTCACTTCGGCCAGTTTGAACTGGGTGTTCTGGAAGTCGATCACCCGTTTGCCGAAGGCTTTGCGCTCCTTGACGTAGGCGAGGGTCGCCTCCAGGCCGCGCTCGGCGGCGGCCACGCCCTGGACGGCGATGTTCAGCCGTTCCTGGGGCAGTTGCTGCATCAGCTGGACGAAGCCCTGGCCCTCGCCGCCGCCGATGATGTTGTCGCCGGGGACTTTCACGTCATTGAAGAACAGCTCGGAGGTGTCGTTCCCCTCCATGCCGATCTTGTGCAGGTTCCGGCCGCGTTCAAAGCCTTCGGCCCCGTCCGTTTCGACGACGATCAGGGATGTGCCCTTGGCGCCCTCGGCCGGGTCGGTCTTGGCGACCACGATGATGAAGTTGGCCAGCTGGCCGTTGGTGATGAAGGTCTTGGAGCCGTTGACGACATAGCCGTTGCCGGACTTGACCGCCGTGGTCTTGACCCCTTGCAGGTCGGAGCCCGCGCCCGGTTCGGTCATGGCGATGGCGCCGACCAGTTCGCCGGACTGGAGCCGCGGCAGCCAGCGCGCCTTCTGCTCCGGCGTGCCGTAGTGCCAGATGTAGGGGGCGACGATGGCGTTGTGCAGGCTGATGCCGAAATGGTCTGCGCCCTTCCAGCCCAGCTGGCGCATCAGCACGACTTCATGGCGGTAGTCGCCGCCCATGCCGCCGTCTTCCTCGGGCATGGACAGGCCCAGCAGGCCGTCAGCGCCGGCCTGGGTCCACAGGTCGCGGGGCACGCTGGAGTGGGCGATCCAGGACTGGACCTTCTCGGGCGGCGCGTGCTCGTCGATCCATTTGCCGACGCTGTCTGAGAAGAGGGTGATCTCCTCTTCGCGCATGAATTCGGGGTCGGGGCTGCCCAGCACGTTCATCGGTTTCGTCCCTGTGATCCGAGGGCTTTGCGCCCTTCTGGTTGGAAAGAAAAAACGGGCCGGCGAAATCAGCCGGCCCGTTCCATCGTCAGTCTAGGCTCAGAACGCCTCGGCCGGCATGGCCATCAGCACGTCCGCGCCGGTCTTCATCTTGGCCAGATGCGCGCCGGCGTCGGGCAGGATGCGTTCGACGAAGTAGCGGCCGGTCTGGAGCTTGGTGGCGTAGTAGGGGTCGGTCGAGCCGGCCTCGACCTGGGCTTGCGCCACCTTGGCCATCTGCGCCCACATATAGGCGAGCGCCGTCAGGCCGAAGACGTTCAGATAGTCGGTCGAGGCGGCGCCGGCGTTGTCCGGGTTGGCCATGCCGTTCTGCATCAGCCACATGGTGCCTTCCTGCAGCTTCTTCTTGGCGTCGGCCAGGCCGTCGACGAAGGGCTTGAGCGCCTCGTTCGATCCGTTCTCGGCCACGAAGGCGTCGATCTCGCCGAACCAGGTCATGATGGCCCGACCGCCGTTGGCCGGCAGCTTGCGGCCGACCAGGTCCAGGGCCTGGATGCCGTTGGCGCCCTCGTAGATCATGGTGATGCGCGCATCGCGCAGATACTGCGAGGCCGGGAAGTGTTCGGTGTAGCCCGAACCACCGTGGACCTGCATCGCCAGCGAGGCGACATGGAAGCCCTTGTCGGTCAGGTAGGCCTTCAGCACGGGCGTCAGCAGGCCCATGTAATCCTTGGCCTTGGTCGCCACGGCCTCGTCTTCCGACTTCTCCAGATCGGCGTGCAGGGCGGTCCACAAGATGAAGGCCTGGCCGCCTTCGACGAAGGCGCGGGCCTCCAGCAGCATGCGGCGCACGTCGGGGTGGACGATGATCGGATCGGCCGGGCCTTCGGGGTTCTTGGGTCCGGTCAGGCTGCGGCCCTGCAGGCGGTCCTTGGCGAACTCTGCGGCGGCCTGATAGGCGGCGGTGCCGATGGCCAGGCCCTGCAGGCCGGTGCCCAGGCGGGCCTCGTTCATCACCACGAACATATTGTTCATGCCGCGGCCTTCCTCACCCAGCAGCCAGCCCTTGGCGCCGTCATATTGCATGACGCAGGTGGCGTTGCCGTGGATGCCCATCTTGTGCTCGAGCCCGGCGCATTCGAGGCTGTTGCGCTCGCCCAGCGAACCGTCCTCGTTGACCAGATATTTGGGCACGACGAACAGGGACAGGCCCTTGATGCCCGGAACCGCGCCTTCGATGCGGGCCAGGACGGTGTGGATGATGTTGTCCGAGAAGTCGTGCTCGCCCGCCGAGATCCAGATCTTCTGGCCGGTGATCGAGAAGCTGCCGTCGTCGTTGCGCACAGCCTTGGTCCGCACCATGCCCAGGTCCGTGCCGCATTGGGGCTCGGTCAGGTTCATCGTGCCGGACCATTCGCCAGACACCATCTTGGGCAGGTATTTGGCCTTGATCTCGTCCGAGGCGCTGGCGCGGATGCCGGCATAGGCCGAGGCCGTCAGGCCCGGGTACATGGAGAAGGCCGCAGAGGCGCCGGCCGTCATCTGACCGAATGCCGAGGCGACGATGCTGGGCATGCCTTGGCCGCCGTATTCCGGATCGGCCGCCAGCGCCATCCAGCCCGCTTCCGACATGGCCTTGTAGGCTTCCTTCCAGCCCTTGGGAGCAGTCACCACGCCGCCTTCGGACCAGTGGCAGCCTTCCTTGTCGCCGGGGTTGTTGATCGGGGCGATGACCTCGTCGGCGAACTTGGCGCCTTCCTCCAGGATCTGGTTGACCAGGTCCGAAGAGACGTCCTGGAAACCGGGCTGGTTGGTGTAGCGATCGATCTCCAGCACCTCGTTCAGGATGAAGGTGAAATCGCGGACGGGCGACTTGTAGGCCATGGGGGTCAGGCTCTCGCTTTGAAGGGGTGGTGGTGGTCGTGGTTGAGGCGCGCGCGCAGCAGCTTCTCATAGTCTTCGGCGCCGGGCAGCAGGTCCGGGCGATGTTCACCCAGCTTGGACTCCATCCAGGCGCAGGCGTCTTCCGCCGTCTGGATCGCGCCCTCGATGTCCTCCAGCTGCTGCTTCAGCGTCTCGATCTGGGCGCGGTGGCGACGCAGGGCCACCGCCATCTGATGGACGTTGTGATCCTTGCGATCGTACAGGTCCAGCATCTCCTGGATTTCCTGCAGAGTGAAGCCGATGCGGCGGCCTCTCAGGATCAGTTTCAGCCGGGCGCGGTCGCGGGCGTCATAGACGCGCGTCTGACCCTTGCGAGCGGGCGTCAGCAGGCCCTTGTCCTCATAGAATCGGAGGGCGCGGGCCGTGGCGTCGAACTCGCGGCACAGCTGGCGGATGGAATAGGTGCGGTGATCGTCGGCGGTGGCCATGAGGGCACCATAACTTTACGTGCGCGTAAAGGAAAGGCTTTACGTGCGCGTAAAGGAAAGGCTTTACGTGCGCGTAAGGGTAAGCTTTCGTCGCACACCGTTTCAGGCAAAGAAAAGCCCGGAGCCTTGGGGAAGGACTCCGGGCGCGACGACCGGGGCAGGAGGGGGGAGAGGGCCCCGGCGATCGATCTTGGTGCGGCCCAGCCGCGAAAGGGTTGAGGGCGCGAAAAGCTCAGGCCGTGCGACGGCCCAGGAACACCGCCAGGGTGAAGACCAGCAGGATGGCGTTGACGACCGCCAGACCGATGTCCTGGCTCAGGGCGTGGACGACCAGCATGGTCGATTCCATCACGATCAAGCCTGCCGAAGCGGTCAGCAGCAGGGGGCGACCGACACGCCATGAGATGAGCGGCGTCAGGACGCCGAGCGCCAGGACCAGTTCGACCACGCCCAGGCCGCGCACCATGTTCTCGGGCGCTACGGCGGGCCAGCCCATCAAGGTGATGAGGTTGGTCATCGGCTCGGTCAGCTTGGCGTAGCCGGCGGCGATGAAGAACATCGCGATCCAGCCCTGCAGGGTCCAGAGGGTGACGTTCTTATAGACTGCGCGAGAGCGCGACCGGGCGACGGGAAGGTGTGTGGTGGTCATCGGAAGGGGCCTAATTCGTAACAGCCGCGATATCGGATTGCGTGGCTCCGTTCGCAAGGGGGGATATAGCGGCGTCTTCCGATTTTGTCATCACTCGATGACATCAATCGATGACATCAGCTGATGACTTTGTGTTTCAGGGGCGGCGCGAATGACCCGATTCGCGCCGCCGAAGCAACGGGTGCTGATGATTTCCGCGGCTTCAGGCCTCTTCGGGTTGAGGCCCCGGCGTCTGGACGATCAGGTCGCCGGGCTGGCAGTCCAGTTCTCGGCACAGGGCGTCCAGGGTGGAGAAGCGGACGGCGCGGGCCTTGCCGGTCTTGAGGATCGACAGATTGGCCAGGGTCACGCCGACCCGGTCGGACAGTTCGGTCAGGGACATGCGGCGTTCGAGCAACAGCCTGTCCAGCTGGATAATGATCATGGCGCGCCCTCAGACCGTGGTCAGATGTTCGTCGCGCATGGCCGACCCCTGGCGGAAGACCTCGGCCAGGATGAAGACCACCAGTATGCCCAGCCAGGAGCCGAGGTCGAACTCATAGTCCGAGGCGGACTGGCCGATGGCCTGGGGCGCGACGAAGGACAGCATCAGGGCCGTCAGCTGAATGCCCAGCAGGCCGAAACCGACGGCCTGGAGCCGTTTGACGTTGGCGAACTCGAAGGCGTCGCCCTGGTTCACTGACAACAGAATCCGCCGCAGCCGGTTGATGATCCACCAGGTGAAACCGCAGGCCAGGAAGGCGCCCAGAATGGTGAGGCGTTCGGCCAGGCCCAGAGGGGTCGTCGGGTCGCTCGGCGCGTCCCTCAACCCGTCGATCAAGCCGGCGGCGAAGTCGGGCGAGACGAGGCTGATCAATAGGGCACCGCCCGCTGCCACTGTCGCTAACATGACGAAGACATTCAGGAAGCCGAGCAGCCACCGCAGCGCGCTGGCGGCCGAATATTTGCCTACGAGTTTCATCCGATAGCCCTCCATCTGGGTCGCCTTCCGCGACGCCTTAGTGACTATCGATATGATGTTATCGATAAACGGGCAATGTAATTATCGATAAACGAGATGAAGCTTTCGTAAGATTCGGCTCAGGCGGTGAAATCCCAGGCCGTGCGGGCGGCCTCCAGCCGGGCCAGCTTGGCGTAGAAGGGCGCCCAGTCGTCGCCGGCGTCGATGGCGGCCCAGATCGCCTCCACCTCCTCGATCAGCATCTCCTCCGGCTCGCGGGCGGCGAACATCGGGTGTTCCAGCCGTTCGATCCGGTCGGGTTCGTGCTCCATCAGGGCGAAACGGAAGGCGTCGAAGGCCTCGCCCTGGTACAGTTTGGCGCGCGGCCCCGACAGGGCGCGGGCCGAGGAGGCGAAGCCGCCGAACCAGTCGAAGAACAGCGGCTCCCAGCGCAGGGCCTCGCCGCCTTCGCGCAGCAGGGCCAGGGTTGCGTCCACCAGTCTCTGGTCCGCCGCCTCGCCCAGGCTCAGCACGCCCAGCCGCATCAGGAAGGCCGCGCGCAGTTCGCGGATATAGGCGGGGCCGAAACTGTTCAGAGCGTCGGTTAGGGGCTCGGCATCGGCCACCAGCTTCAGACAGCCGGCCAACTGGGTCAGGTTCCAGAACACCGCCTCGGGCTGGCGCGCAAAGGCGTAGAGGCCGTTCTGGTCGAAATAGGCGGCGGTGAAGGCCGGGTCGTATTCAGGCAGGAAGCGCCAGGGGCCGTAGTCGAAGCTCTCGCCCGTGACGTTCAGATTATCGGTGTTCAGCACCCCGTGGACAAAGCCCGCCGCAATCCAGCGCGCCGTCAGCTTCGCCGAGGCCTCGACGATGGCCCGCAGCAGGCCGGGCGCGTCCCCGGCGGCGACCGTCGGGTGATACAGGCTGCGAACGTGGTCGATCAGCGCTTCGATCTGATCGACGCGGCCCAGATAGGCCGCGCGTTGGAAGGTCCCGAACCGGATATGGGAGTGGGATAGGCGAACCAGCACGGCCGAACGGGTCGGCGACGGCTCGTCGCCCCGCTCCAGCGCCTCGCCGGTCTCGATCAGGGAAAAGGCCCGGCTGGTCGGCGCGCCCTGGGCCTCCAGCATCGACGCGGCCAGCACCTCGCGCACCCCGCCCTTCAGCGTCAGTCGCCCGTCGCCGCCGCGCGACCACGGGGTCTGGCCGGACCCCTTGGTCCCCAGGTCGAGCAGCCTGCCCGATGCGTCGCGCATCTGCGCCGCCAGGAAGCCGCGTCCGTCGCCCAGGTCTGGATTGTACTGGCGGAACTGGTGCCCGTGATAGCGCATGGCCAGGGGGCCGGGTTGGCCAGGCAGGGGCGCGAACCGGCCGAAGGCGGCGATCCATTCCGCGTCGCTGAGGCTTTCCAGGCCGACCTCTGAGGCCGCGCGGTCGTTGCGGAACCGCAGTTGGGTCTGGGGGAAGTCCGCTGCGGCGACCGCGTCGGCGAAATCCGGTCCAAGGTCGAAGACGCGCGGTTCGGGGCGATAGGCGGGGGAGGGGGGCATGAGGGCTAGGTGCGTGCCCCGGTCTGGTTTCGCAACCTGCTTTTGGAATGAGATATGGTTACGGTTTCGGTTGAACCTCTCGTCCCGCCTCGTATTATCCTTCGTAGATATCAGGTCGCGGTTCGTGGCCAGGCTGGCGTCGTCTCCTCGGGAGCCGGCGAATCCGGTCCGACGCCCGTCGATAACCTGGCGTCACGACAGCTCATCCTTCCGACTGGAGGCCGCCGTGGCGCGCAAATTTACCCTTGATTTCCTCAAGACCGAGGCCGCCTCCGGCTCGGCCCTGGCCCTGGCGGCCATTGCCGCCGTCCTGGTGGCCAACTCGCCCTGGTCGGCGGATTATTTCACCTGGCTGAAGAGCTATCACGTGCTCCAGCTCGGCCCGATCCGGCTGGAAGAGTCGATCTCCGACTGGATCAAGGAAGGTCTGATGGCGATCTTCTTCCTCGTCGTGGGATTGGAGATCAAATACGAAATCGTGCGCGGCGAGCTCAGCGATCCGCGCAAGCTGGCGACGCCGGTTCTGGCCGCCATCGGCGGCATGGCCGGGCCGGCGGCGGTTTATCTGCTGTTGTCCGGAACCATGGGTGCGCCGCACGCCGGCTGGCCCATTCCGCTCGCCACCGACATCGCCTTCGCCCTGGCTATCTTCGGTTTCGTCGGCAAGGGCCTGCCGTCGTCGCTGCGGGTCTTCCTGCTGACTCTGGCCATCGTCGACGACCTGGGCGCCATCGCCCTGATCGCGGTCCTGTTCAGCGACGGCGCCAACTGGACGCCGCTGTTCTGGGCCCTGGGGCTGATCGCCGTCGGCGGCCTGGTCGCCCATCGGCTTCGCTTGCCGACTCCCTTCTGGGTGCTGGGCTTTGCGGCGGTTTGGTATCTGACGGTTCTGTCGGGGCTGAGCACTTCTCTGACCGCCGTGGCCTTCGCCATGATCGTACCGATCAAGGCCCGCAAGGAGGATCATCAGAGCCCGCTGAAGGAGGCGATGCACGACCTGCATCCGTGGAACGCTTATTTGGTCCTGCCGCTGTTCGCCTTCGCCAAGGCCGGTGTCTCCTTCGCCGGTCTGTCCATGGACCAAGCCTTCGCGCCCCTGGTCATCGCCATCGCCCTGGGCCTGTTCTTCGGCAAGCAGATCGGCGTCTTCGGCGCCGCCTGGCTGGCCTCGGCGCTCAAGATCGGCGCCCGCCCGACCGACGCGACCTGGCTGCAGGTCTATGGCGTGTCGCTGCTGTGCGGCGTCGGCTTCACCATGAGCCTGTTCATCGGGGTCCTGGCCTTCCCCGGCGCGGTCGATTCGCCCGAACAGGTCGAGGTCAAGCTGGGTGTGATCGGCGGCTCGATCCTGTCGGCTCTGACGGCGGCGCTGGTGCTGGGACTGGCTGGACGCCGCCGTGAGGCTGATCCGGCTGCGCTCAAGCCCGAGATTGAACCGATCGGCTCGAAATCAGGTCAAAACTGACGCAACGTCAGCATTTTATGTCGCTTCCTTGTCACAGGAAGGTCGAACTGCGGCGAAAAATCGTCGCGGCTAACAACGCTCGCTTGTACCCCGGCCCGAAGCGGGCTTAGCCTCTGCCGTATTGAGCGCGTCTCCACGTAGAGGCGGGCCGAATGGGAACTAGGAAACGCTGCGGTCGCTCCGCGCGACCGGGCTTCAGAGCCGGGAGGACGCCTCGTGCGCCACACTAACCGCTATCTCAGGACCACTGTGTCCGCCGCCGTCGTCGGCGCCGCCGTCTTCGGTTTTGCCGGAATGGCCGCCGCCCAGGAGGCGCCGGCCACCATCGACGACATCATCGTCACCGCGCAGAAACGCGAACAGAGCCTGCAGGACGTGCCGATCGTGGTCACCACCCTGTCGCAGGAAATCCTCGACGGCGCCGGGGTGCAGGACATCAAGGATCTGCAGATCCTGACGCCGGGCATGACCGTCACCTCGACCCAGTCGGAAGCCTCGACCACGGTCCGCATCCGCGGCGCCGGCACCGTCGGCGACAACCCCGGCCTGGAGTCCTCGGTCGGCGTGGTCATCGACGGCGTCTATCGTTCGCGCAACTCGGTCGGCTTCGGCGACCTGGGCGAACTGAGCCGCATCGAGGTGCTGAAGGGCCCGCAGGGCACCCTGTTCGGCAAGAACACCTCGGCCGGCGTCATCAACATCATCACCGAACGCCCGTCCTTCAATCCGTCGGTCTCGGCCGAACTGACCGCCGGCAACTATGGCGCGGTCGGCGGATCGGTCTCAGCGACAGGTCCGCTCAGCGACCAGATCGCCGGCCGCATCTTCGTGGCGCACCGCGAGCGTGACGGCTTCTACGACGTCAATCTCGGCGACGGCCCCCGCACCCTGACCGAGGACAACACCCAGGACTACTGGACCGGCCGCGGCCAGCTGCTGATCCTGCCCAGCGACGAGGTGTCGATCCGCCTGATCGCCGATTACACCAAGCGCGACGAATACTGCTGCTCGGCGGTCCAGACCCGCGTCGGCCCGACCCAGGCCTTCATCGCCGCCCTGGCCGCCCCCAACGGTCCCGGCCAGCAGCCGCCCGTCGCCGGTTTCGGCACGGTGCCCTTCAGCCGCACCGCCTATTCGAACCGCGAGACCCCTCAAGAGATCGAGGACATGGGGCTTTCGGCTGAGGCGACCATCGATCTGCCCAGCCTGAACGCCACCTTGACGTCCCAGACCTCGTGGCGCGACTGGTCCTTCCAGCAAGGGATGGACCTGGACTATACAGGCGCCGACATCCTTCACCGCGAGAATGACGGCTCCAACGGCTATGGCGTCGACAATCTTACCCAGGAATTCCGCCTGGCCGGCACGACCGACAAGTTCGACTGGCTGGTCGGCCTGTTCGCCACCAAGGAAGGCGTCTATCGCGACGACTCCTATTCCTACGGCGCGGATTACAACGGTTTCGCCTCCTTCCTGCTGACGGCGACCCTGCCGGCTTCGGTCGGCGGCCCGAGCCCGAGCCGACTGGGCTGTTTCACCAATCCGCAGGGCTTCCTGGTCACCGCCGCCGCTCCGAACACGCCGCTTTGCGTCGTGGGGGCCGTGGCGCCCAGCGCGAGCGCGCCGCTGTTCTCGGCCGGCAAGGCCTATGAAGACCACTATTCCCAGAGGTCGGAGTCGGTCGCCGTCTTCACCAACAACACTTACCGGGTGACCGAGGCTTTCGACATCAATCTGGGCCTGCGCTACACCTATGACAGCAAGCGGCTGCTGGGCTTGCAGGACAATCTTGGGACCAATGGCGCGGCCTGCGGCGGCGCTCTGGCCAACCAGAATCCGGCCAACCGCGCCGTGTCGCCCATCCCTGGAACCGTGAACGTCGGCACCCCGGCGGCGGCGGTGGGGCTGCTCTGCCTGCCCTGGTCCAATCCGCTCTATGACAATCGGCGGATCCAGGAGAAGTTCAGCGACACCGACGTCAGCGGCACTATCAAGGCGTCGTACCGGCTCAACCCGTCCATCATGGGCTATGTCTCCTACGCTCGCGGGTACAAGGGCGCCGGCTATAATATGGACCGGGTGCAGACGGGCGTGACGCCGGACGCCTCGCTGTTCTTCGACGCCGAGACGGTCGACAGCTACGAAGCGGGTCTGAAGACGACCCTGTTCGACCGCACCATGCTGTTGAACATCACCTACTTCGATCAGAAGTTCGAGAACTTCCAACTGAACACCTTCCTCGGCACCGCCTTCGTGGTGGAGTCGATTCCCGAACTGACCTCGCGCGGCGTCGACGCCGACATGGTCTGGTTCACCCCGGTCGAGGGCCTGTCGTTCCAGGGCGGCGTCACCTACACAGACGCCAAATATGGGGACTTCGGCGCCAATGATCTGTCGAACCCGGCCCGCTTCCCGGCCCTGTCCCTGCTGCCGGGCGCCCGCGCCTCGTTCGCTCCGGAATGGTCGCTGACCGGCGCCCTGGCCTTCGACCGCTCTTTGGGCGGCGGCCTGCGCGGCGGCTTCAACCTGTCGGCCAAATATTCGACCGACTACAACACCGGCTCGGACCTGCTGCCCTACAAGGACCAGGAAGCCTTCACCGTCGTCAACGGCCGCATCACCATCGGTTCGGAAGACGAGCGCTGGACGGTCGATATCTGGGGCCAGAACCTGCTGCAGGAAGAATACACCCAGGTCGGCTTCGCCGCCCCGCTGCAGGGCACGGCCTTCACCAACACGACCACGCCCCAGGCGAACGGCACCTACTATAATATCGCCACCGACACCGCGACCTACAACGCCTACCTGGGCGCCCCGCGCACCTGGGGCGTGACGCTTAAGGTCAAATACTAATCGTCCAGCCGCCCGGGCCGTAGGGCATACAGGGCGGAACGACGAAGGGCCGACCGGGCGACCGGTCGGCCCTTTTTCTATTTTCGGATTGGGAAGTGGGGCGGGCGGCGGCGCATGTCATGCGCCAAAGTTTGGTTACAGCCGATGCTTTTCCGCTGGACGGCGCGTTCGGGATGCCCGAACCAAGGCGATCAGAACCGCGCGGGCAAAGCGCGGCCGTCCTTAGTTCATATCCGCAGGGGGAATTCATGTCCGCTCCAGAGGCCGCAAAGCGCCAGGGCACAGCCCTGGCCTTCGCCTATGTCACCACGCTCTTCTTCGCCTGGGGCTTCGCCACCTCGCTGATCGATCCGCTGATCGCGGCGGTGAAGCGGGTGTTCGATCTGAACAACGCCGAAGCTTTTCTGACGACCTTCGCCTGGTTCATCGCCTATGGGCTGATGTCCCTGCCGGCGGCGGCGGTGCTGGGCCGGCTGGGCTATAGCCGGTCGATCATCGGCGCTCTGGTCGTCATGGTGGCGGGCTGTCTGATCGTGCCGGCCGCCACGGCCGCCGACTGGTATCCGGGCGTGCTGATCGCCCTGTTCGTCATCGCCTCGGGCGTCACCCTGCTTCAGGTCGCGGCCAATCCGCTGGTCGCCGAACTGGGCAGCCGCAAGGGCGCGTCCAGCCGTCTGAACCTGTCCCAGGCCTTCAACTCCCTGGGCACCACGGTCGGTCCGTGGCTGGGCTCGCACGTCCTGCTGACGGGGGGCGTCTTCGCCGCCGGCGCCGTGGTCACGGTCGCGACCCGCACCCAGTCGCTGCGCAGCATCGACATGGCCTTCCTGAGCATGGGCGCCTTCTTCGCCGTCGTCGCCTTCTTCATCTTCACCGCCCGCAAGAAGATCAACGCGGCGGCCCCGGCGACGACTGACGCTGTCTCGCCGCTGAAGGCCCTGTCCTCGCCCTGGGCGATCTTCGGCGCCCTGGCCATCTTCCTCTATGTCGGTTCGGAAGTGGCCATTGGCGGCATGCTGACCAACTTCCTTGAAAGCCCCGATATCCTGAACGCCCCGATCGAGACGGCGGGCAAGATGGTCGCCCTCTACTGGGGGGGGGCCATGGTCGGCCGGTTCATCGGCTCGTGGGTGCTGTCGCGGGTCTCGCCCGGCGTGGTCCTGGCGTGCTGCACCGTCGCTGCGGCGGCGCTCTGCCTGCTGGTCAGCCAGATCGGCGGACCGACGGCGGCCTATGCGGTCCTGTCCATCGGCCTGTTCAACTCGATCATGTTCCCGACCATCTTCACCCTGACGCTGGAGCGGTCCACGGCGCCGACCTCGGCGACCTCGGGTCTGCTGGTCTTCGGCATCATCGGCGGCGCCCTGCTGCCGCAGGTGGCGGCGCGTATCGCCGACGCCGCCGGCGCGCTTCAGCCGGCCTTCCTGGTGCCTATGGCGGGCTATGTGGGCCTGACCGTCTTCGCCATCGCCTGCGCCCGCACCAAGGCCAAGGCGGAAGTGACCTCGACCGCGTCGCACTAAGCGCCGGTCATCGGACAAGACACGGGGCGCGGAGGGCAACCTCCGCGCCCTTTTTCATGTCAGGGAATCAGCCGTCGATCAGGGACTGAAGAATGGGCGCCAGGCGGTCGCGCATCTTTTCACACTCGGCCTGTTCGATGTCGAAGCTGCCGCCGCCCAATTCGCGGCTGACCGACATGCCCATGATGAAGCCCGCCAGCAGCCGTGCCCGCACCCTGGCGTCCGGTCCGCTGATCCAGTCTTCCAGGGGGCCGAAGAAGCGCTGGGTGCAGCTGGACTGCACCATTTCCGCCGCCTTGGCGGAGCCGATGGAGCGCAGCATGATCGACATGCCCTGCAGCTTCTCGGCCTTCTTGGGCTCGAAGACGAGCTCGTGGGCGACGCGCGTTCCGAAATCGGCCTTCTCGCCCTCCATCAGGGCGCTGCCGTCGCCGCAGCTGTCCAGCGCCGCCAAGAACAGATCGTCCTTGGATCCAAAATAGCGGCTGATCAGGGCTGCATCGACCCCGACGTCCCGGGCGATGTCGCGCATGCCCACGTCGTCATAGCTCTCGGCCGCGAATCTTTCGCGTGCTGCGTCAAGGATGGCCGTGCGCGTGGCGGCGGCGTTCCTCGGGCGGGGGCCGGGACATAACAAGGGGAGGTGACTCCAAAAACCAATAACCGTAGATCACATATGGCTATGTCAACGCGTGTTGACAAGCGTCACGATGTCCACCATTAAGTCACCACGCGTTGACAAGGCCGACTCCCCATCGGCCTCCGTCCGCACGACAGGGATTTACCTCCGACAGGGAGATTGCGCAGATGCGCGGGCTGAAGATTGCGGCCGTGTCCGTCATGGTGACGGGTGCGCTATATGGTTGTTCCCCCAAGGCCGAAGGCCAGGCGCCCGGCGGCGCTCCGCCTGTGACGGTGGCCACGCCGCTGCAGCAACAGGTGGTGGACTGGGACGAGTTTACGGGCCGCTTCGAAGCGGTCGAAAGCGTGGACGTTCGCGCCCGCGTCGGCGGCTATGTCCAGGCCGTCCACTTCCGCGACGGCCAGATGGTCCAGCGCGGCCAGCTGCTGTTCACCCTGGACCCGCGTCCGGCCCAGGCCGCTCTGGCCCAGGCTCAGGCCCAGGTCGCGCAGATGCAGTCGCAGCTGACCCTGGCCCGCGCCAACCTGGCCCGCAGCGAGACCCTGCTGGCCTCGCAGGCGGTGTCCAAGGCCGAGTATGATTCCAACAAGGCTGCGGTCGACGCGGCCGTGGCCAATCTCGCCGCCGCCAATGCGGCCGTGCGCACGGCCCAGCTGGATCTGGAATACACCCGTGTCACGGCGCCGACCTCGGGTCGCGTCTCGGATCGTCGGGTCGATCCGGGCAATCTGGTCGCCGGCGGCTCTTCGGCGGGCGACATCCTGACCACCATCATTTCGGGCGGGCCGATCCACTTCGTCTTCGACGGGTCGGAAGCGGTCCTGCTGAAATATCTGCGTGACGGCGGCGCCGCCAACGGCGCCCCGGTTCGCATCCGCCTGCAGGACGAGAGCGGCTTCACCCGCACCGGCCGCCTGGACTTCTCGGACAATGCGCTGGACACCGCGTCGGGCGTCATCCGCATGCGCGCCATTGTGCCGAACGGCGACGGCTTCCTGCGTCCCGGCCTGTTCGGCCGCGCCCAGGTCGCGGGCGCCGGCTCCTACGACGCCCTGCTGGTGCCGGACACCGCCATCGGCACCGATCAGTCGCGCCGCGTCGTCTCGGTGGTCAACGCCGACGGTTCGGTCACGGCCAAGCCCGTTCAGTTGGGCCCGATCGTCCAGGGTCTGCGCGTCATCAAGTCGGGCCTGGCCCCGACCGACCGCGTGATCATCGCCGGTCTCCAGCGCGCCGCCCAGCCGGGCTCCAAGGTCACGCCCAAGAACGGCCGCATCGCCCCCGTCGCCGAACAGGCGTCGGACGCTCCGGTCACCCAGGCGGCCCCGGCTTCGACGGGTTCGTTCGCCAGCAGCCTCTCCACCGGCGACTAAGCCATGAACATATCCCGCTTCTTCATCGACCGGCCGATCTTCGCGGCCGTGATCTCGGTGGTGATCACCATCATCGGCGTCTTCGCCTATCCGCTGCTGCCCCTGTCGCAGTATCCGGAGATCGCGCCGCCGACGATCACCATCAACGCCGCCTATCCGGGCGCCTCGGCCGAGACCCTGGCCGAAACCGTCGCCGCTCCCATCGAGCAGGAGGTGAACGGCGTCGAGGACATGCTGTACATCACCTCCTCGTCCACCTCGGACGGGGCGGTGGCCATCACCGTCACCTTCCAGCCCGGCACGGATCTCGACGCCGCCCAGGTGCTGGTCCAGAACCGCGTCTCCCTGGCTGAACCCCGTCTTCCCGATGCGGTCCGCCAGACGGGCGTCGTGGTCAACAAGGCCGAGAGCGGCTTCCTGATGGTGCTGGGTCTGACTTCGCCCGACGGCTCGCTCAGCAACGACTATGTCGGCAACTACGGCAATTCGACGCTGCGGGACCGGCTGCTGCGGCTCGAGGGCGTGGGCGCGGTCCAGGTCTTCGGCGGCGGCAACTATTCGATGCGTATCTGGATCGACCCGGCCAAGGCGGCCGAGCGCAACCTGACCGGCCCCGATATCGTCGCCGCCCTCCAGGCCCAGAACGTCCAGGCCGCCGCCGGTTCCATCGGCCAGCCGCCGTTTGCGAACAACGCTTCCGCCTTCCAGCTGCCGATCCAGGTCCAGGGTCGTCTGACCAGTCCGGACCAGTTTTCCAACGTCGTCCTCAAGACGGACAGCGAAGGGCGCGTCACCTATCTGCGCGACGTGGCGCGGATCGAACTCGGCGCCCAGGATTACGGCATCCGCGGCTTCTTCGACGGCCAGCGCGGCGTTGGTCTGGCCATTGTTCAGCAGCCGGGGGCCAACGCCCTGGGCACCGCCGAACGCGTCCTGGCCGAGGTCGAGGCCGTCAAGGCCGAGCTGCCCGCCGGCATGGACCTGTCCGTCCCCTATAACCCGACCGAATTCGTCGCCGCCTCGGTGGAGTCGGTTCAGCATACCCTGGTCGAGGCCGTCTTCCTGGTCGTGATCGTGGTGATGGTCTTCCTCCAGACCTGGCGTGCCGCCATCATCCCCATCGTGGCTATCCCGGTCGCCCTGGTCGGCACCTTCGCGGTGCAACTGGCCCTCGGCTATTCGATCAACTCCCTGTCCCTGTTCGCCCTCGTCCTCGCGGTCGGCATCGTCGTCGATGACGCCATCGTCGTGGTCGAGAACGTGGAGCGGGCCATCAGCGAAGGTCTGACGCCCAAGGAGGCCGCCTATCGATCAATGCAGGAGGTCTCCGGCGCCCTGATCGCCATCGGCCTGGTGCTGGTGTCGGTGTTCGTGCCCACCATGTTCGTCCCGGGCATTCCGGGCATCTTCTACCGCCAGTTCGCGGTGGTCATCGCCTCGGCCTCGGTCATCTCGCTGTTCGTGTCGCTGACCCTGTCGCCGGCCATGGCCGCCCTGCTGCTGAAGCCGCACAAGAAGGACCACGAGAACGCGCGCAAGCCGGGCGTCCTGGGTTCGGTCGTCTATTACGGCGGCTGGGCGGGTCGTAAGTTCAACGAGGGCTTCGACTGGCTGTCGGATCGCTACGGCCGTCTGACGGCGCGCCTGGTGCGCACCGTGGGTCTGGTCCTGATCATCTACGCCGGTCTGCTGGGCCTGACCGCCTGGCGTCTGGTCGATACGCCCTCGGGCTTCATTCCCGAGCAGGATCAGGGCTTCCTGATCGGCGTCATCCAACTGCCCGCCGGCGCCTCGCTGGATCGCACCGAGGCGATCATGCAACGCGCCAGCCAGATCATCCGCGACACCAACGGCGTCGACGGCACCGTGGCCTTCGCCGGCCTCGACGGCGCCAGCTTCTCGTTCGGCTCCAACGCCGCCACCATCTTCGTGCGTCTGAGCCCCTTCGAGGACCGGACCAAGGAAGAGGCGGCCGCGGCTCTGGCCGGGGCCATCACCCAGGCCACGGGTCAGATCGAGGACGCGCAGATCTTCGTCATCGCCCCGCCGGCGGTCCAGGGTCTGGGCAACGGCAACGGCTTCAAGATGATGATCCAGGACACCTCGGGCGCCGGCTACCGCGCGCTGGAGGGGGCGACCTTCGCCATGATGGGCGCCGCAGCCCAGGCCCCGGATCAGGTCAGCCAGGTCTTCTCGACCTACAACACCGGCTCGCCCCGCATCTCGGCCGACGTCGATCGCGACAAGGCGCTGATGATGGGCGTTCAGCCCAGCGCGGTGTTCGACACCCTGGGGGTCTATCTGGGCTCGTCCTACGTCAACGACTTCAACATGCTGGGCCGCACCTACCGGGTGACGGCGCAGGCCGAGCCCCAGTACCGCGACGACATCGCCGACATCGCCAACTTGAAGACCCGCTCGTCCAGCGGGGCCATGGTGCCGATCGGCTCGGTGGCGAACTTGGTCAATGACTCGGGTCCGTCGCGGATCGTCCGCTACAACCTGTTCCCGGCGTCCGAACTTCAGGGCAACCCGGCCATGGGGGTCTCCTCCGGCCAGGCTCTGGGCATCATGGAGCAGATGGCGACCAGCACCCTGCCGCAAGGCTTCTCCTACGAGTGGACCGAGCTGGCCTATCAGCAGAAGGCGGCCGGATCGGGCGCGACCATGATCTTCCTGATGGCCGTGGTCTTCGTCTTCCTGGTGCTGGCGGCCCAGTATGAGGCCTTCACGCTTCCGCTGGCGGTAATCCTGATCGTGCCGATGTGTCTGCTCGCGGCCATCGTCGGGGTGAACCTGCGGGGTCTGGACAACAACATCCTGGTCCAGATCGGGCTGGTCGTTCTGATCGCGTTGGCGGCCAAGAACGCCATCCTGATCGTCGAGTTCGCCAAACAGGCGGAAGAGGAGGAGGGCATGAACCGCTTCGACGCGGCCGTGCACGCCGCCCGCAGCCGTCTGCGCCCGATCCTGATGACCTCCTTCGCCTTCATCCTCGGCGTCGTGCCGCTGATGCTGGCGACCGGCCCCGGCGCCGAAATGCGCCAGTCGCTGGGCACGGCGGTCTTCTCCGGCATGCTGGGGGTGACCTTCTTCGGCCTGATCTTCACGCCGGTCTTCTATGTCGTGACCCGTTGGATGTCGTCCAAACTGCCGCAAGGCAAGAAGCCGACGCCCACCAAGACTGAAGCCGTACGCTACGATCAAACATCCAGCCTGACCGATCCCGATGCGCCGGCTCCGGCCACCGGGCGGGGAGGGGACATCTGATGACCCGCACCAAGACCCTCAGCTTCCTGACCGCCGCAGCCGCCAGCGCCTTGCTCGCCGCCTGCGCGGTCGGGCCCCGGGCGCCCGCCGCCGACCTGCCTGTGGCCGGGACGGGCGCCTTCATCGGCTCCGCCTCGACCACGGTCTCGACCGCTCAGGCCCGGGACGACTGGTGGCGGCTGTACGACGACCCGACGCTGGACGGCCTGATCCGTCAGGCCTTCGCCGAGAACAACGAGCTGGAGGCGGCCTTCGCCAACTTGCGCGTGGTTCGGGCGTCGCTGTCCGAGGCGCGCGTGGGCCGGTTCCCGACCACGACCACCAGCGCCCAGGCCCAGCGCAGCCGTTCCTCGGCGGCGACGGTCACCGGTTTGCCCGCCGGCGAGGACGCGCCCGAGATCGACACCTATGATGTCGGTCTTTCGGCCAGCTACGAGGTCGATCTGTTCGGCCGGGTGGAATCGACCATCCGCGCCGCCCGCGCCGACGCCCGCGCGGCCGAGGCCGCCCTGGCCACCGTCCAGGTCTCGGTCGCGGCCGAGACGACCCGCGCCTATGCCGACACATGCTCTGCCAACGCCCAGATCGCGGTGGCCGAACGGACGCTGGAGCTGCAACGCAATACGGCCAACCTGACCCAGACCCTGCTCGACGGCGGGGCGGGCACCGGCCTGGACGTGGCCAGCGCCCGTGCGGCCCTGGCCCAGACGGCGGCCACCCTGCCGACGCTGCGCGCCTCTCGCAACGAGGCCCTGTTCCGGCTGGCGACCCTGACGGGCGTCACCCCGGCCGAGGCCAGCCAGGCCGCCGCCGCCGCCTGTGTCCGGCCGCCGCAACTCAGCCAGCCGATCCCGATCGGCGACGGTGCGGCTCTGCTGGCGCGTCGTCCCGACGTGCGTCAGGCCGAGGCGAACCTCGCCGCCGCCGCGGCCCGCGTGAACGTGGCGACCGCCAACCTCTATCCGCAGATCAGCCTGGGCGGCTCCATCGGCTCCACGGCCCTGGAAACCAGCGAACTGGGCGATGACCAGAATTTCCGCTTCAGCTTCGGTCCGCTGATCAGCTGGTCCTTCCCCAACGTCTTCGCCGCCCGCGCCCAGATCAAGGCCGCCGACGCTCGCTCCGACGCGGCCCTGGCGACGTTCGACCAGACGGTTCTGACGGCCCTGCAGGAAACCGAAACGGCGCTCAGCAACTACGCCAACGAACTGGACCGCCGCGCCGCTCTGACCGAGGCCCGCGACCAGGCCGCCCGCGCCGCCAACCTGTCGCGTCAGCGTTTCAACGCCGGCGCCGACAGCTTCCTGCTGGTGCTGGACGCCGAACGGACCCAGGCCGCCGCCGACGCCGCCCTGGCCCAGTCGGACGCCCTGGTCACCACCTACCAGATCGCCCTGTTCCGCGCCCTCGCCGGCGGCTGGCAGGCCGACAGCTGATCGAAGGCCCCGCTCCCTCGCGCAGGCGAGGGGGCGGGGCTTTCATTCCACCTCCGTCATCCTCGTGCTTGACCCGAGGACCGGAGGGGCCGCCGCATTGCGTCCGCGGCGCGCGCACTGCCCGATCCGCATCCGATCCTCGGGTCAAGCCCGAGGATGACGGGGTGAACGTGCCCAACCCCGCTATCGTGTCCCCGCCACCCCTTTCGTTCCCCCCACCCACACCGCAGCGTCAGCTAGCCCTCGCGGCGCCAGGAAGCAGACATTCCCACGGGCTGGAAAGGGTGGAAACCGGTCTTTGCCGATTAGTCGGTGATGGTCGGAAGGATCACGCCCTGCCGGTAAGCCACCTTTGCACGTCCCCACCGACCGCTGGGGCGTGATGCTTCCAGACTGATCTGGTCCCGAATGATCTCGCACATGAGCAGTCCGAGGCATTCGTGACGTTTGAGACCTATGTCGCGGTCGCTTTCGACGTGAAGCATAAGGCGGCGGGGGTCCGGCCCCCAAGTCCGAACTACGGCGTCATCGCCATAATATGCCCGGATGGTCTTCAGAATATAACGCTCTTCCTCGGCAGTCAGAGGAGCGGGCTGTTCGAGCGGCAGCGGAGGATGAGCCTTCGGCATGGCTTGAGGTTGACTACGTTTGCTAAGGTCCGCAACGGGTCGATTGCGGGCATGGTCTTAGACGCCGAAAGCAGACGTCGGCCTCCAGGCCGGAAGGCGGTCGCCGTCAGCCGGGGGTGGAAAGCGTACGCTATCGATGCTCTCTGGCAATATGGATCATCACCCTTTTCACTTTCGCGCGGTATTCACCGTCTTGATGCTCGCAGCAGCCGTGGCGTTGGCAGGGTGCGTAGCAACTACGCAGGCACCTGTGACTGGGCCATCCTGCAAGACGACGTCCGTTACTTTCGTGGGGTTCGGGGACGGACTGGCCGATATCCAACAAGACGGGCAGCGGCTCTGGGAAGGGCGTTTGGCCGAGTATGACTCCTCAACCGATATCTCTGGGGGAGCCGAAATATGCGCGCGAAGTGACCGCGAGCTTGTCCTTCACGCGGGAGACAAGACATATCGCGTATCCCTCCCGGGCAATCAGTCGCGCCATTTCGTGCTGATCGATTTCCGAAGCGCAGAACCAACGATACAGGGCCGTCCCTTCCTATTGGATTGAACGTCCGCTTTGGGTCGATTTCCGAAATGGGCGTCAGGCCCGGAAGCCGACATCGGCGCCAAGACGGGACTGTCGCCTTTTAGGTTGGTCGGAATGACGGATTCTGGTCCAGCGCTTGCAGGGCCTTACCGGCCGGACGCCGATCCACTCCCCTCCGACCGACCCCTATCCCGCCGTCCGCGTGCAGCGACGCTGGTGAGCGATGCCCTTGAGAAAGCCGCGGCGCACCAGGCCGGCGCGGATCGCGGCCTGAACCTCCCGATCATGGGCCGCCGCGCCGGACAGGCGACGCACCCAGCTTCTCAGCGGGATGAAATCGGTGGCGGTGTCGCGAACCATGTCGAGCGCGGCATTGGCGGCCTGGTCGCCCGTGCCGGTCGCCGGCGCCTCCTGGTCGACGTCGGGGCCGAGGGCCTCGTCCAAGGCGTCGATCTGGGCGATGACGGCCGAGCAACGCTGCAGACCCGCCGTCTCATAGGGGGCGCGGCGTGCGGTGATCAGAACCTCGGGCACCTCTTGTCGCCGCAGGTTGAGATCGTCCAGCGGCGCCGTCGCCGCCTCGCCCACGCCGTCGCTGAATGTCTTTCCGCCCTGCGACGCTTGATCCCGGTTCAGCTGAACGCCCGACAGGCCAGGCATGGAGGCGCAGGCCCCGAGGCCGGACAGACCCAAGGTCAGGATGGGCAGGACGACGAGGCGACGGGCGAATTTCAAAGGACCATTCCAAGCGTGACGATAGCAGACACAGCGTTCTGACTGCAGGACAGTTCCGGCCGCCGCCTTGATTAGGCGCAAACCAGGTCTGTGGACACAAGGCCGACCTCTCGCGCCTGTCATCCTCGGGCTTGACCCGAGGACCGGGGGGGCCGACGCATTGTGGTCAGAGTTGGCTCACAGCCCGATCCGCATCCGATCCTCGGGTCGAGCCCGAGGATGACGGGGGAATCTAGCCCCACCCCGTCGCCGTCGATCACACGCTCGCGCCCGATCTCACCCCCACCGCGCCCCTAGAACAGGAAGGTCGCCCGCAGCAGGAAGCTGTAACGGACATAGTCCTCCAGCAGCTGGGCGTCGCCCGAGATGGACAGAGAGCTCAGGCCGTTGGCCATGGTCATGCCCAGGCCCAGCACCGGACCGCCGCCGCTGATCGGCTCGCCGGTCAGGGTGAAGCTGTCGCCGCCGCTGATGTAGCGGGCGGTGGTGGCGTCATAGTCGGCCGACAGGATCTCCTTCCAGCCCAGCTTCAGCTCAGGCCGGAACATCTGGTCGCGGCCCAGGCCGTAGCCGATCTTCAGCGCGGCAGTGGCGCTGGCGACATGGCCGTCGCGGCCGTCGATCTCCAGGTCGAAGGCGTCGCCGCCGCCCGACTCGCGACGCGAGCCTTCCGACAGGCTGAAGTATTCGGCATAGGCCTCGGGCCGCAGCGACAGCCGCCCGAACCGGCGCTCGTAGGAGACGCCGCCGGCGGCCGACAGCGTATAGCCGTCCCACTCCGCGTCCGAGCTCAGATAGACGTCGTCGCCGACCAGGGTGCGGGTGCTGTTGAACGAGGCGTAGCCGACCGCGCCCCGCGCCCAGCCGTTCCAGCCATGGCCTTGGGCGCGCCAGTACAGACCCAGCTCCAGCAGGTTGGAGGACAGTTCCTCCTCGGCCTCCGACTCCGGGTCCTGGATGTCCGAAGAGGCCAGGGCCACCGAGACGCCGACCGCGCCGGCCTCGGTCATCTTCTCCACCCCGCCCGCGACGCCGAAGCCTTCCGAGCGATAGCCGTAGGTGTCGGTCTTGTCCTTGTCCTCGTAGAAGTTGATCTCCTGGACCCAGCCGCTGACCTCGCCGACGGCGGCGGTGTTGTTACGGTTCGCCAGGGCCTGGGTGACGGCTTCCACGCCGCTGGACAGCGACATCAGCGTGCCGCCCGAATGATCCGGCAGGGTCTGTTCGTACAGGTTCATGAAGTCGTCGCGGGTCGCCTGGTTCAGGAAGGCGTCCATCACGTCTTCGTCGCGGCTCAAGGCGCTGTAGAAGGCCTCGTAGGCCGCCGTCTCTACGCCGGACAGGGCCATTTCGCTGGTCGTGCGCTTGCGCAGGTCCACGTCGACCGTCCCCGCCGCCTCGTCGGCGGACAGGCTCGAGACGATCATATAGGGCGAGTTGCCGGTCAGGTCGGTCCCCTGGACGTCCCCGTAGGACAGCGACCCGGCCGTCACCAGCCGAACGGTCTCGCCGTCGTTATCGACCAGCGAGTCCAGGTGCAGGCTGATCGTCGCCCCGTCCGCGAAGACGGCCGCGCCCGACACCACATAGTCGCCCACCGTCCCGGCGTCGGGATCGACGGTGAAGTACAGTTCGCCGCTCTCGCCTACCGTCAGACTGGTCAGGTTCAGGGTCTCGCCCTGAAGCCCCTGCAGCACCCCGTCGATGATGTTGATGTCCAGCAACCCGTCCTCATCCGACAGGGCGCCCTGGTAGGTGGCCCCGCCGTCGATCGACAGGCTGTCCGCCCCCGATCCGAAGGCGATGTCGCCGACCACGTAGCCGTTCTGGATATCGACGACGTCGGCGCCCGAGCCCAGCAGGATGTCGCCCACAATATAGGGCTCCGCCGTGTCGGCGACGCCGTCGTTATCGTCATCGTTGTCGTCGTCATCTTCGGCGTCCAGGATCCCGTCGTCGTCGTCGTCGGGATCCTCGTCGTCGTACAGGCCGTCCCCGTCGTAGTCGGCCAACAGGTCGTTGGCGGCGGCCGACTGGGTGATCGTCACGCCGGTGGTGTTAGCCGAAAAGTCGATAGCGATGGTCTTGCCTGTCACCACCTCGTCGTCCGTCTCGTCGTCATCGTCATTATCGGTCGCGATGATGTAGCTGACGAGGCCGCCGGTGTTGGTCAGGCTGGTCACCGAACCGCTGGCGTCGCGAATGGCCACCGCATCCCCCGCCTCGCCGTAGATATAGGTCGAGATGGTCCCGCTGTTGACGATGTTGGCCAGGGCGGCGTCGGCGTCGATCAGCACCCCGGCCGCCGTGTCCAGGCCTTCGGTGGTCGCCGTCGCCGTGATCGAGCCGCTGTTGACCAGGGTCGGGGTGGCGGCGCCCGACGCAAGCCGCAGGGCGGTGGCGTTCGCCTCGCTGGCGCCGGCGGTGATCGAACCGTCGGTCAGTATTCCGCCCTCGATCACGGTCGATCCGGTCCCGCCGCCGATCAGAACGGCCGTCCCGTCGATGTCGTCGAAGATGCCCGAGGCGGTGATCGAACCCTCGTTGACCAGGCCATAGCCGGTGTCGCCATAGGCGCTGATCACGATGTCGCCCGTCTCTGAGCCGATGGCCAGGGCAGGGGCGGCGCCATAGGTGCTGATGGCCGACGTGCCCTCATTCTCGTCCAGGATGCCGTCGCCGTCGCGGTCGTCGTCATCAGCGTTGATGGTTCCGTCGCCGTCGTCGTCCTCGTCGCCGTTGGTGACGCCGTCGCGGTCGTCGTCGCCGTCCTCGCCGTCGGAATCCTCATAGGACGGCGCGGCGCCCAGCAGTATGCCCCCGCCGACGCTGGCCGAAACCTGAACGGCCGACCCGGCCTGGAGCAGATCGTCCGCATCGAGATCTTCCAGGTAGAGGCTGTCGTTGGACAGGACCACATCGTCCGCATCGTCCTCGTCCAGGTCGGCGACCGCAGTCGGCTGGTAGGTGTACCGGTAGCCGTTGCTGGAGACCGAAGACTGGATCTGGAGAGCGCCCGAGACGGTGTTCTCGACCGAGACCCCGACCGAGCCTTCGCCGGTCACCGCAATCGAGCTTCCGCTCAGCAGGATGTCGCCGTCCACGTCGCCTGCGATCCGCAAGCCGACGCCATTATCGCCGGTCACGGACACCGAACCGAGGACGGTCAGATCGCCGGCCAGGGCGCTCTCGATCGAGATGCCGGCGGAGTCGTCGCCCTGAACGGCGATGCTGCCCGTGTCCTCGACCAGGATGTCGCCGGTGCGGACGCCTTCTCCGGCGACGCGAATCCCGTACCGGTCGCTGCCGCTGGCGAAGGGACCGTCGGCGTCGCCGTCGTCGTCCTCGTCCTCATAGCTGTCGATATCGTCGGTGATCGTGATGCCGCCGCCCATCGTCAGGTCGCCCGTCTGGCCTGCGTTGAGGAGAATGCCAGTGTCGCCGTCCTCGGCCTCCTCCATCGTGATCAGGGAGCCTTCCTCCAGCACGATGTCATTGTCGGAATCGCCGGTGATCGCCACGCCGCCTGTCATCACGACGGAGCCGTTTTCGGACACGGTCACGTCCGCCGCCGAACCGCTGGAGGCCGTCGAGGTCAGTATGGGGGCAGTCTTTTTGGACCCGATGTCGACCTGGGCATGGGCGGCCGAAGCCAGCACGAGCGGCGCAATGGCGGCCGCTGTGGCGAACCTTGAAAGCATGTTGAGCAAATATCCCGACGACGACATTGTCGGGGCGCACAGTTCTTGGTCCCGGTGGCGGTTGTGCGGTGAATTTGTTTCGACGGTGAAGCGCAGGCGTTCATGCCTGCGCCCGCGTGTTTCGGCGCCGAAGCAATGGGCGTCAGGGCGCGGTTGTGGCGGTCGCCTCCCACCGTGGCGCAGGCGCTGCGTCTGCGCGCAGCGACGCTTCGGTCGCGGCGGCGAACAGGTCCTTGGCGGCGTCGGAGACGGCGATCAGATCCAGCGCCGGCTCGGCCAGGGTCGAGGGCCAGGCGCTGAGGTCAGGGCCCAGTCGGTCAAGCGTGGCGTGCAGTTCGGTCAAGGTCATGGGTCCAGATCTTCTTCTGTTTCCGTAGGTCTTCCCGGAGCGCCACCTTGCCTCTTTTAAGCAGGGAACGCACCGAGTTTTCAGTGGCCGCCAGCCGCGCCATGATTTCCGGCACGTCGGCGTCTTCGAAGTAGTGCAGGCTCAGCACCCGTCGCTGGGCCGTGGGCAGGCGGAGCAACGCAGCGCGGAGGCGGTCAGCCGTCTCCTGGCGTGTGATCATTTCCTCTGCGTCAGGCCCGTTGTCGCCGAAATCCTCGACCGCGTTGCTGAGTACGTCGGCCTCGGTCGGCGTGTCGCGACGCCGTCTGCGATGGTCGATCGAGCGGTTGATCAGCACCCGGTGCAGCCAGGTCGTGAAGCGCACATCGCCGGGGGTCCAGCCGCCCCGCTTCCACAGCGAGAAGAAGACCTCCTGCACCACGTCGTCCGCCTCGACCTCGTCGCCGAGGATATTGCGGCAGACGGCATGGGCCATTCCCCGGTGCCGCTCCATCAGCGTTCGCAAGCAGAGATCGTCACCGGCGCGCATGGCCTCATAGAGCTCCTGGTCGGACGCGACGGCGCGATCGGCCATCGGTGCGATGTCTTGGTGATTGAAAGTGTGAAGCGCGTGCGAGTGCATGATCAATACCTGCGTTAGGTCGATCAAAACAAAGCAACGTGCGTGCCAACGGTGCAGTATTACTGTATTGTATTATTGGACATTGTTTGTTGCGGGCGAGATATATTTATAATCGAACGGACCATATTTTGAATTGGATCAGTCACGATTGACCACTCTCTGTTGCGCTTCGGTAGCATTCCGATGCGTCGGACAGAGCGATGGGTGCGGGCGTAGAACCGCCGCAGATCAGCGCCTTCGGGCCCGGCGGCCGCGAAATCCATATGGAGTTTCAACGCGCTAATGATCTGACTGGCGACGCCGAGGTGAAAAACCATCTCGTCCAGCCGATTCTGCTCATCGGCAGATCTTGCCGAGGCCACGGCCGAGTAGAGTTTCTGGTGCAGAGCCAGGGCGATATCGGTGGGACTGAGCGCCAACTGGCTGGTGGCGCGGTAGCCGGCGATGGCGCGGGAATAGGCGGCGTTACTCATCATCGTCACTCGCGCCGAGAATGGCTTCGATCTGCGCTTGCAGCAGACGGGCGGCCTCCAGTTCGGCTTCCATGTTGGCGTATTTGCTCACAAGCTTGGTTCGGTAGGTCTCGGCGTCCTCGCGGATCTTGTCCGAGCGGTCCGACAGGTCGGTGTTGATTTCCGTCAGGGAGTCGATCCGTTGTTGGATCAGGCTGCTCGTGCTGTCGTCGAACTGCGTCAGGGTCTGCGTCAGCAGATTGGCGAAGCCCTGCTGGATCGAAACGGAGATGTCCCCGGCCGTGGCGGGCGATAACGTGAAGGTCAGGCCTTCGTAAATGGTCCCTTCGGCACCCACGAGGCGCGAGCCAGAGACGGTAAAGGCGGCGCTGTCGCCGTCGGCGGCGGCGCTGGTGATCGCGCCCGTTTCGTCCGTGACGATGGTGAGGGTGAAGGACAGCGAGGTGGTCGTGTCGTTGGCCAGCAGTTTGAGGTTGCTGTCCGAGGAGGAGAAGTCTGTCTCGAAGAAGCTCTCGACGGCGTCGAGGTTGGAAAGAATGGCGTCGTTCAGCGCCGTCTCGTCACTGAGTTCCAGAAGGCCTTCCGAGGTCCAGGTTATGCCCATGTCGCTGAACATGGTGATGTCGTCGGAGGCGGCGTCGCTGCCGGAGTTGATCAGGGACTGTAGGGTGGAGTTCAACATCCGCAGGACCGAGTCGGCGAACAGGACCGCGTCTTCGTCTGCTCCGCCGTCAGAGGAGACGGCCGACTGGTCCAGCATGTACTGCTTAAGCGCATTATAGGCGTCGACGAAGTCGGTGATCGCGGTCTTCACCGCCGAGGAATCGGTGGAAACCGTCAGGGTTGCCGCGCCGTCCGTCACGCCGGACAGCGACAGGCTGACGCCCTCGATGACGTCGGTCAGTTCGTTCGTGTCGCGCGTGACCGTCGCCCCGTCCACGGTGATGATGGACGGTTGGGCTTCGCGGAGAACATTGGCGAAGGCGCCGGTGTCGTCTGTCAGTCCTATGGTTTGTGCGACGTCGTCGCCGGAGACGGAGGAGATGACCATCGTCTGATTGGTGTCGGTCGCCGACAGCACCAACTGGACGGTCGATGAGTCCAGGGTGATCAAGGAGGCCTGCACCCCGGTCGTGTCGCTCTGGGCGTTGATGGCCTTGGCCAGATCGCCGAGGGTCGTGGTTGCGGTTACGGTGATCTCGACCGATTCCCCGCCGTCGACGCCCAGAGACAGGACGCCCGCGACGCCGATGGCGTCGGTCGAGGAGCCGGACGAGGCGCTGACCTTCATAGCCTGGGCCAGTTGAACCACTTCGATTTCGTAGTCGCCGTTGATGGCGTCGCTGGTGACATCGACGGCCAGGCCGGTGACGGTCTCGCCGGAACTGCTGCTCAGCGCCGCGCTGCGAGAGTCGAACGAATTCTCGGAGCCCAGGCTGGAATAGGCCGGCAGGGCGAGGCCTTCGATCGCGTCGGATACGGCGGCGACGAGGGTCTGTACTTCTTCGTAGGCGGCGATCTCCGCCTCGTTGGCGGTGATCTTTGCGTCGAGGGTGTCAGCGCGCGCGGTCTTTTGCGCCACGGCCGTCTCGATAAGGGCGTCGGTATCGAGACCGGAGGCCGTCGAGGTGATGTAGCTGACGCCGCTGCTGGTCGAGACGCCGACTGTGGAGGTTGTGCTCATGGGATGATCCGGGGCGCTGTCCTGGTCGTCGAAGGGAACGGGCGGGAGCGAACCCCCGCCCGCGCTGTCATTGCAGGAGCTTGAGCAACGACGACGACATGCTGTTCGCCTGGCCCAGGGCCGCGATGGCGGCCTGTGTCAGGGTGGACAGGTTCGTGTAGTTGGTCTGTTCCGCAGCCAGATCGACGTCCGAGATGGCCGACTTGGAGGCCTCCAGGTTCTCAAGCGAAGTGTCGATGACGCTCGCCCGATACTCGAAGCGCGACAGGCTTGCGCCCACATTCGCCCGAGCCGTCGAGATGGTGTTGATCGCCGTGTCGACCGCAGTCATCGCCGTGGCGGCGTTGGCCGAGGTGCTGACGTCGGTCGTATCGACAGCCAGGTCCGTCGCCGTCGTTCCGTCGATGGTGATCGTCAGCGTATCGGTGCTGGCGGTGCCAAGGAGGAAAGAGACGCCGGTGGAGAAGTCGCCTGCGCCGTCGAGCAGAGCCGAGCCGTTGAAGTTGGTCGATGACGCGATGTCGTCGATTTCCTCGATCAGCTGCTGGTATTCTGCGTCGATGTTCGCCCGACCATCATCATCGACCGAGCCCGATTGGGACTGGGCCGTCAGGGCCTTCATCCGTTGCAGGATGTCACTGATCTGAGACAGGGCGCCGTCGGCCGTCTGAAGCACGGCGGTTCCCTGCTGGGCGTTGATGGCGGCCTGTTCCATCACCACGATATCCGCGGAGATATTGGTCGAGGTGGCGAGACCGGCGGCATCGTCCTTGGCGCTCTGGATGCGTTGTCCGCTGGACAGTTTCGCCAGGGAGGCGGACTGGGCGGCGGAGTTGGCGTTCAGATAACGCAGGGCGGTGTTGGCGGCGGTATTGGTTGAGATACTAGGCATTCTTTCCTCATTCTCTCCAGACTGAACACCGTCCGGCGAACGCCGGACGGGAAGGCCGCAGCGCTTTCTGGCCCTGACCTTCAGCAGAGAAACGGAGCGGCCCCGCAAAATGGGGCGCTGAAATTTTGTGCGCCCCATCGGCGCCGGTCGCCTCGTTGAAGCCGGGACATCCACCGGCTTCGGCGGCGACCCATGACCTCGGTTAACGTAACGACATCAACGGCGACGGCGGCGGCGACGACTTCGTCTTCGTCGTCGGCCCTCTCCATCGACATGGACGAGTTCCTGGGGATCCTGGTTACCCAGCTACAGAACCAGAACCCGCTCGAGCCGACCGACGTCACCGAGTTCACCAACCAGTTGGTCGGTTATGCCCAACTGGGTCAGCAGACCTCGGCCAACGACACGCTGGAAAGCCTGTCGTCGTCCCTGACCTCCATGCTGACGACCCAGAGCGCCGGCTATGTCGGCCAGAAGGTCGAGTACGACGGCGCCATGGCGCCGGTTCAGGACGGCGCCGCCAGCTGGACCTACACCCTGGACGGCGAAGCCGCCTCGACCGCCCTGGTCGTCACCAATCAGGACGGCGACGTCGTCTGGAGCGGCGAGGGCGAAACCGGCGACGGCGAGCACGGCCTGTCGTTGAGCCTGTCCGACATGAGCGATGTCGCCGAGGGCGACATCCTGACCCTGACCTCGGTCTCCACCGACGCGGAAAGCGCGTCCGTCTCCAACGCCGTCACCGCCTTCGCCACCCTGGACGCCGTCGTCTTCGACGACGGGGTCACGACCTATCAGGCGGGCGACGCGGTCATCGATCCATCCGCCGTCCTCGCCTTCTACGGCCAGGCCTGAGGAACATTCCATGAGCCTTTCCGCCTCCCTTTCCTCGGCCGTCTCGGGGCTGACCGCACAGAGCGCGGCTCTGTCGGCGATCTCCGAGAATATCGCCAACTCCTCCACCACCGGCTACAAGACCAAGGAGACCTCGTTCGAGGCCCTGGTCAGCGCCAGCATGAAGTCCAGCGCCGCCGCCGGCGGGGTGACCACTTCGATGAGCCGCGCCATGTCGGTTCAGGGCACGATTTCGACCAGCGCGACCGAGACCAACCTCGCGATCAATGGCTCGGGTTATTTTATCGTCGCCGACAACACCTCCGGCGCGACGTCCGACCTAGCCTATACGCGCAACGGAAGCTTCTCGACCGACGCCTCCGGCTATCTGGTCAACTCCGAGGGCTACTATCTGCAGGGCTATCCGACCGACGAGGACGGTAATGTCATCGGCGGCGGAGTTTCGGGTCTGGAGACGATCAACCTCTCGAACCTGACCAGCCCGGCTGAGGCCACCTCTACCGTGAGCGTTTCCGCCATTCTTCCGGCCGAGGCGGAGGTGGGCGACACCTTCACCTCCACCGCTTCCGTCGTCGACAGTCTGGGCGCCACCAATATCGTCGATCAGACCTGGACCAAGACCGGCACCAACACCTGGACCTTGACGACAGGCGACCCCTATTCAGCCACGACGGGCGAGACGACGGGCACGGCCAGCGCCACGACGATCACGATCACCTTCGACAGCAGCGGGCTTCCCGCGACAATCAGCCCAGATCCGGCGGAGGTGACCTTCAGCTTCACCAACGGCGCTGCGGACGCCACGGTGGAAATGGACCTGGGCGAAATCGGCTCGTCGTCAGGCGTCACCCAGTCCGACTCCGGCGGCAACGAGCCCAGCCTCACCGTCAACAGCATTTCCAACGACGGGATCGTCGCCGGATCTTTGACCAGCGTCGCCATCAATGACGGGGGACAGGTTGAGGCGACCTTCAGCAACGGCCTGACCAAGGTCATCTATGAGGTTCCGGTCGCGACCTTCGCCAACTCGGAAGGCCTGACCCAGGTTTCCGGCACGACCTTCAAGTCCACGAACCTCAGCGGGTCGGCGACGATCAACCTGTCGGGCGTCGGCGCCTCCGGCAGTATCGTGGCCAGCGCCCTGGAAGGATCGACCACGGACACCGCGACCGAGTTCAACAAGATGATCGTGGCCCAGCAGGCCTATTCCGCCGCATCCCAGGTCGTCGGCAGCGTCAAGGATATGTTCGACACCCTGATCTCCGTGGTGCGTTGATGGACGAGATCGGCCGTATCGTCGAACGGGCCGGGCGCTCGCGGCGCACCGGCTTCGATCGCCCCATCGTCGAAAGCTATGAACAGGCCGCTGCGATCGCACGCGATCTGGCCGAGCGGTTGGCGACCCTGCCCTGGTCTGACAAGGCCTTGCTGATCAGCGACGTCCGGCTGCTTGAAACCGCGCTGAAGCGCAGGGCCGACACTCTGCGGGCCGGCATGATCGAAACCTCGGCGGAGATCGTGAGGCTGAATCGCGGGACTGGAGCGGCGGGCGCCTATGCGGCCGGAGGACGGCTGGGCGCGCGGAGGCGGCCATGAGCCTGACCGGAGCCCTCGCCAACGCCTCCGCCGCGCTGACGACGTCCCAGTATCAGGTCGCCCTGAGCACGACCAATGTCGCGAACGCCAGCACCGACGGCTACACGACCAAGACCTATTCGGCGACGTCCCAGACGGCGACTCTGGCGCTCAGCACCGGCGAGCTGTCGCGCGTCACCGACACCTATCTGCAGAGGTCGCTGATCACCAGCAGCGCCTCGGCCGGCTATGCCGAGACGATCGACAGCTATCTGGCGCGCTACGATACGCTCCTCGGCGACACCTCCAGCGACGGCGACATCGCCAGCCTGACCTCAGCGCTATCGACCAGTCTCACCAGCCTGGCGGCGGGCGCCGGCGACACGGACGCCGCCGCCGTGGTCAGCGCCGCTGCGGAACTCGCCGATGGACTGCGGACCCTGTCGTCCGGGATCCAAGATCTGCGATCCGACGCCGACGCCGCCATTGCCACGACCGTCGATGAAGTAAACGACCTCCTGCAAGAGATCGACGCGCTGAACGACCAGATCGTGGCGGGGGAGGGCGACCAGACCAGTCTGGTCGACGCCCGGGACACGGCCTTGCAGACGCTTTCGGGCCTGGTCAGCGTCAGCAGCTATACAGACGCTTCCGGGCGGCTGAACATCTACGCCGGCGGGCAGATGCTGGTCGGAACGACCGTCAGCACCCTGTCGTTCACGCCTTCCGGCACGGTGTCGGCCGACTCGGCCTATCCGGCCAGTCTCTCCGGCGTCAGCGTCAACGGACGCGAAGTGACCTCCAGTTTGACCGGCGGCGAACTCGGGGCCCTGATCGCCCTGCGCGATGAGGTTCTGCCCGCCGAACAGGACGCTTTGGACAGTCTGGCGACGACCCTGATCTCGGCCCTCAATACGGCCGCCTCCAGCGGTTCGGCGGCGTCGCCCGGCAGCCTGACTTCGACCACCGCCGTCACAGCTTCCACGCCGCTTTCGCTGACCGGGACTCTAGGCGTGGTGCAGTCGACCACGGCCGGCGTCGCCACCGCGATCGACGAGATCGATCTGTCGTCCGTCACTACAGTGGGGGAGTTGGTCGATGCTTTGAACGCCGTCAGCGGGATCACGGCCGGCATCGTCGACGGCAAGCTGACCATCTCGAGCAGTTCGGGCGGCGTCGTGCTGGATTCGTCCGTCGCCCTGACCTCGGGCGGAGAGACCCTGTCCGATTGGATGGGGTTCAACGATGTGTTTTCCGGCGTCGACGCCTCGACCATCCGCGTCACGGCCGCCCTGACGGCGAACCCCAGCCTTCTGGCGACGTCCAGTCTGGATACTTCGGCGGCGGTGGGACAGACCGCCGTGGCCTCGGGCGGGACGGGCGGGGCCTCGGCCTTGCTAGCCGCAATGACGGATGAACGGTCTTTCGCGGAATCCGGAAATCTGTCGGCGCGCACCCGCAGCCTTGCGGACTATGCGACGGACGTGCTGTCCGGCGCGGCGACGACCATATCGACGGCGGCCAGCACGGCGGCCAGCGCCACAGCCCTGCGGGACGGCTACGCCAACAGTCTGAGCAACGCCACGGGCGTGAATCTGGACGAACAGACCGCCCTGGTCAGCCTGTATCAGCAGCAGTACGAAATCTCCGCCCAACTGATGTCGGCCATCCAGGCCATGTACGACGCCCTGCTCAGCATGGTGGCGTCGTGATCGGGCGTGTCTCCACCTTCAGCCAGACGCTTTATGTTCTGGATCGCAGCCTCAACAGCCAGGCCCGGCTGGCCGATGCGCAAGCGCAGACGGCTTCCGGGCTGAAGAGCGATACCTTTGGCGGCTATGGTGCGGCGACCAGCGCGATAGCGCGTTACGAGGGCGACATCGCCGCAGCGGACGTCGAATCGGCCAGCGCCACCAGCGCGCTCAATGTCGTTGAGCAGGCCTATTCGGCTCTGGGTTCGATATCAGACCTGACCGAAACCATTCTGTCGTCTCTGGCCACCTATGGCGAGGACAGCACGACATTGGCTTCGCTGGCCGAAGGCTGGCTCGAAGATCTCGAGAGCCTTTTGAACAGCACATACGGCGATCAGGCGCTGTTCGCCGGCGACGCGCTGGATGCTCAGGCGGTGGACCTCGACGCCTGGGACGCGGCGGATGCAGACGCCTATTACAACGGCGGATCGTCGGCGCGCGCCTATACGACATCGGACGGTCAGGTCATCGCCCTGTCGGTAACGGCTGCGGACCCGGCCATCAGCGGGTTGATCGACACTCTAAAGGGGCTGGAGGCCGGGACCACGTCCAGCGCGGACGCGCTCGACGCCGTGCAAGCGGCGGCGGCCGATATCGGCGGGCTTCGCGCCTCTCTGTCTTCCAACGCGTCTCGACTGGAGCGGATCGCCGAACAGGCCACGGCCCGCAGCGACTCTTTGACGTCTCTGGTGAGCACCTTGAAGGAGACGGATCTCGCCGAGGCCGCCATCCTCGCCATCCAATACGAGACCCTGCTTCAGACCTCCTATTCGACCCTCAACATCCTGATCTCGATCAAGCTGTCCGATTATCTTCGATAGGGCGGTGTCCAAAGTGGAGATGTGGTCTCCAAAATAAGCCGTCTCAGCTAAAGTGTCGATTGTGTATCGATGTCGGAAGGCCTGAAATGCTACGTGTCGAGTTCAATACAAAATTATTGCATCTAGAAATTATCTAATCAAAGTTGAATAAAACTGTCACTGTGAAGTCGCATCATTGTTCATAAATTGTTTTGAATGCGATATTTTGCTCCACATTCTCTGATTTCAAACCTCAATACGTCGTCCGGCCAGTTGTGGCTCGGTCTGTTATAATTGAGGGGGCCGGTCGAGAGCATGATCGATTTCAAGAAGCATTTGTTGGGCACGACGGTCGTCGTGGGCCTGGCGTTCGTGTCCGCGCCGGCGTGGGCGCAAACGCAAACGGGGACGAGCGCCTCCGGCGACAAGACCGATGACGACGCGGTGGCGGTGGAAGAAGTCGTGGTCGTGGGCTCGCGGCTGAGACGCGACAACTACAACTCCGCTTCGCCCGTGCAGGTGGTGACTCGTGAAGACGCCACGCTGGCCGGTTTCGCTTCGACGACGGAAGTGCTGCAGAGCACGGCCATCACCCAGGGCACGTCGCAGATCAACAATGCTTACGGCGGCTATGTCACCAATGGCGGTCCGGGCGCCAACACCCTGTCGCTGCGCGGTCTGGGCGCCACCCGCACTTTGATCCTGCTGAACGGCCGTCGCGTCGCGCCCGCCGGCTCGCGCGGCTCGGTCGGTTCGGCCGACCTGAACGTCCTGCCCTCCGCTATGATCGAGCGGATCGAGGTGCTTAAGGACGGCGCATCCTCCCTGTACGGCTCCGACGCCGTCGCGGGTGTTGTCAACATCGTGACGCGTGACGATCTCGACGGAGTGACCGTTGAAGGTCAGTTCAATGCTCCGATGGACGCCGACGGCGCGGGTCAGCAGAAGCGCTATTCGATCGTCGGCGGAACCCACGGCGACCGCTGGAGCCTCTCGGGCTCGGCTGAATATTATCAGCGCGACGAACTGACTCTCGGCGACCGTGATTTCACCCGCTGCCCGACGGACAATTATCTGGACGGGTCAGACTATATCGACCCCCAGACCGGCAAGTCGAAGTGTTATTCACTGAACGCTGGCGGTGTGACCATCAACACCCTCGGCACATCCACGATGACGGGGGTCGCCGCCGACGGAACGACGGCGACCCGCTTCAACCGGTGGCGCCCTAACTCGGCCGTGACCACGGGCCTTGTCGGCTTCGAGGGGGTCGGCGGCACGGGCACCAACACAAGCGTTCGCGACACCTACGATCCCGATATGCTCAATGAGTCGCTGATCTCGCCTGTCGAGGTGGCGACACTCTATCTGCAGGGTGGCTATGATCTGCACGCGCTCGGCAATGCCGAAGTCTACGGCGAATTCCTTTATAATCAGCGCAAATCATCTCAGACGGACTATCGACAGCTTGTGCTGGACTACGCAGTCGGCAGCCCGTTGATCCCTGACAATCTGTCGAGCAGCGTCTTCAGCGCGTCCGACCTTGGGCTCAATCTTGGTCAGGCCGTCGGCGTCCGCGCCTTCATCGGCTACGGCAACACGACGTCCACCCAGCAGGTGGACTTCACCAAGACTGTGGGCGGCGTCCGAGGCGACTTCACGCCCCTGGCGGGCTGGCGCTATGACGTCTCGGCCAGTTACACGCGTTCGGACTCTGTCTACACCAACGAACAGTTCCTGATCGACCGGCTGCAGAACAGTCTCGACGTCGTGGCCAACAGCGATGGCGCCTTCTCCTGCGCCAGCGGCGCCGAGGGCTGCATCGCCGCCCCGGCCGTGAACAGCAAGACGCTTGCAGGGGAACTTCCAGCGGATTGGCTCGGCTACGTCATGACGGACGTTACTGGTCGGACCCTCTATGACGAAGCCGTACTGTCGGCCAGCATCGACGGTCCGCTGTTCACCCTGCCCGCCGGCGAAGTCGCCGTCTTCCTGGGCGCCGAATACCGCGAGATGTCGATCGAGGACATTCCTGGCATCGATGCGCAGACGTCGAACGTCTACAACTATTCGACATCGGCGATCACGCGCGGCGATGACTCGGTATGGGAGGTGTTCGGCGAAGTCGAGGTTCCGTTGCTGAGGAACATGCGCTTCGCCCAGAACCTGACGCTCAGCGCTTCGGGTCGCTATACCGACTATGAGTCATACGGCGATGATACGACCTATAAGGTCGGCCTGGTCTATCAGCCGGTCGATTTCCTCACCTTCCGGGGAAGCTATGGCACCTCCTATCGTGCCCCGGCCCTGTTCGAACAGTTCGTCGGCGCCACCTCGGGCTTCCTGAGTTCGTCCTACGATCCGTGCAATAGCTACGGGGACGACGGCACGGACGCCCGTGTCGCGGCCAACTGCGCCAGCGAAGGCCTGGCCGGCGCCTTCCAGCAGACGTCCAGCGTGGCGGTGGTGACGTCCGGCGGCGCCGACAACGGGCTAGAGGCGGAAACCTCGACCAACCTGACCGTCGGACTCATCTTGCAACCCAAGCTGCCGGCCAGTTGGGGCGAGTTGGCGTTCGCCGTCGATTACTATGAAATCGAAGTCGACAACGGCGTGGACCGCATCGGGGCCAGCAGCATTCTGAGCCGGTGCTACGCCTCGGCCAACGCCGACTTTTCGGCGGACAGCGGCTACTGCTCGCTGATCGACCGCGACGCGGCTTCGAACGGGCTGACTGTTTATGACAGCTATGTCAACGTCGCCACCGACGTGGTCAAGGGCATCGACTATACGCTGCGGTACCGCAAGCCGGTTGGGATCGGCACGGCCCTCGCCAACCTGACCGTGACGCAGATGACCGAGCGGTACAGCACTCTGTTCGCCGACGATCCCGTCTATGACGACGTCGGCACTATCGGCACGCCTGAGTTCACGGCCACGGCCAACTTCTCCTATGCGTGGAACCAGTGGAATCTTCACTATGGTCTCGAGTGGATCGACGGCATGGGTTACTATACGTATTATCAAAAATACTACGGCTATACTCTTGCCAGCCTGGGCTACGACGCAGAGGTGGGCGCCTATCTGACTCAGAACGTTTCGGTTCGCTACGAGGCTGACGACTGGGCCGTGACGGTGGGGGTTCGCAACCTGACCAACAAGACGGGCGACGAAGTGTCCGCCGGCGTGGTCAATATGGTGGGGAATGTGCCTCTGTATTCCGGCTACGATTATGTGGGCCGTACAGCCTTCATCAATCTCAGCAAGTCCTTCTAAGGCGGCAAGGGGCGGCGGATTTATCCGCCGCCCTTTTTCATGTCCCGGCCGCACGAACAGGAGCCTTTGAGGGGGATCGGAACATAAATTCGCTCTCAGTGACTGCTATTTATGGGTTTGTGAGGCAGTTCTGTTTCCATTCTGAAACAAGCGGCCGTTCAGACGAGGGTCATTGATGTTGGAAAGCAGCGCCTCCCGGATATTGGTCGTGGACGACGACGCGGGCATCCGCGACGTTCTGGGCGACTATCTCTCGCAGCACGGGTTCATCGCCTACCAGGCCGGCTCGGCCAGCGAGATGGACGAGGTCCTGGCCAGCACGCCGGTCGATCTGATCGTGCTGGACATGATGATGCCGGGCGAGGACGGCCTGTCCGTCTGTCGGCGGATGTCGGGCAAGGGCGCGCCGATCCTGATGCTGAGCGCCATGAGCGAGGAGACCGACCGGATCGTCGGTCTGGAGCTGGGCGCTGCGGATTATATCGGCAAACCCTGTAATCCCCGCGAACTTCTGGCGCGCGTCCGCGCCGTACTGCGTCGCCAGGACGCGGCGCAATCGCCCATGTCCGGCACGGTCGTCACCTTCCTGGGATGGCGTTTGGACCGGGTGCGTCGCGAGATCACGACGCCGAGCGGACAGGAAGTCTCGCTGTCGCGCAGCGAGTTCGTCATGCTGGAGATGCTGGTCGAGAACGCCGGCCGCATCGTGCGTCGCGAGCAACTGCTGGCCCACGCCCGCGCCGCCGGCCGTGACGTCAACGAGCGCGCCATGGACGTCCAGATCAGCCGGCTGCGCCGCAAGCTGAACGAAGAAGACAGCAAGGAGCTGATCGTCACGGTGCGCGGCGAGGGCTATCTGTTCGACGCCGTGGTCGAAAACGAACACTGACGCCATGAGGCGCATGCGGCCACCGACCGTCCTGTTGCAGGTGGCCCTGATCGCGGTGGTGGCGGTCATCGCCACCCAGCTGACGACGCTGGCGCTCGTCGTCCTGGCGCCGGCGCCCAGGCCGGCCGGCTATACGCTGGCCGCCGCCTCCGCTGCGCTTCGGGGCGAGACTGCGAAGACCGAGGATGGGCGGCCGCTGCGGCGGCGCTTCCAAGCTAAGCCGCCGTTCGAACAGGAACGCGATCCGCTGGCCGACGCCCTCGCGCGCAGCCTCGCGTCGGAACTTGGTCGCGACGTAGCCGATGTCCATGTGCGCATGGATCGCGCAGGGCGTCCGCTCTGGGCCCGCCCGCCGCGTCAAAATGGTCGTGAGCCTCGGGCTCTACGCAGACCTTTCGGACCCGATGAATGGTTGGGCGGCGTCCGCGTCGGCGTGGTGTCGGACGAGATCGCCTTTCCACCGTTCCTCGCTGCGGTTCGCATGGGGGACGGCCAGTGGTCGACGATCGCACCGCCAAGAGGATGGCTGGCTCCGTGGCAGATCACGCTTCTGCTCAGCATGCTGCTGAGCCTTGTGCTGCTTTCGCCGCTTATCTGGTGGATGGCGCAGAAGCTTGCGCGGCCTATCCGGCGGTTCGCCCGGGCCGCCGACCAGCTGGGTGCGGACCCAGATGCGCCGCCCCTGACGCCCTCGGGGCCGAACGAAGTGCGGCAGGCCATCGCCGCCTTCAACGATATGCAGGCCAAGCTGAGGGAGCATATCGAACGTCGCACCCATACGGTGGCGGCGATCGCGCATGATCTGCGCACACCCCTGACGCGGCTGCGGTTCCGGATCGAAATGATGCCGCCCGACCAGCAGCGGCAAGCCATTCGGGACATCGAGGAGATGGATGTCTTGATCGCCCAGGCGATGCAATTCGTCAAAGGCCAGTTCGAGGTCGGCCATGCGGAGACGCTGGATTTCGGCGACCTGGTTCAGGACATGGCGGAGCGTTACGCCGATACCGGGGCGGATATCGCCGTAGCAGCCGAACGGGGGCTGGAGGTTCGTGGGGATCCGGGCGTGCTCAGGCGCGGGCTTTCGAACCTGATGGATAATGCAATCGGGCACGCCGGCGCCGTGTCGGTGCGGGTCGGGGCCGAGGCCGGGCGCGCTGTGGTGCGGATCCAGGACCAGGGGCCGGGCATTCCCGATGACCAGCTGGAACGGGTGTTCGATCCCTTCTTCCGGCTGGAAGCGTCGCGCAGCCGCAAGACGGGGGGCGCGGGCTTGGGCCTGTCCATCGCCCGTCACGCCGTGCGCGCCCACGGCGGCGATCTGACCCTGGCCAATGCGCCCGAGGGTGGGCTGATCGCCACCCTGTCCTTGCCGCTGGTCGAGGTCGAGGCGGCTTAGCCGGTCGTGTCAGGCTGCGGCCGGCAGGCGGACTTCTGCGGTCAGGCCGTCCTGCGACCGCAGCCGAATGGCGCCGCCGTGGGCGAGGATGATGGAGCGGCTGTTGGCCAGCCCCAGACCCATGCCCGAAGCGTCGCTGGCGACCGCATGGGGCGCGCGGTAGAAGGGCTTGAACACCCGTTCCAGCTCGCTGTCGGGCAGGCCGGGTCCGAAGTCGCGGACCGTGGCGATAGCCTCCGCCCCATCCTTGTCCAACCGGACCACTGCGCGCCCGCCGTATTTGACGGCGTTGTCCAGCAGATTGGCGAACACCCGGTTCAGGGCGACGGGATCGGCCTGGATCTCGACCGCGTCGCCGGGCTCCAGGGCGACATTGGCGCCGCCGGCGACGGCGTTCTTCACGGCCTCGTCCAGCAGGGTGCGCAGGTCGAGACGCTCGCGGGCGCCGCCCTCGGCCTGGTCGCGCATGAAGGTCAGGACCGAACTGATCATGGCCTCCATCTGGTCCATGTCGGTCTCAAAACCGGTCTTGAGCTTGTCGGGGGCGGCCTCCAGCCGGAACCGCATCCGGGTCAGGGGGGTGCGCAGATCATGGGAGATGGCGCCGATCATGGCGGTGCGGTCCTCCACATAGCGTTTCAACCGGGCCTGCATCAGGTTGAAGGCGGCGGCGGCGCGGGCGATCTCGGCGGAGCCGCCCTGGACGGTGGCGGGGGCGGACGGGTCGCGGCCAAGCCTTTCGGCGGCGTCGGCGAAGCTGCGCAGGGGTGCGGTCAGGCGGCGCGCGAACAGCCAGCCCAGAGGACCGACCAGGACGAAGGACAGCAGGAACCACAGCATGACGCGGCTCTGCCAGGCGGTTGGGAAGCTTTCGGGCTGGGGTTTGACCACGATCCAGCGATCCCCGACCCGCTGGGCGGCGATGAAGTCCCCCTCGATATAGCCGGCGGGGGCCGGCGCGAAGAGACCGCGTCGCACCGGCGTGGGCGCCGCCGCGTCAGCGGCAGGGACCAGGTCTGCGGTCTCGGCCGGAGGCGTGGAGGGGCGGGGGGCGACAGTCGGCGGGGGCGCGGTCGTCGGGGCATCAGCGGATGCGGCGGCGAGCTGGACCGAGACCCGGGTCGTCGAGGGTTCAGGCGGGGCGACCGGCGGCGTCCTGTCGGGGGCCGGCGCAGGGGTCACGGGGGCCACGGGGGGCGAGGACGAGGAGGGCGACAGGGGCGTCGAGGTCTTGATCGTCGTCATGACGCCATAGCTCGGGGCGGCGCTGTTGCGGCGGGCCACCATGGCGGCCGCGAGGGCGCGGCCCATGCCGACCCCGCCCGGCTGCAGCGCCGCGCCGTCGCCCGTCTGCCCGATGGGACGCGGCAGGCCGGCGTCGCCGGTGGTCGGCAGGCTGAGGCGCGAGGCCGTGGGGCGGCTCAGGCGAGTTTGGCCGCCGGCCCACGGCGGGGTCCGTGCGCCACTCAGGGTTCGGTCCGCGACGGGGCGTGAACGGCTCCAGGCTTCGCGTCCCGCCGAGGCGTTGAAGCCGCCGGGCTGAAGGCCGGACCCAGAGCGGCCGAGGAAGGGCGCGGTCTGAGCGCCGGGCTGGCGGTTGCGGATCAGTGCGGGATTGCCGAGGCCGATGGGCAGGAAGGCGGCGGCGACGATCCGGGGCTCGGCGGTCTGCGACGACGCGCTCTCCGGGCGGTCCTGGGGCGATCGCGGCGCGATCGCCTGGGCGCCGGCGGGGAGCGGCACATAGAACATCAGGACGACGTCGGACGGGTCGGCGTTCAGCAGATCGGCCAGGCGGTCGCGCGGCCCGACGGCGCTGAGCCAGCCGGGACCTTCGGCGTGCGGCGCCTCGTCTACGACCTGGCGCAACAGGGGGCGGGCGTCTTCGACGGCGACGGACTGACCCCGCATCGCCTTGGCGATGTCCTCGAGACTGTGCTGAGGCGGCGGCTGGGGCGGGAAGGCCAGGGTCAGGAGCAGGGTCGCGCCCTGGGCGACGACCAGAACCCCGATCACCAGAAGCATGACATGGCCGGCGATCGGCATCGGGGGCAGCCGGAACCTGTCCCTCATGCGCGCACCGTCCCGAATCGGTTTCGGACTGACTGCCATCCCCTGACTTTCACCTTGGCGCGTCTCGTCGACTCAAACGAAACAGCCGGACCTCGACCATTGCAGGAAAGCGGGGCCTTGCGTCGCGGTGAAGGCCGGTTTGATACAAGGCTGCAATGAAGCGGCGCCGTTGTGCGGCGCAACAGAGAGCAAGGTTCATCCACAGTCGAGCGGCTGCAGCTTGTTCTTTATTTGTTCCGCTTGTGCTCTAAGGCCTGACGGTCGGCGGTGCGAAGGAGGAACAGATGAACGACGGAGTCCTGGCCGATATGATGGCCGAGCTGGATGCGGAGCTGGCGCGGGCGGAGGCCTCCTTGCCGGAACATCCCGAACAGACGCGTCAAACCGAAGTCATGCGCGCCCTGGCCCTGGGCCTGGGCAATTTCGAGCGGATGAAGGCCCACGACGTGCATCTGCTGGCGGCGCGGCTGTCGCCCCGCCGAGGGTGAGGAGGCGGCTTGTGCGAAGGATCTGCTGTCGGACGTATGCGCGCCGGGAGCCGGCGAAAGAACTGCAAATCACCTAGTCCCCAGCAGATCCGACCACCGCCAGCTGCCTTTGCCCAACGCGATCCGGGCGCCGTCGGCGCCGTCTTCCAACTTTAGTACGGCTAGGCCCGTCATTTGCTGCGTTTTGCACTCTGCCGGAGCGAAGGCGACTTCCAGGGCGATGGCCTGACGCACGCCGGCCAGGCCCTTGCCGGACTGGTTGCGGCTTTGCAGCCAGTCGCCGTTCCACACCAGCATGGCCCGGCCCGAGGCGTTCATCTCCTGGCTGGCGGCGATGACAGCGCGGCGCACGGCGGCGTCGTCGCGCACCGCGTCCTGAACCCAGCGCACCATGTCGCAGGACCCGCCGCCTGAACCGGGGCCTGATCCCGTCCCTCCGCTCCCGCCGCTTCCGCCGACCCCGTTTCCCCCGCCGCCGCCTGGTCCCGCGCCCACCGGCGTCGCGGCCGCCAGCTGCGCCGCGCCCAGCAGGGGCAGGGGCGGTCCCGGCGGCGCGGGGGCGGCGGGCAGGGGCTCCACGTCCGGCGGCAATCGGTCCACCATTTTTCGCGGCCGCGCCGCCGCGACGGCGGGCGGGGCGCGTCGGGGGGCCGGCTTGGCGGGGGCGGCGCTCTCTGCTGCCGCCGCCGGGGCGTCTGGCGTGGGTGAAGGATCGGGCGCGGGGAGGCGGGCGGGCGGGGGCGGCGGCGCGATCAGTGCGACCACGATTGCCGGTTCCGGCGTCGGCAGGGTCGGCGTTGCGGGCTGGACGGCGGTCATCATCAGCACCAGGGCCGCGTGCCCGACTAGCACCGGCGCGATGGCCAGGGCCCGTCGTCGCGTGGCCGCGGCGCTCAATCGCCTATCCGTGATGCGATGTGAGACGTCGTTTGCATGGTCATCCGCGACGAACCCCTGTAAAAAATCACGACGAGCTGTTGAAAACATCCGGTCGCGTCAGGAACGTGGCGTGGGTTCGAATACAACTGACCGCTGCTAAAGAGCAGTGATAGATCCGAGCGGCCGCCATACGGCGTAGCCTGCTGGCGGGCCAACGTGCTGGCTCGCGCTCTGGTTCCGATCGGGCGCAATATTTGTGCGAAATGAGCGTTCATATAACGGTTAAGCTGACATTTTGCTGCCCAATGCGCGTCATTACTCTGCCTTCTCGCCTACCGCAGTTTCATCTGGCGCATGGAACTGGACGTGGCGCCCCCAGCAAGAAGGAGACATGAACTTGAGCAGATCGAAACTCAGGACGGCGGTCCTCGGCGGCGCCCTCATCGCCCTCGGCTTCGCGGCCAGCGGCTGCGCCAGCCATCGTTTCGTGCGTGATCAGGTCGAGGTGGTGGATACGCGGGTGACCGGCGTCGAAGGCACGGCGGGCCAAGCCCTCCAGCGCGCCAACGACGCGCACAAGCTGGCGGAAGGCAAATTCCTCTATCAGGTCGTCCTGTCGGACGATTCCGTGAAATTCCCGACCGACGCGGCGGCCCTGTCGCCCGAAGCCGAGCAGCTCCTGGCCCAGTTTGCTCAGCGTCTGCAGGGCGAGAACAAGAACGTCTATCTGGAGATCCAGGGCTATACCGACTCGACCGGCACGCCCGAACATAACGACCAACTGGGTGAGCAACGCGCCGAGGCCGTGCGTCGCTACCTGAACCGTCAGGGCGTCGCCCTGAACCGGATGGCGACCATCTCCTATGGTCAGGAACAGCCGGTGGCCTCGAACGACACGCCGGAAGGCCGTTCGCAGAACCGCCGCGTGACCATCGTCGTCCTCGCCTAACTGGCGGACGGCTAGAGACCGGCGGCCGTTTCGCAGCGGCCGCCGTTTTCGTGTCTACAGGGTCTCGAAGAAGGCTGGCAGGACTTGCGTCGCCGGGCCATAGACCCCCTCGTCGAACAAGCGGGCGCCTTGCGTCGGCTCCAGATTGATCTCCACCGTCCGCGCCCCCGCGTATCGCGCCGACTGGACGAATCCCGCCGCCGGATAGACCGCGCCCGAGGTGCCGATCGAAACGAATAGATCGCAGGCCTCAAGCGCCCGCTCGATCCTCTCCATGGCCAGCGGCGTCTCCCCGAACCAGACGATGTGCGGCCGCATCCGCCCCTGCGGATGATGCGGCGAGGCCTCGTTCGCCGTCATGTCGCCGGGCCAGTCCATCACAACCCCCGACCGGGTGCAGCGGCCTTTGAGCAGTTCGCCGTGCATATGGATCAGTTCGAACCCCGCCGCCGGCGGGATCTCGGCGTGCGCCCGGTCGTGCAGGTCATCGACGTTCTGCGTCACCAGCAGGAAGTCGCCCGCCCATCGCGCCGCCAACTCGGCCAGGGCGATATGCGCCGCATTGGGCCGCACCTGCGCCAACTGCCGCCGCCGCTGATTGTAGAAGTCCTGCACCAGGGCCGGGTTCGCCGCATAGCCCTCTGGCGTCGCCACATCCTCGACCCTGTGCCCGCACCACAGGCCGTCGTCCGCCCGGAACGTGGGCACGCCGCTCTCGGCCGATATGCCGGCGCCGGTCAGGACGACGAGGTTTCTGGGTGACATAGCGGCTTCATACCATCCTGCGCCTGCCCTAGAAGAGGATCGAATCGTTCAGGAGCCCCGTCATGAAAACCCGCGCCGCCGTCGCCTTCGAGGCCAAACGTCCGCTTGAGATCGTCGAGGTCGATCTGGAGGGGCCCCGCGCGGGCGAGGTCCTGATCGAGATCAAGGCCACCGGCATCTGCCACACCGACGCCTATACGCTGGACGGTCTGGACTCAGAGGGCATCTTTCCCTCGATCCTGGGGCACGAGGGTGCGGGCGTGGTGGTTGAGGTCGGGCCAGGCGTGACCTCGGTCGCCGTCGGCGACCACGTCATCCCGCTGTACACGCCCGAGTGCCGCCAGTGTAAGTCGTGCCTGTCGCGCAAGACCAACCTCTGTACCTCGATCCGCGCCACCCAGGGCAAGGGTCTGATGCCCGACGGCACCAGCCGCTTCAGCTATAAGGGTCAGGCCATCGCCCACTATATGGGCTGCTCGACCTTCTCGAACTTCACCGTCCTGCCCGAGATCGCGGTCGCCAAGATCCGCAAGGACGCGCCCTTCGACAAGGCCTGCTACGTCGGCTGCGGCGTGACCACCGGCGTCGGCGCCGTGGTCAACACCGCCAAGGTCGAGCCGGGCGCCAATGCTGTGGTCTTCGGCCTGGGCGGTATCGGCCTGAACGTCATCCAGGGGCTTAAGATGGTCGGGGCCGACATGATCGTCGGCGTGGACATCAACCCCGACAAGGAAGAATGGGGCCGACGCTTCGGCATGACCCATTTCGTCAATCCGAAAGAGGTTTCCGACGTGGTCGCCCACCTGGTCGAACTGACCGGCGGCGGCGCCGACTATACCTTCGACTGCACCGGCAACACGGTCGTCATGCGCCAGGCGCTTGAAGCCTGCCATCGCGGCTGGGGCGAGAGCATCGTCATCGGCGTGGCCGAATCCGGCAAGGAGATCGCCACCCGACCCTTCCAGCTGGTCACCGGCCGCGTCTGGCGCGGTTCCGCCTTCGGCGGCGCGCGCGGCCGCACCGACACGCCGCGCATCGTCGACTGGTACATGGACGGCAAGATCGAGATCGACCCGATGATCACCCACACCTTCCCGCTGGAGGACATCAACAAGGCCTTCGACCTGATGCACGAAGGCAAGAGCATCCGTTCGGTGGTGGTGTTCTAGGAGCACTGGAATGACGGCGGCGAGGGTCACTGGGCTGAACCATCTGACGTTCTCCGTCAGCGATCTAGACCGGTCCGTCATCTTCTATCGCGACCTGCTGGGCTTCGAACTGAGGGCAGCGTGGGCGACGGGCACCTATCTGGAAGCGGGAAGTCTGTGGCTATGCCTGTCTCTTGATGAGGCTGCGCGACGGGAGCCGCATCCGGACTACACTCACGCCGCCTTCAGCGTGGACGCAGCCGCGTTTGAGGCGCTGTCGGCGCGAGTGCGCGCGGCGGCGGCGATCTGGAAGGACAATCGCAGCGAAGGCGCGTCGCTGTACTTCCTCGATCCGGATGGTCATCGGCTCGAGCTGCATGTCGGCGATCTCGAGAGCCGTCTGGCGGACTATCGTAAGCGGCCCGAGATCGGCGTTGCGCTCAGTTAGTGCAAGACAATGCGCTCCCGCCTAAGGATGGGGCGAAACAGAGGGAGGGAATCATGTTCACCCACGTCACCGTCGGCGCCAACGATGTCGAGGCGTCGCGCCGCTTCTATGACGCCGCTCTCGGCGCGCTCGGCATCGACGCCGCTCAGGGGCCTGATCCGAAGGGCCGCTACTGGTGGCGCACGCCGCACGGCGCCTTCGCCGTGGGCAAGCCGATCGACGGCGAACCGGCCTGCCACGCCAACGGCGGCACGATCGGTTTGGCTGCCAAGGATACGGCGGCGGTCGACGCCTTCCACGCCGCCGGCGTCTTGGCCGGCGGAACCACGATCGAGGACCCGCCCGGTTTGCGCCAGGGTGCGTTCGGCAAGCTGTACCTCGCCTATCTACGCGATCCCTCGGGCAACAAGATCTGCGCCGTCCACCGGGTGGCCGACTGAGGCGAGCGTCGTGACGGCGTCTGCGGATGGAGCCGGGCGCGGCGCCGACAGGATCATCGTGTCCTGCGCCGGAGCGGTTTTTGGTTTTGCCGTACGTGATCCCGGTCTAGGTTGATCCCTTCGGATTTCGGGGGATAGCCGCATGACCAGCAAGACCGCCGCGCCTGGCGCGAGGGACGCCTTTTACGACGCCGTCACCAATGTCAGCGACTTCATCTGGGGCGGAAGTTGGAACGGCGAGTCCGTCCTGCCTTTCCCGCCGATGGTGGTCGTCCTGCTGGGCGCAGGCGTCTGGTTCATGGTCGGCCTGCGCTTCTATCCGATCCTGAAGCTGGGCTCGGCCTTCGCCGGCCTGTTCAAGAAAGAGAACGACGGCAAGGAGTCGGGCGAGATTTCCCCCTTTGCCGCCCTGTCGACGGCCCTTTCGGGCCAAGTCGGGACCGGAAACCTGGCGGGCGTGGCGACGGCCCTGACGTTGGGCGGGCCGGGCGCCCTGTTCTGGATGTGGATCACCGCCCTGTTGGGCATGGCCCTGGCCTTCGCGGAAGGCTCGCTGGCCGTGCGGTTCCGCGACCATGATCCCAAGCGCGGCTATTCCGGCGGACCCATGACCTATATCCGCCGCGGCCTGGGCAAGAAATGGACCTGGCTGGCGGTGCTGTTCTGCATCGGCACCCTGTTTTCGTCGGTCGCCACCGGCAATATGATCCAGTCCAACTCGATCGCCGACTCCATCGTCGCGCTGACCGGCGTGCAGGAATGGATGGCCGGGCTCTTCGTCGCGGCCCTGGTCTTTGTCGTGATCATCGGCGGCATCAAGTCGATCGGCAACATCGCCGAGTTCATCGTGCCGATCATGGCCGTGGCCTATCTTCTTCTGGCGCTGATCGCCTTGATCCTGAACGCTTCCGACCTGCCCGCCACCTTCGCCATGATCTTCGACAGCGCCTTCACCGGCATGTCGGCTGTCGGCGGTTTCGCCGGCGCCGGTGTGATGATGGCGATCCGCGCCGGTGTGGCGCGCGGTCTGTTCTCGAACGAGGCCGGCCAAGGCTCCACCCCCATGGCCCACGCTGTGGCCCAGACCAATGATCCGGCGCGCCAGGGCCGTTTCGCCATGATGGGCACCTTCATCGACACCATCGTGATCTGCACCATGACCGGCCTGGTCCTGTTGACGGTGCGCGGGGCCTTTCCGGCCAGCGGCGGGGTGGTCGAACATGTGTGGAACTCGGACCTGCGCGGTTTCGAGATGACCCTGGCCGCCTATGGCGCAGCCTTCCCCCAGCTGTTGTTCGGTCAGACCACACTGGGCGGGCTGGTGGTGTCGATCGCCTTGATGCTGTTCGTCTTCACCACCCTGCTGACCTGGAGCTACTACGGCGAGCGGGCGGCGACCTTCCTGTTCGGGCCGTGGGTGGCGATCCCGTGGCGCCTCTTGTGGTGCGCGATGATCTTCGTCGGCGCCTTCCAGCAGATCGAGTTCGTCTGGCGTATGGGCGACATCGCCAATGCGGCCATGGCCCTGCCGAACCTGGTCGCCATCCTGGCCTTGTCCGGTGTGGTCTTCGCCCTGGCGCGCGGCGTCAAGGACGCGGGCGAGGACAAGGTCGCCAGTTCGGAAATGCAGACGATCGAAGAAAAGGAATAGGGGCGGCGGCCGGTATCGACGGCGCGCGCCGTCGCGTGTCCGTATCGTCCCCCGCAGGAGGCCCGATGAACACTGTCAAAACCCACGTCGTCCACGGCGGCGTCCTGCGCTATCTGAAGCACGATAGCGCGACAACGGGCACGCCGATGACCCTGTCGGTCTTCGTTCCGGGCGGGGAGGGGCCGTTCCCCGTCTTGATCTGGCTGTCGGGCCTGACCTGCACCGAGGACAATTTCACCACCAAGGCCGGCGCCTATCGGGCTGCCGCCGAACACGGCGTCATCATCGTAGCACCCGACACCTCGCCGCGCGGCGAAGGTGTTGCGGACGATCCGGCCTATGACATGGGCCAGGGCGCAGGCTTCTATGTCGATGCGACCCAAGCGCCCTGGTCGCCGCACTTCCGCATGGAGACCTATGTCACGGAAGAGCTGATCGCCCTGATCGATGCGGCGTTCCCGACTACCGGCGTCCGGTCGATCTCGGGCCATTCTATGGGGGGGCACGGGGCCCTGACCCTGGCGTTGAACCACCCCGACCTGTTCCGCTCTGTCTCCGCCTTCGCTCCCATCTGCTCGCCGACCCGCTGCCCCTGGGGCGAAAAGGCCTTCACCGCCTATCTGGGTGAGGGCCGCGCCGCCTGGGATCGCCACGACGCCGCCAAACTGATCGAGGCGGGCGCGGCCAGCCGAGTCTATGACGACATCCTGATCGATCAGGGCGACGCCGACAGCTTCCTGACCGACCAGCTCAAGCCCGAACTGCTCCAGGCCGCCGCCGACGCCTCCGGTCAGAAGGTCACCATCCGGCTGCAGCCCGGCTACGACCACTCCTATTTCTTCATGACCAGCTTCATCGCGGACCACATCGCCTTCCACGCTGAACGGTTGAAGGCCTGAGGGGATGAGGCGCCTCGGGCCAGTCCTGATGCTGGGGCTGCTCCTGGCCCTAAACGCATCGTCGGCCGCGGCGCAGCAGCAGGTTGGCGATCTCGACTGGCGTCCGCAGGTGGCCGCTCCGGCCTATACAGCCGATGGGCCGCTGATCCGCGTCGATGAGGGGCATGGAAGTCTTCAGACCATCGACGGCCGCTACGCCGGGTTCGCCGCTCTCATGCGAGCCGACGGCTATCGGGTAGACGCCGGGCGAGGGCGGCTGGATGCGCCTGGCGCGCTGGATGGCGTCGCGGTGCTGGTGATCGCCAATGCCGCCAGCCCCGAGAACGGCTCTCGCGTCTCCGCCTTTGATGAGGCCGAGATCGAGGCCTTGGCGCAGTGGGTTGAACGTGGCGGTTCGCTGCTGCTGGCGGCCGATCATGCGCCGCATGGAACGGCGGCCGAGGCGCTGGGCACGAGGTTCGGCGTGACGATGGGCAAGGGCTACGCCTTTCGATCAGCGCGCCACGACGTCACGACCAATCTGGTCTTTCCACGACAGGCGCTGGGGGATCACCCGATCATCGCGGGTCGTGGGGGCGACGAGGGCGTGCAGGTCGTCAAGACCTTCACCGGCCAGTCCCTCGAGGGACCCGACGGATCGACCGTGTTGCTGGCGATGAGCGACGACGCGTTGGAAGCGCCGGATCTGGCGACCCTTCAGATCATTCGGCAGCGTCTGCGCGCGGGCGAGGATGCGGGTGGGGTGACGGCCGAGCTCGCGCAGCCCGCTCTGCCGGCTCAGGGGCTCGCCTTTCCGTTCGGCGCGGGCAGGGTCGTGGTGCTGGGTGAGGCCGGCATGCTGACGGCGCAGATCGTGCGCTTTTCCGACCCGCCGGATCGCGAACCCTCTCGCTTCGGCTTGAACACCGACGGACATGACGACCAGCAGTTTGCGCTGAACCTTATGCACTGGCTGTCGCGTATCCTCCCCTGATGCTAGAGGGGCGCGATGAGCGCCACCGATCCCTACGAGCCGATGTTTTCCGCCCTGTGCCGCGAGGTGGGCTATTGCCTGCACGAGAAGGGGCAGAAGCGCGTGATCGCCGCCCTGCCGAACGGGCTGGACGCCGCCGTTCGCGCCGTCTTCGCTGCGGAGGGCGTAGACGAGCCGAATGCGCCGGGCGACGTGAAGCGCGCCGTGCGCGAATGTCTGAAGGCGAACTTGCCGGCTTGAGCTGATCGCTTTCAGGGCGTCGGCACGACCTCGGTCGTGGTTCCCGACGGCGTCGTGATGGTGCGGGTGGTGACGGGTTTCTTGCCCGGCTCTTCGACCGTCGTGGTTGTTGAAGACCAGAAAGTGTGACTGATCCTGCAGGTCCTGCCGCCATAGCTGTCTATGCCGATTGCAGGTTCTTGAACGCAGGTCGGTTGTTGGCTGGCCAGATCGGCCGCCGCCTGATCAAGCGCGTGGAAACCGGAGCAGCCGCCTGTAGAAGCGGCCAGCGTCAACACGACGAAAATCTTCCGATGGATCATGAAGGTCTCCGATTGTGGGGTGAACAATCGCGTGCCGTGTCAGGGATTGCAAATGGCCAAGCTGAACAAAACGCTATAAATTCGCTTGGGTCAGACGCGACAGCCCCTAAATGAGGGTTAGATCAAACCGTCTTCAGGAGACAGACATGGCCTTCACCCTGCCCCCGCTGCCCTACGCCTATGATGCGCTGGAGCCGGCCATCGACAAGGAGACGATGACCTTCCACCACGACAAGCACCATCAGACCTATGTCGATAACCTGAACAAGGCGGTCGACGCGGACGCTGAACTGCAAGGCAAGTCGCTGGAGGAGATTTTCACCAGCATCTCGACCGCGCCCAAGGCCGTACGCAATAACGGCGGCGGTCACTGGAATCACAGCCTGTTCTGGGAGCTGCTGGCCCCCGCCGACCAAGCCGGCCAGCCCTCGGCCGAGCTCGCCGCCGCTATCGAAAGCGACCTGGGCGGCATGGACAAGTTCAAGGAAGACTTCAACGCCGCCGGCGCCGCCCAGTTCGGCTCGGGCTGGGCCTGGCTGATCGTCCAGAACGGCAAGCTGAAGATCACCTCCACGCCGAACCAGGACAATCCGCTGATGGACGTCGTGGAAGAGCGTGGCGAAGTCATCCTGGGCGCCGACGTCTGGGAGCACGCCTATTATCTGAAATACCAGAACCGCCGCGCCGACTATCTGAAGTCCTTCTGGTCGGTGGTGAACTGGAACAAGGTCAACGAACTTTACGCTGCCGCTGTATAAGCCAGGCCTAAGCCATTAGATGACGCCCGTCGGAACCTCCGGCGGGCGTTTTCATTTTCAGTGTTCGGTCCGGTTCATAGGGGCGGCGGGGTTCGAACCCTTTCCAACATGCGTTTGGCATGATGCTGACGCACGGTGCGACGCTGGCGCAGCATCTCGTGAATGCCGTCGGCGAGATCCAGCAACTGGCTGTCGGACAGCGGCTCGACCAGATCGACCAGCTTGTGTTTCAGGGCGTCGAAGGCTCGGTCTGACAGGCCGACGGTCGTCGTGATCGATGGCTCCATTGCGTCCTCCCTGACGGATTCGGGACACTCTCCGTTGATCAGAAAGGATCGATCCGACCCGAGGTTCCCGGCCATCGTCCTTAACAGCCCGCTCCGGCTTGACTCCGGAGGCCTGTGTGGCGATAAGCGCCGCCTTCCACGTGTCCGGTTCGCCGGACGCGGGGATTGATGACGGAAGATGCGTGGACCGCCGTTGAGATCGCATTCCCAATCGAGGGGATGCCGGGCCGTATCGTCGAAAAGAGAATAGAATGTCCAAGCGCCACAGCGCCAAATACAAGATCGACCGGGCCATGGGTGAAAACCTGTGGGGTCGCGCCAAGTCTCCGGTTAACAAGCGCTCCTACGGTCCCGGCCAGCACGGCCAGCGTCGCAAGTCGAAGGTTTCGGACTTCGGTCTGCAACTGAAGGCCAAGCAGAAGCTGAAGGGCTACTACGGCAACATCACCGAGAAGCAGTTCGCCAAGACCTATGACGAGGCTGCGCGCCGCAAGGGCAACACCTCGGAAAACCTGATCGGCCTGCTGGAATCGCGTCTGGACGCCATCGTCTACCGCGCCAAGTTCGTCCCGACCGTCTGGGCCGCTCGCCAGTTCGTCAGCCACGGCCACGTCCTGGTCAACGGCAAGAAGGTCGACATCGCCTCCTACCGCGTGAAGCCGGAAGACGTCGTCACCGTGAAGGAAAAGTCGCGCAACATGGCTCTGGTGCTCGAAGCCCAGCAGTCGTCGGAACGCGACGTGCCGGATTATCTGGAACTGTCGGATCGTTCGTTCTCGGTCCGTTACGTCCGCGTGCCGGAACTGACCGACGTCCCGTACGCCGTGAAGATGGAACCGAACCTGGTCGTCGAATACTACGCCTCCTAAGGGAAGCGTCTCTGGCGGGAGGAGCCTCCTACAGGCGGCTTCCCTCGCAGCAGAGATAACGAGTTTGAAGGGCCCCGGATTCGTCCGGGGCCCTTTATCTTTCAGCCCGTTCCCTTCCTGAGCGAACTGGCGCATTCTCGGGCTATTCAGGGTTCGATCGAACAGGGGAGGCCGCCAAGCGATGCGCGCCGTCTTCAAATCTCTAGTGATCATCGCCGCACTGTCGGCAGGCTTATCCGCCTGTGCGGGCGGCGCCGATGCGCCCAGCGTCTCGACTGCGGGCATGCCGGGCGCGCTTGAGCCGATCCACGCCGCCGCCTTCACCAAGGACGCGGCCGTCTTCTGGGTCAGCTCCAACGGCTGCACCCACAAGGAAGACCTGATCCCCATCGTCAGCATCAAGGGCGCCGACGCGGTCATCACCCTGCGGCGGATCGACGAGGACACCTGCAAGGAGCCTCTGGTCCATGGCGTCGAGCTGAAATGGTCGTTCGAGGAACTGGGCCTGGCCCCCGGTTCGCCCGTCAGCGTCAATAACCCCTACCAGCTGCCCCAGACCTGAGACCGCTGCGCTGATCCTTGGCTCAGCGGCCGTAGCCCGGCCAGTGGCCCTTGCCGGCGCGTTCGTACTGGGGCGGCAGGCCTTCGCCGTGACCCAGGGCCACTGCGGCATGGTGGCCCCAGTTGGGATCGTCCAGAGCGGCGCGGGCGATGGCGACGATGTCCGCCTGTCCCGAGACGACGATGTCTTCGGCCTGCTGGGGATCGATGATCATGCCCACAGCCATGACCGTCGCTTCGGGCACGGCTTTTTTGACGGCTTCGGCGAAGCGGACCTGATAGCCCGGCTCTGAACCTGGGATGTCGGCGCGGGCGACGTTGCCGCCCGAGGTCAGGTGCAGATAGTCATAGCCCATCTCGTGCAAGGCGCGGCCAAAGGCGATCACCTCATCCAGCGCCACCCCGCCCTCGACCCAGTCCGAGCCGTTGAAGCGGACGCCCAGAGCCTTGGCCTGGGGCCAGGCGTCACGTAGCGCCTGGGCGACACGCAGCGGGAACCGCGCCCGCGCCTCTGTGGAGCCGCCGTAGGCGTCGGTGCGCCGGTTCGACAGCGGCGACAGGAATTCGCTCAGCAAATAGCCGTGGGCGGCGTGCAGTTCGACCAGGTCGAACCCCGCGCGATCGGCGCGGCGGGCGGCGTCCTCAAAGGCGGCGACAACGCGGTCCATGTCGGCCTCGGTCATCTCCGTCGGGGTATGCCAGTCGTCGCGGAAGGGCAGGGCGGACGGGCCGAAGGTTCGCCAGCCGCCCTCCTCGGCGGTCAGGGTGCGCCCACCCTTCCAGGGGGCTGAGGTCGAGGCCTTGCGCCCGGCATGGGCCAGTTGGATTCCGATCGGCGTCTGGGAATAGGTGCGCAGACCCTTGAGAAGGTCGGCCAGGACGGCCTCCTGCGTGTCGTTCCACAGGCCGAGATCGTCGGGGGTGATACGGCCGGCGGCCTCGACACCCGTCGCCTCTAGGATCACCAGGCCGGCGCCCGACAGGGCCAGGCGGCCCAGGTGTTGGACGTGCCAAGGCTGCGCCACGCCATCGACGGCCGAATACTGGCACATGGGCGCGATGGCGATGCGGTTCTTCAGCGTCAAAGGACCGATGCTGCGCGGCGAGAAGAGCTGGCTCATGTGGGCGGCGTCCGTGGGGAGGGAGGCAGTAGCTATGCCTCTCGCCGCCTCGATCAAGGAGCGACCTTTCCGATTGTTCACCTGGCTTGCTGAAAATTCACGTGCCTGGATGGCCGCCGCACGTCACAAAAGCCTCAAGCTTCATATGGGGATCACACCAATGCTTCGTCTTGCTCTCGCTATCGCCATCGCCGCCCCCCTGCTGTCGGGCTGCATCATCATCGCCACCGAAAAGCCGACCACCCGCGTGGTGACCGCGCCCCCGGCTGAGGCCCAGTGATGACGGGGGCGTTAAAGGTGCTGGCGGCGGCGGCCATGGCCGCCCCGCTTTTGTCCGGTTGCCTGATCTACAGCAACGAGGCCGGGGAGAACATGCGCGTCAACCTGACGGACAAGGACACGCCGCCGTCCGAAGCGATCCGTTCGGCCCGTTTTGAGAACGGCGCCCTGGTGGTCCGCGTTGATTCTAACGGCTGTACACAGGCGTCGGATTTTGAGGTCGCCGTCCACGACGGTTCGCCCACAGAGATCACCCTGCGCCGCACCAAGGAAGACATGTGCCGCGCCCTGATCGCCGATGGCGTTGAACTGCGTTGGACCTATGCGGATTTGGGGATCGAGCCCGGCGCGCCGACGCGAATTCTCAATCCGCTGAAGTAGTGCTGAACACCGCCGCCATGGCGGGGGGGATACGCTGCGGCCTCAGGGTCGCGGCGTCGACTAGGCACCATTCGGAGACGCCCTGGGCGCAGACGCGGCCCTGGGCGTCCTCGATCCGGACATAGCGGTTGAAACGTGGGCCCTGGGGATCGCCGACCCAGGTCCGGGCGATCACCCCGGTCGCGCCTGGTTCGATGGCGCGCAGATAGTCGATCTCATGCCGCAGAGCGACCCACGAACATCTGGCGCGAGTCCCCTCGTCGAAGCGGGCGGTCCAGTGGGCCGTGCCGACGTCCTGAAGCCAGCCGACATAGACGACGTTGTTGACGTGGCCGTTGGCGTCGATGTGCTCGGGGCGAACCTCGAGTGGAACGACAAAGACCTCGCGGTCTTCGCGCGGCGTCAGGACCGGGCGAGCCATCAGGCTTCGCCGAGTGGAACGCCCTTTTCCGTCATCAGGGCCTGAAGCTCGCCAGCCTGGAACATCTCGCGAATGATGTCCGACCCGCCGACGAACTCGCCCTTTACATACAGCTGAGGGATGGTGGGCCAGTCGGTGAAGGCCTTGATGCCTTCGCGCAGGGCTTCGTCCTGCAGCACGTCGACGCCGACGAAGGACGCCCCGACATGGTCGAGAATCTGGACCGCCAGGGAAGAGAAGCCGCAGCGCGGTTGGTCCGGCGTGCCCTTCATGAACAGCACGACGTCATTCTGGGCGACGGTGCCGCCGATGAAGGCGTGAACGGGATCTGCAGAAACGGTGTCGGTCACGGGAGAAGCCTTTCGTGAAGGTCGTCAGCTAGGGAGAGCCGGCGGCCGGGTCAAGGCATGGTTGTGCCGATCGGGCAAGATCAGGCGGCGGCCGACGCCGTCACCCGGCCCATTTCGATCTGCGCGGCAAGCCCCGGCGGCAGGTCGCGTTCCGGCGTGGCGGCCAGCATCTCCAGCCGTTCCGTATCGTTGGCCCGGATGATCACGCTCGAGATCGTCGGATCCGTCAGCACATAGCTGAGGCAGATCGCCTCGGCCGGCCAGTTGGGCGTGCGATAGAGAAAGCCGAAGGCGTCGGCCTGTCGCGACTGGGGCGGACGTTTGGGCGCCCCGCCAAGGCCGAAAAGACCCTTCTTCGCGGCGGCCTGGGGCCCGCGCGGCTTGGAGCGCCGGTCGGTGAAATAGTCGTAGGCGAAGACCGCCATGTCCTGTTCGCGGGCGGCCCGTACGCGATTGCGCAGCTTCCAGTCGGCGTTGATGTCGAACGGGGTCAGCAGGACATCGAAGGCGCCGGTCGAGACATAGGTGTCCATCACATCGCCGCCGCCCGCCACGCCCAGCAGCTTGATGCGGCCGGTGGCGCGAAGGGCCTTCAGCGCGTTCAGCGACGATTGGGGCAGTTCGTGCTCGCCCGGCTCATGCAGCACGGCGACGTCGATCCAGCCCAGGCCGGAGAAGTGCAGCGCCCGATCGATGGCTGCGGTCATGCCCTCGGCCGAAAAGTCGCGCGTCCCTTCGCGATCCGCTCCGATTCCCAAGGTCAGGCCGACGCAGACCAGCTTGCGATCGACATGGGCCAGGGCCTCGCCCAGCACCTCGGCGACGACCGGGTCGGCCGTCTCCAGCCGGTAGGAGTTCACCCCGGCCTCAAGGGCGGAATACAACAGGTTCAGCGCGGCTTCGCGACCGCGCGCCAGACTGTCCAGGCCGAAGCTCAGCGTCAGGTTGGAGATGGCGGCGCCGGATACGCCGAAGGGGCGATAGCGCATGGGCTCAGCCCTCCCTGGGCGGTGCGGCGGTTTCCAGCGCCAGGGCGTGCAACTCGCCCCCCATCTGTCCCTTCAGCGCCGCATAGACCAGCTGGTGCTGGCGCACGCGCGGCATGCCTTCGAAGGCGCTGGAGACGATGCGGGCACGATAATGGTCGCCGTCTCCGGCCAGATCGTCGATGGCGATCTCGGCGTCTGGAAAGGCGTCGACCAGATGCTGGCGTAGCGTTTCGACGGACATGGGCATGGGCGGGCTCTCGGATCGTTCCCGACGAGAATGCCCGATAAACCTTAATGCCGGGCTACGCCTTCTTTGGGCCGTTCGAACAACTGAACAGGATGATCCTTGTAGGTCGCCATCGCGTAGGGTCGGTAACCGACCCCTTGCGCCAGCCGAATGGAGGCGAGGTTTTCGGGCGCGATCATGCAGACCGTTCTCGGCGCCGGCAGTCGGACGTCCGCCCATTCCAGAACCGCCCGAAGCGCCTCGGTAGCGAAGCCGCGCCCTTGAAAGGCGGGGGAAAGACCCCAGCCCAGTTCGGGGTCGGTGAGAGGCGGATCAATCAATCGTCGATGGTCCAAAATGGAGACGCTGCCCACATAGGCGCCGTCGCTCGCCAGACGGACGGTCCAATTGCCGTAACCGGCGACGCTCCACTGTCCCAAGTCACGGAGCAGCCGAAACCAGACCTCCTCGCTTGTCATCGGTCGCCCGGTAATATGCCGGGTAAATTCCTCGTTGGACCAGAGCGCGATCAGAGGATCCAAATCCGCTACTTCCACCGGGTTCAGCACCAGCCTCTCGGTTTTCAAAATCGCAGCGTTCACATCAGGCCCAGTTGCTTGAAGCTGGCCACCCCTTCGCGGCCGACGACCAGATGGTCGTGGACCTCGACGTTAAGGGCTCTGCCGGCCTGCACAACCTGTTTCGTCATCTCGATGTCGGCGCGGCTGGGGGTAGGGTCGCCGGACGGGTGGTTGTGGACCAGGATCAAGGCGCCAGCCGAGAGTTCCAGGGCTCGGCGCACCACTTCGCGGGGATAGAGGGGGGCGTGATCGACCGTGCCGCGGTTCTGCACCTCGTCCAGGATCAGCTGGTTCTTTTTGTCGAGATACAGGATGCGGACCTGCTCGAGGGGCTCGTGTTGCAAGGCTACCCGCACATAGGCCAATAGCGCGCTCCAGGACGATATGACCGGTCTCTTGACCGTCGGCTCGCGCGCGATCCGCCGTGTCACGTCGAAGATCAGCTGCAAGTCGAGCGCCACCGCCCTTGTGGCCTTGCCGGCGACATAGCCCAGCGACCGCGCCACCTGATCCTCAATGGCCTCATGGCTGGCCGCCCCAATCCCCTCAAGTCCTCCGAACCGGGCCAGCAGGTCCTTGGCCAACGGCTTGGTGTCCTTGTACGGAACGCTGCGGAAAAGCAGCAACTCCAGCAACTCATAGTCGGGCAGGGCGCCCAAGCCGCCCTTTGCCGCCCGCTCGCGCAGCCGATCACGATGGCCGCTGTGGCGCGGCTTTATTTTAGGCTCGGGTGTCGGGTCGTCCAGCATGTCCCTCTCCAGCCTCCGCAACCTGTGCGGAAGATGAATGGGGATCAAGGGTTCAGTTCGGGCGGAACAGCCCGGCCGGCGATGCGGTGAAGATTTCCAGCCCGTCTTCCGTGACCCCGATGGTGTGTTCGCACTGGGCCGATAGCGACTTGTCGCGCGTCACGGCGGTCCAGCCGTCGGACAGCACCTTCACATGCGGCTTGCCCAGGTTCACCATCGGCTCGACGGTGAAGAACATGCCGGTCTTCAGCACCGCCCCCTCGCCTTTGCGGCCGTAGTGCAGGACATTGGGGCTGTCGTGGAAGATGCGGCCGATGCCATGGCCGCAGAAGTCGCGGACCACGCTCATCCGCTGGGCTTCGACGAACTTCTGGATGGCGAAGCCGATGTCGCCGAACGTATTGCCGGGCTTGATCTGCGCCAGACCCAGATCCAGCGACTGATAGGTGACATCGATCAGTTTCCTGGCCCGGGCGTTGATCTCGCCCACCGCATACATGCGGCTGGAGTCGCCGTGCCATCCATCGACGATGACGGTGTGGTCGATGTTGACGATGTCGCCGTCCTTCAGCACCCGATCTCCAGGGATGCCGTGGCAGACCACGTGATTGATCGAGGTGCAGACGGTTTTTTCGTAGCCCTTGTAGCCCAGACAGGCGGGCAGGCCGCCATTGTCGAGGGTGAACTCTCGCACAAGGTCGTCGATGGTGCTGGTCAGCACGCCCGGCTTCACATGGGCGGTGATCATGTCGAGCGCCTCGGCGACCAGGCGGCCGGCTTTGCGCATGCCCTCGAAATCCTCCGCCGTATGGGTGCGGATGGCGCTGGAGCGGACCAGGGCGTCAGTTTCCAATTCGGGCGTTTCGTACATGGTTTCAATCAGCAGCGGCGACGGGCTCAGATGGCGATCCTATCACGGATACACAAGGCGATTGTGCGGCGGTGACGGATTCCTTTCCCGTACGGAACGCCGAAGTGTGTGTTGCGCGTCACGCTCGCCTTCCGGAATGAACTTGCCCTAACGTCACCTCTCGCCGGTGTGATCGTGTGCAGTTTTTCAGACACAGTTTCGCCTGTTTCCCGGCGGAGACCCGCCATGCATGCAACGTTTTCCTGACGAAAGCGCTGGGTGCGATCGACCTCCCCGATACCCACCGCCGCGTAACTGGCGGGGGAAAAACTATAGGAATGGCTTAATGACTCCCAGGAATCTCGCCCGTATGGGCGGCGTTGCGCTGACCACCGTCCTGCTGGCCGGCGTCGCCGCGCCCGCCATGGCCGGCTCCTTCTATGTTCAGGAACAATCGACCCGTGGACAGGGCCGCGCCAACTCAGGCGAGGGCGCCGATAAGGGCGTTCAGTCGCTGTGGTGGAACCCCGCCGCCATCGCCGGCGCCGAGCGCCAAGTCTATGTCGGCATGCACGGCCTGATCCTGGATTCCGATGTCGATGACACCGGCTCCAGCCTGACCTACAATGTTCCCGGGGTCGGCTCGACGACCGAGGTCGTTAACGGTGATCCGCACGTCCACGAAGTGGTCGAAAGCGGCATCATCCCCAACTTCGCGGTCGCCATGCCGATCGGCGACCGCTTCAACGTCGGCCTTGCCGTTCAGGCCCCGTTTAACTTCACGACCAAGTACGAACCGACCGACTTCGCCCGCTATGACGCTCTGACGTCGGAACTGCGCTCGGCCAACGTTAGCCTGGTCGCCGCCATGACGGTCACGGACTGGTTGGACATCGGCGCCGGCTTCGACGCCCAGTACGCCAAGGCGACCCTCAGCTCGGCCCTGCCGAACGTGGCCATCCCCGGTGTGTTCGCTCCGACCTATGCGGTCTCGCCCAGCACCGACGGCCGCAACCAGCTTGAAGGCGACGGCTGGGATTACGGCTGGAACGCCGGCGCCCAGATGCATTTCGGCAAGCTGGACCTGGGTCTGTCCTACCGCTCCAAGATCGAGCATGAGCTGGAAGGCGAAGTGAACATCTCGGGCCTGACTGGGATTCTGGCCGCCGCCAATGTCTCGGCCGACGGCGTCGCCACCTTCAACACGCCCTGGTACGCCACCGTCTCAGCCCGCTACGCCGTCAACGACCGCTTGACCCTGAACGCTCAGGTCAACCAGATCGGTTGGAGCGAGTTCGACGCCATCCGCGTGACCTACGGAACGTCCGGCTCCTCCATCATCGTGCAGGACTATGACGACGTCACCACCGGCGCGATCGGCTTCGACTACAAGATCGATCCGACCATGACGGTCCGCGCCGGCCTCGGCTTCGATCCTACCCCGACGCCGGACGATCACCGCACCGCTCGCATCCCGGACGGCGACCGGTTCCTCTACACCGCCGGCCTGTCCAAGACCGTGGGCTCGATGACCTTTGACGGCGCTGTGACCTATATCGACATCGATACGGCCACGATCAACGATACCCGTGACATCTACGGCAACGGCCTGGTCGTCTCCACCCTGCGCGGCGAGGCCCAAGGCCAAGGCGTCGGCTTCTCGATGGGCGCGACCTGGAACTTCTAAGGTCGACAGCCTTCGGCTGAGATGAGAACGGCGGCTCCTGTTTTTGGGGCCGCCGTTTTTTATTGCCGCTTGGAGGTCGGGCGCTCTCAGGCCAAGCCGAGCTCAGGGCTGGCGCTTGAAGGTGTCGCCGATTTCGGTCGCGTCGGGGCCGTCCGGTCCGGCGCTGTGTCGCTCTTGCTCGCCGACCTTTTTGACGTCGGCCTCCGGCGTCAGGGCGTCCGGCTTGCCCAAGGGTTCGGCGCCGTTTTTCTCTCGGCCTTCGGTCTGGTTGCGGTCCATTGGAATCTCCCTTGCTGGGAAGGGAGCGTTGGGGGGCGGGGAGGGTTCCGTCAGCTCCCCGTATCCACCTTCGCCACCACCGACATGCCCGGCGCCAGCCGGTCAATGCCCGCCTGACCCGGCTCGATGCGGATGCGCACCGGGATGCGCTGGGCGACCTTGGTGAAATTGCCGGTGGCGTTGTCGGGGCGGATGACGCTGAACTCGCTGCCGGCGGCGGGGGCGATGCGTTCGACGCGGCCGCGCAGGGTCTGGCCGCGGAGAGCATCGACGGTGATCTCCACGGGCTGGCCGATGCGGATGTCGCGCATCTGGGTTTCCTTCATATTGGCCGTGATCCAGACCGTGTCGGGGACCAGGCCCATCAGCTGGGTGCCGGCGGTGACATACTGGCCCTGGCGCACGCCGATCTCGCCCAGACGGCCGGGGCGAGGGGCGATGATGCGGGTGTTGGCCAGGTCGATCTGAGCCAGGCGGACGGCGGCCTGGGCGTTCTCGACCGAGGCGGCCAAACTGTCGCGGTTGACCACGGCGGAGGTGACGCCGGTCTGGGCCACGCCCTCGGCGGCCTGGGCCTGGGCCAGCTGGGCCTGGGCGCTGCGCAGGGAAGCGACGGCGATGTCTACATTGGATTGCGACACCCAGCCGCCGGCCTTCAGCGTGCGGGCGCGGTCGGCGTCGGCCTGGGCGCGGGTCAGGGTCGCCTGGGCGGCGGCGATGGCCGCGCGCTGTTGCGCCACCGTGCCGCGCGCCGAGGCCTGGGTCTGGGTCGAGTTGGACAGGGCCGCCTCGGCCGAATGGAGCGCCGCCTCGGCCTGTTCCAGGCGCTGGCGATAGGTGCGGTCGTCGACCTGGGCCAGCAACTGGCCCTGCTGGACCGTCTGGAAGTCCTGAACCGGCACCTGGACCACATAGCCGCTGACCTGGGGGCTGATGATCGTCACCTGGCCGCGCACATAGGCGTTGTCGGTGCGCTGGACATGGCCGGTGAAGGGCGGCAGCCGCCAGGCGTAGAGGACCAGGCCGACCGCGAAGACGGCGACGATGGCCGCCACCACGGCCCACAGGACGCGCTTGCGGGGTTCGGGCGCGGGGGGGGCGGCAGGGGCGGGCGGAGCGGAGGGGGCGGAGGGGGCGGAGGGGGCGGGGGCTGTGTCGGTCATCGGGTTCGGGGCTTTCGGGGATCAGTCGGCGGCGGCGGCGACAGTTGCGGCGTCGGGGGCGGCGGCGGGCGGGAGCGTGTTTCGGGCGTCGCGCCGGGCCTGGCGACGCGCCTTGATACGGGGGCGCAGGTGGACTGCCGTGACCCAGGCGCAGCCCACGCCGGCGATGGCGGCGATGATCAGGAAGACGTCGTTATAGGCCAGGACATTGGCCTGCTGGGTCACCTGGCGGGTCAACAGGGCCGCGCCCTCGGCGTTCAGCAGGGCGGGGTCGGTGATAGTCGAGGCATAGGCGCCGGACAGCTGGCGCAGGCGCAGAACCACCTGGGGGTCCAGGCTGGTGATATCGGCGGCCAGTTGGTTCGAATGGAACTTCTCGCGCACCACCTGGATCGTGCCGATCAGGGCCGAACCGGCGAGGCCGCCCAGGTTCTGAAGCACGCTGAACATGACGATGAAGCTGATGATGTTGCGGGCGCCCTGTTGCAGCACCTTGCCGACGCCGATCAGCAGGGCCGGGCCGACGAACATGGCGGATGCGAAGGCGATCATGGCCTGGCTGACGTACAGCTGGGCCGGGCGGGTCAAGACGGTGGCGTGGCTGTCGATGAAGGCGCCGAGGGCGATGAGGCCCAGCGCGATGGCGATGGGCTTGTTCAGCTTGGTCATGTTCAGGGTCAGGGCGCTGACCGCCGTGCCGGCGATCATGGCCAGCAGGATGACCAGGAAGAGGCCGTGCAACTGGTCCGGGCCCAGGCCGACCACGGTCAGGAAGCCCACCGCGCCCGAGGTCTGTTCCGACAGGGTGATGCGGATCAAGAGGATGGCGCCGAACAGGCGCAGGATGTCGGGGCCCGTCAGCCAGCGGACGTTGATCAGCGGGTTCCTGCGATTGTACTCGACCGTAAGGGCGGCGGTCAGCAGCAGGATCGATCCTGACAAGGCCCAGCCGATCCAGGCGGCCTCGGTCCACCAGACGATCCGGCCCAGGCCCAGGACGGCGGCCAGCAGGGCCACGCCGGGCGCGAACAGGGCGAAGGTGACGAAGTCCAGCGGCTCGAACAGTTTCAGCCGTTCTGACGGGGGCAGGCGCAGCACCTGGACCGCCGCCCAGGCCAGAAGCGCCATGCCCAGCTCGAAGGTGTAGAAGGCGCGCCAGTCGTTCAGCTCCAGCAGGCTGGGCATGACCAGGCGGGCGATGGGGACGGCGAAGCTGGACAGGCCGATGCCGATCACCAGCCCCTTGAGCCGATGCTGGGCCGGGAAGGCCTGGATCATATAGAGGAAGCCCAGGCTGCTGAGCCCTGCCGCCGCCATGCCGGCCACGGCGCGGACGAACAGGGTGGACTCATAGTTGTCGACCGCCAGGTGGGCGGCGCAGGTGACGACGAAGGCGGTCAGGCAGATCTGGGTGAACAGGCGCAGGCCGTACTGCTGGCGGAACTTGAACAGGATCAGGTTCATGCAGGCGTTGGTCATGACGAATATGACCGGCAGCCAGGCCGCCTCGGTGATCGTGATCCCTAGCGAGCCCTGAAGATTGGTCAGGTTGGCGATGACGGCGGCGTTGCCCAGACTGCCGACCAGGGCCACCAGGACGCCGGTCAGGGCGTACTGAAGCCGCAGCCAGGCGGTGTGATCGGGCGTGGCCGGGGAGCCGGGCAGGGTGGGGCGCTCGTGGGGTTTCAGCGTGGCTAGGTACTGGTCCCACGGCAGATGCCAGTTGTGATCGGCGCGACGGGGCATCAGGACGCCTCGGCCCGGGGCCGCAGCCCGTCCAGGATGAGGACGCGGGTGCGCTGGGACACGGCCTGACGCTCGGCTTCGTCGGCACCCTGGAAGCCGGCGCCCAGCAGGGTGGCGATCAGGCGAATGTCCATCGGCCGCAGATCCTTTCGCACCAGACCGGCGGCCTGGGCGCGTTGCAGAGGGGCGGCGCCCGCCTCCATCAAGCTTTGCCGCAGAGGGGTAAGCGCATCGGGCGAGCGCACGTTCCGCACCACTCCCGCCAGACCGGCGTTGCGGATCATGTCCTCGGCCAGCCGGTCCAGAAACCAGAAGAAGACCTCGGGGGCCTCACCCTGTTCGGCGGTGCGGCGGCCCAGGTCGGCGACGTCGGCCTCGAGCACGGCCAGGGCCAGTTCGGTGCGGTCGGCGAAATGACGATACAGGGTGCCGCGCCCGACGCCGGCCTTTTCCGCGATCAGGTCCAGCGGGGCGTCCAACCCCTGGTCGGCGAAGACGGCGCTTGCGGCCTGAAGCAGGGCGGCGCGGTTGTGGATGACGTCCTTGCGGAGGGTTTTTGGGGCGGGGCGCGACATGGTGACGCGCTTAAATGGACGCGAGTGTCCGTTTTGCAAGGGCTCTTTTGTTTTCGTCATTCCGGGCGAAGGGCCGCTTGGCCCGTAGACCCGGAACCCAGCGGCGCGCGAGAGCGCGAAACTGTCGCGGACTCGATATTCAAGCACCTTGCGGCGGATGGATTTCGCCTTCGGCGCCGCTGGGTTCCGGGTCTCCGCTACGCTTCGCCCGGAATGACGAAAGAAGAAGTGGGCTAGAGCCCCTTCTCCAACACCACAAAGTCCAGCTCGGGTCGGGGCGGGGCGACCGGGAAGGGGCGGGTTTCGCCGGTGGGGCGGTAGCCGCGCCGTTCGTACCAGGCGATCAGTTCGGCGCGGCGGTGGATGACGGTCATCTCCATGCGGCGGGCGGCGAAACGGGTCACCGCCTCGGTCTCGGCGGCGGCCAGCAGGCGGCGGCCCAGGCCGGAGGCTTGCAGGGTCGGCTCGACAGTCAGCATGCCGAGGTAGGCCCGGTCGTCGCCGACGTGGGCGACCTGGACGCAGCCGACCAGGGCGCCGTCCTGGTGGGCCAGCAGGATGACCCGGTCGGGATCGGCGATCAGGGCCGACAGTTCCTGGGCGCTGGTGCGGGTGTCGAACAGCAGGTCGGCCTCATGCGTCCAGCCCGCTTTGGCCGTCTCGCCGCGATAGGCGCGTTCGATCAGGGGATGGAGGGCGGCGACGTCTTCGGGCGTCGCCGCGCGGAAGACGATCTCGCTCACCTGGAAACGCCCAGCTCCTGGATCAGATGGTCCATGCCATAGACGTCGCGCAGGGCCACGGTGACGGCCTGGGTGGTGACGATGACGCTGCGGTTGACGGCGCGGTCGTAGCCATAGGCGTTGCGCTGGGTCAGGACGGTGGAGTCGAAATTGGCGCCGATGATCTCGCCCTTCGCATTGATGGCGGGCGAACCGGATGAGCCGCCGATGGTGTCGGTCGAGACGGCCATGTCCATCACCGCGTTCGGGTCGATCCGGTCCTTGGCCGCCAGCAGTTGGGGCGCGACGGCGAAGGGCTCGGCCCCCGTGGCGCGGTCCCACAGGCCGGCGAAGGTGGTGAAGGCGGCGAACCTCTGGCCCGGAACGTCCGAGCCTTCGACCTGGCCATAGGTCAGGCGCAGGGTGCCGGTGGCGTCGGGATAGACGGCGTCGCCATAGGCGGCGAAACGGGCGGCGGCCAGCTGTTCCGAGGCGCGGTCGGTCGGGGCCTGGACCCGCGTCTCCCAGGCGTCGCGGACGGCGCGGGCGTCGGCGTCGATCGCCAGGGCGTAGCGGATCATCGGATCGGTCGAGGCCTGGACGGCGGCGAGACCGCCGGTCCACAGGGCGCGGCGCACGGCCGGGTCGGCCAGGGTCGTGCCGGCGACCACGCGGGCCGACAGGCTCTCGGGGCTTTCCTTGCCCAACAGGGTGCGGACCGAAGGGTTGTCGACCGTCAGCCATTCGCGGGTCTTGGACAGCCACCACTCCAGACGGATCTGCTCAAGCTCGGGATAGGTGGGGCGTTCGGCGAACAGGCGGGATTCGACGCCGGACAGGCGGCTGTCGGCGAACTCGGGCAGGCGCTGGTCGGACGGCTTGGCCCGCTCCTGGGCGCCGCGCACCAGGGTGCGGGCATAGGCGAACAGCTGTGACCCGCCGCCGGCCGAGGTCGTCCCCAGGCCAGTGCCGCCTTCCAGCAGGGCCATGGAGGGATAGAGTTCGCGGGCGATGGGCTGGACGGCGCCGAGCGTGGACCAGGGATCGACGCCTGAACCGGCCGCGCGGGCGCGGAAGTCGGTCTCCTGCTCGGCCTTGCGGGCCATGAAGGCGGGGTCGATCAGAGCCGCCATCCGGCCACGGCCGCGCTTGTAGGTGTTCTCCAGGCTGACGATGGGGTCCATGGCGATGAAGGCCTGCTCCTCGCCCTCTTCCGAATAGCGGATCAGCCGGCCGCGCAGCTCGGACGCGATCAACTGGTCCAGAGGCAGGACCACGTCGCGGATGGTGGTCAGTTGATCCTGGGTCAGCAGGCGCTGGGTCGAGCCGGGATTGCCGGAGATGAAGACGGCCTCGCCCTGCGTCGGCTTGTTCGGGTTCCAGGCGAAATGGGTCGGGGTCTCGACCGGCTTGCCGTCCTCGTACAGGCGGATGAAGGCCGCATCGATGGCGAAGCGGGGGAAGGAAAAGTTGTCCAGATCGCCGCCGAAAGTGGCGGCCCGATCCTCGGGCGCCCAGGCCAGGCGGACGTCGGAATATTTGCGGTACTTGTAGAGCTTGAACTGACCGCCCCGGTACAGGCTGACGACCTGGCAGCGGATCTTGGGATCGTTTCCGCAGGCTTCGCTTTCGATCCGGCCGGCCTCGGCGTCGCGGGCCTGGGTGAAGGCCTGGCCTTCGAGACCGGCGCCGGCCTTGTGCATCCGCTCGGTCACCTCGCTGATGTCGGTCAGGATTTCGGCCGTGGCGCCGGGGCATTTCAGCTCTTCCTCGCGCGACTTCGGAAGGAAGCCGGTCTCGGCGTAGTTGACCTGGGGCGTGGACAGGTTGGCGACGCAGGTGGCGACGCAGTGGTTGTTGGTCATCACCAGGCCCTGGCCCGAGATGACGCCGGCCGAACAGCCGCCGAACTTGACCGACGACAGGCGGACGCGGTCCAGGAAGGCCTGGTCGATGTCGGTTCCCAGCGCCTGGTTGGCGCGGGCGATGGGGAAGTTGTCGTAGGTCCACATGCCTTCTTCGGCGGAGGCCGATGAGGCGGAGGCGAGGGCGATGACCGCGGCGGAGGCGAGAAGGGCGAAGCGCATGGGGGTGGTCCTGATCTTCCTTCTCCCCTTGCGGGAGAAGGTGGGCCCGAAGGGCTCGGATGAGGGGTTGCTGGCCGCCCGAGGGCGGATGAAGGGCGGGTTGTAGCAACCGACCCCTCATCCGTCTCGCTTCGCGAGCCACCTTCTCCCGCAAGGGGAGAAGGAAGACGTCCGGGGCGGTGCTTACCGCCGAACGCCCAGTTCGCGCAGCAGGCGGGGCTGGTTGTAGACGTTGCGCAGGGCCTCGGTGATGGCGGCGGTGGAGACCGTGACGGTGCGGTTCAGTTCGCCGTCGTAGCCGTAGCTGCCGCCCAGCGAGTGGATGTTGCCGTCGAAGGCCGCGCCGATGACTTCACCCTTGGCGTTGATCACGGGCGAGCCCGAGTTGCCGCCGATGATGTCGTTGGTCGAGACGAAGTCATAGACGGTCGACTTGTTGACCTTGCCCTCGGCCGCCAGCCAGTCCTCGGCCGCGTTGAACGGCTCGGCCCCGGTGTTGCGCTCGTACAGGCCGCCGATCTCGGTGAAGGGCGTCACCGTCACGCCGCGATAGGTCCAGCCCTTCACCTGGCCGTAGGACAGGCGCAGGCTGAAGGTGGCGTCGGGGTAGAGGTTGGCGCCGTAAACCGCGAACCGGGCCTGGGCGATCTTTTCGCCGGCGCGGCTGGTCGGGCCCGAGACAGCCGATTCCCACTGGGTGCGGATCGCCTGGGCCGAGTCGTCATTGGCCATGACGAAGGCGATCAGCGGATCGCCCGAGGCGGCCAGCTGTTCCGGCGTCATGGCCAGGGCCTGGGCGCGGAAGGCGGGATCGGCCAGGCGGGTGCCGTCCACCAGGCGTTCAGCGATCTGTTCCGGGCTTTCCTTGCCCAGCAGGGCCTTCACATTGGCATTGTCGACCGTCAGATATTCGCGGGTCTTGGACAGCCAGAAGTCGAGATAGATCTTCTCGAGATCGTTGGAGATCGGGGTCTCGGTCGCCAGGCGGCGGCCCAGGGCGGCGATGTCGGCGTCGGAATAGCCGGCCCGGCGTTCGGCGACCGGCTTGGCGCGTTCCTTGGCGGCGCGGACGATGGCCTTGGCGTAGCTGTACAGCGACGAGCGCTGGCCGGCGGCGGCTTCAAGCTGGCGGTATGGCAGGTAGAGGTCGCGCTGGGCAGTCGAAACGCGCTCCAGCTCGGCCCACGGGTCGCCGATGGTCTGGGCCAGGGCCGGGTCGGCGGCGACGCGCTGGCGCAGTTCCTGTTCGGCCGCGCGCTTCGTGGCCATGAAGGCCGGGTCGGTCAGGGCGCCCTGCTGGCCGTAGTTGACCTTGAAGCCGTTCTCCAGGCCGAAGATCGGATCGACCGAGACGCGCTTGGCCTCTTCACCCGTCGTCGAATACTCCAGCAGGCGGCCGCGCAGTTCTGAGGTCTGGATCAGGCTGATCGGCAGTTGCTGGTCACGCAGGACTTCAAGCTGGGCCATGGTCAGCAGGCGCGAGGTCGAGCCGGGGTTGCCGGCGACGAAGGTGACGTCGCCTTCCTTGGGCGCATTGGGGTTCCAGGCCAGGTGGTTCGGCGTGGCGACGGGCTTGCCGTCCTCGTAGATGCGCAGGAAGCCGGCATCCAGGGCGTAGCGCGGGAAGTTGAAATTGTCCGGGTCGCCGCCGAAGAAGGCCGCCTGAAACTCGGGCGCGAAGACTAGGCGCACGTCCTCGTATTTGCGGAATTTGTACAGCTTGTACTGGCCGCCCCGGTACAGGCTGATGACCTGGCAGGTCAGCTTCTGGTCGTCGCCGCAGACCTCTTTCTGGATCTTGTCGATCTCGGCGGCGCGGGCGCGGACGAAGGCGGCGCCCTCAAGCCCGGCGCCGGCCGCAACGACGCGGTCAGTGACGTCGGTGATATCGGTCAGGATCTCGGCCGTCTGGCCGGGGCATTTCTTCTCTTCCTCGCGGGTCGCGGGCATCCAGCCGTTCTTGACGTAATCGTTCTGGGCGTCCGACAGATCCTGGACGCAGCCGACGACGCAGTGGTGGTTGGTCAGGATCAGGCCCTCGCCCGAAACCAGCGAGGCCGAGCAGCCTTGCAGGCGCACGGCGGCGTTGCGCACCCGGTCCAGCCAGGCCTGGTCGATGTTCGTGCCGTACTTCTCGTTCACCGTCGCGATGGGGAAATTGTCGAAGGTCCACATGCCCTCGTCGGCCTTGGCCGGCGTGGCGGGTGCGGACAGGACGACGGTCGCGGCGCCTAGGGCGGCCAGCGAAGCGGTGAGATGAAGGGACGGCAACGACATTCAGGGTTTCCTTCAGAGAACGGAACGCGGCGCTCCGTATGTTATCTTGTAACTAGCGCCGTTTCGGCGGCGTCGCCAAGAGGGTGAGACGGCCATAGAGGCTCGCTCCATCCGTCGCAACGCGGCGAACTGCCAGCCTTACCCCGATTTAACTTGGCGGTGAGGTCTCGCTCGCTCAGATAGACAGACGTATCGGGGGTTTATCGACGATCATGTCGCTTGCGCTATCTACGCTGCTGTTCGAGTGGCGCCGCTATATGGCGGCCGTCATGGCCCTGGCCCTGTCGGGCCTGCTGGTCCTGGCGATGACCGGTGTCTTCATCGGCATCGGCAAGGGGTTCACCGCGACCATCGAGCGGTCGGGCGCCGACATCTTCATCATGCAGCCGGGCGCCAAGAGCTTGATTGGCGGCCCATCAGGCGTGCCGCGCCGGTTCATTCCGCTGGCGTACAACCACCCAGAGGTGATCGAGGTCATGCCGCTGGACGGCGCCGGGGGCACTTTCCAGAACATCAAGAACGTCGATCCGACCAAGAGCCAGGCGGACAACGCCAGCCAGGGCGCGCCGCGTCAGAAATTCGTTCAAGCCAGCATCATCGACACCCGTCCGGGGTCGGTGACCATCCCGACCGACTATTCCCAGGAACTGGTCGACGCCCTGCGCCAGCCCTACACCGTGGCGGTGGATGAGACGGCGCTGTCGACTCTGGGCGTCAAGCTGGGGGACAAGGCGCTGTACAACGGTCAGACGGTGACCATCGTCGGCGTGACCCGCGGCTATCCCAATATGATGCAGCCCGGCGTGGTGATGTCGCGCGACACCCTGCGGATGCTGGGCCAGGCGGACACCGGACCGCGCGTCGGACCGCTGATGGTCAAGCTGCGCGATCCGGCCCGCGCGCCGATCGTCGTCGCCCAGCTGAATGAGATGGGCGACGGCCAGTGGAGGGCCTGGACCAAACAGCAGTTGGCCGAGGCGAACGCCGGCGCCATGTTCGAGGAAGGCATTCTGGTCATCATCATCGGCGGCTGCGTCGTGCTGGGGATCATCATCGGCGTGGCCATCACCTGGCAGACGCTGCGCGGAGCCATCATGGCCAATATCAAGGAGTTCGCCTCGCTGCGGGCCTTGGGCGTGGGCATGGGGTCACTGCGACGGATCGTGGTCGAGCTCAGCTTCTGGGTCGGAGTAGTGGGCGTGTTCGCCGCCATCTTCCTGACCTGGCTGGTGTCATTGCTGGCCATGGCGGGTGCGGTCATCATCGCCCTGCCGTTCAGCCTGCTGCTGGTCGTCGGGATCGGCCTGATCCTGATCTCCATGGTGTCCGGCCTGCTGTCGCTGGGCATCCTCAAGAACAGCCAACCGGCGGACCTGCTGCGATGAACGACATGTCATTCGGTCACACCAAGGTTCACGGCAAGCACGGCGATTTCGCCATCGAGGCCAAGGGTCTGGTCAAGCGGTTCAAGTCCGGTAAGTCCTGGGTCGAGGTGCTGAAGGGCGTCGATTTCGACGCCAAACACGGCGACCTGACCATGGTCATGGGACCGTCGGGTTCGGGCAAGTCGACCCTGATCGCGGCCCTGTCCGGCCTGCTGCGGCCCGAAGAGGGACGGGTGGATGTGCTGGATGTCGACGACCTGTGGAAATTCTCGTCGGGTCGGATCGACAAGTTCCGCCTGGATAACTGCGGCTTCATCTTCCAGGGCTTCAACCTGTTCCCGGCCCTGACGGCGCTGCAGCAGGTCGAGACAGTGCTGAAGTTCCAGGGGTTGAGCTCGGGCCAGGCCAAGAAGCGCGCCACGACGGCTCTGGAAGAGGTCGGCCTGGGCCATCGCCTGCACCAGCGGCCGGCGGCCCTGTCGGGCGGCGAGAAGCAGCGGGTGGCCATCGCCCGCGCCCTGGCCAAGGATCCCAAGATCCTGTTCGCCGACGAACCGACCTCGGCCCTGGACGGCGAGAACGGCCAGGTGGTGATCAAGCTGTTGCGCCGCGCCGCCACCGAACACGGCGCCGCCGTGATCTGCGTGACCCACGACCCGCGCCTGGAGGCCTGGGCCGACCGGGTCATCCATATCGAAGACGGCAAGATCCTGGACGATCAGCGCCGCATACCCGATCCGAACGCCATCCTGGCGTCCCACTGAACAACGACGAATTCCCTTAGGACGATACGCCCATGCCCGGCTTTCTGAAGAAAAAACGCACCTGGCTCGGCCTGCTGCTGGTCATCGTGCTGGTGGTCGGCTTCATGCTGTTCCAGTCCTCCGCCAAGACCAAGAAGGCCGAACAGGAGAAGGCCGCCGCGACCAAGGTCGAGAGCCCCTATGCGGCCATCGCCAACGGCAAGGTCGATGTCGAGGGCGGCATCATCCAGATCGCGGCCCGTCGCGGCGGGATCGTCCGCGAGGTCCTGGTGCAGGAGGGCGACACCGTTGTCGCCGGCCAGATCCTGGCGCGTCAGGAAGACGACGAGCCGCGGCTGGAGGTGCAGAGCGCCCAGGCCGCCGTGGCCCAGGCGGAAAGCCAGTTGGCTCAAATCCGCGTCGACATCCGTACCGCCCAGCGCGAGCGCGACCGTCTGCAACGACTGGTCGCCACCAACTTCGTCGCCGCCCAACGCATCGATCAGGCCGACGACCAGATTGCTGTGGCACGGGCCCGCCTCGGGTCGCAGACGGCGGCGGTGCAAACCGCGCGAGCCCAGCTGGATCAGGCCCGCTATAATCAAGAGCTGACCATCATCCGCGCGCCCACCAACGGTCGGATCGTGCGCCGTTACGCCAACCCCGGCGCGGGCGCCTCGACCCTCAACGTCTCCAACATGTTCGATCTGGAGCCGGATGCGCCGCGCATCGTCCGCGCCGAGGTGGTGGAAAGCGACCTGCCCAACCTGCGCGACGGCCAAGCCGTTGAGATCACGCCGGAAGGCGACACTTCCAAGGTCTATATCGGCGCGGTGATGCGTCGGGCGGCGGTGTTCGGGGCCCGCAAACTGGCCTCGGACGATCCGTCGCAGCGCACCGACGAGCGCGTGGTCGAGGTCGTAGCCTCGGCCGGCGACGCGCCGCTGCTGATCGGCCAGCGCGTCCTGGTCAAGTTCATGAAGCCGGGCGAGACCGCCGGGGCCAAGCGCGCGGTCGCGGCCGGCGTCGGTCCGAACCAGGCGATGCGCGCCCAATAAGGAAACGGATCAGCGGCCGGTGAAATCTCCCGGCCGCTTGTCCAGCACGGCGGCGACGCCTTCCAGGTGGTCGTCGGTCATATGGGCCAGGGCCTGCATGGCGGCCGACAGCTCCAGGATTTGTTCGAAGGTCTGGTCGCGACCCTGACGCATCAGGGTCTTGGCCATGCGCAGGGCCTGGGGCGGCTGGGCGGCGATCTGGCCGGCGGTGATCAGGGCCTCTTCCATCAGCCGGTCGTGCGGCACGACGCGATTGACCAGACCCCAGCGTTCGGCAGTCTCTGCATCGATGCTGCGGCCGGTGAACAGCATTTCGGCGGCGCGAGCGTAGCCGACGTCGCGCGGCAGGCGCCAGGCCCCGCCGTCGCCGGGGATGATGCCCAGCTTGAGGAAGGGCACGCCGAAGCTGGCGCGGTTCGACGCGATGCGGATGTCCGCCGTGGCGGCGATGCCGCAGCCCAGGCCCATGGCCGGGCCGTTCACCGCTGAGACCAGAGGGATCTCCAGGTCATAGAGGGACCGGACGATCCGGTGGACGACGCGGCGATAGCGGGCGCGGATCTCGGCGCCCGAGCCTTCGAACAGATCGCGCCGGTCGCGCATGGCGGTCAGATCTCCGCCGGCCGAGAAGGCCCGCCCGGCGCCGGTCAGGACCACGCATTTGACCTTCATGTCCGCATTGGCGCGGGCGCAGGCCTCGGCGAACTCGTCGCCGTCGGTCAGGTCGGGCAGGGCGTTCAGCCGGGCCTCGCGGTCCAGCGTCCAGATCAGGATCGCGCCCTGTCTCGTCTCGGCGATCAGGCCCATCGGTCGTTTCCCTCGGTTCATCCCGTCATCGGACGCCGACGCCGCGTCAGGCAAGTCCAGAATTGCAAAAGCCCCGGCGAAGGGCCGGGGCTGCTGCACGTCAGGCTTTCGAGGCCGTCAGCGTTTCTTGGGCGTATAGGGTACGAAGTTGGACGGGTGGCTGACCACACGTCCCGAGTTCGACGGCATATGCCGACTGTTGACCAGCATCCCGCCCCACAGGGCGAAGGACATCATGGCGTGTTGGAGGTTACGCTCCTTATCGTTCATCTTGGCGTCTCCTTTCCCAGAACGATGAAAAGAGACGCGTCGTACCTTTGGGAATCTCACCCTCAGTCGTTTCGCGTCAGAGGCCAATATAGCCAGTTTTGAGTTAATTGCAAATTTTTCGATCAGGAAGCGGAGTATATTTCTTGATGGTGTCACATTGAGCGAGGCGCCCCCGCCTGGACCGCAAAGACCAGGGCCGCCAAAGGCGGTCGCCACCCCCTGCGTCATGGTGTGCGCGGTGGACGGCGCCAGCGGCCTGTGCCTGGGATGTTTCCGCAGCTTGAGCGAGATTGCCGGCTGGCGGGCGTTGAGCGATGCGGAACGGGCGACGGTGATGGCCGAGCTGCCTTCCCGGCGCGACCGGATCGACCCGGCCAAGCTGGGCTAGGGCGGACCGGGTTTTAAGGTTTTGTCAGCCAAGTCGTTTCACGCCATTCCAACCCCCGGCGGATATGCAGGGAGCATGATCCGTATCGACCTTCAGTCCGTCGCCGTGTTGAGCGTCGCCCTTGTGGCCTCGTTCGCGACCGCCCTGACGATCCGTCACCTGGACGGGGGCGACGCCGCGATGGCGGCTTCGACAGAGATGGTCGCGCCAGCTTCAGGGATCGCGACCCAGGTGGTGAAGGGGCCGGACGGCCATTACTGGGCGCAGGCCAAGATCGACGGCAGGGCGGTTCAGGTGCTGGTGGACACCGGCGCCACCGTCGTGGCCCTGACCCGCGCAGACGCACGCCGACTGGGCGTCGATCCGGAGCCGGAGGCCTTTACGGGCAAGGTTCAGACGGCGTCCGGCGTGGTTCGCGCTGCGCCGGTCGAGCTCAAGTCGATCTCGGTCGCCGGGGTTCGGGTCGATAATGTCGATGCCCTGGTCGTCGAGGAAGGCCTGGCCTACTCGCTGTTGGGCATGAGCTATCTGGGCCGCCTGTCAGCCTTCGAGGCGACGCCGACCGGGCTGACGCTACGACCCTGAGCCTGGCTCAGAGATCCCGCATCTGGCGGCGGGCCTCGTGGAAATACTGCCAGCCGGTCCACAGGGTGATGACGGCGGCGAACCAGATCAGGAAGACGGCGAAGGATTCGAACGCCGGCTGCCAGGCCAGGGGCGAACCGTCGGGATACTGAAGCCCGAAGGCGCTCCACAACAGGGTCAGCTGAAGCGCTGCGAGGGCCACCATCTGCACCGTGGTCTTCCATTTGGCGGCCAGGGTGACTGGCAGTTCGATCCGGCCCGCCATGGTCTCGCGCAGAGCCGAGACCGCGAACTCCCGGAACAGGATCAGGCCGCAGGGCAGGGCGATGCCCGGCAGGGAGCCGGAGGCCAGCACGCCCAGGATGGCGCCGGTGATCAGCACCTTGTCTGCGATCGGGTCTAGAATGGCGCCCCAGCGGGTGGTCGAGTTCCAACGCCGAGCCAGGAAGCCGTCGACCCAGTCGGTCGAGGCGGCGATGACGAAGATCCAGAAGGCCCAGACCCCGAACTTCAGCTGAACTTCAGGCGACAGCCAGGCGTCCAGCGCGCCCGGCGCCGCCCCGGCCATCATGGCGAACATCACCACCCCGGCGAACAGGCGGATGCCCGTTAGGATGTTGGGAATGGGGTTGGCGCGGTGGGCGGTGGTCATCGTCATGTCCGTTGCAACGCGCCGGGTGTGGCACGGTTCGGCGATCACGCCAACGGTTCGAACCTCGGCTTGTTGGTCAGAGCGCGCAGGACCCCGTCGGCGATGCCGAAATGCAGGCCTGTCAGGGTCAGTTCGCCGGCGGCCTCGCGCTCGGCGATCCAGGGGAAGGTACGAAGATTTTCGATCGACAGGCGGACGACGGCCTCTTCGGCTGCGCCCTCGACCTGGTCTTCGGACACTTCCTCGGCCACGCGGCGGACGACGGCCGAGCCCTGGGCGACCCAGGGGGCGACGAAGTCGGCGCAGGTGTCGGGCGCGCCGTTCAGCATGGCGTCGACCCCGCCGCAGTGGGCATGACCCATGACCACGATGCGGCGCACGTTCAGAACCTTGACCCCGAACTCCAGCGCCGCCGACACCCCGTGCAGCAGGCCGTCGGGCTCATACGGCGGGACCAGATTGGCGACGTTGCGCACCACGAACAGCTGGCCGGGCGCCGCGTCGAAGATCAAGGCAGGGTCCGCGCGGCTGTCGGAACAGGCGACGATCAGGGTATGCGGCTTCTGGCCCAGCTCGGCCAGGGCTTCATACTCGGCGCGGGCGGCGGGCCAATGGTCGCTGCGGAACCTGCGATAGCCAGCAGTCAGTTCGTCGTCGATGTCGCTCATGAGGCGCCTGTAGCGCTTTGAGCGGCGCTGATAAATCGTGTATACGTGTGTATACAGAGGAGCGCGCCATGCCCGTCACCAGTCGAACATTCCGTAGCGGCAACAGTGAAGCCGTGCGCCTGCCGAAGGAGTTTGCGTTCGGGCCGGGCGTCGAGGTCGAGATTGATCGCAAGGGCGACGTCGTGACCATTTCGCCCAAGAGAAAACCTGTCAAAGAGATGCTGGCCAAGCTGCGTAGCCTGCCCAAGCCAGCCAGCATCGGTATTCGTCACGAGGTCGAGATCCCCGAACGTCCGGGTCTCTAGGCGTGGCCTATATGCTTGACACCAATGTCGCCATTCATCTGCGGGATGGCGACGCGCTGGTCGACGAACGAGTGGACGCCCTTGATCCTCCGCTTCTGCTGTCCGTCATCAGCCGTGTGGAGTTGGAAGCAGGTCTGGGCCGGCTGGAGGCAAGCACCGCAAAACGGCGGGCGAGGTTGGACGCCCTGCTGGAGGTCGTGCCGGTGCTTCCATTCGGATCTGACGAGGCGCAGGCCTACCGATTTATCGTCGAAACCTGCGGCTTCTCACAACGTAAGGTGCTGGATCGAATGATCGCGGCACAGGCGATTACTGCGGGCGCGACCCTGGTGACCCGTAACGGCGACGACTTTCGCGACATTCCCGGCCTGACCCTGCTGGAGTGGTGAGGCGGTCTACGGCTGCCTGAAGAAGGCGTGGATGCGTTCGGCCAGGGCTTGGCTGACGCCGTCCACCTTGACCAGGTCCGACACCGAGGCCCGGCCGACCCCCTTGGCGGAGCCGAAGGCGTGGAGCAGGGCCTTCTTGCGGCCGGGGCCGACGCCTTCGATCTCGTCCAGCGGGTTCTTCTTGATGTCCATCGAGCGGCGCTTGGCGTGGGCGCCGTTGGCGAAGCGGTGGGCCTCGTCGCGCAGCCGTTGGAGGTAATAGAGGGCCGGTGACTTCAGGGGCAGCATGAAGGGCGGCTTGCCGGGCATGAAGAATTTCTCCATCCCTGCGTCGCGATCCGGCCCCTTGGCGACCCCGACCACGGCGATGTCGTCCAGTCCCAGGTCGGCCAGGACGGCCAGCACCTCGGCCAACTGTCCGGCGCCGCCGTCGATCAGCAGCAGGTCGGGACGGACGGCGTCCTCGCCCTCTTCCTCGTCCTTGACCAGGCGGGCGAAGCGGCGGCGCATCACCTCGCGCATCATGCCGTAGTCATCGCCGGGGGTCAGGTCTTCGCCCCGGATATTGAACTTGCGATACTGCGACTTCTGGAAGCCGTCGGGGCCGGCGACGACCATGCCACCGACCGCATTGGTGCCCTGGATATGGGCGTTGTCGTAGATCTCGATCCGTTCGGGCCGGGTTTCCAGGCCGAAGGCCTCGCACACCTCGTCCAGAATCTTGCCCTGGGCCGAGCTTTCGGCCAGGCGGCGGCCCAGGGCCTCGCGGGCGTTGGTCAGGGCGTGATCGACCAGGGCCAGTTTCTCGCCGCGCATCGGGCGGACGATCTCGATCTTGCGGTCCGCCTTCATTGAGAAGGCCTCCTCCAGCAGCTCCAGCTCGTGCGGGCGGACGTTGGACAGGATCAGGCGCGGGATGGGCTTGTCCTCATAGAACTGGCCCAGGAAGGCGGCCAGGATCTCGGGATCGGTGTCGGTCTTGTCCACGCGCGGGAAATAGGCCCGGCCGCCCCAGTTCTGGCCGGCGCGATAGAAGAAGACCTGGACGCAGGCCTGGCCGCCGTCGGAGTGCAGGGCGAAGACGTCGCCCTCGGCCACGCTGTCGGCGCTGACGGAGTTCTCCATCGAGATGGCGGACAGGGCCCGGATGCGGTCGCGCACGCGGGCGGCCTGTTCGAAGTCCATCTCGTCGGAAGCAGCCTGCATCTCCTGCGACAGGCGGCCGATGACGGCGCGGGACTTGCCGCGCAGGAACTGTTCGGCCTCGGTGACCAGTTCGCCGTAGTCCTCCAGCGAGATCAGGCCGGTGCAGGGGGCCGAGCACCGTTTGATCTGGTGCAGCATACAGGGGCGGGTTCGGGTCTCGTAGACACTGTCCGAGCAGGATCGCAGCAGGAAGGCCTTCTGCAACGTGTTCAGCGTCCGGTTGACCGCCCAGGTCGAGGCGAAGGGGCCGAAATAGTGGCCGGGCGTCGTGTGGGCGCCCCGATGTTTCTTCACCTGGGGCGCGCGGTGGTCGCTGCGGATCATCAGCTCGGCGAAGGACTTGTCGTCGCGGAGCAGGACGTTGAAACGCGGCTTCAGCTTCTTGATGAAGTTGGATTCCAGCAGCAGGGCCTCGGTCTCGGACGCCGTGACGACCAGTTCCATCGACCGGGTCTGGGCCACCATCAGGCCGATGCGCTGGGTGTGGAAACGGCCCTGGGCGTACTGGACGATGCGCTTCTTCAGCGACTTGGCCTTGCCGACGTACAGGCATGAGCCGTCCTCGCCATACATGCGATAGACGCCCGGCTTGTCGGGCGCCCGACGCGCCTCGTCGGCGATCAGGGCGGCGGCCGTCAGGTTCGAATCGAGCGTCTCCTCGGTCATCCGGGTGGATATAGGCTCACGACCGCCGAACCAGAAGGACGCCCGCCAGAACCAGCCCCACCCCGGCGATCCGGCCCAGGTTCAGCGGCTGGCGCGGCACGCCCAGGGCGCCGAAATGGTCGAGAATCAGGCTGAGTAGCAATTGGCCGCCGACCATCAGGGTGATGGTCATGGCCACGCCCAGGCGCGGCACGCCCCAGGCGGCGGCGACCACGAAACAGGCGCCGTAGACCCCGCCCAGCCAGGCATACCAAGGCAGGGCCCGGGCGGCGGCGATGTCGGGCCGGGTGTGCATCAGGGCGGCGACGATCCCCAGCACGGTCGTGCCGATGGCGAAGGAGATGAAGGCGGCGTTGACCGGCGAGGCGACGGCCGTGGCCAGCTTGGCGTTGGTCGGCGCCTGGAGGGCGGTGGCGCCTCCGGCCAAGACGACGACGATGATGGCGAGGAGCGAGGGGTTCATGGCCTTGGCTAGCACGGCTTTCGCCGGTTGAGCAGAAGTCCGCCTCACCAATTTGTATCGGTTGGTACGCCGTCGAAGATTTCGGCCAGGCGGGCGCGCGTGCCCCGGTTTACATCCTCGGGCAGGACGGCGGGGTGGAACCAGCCGATCTCGGCGATCTCGCCCTCGCTGGACCGCTCGCCCAGGTCGAAGGCGTCGATGCGGAAGACCACCACATGATCGCCGGGGAAGAAGCGCTCGTTGGAATGGATGGAGACCAGGCGCGGCTGGGTGCGGGCGATCAGGCCGGCCTCCTCCCTCAGTTCACGCACCACGGCGTCCTGAGTGGTCTCGCCCTTGTCCACCCCGCCGCCGGGCAACCACCAGCCGGCCAGATAGGTATGCCTCACGAGGCAAACGCGACCTTGGGCGTCCACGGCTACGGCCCTGACGCCGAGCGTCATGCCTCGGGTCAGGCGCGAATAGACGAAGAAGAGCGGGCGCGTGAACGGTTCGATCAGGATGCGCCAATTCATTGATCCGCCTCGTCGCGCGCCTTGTGCTGTTTCAGCTTCCACCGTGTCCACAAAAGGATCGGAACGGTCAGAATAAGGAAGATGACGATTGCCGCTCCGACGTGGTGGGTAAATCGCCAAGCTATGAATCCGCACCACAGGAACCAGATTGGCCAGACTACCCAAGGCAAAAACTTCGAGTTCATGTGGAAGGTCGCCCTGCTCGCCCATTGATTAGCCATTGGCCAACCCGGAAGCCTTTGAACCACACTTGAAGATAGGTGTGTTTGACCAGCAGCACCCGCCCGCCCGCATCGACGGCGACGCCCCTCACCCCCAGGGTTTTGCCGCGCGTCAAACGCGACCAGACGAAGAAGAGGGGACGGGTGAAGGGTTCGATGTGGGTTCGCCAGGTGCTCATGTCGTGACCATGGCATGACGGATCGTCGCTAGGTCAAGATCGAGCGGCGGCGCCCTGGTTGCGGATCAGATAGAGGGCCATGTCGCGCAGGCGGGGGAGGCGTTCCTTCAGGCGGCGGCGCAGCGAGGGGGTCTCGGCGTTGACGCTGGGGGTCAGGTCGGGTTCGACGCCGTCCAGCAGCCGCATCCAGGCCCGGTCAGGCTCGTAGCCCTGAACGATCAGCTCTGCGCCGATGTCGCCATGACGACGCAACTGGCCCTGGAGCCGAGGCAGGTGACGGCGCCAGGCGCCCAGGCTGGAAGGACAGACGGGACGGATCTGGCGCATGGCCGGAGCCCATTCGGCGTTCGGCCGGTCCACCGCGAGGTGATAGTCCAAGAAGCGACGGATCGGCCGCAGCCAGGGCATGACGGTCATCAACTCGGTCTGGACCACGTCCGGCTCGGTCACCAGTCGGCGATAGTCGATGACATGAAAGCGCGGATGGTTTCGGGCGCGGGCGGCGGCGCGGGCGGCGCGGCGCCAGACCCGCAGATTGGTGAAATAGCGGCCGGGGTAGGCGGCGTGCTCGCTGGTGACCACCTCGCGCGGGTCGCGGGCCAGATAGACGACGTCCAGTCGGGGATCCAGTTTCAGGATGGCCACCGCCGCCTCCACTTCGCCCGGACATTTGGTGCAGACCAGGCGGCGGTCGCGCGGGACAGGCCGACGAAGCCGCTGTTCCGCCTCGACCGGACCGTCGATATCGAAACAGGTCAGGATCATGACATGGAGCAGGGTGGTGCCGCTGCGGGGCGCGCCGGTGATGTGCAGGCGTCTCGGGCGGGGGGCGTCGGGCATTCTGGTCCTCTTGAAAGCGAGGCGCCAGTGAAGCCGAGCATTGCGGGCGTCGTGGGGTGATCGGGTATCGGTGGTGTTTCAGTCCGGGGGCGGATGTTTCGCGCGTGAGACGCAGGGTGGAAGCGCCGGGGCCGCTTGAACCCCGCCGCCACTCGCTCTAATCCTGAAGGCCAACAGGAGCATAAACATGCTGGCGCTCGGCATCATCTTCGGCTTCATCGCCGTCATGGCCCTCATGAATCTGGTCGAGTTCGGCCGGGTTGACTGAACAGGGCTCCAGCGCCGTGCGGGGCGTCGCCCTGGTCACGGGCGGGGCGCGACGGATCGGGCGGGCCATTTGTCTGACCCTGGCCAAGGCCGGTTATGACGTGGCCGTGCACCACCATGCGTCGGGCGAGGACGCCCGGACCCTGGCGGACGAGATCGCGGCCCTGGGGCGGCGGTCGTGCCTGTTGCAGGCGGATCTGACGGACGAGACCAAGGTGCAGGCCCTGGTTCCGGCGGCGGCCGAGGCCTTGGGGCCGGTGACGGCGCTGGTCAACAACGCCTCGGTGTTCGAGGACGACCGGATCGGCGGCCTGACCCGCGAAAGCTGGGACAAGCATCTGGAGACCAATCTGCGGGCGCCCCTGGTGCTGGCCGAGGCCTTCGCCGCCCAGACTGTCGAAGGGGTGATCGTCAATCTGCTGGATCAGAAGGTGCTGAAGCCGGATCCGCGCTTCTTCTCCTACAGTCTGTCGCGCAACGGCCTGTGGTGGGCGACGCAGACCCTGGCCCAGGCCCTGGCGCCGGGCATAAGGGTCAATGCTGTAGGGCCGGGACCGACCCTGCCGTCGATCCACCAGACCCCCGAGGAATTCGCCGCCGAGGCGCGCGGCACCCTGTTGCAGACCCCCGGCAGCCCCGAGGCGGTGGCCGAGGCGGTGCTGTGGCTCATTGACGCGCGGATGGTCACGGGCCAGATGATCGCCGTCGATGGGGGCCAGCATCTGGCCTGGCGCACCCCCGACATCCAGGAGTAGTCGCGTGGTCCAGTCGTCTTCGGTGTCGCCGTTTCCGGCGGACGAGCCGCTGCGCTACGAGCGGCTGAGCGTTTTCGTGCGCGGGCTGGAGGTCGAGGCGGGGATCGGGGTCTATGATCACGAACAGGGGCGGTTGCAGCGGTTGGTCATCGACGTGACCCTGGAGCTGGCGCCCAAGTCCATCGAACGTCTGGGCGACACCATCAACTATGAGACCGTCGCCAATGCGGCGCGGGCCATCGCCGCCGAAGGGCATGTGGGCCTGGTCGAGACCTTCGCCGAACGTCTGGCGCGGGCCTGTCTGGAAGATCGACGGGTGCAGCGGGCGACGGTGCGGATCGAGAAGCCGGGCGCCCTTCAGGCCGTGATCGCGCCGGGCTGCGAGATCGTGCTGGGGCGATAGGTTGCGTCGGGCCTTCCGCGCGGCCATTGTCGGTTAATAGACCGGCCGTTTCGACGGCGTGAGAAAAGCGTTCGATATCATGGCTGAACCCGGCGATCCGAAGGGGCACGACGCCCACGACGGCGATCACGATCATGACGCCCATGTCGGTTTCGTCTCGCCTGCCTGCCTGGTCGGCGTGCCGCGCGCGCCCGCGTCCCCGCCGGAAGCGTCAGTTGAGCCGGAACCTGAAACCCAGGCCGAACCGCGTCTACCGGAGCGGGAGCGCGATCTGTTTGACCCGCCGGAGCCCGTATCCGTGCCCCCCGCCTTCGCCCCCACGGCGGCGCCGACGCCTCGTTTCGCCGCCGATGTCCGGCCTGCGCCGATGAGCCTGTACGCCGTCTATGTGCTGATCCTGCTGGCCGTCCCGACCCTGGGTCTGTCGGCCGTGCTGGCCCTGCTGGCCGTGACCGGGCGCGACGGGCCGGACGAGCCGCTGGCGGGCAGTCATTTCGTCTACCAGCAACGGACCCTGTGGACTGCGGCGGTGGCGGCGGTGCTGAGCGGACTTCTGGTGATCGTCAATATCGGCGTCTTCGCCCTGTTCCTGCTGGCCCTGTGGGTGCTGGCGCGCGGCGCCTTCGGCGTCCTGCGGCTGAAGGCCGGGCGGCCGATCGACAATCCTCGCAGCTGGCTGTTCTGAAAGGACGACCATGACGACCGAACCCAATTTCACCGCCGGCCAGGAGCCGGAAGGCAAGGTCGCCGCCCTGATCGCCTGGGCCCTGTTCATCCTGTCGATCCCCAGCGCCAATGTGCTGGTGCTGGTCGGGCTGGTCGTCTCCTACGTGGCGCGCGCGACGGCGGTGGGCGTGGCCCGCCAGCATATTGACAGTCAGATCCGCCTGTTCTGGTCGGTCATTTGGTGGACCATCGCCGCCTGGGTCGGCATCTTCGTCAGCGCCCTGCTGTCGGTGATCCTGATCGGGATTCCCTTCCTGCTGCTGTTCGCACTGATCTGGTTCCTGCTCAGCGTCTGGTTCACGGTGAAGAGCGTGCTGGGCCTGATCAATCTGCTGCAAGACAAGCCGATCTGACGCACCCCGCCGATGGAACATCCCGCCCCTCAAGCTGTTGAAGCGAAAAGGGAGTTGAGTATGGGACCGTTCACGGACGCGACGTTAGAAAACCGCTTCGAACAGGAGTTCGACAGTGATGCCGGGCACGGCCGGGTCTGGGCCGACTACGCCGTGCGCGGCGGAGCCCGGATGATCCTGCACGTCGAGGCAGAGCAGGGGCTGCGCGGCTCCGGCGCCGCCAGCCGGTTCATGCAGTCGATGGCCGAATATGCGCGTGAAAAGGGGCTGAGGCTGTTCCCGCGTTGCAGCTATGCGGTGGTGTGGCACAAGCGGCATCCGGATTACGACGACGTGCTGGCTTAGCCCCCAGCTGGCTTATTCAAAGCCGTCATCCTCGCCCTCGTGGCGAGGATCCATACGCCCGGTTTCTGACGTCAGAAACCGGGCGTATGGATTCTAGGGACAAGCCCTAGGAATGACGAGGAAGGGGAAGTGTCCTCCCCCCAAGAGCCTTATCCCCCCGAATAGCCGCCGATGATGGGCAGGATCTCGCCGGTGATGAAGCTCGACATCTGCGGCGAGGCCAGGAAGACGTAGGCGGGCGCGATTTCCTCGGGCTGGGCCGGGCGTTTCATCACCGTCTGGGCGCCGAACTGCGACGTGGCCTCGGCGTCCTTGTCCGCCGGGTTCAGCGGTGTCCAGACCGGGCCGGGGGCGACGACGTTCACCCGAATGCCGCGCGGCGCCAGGTGCGTGCCGAGCGAGCGGGCGTAGGCGTGGATGCCGCCCTTGGTCATGGAGTAGTCCAGCAGGGCCTGACTGCCCATCAGGCCGGTGACCGAGCCGGTCATGACGATGGCGCCGCCGGACTTCATGTGCGGGACCGCCGCCTTGGTCATGTTGAAATAGCCGTAGAGATTGGTCTTCAGCGTGCGGTCGAAATGTTCGTAGGTCAGGTCCTCGAAGGTGCTGACATGTTCCTGGAAGGCGGCGTTGGGCACCAGGACGTCCAGGCGGCCGAAGGCGTCCAGCGTGGCCTTCATTGCCGCCTCTGCGAAGGCCGGATCGGCGACGTCGCCCTTCAGCACCACGGCGCGGCGGCCCTCGGCCTCGACGGCGGCCTTGGTGGTCTCGGCGTCATTGTCCTCGTCCAGGTGGCAGATGACGACGTCGCAGCCCTCGCGGGCGAACAGGACGGCCACCGAACGGCCGATGCCGGAGTCGGCGCCGGTGATCAGGGCGGCGAAACCTTCAAGCTTGCCCGAGCCCTTCCAGAAGGGGGCGTCGTACATTGGGGCGGGATCGAGGGCGGCCTCGTCGCCGGGCTTGGTCTGGTGCTGTTTGGGGAAGGGCGGCGCGGGATAGGCGCGGGCGCCGGCCTGGACGGCGCCGGAGGATTCATCGCCGCCGGACTGCTGGTCCTTGGCGTCGATGTCGCGCTGGATGGCGCGTTCCTGGTCGGCGATGTCGTCGGCGCGGGCGTTGAAGCGGTCGTCCATGACGGGTCTCCTGAAGACTGTGGGGGTCTTCAGAAGAGCGATCCAGGCGGCGAGCCGTTCCCCGTTTTTAGCCGACCCTACCGACGATGGTGCGGATGGTCTCGGCCCGGGTCGGCAGATCGGCGGCGAGGCGAGCGGCGATCTCGCGAACGCCCACGGGATAGGCGTCGCCGCCTGAGGCGATGTCCTTGGCCTTTTCCGCAGCCTGGGTCAGGAGTTTCTCGAACTGCTCGACCTCTTCCAGCGCCAGGGCGTGGGCTTCGAGCTGGAGGCGTTTGACCCGTTCGCCCGTGGTCTCGGGCGCGCGCATCAGGTCATAGACGGCGGCCTCGGCGCCGACGAGCCGCAGGTCGGGTTTGGAATCGGCGCCGGTCTTCTTGGTCATGGAATCGTTCCCCAGCAGTGCTGAGGTTCGGAAATGGAGGCTATGTCGGGTTGCGTCGAGCTTGACCGTAGCGGTTATGGCGACGCTGTGGCCGCCATGCATCGGTTTTCGCTGGCTTAAAGCCGGGATCTACAGCTCGGGAGCGCGGGCCGGGACCATGGCCGGAGCAGCGACCGGGGCCAGGACGCCGCCGGCCACCGCGCGCAGCGGCGAGCGCGGCGTGTGCAGGACAGCCGGATTGACGCTGACGCCGTCCTGGGCCGGAGTGACCAGGAAACCCTTGGCGGCCAGCTTGTCGCCCGAGCGAACGCGCGAGGTCCAGACCGTGATCGGGGCGGCCAGCAGCAGCGGCAGGACGATCGGGGCGAACCAGGTGGCCAGGTCGGGGCGGACGCACAGCGGGATCAGGAAGCCGACGCCGGCGACCATCTGCCAGCGCATGGCGCGGAAGGCGTCGGACCAGGCCAGGCCGTCGGCCTCGCGCTGCTGGGTCGACCAGCCGGTGTCGTGGCCGGACAGGATCTGGATGAAGGCCTTGGTGTTAGCGACCATCAGGATGGGGGCCAGGATGGCCGACAGGGCGATCTCGGCGGCCATGCCCTTGGCGATGGCGCGACGCCCGCCGAAAGCGCGCAGCTCGGCCGGGCGGCTGAGCACCAGGGCGGCGCCCATGAACTTGGGCCCGATCAGCAGCACGCCCGACAGGAAGGAGGCCAGCATGAAGGGGGTGAACTGGGGGTTCAGGATGTAGAAGAAGCTGGTCCAGTCGACCGGATAGAACATCTGGATGAACAGACCGACCATCAGCGACGCCAGCCACAGGGGCGAGGACAGATAGGCCATGCAGCCCATGGCCAGTTGCAGGCGGCTCATCGGCGACAGGCCCTTGGCGCCGATCAGGCCCAGGTGCTGCAGATTGCCCTGGAACCAGCGGTGGTCGCGGCGGATGAAGTCGGTGATCGACGGCGGGGTCTCTTCCCACGATCCGTCCAGGGCGGCGGTGACGTGAACGGCCCAGCCGGCGCGGCGCATCAGGGCGGCCTCGACCACGTCGTGGCTCATGATATGGCCGCCGAAGGGCTTCTTGCCCGGCAGATGGGGCAGGCCGCAGCAGGCGGCGAAGGCGCGCGTGCGGAGGATGGCGTTGTGGCCCCAGTAGCTGGATTCCGAACCGGTCCAGTAGGCCAGGCCGGCAGCGGCGACACGGCCGTACAGGCGCACCGAATACTGTGACACGCGGGCGAAGATGGTGCGGGCCTTGATGATGACCGGAGCGGTCTGGATCAGGCCGACGCCCGGATTGCGCTCCATGGCGTCGACCATGCGCAGCAGGGTCTCGCCGGCCATGGTGCTGTCGGCGTCCAGGACGATCATATTCTCATAGGCGCCGCCGAAACGACGGACCCATTCGGCCAAGTTGCCGGCCTTGCGCTCGGCATTGTCCGAGCGGCGGCGGTAGAAGGATTTGCAGCCGGCGGCCAGGCGGAAGGCCTGGAAGACCGAGCGTTCGGCGGCGGCGGCCTCTTCCTTGGTCGAGTCGCTCAGCACGAAGATGTCGAAGGCCGCGGCGGCGCCCAGGCGGGTCAGCGACTGGTCGATCATCGCCAGACGGGCGAAGGAGGCGCGGGCGTCCTCATTGTACAGCGGCATCAACAGGGCCGTGCGGGTGGTCGGGAGAGCCGGTCGGGGCGCGAAGGCCAGATCGGCCTGATCCTTGCCGCGCAGCATGACGAACAGGCCCATCAGGCCGCTGACGAACCAGCACGAGATGGCGGTGATCAGCAGCATGAAGATGCCGAACGCCAGGATCTCGGTGCCGTCCCAGCCCTTGCGGGCGTACAGATAGAAGGGGGTGATGGCGGACAGGCCGGTCAGGACGACGGTGCCGGCCAGCAGCATCAGACGGCGCAGGGCGACCGTGCGCGGGGAGGTGGCGGGGATCGCCTCGGCGACGGCGTCGGGCGCGGCCAAAGACTGCACCGGCATGGCCAGCGGCGCCTCGTTGGGCAGCCAGGACCAGGCCGGCCCTTGCGGAGCCGAGTTGATCGTCTCGAATTCAGCCTGTTCGACAGGCCGGATCGCCAGCTTGTTCATGCCGCTCTAGACGCCCCCGTGTTGACCGACCGCATTCCCGAAGGCAGGGAAGCAGTGGCGCGCTGCATTGCAGCACGACCCCTATAGTCGATCACATTCACGCGATTTTCAATCACGCAATGTTGATATAGCCAAAAAATATGGGGGATTTTTACCCTGGGCGGGTCGCAGGGTCGGCCAGAGCCCTGGCAGAAGGCGAATCCGCCGCCTCCTGCAACAGTTTACGGTCCAGAACCCAGGCTGCAATCCCTACCCAGCAGACCAGGACAATGGCGTAGGCGCGCTCCCACCAGCCCACATTGGCGTCATTGACGGTGCCGGGGAAGACCAGGTGTTTTGTAACAACCGTCAGGATCGCCATGATGACAAAAGTGGCGGCGAGGAAGATTTTTAGCCGGGGCAGATCCCGTCGAGACGCCAGTCCCCACAGCAGCAGAACCGGGGCCAATTGGATGCCCAGGGCCAGGTTGATGATCATGTGGCGCGGGTCCGGCCAGGGATAGAGGGTCGAGGCGGACATGCCCGCTCCGGCCAGGACGAAGACCACGGCGATCACGGCGCCGGCGACCCGCTTTTCCGTCAGGGCGTAGACGGCTAGGCCGAAGCCGATCCCCGCCAACGCCGCCATCACTCCGGCGACGAAGACCCCGCCGTTGAAGATGATCGGCGCCTGGGCCGTCGCCCCGCCCAGCTCGCTCAGATACTGGGTGGCGTTGTCGAAACCGGGATAGGCGGCGATGGCGGCGGCCACCACGGTCAGGGCCAGGAGCGGCGCGGCCACGCCGATGGCCAGCAGGCGGCGGCGACAGTGATAGCGGGCAGGGGGGCGTCGCAGCGCCTCGAGGTCGAGCGGCCAGGGCCGGCCGTCCAACGGCTTCAATCCCCACAGCGGCCGAATGGCGGGAATCCGCTTCACGACCTCATAGACGGCGAAACTGCCCAGGAAGGTGATCAGCAGCAGCGACAGGGCCTCCAGCCCCACCGGCAGACGGGCGGGCCGAATGATCCAGACCGCCGCCACCAGGATCGTCTGGTGCGCCAGATAGAGGGGGAATGTGGCCTCGGTCAGATAGGTCAGCACCGGCCCGCCGCGCGATCGCAGATGCCGGCTGCCGAAGCCCAGGATGGCGCAGATCACCGCCCACTGGTCCAGGCCATAGACCATGGCCTTGGGCACGCCCCAGAAGGCACGTCCGCCCGGATGCCAGACCTGGGCCATCATGACCGGCAGGGCGACCGCGGCCAAAGCCAGGGCGACCCAGCGATACCGCTCCATGTCGCGCCAGATCGTCTCGCGGCCGACGATGCTGAAGCCGAAGACGAAAGCCCCCAGCGACAGGGCGTGATTGTACCAGTCCCAGTGCAGGGTGTTCGTCACCCCGAACCAGGGAAACAGCAGGATGCGGATGGCGATGAGATAGAGGATCGGCAGGATCAGGACGCGCGGTCCGGCCAAAGCCTTCGCCAGCCAACCGCCGATGCGGTCGATCAGGCCCGGCTGGCGCCACAGCAGGACGGTGACGACGCTGTAGGCGGCGATATAGACGATGAACCACAGGTGGTTGACCGGAACGCCGTCGGCTAAGCCGCTGAAGCTAAACTCATGCACCATCCAGGCGGCGAAACCGGCGAGCCCGCTGGGCCAGCCGGCCTTGTCCATCGCCTCGATCCACGACTGGATCGGCACCAGGATTACCGCGCCGAACAGCAGGGGCGGGACCAGCCGTTCGAATCGGGCGCGCGCCACCTCACGCGGGCTGCGCCGAAAGGTCATGAACCGCAGCGCCGCTCCCGACACCAGGAACAGCAGGGTCAGCCGCCAGGGATTGGTGATCAATATGGCTTCGCGCATCCACTCGAAGGTGTGGACGCTGTGAACGTGCCAGCCATAGACGCCGTAGACCAGGCCGACATGATAGAGGATCAGCAGGCCAAAGGCCCCGACCCGGATCCAGTCCAGATCATAGCGGCGCGCGGACGAGGGGGCGGAGGGGGTCACGGCCGCGTCTATGATCCGGCGCGGGGCGTCAGGCAATACGGCGGATGGTCTCGGATTTCCTCAGGCCGCAGCCTCGGTCAGACCCAAGGCCTTCAGGGTGGCGGCGATCGAAGCCTCCTGCTCCGCCTGATACAGGGCCATCTCGTCCAGCACCGACCGGCCCAGGGCCTGTTCGAAATCGGCCTTGGCAGGATCGACGGCATAGGCTTCGCGCACCTCGGTGCCCAGGTTGGACTGGAAGATTCCGGCCGCGCTGACGGGCAGGAAGTCCTCATAGGTGATCGGCTCCGCGACGACGTGACCCAGGGCGATCAGGGCTTCCAGATCGGCCGTCTCGGCGCGCTCGGCCAGGCCTTGCGCCGTCGCGCGATAGCGGAACCAGGCCAGGCTGCCCCGTCGCAGCGCCGTCCAGTCGTCGGGCAGAGGCGAGAAGTCCTTGTTCGCCAGGGCCGCGTCATACAGGGCACGACCGGCGGGGGTCAGGGCGCAACCGCGCTGCTCGATCTCGCCGAAGCGGGCGGTGTGCACCCCCTGGACGGCGCCGTCCGCGCCGGGGAAGGCGATGGCCTCCTGCAGGGCCTTGAAACTGGTCTGGCGCAGCAGGATGGGGCAGGCGCGGGCAGGCGGCCCCTCGATCGTCTCCTTGGGCGTAATGCCCCGTTCGGGCATGGCGGCCTGGGCCGCGTCAATGTCCAGGGTGCGGGGCGTCAGATGGTTGATATGCGGACCCTTGAAGCTGACCACGTCCGCAATCAGCCGGTGGGCGGCGACCAGGCGTTCATAGGTTGCGGCGCTGACCGTCGCCTCGGCGTGCCAGCGGAAGGTCTCCAGCAGTTCGGCCACAAAACGGTCGGCCTGATCCTCGTCCAGGCCGCCGGCGGTCTCGGCCGTTTCGATCAGAGCCCGTGCGCCGGGCGTAAAGATGTCGCGCCGGGCCAGGGCGGCAGCCGCCTCCTGACGCAGGTCGTTGTCCTCGATCAGCTCCAGCCGCAGCAGGGAGCAGAAAACCCGGAAGGGATTGCGCGCCAGGGCCGTCGGATCAACGGGGCGGAAGGCGGTCGAATGGACCGGCACCCCCGCCGGGGCCAGATTGTAATAGCTGACGGGCGCCATGCCCATGACGGCGAAGGCGCGGGCGATGGTGGCCAGTTCGTCCGCCGTGCCGACGCGGATGGCGCCGTGACGTTCTTCCGACAGCCGCGCCAGTTCGCCGGCGGCCGCCAGACGCTCAGCCCCCGCGGCGTCGGCCTTCAGCGTCTGGGCGTTGACCTCGGCCACCAGGGTCAGAAGTTCGCCGTACTGGGGCACCTCCGCCCGGTACATGGCGGACAGTGCGGCCGAGAAACGGCTGCGGATCTCATCGGGGTGGACGAAGGCGGACATGAGCGGCTCCCTGGACCTTTTCGCCGTTCCCTACGCCTGTCGGCCGCCGACGCCTAGCCGGCGGCCACAGGACATTTCGCCCGATGCGGGGTGATCAGGCCTCGACGCCGACCCCGATGGGGCAGACCACGCCGGTGCCGCCAATGCCGCAATAACCAGCGGGGTTCTTGGCCAGATACCCCTGGTGATAGGCCTCGGCGTAGAAATACTCGCCGGCCGGTTCGATCTCGGTGGTGATCGTCCCACGGCCCGCCGTGGTCAGGGCTGCCTGATAGGCGTCGCGCGACGCCTCGGCCTCGCGCTGCTGCGCGTCGTTCAGGGTATAGATGGCCGAGCGATAGGTGGTGCCCACATCATTGCCCTGGCGCATGCCCTGGGTCGGGTCGTGGTTTTCCCAAAAGGCCTTCAGCAGTTCGCCGTAGGGGATCACCGCCGGGTCGAACACCACCTTGACCACCTCGGTATGGCCGGTGCGGCCGGTGCAGGTCTCCTCATAGGTCGGATTGGGCGTGATCCCGCCGGAATAGCCGGCCGAAGTCACCCAGACGCCCGGCAACGACCAGAATATCCGCTCCACGCCCCAGAAACAGCCCATGCCGAAGATCGCGGTCTGGAACCCCTCGGGATAGGGGCCCTTCAGCGGATTGCCGCTAACATAGTGGGTCGTGTCGGTCGCCAGGGGCTCGGCGCGGCCGGGCAGGGCGGTCTCGGCGGTGGGCAGTTCGGCGCTCTTTTTGAACAGCATCGGGGTGGCTTTCGTAAGGAAAATGACGTCAGCGCCTATATGGGGATGTCAGAGGCGCTTGCCGAGGGGGCGAGTGTGTTCTATCAGGCCCGCCTCCCGCCGGATCGACCTTCGGCGGCGCGCAAGACGTGGCGTGAAACGGACAGGTGGCGGAGTGGTCGATCGCGCACGCTTGGAAAGCGTGTGTAGGTGAAAGCCTACCGAGGGTTCGAATCCCTCTCTGTCCGCCAGCCATCTCCCATTTGCCTTTAATTTGAGGGAGTTAGTCGGAGCGGTGGGCCCCTCCTAAGTTATACGACTTAAGTCTACTGCGGGTAGACTGTTGGGACGGGTTAGCGCCACGGTTTGACAGGGCTTGAGTCGGAGCGTTGCGGACGGACGCGCCTTCGGCTGCTTGCAGTCGCCGACGCCATCGGTCATCCAGATGTCATGTGGAAACCGGAGCACGGCATGTCGGCCAGAAAGCCCACGATCGACGATGTGGCGCGTCTGTCCGGCGTGGGACGGACGACTGTATCGCGGGTGCTCAACGGGGGGCCGAACGTCCGGGAGGCGGTGCGACAAAAGGTGCTGGAGGCGGTGCAGACGCTGGATTATCGCGTCAACCCGCAGGCGCGGTCCCTAGCCGGAGGCGGCAGCCGCGTGCTGGCGCTGGTTCTCGCGTCGGATCTGGAGGCAGAGCCCAACTCCTTCTACGCCTCTGCGCTGGAACTGGGGGCGGTGCGGGAATGTCTGCAGTCGGGCTTCCAACTGTTCACGCGCCATGTGCCGCAGAACGATCCCGCAGCGGTCCAGCAGGTGATCGATATCGCGGTCAACCAGCGGTGCCAGGGGCTGATCCTAACTCCGCCATTCTCTGACAACGCCGACCTGATCCAGCAACTGAGGGCGCGGGGCGTGCATCTTGCGGCCATCTCGCCGGGCGGCGGCGGGCGGGGGCTGGTCGATGCGGTCGGCATCGACGACGAGGCCGGGGGGCGCGACATCGCGCGGTATCTGCTGGAGTTCGGCCACCGCCACATCGCCTATCTCGGCGGAATCGCCGGGCACCTATCGGCCGAAAGTCGGCTGGACGGCGTCAGGCGGGCGATGCGGGAGATGGGATTGCCTGACGACGCCCTTACGGTGGAGCGTGGAGACTTCACCTTCCGGTCCGGAGGCTTGATCGCCGCGCGCGTCCTGGCGCTTTCGCCCCGACCCACCGCGCTGATCTGCGCCAACGACGATATGGCGGCTGGGGCGCTGTCGGTCGCTCACGCCAGGGGCTTGCAGGTGCCTGGCGACCTGTCGATCTCCGGTTTCGACGACACGCCCGTGTCCGCCATTGTTTGGCCGCCGCTCACCACCGTCCATCAGCCCCTGAAGGCCATGGGCGGCGAGGCTGTACGCCTGGTATCGGAGCGGATCACCGGGGCTGCCGGGGACTGGGCGTTCCGGACCCTGCCGCATGCCGTTGTCGTGCGGGAATCCGCCGGCGCCTGGCGCGCGTAAGGATGCAGACGCTTGACGACCTCGCTCGCGGCGTCATTATGGAAGCGCTTCCAATTTTAAGGGCGCGTCCGAGACGTCCGCAGGGAGGAAAGCATGAAACGACGGGATCGACTGCGGGCGAGAGCCTGCGTCCTGGCTTTGGCCACGCTCGCCGCCGCCGGATGCGCGTCGGCGCCGGACCGCGCCTGGGTGACGTCGGGCGACCAGTCGCGACTGCTTTCGCCGGAGCGGCTGGTGATGAAAGCCAAGGTCGCGGGCGCGGCTTCGCCGACGGTTCTGCTTGATCCGGATGCGCCGCTTCAAACCATGGTTGGATTCGGCGCCGCCGTGACGGATGCGACGGCGCATCTGATCCAGGCCCGGATGACGAGGCAGCAGCGCGACGGCCTGCTCCGCGATCTGTTCGGACGGGAGAACGGCGGCCTCGGCTTTGATTTCACGCGGGTGACGATCGGGGCGTCGGATTTCTCGTTGAGCCATTACAGTCTGGCGGACGCCGAAGATCCGTCGCTGGCCGGCTTTTCGGTTGAGCCCATGGCGGCCGAGGTCTTTCCGACGGTGCGCCAGGCGCTGGCGATCAATCCCGAGCTCAAGGTGATGGCCACGCCCTGGAGTGCGCCGGGCTGGATGAAGACCACGGGGTCGATGATCCAGGGCGAACTGAAGCCGGAACACTATTCCACCTACGCCGACTATCTGACCCGCTATATCTCGGCAGCCGCAGCCGAGGGCGTCCCCACCGACTATATCAGCATCCAGAACGAGCCGGACTTCGAGCCGGATTCCTATCCAGGTATGCGCTGGGGCGCCGAGGGCAGGGCGCGCTTTATCGGCCGCGACCTGGGACCCCGACTGCAGCAGCACGGTCTGGAAACGAAGATCCTCGACTGGGATCACAATTGGGACAAGCCGCAAGAGCCTCTGGGCGTGCTGAACGACGCCACTGCGCGGCCCTATGTGTCTGGCGTGGCCTGGCACTGCTACACCGGGGACGTGGCCGCCCAGTCCCAGGTGTTCAACGCCTATCCTGACAAGGGTGTCTTCTTCACCGAATGCTCGGGGGGCGACTGGGCGCCCGGCTTTAAGGACAGCTTCGTCTGGACGATGAAGACCCTGATCATCGGTTCGGTCGAGAACCATGCGCGCGGCGTGCTGATGTGGAACATCGCCCTGGACGAGAACCATGGCCCCCATGCCGGGGGATGCGGTGATTGCCGCGGCGTGGTGACGATCAACAGCCGCACGGGGGCGGTTCAAAAGAACCAGGAATACTACGCCTTCGGCCACGCTAGCCGGTTTGTGCGCCAAGGGGCGCGCCGCGTCGCGGTGGCCAAGTCTGCTGATCTGGAGGCGGTCGGGTTCGTCAATCCGGACGGCCGTCGGGTGCTTGTGGTCCTCAATCCATCCGACGCCGAAGCCCGGTTCGAGATTGGCGAAGACCGGTTGCGCGCTGAGGTCGTTTTGCCGCCCGCAAGCGCAGCGACCTATATCTGGAGCGGTCCTCGCTAAAGAGCGTGTTGCCAAAAACGAATATGGCGGTATTGTATTGGAAGCGCTTCCAATGTGGCGCCAAGAAGATGGACGCGCGGCTCAAAGGGCCCGCGCCAAGGGAAACGTGAGGGGAGATCACATGCGCAGCGCATTTGCTGGGTTTCATTCAATTCGTCCGCGCGCAGGCGCGCTTCACCTGACGGCGTCGGCCCTGGCGCTGGCCATGGCGCTGCCGGCGGTCGCCGTCGCCCAGACGGCGCCGCAGACCGAAGATGGCGCGGCGGAGGTCGAGGAGATCGTCGTCACGGGGCTGCGCCGCGGCCTGGCGGACTCCATCGCCACCAAGCGCCGGGAGACCTCCATCGTCGAGGCGGTCTCGGCCGAGGACATTGGCAAGCTGCCGGACGTGTCGATCGCAGAGTCCATCGCCCGCCTGCCGGGTCTGGCGGCGCAGCGCGTCAACGGTCGGGCCCAGGTCATCTCGATCCGCGGCTTGGCGCCGGACTTCACCACCACCTTGCTGAACGGCCGCCAGCAGGCCAGCTCGGGCGACAACCGGGCGGTGGAATTCGACCAGTATCCGTCGGAGCTGCTGTCCGGCGTGGTCATATACAAGACCCCCGACGCTGAAGTTTCCGGCATGGGTCTGTCGGGTACGGCCGACCTGCAGACGGTGCGGCCGCTGGCGTTCGGTCAGCGCGCCCTCGCCGTGAACATGCGCGGCGAGATGACCGAGGGCGACAAGCTGAACGACGACGTCCGCAACTACGGCGGCCGGTTCTCGATCAGCTATATCGATCAACTAGCCGACGGCACGCTGGGGGTGGCCCTAGGTTACGCCCACCTGGATTCGCCGTCTCAGAACAAGCACTACAAGGCCTACGGCTATGAGGCTTTCGGTGGCGCGTGCGAACCGAGCGCGCCCGGCGCGACCTGCACCGTGGACTCGGTCCAGCCTGACAGCGCCGACACCGCGCTTCTGCTCAACGGCCAGGAGGTGTTCGCCACGTCACGACTGAACCAGCGGGACGCCGTCATCGGCATCGTGGAATGGCGTCCGAATGATCGGCTGCACTCGACCCTCGATGTCTATTATTCCAAGTTCGAGCAGGAAGAGACGACGCGGGGCGCCCAGTGGTTCTCCAACCCCTATGCCGACGGCGCCTTCTTCACCGACGTCGTGACCGAGGAGCGGGGCGGTTCGCTGTTTGGCCGCAGCGGCACGATCAACAACGCCGTGCCGATCCTGCGCAACGACTACAATACCCGCGAGGACGAGATCTTCTCGATCGGTCTCAACACCGAATATGAGATCAACGACCGTACACGAGTCGTTGCCGATCTGTCCTATTCGAACAATCGTCGCCGTGAGACCATACTCGAGACCTACGCCGGATATGGCCGGGGCGTAGGCGGCGTGACGCCGGCGACACCGGATGTCGGGCGCACTTTGGACAGCATCGGCTTCACGGTGAATGACGACGGCTATCCCTCCTATTCGGAAGGGCTGGATTACGCCGATGCGTCTCAGGTGACGCTGGGTGATCGCGCGCCCTGGGGCGGCTGGGGTCATGACGGCGCCATCCGCTTCCCGGATGTGGAGGAGAGCATCACCTCGACGGATCTGAAGATCCAGCGCGACATGGACGGCTTCTTCAACACCTTCACCGCCGGCGTCAACTACGCCAAGCGCGAGAAGTCCAAGCGCGTCGACGACTATGATCTCTTCCTCAAGAACGGCCGCCAGCAGGTCTATGTCGACGCCCAATATCTGGAAACCCCGGTCTCCTTGGCTTGGGCAGGCTTTGGAGACGTCCTCGCGGTCGACATGAGCCGGGCGCTCGATGTCTATTACGACCGCGCCCCGATCCTCGACGCCAACTATTTCGACAAGAACTGGGACATCGAGGAAGAGGTCACCACGGCCTTCGTTAAACTCGACTTCGAGGGCGGAAACTGGCGCGGCAATGTGGGCATGCAGGCCGTGGTCCAGAACCAGGAATCGACCGGCGTCGTCATCAACGGCACGGAGCCCGGCGCACCCATCGATCCGATTTCGGTGACGAAGGGCGCCGAATATCTGGATATCCTGCCGAGCTTCAATCTGATCTACGACCTGGGCAGCGGCCATCGGCTTCGCTTCGCGGCGTCTCGCACCATGGCGCGGCCGCGGATGGACGAGATGCGCGCCAATGTGACGCCGGGCTTCAACTCGCTGGTCTGTTCGGGTCAGCCCTGTCCGCCGGGGTCGACCGTCAATCCGTGGTCGGCGTCGGGCGGCAATCCGGAACTCGAGCCGTGGCGCGCCAACGCCTTCGACCTTGCCTACGAATGGTACGTAGACTCGACGACCTATCTGTCGATCGCCGGATTTTACAAGGATCTGGAGACCTACATCTATGTCCAGAACGGCACGTTCGACTTCACCGGGATCCCACTGCCATCTACAGCGTCTTCGATCCCTTCCGACGTCATCGTCAGCCCCATCGGCCAGATCAGCCTGCCGGCGAATGGCGACGGCGGCACGGTGCAAGGGTTGGAGGTCAGCGGGGCCCTGAACTTCGGCACCGTCTGGGAGCCGCTGGACGGTCTGGGCGTGCTGGGCAGCATCTCCTTTACGGAATCGGATCTGAATCCGGCGCCCGACGGCCAGACTGTTCGCATCGCGGGCCTGTCGGGCACGGTCTATAATATGACCGCCTATTATGAGCGCGGCGGTTTCCAGGCGCGGATCAGCAAGCGGTTCCGCGAAGCCTTCAAGGGCGAGGTCGTGCAGTTGTTCGCCACGCGCGGCTACACCGAGATCCTAGACGACGAGCAGATCGACGCCCAGGTCGGCTACACCTTCGAACAGGGGCCGCTGGAAGGTCTGGGCGTGCTGTTCCAGGTCAACAATCTGACCAACTCGCCCTACCGGACCCGCCTGGGTCTGGACAGCGGCGGCACGACCACGGCGGACGGCGGTTCGCTGCCGGAAACCTATGAAGAGTACGGCCGGCAGTTCCTGTTCGGCGTCAACTACCGGTTCTAGGGCGTCCCTCTCCGAGCCCTTAGCCTCCGGGGCGAGGCGGCCATGCCGTCTCGCCCTCTTTTTTGATCGATATCTGTAACCGAGAGACGGCCATGACCTTCCGCAAGACCAAGCTTCTCCCGCTGCTGCTGCTGGCCGGATGCGCCCTGGCGCCGATGAGCGCCGCCGCTCAGCAGGAGCGGACGGATTGGCCGGCCCTGACTGCGGCCTATGCCCCAGACGCCGCGATGGAGGCGCGGATCGCCCGGATCGTCGCCGGCATGACCCTGGCGCAGAAGGTCGGCCAGATGACCCAGCCGGACGTCCGATACATCACGCCTGAAGAGGTGACGCAGTATTATATCGGCTCGGTCCTAAATGGCGGCGGCGCCTGGCCCGCCATGAACAAGCACGCGACGGTGGCCGAGTGGGCGGCTCTGTCCGACCGGTATCACGATGCAACCCTGCGGACCGACATGGCGGTGAAGATCCCGTTGATCTGGGGCACCGACGCTGTCCACGGCCACAACAACGTCTCCGGGGCCACGCTCTTTCCGCACAACATCGGTCTGGGCGCCGCCCATGATCCCCAACTGATCGAGCGGATCGGCCGGGCCACCGCGCGGCAGGTGCGGGCCACCGGCATCACCTGGGTCTTTGCCCCGACCCTGGCGGTGGGCGAAAACCGCCGCTGGGGCCGCACCTATGAGAGCTATTCCAGCGACCCGCAGCAGGTCGCTGAATACGGCGAGGCCCTGGTGCGCGGGCTGCAAGGCGACTTGACCGGCGACGGCGACGTGGTCGCCACGGCCAAACACTATATGGGCGACGGCGGCACCTTCAACGGTCAGGATCAGGGCGAGGCTCGTGCGACCCGCAGCGAAATGATCAACCGCCACGGCGCCGGCTATTACTCGACCATCGAGGCCGGCGTGCAGACGGTAATGGCCTCCTACAGCAGCTGGAACGACGTCGCCGCCGGCCACGACTACGGCAAGATGCACGGCAGCCGCGAGATGCTGACCGACGTGCTGAAGGACCGACTAGGCTTCGACGGTCTGGTCGTGTCCGATTGGAACGGGATCGAGCAGGTCCCCGGCTGCACCAAGGCCGAATGCGCCCAGGCGATCAACGCCGGCATCGACATGATCATGGTCCCCGAGGACTGGAAGGCCTTCATCGGCAATACCATCGCCGACGTCGAGGCCGGGCGCATCCCGATGTCCCGCATCGACGACGCCGTGACGCGGATTCTGCGGGTCAAGATGCGGTCGGGCCTGTTCGATCATGCGCCGTCGGAAAGCCGCTACAACGGGCAGGCCTCGGCCGTGGCCGCGACCGATCTGGCGCGCGAGGCGGTGCGCAAGTCGGTCGTCCTGCTGAAGAACAACGACCGCGCCCTGCCGCTGGTCCAGGGCGAGAAGATCCTGGTCGTGGGCGACAGCGCCGACAGCCTGTCCAATCAGACCGGCGGCTGGTCTCTGACCTGGCAGGGGACCGAGAACGTCAACGGCGACTTCGCCACCGGCGCCACCCTGTTGCAGGCCCTGACGGCGCAGTTCGGCGCTGACAACATCGTCTATTCCAGAGACGCCGTCGGCGTGGACGTGACCCAGTTCGCCAAGGTCGTGGTCGTCCTGGGCGAGGCCCCCTATGCTGAATATCATGGCGATGTCCGCTTCCCCGCCCCGGTCCAGTACAGCCATCGCCGCCCGAACGACCTGGCGCTTCTGCACGCGGTCTCGGGCAAGGGCGTGCCCGTGGTATCGGTGCTGTATTCGGGCCGTCCCGCCTACACCAACGACCTGATCAATCTGTCAGACGCCTTCGTCGCGGCCTTCCTGCCCGGCACCGAGGGCGCGGGTCTGGCCGATGTCCTGTCGGGTGGTCGCTATGACTTCACGGGTCGCCTGTCCTTCGCCTGGCCGGGGTCGGCCTGCAGCACCGGCGAACATGCGGGCGACGTGGTGCAGTTTGCACGGGGCTTCGGCCTCAGCTACGCGCGGCCCGCGACGACGGGTGAACTGCCCTTGCCGACCACCCCCGGCGCCTGCGACGCTATCGACTGACGGTTCTTGGGGGCGGATGTGCGGCAGCTGAAGACAATCCTGATCGTCGGCGGCGGATCCGCCGGCTGGATGGCCGCCGCCCTGTTCTCCAAACTGTTCAAGGGTCTGTACGAGATCACCCTGATCGAGTCCGAGGCCATCGGCACGATCGGGGTGGGGGAGGCGACGATCCCGGCGATCAAGACGTTCAACGACTTGATCGGTCTGGACGAAAACGACTTCATGCGCCGTACCCAGGCCAGCTTCAAACTGGGCATCCAGTTCGTCGACTGGGACCGGATCGGATCAAGCTATATCCATGGCTTCGGCGTGATCGGCCGGGATCTGGAATGGCTGCGCTGCCATCAGTACTGGCTGAAGATGCGGGCTGCGGGGAAGGCGTCCGACCTCGCCGCCTATTCGATCAATACGGCGGCGGCCCTGCAGAACCGCTTCATGCGCGCCGACCCGAAACGGCCGGGCTCGCCGCTGGGCCATATCGCCCACGCCTTCCATTTCGACGCCGGCCTCTACGCCAGATATCTGCGCGGCATGTCCGAGGCGGCGGGCGTGCGACGTCGCGAGGGCAAGGTCGTCTCGGTGCAGCTCAGGCCCGAGGACGGGTTTGTGGACTCCGTCACTCTGGAGGACGGAGAGGTCGTATCGGCCGATCTGTTCATCGACTGCTCGGGGTTTCGCGGTCTGATCATCGAACAGGCGATGAAGACCGGGTACGAGGACTGGTCCCATTGGCTGCCGTGCGACCGGGCCATGGCCGTGCCCTGCGCGCGGACCGAACCCTTTACACCCTACACCCGCTCAACGGCGCGCCCGGCAGGCTGGCAGTGGCGTATTCCGCTTCAGCACCGCACAGGCAACGGGCATGTCTATTCCAGTCGCCATATGGACGACGGGGAGGCTGAGGGGATCCTGCTGTCGAACCTGGACGGCGCGCAGATGGCCGAGCCGAACCGCATTCGCTTCCTCGCCGGCAAGCGTCGGCAGATCTGGAACCGCAACTGTGTTGCGGCGGGCCTGGCCTCCGGTTTTCTTGAACCGTTGGAATCGACCAGCCTGCACCTGATCCAGTCCGTGCTGATCCGGCTGGTGCGCATGATGCCGGACGCCGGTTTCGATCCCGCCACCATCGCCGAATACAACCGACAGACCGATTTCGAATACGAGCGGATCCGCGACTTCATCATCCTGCACTACAAGGCGACGGAACGCGAAGACACGCCGTTCTGGCGCTATTGCCGCGATATGGATGTCCCTGTGACGCTGGAGCGGAAGATCGACCTGTTCCGCGCCAACGGTCGGATTTTCCGCGAGGACGACGAACTGTTCGCTGAAGAAAGCTGGATCCAGGTGCTGCTGGGGCAGGGGATGATCCCGACCGGCTATGACCCGCTGGTCGATGTGACACCGGAGGCGGACATCGGGCGGTTCCTGACGGACGTGGAAACCGTCATCGGCAAGTGCGTCGCCGTGATGCCCTCTCATGCGGATTATGTCGCCAAGGTGTGTTCGGCGGCGTGAAGGGCTCGCTGTCGTTCGCCTCGTACTGGGAACTGCCTTGATCCCTTGAGAACAGGCTCGGCGCCACAGCAGGTGTGGCGCGAGCAGGGCGATCTACGAGTGAGTCGGGTTAGAGCATATCGAGAGCCGTCGCCAGCCTGGGCAGGCGCGATCGGATCGCACCACGGATCGACGCGTGGATAGGTTCGTGGAAATCGGCGGGCATTTGGGCGAGCGCCGCGCCCGTCGCTCTGTCGGCCAGCTCCAGGATTTCAGTCAGGGCCTGACGGACTAGCGTCGGTCCGAGATCCGCCGCTTCCGCCATTTCGATGAAATCCCGCCCCATAACGTCGAGGATCTTGTAGTGCGGCTGCGCTCCGGCCGACATGGCAAGGGTGTAGCTCTTGTGGGGGATGCGCTTGGCGTCGAAGGCTGGTTGGGCGCTCAGGACGTCATAAAGAGGTGTCATTTGGAAACGGCCGCCGGGGCGTAAGAACAGGCTGAAGTTCTTGGACACGCCTCTCATTGCGAGCGGACGGCCGACGAGGTCCTTCAGTCGGGCGAAGGCTGTCTGGCTGGTGCAGAGGATTCGCCGTTCATCGGGCTCCCATCTGGCGTGATCCAGGTAGCTTATCCGCCGCTGGCGTGTCCCATGCCGTCCATCTGGGCCCAGACGTGATGGGCCTCCAACATGGCCACCGGTCTGTCGCCTTACCTGTCCTGGTAGGGATCGAAGATCGCCACCCGCTATGATCGCCGGATCCTCGCTTTGCGCGGCGTCATCCGCCTCGGGCCGCTTCCGCGTGTTTTCACCGCCAGATCCAAACCGTCGCGGCGGTGTAGAGGGCGATGCCGATCGTGAGATTGAAGGGAAAGGTGATGGCCAGAGCGGCTGTGACGAACACCCCGTTGTCGGCCTCGGGCGCAGCCAGGCGCATGGCCGCGGGTACGGCGATGTAGGATGCCGAGCCGGCAAGGAGCGTCAGCAAGACGGCGTTGCCAACGTCTAGGCCGGCCAGCCGCGACAGGCCGAGGGCGAGAGCCGCCGAAACCAGAGGAAAGCCAATCGCGAAAGCAATCACGCCGGGGCTCATTCGCCGGCCGCCCTCCATTAGCCTGCGCGCCGCGATCAAGCCGATGTCCAGCAGGAAGAAACAGAGAGCGCCCTGGAACAGCGGGCCGACAAACATCTCCAGCCTGGCGAGTCCGGGCGACCCCGAGATCAGTCCGACAACGAAACTCCCGAGGAGCATGACCGTCGCAGCCCCCACGAAGACCTCCTTCAGAACCGCGCCACGTTGTCCCGGCTGGCCGCGCCCTGCGCCATTCAGCAGAAGCAGGGCCGTGAGGATCGCAGGCGTTTCCATGAGGGCTAGGACGGCCGCCATATAGCCGCCCGAAGGGATGCCGAGTGCTGCAAGATGCTGCTGTCCGGCGGCAAAAGTCACAACCGAGACCGATCCATAGGTCGCCGCCAGGGCGCAGGCCGTCGCACGGTCGAGCCTCTGGAACCGCTTCAGAATGACGAAGGCGAAAAGCGGCATCAGCGCGCTGAGCGCAATTCCGATCGCGCCCGCGGATAGAAAGTCGTCGTTGAAGCCGGCGATGCGCGCCTCTACCCCGCCCTTAAACCCGATGCAGAGCATCAGGTAGAGCGACAGAGCCTTGGCGATCGGTTCCGGGATCGACAAATCAGAGCGTGCGAAGGCTGCAGCCGCGCCCAGGAAGAAGAACAGGATTGCCGGGGAGGTGAGCAGGGCGAGGCTGGAGGAGGGGTCGGGCATGCGTTTCTGGCCTTTCGATGAGGCGCTCTCTCTGGCCTCGACCAATCCAGCACTCCAGTTTATAGAATTGATGAAACTCATAACGGAGTCGAATGCGGTGGCCTACCGTCTCGTTAATCTGGACCTCGACCTGCTGCGCGCATTTGTGACGGTCGTGGAAACGGGCAGCTTTACCCGGGCCGCCCTGCTTCTCGGCCGAACCCAGCCGGCCGTCAGTCTGCAGATCCGCAGACTGGAGGATCAGTTGAGATCTCCACTTCTGGATCGCGCCGGCAAGGGCGTCGCCTTGACGACGGAGGGCGCGGCCCTGCTGTCACGGGCGCGCCATCTGCTGAGGGTGAACGACGAGATCGTCGCAAACCTTGGTGACGGCGATCTGGAAGGGGAGGTCCGGTTTGGCGCTCCAGAGGATGTCGCCACCATGCATCTCCCTGGTATTCTGGGGGCTTTCGCGCGCAGTCATCCTCGCATCAAGCTGTCGGTGACGTGCGACTACACGGCAAACCTGCTCGACCAGATGTCGCGCGGGATGCTCGACCTCGCGCTCATCAAGCGCGAACCGGTCGGGCCGGAACTGGGCGTCAGGGTTTGGAGCGAACCCCTGGTCTGGGTTGCGCTCGATCCCTCGATCGTGGAACTGTCGCCGCTGCCCCTGATCATCGCCCCAGCCCCGGACATCTATCGCAAGCGCGCCTTGAACGCGCTCGAGGCGGCAGGCCTGCCGTTTCGCGCGTCCTTCACATCGCCCAGCCTCGCCGGCCAGATGGCCGCATTGCGCGCCGGTCTCGGGGTGGGCGTCCTTCCCGCCGCCATGGCCCCCCGCGACCTCACCGTCCTTCATCATCCCTTGCCGCCGCTCAGCGACAGCGAAATCGCTCTGGTGTCGACCCGCGGCGCAGGGGGACCGGCCGGACTTCTGGCGAAGGAGGTTCTTCGCGCGCTGGAACGCGGGCCCCTTCTGTCCTGACGGGCCGCGCGTCCTCCGACCGGTCGCCGCCGCGATGGCGCAACCGCTGTGCTCAGGCCTGAACTGTGCGCGTCCGCAGCCAAGAATACAGCATCGAGCCGCCGATCAAGGCCAAGGTCGCGATCAACGACCATTGCGGCTCCAGATAGGGCACCAGCGGCGCGCCCGTCACGTCCTGCCATCCTTTGTAGAGCCCGAAGTTCCAGATGATCTTGACCCCGATCAAGACCAGCACCAGCGACAGCCCATATTTGAGGTATTTGAACCGCGCCACGGCCTCCGCGAGCATGAAGTACATCGACCTGAGGCCCAGGATCGCGAAGATGTTGGACGTGTAGACGATGAACGGGTCTTTGGTGACCGCGAAGATCGCCGGCACGGAATCGACCGCGAAGATCACATCCACCACCTCGACCATCACCAGCGCCAGGAACAGAGGTGTCGCGAACAGGACCAGACGGCCCGAGCCTTGGGGGTCCGGCTTTTTGACGAAGAAGTTGTGATTGTCGATCGTGTCGGTGATCCGCATCCGCTTGCGAAGAAACTTCAGCACCGGGTTCTTGTTCAGATCCATTTCGTGGCTGCCGCCGAAGATCATCTTCCAGCCGGTGAAGATCAGGAAGGCCGCGAAGATGAACAGGACCCAGGTGAACTCGTTGACGATCGCCGCCCCGAGCGAAATGAAGATGGCCCGGAATACGATCGCCCCCATGATGCCCCAAAACAGCACCCTGTGCTGATATTGGCGTGGCACGGCGAAGAAGGTGAAGATCATGCCGATGACGAAGATGTTGTCGAACGCCAGCGCGGTCTCGAGCAGGTAGCCGGTGAAATACTGAAGGACGGCCTGCTGATTGAGGTTCTCGGCGCTCATATAATAGCGCGGGTTGGGCTCGTAGACGAAGTAGATATAGGCTCCGAAGGCGATGGCGATCGAGGCGAAGGACGCCCACATGCCTGCGGATTTCTTGGCGGAGACGACGCCGTCCTTGTTGTTCACGACCCCTAGGTCGAGCCACAGGAGCAGTCCGATAAAGGCTAGAAATGCGATCCAGAGCCAGACGGGCTGCCCGACATAGGTCAATGCAAGAAACGGAAGGGACTCAAGCATCCCGTACCTCCAAGTTTTGAAAGATGGCGCTGCGTTGCGCCGATCCAGGTGGGAATCCGACATCGCAGCCGACGCCTCGGCTGCCAGAGGGGCCCGGACCCTTGGAGTTTGTTATGGTGGCGAATGAATACGGGTCCGTCAATCAATCTCAGTGATTCTAGTCTGTCCTTAAGATCACCATGACTGTGGTCATGAGTCATAATCATTTTTCATGGGGCGAATGCTCTTTTCTTATTGGCGCTTTTGGGCGAGGCGGTGCAGCCTGTCTTTGCGGCCCGGGCCCCTCTGGCGATCATGGTGATCGTGATGTCGGACCGCATCGGGTGCGCTCGATGCCGGGGTCCGATTGTCTCGTCCCCACAAGCCTAAGGCGTCGACATCGAGCGTCCCGACCAAGAAGGGAGAGGCTCCGTGTCTATCGAAACAGCGCGTTTGATCGCTGAAGTCGATGGCGGCTTGGATACGAAAGGGCGCGCCGCGACCTTGCGCCCGTGCGAGATCCTCAACGTCGATCTGTCGGCTTATGGCCTGACCTGCGGTGACGGAGAAGGATGATGAGGGTCGGCGCATTCAATCCCGTCGCCCAGGCCTGGGCCAGCCAACTCGCTCAGACGACCGGCCGTGTGGCGTCGCACCAGAGCTCCCCCACGGACCGGCCCGTCGATCGCCCCCACGCCATTCAGGACGATACGAGCACCCGGCGGCCCAGCCGGCATACGTTTGACATTCGCGTCTGAGGACTGCGCTTGCGAGGAAGCCGATCCGCCTGCGGCGGGCCCGGACTACGGCGATCTAGCATGACAATCGCGAAGACCAGGTGTGATGTCAGCGCTTCTGACGACGCCCTCCCGCGGGCTCGAAGCTGTGCGGTGCGCCTTGAGATAGAGGTCGCGTTGATCATGACGGAGGGGCGTTCGCTCTCCCGTGTCTCGACGATGAAGGTCTCGCGATCGAGGCGGCGGCTGATTTGGGCGCCCCCGACGGAGCGGCTGGCAGGGAGGGGCCAATCCTTGCGGCTTTGCGTGTTGCGCCCAAACCCATTCGAACCGCGCCGGGACGCGCTTGGTTTGGCGGAGCATCGGCTCGGACGCCAAGATGCGCAGGACGTCGCCGTCCTGTCGGCGCTGGAGGAAGTCTGCCTCCGGCTCAATAATTGACCGGCTCATGAGGGGAGCCGAAAAAACGCCAGACGGCCTGTAAGCCGGGTTTTGTTCCGCTCCGAAGAGCGGCGACGATCATTCCTCTGGACCGTCCATTGCTGAACGGTTCTCGCGACCTACCCGGACATCTGAGGCGGTGAGCCCCGCGAGGCGAACCCCGCGCGATGTCCCTATTTGGTCTTGCTCCAGGCGGGGCTTGCCATGCCGTCCCTGTTGCCAGGCACGCGGTGGGCTCTTACCCCACCCTTTCACCCTTACCGGCCTCGCAAGGCCGGAGGTTTGCTTTCTGTGGCGCTATCCCTCGGGTCGCCCCGGGCGGAAGTTATCCGCCGCCTTTTCACCGTGGAGCCCGGACTTTCCTCGACGAGATCAAGTCCCGCCGCGACCGCCCAGCCGTCTGGCGGGGGCTAGATGCGCCGCCGCGTCGCGCAGGTCAACAACAAGCTGGACGACCGTCTGGCGCAGTCGATTGACCGGGGCGGGTCGCCGTGGCTGATGAGCAGGTGAGGGGAGTGGCGAACATGGCGAACGGATGGTCCAGGCGGGGCGCGCGACTGCTGCTCATCTTCGGCGCCGCCTCATTGGCGGCGGTCGGTTTGGGCGCCTTCATTTGCGCCGCCAGCGGCGTATCGACAGGATCCTGGGCGCGAAATCTGGCGGCTTGGCTGGTCGGCGCCCTGGCTGCGGCGGGCCTGTCGGCGGGAGTGCGGCCCGCCCTGTTGCCGCTCCTGCCGTGGCTCGCAGTCGCCGGGCTGGCCGCGACCTTCTTCAATCCCGCCCAGGATGGCGTACATCGCTGGATCGACGCCGGGCCGCTGCACGTCAATGTCGCCATGGTCGTGCTGCCGGCTACAGCCGTGGCCCTGGCGGTGATGGCGGATCGGTGGATAGTCTGGGTTCCGGTTTTCGCCGCTCTGATGTTGATTGTCGCCCAGCCGGACGCGTCTCAGGCAACCGCCCTGGCCGGGGTGGCGGCCCTAGTGGCTGCTGTGCGTCTGTCTCGCCGCTGGGTGAAGGTCCTTGCTCTGGCGGGCGCAGGCTTGCTGTTCGTCTTCGCCTGGACCCGGCCGGATCCGCTGCAGCCGGTTGCGGAGGTCGAGGAGATCGTCGGGATGGCCTTCCAACTGTCGCCCATCGTGGGCGGCCTGACGCTGATCGCTCTGACCGCCTTCGTCGCGGTTCCGGCGGTCCTGAGCTGGACGGACGCCAGACTCTGTCTGGCCGGTGGAGCGCTGAGCCTATGCCTGGCCTTGTGGGGGCTGACGCCGATGTTCGGCGCCTTCCCAGTGCCATTGGCGGGTGTGGGCATGAGCCCAATTTTGGGCGCTTGGCTGGGTGTGGGGCTGCTCGCCGGGCTGCAGCCTCCGTCTACCGGTCGCTCATCAGCCGTGACGCCTTGAAACAGGCAAGTTGGAGCAGACCGACCAAGCGGGCGCGGGTCTCGCCGTCGGCCACGCCATCGACGCGATCAGGCCGCCAGTGGCGCTGGAAAGCGCGGACCGTGGTTTCGGTCTCGGTGTCGTAATCCCCGCCCGGCGTCAGCCCATAGCCCAGTTTCTGCAGGCCGGAGCGCAGCACCACGACCCCGATGCCGTGATCCCCCTTCTGCAACAGGCCGCCCAAGGCCTTGATCCGCTCCGGAGCGGGCTCGACCCAAAGGCCGTGGCCGGCGTCGGCCAGTTGTTTCCAAGGGAACAGCTCGCCGGGGTCTGTCTTGCGGGCGGGGGCCAGGTCGGAATGGGCGATGATCCGGCTGTTCGGGATGACCCAACGATCACGGATGTCGGCGATCAAACCGGTGACGGCCGCGATCTGAGCATCGGGAAAGGGGCGGTAGCCGAACTCATGACCGGGATTGACGATCTCAATCCCGATCGAGGCAGCGTTGCAGTCAGTCTCTTCCTGCCAGACGCCGGCGCCCGCGTGCCAGGCCCGCCGTTCCTCGGGCACGAGTTGGAAAATGCGGCCGTCTTCCTCGATCAGATAATGGGCCGACACCTTGGCCTCGGGATCGCGCAGCCGCGCCAGGGCGGCCTCGCCCGTCTCCATGCCGGTGTAGTGCAGCACCAGCATGTTTGGGGGCGCAAGACGCGCGTCGAAGTTCGGCGAAGGCGCCGCAATCAGGTCTTTCATGACTTGTGGTCTCGAGCGCTCGGCCTCAACGGCCGTGGCGCTCCCAGCCGTAGGCGACCCAGGTGCCGTCCACCTTGTGCGCCTCAATCACGTCGGGATCCCCGGCGCGACGACGCGGCGCCAGGTTGCGGCGTGCCCGCATGGCCAGTCCGGCCAGGAAGACCAGGACCCCGGCGAACAGGGCGATGACCGCGACCGCTGCGGCGGTGAAGACGGCCAGGACCGCGCCGACGGCCAAGGCGGCGACGGCGGCGATCAGGCCGGCGATCCACATGATCGAGGCGACCAGGCCGTTGGGGCGGCGGCGGGCGGCGAAGCCCAGTGTGGCGAGACGTTCAGGCTGGAACATGGGTCATCCTTTCAGGCGCTCCGGAGAACGCCTATCCTTCAATGTCGGTCCATTGGGCCTTGCGGTCAATGGATCGCCCCCTCACGCCTGTGTGCGATGGATCGTCACGCCCATCCTCAGAACATCGGCTGGTCGGCCAGGACGACCGCCCCTTCGCTGCGCATCCGCTCGCCCTCGATGCGGCGCATGACCGCCTGGGCCTGCGGATCGGCCATGACGCCGCCCAGCATAACCAGGGCCTGGGCCGCCTCGCTCTGGACCCCGAACATCTCGGACAGGGCTTCCCAGGGCGACTTCTGCTTGGGGAAATGCTTGAAGCGCACGGACTCCCCGGCGGGGATCTTGGCCAGGGCCTTGGCCTTGGCCACCGCCTCGGTCAGACCGCCCAACTGGTCGACCAGGCCCAGCGGCAGGGCCTGGGCCCCGGTCCAGACCCGGCCCTTGGCGATCTCGCGCACCCGCGCCGGCTCCAGCTTGCGGCCCGTGGCCACGCGCGCGATGAAGTCGTCGTAGATCCGGTCCATCGAGCCGGCGAAGGCGGCGCGCTGCTGGGGCGTGAAGGACTGGGTGGGCGAGAAGGCGTCGGCGTATTGGCCGCCGACCGTCAGGTCGCGCAGGTCCACGCCGAACCGTCCGAGGGCGTCGGCGACCACGAACTTGCCGCCGAACACGCCGATCGAGCCGGTCAGGGTCGAGGGCTGGGCCACGATCCAGTCGGCTTCCGAACTGATCCAGTAGCCGCCCGACGCGGCGTACGACCCCATGGAGATCACCACCGGCTTGCCGGCCGCCTTGGCCGCGCGCACGGCGGCCAGGATCTGTTCCGAGGCTTCCGGCGATCCGCCCGGCGACGAGACGCGGAAGACGATGGCCTTCACGCTCTTGTCCTTGATCGCGTCATAGATGGCCTCGGCCGTGTCGTCCGAATGGATCGAGGAGCCGCCGCCGAAGCTGCCGCCGCTGCTGCGGCCGGTCACGATGGCGCCCTCTCCGCCGACGATGGCGATGGCGTTGCGGCCCGACCCGGTCCGCTCGCCCTTGTCGGAGACATATTGGGAGAATTCGACGATCTCGGCGCCCTTGCCGGCGCGACGCTTGATCTCGGCCTCGGCCTCCTCGACCTGGCCGACCTTGTCGATCAGCTTGTTCGACAAGGCCTGTTCGGCCGAATAGGGACCGGCCTCGATCACCGTCTTCAGTGCCGCTGATGTCGTCTTGCGGTCCTGGGCCGCATTGGCCAGGGCGCTCTCATAGAGGGAGGTCATCCAGGCGGTCATGGCCTCGCGGTGCGCGGGGGTATAATCGCTTTGGGTGTATTCGTTGACGGCGTTCTTGTACTCGTAACGCTGCTCAAAATCGGCGCGGACGCCGTATTTGTCGAAGGCCCGTCCCAGGAACAGGCTCTCGGCCGAGAAGCCCGTCGCCTGGAATCCGGCCGTGTTCTGCATCCACAGTTCCGAGGCCGAGGCGCCGACCATATAGGTCGACATCACCGCCCCTACCGGCGCGAATCCCTGGCTGTGGGCGATCACCGGCTTGCCGGACGCGCGGAAGCGGCGGATCGCCTGGCGCAGCTCGTCGGCCGTCGCCGGGGTCATGCCCATTTCCGGCAGACGGATCAGCACGGCCTTGACGCTGGCGTCTTCCCCGGCCTGGGCCAGACCATCCACCACCTGGGTCACCGACAGGTCCGAGCCGCCGAAGGCGGCGAACGGATTGCTCGACGGCTGGTCGCTGATCCCGTCGCGCAGGTCCAGTTCCAGCACCATGGTCGCGGGCGTCGTGGGCTTGGAGGCGCCGGCGATGGCCACGGTCAGCAGCACGACCGGAATGACGACGACGAACAGGATCAGTCCGGTGAAGACACCCAGGACCGTCAGGAAGAATTGCTTCATGGGAGAAGGCGCGCTCGCAAGGGCCGAAATGGCTCGGCTTCACCATAGAGCCGGAACGGTCACCGTCAAATGAACGTCCCGCAACGTAGGCGCGTCCGTTCGGCGCTGCGATTGATGCGGGCTGCGGAAATCCCTATATGAGCCGCCAACGAGCGGGGCCTGTCGCCCTGCGCCATAGACCGGAGACCGCCCCATGCTGGTCACCCTGATGAAGTCCAAGCTGCACCGCGCCACGGTGACCCAAGCCGACCTCGACTACGAGGGTTCGATCGCCATCGACATGGATCTGCTGGACGCGGCGGGCATATTCCCGCACGAGCAGGTCGATGTGCTGAACATCACCAACGGCGCCCGTTTCACCACCTACGCCATCGAGGCCCCGCGCGGCTCCAAGGTCATCGGCGTCAACGGCGCCGCCGCCCGCCTGGTCCAGAAGAACGACAAGGTGATCGTCGTCACCTATGGCCAACTCCCCCAGGAAGAAGCCCGCCAGTGGACGCCCAACGTCGTGCTGCTGGACGACAATAACGAGATCAAGCGCGCGGCCTGATATCCGCTTGACGCAACCTTGGCGGCGTTCTTTCCTCATCGAAACGGGGAAGGATGCCGACTGTGATCCAATATCGCGTAGCCGCCATTGCGGCTTTTGCGCTAGCCGCGTCAGCACCTGCGCTGGCGCAGGAGCGTTCGGTGCAGGCGTCGATTACGGTAATCGGTCGGGGCCATACGGAGACCCCGCCCGACCGGTTCACGGTTTCGGCCGAGATCGAGGGGCGCGGCGCATCCCAGGTCATTGCTCTGCGGGCCTTGGCCGACGCCCAATCAAAGGTCTCGGAGGTTGCAAAGCTTGAAGGGTTGGACGAAGTGTCCTTCGCGACCGGCTCGCCCGCGCTCAGGCCTATCTTCAGCCCGTCCTGCGGCGGGTCCGGATATGATCGTGACACCGACGATTGCCCCATAGTCGGCTATGTGGCGTCCATGTCGCTGACGTTGGAAGCGTCTCCGATCGCACGGGCGGGCGACGCCTTGTCCCTCGCTTCGGAAAGAGGGGCTCGGAATGCGAGTGTCCAGGCCTTCACCCTTGCCGATGTTTCGCAGCAGGAAATTCTCGCTCAGCGCGCCGCCTTCGAGGACGCCCGGCGTCAGGCTCAGGCGCTCGCTACGGCTTCCGATCAGAGGATTGTGCGGCTCGTCCGGCTCCAGGACCCTTCCGCAGAGCAATACCCGCCCGCAGAGCTTCGAGCCATGCACAGGGTGGACGAGGTCGTGGTCACCGGCGCGCGTGTCCGTCCGACCGTGTCTCTAGACGTCGCGCCCCCGCCCGTGCGGACGGAGGCGCGTGTTCTCGCCACTTTCGAGATCGAGTGATCAGCGGGCGATGTCGTAGACACCGGTGATGTCGATCCGGATCGTCAGCTCGCCGGCGGCGACCGGGGTGTTGGCGTCTTCGCGCATCGCCATGGCGCGCACGGCGAACTGGGGCTGGGGCTCGGGCGAATAGCCGCCGCCTTCGCTCAGGTTACGGATGCCGGACAGCTGGACGTTCAGCGCCTGGGCGTACAGCTGGGCCTTGGCCTGCAAGGCCCGCACCGCCATCTGGCGCGCCTGGTTCTCGGCTGCGGTCGGATCCTTCAGGCCGAAGCTGATGCCGTCGATCTGGTTGACCCCGGCGGCGACCACGGCGTCGGCGGTGGTCCCGACCTTGGTCAAGTCGTTGATGATCACCGTCACCCGGTTCACGGCCTGATAGCCGCGCAGCTTGGGCGGTTCGTTCTGCACATAGTCATATTGCGCCGACAGGTTCAGGCCTGAGGTCTGAATGTCGCGCTCGGCGATGCCTGCGCGGCGCAGGGCGGCCATGACCTGCGTCATGCGCGTGGCGTTGTCCCGCATGGCTTCCTGGGCGGTCGTCGCCTCGGTCTGGACGCCGAAGCTGATGGTGGCCATGTCCGGCGCGGCCTTGACCTCGCCATAGGCCGATAGGTTCAGCGACGGCGCGGGCTGCATCATCTGCACCGGCTGGACGGTCTGGGCCATCGCCGGCGCCGTCGCGCTCAGGGCGACCGCCGCCGTCAGGGCGCTGCCCAGCATCAGGGATTTGAAAGCGCTTTTCATGCAGAAGTCTCCGTAGGACGATCCTGACCGACGGGTTCGTCGATCCATGGCCGCAACCTTGGCCTTTTATGCCTGAACCAACGCCCGCGCTTCCATGTCGGTTTCCGTTCATCTTCGTGAAATCGCGGAAACATGCCGCATGCGGACGTGGCTCTTGGCAAGCCGCATCCGCGCCTGCTAGGCGGTTCCTCCCGCCGCGCCGCGCCTTGGTCGCACGTCCTGGGGGCCTGTAGCTCAATGGTTAGAGCCGACCGCTCATAACGGTCTGGTTGGGGGTTCGAGTCCCTCCGGGCCTACCACCCCCATCATTTTTACAGGGAAAACAACACCCTTAAGAGGTTGGGCGCTCAGGGTTTGACACGGGGTGTTCTCTTTTCGGCCTTTTGCGGCTTGGCGACAGCCGTGTCGGCGAGGCGCGTCTGGTCGGTCGAGCGGGTGTAGGTCTCGACCTCACGCAGGCTGGTGTGGCCAGGACGGCGGCGATTTCCTCCTGGTCGACCACCGGCCTGATGAATCGGTTCAGCGTGGCCGTGTATGAAGGCTCGTAGAAGCTGAGACTGACATCCGCCTCATCGGAGATCTAGGCGTGCCGCCTAGGGCTGCGCTATGCGCCAAGCGCCGTTGAGGAAGCCGTCGCCGGTGATGTCGCCTGGCTTGGCGTCCTTGGTCCAAGTATAGAGGGGGCGGCCATTGTAGGCCCATTGACGGGAGCCGTCGTCCCGAATGACGACGCTATAGCTTCCGCTCGCTTGCGCGTCCGCAGCGGCGGTGAAGGGCGGCCAGTTTGCGGCGCAGGGTCCATTGCAGACCGATTTGCCGCCGCCATCTTTGTCGAATGTGTAGAGGGTCATTCCCTGCTCGTTCGTGAGCGTGGGACCTTTCGCGGTTTCCCCCGTTCTGGCCGGCTCAGCCGCCAGCGCGGCAGTGGATAGGGACAGCGCGAGCAGGGTCGCGATGGTTGCGCGGATTATCACAGGTCAACTCCTTCTGTAGGCTGGACCTCCTATAGACAGCCGACGTGCGGCGATTATTCCCGACCGCCTGATTAAATCTCGCGCCTTACTGATCGGCAGAAATCTGAGGGCTTGGCGGGCCTTTCGCCGGTCCGCCTACATGCCCTTCGACGGATCGTCGCCGGGCGTGTCCGGATCGATCTGTCGATCCCGTTTGGCGGATCTCAGGTAGCCCCGCACGATCAGGGCGAATAGGATAATGGGGCCGCCGATGATCACGAAGGCCCAGGGGAAGGTCTCCATCATCGGGCTCCGCGTTTCAGTTTGGACGTGTGAGGTCTATCGGTCATGTCTGCTCCTATCCTTGGTCCTGATCGTCGATGTCCTGATCCTTGGCGGTGGTGGGCACAGGGGTTCGCGGATCTCCGCTGATCGGGCCTTGAGGCAGATCGCCCTCCGGCTCGCGGCTGGACGACTGGCCTTCCTGAAGCCGTCGCGTATTGGGATCGGGGCCGATTTGACCGCCGGGCCCTATGCCGCCGGCGCGGAGTTGCAGTGCCTCCGCCGGGGTGTTCAGCGAACGGCCCCGCGCCACGCCCTGCGGCAGGGCGTCTTCGGCCTGTTGTTCGCGGTTTCGGTCCGTCATCGGTTTCTCCCTGTTTTAAGGACATAAAGCCTCCCAACGGGGTGATGTTCCGCTCCGGATCAGGGCCGCGGGCCAGGAAGCCGCCATGGCTCGGTCTCAGCTTGGTTCGTCCAAAGCTTTTACCCAGGTTTCATCCGTCCAAGCCGGCGCGCGTCCGTTAATCCGTTGTGAATGCGAGACAAGGCAAGGTTCTTCACAGCGTGTGAACAGTTTGTCTGTTCTGTGTATGTTCTTGTGTAAGGGCTGTGCTTAGGCCGTCACACGTCAAGACATGGTTAAGTATCGTTACCCATCCCATTGAGACCCATTTCATCCCATGCTATCCCATTCCCATGATTTGGGGCTGAGAGGCGGGCGCGTCGGGCGTTCGTCAGGGCATCTAGGGGCGGGCCGAAGGGCTCGATGGACAGGGCGTGTTTCTCTCGACCTACGAGAAACAGTTGGACGGCAAGCGCCGTCTCCTGATCCCAAACGATTTCCGCACGACCGAAAACGGCGCCGCCGGCGGCGTCTTCATCTTTCCCTCCATCGAGGCCGACTGTCTGGAAGCGGGCGGCGACCGCCTGTTCGCCGTCTATGCCGAGATGATCGAGTCCCTGCCGTTCGGTTCCGAAGAGCGTTCGGCGCTGGAGTGGCAGGTGATGGGCGAACAGGTGCGCCTGGCCTATGATTCCGGCGGCCGTATCACCCTGCCGGAAGGCCTGTGCGCTGAGGCGGGGCTGGAGGACACGGTCGTCATCGTCGGCCTGAACGACCGGTTCCAGATCTGGTCGCGCGAGAAATGGGCGGCCCGCCGCGCCGAACAGCGCGCCCTGGCCAAGGCCGGCATGGCCCAGATCGGCGCCCTGAAACTGGCGGCCCAGATGAAGCTGGCGGGAGGCGGATCGTGAGCGACGCGCCCCACGCCCCCGTTCTGTTGGCCGAGGTGATCGAGGCGTTGCAGCCTGGTCCCGGCGACGTGGTGATCGACGCCACCTTCGGCGCCGGCGGCTACACCCGCGCCATCCTCGCGACCGGCGCCGAGGTGATCGGCCTGGATCGCGATCCGACGGTTCAGCCGCATGCCGATGCTGTCGCCAAGGACTTCCCCGGTCAGTTCCAGTTGATCCGCACGCCCTTCTCGGGTCTGGCCCAGGCTTTCGCCGACAGCGGCAAGGCGAAGCTGGACGGCGCCGTCTTCGATATCGGCGTCTCGTCGATGCAACTGGATCAGGCCGAGCGCGGCTTTTCCTTCATGCGCGACGGGCCGCTGGACATGCGGATGTCTGATGAAGGCGACACAGCCGCCGACATCGTCAACACCTGGGACCACGGTCCCCTGGCCCATATCTTCAAACTGTATGGCGAAGAGCGTCAGTCGGGCCGGGTGGCGACCGCCATCCTGCGCCGCCGCGTCGAGCGGCCCTTCACTCGCACCCTGGATCTGGCCGAGGTGGTCGAAAAGGCCTTGGGCGGGCGTCGCGGCGCCCCGATCCATCCGGCCACGCGCGTGTTTCAGGCGCTGCGTATCGCGGTGAACGATGAGCTGGGCGAGCTGGAGCGCGGGCTCGAGGCGGCCGAGGCGAGCCTGGCGCCCGGCGGCCGTCTGGCCGTCGTCACCTTCCATTCCCTGGAAGACCGGATCGTCAAGGCCTTCCTGACCGAGCGGACCGGCAACACACCCGCTGGATCGCGCCACGCCCCCATCGCGATCGATCCGCGCAAGCCCAGTTTCACGCTTCAGTTCAAGGGCGCGCGCGAGGCGGGCGACGAGGAACGTGCGGTCAATCCGCGCGCCCGTTCGGCCAAGCTGCGCGCAGCGATCCGCACCGAGGCGCCGGCCTGGGCCTCGACGTCGGGGAGGGCTGCGGCATGACCACGGCGCCCTTCTTCGACTATTCGCGCAACGCCCTGCAGCGGCTCTTCGACTGGAAGGTCCGCGGCGTGCGCTGGATCGAGATAATCGGCGTGGCCCTGGTCGCGGTGATGATCGTCTCGGTCTACGCGGCCAAGGCGGCGGCGGCGCGCGAAAGCAGCCGTATCGCCCAGCTGGAACAGGACATCCGCGAAAACGGCCAGCGGGTCCGCCTGCTGCGCGCCGAGGTCGCCCGGCTGGAGCAGCCGGCGCGGCTGGAAACCCTGTCGCGTCAGATCGGTCTGGTCCCGGTCGAGGTCCACCGTCAGGCCAAGGAAGCCCAGCTTCCCCAGTTGAAGGCTGCGCCCCAATCGACGTCCCCGTCGACCGCCCAGGCTGCGCCTGCCGCCGCAGTCGCCCCGGACGAAATCGCCGTCGCTGCCCCGGAGGCGGTGCAATGAGCGTTCAGGATCATCGCTATCACCGGCCCGCGCCGGGCATGGACCTTCAGGGCCGGCTGTCGCCGTTCTGGCGCGGCCTGTCGGAACTGATCTGGCGGCTGGAGCACGGGTTCGAGCGCGCCCGCGCCGACGCCCGACCGGAAGAAGACACCCGCGTTCGAATCTTCCTGATCCTGATCGTCTTCTCGTGCGTCTTCGCCGGTCTGGCCATCGGCGCCTCGTACAAGGTCCTGTTCGGCGAAGCGGGCGGGCGCTGGGCCGGCGCCAATCCGAACGCCCTGGTGCGCGGCGACCTGACTGATCGCAACGGCGAGCTGCTGGCGACCAATATCGTCCACTATGGCCTCTATCTGGATCCGGCCGAGATCTGGGATCGCGACCTGGCCTTCCGCCAGCTGCGCCGCGCCCTGCCGCGCCTGCCGGCCGCCCGGCTGCACAAGGTGCTGAACGGGGATCGGCGCCTGATCGCGCTGACCGGACTGACGCCTCAGGAAAAGGCGGCGGTTCACGACCTGGCTCTGGGCGGGGTGACCTTCGAGCCTGAGGATCGCCGCGCCTATCCGCTGGGAACCTCGGCCGTGCACCTGATCGGCGACGCCGATACGGGCGGGCAGGGGATCGCGGGCGCCGAGCTGGCCTTCAACGACGAAATCCGCGCGGCCGGCCAGCGGGGCGAAAACTTCCCCCTGTCCATAGATCTGCGGATCCAGGGCGTGGTCGAGAACGAACTGGCCGCTGCGGCGATCCAGCACCAGGCCAAGGGCGCGGTCGCCATCGTCACCGACGTCCAGACCGGCGAGGTTCTGGGCATGGCCAGCTGGCCGAACTTCACCCAGTCTGACCGCAAGGCTGCGCCGGACGGCGCGACCCTGAACCGCGCCGTCTCGGGCCACTATGAGATGGGGTCGGTGTTCAAGACCTTCACCGTCGCCGCCGGGCTCGATACCGGGCGGGCCGACATGAGCACCCTGTTCGACGCTTCAGAAGCCTTCCAGATCGGCGATCGCAAGATCAAGGACTTCCACGCCCAGAACCGGATCATGACGCTGGAGGAGGTCTATCTCCATTCGTCCAACATCGGCACCTCGCAGTTGGCGGTGCAGATGGGGCCGGACACGATGCGCGACTATTTCCGCCGTCTGGGCCTGCTGGACGCCGCCGGGATCGAGCTGAAGGAATCCGCCCGCCCGGTCCTGCCGCGTCGCTGGGACAACTCGACCCTGGCCTCCCTGTCCTTCGGCTATGGCATCATGATCACCCCGGCCCAGATGGTTCAGGCCATGGGCGCCCTGACGAACGGCGGGCGGATGGTGCCCCTGTCGCTGCGGCGCGGCGGCGCGCGGGGCGTCCAGCCGCAGCAGATCGTCACCGAGGAAACCTCGCGCGCCATCCTTGAGCTGATGCGCGCCAATGTGGTGCGGGGTTCGGGCGGGTTCGCCGATGCGCCTGGTTTGCGTGTCGGCGGCAAGACCGGTTCGGCCAACAAGCTGGTCAACGGCCGTTACGATCCCAGCCACGCCCTGGGCTCCTTCGCCGCCGTCTTCCCGGTGGACGGGCCGCTGAACGGCAAACGCTACGCCGTCTTCGTGCTGATGGACGAGCCGGGGACCTATCCCAAGACCGGCGCCTATGTGGCCGCGCCCGCCGTGCGCAACATCGCCGACCGGATCGCCGGCTTCCTGGGCGTCGAGCGCCGCGCCGACCGCTGGCGCACGGCCACCGGCGAGAAGATCCCGGAATATCAGGACGTGCAGGGGGACGGCCTGTGAGCGCGCTTCACCTGTCCGACCTGCTGCGCCGCGACCTGGCGTCCGACCCCATCATCACCGGCGTGACCGCCGACAGCCGCAAGGTCGCGCCCGGCGCCCTGTTCGTCGCCCTGCCGGGCACGGCGGCGGACGGCCGCGCCTTCATTCCCCAGGCCCTGGCCCAGGGGGCGGCCGCCGTGCTGGCGCCGACCGACACGCCGGACAGCGCCGCGCCGGTGCTGGTGACCTCGGGCGACGTCCGCCGGACCTACGCCATCGCCGCTCGCGGCTTCTACGGCGCCCAGCCGAAGACCTGCGTGGCGGTGACGGGCACCAACGGCAAGACCTCGGTCGCCGCCTTCTGCCGCCAGATCTGGGCCGGCCTGGGCCACAAGTCGGCCAGCATGGGCACCCTGGGCGTCGTCGGCCAGAAGGGCGACAAGACCTACGCCCTGACCGGCCCCGGCCTGACCAGCCCCGACGCCGCCGAGGCCGCCCGCCTGATGGCCGAGCTGGCCGCCAAGGACGTGACTCATGTGGCGGTCGAGGCCTCGTCCCACGGCATCGACCAGCGGCGTCTGGACGGAGTGGCGCTGAAGGCGGCGGCCTTCACCAACCTGACCCAGGATCATCTCGATTATCACGGCACGATGGAGGACTATCGCGCCGCCAAGCTGCGTCTTTTCGAGGCCCTGCTGCCGCGCGGACGGACGGCGGTGCTGAACGCCGATTCCGACGCCTATTCCGCCTTCGCCGCCGCCTCGATCATGGCCGGGCTGGGCGTGATGGGCGTGGGCGAGCGCGGGCGCGACCTGGCCCTGATCGGCCGCCAGGCGACGCCGGAGGGCCAGCGCCTGACCCTGGATGTGCGCGGCGATGTTCGCGACATCCTGCTGCCCCTGGCCGGCGCCTTCCAGGCCTCGAACGCCCTGGTGGCGGCGGGCCTGTGCATCGCGGCCGGCGACCGGCCCGACGAGGTGATCAGCGCCCTGGAAGGCCTGACCGGTGCGCAAGGTCGCCTGCAACGGATCGGCGCCGAGACGGGACGCGGCGAAGTCTATGTCGACTACGCCCATACGCCGGACGGGTTGGAGACGGTGCTGACCGCCTTGAGGCCCCACGCGACCGGCCGTCTGATCGTGGTCTTCGGCGCCGGCGGCGACCGGGATCGCGGCAAGCGGCCCCTGATGGGCGAGATCGCGGGTCGTCTGGCCGACGTCGCCATCGTCACCGACGACAATCCCCGTAGCGAAGATCCCGCCTCGATCCGCGCCCAGGTCCGCGCGGGCTGCCCTGACGCGCTGGAGATCGGCGACCGCCGCGCGGCCATCGAGGCGGCCGTTGAAATGATGCGCGACGGGGATGTGGTGGTCATCGCCGGAAAAGGGCATGAACAGGGCCAGATCGTCGGCGGCGTCACCCACCCGTTCGACGACGCCACCGTCGCGTCCGAGGCCCTGTCGCTGAATGCCTGAATCCACCGCCCGCCCGCTCTGGACGGCCGCCGAAGTCGCCGCCGCCACGGGCGGCGTGCTGCACGGCGACGACCGCCCGATCACGGGCCTGACCTACAACAGCCGCGAGATCGTCCCCGGCGACCTGTTCCTGGCCCTGAAGGGCGCGCGCGACGGGCATGAGTTCGCCGTCTCCGCCTTCGCCGCCGGCGCCGCGACCGCCCTGGTCGAACACGCCGTCGAGGGCGGGGCCTATGTGGTCGTGCCGGACACCCTGCGCGGGCTGGAGGCCCTCGGCGTCGCCGCCCGCGAGCGCGCGCCCCACGTTAAGCGCGGCGCCGTCACCGGCAGCGTCGGCAAGACCAGCGTGACCCAGGCGATCAAGGCCGGGCTGGACCTCGCCGGACCCGCCCACGCCTCGATCAAGAGCTACAACAACCATATCGGCGTGCCCCTGACCCTGGCGCGCATGCCGGTCGAGACCCGGCGCGCCGTGTTCGAGATCGGCATGAACGCCCCCGGCGAGATCGCGCCCCTGTCGCGCTTCGTGGCGCCCCACGCCGCCTGCGTCACCACCGTCGGTCCGGTCCATATCGAAGCCTTCGCCGACGGCGAGGCGGGGGTGGCGCGCGAAAAGGCCGCCATCTTCCAGGGCCTGGTTCCCGGCGGCACGGCGGTCGCGAATGGCGACGTGGCCTTCTCCGGCCTGCTGTGCGATGCGGCCAGGGCGGTCGGGGCGCGGCTGGTCACCTTCGGGACCGATCCGGGCCATGACGCCCGCTTACTGGACTTCCGCCCGGACGCTGAGGGGGCGACCGTCTTCGCCGAACTGTTCGGCAAGCCGCTGGAGTATCGCCTGGCCCAGTCCGGCGCCCACTGGGGCTTGAACAGCCTGTGCGTCCTCCTGATGCTGGACGCCCTCGACGTCGAACTGGAGACGGGCCTTCAGGCTCTGGCCAGCTTCCAGCCTCTCGCGGGCCGGGGCCAGACCCGCATCGTCGCTGTTCCCGGCGGCGCCTTCACCCTGATCGACGAGAGCTACAACGCCAATCCCCTGTCGATGACGGCGGGCTTCAAGAGCCTGGGCGCCCGCGCCGCGACCGGCCGCCGCATCGTGGTCCTGACCGACATGCTGGAGCTAGGCGACCAGAGCCGCGCCCTGCACGAGGGCCTGGCCCAGCCCATCGAGGCCGCCGGCCTGGATCTGGTCCATGCGGCCGGCTCTGAGATGCGTCATCTGTACGACGCCCTGCCGACCTCCCGACGCGGCCTGTGGCGTGAAACCGCGGCCGAACTCGCCGCCGAGGCGTCCATGCTGGCGTCGGCCGGCGATATCGTCATGGTCAAGGGATCGAACGGATCCAAGGCGTCCCTGGTCGCCAAGGCCCTGGCCGATCTGCAAACCGCCCCTTCAAGCCCTGACACGCCGTCCGCGACCCGATAGAGACCCCCCGCATGTTCTATCTTCTGTATCTGTATTACGCCGACGTCGCGCATCAGTACCCGCTGCTGAACCTGATCCAGTATCAGACCGTCCGCGCGGCCCTGGCCCTGGCCACGGCGGCCATCGTGGCGGCGGCCATGGGCAGTCGCTTTATCAACTGGATCCGCACCAAACAGGGCAAGGGCCAGCCGATCCGCGACGACGGTCCGGTCTCCCACCTGTCCAAGGTCGGCACCCCCACCATGGGCGGGCTGATGATCCTGGCCGGCATCGGCGTGGCGGTCTTCCTGTGGGGCGACCTGACCAATCCCTATATCTGGATCGTCTCGGGCGTGACGGCGGCCTTCGGCGTGCTGGGCTTCATCGACGACTACGCCAAGGTGACGAAACAGACCTCGGCCGGGCTGACGTCGAAACAGAAACTGGCGGCCCAGACGGTGGTGGCCGTGATCGCAGGGGTTCTGACCGTGCTGTGGATGAAGGCCTCGCCGACCTCGCCGGGGCTTGAGACTTCGATCGCCTTCCCCTTCTTCAAGGCGGTTCTGCTGAACATCGGCTGGTTCTATGTGGCCTTTGCGGCCTTCACCATCGTCGGCTTCTCCAACGCCGTGAACCTGACCGATGGTCTGGACGGGCTGGCGACCGTGCCGGTGATGATGGCGGCCGGCGCCTTTGGCCTGATCGCCTACCTCGCCGGCAACTTCGTCTTCGCCCAGTATCTTCAGGTCCACCATGTGCCGGGCGCCGGCGAACTGGCCATCTTCTGCGCCGCCATGATCGGCGGGGGCGCGGGCTTCCTCTGGTACAACGCCCCTCCCGCCAAGATCTTCATGGGCGACACCGGGTCGCTGGCCCTGGGCGGGGCCCTGGGCGCCATCGCCGTCACGACCAAGCACGAGCTGGTGCTGGGCATCGTCGGCGGCCTGTTCGTGATGGAGGCCGCCTCGGTCATGATCCAGGTCGGCTATTACAAACTGACCAAGAAGCGCATCTTCCTGATGGCCCCGATCCACCACCATTTCGAGAAGATGGGCTGGCCGGAATCGACCGTGGTCATCCGCTTCTGGATCATCGCCGGGGCGCTGGCTCTGCTCGGCCTGTCGACGCTGAAGCTGAGATGAGCGCCGCCTTTTTTCTTCCGTCATCCCAGGGCTTGTCCCTGGGATCCATACTCCCGGTGTCGACCGCTGGCGCGCTCTGCGGAAACACCGGGCGTATGGATCCTCGCCACAAGGGCGAGGATGACGGTGTGAGAGATCCGAGATGATCCCCGTTCCCGGCTATGAGGGCAGGCGGGTCGCGGTCTTCGGCCTGGGACGGTCGGGGATCACGGCGGCGCGCGCGCTGAAGGCCGGGGGCGCGACCCCAATCCTGTGGGACGACGGCGTGTCCGGCCGGCTTCAGGCCCAGGCCGAGGGCTTCGTTGTCGAGGATCTGACGACCGCCGACTGGTCCGGCTTCGCCGCCCTGGTCCTGTCGCCCGGCGCCCCCCTGACCCATCCCAAGCCGCACTGGACCGTGGACAAGGCGCGCGAGGCCGGCGTGCCGGTCGTCGGCGACATCGAGCTCTTCGCCCGCGCCATCGCTGTCCTGCCTCAGGGGCAGCGGCCGAAGGTCGTGGCCATCACCGGCACCAACGGCAAGTCCACGACGACCGCCCTGATCGGCTGGGTGCTGCAACAGGCGGGCCTGACCGTCTATGTCGGCGGCAATATCGGCATCGGCGTCCTGGCCCTGCCCGTGCCGACGCCGGGCGCCGTCTATGTGATCGAGGTCTCCAGCTATCAGCTGGACCTGACGACCCGCTTCGCGCCGGACGTGGCGATCCTGACCAATGTCTCGCCGGACCATCTGGACCGTCATGGCGGGATGGAGGGCTATGTCGCCGCCAAGCGGCGGATATTCGCCGCCCAGGGACCGGATGCCGTGGCCCTGGTCGGGGTGGACGAGGACTGGGGGCAGGGGATCGTCCAGACCCTCTCCGACAGCGGCCGCGCCATCACCCGCATCTCCACCCTTCCTTCTCCCGCAAGGGGAGAAGGCTATGTGGCGCGAGCCGGGCAGATCTTCCGTGACGGTCATCTGATCGCCGACCTCTCCGCCGCCCGCTCGCTCCCCGGCCGCCACAACGCCCAGAACGCCGCCTTCGCCTATGCCGCCGCCCGCGCCCTGGGCGTATCGCATGACGCCGCCGTCAAAGGCCTGCTGACCTTCCCCGGCCTGGCCCACCGGATGGAGGCCGTCGGCCATATCGGCCCGGTGCGCTTCATCAATGACTCCAAGGCCACCAACGCCGACGCCGCGCGTCAGGCCCTGGCCTCCTACCCCTCCGTCTTCTGGATCGCGGGCGGCAAGCCCAAGGACGGCGGCATCGACGACCTGACCGACCTCTTCCCGCGGGTGGCCAAGGCCTATCTGATCGGCGAGGCGGCCGAAGCCTTCGCCGCCACCCTTTGCGCGAACGGGGGCGACACCCCCCACGTCATCTCAAAGACCATGGACGCCGCCGTCGCCGCCGCCGCCGCCGACGCCCAGGCTGCGGGCGGCGATCAGATCGTGCTACTGTCGCCCGCCTGCGCCAGTTTCGACCAGTACCCCGACTTCGAGGTGCGGGGCGAGGCGTTCCGCGCCGCCGTGCTGGCCCTCGGCGCAACCCCGGAGACAGCCCGATGAGCGCCTCCTACACCCCCGCCTTCTCCCGCAACGACCAGAGCCCGGTCGCCCAATGGTTCTGGACCGTGGATCGCGGCCTGCTGAGCGCGGCCCTGGCGTTGATGGCGCTCGGCGTGGCGCTCAGTTTCGCCTCCAGCCCGGCCGCCATCCTGGCCGATGAATCGATCACCGACCCCTTCCACTATTCCTGGCGGATGATGGTCTTCTCGGGCCTGGGCCTGACCATCATGCTGACCAGCTCCCTGCTGTCGCCGCGCGGGGTCCGCCGCATCGCCGTCCTGGCCCTGTTCGGCGCCATACTGGTGATGATGGCCCTGCCGTTCATCGGCGATACGGTGAAGGGCGCCGCCCGCTGGGTCAATTTCGGCCCCTTCAGCCTGCAACCGTCCGAGTTCGCCAAGCCCGGCCTGATCGTCTTCGCCGCCTGGATGTTCGCCGAGGCGCAGAAGGGGCAGGGGGTGCCCGGCGTCACCATCGCCTTCGGCTTCTACGCCCTGACCGTCTGTCTGCTGCTGATTCAGCCGGACATCGGCCAGACCCTGCTGATCACCACCACCTTCATGGCGGTCTTCTTCATGGCCGGGGTGCCGTTCAAATGGATGGCGGTCCTGGCCAGCGCGGGCATGGCCGGCCTGGTCTCCCTCTATTTCGTCTTCGGCCATATGCGCGACCGCCTCAGCCGCTTCTTCTCGCCCGAGACCACCGACACCCATCAGATCGACGCCGCCTCGGAGGCCATTCGCGCCGGCGGCCTGGTCGGACGCGGCGTGGGCGAAGGGGTGATGAAGCGCCACGTCCCCGACCTGCACACCGACTTCATCTATTCGGTCGGCGCCGAGGAGTTCGGCCTGGTCCTCAGCCTGATCATGATCGGCCTGTACGCCTTCATCGTGGTGCGCGGCCTGCGCCGGGCGATGAAGCTGACCGACCCGTTCGAGCAAACCGGGGCCGCGGGCCTGTTCATGCTGATCGGGCTTCAGGCCTGTATCAATGTGGCGGTGAACCTGAACCTGATCCCGACCAAGGGCATGACCCTGCCCTTCATCAGCTACGGTGGTTCTTCCATGCTGGCCATGTGCCTGACCATGGGCTTCGCCCTGGCCCTGACCCGTCGCCGGCCCGGCGCCTATGAGCCGGGCGCCAGCCTGACCCGACCGGGGCGGCGGCTGCTGTAACGCGTCCCCTTTGTGGTCCGTCATCCTAGGCCTTGTGCCTAGGATCCATAGACTCGAGCGGCGCCGCTTGAACTCCGATGTCGGACACCGGGCGTATGGATCCTAGGCACAAGGCCTAGGATGACGATGAGAGATTGTCGGGGCTGCGCGCACAATGCGGGCCGCAAATCTCTACCTTATCAAGGCGCTGACCCCACCCAACCGCCTTCTCCTCACCACCCTCCAAAACCATGCCATCCTGTCGCCTTCGAAGGTGGAGGACCAAGGGCGTGGTTTCAGACTATTCAAACGGCACGTGGCGCTTTGGCGCTTTTGGCGCTTTGTCACCCTGTTTTCGTGCCACGCCCCCCGTGTCCCGGCGGCCAATTGAGACTATGCAGACCCAGCCCTTCGGAGACCGTTCCTGATGTCCAAACTCTGCGTCGTCGCCGCCGGCGGAACCGGCGGCCACATGTTCCCGGCCGAGGCCCTGGCGCGGGAAATGGCCGCGCGCGGCTGGCGTGTGGTGCTGGCGACCGATCATCGCGGCGAGCAATACGCCCACGCCTTCCCGGCCGAGGAACGGCTGGACCTGGACGCGGCGACCGGCTCCGGGCCGCTGGGCCTGATCAAGGCGGGGGTTCAGATCTTCAAGGGGGTGATGCAGGCGCGCGGGGCCTTCGACCGGCTGGGGGCGGATGTGGTGGTCGGCTTCGGCGGCTATCCGTCGGCCCCGGCCCTGGTGGCGGCGGTGACGTCGCAACGCCCGACCGTCATCCATGAGCAGAACGCCGTCCTGGGCCGCACCAACCGCATCCTGGCCCCCTATGTGAACCAGGTGGCCTCGTCCTTCCCCACGCTGGAACGGGCGCCGGCCAAGGTGCAGGGGCGCTCGCACGTCGTCGGTTCGCCGGTCCGGGCCGAGATCCGCACCCTGATCGACCGCCCCTATGCCGCTCCGGTCGAGGGCGGGCCCATCCATGTCCTGGTGACCGGCGGCAGCCAGGGCGCCCGCATCCTGTCCGAGACCACGCCCCGCGCCCTGGCGGCCCTGCCCGAGGCCCTGCGTCGCCGCCTGAAGGTGCAGCAGCAGTCTCGGCCCGAGACCCTGGAAACCGCCCGCCAGATCTATCTGGAAGCCGGGATCGAGGCCGAGGTCGCCCCCTTCTTCCGCGACATGGCCCAGCGTCTGTCCAAGGCCCATCTGATCGTCGGCCGTTCCGGCGCCTCGACCTGCGCCGAACTGGCGGTCGCGGCCCTGCCGTCGGTGCTGATCCCGCTGAAGATCGCCATGGACGACCACCAGCGCCTGAACGCCAAGGCCCTGGTCGACGCCGGGGCGGCGGAGATGGTGCTGGAAGACGACCTAACGGTTCAGGGCCTGACCGCGACCCTGGACGCCCTGCTGTCCGACCCCGCCCGCCTGTCGTCCATGTCGGCGGCGGCCCGCTCGGTCGCCATCCCCGATGCCGCCGAACGCCTGGCCGATCTGGTGGAGGCGACGGCGGGGCGCTCATAATGTCTCCTCCCCACAACGTGGGGAGGGGGACCGCGCGAAGCGTGGTGGAGGGGTTCTGGACGCCCCACAGACGTCTGCGATGCGTTGAAGAACCCCTCCGTCACGGCGCGAAGACGCGCCGCGCCACCTCCCCATCGCTTCGCGTTGGGGAGGAGACCTCAACCCTTGCGGATCTGATGCGTTAGGACGCTCATGCCTCCCGAAATCATCGCCGTCACCCGCCAGATTCGCGCCCTGTGGCATCAGTTCGACTGGCTGCCCGAATGGGCGGTTATCGGGCTGGTCCTGCTGGTTTTCGTCGGCGGCGGCTGGCTGACGCACAAGATCGTCTTCGTCATCCTGAGACGCGTGGTGAAAAAGCGTGACGTCTTCTGGCGCGGCGTGGTCGAGCGGGCGCGGATGAAGCTGCGCGTGATGATGATCCTGATCGGCATCGGCATCGGCGTGACCGTGTCGCCGATGGACCCGGCCCCCTCTGCCGACATCCGCGAGGTGCTGCGCTTCCTGTTCGTCCTGACGGTCGGCTGGCTGGCCTCGGGCGTGCTCGACATGTGGTCGGTCATGTACCTGAAGCGCTACAATATCGCCGTCGAGGACAATCTGCTCGCCCGCAAACACCTGACCCAGACCCGCATCCTGCAACGGGTGGCGAAGGTCGTGCTGTTCATCGTCACCGTGGGTCTGGCCCTGATGACCATCGCCGGCTTCCGCCAGTGGGGGGTCAGCCTGCTGGCCTCGGCCGGGGTGGTGGGCATCATCGCCGGTCTGGCCCTCCAGCCGATCCTGACCAATATGGTCGCGGGCATCCAGATCGCCCTGACCCAGCCGATCCGCATCGATGACGCCGTCATCGTCGAAGGCGAGTGGGGCAATGTCGAGGAAATCACCGCCACCTATGTGGTGGTCAAGATCTGGGACTGGCGGCGGATGGTCCTGCCCCTGTCCTATTTCATCTCGACGCCCTTCCAGAACTGGACGCGAGAGAACGCCCGGTTGATCGGTTCGGCCTTCTTCTACGTCGATTACGAAGCCCCGATCGACCGCTTGCGCACGGCCTTCGAAGGTATCGTTAAATCGTCCAAGCTGTGGGACGGCGATGTCCAGGTGATGCAGGTGACCGACATCACCGAACGGGTGATCCAGGTCCGCTGCCTGGCCAGCGCCCGCTCCGCCGGCGTCGCCTTCGACCTGCGCTGCGAGATCCGCGAGAAGCTGATGGCCTTCATGCGCGACGAATGCCGCGAAGCCCTGCCGCGCGACCGCCTGGAGTGGCCGCAAGGATCGGACAGACCGGTCAGTCCTTCAGCGCCGTCTGGCCCCGACGGATTGCTTCTTCCAGCGTGATCGGCTCGCGATCCAACACGGCCCCGCACGCTACGGCCAGCAGCTCCGCCGCGTCGCCGCCCGCCGCCGCCGCATAGGCCGGGGCCGCATCGGGCGTCGCCGGCCCCTCGGTTCCGTCTTCGCGCAGGGACGCGAAGTCGAGCCGGTCCGCCGTGTGCGCGCGGCAGTCGAAGGCCCAGCGGGACCAGCCGCCGACATAGGTCACATCCCCGACCTTGAAGCCTGCCTCGGTCACCTGAAGCTCGCGCATCCGGGCCATATCGCCGTCCCGTTCGATGGAGGCGACATCGGCGTAGATGGCGAACCGGCCGACGCCGGTCTCGACCAGTCGGGGGTCGGCAAAGGCGAGCAGCAGGGCGATCACGCGACCAGTTTCTCCGCCTGGTGCAGATCCACGCTGACCAGCTGGCTCATGCCCCGCTCGGGCATGGTGACGCCGTACAGGCGGTCCATCCGGCTCATGGTGACGGGGTTGTGGGTGATGACGATGAAGCGGGTGTCCGTGCGGGACCGCATCTCGTGCAGCATCTTGCAGAACCGGTCCACGTTCGCGTCGTCGAGCGGGGCGTCCACCTCGTCCAGCACGCAGACGGGGGCGGGGTTGGCCAGGAAGACGCCGAAGATCAGGGCCGCCGCCGTCAGCGCCTGTTCGCCGCCGCTCATCAGGCTCATGACCGATAGCCGTTTGCCGGGCGGGCAGGCGTATATCTCCAGCCCGGCTTCCAGTGGATCGTCGCTTTCGACCAGTTTCAGCTCGGCCTGGCCGCCGTCGAACAGGGCTTCGAACAGGGCCTTGAAGTTGGCGTTGATCACGTCGAAGGCGGCGATCAGCCGTTCCCGGCCTTCGGCGTTCAGTTCGTCGATGCCGTCGCGCAGCTTGGCGATGGCCTGGGTCAGGTCGATCCGCTCGGACCTCATGCTGTTCAACCGCTCGCCGTATTCGGCCGCCTCGTCCTCGGCGCGCAGGTTGACGGCGCCCAGGGCTTCGCGTTCGCGCTCCAGCCCGTATAGCAGGCTCTCGGCGCCGGCGGCGTCGGGCGGCCGGGCCACGGCCTCATCGGTCAGCTTGCGGGCCAGGTCTTCGGGCGACATCTGGGCGGTCTCACGCAAGGTCGCCTCGGCCTCGGTCAGTTTCTCGGCTGCGGCCTCGGCGCGAGCGGCCAGACCGGCGCGAGCCTCTCGGGCCTGGGACGCGGCGGCGTCGGCGGCGCGGGCGGCGCGATCAGCCTCCGTCGCGGCGGTCTCGGCTGTGGCCATGGCGTCGGACGAGGCCTGTTTGCGCTGTTCGGCGGCGGTCAGCGCATCCAGCAGCTTGCTGCGCTGTTCCGCAAAGCCCTGGGGCGCGACCTCGGCCTGTTTCAGCAGGGCGGCGGTCCGCTCGGCGTCCTTGGCCAGGGCGGAGAAGCGGGCGGAGCTGTCCTTGGATCGGGCGATCCAGCCTTCGCGGGCGCGGGTCAGGCTGCCCAGGCGTTGTTCGCGGCCCTGGCGGTCGCGGGCCTCGGCGTCGCGGTCTGATCGGGCGGTCTGGGCGGCGATGCGAGCCGCGTCGGCGGCGGCGCGGGCTGCGGTCAAGTCTTCGCGCAGGCCAGTCACGGTTTCGGACGGGGCGTCCACGGTTTGTGCGGCGGCCAGGGCGGCTTCGGCTTCGGCCACTTCGGTTGCCAGCCGTGCCAGGGCCTCGTCCAGCGCCTGGGCGCGGGCCTCGCGGCGGGTCTGGTCGCGCATCAGGCTTTCGACGCGGTCGCGGGCGGCGGTCACGGCCTTGTCGAGGGCGAAGGGTTTCAGACGGGCGGTCTTTACCGTCTCCTCGGCCGCGCGGAAGGCTTCGGCCGCCGCCTTCTGCTGGGCCTGGGCCTGCTCAAGCGCCGGCTTGCCCTTGTCGATCTCGGCTTCCAGCTCGGCCAGCCGGGTCCGTTGCGCCAGACGTACGGCGGCGGGGCGGGGCGCTTCCGCCCGGCTGACGAAGCCGTCCCAGCGGAACAGGTCGCCCTCGGGCGTCGCCAGCCGGGCGCCGACGGGCAGGGAGCGGGCCAGTTCGGCCGCCTGGGCGGGGGGGGCGACGCCGCACAGGGCCAGGCGGGCGGCCAGTTGCTCAGGCGCCTGGACATGATCGGACAGAGGCTCGACGCCTGCAGGCCATACCGGCGGGCGGGGCTCGGCGCCGCCCCAGTAGGCGGCGGCGCGGGCGTCCAGCGCGGCGTCCAGGTCCTCGCCCAGAGCGGCGGCGAGGGCGGCTTCATAGCCCCGGTCGGCGCGGACCTTGTCGAGCGCCGGCGGATGGTCGCGCTTGCCGCCAACCAGAAGCTGGGCCAAGCCGCGCGCCTCGGTCTGCAACCGGCCCAGCCGGTCCTCGGCGGCGCGGGCGGCGGTGCGGGCCTCCTGTTCGGCGCGGGCCAGGTGGCCGCGGTTGGCCTCGGCCGCTTCGACGGCCTCGCGGGCGGCGGTCAGTTCGGCCTGGGCGGTCTCCAGCGCCTGACGGGCGGCCTCCAGCTCGGGCGTCTCCAGCGGGCCAAGGGCCTCGCGTTCGCGCTTCGCCTGCTCCAGCTGCGCGGTGACGCGGGACAGGCGGGTTTCTGCGTCGCGGCGGCGGGCGGCTTCCGCGTTGGCGCGGGCCTCGACGGCGGCGAGGGTTCCGGCCAGGCGTTCGACCTCGGCGTCGGCGGCCTTGCGGGCCTCCTCGGCGGCGGCCAGGGCCTTGTCCAGTTCGGGGCCGCGTTCGGGGGCGGCGGCGATCTCGGCCTGGAGCCGGGTCAGTTCGTTATCCAGCCGGTCCAGTTCGCGCCGGGCGTCGGCGGCCATATTGGTCTCGCGCTCAGTATCGGCGGCGATGCGGGCGGCCTCTGCCTTCAAGCGGTCCACCTCGGCGCGGGCGGCCTGTTCGGCCATGTCGAGGCGGTCGCGCTCCAGGCTGGCCCGGTGCAGCAGGGCGGAGGCGACGGCGTCTTCTTCCCGCGCCGGCTTCAGCGCCTCCTGGGCGGCGAGGGCGGCGGTCTGGGCGGTCGCAGCAGCGGTGGTGGTCTCGGCCACCGCGCGGTCGGCGGCGCGCAGTTCCTCGGCGCCGGTTTCGGCCGCCATTTTGGCGTCGTTCCAGCGGGCGTAGAGCAGGGCGGCCTGAAGGGCGCGGATCTCGGCGGAGATCTTCTTGTATTTCTCGGCCTGGCGGGCCTCGCGCCTCAGCCGGTTCAAGGCCGTTTCCAGTTCGCGACCGATGTCGTCGAGGCGGTCTAGATTGGTCTCGGCCGCCTTCAGCCGCAGTTCGGCCTCGTGACGGCGGGTGTGCAGACCGGCGACGCCGCCCGCTTCTTCCAGGATACGACGGCGGTTCTGGGGCTTGGCGGCGATCAGTTCCGAGATCTGGCCCTGGCGGACCAGGGCGGGGGAGTTGGCGCCGGTCGAGGCGTCGGCGAACAGCAGTTGGACGTCGCGGGCGCGGACCTCTTTGCCGTTGATCCGGTAGGTCGAGCCCTGGCCCCGGTCGATGCGGCGCGAGACCTCAAGCACCGGGCTGTCGGTGAAGGGTTGGGGCGCGCGGCGCTGGGCGTTGTCGATGGTCAGCTGGACTTCGGCATGGCTGCGCGGGGGACGGCCCGAGGCGCCGGCGAAGATGACATCGTCCATGCCCTGGCCGCGCATGGCCTTGGCCGAGTTGGCGCCCATGACCCAGCGCAGGCTTTCAAGGACGTTGGACTTGCCGCAGCCGTTGGGGCCGACGACGCCGGTCAGGCCGGATTCGATGTGCACTTCCGCCGGATCGACGAACGACTTGAAGCCGACGAGCCGGAGGCGCTGGAATTGCATCGGTCCTGGCGTTTACCGGCGCAGCAGCGGGTCGATGGCGGCCGAGAGGGCCTCCAGCGAGTGTTCGGCGACGGGCTTGCCGTTGACGAAGAAGGCGGGCGTGCCCGCCACGCCGGCTTCCTGCGCCCCTTCGATCTGGGCCTGAAGCGCGGCGCCGGTGGCGGGGTCGCTGAGGCAGGTCTCGATCTGTTCGCGCGTCTTGCCGCTGGCGGCGAGGCCAGCATCGAACCAGGGCTTGGCGCCGGTGGTGCGCAGATTGGCCTGGTCGCGCATGAAGACTTCGGCGACGTCGAAATAGCGGCCGGGCGCGGCGCAGATGGCCACCGCCGCTGCGGCGGCGGCGACATTGGCCGGGGCGGTCGGCAGGTTGCGATGGACCAGCCGGACCTTGCCCGTGTCGATATAGCGGGCCTTGAAGGCGGGCAGGACGTCGTTGTGGAAGTCGGCGCAGTGCGAGCAGGTGAAGCTGGCGTATTCGATCACCGTCACCTGCGCGTCGGCCCGACCCAGCACATGGTCCTGGGCCGTCACGGGCGGCGGGGGCTCGGCGGCGAAGGCCGGCCCCGCCAACGCGGCGGTCAGGAGGGCGAAGGTGAGGACGGCGCGCCGGATCATGGCTTATTTCGCCAGTTCGGCGTCGATGGCCGTGGACAGGTCGGCCAGGCTGGCGCCTTCGCCGCCGGGGGTGATGACCTGGGTGTCGTTGACGTAGAAGGCCGGGGTGCCGGTCACGCCCTGGGCCTGGGCGGCCTGGACGCGCTTCTCCATGGCGGCGACGGCGTCCTTGTCGGTGACGCAATCGTTGAACTGCTGCTCGGACAGGCCGGCGGCCTGGGCGGTGCGCAGCAGCCAGTCGCGCGGCGAGGATGTCAGCATCTCCTGCTGGGTGGCCATCAGCTGGTGGACGACGTCGAAATACTTGTCCGGGCCGGCGCAGCGGGCGACCAGGAAGCCGGCGGTGGCGGCGTCGACCGGCGGGGTCGGCAGTTCGCGGAAGACGTAGCGGACCTTGTTGGTGTCGACGTATTTGGCCTTGAACGCCGGCCAGGTGTTCTTCTGCCACAGGGCGCAGTGGGGGCAGGTGACCGAGGCGTATTCGACCACGGTGACCTTGGCGCCTTCCGGCGCGCCCAGGCCCATGTCGCCCTCGGCCGCGCCCTTGGATCCGCCGCCGCAGGCGGCCAGAGCCATGGTCGCCATGGCGGCTCCGGTGATGGCCGCACGGCGGCTCATGCGGGCGAAGCGGGTTTCGAAGTTGGCCATGGGACTTCCTTGGTCGGAGCGTTGCCGGATGATCGCGCGATTCTCTCGGAACCACGGAACCCTAGATTAGTCGAGACTGGGTGCGGCTTTTTCCGGGCCGCGACTGTCTGATAACGCGAAGTTCGCGGGGATCAAAGATCGTTGGTCGTACGTCGCTCTGGTCGTTTCCTGTCACGACTGAGCGTCAGCTCGATAAGGGTCGATCCGATCGAGACGATGAGGGCGAAGATGACGCCTGCGGGCGCCTTGTCCATCAAGGTCGTATCAAGCGGGATCAGGATCGCTGCGATGGTGAAGCCAATTCCGGCGCCCAGGAATGAGCCGACAAAAACCCTGAACCAATAGGCCTTTCGATTCTTGCCACGCCGATCCATCAGCCCATTTCCTTCGCCTGGGCCCAGAAGGTTTCCGGAGCGAAGATTTGTCAATCGCGGTCGTTTGAACGCGACAGGGTGGCGCGGCCGAGGCGAGCCAGGGCGGCGCGGAGTTCGTCGGGGACGTCGGCGATGGAGGCGGTCAGATCGGCCTCGGCTTCGGCGGCCAGGGGCGGGGGGTTGACGGCGCGTTTGGGCCGGGCGGCGGCTTCTGTCAGGGGTTTGATCGGGCCCTGGGCGATGCGGAGGCGGTCCACCGAACCGGCGCCGAGGAAGAGGTTCACGCGGGCCAGGATATCTTCGGACTGGTGCTGGACCAGCAGGGCGGCGGCGCCGGCGACGCGCAGCTCCAGCACGCCGGGCTGGCCGGCCTTGCCCTTGGTGAGCTTCTGGGGGCGGGTGACGCGGGCCAGGCGGTCGCCGACGATCTCGCGCCAGCGGGGCTCCAGCGCACCGGCGCCTCGACCGAACTTCTCGTCCAGTTTCTTGATCAGCGGCGTCAGGGCCTGGCCGGCGCGCGGGGCCGGGCGCGGCGCCGGGCGGGTGCGGCGGCGCGACAGGATCTCGCGGACCTCGGCGTCTGTGGGCAGCGGGCGGCGCATGGGGCTATATAGCGTCATCTCATGACCCCCGTCTCTCCCAACGTCTCTCTGATCCGTTCCGAATTGCTGGCCTGGTACGACGGCCATGCGCGCAGTCTGGCGTGGCGCGCGCCGCCGGGGGCGGAGAGGCGGACCGAGCCCTATCGGGTCTGGCTGTCGGAGGTGATGCTGCAGCAGACCACGACGCCGCACGCGACGCCTTATTTCCAGAGCTTCACCGCCCGCTGGCCGACGGTGTCGGATTTGGCGGCGGCCGAGGACGGGGAGGTCATGGCCGCCTGGGCGGGGCTGGGATATTACGCCCGGGCCCGCAATCTGCTGGCCTGCGCCAGGGCTGTGGCGGGCGAGCATGGCGGGGTTTTCCCGGATACGGAGGCGGGCTTGCTGGCCCTGCCGGGGGTGGGCGCCTATACGGCCGCGGCGGTGGCCGCCATCGCCTTTGATCGTGCGGCCAATGTGGTCGACGGCAATGTCGAGCGGGTCATGGCGCGGCTGTTCGCGGTCGAGACGCCGGTTCCGGCGGCGCGGCCCGAATTGAGGCGGCTGGCGGGTCTGTTCGTCACCGATGAGCGGCCGGGGGATTGGGCTCAGGCCTTGATGGATTTGGGGGCGACGGTGTGTCGGCCCAAGTCGCCGCTGTGCGGCCAGTGCCCGGCGGCGGATCAGTGTCTGGGCCTAGCGAGCGGGGCGCCGGAGCGGTTCCCGGTAAAACTGAAGAAGGCTGAGCGTCCGCATCGCCAGGGCGTGGCCTTCGTCATGATCGATCCCGACGGACAGGTGGCGCTGGAGCGGCGGCCGGACAAGGGGTTGCTGGGCGGGATGCTCGGCTTGCCGACGTCGGACTGGGGCGCCGCGCCCGATCCGACGCCGCCGGTCGCGGCCGACTGGCGCGAGGCGGGGGCGGTCGAGCATGTCTTCACCCATTTTAGCCTGACCCTTACGGTGCGGACAGCGCGGGTCGAGGCGGGTGGGGATTATCAATGGCTGGGGCTCGAGGCGGCGCGGGCCGCCTTGCCGACCGTCTTCGCCAAGGCGCTGGATCGGGCCGGCGAACCGGCCCTGATCTGAACCCGTCTCCTATTGCATCCCGGCGCGGACCTCGGCGCGGAGGGCGTCGATGGACTTCAGGCCCTGGTCGGTCTTGAAGCGCCAGTAGGTCCAGCCGTTGCAGGCGGGGGCGTTCTCGAACAGGGCGCCCAGCTTGTGGATCGAGCCGGTCATCGAGCCGGACACCAGGGAGCCGTCGGCGCGGACGCGGGCCTCGCGCTCGCCCTTGGGGCAATACAGGCGGTCGCCGGGGTGCAACAGGCCGGCCTCGACCAGGGCGCCGAAGGGCACCTTGGGCTCGGCGCGCTTGGAGCCCATGACCATCAGGTCTTCGGGATTGGCGGGAATGACCGAGGCGATGCGGGTCTCGGCGACCTCGGCATAGGTCTCGTCACGCTCGATGCCGATATAGTGGCGGCCCAGGCGTTTGGCGGCGGCGCCTGTGGTGCCGGTGCCGAAGAAGGGGTCCAGCACCACGTCGCCGGGGCGGGTGGCCGACAGCAGCACCCGGTGCAGCAGGGCCTCGGGCTTCTGGGTCGGATGGGCCTTCTTGCCGTCGGCGTCCTTGATCCGCTCTTCGCCGGTGCACAGGGCGAAGGTCCAGTCCGAACGCATCTGGGTGTCTTCGTTGAAGGCCTTCAGGGCGTCGTAGTTGAAGGTGTAGCGCTTCTGGTCGCGCGAGCGGGCGGCCCAGATCAGGGTCTCGTGGGCGTTGGTGAACCGGGTGCCCTTGAAGTTCGGCATCGGGTTGGACTTGCGCCAGATGATGTCGTTCAGCACCCAGAAGCCCAGATCCTGGATCGCCGCGCCCAGGCGAAAGACGTTGTGATAGGAGCCGATCACCCAGATCGAACCCTCGGGCTTGAGCACCCGGCGGCATTCGGTCAGCCAGGCGCGGGTGAAGGCGTCGTATTCGGCGAAACTGTCGAACTTGTCCCAGTCGTCATCGACGGCGTCGACCTTGGAATTGTCCGGACGCAGCAGGTCGCCGCCCAGCTGGAGATTATAGGGCGGGTCGGCGAAGACCATGTCGACCGAGGCGTCAGGCAGGCTTTTCAGCACGGCGATACAGTCGCCGCGGTGAATGACGTCCTTGGCGAGGACGGGGGTGTTGAGCTCGGACATGGAACGCGGCCTCGAAACAGTGAGACGGTCATGGTGAATCCTTACGGTTAAGGCAGTGTTGATTCCGGGGGTTTCTTTGCGTGCCGTGATGCGGGCGAGCGGAGGCGCCGACGCGCTTTCGCTGCGAAGTGCGGAGGGCTGGACGGAGCGCCGGGCCTCGCCCGGAGTGAATAGTTTTTACCGTTTCGACGAAGACAGACGCTCCGCGCGCAGGGTGTTTCTGCCGGCCGGGGATATTGAAGCGGCAGTTGTGATGCCTCTTCCCCATGGCCTGCGTCAGGTCGGCGATCCCTGCGAAGGACCGTCCCGAGTACGACCGGGTTCCTAACCCCGAGTCCTCCGCCGACGTTTCTGCGCGGGATGAGCCCACCGATGCACCGTCATGCGGCGCGGGGGAATCCCACCCCCGCCCCTGATCCCTACGCTCCCGCCGCCGCAAGGTCGCAGGCCTTACGAGCCCTCCTAGCGACGAGACCGGGGGGTATTATGCGGGGGTTTTGAGGGGTGGTGAGAAGAGGGGGGGTGAGATTTTGGTAAGGGGTTGGAATCGTTGAAGGTGAGGCAGCGTCATTGTGCGCGCTGACTCACCTCCCTGCGCGCGAAGGCGCGCGGGGAGGACAGGTCGCGCTTGCGACCAGGCGGGGGCGACTCCGACGGTGGGGATGACCACGCCAGCGTCTGACACCGAGTCGCCCCCACCTGGCGTTCGCTGACGCTCCCGCCTGTCCTCCCCGTCGGCCTTCGCCGACGGGGAGGTGAGTGCGGCGTCAGCCCCGCGTCTGGTCCCAATATCGCACCGCGTCGGCGTCGCGGGCCGAGAGGTCGGGGTAGTCGGGGTCGGAACCGACGTCCGGCACCCTGCGCCAGGAGCGGGCGCATTTCGGATGGTCCGTTATCGGCTTTGCTGATGCTGTCATTCCGCCGAAATCAGGTTCTGGAGCAATACTTAGAAGGGCGGCGCCAGACGTTGCGTCGACATTGATCAGTCCGACTTCTGCGGTACTTGTACGGAATACCTCTGCTGCGTCTAAGTCGTGGAATGCGGCGATGTCGGGCATATCGTTTAGGCCGACGCTGACATGGGCATCGAGAGCCGAGCCGATAAGTTTGTCCTTTCTCAATAGCTCCAACATGCCGGTCACAGCTGCAGTGACACGTTGAACCTTCGCCCACCGCTCCGCCTCGGCCGCATTCTCCCACTCCGCCGGCGTCTCCGGGATCACCCGCGCGCAGTTCGTCCCCGCATCGGGGAACCGCGTCGTCCACGCCTCTTCCATCGTGAAGGGCGTCAACGGCGACAGCCAGGCGGTCAGGCGCAGGAAGACCGCATCCATCACCGTGCGGGCCGCGCGGCGGCGCAGGGCGTCGGGGCGGTCGCAGTAGAGGCTGTCCTTGCGGATGTCGAAATACAGGGCCGACAGGTCGTTGGAGCAGAACTCCAGCACCGGGCGGACCACGTCCTGGAACCGGTATTCGGCATAGGCCTGGCGCACATGGGCGTCCAACTCCCACAGCCGGTGCAGGATGAACTTCTCCAGCGGCGGGAACTGGTCGTAGTCGGTCAGACGCTCGGCCTCGTCGAAGTCGGCCAGGGCGCCCAGCAGATAGCGGACCGTGTTCCTCAGCTTGCGATAGGCGTCGACCGTGGTTTGCAGGATCTGTTTGCCGATCCGCTGGTCTTCCGAATAGTCGACCAGCGACACCCACAGACGCAGGATGTCGGCGCCGCTCTCCTTGATGATGGTCAGGGGGTCGGTCGTATTGCCCTTGGACTTGGACATCTTCTCCCCCTTCTCGTCGAGGGTGAAGCCGTGGGTCAGGACCGCCTTGAACGGGGCGCGGCCACGGGTGCCGCAACCTTCCAGCAGCGACGACTGGAACCAGCCGCGGTGCTGGTCCGACCCTTCCAGATACAGGTCGGCGGGCCAGTGCGCCGGGCGGTCGCCCGTATAGCCGTGTTCGGGCAGGCGCGGGTCCAGGGTGAAGGCGTGGGTCGAACCGGAGTCGAACCAGACGTCCAGGATGTCCTCGACTTTTTCGTAGCGGGCCGGGTCGTGAGCGCCCAGGAAGTCGCTGTCCGGCGCGGTGAACCAGATGTCGGCGCCGTGTTCGGCCACGGCCTTGACGATCCGGGCGTCCACCTCGGGGTCGTGCAGGGGCTGGCCGGTCTGTTTGTCGATGAACATGGCCAGGGGGGTGCCCCAGGCGCGCTGGCGGCTGACCAGCCAGTCGGGACGGCCCTCGACCATCGAGCGGATGCGGTTGCGGCCGGCGGCGGGGTGGAATTCGGTGTCGTCGATGGCGGTCAGGGCCGTTTCGCGCAGGGTGTCGCCCGACTTCAGGGGCTGATCCATGCGGATGAACCACTGCGGCGTGTTCCTGAAGATGATCGGGGCCTTGGAGCGCCACGAGTGCGGGTAGGAGTGTTCCAGCCGGCCGCGCGCCAGCAGATTGCCGGCCTCGATCAGCTTTTCCATCACCGCGCCGTTGGCGGGACCGAACTTGCCGGTCTTCTTGCCCTCGGTCTCCAGCACCTTCAGCCCGGCGAACAGGGGGACGGTGGGGTAATAGGCGCCGTCGGGATCGACCGTGTCCGGCACCTCGTGATGACCATGGGCCTTCCACACCTCGAAGTCGTCGGCGCCGTGGCCCGGCGCAGTGTGGACGAAGCCGGTACCGGCGTCGTCGGTGACATGGTCGCCGGCCAGCAGCGGCACCGAGAAGCCATAGCCGTTGTCCAGCGCCGCCAACGGGTGGGCGCATTCCAGGCCCGACGGATTGATGTCGTAGATGCGGGTCCAGGCGGCGATCTTGGCGGCCTTGAACACGTCTTCCGCCAGCTTGTCGGCGACGATCAGCCGGTCGCCCGGCTTGGCCCAGGGCGCGAACTCCAGACCCTCTTCCATGGCCGTGACCTCATACAGGCCATAGGCGATCTCGGGGCCGTAGCTGATCGCGCGGTTGGCCGGGATGGTCCAGGGCGTGGTGGTCCAGATGACGATGGAGGGGGTGCTGGTGCGGAAGGCCAGCAGGTCGTCGGGATGGTCGTCCGACGCGCCCGTGACCGGGAATTTGACCCAGATCGTGGGGCTGACGTGGTCGTGGTATTCGATCTCGGCGTCGGCCAGGGCGGTGCGCTCGACCGGCGACCACATGACGGGCTTGGACCCGCGATACAGCTGGCCCGAGTTCTTGAACTTGTGGAACTCGGCGACGATGGCCGCCTCGGACGTGAAGTCCATGGTGGCGTAGCGGTTGGCGAAGTCGCCGGTGATGCCCAGGCGTTTGAACTGGTCGCGTTGCAGGTCGATGTATTTGCCGGCGTAGTCGCGGCAGGCGGCGCGGAACTCGTCCTTGGAGACCTCGTCCTTGCGGCGGCCCTTGGCGCGGAACTGTTCCTCGATCTTCCACTCGATCGGCAGGCCATGGCAGTCCCAGCCGGGGACATAGTCGACGTCATAGCCCAGCAGGAACCGGCTGCGGACCACGAAATCCTTCAGCGTCTTGTTCAGCGCATGGCCGATGTGGATGTCGCCGTTGGCGTAGGGCGGGCCGTCGTGCAGCACATAGAGGGGGGCGTTTTCGGATTGCCGCTGCGCCCGCAGGCGCCCGTACAGGTCGCCCCACTGCTCCAGGATCAGCGGCTCCTTCTGCGGCAGGCCGCCGCGCATGGGGAAGGGCGTCTCGGGCAGGAAGACGGTGTCGCGATAGTCGCGGCCCGCGGGGGTGTCGGTGGTGTCTGTGGCGTCGGCCATGGGTCGTCTCGGCGTCGTGGGGTGAGCGTTCGCATCTTTGTTCGCCCTATCGCGCTTCGCGCTACGTGAGGGCGGCTTCTGTCGCCCTGATGGGCGGTCGTCCCGACGTGCGCTGGGAAAGACCCAGAAGCGCTACGCCGGGCGGCTAATCGAAATCAGGCGAATGTGGACGCGGACGGTCATTGTGCGGGCGGTCTAGCAGACGGATGCGGCATTGCGCCATCCCGAACACCGCCTCGTCTCAACGGAAACGAAAGGCTTTTGCCGTCTTGGTTAAGGCTGGATCGTCCGGAAGTCTGTCCAGACGACGTGAGAATTCGTTCGGGAGTCCCGCCGATGCGGCAGCGGATCAGGAATTGGATGCTGGGTCTGGCGGCCGGCGTGGCCGTGTTCGGCGTCGCCGGCGCGGCGACGGCGCAGAGCTGCGGTCAGCCGACGTGCGAGCCTCCGCCCTGCACCACCTGCGAGCCTCCTCCTCCGCCAACGCCTCCGTCCTGCGGCGGCGGCGGATCGTGCGGCGGCGGTGGGAACGGCGGCTGGAACTCGAACACCAACGTCAATGTGAACGTCAACCTCAATGCGGGCGCCAGCGCCACGGCCAACGCCGGCGCGCGGGCCTATATCAATGCGCGGGCGGGCGGGTTTTCGGGCAGTTACGGCGGGGGCGGCGGCGCAGCCTATGTCACCGTGGACCAGCCCTATCCCACCACCATCCAGGGCCTGGCCGTCGAAGGCCTGACCCAGACCGTTCGCGCCCCCTTCACCGCCTATCGCCGCAGCATGAAGCGGGTCGTGATCCAGGCCGTCTGCATGGACGACCGCCAGACGCCGCACCCGGCGTCCCAGGTGAAGCCGGATCGCGAGATCGCCGACGGCTATGAGGGCGAAATCTATCGCTGCCTGGCCGGAACCTGGCTCCAGGCGACGATCGCCGACTATGAGGGCGACATCAAATTCGACCATGGCACGACCCTGACCTGCAAGAAGCACGAGGCCCTGTGGTTCGGCGGCGAGGGCCGGCTGGAATGCCGCCCCGAAAAGCCCGAGCGCGACTGCAACGAACGCTCGCTGCTGCGCCGCTACGGGGCCGGGGTGAAGATCCTGACACTGTACCGCGAAGAGGAATACACCGAATACCGCGAGGAACAGGTCCAGAGCGCGACCGTCATCACCGGCGCCATCACCCTGGACGGCGGCGTCGGCGGCCGGGTGTTCTGAACCGGAGCTGACACGCTTCGTTCAGGCGCGGCTCAGGCTGGGTAACGCAAGATAAGACCGTCGGCTCTCCGTCGACGATCCTGAAGACTGGCCCCAAAAAGGCTTGGCCCCGGCTCTCACGAACCGGGGCCATTTTTTCTTACTGGGCCGGCTTGTCCGAGACGACCTCGGCGCGCCAGGCGGTGTCGGGCTTCAGATACTGCTGCGCCAGCCGTTGCAGGTCGGCGGCGGTGACGGCCTCCAGCACCGCGATATTGTTGCGGGTCTGGTCCAGCGAGGCCGGATTCGACTGAGCTTCGGACAACTGCCCCAGCCAGTAGCCGTTGTCGGCCATGCTGCGCCGCAGCCGCTCCACCGCCGGGCGGCGGGCGCGGTTCAGCTCGTCGTCGCTCACCGGATTGTCGCGCAGGTCGGCGGCGATCAGGTCCACCGCCTCGAACAGTTTCGTCAGCGACTCCGGCGGCGTCTCGGCCGCCACGGCCATATAGCCATAGCCCTTGAAGGTGTCGGAGGTGGTTCCGCTGGCGTTCGGCGAATAGGCGATGGCCTGTTTCTCGCGGATCTCCTCGTTCAGGCGGAGTTGCAGCACGGCCTGCAGCACGCCCAGCTGGCGCGCCGTCGTGCGGTCGCCGATCTGGTCGGTGGTGGGCCAGGCCACCACGCCCAGGGCCTGGGTCGCCTGGCCGGCGTGGGTCAGGCGGATCGGGGTCGCGGTCGGGGCGGGGAAGCGACGCTGGGCCGAGGCCGGCGCCGGGGTCGGGGCCGGACCGCGCGGGGGCAGGGCGGCGAAGGTCGAACCGACGGCGGCGATCACCGCGTCCACATCGACGTCGCCGACGACGGTGATCTCGATCGGGCCCTGGGCCAGGGCCGCCTTGATCTGTTCGCGCAGGGACTCGATCTCGACCGACTGGAACTCGTCATTGGTCGGGGTCGCCGCCCGCTGATCGCCGCCGGCCAGCAGCACGCCCGCCTTCAGGCCGAAAGCCCCGCCCGGCGTCGAGGCCCGCTGTTCCAGCGACTGCGGATAAGAGGCCTTGGCCCGTTGCAACGGCGCCGCTCGCAGACCGGGATCGGTCAGGAAGGCGGTCAGGATCTGCATCGTCAGCGCCAGATCCTCCGGCCGCGTCGTCCCGCCCAGATTATAGGAGTCCAGCCCCTGGCTGATGCTGGTGGTGAAGATATGACCCGCCAAGACGCGGTTCATCTCGTCCACCGTCAGCTTGCCCACCCCGCCCGAGTTCAGCACGGCGTTGGTCGCGAACAGGGGCGAGAACCGATCGGTCGGCATGCCCAGGCTGCCGATGCCGGTCGAGGCGCTGATCAGCACCTGATCGTCGCGGAAGTCGGTCTTCTTGATGTTCAGCAGGGTCCCATTGGGGAAGCGGACCAGGGTCGCGCCCAGGTCGGCCACCTCGACGCGCGCCTCCGGAGCCGCCGCCGGGCCGAAGTCCGTGTACGGCCATTCCAGCGCCGCCTGCTCGGCCGGCGCCGCCACCGGAACCTGACGCGAGGCCTCCAGCGCGGCGGTCACGGCGGCTTCGCCCCCTTCGACCGGGACCGGGCTGGTGAACAGGACCAGCGGCCCCTGGCCCTCGAACACCGGGCGGACGGCGGCGTTGACCTGTTCGGCCGTCAGGTCGGCGACCACGGCCTCGAACCGGGCCAGATTGTCCTGCGGGGTCGAGAAGACCGAATCCCCGTTGACGGCGTTCAGCAGGCCGCCGGCCAGGGCCGGGGTCGAGCGGGTCGCGGCCGTCGCCACGGCGTTCTGCAATCCGGTGCGGTATTCGGTGATCTCGCGATCCAGTTCGGCCTGGGTCACCCCGTACTGGGTCAGGCGGCGCGCCTCCTGTTCGGTGGTCTCCAGCGCCCGCTTCCATTCGCCAGGGGTGAAGGCGACCGCCAGAACCCCGGCGTCCAGACTGTCGAACAGACCCTGATAGCCGGCGTTGGCCCCCAGGAAGGGCGGATTATCGGCCCGCGCCATCTCGCCCAGCCGGCGGTTCAGCACCGCCAGGCCCAGGCTGCGGCGGGTATCCTCGGCCCGCTCGGCCGCCGTGTCGGGATCCAGGTCGGGCGCCTTGATCCAGTTGATCTGGATCGTCGACTGCACGCCGGGCACGACGATGATGCTGGTCTGGGGCTCGCGCTGCGGCACGACGCCCAGGTCGGGCTCGGGCCCGTCGGCCGCCTTGGGCGTCCAGTCGCCGAAGACCCCGCGGATCTTGGCCTCCATCGCGTCCACGTCGAAGTCGCCCACGGCGATGAAGGTCGCCCGCGACGGGCGGTAGTAGGCATCATAGAAGTCCACGAACCGGTCGCGCGGGGCGGTGCGGATCACCTCCAGGTCGCCGATGGGCAGGCGTTGCGACAGGCGCTGGCCCGGCGCCAGCAGACCCAGCTGGGTCTTCAGCACCCGGAACTGCGGCGTGTCGCGCGTCCGTTCCTCGCCCACGATCACCCCGCGCTCGGCGTCGATGGCCTCGGACGCCATCAGGGCGTCGCCCATCATCTGGCGCATCACGTACAGCGACGTATCGACCGTCTCGTCCTGGGTGTTGGGCAGTTCCAGCATATAGGCGGTCTGGTCGAAGCTGGTGAAGGCGTTGGTGTCGGCCCCGAAGGCCAGACCCAGCCGCTCCAGGATCCGCAGCATCTCGTTCTCGGGAATCTCCTTGGTCCCGTTGAAGGCCATGTGCTCCATGAAGTGGGCCAGCCCCTGCTGGTCGTCCCGCTCCATCAGCGAGCCTGCGTCGATCCGCAGCCGGAACGAGGCCTGACCGGGCGGGGTGGCGTTCTTCAGCAGGGCGTAGCGCATGCCGTTCGGCAACAGGCCGTACCGCACGGCGGGATCGGCGGGGATGTCGCTGGCCGCCTGGGCCCAGGGATCGGACGGCGGGACCTGGGTCTCAGCCTGAACGGCGGGCGCCCAGGCCAGGGTAGGAACGCTGAACGCCCCCACCGACAGAGCCAACCCTGAGGCCGCGACCAGCAGCAGACGACGCGCAGAACGCATGAGATTACTCCAAAACGCCGCAACCCTCGATGGAGCGGCCGATCTCTGGAGTAGGCGAGGGCGGGCGGCAGGGCAAGGCGACGTTTGACCTCTTGCCAATCCTCCCCTCGGGGGCGGGCGTGCAGGTGGTGCGCTCGGCGAGTTGGCCGCTACTGACTCGTTACTGACCTTCCGAAGGTCCGCTCCCGGGATAGCGCTGGAACCCAAATCCCGTGCGTTAACCTCCGACTTACGCCTGACGGCATCAGAGACCGACTAGGGCTAGGCATGCCGCCAACGTTGATCTCCAAGCGAGCGCGCTCGCTTCCAATGGGCCGAGCCGACGAGCCATGGGGACAAGAGCGGCTGCGTCGATGTTACGCCCGCTACACCTCCGTGCGACTGACGCGCGTGTCTCTGTCGAGGTCCATGCTGGTGAGGAACAGTCCCACGGGCATGGCGATCCGGGATCCGTTCAGGTCCTGCAGCGTCCTCATCGAACCATTGGATGCCAACCGGGGCGCCGGCAGCTCAGGCTGACTGGCGCACGCCGTCAGCGTGAGAGCCGCCAGAAGCGGAAAAGCTTACGAGTCACGTTTCTCCTAAGCCGATCAAACGGCCGGACTGCTGTGAGTGGGGTCGGGAGGGCGCCCGCGCGGCCGGGGACGTCCGCGCGGGCGCCACGGGCCTCAGGCGACTGAGGTGGTCGGGGCGACCTCGCCTGCGCCTCCCTCGTCAACCGTCGCCCCCGGGGGAAGGGCGTCGATCGAGCGTTTCATGCCGTGGGATGCGGCACCCGGGCGGCCGAACAGGGCGCGCGCCACGCCGCTGATGGAACCGGCTCTTCGGACGTCGCCGATCAGGTTGCCCCATTCATGAAGGGCGATGACGAAGGGGTTGTTCGACGTCAGCGGCTGGGTCAAGCCATAGATGACGGGTGTATCGGCGCGTTGACCCTGGAAGGTGCCGAAGAGCCGGTCGAAAACTATCAGGACGCCGCCGAAGTTCTTGTCGAGGTACTCCGGATTTGAGCCGTGGTGCACGCGGTGATGGGCCGGCGTATTGAGGATCCATTCGAGCGGTCCCAGCCGCCCGACAGCCTCCGTATGTATGAAGTACTGGTATTGCAGGTTCGCCGTCAGCAGCGTGGCCACCAGAAGCGGGTGGAAGCCGAGCAGCGTCATCGGCAGGAAGAACACCCAAAGGCCAGAGAGCCCGCTCGTCCAGCTCAACCGGGCTGCGGCCGGGAGCGTCAGCTCGTTGGCGGAATGATGCACCGCGTGTGAGGCCCAGAACCAACGGATGGTGTGGCTGAAGCGGTGCTGCCAATAGTAGAAGAACTCCAGTACGAAGAAGCCGACAAGCCAGGTCCGCCAGTCGTAAAGCGGCCATTGCACCGGTGCGAGTGCGAACACGCCCAACATGGCGATGCCGATGACGCCGTTCATTAGCCCCTTGAACAGGAACTGGCCGATCATCGTCCCGACCGTGCCGCCAAGTGCGCCAAAGTCGTAGCCACGGCCGGTGCGAACGCGCCAAAAATACTCGACCGCAGACAGGGCGACGACGGCGACTAGAAATATGGTCGAGCGCTGTGGGTCGTACATGTCAGCGTCCTTGGAGATCAGCCGGGAACGACTGTCGATGAAAGTCACTGGACGATGTCTAAGCAACGGCCATGGCCGTGATTTGCTGAAGACGACCCCGGATATTGCGAAATGTCACCGAGGCGTCCGGGACAGCAACGAAAGGAGACAAAATCGCCGTGGCGAGACCAAGTCCCTCCGGCTAGGCTGCGAGCCATGAGCGCCGCGTTTCGCATTCTGGTCGTTGATGACGACGCCGACATCCTGGCGCTGCTGGAAGGCGTGCTCGGCCGCAACGGCATGTCCGCCACGACCGCCCGGAATGCGGCAGAGGCCGACGCGGTCCTTGAGCGTTTCCCGGCCGATTTGATCGTGCTCGATCTGATGATGGAGGGCGAGGACGGCCTGTCATTCTGTCGTCGGCTGCGAATGCGCTCGAACGTGCCGATCATCATGCTGACTGCGCTCGCCGAAGATGTTGATCGGATCATCGGGCTCGAGATTGGCGCCGACGACTATTTGCCAAAGCCGTTCAATCCGCGCGAACTTGTCGCGCGCATCAAGACCGTCCTGCGCCGGGCGCGAGAAGCCAAACCCGGGGAAGGAACGGGCGATAGGTCCGTCTTCGCCTTCGGTCCATTCCGTCTTTCTCCAGAGCAGATGTCGCTCGACCGTGACGATGGTCGTCCCGTCCACCTGACATCGGGAGAATTCGCGCTGTTGCTCGCGCTGGTCGAGCGCGCGCCTCGAGTCCTCTCGCGGGACCAGTTGCTGGACCTTTCCCGCGGGGCCGTGGCCAATCCCTTCGACCGCAGCATCGACAGCCAGATCAGCCGTATTCGCAACAAGATCGAGACCGACCCCCGCTACCCCGACTATATCAAGACGGTTCGCAATCTGGGTTATGCCTTCGCGGCGAAGGTGGCGAGGATGCCGGCCTGATGATCTGGCTCCAGCGGGCCGTATCGTCTCTGGTCGTTAGGATCACCGCCCTGACCGTCGCCGCGCTCATGGCGATGTTCGCCGTCGTGATCCTCATGATGCAGACCCCTCTCGCGGCTGAGGCGCTCTATCCCCGGGCCTTGACCGACAATGCCGAGAGCATCGCTGAACTGGTGTGGCTCGTGGAGACCTCACCACAAGAGATCCAGCCCTTCATCCTCTCAGCCTATGGGGGAGGCTATCGCACCGCCGCCATCAGCGAGGACTTCGCTGAAGGGCTTGAGCCACGCGCAGTAATGCGAGCGAGGCTCGCGAACAGCGAGAGCGACGTGGCCGAACTGCTGAAGGACCGGGAGATACGCTTTCAGGCGCTCGGCGTGCTGGGCCTGCAGTCCAGGCTCAGGCGGGAAGGGACCGGTCCTTTGGTCGGAACCGCCGCGCTGCAGGTCGCGATCCAACTCCGAGACGGCCGGATTGTGAATGTCTGGCTTGTCCCCGCTCTGAGGCTCAGTCGGCCATCTGCAGCGCTCGTGACGTCGGGTCTCGTCCTCGTGCTGTTCTCGTTCGCGCTCGGCCTTGCGATCGCCGCGGTCACATTGCGGCCGATCCGCCGGCTAGAGCATGATGCCGCGCAGGTGGAGTTGGGCGATGCCGGTTCCGGTATCTCGGAGACGGGGCCTGCGGAGCTTCGGCGGGTGTCCGCGGCGCTCAATCGGATGCGCGAGCGCCTGACAGGACTCATTCGGGAGCGTGAACAGATGGTCGCGGCGATCGCCCATGATGTCAGGACCGGGATCACCCGGATCCGCCTGCGCATGGACGAGCGTGGGGCGGTGTCTGCCCATGAGATCGAGGGAGATATCGCCCAGATGGAAGCCCTCATCACTGACATGCTCGCCTATGCGCGCGCGCAGAGTCCGTCGGGACCCCAGGAGCTGATCCGCCTCGACAGCTTCGTCAGTGACATGTCGAACGCTGCGCCCTATCCGATCAGGCTCGTAGCCCCCTCGGACGAGGATTTTGTCATCGTGGGCGATCCGGTCGGGCTTCATCGGCTGTTCGAAAATCTGATGGAGAACGCCCGGCGCTACGGCGGAACGAAGATCACCGTTCGGGTCATCGCGACCGAAGGCGGTCGTGAGGTTTGCATCGAGGACGACGGCCCCGGCTTGCCTGAGGATCAACTCGAGACGCTTTTCCAGCCTTTTCAGCGCGGGGAAAACTCGCGCAATCGCGCCACAGGTGGAACCGGTCTCGGCCTGGGCATCGCTCGCGCCATCGCCAAGGCGCATGGCGCGAGCCTGCATCTGGAGAACCGCCCCGAAGGCGGTCTTGCGGCCATCGTTCGCTTTCCACGGGACCTTCTGACCTAGCCGTACGGGTGGTCGGCAACATCCCGCGACAAACGGTTTCAGCCGCGCCAAACCGCTGCACGACGCCGCGCCTAGCCTGTCTCCATCACCAACGGATTTGAAGGAGACCGAACATGATCAAGAAGATTGAATGGCAGCCGAGCCTGTGCGCGCTGCTCGCAGGCGTCATGGCCCTGGCCTTTTCAGACACCGCCTCGGCCCAGTCGCTGGAGCAACTGCGAGAGGCGGACGCCAATGGGGACGGAAGCGTCACATGGCAAGAAATGATGGACATGCGCGCCAGCATCTTTGCCCGGCTTGATCGCAACGGAAATGGGGCGGTCGAAAGCAGCGACAGCCCGGCATTCGGTCCCGGAAGAAGCCGCTTCGAGCAAGCCTTCAACAGCCTGAGGGCGGCCGACGCCAACCGCGATGGACGGATCACGCGGAGCGAAATGCTCAACGCCCCCGCGCCGCTTTTCGAGAACGGCGACACCGATCAAAACCGAGTGCTCAGCGCGAGCGAACTGGCTGCTCTGCGCCGGTAGGCGCGCCAGCCCGTCAAGAGGCATCATCCCATGAGCCCCCGCAAACACACCGCCCTCGCCACGATCGCAACGATCGCAACGATCGCGTCGTGCGGCGCGCTCGGTGCGTGCGCCGTGCCCGTCACCATGCACGCCGGCGACGCCGGATCCGTCGCCGCCGTTTCCGACGAAACCACAGGCGCAGGTCTCTACTATCCCCCGGCCTCAAGCGTGGAGACGCCAGACATCCTGTTCCAGCAGTTGCCTGGTGTTGGTCCACAACAACGACAGTCTTTCGTCGATCAGGTGAACCTCGCCGTCGGCATACCCGGGCGATCGGTTCCCATCGTCGCGCAAGCTGTCGGCGCAAACCGTGAAACACTGGTTCTCCTCTACGTCGGTGGCGAGGGTGCGATGACGCCCTATCTCGCGCGCGGCGTTCTCGCGCGCCTGACCGCCGTCACTCGCTCTGCTCCGGCCATCCAGGAGATGGGGCTCAGCAGCGAGTTCGATGCCTACAACATGGCCGCGGTGCTCGGCTTCGGGCGGATCGTCGTCACCGATGGGCGCGCCTTCGCCCATCAGGCCAATCTCCGTCAGAACTGAGCACGAGGCGACATTCCGCAACAAAGCGTCGCCTGCTCGGCAAGTGCCGGCAACGGGCGCCGCCTGGAAGCGAGGCCTGGATGTGTCGAGCAAGGGCATGCCGCGCCTTGCCATCAAACCTTCAGAAAAGTCAGGAACCGACCCATGAAAACGCAATCCCACGTCTCAGCGCTGTTCGCGAGCATGAGCGCTCTCACCATCCTGGTGGGCGCCGCTCCCGTCGACGCCCAGGCGCAGGACAGACGCGAGGAGCGCCGCGAGGCGCGGCGCGGCGCCGATCCCGTGACCCGATCGGATCAGGTGACCACGGGTCGCGGCGAATTCTCGCGCAGGATCGAGGCGGATATCAACGCTGAGGGCGAGCGAGCCTACCGCTCGCGGATCGTGACGGGCCCCGAGGGCCAGACGGCGGGCATCCTGGGTGAGTTCAGACGCACCGAGGATGGGGCCGTGACGTCCCGGACGTTCACTGACCGCGACGGGGACACGGCCGGGCGATCCCTTACGCGTTCCATCGATGAAGACTCGGCCAGTCGGGAACGCGAGGCCTACACCCGTTCTGGCGAAACCGCCTCCGGGAGCGACACGGTCGCCCGCACCGACACGGGGGCGACGCGAAGCCGACAGTTCGACACGAGCACCGGGCGTGGTGGTGCTGTTGACTCCGAGGTGGCGCGTACGGACTACGGAGGCAGCTTCAACCGCGCGGTGAAGGATGCCGACGGCAACACGCTTGCGACCCGAGATACTGTGGTGACCAACGATGATCCTCCCTCGTTTTGGTGGACACCCATGCTAGCTTTTCGGAGCTGGAGAGGAGTGTCTGATGAGTGTTCAACGCCGGAACTTCCCGGATTCTTTCAAGCGCGAGGCGGTTGACCGCGTCGCCAACGGCGGCCTGAGCGTCGGGGCGGTGGCCCGTGAGCTGGGTCTCCACGAGACGGTGCTGCGTCGATGGATGACGCAGTTCGGGGTGCAGGCGACGGGGACGTCGCGGCGCCCCACAACGCAGGCGTCGTCCCCGTCGCCGTCGGACATGGCGGCGGAGTTGGCCCGGTTGCGACGGGAGAACGGTCAGCTTCGGATGGAGCGGGACATTCTAAAAAAAGCCGCGCTCATCTTCGGAGCGGCCTCCCGATGAAGTTCGGGTTCGTCGATGAGCATCGTCAGGTTTGGCCGGTCCGCGTGATGTGTGCGGTCCTGGGGCTTTCGGCCAGCGGTTACTATGCCTGGCGCGGTCGCCCCGAGAGCCCGAGGTCCGTGGCCAATCGCGAGCTGACCGAGGACATCCGGCTGATCCATGCCGAGAGCAGCGGCTGCTACGGCTCGCCACGCATCCACGCCACCTTGCGTCGGCATGGACGTCGGATTGGTCGATCCCGCGTGGAGCGGCTGATGCGCCGTGCCGGCCTGCGAGGGCTGGCCGCCCTGCCGCGTCGCGCCCGGACGACGAACAGCCGCCACGGCTATCCCATCGCGCCCAACAGGCTGGCCCGGAACTTCGAGGCGGCGGCGCCCAACCAGGTCTGGCTCGCCGATCTGACCTATATCCCAACGGGTGAAGGCTGGCTCTACCTCGCCGCCATCCTTGACATGCACACCCGCAAGATCGTGGGCTGGTCCATGCGCCAGACCCTGCACACCGAGATCGCCCTGGACGCCCTCAACATGGCCGTCGAACGTCAGCGCCCCGCGCCCGGCCTGATCCACCATTCCGATCGCGGAATCCAATATGCCGCCGAGGCCTATCGCTCCGCGCTTGCTCGATCCGGCATCACGCCGTCCATGAGCCGCAAGGGGGACTGCTGGGACAATGCGCCCATGGAAAGCTTCTTCCACACCCTCAAAACCGAGCGCGTCCATCACCGCGTCTACGCCACCCGCGACCAGGCGCGGCGAGACCTGTTCGGATACATCGAGGGCTTCTACAATCCCCGTCGCCTGCACTCAGCACTGGGCTATATCAGCCCCGCCGAGGCCGAACGCAGAGCGGCTTAACCCCGTCCACTTTTGCGGGGGAAGATCAACGATGATGGCGACCTGAGCAAGACCACGACAGTGACACCTCCCGATAGCGAGGACTGACGCAGCTCGGCCTGAGGACCGGGGGCAACCTTGGCCGGTTGCCAGCCATTGCCACCGGCAGCCTGGCTGTTTGGCAACATTTCGCCACAATCCGCCACGCCGACGGCAAACCCAGCTTCGCCTTACGCGGTAACTCAGCCGTGGCTCGCTCGCCAGATGCGAGGGCCTCGACGGCAATCTCGAACGCTTCAGGAGCATCGAACATGCCTGATTTTCGAAAGCGCGTGCTTTTGGCCGTGCTCGGTTTGACCCTTGCAGCCACGGCCGTCGCGCAAGACCAGACCTACGAAGAGGCTTTGGCGGAGCTGAGGACCCAATTTCGGCGCGCCGACGTCAACGGCGACGGCAAGCTCAGCCAGCAGGAGGCCAGCAACGCGGGCATGAGCCGTCTGGCATCGAACTTTCGTCGGGTCGACACCGACCGCGACGGGTTCGTAACCCTGCCGCAACTCGAAGCCAGACTGGCCGACCAGTACGACCGATGAGCCTGTCCGGCGTCGGCGATAGCCATAGCGGGCGGGTTCGGCCCAGAGGTGACGCGTACGGACGCCGTGGTCGCGCCGCTGCCGGGTCGATGGTCATTCTTGTCCTGTTGTCGGCGTGCGGGACGACGATGCCCATGGCGGCCTTGCCCGAGGCGGTCGATGCGACCTGGGTAACTGAGGTCGGGCCGGACGGGGTTCCGCAGCAGCCCGATTGGTGGCGCGCCTTCGGGGACCTGACCCTCGACGCGCTCGTGGTTCGCGCGATTCGGGACAGTCCGAATCTTCAAAGCGCCGCCGCCAAGATCGCCCAGGCCCAGGGACAGATGATGTCCAGCGGGGCGTCCCTGGGGCCGCAGTTCGCGGGCGCAGCCGGGTCGAATGTGGTCCGCATTCCCCCCGCCCTGGCCGATCGGATCGACCGTATCGACCCGACGATCTACTCCGCCAACCTCGGGCTTCAGAGCAGTTGGGAGCTCGATTTCTGGGGCGGTGCGCGCAACGCCGCCCTTGGCGACGCCTACGCCTATCTCAGCGCCCAGCAGGCCTACGACGCAGCTCTGGTGTCGCTTATCGGGCAACTCGCCAGCGCCTACATCGACTATCGCACCAGTCAGGCCCGACTGGCGTTGGCCCGTAGCGACGCGGCGCTTCGAACACAAAGCCTGGTCTTGGCTGAGGCGCGTCATCGCCACGGATTGACCGACCCGAGCGATCCCACTCAGGCGAGGCTGGCGCTGCAGCAGCAGGAGGCGACCGTTGCGGCGCTGGTGCTGGATGTTGAGATGGGCCGACACGCGATTGCTCTGCTCACCGGCACGACCGACGGAGAGATCGCTAAAATTCTGGTTGATCCAACTCCCATTCCGGTCGCGCCATCGCCTCCGGATCCGGGCGTACCTCATGATCTGCTGCGCGCTCGACCCGACGTGCTGCAGGCCGAACTCGTGGCCCGCTCGCAATACGCCAGGTCGAACAGCGCCAAGGCTAATCTGTACCCCTCCTTCTCGCTGTCGGGATCGATCGGGCTGAGTTCCAACACCATCGGCGAGTCCTCCCTGCTCGACATCTTCAGTTGGGACGAACGCAGCATAAGAGGCGGCCTGTCGATCGTTCTTCCGCTCTTCCAGCGGGACCGGATCATGGGGCAGGTGCTGGTGCAGGACGCCGGTCTGGAGCAGGCGATCCAGGCCTTTACCCTGACCGTCCTCTCCGCACAGCGGGACGTCGCCGACGCCCTCGCGCAGTACGCGGCCGCTCGTGACACGACCGAGGCGCTTGCCGCCTCGACGGCGGAGAGCGTACGACTGGTTCAGCTTGCCTCTGACCGCTACGCCCAGGGCGGCGCCGCCCGCCAGGACATCCTGACGGCACAGTTGAACGACAGCGCGGTTCAGGATGCCTTGCTGCAAGCCCAGGGCAACGTCGCCATGGCCTATGTCGCGCTGAATCGGTCTCTGGGTCTCGGTGCGCGTGCGACCGGATTGCCGGCGCGATTATCCGCTGAAACCAGCCAGCGCATGCGAGCCCGCACCCGATGGGGGGACCGTCTCGACCCGCTCGACGGTTCGATCAGCCAGAACGAGAGCGAGCGATGATGGGGCGATACCTGACCGCGGCGGCCTGTGTGGCGGGAGCGTTTGTTCTGTCGTCGTGCGGCCGCTCTGACCCCGGAGCGACTGGAGGGCAGGCGCCGCAGGTGACCGTAGCTCGGCCGAGCATGACGGAAGGCGCGAGCGTCCTCGAGCTGACAGGGACCGTTTCAGCTTCGAGTTCGGTAGATCTGACCCCACAGGCCTCGGGCCCGATAACGGCCAAGATGTTCACAGACGGATCTTTCGTTCGTCGGGGTCAGCATCTGTTCCGGATCTCGCCCGAACCCTACGACGCGCAACTGGCCCTCGCCACTGCCGCAGAAGCGCAGGCGCGCGATCAGTACGATCTGCAGCAGCGCCTGTGGGCGGACGACGCCACCTCCCGCAACAACCTGGACAATGCGGGCCATGCCCTGGCCCAGGCCGAGGCCAACTCGCGGCTGGCGCGGATCAATCTGTCCTACACGGTCGTCCGGGCTCCGTTCAGCGGCTGGATCGGGGCGACGACCGTCGATGTCGGGGATTTCGTCTCCGCCGGGACTGCGAGGCTGGCCACGATCCAGCGACTGGATCCCGTCCATGTCGAGTTCAGTCTGGGCGAGCGGCAGGTGCTGCGCATTCTGGAAGCGTTGCGGGCGCGGGGCGAGACCGTGCCGCGCTCCGGGCGCGGCTATCCCGTCGCGGTCGGGCTTCTGGATCAGACGGATTTTCCTTACGTCGGCGCTCTCGACTTCGCCGACCGGCAGATTGACCCGTCCACCGGGGCGCTGCAGGCGCGTGCGATCATGCCGAACACCGGTCGAACCGATCTTCTTCCAGGCATGTTCGCACGTGTGCGGATCGAGCTGGGAGCGATTGAGCCGCGAATGGAGGTGCCCGCCTCCGCGATCCAGAGTGATCCCCTCGGCGACTACGTCCTGGTGCTTGACGCCGAAAACAAGGTCCGTCGTCGCGACATCGAAGTGGAGGGCGAGTCGGGCCGCAACCGCATCGTCACCAGCGGGCTGAGCCCCCAAGATCGGGTCATCGTCAACGGTCTCGCCAATGTTCGGCTCGGTCAGCCGGCAAGGGCCGTCAGCGCATCGGCTCCGGCTACGACGGCTGCGCCGTGATCGCCCGATACTTCATCGACCGGCCGGTCCTCGCCAATGTCATCGCCATCCTGATGATGGTGATCGGCGGGATCGCGATCTTCGCGCTGCCCGTCGCGCAGTATCCGCCGCTGGCGCCACCGACGATCTCGGTGACGGCGAGCGCGCCTGGCGCGAACGCCCAGACCATTCTGGAGACCGTGGCCCGGCCGATCGAGCGACAGGTCAACGGCGTCGAGGGCATGCTCTACATGCAGTCGACCTCGTCCAACGACGGTCGATACTCCCTCCTGGTAACGTTCGAACCGGGAACGGACCTCGACGCCGCCCAGGTGCTGGTCCAGAACCGCGTGGCCATCGCCTTGCCGCAGCTGCCCCAGTCGGCGCAGCAGCAGGGCGTCGTCACCCGCCAACGATCGACCGCGATCCTGCAGATGGTGACGCTCGTCTCCAGGAACGGCGACTATGACGGCCTTGAGCTGGCCAACTTCGCGGGCGCGCGGCTGCGCGACGAGCTGGTGCGCTTGCCGGGGGTAGGCGACGTCACAGTCTTCGGCGTCGGTGCCTACAGCATGCGGGTCTGGCTGGATCCCGAACTCATGAGCGCGCGAGGGCTCCAGCCCAACGACGTCCTCTCGGCGATCGCCCGCCAGAGCCAGCGCGTCAGCGCCGGCAGCATCGGGTCGACGCCGGCTCGGCCGGGCGAAATCCTGCAGCTGTCCGTCGATGTCGATAGCAGTTTCGAAACGCCGGAGGACTTCGCCAACATCATCGTCAAGTCGGGAACCGAGCCGTCCGCGCCCCTGACGCGGCTGGGAGACGTCGCCCGGGTCGAGCTGGGCAGCAACAACTACGGTCAGAACTTCCGTTACGACGGGCAGCCGGCCGCGGGACTGGCCATCTATCAGTTGCCCGATGCGAACGCCCTCGAAACGGCGGAACGGGTCGAGGAGACCCTGGAGCGACTGTCCGCGCAGTTCCCGCCGGGTCTGGAATACACGGTCCCGCTCGACACCACCGAGTTCGTCGAGAAGTCGATCCACGAGGTCTACAAGACCCTGATCGAAGCCGGAATACTCGTGCTGCTGGTCATACTGCTGTTCCTGCAGGATTGGCGCGCAACCCTGATCCCGGCCACGACCGTCCCGGTCACGATCATCGCCGCCTTCGCGGCCATGGCGGCCCTGGGCTTCTCGATCAATCTCCTGACGCTCTTTGCCATCGTCCTTTCGATCGGGATCGTGGTCGACGACGCCATCATCGTCGTCGAGGGGGTCACCCAGCGGCTCGAACAGGGCATGGCGCCCCGGGAAGCGGCGGACGCGGCAATGCGCCAGCTGCTGGGGCCGATCCTCGGCATCACCCTGGTGCTGATGGCCGTGTTTCTGCCCGCGGCCTTCATGCCCGGCGTGACGGGTGAGATGTATCGCCAGTTCGCCCTGGTGATCGCCGCCACCGCCTTCCTCAGCGCGATCAACGCGATAACGCTCAAACCCACCCAGAGCGCCCAGTGGCTCCGCGCCAGAAAGCAGGACGCTGAGGGCGCTGCCCCATCGAAACATGCCCTGGCCCGGTTCCGGCGCGGGTTTGAATGGGGATATGGCTGGCTCGAGCGGAAGTATCTCGCGCTGGTCGAGCGGATCGTCCGCCGGAGCAGGGTCGCGGTCATCATCGGGATCGCCCTGTGCGGCCTGGCGGTCATCGGTCTGGTCCGGACGCCGACGGGATTCATCCCGACCGAGGACCAGGGATACATGCTGGCCATCGCGCGGCTGCCGAGCGGGGCCACGCTCGAGCGCACCGAGCGGGCGACGGCCGAGATGACACGGATCGTAAGGGCCCACCCCGCCGTCGAACATGTCGTCGCGATCGACGGCGTTTCCGCGCTCGACAACAATGCGTCGCTCGCCAGCGCGGGGCTGCTCTACATCGTGCTCAAGCCCTGGGATGAGCGCGACAAGATCGATGGCGGCGATCTGCCATCGGTCTTCGCGGCGTTGAATGAGAATCTTCGATCGGTCCAGGACGCCAGCATTCTTCTAACCGTTCCGCCGTCCATCCCCGGCCTTGGCCTTTCGGGCGGCTTCCAGATGCAGGCCCAGTTGGTCGATGGATCCGTTGACTACGGGCGTCTGTCCGAGGCGACGAACGCGATCGCCAGCCGAGCCGCTGACGATCCTGCGATCCAGCAAGCGTTTTCACCTTTTCGCGCCGATGCGCCTCAACTCTCGGTCCGCATTGATCGGGAGCGCGCTCAGGCGCTTGGCGTGGCCCCCGATGTCGCTTTCGACGCCCTGACGACCTATCTCGGTTCATCGTTCGCCAACCAGTTCACACGGTTCGGGCAAACCTACACCGTCTTCGTCCAAGCCGACGCAGAACATCGGATGGACATAGAGGACATCACCCGGCTATCCGTTCGCAGCCGGTCGGGGGCCATGGTGCCGCTGTCGGCCTTCGCCAGTGTGGAGCGGACGACGGGTCCGGCGCTGATCAGCCTCTACAATCTCTACCCGACTGCCACCATCAACGGATCGGCCGCGCCGGGCTACAGTTCAGGACAGGCGCTGACGGTCCTGGAACGGTTCGCGGAGGAAGCCCTCCCCAGCGGAATGTCGTACGCCTGGACCGGCCTGTCGTATCAGGAAAAGCTGGCGGGGAGCGCCGCCCTGATTATATTCGCCCTGTCCATTCTGCTCGTCTACCTCGTGTTGGCGGGGCAGTATGAGAGCTGGCTGCTGCCGCTCAGCGTGATCGGGGCCGTGCCGCTGGCGCTCCTGGGAACGGTGGCCGTCCTGCTTGCGCTGGGTTTGCCCAACACAATCTACACGCAGATCGGGCTTGTGCTGCTGATCGCGCTGTCGGCAAAAAATGGAATCCTCATCGTGGAAGTCGCGCGCGAACACAGAATCGCGGGTGAAACGATCGAAGCCGCCGTGGCTCATGCCTGCCGCGAGCGGTTTCGCCCCATCTTGATGACCTCGCTGTCTTTCATTCTCGGTGTCGTGCCCTTGATCCTTTCAGACGGGGCAGGAGCGGCGGCGCGCAAGTCGATCGGCGTTGCCGTCTTCTCCGGCATGATCGCCTCCACCTTGCTGGCGTTGGTTTTCGTACCCGCCTTCTTCGTTGTCCTATCTCGTCTCGGTGAGGGGATGGGGCTACTCCGGCGTAGGCGCTCCTCACCATAACCCCACCGAGGGAAAGGGCGGCGTTCAATTGGGTGGTGCCGTTTGGCGGAATAGCGGTTAGGTACAAAGCGGTCGGAGTCGACGCCTCGGACGTCTGTTTTGCGGCGGAAACCCTATGACCGGTTATGGCGCCTAGGGGCCGTTCACACCTCAGCGCAGGCCATGAGACGTGATTGATCGCGACGGCGCTGCTGATCATCAGTCTCACCGCCCTTGCGGCGCCCCTCATCCTCGGCGGGCGTGCGGATTAATGGGCTTCGCCGTAGTCAATCCGAGCGGAGAACTGGTGCGGGACGCCGCGACAGGGCGTGCAAGGCCGCCAAACCGCCGCCCAGAGCCGCAACGCCCGTGGCGCCGGTCAGAAGGAGGACGACGCCAGTCCAGTCCATGCTCCAGGTCGCCTTGAAGGCAAGGGTCACGACCGGCAAGGCGCCGGCGGTGCCGAGGAGCAGGCCGGCGAGCCCGGCGATGGCGCCAACCAGACTGTATTCCACGAGGTAGGCGGTCAGAATCTGGGCGTGAGAGCCGCCCAGCACCTTGAGGACGGCCGCCTCGCGCGCCCGTTCGCGCACGCCTGCCGCGATGGCTCCGACCAGAACGAGCAGCCCGGCGAGACCGGCGACGGCCGCGGCCCCGCGGATGGCCAGAGCAAGGCGGTCGAACAGGGTGGCGGCGGCCTCAAGCTGTTCGCGGACGCTGATGATGTTCACTTCGCGGAAGTCTGCGCCAAGCGTCTGGGTCAGGGCCGTTTCTTCGGCGGGCCTGGCGCGCGCAATGGCGACGCTGCGGGGATTGGCACCTTCGATGGCGGCGGCGTTGAGGACGAGCAGGAAGTTGGTCCCGAACCCGCCCGGTTCGGTCCGGCGCAGGGCGGCGATGCGGACGTCCATCTCCCGCCCCAGCAGTTGCAGGGTCAGGCTGTCGCCGACCTTTAGATCGGCGGCCTTGGCCAGATCTTGTGAGAGGGCGATTTGCGGCGCACCCGCATAGCCGGCGGCCCACCACTGACCGGCGACGAGGTTTGCATCATCCGGCGCACTGGCCAGCGCGGTCAGGAGAATGTCCTGGTCGAAGGCCCAGCGTTCACCCTGAGGCAGGGCATCGAGATCGACGGGCGCGCCTTTCAAACGCACGATCCGCCCCGTCAGGAGAGGAAGGCGCCGGTAGCGGTCCGGTCCTGGGTTGGACATCACTTTCGCCACCGCCGCATCGAACGCCGCGCCGCGATCGGCGGGGATTTCTGTGAAGACCACGGACGGGGCCGATCGCGGGGCGACCTCGGTGATCTGGCCCAGCAGGCTGGACTGGATGAGGACGACCATGGCCAGCAGCGCAACGCCCAGGCCGATGGCGGGGGAGGCCGTGCGCGCCGCCGAGCGCGGGCCGGCGAGATTGGCAAGCCCCAGGCGGATCGCGCCGCCGGCCTGACGTCTCAGGCGTCCGGCCAGGGCGGCCGCCAAGCGACCAAGCAGCCAAAGGAGGGCGAAGGCGACGACCGTGCCGCCGATCAATGCCGCCGCCGCAAGTTTCGACGGTGCGGTCCAAAGGGCCAGGCCCGCCAGTCCGAGCGCGGCCAGCACGGCGAAGACCAGTTCGACGCCGAGGACGGGTCGGTCGGTGAGCTGGCGACGGAACAGGGACGAGGGCGGGGTAGCGCGGGCGCGGGCCAGGGGCGTGAGGGCGAAGGCGGCAGCCGCCAGCAGTCCGAATGCCCCGGCCTTTACGAGCGGCGCGGGATAGACGGCGAAGAGGGCGGGGATCGGCAGGCTGTCCTTCGCCAATACGCCGATGACGAGCGGCACGATGGCCCCGATCACAAGCCCAATGGCGACGCCGACGGCAGCGAGGACCCCGATCTGGGTCAGATAGATGTCGCGGATCAGCCCGCCCTCCGCGCCAAGCGCTTTCAGGGTGGCGATCGACGGCTTGCGGCCCTCCAGATAGGCCGAGACGGCGCCCCCGACGCCGAGCCCGCCGGCCACGAGAGACGCCAGGCCGATGAAGCCGAGGAAATATTCGAGCTGATCGATCAGTCGCCCGGCGCCGGCCGCGGCCTCGGACCGATCCCGGGCTTCGAGCCGAGCCTGCGGAAACCGTTTCTCTATGGCTGCAATAGCGGCCTTGGGATCGACGTCGGCAGGAAGGGCGATGCGCACCGCCTCGCCAAACAGGCCGCCGGGGGCGAGCAGGCCTGCCCGTTCGACAGCGGGGACCGTCGTCACCACGCGGGGGCCAAGCGCAAAACCCCGGCCCAGTCGGTCGGGTTCGGCCACAAGGACGGCCCTCGCAACGAACAGCGTTCCACCCACCGTGAAGGTGTCGCCGAGCTTGAGGTGGAGCCGATCCAGCAGGCGCTGTTCGACGACGGCGCCCGCCACGCCGTTCTCGACGCGCAAGGCCGTTGCTAGATCGGGCGCGCCGGACAGTTCGACGGCGCCGACCAGGGGATAGGCGGCGTCGACCCCGCGCATATCGACCAGACGACGCTGGCCGACGCCCGTCTCGGCCATGCCGTTGGCTCGCACCGAATAGGCGAGCGGCCCCAGGGCGGCGAAGGCCGCGCGCTGGTCGGGGCTGAACCGGCCCTGGTCGAGGCTGAAGACGACGTCGCCTCCAAGGATCTCCCGCGCCTGACTGGCCAGTCCCTGGCGAAAGGCCTCGGCGGTTGAGCCCGAGGCCGCGATCGCCGCCACGCCCAGGGCCAGACAGGCCAGGAAGATGCGGAACCCCGCGATCCCGGAGCGGAGTTCGCGGCAGGCGAAGCGGACGGCGAGCCTCACGCGGCGGCCTGCGAGGGGGTGACGACCTGGCCGTCGCGCATCGTCACGATCCGGTCCGCGCGGGCGGCGAGACGGTCGTCATGGGTCACCAGGACTAGGGCCGCGCCGCTGTCGTGCACAAGGTCGAACAGGAGGTCTGCAACAAAGGCGCCGTTGGTTCCGTCCAGATTGCCCGTTGGTTCGTCGGCGAACAGGAGTTCCGGTCCGATCGCCAGGGCGCGGGCCAGGGCGACGCGCTGTTGTTCGCCGCCCGACATCTGGTGGGGATAGTGCGACCGCCGGGCGCCAAGGCCGACCCGTTCCAGCCAGGCCCGCGCCTGTGCGACCGCGTCAGGCCGGTGGGCCAGCTCCAGCGGTGCGGATACATTTTCCTCGGCTGTCATATTGGGAAGGAGGTGAAAGCTCTGAAACACAAGGGCGGCGCGCCCCCGACGCAGACGGGCGCGGCCGTCTTCGCCCAGAGCGGCCAAGTCCTGATTGAACAGCATCGCCCGGCCACGGGTCGGCGTCTCCAGCCCGGCGGCGATGGAAATCAGCGAGGATTTGCCTGAACCGGAGGGGCCGACGATGGCGACCGTCTCCGCCGGCGCCACGACCAGGTCCACGCCACGAAGGATTTCCACGGGGCCTGCGGCCGAGGGCAGGGTGAGGACGACGCCGTCGAGGACGAGCGGGGCGGCTGAAGCCATCGATATGTCGCTTGCTGCATTGGGAGGAGGAAAGGCGGTCCCTATATGGGTGCGCAGATCATGACTCCAAAGCCCTCATCGCCCATGCCGCCCATTCCTCGCCGCACGCTCCTGACCGGAGGGCTGGGGCTCGTGCTCGCCGGATGCAGCCGCGCGAAAGACGACGCGCCAGAGGCGCCGGCTGCCCCCTCGGCTTCGCCCCCGTCCTCGGCTGACAGTGCGGGCGCGCCGGAAAGGGTCGTGACCCTTCTGGGGGATTCCATCACTGCCGGCTTCGGCTTGCCATCGGCCGAGTCTCTGCCGGTGCGGCTCGAAGAGGCGCTGCGTGCAAAGGGGCTCAGCGTCAGGGTTCGCGGGGCCGGAGTGTCGGGTGACACGACCGGCGGCGGGTTGGCGCGGGTCGGCTACAGCGTCCAGGACGACACCGATCTGTGCATCGTCGCCCTGGGGGGCAACGACATGCTTCAAGGCGTGGATCCGAAAACGGTCCGGGCCAACCTGGAGGCCATCATTGCATCGCTGAAGGCGCGCGACATTCCCGTCCTGTTGGCGGGGATGAGGGCGCCGCCGCAGTACGGCGCCTACGCCGCCGAGTTCGACCGAATCTTCGAGGATCTGGCCCGCAATGATGATGTGGCGGCCTATCCCTTTCTGCTTGAAGGCGTGGCCCTGGATCGCCGCTATAACCAGCCAGACGGCATCCACCCCAACGCCCAGGGGGTGCGCATCATCGCCGAAGGTCTGGCGCCGGTCGTGGCGACCACGCTGTCTGGCGGCTAGGGCGGCGGCGAAGGTCATGGGATCGCCCTTGAATCCCAGTTCGCCCATCGCCATCTCGGGTCCGCCCTTCCTGGGCGTTTCCTCCCAAATCGACTTCCGGCCTCGTCGCCCTGTGCGACGGGGCTGATTTTGTCCGGAACCATCTCCTGTCTGAGCGCGCATGCCCAAAGCCAACGACACCGTCCATCTGCGCTTCACGCTGAAGGGCGAGAGCGGCCCGTTCTGGCAGACGAATGCAACGGTCGCCTCGGTCGGCAGTGGAACAGCCCTGCTCGATGGTCTGGATCGCCAGATCGTCGCGCGCATCGCCGATTTTCGCCGGGCCGGAGATGGCCGCTGGACCCTCGACTTCGAGGTGCGGTCGAGACCCTGATCGGATCGCGTTTTCAATCTCGTCCACCTGGATATGTCCCAGACGCCGACGTCCCAAGACGTGTTGCTGGCCGATAGCGGCGGGCAACAGTACTCGTTTCCCTCCCACGGTTGAGGCACCTTAACACGCCGCGCGTGAGCGGTCCTTGAGGAGAAAGCGTCGCTTCAGCAAGCTGCACGAAGGTCCACTTCCGGGATCGGTGCGAATGTCCGCTTCTGGCGCTACTCGGACCCCACCTACTATCCTAATTTCTCCGCCAATCCCCCGCCTTTTCAAGGTCCCGGCGCTCGAATTCGCCCCTCAGCCCATCACGCCTCAAAACCGTGCGACACTCTCTCCCACGGTCTTTGAAAACCAAATCCCCCTCCCGTCGCCCTCTCGGGAAATGGCGCTTTGGCGCTTTGTCACCCTGTTTTTACGACAAGGTCCTTTCCGCCCAGCCCCCGCGTTCCCGCGAAGACGAGACGAAAATAGACTCGCCTTTTTCACCGTGGATTGAGTCTAGTCCTCAGCCGCCCGGCCGGCTGACATAGAAGGTGGCGCTGTTGCCCACGGCGGTCGCCCCGACCACGGCGGCGCGGCCGGCGCCGATGGTGGCGGTGGTCGTGGCGGTGACATTGGCGTCGTTGGTCTGGCTGTTGGTCACATTGACCTCGCCGCCGCACTGGGAACAGGCGTATCCGGTGACGCTGTTGCCCACGGCCTCGGCGCCGACATAGGCGTCGTAGCCGCTGACGCCCGTATAGGTCGCGGTCGCCTCGACCCCGCCGCTGTTCAGCTGGATGTTGTCCAGCTCCAGATAGATGTCCTGGTTGCCGGCGATCACCTCATTGGCGACGGCGCGGGCCGAGACGGTGGTCTGGCCCTGCAGGTTGGTCTGGGCCTGGGAGACGGCGCGGACCCGGCCCTGGTTGGTCTGGTCGGTCGCGGCGACCAGGGAGCCGCCGGCGTTGTACAGCACGCTCTGGTTGGCGCCGGCGTTGGCGCGCGCGGCCAGGTTCCAGGCGTTGTCGACATAGACGTCGGTGCGGGCCTCGACGGTCGAGGGCGCGTTGGTCTGGCGGATCGTCAGGTCCTGGTGCGAGGCGCCGGTGGTCGAGGTCTGGACGGCGTTGGCCACGGCCTGGGCTGAGAAGTCGGCGGGGGCGGGGATGTACTGAACGTCGGCGACGGTCTCGGCCAGGACGGTGGCTTCGCTGGACTGGTCGATCTGTCCGGTGACCGAGGACGAGGGACCGCCCATGAGGACGCCGTTCGCGACCGCCGTCGTGCCGGCTGTAACGCCGCCCAGGACGTGGGCGGCGCCCGCCTGAAGATCGGTTCGGGCCTCGATCTGCCAGTTATCGACGGCTGCGCTGCCCTGGACGACCTGGGCCGTATCGACCGCGAAGGCTGCGCCGTCCGTCGTGACCGACAACAGGTTGCCGCGCGCCTGGGTCTGCGATCCGACCGCGCCTTCGGCTTCGCCGGTCAGGGTGATCGGCGTCGTCGCCGTGGCGGAACCGGTCATGGTCTGGCGCGACGTCAGGGCGCCCGAGGCGGCCTCGATCCCGCCTGTCAAACGGTTGCCGGCGGCGTAGGTCGTCACCGTCAGCTGATCGACCGAGACATCGACATCGACCTGGCCGGTGACGTCGCGGTCGTTATCCTGGGCGCTGGAGCAATAGGACCCGGTCTCAGGGTCGCACAGCAGCGTCTCCTGGCCCGTCGTCTGGGCCGTCGCCTCAGTAGCGGCTAGGGCGAACGTCGCCGTCGCGGCGATCATGCCAGCGAGACGGATCGGCGCGGGTCTGGCCATTGTTGGTTTCCGTGGTGGGGTAGGCCGGATAGAAGCCGCCGGTCGGGCCGACGGCGCTGTCGCCGAGCGGATCATTGGCGGCGTCGAGGCAGATTTCGGGGCCGGGGGCGCCGTACAGATTGGCCATGAACTCGACCGTGGCCCGTTCGACCAGGGCGCGCACGGCCAGCTGCGTCGGCTCCATCCCGCCGGACCCGGCCGAGATGTCGAAGACATTGCCGTTCAGGAAGTCGAACACCCCGGCGGAGATCTCGCGGCCGATGATCTGCTTCTGGTACGAGACGACGTCCACGACCTCGAGCGTGGTGGTCTGCACCAGCCGCAGGTCCATGGCGATGTTCATCACATAGGTGCGGTAGGTGGCGATGCCCGATCCTGGCCGGTCGCTGTCCACTTCGCCCATGGCGGCGTCGAACCCGCCGGAGCGGATGTTGTAGTTCACCTCGGTGATCCCGCCGACGATGTAGAAGTCCGAGCCCGGCACCTGGCCGGCCAGGATGCGGCGGTACTGGGTGTCTTCCGGGCCCTGCGCGCCGGGGGTCTGGTCGCCGATCAGCTTGTTGTTGGCGTAGCGTAGCTCCAGCTCCGACACCGAGGTGTCGTACCGCTCCACGATCCGCGCCCCGGCCTTGGCCAGGGCCGAATTGGCCATCAGCGAGGCGCCGCCGGTGATCTGGCGCCCGCCGTCCGACGAGACGGTGCCCGTATAGTCGCTGATCCGGCCCACAGCCATGCGCGGCGAGGGCAGGTTGTAGCGGCGGGCGTAGTCGGCCAGGCAGTACAGAGCCGTCGAATAGGGGGTCGGGTTGGACGTGACCGGCGCATTGCCGATCGGCGTCGCATACTGGCCCGACGGCCCGGCCACCGGGCTGACGCAGCCGGCCAGCAGCAGAGCGGCAGCGGTCGCGACGGCGCCGGTGCGAATGAGGACAGGTCGGCTCATGGCAGGTTGAGGCTTCCGTTCAGGGCCGTGCCGGCGTTGACGTCGCCGTTGTTGGTCTGTTTCGAATTCACGATGACGGTGTTGTGGCTGCCCTGGACCACGACGTTCAGCTGATTGCCGATGGCGGTCGAGCCGCCGATGGTCGACCCGCCGCTGCTGGACGAACCGGCGCCGGCGTAGGCCGAGGCCACGCCGCCCGACTGGCTGGAATAGGAAGAGGCGCCGGACTGGATGATGCCGTTGACGATCACGCGATTGCCGTTGGCGTCCCGGGTCGAGCCGGTGGTTGCGCTGCTGGTGGCGCTACGGGCGGCGCCATAGCCCTGCTGGAACCGCGCGGCGCCGCTGGACCCCGTGGTCTGCCCCGCAGCCACGCTCGGGGCGACCAGGGCCAGGGTCGCAAGCACGGTCGGCAGGGGGGCGATCAGCCTCTTGACCGGCATGGGGGTTGCTCCTCGCGCACAAACGAACCACGGACCGACGCACGATCCGCACCCCAAACTGCGTTAAGGTTATTAAGAAGCGCTTGAGATACGGGAAATCCCTGCGCATGGGTGACGAATGTCCGAGCCCGACGGTCGATTCGCCGCGCCTCCCGAACCCCGGGAGCCCAAGTCCGAGAGGATGTTCAACGCCCCGGTCACGGTGGTGCTGATCGCCCTGTCCATGCCTGTCCTGTTCTTCTTCCAGCGTCAGCTGCCCGACATGGGCGGCGCGATGGCCTTCGCGCCGGTGGATCTGGAGAACGGGCGGTGGGGTGGGTTGCTGACCGCCATGCTGCTGCACGGCAGCTGGACACACGCCATTATGAACGCGGTCGGCGCCCTGGCTTTTGGCGCGCCCGTGGCCCGGCTATTCGGCGACCGGATCGGGCCGACCGTCTTCCTGCTCTTCTATATAGGTTGCGGCGTGATTGCGGCTCTGGGTTACGGACTGGTTCACTGGGGCTCGAACGACGCCATGGTGGGAGCCTCCGGCGCCGTGTTCGGCCTGATCGGCGGGGCGACCCGTCTGATGGGCGGGCAGGGCAGGGTGCTGGGCCTGTTTGATCGGCGCGTGGTCAGCGCCTCCCTCGCCTGGATGGTGGTCAATGCGGTGACGGGCCTGATCGGCTATGCGCCGGGCGCCGACGGAGCCCGTATCGCGTGGGAGGCGCACGCCTTCGGCTTCTTCGCCGGCCTGCTGGCCATAGGCCCACTGGCGCGCGCCTTCGGCAAAGGGCCGCTGCCCAACGCCGCGTCCGACGAGCCTGAATCCCGGATTTGATTCCTGCGGTCCCATGAGCGATCATGGTTATCGAGCGGCCCTGTCGCCATTCCGGCCCCGCGGTCGTCTCTTAACCATAGAGAAGGAGCCGCGATGTTCGTCGCCGAGATCCTCAAGACCAAGGGAAACGCCGTCTTCTCCATCGCGCCCTACCTCACGGTGGCGCGCGCCTGTGAGGAACTGGAGCTGAAACGGGTCGGGGCCATGGTGGTCCGCGACGGCGAGACCGTCGTCGGCGTGTTTTCCGAACGGGACGTGGTCAAGGCTCTGGCCGCCGACGGCCCGTCCGCCCTGAACCGCCCTGTCGGAGACTATATGACGGCCAAGGTCATCTTCGCCGAACCAGGCGAGGCCATGTCCGCGCTTATGACCCGGATGACCGACCGGCGGATTCGCCATCTGCCGGTGATGGACGGCGGGCGATTGGTCGGCGTCATCTCCATCGGTGATGTGGTCAAATGCCAGATCGCGGAACACGCCCGAGAGGCCGAAAGCCTCAGAACCTATATCACCGCTGGCTGACCGGGGTGCGGTGAAGCTTCGGAGACTCCGACTCCGCGAGATTCTTCATCGATCTGTCAGAATCTGGTTGCGGGTTAAAAGTCTCCCCCGTATAGGACCGCCTCGCTCGGAAACGGGCCGGCCCTGAGGGCTTCGGAGCTTCGGTTTCGGGGGTTTTGGGGGGAAGAAAGAGTTGAGAAACTTCTTGCTTTCCTGGGTTGGTTTCAATAGGTTCCGCGCTCCAATCGAATCGCCGAACGGTTAAGAGGAAAGCCTCTGCGTTTTCCTCCGGTGGTTTTTTGTGGTTTTGAGGGTTCGCTCTCGGGTCTGCAAAATCTCTGAAAAGAGCGGTTGACATGAGGTTCGCGGTTCTCTAAATCGCCGCCTCCGCCGACGACGAGGCGCTAAACAAGTCGGGCCGCTGAGGCGGTTTAGGTCTTTGACATTGTTGATATGGAAAGAGAAACGCAGGCGGCGGTGTTCTAGCGATAGTCCTAGAGGCTATCATACGACACTGACTATCTGCGGTCTTTTTGAAAAGATACCATGCGTCGGTCTTCGGATCGATGACGTGGGAACTCGTCAATAAAATACGTAGAACTAATGCCAAGATCACTTCGGTGGTCTTCAAGCTTAGGTCAGAAGTCAACTCAACCTGAGAGTTTGATCCTGGCTCAGAGCGAACGCTGGCGGCAGGCCTAACACATGCAAGTCGAACGAACTCTTCGGAGTTAGTGGCGGACGGGTGAGTAACACGTGGGAACGTGCCTTTAGGTTCGGAATAACTCAGGGAAACTTGTGCTAATACCGAATGTGCCCTTCGGGGGAAAGATTTATCGCCTTTAGAGCGGCCCGCGTCTGATTAGCTAGTTGGTGAGGTAAAGGCTCACCAAGGCGACGATCAGTAGCTGGTCTGAGAGGATGATCAGCCACATTGGGACTGAGACACGGCCCAAACTCCTACGGGAGGCAGCAGTGGGGAATCTTGCGCAATGGGCGAAAGCCTGACGCAGCCATGCCGCGTGAATGATGAAGGTCTTAGGATTGTAAAATTCTTTCAGTAGGGACGATAATGACGGTACCTACAGAAGAAGCCCCGGCTAACTTCGTGCCAGCAGCCGCGGTAATACGAAGGGGGCTAGCGTTGCTCGGAATTACTGGGCGTAAAGGGAGCGTAGGCGGACATTTAAGTCAGGGGTGAAATCCCGGGGCTCAACCTCGGAATTGCCTTTGATACTGGGTGTCTTGAGTATGAGAGAGGTATGTGGAACTCCGAGTGTAGAGGTGAAATTCGTAGATATTCGGAAGAACACCAGTGGCGAAGGCGACATACTGGCTCATTACTGACGCTGAGGCTCGAAAGCGTGGGGAGCAAACAGGATTAGATACCCTGGTAGTCCACGCCGTAAACGATGATTGCTAGTTGTCGGGATGCATGCATTTCGGTGACGCAGCTAACGCATTAAGCAATCCGCCTGGGGAGTACGGTCGCAAGATTAAAACTCAAAGGAATTGA